>NC_015875.1:0-2190731 GCF_000221985.1 Streptococcus pseudopneumoniae IS7493 | reverse complement strand
TCCTTTCTCCTCCTTTACTATTTAAAAGTTTAATACTAGACCTATTTTACCATAGATAGCAAGAATTTTCCACAAGCTGTGAAAAATAATCCACAATGTTACCAAACTTTATCCACAGGTTGGGGATAAAAGAAGAAATTATTGATTTATTAAGCTTTTTATCGAAAAACATAGTGGATAACCTTGTGAGATAAAAAAATAAAAGAACAGCCTTATTTCAGGCTGTTGATAATTCTACTATATTCTTCTTGATTTGAAAAAGAAATAATGATTTTTCCACTGTCTTTTTTAGATAGTTTAATTTCTACATCTAATCCGAGTAGTTTTCTTAACTGTTTTTCTTCATTTTGTATGAAATGATTCGTTTTTTGCTGTTTCTTTTGTTTTTTCTCTGTCAGAAGAGCTTCTAACTTCCTTACAGAAATATCTTCTTCTATAATCCGTTGAAAGAAATAGTCTTGTTGTTCCTTATTTAACCCAACTAGGGAACGCGCATGGGCTTGTGATAGTTTGCCATTTTCTACTTCTGAGAGAATCTGTTCTGGCAAGGAAAGTAAACGAATGGAGTTGCTGATATATGGACGAGACTTGCCCATTTTATCTGCAATTTCAGCATGGGTGAATCCTTTCTCTACGAGAGATTCATAGGCGCGTGCTTCTTCTATTGGGTTTAAATTTTCTCTCTGTAAATTTTCAATAATGGACTGAACCATCATCTCTTGGTCTGAAATCTGTTTAACAACAGCTGGGATAGACCGTAGACCAGCTAAAAGTGAAGCCCGATAGCGTCTCTCTCCTGCAAGGATTTCATAACCAATAACAGGAGATTGACGAACAATAATCGGTTGAATGACCCCATTTTCTTTGATAGACTGTGCTAGTTCATCTAGTTTTTCTCTATCAAATTCTTTTCGGGGTTGATAGGGATTTTTTTGTATATCTGTGATAGAAATCATTTCAAATTTTTCCATGATTCTACACTAACACATCTTTTCTCTTATGTAAAGCTTTCTTTACATAGATGTCAATTAAGATTCTAAATCACCTGAACTCTTGTCAAGTTTAATAGATGTAGTTTCTTCTTTACCGTTGCGATAGTAAGTGATCTTAATGGTGTCTCCGATAGAATGATTGTAAAGAGCACTTTGTAAGTCTGTTGATGAAGCAATCTCTTTGTCATCTACTTTTGTAATTACATCGTATTTTTCAAGGTGACCATTGGCAGGCATATTACTTTGTATCGAACGAACAACTACACCAGATGTAACATTACTTGGAATATTGAGTCTTCTGATGTCGCTTGTACTCACATTAGATAAATTAACCATCTGGATTCCCAAAGCTGGACGCGTCACTTTTCCGTTTTTTTCTAACTGTTCAATAATATTGATAGCATCATTTGCAGGGATTGCAAAACCAAGACCTTCTACAGATGTTCCTCCATTTGTGGCAATTTTACTTGAGGTAATTCCGATAACCTGTCCTTGGATATTGATCAGTGGGCCACCAGAGTTACCTGGATTAATAGCAGTATCAGTTTGGATGGCTTTTGTAGAAATGGCTTGTCCATCTTCAGATTTTAAAGATACATTTCGATTAAGACTAGATACGATACCTTGAGTGACAGTATTTGCATATTCAGAACCTAACGGACTACCAATGGCAATAGCAGTTTCTCCTACGGTTAACTTGCTAGAATCACCAAACTCAGCTACTGTTGTCACTTTTTCTGAAGAGATTTTGACGACAGCAATATCAGAGAAAGTATCCGCTCCGACAATTTCTCCAGGTACTTTAGTCCCATCTGATAATCGAATATCTACTTTGCTAGCGCCATTTATAACGTGATTGTTGGTGACGATGTAAGCTTCTTTATCATTCTTTTTATAAATAACGCCAGATCCCTCACTAGAGATTTGCTGAGAATCTGTATCAGTCTCATCATTGCCAAATACGCTATTTTGTCTATTTGCTGAATAAGTAATAACGGATACAACGGCATCTTTTACTTTATTAACAGCCTGTGTTGTTGAATTTTCGTTCTTATAGGCAGTTTGTGTAATAGTACTATTGTTGTTAGAGTTGTTTACACTACTTTTTTGAGTTAGTTGAGTTATTGAAAAACTACCCAAGGCTCCACTAAAAAAGCTAATGACGATAACGACTAATAATTGAAACCATTTTTTGTAAAATGTTTTTAGATGTTTCATATTTGCCTCCATATGTTTGAATTACTGAAAGTATAAACTGACTAGCTTAATTATAACTTAAACACAAAAGTTTTACACAAACTGTGGATAACTCTTTTGAAGCTGTGATTTTCTTAATTGAAATCTATTTTTTATTTTGTGAATAAGATGTGAAAAAATAGAGAATATGTTAGAATAGAGTCATGAAAATTAAAGTTGTAACAGTTGGGAAACTGAAAGAAAAGTATTTAAAAGATGGTATCGCAGAGTATTCAAAACGAATTTCTAGATTTGCTAAGTTTGAAATGATTGAGTTATCAGATGAAAAAACACCAGATAAGGCCAGTGAATCAGAAAATCAAAAGATTTTAGAAATAGAAGGTCAGAGAATTTTATCAAAAGTTGCTGACCGTGATTTTGTTATTGCATTAGCTATTGAAGGGAAAATGTTCTCTTCAGAAGAATTTAGTAAGCAGTTAGAAGAAGCTTCTATAAAAGGATTTTCTACTCTTACCTTTATTATTGGGGGAAGTTTAGGATTGTCATCAGCTGTAAAAAATAGAGCCAATCTTTCTGTCAGTTTTGGTCGCCTAACCTTGCCCCATCAGTTAATGAGACTAGTTCTTGTTGAACAAATCTATCGCGCTTTTACGATTCAGCAGGGATCACCCTATCATAAATAAATTGACTTTTAATTGAATTTTTGGTAGAATAATTGTGTTAGGTCTCATAGCTCAGCTGGATAGAGCATTCGCCTTCTAAGCGAACGGTCGCAGGTTCGAATCCTGCTGGGATCAATATAATAGCAAAGCTGGGAATTTTCCCGGCTTTTTTCTTAAAAAAGTACACTTTGGGAGAAAAAAATGACAGTTGAGAGAATTTTATCTAAAACGAAATTCCATTTTGTATAATGGTTTTTGTAAGTTAGCTTACAAGAAAAAACATTTTAGGAGATTTTATTATGAAAAACACAGTTAAATTGGAACAGTTTGTAGCCTTGAAGGAAAAAGACTTGCAAAAGATTAAAGGTGGGGAAATGAGACTTCCAAAAATCCTCCGTGATTTTATTTTCCCAAGAAAAAAGTAATAAAATAAGGGGAAAGAGTAATGAATTTATTTGGATTTGGGACAGTTATTGGTCATTTTTTAATTATTAGTCACAGTTACCGTTTAATTTGTAAAGGTCAAATAAAATCAAAGGAACTATATTTTTTTGGTCTCTATACATTACTAGTAGAAGCAGTACTTGAACTTTCCTTTTATCTTCTATATTTAGATGAAATAGTGATTGAAAGATTTTTATTTCCTTTGGGCCTATATTCCTATTTTCGATGGATTAAACAGTATGAGAGGGATAGAGGACTATTCCTAAGTTTACTACTATCTCTTTTATATGAGAGCACTCATAACTTTCTGTCCGTAACTTTCTCTTCTATAACAGGAGACAATTTTGTTTCACAATATCATGCCCCATTCTTTTTCGTTGTAACGGTGTTGACCTATTTTGTTGTCTTAAAAATCATTCATTATTTCCATTTGGAACTAGCCTATTTTGACAAAGACTACCTCTATCCTTTCTTGAAAAAAGTATTTTTTGCCTTACTACTGCTCCATATTGTATCTTTCGTTTCAGATATGGTAAGTACGGTTAAACATTTGAATAGTTTTGGAAGTATTTTGTCATCTATTGTTTTTATCTCGTTACTTTTGACCTTCTTTGCAATGAATTCGCATAAAGAACAAATGGAAAAAGAGATTGCTTTGAAGCAGAAGAAATTTGAACAGAAACATTTACAAAACTATACAGACGAAATTGTCGGACTGTATAATGAAATCCGTGGTTTTCGACATGACTATGCTGGAATGCTTGTCAGCATGCAGATGGCAATTGACAGTGGTGATTTACAAGAAATTGACAGAGTTTACAATGAAGTTTTGGTCAAAGCTAATCACAAACTGCGTTCAGATAAGTACACTTACTTTGATTTGAACAACATAGAAGATTCAGCTTTACGAAGTTTGGTTGCTCAGTCCATTGTCTATGCTCGAAATAATGGTGTAGAGTTTACACTGGAAGTAAAAGATACGATTACCAAGCTCCCAATTGAACTATTGGATTTGGTTCGTATTATGAGTGTTTTATTGAACAATGCTGTCGAAGGATCGGCTGATAGTTATAAAAAGCAGATGGAAGTAGCAGTTATTAAGATGGAAACTGAAACAGTGATTGTGATTCAGAATTCATGTAAAATGACGATGACTCCTTCAGGAAATCTATTTGCCTTAGGATTCTCCACTAAGGGAAGAAATCGCGGAGTCGGATTAAATAATGTGAAGGAACTACTAGATAAGTACAACAATATTATTTTAGAAACAGAGATGGAAGGCAGTACATTTAGACAAATCATTAGATGTAAGAGGGAATTTGAATGAAAGTTTTAATTTTAGAAGATGTTATTGAACATCAAGTGAGACTAGAGAGAATATTGGATGAAATTTCGAAAGAATCGAATATTCCAATATCATACAAGACAACGGGAAAAGTCCGTGAATTTGAAGAATACATTGAAAACGATGAAGTAAATCAGCTTTATTTCCTAGATATTGATATTCATGGAATTGAGAAAAAGGGATTTGAAGTGGCTCAGCTCATTCGTCATTACAATCCTTACGCTATTATCGTCTTTATCACCAGTCGATCAGAGTTTGCGACTCTAACCTATAAATACCAGGTATCAGCCCTAGATTTTGTTGATAAGGATATCAACGATGAGATGTTTAAGAAGAGAATTGAGCAAAATATCTTTTACACGAAGAGTATGTTACTTGAAAATGAAGATGTGGTGGATTATTTTGACTACAATTACAAGGGAAATGATTTAAAAATCCCTTACCATGATATTTTGTATATTGAAACGACAGGAGTCTCTCATAAATTACGTATTATTGGTAAGAATTTTGCCAAAGAGTTTTACGGTACTATGACAGATATTCAGGAAAAGGACAAACATACTCAGCGATTTTATTCTCCTCATAAGTCATTTTTGGTAAATATAGGCAATATTAGAGAGATTGATCGAAAAAATCTAGAAATTGTTTTCTATGAAGATCATCGTTGTCCTATTTCAAGATTAAAAATTAGAAAATTAAAAGATATTTTAGAGAAAAAATCTCAGAAGTGATTGACAATTAGCAAGAAATTGATATAATGGTTATATCTGCTACAGATAGAAGGTCCGTTGGTCAAGGGGTTAAGACACCGCCTTTTCACGGCGGTAACACGGGTTCGAATCCCGTACGGACTATTTTATCCGCCATAGCTCAGTTGGTAGTAGCGCATGACTGTTAATCATGATGTCGTAGGTTCGAGTCCTACTGGCGGAGTATAGATAAAAGGGAACACAGCTGTGTTCCTCTTTTTGTATCAATTTGTATCACCAAGCATTTTCATAAGGAAGTTTGTTATTTCTTGAGAACTTTCTTTTTTTCCATGTGCAATCCAAGTTTGGCAGACACCAAAAAGTGCATGAGTTAGATAGATGCTACTATATTCTAATTCAGTGGTATTTAGATTCAGTTGCATAAATCGCTTTTGTAAATCTGTACTGAGCATGATATGAAGTTTATTTCGTAAGAAATTTTGGATTTCTTTAGTCCCATTTTCAGAAAGAAGGGCAGCCAGAAGTGGTTCTGACTCTAGATATTCAAAAACTTCTAAAATAGCGTCTCTTTTGTGATGAGCATGTTTTTGAAAAATATATTCAAATGTATGAAATAGCTTGCTTTGATAGTGCTCAATCATATCATACTTATCCTTATAGTGCGTATAGAAGCTGGAACGGCTAATTCTGGATTTTTCTGCTAACTTGACAGTAGAAATTTGATCAAATGGCTGTTCCATTAGTAATTGTACCATAGCATTTTCAATAGTTCGCTTTGTTTTTAAGCGTTTGTTACTTTCTTGCATATTTCCTCCTTGTAAACAAATTAGACTATATGTCTAAAAATGGATTTTTTATCTTGTAATTTAGATTTTTTAATGTATAATCTATTATATCAAAATTTTAGACAATATGTTTAAAAAAGGAGAAACTATGTTTAAAGAATGGAAAGCAATTTTTAAAAAACCAACCTTTATTATTGTCATGATAGGGATTTCTCTTATTCCAGCTCTGTACAATATCATATTTTTGTCATCAATGTGGGATCCATATGGTCAAGTGTCTGACTTACCTGTGGCAGTTGTCAATAATGATAAAGAGGCTTCCTATAATGATAATACTATGGCAATAGGAAAAGACATGGTGTCCAATTTAAAAGAAAATAAAACCTTGGATTTTCATTTCGTGGATGAAGATGAAGGAAAGAAGGGATTGGAAGATGGCGATTACTATATGGTAGTGACTTTACCAAGTGATTTATCTGAAAAAGCAGCTTCTATTTTAACGGATCATCCAGAGCAAATGCAAATTGATTATCAGACTTCAAGTGGTCATAGCTTTATTGCCAGCAAGATGAGTGATTCTGCTATGACACAATTAAAGCAGAATGTTTCTACCAATGTAACCAAGACCTATACTAAAGCTTTATTTAACAAAATGGTCGATTTAAAGGATGGCATGAGTCAAGCAGTTTCTGGTATTGAAAAATTAACTGATGGAGCGAATCAGTTAGTGGCAGGAAGTCAAACATTAACTACTAACCTACACTCTTTAGCAGCTTCAAGTTTAACATTTTCAAATGGAACGGAGCAGTTTACTAAAGGATTATCCTCTTATGTCTCTGGTGTTGAACAACTTCATCTTGGCTTAGGGAATTTTAATAGTGGTTTAGTTACATATACTGGTGCAGTGAGTCAATTAGATAGCGGATTAGGTCAATTATCTTCTAAAAGTCCTGAATTAGTAGGAGGAATCAATCAGTTATATTCTGGTGTAGAATCCTATACTGGCGGTGTTTCTCAGCTTAATGCTGGTCTTAATCAATTTTCATCTGGTGTTAGTGCCTACACCAATGGAGTGGGAAGTCTTGCAACAGGTGCTAATCAGTTATCTAATCAATCAGCTACACTTCGAATAGGGGTGGAGCAATTAAGTGAAGGGATTCAACAACTTTCTAGCAAGTTAGATGCTTCGTCTGGGAAAAAAGATCAAATTAATCAATTATCTTCTGGTCTGAATCAGTTAAATCAAGCCATTCAAAATATTGATGTTGGAGATACAAAACAATTAGATTCTGTTTTATCAAGTATAGTATCTCTTTCTAATCAAATGTTAGCAAGTGCTCAGTCTGCTAAAGCGACTACATTAGCCAATATTCAATCGACAGCAGCTTATCAATCTTTGACAAGTGAGCAACAAGCTGAAATAAGTGCTTCTGTATCTCAAAATTCGACTGATAGTATTCAATCAGCACAGTCAATTGTAGCTGTAGTTAAAGGTTTACAGGGAAGTTTAGAAAACTTACAAAATCAATCTTCTAATCTTGCGACTTTAAAAAATCAAGCTAATCAAGTATTACCTATTGCTTCTACTTCTTTGACAAGATTGTCAAGTGGATTAACAGAGATACAAGGAGCTGTTACTAGCAAATTAGTTCCTGATAGTCAGTCGATTGCATCAGGTGTAAACGCATATACTACAGGTGTTGATAAAGTTTCTCAGGGAGCAAGTAAACTAAGTGAAAAAAATGCCACCTTGACAGGTAGTTTGGATCAACTAGTTTCAGGCTCAAACACCTTGACACAAAAATCTTCTAGCTTGACAGCAGGAGTTAGTCAATTAGTTGAAAAAACTCCAGAATTAGTATCTGGTATTGAAAAATTATCAACTGGCTCTAACCAATTGAATCAAAAGAGTCAAGAATTGATAGCAGGAGTTGATAAATTGCAGTCAGGATCTAGCCGACTAGCTGACAAATCCAGTCAGTTACTTTCAGGTGCTTCTCAATTAGAAAGTGGAGCTAATAAATTGGCAGATGGAGCTGGGAAATTAGCAGAAGGTGGAACAAAGTTAACTTCTGGATTGGAAGGTTTACAGACAGGAGTTGCTTCTTTAGGACAAGGACTAAGTAATGCTAGTGATCAACTCAAATCAGCATCTACGGAATCTCAAAATGCAGATATTTTGTCAAATCCACTCAATCTTTCCAAAACAGACAATGACCAAGTTCCTGTAAATGGAATTGCAATGGCTCCTTATATGATATCAGTTGCTCTCTTTGTTGCAGCAATATCAACGAATATGATCTTTGCGAAGCTGCCTTCAGGACGTCATCCAGAGAGCCGTTGGGCTTGGTTGAAATCTCGGGCTGAAATAAATGGTATTATAGCTGTTTTGGCAGGAATTTTGGTATATGGAGGAGTTCATCTTATTGGTCTAACGGCTAATCATGAGATGAGAACATTTATTCTCATTATCCTAACAAGTTTAGTATTCATGTCCATGGTGACCGCATTAACAACATGGAATAGCCGTATAGGAGCTTTCTTCTCACTTATTTTGCTTTTATTACAGTTAGCATCAAGTGCCGGTACTTATCCACTTGCCTTGACAAATGATTTCTTTAGAACTATTAGTCCTTGGTTACCAATGAGTTATTCAGTTTCGGGATTACGACAAACAATCTCTATGACAGGAAATATTCATCAGCAAGTCATTTTCCTAGATGCCATACTAGCTCTATTTACTGGTTTAGGTATGCTAGCCTATCAACCTAAGAAAATGGAAGAAGATTAAAAAAATCGACCGATTAATTGGTCGATTTTTTATGCCTTAGATGACTTTCGTCTGTGATTATAGGTTCCAAATAGTAAGAGAGAAGTAAAGGAACAAATTGCTCCAGTAATAAAACCATTGGGAATGAAGGAGAGTGTAATAGTTCCTTTCCCCTTGGGAACCTCAACTTTCATAAATCCAGTTTGAGCTTGTTTAATTTCTATTTTCTTACCATCTTGGTAGGCAGACCAACCTTTGTCATAAGGAATGGTGAAGAAAATGGACGTATCTTGTTTAACATCATATGTAGCAAAGACCTTGTTTTTAGAAGTTGATACTGTGACAGGTTGTTCTTTAATTTTTTGAATTGCCTCGGTGAATGTTTTGGTATCTAAACGGTAGAAGGTAGGAGATTCAAATGATACTTGTGAATTTCCAGGGAAACTAACATTGATATTGAAAGTTTTTTTCTCTTTTGTATAGCCTAGATTAAAGAAGGAGAAGATATTATCAGTTGTAAAAGTTTTCTTTTCTCCATTTACAAGGATGTCAACCTTTTTTTGTTTATCATTAGAAAAGTGAAGGTTTGTGAAAGAAAGATAAACTTGGCTGTTTTCTGGCACTTCAATTTGATACTGGATTGCTGCATCCTCATTTGAAGAACTTGTGACAATAATCAAATCATTAGTATTTTCTGTTTTGTCATAAGGGATTGTAGAAAAATAATCAAAATCGACGTTAGCAAGTTGATTTAAAAACGAGGCTTGATTATCTAAAGTATGTTCATTGAACTTGACATCATTGTAAACAGATTGACTAGCAAAGGCAATCGGAAGAGAGAATTGATTTTCATATAGGGTAAGATTATCTTTTTGATAGATATCTTTAAAACCATACTTATCACTAGGACTGTCTGAGATATTGTACTGGATACCAAATAAACTATCAGCCAAAATACTATTATTTGCATAGCGTAGATTGAGATTAGTCCCAGAGGATTTAAACCCAAGTTTATCCAAAGTAGAGCTTGCTGAACGATTTCGAACAGATGAAAATTGAGATATTCCATTGTAGTTGAATTTCATACTGTCATTTCCTGTTTGAGTCTCTAGTTTTTCAGTACGAGTAAATTGATTTCCAATATATGTTGAGAAAGATTTCATAGCTGGGATATCTCGATTATATGCACTTCGAGAAGCAAATCCCCATTCTTTAGCAATTCCGTCTATTTGAGATGAAGCATTTAAACTTATTTCAACCATTATAAATAAAGAGATTAGAATGGCAAATAGATTTACAGAGATAAACTTTTTGATAACTGCAAGGAGTAAAAGAGAATAGACAACTAAAAATTCAAGAGTCAGTAGAATATTCAAATCTGTTAAAAAAGAATAATGTGATTTTAGATAGATGGTAGCTAAAAATCCTGTTACTATAAGAAAAAGCGAAACTAAAAAATTCCAGATTTTAATTTCTTTCAGACGATTTAAGACTTCCGCTGCTGTGTAAATTAACAAGGTAGAGAAAATCCAAGAATAGCGATGTAAAAACATATTTGGAGTATGCATACCTTGCCAAAATAAGTCAAGAGCTTCTATGTAAAAGCTTGCAATTAGAAATGCAAAGAATATTACATATATGAGTTTCACGTGAAACTTAATAGATTTCAGCGTAAAAAATAAAATGGTCAAAATAAAGGGAAGTAGTCCAACAAAAATCATTGGGATGGCCCCATACTTTGTTGTGTCAAAGGAACCAATGAATTGCTTAGCAAAGAGATCAAGATACCAGCTACTTTCAGTTTGAAACTTTGTAACTTCAGTCAATTTTTCCCCATGTGTCTGTAAATCAAACAGAGTGGGAAGAGTCATAATCAAACTAGCCATACCAGCTAAAAAGGAGATAACTATGAAATCAAGAACAGATGATTTTCGAGTCTTAAAGTCCCACGAAATTTGACAGAGATACCAGAAAATAAGAAACAATACTGTCATATATCCAAAATAATAATTTTGAATAAATAAGATTGACAGACTTGTAAAGTACAATAGGAGTTTCTTTTCAGTTATCAGTAGATGTAAACCAGTTATAATTAAAGGAATCAAGATAAAAACATCTAGCCAGGTTTTTATCTCTAATTGACTGACAGTGAAACTCATCAGAGTATAGGAAGTAGATAAGGCTAGTTTTAAAGGCTTAGGAATCGATTGAAATAATTTATTTAAACTAAAGTAAGTTGACAAACCAATCAATCCAAATTTTAAGAGAGTGGTCAGATAGACAGCATCTGGCATATTCGTTAGATCAAAAAAGTAAACCAGAGGTGAAAGAAAACTACCCAAGTAATAACTAGATAGAGCATAGAAGTTTAGCCCTAGACCACTTGTAAAGGTGTAAAACAGACTACTATTTCCATGTAGGATATTTCTTAGAGCTATATCAAAAATAACGTATTGATGAAAGCCATCTCCTAATAGAGGAGATTTGTCGCTATTCCAGTAGATACCTTGAGATAGATATACTCCTATCATAATTACTACAGGAATGATGAAAGAAACAAAATAGATCCAATATGTTTTAAAAAATAATTTCATGTTACCTCATAAAATGTTAGAAAACTCAGCTGGTTAACCCAACTGAGTTTTGAATTTTTTTAGTCTTTCCAAAGTTCTTTAACTTTTGCTTGTACTTCTGCATTTTCTAGGAATTCATCATAGGTTTCATCGATACGGTCAATGACGCCATTTTTAGACAAGACAATGATATGGTTAGCTAGAGTTTGAATAAACTCGTGGTCATGGCTGGCAAAGATGATTGATTCTTTAAAGTTTTTCAATCCATCATTCAAGCTTGAGATAGATTCCAAGTCCAAGTGATTTGTTGGATCATCAAGTACAAGGACATTTGATTTTAAAAGCATGAGTTTTGAAAGCATGACACGAACTTTTTCTCCCCCTGACAAGACATTTACAGGTTTGTTAACCTCATCTCCAGAGAAGAGCATACGGCCGAGGAAGCCACGTAGGAAAGTATTGTCATCTTCTTCTTTACTTGCGAATTGACGCAACCAGTCAAGGATTGACTCTCCTCCTGCAAAATCTGCCGAGTTATCTTTTGGCAAGTAAGAACGGCTAGTAGTTACTCCCCACTTGACAGTTCCTTCATAGTCAATGTCCCCCATGATTGCACGAATTAATGCAGTCGTTTGGATGTCATTTTGACCAATAAGCGCTGTCTTATCACCTGGACGCAAGATAAAACTGATATTATCTAAAATAGTCTCACCATCAATCTTTACAGTTAGATTTTCTACTGTCAGGAGATCATTACCTATTTCACGCTCCGCTTTAAAGTTAATAAATGGATATTTACGACTAGATGGTACAATCTCTTCTAGTTCAATCTTATCAAGCATTTTCTTACGTGATGTTGCTTGTCTTGATTTAGAAGCATTAGCAGAGAAACGAGCAACGAATTCTTGCAATTGTTTAATTTTTTCTTCTGCTTTAGCATTACGGTCTGCTAGCAATTTAGCAGCGAGTTCAGAAGATTCCTTCCAGAAGTCGTAGTTTCCGACATAGAGTTTGATTTTTCCAAAGTCAAGGTCGGCCATGTGAGTACATACTTTGTTTAAGAAGTGACGGTCGTGGGATACTACGATAACTGTGTTATCAAAGTCAATCAAGAAGTCTTCTAACCATGTAATTGATTGGATGTCTAAACCGTTGGTAGGCTCGTCCAAGAGAAGAACATCTGGTTTACCAAAAAGTGCTTTGGCAAGGAGAACCTTTACTTTCTCACCGTTGGCCAATTCGCTCATGTTTTGGTAGTGTAATTCTTCTGGAATGTTTAGGTTTTGAAGGAGTTGAGAGGCTTCGCTTTCTGCTTCCCAGCCTCCAAGCTCAGCAAACTCTTCTTCGAGTTCGGCAGCACGAACCCCGTCCTCGTCTGAGAAATCTTCCTTCATGTAGATAGCATCTTTCTCTTTCATGATGCTATAAAGTTTTTCATTTCCCATGATAACAACATCAATGGCACGTTCATCTTCATAGTCAAAGTGATTTTGACGAAGAACAGAGAGACGTTCATCTGGACCAAGAGAGATGTGACCAGTAGTAGGTTCGATATCTCCGGCTAAAATTTTTAAAAAGGTTGATTTTCCGGCACCATTAGCACCGATTAATCCGTAAGTATTTCCTTCTGTAAATTTGATATTGACATCATCAAAAAGTTTGCGATCACTAAAACGTAGTGAAACATCAGATACTGTAAGCAATGTTTTTCTCCTATATGTGTAATATATTTATTCTACTAGAAAATACGGAAATATTCAAATTTTTATCTGTCAATTTTGTGTAAATTAATTTTACAGCATACTTTACACAAATCCGTGAATAGTAAGGTTGATTTATTTTGATAAATTGCGGTTATTTCATTAAAAAAATGCTATAATTGAAGGGACTATATCGAAGGAGAACAAAATGACTAAACCCATTATTTTAACAGGAGACCGTCCAACAGGTAAATTGCATATTGGACATTATGTTGGAAGTCTCAAAAATCGAGTATTATTACAGGAAGAGGATAAGTATGATATGTTTGTGTTCTTGGCTGACCAACAAGCCTTGACAGATCATGCTAAAGATCCTCAAACTATTGTAGAGTCTATCGGAAATGTGGCTTTGGATTATCTTGCAGTTGGATTGGATCCAAGTAAATCAACTATCTTTATTCAAAGTCAGATTCCAGAGTTGGCTGAGTTGTCTATGTATTATATGAATCTGGTTTCATTAGCACGTCTGGAGCGTAATCCAACTGTCAAGACAGAAATTGCTCAGAAAGGCTTTGGAGAAAGTATTCCGACAGGATTCTTGGTCTATCCAATAGCTCAAGCAGCTGACATCACAGCTTTCAAGGCTAATTATGTTCCTGTTGGGACAGATCAGAAACCAATGATTGAGCAAACTCGCGAGATTGTTCGTTCTTTTAACAATGCATATAACTGTGATGTCTTGGTAGAACCGGAAGGTATTTATCCAGAAAATGAAAGAGCAGGTCGTTTGCCTGGTTTAGATGGAAATGCTAAAATGTCTAAATCCCTTAATAATGGTATTTATTTAGCTGATGATGCGGATACTTTGCGTAAAAAAGTAATGAGTATGTATACAGATCCAGATCATATCCGAGTGGAAGATCCGGGTAAAATTGAAGGAAATATGGTTTTCCATTATTTAGATGTTTTTGGTCGCCCAGAAGATGCTCAAGAAATTGCTGAAATGAAAGAACACTATCAACGAGGTGGTCTTGGTGATGTGAAGACCAAGCGTTATCTACTTGAAATACTAGAACGTGAACTGGGTCCTATTCGTGAGCGCCGTATCGAATTTGCTAAGGATATGGGAGAAGTTTATAATATGCTTCAAAAAGGTAGTGAAAGAGCGCGTGAAGTTGCAGGTCAAACCCTATCTGAGGTTAAAGGAGCAATGGGACTCCATTACTTTAACTAAGTTTATTTTACAAGAAACTATCATTTCTATCTCGAAGAAAAGATAGTTTTTTATTTACCCCTGTAACATTTGACAAATTTTTATAGAATGGTATGATAGATACAATATAAAAAGAGTCAAGCTCAAAAAGAAAGAAAAGAGGAAACTTCGAATGTCTAATTGGGACACTAAATTTTTGAAAAAAGGTTTTACCTTTGATGATGTATTGCTTATTCCAGCTGAAAGTCATGTGTTGCCTAACGATGCAGATTTAACAACTAAATTGGCAGATAATCTGACTTTAAATATCCCAATTATTACCGCTGCCATGGACACAGTTACAGAGAGTCAAATGGCCATTGCTATTGCTCGTGCAGGCGGTCTCGGAGTTATCCATAAAAACATGTCTATTGCTCAACAAGCAGACGAGGTTCGTAAGGTAAAACGTTCTGAAAATGGAGTTATTATTGATCCGTTCTTCTTGACGCCTGAACATACAATTGCTGAAGCAGATGAGCTTATGGGTCGTTACCGCATCAGTGGTGTTCCAGTTGTTGAAACACTTGAAAATCGTAAATTGGTTGGTATTTTGACAAACCGAGATCTTCGTTTTATTTCAGACTATAACCAACCAATCTCAAATCATATGACCAGTGAAAATCTTGTTACTGCTCCTGTGGGTACAGATCTTGCAACAGCTGAGAGTATTCTTCAAGAACACCGTATTGAAAAGCTTCCTTTAGTAGATGAAGAAGGTCGTCTTTCTGGTTTGATTACTATCAAAGATATTGAAAAAGTTATTGAGTTTCCAAATGCTGCTAAAGATGAGTTTGGTCGTCTACTAGTTGCAGGTGCAGTAGGTGTCACTTCAGATACATTTGAACGTGCAGAGGCTCTTTTTGAGGCAGGAGCGGATGCGATTGTTATTGATACTGCACATGGTCATTCTGCGGGTGTCCTGCGTAAAATTGCTGAGATTCGTGCTCATTTCCCAGACCGTACATTGATTGCTGGAAATATTGCTACTGCTGAAGGAGCCCGTGCCCTTTATGATGCAGGTGTAGATGTTGTCAAGGTTGGTATTGGCCCAGGTTCTATCTGTACTACTCGTGTGATTGCTGGTGTTGGTGTTCCGCAAGTAACAGCTATCTACGATGCTGCAGCTGTTGCGCGTGAATATGGTAAAACGATCATTGCTGACGGTGGAATCAAGTATTCTGGAGATATTGTAAAAGCCCTTGCTGCAGGTGGAAATGCTGTTATGCTTGGATCTATGTTTGCTGGAACTGATGAAGCTCCAGGAGAAACTGAAATCTTCCAAGGACGTAAATTTAAGACATACCGTGGTATGGGTTCAATCGCTGCAATGAAGAAAGGTTCAAGCGACCGTTACTTCCAAGGCTCTGTCAATGAAGCAAACAAACTTGTTCCAGAAGGAATTGAGGGTCGTGTTGCTTATAAAGGAGCGGCAGCTGATATTGTCTTCCAAATGATTGGAGGTATTCGCTCTGGTATGGGTTACTGTGGTGCAGCTAACCTTAAAGAACTACACGATAATGCTCAATTTATTGAAATGTCTGGTGCTGGTTTGAAAGAAAGCCACCCTCACGATGTACAAATTACGAATGAGGCACCAAATTATTCTATGTAAAAAACAATGAAAAGAACTCCCGTGAAAACAGGAGTTCTTTTACAATGTTGTCAATTTTCAGTTACAGCAACTTTACCATCCTGAATAGTAAAGATACTTAGATTTTCTGGCAGATTTTGAAGATGATCTAAGCTTGTTGTTGTGATAAAGGTTTGAATTGAATGTGAAATCGTTTCTAATAATTTTAGTTGTCTAGTGTTGTCAAGTTCGCTCATAACATCGTCAAGCAGTAATATTGGAGATTCTGTAGTAATACTTTCCATTAATTCGATTTCTGCTAATTTTATCGATAGGACGAGACTACGATGTTGACCTTGGCTTCCGAAACTAGCATCCATTCCATTTATATAGAAAGAAATGTCATCTCGATGAGGACCGACACCAGTATTCTTTTTAAATAAATCTCTAGATCTACTTTTTTCTAAAGCAATTTTGAAAGATTCGGATAAGTTTTGTTTGTCAGTTATCTTGACAGAAGATTGATAGGATATTGACAACTCTTCAATCTGATTAGAGAGTTCAAAATGTTTCTTACGCCCAAATGATTCTAGTTTTTTTATGAAATCTAAGCGGTGATTCATTACACGACATCCATAATCAATTAGCTGATCATCCAACACAGAAAGGAAGGTTTCATCTATTTTTTGAACTGATTTTAGATAAGTATTTCTTTGTTTTAGGATGTGATTATAATTGGTTAAATCTGATAAATAGATTGGCTTAATTTGCCCAAGCTCCATATCAATGAATTTTCGTCGAACCGAAGGTGCTCCTTTAATTAGTTGTAGATCTTCAGGAGCAAATAAGACAACATTCATGTGTCCGACATAGTCTGAAAGTCGTGCCTGTTTTAAGTGATTAACTTTTGTAACACGTCCTTTTTGTGTTAGTTCAATTTCGAGAGGAATAGATCCCGTTTTTTTCTGAACGAGACCTGAAAGATGAAGTTGTTCCTCATCAAAATGAATGAGATTTTTATCTGTTCGAGTTCGATGGCTACGTGTTAAGGCTAAAAAATAGATAGCCTCTAACATATTTGTTTTACCTTGTGCATTACGTCCTAAAAAGACATTTAATTTAGGATTAAAGTCTATTTTCGTCTCTTTGTAGTTACGAAAAGTTTTGAGAGATAGGTGTTGTAGCCACATGATTATCTACCAGGGAATCGTGGAGCTTGTTTGCTTTTTGGTGATGAAGCAGGTTTCGATTTGTCTTTTTTAACTCCCTTATTCATCTTTTTGACAAGTTTAGCGATCCGTTCTTTTTCAACTTTATCAGCTTGGTATTCATCTTGTTCTTCAGAAGTAGGTTGTGTCAACAAGATGTCAATGTTCATGTCAGGGATGTCAACTTTATCGCCAATACGAAGTTTTTTTCCACGACGACTCTCTAATTCCCTATTAAAGTAAACAGAATGTTCAGAGAGAAATGATTTAATAGCTCCTCCGCTATGTGTAATTCCAAGTTCTTTGAGTAGTGCTTGGAGGGTAATAAATTCTTCAAATAATTTGTATTCCATAATTCACCTCAATCTTTGGTATTATACCATATTTTCCTAAAAATAGTGAGAGAGACAGCTAGAAATGTAAGCGATTTTTATTTCAAAAGTGTTACAGGGAACAAGAAAATTTCAGGTTTTCGTGATATAATAGAAGTCTGTATATAAGGAGGTAAATCATGGAGTTAGTGCATGGAATTTCAACACATTTTATCCAATCAAAAAAGTTTAAAACAAACAAAATTACCGTGCGTTTTACCGCTCCATTATCCCTTGATACGATTGCAGGTCACATGTTGAGTGCAAGTATGCTAGAGACTGCTAATCAGATGTACCCCACTTCTCAAGATTTGAGGAGACACTTGGCCAGTCTATACGGTACAGATATGTCAACCAATTGTTTCAGAAGAGGGCAAAGCCACATTATAGAATTGACATTTACCTATGTTCGTGATGAGTTTTTAAGTAGGAAAAACGTGCTAACTTCTCAGATTTTGGAACTTGTAAAAGAAACTCTTTTTTCACCCGTAGTAGTTGATAATGGGTTTGATCCGGCCTTATTTGAAATTGAGAAAAAACAATTGCTAGCAAGTTTAGCAGCTGATATGGATGATTCTTTTTATTTTGCACATAAAGAATTGGATAAATTGTTTTTTCATGATGAACGTCTTCAATTGGAATATAGTGATTTACGAAATCGTATTTTAGCTGAAACTCCACAAAGTTCTTATTCTTGTTTCCAAGAATTTTTGGCCAATGATCGAATAGATTTCTTTTTCCTAGGTGATTTTAATGAGGTTGAAATTCAAAATGTATTAGAATCATTTGGCTTTAAAGCTCGAAAAGGAGATATGAAGGTTCAGTATTGTCAACCTTATTCCAATATCCTTCAGGAAGGTATGGTTCGGAAAAATGTGGGACAGTCTATTTTAGAGTTGGGATATTATTGCTCTGCTGAATATGGCGATGAGCAACATTTACCCATGATTGTAATGAATGGTTTACTTGGTGGATTTGCTCATTCTAAGCTCTTTACAAATGTCCGTGAAAATGCTGGATTAGCTTATACCATTTCAAGTCAGCTTGATTTATTTAGTGGATTCTTGAGAATGTATGCTGGTATCAATCGAGAAAATAGGAATCAGGCTCGAAAAATGATGAATAATCAATTACTTGATTTAAAAAAAGGTTATTTTACAGAGCTTGAGCTAGAGCAGACCAAGGAAATGATTCGTCGGTCTTTGTTGCTTTCTCAAGATAATCAAGGTTCATTGATTGAACGTGCTTATCAAAATGCCTTACTTGGAAAATCTTCAGCAGACTTTAAAGGTTGGATTGCAAAACTCGAGCAAGTTGACAAAGATGCTATTTGTAGAGCAGCTAATAATGTGAAACTACAGGCGATTTACTTTATGGAAGGAATAGAATGACAAAGGTTGTTTTTGAAGAAAAATACTATCCAGCTGTAAAAGAAATGATTTATCGAACTCGTTTGTCAAATGGATTAACAGTTGTTCTTTTGCCTAAAAAGGAATTTAAAGAGGTTTACGGGAGTGTCACTGTACAGTTTGGTTCGGTAGATACGCTTGTCACAGAAGTTGACGGAGATGTAAAAGAATATCCTGCGGGAATTGCTCATTTTCTTGAACATAAATTATTTGAGAGAGAAGATTCTAGCGATTTGATGTCTGCTTTTACGAGTCTAGGTGCAGATAGTAATGCCTTTACAAGTTTTACAAAAACAAGCTATCTTTTTTCAGCAACGGATCATTTTTTAGAAAATTTAGATTTACTTGATGAATTGGTAACATCAGCACATTTTACTGAAGATTCCATTTTAAGAGAGCAGGATATTATTCAGCAAGAACGAGAAATGTATCAAGATGATCCAGATTCGTGTTTATTCTTTTCAACCTTAGCGAATTTGTATCCAGGTACACCTTTAGCGACGGATATAGTTGGAAGTGAGGAGTCCATTTCCCAAATAAATCTAACTAATTTGCAAGAAAATTTTGCAAGATTTTACAAACCTGTAAACATGTCTCTGTTTTTAGTTGGTGATTTTGATGTAGAGAAAGTACAGGACTATTTTGAAAGAAAAAAACTGAAAGATTTAGATGTTCAGGAACTAGCAAGAGAAAAGTTTCTTTTACAGGCTGTAAAGCAAACAGACAGTATGAGAATGGAAGTATCTTCTCCCAAACTAGCGATTGGAGTTAGAGGTAAGCGAGAAGTTGCTGAGGCGGATTGCTATCGACATCATATTTTATTAAAATTATTGTTTGCAATGATGTTTGGTTGGACTTCGGATCGTTTTCAAAAATGTTATGAATCAGGTAAAATAGATGCTTCCTTATCTCTTGAAATTGAAGTAACAAGTCGTTTTCATTTTGTTATGTTGACAATGGATACGAAAGAGCCAGTTGCTTTATCCCATCAATTTAGGAAGGCCATTCGTAATTTTACAAAGGATTTAGATATTACAGAGGATCATTTAGATATTATCAAAAGAGAGATGTTTGGAGAATTTTTCAGTAGCATGAACTCTCTTGAATTGCTTGCAACGCAATATGATGCTTTTGAACATGGTGAGACAATTTTTGATTTGCCGAAAATTTTACAGGAAATTACTTTAGAGGATGTCCTTGAAGCAGGGCATCACTTAATAGATGAAGGGGATATAGTTGATTTCACAATATTCCCATCGTAGTAACCTATCATAATAGACACTAGAAAGAAGGGATGACAAGTATGAGAAAAAAAACAATTGGTGAGGTTTTACGATTAGCTAGAATCAATCAGGGATTGAGTTTAGATGAATTGCAGAAAAAGACAGAAATCCAGTTAGATATGTTGGAAGCAATGGAAGCAGACGATTTCGATCAACTTCCAAGTCCTTTTTACACGCGTTCTTTCTTGAGAAAATATGCATGGGCTGTTGAGTTAGATGACCAAATTGTCTTGGATGCTTATGATTCTGGGAGTATGATTACTTATGAGGAAGTAGATGTTGATGAAGACGAGTTGACAGGGCGCAGACGTTCAAGTAAGAAAAATAAGAAAAAACCATCCTTTTTACCTTTATTTTATTTTATCCTTTTTGCCTTATCTATTTTAATTTTTGTGGCCTATTATGTTTGGAACTATATTCAAACTCAACCAGAGGGGCCTTCTCTTTCTAATTACAGTGTGGTTCAATCAACAAGTTCAATAAGTTCAACTAGCTCTGTTCCCCACTCCTCAAGTAGTAGTTCATCTAGCAGTTCTTCTAGTATAGAATCAGCTATAAGTGTATCAGGTGAAGGAAATCATGTAGAAATCGCTTATAAGACAAGTAAGGAAACAGTTAAATTGCAATTGGCAGTTTCAGATGTTACAAGTTGGGTCAGCGTTTCAGAAAGCGAACTTGAGGGCGGTGTAACCTTATCGCCAGAGAAGAAAAGTGCAGAAGCAACAGTTGCAACTAAAAGTCCTGTAACAATTACCTTAGGTGTTGTAAAAGGTGTTGCTTTGACAGTAGATAATCAGACTGTTGATTTATCGAAATTAACAGCTCAGACTGGACAAATCACTGTAACCTTTACTAAAAATTAAGGAAAAACGAATGAAAAAAGAACAAATTCCCAATCTTTTAACAATAGGTCGAATTCTCTTTATACCTATTTTTATCTTTATTTTAACGATAGGAAATTCGATAGAGAGTCATATAGTGGCAGCTATTATCTTTGCTATTGCTAGTATTACAGATTATTTAGATGGATATTTAGCTCGTAAATGGAATGTGGTCAGTAATTTTGGTAAATTTGCAGATCCTATGGCGGATAAGTTACTAGTTATGTCGGCTTTTATTATGCTGATTGAGTTAGGTATGGCTCCAGCTTGGATTGTTGCAGTGATCATCTGTCGTGAGTTGGCTGTGACAGGTTTAAGGCTTTTATTGGTTGAAACTGGTGGAACAGTTTTAGCAGCAGCAATGCCTGGAAAAATTAAAACTTTTAGTCAGATGTTTGCCATTATTTTCTTGCTATTACATTGGACTTTGCTTGGTCAAGTTCTACTTTATGTGGCCTTGTTTTTCACTATCTACTCTGGCTATGATTATTTCAAGGGTAGTGCCTATGTATTTAAAGGGACATTTGGTTCGAAATGAAATCAATAATTGATGTAAAAAATCTTTCTTTTCGTTATAAGGAAAGTCAAGAATACTATGATGTGAAGGATATTACGTTTCACGTGAAACGTGGAGAATGGCTTTCGATTGTAGGGCATAATGGTAGTGGTAAATCAACGACGGTTCGATTAATTGATGGCTTACTGGAAGCAGAATCTGGAGAGATTGTAATAGATGGTCAACGGTTGACTGAGGAAAATGTTTGGAAAATACGTCGTCAAATCGGTATGGTTTTTCAAAATCCAGACAATCAATTTGTTGGAGCGACTGTTGAAGATGATGTAGCCTTTGGTTTGGAAAATCAGGGTCTTTCTCGTCAAGAAATGAAAAAGAGAGTGGAGGAAGCTCTAGATTTGGTTGGCATGTTGGACTTTAAAAAGAGAGAGGCGGCGCGTCTATCAGGTGGCCAAAAACAACGTGTGGCCATTGCAGGTGTTGTAGCCCTAAGACCAGCTATTTTAATCTTAGATGAAGCAACGAGTATGTTGGACCCTGAGGGGCGTAGAGAACTGATTGAGACAGTACAGGGAATTCGGAAAGACTATGATATGACGGTCATTTCTATTACCCATGATTTGGAAGAAGTTGCCATGAGTGACCGCGTATTGGTCATGAAAAAAGGGGAAATTGAATCAACTAGTAGCCCAAGAGAACTTTTCTCTCGAAATGATTTAGATCAAATTGGATTAGACGATCCTTTTGCCAATCAAGTAAAATATTCTTTGAGCCAGAATGGCTATGATTTACCTGAAAATTATTTGACAGAAAGTGAGCTAGAGGATAAATTATGGGAATTGCTCTAGAAAATGTGAGTTTTACATATCAAGAAGGGACTCCCTTATCTTCAACAGCTTTGTCGGATGTTTCTTTGACGATTGAAGATGGTTCTTATACGGCTTTAATTGGGCACACAGGTAGTGGTAAATCAACTATTTTACAACTCTTAAATGGTTTATTGGTGCCAAGTCAAGGGAGTGTGAGGGTTTTTGATACCTTAATCACCTCGACTTCTAAAAATAAAGATATTCGTCAAATTAGAAAACAGGTTGGCTTGGTATTTCAGTTTGCTGAAAATCAGATTTTTGAAGAAACGGTTTTGAAAGACGTTGCTTTTGGACCGCAAAATTTTGGAGTTTCTGAGGAAGATGCGGAGCAGATTGCGCGTGAGAAACTGGCTCTGGTTGGAATTGATGAATCACTTTTAAATCGTAGCCCGTTTGAGCTGTCAGGGGGACAAATGAGACGTGTGGCCATTGCAGGCATACTTGCCATGGAGCCAGCTGTATTAGTCTTAGATGAACCCACAGCAGGCCTGGATCCTCTGGGTAGAAAAGAGTTGATGAATTTGTTCAAAAAACTCCACCAGTCAGGGATGACCATTGTCTTGGTAACGCATTTGATGGATGATGTTGCTGAATATGCGAATCAAGTCTATGTGATGGAAAAGGGACGTCTAGTTAAGGGTGGTAAGCCAAGTGATGTCTTTCAAGATGTTGTCTTTATGGAAGAAGTGCAGTTGGGAGTACCTAAAATTACGGCCTTTTGTAAACGATTGGCTGATAGAGGCGTGTCATTTAAACGATTACCGATTAAGATAGAGGAGTTCAAGGAGTCGCTAAATGGATAGTATGATTTTGGGGCGTTATATCCCAGGGGATTCGATTGTTCACCGATTGGATCCACGTAGCAAATTGCTTGCTATGATGTTACTGATTTTAATCGTTTTCTGGGCTAATACTCCCTTGACGAATTTAATTCTTTTTATAGCGACAGGGATATTTATTGCCTTGTCAGGAGTATCTCTTTCATTTTTTATTCAGGGCTTGAAGTCTATGTTTTTCTTGATTGCCTTCACAACTATTTTTCAACTATTTTTCATTTCTAATGGGAATGTTTTATTTGAGTTTTCGTTTGTGAGAATCACGGATTATGCTTTGCAACAAGCTGGAATTATTTTTTGTCGCTTTGTATTGATTATTTTCTTTTCAACTTTGTTAACCTTAACGACCATGCCCTTAAGTTTGGCCTCAGCTGTCGAAGCTTTATTAGCACCTTTAAAGCGTGTGAAAGTTCCAGTTCATGAAATTGGATTGATGCTGTCCATGAGTCTACGTTTTGTCCCAACCTTGATGGATGATACGACGCGGATTATGAATGCACAGAAAGCGCGTGGAGTGGATTTTGGTGAAGGAAGCATTGTTCAAAAAGTAAAGGCGATGATTCCCATTTTGATTCCTCTTTTTGCAACAAGTTTAAAACGTGCGGATTCCTTGGCTATCGCTATGGAAGTGCGTGGTTATCAGGGTGGAAAAGGCAGAAGTCAATACCGACAATTGAAATGGACTCTAAAGGATACGCTGACCATTCTTGTTATTATCGTACTTGGTTGTTGCTTATTTTTCTTAAAATCTTAGTAGCTTTCAGGAATTGATAAAAAAGTTACTGTAACAGTTCTTGATATAAAGGTAGGGATATGAACCGTTTTAAAAAATCAAAATATGTCATTATTGTTTTTGTCACTGTTCTGCTTGTCTCAGCTCTCTTAGCGACGACTTATTCAAGTACAATTGTGACAAAATTAGGAGATGGAATCTCATTGGTTGATAGGGTTGTGCAAAAACCTTTTCGGTGGTTTGATTCTGTCAAATCAGATTTGGCTCATTTGACACGAGCATATAATGAAAATGAAAGTTTGAAGAAACAGCTTTACCAGTTAGAAGTCAAATCAAATGAGGCGGAAAGTTTAAAGACGGAAAATGAACAACTGCGTCAATTGCTTGATATGAAGTCTAAATTGCAAGCCACAAAGACTTTGGCAGCAGATGTTATTATGCGTTCTCCGGTATCTTGGAAGCAGGAGTTGACCTTGGATGCAGGTAGATCAAAAGGTGCTTCTGAGAATATGTTAGTAATTGCAAACGGTGGTTTGATTGGGAGTGTTTCAAAAGTGGAGGACAACTCTACTATGGTCAACCTTCTGACAAATACGGAAAATGCTGATAAGATTTCTGTTAAAATTCAACACGGCACTACCACAATTTATGGAATTATTGTTGGCTACGACAAGGAAAATGAAGTTCTTAAAATTAGTCAATTAAATAGTAATAGCGATATTAGTACAGGCGATAAGGTGACAACGGGTGGATTAGGAAACTTTAACGTTACGGATATTCCTGTTGGTGAAGTGGTTGCCACAACGCATAGTACAGACTATTTGACACGAGAAGTAACTGTTAAATTGAGTGCAGATACTCATAATGTGGATGTGATAGAATTAGTGGGGAATTCATAATGAGACAGTTGAAGCGGGTTGGAGTGTTTTTATTGCTCCCTTTCTTTGTTCTAATTGACGCCCATATTAGCCAGCTTCTGGGCTCATTTTTCCCCCATGTACATTTAGCTAGTCATTTTCTTTTTCTATTTCTATTATTTGAGACGATAGAAGTATCAGAGT
The DNA here is from genome assembly GCF_000221985.1 of Streptococcus pseudopneumoniae IS7493. Taxonomy (NCBI): domain Bacteria; kingdom Bacillati; phylum Bacillota; class Bacilli; order Lactobacillales; family Streptococcaceae; genus Streptococcus; species Streptococcus pseudopneumoniae. The sequence goes on along the minus strand of NC_015875.1, from coordinate 2,165,566 downwards.
ATCTCTATCTAGTCTATTGTTTTGTTATAGGCTTGGTTTATGATGTTTACTTTTTCCATCTAATAGGGATTGCAACTCTCTTATTTATCTTATTGGGAGCCTTCCTTCATAAATTGAATAGTGTTATTTTGTTGAATCGTTGGACAAGAATGCTAGCTATGATTGTGCTGACATTCCTGTTTGAAATGGGTAGTTATCTTTTGGCTTTTATGGTAGGGTTGACAGTAGATAGCATGTCGATTTTTATAGTCTATAGCTTGGTACCGACGATGATTTTAAATTTTTTATGGATTACTGTTTTTCAATTTATTTTTGAAAAATATTATCTATAAGAACGACATATAAATGTAACAAAGGCGTAATGTTTATTGGAATTTTTTTTGGTATACTAGTATTGTCTTAAACAGAAGGAGTATTTATTAGCCATGAAGAAAAAAATCTTAGCCTCGCTTTTATTAAGTACAGTAATGGTTTCCCAGGCAGCAGTATTGACGACTGCCCATGCAGAAACGACTGATGACAAAATTGCTGCTCAAGATAATAAAATTAGTAATTTAACAGCACAACAAGAAGAAGCACAAAAACAAGTTGATCAAATTCAGGAGCAAGTATCTGCGATTCAAGCAGAGCAATCTAACTTGCAATCTGAAAATGATAGATTACAAGCAGAATCTAAGAAACTCGAGGGTGAGATTACAGAACTTTCCAAAAACATTGTTTCTCGTAACCAATCTTTGGAAAAACAAGCTCGTAGTGCTCAAACAAATGGAGCTGCAACTAGCTATATCAATACCATTGTAAACTCAAAATCAATTACAGAAGCTATTTCACGTGTTACTGCAATGAGTGAAATCGTATCTGCGAACAACAAAATGTTAGAACAACAAAAGGCAGATAAAAAAGCTATTTCTGAAAAACAAGTAGCAAATAATGATGCTATCAATACTGTAATTGCTAATCAACAAAAATTAGCTGATGATGCTCAAGCATTGACTACGAAACAGGCAGAACTAAAGGCTGCTGAATTGAGTCTTGCTGCTGAGAAAGCGACAGCTGAAGGGGAAAAAGCAAGTCTATTAGAGCAAAAAGCAGCAGCTGAGGCAGAGGCTCGTGCAGCTGCGGCAGCAGAAGCAGCTTATAAAGAAAAACAAGCTAGCCAACAACAGTCAGTACTTGCTTCAGGTAATACAAACCTAACAGCACAGGTACAAGCAGTATCTGAATCTGCAGTAGCACCTGTTCAGGCTAAAGTACGTCCAACATATAACACAAATGCCTCAACTTATCCAATTGGTGAATGTACATGGGGAGTTAAAACATTAGCACCTTGGGCTGGAGACTATTGGGGTAATGGAGCACAGTGGGCCACAAGTGCAGCAGCAGCAGGTTTCCGTACAGGTTCAACACCTCAAGTTGGAGCAATTGCATGTTGGAACGATGGTGGATATGGTCACGTAGCGGTTGTTACAGCTGTTGAATCAACAACACGTATCCAAGTATCAGAATCAAATTATGCTGGGAATCGTACAATTGGAAATCACCGTGGATGGTTCAATCCAACAACGACTTCTGAAGGTTTTGTAACATATATTTATGCAGACTAATTATAGAGGGACTCGAATAGAGCCCTCTTTTCAGATTTTACCAGAGACAATAACTATTAAAAATCCCATCAAAATAGCTTGAAAATATCGAAAAAGTATGGTAGAATAAAAATTGTCGTATGAACGATAATACTCATTCTTGATGAATTGTGAAGCAGTTGCCCTTGGGTCGTTTTGCGAGTTGAAGTCAAGAAGAGGAAAAAACAAAAAGGAGAAATACTCATGGCAGTAATTTCAATGAAACAACTTCTTGAGGCTGGTGTACACTTTGGTCACCAAACTCGTCGCTGGAACCCTAAGATGGCTAAGTACATCTTTACTGAACGTAACGGAATCCACGTTATCGACTTGCAACAAACTGTAAAATATGCTGACCAAGCATACGACTTCATGCGTGATGCAGCAGCTAACGATGCAGTTGTATTGTTCGTTGGTACTAAGAAACAAGCAGCTGATGCAGTTGCTGAAGAAGCAGTACGTTCAGGTCAATACTTCATCAACCACCGTTGGTTGGGTGGAACTCTTACAAACTGGGGAACAATCCAAAAACGTATCGCTCGTTTGAAAGAAATCAAACGTATGGAAGAAGATGGAACTTTCGAAGTTCTTCCTAAGAAAGAAGTTGCACTTCTTAACAAACAACGTGCACGTCTTGAAAAATTCTTGGGTGGTATCGAAGATATGCCTCGTATCCCAGATGTGATGTACGTAGTTGACCCACATAAAGAGCAAATCGCTGTTAAAGAAGCTAAGAAATTGGGAATCCCAGTTGTAGCGATGGTTGACACAAACACTGATCCAGATGATATCGATGTAATCATCCCAGCTAACGATGATGCTATCCGCGCTGTTAAATTGATCACAGCTAAATTGGCTGACGCTATCATCGAAGGACGTCAAGGTGAAGATGCAGCAGCAGTTGAAGCAGAATTTGCAGCTTCAGAAACTCAAGCAGATTCAATTGAAGAAATCGTTGAAGTTGTAGAAGGCGACAACGCTTAATTCATAATAAATAGTAATTACCTAGGAGGGCGGGGCTTAGCCCGGCTCTCCTATTTTTAAAAAATATAGGAGAATCAAAATGGCAGAAATTACAGCTAAACTTGTTAAAGAGTTGCGTGAAAAATCTGGTGCTGGTGTTATGGACGCTAAAAAAGCATTGGTTGAAGTGGAAGGCGATATCGAAAAAGCGATTGAATTGCTTCGCGAAAAAGGTATGGCAAAAGCAGCTAAGAAAGCTGACCGTGTTGCTGCAGAAGGTTTGACTGGTGTTTATGTTGACGGTAACATTGCAGCAGTTGTTGAAGTAAATGCTGAAACTGACTTCGTTGCGAAAAACGCTCAATTTGTTGAGTTGGTAAACGCAACAGCTAAAGCAATCGTTGAAGGAAAACCAGCTAACAACGAAGAAGCTCTTGCTTTGACAATGCCTTCAGGTGAAACTCTTGAAGCTGCATACGTATCTGCAACAGCGACTATCGGAGAAAAAATCTCATTCCGTCGCTTTGCTTTGATTGAAAAAACAGATGCACAACACTTCGGAGCATACCAACACAACGGTGGACGTATCGGTGTTATCTCTGTAATCGAAGGTGGAGACGAAGCACTTGCTAAACAAATTTCAATGCACATCGCAGCGATGAAACCAACAGTTCTTTCATACAAAGAATTGGATGAGCAATTTGTTAAAGATGAGTTGGCACAATTGAACCACGTTATCGACCAAGATAACGAAAGCCGTGCAATGGTTAACAAACCAGCTCTTCCACACTTGAAATATGGATCAAAAGCTCAATTGACTGATGATGTTATTGCTCAAGCTGAAGCTGACATCAAAGCTGAGTTGGCTGCAGAAGGCAAACCAGAAAAAATCTGGGATAAAATTATCCCAGGTAAAATGGATCGCTTCATGCTTGACAACACTAAAGTTGACCAAGCTTACACACTTCTTGCACAAGTTTACATCATGGATGATAGCAAGACAGTTGAAGCATACCTTGAATCAGTTAACGCTTCAGTAGTTGAGTTCGCTCGCTTTGAAGTTGGTGAAGGTATCGAAAAAGCTGCAAACGACTTCGAAGCTGAAGTTGCAGCTACAATGGCAGCAGCCTTGAATAACTGATTATAGAAAGGAAGTAAATTTGCTTCCTTTTTTCTATGCAGTCGATCCCTATAGGGAGAGCTTCCTATTTTTAAGGTAAAAATAAAAAGCCCTATAATAAGGGCCAATTGTATTTAGGAGACTAAACTTCAAATTCATAGAGTGCTGTAGAGAGATAACGTTCACCGTTATCTGGTGCTAGAGCAAGGACCTTTTTACCTGTACCTAATTTTTTGGCAACCTCGATGGCTCCGTAGATAGCTGCAGCTGAAGAAATCCCTACAAGGAAGCCTTCTTTTCCACCAATTTCACGTCCGAGTGCAAGAGCATCATCTGATGTTACACGAACAATACCATCATAGGCGTTTGTATCAAGTGTATCAGGAATAAATCCAGCTGAGATACCTTGAATTTTGTGAGGACCAGGTTTTTCACCAGATAGAATAGCAGATTCATCAGCTTCCACTGCATAAACTTGAATGTTTGAATTTGCTGATTTGAGTGCATGAGAAACACCAGAAATCGTTCCACCGGTACCCACTCCAGCAACAAAGGCATCTAGTCCATCTTTACCGAAAGCAGCTAGTATTTCAGCTCCTGTTGTTCTTTCGTGTACTTCTGGATTAGCTGGATTGTCAAATTGAAGAGGAAGGAAGCCATCACGTTCAGCAGCGATTTCTTGAGCCTTAGCAATAGCACCCTTCATTCCTTCGCTACCAGGCGTAAGGACGAGTTCAGCACCATAGGCTTGGATAATCTTACGGCGTTCTACACTCATAGTTTCAGGCATAACGATGACAACTTTATACCCTTTAGCAGCCCCTACCCATGAAAGTCCAATACCAGTGTTTCCACTTGTTGCTTCAACAATAGTAGAACCAGGTTTCAGAATACCATCTTGTTCAGCTTTTTCAATCATGCTAAGGGCAATACGGTCTTTTACAGATGAACCAGGATTAAATGCTTCAAGTTTTACATAGACATCTGCAGCACCTTCTGGCACAATGTTGTTGAGTCTAACAATCGGTGTTTGACCGACTAGTTCAGTAATGTTGTTATAAATAGACATATGAATACCTCTTTGTATAAGATATTTCTAGTATAACGCTATCTATACCATTTGTAAAATATAGAAATCCTATCGAAGTGATAGGATTTTTTTATATCACAGGTCTAAGCCATTAATTTTTAAGCGATTGTGTTCAGCTAATTCTAGTAAATAGGTGTAAAGGAAAACGATATCAGGTTTCGTTTGAATTGCTTCATTTTCTAGTATATTTTGGTACGCATCTTTTTATTTTGCTAATTAAAGTAGCGGTGGAAATATCAGTGAAACACTGTATTATCTATTGTTTACACTAGGTTTACAGGAACCTCAACTTCGCGTAAACCTTGATCAGTTAAAGTGACTTTTCCATTAAAAAATTCTACCAGTGCAGCTTTAATAGTTTCTTTTTCTTCTTTATCAACATAAATCATCGTATCGACTTGATCTGTAAAGTTTGTATCCAGCTCCATGAGATTATGTTCTTTAAGAAAGTTACTGTACTCTTGGTACTGAGCATAAGACATTTGAATAGCAATGCCCGCCTGTTCCTTTATTTCAATGATGCCAATTTCTTTGACAGCTAAGGCGACACTGCCGGCGTAAGCACGAATTAGTCCTCCAGCGCCTAGTTTAATACCACCAAAGTAGCGTGTCACAACCACACAGACATTAGTGAGATTGTGATTTTCTAGTACCCCAAGCATGGGAACACCAGCAGTACCACTAGGCTCACCATCATCACTTGTACGTTTAATTTCACTACGTTCTCCAATAATAAAGGCAGAGCAGTTATGCGTAGCTTTGTAGTGTTCTTTTTTGATAGCAGTAATGAAGTCACGAGCCTCTTCTTCGCTATAAACACGCTTGGCATGACAGATAAAGCGGGATTTTTTGATTTCTTCTTGGACTTGACCGTCCTCTTTAATTGTTCTAAATTCCATGATTTAATTGTACTAAAAAATCATCTAAAGTGCTAGTTTTTACGAATAAAGAAGTATGAAAGTAAATTTAGATTATCTCGGTCGTTTATTTACTGAGAATGAATTAACAGAAGAGGAGCGTCAGTTGGCGGAGAAACTTCCAGCAATGAGAAAGGATAAGGGGAAACTTGTCTGTCAACGTTGTAATAGTGCTATTCTGGAGGAATGGTATTTGCCCATTGGTGCTTACTATTGTCGGGAGTGCTTAATTATGAAGCGAGTCAGGAGTGATCAAGCTTTATACTATTTCCCGCAGGAGGATTTTCCGAAGCAAGATGTTCTCAAATGGCGCGGCCAATTAACTCCTTTTCAAGAGAAGGTGTCAGAGGGACTACTTCAAGCAGTAGACAAGCAAAAGCCAACCTTAGTTCATGCGGTAACAGGAGCTGGAAAGACAGAAATGATTTATCAAGTAGTGGCTAAAGTGATTAATGGAGGTGGTGCAGTGTGTTTGGCTAGTCCTCGCATAGATGTTTGTTTGGAGCTGTATAAGCGCCTGCAACAGGATTTTTCTTGCGGAATAGCTTTGCTACATGGAGAATCGGAACCTTATTTTCGAACACCACTAGTTGTTGCGACGACCCATCAGTTATTGAAGTTTTATCAAGCTTTTGATTTGCTGATAGTGGATGAAGTAGATGCTTTTCCTTATGTTGATAATCCCACGCTTTACCACGCTGTCAAGAATAGTGTAAAGGAGAATGGATTGAGAATCTTTTTAACAGCGACTTCGACCAATGAGTTAGATAAAAAGGTCCGTTTAGGAGAACTAAAAAGACTGAGTTTACCGAGACGGTTTCATGGAAATCCGTTGATTATTCCAAAACCAATTTGGTTATCGGATTTTAATCGCTACTTAGATAAGAAGTGTTTGTCGCCAAAGTTAAAGTCCTATATTGATAAGCAGAGAAAGACAGGTTATCCGTTACTTATTTTTGCTTCAGAAATTAAGAAAGGGGAGCAGTTAAAAGAAATCTTACAGGAGCAATTTCCAAATGAGAAAATTGGCTTTGTATCTTCTGTAACAGAGGATCGATTAGAGCAAGTACAAGCTTTTCGAGATGGGGAGCTGACAATACTTATCAGTACGACAATCTTGGAGCGTGGAGTTACATTCCCTTGTGTGGATGTTTTCGTAGTAGAGGCCAATCATCGTTTGTTTACCAAGTCTAGTTTGATTCAAATTGGTGGACGAGTTGGACGAAGTATGGATAGACCGACAGGAGATTTGCTTTTCTTCCATGATGGGTTAAATACTTCAATTAAGAAGGCGATTAAGGAAATTCAGATGATGAATAAGGAGGCTGGTCTATGAAGTGCTTGTTATGTGAGCAGACTATGAAGACTGTTTTAACTTTTAGTAGTCTCTTACTTCTGAAGAATGATGCCTCCTGTCTTTGTTTAGATTGTGATTCTACTTTTGAGAGGATTGGAGAAGAGCACTGTCCAAACTGTATGAAAATAGGATTGTCAACAAAGTGTCAAGATTGTCAATTTTGGTGTAAAGAAGGAGTTGAAGTCAGTCATAGAGCGATTTTTACTTACAATCAAGCTATGAAGGATTTTTTCAGTCGGTATAAGTTTGATGGAGACTTCCTTTTAAGAAAAGTGTTTGCTTCAGTTTTAAGTGAGGAGTTAAAAAAGTACAAAGAGTATCAATTTGTAGTCATTCCCCTAAGTCCTGATAGATATGTTAACAGAGGATTTAATCAGGTTGAGGGCTTGGTAGAGGCAGCAGGTTTTTCGTATCTGGATTTACTAGGGAAAAGAGAAGAGAGAGCCAGTTCTTCTAAAAATCGTTCAGAACGCTTGGGGACAGAACTTCCTTTCTTTATAAAAAGTGGAGTCACTATTCCTAAAAAAATCCTACTTATAGATGATATCTATACTACAGGAGCAACTATAAATCGTGTCAAGAAACTGTTGGAAGAAGCTGGTGCTAAGGATGTAAAAACATTTTCCCTTGTAAGATGAGGAAAAAATTTGCAAAAATAGAATGAAAGCGTTATAATAAAATCATAAAAACAAAAATGTTTAGAAAGAAGGTACTCATATGATTAAATATAGTATACGTGGTGAAAACCTAGAAGTAACAGAAGCAATTCGTGATTATGTAGTTTCTAAACTCGAAAAGATCGAAAAGTATTTTCAAGCTGAACAAGAGTTGGATGCTCGAGTTAACTTGAAGGTGTATCGTGAAAAAACTGCTAAAGTGGAGGTAACGATTCCGCTTGGCTCTATTACTCTTCGTGCAGAAGATGTATCTCAAGATATGTATGGTTCAATTGACCTTGTAACTGATAAAATTGAACGTCAGATTCGTAAAAATAAAACAAAAATCGAGCGTAAAAATAAAAATAAGGTAGCAACTGGTCAATTATTTACAGATGCTTTGGTGGAAGATTCAAATGTTGTCCAGTCTAAAGTTGTTCGTTCAAAACAAATTGATTTAAAACCAATGGATTTGGAAGAAGCAATTCTACAAATGGATTTATTGGGGCATGATTTCTTTATCTATGTGGATGTTGAAGATCAGACAACCAATGTGATTTATCGTCGTGAGGATGGTGAAATTGGTTTGTTAGAGGTTAAAGAATCTTAATTTCAATATGTGTAAAGGTAGGTTTACTGAATTGTAAACTACCTTTTTCTTATAATTGATAGAATTACTGATTACACTTTTAAAAAGTCGCTTTTTGAAGGGTATTATGGTATAATGGGTGCCAAGAGGTTTTGAATGAAAAAATTTTATGTAAGTCCAATTTTTCCTATTCTAGTAGGATTGATTGCGTTTGGAGTCTTATCCACTTTCATTATTTTTGTTAATAATAATCTGTTGACGGTTTTAATTTTGTTTCTTTTTGTAGGAGGCTATGTTTTTTTATTTAAGAAACTGAGAGTGCATTATACAAGGAGTGATGTAGAACAGATACAGTATGTAAACCACCAAGCGGAAGAAAGTTTGACAGCTCTATTGGAACAGATGCCTGTAGGTGTTATGAAATTGAATTTATCTTCTGGAGAGGTTGAGTGGTTTAATCCCTATGCTGAATTGATTTTGACCAAGGAAGATGGCGATTTTGATTTAGAAGCTGTTCAAACGATTATCAAGGCTTCAGTAGGAAATCCGTCTACTTATGCTAAGCTGGGTGAGAAGCGTTATGCTGTTCATATGGATTCTTCTTCCGGTGTTTTGTATTTTGTAGATGTATCCAGGGAGCAAGCCATAACAGATGAATTAGTAACGAGTCGACCAGTGATTGGAGTTGTGTCTGTGGATAATTATGATGATTTGGAGGATGCAACTTCTGAGTCAGATATTAGTCAAATCAATAGTTTTGTAGCTAATTTTATATCAGAGTTTTCAGAAAAATACATGATGTTTTCTCGTCGGGTAAGTATGGATCGATTTTATCTATTTACTGACTATACGGTGCTTGAGGGCTTGATGAATGATAAATTTTCTGTTATTGATGCTTTCAGAGAAGAGTCGAAACAGAGGCAGTTGCCCTTGACCTTAAGTATGGGATTTTCTTATGGCGATGGAAATCATGATGAAATAGGGAAAGTTGCTTTGCTCAACTTGAACTTGGCTGAAGTACGTGGTGGCGACCAGGTGGTTGTCAAGGAGAATGATGAAACGAAAAATCCAGTCTACTTTGGCGGTGGGTCGGCTGCGTCCATCAAGCGCACTCGTACCCGTACTCGATCAATGATGACAGCCATATCTGATAAGATTCGTAGTGTGGATCAAGTGTTTGTAGTTGGGCATAGAAATTTAGATATGGATGCTTTGGGCTCTGCTGTAGGTATGCAGTTGTTCGCCAGCAATGTGATTGAAAATAGCTATGCTCTTTATGACGAAGAACAAATGTCTCCAGATATTGAACGAGCTGTTTCATTCTTAGAAAAAGAAGGAGTTACGAAGTTGTTGTCTGTTAAGGATGCAATGGGGATGGTGACCAATCGTTCTTTGTTGATTCTTGTAGACCATTCAAAGACAGCCTTAACATTATCAAAAGATTTTTATGATTTATTTACCCAAACCATTGTTATTGACCACCATAGAAGGGATCAGGATTTCCCAGACAATGCAGTTATCACTTATATCGAAAGTGGTGCAAGCAGTGCCAGTGAGTTGGTAACGGAGTTGATTCAGTTCCAAAATTCTAAGAAAAATCGTTTGAGTCGTATGCAAGCAAGTGTCTTGATGGCTGGTATGATGCTGGATACTAAAAATTTCACCTCACGAGTGACTAGTCGGACATTTGATGTTGCTAGCTATCTCAGAACGCGCGGAAGTGATAGTATTGCTATCCAAGAAATCGCTGCGACAGATTTTGAAGAATATCGTGAGGTCAATGAACTGATTTTACAGGGGCGTAAATTAGGTTCAGATGTACTAATAGCAGAGGCTAAGGACACGAAATGCTATGATACAGTTGTTATTAGTAAGGCAGCAGATGCCATGTTAGCTATGTCAGGTATTGAAGCGAGTTTTGTTCTTGCGAAAAATACACAAGGCTTTATATCCATCTCAGCTCGGAGTCGTAGTAAACTGAATGTGCAACGGATTATGGAAGAGTTAGGCGGTGGAGGTCACTTTAATTTGGCAGCAGCTCAAATTAAAGATTTAACCTTGTCAGAAGCAGGTGAAAAACTGACAGAAATTGTATTAAATGAAATAAAGGAAAAGGAGAAAGAAGAATGAAAGTAATTTTTTTAGCAGATGTTAAAGGAAAAGGTAAAAAAGGCGAAATTAAGGAAGTACCAACAGGGTATGCGCAAAACTTTCTTATCAAAAAGAACCTAGCAAAAGAAGCGACTGCTCAAGCTGTAGGTGAACTTCGTGGTAAACAAAAATCTGAAGAGAAAGCTCACGCTGAGATGATTGCAGAAGCAAAAGCAATTAAAGCCCAACTTGAAGCAGAAGAAACGGTTGTAGAATTTGTTGAAAAAGTTGGTCCAGATGGTCGTACCTTTGGTTCTATTACCAATAAGAAGATTGCAGAAGAATTGCAAAAGCAATTTGGAATTAAGATTGATAAACGTCATATTCAAGTACAAGCTCCGATTCGAGCAGTTGGTTTGATTGATGTGCCAGTGAAAATCTATCAAGATATCACAAGTGTAATCAATCTTCGTGTGAAAGAAGGATAAGTTTACACCTTCTTGACAAGATTGTAAAAGGAAGGGAAATCTGATGGCAGAAGTAGAAGAGTTACGAGTACAACCTCAAGATATCTTAGCTGAACAATCCGTTTTGGGGGCTATCTTTATTGATGAGAGTAAGCTTGTTTTTGTGCGAGAATATATTGAGTCTCGGGACTTTTTTAAGTATGCCCATCGTTTGATTTTCCAAGCTATGGTCGATTTATCCGATCGTGGCGATGCCATAGATGCAACAACGGTTCGTACCATTCTTGATAATCAAGGCGATTTGCAGAATATTGGTGGCTTGTCTTACTTGGTTGAGATTGTCAATTCTGTGCCAACTTCTGCTAATGCGGAGTATTATGCTAAAATCGTTGCAGAAAAGGCTATGTTACGGCGATTAATCGCCAAGTTGACAGAGTCTGTCAATCAAGCTTACGAAGCGTCGCAACCAGCTGATGAAATCATTGCTCAGGCAGAAAAAGGCCTGATTGATGTCAGTGAAAATGCTAATCGAAGCGGGTTTAAGAACATTCGAGATGTGTTGAATGTCAACTTTGGAAATCTGGAAGCTCGCTCGCAACAAACGACCGATATTACAGGTATTGCGACAGGCTATCGTGATTTAGATCATATGACGACTGGTCTGCATGAAGAGGAGTTGATTATCTTAGCAGCTCGTCCGGCGGTTGGTAAGACAGCTTTTGCCTTGAATATCGCTCAGAATATTGGGACTAAGTTGGACAAAACGGTTGCTATCTTTTCGCTGGAAATGGGTGCGGAAAGTCTAGTCGATCGTATGTTAGCGGCAGAAGGGTTGGTTGAGTCGCATTCTATCCGTACAGGTCAATTGACCGATGAGGAGTGGCAAAAATATACCATTGCTCAAGGGAACCTAGCAAACGCAAGTATCTATATCGATGATACGCCAGGGATTCGAATTACAGAGATTCGTTCTCGTTCTCGTAAACTGGCTCAAGAAACGGGCAATCTAGGTTTGATTTTGATAGATTACTTGCAGCTTATCACGGGAACTGGGCGAGAAAACCGCCAACAAGAAGTTTCAGAAATTTCACGTCAGTTGAAAATCCTAGCCAAGGAACTGAAGGTTCCAGTAATCGCTCTGAGTCAGTTGTCTCGTGGTGTAGAACAACGTCAGGATAAAAGACCAGTCTTGTCTGATATTCGTGAATCTGGGTCTATCGAGCAGGACGCTGATATCGTAGCCTTTCTTTATCGCGACGATTACTATGAGCGTGGTGGTGAAGAAGAGGAAGGCATACCAAATAATAAGGTGGAAGTTATTATCGAGAAAAACCGTAGTGGAGCTCGTGGAACTGTGGAATTGATTTTCCAAAAAGAATACAATAAATTTTCAAGTATCTCAAAGAGGGAGGCATAAGATGTCAGATGCATTTACAGATGTAGCCAAGATGAAAAAAATCAAAGAGGAAATCAAGGCGCATGAGGGTCATGTAATTGAAATGACTTTGGAAAATGGGCGCAAGCGCCAAAAAAATAGATTGGGTAAGTTAATTGAAGTTTATCCATCCCTATTTATTGTGGAATTTGGGAACGTTGAAGGAGATAAACAAGCTAATGTTTACGTTGAATCCTTTACCTACTCAGATATCCTTACAGAAAAGAATTTGATTCATTATCTGGACTAAAGTGAGAAATTTTCTCACTTTTTCTTTTTTCTCCGAATAGTTTAAGTGAAGGCAATCTTCGATTTATATTATTTTTCAAGGAGGAAGAATGAAAATTTTACCGTTTATAGCAAGAGGGACAAGTTATTACTTGAAGATGTCAGTTAAAAAGCTTGTTTCTTTTTTAGTAGTAGGATTGATGCTAGCAGCGGGTGATAGTGTCTATGCCTACTCTGGAGGGAATGGATCGATTGCGCGTGGAGATGATTATCCTGCTTATTATAAAAATGGGAGCCAGGAGATTGATCAGTGGCGCATGTATTCTCGTCAGTGTACTTCTTTCGCAGCCTTTCGTTTGAGTAATGTCAATGGTTTTGAGATTCCAAGGGCTTATGGAAATGCGAATGAATGGGGGCATCGTGCTCGTCGTGAAGGCTATCGTGTAGATAATACACCGACGATTGGCTCCATTGCTTGGTCTACTGCAGGAACTTATGGGCATGTTGCCTGGGTGTCAAATGTAATGGGAGATCAGATTGAGATCGAGGAATATAACTATGGTTATACAGAAGCCTATAATAAACGAAGTATAAAAGCAAATACGATGACAGGATTTATTCATTTTAAAGATTTGGCTGGTGGCAGTGTTGGGACTAGTCAATCCTTAGCTTCAACAGGGGGCACACATTATTTTAAGACTAAGTCAGCTATCAAAAATCAACCTCTAGCTAGCGCAACTGTGATTGATTACTATTATCCTGGGGAGAAGGTTCATTATGATCAAATTCTCGAAAAAGATGGCTACAAGTGGTTGAGTTATACGGCTTATAACGGAAGTCGTCGCTATATACAGCTAGAGGGAGTGACTTCTTCACAAAATTATCAGAATCAATCAGGAAATAGCTCTAGCTATAGATCCAATAGTAGTCCAACTGTCGGTTGGAAGAAAATAAATGGTAGTTGGTATCATTTCAAATCAAATGGTTCTAAATCAACAGGCTGGCTGAAAGACGGTTCTAGCTGGTATTATTTGAAATTATCTGGTGAAATGCAGACAGGATGGTTAAAGGAAAATGGCTCGTGGTATTATCTGGATAGTTCAGGGGCAATGAAAACAGGCTGGTATCAAGTTTCTGGTAAGTGGTATTATTCTTACTCTTCAGGTGCCCTAGCTGTTAATACGACGGTGGATGGCTACAGAGTAAACAGTGATGGAGAACGAGTGTAGAAAATTGGAGTAGGAAATTTTTCCTGCTCTTTTCTGGTACGACGGGCATGTCGTGCATCTGAGGTGTAAGTCCTCGGTGGGCACCTGCTACCGGTGAACCCAATAGCGATTCCCAAGCCTGACTATCGTGAGGTAGCGGATTAAAACGGTCTGGGGATAGACCGTTTTAAGTCTGACACTGGAAATAAGAATCGTCAGAGGAAGGGATAGCGAAATCGTGGCTCTACGAACAGGAAGGTGATAGTAAGGCGTATATAGCGGATAAGGGGGCCAGAAACTCTAAAGTCCAAAAAGGTAGTCGTAACCCATATGCGTAAATCACGAGAGTAATTGAATTCGGACTAAGGTTTGTGTGAAAAAGATAAATCTTTCTAGAGTCTAAAGACTCTGCGTCAGATTTCCTATTTTCACTCTAACCTTTTAACGTCCTCATGTCTAGTCTAAACGAGGAAAGATGTAGGACTTATCCCGTGAGCTCTGTCGCTAGAAAGAGAAAACGACAGATCGAAGTAATCCTACTTTACTTGTGTCTGTAAAACGAACGGTCTGATAGAACTGGACTCTGTCACGTATTGACTAGATGAAGGTTCACCAATATAAGATAAAGCAATTTCCTTGACATTTTTCTTATTTTGCGCTATCATATATACATATAATATATGGGAGTCTGTGTACAGTCTGAGAGGAAGTGTTAAACTTCGACCGCACCTGATCTGGGTAATGCCAGCGGAGGGAACGATACTTAGTCTGATTTTGCACCTTTTCCATATATGGTAAAGGTTTTTCTTTTTGTCAAAGGAAAACGAGAAGAGGAGGTTTTTATGAAAGCAAGCATCGCCTTGCAAGTTTTACCCCTAGCACAGGGGATTGATCGGATAGCTGTTATTGATCAGGTCATTGCTTATCTGCAAGCTCAAGAAGTGACCATGGTGGTGACACCATTTGAAACGGTCTTGGAAGGGGAGTTTGATGAGCTTATGCGCATTCTAAAAGAAGCGCTGGAAGTGGCAGGGCAGGAGGCAGATAATGTCTTTGCCAATGTCAAAATAAATGTAGGAGAGATTTTAAGTATTGATGAGAAGCTTGAAAAGTATGCTGAGACGACACATTAGTCTATTGGGTTTTCTGGGAGTCTTGTCAATCTGGCAGTTAGCAGGTTTTCTTAAACTTCTCCCCAAGTTTATCCTGCCGACACCTCTTGAAATCCTCCAGTCTTTTGTGCGTGATAGAGAATTTCTCTGGCACCATAGCTGGGCGACTTTGAGAGTGGCTTTACTGGGGCTGATTTTGGGAGTCTTGATTGCCTGTCTCATGGCTGTGCTCATGGATAGTTTGACTTGGCTCAATGACCTGATTTACCCTATGATGGTGGTTGTTCAGACTATCCCGACCATTGCCATAGCCCCTATTCTGGTCTTGTGGCTAGGTTATGGGATTCTGCCCAAGATTGTCTTGATTATCTTAACGACAACCTTTCCCATCATCGTCAGCATTTTGGACGGTTTTAGGCATTGCGATAAGGATATGCTGACCTTGTTTAGTCTGATGCGGGCCAAGCCTTGGCAAATCCTGTGGCATTTTAAAATTCCAGTCAGCCTGCCTTACTTTTATGCAGGTCTGAGGGTCAGTGTCTCCTACGCCTTTATCACAACAGTGGTATCTGAGTGGTTGGGAGGCTTTGAAGGACTAGGTGTCTACATGATTCAGTCCAAGAAACTGTTTCAGTATGATACCATGTTTGCTATTATTATTCTGGTATCGATTATCAGTCTTCTCGGTATGAAGCTGGTTGATGTCAGTGAAAAATATGTTATTAAATGGAAACGTTCGTAGAATAAGAATGTTTCAAAAAAGAAAAGAGGAAATCAAAATGAAGAAAACATGGAAAGTGTTTTTAACTGTTTTAACAGCTCTTGTAGCTGTCGTGCTTGTAGCTTGTGGTCAAGGAACTGCTTCTAAGGATAACAAAGAGGCAGAACTCAAGAAGATCGACTTTATCCTAGACTGGACACCAAATACTAACCACACAGGGCTATATGTTGCCAAGGAAAAAGGTTATTTCAAAGAAGCTGGAGTGGATGTTGATTTGAAATTGCCACCAGAAGAAAGCTCATCTGACTTGGTTATCAATGGTAAGGCACCATTTGCAGTGTATTTCCAAGACTACATGGCTAAAAAATTGGAAAAAGGAGCAGGAATCACTGCCGTTGCAGCTATTGTTGAACACAATACATCAGGAATCATCTCACGTAAATCTGACAATGTAAGCAGTCCAAAAGACTTAGTTGGTAAGAAATACGGGACTTGGAATGACCCAACTGAACTTACTATGTTGAAAACATTGGTAGAATCACAAGGTGGGGACTTTGAGAAGGTAGAAAAAGTACCAAATAACGACTCAAACTCTATCACACCTATTGCCAATGGTGTCTTTGACACTGCTTGGATTTACTACGGTTGGGATGGTATACTTGCTAAATCTCAAGGTGTAGATGCTAACTTCATGTATTTGAAAGACTATGTCAAGGAGTTTGACTACTATTCACCAGTTATCATCGCAAACAACGACTATCTGAAAGATAACAAAGAAGAAGCTCGTAAAGTCATCCAAGCCATCAAAAAAGGTTACCAATATGCCATGGAACATCCAGAAGAAGCTGCAGATATTCTCATCAAGAATGCACCTGAACTCAAGGAAAAACGTGACTTTGTCATCGAATCTCAAAAATACTTGTCAAAAGAATACGCAAGCGACAAGGAAAAATGGGGTCAATTTGACGCAGCTCGCTGGAATGCTTTCTACAAATGGGATAAAGAAAATGGTATCCTTAAAGAAGACTTGACAGACAAAGGCTTCACCAACGAATTTGTGAAATAATGACAGAAATTAGACTAGAGCACGTCAGTTATGCCTATGGTCAGGAGAGGATTTTAGAGGATATCAACCTACAGGTGACTTCAGGCGAAGTGGTTTCCATCCTAGGCCCAAGTGGTGTTGGAAAGACCACTCTCTTTAATCTAATCGCTGGGATTTTAGAAGTTCAGTCAGGGAGAATTGTCCTTGATGGTGAAGAAAATCCCCAGGGGCGCGTGAGTTATATGTTGCAAAAGGATCTGCTCTTGGAGCACAAGACGGTGCTTGGAAATATCATTCTGCCCCTCTTGATTCAAAAGGTGGATAAGGCAGAAGCTATTTCCCGAGCGGATAAAATTCTTGCAACCTTCCAGCTGACAGCTGTAAGAGATAAATACCCTCATGAACTTAGCGGTGGGATGCGCCAGCGTGTAGCCTTACTCCGGACCTACCTTTTTGGGCACAAGCTCTTTCTCTTAGATGAGGCCTTTAGCGCCTTGGATGAGATGACCAAGATGGAACTACACGCTTGGTACCTTGAGATTCACAAACAGTTGCAGCTAACAACCCTGATCATCACGCATAGTATTGAGGAGGCCCTCAATCTCAGCGACCGCATCTATATCTTGAAAAATCGCCCTGGGCAGATTGTTTCAGAAATTAAACTAGATTGGTCTGAAGATGAGGACAAGGAAGTCCAAAAGATTGCCTACAAACGTCAAATCTTGGCAGAATTAGGCTTAGATAAGTAGAAAAATAGGGAGTTGGTGAAGATTATCCTTTACCAGCGCCCTTTTTCTTTTAAAAATGAGAAAATTTCGGTATAATAGTCAAACAAGGTCAAGGTTTAAAGAGAGAGGTGGGTTTGTAATGAGATTTAAAAATACATCGGATCATATTGAGGCCTACATCAAGGCGATTTTAGATCAATCTGGTATTGTGGAGTTGCAACGGAGTCAGTTGGCAGATACCTTTCAGGTTGTTCCTAGTCAGATTAACTACGTGATCAAGACACGCTTTACGGAAAGTAGAGGCTACTTGGTTGAAAGTAAGCGTGGTGGTGGAGGCTACATTCGTATAGGACGGATTGAGTTTTCTAGTCATCATGAAATGCTCCGGGAGCTGCTTTACTCGATTGGTGAGCGAGTCAGTCAAGAAATTTATGAGGATATTCTCCAGCTTTTGGTTGAGCAGGAATTGATGACCAAGCAGGAGATGAATTTGCTAGAATCAGTAGCTTTGGATCGCGTTTTAGGAGAAGAAGCTCCAGTTGTTCGAGCAAACATGCTACGTCAGATCATACAAGAGGTAGATAGAAAAGGGAAGTAAGATGAACTATTCAAAAGCATTGAATGAATGTATCGAAAGTGCCTACATGGTTGCTGGACATTTTGGAGCTCGTTATCTAGAGTCTTGGCACTTGTTGATTGCCATGTCTAATCACAGTTATAGTGTAGCAGGGGCAACTTTAAATGATTATCCGTATGAGATGGACCGTTTAGAAGAGGTGGCTTTGGAACTGACTGAAACGGACTATAGCCAGGATGAAACTTTTACGGAATTGCCGTTCTCCCGTCGTTTGCAGATTCTTTTTGACGAAGCAGAGTATGTAGCTTCAGTGGTCCATGCTAAGGTGCTAGGGACAGAGCACGTCCTCTATGCGATTTTGCATGATGGCAATGCCTTGGCGACTCGTATTTTGGAGAGGGCTGGTTTTTCTTATGAAGACAAGAAAGATCAGGTCAAGATTGCTGCTCTTCGTCGAAATTTAGAAGAACGGGCAGGTTGGACTCGTGAAGACCTCAAGGCTTTACGTCAACGCCATCGTACTGTGGCTGACAAACAAAATTCTATGGCCAATATGATGGGCATGCCGCAGACTCCGAGTGGTGGTCTCGAGGACTATACGCATGATTTGACAGAGCAAGCGCGTTCTGGCAAGTTAGAACCAGTCATCGGTCGGGATAAGGAAATCTCGCGTATGATTCAAATCTTGAGCCGTAAGACTAAGAACAACCCTGTCTTGGTCGGGGATGCTGGTGTCGGGAAAACAGCTCTGGCGCTTGGTCTTGCCCAGCGTATTGCTAGTGGTGATGTACCTGCGGAAATGGCTAAGATGCGCGTGTTGGAGCTTGATTTGATGAATGTCGTTGCAGGTACACGTTTCCGTGGTGACTTTGAAGAGCGTATGAATAATATCATCAAGGATATTGAGGAAGATGGCCAAGTAATTCTCTTTATCGATGAACTCCACACTATCATGGGTTCTGGTAGCGGGATTGACTCGACTCTGGATGCGGCCAATATTTTGAAGCCAGCCTTGGCGCGTGGAACTTTGAGAACGGTTGGTGCCACCACTCAGGAAGAATACCAAAAACACATCGAAAAAGATGCGGCCCTTTCTCGTCGATTCGCTAAAGTGACGATTGAAGAGCCAAGTGTGGCAGACAGCATGGCCATTTTGCAAGGCTTGAAGGCGACTTATGAGAAACATCACCGTGTGCAAATCACAGATGAAGCGGTCGAAACAGCCGTTAAGATGGCCCATCGTTACTTGACTAGTCGCCATTTGCCAGACTCTGCTATAGACCTCTTAGATGAAGCAGCAGCAACAGTGCAAAATAAGGCTAAGCATGTAAAAGTAGACGATTCAGGCTTGAGTCCAGCTGACAAGGCCTTGATGGATGGCAAGTGGAAACAGGCAGCTCAGCTAATCGCAAAAGAAGAGCAAGTGCCTGTCTATAAAGACTTGGTAACAGAGTCTGATATTTTGACTACCTTGAGTCGATTGTCAGGTATCCCAGTCCAAAAACTGACTCAGACTGACGCTAAGAAATACCTGAACTTGGAAGCTGAACTACACAAGCGTGTCATCGGTCAAGATCAAGCAGTTTCAAGCGTTAGCCGTGCTATTCGCCGCAATCAGTCAGGGATTCGCAGTCACAAGCGTCCGATTGGTTCTTTTATGTTCCTAGGACCCACAGGTGTCGGGAAGACCGAATTGGCCAAGGCTTTGGCAGAAGTTCTCTTTGATGACGAATCAGCCCTTATCCGCTTTGATATGAGTGAGTATATGGAGAAATTTGCAGCCAGCCGTCTCAATGGAGCTCCTCCGGGTTATGTGGGTTATGAAGAAGGTGGGGAGTTGACCGAGAAGGTTCGCAACAAACCCTATTCCGTTCTCCTTTTTGACGAGGTAGAGAAGGCCCACCCAGATATCTTTAATGTGCTCTTGCAGGTCTTGGATGATGGTGTCTTGACCGATAGCAAGGGCCGCAAGGTTGACTTTTCAAATACCATTATCATCATGACGTCAAACCTTGGTGCGACAGCCCTTCGGGATGACAAGACCGTCGGTTTTGGAGCTAAGGATATTCGTTTTGACCAGGAAAATATGGAAAAACGCATGTTTGAAGAGCTGAAAAAGGCTTATAGACCTGAGTTTATCAACCGTATTGATGAAAAGGTGGTCTTCCATAGCCTGTCTAGTGACCATATGCAGGAAGTGGTGAAGATTATGGTCAAACCTTTAGTGGCAAGTTTGGCTGAAAAAGGCATTGACTTGAAATTACAAGCTTCCGCACTGAAATTGTTGGCAAATCAAGGATATGACCCAGAGATGGGAGCTCGTCCACTTCGCAGAACCCTGCAAACAGAAGTGGAAGACAAGTTGGCAGAACTTCTTCTTAAGGGAGATTTGGTGGCAGGCAGCACACTTAAGATTGGTGTCAAAGCAGGCCAGTTAAAATTTGATATTGCATAAAAATGGAGAATCAGGAGTAATCTTGATTCTCTTTTGCCAAATTTCAAGTTCAAGTTAGTCATGTACTAGCTATCAGCTAGTTGAACCATCTAATTTTTAGGAGGGTTGGATGGCTAACTTCATTATAGAACTTTCACTTGGTTCTCTTTTTCGCAATGTTTTTATAAAAATGATAAAAACTATTGACAAAACAAAAATATAGTTTATAATAAAAACATAGATAATGAAAATATCAAAAACTATAAAAAGACAATGCGTTTATGAAAAAGAAAACAGCAGTGATATTTGGGACATTTGCTCCGCTTCATCAGGGTCATATCGATCTGATCCAGCGAGCCAAGCGGCAGTGTGACCAGGTCTGGGTTGTCGTTTCAGGCTATGGGGGAGATAGAGGGGAGCAGGTAGGTTTAACGCTTCAAAAAAGATTTCGATATATCCGAGAGTCCTTTGGTGATGACGAGTTGACCTCGGTTTGTAAGTTAGATGAGACCAATCTTCCCCGTTACCCTATGGGTTGGCAGGAGTGGTTGGACAAAATGTTAGCGGAGATTTCTTATGATGAAACCCAACAAGAACTGATCTTCTTTGTGGGAGAAGCAGACTATCAGCAAGAATTATCAAATCGTGGCTTTGAGACTGTCTTGCAAGAAGGAAAGTTTGGTATCTCAGAGACTATGATTCGAGAAAACCCAAGCAAATATTGGAAATATATTGCTCAACCCTTCCGACGTCAGTTTACAAAGAAAGTGTTGATTATGGGAAGTGCTAGCAATGGGAAGACCACTCTGGCAAAGGATTTGGCTAGGTATTACGATGCACCAGTCAGCTTGGAATATGCACGTGAGTACCAGATCAAAAACAATGTCCGCGACGATGAATTGACTCCAAAGGATTACTATTATCTCCTGTTGTGGCAGTATGACCAGACCTCTAAGTTAATTGACAGTAATGCCAATAGGGGACTGGTGATAGCAGACACCAACTCCTTAGTAACCAAGGGCTACTATGATTATTACATGGAGTCAGAGGATCAAGGGGACTTATCGGGAGAGACTTTTGATAATCTCTTTGCCTCGATCTTGGCTAAGGAAAAATGGGACTTGATTTTCTTTGTGCAACCTATTGGCTCCTATGTCAATGACGGATTTAGAGATATGACTATGGCAGAAGACCATATTCGTCATAGTTTTTCCCAGCATTTGGACCAGACGAGAGAGCGATATTTAGCAAACATTCCACTAGTTTATCTAGCTGAGGATTATCTAGGAAATTATGAAGCAGCAAAAGTGACTATTGATGCCATTTACCAAGCAGATTAGGAGAAACATATGAAAAAACTAACTGAAAAAATCACACAATTTATCGAAAACTTTAAAAATGTTCATGCAGAAGCTCGCAAAATCGGTTTTGCAGGAATCATGCACTTGCTCTGGAAAGATCTCTTTGTCGGTCGTAGCCTCTTCCAGTGGTTGTATCTCATCGCCTTGTCAAGTGTTCCCTTTATCTTGGAATTCACTCAAAATATAGATAGTCATGATTGGTTAAGCTTGTTTGCATCTTGGACTGGGATTGTCTGTGTTATCTTGGTAGCAGAAGGTCGTGCAAGCAATTATCTCTTTGGGGCTATTAACTCTGCTATCTATTTGATTTTGGCCATGGATGCGACTTTTTATGGCGAAGTCTTGACGACCGTTTACTTCTTTGTCATGCAGCCGATTGGCCTCTATGCTTGGCTGTCCAACCGTATTAATGACCAAGGAAAAGCAGAAGAATCTCATTTTGAAGCTAAGAAATTATCTATTTTTGATTGGCTCAAGTACTTGGCCTTGACTGCTATCATTTGGATTGGTATGGGCTTGGCTTATCAAAGTATCCATAGTGCTCGCCCTTTCCGTGATAGTGTTACCGATGCGACCAATGGTGTCGGTCAGCTCTTGATGACCCGTCTCTATCGTGAGCAATGGATTTTCTGGATTGCAACCAATCTCTTTAGTATTTATCTCTGGTGGGGTGAAAATATCCACATCCAAGGGATGTACTGGGTTTACACTCTCAATAGTCTAGTAGGTTGGTACCAATGGACCAAGGCAGTTCGTAAGGAGGCATAAAATGACGGACACGATGATTCCAGCAGGGATGGAAAAAGAATATTTTGAAATTCATGCTAGTCAGGAAGAATTTTTAGACTGGTACCACAAGCAGGAACTCCCTCAATACGAAAAACCAAGTGTAACGGTGGATATGGTAGCCTACTGCTTTGTCGAAGGAAAAATCAAGCTCTTATTAATTCGTCGCAAGGCTCATCCATATCAAAATTGTTTGGCTCTGGTTGGAGGATTTATGAACAAGGGCGAAGATGCTGCGCATGCCTGTCAGCGTGAGGTGAGAGAAGAAGTCAATCTCGATCTTCCTTTGGAAAAAATTGAGCAATTGATGACCGTATCGACTCCCGGCCGTGATCCACGGGGCTGGACAGTGACCATTGCCCACTTGGTTTATTTGCCTAGTCGTGCATTAGAACTTGTTCAAGCAGGAGACGATGCCAAGGATGTGTTTTTTGTAGATGTCGATTTTCAGACAGGCAAATGCTACCTAGAGGGAGTGGAGTTGGAGGAACAAGCCTTCGCTTTTGACCATTATGCCATTATTCAAGAGTCTATCAAACGAATCCAAGGCCGTCTCGACTGGAATCCGACCTTCCTTTATCTGCTGGAGGAGGAGTTCACTGTCTACGAAGGGACTGAACTGGTCAATCTCATCAACCCCGGTCGTCCAATCGTCAGCAATAACTTTCTCGTAAAATACGGAGAATATGTAGAAGAAGTTGGACTCAAACGAGTGTCTAAAAAGAAACCAAGAAAAACCTATCGATTGAAATAAAAAACGAGGTCGGGATAAAGTTCCTGACCTCTTTGTTTGCCTTTATTAGTTTGCTTTGCTGTTGCGACTGTTTTTAGGGATAGTTATCTTTCTTAGAATTGCTCAACATGTGAGTAAAAAGTCTTTGTATCGATACTTGAGATATTTTTCGTGTAGGAATAACAAAGCTATATAGAAAATCATAAAGACTGTGGTCAGATAGAAGATATCAAACGAAGTTTTGCCATAGTGAGTTGCGGATTTATAGGAACCAATTGCTCCCAAAATCAACCAAGGAAGATACTTGAAATACTTATTTAGTATAAGAGTGCACTTCCTATATTCTATTTCACTGTTATTATATTCCTTTGCAGCTAAATATGTAAGCGATTAAATAAGAGCGATTTAAAAAATTTTAAACAAAATAGGAATTTTTCTCTGTTTTTTCTATTAGATTACGAATAGAAGAGTAGGAGGAGTAAAGGTGTTTAAATTATGTGAGATTTTTAAAATAGTTTAAATAAATTATTGACATATTTAAATCTAAATGTTACAATTCCATTGCAAAAAGATTTCTTTATATTTCTAAAATATTACAAAGGAGTAGAAAAATGAAAAAGAAAACCTATATCAAATTGATGGTAGCAACTGTATTGGCTTCTATCTTGCTACTGGGAGCTTGTGGAAATAAAAAGGAAACAACTCAAGCAAGCAGTTCTGCTAAGATAAGCCAGTCATCAAGCTCTAAAGCAGCCTCTTCTAGCAAAGAAAGCAAGACTCAGAAGTCCTCAACTTCAGCTTCATCTGAAAAGGCTAAGGCATCTACTGATCAATCTTCAGCAACTGCAAGGCCATCACAAGTGGCACCTGCACCAGAGCAAAGACAAGGTCAAGAAGTGTCTAATCAACAGGCAGCTAGTCAACAAACTCCTGCTCAGGCTCCTTCAACTCAACAGGCTCCTCAATCCCAGTCTAACCAATCAAGCTATGATCCTACAACTGACCGCAAACTTCAAGACAAACAAGCAGAGCAAAATAAACGCTACAAGGGTGTTTTAACCATGGTAGATGGTGATTTCTCAGCTGCAGCGGGCAATTGGAAGGGAGCAAATGGCGAAACCATCACAGTTTCATCAGGAGGTCAATTCACAGTAGAATCTGCTGATGGAAAGAAAGAAAACTACTCTATCAGAGGCTACTCTTATACTCTTGATGATGGCAAGTATAATGCCAAAATTGGTGGAGGAAAAATCATCCAAATTATAACAGGAGCGGATGGCAAGGTTTCCAGTGTTGCTTTGAGTCAATAATAACCCTTAGTATTTGAATTTTTACAGTCAAAAACCCGTAACCTTTAAGAGAGTTACGGGTTTTGGTCTATTAAGCCTTATCCAATTGCAAGAGGGCTTCAATCTCTGCTAGGGTGCTAGCTTGCGAAATGGCTCCACGGAGTTTGGCAGCGCCAGATGTTCCACGGAGATAGTGAGGAGCGAGGCCACGGAATTCACGAACTGCGACGTTTTCTCCTTTGAGGTTAATCAATCGTTTCAAGTGTTCGTAGGCGATTTTCATCTTATCTTCAAAGGTCAAATCAGGTAGGATTTCTCCTGTTTCAAAGTAATGGCTGATTTGGTTGAAGAGGTAGGGATTTCCCATGGCAGCGCGGCCAATCATAACTGCGTCAGCACCGACTTCTTCGATGCGTTGTTTGGCTTCTTGGACCGTACGGATGTCACCGTTGGCGATGAAGGGAATCTTGGTCAGAGCTTGGGCAACCTTGTGAAGGGTCTCAAGGTCTGCGTGACCTGTATACATTTGTTCACGGGTACGGCCATGCATGGCGAGGGCAGAAACACCTGCAGCTTCAGCAGCCAGGGCATTTTCTACTGCCAAAGATGGGTCAGCCCAGCCGGTACGCATTTTGACAGTAAGTGGAATATCAAGGACAGATTGGACCTTGTTGATGATAGAGTAGATCTTGTCAGGATCCTTGAGCCACATAGCACCAGCTTCGTTCTTCACGATTTTGTTGACAGGGCAGCCCATGTTGATATCGACGATATTGGTTTTGGTGTTTTCTTGGATGAATTCTGCTGCGCGTGCTAGGCTGTCTTCATCACTACCAAAAAGTTGGATAGAAACAGGATTTTCGCCTTCATCGATATGAAGCATGTGCAGGGTTTTTTCGTTGTTGTATTGGATTCCCTTGTCAGAGACCATCTCCATGACAACGAGTCCAGCTCCGAGCTCTTTTGCGATGGTACGAAAGGCTGAGTTGGTGACACCAGCCATAGGTGCTAAAACGGTACGATTGGGAATCTCAACATTGCCAATCATAAAAGGTGTATTAAGATTTGTCACGAATGAGTTCCTCCAGGTCCTTTTCATCAAAGTTGTAAGTCGTTTGGCAGAATTGACAAGTGATTTCTGCCCCGTGGTCTTCCTCTTTCATTTCTTGTAAGTCTGAGCTTGGAAGGCTAGCAAGAGCGTTCATAAAGCGCTCATGGCTACAGTCACATTGGAAACGGATTTCTTCTTCAGAAAGACGCTTGTAGGCCTCGTCACCGTAGATTGCTTTGAGGAGGGCTTCGATATGGTCTTCACTTTCCAGAAGGGTCGAGATAGCTGGCATTTCTTGGATGCGTTTTTCAAAGCGAGCAATCTCTTCTTCCTTGGCTCCTGGTAAGACTTGAACTAGGAAACCACCAGCAACCTTGACCTTGTCTTCCTCGTCCAAAAGGACATTGAGACCGACTGCAGAAGGGGTTTGTTGGCTTTCTGTTAGGTAGAAAGCAAGGTCTTCCCCAATCTCTCCAGAGATAAGTGGGGTCAAGGAAGTATAAGGAGTTCCAATGCCGTAGTCTGTGATAACGAGAAATTGACCATTTCCAACAAAAGGTCCGACTAGAACTTCACCAGTTGCAGTCTTTTTGATGTCAACACCAGGATTTTGAACGTAACCTTTGACATTCCCCTTGGTATCAGCGACGGTGATGATAGCACCTAGAGAGCTAGAGCCCAGTACCTTCACTGTTAGTTTGGTATTTCCTTTTTCATTGGCTGCGAGAATCTGGCTAGCGATAAGAGTTCGACCAAGCGCTACAGTTGAGCTAGCTTGGGTTTGGTGTTTTTCTTGAGCAGTGCGGACGGTTTCTGTGCTATCAAGGACAAAAGCACGAAAGGCTCCGCTTTCTGATATAGTTTTAATAATTTTATCCATAGCTACTATTTTAGCATAAAAATGCCCAAAGGGGGAGCCGTGTGTTTGCTGATTTTCAGGATAATGGACTAGGAAATCAGCAGGTAAATAAAAAGAGAAACAGATTATTTCAGCATTTGTAAGATTTATGCTATGCTTAAGGTAGAAAATGAAAGGGGTAACAAATGTATTTAGGAGATTTGATGGAGAAGGCCGAGTGTGGTCAATTTTCAATCCTTTCCTTTCTATTACAAGAGTCTCAGACGACCGTCAAGGCTGTAATGGAAGAAACAGGATTTTCAAAAGCAACCCTAACCAAATATGTCACCCTGCTCAATGACAAGGCTTTGGATAGTGGTTTAGAGCTGACTATTCACTTAGAAAATGAAAATCTGCGCCTGTCGATCGGTGCAGCTACCAAGGGGAGAGATATTCGGAGCTTGTTTTTGGAGAATGCTGTTAAATACCAGATTGTGGTCTATCTTCTCTACCACCAACAATTTTTAGCCCATCAGCTGGCTCAAGAATTGATGATTAGCGAGGCTACGCTTGGGCGTCACTTGGCTGGTTTAAATCAGATTTTGTCAGAATTTGATTTATCCATCCAAAATGGACGTTGGCGAGGTCCAGAGCATCAGATTCGCTATTTCTATTTCTGTCTTTTCCGCAAGGTCTGGTCTAGTCAGGAGTGGGAAGGTCACATGCAGAAACCAGCGAGAAAGCAGGAAATTGCTACACTAGAAGAAATCTGCGGTGCAAGTTTGTCTTCGGGTCAGAAATTGGACTTGGTTCTCTGGGCTCATATCAGTCAACAACGTCTTCGGGTCAATGCTTGTCAGTTTCAAGTCATAGAAGAAAAAATGCGAGGGTATTTTGACAATATTTTCTACCTTCGTTTGCATCGAAAGGCTCCGTCCTTTTTTGCTGGGCAACACCTCCCTCTCGGAACTGAGGATGGGGAGATGATGATATTCTTCTCTTTCCTCCTATCTCATCGCATTCTTCCTCTTCATACTATGGAGTATATCCTTGGTTTTGGAGGACAGTTGGCAGGTTTACTGACGCAATTGATTCAAGAAATGAAGAAAGAGGAGTTACTGGGGGATTATACAGAGGACCATGTCACCTATGAACTCAGTCAGCTTTGTGCTCAAGTCTACCTCTATAAGGGCTATATTTTACAGGATCGCTACAAGTACCAGTTAGAGAATCGTCATCCCTATTTACTGATGGAACATGATTTTAAAGAGACAGCAGAGGAGATTTTTCATGCTCTACCTGCCTTTCATCAGGGGACAGATTTAGATAAGAAGATTCTCTGGGAATGGCTGCAGTTAATCGAATATATGGCTGAAAACGGTGGCCAGCATATGCGGATTGGTCTGGATTTGACATCTGGTTTTCTTGTCTTTTCAAGGATGGCAGCCATTTTGAAACGGTATTTGGAATACAATCGTTTTATTACCATTGAAGCCTATGATTGTACTCGGCATTATGATTTGCTGGTTACCAATAACCCGATTCATAAGAAGGAACAGACGCCAGTCTATTATTTAAAAAACGACTTGGATATGGAAGATTTGGTAGCGATTCGCCAGTTATTATTCACTTAAAAGGCTTGGTTGTTCCAGGTCTTTTTTGTGAAATTCACACAATCTACTCACATTTTTTAAAAAATTAAAAAAAGTTGATGAACAAGAAAGCGCTTTATTTTGTATACTAGTAAGTGTAAAGAGGAAACACCTCAAGATCTTTATCAGGAGGACAGCACATGTCACAAGAAAAATACATCATGGCCATTGACCAGGGAACTACAAGTTCTCGTGCCATCATTTTCAACAAAAAAGGGGAAAAGGTTAGCTCGAGTCAAAAGGAATTTACGCAGATTTTCCCTCAGGCAGGTTGGGTAGAGCACAATGCCAATGAAATTTGGAATTCCGTCCAGTCTGTTATTGCTGGAGCTTTCATCGAAAGTGGTGTGAAACCAAGTCAGATTGAGGCAATCGGGATTACCAACCAACGTGAAACAACGGTCGTTTGGGATAAGAAAACAGGACTTCCTATCTACAATGCTATCGTTTGGCAATCACGTCAGACAGCTCCTCTGGCTGAACAGCTGAAAAGCCAAGGTTATGTGGAAAAATTCCATGAAAAGACTGGTTTGATCATCGATGCTTACTTCTCTGCTACTAAGGTTCGTTGGATTTTGGATCATGTAGAGGGCGCTCAAGAGCGAGCAGAAAAAGGGGAATTGCTCTTTGGTACTATCGATACTTGGTTGGTTTGGAAATTGACTGACGGTGCGACTCACGTGACTGACTACTCAAATGCAGCTCGTACCATGCTTTATAACATTAAGGAACTCAAATGGGATGATGAGATTTTGGAAATTCTCAACATTCCGAAGGCTATGCTGCCAGAAGTTCGTTCTAACTCTGAAATCTACGGTAAGACAGCGCCATTCCATTTCTACGGTGGACAAGTGCCAATTTCTGGTATGGCTGGGGACCAACAAGCAGCCCTCTTTGGACAGTTGGCCTTTGAACCTGGTATGGTCAAGAATACTTATGGAACAGGATCTTTCATCATCATGAATACTGGTGAAGAAATGCAGTTGTCTGAAAACAACCTCTTGACAACCATTGGTTACGGAATCAACGGTAAGGTTTATTATGCCTTGGAAGGTTCTATCTTCATCGCAGGAAGTGCTATTCAGTGGCTTCGTGATGGTCTTCGCATGGTTGAAAATTCACCAGAATCTGAAAAATATGCTCGTGATTCTCACAATGATGATGAAGTTTATGTCGTTCCAGCCTTTACAGGACTAGGAGCACCATACTGGAACCAAAATGCTCGCGGTTCTGTCTTTGGTTTGACTCGTGGAACAAGCAAAGAAGACTTTATCAAGGCAACTCTTCAATCAATTGCTTATCAAGTACGTGATATTATTGACACAATGCAGGTGGATGCTCAAACAGCTATTCAAGTATTGAAAGTGGATGGAGGTGCAGCCATGAATAACTTCCTCATGCAGTTCCAAGCTGATATTTTAGGCATTGACATTGCACGCGCTAAAAACTTGGAAACAACAGCTCTAGGAGCAGCCTTCCTAGCAGGTTTGTCAGTAGGTTACTGGAAAAACTTGGATGAGTTGAAACTTTTGAACGAGACAGGAGAACTCTTTGAACCATCGATGAACGAATCGCGCAAGGAACAACTCTACAAGGGCTGGAAGAAGGCTGTGAAAGCAACGCAAGTCTTTGCGGAAGTAGACGACTAATACTGGCAGAATAAAGCGATTTATTTAGAAGGTGTGTAAATATGGAATTTTCAAAGAAAACACGTGAATGGTCAATTAAAAAAATGCAGGAACGCACCCTGGATCTCTTGATTATCGGTGGAGGAATCACAGGGGCTGGTGTAGCCTTGCAGGCGGCAGCTAGCGGTCTTGAGACCGGTTTGATTGAAATGCAGGACTTCGCAGAAGGAACATCCAGCCGTTCAACAAAATTGGTTCACGGCGGTCTTCGCTACCTCAAACAATTCGACGTAGAAGTAGTATCAGATACGGTTTCAGAACGTGCAGTAGTACAACAAATTGCTCCACACATTCCAAAACCAGACCCAATGCTCTTACCAGTTTACGATGAAGATGGAGCGACCTTTAGCCTCTTCCGTCTTAAAGTAGCCATGGACTTGTACGATCTCTTGGCAGGTGTCAACAATACACCAGCTGCTAACAAGGTTTTGAGTAAGAATCAAGTCTTGGAACGCCAGCCAAACTTGAAGAAAGAAGGCTTGGTAGGAGGTGGAGTGTATCTTGACTTCCGTAACAACGATGCGCGTCTCGTGATTGAAAACATCAAACGTGCCAACCAAGACGGTGCCCTCATTGCCAACCACGTGAAGGCAGAAGGCTTCCTCTTTGACGAAAGTGGCAAGATTACAGGTGTTGTAGCTCGTGATCTCTTGACAGACCAAGTATTTGAAATCAAGGCCCGTCTGGTTATTAATACAACAGGTCCTTGGAGTGATAAAGTACGTAATTTGTCTAATAAGGGAACGCAATTCTCACAAATGCGCCCAACTAAGGGAGTTCACTTGGTAGTGGATTCAAGCAAAATCAAGGTTTCACAGCCAGTTTACTTTGACACAGGTTTGGGTGACGGTCGTATGGTCTTTGTTCTCCCACGTGAAAACAAGACCTACTTTGGTACAACTGATACAGACTATACAGGTGATTTGGAGCATCCAAAAGTAACTCAAGAAGATGTAGATTACCTACTTGGTATTGTCAACAACCGCTTCCCAGAAGCGAATATTACAGTTGCTGACATTGAAAGTAGCTGGGCAGGTCTTCGTCCATTGATTGCAGGGAACAGTGCCTCTGACTATAATGGTGGAAATAACGGTACCATCAGTGATGAAAGCTTTGACAACTTGATTGCGACTGTTGAATCTTATCTCTCCAAAGAAAAAACACGTGAAGATGTTGAGTCTGCTGTCAGCAAGCTTGAAAGTAGCACATCTGAGAAACATTTGGATCCATCTGCAGTTTCTCGTGGGTCTAGCTTGGACCGTGATGATAATGGTCTCTTGACTCTTGCTGGTGGTAAAATCACAGACTACCGTAAGATGGCTGAAGGAGCTATGGAGCGCGTGGTTGATATCCTCAAAGCAGAATTTGACCGTAGCTTTAAACTCATCAACTCGAAGACTTACCCTGTTTCAGGTGGAGAATTGAATCCAGCAAATGTGGACTCAGAAATCGAAGCCTTTGCGCAACTTGGAGTTTCACGTGGCTTGGATAGCAAGGAAGCTCACTATCTAGCAAATCTTTACGGTTCAAATGCACCGAAAGTCTTTGCCCTTGCTCACAGCTTGGAACAAGCGCCAGGTCTTAGCCTGGCAGACACCTTGTCCCTTCACTATGCAATGCGCAACGAGTTGACTCTTAGCCCGGTTGACTTCCTTCTTCGTCGTACCAACCATATGCTCTTTATGCGTGATAGTTTGGACAGCATCGTTGAGCCAGTTTTGGATGAAATGGGACGATTCTATGACTGGACAGAAGAAGAAAAAGCAACTTACCGTGCTGATGTAAAAGCAGCTCTTGCTAATAATGATTTAGCAGAATTAAAAAATTAAGAAAAAATAAAAGAGGTGGAGGGTAGCAATCCTTGTCGCCCGCCCCTTCTTTTTGATGGAGACAGAAAGATGATGAATGAATTATTTGGAGAATTTTTGGGAACTTTAATCCTGATTCTTCTAGGAAATGGTGTTGTTGCAGGTGTGGTTCTTCCGAAAACCAAGAGCAACAGCTCAGGTTGGATTGTGATTACTATGGGTTGGGGGATTGCAGTTGCGGTTGCAGTATTTGTATCTGGAAAACTTAGTCCAGCTCATTTAAACCCAGCTGTGACTATAGGTGTGGCCTTGAAAGGTGGCCTGCCTTGGGCTTCCGTTTTCCCATACATCCTAGCTCAGTTCGCAGGGGCCATGCTCGGTCAGATTTTGGTTTGGTTGCAATTCAAACCGCATTATGAGGCAGAAGAAAATGCAGGAAATATCCTGGCAACCTTCAGTACTGGGCCAGCCATCAAGGATACAGTTTCTAACTTGATCAGTGAAATCCTAGGAACCTTTGTTTTGGTCTTGACAATCTTTGCTTTGGGTCTTTATGACCTTCAAGCAGGAATCGGAACCTTCGCAGTGGGAACTTTGATTGTTGGTATCGGTCTATCACTAGGTGGGACAACAGGTTATGCCTTGAACCCTGCACGTGACCTTGGACCTCGTATCATGCATAGCATCTTGCCAATTTCAAACAAGGGAGACGGAGATTGGTCTTACGCTTGGATTCCTGTTGTAGGCCCTGTTATCGGAGCAGCCTTGGCTGTTCTTGTATTTTCCCTTTTCTAGTTTATACTCTTCGAAAATCTCTTCAAACCACGTCAGCGTCGCCTTACCGTACTCAAGTACAGCTTGCGGCTAGCTTCCTAGTTTGCTCTTTGATTTTCATTGAGTATTAGAAAACAATTATTTTGATAGAGCCTGAGATGGAAATCTCAGGCTTTTTTCTTTTAAAATATACATAGAAAAACCGCATAATTCTTAAAATAAGCTGAAATCTATTGAAAACATACGGTAAACAATTGAAAAACTAGTCTATAAAGTGGTACAATAGTAGAAAAATACTATAGTAAGAGTCTATCTTATTTAGCAAAAATTGCAGAAATGAATGGTTTTTCTTGATGAAACAGAGAAAAGAATTGTACCTCTTTCTTGGTCGGACAGCCTTGTATTTTCTTATCTTTCTAGGGCTGCTTTACTTCTTTAGCTATCTTGGTCAGGGTCAAGGAAGCTTTATCTATAATGAATTTTAACTTGAAGGAGAATCCCTATTGTGTCAAATAAACCAATAGCAGATATGATTGAAACCATTGAGCATTTTGCTCAGACACAGCCTAACTATCCTGTTTACAATGTTTTGGGGCAGGAACATACTTATGGCGATTTAAAGGCTGATTCGGATAGTTTGGCTACAGCCATTGACCAACTAGGCTTGTCTGAGAAGTCTCCTGTGGTCGTTTTTGGTGGTCAAGAGTATGAAATGTTGGCAACTTTTGTAGCGCTGACTAAGTCAGGACATGCCTACATTCCAATTGATAGCCATTCAGCCTTGGAGCGAGTTTCGGCTATTTTAGAAGTGGCAGAGCCAAGCTTGATTATTGCCATTTCAGACTTTCCATTGGAGCAGGTTTCTACACCGATGATGAATCTAGCTCAGGTTCAAGAAGCCTTTGCTCAAGGGACTAGCTATGAGATCACGCATCCAGTCAAGGGCGATGATAACTACTACATTATCTTTACTTCTGGTACGACTGGTAAGCCTAAAGGAGTGCAGATTTCCCATGATAACCTCCTCAGCTTTACCAATTGGATGATTACGGACAAGGAATTTGCGACGCCAAGTCGTCCGCAAATGCTGGCTCAGCCACCTTATTCTTTTGATCTGTCTGTCATGTACTGGGCTCCGACCTTGGCACTAGGTGGTACGCTCTTCGCTCTTCCTTCAGCTATTACTCAGGACTTTAAGCAACTCTTTGCGACCATCTTTTCGTTGCCAATCGCTATCTGGACATCAACCCCTTCTTTTGCAGATATGGCCATGTTGTCAGAAGACTTCAACAGTGAGAAAATGCCTGGAATCACGCATTTCTACTTTGATGGCGAAGAATTGACGGTTAAAACAGCTCAAAAACTGCGTGAGCGTTTCCCAAATGCCCGTATTATCAATGCCTACGGTCCAACAGAAGCGACAGTAGCCTTGTCAGCTGTTGCCGTGACAGACGAGATGTTAGCGACTCTCAAACGTCTACCAATCGGCTATACCAAGGCTGATTCTCCAACCTTTATCATTGACGAGGAAGGAAATAAACTGCCAAATGGTGAACAGGGAGAAATCATTGTTTCTGGGCCAGCTGTTTCAAAAGGCTATATGAACAATCCTGAAAAAACAGCGGAAGCCTTCTTTGAGTTTGAAGGTCTGCCAGCCTACCACACAGGCGATGTGGGAACCATGACAGATGAGGGCTTACTTCTTTACGGTGGACGCATGGACTTCCAGATTAAGTTCAACGGTTACCGCATTGAGTTAGAAGATGTCTCTCAAAATCTTAATAAGTCTCGCTATATCGAGTCTGCTGTCGCAGTACCGCGTTATAACAAGGACCACAAGGTACAAAATCTACTGGCCTATGTCATCTTAAAAGACGGTGTTCGTGAGCAGTTTGAGCGTGATATCGATATTACTAAGGCCATCAAGGAAGATTTGACAGACATCATGATGTCCTACATGATGCCGTCTAAATTCCTTTATCGAGACAGTTTGCCACTGACTCCAAATGGAAAGATTGACATCAAAGGATTGATTAACGAGGTGAATAAGAGATGATGGAGTTTTTTCAACAGCTTCCTCATTTAGAGCCATATGGCAATCCTCAGTATTTTGTTTATGTGATTGCTGCAACCTTGCCCATCTTTATCGGTCTTTTTTTCAAGAAACGCTTTGCCTGGTATGAAGTACTGGTTAGTCTCTTCTTTATCGTCACCATGTTGGTAGGTGGGAAGACCAATCAATTGGTTGCCTTAGGTATTTACCTTTGCTGGGAGATATTGCTCCTGCTCTTCTACAAGCACTATCGAAAAAGCAAGGATGGCAAGTGGGTCTTCTACCTAGTTAGTTTTCTGTCCCTCCTTCCGATTATCTTTGTCAAGGTGCAACCAGCTATCAATGGAACGCAGTCTTTGCTTGGATTTTTGGGAATTTCTTACCTGACCTTTCGTTCGGTTGGGATTATCATCGAGCTGAGAGATGGAGTGATTAAGGATTTTACCCTCTGGGAATTCCTCCGTTTCCTTCTCTTCATGCCGACTTTTTCAAGTGGCCCAATCGATCGCTTTAAGCGATTTAATGAAAATTATCAGGCCATTCCTGAGCGGGATGAGTTGATGGATATGCTGGATGAATCTGTTCGCTATATCATGTGGGGCTTTTTGTATAAGTTTATCCTGGCTCATGTTTTAGGAGAGACCTTACTCCCTCCTCTGAAGAATTTAGCCTTGCAGTCAGGTGGCTTCTTTAACCTCTATGCCGTGGCAGTTATGTATACCTTTGGTCTGGAACTTTTCTTTGACTTTGCAGGTTATTCTATGTTTGCCTTAGCCATTTCAAATTTGATGGGAATTCGTAGCCCTATCAACTTTAACAAACCTTTTTTATCAAGGGATTTAAAGGAATTTTGGAATCGCTGGCATATGAGTCTCTCTTTCTGGTTCCGTGACTTTGTCTTTATGCGAATGGTCATGGTATTGACCAGAAAGAAGGTCTTTAAAAATCGCAATGTAACCTCAAGCGTGGCCTACATTGTCAATATGCTGATTATGGGATTTTGGCATGGAGTGACTTGGTACTATATCGCCTATGGACTCTTTCATGGATTAGGCTTGGTCATCAATGACGCTTGGGTTCGTAAGAAAAAAACACTCAATAAGGAGCGGAAAAAAGCAGGGAAGCCTGCTCTACCTGAGAATCGCTGGATTCAGTTGCTTGGCATGGTTATCACCTTCCATGTCGTCATGCTGTCATTCTTAATCTTTTCTGGATTTTTGAATGATTTATGGTTTAAAAAATAAAAGGAAATAAAATATGGATATCAAATCAGAAGTTATCGAAATTATTGATGAGTTGTTTATGGAAGATGTTTCTGACATGATGGATGAAGATCTTTTTGACGCAGGTGTCTTGGATAGTATGGGAACGGTTGAGTTGATTGTGGAGATTGAAAACCGTTTTGACATTCGTGTTCCTGTAACAGAGTTTGGTCGTGATGACTGGAATACAGCTAATAAAATTATAGCTGGCATTGTGGAGCTACAAAATGCTTAAACGCTTATGGATGATCTTCGGACCGGTCTTGATAGCTGGTTTGTTGGTTTTTCTGCTCATTTTCTTTTATCCTACTGAGATGCGTCATAATCTAGGAGCTGAAAAGCGTTCAGCAGTGGCTACTACTATCGATAGTTTTAAGGAGCGAAGTCAAAAAGTCAGAGCACTATCTGATCCAAATACACGTTTTGTTCCCTTCTTTGGCTCTAGTGAATGGCTTCGTTTTGACGGTGCTCATCCTGCGGTATTAGCTGAGAAATACAATCGCTCCTACCGTCCTTATCTTTTAGGACAGAGGGGAGCTGCATCGCTTAACCAGTATTTTGGAATGCAACAGATGCTGCCACAACTGGAGAATAAACAAGTTGTGTATGTTATCTCACCTCAGTGGTTCAGTAAAAATGGCTATGAGCCAGCAGCCTTCCAGCAGTATTTTAATGGAGACCAGTTGACCAGTTTTCTGGAACATCAATCTGGAGATCAGGCTAGCCAATATGCGGCGACGCGCTTACTACAGCAGTTTCCTAACGTAGCTATGAAGGATTTGGTTCAGAAGTTGGCAAGTAAAGAAGAATTGTCGACGGCAGACAATGAAATGATCGAATTATTGGCTCGGTTTAATGAACGCCAGGCTTCCTTTTTTGGACAGTTTTCAGTTAGAGGCTATGTTAATTATGGTAAGCATGTAGTTAAGTATTTAAAGACCTTGCCAGACCAGTTTTCTTATCAAGCAATAGAAGATGTTGTCAAATCAGATGCAGAAAAGAATACTTCCAATAATGATCTGGGAATGGAGAATGATTTCTATAATAAGCAGATTAAGAAGGATTTGAAGAAATTAAAGGATTCTCAGAAAAACTTCACCTATCTCAAGTCGCCAGAGTATAATGACCTGCAGTTAGTTTTAACCCAGTTTTCTAAATCCAAGGTAAACCCGATTTTTATCATTCCACCTGTTAATAAAAAATGGATGGACTACGCTGGTCTACGAGAGGATATGTACCAACAAACGGTGCAGAAGATTCGCTACCAGTTAGAGAGTCAAGGTTTTACCAATATAGCAGATTTTTCTAAGGATGGCGGGGAGCCTTTCTTTATGAAGGACACCATTCATCTGGGTTGGTTGGGTTGGTTGGCTTTTGACAAGGCAGTTGATCCTTTCCTATCCAATCCCACACCAGCTCCGACTTACCATCTGAATGAGCGCTTTTTCAGCAAAGATTGGGCGACTTATGATGGAGATGTCAAAGAATTTCAATAGTTCATAATATAGAAGAGTTCAAGAATGAAGCCTATTTTCACGTTTTTTCTTGACTCTTTTTTTGCTTGTGATATAATTAACTGGTAAATAAAATGTCAAAGAATAGTATTTTTCTCTTAAAAAAGAGAAGTCTAAAAGGAAAGGAGTCAAATATGAGACAGCTAGCGAAGGATATCGACACTTTTTTAAATGAGGTTATCTTGAAGTCTGAAAATCAGCATGAAATCCTAATAGGTCATTGTACTAGCGAGGTGGCCCTGACCAATACCCAGGAGCATATTCTCATGCTTTTGTCAGAGGAATCTTTAACAAATTCAGAATTGGCCCGTCGCCTCAATGTCAGTCAGGCGGCAGTTACCAAGGCCATTAAGTCTTTGGTCAAGGAAGGGATGTTGGAAACATCTAAAGATCCTAAGGATGCGCGTGTGATTTTTTATCAGTTGACTGATTTGGCTCGTCCAATTGCTGAGGAGCACCACCATCACCATGAGCATACACTTTTAACCTATGAACAAGTGGCGACTCAGTTTACTCCAAATGAACAAAAAGTGATCCAGCGGTTTTTGACTGCTTTAGTAGGAGAAATCAAATAATGAGATATATTACGGTAGAGGATTTATCCTTCTATTATGATAAGGAGCCTGTTCTTGAACATATCAATTATAGTGTTGATAGTGGGGAATTTGTTACCTTGACGGGGGAGAATGGAGCGGCTAAGACGACACTCATCAAGGCCAGTCTTGGAATTCTCCAACCACGCATTGGTAAGGTAACTATTTCAAAGACAAATACGCAGGGTAAGAAATTGAGAATAGCTTACCTTCCTCAACAGATTGCCAGTTTTAATGCTGGTTTTCCAAGTACAGTTTATGAGTTTGTCAAGTCGGGTCGCTATCCACGAAAGGGTTGGTTCCGTCGTTTGAATGCTCATGATGAGGAGCATATCAAGGCTAGTTTGGACTCAGTTGGTATGTGGGAACACCGAGACAAACGCTTGGGGTCTCTATCTGGAGGACAAAAGCAGCGAGCGGTGATTGCGCGTATGTTTGCTTCTGACCCAGATGTGTTTATCCTAGATGAGCCGACAACGGGGATGGATGCAGGAAGTAAAAATGAATTTTACGAACTCATGCACCACAGCGCCCATCATCATGGCAAGGCTGTTTTGATGATTACCCATGATCCTGAAGAAGTTAAGGACTATGCGGACCGCAATATTCATCTAGTCCGTAACCAAGACTCGCCATGGCGTTGTTTCAACGTTCATGAGAATGATCAGGAGGTGGGTCATGCTTAGTTTATTATCTTATGACTTTATGCAGCGTGCCTTTCTGGCGGTTATTGCCATGAGTCTCTTCTCGCCAGTATTAGGAACCTTTCTTATCTTGCGCCGTCAGAGTTTGATGAGTGATACCCTCAGCCACGTCTCGCTTTCGGGTGTAGCTTTTGGTCTGGTCCTAGGGATTTCTCCGACTATTTCAACTATTGCTATTGTCTTGATTGCGGCGGTCTTTCTGGAGTATCTCCGTACGGTTTACAAGAGTTTTATGGAAATCGGGACAGCAATCCTCATGTCAACGGGTCTGGCTGTTTCTCTGATTGTCATGAGCAAGGGGAAAAGCTCGAGTTCTATGAGTTTGGACCAGTATCTTTTTGGTTCGATTGTGACTATCAGCGAAGAGCAGGTCGTTTCCCTCTTTGTCATTGCGGCGGTTGTTTTGATTTTGACCTTCCTCTTCCTTCGTCCTATGTATATCCTGACCTTTGATGAGGATACGGCCTTTGTGGATGGCTTGCCAGTTCGTACCATGTCTATTCTTTTTAACATGGTGACAGGGGTGGCCATTGCTCTTATGATTCCTGCAGCAGGAGCTCTTCTGGTATCGACCATTATGGTCTTGCCAGCTAGTATTGCC
Source organism: Streptococcus pseudopneumoniae IS7493 (assembly GCF_000221985.1). Lineage (NCBI taxonomy): Bacteria > Bacillati > Bacillota > Bacilli > Lactobacillales > Streptococcaceae > Streptococcus > Streptococcus pseudopneumoniae. The sequence goes on along the minus strand of NC_015875.1, from coordinate 2,126,499 downwards.
CTGCGTCTGGGGAAAAACTTTAAATCGGTTATGCTGTTAGCCAGTGCTATTGGATTTTTGGGAATGGTAGCAGGACTTTACATTTCCTACTATGCAGAAACACCTGCAAGTGCAAGTATTACCATTATTTTTGTAACTGTTTTCTTACTAATTAGTTTAGTAAGACGTTTTATCAAATAGGAGACTAAGATGAAAAAAATTAGCTTATTGCTAGCCAGTTTATGTGCCTTGTTTTTAGTGGCTTGTTCCAATCAAAAACAGGCAGATGGCAAACTCAATATCGTGACAACCTTTTACCCTGTCTATGAATTTACCAAGCAAGTCGCAGGAGATACTGCTAATGTAGAACTCCTCATCGGTGCTGGTACAGAACCCCATGAATACGAACCGTCTGCCAAGGCAGTTGCCAAAATCCAAGATGCAGATACCTTCGTTTATGAAAATGAAAACATGGAAACTTGGGTTCCTAAATTGCTAGATACTTTGGATAAGAAAAAAGTGAAAACCATCAAGGCGACAGGCGATATGTTGCTCTTGCCAGGTGGTGAGGAAGAAGAGGGAGACCATGACCATGGAGAAGAAGGCCATCACCATGAGTTTGACCCCCATGTTTGGTTATCACCAGTTCGTGCCATTAAACTAGTAGAGCACATCCGTGACAGCTTATCGGCAGATTATCCTGATAAAAAAGAGACCTTTGAAAAGAACGCATCTGCCTATATCGAAAAATTGCAAACATTGGATAAGGCTTATGCAGAAGGCTTGTCTCAAGCCAAACAAAAGAGCTTTGTGACTCAGCACGCAGCTTTTAACTACCTTGCCTTGGACTACGGTCTCAAGCAAGTATCAATCTCAGGTCTCTCACCAGATGCAGAGCCATCAGCTGCACGTCTGGCAGAATTGACAGAGTACGTCAAGAAAAATAAAATCGCCTATATCTACTTTGAAGAAAATGCCTCACAAGCCCTTGCTAACACACTTTCAAAAGAGGCAGGTGTCAAAACAGATGTCCTTAATCCTTTAGAAAGTCTGACAGAAGAGGACACCAAGGCGGGAGAAAATTACATCTCTATCATGGAGAAAAACCTCAAGGCTTTGAAACAAACAACGGACCAAGAAGGTCCAGCAATCGAGCCTGAAAAGGCAGAGGATACCAAGACAGTTCAAAATGGTTACTTTGAGGATGCAGACGTCAAGGACCGCACCTTGAGTGACTATGCAGGTAACTGGCAATCAGTTTATCCTTTCCTTGAAGATGGAACTTTTGATCAAGTCTTTGACTACAAGGCTAAGTTGACTGGTAAGATGACTCAGGCTGAGTACAAGGCCTACTATACAAAAGGCTATCAGACAGATGTGACTAAGATTAATATTACTGATAACACTATGGAATTTGTTCAAGGTGGACAAAGTAAGAAATATACTTATAAGTATGTTGGAAAGAAAATCTTAACTTACAAGAAAGGTAATCGTGGTGTGCGCTTCCTCTTTGAAGCGACAGATGCGGACGCTGGACAGTTCAAGTATGTTCAGTTTAGTGACCACAATATCGCCCCAGTTAAGGCAGAACATTTCCATATCTTCTTTGGAGGCACCAGCCAAGAAGCCCTCTTTGAAGAAATGGATAACTGGCCAACCTACTACCCAGATAACCTATCTGGACAAGAAATCGCCCAAGAAATGTTGGCACATTGATTAGAAACCGACTAGTTCATAGGAGCTAGTTGGTTTTTTGATACTAGATGGCTAACTTCATTATAGACCTTTCCAGAACTTTAAAAAATAAATAAAACTCTTGAAATATCTGGATCTGTATGTTAGAATAATTTTATCGGATAAGGTTCATTAGAACACCAAAGCCCCTAACTACTGCCATAGTTAAGGGGTGTTTTGGTATATTCTACAGGAATAGAAAAAGACCCTCTAAACTTTGTAGAGAGCCTTAAAAAATCAAAATAAAAAGATACCCCCCAGCACATAGGAATGCTCAACCTTTCAGTCTACCCCATTCTGGGACCCAGCGTTTATCCTTCACAAGTTATCTTATTGAGTCCATTATATCACACTTATGGAAAATGTAAGAAATTTGTATAGTATTTTTAAATGAATTGATGAAAAATCAAATACCTTTCAGAACTAAGGAACTTTAAATAATAAATAAAACTCTTGAAATATCTGGACCTGTATGTTAGAATAAAATCGATAGGCAAGGTTCATTAGAACACCAAATCCCTTAACTAGTGCGATAGTTAAGGGGTGTTTTGGTATATTCTACAGGAATATATAATCCTAGTTTTCTAATTTGCTCTTTGATTTTTGTTGAGTATAAACATTTTAACAAAAAAGTTAGTCTTTAATAAAAGAAGCGATATAGTGATATTAGAAATTCTCTTGTAATTCTGATATGTCTGCGTATTTTTCGTAAGTTACCTGTTTAGTAATCAGATGTCAGTTAAGGGCTTGATGTTTTATAAAAGAAAATTATGGAGGAAGGGAAATCCGACTTTATAAACTAAACTGTAAAAAACGGCAAATTTGACAAATGAATAAGAAAAAAATAAAAAGCAACTGTTTTTATTAAAAAGATTGCTTAATAGTTAGATTGGAGGGAAGAAAAATATGAAAAATTTAAGTCAACGACTTGTTGATAAAAGTGTTGAGGCCTTTATTATGGGGCTGGAAATTTACAACAAGCCTACAATCAAATATCGTATTGAAGGATTCAGTTTTTTCATATGTAATGCTTGGGAGTTGATGTTGAAGTCTGAAATGCTAAATAGAAATCTATCAATCTATTTTAAGGATAATCCAGATAGAACTCTCAGCCTTGAAAATGTTATCAAGAAAATTTATTCCGATGATAGTACACGAATTCGACTAAATCTGGAGCGTATTATTGAGCTTAGAAATATCAGCACACATTATATTACAGAGGATTACGAACTAAAGTACGCTCCACTATTTCAAGCGTGTGTACTTAACTATGTCAATGAACTTCAGAGATTTCATGGTAGAGACATCACTGAGACCATTGCACAAAATTTCCTAACTATATCAGCAAGTTATGAGCCTCTGACAAATGAACAAATCAGACTAAAATACCCAGCGGAAATTGCAGAAAAGTTTATTCAGCAAGCAAATGCTATAGATGTTCTTGTTTCTGAGTATAATTCAGATAAATTTGCAATCGGTGTAAAACAAAACCTATACATCACAAAGAAAAAGTCTGAAGCTGACTTCGTTGTCTCAATTGCAAATCAATCTCCCTCTCAAGTAGCAATAGTAAAAGATTTAAAAGATCCATCAGAGACTCACAAATATTCATACGGGAATATCATCTCAGTTGTAAATGATCGATTAAACAAGAAGAATATCAAATTAAATTATAAATCTGGTTTCAATCAATATGTTCTAACCTTAATCATTGATTTCTATTCAATAAAAACTGACGAGAAATTTGCATATTGCCATAAAATAGGTAAGTCTGAGCACTATACCTATTCACAGCAATTTGTTGACTTTATCATTACAGAAATAGAAAAAGACCCTCTAAACTTTGTAGAGAGCCTTAAAAAATCAAAATAAAAAGATAACCCCAGGCACATAGGAATGCTCAACCTTTCAGTCTACCCCATTCTGGGACCCAGCGTTTATCCTTCACAAGTTATCTTATTGAGTTCATTATATCACACTTATGGAAAATGTAAAGAAATTTGTATAGTATTTTTAAATGAATTGATGAAAAATCAAATACCTTTCAGAACTAAGGAACTTTAAATAATAAATAAAACTCTTGAAATATCTGGGCTTATATGCTAGAATGTAGTTAATGGATAAGGTTCATTAGAACACCAAATCCCCTAACTAGTGCCATAGTTAAGGGCTTTTTTGACGTATCTTAGCGATTTAACGGGTGTTGATAGGCTAGTCAGTCGGTCTACTTCTTACCATCTAGCCATTTGCAAACGAAATACAAGATGATTCCAGCTATGACGTCTGCTATAATAGTAAGAGCGAGCTCTGGGATAAGGCTCATTAGTTTCACCTCCTCTCACGAACCCATAGGAACGTAATCGGTAACCGATGACAAAAGTATTATACCACACTAAATTTAGATCATCAAGGTCACTTAATGCTTGAACTATTGTAGATTATATGCTAGAATATAGTTAATTGATAAGGTTCATTAGAACACCAAAGCCCCTAACTATTGCCGTAGTTAAGGGCTTTTTTGACGTATCTTAGCGATTTAACGGGTGTTTATAGGCTAGTCACTCGGTCTACTCCTTACTATCTAGCCATCTGCAGACGAAATACAAGATAATTCCAGCTATAACATCCGCTATAATAGTAAGAGCGAGCTCTATGATAAGGCTCATTAGTTTCACCTCCTCTCACGAACCCATAGGAACGTAATCGGTAACCGATGACAAAAATAGTATACCACAATAAATTTATATCATCAAGGTCACTTAATGCTTGAAATATAGGGTCTAGGCGACAAAGTCTTTAAAATCAGAAAAACGTATAGTATCAGATGTATAAAAGCTTGATGTTATATCAATTAAAAAAGTGGATAGGAAAGTTTTCTGATTATCAGAATTCCTTCCTATCCACTTTTTGAAGATTGTAAGTTAACCTTAGTTTATATAGAATCAGCTTATTTGTTTTATTTATTAAAACCTTGCAAAGCCTTTTGGCGTTCTTCCACTTGACCTTTAGCATCCAATTTATTGCCAGCGTAGACAGCTGTTTCCCATGATCCGTACATTGGATTTGGGAAGATGATGAATTTTTCACCGAATTCTTTTTGCAATTCTTCAAGTTGTTTATCACGGTCAGATTCAGAAATCTTCGAAAAATCTGCAAAGTCTACGAGGTTATCACCAAATAGTAATACTAGATTAGTTTTCTCTTGAACTGCTTGGCGACGCCCTTCTTTGGATTTTACACCACTTTCTAAGAGCATGAGGTGATCACGCCCTTGTACAGGGATTCCTTCGTTTTCTAGATTTTTAATCGTAGCATCTATTTGATTAACTGAGCGGTCAGAAATATAGTAAATTTGGATGCCGTTTTGATTGGCAAATTGAAGAAACGTCTTGGCTCCTGGGACGGCTTTTGCTGCAGCTTTTTGAACCCAAATATCCCAATTTTCAGGTGTGAATGCTGTTCCGTCTTTGATATTTTGAACTTGATAAGGACTATTATCTAAGACTGTTTCATCTAAGTCCAAAATGATTGAATAAGGCTTGTCTGATTCTGTTTTCAGTAATTCCTTTAGACGATCTGTGGCAACATTATAACCTTGTAGATACAAGGCTTTGGTTTCAGCTGATTTTTGATACCAAAGGGTTGACATAGTATTTTCTCTTGACCGTAGTTGGTCATATGTCATTGTAATCTGATTATCAGATGAGCTCTTATTGCTTGTCTGTGTTTCTGTAGACTTTGTTGCACAACTAGATAATAAGACGACAGATGCAAGTGCAGAAAGGATTGTAACAGTAGTTTTTGCTGATTTCATGAAATATCTCCTATTCATTAATTTCATAAATAGTATAGCACGAGAGAAAAGTTAAGGCAAGTCATTCTCTGACTATGGATGAAGATTCTATAGAAGTTAATGCAGTGAAAAAAAGAGATTACTAACTTGAAATGCAGTTTCACCTCTAATTATTGACATTTCAGGAAAAATCGCAGTAAAAACGGCACAGCCTTCTTTAAATGTGATATAATACTAGAAAAATACTTGTGGAGGTTCCATTATGGCAATATTTTTCATGATTTTTCTGATTGTTTGTGTGCTCCTATTGGTGATAGTCACACTGAGTACAGTTTATGTGGTTCGTCAGCAGTCGGTGGCGATTATTGAACGCTTTGGGAAATACCAAAAGGTTTCCAACAGCGGTATTCATATTCGCTTGCCTTTTGGGATTGACTCGATTGCAGCACGCATTCAGTTGCGCTTGCTGCAAAGTGATATTGTGGTTGAGACCAAGACCAAGGACAATGTGTTCGTGATGATGAATGTAGCGACTCAGTACCGTGTCAATGAGCAGAGCGTGACAGATGCCTACTATAAACTCATGCGTCCAGAATCTCAGATTAAATCTTATATCGAAGATGCTCTTCGCTCTTCTGTTCCCAAATTAACCTTGGACGAATTGTTTGAGAAAAAAGATGAGATTGCCCTTGAAGTTCAACACCAAGTAGCAGAAGAAATGACCACTTACGGCTACATTATCGTGAAAACCTTGATTACTAAGGTGGAGCCAGATGCAGAAGTTAAGCAATCCATGAATGAAATCAATGCGGCGCAACGCAAACGGGTCGCAGCGCAAGAATTGGCAGAAGCCGATAAGATTAAAATTGTCACTGCAGCTGAAGCCGAAGCAGAAAAAGACCGCCTTCATGGTGTGGGGATTGCCCAACAACGTAAGGCGATTGTGGATGGATTGGCAGAATCTATCACCGAACTCAAGGAAGCCAATGTTGGCATGACAGAAGAACAAATCATGTCCATCCTTTTGACCAACCAGTATTTGGATACCTTGAACACCTTTGCCTCTAAAGGAAATCAAACCATCTTTTTACCAAATACTCCAAATGGTGTGGATGATATCCGTACACAAATCTTGTCAGCTCTTCGCGCTGAGAAGAAATAATAGACTAAAGAGCTTGGCAACAGGCTCTTTTTGCATTGCGTTTATTAAGAAAAACAAAAAATATTGATATACATTTATACTCAATGAAAATCAAAGAGCAAACTAGGAAGCTAGCCGCAGGTTGCTCAAAGCACTGCTTTGAGGTTGCAGATAGAACTGACGAAGTCAGCTCAAAACACAGTTTTGAGGTTGTGGATAGAACTGACGAAGTCAGTAACCATACCTACGGCAAGGCGACGCTGACGTGGTTTGAAGAGATTTTCGAAGAGTATTAAATAAAAATTATTGTATGTTGTTGCCCTTAACTTGGAATGATAAGGGAATAACTAGAAAGATTTGTGAATATAGACTATTTCTGATATACTAAATATACAGTAATAATGAATGATGGGAGATGGGATGGAAGAATTTCAATTTGAGAGAAAGCAGCGTTTTTCTTTGAGGAAATATGCAATAGGAGCTTGCTCGGTCTTGCTAGGAACGAGTTTATTTTTTGCTGGTATGGGTGCTCAACCTGTACAGGCTACCGAAACGACTTCAAAACTAATTTCAAGTCATTATTTGGATGAGCAGGATTTACCTGAAAAGCTGAAATCTGAGTTGCAATGGTTTGAAGAAAATAAAATTGAGGTAAAAGAGGGAAAAGAATACTATTTTGTCTATCGAAAATTGGCTACAAGATTACCAGAAACAGGTCTTTTTTCTAATGATGGGATGTTTATCTTGGGAGCAGGATTATTATTGCTTTCCTTCACTTTAATCAAGAGAAAAAAGGGAGCGTCTTACTTCCTTGTGACCGTCTTTGCTGTTGGTGGCTGGGTAGCATCCATCTCTGCTTTAGAAAATTTGGTAGAATTGCAACCAGCCCTTGTTAAGAGAGTAGAAGGTCAGTTTCTACCAAGTCCTGAAAGAGTCCAAGGATACGAATTTACGGGATATTATTTGGTAAGAGATAGTGCTAGTAAGGAACTTTCTGTTGATAAGGTAGAGTCGCCAGCATTATCTCAAAAGGAGGAAAGTTCAGAACCTCAATCTAAGAAGATTGTACCACAGACTGCATCTCATTTTAGCTCGACTGAAGACCTTGTGCAATCTCCTCAACCATCCTACGCAGTTGAGAAAATTGTTGAAGCTCCTGATGAAATTGTGCCTATAGGGCCTAAGGAAGAAGTTGCAGGAAATCCCAAAGTAGAACAACCGAAAGCAGAAGATAATAGTGATTATAAAACAAGTCCTGAGGAAGGTGTGTTAAATGCCACAGTAGAGAAACCAGAATTGCTAATCACTACAGAGGAGGTTGTTTTCCAAACGATAGAACAAGAAGATGCAACCTTAGCTAAAGGGCAAACTAAAGTTGTTCAAGAAGGTGTTGTTGGTGAACGCACCATCTATACGGAAGTCACTGTCGTTAATGGGGAAAAGTCTAGCAAAGTTATAGAAAATATAATCACAAAAGAACCAGTGAACAAGGTGATTGCAGTTGGGACTAAGGAAGAAGTTGCACCAAAACCAACACAACCTGTAACTCCAGAGCCAGAGGAAGTTAAACCAGTTCAACCTGAAAAAACTCCAATAGTAGAGAATGAAACAGAGACAAAACCAGTTGATGGAATAGGACAACCAACACCAGGAGCAGAAGAAACGCCGGGTACAGAAGCGACATCGGGCGAGAAACAAACACCTGACAAACCCGAAGCCGAGCCGAAGCAACCAGAGCCAGCAACCCCAGTCGTGGAATCAGGGGGCGAGGAGAATCAAACTCATGCCCCACAAGGTACTGAGTCTAATCAACCATCTAAAGAAACTGCTGAGACCAAAGATTCTGAACCAGCAATCCCAGCCGTGGAATCAGGACGCGAAGAAGATCAATCTCTTGCGGAACAAAAGGGTGAGGAGAAACAGCTGGAGAATTCAGTTGAGGGGGTAAAAGATGTTGGTGAGTCTAATCATCCATCTAAAGCAACTGCTGAGACCAAAGATTCTGAACCAGCAACCCCAGCCATGGAATCAGGACGCGAAGAAGATCAATCTCCTGCGGAACAAAAGGGTGAGGAGAACCAGCTGGAGAATCCAGTTGAGGGGGTAAAGGATGTTGGTGAGTCTGCCCCACAAGAACCCCAAAAACAACCAGAACAAACGGCTCCATCTCCAGAGGTCAACCCAAGTCAAGGAAACGAACCAGAATCAGCTGTTCAGCCTGAACCCTTATCTCCCCAAGAACAGTCAGATTCACAAGAGCAACCAACTGTCCCAAGTCCAGTAACGAAAGAAAAAGTATTGGAATATAAAACAACATATAAAGCTTCACCAGCCTTAAATTACAAAGAGCAACGAGTAGAAGTAGCAGGCGAAAATGGTAAGGAAGTGACAACTACTTCTTACAGTTTTGATGAAAGTACTGGGAAAATAGTAGAAAACACTTCAACAAAAATAGAAAAACATCCAGTAGATAGAGTTGTTAAGGTTGGAAATGTAGAAGAAACAAGATCAACAACCAAAAGACGTGAACAGTTTATCGCGGATGAGTCACTTGATAAAGGGGTTAAAGTAGTTAGAGAACAAGGTCAAGATGAAGAAACAACGACTATAAGTGTTTATAAAGTAAATTCGACGACAGGAGAATTAACTGATCCAGAAGTTTCAACAAAAGTAGCCAAAGCAATGCAAGCGAAAATAACGGCAGTAGGAACAAAACCAACAGTTCAATCACAAGAAATTCCTTTTAAGACAATTTATAAAGCATCGTCAGATTTAAGTTACAATGTGCAACAAGTAGAAACACCAGGTGAAAAAGGGCGTACAGTATCAACTACAAAATACACAGTAAATCAAGAAACAGGAGCTATCTCAGAAGAAACTACAACTGAAAATATTCCAGCTAAAGGCAAAGTAGTAAAAGTTGGAAATGTGGAAAAGATCGTGTCACCTATTGATATTACTGAGGAAAGAAAAGATGATCCTGAACTTCCGAAAGGAAAAGAAGAGGTTCAAAGTGAAGGCGAGCAAGGGGAAACAACCGTCACTAAAACTTATGAAGTTAATCCGGAGACAGGAGAGTTAACAAATCCAGTAGAGAAGACTGAAACAACTAAAACTATGCGCCAAAAAGTAATCTTGGTTGGTACTAAAGAAGACACTCAACTTCCTCAGACCAAAGTAGAGACTAAAGCTGTTCCCTATGAAACCATTTATGAAAAGAATGAGGCGTTAGACCACGGCGTTACAAGAGTAAAAATTTCGGGTGTTGAGGGACAAGAACAAGTTACTACTACCTATACCAAAGATCAAGCAAGTGGCAATATTTCTGAGAGTAAAACTGTCAAAATAGTAGCCAACAAAGTTGATCAAGTTGTAGAAGTTGGAACTAAACCGAGTGTTGAAACCACTGTCCTATCTCATAAAATGATCTACCAGGTGAATCCTGCTTTGGAGTTCAGAAAAGAGGAAGTAGCGGTTGCAGGGCGTGATGGTTCGGTGGAAACTAGGACGACTTATCAACTAGACCAGGCAACAGGTCAGGTGACGGTATCTGACACCACTAGACAAGTAAATCCAGCAGTCGATAAAGTGATTCAAGTTGGTAATGTGGAAAAAGTAATACAACCGATTGCTGTTACTGAGGAACGAAGAGAGGATTCTTCTCTTGCTAAAAAGATGGAAAAGGTAGCCTCTGAAGGAGAAGTTGGTGAGAATACACTGACCAGAACCTACGCTATCAATGAACAAACTGGTGAATTGGTTAATCCTCGAGAAGTGAGTCAAATAACAAAACCAATGAAACCGAGAGTTGTTTTAGTTGGTAGTCAGGAGGATAAACCACACATCCTTCCAACAAATAGTGAGAGAGAAGATGCTGTGGATGTGTCTGCTCTGACCACAAGCGCGAGGTCAGTAGACTTCTTACATGACAGTAAACTAAAAGCACAGTTAGAGCCTACCTATGATCCTCGAGATATTATAACAAGGAGAATTGCGCTCAGAAAAACACACCCAAATATCACTGACCAAGAGGTCAAAGATATGTTGCGCATAGAGTATCTTCAAAAACTGTCAATCCAAGAAAGCTTTGATCAGACGAAGAGGCAAGCTGAGTCAAGTTTCAAAAAGATTGCCTCGCATACATTAGGAATTATAGGAGATACCCCTGAAAATCGCAGCAAGGTCAAACAAGAGCTGGAGCAATACAAAGAGCAGATTTTGTTGGGACTGTCTTATATCAATCGTTTTTATAATATTCAATTTGGGGACACGAATATTCGTGATATTCTGGCCTTTAATCCAAGCTCATTTGGTAATAAGACAATGACAGCCTTGGATAGTTTGAAAAAATTAGGATCCATGTCTTATGAAGAGATGAAATTGACCAATAGTCCTCAAACATTTACAAAGTATTTATCTACCATTACAGGTAAGGCTAGCTTGAAGGAATTTTTAGACAGCAATCGCCAACTCTTTACGTCAGATGATGCGGATACCTGGCTTAAAAAATCTAGCCAAGCTATGATTGTTGAAAAACCATCTAAGGAAAATCCTTCAGCGCATGTCGGGCTGTATAGCAAGTTGACAGCTGGGGAAAAGGATCCTCGTAAACAAGAGGCTAATATGGCTGCTATTTTGGGACTTTTGAATGTGAAAGAACCAAATGTTTATGTGATTAGTAATATGGCGACGATTACTTACGGTAATATTGGTTCCTATATAGATACTTCTCTCGCCCAGTCTAATCCAACTAAGTACCAGGCTGAGCTTGCTAGAGTCAAGTCTTTAATTGAAAAGGCGGCTGTACAACAAGCCAACTATGTCGATACTCTTTATCGTATAACAAAACCAGAAAATCGTGATAAGTTGCTGACAAATCGCTTGATTATTGATACGATGAAGAAATATACAAGTAATCCGAATGCCCAGATTGATAGCACTTGGTCACCAGCTACTGGTAGTGGAGCTGATAAGGGGGTCGACCAGTTTATGACTCCTATGAATTACTATTCTCCAGTAAGTAAGGTGGGAGCTGAGGCTAATGGATTAGGTGTCCGTTACTTTATAGATAGAGTTCTGGATGATAGAGGTTCAGCGACTTATTCTCATGAAATGACGCACTTACTAGATAGAACGGTCTTGTTTAATAATCACGGTCGTCGAGATGGTACAGCCGCAGAGTTTTATGCGCGTGGTATTTTTGAAAACTCCTATAATCCAGAAAAGGATACTTATTTCAATCTCAACTTTGTATATGATGAGAGTGATAAGGATGGATTTTACAATAAGACACCTGATCGATTTAAAACGGCAGAAGATTTGCAATCTTACATGAAGGGAAGTTTTGATGTCCTTTATACTCTAGATTATCTAGAAGCTGAGGCAACGAAAAATCTAACTGATGAAGAAAAAACTAAATATTTCAAGAAAATAGTTCCGATTAGTTCACCATTTAGAAGATGGATAGATTATCGTAATACAGTAATTCCAGCAACTCATAAGAGTGAGGAGATTCAAGCTCTGACCTTAGAAGATGCCAAAAAATTGACAGGTATTGATAGTTTGATTGACAATCATATCCTGGTCAATCGTTATATCATTGCTGGTTTTAAGGATAAAGATAAAATTGCACCAAATGGTTACTATACCGTTGATATGTTTGATACCATTTATGGTGTTAGTCAAAATGACTCTGGTATGAGTGGGGACATCACCTTTAGAAAACAAGCCTTTGAACTTATGGGTGCTCTAGGATATTATGAGGGATTCGTACCTTATGTATCGAATCAGTTTAAAGTAGAAGCAGAAGCGGCAGGAAAACCATTATCCGATAAGTATATTTTTGAAAAAATTCTAGGAAAATCTTACGCAGCTTTCAAAAAAGAGCAAATAACTGAGCGTGTTGAGAAATTAGGTAAGTTAAAACTAATTACTATAAATTACAATGGAAAAGAAGAAGTGATTGATAGTAAAGAAAAATTACAAGAGCTTATGAATAAAGCTGTTTTAGCTGAACTAGCCCAGATAAAAGCAGGCAATACCACGGCTAAAAAGTTTGAGTTTATCGAAACCCCAGTTCAAAAACTGAAAAAAGCGATTTATAAAGCTTATCTCAAAGATTCAGATGACTTTAGACAGTCGATTTACAATAGTTAAGACAAAAGGGACATCTCTCTGGAATGAACATTCAGAGAGGTGTTTTTTGCGCTCTTGTAAGGTTTGACCTTATTTCTTGAAAATGACAGTTTGCTTGAACATGGAGTGATGTTCAGACTTTTCCACAAATTATAGAATCTTTTCTGAGTATTTAGGGAGTGATAGAGGAAATCTTGAAAGCGCTTTTGTTTTGTGCTATAGTCAAGTAAATCGAGTCGTTTAAAGAGGAATGCTTGTATGAGAAGAGAAGAAGTTTTACGAAATCACTGGTTTTTTAGCCAAGAGGTGGGGAAGGAAGAGGCCTTGGCGTCGGATTTTCAGAGGGGAAATTGGCAGGCCATTCAAGTGCCACATGACTGGAGTATTTACAATGATTTTGATCAGTATTCGCCAGCGCAAAATGAGGGTGGTCAGTTAAACGGGGGTCAAGCCTGGTATCGGACGCAGTTTTACTTGGAAGAAGATGCCAGTCTTGTATCGGTGCGTTTGCTCTTTGACGGGGTTTACATGAATGCCCAAGTCTATATCAACGGGCAAGTGCTGGGCTATTATCCCAATGGCTATACACCCTTTTCTTATGATATCACGCCTTATCTAAGAAATGATGGGACGGCCAACCAGCTTGCGGTTTTTGTGGAAAATCAGCAACCTAGCAGTCGTTGGTACTCTGGTAGCGGTATTTACCGAGAAGTAAAATTATTGATTACAGATTCGGTGCATCTGGATTTGTATGGGATTACGATAGCAAGTCCTAAGCTAAAGGAACAAAGAGATAGATGGGTGGAGACTCAGCTTACAAGTAAGGTTTCAAATGATGGCTCTCAGTCTGTGTCGGTGTATTTGGAGCAGAGTATCTGGTATGATGGACAACAGGTTTCAGACTGGCAGGCGACAGACTCTCTAGTGATTGAGTCTGGGGACAAATATTCTTTCCAACAAGCCATATCAATTTTCCAACCTTTGCTTTGGGATATTGACCATCCTTACCTTTACCAATTGAAGACTCGCCTTTACAAAGATGGCATTTTGGTTGATGAAGAAGAGGAGACCTTTGGTTACCGCTATATGGATTGGCAAGTGGATAAGGGCTTCTTTCTAAATGGTCGCTGGTTGAAGATTCATGGGGTTTGTTTGCACCATGACTACGGAGCGCTGGGAGCTGTGGAAAACAGGTCAGCTGCTGAGAGACGCTTGCGCCAGATGAAGGAAATGGGCGTCAATGCTATTCGAATTACCCATAATCCAGCCAGTAGCATTTTACTGGCTCTAGCTTCTAAAATGGGACTACTCATCCAAGAAGAAGCCTTTGATACCTGGTATGGAGGCAAGAAAGAATATGACTATGGTCGCTTTTTTGAAGAAGAAGAGACTCATCCAGAAGCGAAAGCAGGCGATTTCTGGTCAGATTACGATTTGCGCACCATGATTGAGCGTGGCAAGAACAATCCAGCGATTTTTATGTGGTCCTTGGGAAATGAAGTCAGCGAAGCAAATGGAGATGCTCATTCATTGAAGACTATCAAACGCTTGCTGGGAAGGGTTAAGGAAGTGGATGAGAGTCGTTTTGTGACCATGGGAATGGACCAGTTTCGCTTTGGAGATGGGTCTGGGGGCCATGAAAAGATTGCTGATTTGCTGGATGTGGTGGGCTTGAATTACTCAGAAGACAATATTGACGGGATTCGCAAAAGACATCCCAAGTGGCGACTTTATGGGTCTGAAACCTCATCGGCTACAAGGACGCGTGATAGCTATTTTCGCCCAGATAAGGAATAGGTTGGGGATAATCGTCGCGTGCGGAATTTTGAACAGTCAGACTATGGCAATGATCGAGTTCCTTGGGGGAAGACAGCGACGGCTTCTTGGATAGCAGATCGAAATCGGCTAGACTATGCGGGTCAGTTTATTTGGACAGGAGTGGACTATATTGGTGAGCCCACTCCTTGGCACAATCAAAATGACATGCCTGTAAAGAGTTCCTATTTTGGGCTTGTGGATACGGCAGGGATTCCTAAAAATGACTATTATTTCTATCAAAGTCAGTGGTTGGACCTAGATCAGTATCCCATGGTTCATATCCTACCCCATTGGAATTGGGAAATCCACAAGAGTTATCAACAAGTTGTGGATAAGTATGGGGATATCCCTGTTCGAGTGTATTCAAATGCCCGTTCTGTAGAGCTATTTCTCAATGGAAAATCCCAAGGTAGGAAGACCTTTCAGGAGAAATGGACTTCAGATGGCATAAAATATCAAGAGGGACAAGGTTCTGACCAACTCTATCTCGAATGGCGTTTGCCTTATCAACCAGGAGAATTGCATGCTGTAGCCTATGACCATCAAGGTCAGCTTGTGGCAGAAGATAGGGTGGTGACTGCAGGCAAGTCAGCCAAAATCGGGTTACATGCCGAGAAAACACAACTGGAGCCAGATGGGCAAGACCTCCTCTATCTCTATTTTGATGTATTGGACAAGGATGGAAATTGGGTGCCGACTGCTTCCAATCAGATTCATTTTAAAATTGAAGGCCCTGCTCGTATTGTAGGTGTGGATAACGGCAGGCAGGCCAGTCGTGAACGTTACCAAGCCCAGAAAAATGGTCGGTTTAAGCGGAAAGCCTTTCATGGCAGAGGTGTCCTCTTAGTTCAGAGCTTGGAGCAGGCAGGCCAAGTCAGAGTAAAAGCTAGTGCTAGAGGTCTAGAGCCAGCAAGTTTTGATATCTTAGTGGGAGAGGCTTTGGCTACCCAACCAGTGAAAAATCAGCGCTTATTTGAGATTCGAGTGGACAAGCAGGCAGGATTACAAGAAGGGGATTCCCCAGCTATTGGACTTTATCCACAAACTGTGGATAACCCTGTGAACAAGGTGGGGAATAGTGAAGTGATTTGGGAGACAAGTGGTAGTGCCCACGCCATTATCAATCAGGGAGTGCTTCATTGCTTGTCTGCAGGGGACTTGGCTATTCGCGCCTTTTATCAAGGGAAAACCTATCAAACTCATTTGCAGGTTTCAGAAAATAGCTCACTAGGGCAGGCAGTTTCTGTAAGACCACTTCGCTTGTATACAGATAAGGGGACTTATCCACAGCTTCCATCTTCGGTCTTGGTGGACTATGAGTCTGGTGGTGCAAAACGAGTCAAGGTTATTTGGGAGGAGATTCCTGAAGAAGATTTGGCAAGATTTCATGAGTTTACGGTATCTGGTCAGCTGGAAGGGCTGGATTTAAAGGCTTCTGCTCAGGTTTGTGTCCAAGGAATTTGCGCTATTGAGCCTGAAAGGGTTTGGACGCTTGTCAAGGAAGTCCCACACTTACCAGACCGAGTCAAGCTAGTCTTATCAGATGGCAGACGAGATACGGCCAAGGTGACTTGGGATGAACTTGAACCCCAAGTCTATGCTCAGGTAGGAGAGTGTGTACTTATAGGACAAGTAGCGGTATGTGAATTGCCAGCAACAGTCACCATTCATGTGACAGATGCCAGTGTAGATGGGGAAGTCATTTCCAATCAGTGGACAGGGTCCAACCTGCCTCTGGTCTTTGCTTCCCATTCAGAGCCTAATCACCCAGCCTCTTACCTCAATGACAAGGTCATTGCACGTAAGAAATCAACAGCCAATACTTGGATTGCCAAGTCAGAGCAAGCCGGCGTCGGCATTCTTTTTGGAGATGCAGGGATTTTAAAACCGCGATTTGTGGATAACGTGACCTTGTATTATGTTGAAAATCAAGAATATGTGGCGATGGAGCCTACTTTTATTGATTATTATGTAGGGAATGAGCCTGCCTTGCCTCGGACTCCAAATCATTTGGATAAGGATTCCCTGCTCAAGCAAGAGGAGAATTGGCAACCTGTATCAGGCATTCGAAAAGTGTCAAGCGACAAGGATGAGGAGCTTCGTTTTGAATTTGACAAGGTGGAGACTTATGCCCTTCGTCTTCGATTTGAAGGCTTGACCAGTCCCCTAGCCTTAACAGAATTGCAAGTGTATGCAAAAAAAGTAAAGAAAAATGTAGATAGGAAGTAATATGGTAAGAGAAATAAAACCGCATGGCCCCTTGCCTAGTCAGGCCCAGCTAGCTTATTTAGAGGATGAACTAGCAGCCTTTATCCATTTTGGACCCAATACCTTTTATGACCAGGAATGGGGGACAGGTCAGGAGAATCCTGAACGCTTTAACCCGACACAGTTAGATGCGCGTGAGTGGATTCGCGTGCTCAAGGAAACGGGCTTTAAGAAGTTGATTTTGGTGGTCAAGCACCACGATGGCTTTGTCCTCTATCCGACGGCTCACACAGATTATTCGGTTAAGGCCAGTCCTTGGAGGGATGGAGAGGGGGACTTGCTCCTTGAAGTATCCCAAGCTGCCACAGAGTTTGATATGGATATGGGGGTCTACCTGTCACCCTGGGATGCCCACAGCCCGCTCTATCATGTGGAGCGAGAGGCGGACTATAATGCCTATTATCTGGCTCAGCTGGAGGAAATCTTATCAAATCCTGCTTATGGTAATGCAGGAAAATTTGCTGAGGTCTGGATGGATGGAGCCAGAGGAGAGGGCGCGCAAAAGGTCAGTTATGAATTTGAAAAATGGTTTGAAACCATTCGTGACCTGCAGGGCGACTGCTTGATTTTTTCAACAGAAGGCACCAGTATCCGATGGATTGGCAATGAAAGAGGATATGCAGGTGATCCCCTGTGGCAAAAGGTGAATCCTGATAAACTAGGAACAGAAGCAGAGCTGGACTATCTTCAGCACGGAGATCCCTTGGGCACGATTTTTTCAATCGGTGAGGCAGATGTTTCCATCCGGCCGGGTTGGTTTTACCATGAAGATCAGGATCCTAAGTCTCTTGAGGAGTTGGTCGAGATTTATTTTCACTCGGTAGGGAGGGGCATGCCTCTCTTGCTCAATATTCCGCCGAATCAAGATGGTCTATTTGATGGAAAGGATATTGAACGCCTCTATGAATTTGCGGCCTATCGCAATGAGCTCTATAAAGAAGATTTGGCTTTGGGAGCTGGGGTATCTGGTCCAGCTCTTTCCGCAGACTTTGCTTGTCACCATCTGACAGATGGTCTTGAGACCAGCTCTTGGGCAAGCGACGTAGGCTTGCCAATCCAGTTAGAACTAGACCTAGGATCTCCTAAAACTTTTGATGTAATTGAGTTAAGAGAAGATTTGAAGCTAGGGCAACGAATCGCTGCTTTTCATGTGCAAGTAGAGGTGGATGGTGTCTGGCAGGAATTTGGCAGGGGCTTCACAGTTGGTCATAAGCGCCTCTTGCGAGGGCCGATAGTAGAGGCACAGAAGGTGCGCGTGATGATTACAGAGACACAGGATTTACCTGTACTGACCAAGATTTCCCTCTATAAAACTCCTAGCTTATCAAAAAAAGAAGTTGTTCAGGGATTAGCATTTGCAGAAAAAAGCCTAGCTGTGGCAAAGGGAGAGACTCTTCATTTTAGGATTGAACGTAGCGAAAGTAGTACTCCTTTGGAAGCTAAGATTTCGATTCAACCGGGGACAGGTGTCCATGGTGTCGTCTATCAGGACGAGATTCAAGTCCTTCAATTCCAAGCTGGGGAAAGCAAAAAAGATTTGACCATACCAACCCTGTATTTTGCTGCCGATAAGACCTTGGATTTCTATCTGAATCTGACTGTTGATGGACAGCTGATTGATCAAGCTCATATTTTAGTTGAAACGAGATAAAATATCTTAACAACTCATTTCTTTTCCGAATAAATAGATAGTAGCAGTGAATCTAGTAAACCTAGATTTAAAAATGTGCTATAATGAAAGGAGAAGAAATATGACATTACGTCATCCGGGCATTAGCCCAACTAATGACTTGGTTGCTAAGAAAATTTTCAGCAACCCAGAAATCACTTGTCAGTTTATTCGCGATATGCTGGACTTGCCAGCCAAAAATGTGACCATTTTGGAGGGAAGCAACATTCACGTCTTGCCTTCCCTGCCGTACTCGGCACAGGATTTCTATACCAGTATAGATGTTTTAGCTGAACTAGATAATGGCACTCAAGTAATCATTGAGATTCAAGTCCATCATCAGAATTTTTTCATCAATCGCCTGTGGGCTTATTTGTGTAGTCAGGTCAATCAAAACCTAGAAAAAATTCGCCAACGTGAAGGTGACACCCACCAGAGTTACAAACACATTGCACCAGTATACGCTATCGCAATTGTGGACAGCAATTACTTTTCAGATGACCTAGCTTTTCATAGTTTTAGTATGCGCGAGGATACGACAGGTGAGGTTTTAACCATCACCAATAATGGACAAGAAAATCATCTGGTTAAGATGGCGTTCTTGGAACTGGGGATTGAACAGGGCATCGAAAAAGGTTTAGAGCGTGGACTTGAACGTGGAAAACTTTTTGCCTTTCTGGATATGGTTCGCCAAGGACTTCTGACTTCCGAGGTTGCCAGCCATCAGCTGGGTATGAGCGTCGCTGAGTTTGAAGAACTATTGAAAGAGCATCATAAATAAGACCTAAAAAAATACAGAGAAACCAGCAAAGACGAGGTTCGCAAAGCATGGTTGGAGTTTTTTGGGAATAAACCTTTTACCCAGGAACCCGAGCGAGCCATCAGCCAAGCAGACCAACTGCTAGACTACAAGAGCTGGTCCGAGGAGGACAGGGAGATGTTTAGTGAACAACGCAGACGCGAAGAACAAGCCTTGCTAGCGCAGGACTATGCCTTGGAACAAGCTGAGGAAAAAGGGTTGGAACGCGGTCGTGCAGAAGGGATTGAACAGGGTTTAGAGCGTGGTCACATGATTACAGCCTATGAGAATGTGGCTCTCTGGCATGAACACGACATTTCCCACTCATCAGCTGAGCGTATCATCACACCTGATACGACCATCTTGATTGACTACATGCTCAACCGTTTTGGAAATATCGTCAAGAACTTGACGGTCTTACCAGAAAACATGATCCGCAACATGAACGCGACTTTTGGTCTGATCTTTAGCCAACGTGCCATGTTGACCTTGATTGAACAAGGCATGACCCGTGAGCAAGCCTATGACTTGGTACAACCAAAAACAGCCTACTCTTGGGACAAGCAAGTAGACTTCAAACTACTTCTGGAAGCAGATCCAGAGGTGACATCACGTTTGACACAAGAGGAAATCGATGAGATTTTCAACCATCTTTACTATACCAAACGAGTGGAGCCTATCTTTGAACGTCTAGGATTAGGATAATTAGAAAAAATCGAATTTCTATGACTCCATTTATAGGAGTAGCAGAACTTTGATTTTTATGTTATATCAAAGCCCTTTGCTAAAAAATATAATAGATTGAAACTAGAATAGTACACCTCTGCTTCTAAAACATGGTTAGAAATCGATTTGATTGTCCTGATTGATTTGTCCTATTTCTATTTCATTTTACTATAGAACCGTCCCATAAGGAGGGAGATTGGAAAATCTCCAGACTAGAGAAGTCAGCGACTTTCTTTGAATCTTGTTCCTTAAAGCTAGTCGTCTTTTTCAAGTGACCTGAATCTGCTTTAAAGCTGCCCTACTGAAGGGAGAGCACAATCAAACTGTGCCGCAATTTCCCTAAAAGCAGCCTCGAGATGAGCCTTTACAAAAGCTTTCGACTCCTCTATAAGGAAGCTTTCGATTTTTGATGACTCGCTCTTTCCGCTCTCAGTGTCCTTGTTCACCTCATTTCTTTTCCTAGCTGAAGAGAGTTCTGAGACCAAGATTAAAAACTTTGGCTGCCTCGGCAGGCCTGTGTTCTTTTTGATGCCATCCAATGATCCTTGTTTAAAATCAGTAGACTAGGTCATGGCTTTATGATAAGCTGCTTGTTTAAAACTGAGCAGCTATAGTAAGTAGTCAGGAGAGGCAAGGAGCCGCTATCTTCTGTTCTATGGCAAGCAATCAGAATAGTTAGTGATATCACTGGCAGTTTCTCTTTTTTAGGCTCTTTGCATGTTGTCATCTTCAAATGATGCCAATGAAAAAGGCGCAACCCCTTACATTTTTTCTACTTATTGTGTCGAGGCTAGTGAAAAAGATAGAGTTATTTTGAAAAAATAATATTTATAGAAATTAAGGGCTGATTGAATCCTAAAGAATCAGAGCATAAGATGTCATAAGAATCGGTAAATCCTTAACAAATTCATAAAATAATGAAAAATATGGATAAAAAACCGAATAAAATTCACGAAAATCGAAAAAATGTTTTTTTTTTAGCAAAATATTAGCAAACAAAAAAGTTGCATATATCTTGGTAATTATGTATCATAGTAACGTAAATCTATGCATAGAGGAAGTCTCCTTCTATAAGGAAGGAGGAGCCTCTCTTATGTAGAAAAATATAATCCTAAAGGAGATTTTAAGTAATGGACAAGAAAGTATCCATGAGTCGTTCTGAGCGCCTGCGTCGTGAGAAGGTCACGCGTTATTCTATTCGTAAATATAGCTTTGGTGCAGCCAGTGTGGCAGTAGCGGCTCTATTTATGTTTTTGGGGAACGGAGCAGTGTCAGCTGCTGAGAATGGCGCAGACTCACAAGGCGGAGCCGCTGTGGCAGCTAACCCTAACGGAGGGGGGGATGCTGACCCAGGAGGTGGAGCAACGTCTACTGGCACAGAAAACCAAAAACCTGTAGCGGAAATCTCCTACTCTCGTCAGAATGAAAAGGAAATTTTTGTTTATAATGAGGAAGATGCAAATATTGAAATTCCTGTCTACGATGACAGTGGGGAAATTCTTTATGCAACATTCAAAAAGGGTTCGAATCAGGCATTTAAAAAGTCTAACGAAGGTGACAATAAACTTGACCTTGAGTTTGGCTATACTGGAACGGTAATTAATGAGGCTATGTCTAACACTACAACTGCTACTCCTAATGCTTCTGCTACTCCTGCTACTCAAGCTGCTCCTGCTAAAATTACTATTTCAGGAAAACCGAATGAGAAGCTAAAAGAAAATCAAAAATATACAAAAAATGAGGAACAAGCACTAAAAATTGGGACACGTTTTGTAAAGGTTGGTGATAAACAAGGTGTGAATAATGTTGGAGACTCTGGGACAATAAGAGATCCAGGCTATATATCCCTTATCCTTAAATCTCAAACCTATAAATATAGCATCCAGGAACCAGAAACCAATGCTGATAAAATCAGTGTCTCAAATATTGACAATTTAACTGAACAAGACATTGAAAAAATTAAAACTCAGCTTAAAGTTGAATATTCTAAAACTAGCCAGGATGCTAGACTAGCGTCGCAAAGAGGGACTGCTTTAACAAATCGTGATTCAGTAGTGGAGAGTGTAAATGTAGCGGATGGAAACGTCACTGTAACCTATAAAGACGGTTCAACAGATGTGGTTCCAGTTGATCGTGTAGCACGTACCAATCAACCTCCAACAGTAGATATTCCATATTCTGATCCTACTGAAAGAGAAATCTATGTGTATAGTGGAGAAGACAACTCATTTGATATCAAAATTAAAGATGATGCAGATAAGATTAAGTCTGCTAAACTGCTGAAAGGTGGAAATAACGCTTTTCGACCTGTTTCAGGTGAAAATGATAAAGTTGATACTGAGTATGGATATACAGCCAATGAGTTTAAAACTGAAACACCAGCATCAGAGACTAGTCCAGCAGTTATTACCTATTCGGGTAGGACAACTGCAACAAGTGGATTGTCACAATCTAAATTGAACGAAGGGACACAAGGGGAAAATCCTAAACGCCTGGCTTTGGGTTGGCGTTATGTGCGGGTTACAGATCTTGAAGGAACAGACTTCACTGGGTCTGGAACGGGAAAAGATAATGATCATGCTTTCAACGTTGTCAATAAACCTCAGAGGCAAAAATATGATATAAAAACTCCTGAGGAAGCCGACAAGGTTATTGTTACCGACCTTGCAGCTGTAACGGATGAAGAGTTTGCAAAAGTAAAAGAAAAAGTCAAGCTTGAATATTCTAAAACCAATCCAGATAGAAGGTTAGAGTCTAAGCGCGGTCAAGAAGTAGAGGATAAAGATAGTAAGATTCAATCAATCACAAAAGATGGAAATGATTTACTAGTAACCTATAAAGACGGATCTATAGACAGAAAACCATTAACAGAGTTTGCGCGTACAAATGCTGCTCCGACAGTTGAGATTCCATACTCAAATGAAGCTAATAAACAAATCTATGTTTACACAGGTGAAAACACTGATTTAACTTTCAAAGGTACAGATGAAAATGAAGTTAAAAATCTTTACCTACGTGGTCCTGGAGATGTTACATCGAATAACGCGAATAAATATGGATTTACAACAGGTAAAGTTGAGAATGGTGCGGTAACTGGCGAAGGATCAATCTCTGACGATAAGAGAACAGCTACTATCAAGATGACTGGTGTTACAACACTTAAAGCTCCAAATCGTTGGACAAGTTTTATTGTTTCTAAAGACAATGATGGCAAACTTTCAAATAATGATTATAGAGCGCTAGATAAAGATTCTAATGCGAGACAAAAACCAGGATATGTTCAATTTATAGTTAAAAATCAAACATCTAAATATGATATAGCAGCTCCAACTGAAAAAGTTGCTGTAGCAGACCCAGCTAACGTAACAGAAGATGACTTAGCTAAAATCAAAGAAAAACTACAACTTGAATACAATAAGAATAATGATGATGCGAATATCTCAAAAGATTCTCCAGTTACAGATAAAGATTCTAAAATCAAGTCATTAACAAAAGATGCTAATGGAAATCTTGTTGTAACATATACAGATGGATCTACAGATAAAAGACCATTATCAGAATTTGTAACTCTTGATAAACAACCTGCGATTGATGCAGTGAACAAGGCTGCAGAAGATAAGATTGCAGAAATTAATGCTATTACAGATCCTAATACTACCGATGATGAAAAACAAGCCGCTATCGCTAAGGTAAATGCAGATAAAGAGAAAGCATTAGCAGCCATTAATGATCCTAACCTAACAACAAAAGCTGCCTTGGATCAAGCTCAAACTGCAGGGACAACCGCCATTGCAGCAGACAATCCAGTAGTAGCTAAAAAAGCTGAAGCCAAAGCGGCAATTGAAGCAGCACGTAAGGCCAAAGAAGATGCTATTAATGCAGACATAAATCTATCAGAAGCTGAAAAAACAGCCGCTATTGCTAAAGCCAATGAAGCAGCTCGGGCAGCAACTGAGAAAATCGATGCAGCGACGACAGATGCAGCTGTAGATGAAGCGCAAACAGAAGCCACTACAGCCATTTCTAAAGTAAACCCAATCGCTAAAGAGAATGCTAAGGCAGCAATTGCCAATGCCTTAACAGCTAAAAATGATGAGATTGATAAGCGCACAGACCTAAGTCAAGCAGAAAAAGACGCAGCTAAAGCAGAAGCCAAAAAATTAGCTGATGCAGAAGAAGCCAAAGCAGCTCAAGATAAAGTAGAAGCCGCTAAGACACAAGGTGTAGAAGCGATTAAAGCTGTGAATCCAGAAACAACTGCTAAAGCAGCCGCTGACAAAGCCATTGATGACGCTCTTGCTGCTAAGAACAAGGCCATTGATGAGCGTACAGACTTGACAGATGCAGAGAAGAAAGCTGCTAAAGACAAGGCTAAGGCAGAAGCAGACAAGGCTAAGGCAGCAGTAGCAGCCGCAACAAGTGATGCAGAAGTAGCTAAAGCCAAAGAAGCCGGTGAGTCTGCAGTTGGTGCTGTGAATCCAGTAGCCAAAGATGCTGCTAAGAAAGCAGTGGCAGATGAATTAGCTAAGAAAGAAGCAGAAATCGATGCCCGTCAAGATCTAACAGCTGAAGAAAAAGATGCAGCTAAGAAAGAAGCTCAAGCAGCTGCTGACGAAGCGAACAAGGCTATCGATGCTCAACCAGATGTAGCCGCAACACCAGAAGAAGCCAAAGCAGCTCAAGATAAAGTAGATGCCGCTAAGACACAAGGTGTAGAAGCGATTAAAGCTGTGAATCCAGAAACAACTGCTAAAGCAGCCGCTGACAAAGCCATTGATGACGCTCTTGCTGCTAAGAACAAGGCCATTGATGAGCGTACAGACTTGACAGATGCAGAGAAGAAAGCTGCTAAAGACAAGGCTAAGGAAGAAGCAGACAAGGCTAAGGCAGCAGTAGCAGCCGCAACAAGTGATGCAGAAGTAGCCAAAGCCAAAGAAGCCGGTGAGTCTGCAGTTGGTGCTGTGAATCCAGTAGCCAAAGCAGCTGCTAAGAAAGCAGTCGCAGATGAACTAGCTAAGAAAGAAGCAGAAATTGATGCTCGCCAAGATCTAACAGCTGAAGAAAAAGCGAAAGTTAAAGCAGAAGCTCAAGCTCGAGCAGCCGAAGCGAACAAGGCCATTGATGCTCAACCAGATGTAACCACAACACCAGAGGAATCAAGGAAGGTTCAAGGAGCAGTAGATAGTGCTAAGGAACACGGTGTAGCAGCGATTAAAGCTGTGAATCCAGAAACAACAACTAAAGCTGCAGCCAAGAAAGCTATTGATGATAAGCTAGCTGAACAACTAAAAGCCATTGAAAACACACCAGATGCCACGGATGAAGAAAAAGCTGAAGCTGCTGAAAAAGCGACAGCCTTAGCCAAAGAAGCTAAGCAAGCAATTGATATTGCTACAACAGATTCAGAGGTTAAGAAACTTCAAGATGATGCAAATGCTGAAATAGGGAAAGTTTTACCTGTTGTAGAAGATAAACCAAATGCTCGTAAAGCCATTGATGAGCAAACAAAAGCGAAGAAAGAAGAGATTGACGCGCGTACTGACTTATCTCCTAAAGCGAAAGAGAATCTTAAAGATAAAGCAGATCAAATAGCAGCCGAAGCTAAGAAATTAGTAGATGCTGCGAATAAAGAAGCAGATGTTAATAAGATTCAAGACGCGGATAAATCGGCAATTAGAGCAGTTGGGGATATTAACAGACCAATTGATAAAGTGCTAGTTAATGATCCAGCCAACCTAAAAGCTGAGGAAAAAGCTAAAATCTTAGAAGAAGTGAAGAAAGTGAACCCAACAGCCAATGAGGTTAAATATAACGACGCTGGAAATATTGAAGTTACTACAGCAAATGGTGATAAGGGAATCATTAATCCAACTGATCTGGTGAAAACGTTGGAGAATCTAGATAATGGTAAAGGTGGAAACGATATTAACAAACCACTTGATAAAGTTATCATCAAGGATAAATCGATGTTGACAGAGTCAGAAAAAGCTCAAATTATTGCTGCTGTTAAGTCTGTAAATCCAAATTCTATTGTGCTACTCGATGCAGACGGAACTGTTTCAGTGTCTACACCAGAAGGTCAGACTGCAACGATTCCATCAACTGAGTTAGTGAGAACTAAGGAAGATACAGCTAAATCTGACGCAGGAAATGGTGAAATTGTTAAACCAGCAGATAAAGTGGTTGGTGAACCGACTGATTCAGCTGCACAAGCCAAAGTAGAAGAAAAATTAAGAAAACTCAATCCTGAGGCTAAATCTGTTAAATTTGATGATAAAGGTAACGCTACTGTTACTTTAAATGATGGAACTGTGGCAACAATTCCATGGAAAGATTTATTCAAATCACCGGAAGATGCAACTAAACCAAACGCAGGCAACGACATCGTTAAGCCGGCGGATAAGACGGTTGTAGCGAACTCAGATAAGTTGACAGTTGCAGAGAAGAAAGCTATTGAAGAAAAGGTTAAAGCAGTTAACCCAGGAGCGACTGTAGTAGTGGACGATAAAGGAAATGCCACAGTCACAACACCAGAAGGTAAAACAGCCGTTATTCCAGCAACAGACTTGACGAAGTCAGCAGCAGATGCAGCTAAACCAAATGCAGGCAATGATGTCAATACACCAGCAGCTAAAACTGTAGCAGCGAACCTAGACAAGTTGACAGACGCTGAGAAGAAAGCTATCGAAGAGAAGGTTAAAGCAGTCAACCCAGGCTCAACTGTAGTAGTAGACGATAAGGGTAATGCTACAGTTACAACACCAGAAGGTAAGACAGCGGTCATTCCAGCCACTGATTTAGTGAAAACACAAGATGATATTACTAAAGAAAATGCAGGCAATGATGTCAATACACCAGCAGCTAAAACTGTAGTAGCAGATCCAGATGCCTTAACTCCAGAAGAGAAGAAAGCTATCGAAGAGAAGGTTAAAGCAGTCAACTCAGGTTCAACTGTAGTAGTAGACGACAAAGGTAATGCAACAGTAACTAAAGCTGATGGTACAGTTCTGAATATTCCGGCTTTAGACCTAGTAATCCCAGCTGGAAACCTAGCTGACGAAGCTAAGACTGCTAAAGTGAAAACACCAGCATTCCGTACATTAGTTGGAAACAAAGATAACTTAACGGAAGATGAAAAAGCAGCAGTTAAGAAAGCAATTGAATCCGTCAATTCAGGAGCGACTGTAGTAGTAGACGATAAAGGTAACGCCACAGTAACACTAGATGGAAATACAGTATCGATTGCAAAAGACCAATTAGTGAAAACAGAAAGTGATGTAACAGCTAAGAATAGCGGAGATAACATCAACCTTGACTTTGAAAAAGAAACAGTAGCAGACTTTACTAACTTAACAGATTCAGAAAAAGAAGCTGCAAAAGCTAAGATTAAAGCAGCAAATGCTGATGTAGTAGATGTTCTCTTTGACAAGGCAGGAAATGCAACTGTTGTAACTAAAGATGGCAAAGTTTTAGCAATTACCGCTGAAGCTATCTTTAAACAAGCTCCTTCAGCTCAAAATAACGGAGCTACTAACACTGAAGCAAAAGTGGATAAAGCTAAGTTAGCAGGCGCTATTCGTCAGTTAGATGGACTAATCATCCAAGAATCAGCTAAGCTTGATGCAGAAACTGCAAAAGAAGCGACTGACTTATTGGCAGACGCTAAGAAAGTATTTGCCAATGCAGATGCAACTCAGGCAGATGTGGCTGCAACGGTTAAACGTATCGAAGACTTCCTGGCGAAAGTTTCTCCAGCAACTAATCATGCAAGTCCAGCTAGTGACCAAGCTGCTCAAACACCAGCTGTAGTTCCAGCTCAAGCAGCAAATGCCAACCAAGCAGCAACAAACGTGCGTACAGTCGCTAAAGAGTTGCCAAATACAGGTACAGCAGATTCTACTGTAGCTATGGTAGCAGCTGCCGCAAGTGCCTTACTTGGTCTTGGTCTTGCAGGTCGTCGTAAAGAAGACGAAGAAGCTTAATTGGTAGATGGTTTGATACTTATCGAATAATAAATCCGATTTTCAAAGCTTAAACAAGTACCTCTCATAAGAAAATCTCCTAGCAGGAAAGTCTGCTAGGAGATTTTTGTATTTCAGGAAGTGGACGGCTGACTTGGTAACCAGCTGAGGGTGAAGGTTAACTGCTCAGCTTTTAGGAGGTCTTGATGTTGAAGGCTAGTTATAGAGGTCTTATCTAGTAGACATTCTTTGACAAAGTTGAAGTGGCTGTGGTTTTGCTCAGTATGAATATCCAGCCATTTACCTTCTTTAGCTAGGTAAATACGGAGGTGGTCAAAGAGAGGGATTCCGAGGTCATAGTTTGGTTTGCCTGGACAGGTCGGATAAAAACCGAGAGCTGACCAGATATACCAGGCTGAGAGACTGCCATTGTCTTCATCGCCAGGATAGGCTTGCCAACTTGGGTGAAAGGCCTTCTGACGGAGAGTCTTGATGAGAAGGGCAGTGTAGTCAGGGTAGTTGCTGTAGCGGAAGAGATAAGGAATGTGGAAGCTCGGTTGGTTGGAAATGGCGACTTGTCCAAAAGGAGCAGTAGCCATTTCGCTCATTTCGTGAATTTCGTAACCATAGCCTGTTGTCTCAAAGAGGGGAGCATCTTGACAGGTTTTCAAAAGATAGTTGCTGAAGGCTTCTTTTCCACCCATAAGTTGGATTAAATCTGGGATGTCGTGGAGAACGCCTAAAGTTGCTTGGATGGCTGAACATTCGGCATAGT
The DNA here is from genome assembly GCF_000221985.1 of Streptococcus pseudopneumoniae IS7493. Taxonomy (NCBI): domain Bacteria; kingdom Bacillati; phylum Bacillota; class Bacilli; order Lactobacillales; family Streptococcaceae; genus Streptococcus; species Streptococcus pseudopneumoniae. Next base: position 2,097,701 of record NC_015875.1, on the reverse strand, counting down.
CGCGTCCCCAGCTATAAGGAGAGAAGTCAGGGCGAAAGTTGCCTCGATTGTCTCGTGCTCGTATGTAACCTGTCTCAGCGTCAAATAGCTGGCGGTAATTTTGTGAAGCAGTCCTATAGATTTCCGCGATGTCATTCTGACCTAGTTTTTTGGCACAGCTGGCGATACAAAAGTCGCTATAGGCATAGTCTAGGGTATGACTGACACTTTCGTGGTGGTCGGTAGAGAGGTAGCCCAGTTCTTGGTATTGGGCTAGTCCGTGGCGACCATTGATGCCGAGAGGGTCAGACTTGCTGGCTGTTTCGAGCATGGCTTGAAGGAGTTCTTCTTCTAAGTCAGGAGCCATGTCCTTGCAGGCGCTATCTGCGATAATGCCGTCTAAAAGTGTACCTGGCATCATACCCCGTTCATCTGGAGCCAGCCATTTTGGAAGGAATCCAGTATTGCGGTAGCTATTGAGAAATCCTTCTAAAAAGCGGTGGTAGTGTTCCGGTATGATAAGGGCAAAGAGGGGGAAGGTAGTGCGGAAGGTATCCCAGAAACCATTGTTGCTGAAGAGAACACCGGGCTTGACAGTGCCAGTGGCCAGATCCATGTGGATGGCTTGCCCTGATTCATCAATCTCATAAAAAGTCTGTGGGAAGAGGAAGAGTCTGTAGAGACAGTGGTCAAAGAAGGTTCGGTCAGCCTCTCCTGTCTCTATAACGTCAAAACGATGGAGGAGATTTTCCCAGTCCGCTTGGGCATTTGTTTTACAGTTATCAAAATCTTCTTGAGGTAGATTAAGCAGTGCTTGAGAAGGAGAGATGAAAGAAGTCGCTAGCTGAATTTCAGCATGACTATCTGCCAGGTCGATTCGCCAGTCTCCACCTTCTTGGCTGATAGTAAGGATATCCGTATTCATTTGCAGGGCAGTGAACATAGTTAGTGGATTTTTGTTGGTTTCAGTTTTTCCTTCTTGTTGCAGGGCAAGAGTCCGCTCATCTACTTGCTCCACGGTCAGTTCATCTGCTGCGTGAAGATAGAGGGAGAGGGCTTTGCCTTGCTTTTGCTCCAAACGAATAGAAGCACCATAGCAAGTCGGTGTGAGCTGGGTTTCAATCTGATAGCGCAGGGAGAAAATCTTCAGATAATGAGGTTGGAAAGAGGCCTTATCCATATCATAGGAAGACTGACGATGGAAGAGGCTGTCTCCACCCAGTTGACCGGTGACAGGTGTCAGAAGGAGCCAAGAGTAGTCGCCAATCCAAGGACTAGGCTGGTGGGTTAGTCGAATTCCCTGAAAGATAGGCAGCTGCGGATTGAAAAACCAAGAGCCCTCCTGGTCACTGGTCTGGGGTACAAAGTAATTCATCCCAAAAGGTACGCCTGTGTATGGTAGGGTATTTCCCCGAGAAAAGGCATGCTTGCTGGCAGTTCCAAATCGGGTATCGATGCTTTCAAGTAGTGGTTTCATAGTCTTTCCTTTAGCTGTTTTTCTACATTATATCAGAAAAAGAGGACCTTTAGAAAAGGAGTTTCAAAGATAACTATTTTGTAGAAAAATGACTATCATTTGTGTATGTATTTTCTGTCTCAAAAGCTATATACTGAAAATGAAACTTGTTTGAAAGAGGATACTGCACGATGATTTATTCAAAAGAAATTGTTAGAGAATGGCTAGATGAAGTGGCAGAGCGGGCTAAGGACCATCCAGAGTGGGTGGATGTTTTCGAGCGTTGCTACACCGACACCTTGGACAATACGGTTGAAATCCTTGAAGATGGTTCAACCTTTGTGCTCACAGGAGATATTCCTGCAATGTGGCTTCGGGATTCGACAGCCCAACTCAGACCCTACCTGCATGTGGCTAAAAGAGATTCCCTCCTGCGTCAGACCATTGCAGGTTTGGTCAAACGTCAGATGACCTTGGTACTCAAGGATCCTTATGCCAATTCCTTCAACATTGAGGAAAACTGGAAGGGGCACCATGAGACTGACCACACAGACCTTAATGGCTGGATTTGGGAACGCAAGTATGAGGTGGACTCGCTTTGCTATCCTTTGCAGTTGGCTTATCTCCTCTGGAAAGAGACTGGCGAGACTAGTCAGTTTGATGAGATTTTTGTCGTAGCGATTAAGGAAATTCTCCATCTATGGACAGTTGAACAAGACCACAAGAACTCTCCTTATCGTTTTGTCCGAGATACGGACCGCAAGGAAGATACCTTGGTAAATGATGGCTTTGGCCCTGATTTTGCAGTGACAGGTATGACTTGGTCAGCTTTTCGTCCGAGCGATGACTGCTGCCAGTATAGCTACTTGATTCCGTCAAATATGTTTGCTGTAGTAGTCTTGGGTTATGTGCAAGAAATATTTGCAGCATTAAACCTAGCTGATAGCCAGAGTGTTATTGCTGATGCTAAGCGTCTCCAGTCTGAAATCCAAGAAGGAATCGACAACTACGCCTACACCACCAACAGCAAGGGCGAAAAGATTTACGCTTTTGAAGTGGATGGTCTAGGAAATGCTAGCATCATGGATGATCCAAATGTACCAAGTTTGTTGGCTGCGCCTTATCTGGGCTACTGTTCGGTCGATGATGAAGTGTATCAAGCTACTCGCCGCACCATTCTGAGCCCTGAAAATCCCTATTTCTACCAAGGAGAATACGCTAGCGGTCTCGGAAGTTCTCATACCTTCTATCGCTATATCTGGCCAATCGCCCTTTCTATCCAAGGATTGACAACAAGAGATAAGGCAGAGAAAAAATTCTTGCTGGATCAGCTGGTTGCTTGCGATGGTGGTACAGGTGTCATGCACGAAAGCTTCCACGTGGATGACCCAACTCTCTACTCTCGTGAATGGTTCTCTTGGGCCAACATGATGTTCTGTGAATTGGTCTTGGATTACCTAGATATTCGCTAAGGAACATGCTTTAGCGCAACTGATTCTTGTCAGAATCACAAGTTTACATTTAAAACATTAAAAATTTAATTTAGAATGAGGTTTTACTTCATGGAAAATGTTGTTGTACATATTATCTCACATAGTCACTGGGACCGTGAGTGGTACTTGCCTTTTGAAAGCCACCGTATGCAGTTGGTGGAATTATTTGACAATCTCTTTGATCTCTTTGAAAATGACCCTGAGTTCAAGAGCTTCCACTTGGATGGTCAAACCATTGTCCTTGATGACTACTTGGAGATTCGCCCTGAAAATCGCGATAAAGTCCAACGTTACATTGACGAGGGCAAGCTTAAAATTGGTCCCTTTTACATCTTGCAGGATGACTACTTGATTTCAAGTGAAGCCAATGTCCGTAATACTCTTATCGGTCAGCAGGAGGCTGCAAAATGGGGCAAATCTACTCAGATTGGTTACTTCCCAGATACCTTTGGAAATATGGGACAAGCGCCTCAAATTCTTCAAAAATCAGGCATTCACGTGGCAGCCTTTGGGCGTGGTGTGAAGCCGATTGGATTTGATAACCAAGTTCTCGAAGATGAGCAGTTTACATCCCAGTTTTCAGAAATGTACTGGCAGGGTGCGGATGGTAGTCGTGTCCTCGGTATCCTCTTTGCCAACTGGTATAGTAATGGGAATGAAATTCCAGTTGATAGAGACGAGGCCTTGACCTTCTGGAAACAAAAATTGTCAGACGTGCGTGACTATGCTTCGACCAACCAGTGGTTGATGATGAACGGCTGTGACCACCAGCCTGTCCAGAAAAATTTGAGTGAAGCCATTCGTGTGGCAAATGAACTCTTCCCAGATGTAACCTTTGTTCATAGTTCTTTTGATGAGTATGTCCAAGCCGTGGAAAGTGCCCTACCAGAACACTTATCAACGGTGACAGGCGAGTTGACCAGTCAGGAAACAGACGGCTGGTACACACTTGCCAATACTTCTTCATCTCGTATTTATCTCAAACAAGCCTTCCAAGAAAATAGCAACCTCCTAGAGCAAGTTGTAGAACCCTTGACGATTATCACTGGGGGTCATAACCATAAGGACCAGTTGACCTATGCTTGGAAAACTCTTTTGCAGAATGCGCCGCATGATAGTATCTGTGGCTGTAGCGTGGACGAAGTTCACCGTGAGATGGAAACTCGTTTTGCCAAGGTTAACCAAGTCGGAACCTTTGTTAAGACCAATCTTCTCAACGAGTGGAAGGGCAAAATTGCAACTCACGAAGCTCAAAGTGACTATCTCTTTACGGTTATTAACACAGGCCTGCATGATAAGGTCGATACTGTCAGCACAGTGATTGATGTTGCGACTTGTGATTTCAAGGAATTGCACCCAACAGAAGGTTACAAGAAGATGGCTGCCTTAACCTTGCCAAGTTATCGTGTGGAGGACTTGGATGGGCGTCCTGTAGAGGCTAAAATCGAAGACCTTGGGGCTAATTTTGAGTACGATTTACCAAAAGACAAGTTCCGCCAAGCTCGTATCGCTCGACAAGTGCGCGTGACCATTCCAGTTCACCTAGCGCCGCTTTCTTGGACAACTTTCCAATTGCTGGAAGGAGAGCAAGAACACCGTGAGGGTATTTACCAAAACGGAGTGATTGATACACCATTCGTAACGGTGAGTGTGGATGACAATATCACAGTTTATGATAAGACAACTCACGAAGCCTACGAAGATTTTATCCGCTTCGAAGACCGTGGAGACATCGGAAACGAGTATATCTATTTCCAACCAAAAGGAACAGAGCCAATCTATGCAGAGCTTAAGGGCTACGAGGTCTTGGAAAACACAGCTCGCTACGCTAAGATTTTGCTCAAACATGAATTGACCGTGCCTGTCAGTGCCGATGAAAAGCTAGAAGAAGAGCAAAAAGGTATCATCGAGTTTATGAAGCGTGAAGCTGGACGGTCAGAAGAAATGACAAGCATTCCTCTGGAAACTGAGATGACTGTCTTTGTTGACAATCCACAAATCCGTTGCAAGACTCGCTTTACCAACACTGCCAAAGACCATCGTATCCGTCTCTTGGTCAAGACTCACAACACGCGTCCAAGCAATGATTCTGAAAGCATCTATGAGGTGGTGACACGACCAAACAAACCAGCAGCTTCATGGGAAAATCCTGAAAATCCTCAACACCAACAAGCCTTTGTTAGTCTGTATGATGATGAAAAAGGTGTGACTGTATCCAACAAGGGATTGAATGAATACGAAATCCTTGGAGACGACACTATTGCAGTGACCATTCTGCGTGCATCAGGTGAGTTGGGAGACTGGGGTTACTTCCCAACGCCAGAAGCACAATGCTTGCGTGAATTTGAAGTCGAATTTGCTCTCGAATGCCACCAAGCCCAAGAACGCTTCTCAGCCTATCGTCGTGCTAAAGTCTTGCAGACACCATTTACCAGCCTTCAGCTTGCTAGACAGGAAGGAAGCGTGGCTGCGACTGGTAGCCTCTTGAGCCATTCCGTTCTCAGCATACCGCAAATCTGCCCAACAGCCTTTAAGGTAGCTGAAAATGAAGAAGGCTATGTTCTTCGTTACTACAATATGTGTAGTGAAAATGTGCGTGTACCAGAAAGTCAACATCTCTTCCTTGACCTACTTGAACGACCATACCCAGTTCATAGAGGTCTCATTTCACCACAAGAGATTCGTACAGAATTCATCAAAAAAGAAGAAATTTAATTTCAACAAGTAAACATAAAAAGAAAGGAGGGGCGAAAAGGTAAGAATTAATTGCTGATTTGCCCCTTTTTATGGTAAAAACAATGACCATTGCAACGATTGATATCGGAGGGACTGGGATTAAGTTTGCCAGTCTGACTCCTGATGGGAAAATACTGAATAAGACAAGTATCTCAACACCAGAAAACTTGGAGGATTTACTAGCTTGGCTAGACCAGCGCTTGTCAGAGCAGGATTATAGCGGGATTGCTATGAGCGCTCCAGGCGCGGTCAATCAAGAGACAGGTGTGATTGATGGCTTCAGTGCCGTCCCTTATATCCACGGCTTTTCGTGGTATGAGGCGCTTGCTCATCATCAACTACCTGTCCATCTGGAAAATGATGCCAACTGCGTTGGACTCAGTGAATTGCTGGCTCATCCAGAACTTGAAAATGCAGCCTGTGTCGTGATTGGGACAGGGATTGGCGGAGCCATGATGATCAATGGTAGACTTCATCGAGGTCGCCACGGTCTGGGTGGAGAATTTGGCTACATGACAACCCTTGCCCCTGCTGAAAAGCTCAACAACTGGTCGCAACTAGCGTCAACTGGGAATATGGTACGATACGTGATTGAAAAATCTGGTCAGACTGATTGGGACGGTCGCAAGATTTACCAAGAGGCCGCAGCAGGAAATACCCTTTGCCAAGAAGCAATTGAGCGCATGAATCGTAATCTGGCTCAAGGCTTGCTCAATATCCAATATCTGATCGATCCAGATGTCATTAGTCTGGGAGGCTCTATCAGTCAAAATCCAGATTTTATTCAAGGTGTCAAGAAGGCTGTAGATGACTTTGTTGATACTTACGAAGAATACACGGTCGCACCTCTTATCCAAGCCTGCACCTATCATGCAGATGCCAATCTCTATGGTGCCCTTGTCAACTGGCTACAGGAGGAAAATCAATGGTAAGATTTACAGGACTTAGTTCCAAACAAGAGAAAGCATTAGAGTTGCTTAAAAAGCACATTCTGCTACCAGATGTAGAGGTAGCAGTCGCTCAGTCTGACCAAGCCTCTATCTCTATCAAGGGTGAGGGTGGCCACTATCAACTAACCTATCGCAAACCTCACCAACTTTATCGTGCCTTGTCTTTGTTAGCAACAGCTCTAGTAGAAGGTGACAAAGTAGAGATTGAGGAGCAGGTAGCTTATGAAGATTTAGCCTACATGGCTGACTGTTCTCGAAATGCGGTGCTGAATGTGGCTTCTGCCAAGCAGATGATTGAGGTCTTGGCTCTCATGGGCTACTCAACCTTTGAGCTCTACATGGAGGACACCTACCAGATTGAGGGACAGCCTTATTTTGGTTATTTCCGTGGGGCTTATTCGGCTGAGGAGTTGCAGGAAATAGAAGCCTACGCCCAGCAGTTTGATATGACCTTTGTGCCTTGTATCCAGACCTTGGCCCATTTGTCGGCCTTTGTTAAATGGGGTGTCAAGGAAGTGCAGGAACTCCGTGATGTAGAGGACATTCTCCTCATTGGCGAAGAAAAGGTTTATGACCTGATTGATGGTATGTTTGCTACTTTGTCTAAACTGCAAACCCGCAAGGTCAATATCGGGATGGACGAAGCCCACTTGGTTGGCTTGGGACGTTATTTGATATTGAACGGTGTTGTGGATCGTAGTCTCCTAATGTGTCAACACTTGGAGCGCGTGCTGGATATTGCTGATAAATATGGTTTCCACTGCCAGATGTGGAGCGATATGTTCTTTAAACTTATGTCAGCAGATGGCCAGTACGACCGTGATGTGGAAATTCCAGAAGAAACTCGTGTCTACCTAGATCGTCTCAAAGACCGAGTAACTTTGGTTTACTGGGACTATTATCAGGATAGCGAGGAAAAATACAACCGTAATTTCCGCAACCATCACAAGATTAGTCATGACCTTGCCTTTGCAGGAGGTGCTTGGAAATGGATCGGTTTCACACCCAATAACCATTTCAGCCGTCTAGTAGCTATTGAGGCCAACAAAGCCTGCCGTGCTAATCAGATAAAAGAAGTCATTGTGACGGGTTGGGGGGACAATGGTGGTGAAACTGCCCAGTTCTCTATCCTTCCAAGCTTGCAAATCTGGGCAGAACTCAGCTATCGCAATGACCTAGACCGTTTGTCTGCTCACTTCAAGACCAATACTGGTCTATCGATTGAAGATTTTATGCAGATTGACCTAGCCAACCTCTTGCCAGATCTACCAGGCAATCTCAGTGGCATCAATCCCAACCGCTATGTCTTTTATCAGGATGTTCTCTGTCCGATCCTTGACCGACACATGACACCTGAACAGGACAAACCACACTTTGCTCAGGCAGCTGAGACCCTTGCTGAAATCAAAGAAAAAGCTGGTGCTTACTCTTACCTCTTTGAAACTCAGGCTCAGTTGAATGCTATTTTAAGTAGCAAAGTGGATGTGGGACGACGCATTCGTCAGGCTTACCAAGTGGGCGATAAAGAAAGTCTACAAGAAATCGCAAGGCAAGAATTACCAGAACTCAGAAGCCAAATTGAAGACTTCCATGCCCTCTTTAGCCACCAATGGCTGAAAGAAAACAAGGTCTTTGGCTTGGATACAGTTGACATCCGCATGGGCGGACTCTTGCAACGCATCAAGAGAGCAGAAAGCCGCATCGAGGCTTATCTGGCTGGCCAGCTTGACCGCATCGACGAACTAGAAGTGGAAATCCTGCCATTTAACGACTTCTACGCAGACAAGGGCTTCGCAGCCACAACAGCCAACCAATGGCATACCATTGCGACAGCTTCAACCATTTATACGACCTAAAACAAGAACACCTTGCCTGGCGCAGGGTGTTTCGCGTGAAACAGAAGAATTATCTAGTTTCAAATGCCACAGTTAGACAAACTTATGATAGAATAGCAGAAAGGGAATGTTTCCTAAGAGCAATTCTATCGATGAGCAATTGGAGGTATTGTGGTACACTTAAAATTAGTAAAACAAGAAATAGAAGCTGAAAAGCCAGCATCTGTAGAAGCCTGGGTCATTTTCGTCAAATTTTAAAAAGGTTGCTACCGACATATATAAATTCTAAAAACAAAAACGTTAGTAGAACTAGCAGATGTGATTTTATGGAGTTTTGATTTTGCAAATGATCATGCTCATGCATTTTTCGTGGATAATGTTGCGTGGAGTCATGCAGATTCTTACTTTCTTAGCTTTGTTAGTGACGATGTTGAAGAACGTTACACAGAAAATGTCTATCTGGATACCCTAAGTGTCAAACAAAAATTTAAGTTTATTTTCGACTTCGGTGATGAATGGCGTTTTGAATGCCAAGTGCTGAGAGAAATCGAGGCGGAAGACGAAGAAGCTTATCTCGTACGTTCGGTTGGAACGCCGCCAGAACAATATCCAGATTATGATGGTTTTGACTATGAAGAATGGTAAAATTGATTGTTAAACAATCTAAAAAACAATTGGAATCAGTCTGTGTAGGCTTAGTATTTCAATTGTTTTTTTGTGATGGTTTCAGATAAGAGAGTTTTTTAATACTCAATGAAAATCAAAGAGCAAACTAGGAAGCTAGCTGTAGGTTGCTCAAAACACTGTTTTGAGGCTTCAGATGGAAGCTGAGGAGGTTTGAAGAGATTTTCGAAGAGTATAAATTTGTTGAGGGTGTAGCTAATACGTATCAAGTCTGGTAGATTGAGAAAACTTGACAAAAAATTAGATAGTGCTAGAATAACATTAACGAAAGACATTTGAGGGCAGAAAGGTTCCTGCCACACCTTGCAAAAAGGTATCTGAGATGCTGGGTACACCGACCAGCCAAGGGTCCGTTATTTCAAGGGAGGGGCTTAAATGCTCTTTTTTATTTAAAAATTTCAAAATAGATTACACTCACCGCAGGCTTAGGCTTGCGTTTTTTTTTGTTTGACAAAATTAAAAAAATGTGTAAGAATAAGGAGAATTGAAAACAGGAAAACTCACCTCCTTTCGATTCGTCTAGCCTTTTCGTGAGGCAATGAGGGGGCGGAGAGACGCGCTCGTCAACAGAAGTATCTCATTGGAAATGTTGCTCACTTTTTAGTGAGCTTTTTATCTAGGGAATAGAAATGAAAAGCAAAAAGTTAAAATTAGGTCAAATTGATTTAAAAATGTGCAAGGATTACGACCTTATTCAAGCGATGGACTATGACTTTAAGACGAAGGAAGTAATGAATAAAGGAAGGGGATTTGCGGTAACTCTTGTCAAAATACAGGGGCTAACTTTCTTGATTCCATTTAGAAGTTATATTCCTAAAAAGTATCAGTTGAAGCATAAGTTTCGAAATTCAGCAAAAGAAGGATATGTTGAAGGATTAGATATGGGTAAAACCTTGATTTTAGAAGATAAAAGTTATTTACTAAATACCACTTTTCGCCTTCGGAAAGTCGAAGATTATTATAAAGTAATGGATAATGATAAAGCTATAATCAATAAGTTAGTGAAAGCTATTATAGACTATAACCGTGCTTTAGAAATGAACGATAGAAACAAACTTGAAGATCCTAAACGCTTTAAATTCTCAACATTCCAGAATTATTCTACTAGATTAAGAGTCATAACAGAAAAAGACTATTTAGAATAGATAATGTTTTTGCAGGTTCTGGCTTGCATTTCTATTTTGCAAAAACACGCATTTTGAACGATTAGAACCAGAAATTACAATCCTATTCTTCAAAAAAGCGTTTTCTTGAAGAATAGAAAAAGCCCGATTTTATGGGGTTTTAATTCTGATAAAATCCGATAATTTCGGCATGATAAGGTGAGGTAGTTATTGTCTTAATGCTCAGTTCCGTTCTGGAAATCGCTAGAATGTTTTCAAAAAATCCCGTAATAGTTGAATTATCTAAGCTTTAACAGTATAATCAAGTTAGTAGCTTCATAAGGAGGTTCTATGCTACAATATAGTGGGTGGCACGGCACCACCAATAAAAGAAAAGATTCTATCTGCTGGTTTTTCTTATGAGAAATATAAACCTGGTATTCATAAACAGAGACATCCGAACGACTTGGGTAATGGTATTTACTTTTTTCTACCTTTTGACAAAGATACTGGTAAAACGATTGCTTCTGCTTATGTAGCAAAGTATAAGTCATTTGAACTAAGCAAACCCGGGGTTAGGTCTGAGTTAATTCATGCTAAAATCATCCTAAGCTCTATGAACAATATTTTTATGTTGGATGACCCAGCAAACCAAAGCTTATTAGAAGAATATCGACAAGCGGCATTTATTCAAATTGAACGTGAGATTGCAGGTATTTCAGGTAGCGGAGCCAAAAATAGAGCTACTCTTCTTAACCAAAATCAAGGATTAATTATTGAACTGTTGCTTGATTTAGCGTCTCAGCATGGGAAGAATTATGAAGCCGTGCAGTCTAAAACATATACAGATATTCCATTTTTACCAGTAATTAACGGAAAGAACGGAGAGGAAATTTGTATCCGTGATTTAAATTGTATGACAAACATTTTATAAATAAGGAGGCTTTTATGAGTTTATTGTCAAACTTTTTAGGAACTGAAGAATTTTCTTTGATGGATTCTCCAATGTTCCAAGAATTAGTTGAAAATATTAAGGCCAACAAAATTTATTCAGTAAACAATGAATTTGATTATGATTTGAATATATCAGGAAGTCTTAAAAAATATAAAGATGAAATCCATTTTACTTCTCAATTAAATAATCAAAAAGAGTTTTATGATTTGAATTCTATAACTAAAGTAAATGTAATGCCTAAATATAATATAAAAAACAAGAAGTCATGTTTTTCATATTTACCAATAGATTCTGAAAACTTAATTACAACAAAAGAAAATAGTGAGGTGGCAGCTTAATGTCCTCTTTACAATTTAAAGATTACTTTTTAAATGAAGTATCGTATCGAAGAAATCCTAGTTTTGACCAAACAAATAGTACTATTAATTTACAGCCTGAATTGTCTGCACAGATTTTAATAAGAAAATCTGAAAACCTTGCTTATGTTAACTTGATAACAAAGCAAGGAAATATAGATTCAGATGATTCTGCTTTTGAGCTTATTGTAGATATTGTTGGAGAATTTTCATTTATATATGACGATACAGAATTTGATATTGATTTTGAAACTTTTCTTAAAGAGAATGGCTTAGCAATTCTTTGGTCCTATATTCGGCCTATCGTATCTGATATGATTACTCGGGGTAATGAGTTCCCCAACTTCATATTGCCTGTCGTTAACATTAAAAAAATGCTTGAAGACAAAGATTCTATCAAGTTAACATACGAATAAAAACAGTGTATGTATTTTTCAAAGCTCCAATGAAATGCTTTCACATTTAAAAGGTATTCGGAGAACTATAAATCAAAATTGTGATAAAAATAAATAGGATCAAAGAGTTTTGTATGATAGTAGTTGCAATTTGAAACTCTAGCTGTTTCTCGAGCTTATCGTTCTTGAACTATAAAATATTTCTAAAAAACTGATAGAATCATATATTTTAATAATATACGAAGAATAACGCTGATTTTTCAAGCGTTTTTTCTTTTAAAACAGCTAGCAGGTGGTGAAGTGAAAAGCTTGACGATCAAGTCAAACAATGTTGGTTTCAGCTTGCCGTATATATGTTGAGGCTGGGTAAAAAACAAATTTCAGGAGAAAATGAAGTCAATATTTCCACGATAAGATATATGATATCAAGCTTAGTTCATAATGTTTGATTTATAAAAAGAAAGAGAGTATAATGAGTTAAACCTACCTAAAGTATGCTCAAATATTTTAGGGGGGCTTTTTATTTGCCCTTCCATTATATATTAACCGATAATTATCGGAAAAGGAGCAAAATGATATATGTTTTATAAAGGTAATGAAGATAGAGAAAAGCGCTTGCGGTTTTCGATTCGTAAGGTTAGTTTTGGAGCTGCTAGTGTTGCAGTAGCAGCCTTGTTCATGTTTCCAGGAAATGGGACAGTGTCTGCCACAGAGCAAGGTGTAACCCCAACTAATGAGGGAAGACAAGGCTCACCACTGAAAGACCCAGATGTCCAGAATGGAACCTACGGGGCGACTCCAGTAGTCAGTCAGTTGGATGGAAATTCTGGTAGTAGTGAGACTACTGCTTCGGAAGGTCAAGAAGAAACAAGTACTCCAACATCTACTGATGCAAGCGCACCATCAGTCGAATCACCTACTGTTTCAGCAACAGAAGAAAAGTCAGCAGAGAAAAATACTGAGGTGCCATCTACAGAAGCAAATAGCGTAGAAAATAAAGACAAAACAAGAGTAAAAACTGAAGAGACATCTACTACATCAGCAGCAACAACAGAAAGCAAGAAACCAAAATCACGTAAAAAACGTGATATAAGTGCCACTCCAGATGCAGATGTTGCAACGGATGACCCATCGGCAAACCAGACTTACACAGCACCTGTAGAAAATGCTGATTTAAAAACATTAGCAACAGCTTTGTCAGAATTACCTGATGTAGTTGAAAATAATAAAAAGATTCAAGATATGGATGAATTAGGGAATCAAACTGGGGTTGTAAAAGGTGAAGTGCTAGAAATTCAATCATTTGGTGGTTGGAATGCAATTAGTCAGTCAGATGGCACAGCTGGAAAACTTGCTATTGCTAGAAAAACAGAAAGTGGTATTTTCCCAATTGAAACTGTAAATACAGTATATAATAATGGGGCAAGAACATACGATACTTATGTAGGGGAACAAGCTTTCGATAGAACAAAAGAATATATGTTATTCCTAGCGAAAGTTAGAACTATTGCTAGTCAAACAGAAGAAACATTTAATGGACAGTCTTATAGGCGAACAGGTTTAGGAGGAAGTGACTCTTTTGGGATTAAGAGTTTTAGTGGGATTGAGAAAACTTTCAAGGCTCATTCACCAGCAACGGGGTCTAAGGTAAAAGTTGCCTTTAAAACGGGATTTACTGGGGACTTAAATGGTACAAAAGCAAAATATTTAGTAGAGGTTGTATATCGTCAGAATAATAAAGAAGTAGTAGCTTACAAATATATTTTTGAACCGCAACCTAGGAGTATTGTGACAAATGAACAAGGAACAGTAACTCCTGCTAAGGATGGTACAGGATGGTTGTATGTAAGAAGTAACTTTAATAATCATACTTTGAACAAGAGTGAAGTAGAGACAAAAATGGCAGAAGCAGCAAATAGACCAAACGGTCAAGCTGGAACGTTTACAAGTTCGGATATAGATTTGCCGATAGGAGTTACTGACTTTACAGTTCGAATTAAAGTAACAGATACAGAAAGACTAGGGATGGGATACCAGTCTCCGCTTAGACATTATGCGTTACCTGTAACAGGAACAGGCTTTTCAATTGAACAAGATACTCGAAAATTAGCCAAAAACCTCTTACAAAGAATTTATAATAAATCACTTGAAACGGAAACGGCAGATAAGGCGGGGAAAACGGATGATACTGTCAATGCATATACAGCTGAGCTTGAAACAGTAAATAATCTTCTTACTGGACAGTTAAAAACAACAGCAGATTATAAAAAAGCTCTTTCGGCGCTTTTAGAAAAACAAGAAGCTTTAGTACCTGCTGCAACAAATGAAGAAAAGAGTAATCTATCTGCGCAAGTTGAGCAGTTGAAAAAGGTATCAACAGAAAATAAAACGCCTAAAAGCATTGATAAATACAATGAGGAGTTTGATAAGTATAGTCAGGATATCCAGTCACTAAAAGAAGAACTAAGGACTATCTTAGAAAAACAAGGAAATGCAACTAAAGATGAGGTCAGTCAAGTATTACAAAAAGTAGAGGAAGTAAAACGCAAATTAGATGACGCTAAAAGCTTGTTAGTTGAAAAAGGAAACAAGACAGAGTTAAGACAAGTAGTAGGTCAAGAGGCTGACGTTAAAGGAAACTTTAAATATTATAACGCAGACAAAACAAAGAAGGATGCGTATGATGAAGCGATAAAAAATGGACAAACAGTAATAGCTGATGCTAATGCAGATCAAACCCAAGTAGATGAAGCGCTCGTTGTAGTACTGAACAATGAAAAAACAATAAATCTGTCAGTGACAGAAATGAGTGAGAACTCAAACTTTTAATGAGAGTTTGATCCTGGCTCAGGACGAACGCTGGCGGCGTGCCTAATACATGCAAGTAGAACGCTGAAGGAGGAGCTTGCTTCTCTGGATGAGTTGCGAACGGGTGAGTAACGCGTAGGTAACCTGCCTGGTAGCGGGGGATAACTATTGGAAACGATAGCTAATACCGCATAAGAGTAGATGTTGCATGACATTTGCTTAAAAGGTGCAAATGCATCACTACCAGATGGACCTGCGTTGTATTAGCTAGTTGGTGGGGTAACGGCTCACCAAGGCGACGATACATAGCCGACCTGAGAGGGTGATCGGCCACACTGGGACTGAGACACGGCCCAGACTCCTACGGGAGGCAGCAGTAGGGAATCTTCGGCAATGGACGGAAGTCTGACCGAGCAACGCCGCGTGAGTGAAGAAGGTTTTCGGATCGTAAAGCTCTGTTGTAAGAGAAGAACGAGTGTGAGAGTGGAAAGTTCACACTGTGACGGTATCTTACCAGAAAGGGACGGCTAACTACGTGCCAGCAGCCGCGGTAATACGTAGGTCCCGAGCGTTGTCCGGATTTATTGGGCGTAAAGCGAGCGCAGGCGGTTAGATAAGTCTGAAGTTAAAGGCTGTGGCTTAACCATAGTAGGCTTTGGAAACTGTTTAACTTGAGTGCAAGAGGGGAGAGTGGAATTCCATGTGTAGCGGTGAAATGCGTAGATATATGGAGGAACACCGGTGGCGAAAGCGGCTCTCTGGCTTGTAACTGACGCTGAGGCTCGAAAGCGTGGGGAGCAAACAGGATTAGATACCCTGGTAGTCCACGCCGTAAACGATGAGTGCTAGGTGTTAGACCCTTTCCGGGGTTTAGTGCCGTAGCTAACGCATTAAGCACTCCGCCTGGGGAGTACGACCGCAAGGTTGAAACTCAAAGGAATTGACGGGGGCCCGCACAAGCGGTGGAGCATGTGGTTTAATTCGAAGCAACGCGAAGAACCTTACCAGGTCTTGACATCCCTCTGACCGCTCTAGAGATAGAGCTTTCCTTCGGGACAGAGGTGACAGGTGGTGCATGGTTGTCGTCAGCTCGTGTCGTGAGATGTTGGGTTAAGTCCCGCAACGAGCGCAACCCCTATTGTTAGTTGCCATCATTCAGTTGGGCACTCTAGCGAGACTGCCGGTAATAAACCGGAGGAAGGTGGGGATGACGTCAAATCATCATGCCCCTTATGACCTGGGCTACACACGTGCTACAATGGCTGGTACAACGAGTCGCAAGCCGGTGACGGCAAGCTAATCTCTTAAAGCCAGTCTCAGTTCGGATTGTAGGCTGCAACTCGCCTACATGAAGTCGGAATCGCTAGTAATCGCGGATCAGCACGCCGCGGTGAATACGTTCCCGGGCCTTGTACACACCGCCCGTCACACCACGAGAGTTTGTAACACCCGAAGTCGGTGAGGTAACCGTAAGGAGCCAGCCGCCTAAGGTGGGATAGATGATTGGGGTGAAGTCGTAACAAGGTAGCCGTATCGGAAGGTGCGGCTGGATCACCTCCTTTCTAAGGAAAAGGAACTGCGCATTGGTCTTGTTTAGTCTTGAGAGGTCTTGTGGGGCCTTAGCTCAGCTGGGAGAGCGCCTGCTTTGCACGCAGGAGGTCAGCGGTTCGATCCCGCTAGGCTCCATTGGTGAGAGATTACCAAGTAATGCACATTGAAAATTGAATATCTATATCAAATAGTAACAAGAAAATAAACCGAAAACGCTGTAGTATTAATAAGAGTTTATGACTGAAAAGGTCAGAAAATAAGGTTAAGTTAATAAGGGCGCACGGTGGATGCCTTGGCACTAGGAGCCGAAGAAGGACGTGACAAACGACGATATGCCTTGGGTAGCTGTAAGTAAGCGATGATCCAGGGATTTCCGAATGGGGGAACCCAACAGGTACTACCTGTTACCCACATCTGTTAAGGATGTGAGGAGGAAGACGCAGTGAACTGAAACATCTAAGTAGCTGCAGGAAGAGAAAGCAAAAGCGATTGCCTTAGTAGCGGCGAGCGAAACGGCAGGAGGGCAAACCGAAGAGTTTACTCTTCGGGGTTGTAGGACTGCAATGTGGATTCAAAGATTATAGAAGAATGATTTGGGAAGATCAGCCAAAGAGAGTAATAGCCTCGTATTTAAAATAGTCTTTGTACCTAGCAGTATCCTGAGTACGGCGGGACACGTGAAATCCCGTCGGAATCTGGGAGGACCATCTCCCAACCCTAAATACTCCCTAGTGACCGATAGTGAACCAGTACCGTGAGGGAAAGGTGAAAAGCACCCCGGGAGGGGAGTGAAATAGAACCTGAAACCGTGTGCCTACAACAAGTTCGAGCCCGTTAATGGGTGAGAGCGTGCCTTTTGTAGAATGAACCGGCGAGTTACGTTATGATGCGAGGTTAAGTTGAAGAGACGGAGCCGTAGGGAAACCGAGTCTGAATAGGGCGCCTTAGTATCATGACGTAGACCCGAAACCATGTGACCTACCCATGAGCAGGTTGAAGGTGCGGTAAGACGCACTGGAGGACCGAACCAGGGCACGTTGAAAAGTGCTTGGATGACTTGTGGGTAGCGGAGAAATTCCAAACGAACTTGGAGATAGCTGGTTCTCTCCGAAATAGCTTTAGGGCTAGCGTCGACATTAGAGATTCTTGGAGGTAGAGCACTGTTTGGGTGAGGGGTCCATCCCGGATTACCAATCTCAGATAAACTCCGAATGCCAAAGAATTATGGTCGGCAGTCAGACTGCGAGTGCTAAGATCCGTAGTCGAAAGGGAAACAGCCCAGACCACCAGCTAAGGTCCCAAAATAATTGTTAAGTGGAAAAGGATGTGGGGTTGCACAGACAACTAGGATGTTAGCTTAGAAGCAGCTATTCATTCAAAGAGTGCGTAATAGCTCACTAGTCGAGTGACCCTGCGCCGAAAATGTACCGGGGCTAAAACAATTTACCGAAGCTGTGGATACCTTTATAGGTATGGTAGGAGAGCGTTCTATGTGTGATGAAGGTGTACCGTGAGGAGCGCTGGAACGCATAGAAGTGAGAATGCCGGTATGAGTAGCGAAAGACAGGTGAGAATCCTGTCCACCGTAAGACTAAGGTTTCCAGGGGAAGGCTCGTCCGCCCTGGGTTAGTCGGGACCTAAGGAGAGACCGAAAGGTGTATCCGATGGACAACAGGTTGATATTCCTGTACTAGAGTATGTAGTGATGGAGGGACGCAGTAGGCTAACTAAAGCAGACGATTGGAAGAGTCTGTCTAAGCAGTGAGGTGTGAATTGAGTCAAATGCTTAATTCTATAACATTGAGCTGTGATGGGGAGCGAAGTTTAGTAGCGAAGTTAGTGACGTCACACTGCCAAGAAAAGCTTCTAGCGTTTAAACATACTCTACCCGTACCGCAAACCGACACAGGTAGTCGAGGCGAGTAGCCTCAGGTGAGCGAGAGAACTCTCGTTAAGGAACTCGGCAAAATGACCCCGTAACTTCGGGAGAAGGGGTGCTGACTTTAAGTCAGCCGCAGTGAATAGGCCCAAGCAACTGTTTATCAAAAACACAGCTCTCTGCTAAATCGTAAGATGATGTATAGGGGGTGACGCCTGCCCGGTGCTGGAAGGTTAAGAGGAGTGCTTAGCGTAAGCGAAGGTATGAATTGAAGCCCCAGTAAACGGCGGCCGTAACTATAACGGTCCTAAGGTAGCGAAATTCCTTGTCGGGTAAGTTCCGACCCGCACGAAAGGCGTAATGATTTGGGCACTGTCTCAACGAGAGACTCGGTGAAATTTTAGTACCTGTGAAGATGCAGGTTACCCGCGACAGGACGGAAAGACCCCATGGAGCTTTACTGCAGTTTGATATTGAGTGTCTGTACCACATGTACAGGATAGGTAGGAGTCTACGAGATCGGGACGCCAGTTTCGAAGGAGACGTTGTTGGGATACTACCCTTGTGTTATGGCCACTCTAACCCAGATAGGTGATCCCTATCGGAGACAGTGTCTGACGGGCAGTTTGACTGGGGCGGTCGCCTCCTAAAAGGTAACGGAGGCGCCCAAAGGTTCCCTCAGAATGGTTGGAAATCATTCGCAGAGTGTAAAGGTATAAGGGAGCTTGACTGCGAGAGCTACAACTCGAGCAGGGACGAAAGTCGGGCTTAGTGATCCGGTGGTTCCGTATGGAAGGGCCATCGCTCAACGGATAAAAGCTACCCTGGGGATAACAGGCTTATCTCCCCCAAGAGTTCACATCGACGGGGAGGTTTGGCACCTCGATGTCGGCTCGTCGCATCCTGGGGCTGTAGTCGGTCCCAAGGGTTGGGCTGTTCGCCCATTAAAGCGGCACGCGAGCTGGGTTCAGAACGTCGTGAGACAGTTCGGTCCCTATCCGTCGCGGGCGTAGGAAATTTGAGAGGATCTGCTCCTAGTACGAGAGGACCAGAGTGGACTTACCGCTGGTGTACCAGTTGTCTTGCCAAAGGCATCGCTGGGTAGCTATGTAGGGAAGGGATAAACGCTGAAAGCATCTAAGTGTGAAACCCACCTCAAGATGAGATTTCCCATGATTTTATATCAGTAAGAGCCCTGAGAGATGATCAGGTAGATAGGTTAGAAGTGGAAGTGTGGCGACACATGTAGCGGACTAATACTAATAGCTCGAGGACTTATCCAAAGTAACTGAGAATACGAAAGCGAACGGTTTTCTTGGTTTGAATAGATATTCAATTTTGAGTAGGTATTACTCAGAGTTAAGTGACGATAGCCTAGGAGATACACCTGTACCCATGCCGAACACAGAAGTTAAGCCCTAGAACGCCGGAAGTAGTTGGGGGTTGCCCCCTGTGAGATAGGGAAGTCGCTTAGCTACGCCATCGCCATCTGTATCGACAGTGTCTGGAGTAGATGCTGGATCTTTTGGATCTGATCCTGCCTCTTTTCTACCTTATCAGTGACGCCATCGCCATCTGTATCGAATTGTTCATCTGCTCCTATTGCGACGTATCGAGGGTATCCTGTTGGACTCTTCATCCCTGCCACAAAAGGCATTTGCGAAATTGTTACACCGGGCAAAACATCCGCTTCAAGTTCCCACTTATAGGCATTCCTTGAAATATTTTCCCAAGAATCGAGACCATAGGCTAATAAATTTTGATTTTTCCATTGAGTAGGAATCTCTGAACCTTGGCCAGTTCCTGTTATTTTACTCCAAAATTCATCCCATCTTCCTCTGTTTTTAGGATCTAACTCTGGATTCTTAACCAACGTTCTTGTAGCACCTGGGAAACTATCTAAATTCCGATCATGAATTTGTTTCCATGGTCGTCCTCCTCCCCCCGTCACAGCATCGCTGTTATAGGTTCTGATTTTAATTGTAGATGCATCCAAACCTTTTGGCAACCAGACAGTGAGCCCAGGTCTGCTCCATCTCTCATGCTGCTCATTAAAAATCACTGTATACTTCACATGTTGTCCATTGTTCGTTATTTCAGTAGTTACCTTAACTGATTTCTTCGTTTCTTGAACCTCGGAATCAGTGTCACCAAGATAGGTTACATTTCCTAACGTTTCAAAGCTTGCAGACACTGACTCCGCACCAAGACCTAAAAATGCAAGTCCGACTAAAACCGATGCCGCGCCAAATTTAAATTTTCTGAGAGAGTAGCGAAAGGCTTTCTCTCCACCTTTTTTCTTATTTTGTATCAATTTCAACAATTATTTTTCTCCTTATGTTCTAAGTAATTCTTTCTGTGAACTCCAAGGCCAGCCAGCTTTTTTCTGACTTCAGAAAGCCTCAAGTGTAGCCGTCTGCTTCCTGAGTATCAATGATGGCAAAGACTCCTACAGGGCAAAAAACATGCTCTGGATAGTCCAAGCCTGGTAATAAGCAGAGGTACCAACGCCTGTAGATACATACCAGGTGCTCCTTCATCGCTCAAACCGCCATTATGTTGGATGACAATCCTATCGATAGCTAAACGATTGTCATCGCTATTCATGATTTCTTCGTCGACATCAGCGATAAGACCTGAAAATAAATCACCATTTATCCGTTTTGTTTTCACCTTAATCACCTCCTAGTTATCTTCCTTTAGGTGTTGAAACATTGAAATCTGCACTCTTTCCATTTCTAAAAAACCATCTACTAGCTACTCAACCACATCCGTACTGGTTAGACCATAAGCTTGTTTAACAGTCTCCGTCTAAACTGAGTTTTCTTTCAAATGCACCGAGACAAACTCAAGTTTCAAGGAAGTTCCTGTCTTTTAAGCACAAAAAACAAACCGGACCTTGAGTTGTTTTACGCTGTAAATTCCATTTTTTCATACTGCTTTCCAGTCAGGCTATTCTTTCCCTGACTATAGGTTTTCTTTTACCCCCTCGATTTTTCTTGCATTGGAGTGGAGTTTCCGCAGGCA
Organism: Streptococcus pseudopneumoniae IS7493; assembly: GCF_000221985.1. Classification (NCBI taxonomy): domain Bacteria; kingdom Bacillati; phylum Bacillota; class Bacilli; order Lactobacillales; family Streptococcaceae; genus Streptococcus; species Streptococcus pseudopneumoniae. The sequence continues at coordinate 2,076,494 of NC_015875.1, read as the reverse complement.
CACCCGCTTCTTTAGACTGGATGCCTTCCCACTTGATTATTTCGTCAGAGATTATCCCTTCACAGATCTTGACAAAGAATGTAAAAGGCTTGCTTTCACCTGCGTATTTATTTCTCAGTCAGACACTGGTAGAGAAACTTTTCTCGTTCTAAAAGTTGCGCTGCCTTCTGATAGGATATCCAGTGTTCCTTGCTATTATAAATACCAAGCAATCCCTCACAAAGCAACCCCATGCTTGAAAGCACAACAGAGACAAGGCGATAGTAATCGCCCGGCATGGGAATGGCACAAAAAATCGCAATCAAAAAACCGGAAACAATCTCAGCAATCTCCAAGACCTTGTAGCGTCTGCGATGCTGGAAACTTTTCCCCTGAAAGCAGGTGATTTGCTTTTCCAATCACTCTGTCATATAGACTTCTTCTGGTGTCATATAGAACTCCTCTCTGTTTTGTTTACCACTATCATAATAATACATAATAGAAAGTGAATCAACTTGTAGATTGTAAAACTAGACTTCCTGCAAAACTAGAATCCTAGTTCACGGTTGATAATGCCAGCAATCGAGTTCATTCGTAAGCCGAAGCGTTTACGATGATTTCGATAGGTTGTTGAAAACATTTTAAACGTTTTTACTTTGGCAAAGATGTTCTCAACCTTGCTTCTCTCCTTAGATAGCGCATGGTTACAGGCTTTATCTTCAGCTGTTAGCGGCTTGAGTTTGCTAGATTTACGTGGAGTTTGTGCTTGAGGATATATCTTCATGAGCCCTTGATAAGCACTGTCAGCCAAGATTTTACCAGCTTGTCCGATATTTCTGCGACTCATTTTGAACAACTTCATATCATGACAATAGTTCACAGCGAGCTCCAAAGAAACAATTCTCCCTTGACTTGTGACAATCGCTTGAGCCTTCATAGCGTGGCATTTCTTTTTACCAGAATCATTCGCTAATTGTTTTTTAGGGCGATTGATTTTTACTTCCGTCGCATCAATCATTACCGTGTCCTCAGAACTGAGAGGAGTTCTTGAAATCGTAAAACCACTTTGAACAAGAGTTACTTCAACCCATTGGCTCCGACGGAGTAAGTTGCTTTCGTGGATACCAAAATCAGCCGCAATTTGTTCATAAGTTCGATATTCTCGCACATATTGAAGAGTGACCATAAGAAGGTCTTCTAGGCTTAGTTTAGGTTTTCTTCCACCTTTTGCGTGTTTAAGTTGATAAGCTGTTTTAATACAGCTAACATCTCTTTAAAAGTCGTGCGCTGAACACCAACAAGACGCTTGAATCGTGCATCAGTTAGTTGTTTACTTGCTTCATAATTCATAGAACTATTGTACCATATTTTGTTTCGCAGGAAAGTCTAATATATAAATAGCAACTTACGACTATTTACCCCACTGTACCTCCTATGAAGAATATACAGTCTAGTGATAATTATACCACCCCCCCCCCGAATTTTGCAAGGAAAAACATTTTATTTTTTCGGTTTTGTAATTCGAATGTGAGAATGTCTTTAGTAAATCGAACGTGAAAATGTCCCATTTGATAAAATAGTCGTATGAAAAGTATCCAACTGAATATGAATAAAACGAAAAAATATCTTGTGATAAAAGCTATAGACCAAGGAAAGAAAACAAAGAATCGAGCCTGTGTCGAACTGAATCTTTCTGAAAGACAAATCAATCGTCTGCTACTAGCCTATCAACAGAAAGGAAAAGAAGCCTTCAGACACGGAAACAGAAATCGAAAACCAAAACATGCAATCCCTGATGAAAGCAAAATAATTGCCCTCAATCTCACCATTTTTTGTCATAAAACGCTAGTTGGCACACCACAGGGAGGAAATGTATCTCCTCTCTTATCCAATATCATGCTTAATGAATTGGACAAGGAATTAGAAAAGAGGGGACTTCGATTTGTGCGCTACGCAGATGATTGTGTGATGACGGTCGGAAGCGAGGCAGCCGCTAAGCGTGTGATGTATTCAGTTAGTCGTTTTATTGAGAAACGGCTAGGTTTGAAAGTAAATATGACCAAGACTAAGATTACCAGACCAAGAGAGCTGAAATACTTAGGTTTTGGGTTCTGGAAATCATCATCTGGTTGGAAAAGTCGTCCACATCAAGATAGTGTTCGGAGATTTAAGTTTAAATTGAAGAAACTAACACAGAGGAAATGGAGTATAGACCTAACAAGACGTATTGAACAACTGAATTTGTCCATTCGAGGATGGATAAACTATTTCTCATTGGGAAATATGAAAAGTATTGTCACCAGCATAGATGAGCGCTTGCGTACTCGCCTACGAGTGATTATCTGGAAGCAATGGAAGAAAAAATCGAGACGACTATGGGGATTGCTTAAGTTAGGAGTTCCTAAATGGATAGCAGATAAGGTATCTGGCTGGGGTGACCATTATCAATTAGTAGCTCAGAAGTCGGTACTTAAACGTGCTATATCAAAACCAGTCCTTGAAAAACGTGGACTGGTTTCGTGTTTGGATTATTACCTTGAACGACATGCGTTAAAAGTTAGTTGAACCGCCGTATGCCGAACGGCACGTACGGTGGTGTGAGAGGGGCTAGAGATTATCTCCTACTCGATTAAAGGTCCCGTAGTGTAGCGGTTATCACGTCGCCCTGTCACGGCGAAGATCGCGGGTTCGATTCCCGTCGGGACCGTTTAAGGTAACGCAAGTTATTTTAGACTCGTTAGCTCAGTTGGTAGAGCAATTGACTTTTAATCAATGGGTCACTGGTTCGAGCCCAGTACGGGTCATATCTGCGGGTTTGGCGGAATTGGCAGACGCACCAGATTTAGGATCTGGCGCTTAACGGCGTGGGGGTTCAAGTCCCTTAACCCGCATTGAGATATAATAGATGAGCCGGCTTAGCTCAGTTGGTAGAGCATCTGATTTGTAATCAGAGGGTCGCGTGTTCAAGTCATGTAGCCGGCATTTTTAGATAGAAGAAAATAGTGCGAACGTAGTTCAGTGGTAGAACACCACCTTGCCAAGGTGGGGGTCGCGGGTTCGAATCCCGTCGTTCGCTTAGAGAGGCCGGGGTGGCGGAACTGGCAGACGCACAGGACTTAAAATCCTGCGATTGGTAACGATCGTACCGGTTCGATTCCGGTCTTCGGCATAAACTAATGAGCACCCTTAGCTCAACTGGATAGAGTACCTGACTACGAATCAGGCGGTTAGAGGTTCGACTCCTCTAGGGTGCATTTTTCTATTTAACTCGGGAAGTAGCTCAGCTTGGTAGAGTACTTGGTTTGGGACCAAGGTGTCGCAGGTTCGAATCCTGTCTTCCCGATCACCAGTTTTAGATGGCTTTAACAGTGAAATTATCTCCTATTTGCCGAACTTAGTACAAATGAAAGCTATGCTAGAACAAGCCTTTACAGAGAACCATTACGAAAATACAATTCTCCATAGTGACCAAGGATGGCAATACCAACACGATTTCTATCGTCATTTTTTAAAGAATAAGGGAATCTAACCATCTATGTCACGTAAGGGTAACAGCCCAGACAATGGTATGATGGAGTCCTTCTTTGGGATTCTGAAATCGGAAATGTTTTACGGTTATGAGAAGTCGTTTCAATCGCTTAATCAATTGGAACAAGCTATTGTAGACTATATTGATTACTGCAACAATAAACGAATTAAGGTAAAACTAAAAGGACTTAGCCCTGTGCAATACAGAACTAAATCCTTTGCTTAAATTAATTGTCTAACTTTTTGGGGTCAGTACATCAGTACATACACATAAAGGCGTTTTTGTTTGGGAATTACGTGATCTTGATGATATAATATAGTGAAATAAAATAAAAATAGGACAAATCAATCAGGACAATCAAATCAATTTCTAGTAATATTTTAGAAATCCAGATGTACTATTCTAGTTTCAATCTACTATATTTTGGCCCCCTCAATTTAAGGAAGGGAGGTGTTACATATGCTAGAAACTTTACTCACAGTGTTTCTAGCTCTGTTACTTATTAACGTGTTATCTGAGCTTTTCAAGTTATGGCTTAAGAAACGTAAGAAGTAATGGTTAACCCTTTAAGAGGGTAGCAAAAAAAACCATCGGTGGCACGGTGGGGCTTTTTAGTTACATATGCTGTAACTTTACTCACATTGTAAGTTCATTCTAACACAACCCCTCCGATATTTCAAGCTTTTGTTTTGATATGTCCTCAGAGGTCATTTCGCAATCTTATAACACTGAAGCCTGTGGTTTGAGTCCGCTTTACTGAAATTAGCCCACGCTCTACTAGCCTCCATTCTACAGCAAAGAAATCAACTCTTTTCTAGGGGATTTCCGCCCTCATTTTGCTCTTTTGTGCTAAAATAGATTTATAAATTGAAAATAAGGAATGTTTATGAAATCAGGTAATGGTTTTTGGAAAGGCTGTCTCTATTTTTGGGGCTTCTTGTTCTTACTGGGCCTTTTGGTTCAATATGCTCTCCCACTTGCGGCTTGTGTCCTGCTAGGCTATGGTGGTTATCGTCTCTATAAACGTTGGCGCTATCCTCTTTTGCAGGATCGTTCGCTCGATGATCGGATTGAGCTTTTAAAAGCCAGGATTCGTCAGGCGGACAAGGATATTCAGCAATTGGAGGGAACTTTAGTAGAAAAAGGTTCAGATTCCTATAAGAGTCTGGCCAATCAAGTATTGATCGAACTGAGGGAAATCCATCAGGAGGCGGATTGTCTCAAGTCCTATATCGATGCTGATATCTACAACCGTATTGACAAAAAGGTTCGTACAGTAAGGGCAAACATCGATGTTCAGCTAGAACGTTTGGATAGAGAAAGTCAGGTAGAACTTGAAAATGCGGAGCCAGAGGAACTAGCTCCAGAATTGTCTCAGACCTTGGATAATATTGCCGTTGACCATCAGGCTATTTTAGACAAGATTGCCACCTCTGCCGAGGGGGATAAGGAAGAATTGACGGCCATTCATAGTTTGAAGATGGAGAAATTCAAAACGATTTTAGAAGGCTATTTAAAGATTAAGGCCAATCCTAAAAACTATAATCGAGCAGAAGAACGTTTACAGCAAGCTAAATCAGCTATCGAACAATTTGACCTTGAGCTGGACCAGGTGTTGAGAGAACTCAATGAAACAGATATGCGTGATTTTGATATTAGTTTGCGTATCCTAGAAAAAGATCGTAAAGAATAGGTTAGAAACAAAGGAGTAACCATGACAGAATTTAATTTTGATATTGACCAGATTGCCAATAATACGGTAGCTAAGGTGGATAAGACAACCCAAATCATCGAGACCAATACTGGCTCAGACAAGACCTTGACCTTCCTTGAGAAGCTGAGCCCTGAGCAACAAGAAGGGATTAAGGCGCACGTGCCCCAGTTGGTAGACCAGTTTGTCACCAATCAAAATGCTCTTTTGGATTTTGGCCAATCTGCTGTAGAAGGTGTGAACAATACGGTCAACCGTATCTTGTCAGAACAAAAGAAACTGCAGATTCCCCAAGTGGATGATCTTCTCAAGAATACCAACCGTGAGTTGCAAGGCTTTGTAGTCAAATACAAGAACGCTGAAATTGCTGAGTTAGAAGAAAAGCCAAACTTTTTGCAACGATTGTTTAACAAGAGCAAGAATACCCTACAGGAATTTTACTTTGACTCAAAAACAGTAGAGCAAAAGCTCGATGGCATGGCTGCCGCAGTGGTCAAGCAAGAAGATGTGCTAGCTCGAAATATCGTCTCTGCTGAGATGTTGATTGAGGACAATACCAAATCCATTGAAAATCTAGTGGGAGTGATTTCCTTTATCGAAGCCAGCCAGACAGAAGCTGGCAAGCGCGCTGCAGAACTGAAAGCTCAAGCTGACCAACTCGATACAAGTACGGTAGAATACCAAACCAAGTCACAAGAATTGGCCCGCATGGCTGAAGTGGTCAATACCCTTGAACAACAGCACACTGAGTATGTCAGCCGTCTCTATGTTGCCTGGGCAACAACACCTCAGATGCGCAATCTTGTGAAGGTGTCATCTGATATGCGCCAAAAATTGGGAATGCTTCGTCGTAATACGATTCCGACAATGAAACTTTCCATTGCCCAACTGGGTATTTTGCAACAATCCATGAAATCAGGTGTCGTGGCAGATGCCATTGTCAATGCCAATAATGCTGCCCTTCAGATGCTAGCTGAGACCAGCAAGGAAGTGATTCCGCAGATGGAAAGAATTGCCCAAAGCCCGACAGTCGCTGTTGAGTCTGTTACCAAATTGGCTGAAAGTCTGGTCGCTCAAAACCAAGGTATCGTCGCAGCTATTGAATTGGGACGCCAGAAACGTGCCCAACTAGAAACAACCATCGTCAAGTCCGCAGAAATGATCAACGATTCTGTCAAACTACGCGATGAGAAAATCGTCCAAGCCCTTCTCGACCAAGGCAAGGCTGCTCAGAAAGAAGTACAAGAATAATACACAAGGATGCTGGGAAAAACTCAATTTCAGGAGAAAATGAAGTAAATCTTTCTACAATAAAACGCATAATATCAAGGTTGTTTAATTCTTGATACTATGCGTTTTTTTGATTTCAAAGACTTTTTCTCCAGATTCTTGTGATTCTATATTTACCTTTTCTATTCTTTTTGCTTTTATGATAAGGCAGGTTATTTGAATTTTTTTTTAATTCATTAAGTACCGCTCTATTAGATTTTTTATCATCTTTTAATTCGAATTCTTTAGATTTATAAATCAAATAGTCTGAAAAATCTGGAAATAAGGCATTTGTTTCATAATTGTACTCTTTTAACTTTCGTAAAAGTTCTCTTTGAATTAATTCATAGTAGTCGCCAGAAATTCTTTCCTCTTGATTATTTTTATCAGAACCTGATTTGACAGACTTTCCTTCTAAAAATTTAATTACTCCGTCTAAATTTTTAGAAGATAGATCATCTTCTGGCTTAGTATGATTAGAGCTTTGCTGATTTTTTAAAGACTTAATAGAGGCCTCTATATTAAATTTGATATTTAGAATAATTCTATCGATAGGTTTATAATTTTCTAATTCTATTTCATTTTTTTTAAAATTTATAAATTTAATAAGTTTATCAAAATTTATAAAAGCACCTTTTTGTGCCCGTATTCTCTTATTTGTAATTTTCTTATGAACTAAAGAAATTATTCCATTCTCACTATCATTGCTGGAGTCAATTTTATAGAACTCTAACTGAGGATTTTTTATTTTCCCAAAACCTAACATAAACAACATGGCTATGAATGGATTTTCGGAAATATCTAGTAGACTTGTTGGCAAACCATAATGTTGTAAGATAGCTAATTCATCAGCTCGGATATCTAACATTTCTTGATTTAAAGGGACATATTTAACTTCATCAGGAAATTCTCTAGAGATATTTAGATAAAGAGATTCAAAAGTGTTACAGTATTTATTTCCTTCACTATTTTGTAAATTTCTAAATATCCCTGGTACTGTTTCCCAATCTTCTCTTTGTCCCCTATAGTAATTATAGCCTTGTCTTTGAAACGATGTAATCATTTCTTTTATTAAGTAAAATAAACTCCATGAATTTTTTTCATCTTTATATCCTAATCCCGTACCTGCACTTAATAAATATTTATTGATATCATCGATTTCATCTTGCAATTTAGAGTTTTTATTTGTTGATGAGAGTTCTAGATTTTGAATTTTGTAAATTGGTGTTAAATCTTCCTGAGGTTGGTTTATTCCAATTATATTTATTACTATTTTAAAATCATTAAAGATTTTTGAATTCAGTTGATTTTTTATTTCTTCAGGGGATGAATAATAGGTCCCTAAATTTTCATAGAATTTATCCCTAAGTAACATAAAATTCTCCTTAAATGGACAATACACCCAAATTAATAAGTCTATATTTCATAGCCGGATTGGACACATTTAATTTTTCAGCAAGATAAGTAATAATAATTTCATCATTTAAAGTATCTAATTCCTCCCAGGTCATAGAATAATCTATTGCCATTCTATCGATTGCTTTTATGATTAACTTTTGCGGCATTAGTAGTTCTGCTGCAAACTGGTTAGCAGCTCTTTCTTTAGCATTCGCTACTGGTGTTTGTTCACGTTCAGAAATTCCTTCATGTTTTAACACAAAATGGCCTAATTCATGAGACTTAGTAAATCGTTGACGCTGTAGCGGTTCCAAAATATTAACATACATTTTTTTAGTGTCAGCATCATATTTTCCAGAATGCGAATCGAAGTATGTTTCTATAACCTCAATTCCTAATTCAGCAATAATTTTATCAATATCTATACTATATTCATCTGATTGAAGTTCAATGTCTGATATTACTTCTTTTTTATTGTCAAAATAAGACATAAAATCTGTTGAGTATAGTTCGCTATATTTATAGACTTTACACATTATAAATTCTCCTATTTATATTTTTTATTTTTATTAAAAAATTATGAATTATTCTAAGTTATCATGATACAAAAATAGTTTATATTACTATTCTAAACTAAAAAGATCTTTTAGTCTATAGATAGATTGAAAATTTAAGAAAGAAACTACCTTTACTCTGAAATAAGAGATAAAACCATGGGAAACCTTTTCACTACTAGTCTTTTATGATACAATAGAAGGAAGTAAAGGCGCTGTTTTTTCGATGTCGCAACGCCTTGGATGAATGAAAAGGAAGAGTCCCTATGGTTTTCAGATTTAAGCAAATAACTAGCTTGCACACACACATATATATATATATATATATATATATATAAACTCGCGTTTTCATACCCATTTTCAAAACCTGCCAATCTTTTTGGTAGGCTTTTTGCGTTGTAGAAATGGGGTATGAACATGGCTTACACCTTATCAAAAGAATTAGAACAAGAACTCATCGTTTCAGCACCTGAGTTACAGCCTAGTTATACTGCCATCGTAGAATACCTAGAAGCTATCAACCAGAAAGGAGCATCTGGAAGCAATTCTCAGGAACTCCAGAACCAGCTTGCTATTCAGCTGAGACGTTTAGAAGATTTAGTGCAGGGTTATATTCAAATAAAGAAGAATCCCCATCACTACCTAGATGCAGATAAAGACTTGACGGCAGCCTATCAAGCCATTAAAGGGACGGAGCAAGATCTTCTCAAAAAATTGCAATATCTCAATCAAGCCGCCTTGCAGGATTTCCATATCAGCCAGAGACTCTCTCCCAAAGATGAGACTGCTATCCCTGTAGCAGGTAAAGCCAAAACCAAACAGGAATTGGCTATCGAGCGAGATTTGATCAACCAGTTGACAAAGGGAGAAAGTCAATGGGTGTATCGACCTGAGTTAAATACAGAAGACCTCCTATGGGGAAACTTTTTTGCCAAGCTGGAAGCCAATAATGTCCGCATTTTGCAAGACCATCCCCTTACAAATTTAGAGAAAAATCAAATTAAAAACCAGCTCAATTTCGTCAACTTCTACGAAGCAGCCAAGTGGATAGCAGGGGAAAATGGCATTGCCAAGGTGCAGGTTCAACGTGAAGATGCTAGTTTAGGCACCATTCGCTTGGAAGTCTTGTGGAGAAACAATGTCGCTGGTGGCAAATCCAGCTATGAGGTTGTCAATCAAGTCATCACAGGCGGAGAAGGGATTCGCCAGCGTCGTGGGGATGTGACTTTGCTGATCAATGGTCTGCCTATGATTCAGATTGAACTAAAAAGCCGTTCTCATCCTTACATGGATGCCTTCCGTCAGATTAAAAAATACGACCAAGAAGGACAGTTCAGAGGCATTTTTTCAAGTCTTCAGATGTTTGTCGTCTCTAATGTCACAGACACCCGCTACATCGCAGCTGCCAAAGCCAACAAGCTAAATGAGCGCTTCTTGACCAAGTGGGTGGATAGTGAAAATAGACCTCAACCTCAACTATTTGACTTTGCAGAGTCTGTCTTGTCGATACCGAGAGCCCACGAGATGGTCATGCAGTATTCTGTCATTGATGATGACAAGAAGGCCTTGATTTTATTACGCCCCTATCAGGTACATGCCATTGAGGCTATCCGTGAAGCCAGTCGCAAGCGCCAGTCGGGCTATATTTGGCATACGACTGGTTCAGGAAAAACCCTGACTTCCTATAAGGTTTCGCGCAATCTGCTCCAGATACCATCCATTGAGAAGACAATCTTTGTGATTGATAGGACAGACCTTGATCAGCAGACGACCAGTTCTTTTCAGTCTTACGCAGAGAACGATATGATTGATATCGACGAGACCGATGATACACAGGAATTGGTTAAAAATCTAGCTTCTGATGACCGCCGTGTCGTTGTGACGACCATCCAGAAAATCAATGCTATGATTCGTCAGTTTGATGAAGGCCGTCACCAAAAGGTCTACAATCGTATCAAACAACTCAAACTAGGCTTTGTTGTTGATGAATGCCATCGCGCAGTGACTCCTGAACGCCAGCGCCACCTAGAGCACTTCTTTACAAATTCTCTCTGGTATGGGTTTACAGGAACTCCTATCTTTACAGAAAATAAACGTGAACAAAAAGGAGACCTTGCTCAGACGACCGAAGAGCAGTACGGTGACTGCCTCCACCAATATACCGTCAAAGAAGCCATCCATGACAAGGCGGTTCTTGGTTTTAATGTGGAGTATCAGACGACCATGCCTGGTTGGGCAGAAGATGAGATTGACGAGGAGCGTTATGATGACGAAGGACATATGCTTGCCGTTTTAGATGCTATTCTCAATCGCTCAAGACGCAAACTCGGTTTCCAAAATGGGGTAGGAAAAACCTATGAAGCCATTTTGACTGTCAAAAGCATTGTCCGTGCGCAGGCCTATTATAACCTGATTAAGCAAGTCAAAAATGGAGAGAAGTCTCTAAGCATTTCGGAAAATGTTAAAAAGGTTTTGCCAGACTTCCCTAAGGTTGCCATTACTTACTCTGTGACAGAAAATGAAGCAAACTCCTATGTCAACCAAGCCTATATGGAGGAGAGTTTAGAAGACTACAATGCCATGTTTGGTACCCATTTTAGCCTAGCAACCATTGCATCCTACAATAGTGACCTCAACGACCGTCTGGCCCGTAAGAAAGAACGCTTTGCCTTCCGTGAGGAACAGTTGGACTTGGTTATCGTTGTGGACCGCTTGTTGACAGGCTTTGATGCCCCTTGCCTATCGACCCTATTCATGGACCGTCAGCCCATGAAACCCCAGCACATCATTCAGGCCTTTTCACGAACCAATCGCCTCTTTGATGAAGGCAAGAAATTCGGCCAAATCGTTACTTTCCAAACGCCTGACCGTTTTAAAGAAAAGGTGGATGAAGCTCTGAGCCTCTACTCAAATGGTGGCGAAAGCAGTGTTTTAGCCCCAGAATGGCAGGAGGAGAAGGCCAAGTTTCTGGAGAAGGTTCATCAACTATTAGCCATCGCTCCAAGTCCAGAGCAGGTGCCGGATTTGGATACAGCGACAGATGCAGAATTAAAACGCTTTGCCAAGGCCTTCCAAGAATTTGACAAGCTCCTATCCTCTATACAAGTCTATTCTGACTATGATGAGAAAGTCATCCTCAGAGAGATTGGACTTAGCCTAGAAGACATCGAGAACTTTGCCGGCCAATATCAAAATGTCATCGAAGAACTCCGCAGACGCAGAAAAGAAGACCAAGAAGAGGAAGGTGTGCTGCTGGATATCGAGTATGAGCTCGAATCCATCCGCACCGACGAGATAAACTATCACTATATCCTCTCTCTCATCCAAGCCTTGATCGAAAATCGGGAAAACCTTATCGGTAAAAAGGAAAAGGGTCTGGTAGATAACTATATCGAAGATTTGAACAAATCCAATCCCAAGTTATCCAGCCTCATCTCCAAACTCTGGCAGAATGTCCAAGCAGATGCTAAGAGCTATCAGGGGCAGTCTGTGACCCATAAGTTGGATGAGATGATTGAGCTAACAACCCAGAAAAAGATTAGTGAAACGGCAGATTATTGGCAGATAGGAGAGGATGAACTCCAGTTCGTAGTGGACAACTACCGCATCGGACGAGACAAGCAAAATGGTGAAAAAGCCATTACGGAATCTCAGGACTATCTGGCCTATAAGGAAGCCCACGGAGACAAGGCACTACCAAAACTCAAATACAAAAAAGCCCTCAAAGAGGACTATATGCGCATGATTTCAGAGGATATCTTATCGCTAAGGGGGAGATAGGTTTATACTCTTCGAAAATCTCTTCAAACCACGTCAACGTCGTCTTGCCGTATATATGTGACTGACTTCGTCAGTCTTATCTGCAACCTCAAAACAGTGTTTTGAGCAGCCTGCAGCTAGTTTCCTAGTTTGCTCTTTGATTTTCATTGAGTATTAAAAATAGTCAGAAAGATAATGTTGGGAAGGTTTTCGACCAATTAGGGTCAAAATTCCCCTCTCTTCAAGATGCAAGAAAGCATCCTTGATCTTTTTCTTAGAGTAATGATGGTTGGACTGATTGGCCAGTTGGATGATGCTTCTATCTTCTATGCCATCTCTCTTATCATCGACAAAGAGCTTGGACTGAGCGAGGAGAAACAAGATGTATTTCTCAACTTCCTCCAGCCCTTCTGTTTGCTCTATCTTAACTTTATAGCGATGCAGTTGCTCTTGTTTTTCAAGGAGGGTTTGGATAATATTTTCCTGCCCTTCCTTGATAAAAGTCAATAAAGTTTCAACGAAGAAAGTAGCATCGGCACGGTTGAGATGATCGCCAGTATTCCTAAAAGCCTTATAATAGTCTTGCTTATGGTGATTGATTTGTTGGGACAAAACCAGACCTGAGAATTTATCGAGCTTTCTAGACAAGTACTTGGCGAGGATGTAGCGTCCTGTCCGACCGTTCCCATCGTAGAATGGATGAATATTTTCAAAAAAATAGTGTCCAGCACAAGCCTTGATAAGGTTTGGGATAGAATGGTCGTTGATAAAACGAATCCACTCTGTCAGCATAACCTGAATCTGTTCCTCCTTTTGAGGTGGGATATAGATGACTTTGCCAGTCTTGTCGTCTTGGATAAAGACCGATTTCTGTCTAAAAAACTCTCCATCGAGTTCATCCTCTGGCGATATTTCTCCCTGTGTTAATTGGTCATAAATCCCTCTGATATCTTCAAGAGATTGGATTTGGAGAAATTCATCCTTCAAGATTTGTTGGTACATTCGCAAGGTGGAAAGATGTTTGATTTGTTCGGTCTTATAGGGGTCTTCCTCTAGGAGTTTCTCCACATCGACCAACTCTTTACGAGTTGTATGGATACCCTCAATCTCATTTGTGGAAATAATCGATTGGTAGAGCTGTTCTTTATAAAACTGATCGTGGGCAATCTTAGGGAGGGTATCAGCTATTTCACTAATTCGTTGAGACTGCTGTGAGATAGTTTCCATTAGTTGGGAAATCCCAAGATGCAGGGTAACAAATAGAGGGTATTGGCTTGTTTTGACAGTATCGCGTTGCATTAAATGAGGATAAAGAGATGTCCTAATGGAGCTGTATCCCTGTAAGCGTAGTTGATACTCTTCCTCATATCGGTCACGATGACTGTAGTAGATTTTTCTAAGTTCTCTATAGTTCATATGTAGTCATCCTCGCATTTCAACGTTTTTTAACATTATATCACAAAATCAGCCTATCTATTGTTTCAAAATAGGTAAAATTGAATAATAGAATAGCATAGTTGCCTATCTAAAGTGCAAAAATAGCCAAAATTGAACAATAGAAATGACAGATAGACATTCTAAAGTGCAAAAATAGGTAAAATTGAAGAATAGAAATCAAAAAAGAAAACCTAAAGTGTAGAAATAAGAAAATTGAGTAATAGAAAGGAGGGGATATAGTGGAAAAATTATTTATTATCGGAAATGGTTTTGATATAGCACATGATTTAAGGACGAATTATCTATATTTCAAGAAGTTCGTTTATCAGCAGGCTTATGGGAAAGATGAACTGTTAGAGTCGTTGCAAAGTGAAAATGCCATAAAATTATATCTAAATAGAATTGATAAAGAAATATTGCTAGAAGAAATTGATGATGATACCATACCTGAAATGGAAATGGCACCAGATGGAGGAGATCTATATCCAGATGATGTAATTTTGTATAAGTTACTGTATCAGCTAATGAGTCAAATTACGGAAACTGAGAAATTTTGGTCTGATTTTGAAGAGAAATTAGCAGATTTTAATGAAGTGTCTATTGTTAATACAGATTGTATATATAACGCTAGAGATTTGGATGGCAGTATAATGGCTAGTAATGCTAATGAAATAGGAGAAATTCTAGCTAAATATGTATTATATTCTTTAAATAAATTATTTAAATTGTGGATAGAAGAAACATATTTTGAATGGACTGATAGAATTCTTAGAAATGGTGAAAATTCGTGTTATAAATTGTTAAAAGCTACAGTTTTGAAAAACTCTGATGCAACATTTCTAAATTTCAATTATACAAAAACGTTAGAGGATTTATATAGAATCCCTGAAGAGCAAGTTTTTCATTTACATGGAGTTATTGGTGGGGAAAAATTTATTTTTGGACATGGTTTTGATGATGAAGTAAGTGATTTCAATCCTCTAGATGTAGGAGCATATATGGAAGAAGTTGTTAATAAGTTAAAGAAACCAGTTGATAGTATATTAACTAATAATATACAGTTTTTCAAAAGTTTAAGCTCTATCAAAGAAATCTACTTCATTGGTTTTGGTATTCGGGATGAGGATGGAGTGGATGCTCCGTACTTTAAAGAAATTTTTAAACAGACACCGGATGTGAGCATTTATGTAGACCAGTTCGATAAGCAGAATGAATATACTATTAAGAAAACACTTAAGGCATGGGGGGCTCGTAAAGCTTATCAATTGCAATTTATAGATACAAATAAAGATGAAATAGTTGGAGGAGTAATATGACAAAAAAACCAAGTTATCGCTTTACGGGGTATACTGAAGTTTGGGAAGAGAAGAAGTTGGGAAATCTTGGGTCAGTTGAAATGTGTAGGAGGATTTTCAAAGAGGAAACTTCTGCGGAGTTTGAAATTCCTTTTTTCAAAATTGGTACTTTTGGAGGGGAAGCTGATACTTATATAACTAGAGAAAAATTTGAAGAATATAAAACAAAATTTGCTTATCCTCAAAGAGGAGATTTACTGTTATCTGCTTCAGGAAGTATTGGCCGCGTTGTTGAGTACGATGGAGATGAAGCTTACTACCAAGATTCAAATATTGTTTGGTTGAATCACCATGGTAAAATTAACAACAAGTTTCTTAAAGCTTTTTATAAGATTGTATCTTGGTCAGGAATTGAAGGAACTACAATAAAAAGATTATACAATAAGAATATTTTAGAGACAGATATTTCCCTCCCCTCCCTCTCCGAGCAAACTGCTATTGGTTCTTTCTTCCAAGATATTGACCAGCTTATTAGCCTTCAACAGCGTAAGTTAGAGGTACTCAAAGAGCAGAAAAAAACCTACCTCAAGCTCCTCTTCCCAGCCAAAGGACAAACCAAACCAGCCCTTCGCTTCGCAGGATTTGAAGATGACTGGAAGGAAGTGAAGTTGGGGGAAGTTGGAGAAACTTATACAGGATTATCGGGTAAAACTAAAGAAGACTTTGGACATGGGGAAGGAAAATTTATAACTTATGTGAACGTGTTCAATAATCCATTAACAGATTTATACGGATTAGACAGTATTGAGATAGATGATAAACAGAGAAGGGTTCAATATGGAGATGTATTATTTACAACTTCATCAGAAACACCTGAAGATGTTGGTTTGAGTTCGGTTTGGATGGGGACGGAAGATAATGTATACCTGAATAGTTTTTGTTTTGGCTATCGCCTCCAAAAAGGTATATTTGACCTGTATTACTTAGCTTTTGTATTACGCTCTTTTAGTGTAAGAAGAGAGTTTATGTTATTAGCTCAAGGAATTTCAAGATTTAATATTTCAAAAACAAAAGTTATGGATATGTTTATTCATATACCTTCTCTCCCTGAACAAGAAGCTATCGGTTCTTTCTTCCAAGACTTAGACAAGGCCATTGCCAAGCAAGAGGAAAAAGTTAACCAGCTCAAAGAAAGCAAACAAACCCTACTCAGAAAAATGTTTATCTAAGATACTAAAACCGTCAAAAGCCCAGTGATTCATTTTTAAAAGAGTTTATCGTAAAATGAGTGCGAACGAAGTGAGCTTTTAGAGGATATTTTCCGCCATGGTGGTATCCTATACAATAACAAAGTTATTGTATAGGATGGGATTTTGGAGAGTAAAATAGTTCGGGGAACTATTTTAGCCTGAGCATGTCAATGAAAGGGCGAAGTGCTCAAAAATTAGGGATGAAATTCCTTGGATTTCTAAAATCATCCACTGGATAATTTTACCTCCCGTCCGCACTATTTAAGGAAGATATAAAAAAGAAAAATATTTTAAAACATGGAATACTACTAACAACATAAATTGATAGGAGACCCTATGTCACAAACAGATTTATCAAGAGAACTCTACCAATCCCTCTGGAATGCCGCGGATATCCTGCGTGGCCAGATGGAAGCCAATGAATACAAGTCCTACCTCTTGGGCTTGATTTTCTACAAGTACCTATCCGACAACCTCCTCCAAGCCGTCTGTGATAACTTGGACGAGACTTTTGAGTCCTTCCAGCAAGTGCAGCTTCTCTATGAGGAAAACTTTGTGGATGCAGATGTCCGTGAAGACCTCATCGAGGTCTTAAATGACGATCTGGGCTATGTGATTGAGCCTTCTCTAACCTTTACCAAGCTGGTTCAGTCTATCCATGAAGGAACCTTCCAGCTAGAATCCCTAGCCCAAAGTTTCCGTGATATCGAGCAGGCCAATGAAAAATTTGAAAATCTCTTCGAAGATATCGACCTCTATGCCAAAAAACTAGGTAATACCCCACAAAAGCAAAACAAGACCATCTCTGAGGTTATGAAACAGCTCAACGACCTCAATGTGTCTGGTCATGCTGGTGATATCTTGGGTGATGCTTATGAGTACTTGATAGGCCAATTTGCCAGTGATTCTGGGAAAAAAGCTGGTGAGTTCTATACACCTCAAGCAGTCTCTCACCTCATGACTCAGATTGTCTTTGCAGGGCGGGAGCATCAAAAGGGCATGTCGGTTTACGACCCGACCATGGGTTCTGGTTCCCTCTTGCTTAATGCCAAGCGCTATAGTAAGGAAGCTTCGACGATTTCTTACTACGGTCAAGAATTGATTACTTCGACCTTCAACCTTGCTCGTATGAATATGATGCTTCATGGAGTTGCGATTGAGAACTATCACCTCAGCAATCACGACACCCTAGACGAAGATTGGCCGACTACCGAGCCGACAGACTTTGATGGGGTTTTGATGAACCCACCCTATTCACTGAAGTGGTCAGCAGATAGTGGCTTCCTGCAAGATCCTCGCTTTTCAAGTTATGGAGTTTTGGCACCTAAGTCAAAAGCAGATTTTGCCTTCCTCCTTCACGGTTTTTACCATCTCAAGCATAATGGAGTTATGGCCATCGTCCTTCCTCACGGAGTCCTTTTCCGAGGAGCAGCCGAGCAGAAGATTCGCCAGCACCTGCTAGAAGAAGGCGCTATTGATACAGTTATCGGCTTGCCAGCAAATATCTTCTACAATACCTCTATTCCGACAACCATTATTATCCTTAAAAAGAATCGCACCAATAAGGATGTCTTCTTTATCGATGCCTCAAAAGAGTTTGAAAAAGGGAAAAATCAAAACAATATGACCGAAGACCATATTGCCAAGATTTTGGAGACCTATCAAAAACGCGAGAATGTCGAGAAGTTTGCTCATCTAGCCAGCTTTGAAGAAATTGTCGAAAATGACTATAACCTCAACATTCCACGCTATGTCGATACCTTTGAGGAAGAACCCGTTGTTCCTCTAGCCGACCTCGCAGACCAGCTCGCAGAGATTGATAAAGAGATTGGAGAGGTAGAAGCCAGACTCGCACACATGCGCAGCCAACTAGTAGGCACAACACCAGAAGCCCAAGCAGAATTAACCGCCTATCTCGAAAAGTTGAATGAGATTTAGAGAGTAGGCTAAGAATGAAAACATCTCGTATAAATTGTACGAGGTGTTTTTGGATTTCGTTGATTTTTAGAAAATATTTTGCCAAATAATTTTTAGTGGAATTGACAGTCGTTAGACTCGGAAGTTTGATTTAACCCAGAAAATGGTCTAGTTGTTGTGATATAATAAAGTTAATTATTTTTAGGAGTAAGTAAATGGAACAAGGTTTATCATACTGGCAGTTTGCGCCAGAAAGTCAGTATTTGGATAGGAAAAGTGCTCGTAAAAAACCATTGGAACTCTTAAGACATTTGATTGCCTTCGCGAATGCAGAAGGTGGCCAATTAGTCATTGGTATTGAGGATGAAAAAAGAAATAATATTATTACAGGTTTTAAGGATGGGAATGCGTATCCAATTGAAGAGTTTGAAAAACTTAAGGGAGCATTAAGAGATAATCCTCTAAGTTTAAAATTTACTAAATTAGAAGTTAAAAATTATAAAGAGGAAGAAGATTTTATTTTAATTATTTCTGTAGAAGTATCTACTGATAGAGTGATTACTGCTCCCAACGATGATGTTTATTTACGACAAGGTGATGAATCTGTTAAATTAGGTTTTGAACAACGTATACAGTTGAGTTACGATAAGGGGCAACGTCATTTTGAGGATGAAATTGTAGCAGGAGCAACTTTAGATGATATTGATGAAGAACTTGTGAATGAGTATAAGACCAAATTTGTGAGCAAAGATAGAAGTACAGAAGAAATACTGAAAGCTAGGCGCTTATTAGTTGATGGTCAGTTGACTAAAGCCTCTATTCTATTATTTGGGAAGTATCCATCTAGTTTCTTCCCTCAAGCAAGGATACGTTTTTTACGATTTGATGGCGTTGATATGGGTACGGGAAGTACATTCAATGTCGTTAAAGATGTGACATTTGAAGATGCCCTTCCAATTCTAATTAATAAAGTAAGGGATTTTATTCGTACACAGCTTCGGGAGTTTCAATATTTAGATGATAATGGCCAATTCCAAATTCTACCTGAATATCCTGAATTTGCTTGGTTTGAGGGAGTTGTCAATGCAGTGACGCATAGGAATTACTCAGTATCAGGTGATTATATTAGAGTTATGATGTTTGATAATCGTTTGGAAATTCATAGTCCAGGCAAATTACCAAATATTGTTACAGTTGAGAATATAAAACATGAACGCTTTTCTAGAAATCCTCGTATAGCTAGAATTTTGACAGAATTTGGGTGGGTTAGGGAAATGAATGAAGGGGTGAAACGTATCTATACAGAAATGGAATCATTCTTTCTA
The DNA here is from genome assembly GCF_000221985.1 of Streptococcus pseudopneumoniae IS7493. NCBI lineage: Bacteria > Bacillati > Bacillota > Bacilli > Lactobacillales > Streptococcaceae > Streptococcus > Streptococcus pseudopneumoniae. Next base: position 2,057,071 of record NC_015875.1, on the reverse strand, counting down.
CATGAACCAAAATATTCTGAATCGGGGAATAAGGTTATGTTAACTTTAGAAAATAATATTGTCAGTAGGAATTTAAGAGTTAGTGATAAAATTGCACAAAAATATGACCAATTTAGTGATCTAAACGATGATGAAAAAACTATTTTACACATCATGTATAATACAGGTGAAAAAATGACAACATCTCTAGCTTCTGAAATAACTAATCGAAGTAGAAATTTTGCTAGTAAGTTATTAAGGAATCTTGCAAATAAAGGAATACTTGAATGGCATGGCACTAGCAAGCAAGATAGAAATCAATACTATACATTGGTTAAGTAGAGTGCAGTAGAGTGCAGTAGAGTGCAGTAGAGTGCAGTAGAGTGCAGTAAAGTGTAGTAACGTCCTAAAATTACCTGATTCAAATCAGCTTTACAAAAAAAGATTGTAGGACGAGTAGAGTTTGAATTGAAATATAAGTATAGTTGACAAAAAGAAAAAACGCTGATTAAGCGTTTTTCTTCTGTATTGATTCGTATTGAATGCTTACTTAACTTCGGTAAACACAACGTGTTTGCGAAGTTTTGGTGAGTATTTCTTCAATTGAAGACGGTCTGGAGTGTTACGTTTGTTTTTAGAAGTAAGGTACAAGCGTTCACCAGATTCTTTGTGTTCAAGTGTAATATTTACGCGCATGGTATCTCCCTTCTATTATTCAGCTGATGCAGCTTTAGCGATTTTACGTCCTTTGTAGTATCCTTTAAGTGATACACGGTGAGAACGTGAGTAATCTCCAGTAGTTTCGTCAAAGTTTACAGATGGAGCTGTTACTTTGTAGTGTGTACGACGTTTGTTTTTCTTCGCTTTTGAAGTGCGACGTGCAGGTACTGCCATTTTGATTTCTCCTTTAGGTATTTATATTCGATTCAATCTACTGATTTTCATCAACCATACTAGAATAACACATTTTTTTTGTAAAGTAAAGTTACTTGACAAAAAAAGATGAAAAAATTCTCCTGTCAGACCTAGCAGACAGGAGAAGGTGTTAAATATCAATCTCAAATGGTTCGTCAATGGTTTCTGATACGTATTTTCCGTCTTTTTTCCGTTGCTTGACACATTCTGTGAGGAGATACTCGATTTGCCCATTGACTGATCGGAAGTTATCTTCTGCCCATGATGCGAGTGCAGCGTATAACTTTGTTGAGAGTCGAAGGGGGATCTGCTTTTTTTTAGCTTCAGCCATCTTTAGTAAAGACTTCCTGTGTTGACAATTGGTTGTGCATCATGATTGCCACAAAGAACGACAAGGAGATTTGAAACCATGGCAGCTTTTCGCTCTTTGTCAAGCTCTACCAATTCCCCTTCATTGAGCCGTTCTAGTGCCATTTCAACCATTCCTATTAATTGTTATCTAAATGATATCGCTTTAATTTATAACGTCAATAGAAAGTTGAAAAATAATCACTAAAAACTTTCAGCCCAATAATTTCTTTTAAAAGGTGAGATTATATTGTGCTCAAATACTCTTTTATTCTTATAACTTTTATACTATAATTGTAGTTAGAAAGGAAGAGAAATGTTTGATTATAGAGCACTAGTTATTTTGATGACTTTGATGGATCATTGTGAGCTATCATTATATGAGTTATCTGTTAAGGTGAGCTTACCTATAAAGGAAGTCAAAGAAGGAATAGATTATTTAGTGCCTTATTTAGCTAATAAAGGGATAGTGCTGGATAAAAAGCAAGGTCGCTATAGTTTATCAAATCGTACGAAGCAGTCTTTGACAGATATTATTAAGTCGGATGAATTGGTTTTACCAAAGTCGACTCGCTTAGCTTTAATCTATCTTTACACTTTTTGCCGATTAGATTTTATATCGAATAATCATTACCAAGACTTTTTGAAAGTAAGTAAGAATACAACCTTATCTGATATTCAATCATTAAGAAAGATTATGTTAGATAATGATTTGGAGCTAGGGTACAGTAGAGCAAAAGGTTATACTTTACACGGTTCAGAGTGGAATAAGCACCGCTTAGCTTTTCAAATGGTTAGTGAGTTGCTGGAATCCTCCATAGGGATTTGGGGTTTGGATTATGTTTTATCCAGTTGGGGGTATTCATTAACTTATGATTTGATAAATCAGGTAGTTAAAGATTATTATGAGAAGCTACAGCTAGTACCTATTGTTAATCAATTAAAAGTTTACCTTTTCGGTTTAGTATTCATTCTGTGTAGGTATCAAAGGGATGTTGAAAGAGTATGTCTTTCAGAGACATTAGTATCTCCTGTTATTCAAGATATAACCACTATTTTATTGGATACAGTGGTTGATTTGGGAATTATAGATACGGTGTTTTCTGAGGATGATTATCGCTATATCACCGTTTTATTATCAAGTTGCTTTGAAGGTGAAGTAGATGTTGCTCCGGTTTACTTTAATCAATTAACAGAGGCTATTATAAGTAGAATGGAAGATATTTCTTTGTTACATTTTAAACAAAGGGAAGGATTGAGAGAAAATCTTCGCCGCCACCTTATACCGGCTTACTATAGATTAAAGTTCGGCCTACCTAGTTCAAATGAATATGTATTGCATGTTAAAGAACATTATCCTGATTTATTTGAATTAGTCAAAGATTCTTTGATGCCCTTGATGGACGCTATTGACAATCCCATACCTGATAGTGAAACAGCATATTTTGTTATCCATTTCGGAGGTTATTTAAAGAAAGCAGATACTTTGCCTCAAAAATGGTATAAAGCAGCAATCATTTGTCCTAATGGTGTTAGTTCTTCATTGATGTTAAAAGAGAATCTATTAGCATTATTTCCTCAAATTGAGTTTATAGGAACCTCAAAGATTGATGATTTACAGGTGAAAGTTAGTAGTGACTATGATATGGTTTTTTCTACCATAAAGGTGGAGACAGAAAAGCCAAATTATCTAGTTTCGGTTATGATGACTGAAGAGCAAGCAATACAACTAGTAGAACTAGTGTTAAAAGATTTTCCGAATTTAGAGTATGGAGATTTTGAGATTGAACAAATCCTGAATATTGTCAAAAGATATGGAATTATTACACAAGAATTGGAATTAAGATTGGCGTTAAAGAATTATCTTTATCAAAAAAATGATAGAAAGGAAATTGTACCAGTGCTAGAACAACTTATTACCAAAGAAACCTATCAGGTTAGTTCGCAAAAATTAGGATGGAAGGAGGCGATTCGTTTAGCAGCTAAACCGCTTTTGGATCAAGATAAGATAACGGAGAACTACCCTGAGGCAATGATTCAAAAAGTAGAAGAGTTTGGGCCTTTTATTAATTTAGGGAAGGGAGTAGCAATTCCTCACGCTCGGCCAGATGAAGGTGTGAATGAAATAGGAATGTCAATGTTAGTTTTGGAAGAACCGATTTATTTATTGGATAATCCAGAACAAGAGGTAAGATTGTTGATTTGTATTGCAGCCATTGATAATGAGAGTCATTTAAAGGCTTTGTCACATTTAACAACAATTTTAAGAGATAAAAATCATGTTCAAGCTTTAATTTCATCAAAAAACTATGATGACATTAAAATGATAATTAAACAGGAGGATTAGATAATGTTAAAAATTGGTACAGCTTGTGGTTCAGGATTAGGTTCAAGTTTTATGGTACAGATGAATATTGAATCTGTATTGAGTGATTTGAATGTTTCGGATGTAGAAGTTGAACACTATGATTTAGGTGGAGCAGATCCAAATGCAGCGGATATTTGGATTGTTGGTCGTGATCTAGCTGATTCAGCTAGTCATCTTGGAGATGTTCGTATCTTAAATAGTATTATTGATATGGATGAACTACGAGAATTAATTACTAAACTTTGTGAAGAAAAAGGACTTATATAGGAGGCTAGCGTCATGATGAAGTTCATATTGGATATTGTTAGTACACCAGCTATTTTAGTAGCTTTAATTGCAATCTTAGGATTAGTTCTTCAGAAGAAGAAATTACCTGATATTATTAAAGGTGGAATTAAGACCTTTGTTGGTTTCTTAGTTGTATCTGGTGGTGCAGGAATTGTACAAAATTCTTTGAATCCATTTGGTACCATGTTTGAGCATGCTTTTCATTTATCTGGCGTTGTGCCGAATAATGAAGCAATTGTAGCTGTAGCTTTAACAACATATGGCTCAGCTACTGCAATGATTATGTTTGCAGGTATGGTATTCAATATCTTAATTGCTCGTTTTACTCGATTCAAATATATCTTTTTAACAGGGCACCACACTCTATATATGGCGTGTATGATTGCGGTCATTTTATCAGTTGCTGGCTTTACTAGCTTGCCTCTTATCTTACTAGGAGGATTAGCACTCGGTATTATTATGAGTATTTCCCCAGCATTTGTGCAAAAATATATGGTTCAATTAACTGGAAATGACAAGGTGGCTTTAGGTCATTTCAGTTCTTTGGGATATTGGTTGAGTGGTTTTACTGGTAGCCTTATCGGTGACAAATCAAAATCAACAGAGGACATTAAATTTCCAAAGAGTTTAGCTTTTTTACGTGATAGTACTGTTAGTATTACTTTGTCCATGGCAGTTATTTACATTATTGTAGCTATCTTTGCAGGGTCAGAATATATAGAAAAAGAAATCAGTAGTGGTACAAGTGGTCTAGTTTATGCTTTACAATTAGCAGGTCAATTTGCAGCAGGGGTATTTGTTATTTTAGCAGGTGTTCGCCTTATTTTGGGTGAAATTGTTCCAGCCTTTAAAGGTATTTCAGAGCGTCTTGTACCTAATTCAAAACCTGCTTTGGATTGTCCGATTGTTTATACTTATGCACCCAATGCAGTTCTAATTGGATTTATCTCTAGTTTTATTGGTGGTTTAGTAAGTATGGCAATTATGATTGCTTCAGGAACGGTTGTTATCTTACCAGGTGTTGTGCCTCATTTCTTCTGTGGAGCGACTGCAGGTGTTATTGGGAATGCATCTGGTGGTGTTCGTGGAGCTACTATTGGAGCATTTTTACAAGGTATTTTAATTAGTTTTCTTCCAGTCTTTTTAATGCCAGTTTTGGGAGGACTTGGTTTCCAAGGATCAACTTTCTCAGATGCAGATTTTGGTCTATCAGGAATTATTTTAGGAATGTTAAATCAATTTGGCTCACAAGCAGGCATTGTCATTGGTCTTGTTCTTATTTTAGCAGTTATGTTTGGAGTATCCTTTATTAAAAAGCCATCTGTAAAGGAGGAATAAGGGATGATTTTAAGTGAAAATAGAGAAGATGAGTTAAGAAAATTTGCGACTAACATCCGATTAAATACTCTTAGAACATTGAATCATCTTGGATTCGGACATTACGGAGGAAGTCTGTCTATCGTAGAAGTTCTAGCAGTGCTTTATGGTGAAATAATGCCAATGACTCCAGAAATATTTGCATCACGAGATAGAGATTATTTCATATTATCAAAAGGTCATGGAGGACCAGCTCTATACAGTACACTCTATTTGAATGGTTTCTTTGACAAAGAATTCTTATATTCTTTAAATACAAATGGAACCAAATTACCGTCTCATCCTGATAGAAATCTAACGCCGGGCATAGATATGACAACTGGCTCTTTAGGACAGGGAATTAGTGTTGCAACCGGACTTGCATATGGTCAGAGAATAAGAAAAAGTCCCTTTTATACCTATGCTATTGTTGGAGATGGTGAGTTAAATGAGGGACAATGTTGGGAGGCTATACAGTTTGCTTCTCATCAACAGTTATCCAACTTAATTGTATTTGTAGACGATAACAAAAAACAATTAGATGGTTTTACAAAGGATATTTGTAATCCAGGTGATTTCGTAGAAAAATTTTCAGCATTTGGATTTGAATCCATTAGGGTCAAGGGTTCAGATATTAGAGAAATTTATGAAGGGATTGTCCAATTAAAACAGTCAAATAATTCATCCCCTAAGTGCATTGTATTAGATACTATTAAAGGTCAAGGGGTTCAAGAGCTGGAAGAAATGAAATCCAATCATCATCTTCGCCCTACTGTAGAGGAGAAACAAATGTTAACTTCAGTTGTAGAAAGATTAAGTCAGGAATTGGAGGAAACAGAATGATGAGAAGTACGAAAGAATTACGGCATGTATATAGAGACTTCCTTTTAGAGGCTAATCAAAGTTATTCTGATATAGTAGTCTTAGAAGCCGATTTGTCAAGTTCGATGGCTACTCATAATCTTGAAAAGGACTTTGGAGACCGTTATGTGAATGTTGGGATTATGGAAGCAGAAATGGTCGGCCTTGCAGCAGGCTTGTCTATTCAGGGGTTTAGACCTTATCTTCATACATTTGGCCCTTTTGCTTCACGAAGAGTATTTGATCAATTATTTATTTCTCTTGGATACGCACAATTGGATGCCACTGTTATTGGATCAGATGCAGGAGTAACTGCGGAAATGAATGGTGGGACACATATGCCATTTGAAGAAATTGGATTGTTACGTTTAATTCCTAAATCGATCATTTTCGAAGCAACTGATGATATCCAATTTCGTGAAATATTGAACCAGACATTAGACTTAAAAGGACTGAAATATATTCGAACAATTAGAAAAGCTCCAGAGGCTGTATATCAAGGTGGAGAAGATTTTTCTAAAGGCTACATTGAGTTAAGACATGGTGAAGATGTTGTAATCGTTGCTTCTGGTATAATGGTTGCTCCAAGTATTCGAGTTGCAGATGAACTGTCTAAATTAGGTTATTCAGTAGGTGTGATAGATTTATTTAGAATCAAACCGATACCAGAACAGATAAAAACAATGTTAAGTGGAAAAACTATATTTACTGTAGAAAACCACAATCAGATAGGTGGAATTGGCAGTGCTTTATGTGAATTATTCTCTGATGATGGAATAACAAAAATTCATCGGATGGGTGTTCAAGAAAGATTCGGTCAAGTAGGGAAAGTGGATTATCTTCTTAATGAGTATGGTTTGAGTGAATCGAATATAAAAGAGAAAGTTCTAGAAATTTATAATGCAAGATAGATGTTGAATACACTGTTCTGAAAGAATTTTTGTAACAATTACAGTACGTTATTTAAAGAAAGCGGATTAAAAAGCATATTCTGGTCATCAGAAAGTGCCCTAATCCGCTTTGTTGTTTTTAGTTTTAAATATTTCATATGTATATAGAATTTTCTGAAAATTCAAGAATTTTCTTCTGTTCATTGCTTTTAAAATGTGCTATAATAGTAAAAACTGAAATGGGAGGGAACAAATGACTGAATTAGATAAACGTCACCGCAGTAGCATTTATGACAGTATGGTAAAATCACCAAACCGTGCTATGCTTCGTGCGACTGGTATGACAGATAAGGACTTTGAAACACCGATTGTGGGAGTGATTTCGACTTGGGCGGAAAATACACCATGTAACATTCACTTGCATGATTTCGGGAAACTGGCTAAAGAAGGTGTCAAATCTGCAGGCGCTTGGCCTGTACAGTTTGGAACTATTACCGTAGCAGACGGGATCGCTATGGGAACGCCTGGTATGCGTTTCTCTCTAACATCTCGTGACATCATCGCGGACTCCATCGAGGCGGCTATGAGTGGTCACAACGTGGATGCCTTCGTCGCTATCGGTGGCTGTGACAAGAACATGCCTGGATCTATGATTGCCATTGCCAATATGGATATCCCTGCAGTCTTTGCCTATGGTGGAACGATTGCACCGGGAAATCTTGATGGCAAAGACATTGACTTGGTTTCTGTCTTTGAGGGTATCGGAAAATGGAACCACGGTGACATGACAGCTGAGGACGTGAAACGTCTTGAATGTAATGCCTGCCCTGGCCCTGGTGGCTGTGGTGGTATGTATACTGCTAATACCATGGCGACTGCTATCGAAGTTTTGGGTATGAGTTTGCCAGGTTCTTCATCTCACCCAGCTGAATCAGCTGATAAGAAAGAAGATATCGAAGCAGCAGGACGTGCTGTTGTTAAGATGTTGGAGCTTGGTCTCAAACCATCAGATATCTTGACTCGTGAAGCCTTTGAAGATGCCATCACTGTGACGATGGCTCTCGGTGGTTCTACAAACGCCACTCTTCACTTGCTTGCCATTGCCCATGCTGCCAATGTTGACTTGTCACTTGAGGACTTCAATACGATCCAAGAGCGTGTGCCTCACTTGGCCGACTTGAAACCATCTGGTCAGTATGTCTTCCAAGACCTCTACGAAGTCGGTGGTGTCCCTGCGGTTATGAAGTACTTGTTGGCAAATGGATTCCTTCATGGAGATCGCATCACATGTACTGGTAAGACAGTTGCTGAGAACTTGGCTGACTTTGCAGACCTCACACCAGGTCAAAAAGTTATCATGCCACTTGAAAATCCAAAACGTGCGGACGGTCCGCTTATCATCTTGAACGGAAACCTTGCTCCTGACGGTGCAGTTGCCAAGGTATCAGGTGTTAAAGTGCGTCGTCACGTTGGGCCAGCTAAGGTCTTTGACTCAGAAGAAGATGCCATTCAGGCTGTTTTGACAGATGAAATCGTTGATGGCGATGTAGTCGTTGTTCGTTTCGTTGGACCTAAGGGTGGTCCTGGTATGCCTGAGATGCTGTCCCTTTCTTCAATGATCGTTGGTAAAGGTCAAGGAGACAAGGTGGCCCTCTTGACGGATGGACGTTTCTCTGGTGGTACTTATGGTCTGGTTGTTGGACATATCGCTCCTGAAGCTCAGGATGGTGGACCAATTGCCTATCTTCGTACAGGCGATATCGTTACGGTTGACCAAGATACCAAAGAAATTTCCATGGCCGTATCCGAAGAAGAACTTGAAAAACGCAAGGCAGAAACAACCTTGCCACCACTTTATAGCCGTGGTGTCCTCGGTAAATATGCCCACATCGTATCATCTGCTTCACGCGGAGCCGTGACAGACTTCTGGAATATGGACAAGTCAGGTAAAAAATAAACTCATACTCTTCGAAAATCTCTTCAAACCACGTCAACGTCGCCTTGCCGTAGGTATGGTTACTGACTTCGTCAGTTCTATCCACAACCTCAAAACAGTGTTTTAAGCTGACTTCGTCAGTTCCATCCACAACCTCAAAACAGTGTTTTGAGCTGACTTCGTCAATTTTATCCACAACTTCAAAACAGTGTTTTGAGCAACCTGCGGCTAGTTTTCTAGTTTGCCCTTTGATTTTCATTGAGTATCAAAAAGCAAGCCATTTTCGGCTTGCTTTTTTCATCTTTAAAAGTGATTGGTCTGATTAACGAGGTGGTAGTCCAAGGGCAATACGGCCATAGCGACTGATTCGTGTGATTTTCCAAGCAGGCGACCAGGTAACTTCAACCTTGACATCTTCGATCCCCTCGATTTGTTTCAGACCTGCAACGATTTCAATAGGCAGGCTTTCGGCACAATCACAGGCGGTGTCAGTGAAGGTCATGACAATCTTGCAGAGACCTGTTTCGTCCAGATTGATTTCATAGATCAGCCCTAGATTGTAAACATCCAATTCCACATCTGTATCAAAAACCTTCTCTAGTTTTTCGATAATTTGATCTTGCAAGGCCAAAGCACGGTCATTGATTTTGATATCCTCTCTCATTACAGTCCCTCCACATGATAAATATCCCCTATTTTCTCATAACTCTGACAATTTGGCAAGCTTTTGATGAATTTTCTGAAAAATATGATAAAATGAAGAAAATACGGAATCAAGGGGAAGTCTATGGAGCAGATTGGAAAAGTCTTTAGACAATTACGAGAGTCAAGAAATATCTCACTGAGACAAGCAACCGGGGGACAATTTTCGCCGTCTATGTTGTCCCGCTTTGAAACAGGTCAGAGTGAGCTTTCGGTGGAAAAGTTTCTATTTGCCTTGGGAAATATATCTGCCAGTGTAGAGGAAATTCTCTTTCTGGCGAGAGGTTTTCAGTATGATACAGATTCTGAGTTGAGAAAAGAAATCATAGATGTCTTGGATCCAAAGAATATAGCTCCTCTTGAGGACTTGTATCGCAAGGAGTATCAAAAGCATGTCCATTCTCAAAACAAACAGAAACATATTTTAAATGCCATTATGATTAAGTCTTATATGAAGAGCATGGATGATACGGTAGAGTTAACGGCAGAGGAAGGGAAAGTCCTTCATGATTATTTGTTTTCTACCGAGATTTGGGGAATCTATGAACTCAATTTATTTTCAGTCAGTTCACAATTTCTATCTGCTTCTCTTTTCACTAGGTATGTTAGAGAGATGGTACGAAAATCTGATTTTCTAATGGAAATGTCTGGTAATCGAAACCTGTTTCACACTATACTATTGAATGGTTTTTTAGCCAGCATTGAGTGTGAAGAATTTACCAATGCCTCTTATTTTAAACGTGTTATCGAAGAGCATTTCTACAAGGAAAATGAGACCTATTTCCGGATTGTTTATCTGTGGGCGGAAGGTCTCCTTGATAGCAAGCAAGGTAGAGTCAAGGAAGGACAGAAAAAGATGGAGGATGCTGTCCGTATTTTTGAGATGCTTGGCTGTAATAAATCGGCAGATTACTATAGAAAAACGACTGATTCTTGAATATCTGCAAACTAAGAAAATAATTTAAAATTTGAAGCGATAGAACTATTGGGCTCTCTCGTGTCACTGGAGAAATTCTATCGTTTCTTTTTTCTCATTTCGTTTGTTGCATATATTCAAAAGTTTTTTCTCTAGAATTTCTAAGTGCTATACTATAGTCATACTTTATATAGAACTTCGAACAAGAAGGGAGATTATCTATGAAACTATTGTTCAGAAATCAAGCTTATCGACTCTTGACTTTGTCACGCTTCTTCAATGCTTTTGGTGCTTCAATTTTCAATCTGGTCTTTATCGTCTATGCATCGACCTTGCCACAAGCCTCTTTTGCTGTTGCTATGGCGAATATTGTCATGATTCTTCCGACTCTCTTTACAGTTTTTGTAGGGATTCGGGCAGATTACACAAGGGACAAGGTCAAATGGATGGTCTATAGCGGTTTGTTTCAGGCGGTTTTATTTTTTCTAGCAGCCCTAGTTGTTCAGCAAGCTAGTCTCTTTGCCTTTTCTAGCCTGTGTTTAATCAATGTCATTAGTGATGTCATCAGTGATTTTGCAGGTGGTTTGCGCATGCCTCTCATTAAGGAAAAAGTAGCTGAAAATGATTTGATGGAGGCTTATTCTTTTTCCCAATTCATCACCTATATTTCAGCTATTGGTGGTCAAGCTTTTGGAGTCTGGCTCTTAGGTCTATCGGTCAACAATTTTTCCCTCGTTGCGGGAATCAATGCCTGTTTCTTCCTAGTATCAGCCGTCATCCTCTTTTTAGGAAAAAGCAAATTGAGCCTGTCAATGTCATCTGCTGATGGTGAAATTCTAAAAAATGAGAAGCTTCCGATCAAAGACCAGTTCCTAACGATTTATCGAAATTTACGTCTCGTTTTTCTTAAAGGTGGACAGAAAAACTTTGGTTTTATGCTCTTTGCTGTCTTGCTTATCAATGCCTTGGGTGGCGCTTTGGGTGGAATTTATAATATCTTCTTTTTGAGCCATTCTCTTTTGGACTTTTCTTACACAGAGGCATTATTTATCAGTCAATTCTGTGCTTTGTTAGCAATCATCATCAGTAGCCTTACGGGCAATGATTATTTTGGGAAGCAGTCCCTGCCTAGATTGATGATGTGGGCGACCGTAGGACTCACTCTAATTGCTCTGGCTAACGTATTCAATCAAGTCGTGCTTGGTTTGCTATTTCTCTTTTTAACTCTGTATGTGTCTGGTAAAGTTCAACCAAAGATTAGTGCCATGCTCATGAAAAATCTAGCTCCAGAGGTTTTAGCTCGTACCAGTAATTTTTTAGGTTTATTGTTTACCTTATCCATACCTGTGGGAACAGCCTGTTTTTCACTTGTAGCCGTATGGAATATACAGTTGACTTGGATGCTATTTGTTGGTCTTTCCTTGATAGCTATTTTTTTGACAGGGCTTAATCTCAAAAATGATATTTGAATCCTAATTTTTTCTCACTGTTTTAATCACTCTATTTATGGTAAAATAAGACTATTAAGTTTAAAGAGGATTCCCTATGAAATTACAAAAACCAAAAGGAACGCAGGATATTTTACCTGCTGAGTCTGCCAAATGGCAGTACGTTGAGGGCTTTGCCCGTGAGATTTTCAAGCGCTACAACTATGCAGAAGTGCGCACGCCTATTTTTGAGCATTACGAGGTCATCAGTCGCTCTGTCGGAGATACAACGGATATCGTAACTAAGGAAATGTACGATTTCTATGACAAGGGTGACCGTCATATTACCCTCCGTCCAGAAGGAACTGCGCCAGTAGTCCGTTCTTATGTGGAAAATAAACTCTTCGCCCCAGAAGTGCAAAAGCCAAGCAAGTTCTACTATATGGGACCTATGTTCCGTTATGAGCGTCCACAGGCAGGGCGTTTACGCCAGTTCCACCAGATTGGTGTTGAGTGTTTTGGCTCTAGCAATCCAGCTACCGATGTGGAAACCATCGCGATGGCAGCCCATTTCTTGAAAGAAATCGGTATCCAAGGTGTCAAATTACATCTTAACACTCTTGGAAATCCTGAGAGCCGTGCGGCCTACCGTCAAGCCTTGATTGACTACTTAACACCGCTCAAGGAGACCTTGTCTAAGGATAGCCAACGTCGTTTGGAGGAAAATCCTCTTCGTGTCTTGGACTCTAAGGAAAAAGAAGACAAGGTGGCAGTGGAGAATGCACCGTCTATCTTGGACTTCCTTGATGAAGAAAGTCAAGCTCATTTTGATGCTGTGCGTCAGATGTTGGAAAATCTTGGAGTAGACTATATCATCGATACCAATATGGTGCGTGGTCTGGACTACTACAACCACACCATTTTCGAGTTTATCACTGAGATTGAGGGCAATGACCTGACCGTCTGTGCGGGTGGTCGTTACGATGGTTTGGTTTCTTACTTTGGAGGCCCTGAAACTGCTGGCTTTGGTTTTGGACTTGGTGTAGAGCGCCTGCTTCTCATTCTTGAAAAGCAAGGTGTGGCCCTCCCTATCGAAAACGCCCTAGATGTCTATATCGCAGTCTTGGGTGATGGAGCAAATGTCAAAGCCCTAGAACTAGCCCAAGCCCTTCGCCAACAAGGTTTCAAAGCAGAGCGTGATTACCTCAACCGTAAGCTCAAAGCTCAGTTCAAGTCAGCAGATGTCTTTGCGGCTAAGACCCTCATCACCCTAGGAGAGAGCGAAGTCGAAAGCGGACAAGTGACGGTCAAGAACAACCAAACCCGAGAAGAATTGCAAGTGTCACTTGATGCTATCAATCAAAACTTCTCAGAAATCTTTGAAAAATTAGGCTTTTAATAGTAGATAAACTGGTCAGGATTTTACTCCTGACCTTTTTCTTTTGCAAAATGACAAAAATCATAAACTTTTTGACAAATATGCTTGTCAAAAAGAAAAAGATGTGTTACAATATAAGCAAGTTAAGAAATAAAGAAATAGGAGGGAGCCACATGTGGGTATGGATTTTGTTTCCTTTTCTCGTCTTGATTTATATGAGTCAATCTAAGAAAATCAAGCGGATAGAGAAGAGGTTAAAGGTAATCGAAAGAAAAGAGAAAGGAAATATAGAAATGTCAAGAATCTTAAAAGAAATGATTGGAAAGAAACCAACAATCATTGGAGAACTATTTGGAACAAATTTTTGGGAAGTTGTGGATGTTGATGAGGAATGGGTCAAGCTACGATACGTAGATAAGACGGGAAAAGAAAAAATCAAGTTGCAACGTATTGAGGATATCCAAGCCGTTGAATTTGACGGAGAGTAGGTGTGTAACATGCAACTAAAAAATCGTCTAAAAGAGCTGCGGGCTCGCGATGGCCTTAATCAAACCGACCTAGCTAAGCTAGCAGGGGTTTCCAGACAGACCATTAGCCTATTAGAACGGGACGAATACACCCCGTCCGTTGTGATTGCCTTGAAAATATCTCAAATTTTCAACGAAACAGTCGAATCAGTATTTCGCTTGGAGGAGGACGAGTGATGAACAAGTATAAAGTGATTTATTATGTAGTTGCCATAGCTCTATTAGTCAGCGTATTTCTACTAATTGGAACAAATCTAGGATGGTTTGATCTCTATTACAGCGACCAATTTATCTGGGCCTATTTTGCCCTCATCCCAGTAATTGAATGGATTGAAAAGAAATCCAAAAATCTAGCAAGTGAAAAAGGAGAATGAATATGAAAAAGAAACGTAGATTGTTATTTTTGATGTCTATTGTCTTGGGGGGGTTCTTGGGCATGTTTGTAGGGATGTTTAAGGCACGTGTCGAATCCCACGAAATTATTTTAGATGTAAAAGCCTTGATGCCATGGATATCAGCTATTTGTTTACTGATAGGTTTCATTAGTATGTTTTTGACTTTCAATTTCTTAAAGAAAAGCAGAAAATTTCATTCCTTGTATCAAGAGGAAATGGATGACGATCTGAATGAAACCTATTATGTGCAAATGTACCGGAATCTTGAGTTTGGAACCATTGCTTTTAATATTACAGGTGTAGCGATTCCATTGGCTATTTTTATTTCATTAAGTGAGGTGATTATATTGCATACAAACCCTCAAACATTTTTCCTTTCTTTCTTACTCTTTGTGGTATTCTTAGTCGCTCAAAAATCTCTTTTTAAAACCATTGCGATTGTTCGTCAGTTTGATTTGGAATTTTTCGCTACACCAAAGGATGTCTTGAACTATATAAATTCTTATGATGAAGGGGAGCGTCAGGCTAATTTGGAACAGAGTTTTCGAATTTTATTCCAATTACACCAATATGTCTTACCAGCCTTATATATTTTTCTTATTATCATTTCTTTCTTGACAGGAGAGATTCAGTTACTAGCTTTCTTGCTTGTAGGAGCCATCCATGTTTATATCAATGTGATGCAGTTACCTATGGTAAAACGTTATTTCAAATAAAGGAGTTATTTATGAAATTACTTAAAAACCTTGGCTGGATTCTTCTAGCCCTTCTATCCTTTTTATTTATCTATGGCTTTATTCAGGGGCTCGCGACTGCGTCGCTTGCTTTAGGCGCTTCACCCTATGCTGTTACTCTACTCTATGTGGTCTTGGCTGGAGTATATGTGTACGGCATTTACAAATGGTATCAGAAAGCTCCTGTTTATATTGAGAAGAGCGGCTTTAACCGATTTATTTGGCTTCCTGCCTTGGTTTGGTTCTTATCTCTGGTCGTTCAATTCTTCTTGCCAGATGATCCTTCAGTAAATCAGCAAATAGCGACAGACTTGACCTTGTCTCAACCACTTTTCTCATTCTTTGCTGTGGTTATTTTTGCTCCTTTGACGGAAGAGATTGTTTTTAGAGGGATGTTAGCACGCTATCTCTTTCCTAAGCAGGACAATAGTAAACGAACCCTGATTTTTCTTCTGGTATCTAGTCTTCTATTTGCCTTGATTCATTTTCCAGGTGATGTGCAACAATTTTTTGTCTATTTTAGCCTTGGTTTTAGTTTGGGTTTGGCTTACATTAGCAGAAAAGGTCTGGTCTACAGTATTTCTCTTCACGCTTTGAATAATTTAGTCGGCTTTTTGATGATTCTCATGCTATAATAGAGTCAGGAGGTCACATGAAACGAGTAATTTTATTAGCAGTGATTCAGGCAGTCGTTCTATTTTTCATCATTGGAGCGCTAGCTTATGCCTTCAAAGGCGATTTCTTCTATAACTATCTAGCAGTTGTCTTTGCTCCTATTGCAGGTGTACTGCGTTTTGGGACGGCTTACATAACGGAAATTGTCTTGCCTCGAAAGGCAGCCGAAATCACTGAAAAGCGTAAAGCAGGCAACAATTCAAAATAAAAGAGTCCGGTGAACTTCATCGGATTTTTTGTATGGACGCTAATTTTTAGGGACTTTACCTGATTTTTAAAGACTGGCAAACTTTTCTGATGGATTTTCATGAAGAGCCTGCGCTTTTATGGTAAAATAGTAACAGAATAAAAGAGGAGAGAAACAATGAAACGTAGTATGTATGCTGGTCGTGTTCGTGAGGAACACATCGGAAAAGAAATGACCTTGAAAGGATGGGTTGGCCGTCGTCGTGACCTTGGTGGTTTGATCTTTATCGACCTTCGTGACCGTGAAGGAATCATGCAGTTGGTTATCAACCCTGAAAAAGTATCTGCAGAGGTTATGGAAACAGCTGAAAACCTTCGTAGTGAATTTGTTATCGAGGTGACTGGTCAAGTTGCTGCGCGTGAGCAAGCCAATGATAAGTTACCAACTGGTGCGGTTGAGTTAAACGTGACAGCTCTGACAGTACTTAATACAGCTAAGACAACCCCATTTGAGATTAAGGATGGTATTGAGGCCAATGACGATACACGTTTGCGTTACCGTTACCTTGACCTTCGTCGTCCAGAAATGTTGGAAAATCTTAAACTTCGTGCTAAGGTGACCCACTCTATCCGCAACTACTTGGATGAGTTGGAATTTATCGACGTAGAGACACCATTCCTTTCTAAGTCAACACCAGAAGGGGCGCGTGACTATTTGGTGCCATCTCGTGTCAATAAAGGGCATTTTTACGCGCTTCCTCAAAGTCCACAAATTACGAAACAGCTTTTGATGAATGCTGGTTTTGACCGTTACTACCAAATCGTCAAATGTTTCCGTGACGAGGACTTGCGTGGAGACCGCCAGCCTGAGTTTACCCAGGTCGACTTGGAAACGTCCTTCCTTACTGAGCAAGAAATCCAAGATATCACAGAAGGCTTGATTGCGCGCGTGATGAAGGAAACAAAAGGTATCGAAGTAACGCTACCGTTCCCTCGTATGAAATACGATGATGCTATGGCTCTTTACGGTTCTGACAAGCCAGATACTCGTTTTGACATGTTGCTTCAGGACTTGACAGAAGCGGTCAAAGGTGTAGACTTTAAAGTCTTTTCAGAAGCACCTGCTGTAAAAGCCATTGTGGTCAAAGGAGCTGCGGACAACTATTCACGTAAAGACATCGACAAGATGACGGAAGTAGCCAAACAGTATGGTGCCAAAGGTCTTGCTTGGGTCAAGGTGGTTGATGGAGAATTAAACGGACCAGTTGCCAAGTTCTTGACTGGTATCCAAGAAGAATTGACAACAGCGCTTGCTCTTGAAGATAAGGACTTGGTTCTCTTTGTGGCGGATACGCTTGAAGTGGCTAATGCAACACTGGGTGCCCTTCGTGGACGTATTGCTAAAGAGCTTGGCTTAATTGATAATGATAAGTTCAACTTCCTTTGGGTGGTTGACTGGCCGATGTTTGAATGGTCTGAAGAAGAAGGCCGCTACATGAGCGCCCACCATCCATTCACACTTCCACAGGAAGAGACTGCTCACGAATTAGAAGGTGATTTGGCTAAGGTTCATGCCATTGCTTACGATATCGTCTTGAACGGTTATGAGCTTGGTGGTGGTAGCCTTCGTATCAACCAAAAAGACCTTCAAGAACGCATGTTCAAGGCCCTTGGTTTCTCAGCTGAAGAAGCCAATGACCAGTTTGGTTTCCTTCTTGAAGCCATGGACTATGGTTTCCCACCACACGGTGGTTTGGCTATCGGGCTTGACCGTTTTGTCATGTTGCTTGCTGGAGAAGAAAATATCCGTGAAGTCATTGCCTTTCCTAAGAACAACAAGGCAACTGACCCAATGACACAAGCTCCATCAACAGTCGCTCTCAACCAACTAGAGGAACTCAGCTTACAAGTAGAAGAAGATGAAACAAGCAAAACGAATTAAGCGGTGGCGCTATTATCTGCGCCGCTTTGCTTATCAGATAAAAATTTTACGTGTCTTACAAAGTATTTCTCGAGAAAAGTATGATGAGAAGATTTCGGCCTCTCTGGTCTATGGTTTTTTATCAGCAGTAGCAGTTAATTTTTTTTCCAACCAGGGCATGTGTATTCGAGTGGTGCAACAGGTATGGCACAGATTATCTCTGCCTTGAGTAATCACTGGTTTGGTTTTCATATTCCGATTTCGCTAACCTTCTACGCCATTAACTTCCCTTTGATGGTCTTAGCTTGGTATCAGATTGGCCATAAGTTCACCGTCTTTACCTTTATCACGGTATCTATGAGTTCCTTCTTTATCCAGTTTGTCCCTGTGGCAACCTTGACGGAGGATCCCATTATCAATGCCCTTTTTGGGGGTGGTGTTATGGGTTTAGGGATTGGTTTTGCTCTTCGAAACAATATCTCCAGTGGTGGGACGGACATCGTCAGCCTGACTATTCGCAAGAAAACGGGTAAGAATGTCGGTAGTATTTCTTTCTTGGTAAATGGAACTATCATGCTGATAGCAGGTTTGACCTTTGGTTGGAAATACGCTCTTTATTCTATGATTACCATCTTTGTCTCTAGCCGTGTGACAGACGCGGTCTTTACTAAGCAAAAGCGTATGCAGGCCATGATTGTGACAAATCATCCAGAGAAGGTAATTGAAAAAATCCATAAAAAATTGCACCGCGGAGCAACCATGATCCACGATGCAGAAGGAACCTATAATCACGAGAGAAAGGCAGTTTTAATTACTGTCATTACACGTGCAGAGTTTAATGAATTTAAACAGATTATGACACAAGTAGATCCAAGCGCCTTTGTCTCTGTCTCGGAGAATGTTCATATTCTGGGACGATTTGTTGAGATAGATAATTAGTGATTAATACTTTTCGAAAATCTCTTCAAACCACGTCAGCTTCACCTTGCCGTAGGTATGGTTACTGACTTCGTCAGTTTCATCTACAACCTCAAAACCATGTTTTGAGCTGACTTCGTCAGTTCTATCCACAACCTCAAAACAGTGTTTTGAGCAACCTGCGGCTAGCTTCCTAGTTTGCACTTTGATTTTCATTGAGTATAAAAAGATCTTGGGTAACAACTCAATTTCAGAAGAAAAAAAGTAAATCTTCCCACATTAAAACGCATAGTATCAAGTTTTTTCAATACCTGATAGTATGCGTTTTTGCTTTTAACAACTTTTTGCCCAGTCTCTTATTTTTCTATAATTTTATGGGCAATCAACTGGCGGTAACAAATTTGTTTATTGCTTTTAGCATCGTTGATAATCTGAAGAATCGTTTCAAATGATGTTTGACCAAGTTCTAGGCTATTGATATCGACATAGGCTGCCAAGTTGAGCTTGGGATTAACCGAGTCAAAGCTGAGAACAGGGACATTCAGCTGGTGTTTGGCAATATAGTTACAA
The DNA here is from genome assembly GCF_000221985.1 of Streptococcus pseudopneumoniae IS7493. Taxonomy (NCBI): domain Bacteria; kingdom Bacillati; phylum Bacillota; class Bacilli; order Lactobacillales; family Streptococcaceae; genus Streptococcus; species Streptococcus pseudopneumoniae. The sequence continues at coordinate 2,037,781 of NC_015875.1, read as the reverse complement.
ACACCTTCAGCTAGGAGGCTATCGGTTGTGATGATAGCATCAATTTGTGGATCGTGCTTGAATAATCGCTTGCTAAATTTATAGCCCTTTTCTTCCAGAAACTCGTCGGCAAAGTAGATGCGATTGTTGTCAGTGATCAGTTTGTAATGCTTAAGCGCCTGTTCATAGCCTGTTAAACGGTCTTTGGTCACGAAGAGCTTTTTACTTCCTCCGATAAAGGCAATGCATTTGCAGCCTTTTTTGATGAAATATTCAGTCGCATCAAAACCAGCTTGAACATTGTCGTTGTCGACAAGTGGGATGAAAGGAGATAGAGATTTACCTAAAATAAGGAAGGGGAACTGTTCTTCTGCTACGAGTTTGACGAGGGGATCTTCTTCTTGGGCATAGAGAAAGATTAGCCCATCTACACGCTTGCCATAGACCATTTGTGAAATAGCGTTGAGACGCTCCTTTTCATCTTTTCCTGTTGCTATCTGAATGGCATAGTGGTTTTCAGATGCGACTTGAGAGATGCCACGTAGAACCGATGGAAAGAAAGGATTCTGGTAGAAGGCGTCTGAGTCATCAGGAAGAACCAAACCAATCACCTGAGTGTAGCTGCTTACCAAGCTACGAGCGTTGAGGTTGGGGTGGTAATTGAGCTCCTTCATAGCCTTGCGAACGCGTTTTTTTGTTTCGTCGCTAATGGTTGATTTATTTTGAATAACACGGGTTACGGTTGAAGGCGAAACACCAGCAGCCTTGGCCACGTCTTTAATCGTAACGGGCATAAAAATCTCCTATTTATGGTAATTTGGATCACGGAAATGTGTTTTATAAAAGATAGTGACCAGATACAGAACAAAAAGAATATTTTGTACAGTAATCAGGGTTGTCATATTTTGGCCAAATAATCCCAAAATAAGTGTAATCAGAGTCGGCAATCCTAAACAGTTCAAGATAAAATGGTAGCACTCTTTAAAGGTCCTAAATGAAAAGAGGCGTGATTTCTTAGTGATATAAAGGAGAAGACTAGCTCCTAGAGAGACGATAAAGAAATTCAAACCAAAGAGGAAGCTGGCACCGAGAACTAGGAAGAGACTGATATAGACACGATTCTGCTGGTACCAGTCTTTAGAAATTGCTTGGGTCAAGCTGTCTTTGATTTTGAAACTCTCAGTCTGAATGGCTCGGTAAGAGATGCGGGTCAGTTCCTTGCTTTCCTTGCTGATGACTAGCTCATTTGTATCGAAATGCAGTTGCAAGTCTTTAGGTAATTCCTTGCTTTGGCTTGGACCAATCACAAGAGAAGGGGCTTGATTGGCAGTTCCTGTATAAGTTAAGTTGCCATCGACAATTGTAGCATGTTCAGAGAGATCCTGGACAACCTCATCTGTCAGAGGTTCATAGACATTATCGATAAAAGTTTCTAGCGGATAGGTCTCCTGGGAGCTGTTTTGGATGGCAATGGGTACCATAGACAAGCTGATAAGGAAGATACTGGTAAAGAGTAGTTGAAACCAGTTGAGCCCGAAACGTTTGGACAGGGGCTTACGAAATCCCCAAATACTTGAAAAATAGGAAAATGGATATGGAAGCATGGGTATCTTTCTAAAAGGTGTTTTCTATATGAGTATTATATAGTTAAATTCGCTTTATTTCAAGTCTAGGAGAAAAATTGCTTGTTGTAAGGATATTATTTACAGTGACAATAGCTAATAGTCAATGAAAATCAAAGTACAAACTAGGAAGCTAGTCGCAGGTTGCTCAAAGCACAACTTTGAGGTTGCAGATGGAAGCTGACGTGGTTTGAAGAGATTTTCGAAGAGTATAAAATGAAAAAGGGTGGCGGGGATAAATTATCCCTTGTCGCCACCACTTGTAAGTCCTGAAACAAAGTTCTTTTGTAGGAAGAAGAAGAGAATACAGATTGGAAGGGCGATGAGGATAGCACCTGCTGAGAAGTAGGCAATCTTCATGTTTTTCGCATTGTTAACGAAGGTTTGGAGACCTACGGCAACAGTAAAGTATTCTTTCTCACGAAGCAAGAAACTAGAGAGGATGTAGTCCCCGAAAGGTCCCATGAAGGCCCAGAGAGCTTGTACGGCAACCATTGGGCGAACAAGTGGAAGAACAATTTGCCAGAAGCGGCGGAAGTGTCCTGCACCGTCTAGTTTTGCAGATTCGTCTAAAGACATTGGCACTGTATCGAAGTAGCCTTTCATGAGCCAAGTATTCATCGGGATACCACCACCAACGTAGAGGAAGATGAGGAACCAGCTGTGGTTAAGGGCGTTCAACATAAGCGCCATAACGAAGAAGGCTGTCAAAGCGGCCATAGTTGGCACCATTTGGATGATCAAGAAGAAGACCAAACTTTGTTTACGAGCCAAGAAGTTGTAACGGCTGTAGGCATAACCAGCAAGTACGATGATACTTGTTTGAACAGCCATGGTAATCAAGGCAATGATCAAGGTGTTGAGGTACCAAGTACCGTACAAGGTTTCAGTGAAGAGGCCTTGGAAGTTAGCAAAACTAAAGTCGACGTTGCTGTCTAGTTTAAAGGCTACTACGTTACCAGTCTTGAAGGCTGACATAATGGTAATCAAAAGTGGATAGATAATGACAATTGATAGACCAATCAGGTAAAGGTATGTAAGGCTTTGAGTCAGTCTACGTTTGAGTTTAATTGAGTTATTCATCTTAGACGTCCTCCATATCAAATGCGTGTAGTTTCTTGAATGCGATCATAGAGATTGAGATGACAATGATAGAGATAATCAAGGTGACAGCTGCCGCCATTGAGTATTGAGGAGATGTACCTGTTGTCAAACGGTAAATCCATGAAATCAAGATATCGGTTGAACCAGCTCCACCACCGACACTACCAGGTCCTCCAGCGTTGAAGAGGTACATGATAGAGAAGTTGTTAAAGTTGAAGGTGTATTGGCTAATCAAAGTAGGTGCCGCAACAGCCAAGATCATTGGGAAAGTGATGTTGCGGAATTTTTGCCAAGCATTGGCACCGTCAATATAAGCTGCTTCGTAAAGGTCGTTAGGAATAGATTGCAAGATACCCAAGGTCAGAACGTAGATGTATGGGAATCCAAGCCAACCTTGCATCATAATCAAGGCAATCTTAGTCCAAGTTGGGTCTGTTTTCCAGGGAATAAGAGCGCCATCAAGGAAAGGAAGGAATTTAGCCAAGATTGGCAATACTTGGGTGTTGATAGCTCCGACACTATCGTTAAACATGTTTGAGAATGTCAAGATAGTGATGAAGGCTGGGACAGCCCAAGGAAGAAGGAAAATAACACCAAAGATACGTTTTCCTTTGATAAATGGTTGGTTAGCAATGATAGCTGTGAAGATACCAATCACAATCTGTAAAGTTGAGGCTGCCAAAGCCCAGATGATGGTCCAAGAAAGAACAGAACCAAAGGCAGAACGGAAGGTACTCAAACTCCAGATATTACTAAAGTTTGTCAAACCAACCCAGTCCAACAATTTGTTTGGTGGTAAGTGTTGGAAGTCATAGTTGGTAAAGGCGATCATCAAGGTTACGATAACTGGGAAGATAATCGCGAAGGTCATGGCAACATAAGATGGAATAATCAAGAGATAAGGGAAACCATTTTCATAAATCCCTTTGATCATGTCTTTGAGGGTACGTGGAACTGGAATTCCATTGTTAATGCGTTTTGCAATCGTATATGCATCTTTGATATTTGAGAAATAAAAGAGTACATAAACGACTACAAAGATTAAATGGAAGGCACCACGAATCAGCATAAAGAGGGAATTATCACGACCGGGCTTGTCACCAAGAGTGATGAGATTGCTCAATTCAGGTGCTGCAAGTGCTAGGAAATAAAGGACAAATACGATGGTTACACCAAGGAAGATAAAACCTTTGGCTTTTTGTTTATTGTAAATCTGTCCTAACCCAGGAATGATAGACAGCAGGGCTGCTTTACTAGGTTGTTGCTTTTCCATAATAACTCCTTTCATAGGATACTACTTTTTTTATAAGAAAGCTAAATTATTTGTGTCTCTATTGATAAATTCAAAGGGGGATTTGAATTCCACCCCCCTTGAACAAATTTTTTATTCACCAAATTTTTGTTTGATTGTTTCTTTGATCAATGTTACAGCGTCGTTAGCAGCTGTTTTAGCATCTTTTTGACCACTTACAGTATCAAAGAGCATGTTAGCAGCTGGTTCCCAAACTGCAGACATTTGAGAGATGTTTGGAATTGGTTGAGCGTTCTTGAATTGTTTGATAACAGCTGTTGTCAACTCATCGTTTTTACCTTCAGCGTATGAACGAGCTTCAGTATTAGCTGGGATTTCGTTAGTTGCATCGTAGAAAGCTTTTTGTTGTTCAGTTGAAACAAGGAAGTCTACAAATTTCTGTGCGCCTTCAAGGTTCTTAGTACTTGAAGGAATGATCCAAGCTTTACCACCACCGAATGCAGCATATTCTTTTCCATTTGGAAGAGTTGGGATAGTCGCAACACCGTAGTTTACTTTAGCATCTTTGAGGGCTTGAGCTTTCCAAGGCCCATCAATGATAGCAGCTGTTTTACCTTCTTGGAATTGAGTTTGGATTAGGTTTCCAGCAGCTGTACCATCTTGCATACCTTTAGGCCATTTTTCGTACCAAGATTTAGCGTAGTTGATACCTGCGATAGAACCGTCGTTTGCAAGACCGATGTCTTTAGGGTCTTTACCGTTTTGTCCGAATACGTAAGCGCCGTTACCAGCAAGAAGTCCGTATGCATAGTAGAAGTTTGTCCAGTCAGCTAGGAAGGCAGAAGTTTTTCCATCTTCTCCAGCGAAGGCATATTTGCTATCTTTAGCAAGGTTTTCCAAGTCAGCAAATGTTTTGGGAGCGTCTTTTACCAAGTCTTTGTTGTAGTACATAACAAGTGACTCGATAACGGCAGGAGCACCGTAAACTTTACCGTCAGCAGCGGTTACAAGAGATTTAGTTGTATCTTCTGTTTTAGCACCATCGCTCAATTTCACTTCTGAAAGTTGTCCGTCAGAACCAAGGCTACCCACACGGTCGTATGGAGCCATCATAACGTCAGCAGCTTGACCAGATTGGTTGTCAAGAGAAAGTTTGTCAAGCCCACCAAGTTGGTCACCAGATTTGATGTTAACTGTTGTGCCTGATTGCTCTTTATAAGCTTTAGCAACTGTTTCAGCATAAGCTTTGTATTGGTCCTCAACGTAAAGAGTGATTTCTTTCGCTTCAGATGAACCAGACTCAGCAGGCTTATCAGCAGTTTTGCTTCCGCAAGCTACCAAGAGCAAGCTAGCAAGTGTAGCAGTTCCAAGCACCGCAGCGCTCTTCATGAATTTAGATGACATAGTGTATTCCTCCTAAAGAATAACAAGTTTTATTGATAAGGAAACGCAAACGTTTTCCTTTATGACCTTAGTATAGCACAAATAGAAAACGGTTGCAAGTGTTTTTGACAAAAATTTTAAAAAATTTTTAAGCTTGATTTGATAGCATGATTTTGCTTTTTAATAGAAGAAAAGTGTGAAATAGATAAGAATACAGTATTTTTAATAAAAAATAGATGTAATCTATCTAAAGAAGGAAATCAGGAGGGGCTACCTCCCTGTTTCTAATTCCTATCTATTTTCTATAGACCTTTGTGCCTCCTTGCATCTAAATTCAAGTTTTCTAGGGGAGGATTTGCAGTTTGTAGACGGATTCTGTGAGAGTCAAATTTTAGGATTAGATAGTTTTAATACTCTTCGAAAATCAAATTCAAACCGCGTTAACGTCGCCTTGCCGTACTCAAGTACAGCCTGCGGCTAGTTTCCTAGTTTGCTCTTTGATTTTCATTGAGTATAAGTTATCTTTGCTAAAATGGGTTAATCTCCTTAAAAATAATCAAAAAAGTTTTTTAAAAACGCTTGCAATTATGCTTGAAAAGGAGTATACTTATAAGTAGCGCAAACGTTTGCGTCTGCAAAAATACGCAACGTTCCATTAATTTTAACACATGAGGTGCTATTATGAAAAAACGTCAAAGTGGTGTGTTGATGCACATCTCTTCTCTTCCAGGAGCTTACGGAATCGGATCATTTGGTCAAAGTGCTTACGACTTCGTTGATTTCTTGGTTCGTACAAAACAACGTTACTGGCAAATCCTTCCATTAGGAACAACTAGTTACGGGGATTCTCCTTACCAATCTTTCTCAGCCTTCGCAGGAAACACTCATTTTATCGATTTAGATATCTTGATGGAGCAAGGTTTGTTGGAAGCCAGTGACCTTGAAGGAGTTGACTTTGGTAGCGATGCGTCTGAAGTTGACTATGCTAAAATCTACTATGCACGTCGTCCTCTTTTAGAAAAAGCTGTGAAACGTTTCTTTGAAGTCGGAGATGTTAAAGATTTTGAGAAATTTGCTCAAGATAACCAATCATGGCTTGAGCTCTTTGCTGAGTATATGGCTATCAAAGAGCATTTTGACAATCTTGCTTGGACAGAATGGCCAGATGCAGATGCTCGTGCTCGTAAAGCTTCATCACTTGAAAGCTACCGTGAGCAATTGGCAGACAAGTTGGTTTACCACCGTGTGACTCAATATTTCTTCTTCCAACAATGGTTGAAATTGAAAGCTTACGCTAACGACAACCACATCGAAATCGTTGGGGACATGCCAATCTACGTAGCAGAAGATTCAAGCGATATGTGGGCAAATCCACATCTCTTCAAGACAGATGTCAACGGTAAAGCAACTTGCATCGCAGGATGCCCGCCAGATGAGTTTTCTGCAACTGGTCAGCTTTGGGGTAACCCAATCTATGACTGGGAAGCAATGGATAAAGACGGTTACAAATGGTGGATTGAACGCTTGCGTGAAAGCTTCAAAATCTACGACATCGTTCGTATTGACCACTTCCGTGGTTTCGAATCTTACTGGGAAATCCCTGCTGGTTCTGATACAGCAGCACCTGGTGAGTGGGTGAAAGGTCCTGGCTACAAGCTTTTTGCAGCCGTTAAGGAAGAACTTGGTGAGCTAAACATCATCGCAGAAGACCTTGGCTTCATGACAGATGAAGTTATTGAGTTGCGTGAACGTACTGGCTTCCCAGGAATGAAGATTCTTCAATTTGCCTTCAACCCAGAAGACGAAAGCATTGATAGCCCACACTTGGCACCTGCTAACTCAGTTATGTACACAGGAACACACGATAACAATACGGTTCTTGGTTGGTACCGTAACGAGATTGATGATGCGACTCGTGAGTACATGGCTCGTTACACGAACCGTAAAGAATACGAAACAGTTCCACATGCTATGCTTCGTACAGTCTTTTCATCAGTTAGCTTCATGGCAATTGCAACTATGCAAGATTTGCTAGAATTGGATGAGGCGGCTCGTATGAACTTCCCATCTACCCTTGGTGGAAACTGGTCTTGGCGTATGACTGAAGAGCAATTGACACCAGCTGTTGAGGAAGGTTTGCTTGACTTAACAACAATCTATCGCCGAATAAATGAAAATTTGGTAGAATTAAAGAAATAATACAATATCAGGAGACATCTTAAACATGTTATCACTACAAGAATTTGTACAAAATCGTTACAATAAAACCATTGCAGAATGTAGCAATGAAGAGCTTTACCTTGCTCTTCTTAACTACAGCAAGCTTGCAAGTAGCCAAAAACCAGTTAACACTGGTAAGAAAAAAGTTTACTACATCTCAGCTGAGTTCTTGATTGGTAAACTCTTGTCAAACAACTTGATTAACCTTGGTCTTTACGACGATGTCAAAAAAGAACTTGCAGCTGCAGGTAAAGACTTGATCGAAGTTGAAGAAGTTGAATTGGAACCATCTCTTGGTAATGGTGGTTTGGGACGTTTGGCTGCCTGCTTTATCGACTCAATTGCGACTCTTGGTTTGAATGGTGACGGTGTTGGTCTGAACTACCACTTTGGTCTTTTCCAACAAGTTCTTAAAAACAACCAACAAGAAACAATTCCAAACGCATGGTTGACAGAGCAAAACTGGTTGGTTCGCTCAAGCCGTAGCTACCAAGTACCATTTGCAGACTTTACTTTGACATCAACTCTTTATGATATTGATGTTCCTGGTTACAAGACAGAAACGAAGAACCGCTTGCGTTTGTTTGACTTGGATTCAGTTGATTCTTCTATTATTAAAGATGGTATCAACTTTGACAAGACAGATATCGCTCGCAACTTGACTCTCTTCCTTTACCCAGATGATAGTGACCGTCAAGGTGAATTGCTCCGTATCTTCCAACAATACTTCATGGTTTCAAACGGTGCGCAATTGATCATCGACGAAGCAATCGAAAAAGGAAGCAACTTGCATGACCTTGCTGACTACGCAGTTGTCCAAATCAACGATACTCACCCATCAATGGTGATCCCTGAATTGATCCGTCTTTTGACTGCACGTGGTATCGAGCTTGACGAAGCAATCTCAATCGTTCGTAGCATGACTGCCTACACTAACCACACAATCCTTGCTGAAGCGCTTGAAAAATGGCCTCTTGAATTCTTGCAAGAAGTGGTTCCTCACTTGGTACCAATCATCGAAGAATTGGACCGTCGCGTGAAAGCAGAATACAAAGATCCAGCTGTTCAAATCATCGATGAGAGCGGACGTGTTCACATGGCTCATATGGATATCCACTACGGATACAGCGTTAACGGGGTTGCAGCACTTCACACTGAAATCTTGAAAAATTCTGAGTTGAAAGCCTTCTACGACCTTTACCCAGAAAAATTCAACAACAAAACAAACGGTATCACTTTCCGTCGTTGGCTCATGCATGCTAACCCAAGATTGTCTCACTACTTGGATGAGATTCTTGGAGATGGTTGGCACCATGAAGCAGATGAGCTTGAAAAACTCTTGTCTTATGAAGACAAAGCAGCTGTCAAAGAAAAATTGGAAAGCATCAAGGCTCACAACAAACGTAAATTGGCACGTCACTTGAAAGAACACCAAGGTGTGGAAATCAATCCAAACTCTATCTTTGATATCCAAATCAAACGTCTTCACGAGTACAAACGCCAACAAATGAATGCCTTGTACGTAATCCACAAATACCTTGACATCAAAGCTGGTAACATCCCTGCTCGTCCAATCACAATCTTCTTTGGTGGTAAAGCAGCTCCAGCCTACACAATCGCTCAAGACATCATCCACTTGATTCTTTGCATGTCAGAAGTTATTGCTAACGATCCAGCAGTAGCTCCACACTTGCAAGTAGTTATGGTTGAAAACTACAACGTTACTGCAGCAAGCTTCCTTATCCCAGCATGTGACATCTCAGAACAAATCTCACTTGCTTCTAAAGAAGCTTCAGGTACTGGTAACATGAAATTCATGTTGAACGGAGCTTTGACTCTTGGTACTATGGACGGAGCTAACGTGGAAATCGCTGAGTTGGTTGGTGACGAAAACATCTACATCTTTGGTGAAGATTCAGAAACTGTTATCGACCTTTACGCAAAAGCAGCTTACAAATCAAGCGAATTCTACGCTCGTAAAGCTATCAAACCATTGGTTGACTTCATCGTTAGCGATGCAGTTCTTGCAGCTGGAAACAAAGAGCGCTTGGAACGTCTTTACAATGAATTGATCAACAAAGACTGGTTCATGACTCTTCTTGACTTAGAAGATTACATCAAAGTGAAAGAGCAAATGTTGGCTGACTACGAAGACCGTGACGCATGGTTGGATAAAGTCATTGTTAACATTTCTAAAGCAGGATTCTTCTCATCTGACCGTACAATCGCTCAGTACAACGAAGATATCTGGCACTTGAACTAAGATACAAATTTATACGAATACATTTTGTAAAAAAGCGAGTTTCGATTGAAATTCGCTTTTTTAATGATGTAGATTTGGGTCAATCTTGTCTAAAAATAGGGAAATCCTAGATACAGTGAAGGCTTTAAATGCTGGTTTTTACTGTCTTCAGCCTTATATTTTTTCGTAGTTGGTTACCTCATATCTCTTGTATTCGCTTACATAAAGTATTATAATATAATTGTAGGAAAGAAGGTGTTTTTATGATATACACACTTAAATTGGTGTTGTTTATTGCCTTTCTTGTAATAAGCTTGTTACCTGATAAGATTTTTGGAAAAAATAAAAAAATTTGGAAAATAGTTTTTGCAATATTGACGGCAGTGGCAGCATTGTCATTTATGTACTAAGTTATTTTAAGAATGTAGGGAAATAAACCCTACATTCTTTTTAGTTTTTTCTGTTTTCTAAATTCTATTTATCCAAGCGCTTCAACATTTCTTGCTTCTTCGCTTCAAGTTCTGCACGCTTTTCTTCGATTTCGGCATGTTTTTTCTCGAGTTCAGAACAACTTGCATCATTGCTAAATTCTTTTCGCCATCAGGAGATAGGGTGAGTCGACATGTCTATTACTCACCCAAAGCAGTCCTACAAAGCAGGAATTTTCTGTTACTTTTTTGGAAATAGTAACGTTTATACAGCTTTGACACTTCGTATCAAAGCGCCAAACACACTCCGAGGGATTTACAGAAAGCAGAAAAGGAATGATCTGGTATAAGATCATTCCTTTTCTCTCTTTTTCTTTAAGTAATTATATACAATGTACGACGAAGTCGTCATTGCAATGCTGATCCACCACCTAAAGGGAACTTTAAACAACATTGATAAGATAAAGAATATAAACAACGAAAATACGTTATACCCAATTAATTTTATTGTATATCTCATGATTAAAAGTTAATCCTTCCGTTGTTAGGAATGGCATCATTTTTATCCCATAATTGTGCTAAATAAGTCCCCGGTGATAATAAATTCATAGCGAATTCTAAAGCAACATCATTTACAAACCAACTACCTAGATATCTAGAAATTGCTGAACGAATAGCACTTTTTGCTACATGTTTTCCTTTTACTTTAATTAGATTTGCAAGGCCTGCAGTAGTTCCTCCTAATGCTAAAGCTATTGCAGTATCTAATAGAGCACCCATTTGATTAACTGTAATACCTTGCCAAGCTGCTCTAAATGGAGAGTATGTAGGTGGGATTGTATAATCGCCTTGTAATTGTCGGTTAATTACTTCTTTGATCCATTGTTGTGAGACGTCTGGATGAAAAGATTGGATTTCGTTTGCAAGTGTATTGATTTGTTCTTCTGTTAGAGAAGTGACAGGTTGAAGTTCCATATTTGTTTCAATTTGTGATACTTGTTCAGAAGCGTATACAGCTGAAACACTTGGAATCGCTGATACAATTAACACAATTGACGTCAAAAAAACCGAAATAAATTTCATTAATTTGTTCATGAGCTTTTCTCCTTTTTATTTGTATCTGCTTACATTTTATCATATACTGTTATTATAGTCAAAAAAATATGCTATTATGTTAAAAAAATATTTTTCAAAATATAAATGGACGGATTTATTTTGGATTTTATTTGTTATTTTGACCTGCCTCTATATAGGTAACCATGATTTGTTTCCTCTCAATCATCAAGAAATCTCTCTTCGAGGTAGTTTCTGGGGGTCTGTACTTGCCTTATATCAATTGCTATTTATTGATAAGTTTGTTATCTCGAATCGAAAATAAATATTAGAACTATGCCTGACTGGCTACTTTTATGATTGATTTTGGAGGAAGATTTTGTCTCTATTATTTATTATTTTAAATTTGTTTATCTTGTACAAGATTTATTCTTTGAGGCGGGAGAAATCGAAATACTTGATTTATACGGCCTATATCATATTTGGGGTAAATGTACTATATGGTATTCAATGGTTATTAAAAGAACTGATTTCAACTATTTCCACTTAATATGTATGGAAACTCCAGTGATTTTTGCATAACAAAACGCATAAGATTAAGGATTTAGTTCTGTATTGTACAGGACTGAGTCCTTTTAGTTTTACCTTAATTCGTTTATTGTTGTAGTAATCAATATAGTCTACAATGGCTTGTTCCAATTGCTTAAGCGACTGAAATGACTTCTCATAACCATAAAACATCTCCGATTTCAGAATGCCAAAGAAGGACTCCATCATACCATTGTCTGGGCTGTTACCCTTACGTGACATGGATGCTTGAATTCCCTTACCTTCAAGAAACTGATGATAAGAATCGTGTTGGTATTGCCAGCCTTGGTCACTATGGAGAATCGTATTCTCGTAGCGTTTCTCTGTGAAGGCCTGTTCCAACATCGTTTTTACTTGTTCTAAGTTGGGTGAAGTTGAAAGATTATAGGCGATAATTTCGCTATTAAAGCCATCTAAAACTGGTGATAAGTAAAGCTTTTGAGAACTTGCTGGAATGGCAAATTCTGTCACATCTGTGTAGCACTTTTCCATTGTTTTAGAGCCTTCAAATTGACGTTGAATGAGATTTTCTGCCTTCTTACCCACATCTCCTTTATGAGAAGAATATTTTCGTTTCTGTCGCATTTTAGCTTGTAAATTGAGTACTTTCATCAAGCGTTGAACTCTTTTATGATTTACCAGATAACCACGATTTCTTAGTTCTAAATGAATCCGACGATAACCATAATTTCCCTTATGTTCGATAAAAATGGATTGAATTTCAGCTTTAAGCTCTTGATTCTTATCTAGTTTGTCTAGCTGTTTCAAGTGATAGTAGTAGGTCGAACGAGCTAATTTAATGGCTTTTAGAAGAATATCTAACGAAAAATCAGTCATTAATTCTTGAACAATTTCTGTCTTTCTTCTTTCTCTTTTTCCTCCTTCAATCGGAGTTCTCTTAACTTTTTTAGGATGGCATTCTCCGCTCTCAGGTACTCATTTTCTGCTTGAAGACGTTCTAATTCTGTTCTCTCTTCAGGTCTCTTTTTTGGCTTACGTCCCATTTTAGGTACTCTCCCTCTTATTTTCTCAACAATAGTATACCCGTTTTTCTTGTATTGTGCTAGTCAATTAAGAAGTATCGTACGACTTGGGAGGCCGTATTCAAGAGAAACTCTATCTTTAGTCCAGCCTTCATGTAAGACTTTATGAATCATTTCTTGTTTTAAATCAGGAGAATAGTAACGATTTTTTCCTTTTTTGACGAACTCTATTCCGTAACGATCAATCAATTTAATCATGTACCTAATATTAGAATTGTTTATCCCAAATTTATTTGAAAGCTTCTCTAAGCTATATCCTTGTTTTCTAAGTTCATAGATCTGAACTTTATCATCATGAGTTAATTTCATAATAAAAACACCCCAAAAGTTAGATTTTTTCTGTCTAACTTTTGGGGTGCAGTTCATTCACTAAATTACCGTTTTTTTATTTAAATTCTATTAACTACCTATTACTATTAATTACCCTGAGGCCATCGTTTATAAATTGACCCAAAACGTCAAGTCCGTTATAAATAAAGAGTCCTAAAATTATAGATGAAATAATAATACTTGCACAAATAAAATATGTACGTTTTTTTTCATTCATAATATCGACTACCTCCTAAGTTAGTATAGACTAATAGTTGTATAGACTAATAGTTCCGTTTTGATTAAATGGAACTCTATAATATGATGTACCTCCAATAGTACCTCCAAATGTAAATCCAGCTCCTAACAACTCTGCTTTAACTTGAGCTGAACCACTACTGTTTATAGCTGCTGTTAAAGTACCATTATAAGCATACTTTATACTTGTTGTGGGGTATCCTTTTGGAGACCAAACATCAACGTTTTGTCCTTCAATATATGTGTTTGTAATAGAATTTGTTATTCCTAAGTAATAACCTTGAACTGAGTTAATCTGACGGAAAGAACCCTCATTATATAATTCAATGTTTACACTTAATTGAACTGTAGTTCTAGCAAATGTTGCACTTCTTTTTAATGTGTGTGAAGTAACTGTAGATCGAGAGAGATCTGGAATAAATTCAATAGTTTCAACAACCTTTCCAGTATCACTATCAATAACAGTTGCAACTTCGTTGAATCCTGATTTCGAATATACTACTTCTGGATTAGGGATATTATAATCCAGAAGTAAATGTTAGTTCATTGAATTTTATGACAAGATTATTATTAGTGTCGGCATTTACAGAAATAGGCAAACAAAATAATGCGAAACAACTAAATAATAGAGTAACTAGTATTTTTTCATGACAATCACCTACCATTCTTTCATAACTAAGTTGGATATTAAGAGTTGATAATTATAGTTTGTACATTGGAATCATCTGCTTTCTTATAGGAATATTAATTGAATAAGGCAATTTCTTTAAATTTTATTTAACGTAGTTCCAATAAAAGTTTATTCCTGTAGATGTTGGGTTATCTCTATCTACAGCAATCACGTATTCCAATCCCCAACCATTTCTAGCCGCTGTAAGATACATATCGTCAGATAAATATTTTAAGGCCGAATACACATTACCTATACCAGGGAGCATTCCTACTAGAGTCCCAGCTGGATCACTAGAAAGTGCTATCTCTTTAACTTCTGAAGGACTTAATCTTCGTATAACAGTCCTCATAATAGTTCTATCCATTGAATTTCCTTCAATTTCAACGAAGTTTAAAACATCTTTAGTAATTTGTTCTTGTTCTTCAACACTTAAATTAGATGAATTGAATACATCCTGTAAACTATAAACTTTACTTTCTTCAAGAACAAGTCGCTTAGTCTGGAGTCTTGCATCATGAGATTTTGGTGGGTGTGCCACACTTTGCGCAAAGGCAAGAGACGGTGAAGCGAGACTAAGAGTTAAGATACCTGCAGAAATAGCAACTGCAAAAAATTTAGTAGTTTTCATGAGCTTTTCTCCTTTTTATTTGTATTCACTTACATTTTATCATATAATGTAAGTGTAGTAAAGAAAGAAGGTGTTTTTATGTTAAAAAAATATTTTTCAAAATATAAATGGACGGATTTGTTTTGGATTTTATTTGTTATTTTGACCTGCCTCTATATAGGTAACCATGATTTGTTTCCTCTCAATCATCAAGAAATCTCTCTTCGAGGTAGTTTCTGGGGGTCTGTACTTGCCTTATATCACTTGCTATTTATTGATAAGTTTGTTATCTCGAATCGAAAATAAATATGAGGTATATGCCTGACTGCCTACTTTTAATATTGATTTTGGAGGAAGATTTTGTCTCTATTATTTATTATTTTAAATTTATTTATCTTGTACAAGATTTATTCTTTGAGGCGGGAGAAATCGAAATACTTGATTTATACGGCCTATATCATATTTGAGGTAAATGTAGTATATGGTATTCAATGGTTATTAAAAGAACTGATTTCAACTATTTCCTCTTAATGTGTATAGAAACTCCAGTGATTTTTGCATAACAAAACGCATAAGATTAAGGTTTGAGTACCTGTTCTTATGCGTTTTTGTAATATTGAAGATTTTCGGTAAGTTTTATACCTTTGGGAAGTCTAGTTTAGAATGCTTTCCCAACCAGAATCTCAGCCTCAATAGTAATCTCTGTCAGTTGGCTCCAGTCAATCTTGCTCTGGTCAACGTGAAAGAGGAGAGGAGTCATACTGAGTAGGGCTTGGAGTTGTTCTACTGTGATAGTCTTAGTCAGAGAGGCAGTTTGGTTAGATAGGATGGTAAAGTGTTCTTGGAAATGATTTTTGATATTTTGGTTGGAATAGTCCTTGTTTGTCAGCTGGTCTTGTACCTTCTGACGGATTTCCTTGAGGTGATTTTCAGTTGGGATAACCTTGATCAAGATACCGTCTTTGGATAAAACGCGACGAAATTCTCCATAGTTGGCAGGTGAAAAGATATCTAGTAGGATATCCATGCTGGCGTCTTTGATAGGAAGACGAGCCAAGTCACCAACGAACCAATTGACTGCCCAGTTGGGTTCACTTTTAGCAGCGATTTGGACTGAATCTTTGGAGATGTCAAAGGCATAGAAAGTTTTTTCAGAGTGACTTTCTTGTAGTTTGCGAGAATAGAATCCTTCACCACAACCGATATCCAAAATTGTTGTGGTTGTTTTTGAGCTTGCAAGCAAGTCAGATACAGCATCTAAGATAGCTTGGTAAAAGCCGGCTTCTAGGATTTGTTGACGGTTTTGAAAATTTTCCTTGTCATAGTTAGCAGATTGCTTGATTTGAGGTGCCAGATTGACATAGCCAAATTTCGCCAAGTCAAAAGAATGACGGTTGCAGCACTTGAAACTAGTCTCTAACAGAGTCAGATTTTCTTGACAGATAGGACAGGCAAAGGCAGTCGCAGAAGCAAAACGCTGAAGTTTGGGCTTGAGATTTGTATTCATAGTTTAAGTGTATCAAAAGAGGCAAATGAAAGCAACTTTAGGAATAAGTAGATGGGAGATTCAGTAGAAATAAAACTAATTCTCCAATTTATAGAATGAAATTGCTTTTATATCTAAATTGCTATATAATAATGATAAGGAGGAAATAAGTATGTTAAAAGAAGTATTAACCGTTGCAAAAGTTGCGAAAAAATCTTCATTATTTTTGGGTGGTGTCGCATTTGGTACCCTTGGTTTGAAAATCTTGGCAAGTAAGGAAGCTAAAAAAGGTTATTCTAAAGCTTTGGCTAAGGCTTACAAGTTGAAAGACGGGCTAGACGCATCTGTTTCTGTTGTGAAGCAACATGGAGACGATGTCTTGCAAGATGCCAAATATTTGTACGAGCAAGAGAAAAAAGAAGAGCAATTAGATAGCCTTATAGGAGAATAATATGTCTTTTAAAGTGCTACATAGAGGATACCAACATATCCGACTATCATCTTCTTTTTCACTCACCTTGGATATTCAAGACTATCTTCGTTCCTTGGCGAGAGATGAAAAGGGGATTGAGTCTATCCAGTTTTACATGGATCAACAGCACTTTACTCTACGTATAAAAGAAGGCTTTTCTGTATTAGATAATGCAGAAGCCTTTTTAAAAAGAATTGATAAAGGGAAAGTTTCTGAGTTGATGACTCTTCCCATTCGTAGAGAAGAGAGTGCTTATTCTATTGTTTCAGGTGCAGCGATTAAGCGTATACTTTTTCGTAGTTTTGTGCCATATCCTATTCGCTATATATGGACTTGTTATCAGGCTTTTGGCTATATTAGAGAAGCCTATCAAACACTAGCGCGTAAGGAACTAACGATGGAAGTCTTAGACTGTTCGGCGATTTTATTGTCCTTGTTTATGAACCAATCCAAGACAGCTAGCAATATCATGTTTATGCTTGATTTGGGGAATCATTTAGATCAGTGGTCCTTGAAAAAAACGGCAACAGATTTAGAACAGAGCCTTCTTGCAAAAGAGAGCGACGTATTCTTAGTACAGGGCGATACGGTCGTTAGTATCAAGAGTTCCGATGTTCAAATAGGAGATGTCTTGGTCCTATCTCAAGGAAATGAAATTTTGTTTGATGGACAAGTAGTTTCAGGTTTAGGTATGGTCAACGAAAGTTCCTTGACGGGAGAGAGTTTTCCAGTTGAAAAAAGAGAGTCTGATTTGGTTTGTGCAAATACAGTATTAGAAACTGGAGAGTTACGCATTCGTGTAACCGATAATCAGATGAACAGCCGGATTTTACAACTGATTGAGTTGATGAAGAAATCTGAAGAAAACAAGAAAACGAAACAACGCTATTTCATCAAGATGGCGGACAAGGTCGTCAAATATAATTTCTTGGGGGCTGGGCTGACTTACCTATTGACAGGTTCTTTTTCTAAGGCTATTTCTTTCCTATTGGTCGATTTCTCCTGTGCTTTGAAAATCTCTACTCCTGTAGCTTATTTAACAGCTATCAAGGAGGGGTTGAATCGTGAAATGGTGATTAAGGATGGGGATGTTCTGGAGAAATATCTGGAAGTTGATACTTTCTTGTTTGATAAGACGGGAACAATCACAACTAGCTATCCGATAGTTGAAAAGGTGTTACCTTTTGGAGACTATAGTGAGGAAGATATTCTCAGAATCAGTGCCTGTCTTGAGGAACACATTTATCATCCTATTGCTAATGCCATCGTCAAGCAAGCTGAGATAGAGGGGATTGAACATGAGGAAATGCATGGGAAACTCCAATATATCGCAAGCAAGGGGATTAAATCTCATATAGATGGGCAACCAGTTCTTATTGGGAATTATGTCTTGATGCAGGATGAACAGATTCATATCAGTTCAGAACAACATGCTTTAATTGAAGAGTACAAGAGTCACTACAATCTCTTATTCTTGGCTTATCAGAATGAATTGATTGGAATGTTCTGTATTCATACTCCTTTGAGAAAAGAAGCAAAAGCAGCCTTGGAGAAACTTAAGGCACAAGGGAAAAAATTGATTCTGGCAACAGGGGACACCTTGGTTAGAACAGAGGAATTAGTCAAAGATTTGCCCTTTGATCAGGTCTATACAGACTTGAAACCTGATGGGAAATTTGAGTTAGTAGAGGAACTGCAGAAAGCAGGTCACACTATTTTGATGGTTGGGGATGGGTTGAATGACTCAGCTGCTCTAACCCTATCAGATATCGGTGTGGTGATGAATGAGAGTGCAGATATTTCTAAGCAGATGAGCGATATCTTATTGTTAGATAATCGTTTGGATTTCTTCCAAGAGTTGGATTGGCTATCATCATCTTTGCAAACACTCATCAAGAAGAATATTCAAGATACCGTTGTCGTAAATAGTAGTTTGATTGGCTTTGGCTTGTTTAATTGGCTCAGTCCTTCAAATCTCTCTATCTTACATAATCTAACAACCTTACGCATAGTCCTGCGTAGCCTGTCTATTAAGGCTAGATAGATGTGATTATCAACAACAAAAAGGAGTTACCTTTCTCGAGGGCAACTCCTTTTTTCTATAGGTAAATGTTGAACAGTTTAGTAAGTCAGTACAAAGTATTTTTTCTTCCCGCGACGGATAACAGTCAGTTCGTTCTCAAGCTTATCTGCGTCGTTCAAGACATAGTCAAGGTCTTGGATACGGTCGCCGTTTACGTAGATAGCTCCGTTTTGGACATCTTCACGGGCTTGACGTTTTGAGTTAACCACACCAGATGACACGAGCAGTTCCACGATATTGTGATTTTCATCTACTTGTACTTGGTAGTTTGGCACACCACGAAGTCCTTGTTTGAGCTCTTTGACAGAAAGGTTTTTGATGTTTCCTGCAAAGAGTTGCTCAGTGATGTTGAGGGCTTCTTTGTAAGCTTCTTCTCCGTGAACAAGTGTAACGACTTCACGAGCCAAGACTTTTTGTGCCAAGCGTTCGTGTGGAGCTGCTTCAAATTGTTTACGGATGTCTTCAATCTCATCAAGTGACAAGAAAGTAAAAATCTTCAAGAAGCGAACAGCGTCTGCGTCCATAACGTTCATCCAAAATTGGTACATTTCGTATGGAGAAGTCTTTTCAGGATTAAGCCAGACGGCATTTCCTTCTGATTTACCAAATTTCTTACCAGTTGCATCTGTGATAAGCGGTACTGTGATTACGTGGCCAGTCTTGTCAGCTTTACGACGAAGCAATTCGGTACCAGCTGTCATATTTCCCCACTGGTCAGAACCACCGATTTGAAGCGTTACGTTGTGGTCTTGGTTAAGAACGAAGAAGTCGTAACCTTGCATGATTTGGTAAGCGAACTCAGTGTAAGAAATTCCTGTTTCAATTCGTTTTTTCACAGATTCCTTGCTCATCATGTAGTTGACAGTGAAGTATTTTCCGATATCACGGAGGAAGTCAATGAAGCTGATGCTGCCAAACCAGTCGTAGTTGTTGACCATGACAGCCTTGTTTTCGCCATTTTCAAAATCAAGAAAACGAGAAAGTTGTCCTTGGATAGACTTGACCCAGCCATCTACTGTGTCTTTTGTTTGGAGACTACGTTCAGCATCTTTGAAGGACGGATCTCCGATGAGACCAGTAGCACCGCCAACGAGCGCATAAGGTTTGTGACCTGCTAGTTGCAAGCGACGACTTGTCAAGATTGCGACAAGGTGGCCTAGGTGAAGGCTGTCAGCAGTTGGATCGTAGCCAGTATAGTAAGAAACTTGACCTTCTTCTAGGGCTTTACGCAAAGCTTCTTCATCAGTCGTTTGAAAAATCAAACCACGCTCTTTTAGCTCATCAAAAATGTGCATGTGTCTTTTCTCCTTTTTAAAATTATTGTTTCTACCTATTGTATCACAAACTTGGGCAATAGCCTAGCAGAATAGGGAAGAAAGTGGCTATTTTATTGAAAGTTTCCCTTTTGTGGTATAATAGATAGAGTGAGGAAATCCATGCAAAATCAATTAAATGAATTAAAACGAAAAATGCTGGAATTTTTCCAGCAAAAACAAAAACATAAAAAATCAGCTAGGCCGGCCAAGAAAGGTTCAAGTGCTGAGAAATCTAAATCCTTAGAGAAGCCAGCCATTTTTCCAGCTATTTTACTGAGTATAAAAGCCTTATTTAACTTACTCTTTGTACTCGGTTTTCTAGGAGGAATGTTGGGAGCTGGGATTGCTTTGGGGTACGGAGTGGCCTTATTTGACAAGGTACGTGTGCCTCAGACAGAAGAATTGGTGAATCAGGTCAAGGACATCTCTTCTATTTCAGAGATTACCTATGCGGACGGGACGGTAATTGCTTCCATAGAGAGTGATTTGTTGCGCACTTCTATCTCATCTGAGCAAATTTCGGAAAATCTGAAGAAGGCTATCATTGCGACAGAAGATGAACACTTTAAAGAACATAAGGGTGTAGTGCCGAAGGCGGTGATTCGTGCGACCTTGGGGAAATTTGTAGGTTTGGGTTCCTCAAGTGGGGGTTCAACCTTGACCCAGCAACTAATTAAACAGCAGGTGGTTGGGGATGCGCCGACCTTGGCTCGTAAGGCGACAGAGATTGTGGATGCTCTTGCCTTGGAACGTGCCATGAATAAGGATGAGATTTTAACGACCTATCTCAATGTGGCTCCCTTTGGTCGAAATAATAAGGGGCAGAATATTGCAGGAGCTCAGCAGGCAGCCGAGGGGATTTTCGGTGTAGATGCGAGTCAGTTGACGGTTCCTCAAGCAGCATTTTTAGCAGGACTTCCACAGAGTCCCATTACTTACTCTCCTTATGAAAATACTGGGGAGTTGAAGAGTGATGAAGACCTAGAAATTGGCTTAAGACGGGCTAAGGCAGTTCTTTACAGTATGTATCGTACAGGTGCCTTAGGCAAAGACGAGTATTCTCAATACAAGGATTATGATCTTAAACAGGACTTTTTACCATCGGGCACGGTCACAGGAATTTCGCGAGACTATTTATACTTTACAACTTTGGCGGAAGCTCAAGAACGTATGTATGACTATCTAGCTCAGAGAGACAATGTCTCCGCTAAGGAGTTGAAAAATGAGGCAACTCAGAAGTTTTATCGCGATTTGGCAGCCAAGGAAATTGAAAATGGTGGTTATAAGATTACTACTACTATAGATCAGAAAATTCATTCTGCTATGCAAAGTGCGGTTGCTGATTATGGCTATCTTTTAGACGATGGAACAGGTCGTGTAGAAGTAGGGAATGTCTTGATGGACAACCAAACAGGTGCTATTCTAGGCTTTGTAGGTGGTCGTAATTATCAAGAAAATCAAAATAATCATGCCTTTGATACTAAACGTTCGCCAGCTTCTACTACCAAGCCCTTGCTGGCCTACGGTATTGCTATTGACCAGGGCTTGATGGGAAGCGAAACGATTCTATCTAACTATCCAACAAACTTTGCTAATGGTAATCCGATTATGTATGCTAATAGCAAGGGAACAGGAATGATGACCTTGGGAGAAGCTCTGAACTATTCATGGAATATCCCTGCTTACTGGACCTATCGTATGCTTCGTGAAAAGGGGGTTGATGTCAAGGGGTATATGGAAAAGATGGGTTACGAGATTCCTGAGTACGGTATTGAGAGCCTGCCGATGGGTGGTGGTATTGAAGTCACAGTTGCCCAGCATACCAATGGCTATCAGACCTTAGCTAATAACGGAGTTTATCATCAGAAGCATGTGATTTCAAAGATTGAAGCAGCAGATGGTAGAGTGGTGTATGAGTATCAGGATAAACCGGTTCAAGTCTATTCAAAAGCTACTGCGACGATTATGCAGGGCTTGTTGCGAGAAGTTCTATCCTCTCGTGTGACAACAACCTTCAAGACGAATCTGACTTCTTTAAATCCTACTCTGGCTAATGCAGATTGGATTGGGAAGACTGGTACAACCAACCAAGACGAAAATATGTGGCTCATGCTTTCGACACCTAGATTAACCCTAGGTGGATGGATTGGGCATGATGATAATCATTCACTGTCACGTAGAGCAGGTTATTCCAATAACTCTAATTACATGGCTCATCTGGTAAATGCGATTCAGCAAGCCTCACCAAGCATTTGGGGGAACGAGCGCTTCGCTTTAGATCCTAGTGTCGTAAAATCCGAAGTCTTGAAATCAACAGGTCAAAAACCAGGGAAGGTTTCTGTTGAAGGAAAAGAAGTAGAGGTCACAGGTTCGACTGTTACCAGCTATTGGGCTAATAAGGCAGGAGCGCCAACGACCAGTTATCGCTTTGCTATTGGCGGAAGTGATGCGGATTATCAAAATGCTTGGTCAAGCATTGTGGGGAGTCTACCAACTCCATCAAGCTCCAGCAGTTCAAGTAGTAGTTCTAGCGATAGCAGTAACTCAAGTACTACACGACCTTCTTCTTCAAGGGCGAGACGATAAGTTCTATAAACTGTGCTAAATGAAGTGGCTAATCAATTGATTGCCACTTTTTTCTTTTTTCCTTTCGTGTTACAATAAAGGTATGAATCAGTATCAGAAAAAGATTGTTAAAGGAACCATTTATTCGCTCTTATCTGGCTTAATCTGGGGAATTTGTGGGATTTTAGGAGAGTATTTCTTTACTCATTATCAGGTGTCCTCTGGCTGGATTACCTCTATGCGTTTAACACTGGCAGGAAGTCTTGTGCTCATTTGGTCTGCAATGCAATTAAAATCACAAGTGCTAGATATTTGGCGAGATAAGAAAAATTACCTGCCCTTTTTGGCCTACGCTATTTTGGGAATTTTCTCAGTCCAGTATTTTTTCTATCTCTGTGTAGAATTTTCTAATGCTGCTACAGCGACTATTTTACAGTTTATCAGCCCTGTCTTTATCCTCTTTTACAATCGCTTGGTTTATCAAAAACGAGCGTCAAAAAGCGCTATTTTTTATGTTTTGGTTGCCATGTTGGGTGTTGGCCTGATGGCGACAAAGGGCGATCTCTCTCAATTATCCATGACACCACTAGCACTTGTGACGGGTTTGCTGAGTGCCATGGGTGTTATGTTTAATGTTATCCTACCCCAGCCTTTCGCGAAGCGCTATGGTTTTGTACCCACGGTCGGGTGGGGAATGATTTTGGCCGGTTTATTTAGCAATGTCCTCTCGCCGGTTTACCAGCTTTCCTTTACTCTTGATATTTGGAGTATCTTGATTTGCCTCATTATCGCTTTCTTTGGGACGGCTTTTGCTTTTTTTATTTCCATGAAGGCTGTGTCCTTGGTTTCTCCTTTGGTGGTTTCCGTTATCAGTGCCAGTGAACCTCTCTCTTCTGCTCTCTTGAGTGTTTTGTTCTTAGGATTGGTAGTGGATTGGTCACTTCTTCTAGCTATGGCCTTGATTATTTTACCCATGATATTTTTGTCTATAGAAGAAGCGAAAGAAAGTAGATAAAAAGTCTTTTCTTAATTCTAAAAGTGTGCTATACTAGAATAGTCAATAAAACACGGGGAGATAGTTGTGAAGAGTGTTTTTAGGTTGTATCGGTAGGGGTTTGCTTTTACCGACAGCACGTTTTATCTCACATCCCTAAAAAATCATACCTAAAAACAGACAAAAAGGCTTCAAATTTGAGGCTTTTTTTGGTAGAATAGTTATCATTATAAAGAATGAGAGGTTTTTTTATGACTGCTACAAAAATGAATGCTCAAGAAATTATCCAATTTATCGCTAATGCTGAGAAGAAAACCAGTGTGAAAGTAACTTTTGAGGGACAACTCGCAACTGCTGTACCTAGCTCGGTTGTTAGACTAGGGAATGTTTTATTTGGAGACTGGAAGGACGTGGCTCCGCTTCTCAATGGTTTGGTAGAAAATCAAGACTATGTTGTTGAGCAAGATGCTCGCAATTCTGCAGTTCCTTTGCTAGATAAACGTGCTATCAACGCTCGTATCGAGCCAGGCGCTATTATCCGTGACCAGGTAGAAATTGGTGACAATGCTGTTATCATGATGGGAGCTGTTATCAATATCGGTGCTGAAATCGGTGCAGGAACCATGATTGACATGGGGGCTATCCTTGGTGGCCGTGCCATCGTTGGGAAAAACAGCCACGTTGGTGCAGGTGCAGTTTTAGCAGGTGTGATTGAGCCAGCTAGCGCAGAACCAGTCCGTGTTGGAGACAATGTTCTTATCGGTGCCAATGCAGTGGTTATCGAAGGAGTCCAAATCGGTAGTGGTTCAGTTGTCGCAGCAGGAGCTATCGTTACCCAAGATGTTCCAGAAAATGTAGTAGTAGCAGGTGTTCCAGCTCGCATTATCAAAGAGATTGATGCCCAAACTCAACAAAAAACAGCGCTAGAGGATGCGCTTCGTACCTTGTAATTTGTAAAAGAAAAATAGAGGCGGGACCCTTTTTCCAGCCTCTTTCTGCTATATAGGAGGATAGATAGATGTTAGATTTGATTCAGACTAGACGAGATTTGCACCAGATTCCAGAGATTGGCTTGGAGGAGTTCAAGACTCATGCTTATTTGCTAGATGTGATTGAGAAATTGACTGCGGGCAAGAATTTTGTTCAAGTTCGTACTTGGCGGACAGGGATTTTGGTTTATTTGCAGGGAAGTCAGCCAGAGCGTACCATTGGTTGGAGAACAGATATTGATGGCCTGCCTATCGTCGAACAAACAGGCCTTCCTTTTGCTTCTCAGCATCAAGGTCGCATGCATGCTTGTGGACATGATTTTCATATGACTATTGCCTTAGGCTGTCTAGAGCGCGCCCTTGAGGAGCAACCAAAGAATAATCTGCTCTTTCTGTTTCAACCTGCTGAAGAAAATGAAGCTGGTGGCATGCTTATGTATGAGGATGGCGCTTTTGGAGACTGGTTGCCAGACCAGTTTTATGGGCTCCATGTGCGACCAGATCTGAAGGTTGGACAGATTGCGACCAATACTCATACACTCTTTGCAGGGACCTGTGAGGTGAAGATTCGTTTCAAAGGTAAAGGAGGACATGCAGCCTTTCCACATGAAGCTAATGACGCCTTGGTGGCGGCTAGTTACTTTGTGACTCAGGTGCAGTCAGTTGTCAGCCGCAATGTTAACCCAATCGAGGGAGCAGTGGTGACCTTTGGAGTTTTCCAGGCTGGAACAACAAACAATGTCATCACAGACACAGCCTTTTTGCATGGAACTATTCGGGCCTTGACACAGGACATGAGTCTCTTGGTGCAAAAGCGGGTCAAAACAGTTGCAGAAGGAGTTGCAGCAGCCTTTGGTATGGAAGTTGATGTGGAACTCAAACAAGGTGGATACCTACCTGTTGAGAACAATCCAGCCTTGGCGCGTGAACTGATGGACTTCTTTGACGAAAAAGACGGAATCGAGTTGATTGATATCGAACCTGCTATGACAGGCGAGGACTTTGGTTATCTCCTTTCAAAGGTTGATGGCGTGATGTTTTGGCTAGGTATCGATAGTCCCTACGCTCTTCATCACCCTCAAATGAGTCCTAAGGAAGAAGTCTTAGCTATTGGGGTGGCTGCGGTGTCTAGTTTCCTGAAAAAGAAGGCAGCAGAATAGAGGGCTTGTCTATGAAATCGGAATTACGCAAGCAAGTCTTGCATGAAATGAAGGCTATATCTCAAGAGCAAAAACAGGCTATAGACCAAGCTTTAACCGAGCGGCTTTTACACCATCCCTTCTACCAAGAAGCCAAGGTCATCGCAACCTACCTCTCTTTTCCTCATGAGTTTCAAACGCAGGAACTGATTGAGCAGGCGCTGAAGGATGGCAAGAAGGTTCTGATACCCAAAACATATCCCAAGGGGCGCATGGACTTTGTGGTCTATGATCCACAGCAGTTGGTAAAAACTTCCTTTGGATTACTGGAACCACAGGGAGATTTGGAAGTGGTAGATGCCTCTCAAATTGATTTGATTCATGTTCCAGGGCTGGCTTTTACGATGGAAGGCTATCGGATTGGCTATGGCGGAGGCTATTATGACCGCTATCTGGAACAGTTTACTGGTCATACTTTGAGTACGGTTTATCATTATCAAGTTCAGGACTTTAGTCCTGAAAAGCATGATATTCCTGTTCAGGAGGTTCTGATTGATGAAGGAAATCTTTGATAGGCGTTACCCTGTGACGAGTTTCTTTCTCTTAGTGACGGCCTTGGTATTTCTACTAATGTTGGTGACCACAGGAGGAAACTTTTACAGGGCAGATACCCTATTTCGATTTGGAGCTATGTATGGGCCTGTCATTCGCCTCTTTCCTGAGCAGATTTGGCGTCTCTTTTCTGCCATTTTTGTTCATATTGGGTGGGAGCATTTCATTGTTAATATGCTTTCTCTCTATTATCTTGGTAGGCAAGTAGAGGAGATTTTCGGTTCTAAGCAGTTTTTCTTTCTCTATCTCTTATCAGGAATGATGGGCAATCTCTTTGTTTTTGAGTTTAGTCCCAAATCCTTAGCAGCAGGCGCATCCACCTCTCTTTACGGACTATTTGCTGCCATTATTGTTCTTCGCTATGCAACTCGCAATCCTTATATCCAGCAGTTGGGTCAATCCTATCTGACACTTTTTGTGATTAACATTATTGGAAGTGTTCTGATTCCAGGAATCAGCCTAGCAGGCCATATCGGTGGTGCAGTAGGTGGCGCATTTCTAGCAGTTATCTTTCCAGTTCGAGGAGAAAGACGGATGTATAGTGCCAGCCAGAGATTAGGAGCGTTAGTCTTGTTCGTAGGACTCGCAGTCTTACTTCTCTACAAGGGAATGGGATGAAAATTTGTGAAATGAAAAAAGATAAGGCATTTTTTGAACCTTATCTTTTTTTATTTTATACTCAATGAAAATCAAAGAGCAAACTAGGAAGCTAACCGCAGGCTATACTTGAGTACGGCAAGGTGAAGCTAACGTGGTTTGAAGAGATTTTCGAAGAGTATTATTCCTTCTCAGCCAATTCTTTTCCCAGTTGGATGAGGTAATCTTTTAAGTCATCTTTGACTTGTGGATGTTTGAGGGCGTAGTCAATAGATGTTTTCATAAATCCAAACTTATCCCCAACGTCGTAACGAGCTCCTGTAAATTCACGGGCAAAAACACGCTGTGTTTTATTGAGCGTATCAATAGCATCAGTAAGTTGGATTTCATTTCCAGCACCAGGAGCTTGCTTTTCGAGGATATCAAAAATCTCAGGTGTGAGTAGATAGCGACCGATGATTGCAAAATCACTTGGTGCATCTTCGGTCGCTGGTTTTTCAACGAAAGTTTCAACGCTATAGAGTCCGTTGATTCCTTCACCTTGAGGAGCAATGACTCCATATGATGAAACGTCTTCGTGTGGTACGGGCATGACAGCAATGGTTGATGCGTGTGTCCGCTCGTAATCCTTCATCAGTTGTTTTGTCAAAGGAACGGCATTCTCATCTGTGATGTCCATAAGGTCATCGCCCAGCATAACAACGAAGGGCTCATTCCCCACAAAAGCTTTGGCTTGTAGGACAGCATCTCCAAGACCACGAGGGTGAGTTTGGCGGATGAAATGAAGGCGCATGCCAGTTGCTTCATCTACTAATTTTAACAGATCTGTTTTACCTTTTTCTTTGAGGTTGTACTCAAGCTCAAAATTTGAATCAAAGTGGTCCTCAATAGAACGTTTTGACTTACCAGTGACAACCAGAATATCTTCAATACCTGATTTGAGAGCCTCTTCCACGATAAACTGGATAGTTGGTTTGTCTACAATTGGCAACATTTCTTTGGCAAGGGCCTTGGTTGCTGGTAAAAATCGAGTTCCTAGTCCAGCGGCAGGAATGACTGCTTTTCTAACTTTCAGTGCCATAAGAATCCTTTCTCTAGAGGGTTAAGACCACTCATTTTCTGCTTTAAATTCATTGTTCATGATATTATAAATGGCATCTTTGATATTGGTTCCTTGGTAAATAACTTGGTAAATGGCATGCGTAATCGGCATATAGACTCCAAGTTCTTGCGCTAGCTCATAGGCTGCTCGAGTCGTTGAAATTCCTTCAATCACCATGCCCATATTGGCTTCGATATCAGCTAGGGATTCTCCACGACCAAGAGCATCTCCGGCTCTCCAGTTACGAGAGTGGATGGAGGTTCCTGTTACGATCAAATCTCCCACACCAGATAAGCCGCTATAGGTCAGTGGATTAGCCCCGAGTGCTACCCCTAGGCGGGTGATTTCTGCCAAGCCTCGAGCGATGATGGCTGCCTTAGCGTTGTCACCAAATCCCAAACCATGTAAAGCTCCGGCACCGACAGCGATAATATTTTTGAGAGCACCAGCGGTTTCGACCCCGATAACATCCGTATTGGTATAAAGTCGGAAGTAGTGATTACTAAATAGCTCCTGAACGTATTGAGCTGTTTGTAAATCTTTAGAAGCAGCAGTAATTAAAGTCAGGTCACGTACAATGGTCTCTTCTGCATGACTAGGGCCTGAAACAACGACAATATCACTACGGAGATGTTCAGGAATTTCTTCTTCAAGGATGGTTGATAATCGTTTATGGCTATCAGGTTCTAATCCCTTTGATGCGTGCATGATGATAGCCTTATGGTCCAATGTTTGTGCAACTTGTTGGGCAACAAGTCGTGTCACTTTTGTTGGGACAACAAACAAAATCGCATCCACATCTCTCAGTGCCTCTGCTAAGTCGGTGTAGGCAATGATATTTTTATCTAGAACGACATCTTTAAAGTAGTGTTTGTTAGTATGATAGGTATTAATTTCATTGATTTGTTCGGGAATGTTTCCCCAAATACGTACCTCGTGTCCATTGTCATTTAAGACTTGTGAAAGGGCAGTTCCCCAGGAACCAGGCCCCAAGACGGCGACGGTTTGTTTTTTCATGATTTCCTCCTTAATAGAGTCCTTTCCATTATTCTATCATATTCTAGAGGATTTTGCACTTGCATTGCTGGGAAGTGGTGTCTTTGTGACTTCAAAAATACACAAAAACCGGGGCTAGTATTAAACTCTCAGTCTTTAGTTAAAGTGAGAAGAAATCTGATAGATAGTTTGATTCAGTATATGCTTATAATAGAGGTAAACAACTCAGGAGGTTCTTGTAGGTTGCGAGAGTTTGGCGAAAAAATTAAAAGATTACGTTTGGCTAAAAAAATCAGTCGTTCAGAATTTTGTGGTGATGAGTCTGAATGAAGTATCCGTCAATTAATTAGAATTGAAAATGGAGAATCCAGACCAACACTAACAAAGTTAAAATATATCGCTGAACGTTTGGGGGTTGAAGATTACAAGTTGATGCCAAGTTATATAGAGTTGGATAAGGAATACCTAGAATTGAAGTATTTCTTGATGAGGACTCCTACATACGAAGATGAAACTATCGCCCAAAAGAAAGAGAGTGTTTTTGCTAAGATTTTTGAAGAGTATTATGATAGGCTACCTGAGGAAGAAAGATTTATCATCCCAAATTATTCATATCTGGCACTAACGAACTACACAGTTCAAAAATTACCAGAAAAGCTAGTTGAAATACTGTCCTTCTGGTGATTTTGCTTAATTTCTGATGTTCGAGACATGATTGAGGAGATTTGTCTTGATTTTTTCCTAAAAAAGGGCAGACTCCTCCTTTGGTTTGATGCTCGATTTTTAAAATAAGGTGACTTATTCTGTTAGGCATGTTTTCCCCTGCCCTCTAGCTCTATATGGAACAGGGAGTATCAGATTTATCTGGCAGATTGTATCAAATAAGGCTTGAAACTGTTTTGAATAGGAATATAGACTTGAGAATTTGAGAATATGTCGTCTAGCAGTAGAGACATATTTTCCGGCAATATGAAGGAAGAGAGGTCGAAAACGCTTGATAGTCAAGGCCTTTACTTCATCACCAGCTAGCTGCTTTAAAAAGAGGTAGAGATTATAAGCCAGACAGCCCATCATCATACGTACTTCATTCTTAATCATGGTCGAACTATCTGTCTTATCCCCAAAGAATCCTGCTTTCCTTTCTTTGATAAAGTTTTCAGCATTCCCTCGTTCACGATAGAATTGAAACAGCTCCTCACTATCTACACTGCTTAAATTGGTCAAATGAACTTTTTTACAACCATAAAAAAGAGCACTTAATCGTACTCTTCTCTTTTAAGGATTAGTTGAATTAATTCAAATCCACTAGTTCTCCTGTTTCTAGGTAGACTAGGCGTTCACAAATGTTAGCAATGTAATCAGCGAAGCGTTCCAGATGCCCTATGATATAAAGGTATTGAGTTCCATTGGGAATTGAGGTTTCTTGGTCTTTCATAAGTCCAATGATTTCCTTTGATAAGGCATAATAATATTGGTCAATCTGTTCATCTTTTTGAGCAATACTAATAGCTTTTGAGGCTTGGTGCAAAGGAAAGGCAACCAATAAATCGGCTAGCATGCTGAGGGATAATTTACCCATTTGGTGTAACTGTTCTTCGTCAGGGGCTAGTTGATTTTCTTTTAGTTGCAAAACAGCTTTAGCAATGCCTGCCATATGGTCTCCCATACGTTCAAGGTCTGAACAAGAAGACATGATGCTAATCACAAATCGAAGGTCAGACACTTGTGGCTGCTGCAAGGCCAACAAACGGGCACAGGTCAATTCGATAGCGCTTTGACCTTGGTTGATAGCATGATCCTTATTGATAATTAGCTCTGCCATCTCCTTGTCTTTGGAGGCTAAGGCCAGTAAGGCTTTTGAAGCTGTTTCAAGGACAAGTTGTCCTAGTCCTAAAAAGGATTGTTCTAATTCATGCAATTCTAAATCAAATTGATTTCTCATAGGTTTTTCCTTCCTTATCCGAACCGTCCTGAAATATAGTCTTCTGTGCGCTGATCTTTTGGATTGGTAAACACGTCAACGGTATCTCCAAATTCGCAAATTTCTCCTGTTAAGAAAAAAGCAGTTTTATCTGAAATACGTGAAGCTTGTTGCATGTTATGGGTAACAATGATAATCGTATAATCCTTTTTTAGTTGCTGAATGAGGTCTTCAATTTTTAAAGTGGAGATAGGGTCTAAGGCTGAAGTCGGCTCATCCATTAACAGAATATCAGGTTCTACTGCTAAAGCTCGCGCAATGCAAAGGCGTTGCTGCTGACCGCCTGATAAGGACATGGCACTCTTTTTAAGATTATCTTTGACTTCGTCCCAAATGGCTGCCCCTTTTAAAGATTTTTCCACTAAGGCATCTAATTGTTTTTTGTCTCGAATACCATGTGTCCTTGGGCCATAAGCCACGTTATCATAGATAGACATGGCAAAGGGATTAGGCTGTTGAAAAACCATCCCTACACGCTTACGTAGCTGATTAAGGTTGAATTTGCTACTATAAATATCTTGCTCATCTAAGAGGACTTGGCCTTCAATATGGCAAGAAGGAACCAAATCGTTCATCCGATTAAGGGTTTTTAGAAAAGTTGATTTACCACAACCAGATGGGCCTATCAAGGCAGTAATCTGTCTTTCTGGTAATTGAATCGAAATATTTTTTAAGGCTTGAAAGTCCCCGTAAAATAAGTCTAGGTGTCTGACTGAAAATGTTCCCATACTAGGAAGCTCCTTTCACAAGTTTTCGAGATAATAAGCTTGATAGAGTATTTATCATTAAAACAGTAATAATCAAAATCACACCGGTAGCATAGGCTTCATTGACATGTAGCCCCTCACTTGACAGCATATACATATGCAGGGCTAGAGAACGACCTGAAGACATGAGACTACTTGGCGTATTGGTAGAGGTACCTAATGTATACATGAGGGCAGCTGTCTCACCAACGATACGGCCAATAGCTAGTATCACTCCAGCTAAAATACCTGGCATGGCAACTGGTAGAACAATTCTAAAAACAGTCCGTAACTTACCTGCCCCAAGTCCATAACTTGCTTGACGCATGCTATCACTAACAGATAAAAGGGCTTCTTCTGTTGAGCGAATAATGACTGGCAACACCATGATGACTGAGGTTAAGATTCCTGATAACAGAGAGTATTGAAAACCTAAGAAGACTACAAAGAAGAGCATGCCAAACAGACCAAAAACAATGGAAGGAATCCCAGACAAGGTATCTGAGGCCAATCGCATGATTTTAACACAAAGGGAATCTTTTTTTGTATATTCCACAAGATAAAAACCAGCAAAAATCCCTATGGGCAAGGCTAAAAGAAGAGCACCAAAGACCAGAATAACGGTGGAAATAATCGCTGGCATAAGGGAAATGTTCTCAGAAGTATAAGTCCAAGAAAAGAGGGATAGACTTAGATGAGGTAAGCCTTTGATGAGGATAAAACCAATGATTAAAAAGAGAGAGCCAAAGGTTAAAGCTGAAAAACAATAAACGAGAAGTTTTAGCAGGTATTTACTCATAAGATGATTTTCCTTTCAAGTAGGCAAAGTAGGCATTAATCAAGAGAATAAGGAAAAAGAGAACTGCTGAGGTTGCAATAAGGGCTTCCCTATGCTGACCTGATGCGTAAGCCATCTCCAGAACAATATTGGTTGTTAAGGTTCTGGTTCCTGAAAAGAGTCCACTTGGAATAATTGGCTGGTTGCCTGCCACCAAAATAACTGCCATGGTTTCACCTACTGCGCGACCGATTCCTAAAATAACTGCTGATAAAATACCAGATCTCGCAGCTGGCAAGATGACACTAAAAATACTCCGTTCATGACTAGCTCCTAGAGCCAAGCTACCAGAATAATACGTTTTGGGAACTGTTCGGATAGCAGATTCTGACAAACTGATAATGGTTGGCAAAATCATTATTCCTAATAGTAACGAAGCGGTTAGGACACTCATGCCATTTCCTAAAAAGCTTCTAATCCAAGGCACCAATAATTGTAGGCCGAAAAAACCATAAACAATAGATGGAATGGCCGCCATCAAGTTGATAGCTGATTTTAAGAAGCCATAGACGGGCTTTGGACAATAATAAACCATAAACACCGATGTCAAGATGCCTGTTGGCACCCCAATCACAATCGCTCCTAAGGTAATTAATAAGGAACCAACGATCATTGGTAAAATACCATAGCTTGCCGGAATGTTCGTTGGCGACCAATCACTGCCTAATAAAAAACGGGCAAAGCCGTAGTTAGCCATGAAAGGTAAGCCATTACTAAAAATAAAGAAACAGATTAGCAAAATAGCTACAACAGCTACTGTTGCACTCATGAAAAAAATTGCCCTAAAAACTGCTTCCTTGAAGGCTTGTTTTGTCACATTTTGTCCTTTCTAGTGAAGAAAGTAAGGGAGATACGACACCTCCCTACTTGCCTTCTTTATCTTATTGTACGATGAAACGTCTGCATCTCTTTAGAGATTTATGGAGCAAACATTTTATTTAATCTTGTCCCAGATGGTTAATTTGCCACTAAAAACGTCTGCAAGTTCAGCCATACTGACTTGGCTTGCCTTATTGTCATTATTGACCACAACAGCAATACCGTCTAAAGCAATAGCATCATGGGTGAGACTCTTACCTTCTTCAGGAGTTAATTCCCTAGAAACCATACCAATATCAGCGGTTTTCTCCTTAACAGCGGTAATACCTGCTGAAGACCCATTAGAGGTAATATCAATCGTAACTTCTGGATTTTCTTTTTTATAAGCTTCTGCTAATTTTTCCATTAAAGAAGATACTGAAGTGGAACCTACAACAGACAACTTGCCTGATAAGTGTTGGCTTGTATATTCTGTGGTTTCGGTTTTAGCTTCAATAAATTTATTATCTGTGACCACTTGTTGACCTTGTTTGGAGTGGATAAAGCTGATAAAATCTTGACCTAGCTTGGAAAGATTAGAAGACCAAACAATGTTGAAGGGACGTTGAAGAGGGTATTCACCATCTAAAACTGTGTCTCGACTAGCCTTGACACCATCAATCTCTAAAGCCTTGACAGATTTCGTTAAAGATCCCAAGGAGATGTAGCCGATAGCATTAGCATTCCCTTGAACTGCTGAGAGAACACCTTCTGTACTATTTTGAATCACAGCTGTTTTGGCAGTGTTGTCAATTTTTTTATCACCGTCTTTTTTGAGAATCCCTGTGATTTCTGTGAAGGCACCCCGTGTTCCAGAGCCATTTTCTCGTGAAATCACCTCAATCGCTCCTGAAGCTGACTGTTTGGAAGCAGCTGACTGATTGCCACAGGCAACAAGCCCAAATCCTGATAAGCCAATGGCTGCAAGAGTAAGCATTTTTTTGAATTTCATAATAATCACCTTTATCTCTATGTATTTTTCTTGTGTAGGCTTACTACATTTATAGTCTAACAAGTCTTTGTAAAGGTTTATCCCTGATTCATGTAAAGATTGTGTAAAGAATCAAAAAAAGCCACTTTTGAAAAATGGCTGCTCCTAAAAATAGTTTTAAAAATTATTAGTCCTGTGCGAAAGATTGGTTAGGAAGAAAAATCGTGAAGCAACTGCCTCTGCCAAGCTGACTCGTCACCGTGACTTGACCACCTAATAATTGACTGAGTTCTTTGACAATGGCAAGGCCAAGACCAGTGCCACCAGTTTGTCTGCTTCGACCTTTATTAACTCGGTAAAAACGTTCAAAAATACGATCCTGCTCTAATTGACTAATACCAATCCCTGTATCTGATACAGAAATCTTAATGCCTTCGTTCACCTTTTGGGTCTTGACCTCAATTTTCCCCCCTTGTTCAGTGTAACGGATGGCATTGGATAAAAGATTGAGTAAGATTTGGGAAAGTAATTGACTATCTGATACGAGGGTGACATCATCTGGCACCTGCACCTTTAGCTGTAAATCCTTCTTCTTGAGCTGAGGTTGCAAGCTTTGAGTCAAATCCTGTACAAATTCTGCCAAAGAAAGGGTCGTCCATTGTATAGGCATTTGTTGAGCCTTAGATAAGGTAAGAAGATGCTCAACAATATGCTCAAGACGCAAGCTTTCTTTGTAAATAATGTCTAGAAAGTCATCCTTGAGCGCTTCTTCTTCAGCTGACATCCCCTTAATGGTTTCAGCAAAGCCCTTAATCGAAGTAACTGGTGTCCTCAATTCATGGGAGGCATTTGAGACAAAGGCTAAATTTAACTTTTCATAAGTTCTAATCGTTGTTAAATCATATAGCAAGACGAGCACAGCTTCCACAGATTGGGTGGGGCTAAAAACGGGAACTGCTGTCACTTCTAAAATCAAGTCACCCTCATGAAACCCACTTACTTCTTGTTTTAACCTTGTTTTTTGATCAAAGGCTTGGTGAACTAAATTCCGAATATCCATCCGTTTGAGGTCATCAAGTGAACTTATGTCGCCGTCCACATCGGGAAAATAATGAGGCAGAGAGCGACTGGATAATAACATCTGACCTTGAGCGGAAACTAAAAACGTCCCCATGGTTAGGTGCGACAGAAGAACCTCCATTGTTTCGGCTAGGTCCTTGTATTGCTGATCCTGTTGGGAGACTTTGGTTTTTAGGCCAGACACATACTGAGCCAAAGACTTTAAGTCTTCTTGCCCTTTTTCTAAAAAGTATTCACTACTGGTCAAGAGAGGTTGGTGCAAGGTCTCAAAAGCAACTTCCCATTTCCAAAGGCAAAAGAGCCAGTAGCCACCCAGTCCCAAAGAAAGGGCTAGAAGAAAGAGACCGATGCCTTTACTGATCCAAGTTAATGCCATCCCTGCAATCAGAATGAGGCTAACACTTAGATTGACTAGCCAAAATTGAAGGTAGTGTTTCATCTATAACTCCTTGAACTTATAACCATAACCCCGAATGGTTCGAATAAATTGAGGGGCTTTAGGATTGTCTTCAATTTTTTCCCTCAACTTACCAATATGAACGTCCACCAAACGTGTTTCCTGCCCAAAGTCATACCCCCAGATACGTTCCAAAAGACGCTCTCTAGTCAGTGTCATGTTGGGATGTTTCATAAGATAGAGCAAGAGTTCAAATTCTTTTGGGGTCAAACTCAGTAACTTATTCGCCTTGTAGACTTCATGACGCTCAGGGTATACTTTCAAGGTCCCAAATAGCCAAGAATCGTCAGCGATATTATCTGAATCATCTCCTTCTTGTTCTCCTTTAGTTCGCCTGAGGACAGCCTTGACACGCGCCAGCAATTCTCTAGGGCTAAAAGGCTTGGTCAGGTAGTCATCAGCCCCTAATTCCAAGGCCAAAACCTTATCAAATTCATCACTTTTCGCAGAAACCATCATAATTGGAGTTTTGACGCCTTTGGCTCTCAGCCGCTTACAAACTTCCATGCCATCTAATTGTGGTAACATGATATCAAGCAAGATAAAATCAAAGGGTTCTGTTTCTGCCAAAGCTAAGGCCTTCCGTCCATTTGTTACCAATTGAGTAGAAAAGCCTTCCTTACTTAAATGGTAGTCAAGCAATTTCAGAATGTGTTCTTCATCATCCACTAATAAGACTTGTTTTGTCATCTATTATCTCCTATTGGTAACATTATAACACAATTATCAGAAATCCTAACATTGCTAAATTAGATTAAATTTGCTTATCAAGACTAGTATCTGGTCAAATGCTCAATCATCTCCTTGTGCTCTGGATAGGTCGCCAGTAGATCTGCCCTTTCAAATAATTCAAAATCCTCAAATTCAAAACCAGGAGCAACAAGACAAGAAACCAGAGCATAATCCTTATCAACTGTTGATCCCCAAATAGTGCCCTTAGGAACACAGTAGTGAAGTTGTTGCCCTTTGGATATGTCCAGGCCTAAAGTGACTACTTCGTAGTGACCATCTGCTGTAATCATGTGAACAGTAAGTGGGGATCCTGCATGAAAATACCAGATTTCATCTGCTGTCAATCGGTGAAAATGTGAAGGATTCGTTTCTTCTAATAAGAAATAAATACTGGTATAAAGCGCCCTTCCCTTACCAGCAAGGTTTATAGTGTCTGAAGCTTTTTTTGTTTGTCTAAAATAGCCACCTTCAACATGGGGAGCTAACTCTAGAGTTCTTATCAAGTCTTCTTTATCCATCGGGGCCAATGGGTTGAAGTAACTCTTGTTCAAAGTGGTTTTACGATTTCAAGAACTCCTCGTTTTAGGACATAAATCGATCATATTTATGTCCTAAAACTAGTGAAGCGCCTAGCCAAAGTCCGAATAGGATTTGGCGTTAGTTACTTAGATTGCTTTGCAATCAAGTAACTTTGGCGATTTACATCTTCTCTGGCGCTTCTACTCCAAGCAAGCGAAGGGCTTCTTTGAGAACGACTGCGGTTGCGTAGCTGAGGGCTAGACGGCTGTCGTGTTCTGGGCTTTCATCCAAGATACGTGTATGTGCATAGTATTTGTTAAAGGATTGAGCCAGGCTAATTGCAAATTTAGCAATGATAGAAGGTTCAAAGTTATCTGCCGCACGGTTGATAATACGTGGGAAGTCTTGAATGAGTTTAATGATTTCCCAGCTTTCAGTATCATTCAAGCTATAGTTGCCAGCTGTTTCTGGTTTGAAATCGGCTTTACGTAAGATAGATTGGATACGAGCGTAGGCATATTGAACGTAAGGTCCAGTTTCACCCTCGAAGGATACCATAGCTTCTAGGTCGAAGTCGTATCCATTTGTACGGTCGGTTTTGAGGTCATAGAATTTAATGGCTCCAACCCCAACAGCATGTGCTACCTGATCTTTATTTTCCAATTCAGGATTTTTTGCTTCAATTTGGGCTTTGGCACGGCTAACAGCCTCTGTAACAGTAGGCTCTAGCAAGATGACATTCCCTTTACGAGTAGAGAGTTTCTTCCCTTCTTTTGTAACCAGACCAAAAGGAACGTGAGTAATGTCGTCACTCCAGTCGTAGCCCATCTCTTGCAAGACAGCTTTGAGCTGTTTAAAGTGGGCAGATTGTTCTTGACCAACGACATAGATAGATTTAGCAAATTGGTATTCGTTTTTACGGTAAAGGGCTGCAGCCAAGTCACGTGTGATATAGAGAGTTGCACCATCAGACTTCTTGATGAGGGCGGGATGTTCAATTCCATATTTCTCAAGGTTGACAACTTGGGCACCTTCTGACTCAACAAGAAGTCCTTTTTCAGAAAGAATGTCTACAACTGCATCCATCTTATCATTGTAGAAGGCTTCTCCGTTGTAGCTGTCAAATTTGACTTGCAATTCATTGTAAAGGCGGTTAAATTCCACTAAACTTTCATCACGGAACCATTGCCAAAGAGCGAGAGCTTCCTCGTCTCCATTTTCAAGTTTACGGAACCATTCGCGTGCTTCTTCATCCAAACTTGGGTCATTTTCAGCCTCAGCATTGATGCGGACGTAGAGTTTAAGGAGTTCATCGATTGGATGAGCTTTTACAGCTTCTTCGTCGCCCCATTTTTTGTAGGCAACAATCAACATCCCAAACTGTTTACCCCAGTCTCCCAAGTGGTTGACCTTGACTGTTTGATAACCGATTTTTTGGAAAATATGTGACAAGCTATCTCCGATGACAGTTGAGCGTAGGTGACCAATAGAAAATGGCTTAGCGATATTGGGACTAGACATGTCGATAACAACATTTTCTTGTTTGCCAATAGTTTGGTCAGCATAGTGTTCTTTTTCAGTGATAACAGCTTGCAACACTTGAGCAGAAATGGCAGATTTATCAAGGAAAAAGTTGACGTAAGGTCCTGTTGCAACAACTTTTTCAAAGGCTTGGCTGTTAATCTTTTCAGCCAGTTCAGCCGCAATCATTTGAGGTGCTTTACGTTCGACTTTTGCAAGTGAAAAAGCAGGGAAAGCAATGTCTCCCATTTCTGAGTTTTTAGGGGTTTCCAGTAAATTTAAAATAGCCTCTTGGTCCAGGCTATCAATGACGCTAGCCAATTCGCTAGCAATCAATTCTTTTGTATTCATTAAGAGCTCCTTTTTGGACTTTTCTACTATTTTATCACAATTTTAAAGAAAGAAGAAAAAATTTTTGAAATCTCCTATTTTTTTGGTATAATATAGTTATAAAAATAGTTATAAATATTCACATAAGAGGATTTTATGAGAAAAAGAGATCGTCATCAGTTAATAAAAAAAATGATTACTGAGGAGAAATTAAGTACACAAAAAGAAATTCAAGATCGGTTGGAGGCGCACAATGTTTTTGTGACGCAGACAACCCTGTCTCGTGATTTGCGCGAAATCGGCTTGACCAAGGTCAAGAAAAATGATATGGTGTATTATGTACTAGCAAATGAGACAGAAAAGATTGATTTGGTGGAATTCTTGTCTCATCATTTAGAAGGTGTTGCAAGAGCAGAGTTTACCTTGGTACTTCATACCAAATTAGGAGAAGCCTCTGTTTTGGCAAATATTGTAGATGCAAACAAGGATGAATGGATTTTAGGAACAGTTGCTGGTGCCAATACCTTATTGGTTATTTGTCGAGACCAGCACGTTGCCAAACTCATGGAAGATCGTTTGCTAGATTTGATGAAAGATAAGTAAGGTCTTGGGAGTTGCTCTCAAGACTTATTTTTGACAAGGAGAGACGGACAATGGCGACAGAAAAGCTATCACCTGGCATGCAACAGTATGTGGAGATTAAAAAGCAATATCCAGATGCGTTTTTGCTCTTTCGTATGGGTGATTTTTATGAATTATTTTATGAGGATGCGGTCAATGCTGCGCAGATTCTGGAAATTTCCTTAACGAGTCGTAACAAGAATGCCGACAATCCGATCCCTATGGCGGGTGTTCCCTATCATTCTGCCCAACAGTATATTGATGTCTTGATTGAGCAGGGTTATAAGGTGGCTATCGCAGAGCAGATGGAAGATCCTAAACAAGCAGTTGGGGTTGTGAAACGAGAGGTTGTTCAGGTCATTACGCCAGGGACAGTGGTCGATAGTAGTAAGCCAGACAGTCAGAATAATTTTTTGGTTGCCATAGACCGCGAAGGCAATCAATTTGGCCTAGCTTATATGGACCTGGTGACGGGTGATTTTTATGTGACAGGTCTTTTGGATTTTACGCTGGTTTGTGGGGAAATCCGTAATCTCAAGGCGCGAGAAGTGGTGCTGGGTTATGACTTGTCTGAGGAAGAAGAACAAATCCTCAGCCGCCAGATGAATCTGGTGCTCTCTTATGAAAAAGAAAACTTTGAAGACCTTCATTTACTGGATTCGCGATTGGCAACGGTGGAGCAAGCGGCATCCAGTAAGCTGCTACAGTATGTTCATCGGACTCAGATGAGGGAATTGAACCACCTCAAGCCTGTTATCCGTTATGAAATTAAAGATTTCTTGCAGATGGATTATGCGACCAAGGCTAGTCTGGATTTGGTTGAGAATGCCCGTTCAGGCAAGAAGCAAGGCAGTCTTTTCTGGCTTTTGGATGAAACCAAGACGGCTATGGGCATGCGTCTCTTGCGTTCTTGGATTCATCGTCCTTTGATTGATAAGGAACGAATCGTCCAACGTCAAGAAGTAGTGCAGGTCTTTCTCGGCCATTTCTTTGAGCGTAGTGATTTGACAGACAGTCTCAAGGGTGTTTATGACATCGAACGTTTGGCTAGTCGGGTTTCTTTTGGCAAAACCAATCCCAAGGATCTCTTGCAGTTGGCGACCACCTTGTCTAGTGTGCCACGGATTCGTGCGATTTTAGAAGGGATGGAGCAACCTGCTCTAGCTTATCTCATCGAACAACTGGATGGAATCCCTGAGTTGGAGAGCTTGATTAGCGCAGCGATTGCTCCTGAAGCCCCTCATGTGATTACAGATGGGGGCATTATCCGTACGGGATTTGACGATACCTTAGACAAGTACCGTCGTGTGCTCAGAGAAGGGACTGGTTGGATTGCTGAAATTGAGGCTAAGGAGCGAGAAAACTCTGGTATCAGCACGCTCAAGATTGACTACAATAAAAAGGATGGCTACTATTTCCATGTGACCAATTCACAACTGGGGAATGTGCCAGCCCACTTTTTCCGCAAGGCGACGCTGAAAAACTCGGAACGCTTTGGGACTGAAGAATTGGCCCGTATCGAGGGCGATATGCTGGAGGCGCGTGAGAAGTCAGCCAACCTAGAATACGAAATCTTTATGCGTATTCGTGAAGAGGTCAGCAAGTATATCCAGCGTTTGCAGGCTTTAGCTCAAGGCATAGCGACAGTTGATGTCCTGCAAAGTCTAGCAGTTGTGGCCGAAACCCAGCATTTGATTCGACCTGAATTCGGAGATGATTCGCGAATTGATATCCAGAAAGGGCGCCATGCTGTCGTTGAAAAGGTTATGGGGGCTCAGACCTATATTCCAAATACGATTCAGATGGCAGAAGATACCAGTATCCAACTGATTACAGGGCCAAACATGAGTGGGAAGTCTACCTACATGCGCCAGCTGGCTATGACGGCGGTTATGGCCCAGATGGGGTCTTATGTGCCAGCAGAAAGCGCC
Organism: Streptococcus pseudopneumoniae IS7493; assembly: GCF_000221985.1. Classification (NCBI taxonomy): domain Bacteria; kingdom Bacillati; phylum Bacillota; class Bacilli; order Lactobacillales; family Streptococcaceae; genus Streptococcus; species Streptococcus pseudopneumoniae. The sequence goes on along the minus strand of NC_015875.1, from coordinate 1,996,124 downwards.
TATTTACCGATTTTTGATGCAATCTTTACCCGTATCGGAGCAGCCGATGACTTGGTTTCAGGTCAGTCAACCTTTATGGTGGAGATGATGGAGGCCAACAATGCCATTTCGCATGCGACCAAAAATTCCTTGATTCTCTTTGATGAATTGGGACGTGGAACTGCAACTTATGACGGGATGGCTCTTGCTCAGTCTATCATCGAATATATCCATGAGCGCATCGGAGCTAAGACCCTCTTTGCGACCCACTACCATGAGTTGACTAGTCTGGAGTCTAGCTTGGAACACTTAGTCAATGTCCACGTGGCAACTTTGGAACAGGATGGGCAGGTTACCTTCCTTCACAAGATTGAACCAGGGCCAGCTGATAAATCCTACGGTATCCATGTTGCCAAGATTGCTGGCTTGCCGGCAGACCTTTTAGCAAGGGCGGATAAGATTTTGACTCAGTTAGAGAATCAAGGGACAGAAAGTCCTGCTCCCGTGAGGCAAACAAGTGCTGTCACAGAACAGATTTCACTCTTTGATACGACTGAAGAACATCCTATCCTAGAAGAATTAGCTAAACTGGATGTTTACAATATGACACCTATGCAGGCTATGAATGTCTTAGTTGAGTTAAAACAGAAACTATAAAACCAAGACTCACTAGTTAGTCTAGCTGTATCAAGGAGACTTCTTTGACAAGTTCCCACTTTTTTGCTAGAATAACATCACACAAACAGAATGAAAAGGAGCTGACGCATTGTCGCTCCCTTTTGTCTATTTTTTAAGGAGAAAGTATGCTGATTCAGAAAATAAAAACCTACAAGTGGCAGGCCTTGGCTTCGCTCCTGATGACAGGCTTGATGGTTGCCAGTTCACTTTTGCAACCGCGTTACCTGCAGGAAGTGTTAGACGCCCTCCTTGCTGGAAAATATGAAGCTATTTATAGTATCGGGGCTTGGTTGATTGGTGTGGCCGTAGTCGGTCTAGTTGCTGGTGGACTCAATGTTGTCCTCGCAGCCTATATTGCCCAAGGAGTTTCATCTGACCTTCGGGAGGATGCCTTCCGTAAAATCCAAACCTTTTCTTATGCTAATATTGAACAATTTAATGCGGGAAATCTAGTCGTTCGCATGACAAATGATATCAACCAGATTCAGAACGTCGTCATGATGACCTTCCAAATTCTTTTCAGACTCCCCCTCTTGTTCATCGGTTCCTTTATCTTGGCAGTTCAAACCTTACCTTCTCTGTGGTGGGTGATTGTTCTCATGGTAGTCTTGATTTTTGGTTTGACTGCTGTCATGATGGGAATGATGGGGCCTCGTTTTGCCAAGTTTCAAACCCTTCTTGAGCGTATCAATGCCATTGCCAAGGAAAATCTGCGTGGCGTTCGCGTGGTCAAGTCCTTTGTCCAAGAAAAAGAGCAATTTGCTAAGTTTACGGAGGTTTCAGACGAGCTTCTTGGTCAAAACCTTTACATTGGTTATGCCTTTTCAGTAGTGGAACCTTTCATGATGTTGGTCGGTTATGGGGCGGTATTCCTCTCTATTTGGCTAGTTGCAGGGATGGTTCAGTCGGATCCGTCAGTTGTTGGCTCTATTGCTTCCTTTGTTAATTACCTGAGCCAGATTATCTTTACCATTGTTATGGTTGGATTTTTAGGAAATTCTGTCAGTCGTGCCATGATTTCTATGCGTCGTATTCGAGAAATTCTTGACGCAGAGCCAGCCATGACCTTCAAGGATGTCCCAGATGAAGAGTTGGTCGGAAGTCTTAGCTTTGAAAATGTGACCTTTACCTATCCAATGGATAAGGAACCGATGCTGAAAGATGTGAGCTTTACTATTGAACCTGGTCAGATGGTTGGTGTAGTTGGAGCCACTGGTGCAGGAAAGTCAACCTTGGCTCAATTGATTCCACGTCTCTTTGACCCGCAGGAAGGGGCTATCAAAATCGGAGGCAAGGATATTCGCAAAGTGAGTGAAGGAACCCTGCGTAAAACTGTTTCTATCGTTCTCCAACGTGCTATTCTCTTCAGTGGAACCATTGCAGATAACTTGAGACAGGGCAAAGGAGATGCCACTCTATTTGAAATGGAGCGTGCAGCCAATATTGCCCAAGCCAGTGAATTCATTCATCGTATGGAGAAAACCTTTGAAAGTCCAGTTGAGGAACGAGGAACCAACTTCTCAGGTGGACAAAAACAAAGGATGTCGATTGCGCGTGGGATTGTCAGCAATCCACGTATTCTGATTTTTGACGATTCGACCTCGGCCTTGGATGCTAAGTCAGAGCGCCTGGTTCAAGAAGCCTTGAATAAGGACTTGAAGGGAACAACAACCATTATCATCGCGCAAAAGATTAGCTCGGTTGTTAATGCAGATAAAATCTTGGTTCTAGATCAAGGACGATTGATTGGTCAAGGCACGCATGCAGACTTGGTTGTCAATAATGCTGTTTACCGTGAAATATATGAAACACAGAAAGGAAAGGAGGAGTAAAATGAAGACAGTTCAATTTTTTTGGCATTATTTTAAAGTCTATAAGCTATCATTTGTAGTTGTCATTCTGATGATTGTTCTAGCGACTCTTGCCCAAGCCCTCTTTCCAGTCTTTTCTGGACAAGCAGTGACGCAGCTAGCTAATTTAGTTCAAGCTTATCAAGATGGCAATTCAGAACTTGTTTGGCAAAGTCTATCAGGAATCATGGTCAATCTTGGTCTGCTGGTTTTGGTTCTCTTTATCTCCAGTGTCATATACATGTGTCTCATGACGCGCGTGATTGCAGAGTCGACCAACGAGATGCGCAAAGGCCTCTTTGGCAAGCTTGCTCGGTTGACGGTTTCTTTCTTTGACCGCCGACAAGATGGCGATATCCTGTCTCATTTTACCAGTGATTTGGATAATATCCTCCAAGCCTTTAACGAAAGCTTGATTCAGGTCATGAGCAATATTGTTTTATACATTGGTCTGATTCTTGTCATGTTTTCGAGAAATGTGACGCTGGCTCTTATCACCATTGCCAGCACCCCATTGGCTTTCCTTATGCTGATTTTCATCGTGAAAATGGCACGCAAATACACCAATCTCCAGCAGAAAGAGGTAGGGAAGCTCAACGCCTATATGGATGAGAGTATCTCAGGCCAAAAAGCCGTGATTGTGCAAGGAATTCAAGAGGATATGATGGCAGGATTTCTTGAACAAAATGAGCGCGTACGCAAGGCAACCTTTAAAGGAAGGATGTTCTCAGGAATTCTGTTCCCTGTCATGAATGGGATGAGTCTGGTTAATACAGCCGTCGTTATCTTTGCTGGTTCGGCCGTTCTATTAAACGATAAGACTATTGAAACAAGTACAGCCCTAGGTTTGATTGTGATGTTTGCCCAATTTTCACAACAGTACTACCAGCCTATTATTCAAGTTGCAGCTAGTTGGGGAAGTCTTCAGTTGGCCTTTACAGGGGCTGAACGGATACAGGAAATGTTTGATGCAGAGGAAGAAATCCGACCTGAAAAGGCTCCAATCTTCACTCAGTTGCAAGAAGGTGTTGAAATCAGTCATATCGATTTTTCATACTTGCCTGATAAACCTATTTTGAAAGATGTCAACATTTCTGCCCCTAAAGGCCAGATGACTGCAGTTGTTGGGCCAACGGGTTCAGGGAAAACCACTATTATGAACCTCATCAATCGCTTTTATGATGTTGATGCTGGCGGTATTTATTTTGATGATAAAGACATTCGTGACTATGATTTAGATAGTCTTAGAAGTAAAGTGGGAATTGTCTTGCAAGATTCCGTTCTTTTTAGCGGAACCATTCGAGACAATATCCGTTTCGGTGTGCCAGATGCCAGTCAGGAAATGGTTGAGTCAGCAGCCAAAGCAAGCCACATTCACGACTATATCGAAAGTTTGCCTGATAAGTACGATACTCTTATTGATGATGAGCAGAGTATCTTCTCGACAGGGCAGAAGCAATTGATTTCCATTGCTCGAACCCTGATGACAGATCCAGAAGTTCTCATTCTCGATGAAGGCACTTCAAACGTAGATACGGTGACAGAAAGCAAGATTCAGCATGCCATGGAGGCAGTTGTAGCAGGCAAAACCAGTTTCGTTATTGCCCACCGCTTGAAAACTATTCTCAATGCTGATCAGATTATTGTCCTTAAAGATGGAGAGGTCATTGAACGTGGTAACCACCATGAACTCTTGAAACTAGGTGGATTCTACTCAGAACTCTATCACAATCAATTTGTTTTTGAATAAGAAAGAAGTTGTCCTATGGGGCAGCTTTTTCTTGTCCATAAAAAATTTTTATCACAGTCTTAAAAAAAACATATTAGACGAAAGACGCTTTGAGTGATATGATAGGACTATCGTTATACTCAATGAAAATCAAAGAGTAAACTAGGAAGCTAGCCGTAGGTTGCTCAAAGCACTGCTTTGAGGTTGTAGATAGAACTGACGAAGTCAGTAACATATATACGGTAAGGCGATGCTGACGTGGTTTGAAGAGATTTTCGAAGAGTATTAACATTCGAAAGGAGAGACATCATGGCTAGAACGGTTGTAGGAGTTGCTGCAAATCTATGTCCCGTAGACGCAGAAGGCAAAAACATTCATTCATCTGTATCTTGTAGATTCGCAGAGAGCATTCGTCAAGTCGGCGGTCTCCCTCTAGTCATTCCTGTCGGTGATGAGTCAGTCGTGCGCGATTATGTAGAAATGATTGACAAGCTCATCTTGACAGGTGGGCAAAATGTCCATCCTCAGTTTTATGGAGAGAAAAAGACCATCGAGAGCGATGATTACAATCTGGTCCGTGATGAATTTGAATTGGCACTCTTGAAGGAAGCTCTCCGTCAGAACAAACCAATTATGGCAATCTGTCGCGGTGTTCAACTTGTCAATGTTGCCTTTGGTGGAACCCTCAATCAAGAAATCGAAGGTCACTGGCAAGGACTACCTTTCGGGACATCTCACTCTATTGAGACAGTGGAAGGAAGCGTGGTGGCTAAGCTATTTGGAAAAGAAAGTCAGGTCAACTCCGTCCATCGTCAAAGCATTAAAGATTTAGCACCTAATTTCCGTGTAACTGCTATTGATCCAAGAGACCAAACCATCGAAGCGATTGAGTCTATCGACGAACACCGTATTATCGGTTTGCAGTGGCATCCAGAGTTTCTAGTTAATGAAGAAGATGGCAATTTAAAATTATTTGAGTATTTATTGAATGAACTGTAACGGCTGGTGTATCTGGTCGTTCTTTATTTTATTTTTTCAATTTTTTTGAATATGGGATTTTTACGCAAACGTTTGAATTATGATAAAAATTGGAGAAATTCGACAAAAAAACTTGAAAAAAACGAAGGCAAGCGTTATGATAGAAAAGAAGAAATATTGGAGGAATAACATGTCACATATTAAATTTGATTATTCAAAAGTTTTAGACAAATTTGTTGCACCACATGAAGTGGAATACATGCAATCACAAGTAACAGCAGCAGATGAATTGATCCGTAAAGGAACTGGTGCTGGTAGCGACTTCTTGGGATGGTTGGACCTTCCTGAAAACTACGACCGTGAAGAATTTGACCGCATCTTGAAAGCTGCTGAGCAAATCAAGTCAGACAGCGATGTTTTGGTTGTGATCGGTATCGGTGGATCTTACCTTGGTGCGAAAGCAGCAATCGACTTCTTGAACCACCATTTTGCTAACTTGCAAACAAAAGAAGAACGCAAAGCTCCACAAATCCTTTACGCAGGAAACTCAATCTCATCTACTTACCTTGCTGACTTGGTAGAGTATGTTGCAGACAAAGACTTCTCAGTAAACGTGATTTCTAAATCAGGTACAACAACTGAACCAGCCATCGCTTTCCGTGTATTCAAAGAACTCTTGGTTAAGAAATACGGACAAGAAGAATCCAACAAACGTATCTATGCAACAACTGACCGCCAAAAAGGTGCTGTTAAGGTTGAAGCAGATGCCAATGGTTGGGAAACATTCGTGGTTCCAGATGACATCGGTGGACGCTTCTCAGTATTGACAGCAGTTGGTTTGCTTCCAATCGCAGCGTCAGGAGCTGATATCAAAGCCCTTATGGAAGGTGCCAACGCAGCTCGTAAAGACTACACTTCAGACAAAATCTCTGAAAACGAAGCTTACCAATACGCAGCCGTTCGTAACATCCTTTACCGTAAAGGCTATGCAACTGAAATCTTGGTAAACTACGAGCCATCACTTCAATACTTCTCAGAATGGTGGAAACAATTGGCTGGTGAATCAGAAGGAAAAGACCAAAAAGGTATCTATCCAACTTCAGCCAACTTCTCAACTGACTTGCACTCATTGGGTCAATTTATCCAAGAGGGAACTCGTATCATGTTTGAAACAGTTGTTCGTGTTGACAAACCTCGTAAGAACGTGATTATCCCTACTTTGGAAGAAGATCTTGATGGACTTGGTTACCTTCAAGGAAAAGACGTTGATTTTGTAAACAAAAAAGCAACTGATGGTGTTCTTCTTGCCCACACAGATGGTGATGTACCAAACATGTACGTGACTCTTCCTGAGCAAGATGCTTTCACTCTTGGATACACTATCTACTTCTTCGAATTGGCTATTGCCCTTTCAGGTTACTTGAATGCCATCAACCCATTTGACCAACCAGGTGTTGAAGCTTACAAACGTAACATGTTTGCCCTTCTTGGAAAACCAGGATTTGAAGAATTGAGCAAAGAACTTAACGCACGTCTATAATAGAAGAGAAGAAAAGAGTGGTTTGCCCACTCTTTTTACTCTCTTTATCCATAGAAATTGGACTCAGCCAAGACTTGTGATATAATATAGAGAGCAAAAAGGCAGACGCCTAGATACTTTATAGGAGAAACTATGTCAAAAGATATCCGCGTACGTTACGCACCAAGTCCAACAGGACTACTACACATCGGAAATGCCCGTACAGCATTGTTCAACTACCTATACGCCCGTCATCACGGTGGAACTTTTATTATCCGTATCGAAGATACTGACCGTAAACGTCATGTCGAGGATGGAGAACGTTCACAGCTTGAAAACCTTCGTTGGTTGGGCATGGATTGGGATGAAAGCCCAGAAACACATGAAAATTACCGCCAGTCTGAACGTTTGGACTTGTATCAAAAATACATCGACCAATTGCTAGCTGAAGGAAAGGCCTACAAATCTTACGTTACAGAAGAAGAGTTGGCAGCTGAACGCGAACGCCAAGAAGTAGCTGGTGCAACCCCTCGTTACATCAATGAATACCTTGGTATGAGTGAAGAGGAAAAAGCTGCTTACATCGCAGAACGCGAAGCTGCTGGTATCATCCCAACGGTTCGTTTGGCTGTCAATGAATCAGGTATCTACAAGTGGCATGATATGGTCAAAGGAGATATCGAATTTGAAGGTGGCAATATCGGTGGTGACTGGGTTATCCAAAAGAAAGACGGTTACCCAACTTACAATTTTGCCGTTGTTATCGATGACCACGATATGCAAATCTCTCATGTAATCCGTGGAGATGACCACATTGCTAATACACCAAAACAGCTTATGGTTTATGAAGCACTTGGTTGGGAAGCTCCAGAGTTCGGTCACATGACCTTAATTATCAACTCTGAAACTGGTAAAAAATTGTCTAAACGTGACACCAACACCCTTCAGTTTATCGAAGACTACCGTAAAAAAGGTTATTTACCAGAAGCAGTCTTTAACTTTATTGCTCTTCTTGGTTGGAACCCAGGTGGCGAAGATGAGATTTTCTCTCGTGAAGAGCTTATTAAACTTTTCGATGAAAACCGCCTCAGCAAGTCTCCAGCTGCCTTTGACCAGAAAAAACTAGACTGGATGAGCAATGATTATATCAAGAATGCGGACCTAGAAACCATCTTTGAAATGGCAAAACCATTCTTAGAAGAAGCGGGTCGATTGACTGACAAGGCTGAAAAATTAGTTGAGCTCTATAAACCACAAATGAAATCAGTAGATGAGATTATCCCATTGACAGATCTCTTCTTCTCAGATTTCCCAGAATTGACCGAAGCAGAGCGCGAAGTCATGGCGGGGGAAACAGTCCCAACAGTTCTTGAAGCCTTCAAAGCAAAACTTGAATCGATGACAGACGATGAATTCGTGACAGAGAATATCTTCCCACAAATTAAAGCAGTCCAAAAAGAAACAGGTATTAAAGGGAAAAATCTTTTCATGCCTATTCGTATCGCAGTTTCAGGTGAAATGCATGGACCAGAATTACCAGATACAATTTTCTTGCTTGGACGTAAAAAATCAATTCAGCATATCGAAAACATGCTAAAAGAGATCTCTAAATAAGAAGGAGGCAATAATGGACATCTGGGAAAAGATGTACGAAGAAGCACAGAAATTGTATAATCCACATGAAGTATCTGATTTTGTTTATGCTAATCATGTCGTTGCCGCAGTAGAAGCAGAAGATGGACAAATATTTACAGGATTCTGTATGGAGGGAACCTGTGGTGTTTTCCATCTCTGCGCAGAGCGGGCAGCTCTCTTCAATATGTACCAATTTTCAGGACAAACTAAGGTTAAAAAAGTATTAGCCTTTCGCGACAAACCACCTTATGGTGGAAGTTCAGGAATGCCCTGTGGAGCTTGCAGAGAATTCCTATTAGAGTTGAACGCTGAAAATAAAGATGCAGAATTCATGATGGACTACGATACAAGAAAGACAGTGAAAGTCGCAGAACTAATGCCCTATTGGTGGGGAGAAGAACGTGCTTCTAAGTTTAATAATCAATAGAAGAGTCAGTATAATTCTGGCTCTTTTTACTATAATTTGAAAAACTGTACTTGAAAAAATGAAAAAAGTTTAAAAAAGTAGAAAATCTAATTGCTACTGCTATTTCCGGTGGTGTGGCAGGCATTGGTAATTTGGTAAAGAAAAAAGGATTGGCAGTTGCTAAAGCTACTTTAAGTAGGGTAGCTAAAAAAGCTGCTATTCGTTTAGGCATTTATAGCAATCGGTTAGCTGAACTTCTTGAACGTATATTTGATTATATTAACATTTTCTACAATGTAGGTTATGCGGTAGCTCAATGGGTTGATGCTAGGGATGTATATCCAAATAATGGACGGATTAATTTCTGGGCTTAAATCTATGTGTAAGATTTTATTATCTTTGTTTTTGTTTGTTTTCTTATTTCATTTGCTAGAACATTACATTTTTGGATTTGATCAGTTGAGTGTTACCCAATTATTATTATCTTCGATTTTTGTTGCAGGTATCAGAAAAATTGGAGATGAGTCATAAGAGAGAAGGCAGAAGTTAGAGGCTAGCTTCTGCTTTTTTATCTACATTGCTTTACCGGTAAATAAAAAAGTTAAAAATATCACAAAAATACCTAAAGAGCCAATTGAAAAGGCTTGCAATTATATTATAAATAGTACATTTAAAAAACGGAGGAGTGCTTTATGAAAACCTATACTTATGTTAAACCAGGACTTGCTTCTTTTGTTGATGTAGATAAACCAGTGCTTCGCAAGCCAACAGACGCTATTGTGCGTATCGTAAAATACTATTTGTGGAACAGACCTCCATATTATCAAAGGGGATGTTCCTGCTTGTCAAAGTGGTACCATTCTTGGCTACGAAGGGATTGGGATTGTTGAAGAAGTTGGGGAAGGAGTTTCTAACTTCAAAAAAGGCGACAAGGACTTGATTTCTTGTGTCTGCGCCTGTGGTAAATGCTACTACTGTAAAAAAGGAATTTATGCCCACTGTGAAGACGAAGGGGCTGGATTTTCGGTCACTTGATTGATGGTATGCAGGCTGAATATCTACGTGTCCCTCATGCAGATAACACTCTTTACCATACTCCAGAAGACTTGTCAGATGAATCCTTGGTTATGCTATCAGACATTCTGCCTACTGGATATGAAATTGGTGTCTTAAAAGGGGAAGTGGAACCTGGTTGTAGCGTAGCTATTATTGGTTCAGGACCAGTTGGATTGGCTGCACTTTTGACAGCTCAATTGATTATGGTAGACCTAGATGATAACCGCTTGGAAACTGCCCTATCATTCGGTGCGACTCATAAGGTTAATTCTTCAGATCCTGAAAAAGCCATTAAAGAAATTTATGATTTGACAGATGGTCGTGGTGTGGATGTCGCTATCGAAGCTGTTGGTATTCCTGTAACATTTGATTTCTGTCAAAAGATTATCGGTGTAGACGGAACAGTTGCCAACTGTGGTGTACATGGTAAACCAGTTGAATTCGATTTGGACAAACTTTGGATTCGCAACATCAATGTAACAACTGGTTTGGTATCTACAAATACAACTCCACAATTGTTGAAAGCACTTGAAAGTCATAAGATTGAACCAGAAAAATTGGTAACTCACTATTTCAAACTCAGTGAAATTGAAAAAGCCTACGAAGTCTTCGGTAAGGCAGCAGACCACCATGCCATTAAGGTCATCATCGAAAACGATATTTCTGAAGCATAGGTAGTAAAAAGATTTTGGAACACAAGCAAATAGAAATTCAGTCATCCATCAGATGGCTGGATTTTTTATCAAGAAATTAAGAAATGAGCATATTTCTTTCCTTGTTTAGCGGAATTGGTTATAATATACGGTACAAAGGAATGAATGAATATGTATCGTGTTATAGAAATGTACGGAGATTTTGAACCCTGGTGGTTCTTAGAAGGTTGGGAAGAAGATATTGTAGCTAGTAAGAAATTTGACCAGTATTATGATGCTCTCAAATACTACAAAACTTGCTGGTTTAGATTGGAACAAGAATCCCCTCTTTATAAAAGTAGAAGTGATTTGATGACCATTTTTTGGGACCCAGAAGACCAACGCTGGTGTGATGAATGTGACGAGTATTTACAACAATACCATTCTTTGGCTCTTTTACAGGATGAGCAGGTTATTCCAGATGAAAAACTACGTCCAGGCTATGAAAAACAAACAGGTAAGGAAAGGCACCGTTCTTGCCGTATGAAAGTAAAATAGAGAAAAAGTAACTTTTTGGAGTTGCTTTTTTATTTTTCCCAAATCTTTGCGAATAGTATAGGTGAGGAGGTAGGTATGGTTCAAGAAATTGCACAAGAAATCATTCGTTCGGCCCGGAAAAAAGGAGCGCAAGATATTTATTTTGTCCCTAAGTTAGATGCCTATGAGCTTCATATGAGGGTAGGAGACGAGCGCTGTAAAATTGGCTGTTATAACTTCGAAAAATTTGCGGCCGTCATCAGTCACTTTAAGTTTGTGGCGGGTATGAATGTGGGAGAAAAGCGACGTAGTCAACTCGGTTCCTGTGACTATGAATATGACCAGAAGATGGCGTCCCTACGTTTATCTACCGTAGGCGATTATCGAGGGCATGAGAGTTTAGTCATTCGCTTGTTGCACGATGAAGAGCAGGACTTGCATTTTTGGTTTCAGGATATTGAAGAATTAGGCAAGCAGTACAGGCAACGGGGACTCTATCTTTTTGCTGGCCCGGTTGGGAGTGGTAAGACGACCCTGATGCATGAATTGTCCAAGTCACTCTTTAAGGGGCAACAAGTTATGTCCATCGAAGATCCTGTAGAAATCAAGCAGGACGACATGCTTCAGTTGCAGTTGAACGAAGCAATCGGCCTAACCTATGAAAATCTAATCAAACTTTCCTTGCGTCATCGACCAGATCTCTTGATTATCGGAGAAATTCGGGACAGCGAGACGGCGCGTGCAGTGGTCAGAGCTAGTTTGACAGGTGCAACAGTTTTTTCAACCATTCACGCCAAGAGTATCCGAGGTGTTTATGAGCGTCTGCTGGAGTTGGGTGTGAGTGAAGAAGAATTGGCAGTTGTTCTGCAAGGAGTCTGCTACCAGAGATTAATCGGGGGAGGAGGAATCGTTGACTTTGCAAGCAGAGATTATCAAGAACACCAAGCAGCCAAGTGGAATGAGCAAATTGACCAGCTTCTTAAAGATGGACATATCACAAGTCTTCAGGCTGAGACGGAAAAAATTAGCTACAGCTAAGCAAAAAAATATCATCACCCTATTTAACAATCTCTTTTCTAGCGGTTTTCATCTGGTGGAGACCATCTCCTTTTTAGATAGGAGTGCTTTGTTGGACAGGCAGTGTGTGACCCAGATGCGTGTGGGCTTGTCTCAGGGGAAATCATTCTCAGAAATGATGGAAAGTTTGGGATGTTCAAGTGCCATTGTCACCCAGTTATCCCTAGCTGAAGTTCATGGCAATCTCCACCTGAGTTTGGGAAAGATAGAAGAATATCTGGACAATCTGGCTAAGGTCAAGAAAAAATTGATTGAAGTAGCGACCTATCCCTTGATTTTGCTGGGTTTTCTTCTCTTAATTATGCTGGGGTTACGGAATTACCTGCTCCCACAACTGGATAGTAGCAATATTGCCACCCAAATTATCGGTAATCTGCCACAAATCTTTCTAGGAATGATAGTTTTTGTTTCAGTAGGTGTCCTTTTAGCACTCACTTTTTATAAAAGAAGTTCTAAGATGCGCGTCTTTTCTATCTTAGCGCGCCTTCCCTTTATTGGAATCTTTGTGCAGACCTATTTGACAGCCTATTATGCACGTGAATGGGGGAATATGATTTCACAGGGAATGGAGTTGACGCAGATTTTTCAAATGATGCAGGAACAAGGTTCCCAGTTCTTTAAAGAAATCGGTCAAGATTTGGCTCATTCTCTCCAAAATGGTCGAGAATTTTCTCAAACTATAGGAACCTATCCTTTCTTTAAAAAGGAGTTGAGTCTCATCATCGAGTATGGTGAAGTCAAGTCTAAGCTGGGGAGTGAGTTGGAAATCTATGCTGAAAAAACTTGGGAAGCCTTTTTTACCCGAGTCAACCGCACCATGAATTTGGTGCAGCCACTGGTTTTTATCTTTGTAGCACTGATTATCGTTTTACTTTATGCGGCAATGCTCATGCCCATGTATCAAAATATGGAGGTAAATTTTTAAAATGAAAAAAATGATGACATTCTTGAAAAAAGCTAAGGTTAAAGCTTTTACACTTGTGGAGATGTTGGTGGTCTTGCTCATCATCAGCGTGCTTCTATTACTCTTTGTACCAAATTTGACCAAGCAAAAAGAGGCTGTCAATGATAAAGGAAAAGCTGCTGTTGTTAAGGTAGTGGAAAGCCAGGCAGAGCTTTATAGCTTAGAAAAAAATGAAGATGCTAGCCTAAGCAAATTACAAGCAAATGATCGAATCACAGAAGAGCAAGCTAAAGCTTATAAAGAATATCATGCAAAACAAAATAAGACTCAAACCGTTGCAGATTAAGGCCTTTACCATGCTGGAAAGCCTCTTGGTTTTGGGACTTGTGAGTATCCTTGCCTTGGGCTTGTCAGGCTCTGTCCAGTCTACTTTTGCGGCGGTAGAGGAGCAGATTTTCTTTATGGAGTTTGAAGAACTCTATCGGGAAACCCAAAAACGCAGTGTAGCTAGTCAGCAAAAGACTAGTCTGAACTTAGATGGGCAGACGATTAGCAATGGCAGTCAAAAGTTGACAGTCCCTAAAGGGATTCAGTCACCATCGGGACAAAGTATTACATTTGACCGAGCTGGGGGCAATTCGTCCCTGGCTAAGGTTGAATTTCAGACCAGTAAAGGAGCGATTCGTTATCAATTATATCTAGGAAATGGAAAAATTAAACGCATTAAGGAAACAAAAAATTAGGGCAGTAATTTTACTGGAAGCAGTAGTCGCTCTAGCTATCTTTGCCAGCATTGCGACCCTCCTTTTGGGACAAATTCAAAAAAATAGACAAGAAGAAGCAAAAATCTTGCAAAAGGAAGAAGTCTTGAGGGTAGCTAAGATGGCCTTGCAGACAGGTCAAAATCAGGTAAACATAAATGGAGTTGAGATTCAGGTGTTTTCTAGTGAAAAGGGATTGGAGGTTTATCATGGTTCAGAACAGTTGTTGGCTATCAAAGAGCCATAAGGTCAAGGCTTTTACCTTGTTAGAATCCTTGATTGCCCTCATTGTCATCAGTGGAAGCTTACTTCTCTTTCAAGCCATGAGTCAGCTCCTCATTTCAGATGTTCGCTATCAGCAGCAAAGCGAGCAAAAAGAGTGGCTCTTGTTTGTGGACCAGTTGGAGGTAGAATTAGACCGTTCGCAGTTCGAAAAAGTAGAAGGCAATCGCCTCTATATGAAGCAGGATGGCAAGGAAATTGCGATAGGCAAGTCTAAATCAGATGATTTTCGGAAAACCGATGCCAGTGGACGGGGTTATCAGCCGATGGTTTATGGCCTCAAATCCGCACAGATTACAGAGGACAATCAAGTGGTTCGCTTTCGTTTCCAGTTCAAAAAAGGCTTAGAAAGGGAGTTCATCTATCGTGTGGAAAAAGAAAAAAGTTAAGGCAGGTGTTCTCCTCTATGCAGTCACCATGGCAGCCATCTTTAGTCTTTTGTTACAATTTTACTTGAACCGACAAGTCGTCCACCATCGAGACTATGCTTTAAATAAAGAAAAGTTAATTGCTTTTGCCATGGCCAAGCGAACCAAAGATAAGGTTGAGCAAGAAAGTGGAGAACAGGTTTATAACCTAGGTCAGGTGAGCTATCAAAATAAGAAAACAAGCTTGGTGACGACGGTTCGTACGCCTAAGAGTCAATATGAGTTCCTATTTCCCTCAGTCAAAATCAAAGAAGAGAAAAAGGATAAAAAGGAGGAGGTAGCGACCGATTCAAGCGAAAAAGTAGAGAAGAAAAAATCAGAAGAGGAGCTTGAAAAGAAAGAGAATTCCTAGCCCACGTCTTTTCTATAAGGGTGTTCACATACTTTGCCATTTAATTGGTGTTGTTGGCAATATTGGCTAGAAGATGTTGAGGATGGGAAAAACTCAATTTCAGGAGAAAATGAAGTGAAATAAAACGCATAATATCAGGTCTTGAATATCTGATACTATGCGTTTTTCTGATTTTAAAGACTTTTTGCTCAGCCTGATATTAATGATGTAGATATGTTCCTCAGAAACACATTTTATAAAAAACTCAGTCATAGTTTTGGTATGACTTTGTGTCAACTTCTCTTTGAAAAGTGCAATTTGTCATAATGAGATCTCTTTTAAATTTGAAAGAGTAGAGGTAGGATTCTTCCTAATATAAAAATTGACGAAGCAGTACCTTAAAAGGCCTGCTTCGTCAATTTTTCAGTAAGTGTCCGTACACTTGCCGTGTTTGCTACTAAACAGTAGATAGCGATAAGCCTTTATTGTTTTATATGTTCTAGGTAATGTTTCTTATAACTTGAATGCAAATGATGTTTATTTAATAGTTCTAAGATTTTAAGGGATTTTTCCATCTTTTTCTTACCTGTACTTAGTCCAAGTTTATGCTCATAGTATCCATTAGCATAGATAAAAACAGTCTCCTCGTAAAAGTTTAACTCATCTCGGAGTAGATTTTCAATTTTTTTGATAAGGAATTGGCAATTACTAAAAATCTCATTATCTATACTGCTTATTAAGCAATTTATTGAGAGCTGAGTCACTAAAATTTTATTAGTTTTATTAGTTACTGAAAAGTGGTAATTTTTGAGCATTTCTTTGGTTAACAAGAAGACAGTGTTATAATTGAGGGTTCTAACACAATTTCCAAGTAGCACTATTTCATAAAAACCCCAAATTTCAACTGAGAATAGATAATCAGTTAATTCAAGTAATTCCTCTTCACTTGGTGAAATGTCAGGAGTAAGTGTATATAATAGAGATTTCAGCATCGTATTTTCTAGAGAGTTAGTGGTGTATTTTGAGTTTGCATTAAGTAAGATTTTTAACGATTCCACGTCATTTCGAGAATAGAGTTTTCTTATGTTATTAATTAGTGTTGGGAAATGAGGCAACGTATTATTGTTATGTATTGAAATAAACTCATCAATAGTAACATTTAATTTATTAAGAAGATTAATCAGTCTTATACATGAAATTTCAGACTCTCCTCGTTCAAATCTTGAAATTTGAGATTTCGATAAACAACCATCTTCTAATTGAGTGATGGAGATATTTTTACTTTTTCTAATTTTTCGTAAGGTTTGTCCAAAATTTGATTTCATGTCGATATTCCAACTTTCACAACCAATATTTATTTAAAATACATCTATTATATAATAAAATTATTAAAAGACAAACTATAAGAAACAAATTTAAAAAATTTTTAAATTGAAATTTGGCATTTCTCTCAAATATGCAAATAAGCTAGGATACTAAATTTATAGCAGACTTAGTGAAAAGCAGAAATTAGCAATGATACTAGTTTCTGCTTTTCTCCATAATAATTAATTTCCCCTTTTTTCCTTCTAAATCTTTTTTCACAACAAAAAAACCTGAATTTCTATATGCTTTTTGAGCCAATATATTTTTTTCATTTACAGCCAATACAATATGGTTAATTTCTAATTTTAAAGTTGAGTCTATGAATTCAAATATTTTATTCAGAGCATTAGAACCATATCCTTGATTTCTGAAATTATCATCAATAGAAAATCCTCTAATAAGCGCATAATCATTTTGATAATAGCCATACTCTTTAGGACCAGTGTTTAGGTGTAGGCAAAAAAATCCAATTACTTTATGTTCTTTATTAAGTATTACTATTGGGTATCTATACTTATCTTTTTTAGACTTTTCAATAATATTTTTTGGGGTATCAGTATGTGTAATATCATTTAAAGAATAAGAACTTAAAGAATGGTAATGGTCAACTTCACTATACAAAGATAATTTCATGATAATTAATTCCTTTCTCTTTATGTAAGATACATAACTAAATAGGACTCTAGGTATGTAGATTTTTTTATGAAATGTCCTATAAAAATCAGATATATTTAGAGTTATTACTTTAGTCCTTTATTTTCATTATTAAGGTAGATAACGCTGACTGCCCCTTAAGATATGCTTCCTCAGTATTTTTACCAAAAGACATTATATAACCTAAATCACCTTTAAAATTAGTAGGTTCTTTTAAGTAATCACCAATTTTAGCACTAAAATAGAATTCTTCAATATTAGGGTAACTATGTACCAGTGAATCATCTTTATATAATAATTCTCCCTCTTTTTGGGAGTAAATAACAGTAGTAGAATAGGCTTTTTGAGGTAAGAAGTGTTTCATTTCCACATTTTTTTCAGAGCAAAAAATCTTAATGATGTAGTCATAGATATCTATTCCAAAAGATTTTGAAATCATTGGACCGAGCATTCCACCACCTAATCTACCATTTATTTCAATTAGTTTTGGTCCATTCTCAGTTAGAATATATTCAATATGAAGTGCGCCATTTCTATAACCAAGTAAAGAGATAATTATATCACTATATTGTTCCAATTTTTGTTTTTCTTGTAAATCTAATATATAAGGGAAAGAATAGGAAACCTCAACAAAATGTGGTATATGCCCAAGAATTCTATTTGTAAATCCTAAACTTAACATCCTACCATCTTGTACTAGTAATTCATGGCTAATTAAATTACCTGTTTCATACTTTTCAATAAGTACTTCTCCATATTTTGCTAGCATCTTTTTTGTCTCTTTATATAAGTCATCCTTATGTAAAGAGACTTTTACATCAATACTTCCTGTTCCATTTACTGACTTTGTAACTGCTGGAAAAGTATTCCACTCTTCAAGCTCTTTAACATCGTATATCACCTTATTCTCTACAGAAAATTTATAACCCTTAAAAAGTTCTCGTACCTTCCCTTTATCTCTTATCATTTCTAAAGATTCAGAATTAGATGAGGTAAGATTAAAATATTCTGCTGCCTTTGATGCTATTTCAATATAAGAATCAGATAGAGATATTATCCCGAAAAGGTTTTCCGTTAAGTTTTTTATATTGTTAATGGTAGATATTACCTGCTCTAATGAGGTTGTATCTGTAATGATGATTTCAAAATTAGAGAACTGTTCTAATTCGAGATTAACATACCTGTCTAAATTTGAACAAAGGAAAATAATTTTATAACCATGTTGTATTCCTGATTTAATTATTTTATTCCCTGCTCCACTTGTAGTCGTTTCAATTATTACTAATGTTTTCATATCACTCAACCTCAAAAATATAATGCTTTTTTAAACCTATCTCATCTAGTAACTTACTGCACAATCTTAGATTGTCGTCTAAATCCTTTTGCTCAGGAGAAAAAATTAAACCAGCCAACGTACCGCTATGTGCTATTTGCAGCCCCAACGCTGCTGATTTGTTTTTTATTTCTAACAACTCTTTAAATTTTGGCTTTTTTAGATACTTTTGATTAATTTTTGCACTTATCGTTGCAGCTTCACCCAATAAATCTACAGATTCGGTTAGAAGAGATTCCTCAAAATACCGTAATGCTTGATTGAGCATCTTTTTCTCCTCCAAAGAATAATCTGGAACTTCCAAATCTGAAGTAATCACTTTGCTATTCACATCTGTATCAACACCAACAATGATCATTTTAGGAAGTTTATGTGTATATTCTTTTTTTACTATAGCTTCTCTCTGCTGAAATAAAATACATTTATCTATGTACATTGTGGAGTCAGAAGCCTTCTCAATTTTCTGTGCTATTTTAGCCATTTTATCTTCAGTGATATTTAAAGCAAAGGCCTTAGATATTACTGAAATAATACAACAGATATCTACCGTGGAAGAACCATATCCTTTAGTTTCCCTTATGTTACTGGTTAATTCTATTATACCGCCTTTATTGTAAAGTTTGTACTTATCTTTCAAATAATCTATGGTTTCTTGAGAAAATTTCTTACTTTTAGGAAGTACATATATTTCTCTCATACCTTCAATAATCTGAAACTTTGCTTCTGAGTACATTAAGTTAAAAGGTAAAGTTACCAGTGCAGATACTTCATGATCACATGAATCAGTAAATATTCCCTGAATAATTTCTCCATGATGTGCATAGAATTTAGATATATACTTCACGTTCTTCAATAGCTTCATTTATACCTCTCTAATACTATCTTCTACTCTACGTAATATTTTCATTGCATTCTCTAAACTCTTAGCCTCAGTTTCTCCTTTACAAATGACGTATCCAAATCTATCATCAGATTTCTCTAATTTTGACACTTCAGTGTTCCTAGGTAATTCATAAGCTATAAGATCAGTGATCGAGATGATTTCGTTAATTTTTTCAATTACAATATTTCTTTCCTTGTCCGAAAATAAAAATAAAATAGTTGCATATTTAGCAATTCGATTATACTTTGTTATATCAAAAGAAAATAGTGAACTAATAACCAAATTTTGTATAGAGATCCCTTGAGTCATCAATAACAATTCCCAAATTCTATCACCTCCATATCTCGTGTGAGCTTCAATAAACTTTATATCACTATTCTCAATAACTTTTATCTCTGTGTGTGTAGGACCAATTTTATTATTGATCCCTTTATAAAATTTATCTGTATAGTGTCTAATTTTATCCTCAATAGGAAAAGATAAATTAGTTGGTTGAGTATGACCTAATTCAATGAAATATGGCTCAGAGGATGTTATTTTTTTTGTTATTGCCAATATTTCATGGTCACCTTTTTCATTCATCCATCCCTCAATACTGTATTCGTCTCCCTCAATAAATTCCTCAATTATTAATTCATCAGAGGAATGTTTACTCCATACAAAAGCCTTTTCTAAATCGTCGGATGAATTAATTTTATATACCCCAATGCTTCCATATCCACTTTTAGGTTTTAAAATAAAGGGATACTTATTGTCATTACAAAATTCTGCTATATCTTCAATTGTATTTACTTTTTTATATTTTATATTAGGAATATCAAGCTGATCCAATTTTTGTCTCATCAGATATTTATCATTACAAATTTGAACTGATTCTACACTATTACCTAAAATATTCAAGTCTCTTGAAATTTTCGCTGCAAATTCTAAATAAAATTCTAAGAATGAGATGACTGCGTCAAACTGATTAATTTCATGAATTTTTTTTAATTCTAGTAATATCTCTTGCTCGCTTTGTTCTATATCATCAACTAAAATCATATTACTACACGTAGATTTTTGAAAACTAGTGACTCTTGAAAAGGTCTGAACCATAGTAACTTTTATTGGCAAGTGACTAATATACTTTAGACTAGTGTCTCTACCACTTATAATAAGTAAATGCTTATATCTCATTTATAACCTCACAATAAATCAAAAAAACTTAATATATTATAAACTCCAAGCTTTGAATTGTTTTTTCCGCTTGATAAGTAACAATCATAAAGACCACCAGGATTAACAATATTGAATTCTAGCAGATATGGGAACGAAATGTCTATCCCCACAAATCTAATTCCTTTTTCCAACAATGCCTCTCCAATTAGTTCACACATCTCGGTTTCTTCATTATTTAATTCTGCTGAAGTTAGTTTCCCACCTTGACTAATATTTGAACGATTCTCTCCATTTTGAATCTCTCTTCCATGTACTGCAGTTATCTTTCCAGCACATAAAATAACTCTCTTTTCGCCTTTTTTAACCTCTCTAATGTATTTTTGAAGCACGGTATATTTTTCAGTAATCCCCAAAATACTATCTCCAGAAATAACAGCTCCCATTTCCGAATTCCCAGTTGCCGACTGTAACAAGGCTCTAGTGTTTGATTCGTTTCTATCAATAACAAATACATCTGAGCCACAGCCAGAATTTGTTGGTTTGAGAACCCACTTATCATCAGAAAGAGTAACTAATCTGTTAATAAAACTAAAATCATTTGAAGTATAGCTCTCAATTAAATATTCTTTTATATCGTCTACAAATCCTAAACTATTCTTATTATTTAAGAAGTAGATTCCTTCAATACTATTTACAAAATTTACTTTTTGGCTGGCTAGCCATAGTAATTGATAAACATCCTTTTCTAAATTAGGATGTGGCTGATTCATTACCCAGACTAAATTAAAATCAATTAAATACATGTCTTTAAGGTCTCCGACTAGATTTGAATCAATTTCTAATTTTTCTTTATATTCAATTCCTTTGACAGCTACACTGTAGTTTTGAGAGTAGACTGAATTTATTAATCCAAAACTCACTTCATGTCCTAATTCAAGAAATGCATTACCAATTAGAATATTGTTTTCATCTAAACATGTCAAACTATTTCTCAAAATAATTACTTTCATCTTTGTCCTCTTTCGTTAAGTACTTGTATGTCCAACTCCCTATATTTTCCATGGGGTTATAAACTTCTTTTGGTATTAAATCATTTGAGTCAATAATATTATATTTATTATTCATTATCCACTCATCATTATAAACTGTATCAAAATATCTATATCCTTCATCAGGAAATATACATAATACATTACAATTCTTATTTTTTTGAGTGAGCCACTGTCCAAAGGAATACGCTGCTCCACTTGTTGGACCCATAAAAAGACCGTGCTTTCTATATAACTCTCGCGTATAATAATATGCCTGCTGAGGTGGTACCCAAGTTACTAAATCAAAATTATTAATATTATGATTAGCAGGTAAAATACTATTTCCTAATCCTCTTAGTTCTCTTTTTCCGTTTCTTTGTCCAAATAATATACTATTTGGAGTATCAACACCAACAAACTTCAAATGAGGGAAATAATTCTTTAAATAGATGGCTAAACCATTCATTGAACCACCAGAACCTACTGGACCAATAATATAATCTAATTTAGAAAAATTATTAGAAATATATTCAGCCAACTTGAAATAACTCCTCCGATTATTTAGATTGTCATACTGATTTGGCCAGAAATAATTCCCTTTATCTAAGAATTCTTTAATTTTCTTTAATCGAAGGGGCTGATATCCACCATATTTTTCAGGATTATCCACTGAAATTATATGAATTTCTGCTCCTAATAGTTCTATCCTACGTTTAAACTCAGGAGTAATTGCAGGATCACTAACTAATTTCAATGGTATTTTCATTTCAGCACAAATCATTGCTAAAGCTAGACCAAAAGTGCCAGAAGTAGTTTCAATAACTGTCATTCCTTCACGGAGTTCACCTGATTTAAGGGAAGATTCAATAATGTAACGAGCAGGCATTAGCTTCATTAAGAAAAAACTAGCAGAATATAAATTGTCTCTTAATAAATCAAATTTGGGTAATTCCCAATTTTTAAATGGTATCAATTTACTCTCCTTTTTTAATTGTCAATTTATAAATTAGAGCGAATAAAAACGCAGTAATAGCTGAAGAAATATATCCAAGATAAATAGAGATGTCTTGAAAATATGTAATAATAGGTATAAAAAATAGTGAGGTTAGAGAAAAAGAAAAATTACGTAATGCAGCGATCTTTCCTTTATTATCGGACTCAGTATTTTTTTGTATTAGAGTTAAGAATGTAGTGTAGGAAGAAGCATTACTAAAGCCTAAAATAAGACATGTGAATAAAAAGAATATTTTATTGTGAAACTCTGCTTGGGAAAGAAACATGAGTCCTGTAATAATCATACCTAATATATTTATATGTCTTAATTGGATTTTTCGGGATATTTTTGATATGAAAAGGCCAGATAATATTGCGCCAAGAGCATATGCTACATCGATATAAGAAAGCATTTTATTGTCATTATTAAAAAACATGTAAGTTGCAGGTACAATAGAAAGTGTGAAAAAATTTGAAAAATTATAGTCCCCTCCATTTAATATAATCAATGACACCAACTTTTTATTGACTGATACAGTTCCTATAAATTTTTTCCATGATTTAAAATTTTCCTTTATTGAAAAAATATGCAATATATTTTTTGATAAGCTACTAATTATATCAAGGAATAACAACGATGTTGCACTAGCGATATAACATATACTAACTAAAATTAAATAGTATTCAGCTTTAGCTAAACTTAATAATAGTCCTATTACAAAAGCTCCTAGAATTTGTCCTGCTTGTAACAAGCTAGCATTATAGCCATTGAGTTTCATCAACTCACTATGGTTAGGAGCTACTTCTGTTACTACTACAAACGAACCAGTTCTTTCAAATGGTTTTCCGAAATTAATAATAATAACTAGAATACCTAATAATACTATCGGTGAAAACTCTGTAAATATGATTAATAATGAAGTCAAAAGAGTAGAAAATCCCTTTATAAAACCAAATAGATTCATAATCCATTTTGGATTAAGTTTATCTATAGCAGTCCCCGCAAATACCTGCAACAATATACCAATAAGAGCCTCAATAATAAAAGTTAATCCAAATGCAGCACTTGAACCAGTTCTATCATATAAAAGTTTACCAACGATAATATTAAACATACCATTCCCAAAACTTATGAATGAAGTAGAACAAAGTATTATCAAAAAATTTTTCTTATAATTACTCCACGATAGGCTCAACCCATTTCTCCTTTTTCTAAATATAATTCTAAGTTTATTGAATTAATCTCATATAACTTATTTAGCAGTTGTATGAGATATCGAATAATGAACACGTCCATGCCTATATAGATAAGAATTATCCACCAACAATAATGATGATATCCATAGCCAATAATAAAATGGGTACAAATCTTAAAAATTTTTTCATCTCAAACTTCCTTTCAGTTTTTATTTATTGTACAATAAATAAAAATTCTTTAAAATTTTGTTGGGAAAACGGGAAAAGATATAAATGGAAACTTAGTATAACACTTGGAAAACTCTGTAAAAATAGTAAGTCAATTCATGTTCCGTTTTTTCTCTAGGGAAGTTGGGCGGATATATTTCTAGTACCATTTGCCGGAATAAGCATCCTTACCAAGGGTCTATAGAAAAACTTTTGTTATCAGATTTAGATGCCCAACTTATCATTTATACTCTTTCATATAGGACTTTCTATAAGGATGGAAAAAAGAAGGGAAATTTGATAAGATAGGAATATGGATTTTGAAAAAATTGAACAAGCTTATACCTATTTACTAGAGAATGTCCAAATTATCCAAAGTGATTTGGCGACCAACTTTTATGACGCCTTGGTGGAGCAAAATAGCATCTATTTGGATGGTGAGACTGAGCTAAACCAGGTCAAAGACAACAATCAAGCCCTTAAACGCTTAGCGCTTCGCAAAGAAGAATGGCTCAAGACCTACCAGTTTCTCTTGATGAAGGCTGGGCAAACAGAACCCTTGCAGGCCAATCACCAGTTTACACCAGATGTCATTGCTTTGCTTTTGGTGTTTATTGTGGAAGAGTTGTTTAAAGAGGAGGAAATTACTATCCTCGAAATGGGGTCTGGGATGGGAATTCTGGGCGCTACTTTCTTAACCTCTCTTGCTAAGAAAGTGGATTACTTGGGAATGGAAGTGGATGATTTGCTGATTGATTTGGCAGCTAGCATGGCAGATGTAATTGGTTTGCAGGCTGGTTTTGTCCAAGGAGATGCCGTTCGTCCACAAATGCTCAAAGAAAGTGATGTGGTCATCAGCGACTTGCCTGTCGGCTATTATCCTGATGATGCCGTTGCAGCGCGCCATCAAGTTGCTTCTAGCCAAGAACATACTTACGCCCATCACTTGCTTATGGAACAAGGACTTAAGTACCTCAAGTCAGATGGATATGCTATTTTTCTAGCTCCGAGTGATTTGTTGACCAGCCCTCAAAGTGATTTGTTGAAAGGGTGGTTGAAAGAAGAAGCAAGTCTGGTTGCTATGATTAGTTTGCCTGAAAATCTCTTTGCTAATGCCAAACAATCTAAGACTATTTTTATCCTACAGAAGAAAAGTGAAATAGCAGTGGAGCCTTTTATTTATCCACTTGCTAGCTTGCAAGATGCAAGTGTTTTAATGAAATTTAAAGAAAATTTTCAAAAATGGACTCAAGGTACTGAAATATAAAATAGATTTTGTTATAATAGATGAAAACGCTTAAAAAGAGGTATCATGTTATGACAAAAACAATTGCAATCAATGCAGGAAGTTCAAGTTTGAAATGGCAATTATACTTAATGCCAGAAGAAAAAGTATTAGCCAAAGGTTTGATTGAACGTATCGGTTTGAAAGATTCAATTTCAACTGTAAAATTTGATGGTCGTTCTGAACAACAAATTTTAGATATCGAAAATCACACACAAGCTGTTAAAATCTTATTGGATGACTTGATTCGTTTCGATATTATCAAGACTTATGACGAGATTACAGGTGTTGGACACCGTGTTGTTGCCGGTGGAGAATATTTCAAAGAATCAACAGTTGTTGAGGGGGATGTTTTAGAAAAAGTTGAAGAGTTGAGCTTGTTGGCTCCTCTCCACAATCCAGCCAATGCGGCAGGTGTTCGTGCCTTTAAGGAATTGTTGCCAGACATTACCAGTGTAGTTGTTTTTGATACTTCCTTCCACACAAGTATGCCAGAGAAAGCTTATCGCTACCCTCTACCAACAAAATATTACACAGAAAACAAGGTGCGTAAATATGGTGCCCACGGTACAAGTCACCAGTTTGTAGCAGGAGAAGCAGCAAAACTCTTGGGACGTCCATTAGAAGACTTGAAGTTGATTACCTGTCATATTGGTAACGGAGGCTCAATTACAGCTGTGAAAGCTGGTAAGTCTGTCGACACTTCTATGGGCTTCACTCCTCTGGGTGGTATTATGATGGGAACTCGTACAGGGGACATTGATCCAGCTATCATTCCTTACTTAATGCAATATACAGATGATTTTAACACACCAGAAGATATTAGTCGTGTTCTGAATCGTGAATCAGGTCTTTTGGGAGTTTCTGCTAATTCTAGCGATATGCGCGATATAGAAGCAGCTGTAGCAGAAGGGAATCACGACGCTAGCTTGGCTTATGAAATGTATGTTGACCGTATCCAAAAACATATCGGTCAGTACCTTGCAGTGCTAAATGGAGCAGATGCCATTGTTTTCACAGCAGGTGTCGGTGAAAATGCAGCGAATTTCCGTCGTGATGTAATCTCAGGAATTTCGTGGTTTGGTTGTGATGTTGATGATGAAAAGAATGTCTTTGGTGTGACAGGAGACATCTCAACAGATGCAGCGAAAATCCGTGTTTTGGTTATTCCAACTGATGAAGAATTGGTCATTGCCCGTGACGTTGAACGCTTGAAAAAATAAGTAAAACTAGAAAAAATATTTAGGACAAGGAGTTGGGAAAGAGATTTTCCGGCTCCTTTTTCTGATGAAATTGTCCAAAACCTTGCTATGATTGGCTTTTTTGAAAAATATGGTATAATAGTAGTAATTTAATAGATGGAGTTGAGTTTTGAAGAAAAACTTTCGTGTAAAAAGAGAGAAAGATTTTAAGGCGATTTTCAAGGAGGGGACAAGTTTTGCCAATCGCAAATTTGTTGTCTACCAGTTGGAAAACCAGAAAAACCATTTTCGAGTAGGTCTATCAGTTAGCAAAAAACTGGGGAATGCCGTCACTAGAAATCAAATTAAGCGACGGATTCGGCATGTTATCCAGAATGCAAAAGGGAGTCTGGTAGAAGATGTCGACTTTGTTGTCATTGCTCGAAAAGGGGTTGAAACCTTGGGATACGCAGAGATGGAGAGAAATCTACTCCACGTATTAAAATTATCAAAGATTTACCAGGAAGGAAATGGGAGTGAAAAAGAAACTACAGTTGACTAGTTTGCTAGGACTGTCTCTATTGATCATGACAGCCTGTGCGACTAGTGGGACAACTAGCGATATTACAGCCAATTCGGCTGATTTTTGGAGTAAATTTGTTTACTTCTTTGCGGAAATCATTCGCTTTTTATCGTTTGATATTAGTATCGGAGTGGGGATTATTCTCTTTACGGTCTTGATTCGTACAGTCCTCTTGCCAGTCTTTCAGGTGCAAATGGTGGCTTCTAGGAAAATGCAGGAAGCTCAGCCACGCATTAAGGCGCTTCGAGAACAATATCCAGGTCGAGATATGGAAAGCAGAACCAAACTAGAGAAGGAAATGCGTAAAGTATTTAAAGAAATGGGTGTCAGACAGTCAGACTCTCTTTGGCCGATTTTGATTCAGATGCCGGTTATTTTGGCCCTGTTCCAAGCCCTATCAAGAGTTGACTTTTTAAAGACAGGTCATTTCTTATGGATTAACCTTGGTGGTGTAGATACAACCCTTGTTCTTCCGATTTTAGCAGCAGTATTCACCTTTTTAAGTACTTGGTTGTCCAACAAAGCCTTGTCTGAGCGTAATGGAGCTACGACAGCGATGATGTATGGGATTCCAGTCTTGATTTTTATCTTTGCAGTTTATGCGCCAGGTGGAGTTGCCCTATACTGGACAGTGTCCAATGCTTACCAAGTCTTGCAAACCTATTTCTTGAACAATCCATTCAAGATTATCGCAGAGCGCGAGGCTGTAGTACAGGCACAGAAAGATTTGGAAAATAGAAAAAGAAAAGCCAAGAAAAAGGCTCAGAAAACGAAATAATAAGGAGGAATCTGGTAATGGTAGTATTTACAGGTTCAACTGTTGAAGAAGCAATCCAGAAAGGATTGAAGGAATTAGATATTCCAAGGAAGAAGGCACATATTAAAGTCATTTCTCGTGAGAAAAAAGGGTTTCTTGGTTTATTTGGTAAAAAACCAGCCCAAGTGCATATTGAAGCGATTAGTGAAACGACTGTTGTCAAAGCAAATCAACAAGCTGTAAAGGGAGTTCCAAAACAAATCAATGATTTGAATGAGCCTGTTAAAACAGTTAGTGAAGCGACCGTTGATTTGGGTCATGTTGTAGAGGCAATTAAAAAGATTGAGGAAGAAGGTCAAGGTATTTCTGATGAAGTCAAGGCTGAAATCTTAAAACATGAAAGACATGCCAGCACTATCTTAGAAGAAACTGGTCACATTGAGATTTTAAATGAACTTCAAATCGAGGAAGCGATGAGGGAAGAAACGGGCGCTGATGACCTTGAAACTGAGCAAGACCAGACTGAAAATCAAGACTTGACAGAGATGGGCTTGAAAGTTGAACCGAGCTTTGATATTGCCCAGGTGGCTACGGATGTGACTGCCTATGTTCAAGCGATTGTGGATGACATGGACGTTGAGGCGACGATTTCAAATGACTATAACCGTCGTAGCATCAATCTACAAATTAACACCAACGAACCAGGTCGTATTATCGGTTACCATGGTAAAGTCTTGAAGTCCTTGCAACTGTTGGCTCAAAATTATCTTTATAATAGCTATTCAAGAACCTTCTATATTACAATCAATGTCAATGATTATGTTGAACACCGTGCAGAAGTTTTGCAGACCTATGCGCAAAAATTGGCGACTCGTGTTTTGGAAGAAGGGCGCAGTCATAAAACAGATCCAATGTCAAATAGCGAACGCAAGATTATCCATCGTATTATTTCACGTATGGATGGTGTGACTAGTTACTCTGAAGGTGATGAGCCCAATCGCTATGTCGTTGTAGATACAGAATAAGTAAAATCAGGGTTGACCTGATTTTTTGCTAGCTAGAGGAGGTTAAACTGATGTTGAATAAGATAAGAGACTATTTAGACTTTGCTGGTTTGCAGTACCGTAATCCTGATAAAGCGGGAGCAGAGCGAGAGAAGATGCTGGCATTCCGCCACAAAGGACAAGAGGCCCGAAAGGCTTTTACAGAACTGGCCAAAGCCTTTCAAGCAAGCCATCCAGAATGGCAACTCCAACAGACTAGTCAGTGGATGAATCAGGCCCAGCGTTTGAGACCACATTTTTGGGTTTATCTACAGAGAGACGGACAAGTGACAGAACCTATGATGGCCTTACGTTTGTATGGGATATCTACTGACTTTGGAATTTCTTTGGAAGTCAGTTTCATCGAACGTAAGAAGGATGAGCAAACTTTAGAGAAACAGGCCAAGATTTTAGACATTCCAACCGTTAAAGGAATTTATTATCTAGCCTACTCTGATGGCCAAAGTCAACGGTGGGAGGCGAACGAAGAAAATCGTCAAATTTTAAGAAATAAACTATCCAATCAGGAAGTCCGAAAAGTGCTAGTTAAGGCAGATGTTTCTTTTATTGAAAATCAATCATTGGAAGTGATTTTAGAAAAATTAGATGAAGCTTATGAGCGCTTACTTCCCTACTATCAGGCGACCAGAGGGTAGCAAATAGAATACTTATTTACGTCGAATTGTTTAATTGCTATTCTATGTATTTTTTCATATAATAGTAGAATAGAATGTGTGATTCAATAATCACCTCAAATAGAAAGGAAATTCTATGTCAAATCTATCTGTTAATGCAATCCGTTTCCTAGGTATTGACGCTATCAACAAAGCCAACTCAGGTCACCCAGGTGTGGTTATGGGAGCAGCTCCGATGGCTTACAGCCTCTTGACAAAACAACTTCGTATCAATCCAGCTCAACCAAACTGGATTAACCGCGACCGTTTCATTCTTTCAGCTGGTCATGGTTCAATGCTTCTTTATGCCCTTCTTCACCTTTCTGGCTTTGAAGATGTTAGTATGGATGAGATCAAGAGCTTCCGTCAATGGGGTTCAAAAACACCAGGTCACCCAGAATTTGGCCATACAGCAGGGATTGATGCTACAACAGGTCCTCTAGGGCAAGGGATTTCAACTGCTACTGGTTTTGCCCAAGCAGAACGTTTCTTGGCAGCCAAATATAACCGAGAAGGCTACAATATCTTTGACCACTATACTTACGTTATCTGTGGAGACGGAGACTTGATGGAAGGTGTCTCAAGCGAGGCGGCTTCATACGCAGGTTTGCAAAAACTGGATAAGTTGGTTGTTCTTTATGATTCAAATGATATCAACTTGGATGGTGAGACAAAGGATTCCTTTACAGAAAGTGTTCGTGACCGTTACAATGCCTACGGTTGGCATACTGCCTTGGTTGAAGATGGAACAGATTTAGAAGCAATCCATGTTGCTATCGAAACAGCTAAAGCTTCAGGCAAACCATCTTTGATTGAAGTGAAGACGGTTATTGGATACGGTTCTCCAAACAAACAGGGAACTAATGCCGTACACGGTGCTCCTCTTGGAGCAGATGAAACTGCAGCAACTCGTCAAGCCCTCGGTTGGGACTACGAACCATTTGAAATTCCAGAACAAGTATATGCTGATTTCAAAGAACATGTTGCAGACCGTGGCGCATCAGCTTATCAAGCTTGGACTAAATTAGTTGCAGATTATAAAAAAGCGCATCCAGAACTGGCTGCAGAAGTAGAAGCCATCATCGACGGACGTGATCCAGTCGAAGTGACTCCAGCAGACTTCCCAGCTTTAGAAAATGGTTTTTCTCAAGCAACTCGTAATTCAAGTCAAGATGCCTTGAATGTTGTGGCAGCTAAATTACCAACCTTCCTAGGTGGATCAGCTGACCTTGCTCACTCAAACATGACTTATATCAAGACTGACGGACTTCAAGACGATGCCAATCGCTTGAACCGTAACATTCAGTTTGGTGTTCGTGAATTTGCCATGGGAACGATCTTGAACGGGATGGCTCTTCACGGTGGACTTCGTGTATACGGTGGAACTTTCTTCGTCTTCTCTGACTATGTGAAGGCAGCTGTCCGCTTGTCAGCCTTGCAAGGACTTCCTGTGACTTATGTCTTTACCCACGATTCAATCGCAGTTGGGGAAGACGGTCCAACTCATGAACCAGTTGAACACTTAGCCGGTCTTCGTGCTATGCCAAATCTAAATGTTTTCCGTCCAGCAGATGCGCGTGAAACGCAAGCAGCTTGGTACCTTGCAGTGACAAGTGAGAAAACACCAACTGCCCTTGTCTTGACACGTCAAAACTTGACTGTTGAAGATGGAACAGACTTCGACAAGGTTGCTAAAGGTGCTTATGTTGTCTATGAAAATGCAGCCGACTTTGATACCATCTTGATTGCGACAGGTTCAGAGGTTAATCTTGCTGTCTCAGCTGCTAAAGAATTGGCTAGTCAAGGCGAAAACATCCGCGTAGTCAGCATGCCATCTACAGATGTCTTTGATAAACAAGATGCAGCATACAAGGAAGAAATTCTTCCAAATGCAGTTCGCCGTCGTGTTGCAGTCGAAATGGGTGCAACTCAAAACTGGTACAAATATGTTGGACTAGATGGTGCTGTTCTTGGTATTGATACCTTCGGAGCCTCTGCCCCAGCACCAAAAGTATTGGCAGAATATGGCTTTACTGTCGAAAATCTAGTAAAAGTCGTTCAAAACTTGAAATAATTCTAAAAATCAGGGCGCAAGCTCTGGTTTTTTCTTACTAGAAAAGTAAGGTACAATCTTGTAAAAGTAGCTGAAATTTGATATAGTAGTCCTATGTAAAAGACAAAGGAGAAGACAATGAATCCAAATTATACATTTTTAATCATGCTTGTAGCTATGCTGGGTTTGATGTTCTTTACGCAACGCTCTCAAAAGAAACAAGCACAAAAACGTATGGAAAGCTTGAATAAACTACAAAAAGGCTATGAAGTTATTACAATCGGTGGACTTTATGGAACAGTCGATGAAGTGGATACGGAGAAGGGAACAATAGTTCTTGACGTAGATGGAGTTTACTTGACTTTTGAACTAGCTGCTATTAAGACAGTATTACCGCTGAAAGAAACAGCTTCACTAGAAGGCGCAATTGAAAAATAAGACGGGATCACGAACTCCCGTTTTTCTATAAAAGAAAGGAAATGGGATGAAAAAATTAGTCTTTGTCTGTCTGGGGAATATTTGCCGCAGTCCTATGGCTGAGTTTGTGATGAAATCAATGACAGATAACTACGAAATCCAAAGTCGAGCAACGTCCTCTTGGGAACATGGCAATCCGATTCATAAGGGAACTCAAGGGATTTTTCAAGAGTATGAGATTCCTTATGACAAAGCCAAAACATCGCTTCAGATTAGTAAGGAAGATTTTGAATCCTTTGATTATATTATCGGAATGGACGCTTCAAATGTTTCTGACCTACGTCAGATGTGTCCAGTAGACTGTCAAGATAAGATTTACTCATTTGCATCTGAAAGTGTTCCAGACCCTTGGTATACAGGAGATTTTGAGGAAACCTATCGACGTGTTCAAGAGGGTTGTCAAGTTTGGCTAGAACGTTTAGAAAAGGAGAGTGAAGATGGAAAATCTTAAGAATTTTTACAACAAGTATCGTGTCTATCTGACTCGTCCACGTTTAGAGCTTTTAGCAGTAGTTGCCATTGTTTTTTGTGCTCTACTCGTCTTTTTTCTAAATATTCCCGGAAAAGGTGTTCTAAAGCTTGATAATGGAACGATTGTTTACGACGGCAGTCTTGTCCGTGGTAAAATGAATGGCCAAGGTACCATTACCTTCCAAAATGGAGACCAATATACAGGTGGCTTCAACAATGGAGCCTTCAACGGAAAAGGTACCTTTCAATCTAAAGAAGGCTGGACCTACGAAGGGGATTTTGTAAATGGTCAAGCTGAAGGAAAAGGGAAACTAACAACAGAACAAGAAGTCGTTTATGAAGGGACTTTTAAACAAGGCGTTTTTCAACAAAAATAAAGCCTCCTTATCAAAGGAGGTATTGTTAAAACCAAATAAGTAAGCGCTTACCTGTAAATCCCTTTCTTTCCAAGCTCCTCTTCCAAGCAAGTTTGTGAAATAAAAAAAT
The DNA here is from genome assembly GCF_000221985.1 of Streptococcus pseudopneumoniae IS7493. Taxonomy (NCBI): domain Bacteria; kingdom Bacillati; phylum Bacillota; class Bacilli; order Lactobacillales; family Streptococcaceae; genus Streptococcus; species Streptococcus pseudopneumoniae. The sequence goes on along the minus strand of NC_015875.1, from coordinate 1,963,511 downwards.
ATTTGAAATAAATTTCACAAACTTTAAAGAAAAAGCTTGCTAAGAAAAGAAACTAGCAAACATTTCACAAGGTGCTAAAAATTCTTTGTGAAATGTTTATGAAACTGTTTACAAAGTTGAAATAATGCGTTATAATAAACTTGTGAAAAAATTAACAAAGGATATCGATCCTTGAAAGCTATGGAGGAAAATATGGCTGATAAAAAAACTGTGACACCAGAGGAAAAGAAACTCGCTGCTGAAAAGCATGTCGATGGATTGGTGCAAAAAGCTCTAGTTGCTCTTGAAGAAATGCGTAAGTTGGATCAAGAGCAGGTTGACTACATCGTTGCCAAAGCATCAGTAGCAGCTTTGGATGCCCACGGAGAATTGGCTTTACATGCCTTTGAAGAAACAGGACGTGGTGTATTTGAAGATAAAGCAACTAAGAACTTGTTTGCTTGTGAACACGTAGTAAACAACATGCGCCACACTAAGACAGTTGGCGTTATCGAAGAAGACGATGTAACAGGATTGACTCTTATTGCTGAACCAGTTGGTGTTGTTTGTGGTATTACCCCAACAACAAACCCAACATCAACAGCAATCTTCAAATCATTGATTTCATTGAAGACACGTAATCCAATCGTTTTTGCCTTCCACCCATCAGCACAAGAATCATCTGCTCATGCAGCACGTATTGTCCGCGATGCAGCTATCGCAGCTGGTGCTCCTGAAAACTGTGTACAGTGGATTACTGAACCATCTATGGAAGCAACTAGTGCGCTTATGAACCACGAAGGTATTGCGACAATTCTTGCAACAGGTGGTAACGCCATGGTGAAGGCTGCGTACTCATGTGGTAAACCAGCTCTTGGAGTAGGTGCCGGAAACGTTCCAGCTTATGTTGAAAAATCAGCAAATATCCGTCAAGCAGCACACGATATCGTCATGTCTAAATCATTTGATAACGGTATGGTCTGTGCATCTGAACAAGCGGTTATCATTGACAAAGAAATCTACGATGAATTTGTAGCAGAGTTCAAATCTTACCACACTTACTTTGTAAATAAAAAAGAAAAAGCTCTTCTTGAAGAATTCTGTTTCGGCGTCAAAGCAAACAGCAAAAACTGTGCTGGTGCAAAATTGAACGCTGACATCGTTGGTAAACCAGCAACTTGGATTGCAGAGCAAGCAGGATTTACAGTTCCAGAAGGAACAAACATTCTTGCTGCAGAATGTAAAGAAGTTGGCGAAAATGAGCCATTGACTCGTGAGAAATTGTCACCAGTTATCGCAGTTTTGAAATCTGAAAGCCGTGAAGATGGTATTACTAAGGCTCGTCAAATGGTTGAATTTAACGGTCTTGGCCACTCAGCAGCCATCCACACAGCTGACGACGAATTGACTAAAGAATTTGGTAAAGCTGTTAAAGCTATTCGTGTTATCTGTAACTCACCTTCTACTTTCGGTGGTATCGGGGACGTTTACAATGCCTTCTTGCCATCATTGACACTTGGATGTGGTTCTTACGGACGCAACTCAGTTGGGGATAACGTTAGTGCCATTAACCTCTTGAATATCAAAAAAGTCGGAAGACGGAGAAATAATATGCAGTGGTTTAAAGTTCCTTCAAAAATTTACTTCGAACGCAATTCTATCCAATACCTTCAAACATGTGAAGATATTGAACGCGTTCTGATTGTTACAGACAAATCTATCGAAAAACTCGGTTTCGTTCAACGTGTTATCGATCAATTGAACGCACGTAGCAACCGTGTAACTATCCAAGTCTTCTCAGATGTTGAACCAGATCCAGACATCACAACTGTAGAACGTGGTGCTGAGGTGATGAAAGCATTTGAACCAGACACAATCATTGCTCTTGGTGGTGGTTCACCAATGGATGCAGCCAAAGTAATGTGGCTCTTCTACGAACAACCAGAAATCGACTTCCGTGACTTGGTTCAAAAATTCATGGATATCCGTAAACGCGCCTTCCGCTTCCCATCACTTGGTAAGAAAGCGAAGTACATCGGTATCCCAACAACTTCAGGTACTGGTTCAGAAGTAACACCATTTGCCGTTATCTCTGATAAGAAAAACAACCGCAAATACCCATTGGCTGACTACTCATTGACACCGACTATTGCCATTGTTGACCCTGCTTTGGTTGAATCAGTTCCAGACTTTATCGCTGCTGATACAGGTATGGATGTCTTGACACACGCGACTGAAGCCTACACTTCAAACTTTGCTAACGACTATACAGACGGTATTGCGCTTCAAACAATCAAACTTGTCTTTGAATGGTTGGAAAAATCTGTTAAGACAGCTGACCCAGAAGCTCGTGAGAAAATGCACAATGCGTCTACAATGGCTGGTATGGCCTTCGCTAATGCCTTCCTTGGAATGAGCCACTCAATGGCCCATAAGATTGGTGGTGTTCATCACACTGTTCACGGACGTACAAATGCTATCTTGCTTCCGTACGTTATCCGTTACAACGGAACTCGTCCAGCTAAGACTACTACATGGCCTAAATACAACTACTGGAAAGCTGATGAGAAATTCCAAGACATCGCGAAAATGCTTGGCTTGCCTCACTCAACTCCAGAAGAAGCAGTTGAGGCATACGCTAAAGCTGTTTACGAACTTGGTGTTGCAGTAGGTATCAAGATGAACTTCCAGGATCAAGGAATTGATGAAAAAGCTTGGAAAGACAGCTTGCATGAAATTGCTTTGCTTGCTTATGAAGACCAATGTTCTCCTGCTAACCCACGCTTGCCAATGGTAGCTGACATGGAAGAAATTATGGCAGATGCATATTATGGCTACAAAGAAAGACCAGGACGCCGTAAATAATTGTTTATCAGTTTAGAGGCAGGAGTTATCCTGTCTCTTTTTTGTAATTCTATTTGAAAAATGGTATAATCATCGCATATATTTATTTGAAAATCAAATCTTTAATAATCATGCGAGGGGCAAATGAACAAGATAAATGAGTTAGGGGATAAAGTGCGACTTTTAAGAGAGGAGAAAGGCCTTAGTCGTCCAGTTTTTTGCGGAGATGAGTCTGAATTATCAGTGCGTCAGTTGGTGCGGATTGAAAAAGGAGAATTTCGCCCGACGATAAAAACCCTAGAATATATTGCAGATAGATTAGAAATTCCGTCCTACGTCTTGATGCCAGATTATAAGGAATTGCCTAAACGCTACCAAGAATTAAAGTACTTTCTTTTACATCATCCTGACTATGGAGACAAGGAGTTGCAGGAACAAAAGGAAGAATATTTCGATGAGATTTTTGAGAATTTTTATGATGATTTGCCACGTGATGAGAAAGTGCTAGTGGATTGTCTTCAAGCTATAGATGCAGTGAGAATGACTAGTAATTCCTTATATGGAAGCAGTGTGATTGAGGACAGTCTTCAAGACTTACTATCCAGAGATGTATATAAAGCCGAGGACTTGTTGAAACTGAGACTGTATTTCAACTGTCAGTTAATGGATGGTTTAAATATGGGTGAGATAAAAGAATCTGAGCATGAAACCATTCTTTGTTTTCATGACAAACTAAGTTCTCAGGTTGATAAGATAGAGTTCGATTGTTTGGACTTACTTAGAGACTCCTTGTTAGCTTCTTTAACTTGTATAGAGATTATGGGGTTGCTTCATTATTTTAAGAGGGCAGTCGAGACCTTAAATAAAATAGGGCAAAAAACACGAGATTTTCAAAAACAACCGATTGTCTTGATGGTGGAGTGGAAATATTATATTCAGACGGATTATGATACAGCCAAACAAAAGTATGAAGAAGCAAAAATGATGGCGAGGATGTTTGGCAATGAGAAGTTAATCGTTAGTTTAGATAATGAATGGGCCGAGGATCTAGAGAGATATCGTTAAAGAGTTTATAGGAGTGACATTTCTGTCATTGGGGAAATGTCGCTTTTTTGTTAAAATGAATTTCATACTCAATGAAAATCAAAGAGCAAACTAGGAAACTAGCCGCAGGCTGTACTTGAGTACGGCAAGGCGACGTTGACGTGGTTTGAAGAGATTTTCGAAGAGTATTACTTGATATACATCCAGAAGCAAACGAGGCAATAGAGAGGAAACTCTAAGTAGTAGACCCATAGGGTCAATCAACTTGAAGGATTTTCTATCAGTATGATGTATAATGATAACAGTTTTAAATAAGGGGGAAAGAATGTCCATTTTATCCATTAAAAATATTTCAAAGTTTTACACTTTGGACGGTAAACATCAAGAGCAGGCTCTAAGAAATGTTAACCTGCAGATTGCAAAAAGTAAAATTACAGCGATTTACGGTCCATCAGGCTGTGGCAAAACCAGTCTACTCAATATCATCAGCGGTTTAGATAGACAATATGAAGGAGATTTAGAGTTTAAAGGGGAATCCCTCCGTGACTTATCAGAGATTGAACTAACTCAATTTCGTAAAGATAAGATTGGATTTGTGTTTCAAAACTTTAACCTCATTCCTCATCAGTCTGTTTTGGACAATGTCAAGCTACCTCTCTATGTCAAAGATTTATCTGACAGGGAGATGACAATGGTTGCAAAGGAGCAATTAAGTAACTTGGGCATGGAGCCTTTTGTAGCTAAAAATGTTAAACAACTTTCTGGTGGGCAAAAGCAACGTGTAGCAATCGCGCGTGCACTGGTAAATCAGCCAGATATGATTGTAGCAGATGAGCCAACGGGTTCGCTGGATTCTCAATCTCAAGAAATGGTATTGGAGGTATTTAAAAATTTAGCCCAAACAGGGAAAACAGTATTGATCGTAACCCATAATCCAGAGGTTGCCGAGTATGCAGATGTGATTATCAAAATGAAGGATGGTGAAATCGTTGAAGAAGTCAAAAAATAAAGGATTATCATTGAAAAACAAATTCAAACTTTCTTTAAATAACTTTATGGAAAGAAAGTGGCGTAATCTATTGATTGCGCTAGCAACCTCAATCGGTTTTGTAGGAGTCTTAATTTCTTTCGGCTTGGGAAATGCATTGATTTCGATGATTGATGAAAATACGAATGGAGGTCAAATCCCTTCTCAAGTTCAGATTGCTTTAAACACAAAAAATGTTGGACGAGGCTTTTTGAACCAAGATGATAAGAACTATATCACGGATACAGTTGGGAAAGAAGCTATTAAATATTTGGAGAGTCCTTTTGGGATGACCATGTCAAATATGACTATAGATGGTCAAGAAACGGATCTGAGTCAAACGATGCCTTCTTATGCTCAAGTAGTGAGTCTATATGAGGATACAAGTATTTCTGTTAGTAGTAATGAGGCGGACAAAGTATTAGCCGGTTCCCTCTATACGGATTCAAATGAACAGGGATTGACGATTCCAAGCAGTTTACTAAAAAATTGGAATGAACAGACAGGAAAAAATCTGACAGCTAGTGATATTATTGGCAAATCAGTCTCAGCCAGCATTGTAGAAAATGATGCTGAAGCTAGCAAGACTGCTCAATTTCAAACAAAGATTGTACGTGTAATCAATGATGAAGATGACTTGGAGGACAGCAACAGTTTCATGCCGTCTCATCAAATGGAAACGATTTTGAAAGAGGCTGGATTTACAAAAGCTGTATCTTATTTTATCTTGGAACTCAAAGATCCATCACAAACAAAAGCGATAACAGAAGAATTGCAGAAAAACAAGAAGTATACTGTTCTTTCTCAACAGAAGGTTCTTGATATTGTGATTACTTTTATTCGTGTCATTCAGGGATTGTTGATTGTACTTTCATCACAAGCTATTGTGGTAGCAGCGGTCATGATTGGTATCATTATTTACATCAATATCATGCAACGTTCTAAGGAAATAGGTGTCATGAAGGCAGTTGGTTATCAAAATCGTGATGTCAAAGGAATTTTTATTTACGAGGCTATCTGGATTGTAGGGATCGCCTTGCTGCTGGCATTTTTGGTTGCACAAGGGGTGGGAAGTTTGGCGAATGCGGTTGTAAATCACTTTTACCCATCTATCACTAAGGTTTTTGAATTAAATCTTTTATCTGTTTTAGGAACTCTAGCTTTCGCTCTATTACTTGGTTATGTCTCAGCCTACTTCCCAGCGCGTAAAATTAGTAAAATGGATCCTGTAGAATCGCTACGATATGAATAGTAAGGAAGTTCTTGATTTATAGCCTTAAAAAGAAACAAACATAGAAAAACAATGCCCATACTTGCAATTCAACTCAAATAGTTATATAATAGGTTTGTTGAAAGGTGATTTGTAGTGATTCAAGTTACTCTTTTCACAATAAAAATTTCATGATTTTCATAAGGAGGAAATCACTAATGGTAGTTAAAGTTGGTATTAACGGTTTCGGACGTATCGGTCGTCTTGCTTTCCGTCGTATCCAAAACGTAGAAGGTGTTGAAGTTACACGCATCAACGACCTTACAGATCCAGTTATGCTTGCACACTTGTTGAAATACGACACAACTCAAGGTCGTTTCGACGGTACTGTTGAAGTTAAAGAAGGTGGATTCGAAGTTAACGGTAAATTCGTTAAAGTTTCTGCTGAACGTGATCCAGAACAAATCGACTGGGCTACTGACGGTGTAGAAATCGTTCTTGAAGCTACTGGTTTCTTTGCTAAGAAAGAAGCAGCTGAAAAACACCTTAAAGGTGGAGCTAAAAAAGTTGTTATCACTGCTCCTGGTGGAAACGACGTTAAAACAGTTGTATTCAACACTAACCACGACGTTCTTGACGGTACTGAAACAGTTATCTCAGGTGCTTCATGTACTACAAACTGCTTGGCTCCAATGGCTAAAGCTCTTCAAGACAACTTTGGTGTTGTTGAAGGATTGATGACTACTATCCACGCTTACACTGGTGACCAAATGATCCTTGACGGACCACACCGTGGTGGTGACCTTCGCCGTGCTCGCGCTGGTGCTGCAAACATCGTTCCTAACTCAACTGGTGCTGCTAAAGCTATCGGTCTTGTAATTCCAGAATTGAACGGTAAACTTGACGGATCTGCACAACGCGTTCCAACTCCAACTGGATCAGTTACTGAATTGGTAGCTGTTCTTGAAAAGAACGTTACTGTTGATGAAGTGAATGCAGCTATGAAAGCAGCTTCAAACGAATCATACGGCTACACAGAAGATCCAATCGTATCTTCAGATATCATAGGTATGTCTTACGGTTCATTGTTTGACGCAACTCAAACTAAAGTCCTTGACGTTGACGGTAAACAATTGGTTAAAGTTGTATCATGGTACGACAACGAAATGTCATACACTGCACAACTTGTTCGTACTCTTGAATACTTCGCAAAAATTGCTAAATAATTCTTGAGTCGATAAAAAGCAAGGCCTCTTGGTCTTGCTTTTCAAATATTTAAAAATGGATGACACAATCATCCATTCTTTTTTAATTCTGTTTCAAAAGTATCTGATAGGACAGTGAAGCTTAATTTCTCTAGAGTAAGCGGATGGGTAAAGGACAGTCGGAAGGCGTGGAGCATAAGCCGACTCGTCTTTGAATTGCTGTTATAGAGAGGGTCGCCCAAAATAGGGAAGTTATGATGCGAAAGGTGCACACGAATCTGATGGGTTCGCCCTGTCTTTAGTTTACAACGGACAAGGGTCGTTTTGTTTGGGAATTGCTTTAATCTGCTTACATGCGTTTCAGCATATTGCCCATTTTTTGTATCAACTATTCGTTTTCTGCGGTCATGGCGATCACGCCCAATTTTGTCTTTGAAAACAAGTTCTTTGCTGTTGATATTTCCGTCAACAAGCGCCCAATATTCCCTAGAAATCTCTTTTTTCTCCAATAAGCGGTTGAGAATGGGCAGGATAAAAGGATTTTTGGCAAAGAGAACCAAGCCACTGGTTTCCATGTCCAGACGATGAACGACATAGCAGGTTTGGCCAACATAGGCACTGACATGGTTAAGAAGGGCGATTTCGTTTGGCTGATTACCATGCGTTTTCATCCCCTCTGGTTTGTTCACAATAATCAAGTGTTGATCTTGATAAACTTCCTGAACGAGGTTTGGGTTGCCCCAAGGGATTTCTTTTTCGGGATAATCTTCCTCGTCAAAAGTCAACTGGCAAACATCTCCAGGACTTACCATCTCGTTCCAATGAACTTCTCGCTGATTAATCAAAATGTGTTTCTTGATTCTTAAAAAATGACGGATTTTTCTAGGGATGAGGAGTTGCTCCTCCAGTAATTGCTTTACCGTCATTTGAGGTAGAGAGTCTGGTAATGTAAATGTGAATTGCATACAGATATTGTAACAAAAAAAGCCCTATTTGGATAGGAAATAGCTAAATTCTTGTCTTCCAATGATGAAGATGATAAAATAAACGCATGAAATTAGATAAATTATTTGAGAAATTTCTTTCTCTTTTTAAAAAAGAAACAAGTGAACTAGAGGATTCTGATTCTACTAGCTTACGTCGTTCTCGCAGTGATCGAAAAAAATTAGCCCAAGTGGGTCCAATTCGAAAATTTTGGCGTCGCTATCATCTAACAAAGATTGTCCTTATACTAGGTTTGAGTGCAGGCTTGCTAGTTGGAACCTATTTGTTTGCTGTAGCTAAGTCAACCAATGTTAACGATTTGCAAAACGCCTTGAAAACTCGGACTATCATTTTTGACCGTGAAGAAAAAGAGGCTGGTGCCTTGTCTGGTCAAAAAGGAACTTATGTTGAACTGACTGACATCAGTAAAAATTTGCAGAATGCTGTTATTGCGACAGAAGACCGCTCTTTCTATAAAAATGACGGGATTAACTATGGTCGTTTCTTCTTGGCGATTGTCACTGCTGGTCGTTCAGGTGGTGGATCTACTATTACCCAACAGCTGGCTAAAAACGCCTATCTGTCTCAGGATCAAACTGTTGAGAGAAAAGCAAAAGAATTTTTCCTGGCCTTAGAATTAACAAAAAAATATAGTAAGGATCAAATTCTAACCATGTACCTTAACAACGCTTATTTTGGAAATGGTGTGTGGGGCGTTGAAGATGCGAGTAAGAAATACTTTGGAGTTTCTGCATCAGAGGTGAGTCTGGATCAAGCTGCGACTCTGGCAGGGATGCTCAAAGGACCGGAATTGTATAATCCTTTGAATTCCGTAGAAGATTCAACTAATCGTCGCGACACTGTCTTACAAAATATGGTTGCAGCAGGATATATTGATAAAAACCAAGAAACCGAAGCTACTGAAGTTGATATGACTTCGCAATTGCACGATAGGTATGAAGGAAAAATCTCAGATTACCGCTATTCTTCTTACTTTGATGCGGTGGTTAATGAAGCTGTTTCCAAGTATAATCTAACAGAGGAAGAGATTGTCAATAATGGCTACCGCATTTACACAGAGCTGGACCAAAACTACCAAGCAAATATGCAGGTTGTCTATGAAAACACCTCGCTATTTCCGAGGGCAGAGGATGGAACATTTGCTCAATCAGGAAGTGTAGCTCTTGAACCGAAAACAGGAGGAGTTCGTGGAGTTGTCGGTCAAGTTGCTGACAATGATAAAACTGGATTCCGGAATTTCAACTATGCAACTCAATCAAAACGTAGCCCTGGTTCTACAATTAAGCCTTTAGTTGTTTATACGCCAGCAGTTGAGGCAGGTTGGGCTTTGAATAAGCTCTTGGATAACCATACCATGCAGTATGACAGCTATAAGGTTGATAACTATGCAGGAATTAAAACGAGTCGAGAAGTTCCTATGTATCAAGCCTTGGCAGAATCGCTTAATCTACCTGCTGTTGCCACTGTTAATGATTTGGGCCTTGACAAGGCTTTTGAGGCAGGAGAAAAATTTGGACTCAACATGGAAAAGGTCGACCGTGTTCTCGGCGTCGCTTTAGGAAGTGGTGTCGAAACCAATCCTCTGCAAATGGCTCAAGCATATGCTGCCTTTGCAAATGAAGGTTTAATGCCGGAAGCTCATTTTATTAGTAGAATTGAAAATGCTAGTGGACAAGTTATTGCTAGCCATAAAAATTCACAAAAACGGGTGCTTGATAAGTCTGTAGCTGATAAGATGACCAGTATGATGTTGGGTACATTCACTAACGGAACCGGTATTAGTTCATCGCCTGCAGATTATGTCATGGCAGGGAAAACTGGAACAACTGAAGCAGTTTTCAATCCGGAGTACACAAGTGACCAGTGGGTGATTGGTTATACTCCTGATGTGGTGATTAGTCATTGGCTTGGTTTTCCGACCACTGATGAAAATCACTATCTAGCAGGTTCTACTTCAAACGGTGCAGCCCATGTCTTTAGAAATATTGCAAATACCATTTTACCTTATACGCCAGGAAGTACCTTTACGGTTGAAAATGCTTATAAGCAAAATGGAATTGCACCAGCCAATACAAAAAGACAAGTACAAACCAATGATAATAGCCAGACAGATGATAATTTGTCTGATATTCGAGGACGTGCGCAAAGTCTAGTAGATGAGGCTAGTCGGGCTATCTCGGATGCGAAGATTAAGGAAAAGGCTCAAACAATATGGGATTCGGTAGTCAATCTATTTCGCTAAGATGCTTGTCAAAGCCTAGCTTTCTTGTTATAATAGATAAGATGGAGGCGTTATGGCACTAAAAAAAGCAAGCCTAGCTTGTGCGGTTTGTGGTTCGAGAAACTATTCAATCAAGATCAGTGGAACCCCCAAGCCTACACGACTAGAAGTAAATAAATTTTGTAAACATTGTGGCAAGTACACTACACACAGAGAAACGAGATAGGAGAGAGCGATGCGTTTTATTGGAGATATTTTTAGACTTCTTAAAGACACAACATGGCCAACTCGCAAGGAAAGCTGGAGAGATTTTCGTTCTATTATGGAATACACAGCTTTCTTTGTAGTAATTATTTACATTTTTGACCAGTTGATTGTTTCAGGTTTGATTCGATTTATTAACATTTTTTAGAAGGTTAGTGGAGTTAATTACACTAGAAATCTTCTATTTATGAAAGGAAATATCATGGATAGTTTTGATAAAGGGTGGTTTGTTTTACAAACTTATTCTGGTTATGAAAATAAGGTAAAAGAAAATCTATTGCAACGTGCGCAAACCTACAATATGTTGGATAATATTTTACGTGTTGAAATTCCAACGCAAACAGTGCAAGTTGAAAAAAATGGAAAGAGAAAAGAAGTAGAAGAAAATCGATTTCCAGGTTATGTTCTTGTAGAAATGGTCATGACAGATGAAGCTTGGTTTGTTGTGCGAAACACACCAAACGTTACAGGATTTGTCGGATCACACGGGAACAGATCAAAACCAACTCCATTATTGGAACAAGAAATTCGTGACATTTTGGTATCTATGGGACAAACTGTTCAAGAATTTGATTTCGATGTTGAGGTTGGTCAAACCGTACGTATTATTGATGGTGCTTTTGCAGACTACACTGGTAAGATTACAGAAATTGATAATAACAAAGTGAAGATGATTATCTCTATGTTTGGTAATGACACAGTTGCAGAAGTAAACCTAAACCAAATCGCAGAATTATAACCCAAAGAGAGGCAAGACCTCTCTTTTTTGTGCAGTTGAGACGGTGTAGAGAACAGAATGGATGAAATGTGCCAAAAGTGTTTCTGAATCTGTTAGACTGTACACAGAAAGGGGAAAAGAATGATTAAAGAATTGTATGAAGAAGTCCAGGGAATTATATATAAGTGTAGAAATGAATATTACCTTCATTTATGGGAGCTATCGGACTGGGACCAAGAGGGAATGATTTGCTTACATGAATTGATTAGTAGAGAAGAAGGACTAGTAGAAGATATTCCTCGTTTACGTAAATACTTCAAAACTAAATTCCGTAATCGAATTTTAGACCATATCCGTAAACAAGAAAGCCACAAACGAAGATATGATAAAGAACCCTATGATGAAGTGGGTGAGATAAGTCATCGTATAAGTGAGGGAGGTCTGTGGCTAGATGACTGTTATCTCTTTCATGAAACACTAAGAGATTATAGAAACAAACAAACTAAAGAGCAACAAGAAGAGTTAGAACGCGTCTTAAGAGATGAACGCTTCCGAGGGCGTCAAAGAGTGCTAAAGGACTTACGTATTGTGTTTAAAGAGTTTGACATCCGTACTCATTAGGAATTCATGCAAAAAAGTAAAAAATTTTAAAAAAGGTGTTGACAAAGTTTAAAAAGCCTGTATAATAGTAAGAGTTGAAAATAACAACTCTGGTCCGTTGGTCAAGGGGTTAAGACACCGCCTTTTCACGGCGGTAACACGGGTTCGAATCCCGTACGGACTATGGGTATGTTGCGGTTGAAACACTTGATGAAAAAAGTTTTAAAAAACTTAAAAAAGTTCCTACATTACAGAGATAGGTGAGTGTGTATTTTATAACTAGATATTATATACATTAAGAGAGAATCAGTTTGGTTCTCTCTTTTTTTGAATTTCAGTAATTCATTTTGGTAGCGTATACTTTTTGTCTCCAGTCTTTTCAATAAATACCGTAGTTTAGGTATCCACATTGAAATTTAACAGATTTTATAACTCTTATAAATTTTAGGGTTTTGTTCAACGTATAATATATATGTTTGCCTGATAAAAATTTCTACTTTTTTGATTTTAAATAAGTATTAGTTTACATTATGGTGTGAATTGGGTTTGATATCTCTTTTGAGGAAGTTGCCTTAGATTTTTCTAATTGTGTTTTATTGTATAGTGTATCTTGCTTGTTTTGAACATAATTTTTTATGACATTTGTCATATTTTCTAGTGACAGAAGCTTCTATCTCCTCTGATTTCAAAAGACTATAATTGTAGTACCAAATGGAGGAAGAAGAGATAAGAAATAAAATGATTATCGCTGTAAGTTTAGTAGCAGCAGGAGTTATGACCTATCTCATGTTTTCGGGATTGGATGAGGATTTCTACCATTTTCCTTGGGAGGTCTTTGCTGGATTTGGAATGATGTCTTGGCTTGTTAGAGAAGGTTTGAAATTAGTCTCAGATGTGAAAAAGGAGTTTGAGGAATGAAAAAAGCGATTATCTATCTCTTTATTGGTCTGTCACTCTTGGTATGGTTGGTAGAAATGTTTACAGGTTGGTTTGATCAAGACTTCCTTTACCAATTCATCCGTGGTGCATGGGGATTAGGATTTATGATTTTTATCGCCTTTCCTATGGGAAAGGAGTGGCTGAAAGGAGAATATCATGAACATGATTAAGGTAGAAAGCCTAAATAAAAACATCAAGGGCAAGGCTATTTTGAAGGATATTTCCTTTGAGGTAGCTGAAGGTGAATGCGTCGCCTTGATTGGGCCCAATGGTGCTGGGAAGACGACACTCTTGGACTGTTTGCTTGGAGATAAACTGGTCACAAGCGGTCAAGTATCCATCCAAGGCTTGCCAGTGACGAGTTCTCAGTTAGACTACACAAGATCCTATCTCCCTCAAGAAAATGTTATCGTTCAGAAATTAAAGGTCAAAGAGTTGATTGCTTTCTTTCAAAGTATTTATCCAAATCCCTTGAGCAAGCAGGAGATCGATCAACTATTGCAGTTTGATCAGCAACAGAAAGAGCAATTTGCAGAAAAATTGTCAGGTGGGCAAAAGCGTCTCTTTTCATTTGTCTTGACCTTGATTGGCAGACCAAAGCTTGTATTTTTAGATGAGCCAACTGCTGCTATGGATACCTCTACTCGTCTACGTTTTTGGGAAATTGTTCAGGACCTAAAAGCGCAGGGAGTCACCATTCTTTATTCGTCCCATTACATCGAAGAGGTAGAGCATACAGCTGACCGGATTTTGGTCTTGAATAAGGGAGAGTTGATTCGTGATACGACGCCTCTAGCTATGCGTAGTGAGGGAATTGAAAAGCATTTTATCCTTCCTCTGGCATACAAGGAAATTGTTGAGCAGTCTAACTTGGTTGAAAATTGGGTACAAAAACAAGATGCTCTGCAAGTAGTCACACGAGAGGCAAATGCTTTTTGGGAACTGTTAGTTCAAGCAGGATGTAGCATACAAGAAATCGAAGTTAATAACCGTAGTTTGCTAGATACAATCTTTGAAGAAACACAGAAGGGAGATGACTAAGATGAAACGATGGATCGCATTAAATAAGATAGAATTTCTATTGACCAAACGACAATTAGTCTATTATCTATTATCCGTAGGGATGCCGACAGCCTTCTATCTATTCTTTTCAGGCATGTACCAGGACACACCAGGTGGACCGGCTAATTTTATGCGCGACTACCTCATCTCCATGACTGCCTTTTCCATGATGTCGACCGCTATCTTTTCATTCCCAGCTGTCTTACATACCGATAAGATGAACAACTGGCAGAAAACATTGCGTCATAGCCCTGTAAATATGGTAGAATATTATCTATCAAAGATAACAAGTATGCTGGTTGATTATTTGGTTTCAATTTTGGTTGTTTTTACAGTTGGGCATTTTGTAAGAGGTGTGGATATGCCTTTAGCAAGTTGGGTTGGTGCTGCGATTTTGCTTATTTTGGGAAGTATTGCTTTTGTAGCGCTTGGCTTGACCTTGACGCTCTTACCGACTAGTCAGCTGATGTCTGTTGTGGGCAATCTTCTTTATCTAGGGTCGGCTGTTTTAGGTGGGCTCTGGATGCCTATCTCTTTATTTCCAGACTGGATGCAAGCAGTCGGTAAGTGTCTCCCGACCTATCAGTTGATGGAGTTGCTCAAGACCTTTTTAAACGAGGGTGGTATCAATCTATCAGCCACAGTTTATTTACTTGTTTTTTCAGCAGTTTTATTTGGTTTGACCATTTACCTTCAAGGTCATAAGGAGAATGCTTAATGCTTGAAAGACTGAAAAGCATACATTATATGTTTTGGGCCAGTTTAATTTTTATGATTTTCCCCATCCTACCTGTAGTGACTGGATGGCTTTCTGCCTGGCATTTATTGATTGATATTCTATTTGTAGTGGCGTATTTGGGTGTTTTAACAACTAAGAGCCAGCGCATATCATGGCTTTTCTGGGGGATCATGCTGGTCTATGTAGCTGGGAATACCGCCTTTGTTGCTGTGAATTATATCTGGTTTTTCTTTTTCCTTTCCAATCTCTTAATTTATCATTTTGGCCTACGTAGTTTAAAGTCTTTACATGTATGGACATTTCTCCTTGCTCAAGTCCTTGTTGTGGGGCAACTTTTGATTTTTCAGAGAATCGAAGTTGAGTTTCTAGTCTATCTGCTTGTAATTCTTGCTTTTGTTGATTTGATGACTTTGGGCTCGGTTCGGATTCGACTTGTCGAGGATTTGAAAGAAGCTCAGGTCAAGCAAAATACCCAGATAAATCTATTGCTAGCAGAAAATGAACGCAGTCGTATCGGTCAAGATTTGCATGATAGTCTGGGACACACTTTTGCTATGCTGAGTGTCAAAACTGATCTAGCCTTGCAGTTATTTCAAATACAGGCTTATCCACAGGTGGAAAAGGAATTAAGAGAAATACAGCAAATTAGCAAAGAATCAATGCGTGAAGTGCGAACCATTGTGGAAAATCTTAAGTCTAGAACTTTGACATCCGAACTAGAGAATGTGAAAAAGATGTTAGAAATTGCTGGAATTGAGGTGGAAACGGATAACCAACTAGATACTGCTAGCCTTACTCAAGAATTGGAGTCAATGGCTTCCATGATTTTGCTTGAGTTAGTGACCAATATCATCAAACATGCCAAAGCGTCGAAGGCCTACCTGAAATTAGAACGGACAGAGAAAGAACTCATTCTAACAGTGAGAGATGATGGCTGTGGCTTTACTTCTATAAAGGGGGATGAGCTCCATACAATTCGAGATCGTGTCCTTCCATTTTCGGGAGAGGTAAATGTGATTAGTCAGAAACAACCGACAGAAGTTCAGGTTCGACTACCTTATAAGGAGAGAAAGTAGATGAAAGTATTAGTCGCAGAAGATCAAAGTATGTTGCGAGATGCCATGTGCCAGTTGCTCACGCTTCAACCGGATATAGAGTCTGTCTTTCAAGCCAAAAATGGGCAAGAAGCAATCGAACTATTAGAAAAGGAGTCTGTAGATATCGCCATCCTTGACGTAGAAATGCCTGTTAAGACAGGTCTTGAAGTCTTGGAGTGGATACGAGCAGAAAAGCTTGAAACAAAGGTGGTTGTGGTGACGACCTTCAAACGTCCTGGGTATTTTGAACGTGCGGTTAAGGCTGGAGTGGATGCTTATGTCTTGAAAGAAAGAAGCATTGCAGACCTCATGCAAACCTTGCATACTGTCCTCGAAGGAGGCAAGGAGTATTCGCCTGAATTGATGGAAGTGGTGATGACGCATCCCAATCCATTAACAGAACAAGAGATTGCTGTTTTAAAGGGAATTGCTCAAGGCTTCTCTAACCAAGAAATTGCAGATCAACTTTATCTATCCAACGGAACAGTTCGAAACTATGTCACCAATATTCTTTCAAAACTAGATGCAGGTAATCGAACAGAGGCAGCTAATATCGCGAAAGAATCTGGTTGGTTGTGATACTATCATAACGCGAAAACCATTATGTGTTAAAATTAAAATTATTCAATCAAACAATTTGTAACTTGAGGGGGCTTAGTTTCCTCCTTTTTGTTTCGTCTAAGGTGGTAGCAAGGAGCTAAACCTAGGCTTTCTATGAAATTTTTTCAATCAATCCTCAAAAAACACTTGAAAGTGTTTACAATTAGTGATAGAATGGAATAAGTAAAAATATGAAAACGAAATTTTCACATCTTCACTTTTGTAAGTAGATATAGAGTTTCAATCGGTGCCTCTACTTGTAAAAGAATGTGTGGGATAGAAAGGGCAGGAAAAGGAATGAATGCAGATGATACAGTAACCATTTATGATGTCGCTCGTGAAGCAGGTGTTTCCATGGCGACGGTCAGCCGTGTGGTTAATGGCAATAAAAATGTAAAAGAGAATACCCGTAAAAAAGTGTTAGAGGTAATTGATCGTTTGGATTATCGTCCAAATGCAGTTGCGCGTGGTCTTGCAAGTAAAAAGACAACCACTGTCGGTGTCGTGATTCCAAATATTACCAATGGTTATTTTTCGAGTTTGGCTAAGGGGATTGATGATATTGCAGAAATGTACAAGTACAATATTGTCCTAGCTAATAGCGATGAAGATAACGAGAAAGAAGTTTCTGTTGTCAATACCCTCTTTTCAAAGCAGGTAGATGGCATTATCTTTATGGGGTATCACTTGACAGATAAAATTCGCTCAGAATTTTCGCGTTCACGTACTCCGATTGTTCTCGCAGGAACTGTGGATGTAGAGCATCAGCTTCCAAGTGTCAATATTGACTACAAACAAGCTACGATTGATGCAGTGACCTACCTCGCTAAAGAAAATGAGCGCATTGCTTTTGTCAGTGGTCCACTAGTGGATGACATCAATGGTAAGGTTCGTTTGGTTGGCTACAAGGAAGCTTTGAAAAAAGCAGATATTCCTTATAGCGAAGGATTGGTATTTGAATCTAAATACACTTATGAAGATGGCTATGCCTTGGCAGAGCGCTTGATTTCATCAAATGCAACTGCAGCAATTGTAACAGGTGATGAGTTGGCGGCAGGTGTCTTGAACGGTTTGGCTGATAAAGGTGTGTCAGTACCAGAAGAATTTGAGATCATTGCCAGTGATGATTCGCAAGTCTCTCGCTTTACCCGTCCAAACTTGACAACTATTGCCCAACCTCTTTATGACCTTGGTGCCATTAGTATGCGTATGTTGACTAAGATTATGCACAAGGAAGTGTTGGAAGAACGTGAAGTTCTATTATCTCATGGATTAACAGAACGTAGCTCAACACGAAAACGTAAATAGAAAAAATCAGGGAATCGAGAAGATTTCCTGATTTTGTGCTCTTAAACAAGAGATGTTGACTTAATGAATACCATAGAGCGGACTAGGCGGCTGGTTAAAGACTGCGCAACACACTGTTTTGAACTTGTAGATAGAACTGACGAAGTCAGCTCAAGTCGCTGCTTTGAGCTTGTGGATAGAACTATGAAGTCAGCTCAAGTCCCTGTTTTGAGCTTGTGGATAGAACTGACGAAGTCAGCTCAAGTCGCTGCTTTGAGCTTGTGGATAGAACTGACGAAGTCAGCTCAAGTCCTTGCTTTGAGCTTGTAGATGGAAGCTGACGTGGTTTGAAGAGATTTTTCAAGAGTCTTAGCCTTCCATATAGTCTTTCAAAGCTTGCCCTGTTAGTCCGGCATTGAGGGCAATGAGGAGTTTCAAGCGGGCTTTTTGGGCGTTGAGTTCTTTAATAAAGAAGACACCAGATTTTTGTAATTGCACGCCCCCACCTTGGTAGGCATAAACAGGCTCAGCGATACCGTTAAAGCATCGTGAAACCAGGGCGACTGGGATTCCTTTTTGCAGAAGGTTTTCTAATTTTTGAGCCGTTTCTTTGGGAATATTACCAGCTCCGAAGGCTTGGATAATTAAACCGTCCAAGTGTTCTAAATCCAGCATATCAATCAGCTCATCTGTCATACCAGCATAAGCCGAGATGATAGGCACCAAGCCTTGTATGTGATCAAGATCAAAGCGAACACGAGGTTCAGCTGTTTTAAAGTAGAGGATTTCCTGTTTCATGATGAGACCGAGGGGGCCATGTGTTGGGGTCTGGAAGGTGCTGACGTTGGTCGTATGTGTTTTGGTGACATACTTGGCAGCGTGGATTTCATCGTTCATAACGACCAAAACTCCTTTGTCAGCAGCCTTGTCATCGCTAGCTACCCGTAAAGCACTCAGATAGTTATAAACACCATCACTACCGAGTTCATTGGAGCTGCGCATGGCTCCTGTTAGAACGATGGGCATGTGGGGGATTTCCATGGTATCAAGGAAATAGGCTGTTTCCTCTAAAGTATCGGTTCCGTGTGTGATCACCACCCCATCGTAGTTATCTGCTTCCTCTTTGATTTTTTGGTAGAGAGCCAGCATATGCTTGGGTTTGATATAAGGGCTTGGTAGATTAAAAAAGTCCAAGGCATGAACTTGGATTCCTTCAAGTGGGTTGGACACATGATTCATAGGATTATCTGAACTCGTCACAACAGCGCCAGAAGCATCGGCCTGCATGGAAATAGTCCCACCCGTATGTAAAACAAGGATTTTCTTAGGCATGATTTACTTACTCTTTCTGAAATGTGGTATAATCATTGTATCACAAAAGGGGAGATTGGGATAGGATGGAAGTCAAAGCTGTTTTTTTTGATATCGATGGAACACTAGTCAACAATCGCAAGAGTGTTTTGAAATCCACTAGGGACGCGATTAAGATTGTTAAAGAACAAGGGGTGCTTGTCGGTGTAGCGACAGGACGAGGACCTTTTTTTGTTAAGGAATTGATGGACGATTTGGACCTGGATTTTGCGGTAACCTATAATGGCCAGTACATCTTTAGTAAAGACAGAGTCTTGTTCACGAGCCCTATTTCCAAGTTGCACTTGCGCCATCTAATTAGCTATGCTAAAAAAGAGGGCAAGGAGATTGCCCTAGGGACCAAGGATGCCATGTTGGGTTCCAAAATCATGTCTTTTGGTTTGGGTTCTTTTTCCCAACGAATCAGTCGCTTCGTTCCCTCTGTTTTAACTCGGACGGTGAGTCATTCCTTTAATCGCATGGTCAGTAAGGTTGTTCCCCAAAAGGAAGAAGACCTGCTTCATCTGATGAATCAGCCTATTTATCAAGTCTTGATGCTGATGACGCCAGAAGAATCTGAGAAGGCGGCAGCTGATTTTGAAGACTTGAAATTGACACGTAGCAATCCTTTTGCTGCGGATGTCATCAATCAAGGAAACTCTAAATTGGAAGGCATTCGACTAGTCGGGAAAGAATATGGCTTTGACCTCAACCAAGTCATGGCCTTTGGTGACTCAGATAACGATCTTGAAATGCTGGCAGGTGTTGGGATGTCGGTCGCTATGGGAAATGGTAGTAGCAGTGTCAAGGAAGTTGCCAAGCACATTACCACCAGCAATCAACAAGACGGAATCCACAAGGCCTTGGAACATTTTGGTGTTTTGGCTTCAGAAAAAGTCTTTGTCAGCCGTGACTATCATTTCAATAAGGTCAAGACCTTCCACCATATGATGGATGAACGGACTCAAGAAGAACCTCGAGCTTGGGATTTAGAAGGTGCAACCCATAGGGCTGGCTTTAAAATAGAAGAATTGGTGGAGTTTGTTCGAGCAGCCAGTCCTTCTGAAGAGGACTTTGGTCAAGCTCTATCGCAACTTCATCAGGCTCTTGATAAGGCGGCAGATAAAGTAGCCAAGAAGACGCCTGCCCAGCAAGATTTGATAGGGCAAGTGGATGCCTTGATTGACACGCTTTACTTTACCTACGGTAGTTTTGTCTTGATGGGGGTGGATCCAGAACGTATTTTTGATATTGTCCACCAGGCCAATATGGGGAAAATCTTCCCAGATGGCAAGGCTCATTTTGATCCAGTGACCCACAAAATCTTAAAACCAGATGATTGGGAAGAAAAATATGCTCCAGAACCTGCTATTAAAAAGGAACTGCAGCGCCAGCTCAAGGCGTATGAACGCCATAAAGAGAGAAATAATACTCAATGAAAATCAAAGAGCAAACTAGGAAACTAGCCGCAGGTTGCTCAAAGCACTGCTTTGAGGCTGTAGATAAGACTGACGAAGTCAGCTCAAAACATGTTTTTGAGGTTGCAGATGGAAGTTGACGTGGTTTGAAGAGATTTTCGAAGAGTATAAATAGTAAACAAAAAGGAGCGCTGAGCTCCTTTTCTTTGTAATTATAAGGTTTTCTCTTGTTCTCTCACCACCAGCAAATCGACCTTAGCATGGCGGAGGATGTATTCAGATGAAGAGCCGACCAAGAGGCGTTCAAAGGCGTTGAGACCGGTTGCGCCAAGGAGGATGAGGTCCACTTCCTCAGCATCTGGAATAGTACGTGCTAGTAGGGTCTTTGGATTTCCCATTTCAATGACGATATGAACATCGGCCACACCAGCATCTTTAGCACGTTTTTCGTACTCTTTCATCAGACTTTCAGCGTCGACTTGGAGTTGTTCGTAAACTTCAGCATCAAAGGTGGATACGCTTTGGAGAGCGCGTGTGTCAATGACATGGGCGATGGTGAGTTTAGCGTCGTTTCGTAGAGCAGAATGAACTCCCTTGACAAAAGCCAAGTCTGCTTCCTTAGAACCATCGATTGCGACCATGATATTTTGGTAACGTTGTGTCATAATGAAACCTCCTGAAATTTTCTTACTACAATTGTAAACCTTTTCACTATAGAAGTAAAGCAAAAAAAGTATTTTTCAAAAAATGTTAGCGCTTGACATATATATGTATATATGTTAAAATATATAAAAAAGAGTGAGAGTAAAGATAGAATATATTGGAGAGGAGTGGTTATGAAAAACTCTTTTCAAAAATCAAAAAAAATAAATTTCCTTTATTATGGAATCATCTTAGCTTCGGTCTTGGTAGAAGTGATCATGATTTGGCAATTAGAGAGTCTGGTACCGCTTCTTTATCCAGGTTTTGTTGGCTTTTTAGTCTTTCATGTATTCTACCATCTGATATTATTCCTAGTCGCTAAAAGAAGTGGTCGCTGGGATTACTTGATGATATGGGGGCTTTTCCTCATGTTTAATCTTCTTTATGACTCCTTTTTAGGCTTGCTTTTTCTAGGTTTATCTTTTGGTATGTGATCTTTCTTTGGCAAAACACCTGCTATCTCACTTGTCTTGACCTCGCTTTTAGCGAGGATTTTCTTCTATATAAATCTAGTAACAGCTTCCAGCAAACTTGTCGCATTCTTTTTCTAGTGGTATAATGTTACTAGTCTGATGAATGGAGGAAACAAGATGAAAGAATATAACAAGTCTAGTAAGTTAGAGCATGTTGCTTATGATATCCGTGGTCCGGTTTTGGAAGAAGCCATGCGGATGCGAGCAAATGGAGAAAAGATTTTACGTCTGAATACAGGAAATCCAGCAGAATTTGGTTTTACAGCGCCAGATGAGGTCATTCATGACTTGATTATGAATGCGCGTGATAGTGAAGGATATTCTGACTCCAAAGGGATTTTTTCAGCCCGTAAGGCCATCATGCAGTACTGCCAACTGAAGAAATTCCCAAACGTAGATATTGATGATATTTACCTTGGAAATGGTGTCAGTGAGCTGATTGTCATGTCCATGCAGGGGCTTTTGGACAATGGAGACGAGGTCTTGGTGCCAATGCCAGACTATCCTCTCTGGACGGCCGCTGTCAGCCTAGCTGGTGGAAATGCCGTTCACTATATCTGTGATGAAGCTGCAGAATGGCACCCAGATATTGACGATATCAAGTCAAAAATCACTTCCAATACCAAGGCAATCGTCCTTATCAATCCAAACAACCCAACTGGATCCCTTTATCCTAAGGAACTCTTGTTGGAGATTATTGAGATTGCCCGTCAAAACGATTTGATTATCTTTGCGGATGAAATTTACGACCGCATGGTCATGGATGGACATGTGCATACGCCTGTGGCGAGTTTGGCACCGGATCTCTTCTGTGTCAGCATGAATGGTCTGTCAAAATCGCATCGTATCGCTGGTTTCCGTGTGGGTTGGATGGTCTTGTCTGGCCCTAAGACTCATGTTAAGGGCTATATCGAAGGGCTCAATATGCTGTCCAATATGCGCCTTTGCTCTAACGTTTTGGCCCAACAAGTCGTCCAAACCTCCTTAGGTGGTCACCAATCAGTCGATGAATTGCTCCTTCCTGGTGGACGGATTTATGAACAAAGAAACTTCATCTACCATGCCATTCAAGAGATTCCAGGTTTGTCTGCCGTTAAACCCAAGGCGGGTCTCTATATCTTTCCCAAAATCGACCGCAATATGTACCGTATCGATGATGATGAGCAGTTTGTCCTTGATTTCTTGAAGCAGGAAAAGGTGCTCTTGGTTCATGGTCGAGGCTTTAACTGGCAGGAACCAGACCACTTCCGTATCGTTTACCTTCCTCGTGTCGAGGAACTAGCCCAAATCCAAGAAAAGATGACTCGTTTCTTAAAACAGTATCGCAGATAGGGCTTACATGAGAAAAAGCTGGAAACAATTGCCTAGAGCTATTGACAAAAGTGACAGAATCAGATAGAATGGTAAAGTATGTTTAGTAACTGATCACTTTATAGCCGGCTAAACGAATACAAAATCTATGAGGAGGTATTCATCGTGAAACGTACTTATCAACCAAGTAAACTTCGTCGTGCGCGCAAACACGGATTCCGTAACCGTATGTCAACTAAAAATGGTCGTCGCGTATTGGCAGCTCGTCGTCGTAAAGGACGCAACGTTTTGGCTGCCTAGTCCAAACCACGGAGAAGGAAAGTCAGTAGGAACTCGAGTCTACTGGCTTTTATTGTGC
Source organism: Streptococcus pseudopneumoniae IS7493 (assembly GCF_000221985.1). Taxonomy (NCBI): domain Bacteria; kingdom Bacillati; phylum Bacillota; class Bacilli; order Lactobacillales; family Streptococcaceae; genus Streptococcus; species Streptococcus pseudopneumoniae. Next base: position 1,940,058 of record NC_015875.1, on the reverse strand, counting down.
TTAAAAATAGGGGCAAGAGTAGATGAGTCCGGTGTCAAAGATAGAGTAGCTGGAAGCTAGGAAAGTAGATAGCGACTGCTAAAACAGTTCTAGAAATTGCTTTGCATTTCCTAATCAATCTGTTGCGTTTTTATTTCCTTTCGCTATAGATCTGTCTGGTAAAGGAAGGGCTCGTCATAAGCTATAGTAGATTGAAACGAGAATAGGACACCTCTACTTCTAAAACATTGTTAGAAATCGATTTGACTGTCCTGACCGATTTGTCCTGTTCTTATTTCATTTCACTATAGTTGAACCATCTCAAGTTGAACCATCTCATTTTTAGGAGGGATGGATGGCTAACTTCCTTATAGAACTTTCAGTGAGATTCAGCGATGAAAAAAATGATAAAAGTGTCAGGATAAGTGTTGACTAATTTTATCAAAGTGGTATAATGTAGCTGTGATAGCTGTGATAGCTGTGATAGCTGTGATAGCTGTGATAGCTGTGATAGCTGTGATATTATAGTTACTTGAGGCTTAAGGGGGACCTAGTATCATCTCCTATCATTTACTCACTAGTAAGAATCACGGTGCTGTTTCTAGCTTCACTCTCTGAAAGAGTGGGAGTTGGGAAACTTATTTTTTATTATATCATTAGTCTTCTTAAGGAGGTAACATGGAAGATAAATCGAATTCACTCAGTAGGGTAAAGCGCCATCAACGCGAAAAAGTCTTGCGCTTCTCTATTCGTAAATATAGCTTTGGTGCAGCTTCTGTTGCGGTTGCGGCTCTTATGTTTATGGGAGCCAACGTCGTGAGTGCAGATAGCCCAAGCCAAAACACGTCGTCATCGACTACTGGTCTAGCTAGCCCGAAAGATGGGGAGCAGTCGTCTGAAGCAGGGCAGGCAAGGGATGAAAATCAAGCCGAAGTAGCCAGTGAGCCTTCAGCAAATAAAGAAGCTCAACCTGCTGAAGAGAAAGCTGCTACAGTTGATAGCAGCCGCTTGAGCAAGCTAATGGAAGAGGTAAGTGCTCTTCTTTCTACCGACTCGAAGCACGATCCTTCAGTTGTAAGTCCTATTAAGGAGCGACTTCAAAAAGGAAAAGAATTATTAGCCCGTGCTGATGCAGGTCAAGGGGAGCTTGACAGTCTTGCTGAGGACTTGGAAAAGGACTTGGCAGTCTTATCAAAATCTTCTAAAGAAGAAAGTCAGCCGCAGGGAAGTGAATCAGCGGATAAAAATGCCTCTTCTGAAAGGAGCGACCATAAGGAGGAGGGTTCAGACAGGGCTGCTTCTGCATCTGGAGCAGAAGATAAACCTAAGAGATCTAGAAGATCTAAGAGGGCTCTGGAATCTATCCCAGGTACTGTTAACGAAGGTGCTTTGTCTGATGTCAGATACTTTGCTTCTGTTGATCCATCTGCTAACAATGGTAACAAAACAAGAAATAATGATGAAGATTTCACTAGGGATAAGACAGTAATCAGAGCAAATTATAAGGAAGAAAATGGACAAAAATGGATGGTCTACGATGTCTTCTTTAATAACGATGGAAAAAGAATGGTGAATCGCTCATACCAGCAACAGTATTATTTCCAAGCTCCGTTTAATATCATGCATTCCTCTAACACGGTAAAAGACTTGAGTTTCACTCGATACAAGAAATATGGTGGAAGAAGGCTTTCTGATGGGAATAGCGGATTTCAAAAATATGGAGAAACAGCCTTCATCGATAAACAGTGGGAACAGAAGGAATATATCTTTAACAATGATTATATCAGTTTGTATGATCCACGTTCAGGAGTAACTAGAGATGACCAGCGTTGGTATGTATTCAAAAATAACCAAGACAACTCTGTCCTAAATACTCTTACAAGAGATAAAAATGGTAATTATCCAGGACTATCATATTATTTGGGGATTAAGGTTGGAGAACAAAGTATAGATTATGCTGTTCATATGCATGCGAAGATTAGACTTAAAGACGATGTGACTGCTGATGAAGCAGCTAAATACGGTCGTGTCTACGCAGCCACGACAACATACGGAAACACGACTAATCAGTCTTATATTATGGCGGCAATGGGTGCTAGGTTAGAAACGACCACAGAGGCAGAAACCTACCCTATCCAAGGTAGTTCACACACCAAAACGGTGGGAGATAGTCTTCCAAATACAGATAACCCTGTAGCTGATAAGTATGTCACTTCAAAAACTGGTAAAGACTTCCCACCAAGAATGACTTGGAACTGGAAAGACAATCGTAAACCAAGTACAGATCAAGCTGGAGTCTTTACTTATAAAGTAATTGCCAGATATGGGGATAGTTCATCATCAGAAGATGCTAACTCAGGCTCAGACGGAACAGTTACATTAAACGTTAGACCTAAAAAACCGACTATCACAGGCTTTGAGAACAAGAAAGGTCTCACTGGACAACAACTTACAGTGAATGTAGGAAGTGGAGTAAAGGATGGCTCGATAGTGAAACTTTACGATGGAGATAAAGTCATCGGAGAAGGTAGAACACAAGGTCAAACCGCAGTGGTTACAGTTGAAGGAGCTTTACCTGGAAAACCTATTACTGCTGAAACCATTGTTAACAATGGTTTCAGCAGTAACTTCAGACCGAAGTGAGGCTGTAACACCGACAGAAGCACCAGACAAACAAGCCCCAACCTTGACCATCACACCAGAAAACCAAACAGTAGCAGAAGGTGAATGGGTAACATTTACAGTTACAGCAACAGATGATAAGAAGGCTAAGCTGGATGTTAGTGATATACTAACAAAATATGGTGATAGATTTAACACGGGGAAAGCATTTGTAGACGCATCAGGAACCACAGATACTAATCAAATCAGAAAAATCACCCTTAAAGCCCTACCAGAAGATGTTGGTACACATACAATTACCTTCAAGGCTACTGATGAAGCAGGGCACTCAGCAGAACCTGTGACCTTTACTTTCACTGTCACAGCTGGTGATAAGATGGGACCAACCATTACAGCAGCAGATGCTACAGTAACTAAAAACGAACCAATTACTCCAATCCCTGTAACAGCTGTAGATAATACAGGTGGTGTTGGCTTGCGTGATAATAATCCAATAGAGGTAAGCAATTTACCACAAGGATTAAAATATGAAAATGGCAAGATTACAGGGACTACGAATGCTGCGACAGGATTCTATACTGTAAAAATTAAAGCATATGATAAAAATAATAATTCTTCAGAAAAAACAATAAGAATCACTGTTGAAGAGCAAGCTAGCAAATATAATCCGACAGGAGAAACATTAACAGTTCCGTATAACCATAACATTACGGATGATGAAGTGAAGGCAAAAGTACAAAACTTTGCTCCAGGAACTTTAACGGTACAAAGTAAACCGTCAACAAATACATCAGGTAATGTAGGAAATGCGGTAGTGAAAGTAACATACCCAGATGGTTCACATGATACAGTAAATATTCCAGTAGTTGTAGGACGTCCAAATAAAGATGATTACACACCGAAGTACAATGATGGTAGTGGTAAACCAGGAGCATCAGTAGACATCCCATTAACAGAAGCGAACGGAAAAACCATTCCATCAGGCACAACATACACAAGCTTAACACCAGGAGTAGTCACAGTAGATGACAAAGGAAAAGTAACCGTAACAATTCCAAAAGATAAAAAACCAGGTGATGAAATAACAGGAAAAGTTCTAGTAAGATATCCAGATGGATCAGAAGAAGAAGTCCCAGTCAAAGTAACGGTAACAAATCAAGATAAAGATGATTACACACCGAAATACAATGATGGAAATGGCAAACCAGGAACTAATGTAGAAATTCCATTAACAGAAGAGAACGGTAAGAAAATTCCAGATGGAACAACCTTCGAAAGTGGAACACCAGGAATCACAGTAGATAAAGATGGTAAAGTCACTGTCACAATTCCAGCAGATAAGAACCCAGGAGACAAGATTACCGGCAAAGTAACGGTAACCTATCCAGATGGTCGAAAGAAGAAGTTCCAGTAACGGTTACAGTAGGTGAACAAGATAAAGATATCTACACACCGAAATACGAAGATGGAAATGGCAAACCAGGAACTAAGGTGGAAATTCCATTAACAGAAGAAAATGGTAAGGACATTCCAACGGGAACAACCTTCGAAAGTGGAACACCAGGAATCACAGTAGATGATAAAGGAAAAGTCACTGTTACAATTCCAAAAGAAGCTAAACCAGGAAACAAGATTACCGGTAAAGTAACGGTAACCTATCCAGATGGCTCGAAAGAAGAAGTTCCAGTCAAAGTAACCAATAGTAATGGCTCAATGGCCACAGGATGGTTACTAGACAATGGTTCATGGTACTACCTCAATAGTAATGGCGATATGAAAGTTAGCCAATGGTTCCAAGTTAGTGGGAAATGGTACTATGTAGATGAATCAGGTATGCTTGCAGTCAATACAACAGTAAACGGCTATAGAGTCAATGCTAATGGTGAATTGGTAAACTAAATCTAACTGAATGAATCTTAATATTATTTTTTGATAGGATATTAAGGCTGAAAATAACTCCATAATCTCTAGCCAGATTTATGCTACTGGAGATTATGGAGTATTTTGTAATATAAGAGATAATGGAAGGATGAGCTAGTAACTCAACATTCTTATATAATAGATTGAATCTAGAGTAGTACATAGTTACTGATGAAAAATCAACTGTTAAAGTGCCTGCTGGCAAATAATTACCTAACACAGGTTCAGCATCAAGTGCAGCACTTGCTAGTCTTGGTCTAGTGGTGGCAACAAGTGGTTTTGCTTTGCTAGGAAGAAAGGCTAGACGTAGAAAATAGGATAGCTAGAAAATTCTATTCTCTACTTAAAGTTAGATTATAAGGGGGATTTGGAGAAATCATCAATCCTAGTGATGGGTGAGAAAAGTGAGAACCCAAGATAATCGCACACTTTAGCTGAAAAGGGATATTCTATCAATGTAACCAGTCTCTTCTGTCTCTAACTGTGGGACAGGAGATGGGTAATATCGAGTAGAAAAGCTAGCAGAATAGCTCTATTAAAGAGAGGAGGGAAACCGAAAAATTGGGTACCCCTCCTCTTTTTTGGTATAATAGAAGATAGAAAACGAGGTTAGAAGAGATGATTTTTGATACACATACACACTTGAATGTAGAAGAATTTGCAGGTCGTGAGGCAGAAGAAATTGCCTTGGCTGCTGAGATGGGTGTGACACAGATGAATATTGTTGGTTTTGATCAACCGACGATTGAGCGTGCCTTGGAGTTGGTAGATGAGTATGACCAGCTCTATGCGACTATCGGTTGGCATCCTACAGAAGCAGGGACTTACACGGAGGAAGTCGAGGCTTACTTGCTTGACAAGCTCAAGCATCCCAAGGTTGTGGCTTTAGGTGAAATTGGTTTGGATTATCATTGGATGACAGCGCCCAAAGAGGTGCAGGAGCAGGTTTTTCGTCGTCAGATTCAGTTATCTAAGGACTTGGATTTGCCTTTTGTTGTCCACACCCGTGATGCGCTGGAAGATACCTATGAGATCATCAAAAGTGAGGGAGTTGGCCCTCGAGGTGGCATCATGCATTCTTTCTCAGGAACTCTTGAATGGGCAGAGAAGTTTGTCGCGCTTGGCATGACTATTTCCTTCTCAGGAGTGGTGACTTTCAAGAAGGCAACTGATATCCAAGAAGCAGCTAAAGAGTTACCTTTGGACAAGATGTTGGTGGAAACAGATGCGCCTTACTTGGCTCCTGTACCCAAGCGTGGCCGCGAAAACAAAACAGCCTATACTCGCTATGTGGTGGACTTTATTGCTGCCTTGCGTGGGATGACGGCAGAAGAGTTAGCGGCGGCAACGACTGCAAATGCAGAGCGAATTTTTGGATTGGACAGCAAGTAATGAAAGAGAAAATTTCCCAAGTTATCGTGGTTGAAGGTCGCGATGATACGGCCAATCTCAAACGTTACTTCGATGTAGAGACCTATGAGACACGAGGTTCTGCCATCAATGATCAGGATATAGAGCGGATTCAGCGTCTACACCAACGTCATGGAGTCATTGTCTTTACAGACCCAGATTTTAATGGGGAGCGGATTCGGCGCATGATTATGACGGCCATTCCAACAGTTCGGCATGCCTTTCTCAAGCGAGATGAAGCTGTTCCCAAGTCCAAGACCAAGGGGCGGTCTCTGGGAATTGAGCATGCCAGCTATGAAGACCTGAAAACGGCTCTAGCTCAGGTGACAGAACAATTTGAACATGAGAGTCAGTTTGACATTAGTCGTAGCGACTTGATTCGCCTAGGTTTCTTAGCGGGAGCAGACAGTCGTAGACGCAGAGAGTATCTGGGAGAGGCTCTCCGAATCGGTTATTCCAACGGCAAGCAACTCCTCAAACGCCTAGAGTTATTTGGGGTTACTTTGGCAGAAGTGGAAGAAGCTATGAAATCTTATGAGTAGGAAAGATGTAGCCGTTACAATTTTTTAAGTTTCACAGTATTTTTCGAAGCAGGTAGAAGAGGAGGTGTCTGATGTTAATTGGTCAAAAAATTAAAGAGATTCGGATAGAAAAAGGAATTAGTCGTCCAGATTTCTGTGGAGATGAGCAAGAACTGACAGTTCGTCAACTGTCGCGAATTGAGAGTGGAGCTTCGCAACCGAGTTTGCCCAAGTTAGACTATATTGCTCGCCGGCTAGGAGTTCCAGCTTATAGCCTTATGCCAGATTTTTCAGCTCTTCCTTCTGCTTATTTAGAATTGAAATACCAGATTTTACGTGAACCAATCTATGGTAAAGAAGAGGAGTATGATAAGAAAGAAGCGTGTTTGGAAGAGATTTATAAAACATACTTTGATAATCTTCCTAAAGAAGAACAATTAGCATGTGAAGTATTGCAGGCGTGTTTGGATACTTCTAGAACTAGAAGGCCTGAATATGCAGAGTTAATACTTGAGGAACATATGCCTCAGATCATAGAAAAAGAAGTTTATTCAACAAATGATATGTTGTTGATTCGTTTGTTTTTTTATCAAATGCTCATTAGAAAAGATCTTGCCAAATTTATAAATCAAATCGAAAAGCTAATGCTCTTTCTTTTGGAACAGAAGAAGGTAACTCAAATAGAGAATTACTTTATAATTAGAGATACTCTTATTTCAGGAATGTGTTGTCTTGAAAAGGTAGGAGTAACTGATTGTTTTAATGATTATCTATCGTGTTTACAAGAAATTATGGATAAAACTCAAGATTATCAAAAGAAACCTCTTATATTTATGTTTTTGTGGAAGCAAGCATTAAGAGAAGAAAGAGATTTTAGTTTAGCTGAATCATTTTATCAGTCTTCTAAAACATTTGCGCAGCTAATTGGAGATGAATTTCTAGTAAAGAAATTGACAGAGGAATGGCAAGAGGATGTCAAAAAATATTTATAAACATAGTGAATCAGTGACAAAAAGGTCCCTGTTCTCGCATCAAAACAGTTCTAAAGTTCGTCTTTAGAACTGTTTTTTTAGATATAAGCTAAAAATAATATGAAATAGTTAGATTTTAAGGACATTGGTGTCCTTGGAGTTTATTGATATAAGTTTTATAATAGATGACATAGAAATAAGGAGGTGTGATATGTTTGGTTTTATCATGTTTTTAACATATTTTAGTTTTGGAGATTGGTGGCACGGATAGAAAGGAGAATGTAATGAGGTGTTGCTTTGAAAAGGTCTATAATCCATGACTTAGTTTTACTTGAATAGAAAATAGACAATATATAATAAATATTTATGATATAATAAAAAATAGAGGAGTATCAATATGAAACAAACAGTTAAAAAATTAGCCCTTGTAGCGAGTCTTGTAGCAACATTAGGTGGAGGAGTAGCAGTAGTATCGGCCGCGGTTAAGTATCCAGGTGGTGGTGTCTGGACGTATGGTTCGGCTAACGGAGGTGCTTACTCAAACTACTATCACCCCTCAAAATACCATAGTTCAACAGTTTCTAGCAGATGGAATAGTTCATCTGATAAGGGATATGCTGATGCAGGAGGAACATCTCGAGCTTGGATTCGTACTGCGTGGGGCGAGCAAGTAAGCTTTTATTATGATTATTAAAAATTATACACGAGAAAGTAAAAACATTTCTGGGTGAGTTGATAACAATGCTTTACTTGGTCATCTCTCTAGCAGGTGACCAAGTAACTTTTTGGAGGAAATGATGAAACGTTTATTTATTTTGATTTCAATGGTATTGGTATCGCTTTATATGGTGATAAATTCCGTTGATCATCGAGAAGAGATTTTATTTGGTAACTATCCCTCTGTTGATGTGATGGGTACTGGGCTAGACCAATCAGTAGCTGATCGAGAAAAACTGACAGAGGCTTTGAGTCACTTGGCGGTAGAGCACAATAGTCTCATCGCTCGTCGGATTGTTGAGCCAAATGAAGCTGGAGAAACACGCTTTACCTATGCCACTTATGGTCAGGGAGAGCTTCCAGAAGGTTTGACCATTTCCTCCAAGGAGAGTGCAGAAACGAGTGATTTATTAGGGTCTTACTTGATTGTATCAGGAAGTTTGGATGGAGTGAGCTTACAGACCGCCCTGCAAGAACTTGGTTATAATGGTGTTGTCTCGAATAGAACGGAGGCATTTTCGATGGTCGTCCTCTTGGCTGCTACCCCAATGGGGCTACTGAGTCTAGCTATTTTTCTGCTGACTTTTATGAGTCTGACCCTGATTTATCGGATCAAGTCCCTTCGTCAGGCAGGGATTCGCTTAATCGCTGGTGAGAGCTTGTTTGGGGTGGCTCTTAGACCAGTGTTAGAAGATGTGAGACAGCTTATCTGCTCAGTGCTGCTATCCAGTCTTTTGGGATTGGGGATTCTCTGGTATCAAGGTGCCTTATTTATGGCAACGGTGCAACTGGTCATCATTGCTCTTCTACTTTATGGATTGACCTTGGCCGGGATTTCTACCTTACTAAGTGTCGTGTATCTACTTGGATTACAGGAAAATAGTCTGGTGGATTTATTGAAAGGGAAACTCCCTCTCAAACGGATGATGACATTGATGATGATGGGGCAACTATTAGCTGTATTGGTTGTCGGTTCGAGTGCGACTACTCTCCTACCCCACTACCGTGAAATGCAGGAGATGGAGAAAGCTAGCGATAAATGGAGCCAGTCCTCAGACCGTTACCGTCTATCCTTTGGTTGGTCTAGTGCATTTGCCGATGAAGAAGGAATGCGTAAGGATAATCGTGAGTGGCAGACATTTACTGAAGAACGGTTAGCCAATACAGACTCTTTTTATATTATGAGCAATGTTGACAATTTCTCAGATGGAGCAGAAGTGGACCTAGATGGCAATCGTCTCAATGACTATACACCGTCAGGGAATGTCATCTATGTCTCACCGCGCTATCTGATAGAAGAAAAGATTACCGTTTCTTCAGAGTTTATGGATAAGATGCAAAACTTGTCTGAGGGAGAGTTTGGGCTGATTTTGCCTGAGAGCTTGCGAGAGCAGTCTGCCTACTACCAAGGATTGTTTACAGATTACCTGCAAAGATTTTCATCTGAAAGTGTAGAAGTGACGAGTCAGAAACACTACCTCCCACAGCTAAGGCTAGATTTTACAGAAACAGGACAGGAACGCTTCCTCTATAACGATGGGTACAAGACGACACGCCAGTACTTAAAAGATCCGATTATTGTAGTTCTAACGCCACAAGCGACTGGAACAAGACCTGTTGCAGGGATGTTGTGGGGAACTACGGCTAATAGTGCCTTGAAACTAGATCGATATGGAGACAGCATTACCGCTCTAAAAGAGCAAGGTCTGTATCACAAGGTCTCTTACTTGGTAAAAAGCCAGCTATTTTTTGCCAAGGTACTAAATGACAAACGGGTGGAGTTTTACTCTCTCCTTATTGGGACGATTTTGACCCTGTCTACGGCTATCTTGTTATTTGATTCCATGAATCTTCTCTATTTTGAGCAGTTCAGACGGGAGCTTATGATTAAACGTCTTTCTGGTATGACAATCTATGAGCTTCATGGCAAGTATTTACTGGCGCAAGGAGGAGTTCTCTTGCTTGGCCTAGTCCTATCTAGTATTTTGACAGGAGATGCTTTGATTAGCGCTCTAGTTGTAGCTTTATTTACTCTTAACGCCCTCTTGATTTTAGTAAGGCAGGATAAAAAAGAAGAAGCTGGTAGCATGGCAGTATTGAAAGGAAAATAAGATGATTGATATTCAAGGATTGGAAAAGAAATTTAATGACCGCGCGATTTTCTCTGGCTTAAATCTCAAGCTGGAGAAGGGCAAGGTCTATGCCTTAATCGGGAAGAGTGGGAGCGGAAAGACGACGCTGCTGAATATCTTAGGCAAACTAGAAAAGATAGATGGTGGAAGGGTTCTCTATCAGGGGAAAGATTTAAAAACCATTCCCACTCGTGAGTATTTTCGAGACCAGATGGGCTATCTCTTTCAAAATTTTGGCCTCTTAGAAAACCAATCAATCAAAGAGAATTTGGATTTGGGCTTTGTCGGTCAGAAAATCTCAAAAGTAGAACGTTTGGAAAGGCAAGTGGAGGCTTTAGAAAAGGTTAATCTAGGATATTTGGATTTGGAACAAAAAATTTATACTTTATCTGGGGGAGAGGCCCAACGAGTTGCCCTTGCGAAGACTATTTTGAAAAATCCACCCTTGATTTTGGCAGATGAACCAACAGCAGCTCTTGATCCTGAAAATTCAGAGGAGGTTATGAATCTTTTGGTGGGCTTGAAAGATGAAAATAGAATGATCATCATTGCGACCCATAATCCCCTAGTCTGGAATAAGGCAGATGAAATCATTGATATGAGGGAGCTTGCTCATGTGTGAAAAAATCCGTATTCGCAGGGTATCTGATTATCCTAGTGCCAGAGGTGGTTTAGAAGATATTCTCATCATGGAAAATATGACCAATCATCTCCTTTTGGTTCAAATCCGAGTGAATGGGTATTTGCTTGATTTTGCTAGCATTGAAGGGCAAAGGCAAAAGCATTATCGTTTGAAAAATTTACCTCAAACGGTTGAACTGACAGTGGATGATGTGGAGGAGGATGTAGATTTGACCCTACCTGAAAATCGAAGTTATAAAGAAGCTGATTTTTTCGAACGGATGTTTCGAGAGAAACGATAAATCCACCTTTAAAGATTTTCAAGACTATCTTTCTTCATGAGGAAAGATAGTTTTTTGATATGATTTTCACCCCCAAAATACAAGGGGAATGTGTTACAATAGTAGTAACAGATAATAGAAAAGAGAATAGATGAGAATTGCAGATTATAGCGTGACCAAGGCAGTGCTGGAGCGTCACGGTTTTACCTTTAAAAAGTCCTTTGGGCAAAATTTCCTGACGGATACCAATATCCTTCAAAAGATTGTGGATACGGCTGAGATTGATGATCAAGTCAATGTTATCGAAATTGGACCAGGGATTGGTGCCTTGACGGAGTTTCTGGCTGAGCGTGCAGCAGAGGTCATGGCTTTTGAAATCGACCACCGTTTGGTACCGATTTTGGCGGATACCCTGCGTGATTTTGATAATGTGACCGTAGTCAACGAGGACATTCTCAAGGTCGATTTGGCGCAGCATATCCAGAATTTTAAAAATCCTGACCTGCCAATCAAGGTAGTGGCTAATTTGCCTTACTACATCACGACGCCTATTCTCATGCACTTGATTGAAAGTGGCATTCCTTTTAGTGAGTTTGTCGTTATGATGCAGAAAGAAGTGGCGGATCGGATTTCGGCCCAGCCTAATACCAAGGCTTACGGTAGCTTGTCGATTGCGGTTCAGTACTACATGACAGCCAAGGTTGCTTTTATCGTGCCTCGTACGGTCTTTGTGCCAGCGCCAAACGTGGACTCTGCTATTTTGAAAATGGTGCGTCGTCCAGAGCCAGCTGTAGCAGTAGAAGACGAGAACTTCTTCTTTAAGGTTTCCAAGGCTAGTTTCACTCATCGACGCAAGACTTTATGGAATAACCTGACAGGTTACTTTGGCAAGACTGAGGAAGTTAAGGACAAGCTGACCAAGGCTTTGGACCAAGCAGGCTTGTCACCAAGTGTGCGTGGGGAAGCTCTCAGCTTGGAAGAGTTTGCCAGCCTAGCAGACGCACTTAAAGGGCAAGGACTCTAAGATGCAGGGACAAATTATTAAAGCCTTGGCAGGCTTCTACTATGTAGAGAGTGATGGTCAGGTCTATCAAACACGCGCGCGTGGAAATTTTCGTAAAAAAGGGCATACCCCTTACGTTGGGGACTGGGTCGATTTCTCTGCCGAGGAAAATTCAGAGGGTTACATTCTCAAAATTCACGAACGGAAAAACAGTCTGGTCCGTCCGCCCATTGTCAATATTGACCAAGCTGTAGTAATCATGTCCGTCAAGGAACCTGATTTTAACAGCAATTTGCTGGATCGTTTCTTGGTTCTTTTGGAGCACAAGGGTATTCATCCCATCGTCTATATTTCCAAAATGGATTTGTTGGAAGATAGAGGAGAACTGGATTTTTACCAACAGACTTATGGTGACATCGGCTATGACTTTGTGACCAGTAAAGAGGAACTCCTGCCTTTGTTAACAGGCAAGGTTACGGTCTTTATGGGGCAGACAGGTGTTGGAAAGTCAACTCTTCTCAATAAAATCGCACCGGACCTCAACCTTGAAACAGGAGAAATCTCAGACAGTCTGGGGCGCGGTCGCCATACCACTCGAACTGTTAGTTTTTACAACCTCAATGGGGGTAAAATCGCAGATACACCAGGCTTTTCATCCTTGGACTATGAAGTATCAAGGGCGGAAGACCTTAATCAGGCCTTTCCAGAGATTGCTAGTGTTAGTCGAGACTGCAAGTTCCGTACTTGTACCCATACCCATGAGCCGTCCTGTGCTGTCAAACCAGCAGTTGAAGAAGGTACCATTGCGCCCTTCCGTTTTGACAACTACCTGCAATTCCTCAGTGAGATTGAAAATCGTAGAGAAACCTACAAAAAAGTCAGCAAAAAAATTCCAAAATAAGGAGAAACCTATGTCTCAATACAAGATTGCTCCGTCAATTCTGGCAGCAGATTATGCCAACTTTGAACGTGAAATCAAGCGCCTAGAAGCAACTGGGGCAGAGTATGCCCATATCGATATCATGGATGGTCATTTTGTGCCACAAATCAGTTTTGGTGCAGGTGTGGTCGAGAGCCTTCGTCCTCATAGTAAGATGGTCTTTGACTGCCACTTGATGATAGCTAATCCTGAACATCATCTGGAAGACTTTGCGCGTGCAGGTGCGGATATCATCAGCATCCATGTGGAAGCAACGCCTCATATTCATGGTGCCCTCCAAAAAATTCGCTTACTAGGTGTCAAACCTTCGGTTGTCATTAATCCTGGTACGCCTGTCGAGGCCATTAAGCACGTCCTTCACCTAGTTGACCAAGTCTTAGTCATGACAGTTAACCCAGGCTTTGGTGGGCAAGCCTTTCTACCAGAGACCATGGATAAGGTCCGTGAGTTGGTTGCTCTTCGTCAGGAAAAAGGTTTGAAATTTGAGATTGAAGTGGATGGTGGGATTGATGATAAAACGATTGCTCAAGCCAAAGAAGCTGGTGCGACCGTTTTTGTAGCAGGTTCCTATGTCTTTAAGGGAGATGTCAATGAGCGAGTACAAACTCTCAGAAAACAACTGGACTAGGGTTGCCGTTTTTGCAGGCGGAGACCGTGGTCATTATCGGACGGACTTTGATGGTTTTGTTGGTGTGGATCGGGGCTCGCTATGGGTCTTGGAAGAAGACTTGCCTCTTGCTCTAGCGGTTGGGGATTTTGATTCTGTGACCGAAGAAGAGCGACAGGTGATTCAAAAACGTGCCCAGCATTTTGTTCAAGCCCGACCAGAAAAAGATGATACTGATTTGGAATTGGCTCTCTTGACTATCTTTGAGCAAAATCCTCAGGCTCAGGTCACTATTTTCGGTGCTTTGGGTGGTCGTATTGACCATATGCTGGCTAATGTCTTTCTGCCTAGTAATCCCAAGTTGGCGCCCTATATGCGCCAGATAGCGATTGAAGATGGACAAAACTTGATTTCCTATTGTCCAGAAGGAACCAGTCAGCTAGAACCTCGTTCAGACTATGACTACCTAGCCTTTATGCCAGTTCGGGATAGCCAGCTGACTATTATTGGTGCCAAGTATGAGTTGACAGAGGAAAATTTTTTCTTTAAAAAAGTGTACGCTTCTAACGAATATATAGATAGGGAAGTTTCGGTGACTTGCCCAGATGGCTATGTGGTCGTGCTGCATAGTAAGGACAGGAGGTAGGATGGAAAGTTTACTTGTTCTATTATTGATTGCCAACCTAGCTGGCCTCTTTCTGATTTGGCAAAGACAAGATAAGCAGGAAAAACATCTCAGCAAGAGCTTGGAGGATCAGGCAGATCACTTGTCAGACCAGTTGGATTACCGTTTTGAACAAGCCAGACAAGCCAGGCAGTTAGATCAAAAAGACTTGGAAGTAGCTGTCAGCGACCGTTTGCAAGAAGTGCGAATCGAATTGCACCAAGGTCTGACGCAAGTCCGTCAAGAAATGACAGATAATCTCCTCCAAACCAGAGATAAGACCGACCAACGTCTCCAAGCCTTGCAGGAATCAAACGAGCAACGTTTGGAACAAATGCGCCAGACAGTCGAGGAAAAACTAGAAAAGACCTTGCAAACACGCTTGCAGGCTTCCTTTGAGACAGTTTCCAAACAACTGGAGTCGGTCAATCGTGGCCTGGGGGAAATGCAGATAGTTGCCCGCGATGTCGGCGCCCTCAACAAGGTTCTCTCTGGAACCAAGACACGAGGGATTCTGGGAGAATTGCAACTGGGGCAAATCATTGAAGACATTATGACACCTGCCCAGTACGAACGAGAATACGCAACAGTTGAAAACTCCAGTGAACGAGTGGAGTATGCCATCAAGTTACCCGGACAAGGCGACCAAGAATATGTCTACTTACCGATTGACTCTAAGTTTCCACTGGCAGATTATTATCGCTTAGAAGAAGCCTATGAAGCAGGTGACAAGGACGAAATCGAACGCTGTCGTAAGTCGCTCCTAGCCAGCGTCAAACGCTTTGCAAAGGATATTAAGAGCAAGTACATAGCACCACCTCGGACGACCAATTTTGGAGTTTTGTTTGTCCCGACAGAAGGTCTCTACTCAGAAATTGTCCGCAATCCTGTCTTCTTTGATGATTTGAGGCGGGAAGAGCAGATTATTGTTGCAGGTCCAAGTACCCTATCAGCCCTTCTTAACTCCCTATCAGTTGGATTCAAAACTCTCAATATCCAAAAGAGTGCCGACCATATCAGTAAGACTCTTGCCAGCGTCAAGACCGAGTTTGGCAAGTTTGGTGGTATTCTGGTAAAGGCACAAAAACATCTCCAACATGCCTCTGGCAATATTGATGAATTATTAAACCGTCGTACCACAGCTATCGAGCGGACGCTCCGTCACATTGAGTTGTCAGAAGGTGAGCCTGCGCTTGATCTACTCCATTTCCAAGAAAATGAGGAAGAATATGAAGATTAGTCACATGAAAAAAGATGAGCTGTTTGAAGGTTTTTACTTAATCAAATCAGCTGACCTGAGGCAAACTCGAGCTGGGAAAAACTACCTAGCCTTTACCTTCCAAGATGATAGTGGTGAGATTGAGGGGAAGCTCTGGGATGCCCAACCTCATAACATTGAGGCCTTTACCGCAGGTAGGGTTGTCTACATGAAAGGGCGCCGAGAAGTTTATAACAACACTCCACAGGTCAATCAAATCACTCTCCGCCTGCCGCAAGCTGGTGAACCCAATGACCCAGCTGATTTCAAGGTCAAGCCACCGGTTGATATCAAGGAAATTCGTGACTACATGTCGCAAATGATTTTCAAAATTGAAAATCCTGTCTGGCAACGGATTGTCCGAAATCTCTACACCAAGTATGATAAGGAATTCTACTCCTATCCAGCAGCTAAGACCAACCACCATGCCTTTGAAACAGGCTTGGCCTATCATACGGCGACCATGGTGCGCTTGGCAGATGCCATTAGCAATATTTATCCTCGGCTCAATAAGAGCCTGCTCTATGCGGGAATTATGCTGCATGACTTGGCCAAAGTTATCGAGTTGACGGGACCAGAACAGACTGAGTATACAGTGCGAGGCAATCTTCTTGGACATATCGCTCTCATTGATAGCGAAATTACCAAGACGGTTATGGAGCTCGGCATCGATGATACCAAGGAAGAAGTCGTTTTGCTTCGTCACGTCATCCTCAGTCACCACGGCTTACTTGAGTATGGAAGCCCAGTCCGTCCACGCATTATGGAAGCAGAGATTATTCATATGATTGACAATCTGGATGCCAGCATGATGATGATGTCAACAGCTCTGGCTTTGGTGGATAAAGGAGAGATGACCAATAAAATCTTCGCTATGGACAATCGTTCCTTCTATAAACCAGGTTTAGATTTATAATTTAAGAAAAATGAACATTTTTTAGAATAAGAATGTTCGTTTTTTTCTGTGAATATGGTATAATAAGTAAAAGACAAAAATGAATACTCTTCGAAAATCTCTTCAAACTAGGGTAGTATCGCCTTGTCGTATGTATATATGCAGGTATATTACAGACTTTGTCAGTTCTATCGACAATCTCAAAACAGTGTTTTGAACCACCAGTGACCAGCTTTCTAGTTTGCTTTTTGATTTTTTTGAATAAAAATGGAATAGGAAATAGAAATGAAATTAAGAAGAAGTGATCGGATGGTTGTCATTTCCAACTATTTGATTAATCATCCTTATAAACTAACTAGTCTCAATACTTTTGCTGAAAAGTATGAATCTGCTAAATCATCCATCTCAGAAGATATCGTCATTATCAAACGCGCCTTTGAGGAAATCGAAATCGGTCACCTCCAGACTGTGACTGGGGCTGGCGGAGGTGTTATCTTTACACCATCAATCTCAAACCATGATGCTAAGGAAATGGTTGAAGACTTGCGTGCCAAGTTGTCAGAAAGTGACCGTATCTTGCCAGGTGGCTACATCTACCTGTCTGATTTACTTAGCACACCAGCCATCTTGAAAAATATTGGTCGCATTATTGCCAAGAGCTTTATGGATCAAAAAATTGACGCGGTTATGACAGTAGCAACCAAGGGTGTGCCACTTGCAAATGCAGTTGCCAATGTCCTCAATGTCCCTTTTGTCATTGTGCGCCGTGACCTGAAAATTACCGAAGGTTCAACGGTTAGCGTCAACTATGTATCCGGTTCAAGTGGTGACCGTATCGAGAAAATGTTCCTTTCAAAACGGAGTCTCAAGGCAGGTAGCCGTGTCTTGATTGTGGATGATTTCTTGAAAGGCGGCGGAACTGTCAATGGGATGATTAGTCTCTTGCGCGAATTCGACTCAGAATTGGCAGGTGTAGCGGTCTTTGCGGACAATGCCCAAGAAGAACGTGAAAAGCAGTTTGACTACAAGTCACTCTTGAAGGTAACCAATATTGATGTCAAGAACCAAGCCATCGATGTTGAGATTGGTAATATTTTTGACACAGAAGAATAAAGGATAAAGGTTGGAACGGTTGTCCCAGCCTTTCTTTGCAAATAGAATTAGAAGGAAACTTATGAAAACACCATTTATTAATAAAGAAGACTTAGAAGCGATTGTAGCCGAGTTCCCAACTCCCTTTCACTTATATGATGAGAAGGGAATTCGTGAGAAGGCAAGAGCCGTCAACCAAGCCTTTTCGTGGAACAAGGGCTTTAAGGAATATTTTGCAGTTAAGGCTACTCCAACCCCAGCTATTTTGAAAATTCTCCAAGAGGAAGGCTGTGGTGTGGACTGCTCTAGTTACGTAGAGCTTTTGATGAGCCATAAACTGGATTTCCCTGGTTCTGAGATTATGTTCTCTTCAAACAATACGCCAGATAAGGAATATGCCTATGCGCGTGAATTAGGTGCGATCATTAACTTGGATGCCTTTGAAGATATTGAACATTTGGAGCGAGCAGCAGGCATTCCAGAAATCATCTCATGTCGTTATAATCCTGGAGGCGTTTTTGAACTGGGGACAGACATTATGGATAATCCTGGGGAGGCTAAGTTTGGTATGACCAAGGATCAACTCTTTGAATCCTTTGCCATCTTGAAGGAAAAAGGAGCCAAGACTTTTGGGATTCACTCCTTTCTAGCATCCAATACTGTCACCCATCTCTATTATCCAGAGTTGGCGCGTCAGCTTTTTGAATTGGCTGTTGAAATCAAGGAAAAGCTGGGTATTTCACTAGACTTTATCAATCTTTCCGGGGGTATTGGAGTCAACTATCGTCCTGAGCAGGAGCCAAATGATATCGCCTTGATTGGTGAGGGAGTTCGTAAGGTGTATGAAGAGGTTCTTACGCCAGCAGGTCTTGGTCAGGTCAAGATTTTCACCGAATTGGGTCGTTTTATGCTGGCACCTCACGGTGCTTTAGTCACAAGAGTCACTCATAAGAAGAAAACCTACCGTACCTATCTAGGTGTGGATGCATCAGCAGTCAACCTCATGCGTCCAGCTATGTACGGAGCCTATCACCATATTAGCAACATGACTCATCCAGATGGATCAGCTGAAGTGGTAGATGTGGTTGGTTCACTCTGTGAAAACAATGATAAATTTGCAGTCAATCGCGAACTGCCTTATACAGAAATCGGTGATTTGCTGGTCATTCATGATACAGGTGCCCACGGTTTTTCAATGGGCTACCAGTACAATGCCAAACTTCGTTCTGCGGAAATCCTTTATACTGAAGAAGGCAAAGCCCGTCAAATCCGCCGTGCAGAGCGCCCTGAAGACTATTTTGCAACCTTGTATGGTTTTGATTTTGAAGAATAATCTGAGAATAGATTGAAAATGAAATTGAAAAACAGATTGCTTTCTAAAAAATAGGTAAAAATCTTGTTTTTCCTTCAAGTCGTGATATAATAAAACTATAAAACGTTTTCAAGGAAGGTAACGATATGTCTGAAGAAACAATTGATTATGGACAAGTGACAGGAATGGTGCATTCGACAGAAAGTTTTGGGGCGGTAGATGGCCCTGGTATTCGCTTTATTGTCTTTTTACAGGGCTGTCACATGCGTTGCCAGTATTGCCATAACCCAGATACTTGGGCTATGGAGTCCAATAAATCACGTGAACGGACGGTAGATGATGTCTTGACAGAAGCCTTGCGCTACCGTGGTTTCTGGGGAAATAAGGGCGGGATTACAGTCAGCGGAGGAGAAGCACTCTTGCAGATTGATTTCCTGATTGCCCTTTTCACCAAGGCTAAGGAACAAGGAATCCACTGTACCTTGGACACCTGTGCCCTTCCTTTCCGTAATAAACCACGTTACCTTGAAAAGTTTGACAAACTCATGGCTGTCACTGACTTGGTTCTCTTAGATATCAAGGAAATCAACGAAGAACAGCACAAGATTGTTACTAGCCAAACCAATAAAAATATCTTGGCCTGTGCCCAGTATCTATCAGATATTGGAAAACCTGTCTGGATTCGCCACGTGCTAGTTCCAGGATTGACAGACAGAGACGATGACTTGATTGAACTTGGTAAGTTCGTCAAGACTCTTAAAAATGTGGATAAGTTTGAAATTCTGCCTTATCACACCATGGGTGAGTTTAAATGGCGTGAATTGGGAATTCCCTATTCCCTCGAAGGGGTTAAACCACCAACAGCAGACCGCGTTAAGAACGCTAAACAACTCATGGATACCGAAAGTTACCAAGACTATACGAAACGTGTACATGGATAGAAAAGAAGCCTGATGGAAACATCGGGCTTTTGACTTGCAAAAAGACTTAGCAAATCAGCTAAGCCTTTTTCTTCTTATCTCGAACGTTGTTTTCCAGCGTTGCGATTTTTGTGTTTTTTCTGGCTTGTGATAGCAGTTGGTTGTTCAGGGGTAACGTCTTTTCGTCCACTTGGTTTAGAGAAAGCACTTGCTTTTGGTGGGTTCTTGGCTAGTTCTTCACGGACTTTTTTGCGAAGTTTTGGACGAACGATATAGTTGACGATAAACTGTTGGAGAATCATCATGAAACCACCGACAACCCAGTAAAGTGTGACACTAGCTGGTGAGAAGAGGGAGAAGACGACGATCATGAGTGGGCTCATGTAAATCATTTTCTTGATTTGTTCTCTTTGCATTTCATCTTCTACTCCGTGAAGTGAAAGGAGCGATTGAAGATAGTAAAGGACACCAGCACAGGCAACCAAAATCATACTTGGAGAACCTAGAGGAATGCCTAGGTAGCTTGCTTGAGCAACCCCTTCAGTATGTTGGGCAGCAAAGTAAATTGCAGAGAAGAAAGGCATTTGAAGGAGGAGAGGGAAACATCCTACACCACCAAACATACTGATGCCATGCTCTTTTTGAGCAGCAAAGAGAGCTTGTTGGGCTTCGAGTTTTTCTTCTTGAGTAGTCGCTTCCTTGAGACGAGTTTGGTGTGGCTCAAGGACATGCTTGAGGGCGTTCATCTTTTCAGAGTGAAGCGTTGCCTTCCATGATTGGTAGATACCAAGTGGCAAGATAATCAAGCGCACGATAATGGTTACGATAATGATAGCGACACCAAAGCCTAGAGCTTTATCATTGGCGAAGTACTTGATAGCTTCAGCCATAGGCGCTCCGAAAGTATTCCAAATGACTCCTGTTGGCTGGCCTGTGGATTTATCAACATTGACACAGCCAGTCAAGACAAGCAACATAGCCACTCCCATAGCTGAGAGTGCAAAACGTTTAATAGATTTCACTGTTTTTATTCCTTCTTTAAAAATTATACCTTTCTATTCTACTGTTTTTTTACAAAATATACAATAGTTCTAGAGACCTAATTTGCGATTTTAAAGTCAGAGTAGGGAGGAAAGTTGCTCAGTTTGACATCTAAGTAGCTGACTTTTGAAAAAGGTGTGGGTCCTTTGCGGATTTCTTGGATAAATTTTGCCATGATAGCAGATGAGTCTGCTTGGGCTAAGATTTCCACTGTGCCATTGTCGTTATTCCACACTCGACCTGTGATGCCACCAATTTCAAGCGCCAGGCTGTAAACACCCCAACGAAAGCCGACTCCTTGCACCCTACCTTGGGCAATCATTCTAACCTTTTGCATACCAAACCCCTTTGATTGTGTTATAATATTTCTATGACTATTATAACCTCAAAAGCCAATTCTGTGGTAAAAAATGCCAAGAAATTACACCAAAAAAAATACCGCAAGTCTTCCTATTTGATTGAAGGCTGGCACTTGTTTGAAGAAGCTGTTCAAGCTGGAGTGACGATTGAGAAAATCTTTGCCCTAGAAAATTACCGAGATCAGTTAGTTGCTTTTCCGCAAACTGTCTGGGTTTCAGAGGATATTTTGCTAGATTTGGCAGATTCTCAGACTCCTCAGGGAATTGTTGCGGTGGTTCAAAAAGAAGAAGTAGTACAAGCTGATTTGAGTCAGGGCAAGTTCTTGTTTTTGGAAGATGTGCAAGATCCTGGTAATGTGGGAACGATCATTCGGACTGCGGATGCAGCAGGCTATACAGGAGTGATTGTTTCAGAAAAGTCGGCAGACATCTACAGTCTCAAGACTCTACGTTCCATGCAAGGCAGTCATTTTCATCTGCCTATTTACCGGATGTCTAGTCAAGCGCTTCTCGAGGAAGCTAAAAAGGCAGCTATCCCAGTGCTAGCAACAACCCTATCTAAAGATTCTGTTGATTACAGAGAACTGCCTCCTATAGAAAATTTTGTACTAGTCATGGGAAATGAGGGTCAAGGAATTAGTCCCCTTATGGCTGAAAGTGCAGACCAGTTGGTCCATATTAGCATGAAGGGGCAGGCGGAGAGTTTGAATGTTGCCATTGCAGCTGGTATTTTGATTTTCCATTTAAGCTAATTTTAACTTTTTTTGTTATAATCAAGGAAAGATGTTCATAGAAAAGGAGAAAAGGATGAATCACACTATTATACATGACCGTGCAGGTCTCAATCAATTTTACGCTAAGGTTTATGCCTTTGTTGGTCTAGGAATCGGACTATCTGCTTTGGTATCAGGCCTTATGTTGACGGTCTTTCAGTCTCAGTTGGTTTACTTTTTGATGCAGGGGCGTCTCTGGTTGACCATTGCTACTTTTGCGGAGTTGGCCTTGGTTTTCGTTGCCAGTAGCATGGCTTCAAGGAATAGTCCAGCTGCTCTTCCAGTATTTTTACTTTACTCTGTTTTAAACGGTTTTACACTCAGTTTTGTGGTGGCCTTCTATACTCCGGGTACAGTTTTATCTGCCTTTGTATCGAGCGCCCTTCTCTTCTTTGTCATGGCGGCAGTTGGTATCTTCACCAAGAAAGATTTGAGTGGCCTTGGTCGAGCGATGATGGCGGCTCTCATTGGTTTACTGATTGCTATGGTAGTCAATATTTTCTTGGCTAGTGGCTTCTTTGATTATATGATTAGCGTAGCCATGGTTTTGGTTTTCTCAGGGTTGATTGCTTGGGATAACCAAAAGATTCGCCTTGCTTATGAGCAATCACAAGGTCGTGTAGCGACAGGTTGGGTTGTGTCAATGGCTCTCAGTATCTATCTTGATTTTATCAATCTCTTCCTAAGTATTTTACGTATCTTCGGTCGTAATGACTAGAAGGTCCCTAACATCAGTGTTCGAAGGAGCACTGATTTTTTTCGTATTTGCTCTTTCCTTTTCTTGAAAATAGGTGTATAATGTTTTTAATTAATTTTTTGAGGAGTAGTTTATGAAGAAAAGTTTTATCCATCAACAAGAAGAGATTTCCTTTGTCAAAAACACTTTTACCCAGTATTTGAAAGATAAGTTAGAAGTTGTCGAAGTTCAAGGTCCTATTTTGAGCAGGGTCGGTGACGGGATGCAGGACAACTTATCAGGTGTGGAGAACGCCGTATCGGTCAAGGTTCTCCAAATCCCTGATGCTACTTATGAAGTGGTGCACTCCCTTGCTAAATGGAAACGCCATACCTTGGCTCGCTTTGGTTTTGGTGAAGGTGAAGGTCTTTTCGTCCACATGAAGGCCCTTCGTCCAGACGAAGACTCGTTGGATGCGACCCACTCTGTTTATGTTGACCAGTGGGACTGGGAGAAGGTTATCCCAAATGGTAAGCGTAACATCGCTTATCTAAAAGAAACAGTTGAGAAGATTTATAAGGCCATTCGTTTGACAGAACTAGCTGTTGAAGCCCGCTATGACATTGAGTCTATCTTGCCAAAACAAATCACCTTTATCCACACAGAAGAGTTGGTAGAACGCTACCCAGACTTGACACCGAAAGAACGTGAAAATGCTATTTGTAAAGAATTTGGAGCCGTCTTTTTGATTGGTATCGGTGGCGAGTTGCCAGATGGTAAACCGCATGATGGGCGTGCACCAGACTACGATGACTGGACAAGCGAGTCTGAAAATGGCTACAAGGGTCTAAATGGTGATATTCTTGTTTGGAATGAGTCTTTAGGTGGAGCCTTTGAGTTGTCTTCTATGGGGATTCGTGTAGATGAAGAAACGCTTCGCCGTCAGGTCGCCATCACAGGTGATGAAGACCGTTTAGAATTGGAATGGCACAAGTCTTTGTTGAACGGCCTATTCCCATTGACAATCGGTGGAGGAATTGGACAATCTCGGATGGCCATGTTCCTACTTCGCAAGAAACACATCGGAGAAGTGCAAACAAGTGTTTGGCCTCAAGAAGTCCGCGATACTTACGAAAATATTTTGTAGAGAATCGAACCGCAAGGTTCGGTTTTCTTTCTCTTTTCGCCCATAATTTGGTATAATAAACGGTATGAAAATCGTATCAGGAATCTATGGGGGACGTCCCCTCAAGACACTAGAAGGAAAGACGACAAGACCTACTTCGGATAAGGTTAGGGGAGCCATTTTTAACATGATTGGTCCCTACTTTGAAGGGGGACGAGTCTTGGACCTTTATGCAGGTAGTGGTGGTTTATCTATCGAGGCAGTATCGCGTGGCATGTCCAGCGCTGTTTTGGTGGAACGAGACCGTAAGGCTCAGGCTATCGTAGCTGAAAATATTCAGATGACCAAGGAAGTTGGAAAATTTCAACTCCTCAAGATGGATGCAGAAAGGGCATTGGAACAGGTATCTGGGGAATTTGACCTCATTTTCTTAGACCCTCCTTATGCCAAGGAACAAATCGTAGCAGATATTGAAAAAATGGCTGAGAGAGAGCTTTTTTCTGAAGATGTCATGGTCGTGTGTGAGACGGATAAGGCCGTTGAGCTTCCAGAAGAAATTGCCTGCCTGGGCATCTGGAAGGAAAAAATTTATGGAATTAGTAAGGTGACGGTCTATGTCAGATAAGATTGGCTTATTCACAGGCTCATTTGATCCGATGACAAATGGGCATCTGGATATCATTGAACGGGCGAGCAGACTCTTTGATAAGCTTTATGTCGGTATTTTTTTTAATCCCCACAAACAAGGATTTCTCCCTATCGAAAATCGTAAACGGGGGCTAGAAGAGGCTTTGAAACATTTAGAAAATGTTGAAGTCGTGTCTTCTCATGATGAATTGGTGGTTGATGTTGCGAAAAGACTGGGGGCTACTTGTCTAGTGCGGGGTTTGAGGAATGCGTCGGATTTGCAATACGAAGCCAGTTTTGATTACTACAACCATCAACTGTCTCCTGATATAGAGACTATTTATTTACATAGTCGACCTGAACATCTCTATATCAGTTCATCAGGCGTTAGAGAGCTTTTGAAATTTGGTCAGGATATTGCTTGCTATGTTCCCGAGAGTATTTTGGAGGAAATAAGAAATGAAAAAAAAGATTAGATGGCCCTTATATGTCATTGCGGCCTTAATTGTGACTTTCTTGGCATTTGTAGTGCCCTTGCCCTACTATATAGAAGTTCCAGGTGGTTCGGAAGATATTCGCCAAGTCCTTAAAGTAAATGACACAGAAGATAAGGAAGCTGGGGCCTATCAATTCGTTACGGTTGGTGTCCAGCACGCTACTTTAGCCCATATGATTTATGCATGGTTGACGCCTTTTACAGATATTCGTAGTGCCCAAGAGACTACAGGTGGCTCTTCCGATGTTGAATTTATGCGAATCAATCAATTTTACATGCAAACATCGCAAAATATGGCCAAATATCAAGGGTTAAAAACAGCTGGTAAAGATATCGAACTCAAATACCTTGGGGTTTATGTCTTGACTGTAACGGATAATTCGACCTTTAAAGGGATTCTCAACATCTCTGATACAGTTACAGCAGTCAATGATCAGACCTTTGATAGTTCCAAAGATTTGATTGATTACGTCAATTCTCAAAAACTAGGGGACTCCGTCAAGGTCACCTATGAAGAGGATGGGCAAACCAAGTCTGCAGAAGGAAAAATCATTACTCTAGAAAATGGCAAAAATGGGATTGGAATCGGTTTGATTGACCGTACAGAAGTGACCAGTGATGTCCCAATTCGCTTTTCAACAGCTGGTATCGGTGGTCCAAGTGCAGGTCTCATGTTTAGTCTAGCTATCTATACTCAAATAGCTCACCCAGGTCTTCGTAATGGTCGTATTGTTGCTGGTACAGGTACCATTGACCGTGATGGGAATGTGGGGGACATTGGTGGTATTGACAAGAAAGTTGTAGCTTCGGCTAGAGCAGGTGCCGCTATTTTCTTTGCTCCTGATAACCCAGTTAGCGAAGAAGAACAAAAGGCGCATCCGGACGCGAAAAACAACTACCAAACAGCCCTAGAAGCGGCTAAAACAATCAAGACGGATATGAAAATCGTGCCCGTTAAAACCCTACAAGATGCGATTGATTACTTGAAAAACAATCCCTAGATTTTGAGGGGGATTTCCAAACTAGCGCGCAAACAGAGAAGATGGTATAATAGTCAAATGGTTCAATTATTATTCACTCTAAGCAGTCACATGCTCTTTATTTATGTGAGTTTTTACCTTTTAAAGGATCTTGTTAGATGGGAAAAGGTTTTAAAAGTGACAGATGAGAATACAAGAAAAGTTCGTTTATTAGTAGCCTTTTTCAGCATTGTCATGGGCTACATCCTGAGTTCTTTCTTTATCAGCCTATATCAGTTGTGGCAAGAAGCGCTTAGAGGATTATTATAAAATCAAGAGTAAAGGAAACGAGTATGGACAAAATTGTGGTTCAAGGTGGCGATAATCGTCTGGTAGGAAGTGTAACCATCGAAGGAGCAAAGAATGCAGTCTTGCCCTTGTTGGCAGCGACTATTCTAGCAAGTGAAGGAAAGACAGTCTTACAGAATGTACCGATCTTGTCGGATGTCTTTATTATGAATCAGGTAGTTGGTGGTTTGAATGCCAAGGTTGACTTTGATGAGGAAGCCCATCTTGTTGAGGTGGATGCTACTGGCGACATCACTGAGGAAGCCCCTTATAAGTATGTCAGCAAGATGCGCGCCTCCATAGTTGTCTTAGGGCCAATCCTTGCCCGTGTGGGTCATGCCAAGGTATCCATGCCAGGTGGTTGTACGATTGGTAGTCGCCCTATCGATCTTCATTTGAAAGGTCTGGAAGCTATGGGGGCTAAGATTAGCCAGACTGCTGGTTATATCGAAGCTAAGGCAGATCACTTACATGGTGCCCATATCTATATGGATTTTCCAAGTGTTGGTGCTACGCAGAACTTGATGATGGCTGCAACCCTAGCTGATGGGGTGACAGTGATTGAAAATGCTGCGCGTGAGCCTGAGATTGTGGACCTAGCCATTCTCCTCAATGAAATGGGAGCCAAGGTCAAAGGTGCTGGTACAGAGACTATTACCATTACTGGTGTTGAGAAACTTCATGGTACGACTCACAATGTAGTCCAAGACCGTATCGAAGCAGGAACCTTTATGGTAGCTGCTGCCATGACTGGTGGTGATGTCTTGATTAAAGACGCTGTTTGGGAGCACAACCGTCCCTTGATTGCTAAATTGCTTGAAATGGGAGTGGGAGTGACGGAGGAGACTGAAGGCATTCGCGTTCGCTCTCAACTAGAAAATCTAAAAGCTGTCCATGTAAAAACTTTGCCCCACCCAGGATTTCCAACGGATATGCAGGCTCAATTTACAGCCTTGATGACAGTTGCAAAAGGCGAATCAACCATGGTGGAGACAGTTTTCGAAAATCGTTTCCAACACCTAGAAGAAATGCGTCGTATGGGCTTACACTCGGAGATTATCCGTGATACAGCTCGTATTGTTGGTGGACAAGCTTTGCAGGGAGCAGAAGTTCTTTCAACTGACCTTCGTGCCAGTGCAGCCTTGATTTTGACAGGTTTGGTAGCACAGGGAGAAACTGTGGTTGGTAAATTGGTTCACTTGGATAGAGGTTACTACCGTTTCCATGTGAAGTTGGCACAGCTAGGTGCTAAGATTCAGCGGATTGAGGCAAATGATGAAGATGAATAAGAAATCAAGCTACGTAGTCAAGCGTTTACTTTTAGTCATTTTGGTACTGGTTTTAGGGCTTCTAGCCCTAGGAATCGGTCTAATGGTCGGCTATGGAATTTTGGGCAAGGGTCAAGATCCATGGGCCATCCTGTCTCCAGCAAAATGGCAGGAATTGATTCATAAATTTACAGGAAATTAGGCTGGGAGACCAGCCTTTTTATAAAGATAAGGAGAAATATGAACAAAAAAACAAGACAGACACTGATTGGCTTGCTAGTGTTATTGCTCTTATCTGCGGGGAGCTATTATATCAAGCAGAATGAACTAGGCAATCAGGCTGCTAAGACAAAAATGAGTCAGAAAAGTCAATCACCAGACGCGCCTGGTCAAGCATTGGCAGAGAGTGTCTTAACAGACGCAGTCAAAAACCAAGTAAAAGGGAGTCTGGAGTGGAACGGATCAGGTGCTTTTATCGTCAATGGTAATAAAACAAACCTAAATGCCAAGGTTTCAAGTAAGCCCTACGCTGATAATAAAACAAAGACGGTGGGCAAGGAGACCGTACCAACCGTGGCTAATGCCCTCTTGTCTAAGGCTACTCGTCAGTACAAGAATCGTGAAGAAACTGGGAATGGTTCGACTTCATGGACTCCTCCAGGCTGGCATCAGGTCAAGAATCTAAAGGGCTCTTATACCCATGCAGTCGATAGAGGTCATCTGTTAGGCTATGCCTTAATCGGTGGTTTGGATGGTTTTGATGCCTCGACAAGCAATCCTAAAAACATTGCTGTTCAGACAGCCTGGGCAAATCAGGCGCAGGCCGAGGATTCGACTGGTCAAAACTACTATGAAAGTAAGGTGCGTAAAGCCTTGGACCAAAACAAGCGTGTCCGTTACCGTGTAACCCTTTACTACGCTTCAAACGAGGATTTAGTTCCTTCAGCTTCACAGATTGAAGCCAAGTCTTCAGATGGAGAATTGGAATTTAATGTTCTAGTTCCCAATGTTCAAAAGGGGCTTCAACTGGATTACCGAACTGGAGAAGTCACTGTTACTCATACTCAATGAAAATCAAAAAGCAAACTAGGAAGCTAGCCGCAGGTTGCTCAAAGCACAGCTTTGAGGTTGCAGATAAAGCTGACGTGGTTTGAAGAGATTTTCGAAGAGTATCAGTAAAAGATAAGATAAACTCCTATATCACTTATGGATGTAGGAGTTCTTTTTTCTAGTTTAAGTAGGGCTAGAGTAGGTACTAAGAAAAAATGGTAACTTCTAAAACTAACTTCCAGTTTTGGGAGAGAGATGGAAGTTACTTTGAGAAGTTACGCTAAGAAAAAAATAATATGTATTGGATAAAATTTTGTGATATAATAAAGGATAAGATACTATTTTAGGAGAAGAACTATGGAAGACCCAAGTAGTCAGAATTTGTTGCTACAATTTGTTTTATTGTTTATCTTGACGGTATTAAATGCCTTTTTCTCAGCTACAGAAATGGCCATGGTTTCTCTTAATCGTGCCCGAGTTGAACAAAAGGCGGAAGAAGGAGACAGACGCTACATCCGCCTGCTGAAGGTACTAGAAAATCCTAACCACTTTTTATCAACCATTCAGGTAGGAATCACCCTGATTACAATCTTATCAGGGGCGAGTTTAGCTGATACTCTAGGACGTGTGATTGCCTCTTGGCTTGGGAATGGCGAAACAGCACAAGCCGTGGCAACTTTTCTATCCTTGGCATTTTTGACCTATATTTCCATCGTTTTTGGGGAATTATATCCTAAGAGAATCGCTCTTAATCTAAAGGATGCCTTGGCCATTCGTACAGCGCCGGTTATCATTGGGATCGGAAAACTAGTCAGTCCTTTTGTTTGGCTTTTAGCTGCTTCGACCAATTTCTTGAGCCGTTTGACTCCTATGTCATTCGATGATGCGGATGAAAAGATGACCCGTGATGAAATTGCCTATATGCTGACAAATAGTGAAGAAACGTTGGATGCTGATGAGATTGAGATGCTACAAGGTGTCTTTTCGCTCGATGAACTGATGGCACGAGAGGTTATGGTTCCTCGAACGGATGCCTTTATGGTGGATATTCAGGATGATAGTCAAGCCATTATCCAAAGTATTTTAAAACAAAACTTTTCCCGTATACCAGTTTACGATGGGGATAAGGACAATGTGATTGGAATCATTCACACCAAGAGTCTCCTTAAGGCTGGTTTTGTGGACGGTTTTGATAATATTGTTTGGAAGAAAATCTTACAAGATCCACTTTTTGTACCTGAAACTATTTTTGTGGATGACTTGCTAAAAGAATTGCGAAATACCCAAAGACAAATGGCAATCTTGCTGGATGAATACGGTGGTATGGCTGGTTTGGTGACCTTGGAAGACCTTTTAGAGGAAATTGTTGGTGAAATTGATGATGAAACGGACAAGGCAGCAATAGATGTTCATCAGATTGGTGAGGATACCTACATTGTTCAAGGAACTATGACCCTCAATGATTTCAATAATTACTTTGATGTTGAACTGGAAAGTGATGACGTTGATACCATCGCTGGTTACTATTTGACAGGAGTTGGAACCATTCCGACGACTGAGAAACTCAGCTATGAATTGGTCAGCCAAAACAAACAACTTATCTTAACCAATGATAAAGTGAAAAATGGACGTGTTACCAAGGTAAAGATCCAAATTACAGAAGTCGAAATAGAAGAAGAAACAGAGTAAACTAGAGGCTTTTGTCACCATACGTGACGAAGCTTTTTTCAGTTGATTTCATGAGGGAATTATGTCATGGAAAGAACTTTGCCCCAAAAGTTTTTCAAAATTATCCGTATTTATCAGAAGAAAAAATAAAAAAGCCCTTCAAATTGGGCTTTCTGTTCATTTGAAACCTGATAAATCAAGTTATAGAAGGCGGTAGACGGATTTGAACCGACGATCAAGCTTTTGCAGAGCCGTGCCTTACCACTTGGCTATACCGCCTTAACGTTTCTTATTATACCTTGAAAATGATTTTCAGTCAATAGTTTTTTCAGTTTTTTGTACCATAGTGTGATTCGAATGTAATGCTAAGTTTTCTATGGGAAAAAGATTACCAAAAATCTACTGAATCCCCTTGAAAAATCTAGCTAATTAGGGTATAATATAAATAATCATTTGTCGTAGGTTTTGTCTGAAATATTGTCCAGACAAGGCTCACAGCAGTTAAATCTTCTGAAAAAGTCAGATTTAGCTGCTCTTTTTGTGCTTTTTTTCAGGATTTTGAGTACTTGTAATAAAGACTTAAAAATTCTGAAAATTCATCAAAGGGACACGGTGATAAGGGTTTTACAACCATATGACGATTAGAAAGCCTGATTGACAAGGCTTGGAACTTATTTACAAAGGAGAATCATCTTGGCAGGACATGACGTTCAATACGGGAAACATCGTACCCGTCGTAGTTTTTCAAGAATCAAAGAAGTTCTTGACTTACCAAATTTGATTGAAATTCAAACTGACTCATTCAAAGCTTTCCTAGACCACGGTCTTAAGGAAGTATTTGAAGATGTATTGCCAATTTCAAACTTCACAGACACGATGGAGTTGGAATTCGTTGGATATGAAATCAAGGAACCAAAATACACGCTAGAAGAAGCTCGTATCCATGATGCTAGCTACTCAGCACCAATTTTTGTAACCTTCCGCTTGATCAATAAAGAAACAGGCGAAATCAAGACCCAAGAAGTTTTCTTTGGTGATTTCCCAATCATGACAGAAATGGGTACTTTTATCATCAATGGTGGTGAACGTATCATCGTATCTCAGTTGGTCCGCTCACCAGGTGTTTACTTTAATGACAAAGTAGATAAGAACGGTAAAGTGGGTTACGGTTCAACTGTTATCCCTAACCGTGGAGCTTGGTTGGAACTTGAAAGCGACTCAAAAGACATCGCCTACACTCGTATCGACCGTACTCGTAAGATTCCATTTACGACCTTGGTTCGTGCACTTGGTTTCTCAGGTGATGATGAAATCTTTGATATCTTTGGTGACAGCGAATTGGTTCGCAACACTGTTGAAAAAGATATCCACAAGAATCCAATGGACTCTCGTACAGACGAAGCCTTGAAAGAAATTTACGAACGCCTTCGTCCAGGTGAGCCTAAGACTGCTGAAAGCTCACGTAGCTTACTTGTAGCTCGTTTCTTTGACCCACGTCGCTATGACTTGGCAGCAGTTGGTCGTTATAAGATCAATAAAAAACTCAATGTTAAAACACGCTTGCTTAACCAAACCATTGCAGAGCCATTGGTAGACCCTGAAACTGGAGAAATCTTGGTCGAAGCTGGTACAATCATGACTCGTAGTGTGATTGAAAGCATTGAAAGCCATTTGGATGGTGACTTGAATAAGATTGTCTACATTCCAAATGATGCTGCTGTAGTAACAGAGCCAGTTGTTCTTCAAAAATTCAAGGTTGTTGCACCAACTGATCCAGACCGCGTCGTAACCATCATCGGTAATGCTAATCCAGATGACAAGGTTCGTATCGTCACTCCTGCAGATATCCTTGCTGAGATGAGCTACTTCCTCAACTTGGCTGAAGGACTTGGCCGTGTAGATGATATCGACCACCTTGGAAACCGTCGTATCCGTGCGGTTGGTGAATTGCTTGCCAACCAAGTACGTCTTGGACTTTCTCGTATGGAACGTAATGTCCGTGAACGTATGTCTGTTCAGGACAACGAAGTCTTGACACCACAACAAATCATCAATATCCGTCCTGTAACAGCTGCGGTGAAAGAATTCTTTGGTTCATCACAGTTGTCACAGTTCATGGACCAACACAACCCACTTTCTGAGTTGTCTCACAAACGCCGTTTGTCAGCCTTAGGACCTGGTGGTTTGACACGTGACCGTGCTGGATATGAAGTCCGTGACGTGCACTACACTCACTACGGCCGTATGTGTCCAATCGAGACACCTGAAGGACCTAACATCGGTTTGATTAACAACTTGTCATCTTACGGACATTTGAACAAGTATGGTTTTGTTCAAACACCATACCGTAAAGTTGACCGTGAAACAGGTGTTGTTACGAACGAAATCGTTTGGTTGACAGCCGATGAAGAAGATGAATTTACTGTAGCACAGGCTAATTCTCGTCTGAATGAAGATGGAACATTTGCTGAGAAGATTGTCATGGGACGTCACCAAGGGGTCAACCAAGAGTATCCAGCTAATGTTGTTGACTACATGGACGTATCACCAAAACAGGTAGTTGCCGTTGCGACAGCATGTATTCCTTTCTTGGAAAACGATGACTCCAACCGTGCCCTCATGGGTGCTAACATGCAACGTCAGGCTGTGCCATTGATCAATCCTCAAGCACCTTACGTTGGTACTGGTATGGAATACCAAGCAGCCCACGACTCTGGAGCGGCTGTGATTGCTCAGTATGATGGTAAAGTTACTTACGCAGATGCTGACAAGGTAGAAGTTCGTCGTGAAGATGGTTCATTGGACGTTTACCACATCCAAAAATTCCGTCGTTCAAACTCAGGTACTGCCTACAACCAACGCACTCTCGTAAAAGTTGGCGATGTCGTTGAAAAAGGCGATTTCATCGCTGACGGACCTTCTATGGAAAATGGAGAAATGGCGCTTGGACAAAACCCAATCGTTGCCTACATGACTTGGGAAGGTTACAACTTCGAGGATGCTGTTATCATGAGTGAACGCTTGGTTAAAGACGATGTCTACACATCTGTTCACCTTGAAGAATACGAATCAGAAACACGCGATACAAAGCTTGGGCCTGAAGAAATCACTCGTGAAATTCCAAACGTTGGGGAAGACGCTCTTAAAGACCTTGACGAAATGGGTATTATCCGTATCGGTGCTGAGGTTAAAGAAGGTGATATCCTTGTAGGTAAAGTAACACCTAAGGGTGAGAAGGACCTTTCAGCTGAAGAACGTCTCTTGCACGCTATCTTCGGAGATAAATCTCGTGAAGTGCGTGATACTTCTCTTCGTGTACCACACGGTGCCGATGGTGTCGTTCGTGATGTTAAGATCTTTACACGTGCAAATGGAGATGAGTTGCAATCAGGTGTCAACATGCTGGTTCGCGTCTACATCGCTCAAAAACGTAAGATCAAGGTCGGAGATAAGATGGCCGGACGTCACGGAAATAAAGGGGTTGTCTCTCGTATCGTTCCTGTAGAAGACATGCCTTACCTTCCAGATGGAACTCCAGTCGATATCATGTTGAACCCACTTGGGGTGCCATCACGTATGAATATCGGTCAGGTTATGGAGCTTCACCTTGGTATGGCTGCTCGTACTCTTGGTATTCACATCGCAACACCAGTCTTTGACGGAGCAAGTTCTGAAGACCTTTGGTCAACTGTTAAAGAAGCTGGTATGGATAGCGATGCCAAAACAATCCTTTACGATGGACGTACTGGGGAACCGTTTGATAACCGTGTTTCTGTCGGAGTCATGTACATGATCAAACTCCACCACATGGTTGACGATAAATTGCATGCGCGTTCTGTCGGACCATACTCAACCGTTACCCAACAACCACTCGGAGGTAAAGCTCAGTTTGGTGGACAACGTTTCGGTGAGATGGAGGTTTGGGCTCTTGAAGCCTACGGTGCGTCAAATGTCCTTCAAGAAATCTTGACTTACAAGTCTGACGATATCAACGGACGTTTGAAAGCTTATGAAGCTATTACAAAAGGAAAACCAATTCCAAAACCAGGTGTTCCAGAATCCTTCCGAGTTCTTGTCAAAGAATTGCAATCTCTTGGTCTTGACATGCGTGTCCTAGATGAAGATGACCAAGAAGTGGAACTTCGCGACTTGGATGAAGGAATGGACGAAGATGTCATCCACGTAGATGACCTTGAAAAAGCCCGCGAAAAAGCAGCCCAAGAGGCTAAAGCAGCTTTTGAAGCTGAAGAAGCTGAGAAAGCAACAAAAGCGGAAGCAACAGAAGAAGCTGCTGAACAAGAATAGGCAGTTCACTTAGAATAGAAAGGGAAGAAATAGTGGTTGATGTAAATCGTTTTAAAAGTATGCAAATCACCCTAGCTTCTCCAAGTAAAGTCCGTTCATGGTCTTATGGAGAAGTCAAAAAACCTGAAACAATCAATTACCGTACCTTGAAACCAGAACGTGAAGGACTCTTTGATGAAGTTATCTTTGGTCCTACAAAAGACTGGGAATGTGCTTGTGGTAAGTACAAACGCATTCGTTACAGAGGAATTGTTTGTGACCGTTGTGGGGTTGAAGTAACGCGTACAAAAGTTCGTCGTGAGCGTATGGGGCACATCGAGTTGAAAGCTCCTGTATCTCACATCTGGTACTTCAAGGGGATTCCAAGCCGTATGGGCTTGACCCTTGATATGAGCCCTCGTGCCCTCGAGGAAGTTATCTATTTTGCGGCTTATGTGGTGATTGATCCTAAGGATACACCACTGGAGCACAAGTCTATCATGACAGAGCGCGAATACCGTGAGCGCTTGCGTGAATATGGTTATGGATCATTCGTTGCCAAGATGGGTGCCGAAGCCATCCAAGACCTTTTGAAACAAGTAGATCTTGAAAAAGAAATTGCTGAACTCAAAGAAGAATTGAAAACAGCTACTGGACAAAAACGTGTCAAAGCCATCCGTCGTTTGGATGTTTTAGATGCCTTCTACAAATCTGGAAACAAACCTGAATGGATGATTCTCAACATCCTTCCGGTTATTCCACCAGATCTTCGTCCAATGTTGCAGTTGGATGGTGGCCGTTTTGCCTCATCTGACTTGAACGACCTTTACCGCCGTGTTATCAACCGTAACAACCGTTTGGCTCGTTTGCTTGAGTTGAATGCGCCTGGTATCATCGTTCAAAATGAGAAGCGTATGCTTCAAGAAGCGGTTGACGCTTTGATTGACAATGGTCGTCGTGGTCGTCCAATCACAGGACCAGGTAGTCGTCCTCTTAAATCATTGAGCCACATGCTTAAAGGGAAACAAGGACGCTTCCGTCAAAACTTGCTTGGTAAACGTGTTGACTTCTCAGGACGTTCCGTTATCGCCGTTGGTCCAACTCTTAAGATGTACCAATGTGGTGTGCCACGTGAAATGGCGATCGAGCTCTTTAAACCATTCGTGATGCGTGAAATTGTTGCGCGTGATATCGTGCAAAACGTCAAAGCAGCTAAACGCTTGGTCGAACGTGGAGATGAGCGTATCTGGGATATCCTTGAAGAAGTGATCAAAGAACACCCAGTGCTTTTGAACCGCGCACCGACCCTTCACCGTTTGGGTATCCAAGCCTTCGAGCCAGTCTTGATTGATGGTAAGGCCCTTCGCTTGCACCCGCTTGTCTGTGAAGCCTACAATGCCGACTTTGACGGGGACCAAATGGCCATCCACGTACCGCTTTCAGAAGAAGCCCAAGCAGAAGCTCGTATCCTCATGCTCGCTGCTGAGCACATCTTGAACCCGAAAGATGGTAAACCAGTTGTTACTCCATCTCAGGACATGGTTTTGGGTAACTACTACTTGACTATGGAAGAAGCTGGTCGTGAAGGTGAAGGAATGGTCTTCAAAGACCGTGACGAAGCGGTTATGGCTTACCGTAATGGTTATGTTCACCTTCACTCACGTGTTGGTATCGCAACAGACAGTCTCAACAAGCCTTGGACAGAAGAGCAAAAACACAAGGTATTGCTTACAACAGTTGGTAAAATCCTCTTCAACGACATCATGCCAGAGGGGTTACCATACTTGCAAGAACCAAACAATGCCAATTTGACAGAAGGCGTTCCAGCCAAATACTTCTTGCCACTAGGTGGGGACATCAAGGAAGCTATCAGAAAACTTGAACTTAACCCTCCATTCAAGAAGAAAAACCTTGGAAATATCATCGCTGAAATCTTCAAACGTTTCCGTACGACAGAAACTTCTGCCCTACTTGACCGTATGAAGAACCTCGGTTACCACCACTCAACTCTTGCAGGATTGACAGTGGGTATCGCCGATATCCCAGTCGTTGATGACAAGGCTGAAATCATTGAAGAATCACACAAACGTGTAGAACAAATCACAAAACAATTCCGTCGTGGTATGATTACAGACGACGAGCGTTACAATGCCGTTACAGCTGAATGGCGTGCTGCCCGTGAAAAACTAGAGAAACGTTTGATTGCTAACCAAGATCCTAAGAACCCAATCGTTATGATGATGGATTCTGGAGCCCGTGGTAACATCTCAAACTTCTCACAGCTGGCCGGTATGCGTGGTCTGATGGCTGCTCCGAATGGACGTATCATGGAATTGCCAATCCTTTCAAACTTCCGCGAAGGTTTGTCAGTACTCGAAATGTTCTTCTCAACTCACGGTGCGCGTAAAGGTATGACCGATACGGCCCTTAAGACAGCCGACTCAGGTTACTTGACTCGTCGTTTGGTTGACGTTGCCCAAGATGTTATCATCCGTGAGGACGACTGTGGAACAGACCGTGGTCTCTTGATCCGTTCTATCGCAGAAGGAAAGGAGATGATTGAGTCTCTCGAAGAGCGTCTCAATGGTCGCTACACTAAGAAAACTGTTAAACATCCAGAAACTGGTGCAGTGATTATCGGTCCAAATGAGTTGATTACAGAAGACAAGGCGCGTGAAATTGTTAATGCTGGTGTGGAAGAAGTGACTATCCGCTCTGTATTTACATGTAACACTCGTCATGGTGTCTGCCGTCACTGTTATGGTATCAACTTGGCGACTGGTGATGCGGTTGAAGTTGGTGAAGCAGTTGGTACAATCGCTGCCCAATCTATCGGGGAACCGGGGACACAGCTTACAATGCGTACCTTCCACACGGGTGGGGTTGCCTCAAATACCGATATCACTCAGGGTCTTCCTCGTGTCCAAGAAATCTTTGAAGCCCGCAATCCTAAAGGGGAAGCGGTTATCACAGAGGTTAAAGGACAAGTTACTGCTATCGAAGAAGATGCATCAACTCGTACCAAGAAAGTCTTTGTTAAGGGCGAAACTGGTGAAGGTGAGTACGTCGTTCCATTTACAGCTCGTATGCGTGTTGAAGTTGGGGACCAAGTAGCGCGTGGTGCTGCTCTTACAGAAGGTTCTATCCAACCAAAACGTCTCCTTGCAGTTCGCGATGTCTTGTCAGTTGAAACTTACCTTCTTGGTGAAGTACAAAAAGTTTACCGTAGCCAAGGGGTGGAAATCGGTGACAAACACATCGAGGTAATGGTTCGTCAAATGATCCGTAAAGTGCGTGTCATGGATCCAGGTGACACAGATCTTCTCATGGGTACCCTCATGGATATCAATGACTTTACAGATGCTAACAAGGATGTTCTTATCGCAGGTGGAGTTCCAGCGACTGGTCGACCAGTCCTTATGGGAATTACCAAAGCCTCACTTGAAACAAACAGTTTCTTGTCAGCAGCTTCCTTCCAGGAAACAACTCGTGTCCTTACAGATGCGGCTATCCGTGGTAAGAAAGACCATCTCCTTGGACTTAAAGAAAATGTTATCATCGGTAAAATCATCCCAGCAGGTACTGGTATGGCCCGTTACCGTAACCTTGAACCACATGCTATCAACGAAGAAGAATACCTTAATCCTCCAGTAGAGGAAGAAGGGAATGAAGAAACAACAGAAGTAGTTGTGGATACTGCCGTTGAAACTGTGGAAGAAACAGTAGAATAAAAGCAGATGAGAGAGCCTTCGGGTTCTCTTTCTCTTTTCTGAAAACTTTCTCCATTTTTCCATGGAATGTGGTAAAATAAAAGAAAGAAGCTGACAAAGGAGACAGGTATGGAACAAACATTTTTTATCATTAAACCAGATGGTGTAAAAAGAGGACTAGTGGGTGAAGTGTTGAAACGTATCGAACAACGTGGATTTACAATTGAAAAATTGGAGTTGCGTACACAGCTTTCAGAAGAGTTAATTGACCAGCACTATCAGGACTTGGTTGGTCAAAGTTTTTACCCACCGATTCGTGAATTTATGACTTCAGGACCGGTTCTTGTAGGTATCATTTCTGATCCCAAAGTAATCGAAACTTGGCGGACCATGATGGGTGCAACTGATCCAGAAGAAGCTTTACCAGGAACTATTCGAGTTGATTTTGCAAAAGCTGCTGGAGAAAATGAGACTATCCAAAATGTTGTACATGGTTCAGATTCAGAAGAGTCAGCTAAGCGAGAAATTGCTCTTTGGTTTTAAGAGTTGATTGGCTCAATCAATCGGTTAAAAGCTCATTTGAATAGAAAGTATAGTCACATAAAAAAGAAAGGACTAACTTCGTCCTTTCTCATTCTTAGTTTTTCTTCAACCTACTACAGTAGATAAATATACTGAATAGCTACTGTCTTGACTCATTTAATTCTTAAAAATTGATAGAGTTGACAAATGGTAGAAAAAAGCTCTTTTTAATAAGTTAAGTATCAACTACAGTTACGATTAGCATTCGTTACTTAACCCACTCACCATTATAGTTTACGTAGTAACCATCTACTGTGGTATTAACAGCTAGAGCACCTGAACCATAGGCATAATACCATTTACCATTGATTTGGAACCAGCCTGTTTTCATATCTCCATTACTTGCATTTAGATAGTACCATATTGAACCATCTTTCACCCAACCTGTGGACATTGCACCTGATGAACGAAGATAGTACCAGTTATTACCAACATAAGCCCAACCTGTTGCCATTGCACCTGATGAACGGAGGTAGTACCACTTATTGCCAATTTGCTTCCAACCAGTTTGCATGATACCAGTTTCTGAATCTAGATAGTACCAAGCTGAACCATCATTTATCCAACCTACACGTCTTTCACCACCAAGATTCTTATTCCCAGAATTTCCTGTTTTTGCTAGGTAATACCAGTTAGATTGATCATAAAGCCAACCTGTCTTTAAATAATGATCTTGATCAAAGTAGTAGTATGCTAATTTAAGAACTTCGGGACCTTCCCAGCCTTCACCATGTTTTTTCCCAACGGTTAAGGAATATTTTAGCTCTAATTCTTGCCAACCAACAAACTCTTGTAGCACTCCATTTTCGTCAAAGTAGTACCATTCTGGCATTGGGGAACCTTCTAATCTGATACCATTAGGGTAAGGACCAATTGTATATCCTTTAACTGGCATTGGAATGTACTGCCAACCAACAACCATTTCGCCATTATAATCAAAATAATAGGTCTTCCCATCAATCACTCGCCAGTCCGTTTCTTTGAGGTCCCCCTTTTTGTAATAGGTTCTACCGTTTTCTTGGACAAACTGCCATCCTTCAGAGTTATCTGCAAATACTGTATTCGTAGCTAGCAAACCAAAGAAAATTACTGTTAGTCCAGCTTGCATAGTTTTTTTCAAAAGTTTCATTTATATATACCTCCAATATTAAATCCACTCACCAGATGAAGCGAAATTATAAACTTTCCCATCAATAGTTTGGCTACCTGTAACCATTGCTCCACTTGAATTGAGATAATACCAATTTCCTCCCACTTTTATCCAACCGGTTTTCATGTCTCCATTTTTATTATCTAAGTAATACCATCTGCCTCGTACATATTTCCAACCTGTTGCCATTGAACCAGAGGTTTCCAGATAATACCATTTCCCATTTACTTTTTGCCAATCTGTGAGCATCTTACCGGAGGCGTCTAGATAGTACCAAGTGTCATTTATCTTTTGCCAACCTGTTTGTTTCGTACTGTTCTTATAATAGTACCAAGTACCACCAATCAATTTCCAACCATCAATAGAATGCCCTCGAATAACAGAGTAGATGAAAGATAGAGCCTTCTCATTTAACTTGACAGCATAATTCATTTGTTCTGCCTCACTCCCATTGGTATGAACTCCGACAACCCTATTGGTAGAATCATATACTGCTGAACCGCTTGCACCACGCAAAGTATCTACTTGATAGAATAAAAAATCATTTGTATCTTGAAGTATCGTTTTTGTATCAGTATACATCTGCTTAATATCCTTATTAACAGCAGAATATCCCGTAACTGTTACATCTAGATTTTTAGTATTTTCTAAATTATTTGGAAGTCCTAACGTCCCCAATTGAGCGCCAATCGGTTCTTCCAAAATTAAAACTGCTAAGTCATAGGTAGTAAGCTCATCTGGATCAGTATTTCGAAATTCTTTTAAATAACGAACTTCTTTGACTTTTATTTCACCAAATGGATTACTATCTGGAGTAGCCGCAGGCATAATCTCTACTTCAGTCGCTTCTGTTTTGGATTCACGGTCATAAACGACATGAGCTGCTGTAATCAAAACATTGTCTTTGATAAAGGAAGCACTTCCTCTACCTGTACCTATTTCTACTGAATCGACATTTTTAAATTTGAATGTTGCTTTTACATAAGCTGATGTAGAGTAAGGATATTGTAAAGTATTTTTTACCTTAACTAAATCATTTTTGCCAATAATGACTTCTGACTGATTTGTATAATATTGACCATAAGTCGGTGAAACATCGGGAAGTGAAAAATTATTAGTTCCTGGATCCTCTTGTAATGTTTCACTTACCTCATACTCCTCGCCTGTACTTGAAATAACAGTCAACGCAGATACTGTCGGTAGCTGACTAGCTAATAAAGTACTAGCAATAATTGAAATACCGAATTTGCGATAAAATGTTTTCTTCATTTTTATAATTCATTCCTTTCGTTTCACTCAAGGCACAACACAGAATGAAAAAGTGTTGTGCTCTTTGTTTTATAATAATAGTGAGAAAGCCTATCACTACTACAAATCACGGGGAGGTGAATAAGTGAGTGGTACAGCCACTACCTCGCATTTTTATAGGTGTCATTCTTTCCATCAAGCACAAGAACTGTGACTAGGAGCACGTAAACTTATAATTGAATAAGCGACTCGTTTGTGAAAGGAAAGAATAGTCAAGGGATAGGCAGACTCAAATTTTATGAAGGGAGCCCCCTCATGTTAAAAATTATTTATATGGCATCGAAAAGCTATCATCGCTATCTGTCGCAGATTATTGGTTGCCATCTACCACGTACTTTTAAAACAGGAGAGTTATAATCCAAGATTACAAGGTCTTACAGAAATAAGAAATTCAGATAAGACAATGTCTGTCCAAGATGCCGTTCGTTTTGCACAACAGCACGGATTCAAGGTGCTTTAATTTTAAAGGTTGGGTATCAAGACCTCTTTTTAGTGTGCCCAAAATTTAGAGAAGTAATCAATCAACTAACTTTTATTTTTTCAAACTTGCCCCTACAATTTTTAATGAATAATAAAAGCGAATATACTAGAGACTAATTCTATTCCATTATTCTTTAATCTGCCTTTCTAACATCAAGACCATTGTACTTCTTTTGTGATTGCACTCGAATCTCCAATTGTCTATTCTTCTGAATAAACTGTTGGTAAGGAATTGTATTACTAAACATAAAAACACCTAGCAATGCAAATGTAACTAATTTTTTAATTCCACGTTTTTTTCTCATGCAATGAAACCCCTTTCTTTTTCCTTGTTTTTATTCTAACAGATATATTTTATTTAGCCAAGTGTTTTTATTGCATTTTGAACTTTTTTTCTTATTATTACCATAAAGAATTATTTGTTTCTTTAACTTACTATTTTGAACTAAAAATTTTATAATGAAATTAAGCAAATAGGAAGGTTTATTATCTTTAATGAATACACTCGCAGAGAAATTCAGATTGAAAAGAAAAGAGTTGAGACTCTCCCAACAAACTCTTGCAGAAGGAATTTGTGAACAAAGCCAGATTAGTAAAATTGAGAGAGGGCATTTCATTCCCTCCGCAGACCTTTTGTTCAAACTCTCCCAACGACTCGAAGTGCCATTAGATTATTTTTTTAATGAACAAATTGAAATTAAATCTAACCTCTCTAATTTTAAGCAATTATCTGCTCGACTATTAGATGACAGAAATTATGACGATTTGGAATATATTTATAGAATAGAGATTGAACGAAGTACTTTTCTAACACTAGAAGACCGAACTTACCTTGAATGGATTAAAGCTATTATTGACTTCTATCAATATGACAGTAAGTGTGAGGCTATTTCTTCATTGGAAAATATATTATTAAAAGTCTCCTCAAATACTCTGATTTATTTAAAGGCATTGAATACTCTATCTAATTTCTATTCCTTAGTGGGTCGTGAACAAGAATATGAGGCAAACTACTCTCATTTGATGGAGTTATATCAGACAAAAAATTTTGAGCATCAAGAGTTTTTATTTGGCTACATCAGAGTTCGTTACAACTACGCTCACTACCTAGTATCAAAGGAAAAATATAATGAAGCCATCCAAGAAGCTCTTGAGACTATCGAACTCTGTAAAGAGAGGCAAACAAGTTACCAACTAGCTCCCCTGCTCGTTCTCGTTGGAAATTGTGGAACACAATTCCTTGGCAAAGAACAAGTCAAAAATTATTATATAGAAGCAAGAGAGCTATGCAAGATTTATAACAATCCTTTCTCTGTGAAAATCGCAAGTTTTTCCCACCTTTTCTCAATACTGAAACAACATCTTTCCAGAATTTCAATAATTTCTTTTTGTGTTAAATCATTATTTAACTAAATCTTTGGAGGCAATACGTTTTCAAAGCTACTTTTTTACCATAGGTTTTGAGCCTTCAACACAGATTACTAAGCCAAAAATGCTCTAAATTTTTGAAATTCTAACAAATTCCACTCAACTTTATCATCATATTTGACTTTCACAATATCTTTCTCAAAATAACATGGAATAAAGATAGTTTTCTTTTGAAACGGGTTCAGAAGTAACCGTATCAAGTGCTAATAATGCTTGAGTTAATTTACAAGAACCTACTCCAGTGAAATGATCCTATCACATTGCCGTGCTTGCTCCATGTTATGCGTAACAATCAAAATTGTTTTACCAAATTGATCTCTCAAAGTTCGAATCAAATCGAATGCTTTTTGAGACATTTCAGGATCTAACGATCCGGTTGGTTCATCTGCTAGGACAATATCTCCGGGCTTTAAAATAGCTCTCACAATCGCAATTCTCTGCTGTTCACCTCCCGATAATTCATTGACTTTACTATTTAACCGATTTTGTAGACCAACAAATTCTAGCGTTTCCTTGATTCTCTGCTCTTTCTCCTGTCTAGAGAAATTCGAAAAAGTCATGGCAAGCATCAGGTTATCTTTCACACTAGATGTAGAAATGAGTGCATTGGATTGAAAAAGATAGTTGATGACATTCCTTCGATAATGAACTGCTGATTGCGAATTTACCTTAGGCAAAACTTTTCCGTTGATTAGGATTTTACCACTGTCAACAGTATCCAATAGTCCAATCATATTGAGGATAGTCGATTTTCCAGAACCAGAAGGTCCTACTAAAGCTACAAATTCATTTTCCTCAATATCAAAGCTTAAGTCTTTGAAAATTTCTCTTGAACCAAATTGTTTTGATACATTTTGTACTGAAATTCTAGACATGAGATTACTCCTTAAATGATTGTATGATACTCTCTCCTTCTTTACGGAACAAACTGAAGTAAAGAAGCATTATCTGAAAAGCAAATGTAGCTAGTGTCATGACTATTCCCAACTTAGAACCCACCAAGATAGAAACGATTAGTTCCATCACAGAAAAACTAATAATGAGAGAAACCACACCAATATATCTTTTCCATGGTGAGAATCCCATAAAGTATTGAACATACAATTTTTCTTCAAATAACAAGCGGTACATTAAGACAAAACTCCAGAAAATAGCCATCATCGTAATGATGATAATCGCTATAATCGTGCCGAAAAGATAAAAT
Organism: Streptococcus pseudopneumoniae IS7493; assembly: GCF_000221985.1. Lineage (NCBI taxonomy): Bacteria > Bacillati > Bacillota > Bacilli > Lactobacillales > Streptococcaceae > Streptococcus > Streptococcus pseudopneumoniae. The sequence continues at coordinate 1,895,656 of NC_015875.1, read as the reverse complement.
GTATAACTCAGATCTTTTTGAAGACCATTGATAAAGTTCTTGACAGTTGTAAAACTCAACCGATTATCCGTTAAATCTGGAAATTCTGTTTCTAAAACGGACACTACCTGTTCCATTGTTTCCCTATCACGAATCTTCAAAAGACCATTATAGCCGCTGACAACTAAGTTTGCCGACTCCATGAAATATAGATTCTCTGGTGTTGAGACAAAAATAACTGGATTCTCACTAGTTGTACCATAAGAAATGGAATCTGACCAAGTAAATATTGGTCGAGACGGTTGGTAAACCTTGAACATAAATTTCGGATTTTCTGTGAAATTAGTTTGTAAATCTCCCGGTTTTACAGTGACACTTTCCTGTAAATAAGCCTTCATCGCCTCAAGTTCTTCTGTATTGAGCGTGTTAGGTAGAAGATAAAGTCGAGTACCATTCCTCATCTCTAGCAACTCCTCATCACTTAGGGGAATACCTAACTCTTGCAGGTAATTATAGGAGAATTTCAAATACCAAAATGGTTTTTTAGGGACATGTTGGTATGTCCCATAGACTGCATCAAGGTACTCCTGATTAAGAAATTTTCCTTGGGCAATATAGACACCTGGAAGCTCAGATATACGCTGGTAAAAGTTATACATACTACGCTCAAGGGAATTTGTAGTTCCTGCATATGTACCTACATCATCTCCCTCAACAAAGCTGGAGATAACGTACATATCTTCAACATTTTTCCACTCCCTAGATACTTTCATATTATCAATAAACTGATTCGTTGGAGCATCTAAAGAGTAACTGACTGCGATTAACAAACCAGCTACCAAGGTATAGAATAACAAGCAGGTTACCATTAAAGGCTTCATTGGTAATCGTTTATGAATTGCGGCTAATGGAGAAACCGAATAAACAATAATCGTTGGAATAATGAATATCAATAGTAGCAACAAGACTGAGAGGCTGACTCCAGCAAAAACTAGAATAAACGATGATAAACCAAAACTAGACCAGCCTGACAACAACCAACTACATAAAGAGATAATTGGAATAATGTAGATTGAAAATAGTAGAGAATTTTTGAAAAAAGCAGACCATAATTCTTTTCTATCCCATCCTAAAAGAATCAATGTTCCGAAATGTTTAAAGGATTGAAGAACACAGATTAAGAATAGAATCAGTAAAATGAAGGCATTTACTAAGATGCTGATAGCAAGTATTATTCCCCAAATTCCCTGATCAGTACTACTTCCAAAACTTTCTTTTGTCAAATCCTCAACAGAAATACCTGACATCTTTGAAAGATGCAACAGAAAGTTATCTCTTGAGACAGCATCGTGGAGACCATTGATATGGTATATCCCATTGATCGTATTAGTGTTTTGAAAAGTATAATCTAATCGTTCAATGACTACAGGTGTGCTAAATAATAAATCTGGAAGCTCGTAAAGCATATTATTTGAGCCTTTGTCAAGTCCAATAGTCATACTATTATCACTATGAGATAATAAATCTGCAAATTGTTGTTGTGAGACTACTATTTTACCCGTACTTTCAAAATCTGAAAAACCAGCAGAGCTGCCAAGGATGTCTATATAAATCCTATTTAGACCTTCTCCTGTATCACTACTTTCAGAACGTTTTGTCCATATGGACAAGTCACTCTGTTCTAAAAAATAATTAAATACATCTTGTGATTGCTCTTCTGTTAACTTCTGAAGATAAACTGTTACAGTTTCGGAATGATGATTATAACTCTGCCATGACTGTTGATACTGTAAACCTGCTAAAAAAATTGCCACCAGAGCAAGTAAGACACTCTGGATGGCAATCAAAAACAGGATTAAGTATTTCATTTTACCTAATAACATGTTTTTGTATGTCATAGGTACTTACCTACAATTCCAGTAACATTCAGCTGTAGCAGTTCCGATGAATTTAGAAACACGTGCTTCTACTCCAGGTGATTGCCAACCTGAGAATGCCCCGTTAGCAGTTGCTGAGTGTTCGTAAACACTAGACTGAACATTTGAATAGCTCCAAAGGCCAGCAGTACGACCATAATCCCAATAAACTGCAGTACCTTTATACCAAACTGTTGCAGCTGAAACAATCGAACCACCTGCACCAGCTAAAGTCAGTGCAAGTAAAGATGTTGTAATTATTTTTTTTATGCTTTTCTTCATCGTAAAGCCCTCATTTCTTTCACTTAAAATCTAACAATAACAATGACTGCATTTAGAAATATCAACAAATCATACCCTAGTACATCGGAATCCCTTCTTTCTAATTAAAAATTAGATAAAACAGAAATACTATATAGTTAATAGTATTTTCATCATTTAATCAACTAATCAGCCTTCCCAACATCAAGACCATTGGACTTCTTTTGCGATTGCACTCGAATCTCCAATTGTTTATTCTTCTGAACAAACTGTTGATAGGGAATTGTATTACCAAATGCAAGAACACTTAGTAATACAAATATAACTATTTTTTTAATTCCACGATTTCTCCTCATCTTATATTATGAAACCCCTTTCTTTTTATTCTAACAGATATATTTTATTTAGTCAAGTGTTTTTATTATATTTTGAACTTTTTTATTATTACTATAGAGAATTATTTATTCCTTTAACTTGCTATTTTGAACTAAAAATTTTATAATGAAATTAAGCAAATAGGAAGGATTATTATCTTTAATGAATACACTCGCAGAGAAATTCAGATTGAAAAGAAAAGAGTTGAGACTCTCCCAACAAACTCTTGCAGAAGGAATTTGTGAACAAAGCCAGATTAGTAAAATTGAAAGAGGTCATTTTATTCCCTCCGCAGACTTGTTATTCAAACTCTCTCAACGACTTGAAGTCCCTTTGGATTACTTTTTCAATGAACAAATCGAAGTTAAGTCTAACCTCTCTAATTTCAAACATCTATCTGCTCGCCTATTAGATGACAGAAATTATGACGATTTAGAATATCTTTATAAAATAGAGGTAGAACGAAGCACTTTTCTAACATTAGAAGACCGAACTTACCTTGAATGGATTAAATCTATAATTGACTTCTATCAATATGACAGTAAGTGTGAGGCAATTTCGTCATTGGAAAATATATTATTAAAAGTCTCTTCAAATACTCTGATTTATTTAAAGGCCTTGAATACTCTATCTAATTTCTATTCCTTAGAGGGTCGTGAACAAGAATATGAGGCAAACTACTCTCATTTGATGGAGTTATATCAGACAAAAAATTTTGAGCATCAAGAGTTTTTATTTGGCTACATCAGAGTTCGTTACAACTACGCTCACTACCTAGTATCAAAGGAAAAATATAATGAAGCCATCCAAGAAGCTCTTGAGACGATTGAACTCTGTAAACAAAGACAGACAAGCTACCAACTGGCTCCTCTACTTATTCTTGTAGGAAATGCTGGAGCCAAATTTCTAGACAAAGAACAAGTCAAAAATTATTATATAGAAGCAAGAGAGTTATGTAAGATTTATAACAATGCTTTAATGTTGATGAAGATAGAAAATTATTTGAAGGAACTAGATGCTGTTTAGTTTATCTTGATATTGGAGTGTTACTTAAACATTAAATAGCCTGTAAGGCTGATAGTTAGATTAATACTATCAGCCTTATGATTATGTGACTATTAGTTCGTCTCGCTCCGTTAGGTGCGAGACAAAAAAACCACCCGCTATGCGGGTGCAGTTCATTCAACACCTGATAGTATGCGTTTTTTAGGGTTTTAAAGACTGATTGCTCAGTCTCTTTTTCATTATAGTTCCGTTTGATTTATAGTTTCATTAATTCTATGGAGATTCATCATTTTGAGTAATAATAGTTCTTCCAGAAGTTAAAGATTTCATTTTATCCTTCAAGTGTCTGTATTAGATAATATGTTCTAAATTCCTTATATCTTGTTAGGATTTGGGTAGAATCATTGATAACAGACTGTTGCAAATCTAGTCAGCTGAATGATTTATATTTATCTATTTTTCTAGTAACCAATCTATGATATTTTTCTTCTCAATACCATTGTAATTTGCTGTTGGCTGAATCGTATCCATTGTTAATAGATATTTTGGGAATTGATCTTTAATGGCTTCTAGTGGTCTAAGTTCTCTTTCTAGTGTTTCTGGAGCAAGTGTTGTTTCACTGACCTGATAATAAGCGTAGTGACCAAGATCAGTTACAACAACAAAATCAACCTCATATTTATCTAAATTACCAACATATACTTGTGAATATCTACGTCTTAATTCCAAATATACCATATTTTCCAAGATATGCCCAATGTCTTCCTTGTGGTCTGGTAATAAGAGATGTCGTAAACCTAAATCAACGGGATAATATTTTTCTAAGCGTTGCAATAATGCTCGACCTTTTACATCAAAACGTGGAACGGAATAAAAAAGCAAACTATCTGTCAAAGTCGTCAAATAATTTTCCAAAGTATTATGGGAGATTGAAACGTTTTGGCTGACCAGGGTATTACGAATCTTATTTGTTGATATTAAGCTACCTGTACTACTGAGAAGGGTTCGGACAATGCGCTCAATAATAGTAGGATTTGGATTTCCCAATCTAGTGACAATATCATTTAACAGTATGGAGTTATATATTCCTCTGAGATAGTCAATTTTTTCAGCGTAAGATGATGTTTGTAATAAGTAAGGGAAAGCACTAAAGAGATAATTGTTAAAAATTTCTGTTGTATTCAGATTTTCTGTGAGAGATTGACCTGATAGATATTCTTCAAATGACAAAGGAAGAACCTCTATCTCAACATACCGACCAGTTAAGTTTGTTGCTAATTGGCTGCTCATAAAGTAGGCGTTGGATCCAGTCAAATAGAGGTCAACATTTGGTAGGATGAATAGGCTATCTGCAACTAGTTCAAATTTTTCAACATGTTGAATTTCATCTAAAAAGATATAGTATGTTTTCTCGCTAACTAATTGCTCTTTTATATAAGCGTATAATGTTTGAAAATGTCGGAGGTCATAATAACTCAGATCCTCAAAATTGATGGATATGATTTGATCCTCGTCTACCCCAGTTGCTAGTAACTCCTCTTTATAGAGTTGAAAAAGCACAGATTTACCAGCTCGTCTAACTCCACTCACAACCTTAATGATTTGACGGTCACGATGTCTTCTTAAAAAATCTAAATAATGTGGTCTTTTAATATAGTTCATAAATAGATACCTCAAAGATAGTATAATACAAATAGACATTATTTTCAAATATTTAGAAATAATATTTAATTCGTTTGATTATTTCTAAGTATTTAGAAATATAGTAAAATGAACCAAAAATAGTACACAATGTGGTATAATCTTTTATGGCATATTCAATAGATTTTCGTAAAAAAGTTCTCTCTTATTGTGAGCGAACAGGTAGTATAACAGAAGCATCACACGTTTTCCAAATCTCACGTAATACCATTTATGGCTGGTTAAAGCTAAAAGAGAAAACAGGAGAGCTAAACCACCAAGTAAAAGGAACAAAACCAAGAAAGGTTGATAGAGATAGACTTAAAAACTATCTTACTGACAATCCAGACGCTTATTTGACTGAAATAGCTTCTGAATTTGGCTGTCATCCAACTACCATCCACTATGCGCTCAAAGCTATGGGCTACACTCGAAAAAAAGAACCACACCTACTATGAACAAGACCCAGAAAAAGTAGCCTTATTTCTTAAAAATTTTAATAGTTTAAAGCACCTAGCACCTGTTTAGATTGATGAAACAGGATTCGATACTTATTTTTATCGAGAATATGGTCGCTCATTAAAAGGTCAGTTAATAAGAGGTAAAGTATCTGGAAGAAGATATCAGAGGATTTCTTTGGTTGCAGGTCTAACAAATGGTGAATTAATCGCTCCAATGACTTACGAAGAGACGATGACGAGTGACTTTTTTGAAGCTTGGTTTCAGAAATTTCTCTTACCAACATTAACCACACCATCGGTTATTATTATGGATAATGCAAGATTCCATAGAATGGGGAAGCTAGAACTTTTATGCGAAGAGTTTGGGCATAAACTTTTACCTCTTCCTCCCTACTCACCTGAGTACAATCCTATTGAGAAAACATGGGCTCTTTTGTCCTGCTCTTGTTTCAATTGACTATAAATCGCTATAAGAAAAAATCATTTTATTGGTATAAAGAAGTGATTGAAAGTAATGGCGAAACGTTAGATAATTAGTTCATAAAAAAACAAGTTTAGATCCTCATCTAAACTTGTTTTTTAAAAATTGAAGGATGATTTTGGAGGATATGAGATGACATTGATTATTCATGTATATTATAAGGGTGATGGAGATAGTGAAATAAAGTTTGCAAGAGAAATGCTTGATAGTGGCCTTGTTGAAGAAATTAGAAATCAAAAAGGTAACTTGAAATACGAATATTTTTTACCAATTGAAAAAGAGTGAACTATTCTCCTTATTGATCAGTGGACAAATCAAGAAGCTTTAGATAAACATCATCAATCAAAGACAATGCAGAAAATCTTAGATTTAAGAAAAAAATATCACTTGCAGATGCAAGTTGAACGTTATATAGAAGATGATTCTGGGATACCAGAAAGCGATAAGTCGTTTATAGACATGGGGGATTAGAATTATTGTGAGAGTTTTTGTAGTTTGAAAGTATTGCAAATCGTAAAGATATCATTACGAGAATACAAGAAGATATTGTTCTATTTCCATTTGAAATTACTTCTTTCCTTAACAATAAGGAAAAAGAATGCGTTTTAATCTTTTGGTTTGAGGTTTATAATAAGAGTATCAAAGTCAGGAGGAAAAAAGATGACTACTTTTAAAGATGGATTTTTATGGGGTGGTGCTGTTGCTGCTCATCAACTTGAAGGCGGATGGCAAGAAGGTGGCAAGGGAATTAGTGTTGCTGATGTTATGACTGCTGGTCGCCATGGAGTAGCTCGTGAAATTACTTCGGGAGTTTTAGAGGGTAAATATTATCCAAATCATGAGGCGATAGATTTTTATCATCGTTATAAAGAAGACATAGCACTTTTTGCTGAAATGGGATTCAAGTGCTTCCGTACTTCTATTGCATGGACACGTATCTTTCCAAAAGGTGATGAGTTAGAGCCGAATGAAGAAGGATTACAGTTTTATGATAATCTTTTTGATGAATGCTTAAAGAATGGTATTGAACCTGTCATCACTCTATCTCATTTTGAAATGCCTTATCACTTAGTGACCGAATATGGTGGTTGGAAAAATAGGAAATTGATTGATTTCTTTGCTCGTTTTGCAGAAGTCGTATTTAAACGTTACAAAGATAAGGTTAAATATTGGATGACTTTCAATGAAATCAATAATCAAGCGAATTATCAGGAAGATTTTGCACCATTTACTAACTCAGGTATTGTATATGAGGAAGGTGATAATAGAGAAGCAATTATGTATCAAGCAGCACATTACGAATTAGTTGCTTCTGCACGAGCTGTAAAAATTGGTCATGAAATTAATCCAGATTTTCAAATAGGTTGTATGATTGCGATGTGTCCAATTTATCCAGCTACTTGCAATCCTAAGGATATCTTAATGGCAATGAAAGCTATGCAGAAGCGTTATTATTTTGCTGATGTGCATGTTTTAGGTAAATATCCTGAACATATTTTCAAGTATTGGGAACGAAAAGGTATTTCAGTTGATTTTACTGCCCAGGATAAAGAAGATTTACTTGGTGGGACTGTAGATTACATTGGCTTCAGTTACTATATGTCCTTTGCTATCGACTCTCATCGTGAAAATAATCCTTATTTTGATTATCTTGAAACAGAGGATTTAGTAAAAAATAATTATGTTAAGGCTTCTGAATGGGAGTGGCAAATTGATCCAGAAGGTTTGCGTTATGCGTTAAATTGGTTTACAGACCACTATCACTTACCACTCTTTATTGTTGAAAATGGTTTTGGAGCTATAGATCAAGTTGCAGCAGATGGTATGGTACATGATGATTATAGAATTGAATATCTAGGTGCCCATATTCGTGAAATGAAAAAAGCTGTAGTTGAAGATGGTGTTGATTTAATGGGATATACTCCATGGGGATGTATTGATTTGGTTTCGGCTGGTACCGGTGAAATGAGGAAACGTTATGGATTTATTTATGTAGATAAAGATGATAATGGTCAGGGAAGTTATAATCGTTCCCCGAAAAAATCTTTTGGCTGGTATAAGGAAGTTATTTCATCTAACGGCGAATCAGTAGAATAGTGTAAACAAACTGAGGTTATTCTCAGTTTGTTTAGCATATTGGGGTGACATATGATTGGAAGTATTGCAGCAATTTTAACAACATTTGCATTTTTACCACAAGTTTTTCGTGTAGTTAAGACAAAGGATACGGAATCTATTGCTCTAGGCATGTATGTTATGCAAGTTATTGGTATTGCATTGTGGCTTGCTCATGGTATTCGTATAGGTGATTTACCTTTGATTTTAGCAAATAGTGTTTCATTTCTATTTTCAGGAATAATTTTATTTTATAAATTGAAGTATAAATAATTTTTTTCCATATCATTTAGGAAAATGAGGGAATTGTCATTGAAAACGCTTTATCTTATAATGAGATTAGATAACAAATAAGCCAACTTAGCACAGCTTTGATTGGATTTAAGAAAAGGAGAAAATATTATGGCAAAAGCTTTAATTATTTGTGCAGCAGGAATGTCTTCATCACTTATGGCACAGAAAACAACAGAGTTTCTAAAAGGAAAAGGGAAAGATATTGTAGTTGATGCTGTTAGTGCTACTGAAGGAGGGAAAGCTATCGCAGCAGCAGATTTTGATTTATATCTCGTCAGCCCTCAAACAAAAATGTACTTTAAGCAATTTGAAGAGGCTGGTTCTAAAGCAGGAAAACCAGTTGTACAAATACCTCCTCAAGCATATATTCCTATTCCAATGGGTATTGAAAAAATGGCCAATTTGATTCTTGAGAATATTTAATAAACATATAAAATGCCATTAAATATTTAAGTTAAGCTAAATTGTTTTGAGTTTGATATAAACTGATTTAAGTGTATAATATGCTTTAATATATGAAAACCTACGTTTTAGGAGGGAATAAATGTGTTAAACATTAAGGAGAAAGATATCCTTCAATTTTTAATAAAAAATAAGGAGCGTTTTGTTACAAGCAAAGAACTGGCAGAATATTTATCCTGTTCAGATAGAACTGTTCGTAATGCACTGAAACTAATTGAGAAGACCATGATAATTCAAGGCGTCCAGTTGATTTCAAAACAAGGTCAAGGGTATCAAATATTTTTTGAAAATCAAGGCGCTTACCAGGAGTTTAGACAAACTTATGAACTGGAAGAAGACTATACGAAAACTGCGGTTTCAAAAGGTGATGATCGTTTAGTATTTATCTTAAATAAATTATTATTTGAGCAAGTTCCAGTTCTTTTTGATGATTTAGCTGATGAACTTTACGTTAGTCGTTCAACATTATCTCATGATTTCAAAAAGATACGAGTGATGTTATCAGAGTATAATTTGTCTATTGAGAGTAGGGCGAATAAAGGAGTTTATGTCTCAGGCGAGGAACGTGATAAACGACGTTTTATCATGCATTATTTCCTAGAGAATCAATTTTTTAAAACATTACATTGTTATGTGAAATTTAACTTTTTTGATCAAACTGTACCATTAGAAGAATTTGCTAGAATTGTTTTGGATGAATGCCAAGAAGCCAACCTAAAACTATCTGATTTTGTACTACAGAACTTAGTAGTTCACATAGCATTGTCTATGATTCGTTTAAAATCCGGATTTGAAATAAAAAATATAGACTGTCAGATGACTGATGATGCAATAGAGAGAAAGGTTGCTCAAAGAATTCTTTCTAAAGTAAGTGAAGTAACAAATCAGGAATTTCCAGTTCAGGAAATAGACTACATTACTTTGCATTTGTTAGCTAAGAGTCAACAATGTCAAAAAAATCAGAAGAATATTTCTGAAGAAGTTTTAAAAAAATCTTTATTTAAAACATTTCAGGATTTAGGATTAGATGATATGTATAACTTTTCTTCAGATTTCCAACTAATTGAAGGATTGATAACTCATCTAATGACACTACAAGTACGTTTAGAAAGCCGGATTACCTTAAATAACCCTTTGGTAGATGAAATTAAACAGAATTATAGTGATATATTCTTTATGACTAGAGAAATTCTTGCAAATATGGACAAGTTCTTGGAGTGGACAATATCAGATGATGAAGTAGCATATGTAAGTCTTCACTTTTTAGCTGCTATGGAACGTAGCAAAGAGAGTACTAAGTTTAATATTCTTGCTATTTGTGCAACAGGATTTGGTGCAGCCCAAATGTTAAGAAATCGTTTGGAAACGGAGTTTGGGAAGCGAGTAGAAGTTGTTGATGTAATAGGCTACTATGAATTGAATCAAGAAAAACTTAAAGGAATAGATTTTATAGTGTCAGCTGTTGATTTATCAAATCTATATTTTCAAATCCCAGTTTTTAAAGTTAGTGTGTTTCTTAAAAGTGATGAGATGGAAATGATTAGAAAAGCTATGGATCAGATGCAAGTTTCTAGTTATGTACAATCATCAAAGATTAACAAATTTGAAAACAACGGCTTTAGACAGTATTTTAGTAAAGAAAATTTTTTAATATGTACTGAATCAGACAAGGTAAATTTACTTGAAAAGATGGTTGAGGGTTTATCTGTTGGTGAATCAAATGAGTTTGAACAATCTTTACTTTATGGAATTAAACAGCGCGAAGAATTAAGTTCAGTTGTTTTTTCTGAAAAAATTGCAGTTCCGCATCCTATTCAGCCCTTTGGTACAGAGGGAAAGGTTTCGGTTGCAATTTGTAAAGATTCGCTACTCTGGGATAATCAAAGTTCACATGTCCAGCTAGTATTTCTTCTATCTCCATCAATATATGGGAACGAAGGTTTGGCAACTGTGACTAAAAAGATAGTCTCTCTGACAGAGAATGATGAATTGCAAAATCAGCTAATATCTTGCAATAACTTTGAAGATTTTATTAACATATTTGAGAAGATAAAATAGGAGGTTCATATGAATCAAGAGGAACTGCAGGTTGCAGCATTTGAAATTATCCTGCATTCGGGAAATGCAAGGTCAGAAATACATGAAGCATTTGCAAAAATGAGAGAAGGTAGTTTTGATGATGCAGAAAGTAAATTAAATCAATCAAATGAGATAATTCTTGAAGCGCATCATGCACAAACCAAACTCTTGCAAGAATACGCAAGTGGAGTGGAAATTAAAATTGAAATTATCATGGTACATGCTCAAGATCATTTAATGACCACTATGACATTATTAGAAGTAGCAAAGGAAATGTTAGCTCTTTATAAGAAAGTTAACTAAATATAAGGAGGGAATGATATGGATAGAAAAGAACGACAAAAAATTGAACAACAACGTCGAGAGATGGCTCTAACTAATACTTTTTTTAATCGATATCTTCTTCTACGTTATTCAATAGCACTCTTCTTTTTTGGGAATATTTATTGGCTTTTGAATCAGTTTATTAGTCCCTCGCCTATTATTATTTTCCCCATTATGCTCATAGTATTTTCTATTTTAGCAACTATTGAACAATTTAAACTCTATGGAAATAGGAAAGAAAAGCTGGGAATAACACTAATGTTTGTTAGAATACAAATGCTTATTTCAATAGGATTACTTGTTTTAACTTGGACAAGTTGGTTTACGAATCTTTTTCCGATTTTTGAAAATAACCAAGTAGCACGTTTATTTGTTTTTGTAGTTCTTCTATTAGGTTTAGTTCTGAGTTTGTTAGACATTAGAAGAATTAAAAAAATTTATAAACGAACAGATAAGGCTTATCAACAATTTGTCCAATTGGAAAAGAACTCACTTCGTTTATAATCCTGATCTAGTATCATTTGTATTTGAAACTAGTCTTCAAAAAGTAAAAATTATTATGTTTTATTAAGGAGGTCTATTTATGGATCAACAAAACGGGTTGTTTGGTTTCCTTGAAAACCATGTTATGGAACCAATGGGCAAACTTGCCCAGTTTAAAGTAGTACGTGCTATCACGGCTGCTGGTATGGCAGCTGTACCATTTACTATTGTAGGATCAATGTTTTTGGTATTCAGTATTTTGCCACAAGCTTTCTCATTTTGGCCAATTGTGGCAGATATTTTCTCTGCTTCATTTGATAAATTCACATCACTTTACATGGTTGCAAACTATGCGACTATGGGTTCTCTATCTCTTTATTTCGTTCTATCACTTGCATATGAATTGACAAAAATTTATGCAGAGGAAGAAGAACTCAATATGAATCCTCTTAATGGTGCCTTGCTTGCCTTGATGGCTTTTGTCATGACAGTACCGCAAATCATTTTTGATGGTGGAATGATGAAGGCTGTGACAAGTCTAAAAGAAGGCGCAGTAATTGCAGATGGATGGGCAATGGGAAATGGAGTCGCACGTTTTGGGACAACAGGGATTTTTACCGCAATCATTATGGCAATTGTGACTGTTCTTATTTATCGTATGTGTGTTAAAAATAATTGGGTTATTAAAATGCCTGAAGCTGTTCCAGAAGGAGTTTCTCGTGGATTTACCGCTTTGATTCCAGGATTTGTTGTTGCATTCGTTGTTATCTTTATCAACGGTCTTCTTGTAGCAATGGGAACAGATATTTTTAAAGTCATTGCAATTCCATTTGGTTTTGTATCCAATCTGACTAATTCATGGATTGGTTTAATGATTATTTATCTGTTGACTCAACTACTTTGGATTGTAGGTATCCACGGTGCGAACATTGTTTTTGCATTTGTTAGTCCAATTGCTCTTGCTAACATGGCTGAAAATGCTGCTGGCGGGCACTTCGCTGTTGCAGGTGAATTTTCTAATATGTTTGTAATTGCAGGTGGTTCTGGTGCAACATTAGGCCTATGTTTATATATTGCTTTTGCCTCTAAATCTGAACAGCTTAAAGCAATAGGACGAGCATCTGTAGTTCCGGCCTTATTTAATATTAATGAACCATTAATTTTTGGATTACCTATTATCTATAATCCAGCCTTGGCTATACCATTTATTTTAGCACCAATGGTTACTGCTACTATTTATTACGTAGCGAATTCTCTAAACTTTATTAAGCCAATTATCGCACAGGTTCCATGGCCAACTCCAGTAGGGATTGGAGCTTTCTTAGGGACAGCAGATCTTCGAGCTGTATTAGTTGCTCTAGTATGTGCATTTGCAGCATTCCTAGTCTATCTTCCATTCATCCGTGTATATGATCAAAAATTGGTGAAAGAGGAGCAAAGTATTTAATAAGTAAAAAAGCATATTCGATGATAAAATCCATATAGTTTAAATAATGAGTGTTAACATTAGCAGTGAAGAGATCTTTTTAAGATATTCTTCTCTGCTTTTTCATTTTATTTTTTTGCTATGTAGGGTATGAAGCAAAATAGAAAGTAGTTTGAATAATTGATAAACAGGGAACTGCTGTTACTTTAAAAAAACAATACAGTAAAGTATGTTATCGTAGAATACGATACAATAGTAAAAAAGCAAAAAGAATGCGTTTTATATTTGGGTTTGAGGCTTATAAAATAGGATAAGCGTGCTGAAAACTTAGATATGACAAACAAAATAAAATTTTTAAAAGCTACATAGAAACATGGTATAATGTATCTAAAGGCATGATTCAAATCAAGAATATGATTCTTAATCTCTGTTGCCCCAGAAAGGTCATTAGAGAGGGAAGCTGTGACAGGGGTGCTAGTATCACTCAACATGATACACACATCTAATTTTGTAGAGCTCACGTCTAAACAGACAAAACATTTCATTAAGGAAGGTCTCCTTTCTATTAGATTTGGAAGTTTTCTTGACTATTGTAAGGTTTCCCAGAAACATCTTGTTCCAACATCCTCGCATAAGAGAATCCTTATCACAGCCTGACAGAGCCGCCTGCATCCTACTAGATGCAGAAGTCAAGCTGTGGAAACAGCTAGTGTGTTGGAAGTTTGAACAAGGCTTGGGTAACAGACTTTTTAATGAAGTCCAAGCAACAAGGAGAAAAACCATGAGTCCATTCCATGACTCTATTGTTCTAGAAAACCTTGCAATAGTCAAGTGATAACAAATAAAACTTGGGATTGAAATATACCCATGATTATATATTACGAGGAGGTGTATTATGACGCAACGTATAAAAATAAATACTAAAGTTTTATTATCATATATTCATAATTCTAATACTCCTATTGAATTAATACGTAAAAAATTGCCTAATATAGATAAGTTTTTATCTGGAGATTTAGAACCAACATTCAATCAATTATCAGTACTTTCGAAACTTATTAATGTTCCTACTGGATTGTTAGTACTCAAAGAAAAAATTATACCTATTAGTTTAGATGTTGATTTTAGAACTTTAAATTCACAACGTATATCTGAAATGAGTTCGGAATTAAAAGCTACAATTCTTGAAATGCAAGAAAAACAAGAGTTTTTGAGAGATGCAGTTGAGGATGAATGTTATTTTGTAGGTATGTTTGATTTTAATAGTAAACTTGAAGAAGTAATAGAGAAAGCACGAACTCTTCTGGGACCTGAGATTACTCAAAATCGTTTTAGATATTACAGAAAAGTGCTAGGTAAATTAGGAATATATATTTTTTTAAATGGTAAGTATAAGGATAACACGCATCGCCCGTTAAATGTTAAAGAATTTAGAGGATTTGTTCTGTCTGATAAAAAGGCGCCTATTATTTTTATCAATCAGTTAGATTCTAAAGCAGGTCAATTATTCACGCTAATACATGAATTTATTCATGTATTGTTTGGTGATAGTGACTTATTAGAACCTGAAGAGGTGGGTAAGCAAAATAAAAAAGAGGCGGTAATAAACTCGATAACAGCCGAAATTTTAGCTCCAAAATCTTTAATTATAGATATGTTTGATGGAGAGAAAACGATAAAAGATAATTTAGAAATTATTGTAAAGAAAACTGAGGTTAGTAAGTTTGTCATTTTAAGGCGTTTATATGATTTTTCCATTATTTCCAAAGATACTTATCAATCTATAAATTTTGAACTAGAGGAAGAATTTAATCAAATACAAAAACATAGAAAACCTTCTAGTGGTGGCAATTATAGTAATAATCTTAGATTCAGAATTGACAACAACTTTTTTAAATATGTGAATAATGCTGTTCAACAAAATAAGATTACATATACAGATGCTTTTAATATTGTTGGAGTAGGTTATAAAGGATATAAGATATTGAGTAAGGGGGAGGGATAGATGTATTTATTAGATTCAAACATATACATAAATTTTTATGATAGATATTATCGTAAAGAATTTTTCCCAACTTTCTGGCTTAAGTTGGGCAGTATTTTAAATTCAAATGTGGTAGTTCCTAGAATAGTGGTTTCAGAGAATTATCAAAATCCATGGTTTAGGGAGTGGTTAGAGGAAAACTACAAAAAAGATTTAATAGATCATAAATCTTATGCTAGAGAGTGGAGTGAAGTAATTCAATACATTCAAGATAGTCCTTTATATAAAGATACTGCTCTTTTATCGGAAAAAGGCTGGGCAAATGAAAGAATTGCTGATCCATGGTTGATTGCTATTGCTAAAAAAGAGAATTATACAATCGTAACTGATGAAATTAAAAATGTCAATCTTAATGATGTGAACCCTAGCAGGAATGCTAAAGTTCCAGATGTATGTGAAAAACTTAATGTTCAATGTATTTCAATGAACCAATTTTTCAAAGAAATTAGCCTATCTATCTGATGTTAATACTAGACTAAAATCAAAAAACATCTTACATTAGTAGTTATTAATCTTACAAACGAAGAAATACAGAAAATTGAAAAACTCCTAAGAGATTCGTCGTAGGCCAAATATCACAAACGTCTACAGATTATATTTTTGTTCAAAAGAGTTATAAGGAAATCATGGATCTGCTAGATTGCAATAAAACAACTGTTTGGAGGAATTTGAAGAAATATAAGGAGGTAGCATATGTCCTTAGATATAGATAAAGAAAAGATGACAATCATGGGAATAGCTTTTGAAAACAGATCCGTTTTTAAGAGTGTTTGGTATGCTTTAAGTACAAATATGATTGAAGGATGGCGACCTACGGTTAGTGATGTTGAAAAATTACGAGATGAAGCTCTTGCTCTGGGGATGACTTAATGAAGCGCAACTGTTATGAATCTTATGACTATGTTGATCCGGATAATTTATATACCGATCCGGGTTCTTCAGTTCTAAGAAATAAGCAGGAAGGAAAAAAGCATGTGAGCTTGAATATCGTATGATTGCTAGTAAGAGTTTGAAATTATTTATCAATCCTATCTTAGTTAATAGTTTAAAAGTAGTTTGTTTCACAACTGCATAAGCTTAGAAAAGTTGAAAAGTGATAACTCTTTAATAAACTCTTGGTTTGTTAAAAGATATTTTGTCCACTACATTTTTTCAATTGACTATTATTTGTCATAGATATAACAGATAGAACATTGCATTCAGAATAATGAAAAACGCATCAAAAATGGTGCGTTCTGTTTTTATGCTATCATAAAAGGAGGAAAACAAAGTGAAAATTTTTAAGGGAGAGTTTTATCGAATCTCTGTATTAACAGACAAGCTAGTAAGGCTAGAATACTCTCAAACTGGAAGTTTTGAGGATAGAACGACACAACTTATCTATAATAGAGATTTTGGCCAAGTTTCGTTAGATTATATCGAGACATCAAACGTACTAGATATTATGACGGACTATTTTCATCTGCACTTTAATAAAGGAGAATTTAACGCCGAAAATTTATTTATAGAATTAAAAGGAAATTTTGCCGTATATGGTAGTCGATGGTATTTTGGTGAATCTATTGAAACGTTAAAAGGAACAGCTCGGACTCTGGATGAGGCAGATGGAGCAATCTCGTTAGAAGATGGAATTATTAGCCGAAATGGTATAGCCTTATTGGATGATTCTCAAGGATTTATTTGGGATGAACAGTCTGGTTATATTGAGAGAGAAAATCAAATTGACCTGTATTTCTTTGCCTATGGGCATGATTATAGAGGAGCAATCAGAGACTTTTACCATTTGACTGGTTCAACACCTTTGTTGCCAAGATATGCTTTAGGGAATTGGTGGAGTAGGTATTGGCCTTATACGTCGGATGAATACTTGGATTTAATAGATAGATTTGAAACAGAGAAAATTCCATTATCTATCGGTGTGTTAGATATGGATTGGCATATAACTGACATTCCAGCTCGTTTTGGAAGTGGCTGGACAGGATATAGTTGGAATAGAAACTTAATACCAAATCCAGAACAGTTATTGCAACAACTTCATGATAGAAAGTTAAAACTCTCCTTAAATGTCCATCCTGCTGATGGTATACGGGCTTATGAAGAAGCTTATCCTCGAGTCGCCAAACGATTGGGGTTAAATGTAGAACTAGAAGAACCTGCTATTTTTGATTTTTTTAATCCATCTTTTAGGGAATCCTACTTTAAAGATGTTCATTATGAGCTAGAAAAGCAGGGAGTAGATTTTTGGTGGATTGACTGGCAACAAGGGACTCAAGGCATATTGGATCCACTATGGCTTTTAAACCATTATCATTATCAGGATAGTTGTAAAAATGCAGAAGGTGGTTTGATTTTATCAAGGTATGCAGGTCCTGGTAGTTACCGCTACCCTGTTGGTTTTTCAGGGGACACTATTATTAGTTGGAATTCCTTAAGATTTCAACCTTATTTTACAGCGACAGCATCAAATATCGGTTATAGTTGGTGGAGCCATGATATCGGTGGGCACATGCTGGGGGATTATGACGGGGAGCTACAAACTAGATGGCTACAGTTTGGTGTTTTTAGTCCGATCACTCGATTACATAGTTCTAGAAGTCCCTTCAATAGTAAAGAACCTTGGTTTTTTTCAGAAACAACATCTAAGATTATGAAGAAATACCTTCGTTTGAGACATCAGATGATTCCATATCTATATACCATGAATGTAAAGACACATGAGGAAGGTGCCTCATTAATCAGCCCAATGTATTATTTCTACCCAGAGAATGATGAGAGTTATAATGTTCCAAATCAATACTTTTTTGGAACAGAACTGATGGTGGCTCCCATTGTAGAAAAGATGGATTTGGCATTCCAATCTGCAAAAGTAGATGTATGGTTCCCTGAAGGTGAATGGTATGACTTCTTTTCAGAGAAAAAATATACAGGTGGTGTGAAGTTGAGTGTTTATAGAGACATTTCGACGATACCTGTGTTCGCAAAAAGTGGTGCAATCATTCCCTTGGTTGGTTCTGAGATAGATATGGGTGTTGATTTACCTGAAGTTGTAGATTGGTATGTATTCCCAGGCAAACAACATTCTTTTGAAATGCTTGAAGATCAAAATGGTCAAAGATATAAAACAAGATTATCAATCGATTGGGAAATGGGGATGGTAGAGTTAACATTACAAGGAGATTCTAGTATCGTTCCAAGTAATAGAAGGCATAGAATTCATTTTAAAGGAACGAATGTGCCTATAATTGAATTGCCAAATAAGAATGATACAGCTAGATTTGAATGGAAAGATCATAAAAGGACATCCCTAAATGATGAAGTTTTTAGACTACTAAAAATGGCTTCTCTTCCATATGAATTAAAAGATAGAGTGTTAAATCAATTCATCAATGCCAAAAATTCTCATGACTTAATGAATATCTTGCATCATCAGGATAAGGAATTGAGAGGGCGTTTGTTGGAAATAATATTTACTAGCGAAAACTAATTGAGATAATTAGAAAGTTATTTGTTTAGTGTATATGAAGCTTCGGTATGGTATTTGTTATCATTGGTCACATTGAAAATGTGAAATAAGTAGCTACAACATAGACTTTACAACACTTCATGTTTCATATCATGGGGTGTTTTTCTATTTAAGTCAAAGCCAATCAAAAAATCTCACTATTCATCAGGCTAAAAGAAACCTAATCATAGTGAGATTGTGAATTATAGTAATTTTTGTATCGCCTCTTCAATTTGTTTTGGGTCTGTTTTTGAAGAGAAGCGCTCAAAGACCTGCCCATCACGACCGATGAGAAATTTAGAGAAATTCCATTCGATTCGTTTTCCTAGTGGGCCAGATTTTTGTTCTTTCAACCAAACATAGAGGGGATCTGCCTCCTTACCGTTGACCTTGATCTTGGCAAAACGTGGGAAAGTGGTTTGATAGTGTAGGCTACAGAAGGCGTTGATTTCCTCTGCGCTACCTGGTGCTTGTCCCATAAACTGATTGCAAGGGAAGTCTAAAATCTCAAAACCTTGTTCTTGATAGCGATCATAGAGTTCTTGAAGTCCTTGGTACTGGGGCGTTAAACCACATCCAGTAGCAGTGTTGACAACCAAGAGAACTTCTCCACGATAGGCATCTAGTGGGGTTTCTTGATGGTCTTGGTTTAAGACTGAAAAATCGTATAGTGAAGTCATTGATTGCTTTTCTCCTTCTGTTTGGTATTTTTAGGAGTTTTCTCCTCTTGTAGTGATAGAAATCCGTAGGTCAGGGTTCCGAAAATACTACCGATAATCAGGCCATACATCAGGAAAGGAACACTTTTATCGAATTGCATGAGCAACTTCGCAAAATCTGAAAGGGACATCTGCTGAACGAATACTTTATGAAAGATGAGTAGGGTAAAGAGGCCAATCTGAATACCGATAAACACAATCCAACTTCGGAATTTGATTTGGGCTTTGCTGTAGGTTTTGAGGATGATTTCTGACTTGTCATCTTTTTCCAGCTGGAGTTCTTTGACGGCTCTCTGAGTTTTTAAGGTAATGAAAAAAATGAGTCCAAAATAGATGTAGGGTATAACATTTCGAACAATTTCGATAAAGCTTCCGAACAAAATATAGAATAGGAAGAGAATGAAGGAAGAGTAAAAGATTTGGATCATGGAACGGGCGCAAGCCTTGTAGATAACCTCTTGACGGCATTCATCAAAAGGCCCTTGGATATGAAAGAAATTTCGAAGTAGGCGAGTGGTGAAGTCTTCTTTGTTCATGCTAATAACCTCCTAAATGAGCAGTTTTACTGATTTTCTTTTACGAATTGATAGAGATAATAAAGATAAGTGATAGAAGAAATGCTAGCGATAGTCAGCAGTAAATAATATTTCCAATTGCCTGAGACGAGCATCAGTTGTGGCAAAGATAGAATCATAAAGCATAGTGCTAAGTTGAGTATGCGCGTTTTTGGGGAGTCAATCTTTAGATAAGTCAGTCCTTTGTTGAGGGCTGGAATAAAGACTAGAAGGAGGAATATCTCTCTGATTGGTAAGTCCCCTGAAATGATGATGAAGATGAGCAGAGAACTGAACAAAAGATGATAGGTAAGTAAAGTTACTAGTGATTTCATAAGTCACCTCTTAATCCTGGTCTTTTTTAGCTTTTGCAATGCGAAGTGAGTCGACAATATGTATCATCACTCCGAAAAAGAAAGCTCCCAGTATAGTTTTAAAAATATGTTTTGTATTTAGAAGAGAACTGATAAAATTTGGATTTTCACTTGTTAGGGTATCAATGAGTGGAATTATAAAAAATATCACTGTTCCATAAATCGAACCTGCTTTCAGACCAGGATAACGTAACTGTTTCTTTTCTTTTTTCATGAGTTTCCTCCTAATCCTCATCTTGATCTTTCTTAGTTTTTGCAATGCGACGGGAGATGATAATTTGTATAATCACTCCGAAGAAGAAAGACTGGAGAATACTAGAAAAAATATTTTTAAAAGCAAGAAGTGACTGAAGATAGTCCTGACTCTCACCTAGCAGTATATGGAGAAGAGGGGTTGTAAAAAAACTCATTAATCCATAGAGTAGACCTGCTTTCAGACCAGGGTAGTGTAGTTGCTTGCTTTCTTTCTCGCTCAGCATATCTGGATCAATAGCTGTAATCCCTGTTTTTTTGGTTTGGGAGAGCACATAGAGAGCAGAAATCATCGAAATGCCGAATACCACAAGAGGATAGCCGATAGCGACAATTTGTGGGTATTTATAAGCGAGGACAAAGGGGATGAGATTTCCAAATGTCATCAGATAAAAGAGGATGATAAAGACTTGATTGCCGATACGATCAGCCTCACGTCGTTTGTGTTCATCAAGTGGTCCTGAAATGCCATAAATGCGTTTGATCAGTTTTTCCGTGAAGGTTTCTTTTTTCATAAGTTTGCTCCTTTTTTAAAAATTATCCTCCCAAAAGAGACTGTTGAGGTCAGTTTGGAGGCTGCGGGCGAGATTGAGACAGAGTTCCAAGGTTGGATTGTACTTGTCGTTTTCAATCATATTGATGGTCTGTCTCGAGACACCGATATCCTTGGCTAGTTCTAGCTGGGAAATGCCCAGTTCCTTGCGAAATTCTTTCACACGATTCATCTGGTCTCCTTTCTGATTTATGTCGTATATATTTGACTATATTATATTCTTTTAAATATAAAGTGTCAAGTATTTTTGACATATTTTTTGAAGAAATAGTAGTCTCCTTGTCCGATTATCACATTAAAATGAAAGCTCTTCTAGGCATAAGAAAACACCTCTGAGTTATACTTGTTGTTCAACCACAAACACAAGAAAGGCACAGAGATGCAAAACCATTATACTACAAAAGCCAAACATTTGACAATCGATAACCGTCGCTTAATCGAACGATGGAAAAAGGAAGGGAAATCAAATAGAGAAATTGCCTTTCTGCTTGGAAAAGTTCCTCAAACTATCCACACTGAAATCAAGCGTGGGACAGTCCGACAATGTCTTGGAAAAGGGTGCTTCAAAGAGGTTTATTCTGCCGACTATGCTCAACAGTCTTATGAAAACAATCGCAAGCGCTCGGTCAAGAAATCAAGCTTGACCAAGGAACTAAAGGAAAAGATTCTCCACTATCATAACCAAAAATTTTCGCTTGATAAGAAACAGGCTAGCACCAACTTTAAACCTGCTGGTCAATCCATCGAACAGCGGCCTGAAGCTATAAATCTTCGCTTGGAGAATGGGCATTATGTAGCACAATTAAAATGTGCCGCAATTTCCCGTAAAAAAGCATCTGGATAAGCCTCTACAAAGGATTTCAATTCCTCTAAAGGAATCTTTCGGTTTTTGACGACTCGCTTTTTCCTCTCTAAGTGTCCTTGTTCACGTAAGTTCTTTTCCCACGTGAAGAGAGTTCTGACGCCAACATCAAAAACCTTGGCTGCCTCGACATGGCTGTGCCCCCTCTTTGATGTAATCTAATGCTCGCTGTTTAAAATCTGTACTAAAGGAAAGAAAACAAAGAAACGAGCCTGTGTCGAACTCAATCTTTCTGAAAGACAAATCAACGCCCTTCAACTACTCTACTCCAACGCTAAATTGGAAGCAACGAATAATCTCATTAAACTCATCAAACGCAATGTCTTTGGTTTTCGGAACTTTGAAAACTTCAAAAAACGGATTTTCATCGCTCTGAACATCAGTCATAACCACCCGTGAAAACGGGTGGCTTGTACACCGGCTATAAGCCGTTTCTCTCCAGCGGCGTCTAAAGACGCTCGCTGAACTTCGTTCAGGTCGTGCTATATTACTTGACTAATGCCCGTCACAACGGGCTTTTACCTTGTTCTAAATCCGCCATCAGAAAACGGATCTTCATATTCTTTTACACTCAGCTTATCGAGTGCAATGTCATTCTTTTCCTGCTCGCGAATATATTTAGCTACGGTCTTTTCGTTTAGTCCAACGGTACTTACATAGTATCCCCTAGCCCAGAACTTTCGATTTCCATACTTATATTTTAAATTAGCGTGCTTATCAAATATCATCAATGCACTTTTGCTCTTGAGATACCCCATAAAATCGGAAATCGAAAGTTTGGGAGGTATCAATACAAGCAGGTGTACATGGTCTGGCATCATATGACCTTCGATAATCTCCACGCCACGACAACCGCATAGATGTTTAATAATATCTATCAAATCCGACCTGACTTTGTAATATATCGCCTTACGGCGATACTTAGGTGTAAAAACTATATGATATTTGCACATCCATTTAGTATGTGATAAACTGTAACTGGTTTTAGCCATTTATTTTTCCTCCTTTATCTAACCTGAACAATTAGATTATACTTGGAAAAATAAATGGAAGCTAGAAGCCTTGTCAGCCACCAGCATAGCTGGTGGTTTTCTTGTTTTTCTCTACGAGAAAAACTGGCTTGAAGCCATAAAAAAAGAAAGGACAAAATTTGTCCTTTCTAGATCTTAGCTGACTTCAACACTCTACAGTTGACCAAGAGCCCCTTTTTTACTATCCACTGTAGGGTAAGTATATCCAGCTAATGTGTAGATTACCCTAGTTCTTTTTAATTGATAAAAAATTGTGTATGTAAAAGCGATTGAGAATCAAATAGAATCATTTACTTAAGCTTCTTCATCATCTTTTTTCTTTTTAGAAAAGAGTAAACCTACTGCTCCAAAGATTGATAGAAGTCCTAGAGCAGCTGTAGTATTATCTGATCGTATACCAGTATTAGGCAACATTGCTCTCGTTTGATACGATGTAGGCTGAGTTCCTGCTACTATATCTGATACATTCAAGGCTGCCGCTGCTAAAGATAAAGGCTTATGGTATTACTTAAACGAATCAGGTTCAATGGCTACTGGTTGGGTTAAAGACAAAGGATCATGGTATTATCTTGATACTGCTGGAGCTATGAAGACAGGTTGGTTTACAGTTTCTGGTAAATGGTACTATACCTATAATTCAGGAGATTTATTAGTAAACACCACTACACCCGATGGCTATCGAGTCAATGCTAACGGTGAGTGGGTAGGATAGGTATCCATTAGCTAAATCTAATCATTCTGAACTAAAAAATCTTCTTACATATGTAGGAAGATTTTTTGGATTCTCAAAACTAGTTTAAAAGACTACGCTATTTAAACCAATTTTGAGAATGGATATATAAGGATATTCAGAAATCTAGTTGGTCAACTTTTGTATTTTGAATATACCTTAGATGGTGACGATGTCTTGGTATATCTGATACTCACTTACATATTCTAACTTATTTTAACTAAGATAAAACTGTAGTGGTGAATTTGCTACAAATAGTGTAGAGGCGTTATTTGAAAAATATACAAAAAAGGAACTCCAATTTACATTTGAGTTCCTCTTACTTTTAATTGTCCGAATCAATATTCTTATTTCAAAAAAAGGTAGTGATTCGGCTGATTTTTATTGCAATGTAGTGAAATTTGAAATTTCAAGAATCGCTTTAAATCAAGGTTTCTACCGTATATTGACGTGTAGTGAATCCCTATTTCACTTCTGTAAAACTAAATAAGGTAAACTTTTGATATTCTGGTTCGATTTTAGCTTATTTTTAATGAAAATTTACCTTATTTTGATGAAATTGATTGAAATTAGTTGAAATTTTATTTTTAGAGACTCCATGAAAACGTTGATTTTAAAGCACTTTGAAATTAGATGAAATAAGTGGTGCCCCAACCAGGTCTTAAGAAAGCTCGTAAAGCATCACAATTTAGTAAACGTTAATTCGAAAGAATTACTATACTTATACAGAGCACCTTTCGGGGTGTTCTTTTTTTATACTTTCTTACTAAATTGGTGCAATTGACACAGTTGTTGCGACTTTATACTCTTCGAAAATCTTTTCAAACCACGTCAGCTCTATCTGCAACCTCAAAACAGTGTTTTGAGCAACCTGCGGCTAGCTTCCTAGTTTGCTCTTTGATTTTCATTGAGTAGTAGTCTCTCATGTTTGTTTAGCGTCTAAAAGAGACATTTGAGAAGATTGAAAACAGTTCTCTCTTTTCTCCTAGTATAATGATTGGTAGGAAGGGAGAGAAAAGATGAAAACAATGAGAATCTTATTTTTGTTAGCTTTAATTCAAATCAGTTTGAGTAGCTGTTTTCTATGGAAGGAATGCATCTTGTCCTTTAAACAAAGTACAGCTTTTTTCATCGGAAGTATGGTCTTCGTTTCAGGAATCTGTGCTGGAGTAAATTATCTTTATACCCGTAAGCAAGAAGTCCATAGTGTCCTAGCCAGTAAGAAGTCAGTGAAGCTTTTTTACAGTATGTTACTCTTAATTAATTTATTAGGAGCTGTCCTTGTCTTGTCAGATAACTTGTTCATTAAAAATACGCTGCAGCAAGAATTAGTTGACTTTTTATTGCCATCCTTTTTCTTTCTATTTGGGCTAGATTTGCTGATTTTTTTACCCTTGAAAAAATACATGCGCGATTTTCTTGCTATGCTAGACAGAAAAAAGACAGTGTTGGTGACTATTTTAGCAACACTTCTCTTTTTAAGAAATCCAATGACCATTGTCTCTCTTCTGATGTATATTGGACTGGGTTTGTTTTTTGCAGCCTATCTTGTCCCAAATTCGGTCAAGAAGGAAGTTTCCTTTTATGGTCATATTTTCCGAGATCTTGTATTGGTCATTGCTACGCTCATTTTCTTTTAGAGAAAGCTTGTTTTTATGGATGTTATGATGGTAATACTCTTCGAAAATCTCTTCAAACTACGTCAGCGTCGCCTTGCCGTACTCAAGTACAGCCTGCGGCTAGCTTCCTAGTTTGCTCTTTGATTTTCATTGAGTATAAGTTTAGCAGGAAAATAGACACAAAAGAAAAGTTTTTGGTATAATAAGAGTATGTACACAAAAAATGAAGAAGAGCTACAAGCCTTAGGGGAGCGTTTGGGTCATCTATTAGCAAAGAATGATGTTTTAATCTTAACTGGAGAACTGGGTGCAGGTAAAACGACCTTTACTAAAGGACTTGCTAAAGGTTTACAGATTTCTCAAATGATTAAAAGTCCAACCTATACTATCGTAAGAGAGTATGAGGGGCGTCTTCCGCTTTTCCATTTAGATGTTTATCGTATTGAAGGAGATGCGGATTCTATCGACTTGGATGAGTTTCTCTTTGGTGGCGGAGTGACTGTCATCGAGTGGGGAAATCTCTTAGGAGATGCCTTGCCAGATACTTATTTAGAATTGGAAATTCTAAAAGAAGCAGATGGACGTCGTTTAAATTTTCAGGCAAAGGGTTTGCGTGCAGAAAAACTCTTAGAGGAGCTTCAACATGGAGTATGAATTGCTCATTAGGGAAGCAGAGCCTAAAGATGCAGCTGAATTAGTGGCCTTTTTAAATCGTGTAAGTTTGGAGACAGATTTTACCAGCTTAGACGGAGATGGTATTCTCTTGACCAGTGAGGAGATTGAAGTATTCCTCAACAAGCAAGCTAGTTCGGACAATCAGATAACCTTACTTGCATTCTTAAATGATAAAATTGCTGGTATTGTAAATATTACAGCTGACCAGCGCAAGAGAGTCCATCATATTGGAGATCTCTTCATTGTGATTGGCAAAAGATATTGGAATAATGGATTGGGAAGTTTGTTGCTAGAAGAAGCGATAGAGTGGGCACAAGCAAGTGGCATTCTGCGTCGTCTCCAGCTGACTGTCCAAACTCGTAATCAAGCAGCAGTTCATCTGTATCAAAAGCATGGCTTTGTAATTGAAGGTCGCCAAGAGCGTGGAGCATATATAGAAGAAGGGAAATTTATCGATGTTTACTTGATGGGTAAACTGATAGATTAGTAGAAATATGGTTAAAAAAATTATTGGAATGGTGCTAGCTTTACTTTCTGTAACTGTAGTAGGAGCAGGTATTTTTGCTTATACTATTTATCAACAAGGGACAGAAACCTTAGCTAAAACCTATAAAAAAATCGGCGAAGAAACCAAGGTTATTGAAGCGACTGAACCTTTGACCATTCTGTTAATGGGGGTTGACACCGGAAATGCTGAACGAACTGAAACTTGGGTCGGTAGAAGTGATAGCATGATCTTGATGACAGTGAATCCTAAAACGAAAAAAACAACGATGATGAGTTTAGAGCGGGATATTCTGACCCGCATTGAATCAGGGAATGGTCAGGTTCATGAAGCGAAACTGAATTCAGCATATGCAGATGGTGGAGCAGAGCTTGCTATAGAAACCATTCAAAAAATGATGAATATCCATATTGATCGCTATGTGATGGTCAATATGAAAGGGTTACAAAAACTAGTGGATGCAGTAGGTGGTATTACAGTCAATAATACCCTAGGTTTCCCAATTTCTATCAGTGACCAAGAAGAATTTAATACCATTTCTATTGGTGTTGGGGAGCAACATATTGGGGGAGAAGAAGCCCTAGTCTATGCACGAATGCGTTACCAAGATCCTGAGGGGGATTATGGTCGTCAAAAACGTCAACGTGAAGTTATTCAAAAAGTCATGGAAAAAGCTCTCAGTTTAAATAGCGTTGGTCATTATCAAGAGATTCTAAAAGCTTTGAGTGACAATATGCAGACCAATATTGATTTGTCTGCAAAAAGTATCCCTAACTTGCTAGGGTATAAAGATTCATTTAAAACCATTGAAACTCAGCAGTTGCAGGGTGAAGGAGAGATGCTTCAAGGTGTTTCTTACCAGATTGTTTCGAGAGCCCATATGTTGGAAATGCAAAATTTACTCCGACGTTCTTTGGGACAAGAAGAAGTCACTCAGCTTGAAACTAATGCGGTTTTATTTGAAGATTTATTTGGCAGAGCCCCTGTTGGTGATGAAGATAATTAACTTTTGATACAAATAAAAAATCAATCGTAGGAAAATTCCTGCGATTTTTTCAAAAAAATACGAATAGATAGGTAGGAGGAAACATGAAAGCAGAAATCATTGCTGTTGGAACAGAGATTTTGACAGGACAGATTGTCAATACCAATGCTCAGTTTTTGTCGGAAAAACTAGCAGAAATTGGGGTAGACGTATATTTTCAGACGGCTGTAGGAGACAATGAAGCTCGTCTCTTGTCTTTACTTGAGATTGCCAGTCAACGTAGCAGTCTGGTGATTTTGACAGGCGGTTTGGGACCAACTGAGGATGATTTGACCAAACAAACTCTAGCTAAATTTTTAGGGAAAGAATTAGTCTTCAATCCTCAGGCTCAGGAGAAGTTGGATATCTTTTTTGCCCAGAGACCAGACTATGCCCGAACACCGAATAACGAAAGACAAGCTCAAATTGTAGAAGGGGCGATTCCACTACCAAACGAAACAGGACTGGCTGTGGGAGGCATTTTGGAAGCCAATGGAGTGACCTACGTTGTCCTTCCAGGTCCACCAAGTGAATTAAAACCCATGGTCTTAAACCAACTTCTACCCAAGTTAATGACAGGGAGTAAGCTGTATTCCCGAGTTCTTCGTTTTTTTGGAATTGGCGAAAGTCAGTTGGTGACCATTTTGGCTGATTTGATTGACAATCAAACCGATCCGACCTTGGCACCTTATGCCAAGACAGGAGAGGTAACCTTGCGTCTGTCAACAAAGGCTAGCAGTCAAGAAGAGGCGAATCAAGTGCTGGATATTTTGGAAAATCAAATCTTGGATCGCCAGACCTTTGAAGATCTTTCTTTACGAGACCTTTGTTATGGTTATGGGGAAGAAACTAGTTTAGCCAGCATTGTGGTAGAAGAACTGAAAAAACAAGAGAAAACCATCACGGCTGCAGAGAGCTTGACGGCAGGTCTTTTCCAAGCTACCGTAGCGGATTTTTCTGGTGCTTCCAGTATATTTAAGGGTGGTTTTGTGACCTATAGCTTGGAGGAAAAATCAAACATGTTGGATATTCCTGTCAAGGATTTGGAAAAGCACGGTGTGGTGTCTGAATTTACAGCTCAGAAGATGGCTGAGCAGGCACGAAACAAGACCCAGTCTGATTTTGGCCTTAGTTTGACTGGAGTGGCAGGACCAGATAGCCTAGAAGGGCACCCAGCTGGGACAGTTTACATAGGATTGGCACAGGAGCAAGGAACTGAGGTTATCAAGGTGAATATTGGAGGCAGAAGTCGAGCAGATGTACGTCACATTGCGGTTATGCATGCCTTTAACCTAGTTCGCAAGGCTTTATTAAGTGACTAACTTTTGATATAATAGTAGATAGGTCTGAGGACCATTAGAATGTAGGAGAATAGAATGGCGAAAAAACCAAAAAATTAGATGAAATTTCAAAAAAATTCGGGGCTGAACGTGAAAAGGCCTTGAATGACGCTCTTAAACTGATTGAGAAAGACTTTGGTAAAGGATCAATCATGCGTTTGGGTGAACGTGCCGAGCAAAAGGTGCAAGTGATGAGCTCAGGTTCTTTGGCTCTTGACATTGCCCTTGGTTCAGGTGGTTATCCTAAGGGACGTATCATTGAAATCTATGGGCCAGAGTCATCTGGTAAGACAACGGTTGCTCTTCATGCAGTTGCGCAAGCGCAAAAAGAAGGTGGGATTGCAGCCTTTATCGATGCGGAGCATGCCCTTGACCCAGCTTATGCTGCGGCCCTTGGGGTCAACATTGATGAATTGCTCTTGTCACAACCAGACTCAGGAGAGCAAGGTCTTGAGATTGCAGGAAAATTGATTGATTCAGGTGCTGTAGATCTTGTCGTGGTTGACTCGGTTGCTGCCCTTGTCCCTCGTGCGGAAATTGATGGAGATATCGGAGATAACCACGTTGGTTTGCAGGCTCGTATGATGAGCCAGGCTATGCGTAAGCTCGGTGCTTCTATCAATAAAACCAAAACAATTGCCATCTTTATCAACCAATTGCGTGAAAAAGTTGGGGTCATGTTTGGAAATCCAGAAACAACTCCTGGTGGACGTGCTCTGAAATTCTATGCTTCAGTCCGATTGGATGTTCGTGGTAATACACAAATTAAGGGAACTGGTGACCAAAAAGAAACCAATGTCGGTAAAGAAACTAAGATTAAGGTTGTAAAAAATAAGGTAGCTCCACCGTTTAAGGAAGCCGTAGTTGAAATTATGTACGGAGAAGGAATTTCTAAGACTGGTGAACTCTTGAAGATTGCAAGCGACTTGGATATTATCAAAAAAGCAGGAGCTTGGTATTCTTACAAAGATGAAAAAATTGGGCAAGGTTCTGAGAATGCTAAGAAATACTTGGCAGAGCACCCAGAAATCTTTGATGAAATTGATAAGCAAGTCCGTTCTAAATTTGGCTTGATTGATGGAGAAGAAGCTTCAGAACAAGATACTGAAAACAAAAAAGATGAGCCAAAGAAAGAAGAAGCCGTGAATGAAGAAGTTACGCTTGACCTAGGCGATGAACTTGAAATCGAAATTGAAGAATAAGCTTTTAAAGTAGTGGAGAAATCCACTGCTTTTTCGTTGTCTTTTTCTGGTTTTCAGCTCACGCATAGTTTGCTGTTTCTTGTTGCTCCTCTAGAAAGCTGATATAATAGCCTTATGAATAAAAAACGAACAGTGGATCTGATACATGGTCCGATTCTTCCTTCGCTTTTGAGTTTTGCCTTCCCAATCTTGCTATCAAATATTTTTCAACAGCTCTATAACACTGCTGATGTCTTGATTGTTGGACGTTTTCTTGGACAAGACTCCTTGGCTGCAGTAGGGGCGACGACAGCGATTTTTGACCTGATTGTAGGTTTTACTCTTGGTGTTGGCAATGGCATGGGAATTGTCATTGCCCGCTATTATGGGGCTCGGAATTTCACTAAAATCAAGGAAGCAGTAGCAGCTACCTGGATTTTAGGTGCTCTTTTGAGTGTTGTAGTGATGCTGCTGGGCTTTCTTGGTTTGTATCCTCTCTTGCAATACCTAGATACCCCTGCAGAAATTCTTCCCCAGTCCTATCAATATATTTCTATGATTGTGACCTGTGTTGGTGTCAGTTTTGCTTATAATCTCTTTGCAGGCTTGTTGCGGTCTATTGGTGACAGTCTAGCAGCGCTTGGTTTTCTGATTTTCTCTGCTCTGGTTAATGTGGTTTTGGATCTCTATTTTATTACGCAACTGCAACTGGGGGTTCAATCTGCGGGACTTGCTACCATCATTTCGCAAGGTTTATCAGCGGTTCTTTGCTTTTATTATATCCGTAAGAGTGTGCCAGAACTTTTGCCTCAGCGCAAGCATTTCAAATGGGACAAGGCCTTGTATGCGGATCTTTTGGAGCAAGGTTTGGCTATGGGCTTGATGAGTTCAATTGTATCTATAGGCAGTGTGATTTTACAGTCTTCTGTTAATACCTTTGGTGCAGTGATTATTAGTGCCCAGACGGCAGCTCGACGCATTATGGCCTTTGCCCTTCTTCCCATGACCGCTATCTCTGCCTCGATGACGACCTTTGCTTCTCAGAATTTAGGTGCTAAGCGCCCAGACCGCATTGTTCAAGGTCTTCGAATCGGTAGTCTTCTAAGTATATTCTGGGCAGTTTTTGTTTGTATCTTCCTCTTTTTTGCCAGTCCTACCTTGGTTTCCTTCTTGGCCAGTTCGATGGATAGCTATTTGGTAGAAAATGGAAGTCTCTACCTGCAAATTAGTTCAGCCTTCTATCCTATTTTGAGTCTCTTGTTGATTTATCGTAATTGTTTGCAGGGCTTGGGGCAAAAGATCCTTCCTCTGGTTTCCAGCTTTATTGAACTAATCGGGAAAATCGCTTTTGTGGTCATGATTATCCCTTGGGCAGGCTATAGAGGAGTTATTCTTTGTGAACCCCTTATCTGGGTTGCCATGACAGTTCAACTGTACTTTTCGCTTTTCCGTCACCCCTTGATAAAAGAAGGGAAGGCCATCTTGGCAACAAAAGTGTCATCCTAGCTTGATTTACTGAATAAAATCTATTTCCTCTAGTGAAAATCGAAAAAACTTGTGCTGTCATCTTTAGTTTGGTCTTGAAAATAGTTTAATATACTTTTGACTTCTTTTATATGATATAATAAAGTATAGTATTTATGAAAAGGACATATAGAGACTGTAAAAATATACTTTTGAAAAGCTTTTTAGTCTGGGGTGTTATTGTAGATAGAATGCAAACCTTATCAGTCCTATTTACAGTGTCAAAATAGTGCGTTTTGAAGTTCTATCTACAAGCCTAATCGTGACTAGGATTGTCTTCTTTGTAAGGTAGAAATAAAGGAGTTTCTAGCTCTGGATTGTAAAAAATAAGTTGTTTTAATTGATAAGGAGTAGAATATGGAAATTGATGTGAGTAAATTAAGAACAGATTTGCCTCAAGTCGGGGTGCAACCATATAGGCAAGTCCATGCCCATTCCACAGGCAACCGCAACTCAACGGTGCAAAATGAGGCTGACTACCATTACAGAAAAGATCCTGAATTGGGCTTCTTTTCTCACGTAGTCGGTAATGGTCGTATTATGCAGGTAGGACCTGTTGATAATGGTGCCTGGGACGTTGGGGGCGGTTGGAATGCAGAAGGTTATGCACAAGTTGAACTGATTGAAAGCCATGAATCAAAAGAAGAGTTTCTGATTGACTATCGTCTCTATATCGAACTCTTGCGCAATCTAGCGGATGAAGCTGGTATACCGAAAACACTTGATACAGACGACTTGGCAGGTATCAAGACACACGAATATTGCACCAATAATCAACCTGACAACAACTCAGATCACATTGACCCCTATCCTTATCTTGCCAAATGGGGTATTAGCCGTGAGCAGTTTAAGCAGGATATTGAAAACGGCTTGACGATTGAAGCAGGATGGCAACAGAACGATACTGGCACCTGGTATGTACACTCAGACGGTTCTTATCCAAAAGATAAGTTTGAGAAAGTCAATGGTACCTGGTATTACTTTGACGGTTCAGGCTATATGCTTGCAGACCGCTGGAAGAAGCACATAGACGGGAACTGGTACTGGTTTGACCAGTCAGGCGAAATGGCTACAGGCTGGAAGAAAATCGCTGAGAAGTGGTACTATTTCGATAGAGAAGGTGCTATGAAAACAGGCTGGATCAAATACAAGGAGACTTGGTACTATCTTGATAGTCAAAATGGGGACATGGTTTCTAATGCCTTTGTCAAATCAAATGATGGCTGGTATTACCTTAAAGAAGATGGCACGATAGCAGACAGACCAGAATTTACAGTCGAGCCTGAAGGCTTGATAACAGTAAAATAATAATGGAATGTCTTTCAAATCAGAACAGCGCATATTATTAGATCTTGAAAAAGCTTAATAGTATGCGTTTTCTTGTGGAGATATTTCCTTCAATTTTTGTTACTATATTAAATAAAAATCAAAAAGCAAACTAGAAAGTTATGATCAAATAAAATCTAAATTTGACAATGTAAACCGATTGAAGCGTTTAAAGCGCAATTTATTACTGAACAAGAGGGCAATCATATCTGGAATAATATGCTTAAAAAGAGAAGAAAAATTGGTGCAAATTCATTTTCAGACTATCTTCGTGGAAGTGTTCATCAAAATAGACAAAAATAAATTTGGATAAATCGAACTTACTATTCAGGAGGAATATGAGCAATTCGAAGAAGAAAAGTGTCAAATTGAGCCTATAAGAGTAGAAATGACCTACATAGGGGATGAGAGAAAAGTTGTCCTTGAAGTTTCCCTGAACTATCAGTCGCATGTCAAACGATATGTAGGGTAATGTGAGAAGGGATAGCGAGTAGTTTTTGGTTATTTTATCAAAAAACTTGTATTTTATCATACTGAATGATAAAATACAAGAAAAATAGTAGAATAAAGGAAAGCTTTTCTAAAATGTGTATCTCCCCACAGGATTCGTTCTTGTGGGATTTTTTTCGTTAAAGAAAGCGATAAATATTGACTTTTTTAAAGAAAGATGTCATAATTAAGTTGGAAAAAACGTAAAAGTATCACTTTTCTCGTTATCCCGACTCCCAAAACGTCGTTAAACCGCTCGGCAATCCATGGAGACATGGACACATAGTAGTAAGCACGCTATGTGGCTTGGCAGAGCTAAAAACTGTTCCCTTGCGATAAGCCTAATAAGCACAACATAGGGAGTTAGAGAAGCCGACTCTAATCATCCACTTTGGGCAGTAGTGAGAACTGCCCCGTGCTTTTTTTATTTTGAGAAAATATGGAGTTTGTCGTTGAAATTACTTGATTGTATTTTAGATTATCAAGAGAAATTCGATGGAAAAACATGTCAAGTATCAACGAATTATAAGCATTTAGAGACTTTCGAAGTAGATTTTTGCTTGACTGATTTACATCACTTATTTGGCTTGCACAAAATCACACGAGATTATGCTAGTCAAACAATACCTGCTATTCAAGCTGGTGTTTTTATTTTGGAAGAATATAAAAATAATCCCATGTACAACGATGTTATAGAAAGGATATCTTTGTATAGTTTTATCGGTGATATCTTCTATTCTAAGATAACAAGTTGTTGTATCCTAGCCAAAGATTTATCTAAAAACACTATGAAGTTGGACGTCATATTTTTTGAAGATAGAAACAAAAGATCCGCAATTTTAGGTTTACGAAGAGATAAAAGTGGAGTGTTTAAACCGGTTACTCTACATTTTACAAGCGCTAAGAAATATGCTAAAGTTCGTAAAACAGATGTGAAAGAAATTAAATGGTTATAAAAAACTTTTCGCAGGCTTCGGCTTGCGTTTTTTTTGTTTGATAAAATTAAAAAAATGTGCAAAAATAAGTAGAATTGAAAACAGGAAAAAACACCTCCTTTCGATTCGCCAAGCCTCTTCGCAAGGCAATGAGGGGGCGGAGAGACGCGCTCGTCAACAGAAGTATCTCATTGGAAATGTTGCTCACTTTTTTAGTGAGCTTTTTATTTAAGGAATAGGAATGAAAAGTAAGAAGTTAAAATTATACTCAATGAAAATCTCTTCAAACCACATCAGCGTCGCCTTGCAGTCTGTATTTTACTGACCAAGCTATGATGATGGACTTAAATAGGTGGTTTGGAGCGTCCTAGTGGCTAGGAAATGCTGATCATAGTCCTTTGATGAGGATAGGGTGTAACACTCGACTGTTGACCTAATTGATAGGAAGAGAATTACTATAAAATACTCAGCCTTCTATCATATATTTCGAAATGTTTGTGTAATCAAAATGTAATAATATTGTAACATTGGCACAGAGGATGTTGAGCATATATAAATGTAGTATAACTCTTGTATCTTTGTTGAAAAATAAGCTGTATTAAAAGACTTTATATGTCTGTGCATATATATATATATATAATGTCTACTTTTTTCTTGCATTTCCTGACTCTATCTTGTCAGCGAGGGGGTTGATTTGTATGTCAGAAGTGTTAGTATATAGTATATATTATCGTCTATCGGCTTTTTGCGCGCTTTCTAAGCTTGAGAAAGCACTTAGACGAGGAAAGGATTTACTTATGTTCAAGAAAAAGAATGATGGTAATGGAGAGAAAATTTTCCGTTATTCCATTCGTAAATACCATTTTGGGGCTGCTAGCGTTGCGGTTGCGGCTCTGATGTTCTTTGCAAATGGGGTGCAAGCGCAGGCACCTGCAGTATCTTCGGCAACAGCCAGTGATGTAGTTGCTGGATCTGCTGGAAATTCAGATGGGGAAGAGCCAGAGAAGGTCTCTCAGACTGAACCGTCGGCTGAGCTCCAGTCTACAGGGGAGTCAAACTCTCCAGAGACTAAAGCCGAGGATGCTAGTAAGGGGCAGGAAACAGCTGACCTTGCTCCTACCAAACCAGAGACGAAACCAGCAGCTCAAGAAACTTCTCAAGGAGGAGCAGTAAAAGAGCAAGACCAGCCCACATCTGCCACTAAAACGACAGAAGCTAAATCACTCCAAGGCAATCTGCAAGCTTTGTTGGAAAAACTAACTCTTAGCTCCATGAAAGCGCTCCACGATGAAGTGGAAGCAGGTCTAGCAGCAGCTAAGGCTGTCTTAGAAAATCCAAAAGCGACGCAAGCGCAAGTTGATGAGCAAGTAAGACTGATGGAAGACCTAATTCGTCGTGTTAATCAAGTCTTGGAGCCATCGCAACCAAAATTGACAGACTTGGGAGAAGCAGGTTCGACAAATAATAAGCTTGTCGAACCAAACGGAACTGCAACTGAGCAAGCAACTGGTGGAAAGCGTCGTAAAAGAGGGGGAGTGAGTCAAGCTACACCAGCTGTAGACCAGACTAGCCCAGAAACTGGAGGCAACTCAGAAAAAACTGAATCTAGTGAAAAGCCTAGTCGACAAGAACTTCCAACCTATAGCAATCAGGGTGATGGAGCCTATAAACTAAAAGATGAGTTGGAATTTATCTATAAACAACTTCGAAAAGAGGGGGCTGAAGAAAGTAAAATCCAAGCAGCAAAAGCAGCAGCTGATAAGTTCAATGAAGCTTTTTCTAAGGGTGATACCATCAGCCAAGATGCTTTTGATGCTGCCCTGGTAGATCTTAAAAAATCTCGAGACCTTATCGAAGGAGTGCTGGAAAGCAAATACGGAGAAGATGCTACAACTAGAAGGGTAAATATCGAACCACGTGATGGTGGCTACTCTGCCTTTCGTAATGCTGGAAGGTTTGCAAGGGCGGCAAGAGCCGGCGAAAACTACTCTGAGGACTATCTAACAGCTAGAGAAAGTTACTTTGAGATGACGGGCGAAAAGGGGCATTCTCCTTACGATAAGTACACCTATGTATTCTTCTCAGACAGAGTTCCGAGGGATAATTCTACTAAATTTATTAAAGAGGGATATAAGTATCTAAACGTCACAGTAAAACCTACTAATAACGGTTTTAAATGGACAATTGAAATCAACAAAGGTAATAATAGGACATTTCCAGGTCACACAGAAGTGTGGTTCACTGTCCCAAGCGGGCAAACTGTTAAAACGAATACTGTGGGAATCAGTTATAGTGAAAGTGGTGGGGGAACCTACGCTCCGTCTCAAGATGGTCCAGATTTGGTAGCAAAATTAAAGAATGCAAATATAGGACTCGGAGATGTAACAAAAGGAACTATTTCAAATAGTGGCTTACCTAGAAGACTTGGGCCTACGGTTTTTCCGCGTAGTAGTTTAGAAGAATTAGCCCGAGGAAGACGCTATGATGCTAATCCTTATGAAAGACAAGCTGAAAGTCAGGAAGCTCAAGCTATATCCAATGAAAAGCTAAATAATATTAAAAAAGATGCCAATGCATCGTTGTATTACTTCCAACTTCCTAACTCAAACCGGTCTTATACGCTAACCTTTGAAACTGAGGGAAATACTGATATTAGTAAACTAGACTATGCAGCAGGGCTGCGAGGACAATATGGCCGCGAAGTTTTCCTTTTGAACCAATGGCATTCCAGAACATATAAGGAAGCAAAAGATGATGCTAAGAATCAAATAGAGCAAGCTAAAAACCGTAAAAATGATAGTCTTACTAAGAATAGAAACCTTTCGTCTGTAGAGCGAGATGGTGCCACTGCAACAGTTAGTACCTATGCACGCCAAGCTACACGCGATATTGAAATTGCCGACAGCCTTATTAAGGTGGATGATGCCTTGCGCCGGGGGTTGGGAAATATCAACGGTGTGAATCCAACTTAAGCGCCCTAGATAAAATCCTTGAAAATCTTTCTGATCGTATTAACCAAAGAAACTCATCCACACCAGGTAATGGAGCTAACCAAGCTGGTTCAGATAGTAGAGGGGATACGGCTAGCCAAGGAGACAGACCAGCTCCATCTGATGATGGCAGTCAAGACGGTTCAAACAACCAAAATCAGTCTACTACTCCAAGCACTCCAGCTAATTCAGGTGATTCGACGAATCAAGCTGCTGGTCAATCTACTCAACAGAGGGAAGCAGGAAATGCGACAGGACCAGAGTCTCCACAAGAAATATCTGAAAGTTCTGTGATGGCTCCAGCCCGTAGCCGTAGAAGTGTAGCCTTTGCTGGCGGCGCTCAATCGAGTCAAGAGAAACAGGTTGATAAATCCGTCTTAAGAGATTTGATTCAAAACTTGGAAACTCGTTTGAAAGACTTGGATGGTATTGATCAATCTGTCATCGACGCTGCGAAGGTCATTCTCGGAGAGGGTCAAGCAGCCCTTAGAAATGCTGACTTGACAGAGGCAGGCTTGAGAGAGATTACTGCTAAGGTCAAAGAAGCACTCGAATCCTTGAAAGGCAAGCAAGCGACTAAGGATGAAGAAACGAAAGAAACAAGCAAAGAGCAAGGTCATCTCCCATACGGTACCATGATTGCTAGCCTGCTCGCCCTTCTTGGTCTCCTTCTCTTCCTCATCGCTCGTCGTAAGAAAGAGTCAGAACTCAAGAAATTGACCAAGGAATTGACTAAGGTTCTGCAAGAAAGCGACCTTACAAGTGTAGATGCGAAAGTTCTCGACCAAGCACGAGAAGCTCTCGCTCAAGCCGTTGCCTTCCTAGCCAATGAGAAAGAGTCTGACCACACAGAAGAGGAGTTGATTGAGAAACTCAAAGCTATTCTTGCTCAACTAAGATAAGTCAAGCTTAGACTAGTCGGAAACTAGCTAGAATAGTGATTGATAGAATGTTGGAAAAACTCAATTTGAGGTGAACATTCAGAAAATCTTTCTCTGATAGAACGCATAATATCAAGCTTTTTAAGGCAAGGTATTATGCGTTTTTATCATTTTGAAACTTTTTGTTCCATCCTTTTTGTGATATTTTTCTCTCATTTCACAAATATTTCATATTTGGATTTTATAATAAGTTATAGCTTTCCAGTTTTTACTATACTTTGATATTCAAATATGTTATACTATGACTATTAAAGTAAATGAAAGGGGTTACAAACATGACGCCAGAAGAAATGTACTTGACAGAGCGATTGGATGTACAGATAGCTCATTTTTTAAAGAAAAGTGTTCAACATCGTAGGCGCTATAAGGTATTAAAAATAACAGAAATCGTGGCAGGTTTTCTCATAGCGGTCTTCTGTGCTATTCCTATGCCAGGTGATCGCTACCGTTTGATTTCGGTTGCCTTGTCCAGTTTAGGCTTGCTGTGTGAAGGGATTCTCAATCTGTATAATGCAAAGGAACACTGGATTTCTTACCAAAAGACTGCGCAACTCCTGGAAAGGGAAAAATTCCTCTATCAATGCCAAACGGAGAAATATGCAGGAAAAACCAAGGCTTTTGCCCTATTTGTCAAGACATGCGAAGGTCTTATCTCAGAGGAAATCAACCAGTGGGAAAGTATCCAGTCAAAAGAAGTGGCAGCTAGTGCAGAAGCTCCAGGGAAAAAAGAGTAGGAGGTGGAGGAAATGTTTCAATCCAGTTACCTATTGCCCTTGCTCTGGTTAAAAAAAGAGGCTAATAAAGAAGAGATGAGCGCAACCCAGTGCCAGATATTTTTCTTTTATTATCAACTGTTTGAACTCTTATTTGCTAGAGAAAGCGACTTGAGAGACTTATGTCTGGGAAGGCAAGGTTTTTATTTCTCGCAGTTAGAGAAAGATTTGCTTTCTGGAGTTTCCCAATTTCTAAAAAACTTGGAGGGAAAAGGAACTCTCAAGGCTAACCAAGAAGTATCAGCTCGCAAAGCCCTTTTTCTAGCCTTGACAACTAGCCAGTCAGATTGGCAGGCTTTGGCTCCTGTTTTTGATTTTTATCAGTCTGTAGGGAGACTTGAACATCCTTCTCTCTTGAGTTCTCAGGACAGACAATATCTGATGTGGATTTACCAGTCAGCTTTGGAGAAGGATTATAGTGTCAAGGTAATTGGCGACAAGCATTTTGTATTGAAGAGACAAGATGCTACTAAATTGACAGCGCGCCAAACTCAAACTTTGGAAATTCTGAGTCAATCAGAAGACTTGGTCAATCCTGTCTATGTTACATTAGGAGAAAAGGGGGTGCTCTTACTTGATTAAGAGAGGAGATGTTGTAGCTCTTTATATGCCTTTTCCGACTATTAGTAGCGATTTGGCTGTGAAGAATCATATGTATATTTGTATTGACAACAGCATGACTAAAAACAAAGAGTTAGTTAAAAATCAGACCTTCAAACCAGCTCTCTTGACCAGACGTTTGGTCAAGAACTTTATGATAGAAGAGCCGGATTTAGCTCGTAATCCTTTTACAAGACCAACCTTGATTGACTTAGATAAGGTATTTATGTTGGATAATACGGTCATTCCGACTTCTTATCTAGCCAGACGGCGACGCAATGTCTCAGAAGAATTGTACGAGGAAGTTTTGGATCACCTAGTCCAACCACAGCTGATTTCACTAAACAAGTCTGAGTTTATGCAACTCAATCCAGGAACTTATTAGGAGGTAGAAGATGGCAAATAAAGCAGTAAATGACTTTATACTAGCTATGGATTACGATAAAAAGAAACTCTTGACCCATCAGGGAGAGAGTATTGAAAATCGTTTCATCAAAGAGGGGAATCAGTTACCCGATGAGTTTGTTGTTATCGAAAGAAAGAAGCGGAGCCTGTCGACAAACACAAGTGATATTTCCGTGACGGCTACCAATGATAGTCGCCTCTATCCTGGAGCGCTTCTCGTAGTGGATGAGACCTTGTTAGAGAATAATCCCACTCTTCTTGCGGTCGATCGTGCTCCGATGACTTATAGTATTGATTTGCCTGGTTTGGCAAGTAGTGATAGCTTTCTCCAAGTAGAAGATCCCAGCAATTCAAGTGTTCGCGGAGCGGTAAACGATTTGTTGGCCAAATGGCATCAAGACTATGGTCAGGTCAATAATGTCCCAGCTAGAATGCAGTATGAAAAAATCACGGCTCACAGCATGGAACAACTCAAGGTCAAGTTTGGTTCTGACTTTGAAAAGACAGGGAATTCTCTTGATATTGATTTTAACTCTGTCCATTCGGGCGAAAAGCAGATTCAGATTGTTAATTTTAAGCAGATTTATTATACAGTCAGCGTAGATGCTGTTAAAAATCCAGGAGATGTGTTTCAAGATACTGTAACGGTAGAGGATTTGAGGCAGAGAGGAATTTCTGCAGAGCGTCCTTTGGTCTATATTTCGAGTGTTGCTTACGGGCGTCAGGTCTATCTCAAGTTGGAAACTACGAGTAAGAGTGATGAAGTAGAGGCTGCTTTTGAAGCTTTGATAAAAGGAGTCAAGGTAGCTCCTCAGACAGAGTGGAAGCAGATTTTGGACAATACAGAAGTGAAGGCAGTTATTTTAGGGGGCGACCCGAGTTCGGGTGCCCGAGTTGTAACAGGCAAGGTGGATATGGTAGAGGACTTGATTCAAGAAGGCAGTCGCTTTACAGCAGATCACCCAGGCTTGCCGATTTCCTATACAACTTCTTTTTTACGAGACAATGTAGTTGCGACCTTTCAAAACAGTACAGACTATGTTGAGACTAAGGTGACAGCCTACAGAAACGGAGATTTACTCTTGGATCATAGTGGTGCCTATGTTGCCCAATATTACATTACTTGGGATGAATTATCCTATGATCATCAAGGTAAGGAAATCTTGACTCCTAAGGCTTGGGACAGAAATGGGCAGGATTTGACGGCTCATTTTACCACTAGTATTCCTTTAAAAGGGAATGTTCGCAATCTCTCTATCAAAATTAGAGAGTGTACCGGACTTGCCTGGGAATGGTGGCGTACGGTTTATGAAAAAACCGATTTGCCACTAGTGCGTAAGCGGACGATTTCTATTTGGGGAACGACTCTTTATCCTCAGGTAGAGGATAAGGTAGAAAATGATTAGGAGAGAAGAATGCTTGCGACAAAAAGAGGCGATGATCTCTCTGCGAATATCTGCAAAGTTAATCTCTTGCCTAGCGATTTCCATTGGAGTATGCTCGTGATGTTAAAATAAGTCTATCAAACAGGATGTGTAAAAAAGTAAAAAGGGTAGTGAAACTCCTTGCTATACAGGGGATTAGCTACCTTTTGCTTGTTTTAGAAGTTCCGTTGTACTAGTCTAACTTCAGTATCATGTGAAATCAAAAAGAGCATAGATTTCTGTTTCAGGAACACATAAATTACACTCTTCGAAAATCTCTTCAAACTACGTCAGCCCTATCTGCAACCTCAAAACAGTGTTTTGAGCAACCTGTGGCTAGTTTTCGAGTTTGCTCTTTGATTTTCATTGAGTAATAGATGTTTGGTTAGAAATTCTTCTATTGATTTCTTAGAATACAATAGCGCCTATAAGAACTGTTGAATTTCAAAGTATTTACTTGAACTATGATATGTCTGGAGTAGACTGTCAATAAAAGGTGCAGTATGATTGTTTTTGTCGATTATATCTACAAACTCTAAACAGTAGTTTGAGCGGACTTTGTCAAACTTGGTAGAAACTTTCTATTTTCAGATAATGGTCTAGTTTGTTTTTTGAATGTTGATAAGGATGGAAAGGCAAGACCATCTTGGCAACAAAAGTGCTATCCTAGTTGGATTTACTGAATAAAATCCATTTCCTCTAGTGAAAATCGAAAAAACTTGTGTTATAATAAGAAAGATTAAAATGTGAAAAAAGGAGATTCCTAATGGGACGTAAATGGGCCAATATCGTAGCCAAGAAAACGGCTAAAGATGGAGCTAACTCTAAAGTATATGCAAAATTTGGTGTAGAAATCTATGTAGCAGCTAAAAAAGGTGATCCAGATCCAGAATCAAACTCAGCTTTGAAATTCGTTATCGACCGTGCTAAACAAGCCCAAGTGCCAAAACACGTTATTGATAAAGCGATTGATAAAGCAAAAGGAAACACAGACGAAACCTTTACAGAAGGACGTTACGAAGGTTTTGGACCAAATGGTTCTATGTTGATCGTGGATACTTTGACTTCAAATGTCAACCGTACAGCGGCTAATGTCCGTGCAGCTTTTGGTAAAAACGGAGGAAACATGGGCGCTTCAGGTTCGGTTTCATACCTCTTTGACAACAAGGGAGTTATCGTATTTGCAGGTGAAGATGCCGATGCAGTCTTTGAGCAATTGCTTGAAGCAGATGTGGATGTGGATGATGTAGAAGCAGAAGAAGGTACAATCACAGTTTACACAGCTCCAACTGACCTTCACAAGGCTATCGTTGCCCTTCGTGAGTCAGGTATCGAAGAATTCCAAGTGACTGAATTGGAAAT
The DNA here is from genome assembly GCF_000221985.1 of Streptococcus pseudopneumoniae IS7493. Classification (NCBI taxonomy): domain Bacteria; kingdom Bacillati; phylum Bacillota; class Bacilli; order Lactobacillales; family Streptococcaceae; genus Streptococcus; species Streptococcus pseudopneumoniae. Next base: position 1,852,581 of record NC_015875.1, on the reverse strand, counting down.
GATTCCTCAGTCAGAAGTGGAATTGTCAGGCGATGACCTTGAAACCTTTGAAAAACTTTACAGCGTTCTTGAAGACGACGAAGACGTACAAAAAATCTACACAAACGTAGACGGGTTCTAAATTAACCTAGCAAACATGATCCTAAGTGAAAAAATCACTTGGGATTTTTTAAATCAAAAAAATAGTTCTCTAGGAAACTTTTTCTTGACATCTCTTTTCAAAGTGGTAAAATAGTTCTCACGGAAACTTATTTAGTTCCTAGGGGAACTAAATGTGATAGTTAGAAAGGAGTTTGTATGGACAAACCGATGTTAGTCTTTAAGCGTTTTGGTCATCAGATTCACCTCATGGTGCAAAAGGAAGCCAAACGTTGTGGTATTGAATTTATGGGTGGGCCTCAAGGTCAGGTTGTACGTTTTTTGGATAATCGTGAGAAAAACCAAGACTTGGTCTTGATTAAAGATATCGAGCAGGAACTCAATATTACCAAGTCTGTTGCTAGTAATTTGGTCAAGCGTATGGTGCAAAATGGTTTGGTGGAATTGGAGGAGAATCCCAGCGATAAGCGGGCTAAATTTGTTCGTCTGACGAACAAAGCACGTTCTCAGATGCAAGAGGTTAAGGCTTTTTTTGAACGCATAGACAAGCAGTTGATGGAAGACATTGATGAAGATGAATTACTGATTTTTGAGAAAGTTCTCGGTCAACTACAGGCAAATATCAAGGGAATAGGAGGAGAGAATGAAGAAATTAGCCAAACGAATTAGTAGAAAAGAATGGGGGATGATTTTACTAGCCATTCTCTTTACTTGCTTTTCGGTCTATCTGGAGTTGGAAGTGCCGACCTATATCTCGAAAATTACGGATTTGCTAGGTAGTCAAGGAACTAATTTAGATGAGTTGTGGCAGCCGGCGAGTATGATGGTGGGAATGTCCTTTCTTGCCTTCTTGTCCGTAGTTGCAGTTGGATTTTTTGCATCCCGAGTGGCGGCTTCTTATACTAGTAGGCTGAGAAGTGATATTTTAACCGAGTTTTGGATTACTCGCAGACAGAGATTAAGAAATTCTCTATTCCCAGTCTTTTAACTCGTACCACCAATGATATTACTCAGGTTCAGATGTTGATTACTATGGGCTTGCAAGTGGTTACGCGTGGTCCAATTATGGCTATTTGGGCTATCGGGAAGATTTTAGGTCATTCAGAATACTGGCTCTGGGCCGTACTTGTGGCAGTGATTGTCAACGTTTTAATGACAACAGTCTTGATGACGCTAGCCTTTCCGAAACAGTCCTTGATTCAAAGTCTGACTGATAAACTGAACAGTATCACTCGTGAGAGTTTAACAGGTATTCGTGTCGTTCGTGCCTATAATGCAGAGGATTACCAAAATGAAAAATTTGCAGCAGCAAATGATGAATTGACACGCTTGAATTTGTTTGTCAACCGTCTTATGGCCATTTTAAATCCCATCATGATGGGGATTTCAAGTGGTTTGAGTGTGGCGATTTACTGGATTGGGGCCTATGTAATCAACGATGCTGCTGCGACAGCGCGTCTGCCTCTCTTTAGTGACATGGTTGTTTTCATGTCTTATGCCATGCAGGTTGTCATGGGCTTCCTTCTCATGGGGGCGCTCTTCATCGTTCTTCCCCGAACCATGGTCTCTGCTAAGCGGATTAATCAAGTTTTAGATTTGCATTCTTCTATCCAAAATCCTGCTCAAGTGCAGCAGGCTGATGAAAACCTCCAAGGTCAGGTCGAATTTAAGGATGTGACCTTCCGCTATGCGGCAAATTCGGAGGCGGTTATTGAGAATGTTAGCTTTAGAGCAGAAGCTGGTCAAACAGTGGCCTTTATTGGGTCAACAGGTTCTGGTAAATCAACTCTGGTCAATCTGATTCCACGTTTCTATGATGTATCAGCAGGAGAAATTCTGGTGGACGGTGTCAATGTTCAAGACTATGCCTTAGAAGATTTGCGCAACAAGGTTGGCTATATTCCTCAGAAAGCGGTTCTCTTTTCAGGTGATGTCAAGGGCAATCTAGACTTTGGACAGAGTCAAGAAACACCACTTAGTGAGCAGGCTATGTGGCAAGCTTTGGAATTGGCCCAGTCTAAGAACTTTATCGAAGACAAGGAAGCGGGCTTAGCGTCAGAAGTGGCCCAAGGAGGAACCAACTTCTCAGGTGGTCAAAGACAGCGTCTAGCAATTGCGCGTGCATTAGCTCGGAAGCCAGAAATCCTCATCTTTGATGACTCCTTCTCAGCCTTGGACTACAAGACAGATCGAGTTCTTCGTCAAGAGCTAGCAGAGAAAACCAAGTCTATGACCAAACTCATCGTCGCACAGCGTATTTCAACGATTATGGATGCTGATTTGATTTTGGTCTTGGATCAAGGAAAAGTCGTGGGACAAGGCACCCACAAGGAACTTCTAGCTAATAACGAAGTTTACCAAGAAATTGCCTATTCACAACTATCGAAGGAGGAATTGGAACATGGAAAATAAGAAAATGTCTCTTTGGAAACAGAGTAAACCCTATCTTGCAGGCCTCCAGTTTGCCCTTCTGATAGCCTTTCTAGCAACAATCGTATCCAATATCATTACTGTTTATGGGCCGATTCGCATCAAGGAAATGACTAATATTATTGCCAGTGGTCTGGAAACAAGTGTGGATGTCGCGGCGGTTGCAGCTATTGGTGGTTTTTTGGCCGTGATTTATGTGATCGGACTTCTATCAAATTATTTACAGGCCTTTCTGTTTACAACAGCTATTCAACGTTTTTCAGAGCGTTTGAGAAGAGCTATTGCAGAGAAAATCAATCGCCTACCATTGGGATATTTTGATGGACACTCTCAGGGGGATACTTTGTCTCGTGTAACCAATGACGTTGACACTGCAGCTCAGTCCCTCAATCAAAGTCTGGGAACAGTTCTTTCATCTAGTTTACTGGTCGTGGCAGTCTTGGTAACCATGTTTGGAATGAACTGGATTTTAGCCTTGGTGACGGTTGTGTCAACCCTTATTGGTTTTGTTTTCGTGTTCGTCTTTATGGGCAAATCGCAGGGCTTCTTTAAGAGTCAACAACAGGATTTGGCGGCTGTCAATGGCTATGTGGAGGAAATGTACTCTGGCCATAATGTGGTGACCAGTTACAATGCCATCGAGAGCACGAAAGAAGAGTTTGCGAAATTAAACCATCGTCTGTATGATAGTATCTGGAAATCTCAATTTATTTCAGGGATTATGATGCCGATTATGATGTTTATTGGGAACTTTAGCTATGCCTTGGTGATTATCGTTGGTGCGGCCTTGGCCTTAAATGGGCACATCAGTATCGGGATTATCGTTGCCTTTATGGCCTACGTTCGTATCTTTTCTCAGCCTCTTTCACAAATCGCCCAAGGGATTACTAGTTTGCAGCAGGCTAGTGCAGCCATGGGACGTGTCTTCGAATTCCTAGCTGAAGAGGAAATGGAAGACGAATCCCATAAAGAAAGACAATTGAGCGATATGAAAGGTCAAGTAGTCTTTGATCGAGTCTCCTTTGGTTATACACCAGAGCGAACCATTATCCATGACTTTTCTGCGACTGCTCATGCAGGTCAAAAGGTTGCCATTGTCGGACCGACCGGAGCTGGGAAGACAACCATTGTCAATCTTTTGATGAAGTTTTATGAGATTGATAAGGGAAGTATCCGCATCGATGGCGTGGATACCAAGGAGATGAAGCGTTCGGAAGTACATGATGCCTTTTCAATGGTCTTGCAGGACACTTGGCTCTTTGAAGGGACTATTCGCGACAATCTCATATATAACCAAACAGGTATTAGTGATGAGCGTGTGATTGAAGCCAGCAAGGCTGTAGGGATTCACCACTTTATTATGACCCTACCAGATGCTTATGATACCGTCTTGGATGATACAGTGACCTTGTCTGTCGGACAAAAACAACTCTTGACCATTGCTCGTGCTTTGTTAAAAGATGCGCCACTCCTAATCCTAGATGAGGCGACTTCTTCTGTTGATACCCGTACAGAGGAATTGATTCAGAAAGCCATGGATCGTTTGATGGAGGGCAGAACTTCCTTCGTCATCGCCCACCGCTTGTCAACCATTCGTAATGCTGATCTTATTCTGGTTATGAAAGATGGAAATATCATCGAGCAAGGCAATCATGATGAGCTAATGGCGCAAGCTGGTTTCTACGCTGACCTCTACAACAGTCAATTTACAGAATACGAAGCAGAAGAATAAATCGAAAGAAGGCTTGACGGCCTTCTTTTTCTTATTTATACTAGTATACATAGAAAGAGAGAAGTATGAGTCAGAAATTATACAATATGAAATTTGTTGCGGTCTATCTAGCCTTGCTTGCCAAGGTCGAGCGAAAGGGGGGAAGGGCAGAATCCGTTCACCAAGTGACCAGTTGGCTGACAGGTTATGAAGTGAGTGACATCCTCACTTGTCTGAATAAAGATCTTACTGATGGAGATTTTTTTCGACAGGCGCCGTCTTATGCTCCTGAACGGATAGCGATTACAGGAAAGATTTGTGGGGTTAGTATTGAGGAAATTGATGATCCTTTGTTGCAAGAAATACGTCGCTTGGATAAATTAGTAGATTGGCTTGCCAAGGGGAAAACATCTCAACAAGTTCTAGAAAAATATGAGAAATTGAAATGAAAAATTATCAAGAATGGTATGGCCACATTGCTAGTAAGATTGAAAATAAGCCCTTTCTTCTGAGCTTGTTAAGAACTTTCAATCGGTTGATGACAGTAGTTATGCCTATAGTTTATCTAACCTTGTTAGCCACTACCTATTTCCAAGAAGGCTTAGGGAAACAGGTCTGTATCTATGTGTTTGTCCCTGCGTCAGGTTTTGTAATTTTGTCTCTTTTCCGTAAGAAAATCAATGCCCCTAGGCCTTATGAGGAATGGGATATTAAACCCTTGCTTGACAGAGATAGTCCTGGTCAGTCTATGCCCAGTCGTCATGTCTTTTCAGCAACCATTATCTCCATGGCTTGCTTGCATGCTAGTCTAACTATGGGGATGATTTGTTTGACATTATCAGCCCTCCTCGGTCTAGTGAGAGTCTTAGGGGGAGTGCATTATCCCAAGGATGTAGTAGTTGGTTATATTTGTGGTCTTGTGTGGGGTGTGCTTTTCTTTCTATTTTGACCTGTAAGTTAATACTCAATGAAAATCAAAGAGCAAACTAGGAAGCTAGCCGCAAGCTGTACTTGAGTACGGTAAGGCGACGCTGACGTGGTTTGAATTTGATTTTCGAAGAGTATAAGGCGGTCCTAGAACCACTTACGTGCCTAAAGTAACCACTTGCTTTTTTGCTCTTGTTTTCTTATTTTGCCTTTGATATAGTAGAGTCAGAAAGGAGATGGAATGAAGTTACGAATCGAAATTGACAGCAATTTAGAGGAAACTGAAATTGTCATCAAGGCAGCGGCTTTGACAGATGAGATTGCGGATTTACAGCGCCTCTTGCAAGAATCCAAGTCTCCTAGGTTGATTTTTTACAAGGGAACAGGTGAATATTATCTGGACTTGTCGGAAATTCTCTTCTTTGAGACAGAAGGTAGCAAGATTTACGCCCATACCCAGAAAGACGCCTACGAGGTTCGGCTTAAACTCTATGAGTTAGAGGCTATCCTTCCTCGTTATTTTAGTCGGGTATCCAAGTCAACGATCGCTAATATTCGGCAAATCTATTCGGTGGACAAGTCCTTTTCAGGAACGGGCACCATTTCCTTTTATCAGACCCACAAGGAGGTTCATGTGTCACGGCATTACCAATCCCTCCTAAAAGAAAATCTAAGAAACATGAGGTAAGAACATGAAAAAGAAAGCATTTGGTATTGTGTTGCTTATTTTGGCGGCTTTAATATTATTACAAGGAAATTTTGGAATCCCTTCTCTGGGAGGGCATATTTGGCCCTTGCTTGGTATTGCATTTTTTGCCTATCAATCAGTTGAAGCTTTGCTTCGTCGTCATCTGACATCAGCAGTTTTTACAACTTTTGTAGCTCTCATGATTGCTAATCATTTTTATGACATTTTACCGATTCCAAATCAGTCATTGTTCTGGGCTAGTATTTTAATCGTAATGGGTGTCAGCGTACTCACTCATTCTAACAGAACTTGGAACGGGAAAAAATGGTGGTATGATGGTGAAAAGACCATTCTTACAGATAAGGAAGTCGCTTTTGGGACTGGGACTTTCTACAAGCAAAATCAAGAATTGGTAGAAGACCAAGTAGAAGTTGGCTTCGGAAATGCCAAGATATATTACGACAATGCAGAGATTTTAGGAGACACTGCAACCCTGAAAGTAGAAGTTGGTTTTGGCAATGCAGTTATCTATGTTCCCCAACATTGGAGAGTTGATTTGAAGGTGGAAACTTTCTGTGGTGTAGCCAAGGCAGATGCCCCTCTAGCCCCAACCAGCAAAACCTTGATTATCCGTGGAGATGTGGCCTTTGGGAAGTTGGGAATTGTCTACGTTAAATAAAAAATCTTCACTTCAATCATCAAAATAGGCGTACTAAGAGTAGGAAATTGAAGCCTTGCTCTGATTTCAGTTCTATGGTTGTTAGACTTTAAAAAATGAAATGTTGCCTTTAAAAGTTGTATATTTTTCGATATTTTGGCTCTTACGTTTGATGTATCTATGTCCTACAGCGTGGATGATGTAGTGTAAAATGCTTTAAAAAAATGAAGGATATTGGACAGTTTTTTGAACCTTTAATTGCTCAGGAGCCATGAAAGCAAGCGCTTGGGTTTATGACAAGGGAAAATGGTACTATGTAAGTTCTTCTGGTGCCATGATTGCGAATGATTGGGTCAAAGATAATGGCAAGTGGTATGATCTAGCTTCATCAGGTAAGATGCTTCGCAATACCTACACACCTGATGGTTACTACGTTGGCAACTTAGGTGCCTGGCAATAAGAATAATACTCTTCGAAAATCTCTTCAAACCACGTCAGCTTCATCAACAACCTCAAAACACTGTTTTGAGCTGACTTCGTCAGTTCTATATACAACCTCAAAGCAGTGCTTTGAGCAGCCTGCGGCTAGCTTCCTAGTTTGCTCTTAGTATAAGAAGTCCTTTTCCTTAAAGGAAGAGGCTTTTTACTTGCTTTTCTGCTGCTTCCTCATTTGTCCTGAAGCCTTTTTTGTGTTAAAATGAATGGTATGAAAGCTAAAAAAATGTGGATGGCAGGCTTGGCTCTGCTAGGTATCGGAAGCCTTGCTCTTGCTACGAAAAAAGTTGCAGATGACCGTAAGCTCATGAAGACTCAGGAAGAGTTGACAGAGATTGTGCGAGACCATTTTTCCGACATGGGGGAAATTGCGACCCTCTATGTTCAAGTTTACGAAAGCAGTCTGGAGAGCTTGCTTGGTGGCGTCATTTTTGAGGATGGCCGTCATTATACCTTTGTCTATGAAAATGAAGACCTAGTCTATGAGGAGGAAGTCTTATGATACAGCCAGCAAGTTTAGAAGAATTAGCATCTTTAGTGGAAAAAGCGGGCAAGAAGGTCTTCCTTTTTGTGGCAGACTGGTGTGGCGATTGCCGTTATATTTATCCTGTCTTACCAGAGATTGAGGAGACCAATCCAGAGTTCACCTTTATTCGAATGGACCGAGATCAGTATATGGATTTGGCCAAACTCTGGGATGTTTACGGAATTCCTAGCCTTGTTGTTCTAGAAAAGGACAAGGAAATCGGTCGTTTTGTCAATCGCGACCGTAAAAGTAAGGAGCAAATTAACGATTTTTTAGCAGGATTGAAATAGGAGAAAAAGTAAACAATGATTTTTACATATAACAAAGAACATGTCGGTGATGTCCTTATGGTCATCGTGAAAAATAGCGGAGATGCCAAACTGAATGTGGAACGCAAAGGCAAGGTAGCCCGTGTTTTCCTCAAAGAAAATGGGGAAACAGTAGCTTGGAACATTTTTGAGGTTTCGAGCTTGTTTGAAATTGCAGAGCGAGGTCAAGTCTTTTTATCAGATGAGCAAGTCGCTTGTTTGAACCAAGAATTACAGGCGGAAGGTTTTACAGAAGAAATTGTCAATGACAAGGAACCTAAGTTTGTTGTTGGTGAAATTGTTGAGATGGTAGCCCATCCAGATAGTGACCACCTCAACATCTGCCAAGTTGCAGTCGCAAGTGATAAGATCGTGCAAATCGTTGCAGGGGCTCCCAATGCGCGTGTGGGGTTGAAAACCATTGTCGCTCTTCCTGGAGCTATGATGCCCAAAGGCAATCTTATTTTCCCAGGCGAACTTCGTGGTGAAAAGAGTTTTGGAATGATGTGCAGTCCTCGTGAATTGCATCTGCCAAATGCTCCACAAAAACGTGGTATTATTGAATTATCAGAAGACCAAGTTGTCGGAACACCATTCGACCCAGCTAAACACTGGACTGCCTAAGAAGTTGTTAGTATCTGATAGACCAGATAGAAGGAAATAAGATGGCAAAAAATGTAGTGATTACAGGAGCGACATCAGGTATTGGTGAAGCAATTGCGCGTGCTTATCTGGAGCAGGGTGAGAATGTCGTTCTAACTGGACGACGGACAGACAGATTAGAAACTCTTAAGTCGGAGTTTGCAGCATTCTATCCAAATCAAACAGTTTGGACTTTTTCACTAGATGTGACGGATATGGCCATGGTCAAGACTGTCTGCTCCGATATTCTAGAAACGATAGGTCAGATTGATATATTGGTCAATAACGCTGGACTAGCTCTTGGCTTGGCACCCTATCAGGACTATGAAGAGTTGGATATGTTGACCATGCTGGATACCAATGTCAAAGGTTTAATGGCAGTCACTCGCTCTTTCTTGCCAGCAATGGTAAAAGCCAATCAAGGACATATCATCAATATGGGGTCAACCGCAGGAATTTATGCCTATGCTGGTGCCGCTGTTTACTCAGCTACCAAGGCTGCGGTTAAGACCTTTTCGGATGGACTGCGAATTGATACCATCGCAACGGATATCAAGGTGACGACCATTCAGCCTGGAATTGTTGAAACAGATTTTTCTACAGTGCGTTTTCACGGTGATAAAGAACGAGCTGCGACGGTTTATCAGGGAATCGAAGCCTTGCAGGCACCAGACATCGCAGACACAGTAGTCTATGTGACCAGTCAACCTCGTCGTGTTCAGATTACAGATATGACCATCATGGCCAATCAACAAGCGACAGGTTTCATGGTTCATAAAAACTAAAAAATTTTCTCGAAAAGTTACAAATTTCTGTAACTTTTTTTGATTTCCTACGAATAGATAAGTAGGAGGAAAAAATATGTATAATAAAGTTATCATGATTGGACGTTTAACGTCTACACCAGAATTGCACAAAACCAACAATGACAAGTCAGTAGCGCGAGCGACTATTGCAGTCAACCGTCGTTACAAAGACCAAAACGGGGAACGTGAAGCTGATTTTGTTAATATGGTTCTATGGGGCAGACTAGCAGAAACCTTGGCAAGCTATGCAACCAAAGGTAGTCTTATTTCTGTGGATGGAGAATTGCGTACCCGTCGCTTTGAGAAAAATGGTCAAATGAACTATGTGACTGAAGTACTTGTTACTGGATTCCAACTCTTGGAAAGTCGTGCTCAACGTGCCATGCGTGAAAATAATGCAGGTCAAGACTTGGCAGACCTAGTCTTGGAAGAGGAAGAATTGCCATTTTAAGAATTAAAAAGTCTGAGTTGGTCTCAGGCTTTTTATCTTGAGAAAGTCAGACTTTTTTCTTGACTATTTCTGACCAAGTGATACAATAGAATTATGAATTAGCACTCAAGTTCAAAGAGTGCTAATAATATCTATCTCATTATGGAGGAAATCAGATGTTGAAACCATTAGGGGACCGTGTGGTCTTAAAAATAGAAGAAAAAGAACAAACCGTTGGGGGCTTTGTCCTTGCAGGCTCAGCCCAAGAAAAAACCAAAACAGCTCAAGTTGTGGCTACTGGACAAGGTGTTCGTACCTTGAACGGTGACTTGGTTGCTCCAAGTGTTAAAACTGGAGATCGTGTCTTAGTTGAAGCCCACGCAGGTCTTGATGTCAAAGATGGAGATGAAAAGTACATCATCGTAGGCGAAGCTAACATTTTGGCAATCATTGAGGAATAGAAGGAGAAAGTAAGTATGTCAAAAGAAATTAAATTTTCATCAGATGCCCGTTCAGCCATGGTTCGTGGTGTCGATATTCTTGCAGACACTGTTAAAGTAACCTTGGGACCAAAAGGTCGCAATGTCGTTCTTGAAAAGTCATTCGGTTCACCCTTGATTACCAATGACGGTGTGACCATTGCCAAAGAAATCGAATTGGAAGACCATTTTGAAAATATGGGTGCTAAGTTAGTATCAGAAGTAGCTTCTAAAACCAATGATATCGCAGGTGACGGAACTACGACTGCAACAGTCTTGACCCAAGCTATCGTCCGTGAAGGAATCAAAAACGTCACAGCAGGTGCAAATCCAATCGGTATTCGTCGTGGGATTGAAACAGCAGTTGCCGCAGCAGTTGAAGCTTTGAAAAACAACGCCATCCCTGTTGCCAATAAAGAAGCTATCGCTCAAGTTGCAGCCGTATCTTCTCGTTCTGAAAAAGTTGGTGAGTACATCTCTGAAGCAATGGAAAAAGTTGGCAAAGACGGTGTCATCACCATCGAAGAGTCACGTGGTATGGAAACAGAGCTTGAAGTCGTAGAAGGAATGCAGTTTGACCGTGGTTACCTTTCACAGTACATGGTGACAGATAGCGAAAAAATGGTGGCTGACCTTGAAAATCCGTACATTTTGATTACAGACAAGAAAATTTCCAATATCCAAGAAATCTTGCCACTTTTGGAAAGCATTCTCCAAAGCAATCGTCCACTCTTGATTATTGCGGATGATGTGGATGGTGAGGCTCTTCCAACTCTTGTTTTGAACAAGATTCGTGGAACCTTCAACGTAGTAGCAGTCAAGGCACCTGGTTTTGGTGACCGTCGCAAAGCCATGCTTGAAGATATCGCCATCTTAACAGGCGGAACAGTTATCACAGAAGACCTTGGTCTTGAGTTGAAAGATGCGACAATTGAAGCTCTTGGTCAAGCAGCGAGAGTGACCGTGGACAAAGATAGCACGGTTATTGTAGAAGGTGCAGGAAATCCTGAAGCGATTTCTCACCGTGTTGCGGTTATCAAGTCTCAAATCGAAACTACAACTTCTGAATTTGACCGTGAAAAATTGCAAGAACGCTTGGCCAAATTGTCAGGTGGTGTAGCGGTTATTAAGGTCGGAGCCGCAACTGAAACTGAGTTGAAAGAAATGAAACTCCGCATTGAAGATGCCCTCAACGCTACTCGTGCAGCTGTTGAAGAAGGTATTGTTGCAGGTGGTGGAACAGCTCTTGCCAATGTGATTCCAGCTGTTGCTACCTTGGAATTGACAGGAGATGAAGCAACAGGACGTAATATTGTTCTCCGTGCTTTGGAAGAACCTGTTCGTCAAATTGCTCACAATGCAGGATTTGAAGGCTCTATCGTTATCGATCGTTTGAAAAATGCTGAGCTTGGTATAGGATTCAACGCAGCAACTGGCGAGTGGGTTAACATGATTGAAGAGGGAATCATCGACCCAGTTAAAGTGAGCCGTTCAGCTCTTCAAAATGCAGCATCTGTAGCCAGCTTGATTTTGACTACGGAAGCAGTTGTAGCCAATAAACCAGAACCAGTAGCTCCGGCTCCGACAATGGATCCAAGCATGATGGGCGGCATGATGTAAGCTTTCTATAGAAAACAACTTATAAAAAACACAAAAGGAGGGAATGCCTACCCCTCCTTTTTATGCTATTCACTTCTAAATTGATTTGAGCTCTCCTAATTTATATGATAAAATAATACTGTACTAAACAAAAATAAGGCTTTCCAAACATTGGAAGCCGTCATTAATAAGCTTCAAGAAGTTATTCAAGGACTGGAAAAAAGCGTTTTAAAGTCCACTGTCAGCAGACAATGGACAAGGTTGCTTTTTGAAAATGATTGAGTATAAGACTAGAAAAAGGAGAATAACATGATCGATGTAGAAGAAATTCTGAGCAAGATGAACCCCAATCAGAAGATTAATTATGACCGTGTCATGCAGAAGATGGTACAAGTATGAGAGAAAAATGAGCATCGGCCAACCATTCTCATGCATGTTTGCTGCGCCCCTTGCAGTACCTATACCCTAGAATATTTGACCAAGTATGCAGATGTGACCATCTATTTTACAAATTCTAATATCCATCCTAAGGCAGAATACCATAAGCGTGCCTATGTTACTAAGAAATTTGTCAGTGATTTCAATGAGAGGACAGGAGATGTGGTTCAGTACCTAGAGGCTCCCTATGAACCAAATGAATAACGTAAGTTAGTCAGAGGACTGGAAGAAGAGCCTGAAGGTGGCGACCGTTGCAAGGTTTGTTTTGACTACCGACTGGATAAAACAGCGCAAGTGGCTATGGACTTGGGCTTTGACTACTTTGGTTCAGCCTTGACCATCAGTCCTCATAAGAATTCTCAAACCATCAATAGCATCGGAATCGATGTGCAAAAAATTTACACGACCCACTATCTTCCCAACGATTTCAAGAAAAATCAAGGCTACAAACGTTCAGTAGAGATGTGTGAGGAGTATGACATCTATCGTCAATATTATTGTGGCTGCGTCTATGCAGCCCAAGCCCAGAATATTGACCTGGTTCAAGTTAAGAAGGACGCCACAGCATGCTTGTTGGATAAGGATGTTGAGAAAGACTATTCTCATATCAAATTTATAGTAGATTGAAACTAGAATAGTACACCTTTACTTCTAAAACATTGTTAGAAATCGATTTGACTGTCCTTATTTCATTTTACTATACTATTACGAAATTAGATATATAAATGAAAACTTGCCTCAAGGTAGTTTTTTTTGCTAGTAGAAAAGCGATAGACAGAAATTGTTGGACTCTTAAAAAAATGAAGTTTTGCTCAAAAGAGCTTCTTAAATTAAAACGAGCAATTATCAGTTCAAATCTGTTTCAAAAGAAGAACGGATAAATTAATCGATGCTTTGTTTTTGAGTTAGGAAGTTAAGCATGCCAAACTGAGTCGTAGGAATAAATTTCTTTATAGAAATGTGTTACAACTCTGCTATAACGGAATATTCCTTTTTTGCATTTATACAACTTATTTAACACTATCTTTATTCTTGTGATATAATGTCAAATTATAGAGTGGAGGTCGTTTAAAATGATTGATAAAGTAATTGAACAATATAAAAGTCATGATAATCTTGATATTCGAGTAGAATTGCATAAGAAGTATTCAAAAAATAAATTGGGATTTAATAATTGGATATTTTCTAACTACCAAATCACTGATGAAGTAAAGGTTCTAGAATTAGGATGTGGTACAGGAGAACTGTGGAAAAGCAATAGTGATTCTATAGATAAAATGAAGCAGTTGATTGTTACAGATTTTTCTAAAGATATGGTAAAATCAACGAAGTCAGTGATTGGAAATAGAGACAATGTCAACTATGAGATAATGGATATTCAAAAGATTTCTTTTGAGAATGAAACGTTTGATATTGTTATTGCTAATATGCTTCTACATCATGTGAATGATATTCCTAGAGCGCTATCTGAGGTGAATAGAGTCTTAAAAACAGGAGGTGTTTTTTACTGTGCTACATTTGGTGAAAATGGAGTTGTAGATTATTTGGCAAATTTATTTAAAGATGAGGTTAATCAAGATTTAGAAAATAAAACGTTTACTTTACAAAATGGTAAAAGGTACCTGAGTAGGTGTTTTAACTCTGTCGATACATTACTCTATGATGATGAGTTACAGGTAACTAGTATAGATGACCTAGTTAAATACATCCAATCGTTTAAAGGAATTTCAGAAATAGGTTCACTAGAAGAGGAAATAATACGTAAAAGATTGGAAACTGAGTTTAATAATGGTATGTTGATCATTCCTAAAGAATATGGTATGTTTATCGCTCGAAAAGAAAGTTAAGGGAATGAAAGTGTGAAAAATTACGGAGAAGCTTTTCGATATTTTAGAAAATTAAACGGATATTCTTTAGAGTATGCTGCAGCTGATTCTATATCAAAATCTCAACTTTCTAGATTTGAAAGGGGAGAAAATGAAATTTCTCTTTCAACGTTTTTTGAATTATTATCAAATATCAATGTTTCGATAGAGAATTTTTGTAATTACCTAGAACATTATAAAAGATCGGAGCTTGATGATTTTTTGGTTAATTTATCTCCGAATTTTTATAGTTTGAATACTAAAGGATTGGAGGAAATAAAAAATGAGCAACAAAAACTTTTTGAGAAGAGTGGGGAAAAAACTTATAAAATAAATACAATTATGGTCCAGGGATTATTAAATCAGATAGATTGTAATCATGTAGTTAGTAGAGATGATCTAAATTTAGTATATGACTATTTATTCCAAAAGGAACGATGGGAGTCCTATGAGATAACGCTGATTGGTAATTTATATCATCTTTTTGAAATAGATTATATTTACATGGTCGGAAAAGAAATACTAGAGCGTACACATTATTACGAAAAAATCGGTAAGAATAGAAATTTAGTTGTGTCAGCTTGTTTAAATTTTTGGTTCTGTTGCCTTGAAAATTCACATCTAATATATGCAGACTACTTTGAAATGAAATTAAAAAAATTATTAAAAGATGACACAAAAGTTTTTGAAAAATCTACATTCAAATTTGTAAAAGGATATAAAATATATCTGACTGAATCTAAAGAATCTGGAATTAAACAAATGAACGATGTCATAAAATATTTTGAGTTTATTGAATCTAAAAGTATTGCTTTATATTTTCAAAAACGATTAAATGAGCTGGTAGATTAAATACCATTTTCTCTGTCGAGATATTGTTTTTAAAATGTTGTACCAAGTGATTGATGCTATGTGGAAATAAAAAAATACGAAGTTGACCTGTATTTTTTATACTAATCATCTTCGTATTTTTTGTATTAAACGATATAAGTTTGTTGTAAACTTACAAGGAACAGAGACATTAAAAAATAACAGTATATCTATTTGTTTTATATATTTTACGAATTCTGCATAAATCTCTTTCTAGTAAGGTGTTGTAACTCTGCTATAATGGATTTATTCCTTTTTGTTTTTACACAATTTATTTTATACTACCAAAAAAACAAGGTCAGGATTTTGTTCCTGACCTTTGACAACTTTACCGATTCTTTAGTTCTACATAGCGCTTGTACCAAATGTTTACATAGGCTTCTGAGAAAGGACCACGTCCATTGTTAATCCAATCAACAAGAATTTTGACATGTTCTTTTAAAATATAGTCCAAATCATCAGAATAATTCATTTTGCGTTTGTGACGCTCGTACTCTTCAACGTCCAAGAGACGTTTTTCCCCATCTGTAAAAATTTTAACATCCAAATCGTAATCAATATACTTCAGTGCTTCTTCATCCAGATAGTAGGGGCTAGCCATATTGCAATAGTAAGAAGTTCCATTATCACGAATCATGGCAATGATATTAAACCAATATTTCTTGTGAAAGTAAACAATAGCCGGTTCTCGAGTGACCCAACGACGACCATCACTTTCGGTAACAAGTGTATGATCGTTGACACCAATAATGGCGTTTTCTGTTGTTTTTAGTACCATGGTGTCCCGCCAAGTTCGGTGGAGACTCCCATCATGCTTATAACTTTGAATTGTAATAAAGTCGCCTTCTTTTGGAAGCTTCATAACTAACCAACTTTCTACAATTTATAAGTTTATCATTTACTATTGTACCATAAAATTACCTAAAATCTGTGAATTTCACTTGGAAATATTAAAGATATTCTCTAAGAGCGCTTGCTATATCCGAAAAATCGTAGCCCTTTCGTGCTAAAACTTGAGTTAAACGCTGCTTCAGTTCGTATCCTTCATACTTTCGAGCATACTTAGTATATTGCTTATCAAGTTCCTTGAAGATGAGTTCTTGAGTCGTTTCTTGGTCAATTTGGCTATCTAAGTCGTCAAAGGCAATTTTAGCATCAGAATAAGAGAAGCCCTTGTTAGTCAAGTTCTGGATAATCTTATCTTGCAGGGCACGAGCTGGAAGTTTTCCCTCATATTTTTTCAATAGTTTATTAGCTACACGTTGAGCAACTTCAGAAAAATCAAATTCTTTCAAGTTCTCTTCTATAGTAGATTTTGAAATCCCTTTTTGAGCTAGTTTCTGAGTCAGCACATAAGGACCCTTGTCTCCTGAAAGTTGATTGGCATTGATGCTAGCATAAGCGTATTGGCTATCATTAATCCAATTATCTTCTTTGAGATTATCAATGACTTGAGAAACGATGTTTTCATCAATATCGTATTTTTTCAGATATTCTCTGACCTCTTTTTCAGTGCGTGCTTTAAAGGATAAATGGTAGAGGGCCAGATTCTTACCATAAGAAAATTGAGCAAAGTCCTGAATCTCTTTCAATTCCTCTTCACTTATAACCTTATCTCTCGATAACATAAAACGAACAATTGTGTCTTCGGTGATATAGCATTTGTCGCCATTATCAAGCTCCATCAGATAGAGTCTTTTTTTCTTTTCAAGTTTTGTGATTTTCATAATTTCCTTTCATCTAAATGCTTCGAAAGCTGCAACAAGTCGGAGTTTATCCATATCTACATATTCTCTACCGTAATAGTCGAGAAATAATTCAGCATACGTAGCATCTTGTAGGTTGTAATGAAGGGACCAAATTGCCCAAAAGAGGTCAATATGTCGGTCACTAAAACCAGCCAATCCCAAGTCAATAAAGCAAGAAAAATGCGAGGCATCCTTCAAGATGAAATTTGGCAGGCAGGCATCTCCATGAATAAAAGCATCAGCTTTGAGAAGGTGACCTTTCTCTTGTATCAGTTGGTAAGCTTCTTCACGACTGTGAATATGAAATTGAGGCAGAAGAGTCTTGTTATAAAAAGTCCCCTCCTGATAGTTTTTTAAGGCTTCTTCTTTATAACGCTTCAGATGATTTTCCGACGGAAAAGATTGTGGTTTAAGACTGTGAAGTTTGTTTAATGCTTGTGCCAGGGTTTGACAGAGTTTTTCGGGTTGATTTAAAAAATCGAGAGCGTTTCTGCCAATGGCTTCTTTGGTCAGAAGGAAGTCCTTTTTTGCTGATAAATAGGTAATCACTGGGTTTCCCAATCCTTCAGTTTCGAACCAAGTTGCAATCTTAGCTTCTTGAGCTAATCTACCTTTTTGATCTATTTTTAAATAGTAACCTGAATCTATATATAGGACAGTTGCACTTGAATGAGAAGAACTATCAGAGAGATTAGCTCCCTTGATATAGCTTCGTAATTGTTCAGGGAAATCTAGTATACTAAAGCGAGGTGTTTTTGAATTCATGCTTTTATTGTAACATATTCTTAAATATCTTAGAAACTCCATGGTATAATAGACCTATGAATCTAAAAATAAAACAAAAAATACCATTAAAAATCAAGCGTATGGGAATTAATGGTGAGGGAATTGGCTTTTATCAAAAAACATTAGTCTTTGTACCTGGAGCTCTCAAAGGAGAAGATATCTACTGTCAGATTACTTCTATTAAACGCAACTTTGTTGAAGCGAAATTATTAAAGGTCAACAAGAAGTCTAAATTCCGCGTTGTGCCAGCTTGTACTATTTATAATGAGTGCGGAGGCTGCCAAATCATGCACCTGCATTATGATAAGCAGCTGGAGTTCAAGACGGACTTGCTTCATCAAGCGCTGAAAAAATTTGCTCCTGCAGGATATGAAAATTATGAAATTCGTCCAACTATTGGAATGCAGGAACCAAAATATTACAGAGCTAAGTTACAATTTCAGACTCGAAAATTTAAAAATCAGGTCAAGGCGGGCTTATATGCACAAAACTCTCACTATTTAGTAGAGTTGAAAGACTGCCTGGTACAAGATAAGGAAACCCAAGTGATTGCTAATCGCTTAGCAGAATTACTTACTTATCACCAGATTCCAATCACGGATGAGAGAAAAGTTCTAGGTGTCCGTACTATTATGGTCCGACGCGCGAGAAAGACCGGACAGGTTCAGATTATTATTGTTACAAACCGCCAGCTTAATTTAACCCAATTGGTAAAAGAGTTGGTTAAAGATTTCCCAGAAGTTGTGACAGTAGCTGTTAATACAAATACAGCTAAAACCAGTGAGATATATGGTGAAAAGACAGAGATTATCTGGGGGCAAGAGAGTATTCAAGAAGGTGTACTCGATTATGAATTTTCACTATCCCCTCGAGCTTTCTATCAACTAAATCCTGAACAAACAGAAGTCCTTTATAGCGAGGCAGTAAAAGCGCTGGATGTTAGTAAAGAAGACCATTTGATTGACGCTTATTGTGGAGTTGGAACAATTGGTTTTGCCTTTGCAAAGAAAGTAAAAACACTCAGAGGTATGGATATTATTCCAGAAGCTATTGAAGATGCCAAGCGAAATGCTAAAAGAATGGGATTTGACAATACTCATTATGAAGCTGGAACGGCAGAAGAGATTATTCCTCGTTGGTACAAGGAAGGCTACCGAGCAGATGCTTTGATTGTTGACCCACCACGTACAGGTCTGGATGATAAGTTATTAGATACTATTCTTACTTATGTACCAGAAAAAATGGTCTATATTTCTTGTAATGTTTCGACCTTGGCTCGTGATTTGGTACGCTTAGTAGAAGTCTATGATCTTCATTATATCCAGTCGGTCGATATGTTCCCACATACAGCTCGAACGGAAGCAGTTGTAAAATTAATTAAAAAATTTTAAAAAAGTAGTGTCAATCGAAAGTGATGATGCCCCAAAAAATGGTGAGATTGAGGGCAATTATTTTGCTTTCATTAGCCTCACAGCTCCAAGCCTCTTATCAAATGAAATGCTTGTCTTAGACTCCTTACTTTCTCTCTCCTAAATGTAAGGGATAGAGTGATTTCCTTTAAGGAACAGCTTCCCATTTAGCGAGAAATAGATTATACTTGTAGCTGAGGAGAATGAAGCTCCTCACTAGTAAACTCTTCATAATCCTTTTTATTTTTCTGAAGATATTGTTTGAAAGATGTGAGTTTCCACGGATGGGTTTGTGGAGGGATTTCATGGCGGTGTAGCTCAGCTGGCTAGAGCGTCCGGTTCATACCCGGGAGGTCGGGGGTTCGATTCCCTTCGCCGCTATAATGATCTTGTCGGACCTTTAGCTCAGCTGGTTAGAGCTCTCGGCTCATAACCGAGTGGTCGTAGGTTCAAGTCCTACAAGGTCCATTTGAATATTGGAGGATTACCCAAGTCCGGCTGAAGGGAACGGTCTTGAAAACCGTCAGGCGTGTAAAAGCGTGCGTGGGTTCGAATCCCACATCCTCCTTTTATATTAACGCGGGATGGAGCAGCTCGGTAGCTCGTCGGGCTCATAACCCGAAGGTCGTAGGTTCAAATCCTGCTCCCGCAATAAGGCTCGGTAGCTCAGTTGGTAGAGCAATGGATTGAAGCTCCATGTGTCGGCGGTTCGATTCCGTCTCGCGCCATTTTATTGATAGTATTTATGCGGGTGTAGTTTAGTGGTAAAACTACAGCCTTCCAAGCTGTTGTCGCGAGTTCGATTCTCGTCACCCGCTTTGAACTTTGTTCAAATTACCAAGTTTTTTAACTTGGGCGCGTAGCTCAGGTGGTTAGAGCGCACGCCTGATAAGCGTGAGGTCGGTGGTTCGAGTCCACTCGTGCCCATTAATTGGAGAATTACTCAAGAGGCTGAAGAGGACGGTTTGCTAAATCGTTAGGTCGGGTAACTGGCGCAAGGGTTCGAATCCCTTATTCTCCGTTTTAATGAGAGTTTGTAACTCTCTTTTTCATTTGGCTCTTTGTCAACTGTAGTGGGTTGAAGTCAGCTAAGCTCGAGAAAGGACAAATTTCGTCCTTTCTTTTTTGATGTTCAGAGCGATAAAAATCCGTTTTTTGAAGTTTTCAGGCTCTTTGTCAACTGTAGTGGGTTGAAGAAAAGCTAAAATCTTTATATATTGTCGATTTTATGGTTGTTCTAATTTATTATTACTTCCAACTCTTGAGAGAAATTTCTCCGCTATTGAGCCAGATTTCTTTTCCGTTATCACATTGCACCAAAAGTTTTCCACTTTCAGAGATGTCTTTAGCAAGTCCCTTGTAGTCTTTTTGATCTAGTGTGAAAGTAACTTCTTTTCCAAGAACGAATGACTGTTTTTTGTATAGGTATAATAGCTCTTCTGCTGGTGTTTCGAAGAAAGTACGCCAGATTTCTATGATCAATTCATTCCTTGTTATAGGAGCTGTAGCTTTAAATAAGCTGGCAGCTTTTTCTTTTAATTCCTGAGGGAAGTCTTTAATAGTGAAATTGATACCTACTCCAATAATGATATCTGTGACTAAGCCAGTTTCTACAGAGGTCATTGCTTCAGTGAGAATTCCTCCAATTTTATGATTGTTTAGGTAGATATCATTGACCCATTTTATGTCGACATCTATTAAAGTTAGGTTCTTAATGGCTTTGTAGACAGCTCCAGCTACAAGTAGTGTGTAGGACGGTAATTTGTCATAGGGAAGATTTGGTTTAAGATGGAGGGTCATATAAATGCCACCTTGAGGAGAGTAGAAGGAGCGTTGAAAACGGCCACGCCCTGCTATTTGATAGGAAGCTAGATAGAGGGTGTTTGCTTCATAGCCTAAATCAATTGCTTCTTTTGCATCTAGTTGTGTTGATTTTGTTTCGGGTTTAAAACTGATTTTAATTGGAAGATTTTCTTCTAGAATCTCTGGAAGAATAAGGTCACCATTCATCAGTTTATATCCTCTATTTTTGATACTATCAATTTCAATCCCTTCTTGTTCTAGTCGCTTGATAGCTTTCCAAATTGATGTTCGGCTTAGGGATAGTTTTTCTGCGATTTTTTCTCCGCTGATATAGTCGGTTTCTTTAGATAGGATTTGGTAGACAGCTTGGTAGGATTTCATAATGTTGCCTTTCTCACTAGTTGGTATTGAGAGTATTCTTTTCTTGTATGACTTGGAGTCTGATTAAAGTATTGTTTATAAGCTTTCGAAAAATGTAGTGGATCTGAAAAACCTACCGAGTATGCAATTACCTTGATGGATTCTTGGGTATTTTCGAGAAGTTGTTTAGCTCGGTGCATTCGAACGTAGAGTAGGTATTCTTTGGGTGATAAGGTATTAAATTCTTTGAATACGCTTGATAAGTAGCTTCTGTGAACGGATAGTTCTTTTGTTAAATCTTGAATTGTAAGTGATTGAGGATAGTGGCTATCAATTAATCGTTTGCATTCAAGATAGAGTTGGTAGGTTGATGAAATATTCTTTTTTCTGATTGGGAGCAATAGTTCCCAGATGAAACATCAGTTCATGGAGTTGTCCCATGATATGGAGTTGAGCTAATTCATTGGATTTTGTAATCTGAGCGAAGCGAACAATGTCTGAGATGAGTTTTGCAGTAGTCTGGGTATGACAAGTTTCAGATTGGATGAGATAGGATTGATCAGAAATTTGAGAAAGGGCAAAAAAAATCAGGAGCTTTCCCTCCAGTGATTCCTAACCAGTAGTAGGCCCAAGGTTCTTTACTATCTGCTTGATATAGTCATTTAGTTTTAAAAAGCTTCTACCAAATGGGACATTTTCACGTTCGATTTACTAAAGACATTCTCACATTCGAATTACATTCCATCCCTGATAGCGTAAAACAAACTAGTCAGGGTGACTAGTTTGTGGTATAATGAAAGGGACTCAAAAAGAAACAGGAGAAAAATGATGGATTTACTTTTAGCAATTGTATTGATTGTGCTAGCTTTTTTAGGAGGAGCTATTGGAGGAATGTACTTGGTTCGTAAGCAAATCGAAAAGGAATTTGCTGACAACCCACGTTTGAATGCTGAAGCAGTTCGTACTCTTTTGAGTGCAAATGGTCAAAAACCAAGCGAGGCTAAGGTACAACAAGTTTACCACCAAATCATCCGCCAACAAAAGGCAGCCCTTGCTAACAATAAAAAGAAAAAATAAATAAGGAAAAGTCTGGGATGAAAGTTCCAGACTTCTCACTATGTTGGCTATGGTTTAGGGGTGAGACTTTTTCCTTGCATTCTATTGATATTTGATTATGATTAAGAGAGATAGTTGTTGATTAGGCTATCATTCTGTTCATAAGGATCAATAATCATAATGAACTATCAATCAGAAAAAAGACTAGAAAGAAGACTGTATGGATAATCGACCAATTGGTTTTTTGGATTCGGGTGTCGGGGGCTTGACCGTTGTGAGCGAGCTCATGCGCCAACTTCCCCATGAAGAAATCGTCTATATTGGAGATTCGGCACGGGCGCCCTATGGTCCCCGTCCTGCTGAGCAAATTCGGGAATATACTTGGCAGTTGGTCAACTTTCTTTTGACCAAGGATGTCAAAATGATTGTCATTGCTTGTAATACTGCGACTGCGGTCGTCTGGGAAGAAATCAAGGCTCAACTAGATATTCCCGTCCTAGGTGTGATTTTGCCAGGAGCTTCAGCAGCCATCAAGTCCAGCCAAGATGGGAAAATCGGAGTGATTGGAACGCCCATGACGGTACAATCAGACATCTACCGTCAGAAAATCCATGATCTGGCTCCAGACTTACAGGTGGAGAGTTTGGCCTGTCCCAAGTTTGCCCCTTTAGTGGAGTCAGGTGCCCTGTCAACCAGTGTTACCAAGAAAGTGGTCTATGAAACCCTGCGTCCCTTGGTTGGAAAGGTGGATAGCCTGATTTTGGGCTGTACCCATTATCCGCTCCTCAGACCCATTATTCAAAATGTCATGGGGCCAAAGGTTCAGCTCATCGATAGTGGGGCAGAGTGCGTACGGGACATCTCAGTCTTACTTAATTATTTTGAAATCAATCGTGGTCGCGATGCTGGACCACTCCATCACCGTTTTTACACAACAGCCAGTAGCCAAAGTTTTGCACAAATTGGTGAAGAATGGCTGGAAAAAGAGATTCATGTGGAGCATGTAGAATTATGACAAATAAAATTTATGAATATAAGGATGACCAGGACTGGTATGTTGGGTCTTATAGTATTTTTGGTGGCGTTAACAGTTTGAGCGACTATAAGACAGATTTTCCTCTGTTTGAATTCTCCAAAATATTTGGAGATGAAGAGTATGGTTTCCCGCTTTCAGTTACTGTTTTACGCTATGGTTCTACCTACCGTTTGTTCTCCTTTGTGGTAGACATGCTTAATCAAGAAATGGGACGAAACTTGGAAGTTATTCAACGTCATGGGGCCCTGCTCTTGGTTGAAAATGGGCAACTCTTGTATGTAGAATTGCCTAAAGAAGGGGTCAATGTTCAAGATTTTTTTGAGACAAACAAGGTCAGAGAAACCTTATTGATTGCGACTCGTAACGAGGGCAAGACCAAGGAATTCCGAGCTATCTTTGACAAGCTAGGCTACGATGTGGAAAATCTCAATGACTACCCTGACTTGCCTGAAGTAGCTGAAACAGGCATGACCTTTGAAGAAAATGCCCGCCTCAAGGCAGAAACCATTTCTCAATTAACGGGCAAGATGGTTTTGGCAGATGACTCAGGTCTCAAAGTCGATGTCCTTGGTGGCTTGCCAGGTGTCTGGTCAGCTCGTTTCGCAGGAATGGGAGCTACTGACCGTGAAAACAATGCCAAGCTCTTGCACGAATTGGCCATGGTCTTTGAACTCAAGGACCGCTCGGCTCAATTCCATACAACCCTAGTCGTAGCCAGTCCCAACAAGGAAAGCTTGGTTGTTGAAGCAGACTGGTCAGGCTATATTAACTTTGAACCCAAGGGTGAAAATGGCTTTGGTTACGATCCTCTCTTCCTTGTAGGAGAGACAGGCAAGTCCTCAGCTGAATTAACCCTCGAAGAAAAAAATAGTCAATCTCACCGTGCCTTAGCCGTTAAGAAACTTTTGGAGGTATTTCCATCATGGCAAAGCAAACCATCATTGTAATGAGCGATTCTCATGGCGATAGCTTGATTGTGGAAGAAATCCGTGATCGCTATGTGGGCAAAGTTGATGCCGTTTTTCATAACGGCGATTCTGAACTGCGTCCTGATTCTCCCCTTTGGGAAGGCATCCGTGTTGTTAAAGGGAATATGGACTTCTATGCAGGTTACCCAGAACGTTTGGTGACTGAGCTTGGTTCGACCAAGATTATCCAAACCCATGGTCACTTGTTTGACATCAATTTCAACTTTCAAAAGTTGGACTACTGGGCTCAGGAAGAAGAGGCCGATATCTGCCTCTATGGTCACTTGCATGTGCCAAGTGCTTGGATGGAAGGCAAGACCCTCTTTCTAAATCCAGGTTCCATCAGTCAACCACGTGGAACCATCAGAGAATGTCTCTATGCTCGTGTGGAGATTGATGATAGTTACTTCAAAGTGGACTTTTTGACACGAAACCATGAGGTGTATCCAGGCTTGTCCAAGGAGTTTAGCCGATGATTGCCAAGGAGTTTGAGACTTTCTTGTTGGGGCAGGAGGAAACTTTTTTGACTCCTGCTGAAAATCTAGCCGTGTTGATTGATACCCACAATGCGGATCATGCGACCCTCTTGCTCAGTCAGATGACCTATACCCGTGTTCCTGTTGTGACAGATGAAAAACAGTTTGTTGGGACGATTGGGCTCAGAGATATTATGGCTTATCAGATGGAGCATGACTTGAGCCAAGAAATCATGGCGGATACGGATATCGTTCATATGACCCAAACGGACGTAGCGGTTGTTTCGCCTGATTTCACCATTACGGAGGTCTTGCACAAGCTGGTAGATGAGTCCTTCTTGCCGGTTGTGGATGCGTCTGGTATTTTCCAAGGGATTATCACGCGCAAGTCTATCCTCAAAGCAGTCAATGCCCTCTTGCATGACTTTAGTAAGGAATATGAGATTCGATGCAAATGAGAGATAGGATTTCAGCCTTTTTAGAAGAAAAGCAGGGCTTATCTGCCAATTCCAAGCAGTCCTATAAGTATGATTTGGAGCAATTTTTAGACATAGTAGGCGAGCGGGTTTCTGATACTAGTCTCAAGATTTACCAAGCCCAGCTAGCCAATCTAAAAATCAGCGCTCAGAAGCGAAAGATTTCGGCCTGTAATCAATTTCTCTACTTTCTCTATCAAAAAGGAGAAGTGGACAGCTTTTACCGTTTGGAATTAGCTAAACAAGCTGAAAAGAAGACCGAGAAGTCAGAACTGTTAGACCTAGACTCTTTTTGGCAGGAAAGCGACTATCCAGAGGGCCGCTTACTGGCTCTCCTAATCTTGGAAATAGGGCTCTTGCCCAGTGAGATTTTAGCTCTAAAGGTTGCGGATATCAATCTGGATTTTCAGGTGTTGCGAATCAAGAAGGATTCCCAACAGAGGATTGTCACCATTCCCACAACCTTGCTTTCAGAGTTGGAACCCTTGATGGGCCAGACCTATCTTTTTGAAAGGGCAGGGAAAGCCTATTCTCGTCAGTGGGCCTTTCGTCAGCTAGAAGCTTTTGTCAAGGAGAAAGGTTTTCCAGCACTATCAGCCCAAGCCTTGCGGGAACAGTTCATTCTACGACAAATTGAAAACAAGGTCGATTTGTACGAAATTGCAAAAAAATTAGGATTAAAAACAGTCCTGACCTTAGAAAAGTATAGATAATGGATATTAAATTAAAGGATTTTGAAGGGCCCCTGGACTTGCTCTTGCACCTGGTTTCTAAGTATCAGATGGATATCTACGATGTGCCCATTACGGAAGTCATTGAACAGTATCTAGCCTATGTCTCAACTCTGCAGGCCATGCGTCTGGAAGTGACGGGCGAGTACATGGTCATGGCCAGCCAGCTCATGCTGATTAAGAGTCGTAAACTCCTTCCAAAGGTAGCGGAAGTGACAGATTTGGAAGATGACCTAGAGCAGGATCTTCTCTCTCAAATCGAAGAATACCGCAAGTTCAAGCTTTTGGGGGAGCACTTGGAAGCCAAGCACCAAGAACGGGCCCAGCACTATTCCAAAGCGCCGACAGAGTTGATTTACGAAGATGCGGAGCTTGTGCATGACAAGACGACCATTGACCTCTTTTTGGCTTTTTCAAATATCCTAGCCAAGAAAAAAGAGGAGTTTGCACAAAATCACACGACTATCTTGCGGGATGAGTATAAGATTGAGGACATGATGATTATTGTGAAAGAATCCTTGATTGGACGAGATCAATTGCGCTTGCAGGATTTGTTCAAGGAAGCCCAGAATGTCCAAGAGGTCATCACCCTCTTTTTGGCAACCCTAGAGTTAATCAAAACCCAGGAGCTGATCCTCGTGCAAGAGGAGAGTTTCGGAGATATCTATCTCATGGAAAAGAAGGAAGAAAGTCAAGTGCCTCAAAGCTAGACTTGATAGAGAGGAAAGATGAGTACTTTAGCAAAAATAGAAGCGCTCTTGTTTGTAGCGGGTGAAGATGGGATTCGGGTCCGCCAGTTAGCTGAACTCCTCTCTCTGCCACCGACAGGCATCCAGCAGAGTTTAGGAAAATTAGCCCAGAAGTATGAAAAGGACCCAGATTCCAGTTTGGCTTTGATTGAGACAAGTGGTGCTTATAGATTGGTGACCAAGCCTCAATTTGCAGAGATTTTGAAGGAATACTCTAAGGCGCCTATCAACCAGAGCTTGTCTCGGGCTGCCCTTGAGACCTTGTCCATTATTGCCTACAAACAGCCGATTACGCGGATAGAAATTGATGCCATCCGTGGGGTTAACTCGAGTGGAGCCTTGGCAAAGTTGCAAGCTTTTGACCTGATAAAGGAAGACGGGAAAAAGGAAGTATTGGGGCGCCCCAACCTCTATGTGACTACGGATTATTTCCTAGATTACATGGGGATAAACCATTTAGAAGAATTACCAGTGATTGATGAGCTTGAGATTCAAGCCCAAGAAAGCCAATTATTTGGTGAAAGGATAGAAGAAGATGAGAATCAATAAGTATATTGCCCACGCAGGTGTGGCCAGTAGGAGAAAAGCAGAAGAGCTGATCAAGCAAGGTTTGGTGACGGTTAACGGCCAAGTGGTGCGTGAACTAGCAACCACTATCAAGTCAGGCGACAAGGTCGAAGTTGAAGGTCAACCTATCTACAACGAAGAAAAGGTCTATTATCTGCTTAACAAACCACGCGGTGTGATTTCCAGTGTAACAGATGACAAGGGTCGCAAGACGGTTGTCGACCTCTTGCCCAATGTCAAAGAGCGCATTTACCCTGTGGGTCGTTTGGACTGGGATACATCAGGTGTCTTGATTTTGACCAATGATGGGGACTTTACAGACGAGATGATTCACCCTCGTAATGAGATTGACAAGGTTTATGTCGCGCGTGTTAAAGGTGTGGCCAATAAGGACAATCTCCGCCCCTTGACCCGTGGTCTTGAGATTGATGGTAAGAAAACCAAGCCAGCTGTTTATGAAATTCTCAAAGTGGACCCAGTCAAAAATCGCTCTGTGGTGCAGTTGACCATCCATGAAGGGCGTAACCATCAGGTTAAAAAGATGTTTGAAGCTGTTGGTCTCCAAGTAGACAAGTTGTCTCGGACTCGTTTCGGACACCTAGACTTGACAGGACTCCGTCCAGGAGAATCCCGTCGTCTTAACAAAAAAGAAATCAGCCAACTACACACCATGGCTGTAAGCAAGAAATAATGAAACGAATTTTAATAGCGCCTGTGCGCTTTTACCAACGTTTTATCTCGCCAGCCTTTCCACCCTCTTGTCGCTTTGAGCCGACTTGTTCCAACTACATGATTCAGGCTATTGAAAAACATGGCTTCAAGGGTGTCTTGATGGGCTTGACTCGGATTTTACGTTGTCATCACTGGTCGAAAACAGGTAAGGACCCCGTCCCAGATCACTTTTCCCTTAAACGGAATCAAGAAGAAAAATAAGAGGCTGGGCAAACAGATTTCAAAATGATAAAAACGCATCCTATCAGGTTTTCATGAACTACTTGATAGGATGTGTTTTATCATGTCAAAATTTTACTTAAATTGAGTTTAAATCAGCTTATTTCAAGGCTTTTTGTGTGTCTTCAATCATGAGTTTTGTTGATTCAAGACCGCCTCCACTTAGATACCAGAGGTCTGGTGTTAGTTGGATAATCTTACCATTTTTAGCGGCAGGTGTTTCAGCGATAAGGGCATTTTCTAGGACACCGTCGTTGCTAGAGTTATCCCCACCGATGGCAAGGGTACGGTTGATGACAAAGAGAATGTCAGGGTTGATTTCTTTGACACTTTCAAAGCTGACTTCTTGTCCGTGGCGAGAATCTTCAAATTGAGTATCAGTTGGCTTGAATTTCAAGGTTTGATACAAGAAAGAAAAACGAGATTGAGCACCAAAGGCTGCCATTTTTCCTTCATTAAGGAGGATGGCAAGGGCTTTTTTGTCAGAGCTTTCATTTTTAGTAGCGACTTCTTGAATGCTCTTGTCTAGCTTGACTAATTCTTCCTTGGATTTCTGTGCACCAGTTTCGCCGAAGGCGCTTGCTAAGGATTCGATATTAACCTTGGTAGAAGTCCAGTAGTCGTCCTTGCTTGCTTGGAAGAGAACTGTTGGGGCGATTTCTTTGAATTTGTCTACGAATTTTTGTGTACGTAGGGAAGCAATAATCAAATCAGGCTCAAGGGCGGCGATAGCTTCTAAATCAGGTTCTCTCATAGAACCAACATTTTTAACTTTTCCAGCTAGGTCTTTGAGATAGGTTGGTACTGTTTTTGTAGGCATTCCAACGATATTTTTTTCAAATCCTAGAGCACGAATAGTATCCGCAGCGCCGAGGTCAAAGGTCACAATCTTTTCAGGAACTTTGGAAAGTTTGACTTCGTCTAGTGAACTTTTAATGGTTATCTCTGTTGGAGCAGAGTTGCTTGTTTCCGACTGACTAGTGCTTGAGTTTGTATTTGTACTGCATGCACCAAGTAGAAGCAAGAAGCTGGCCGCTAGGGCAGTGAGATAAAGTTTAAGGGATGTTTTCATAATTTCTCCTTTTTAAAATGTGATAACGATTTAGGGAGTCTCTAGGTTTTATTGACTAAGAGACTGAAAGTTCTCTAACTTGAGCTTCTATGTTACTAGCTATAGATACAAATCTTTTTGCCATTGATATCAGCTAGCGTGATAGGAATCTCATATAGTTGACTGAGCAGGTCAGCCTGCATGATTTGATCGGTTCTTCCCTTGCTAAAGACTTGACCGTCCTTGAAGGCGACAATTTCATCCGCATACTGGCTGGCCATGTTGATATCGTGGAGAACGATGATAATGGTCTTTCCGAGTTCCTCCACCAGTCGCTTGAGAATCTGCATCATGTTGACGCTTTGCTTGATATCGAGATTGTTGAGTGGTTCGTCCAGCAAGATAAAGTTTGTATCCTGGGCCAGTACCATAGCGATAAAGACCCGCTGGAGCTGGCCTCCAGACAGGCTATCTATGTAGCGGTCTTTTAAGTTGGTCAGTTCCAGATAGTCCAGAGTTTCTCGGATTTTTCCCCAATCTTCTGGTCTCAGTCGACCTCGGCTGTAGGGAAAACGTCCAAAACTGACCAGTTCTTCAACAGTCAATTTGGCTTGGTAATTGATTTTCTGCTTTAGGATGGTGAGTTCTTGAGCCAGTTCTTGCGAATTCCAGCTCTCGATTTCACGGCCTTTGATACTGAGAATTCCCTGATCTTTCTTGGTCAGTCTGCTCATGATGGAGAGGAGAGTCGATTTTCCAGCACCGTTTGGACCAATGAAGGCTGTCAGTTTCTGAGGACTGACTTCAAGGGAAATACCTTGCAGAATATCCTGTTTTTGAATGGATTTGTCAATGTTTTCCAGTTTCACCGACGAGCCCTCCTGTAAAGTAAGATAAAGAATAAAAAGCCACCCACACTCTCGATGATCATACTGATGCGAATTTCCAGAGCAAATACTCGTTCAATTAGGGCTTGTCCCAAAGTCAAACTGATAAATCCGATCAGAATGGCCACGATAAAGAGTAACTTGTGCCGATAGTCATTGACAATTAGGTAGGTGAGGTTGGCTAGCATAAAACCGAAGAAGGCCATGGGCCCTACCAAGGCAGTGGCCGTTGAGGTCAAAAGTACGATGCCCCAGAGGAGCTCTTTCTGTTCTTTTTCAACATCGAGTCCCAATATCTGAGCTGTTTCTCTTTGTAGGTGCAAGACATCCAGAATGACTGCTTTTCGAAAGAAAAAGATTGTCAAAGCAAGGATAATCAGAGAACCAATGGCTAGGATGGAAGTGTTGAGATGTTGAAAGGAGGCAAAGAGACTATTCTGCAGTTTATCGTATTCGTTTGGATCCATCAGGACCTGAAGGAAGGTACTGATATTTCGAAAGAGACTTCCGAGGGCTAGACAGATCAACAGAATGAAGACAAGGTCTTGCTTCATCAGTGTCTTCAAGTAGCCTTGCAAGGCGAGAAAGAAGAGGGATTGAAGTAGAAGTAAGACTAGGAATTCTAAAATGGGAGACTTCCCGAGTTGAAGAAACTTACTTTCAAAAACCAGTAGTAGGGTTTGTAGTAGGACGTAGAAGGATTCGATTCCTAAAATACTAGGCGTCAGGAATCGATTTTCCGTCAGGGTTTGAAAACTAATGGTCGAAATCCCAGTCGCGATGGCTACCAAGAGATAAACGATGATCTTTTGGGAACGCAACTTCCAAGTAAAGGCTGACAAGTGAGTGATGGGCCAAAAGTAGAGAAGACAAGCTCCGATGGCAAGAATAATGAGAATCCAGAAGAGCTTGGTATGTTTGCTTTTAGTCTGCATCTTTTCGTCCCCCTCTCCAGAGAAGTAGGATAAAGACGAGGCTACCAATGATTCCTAGCAAGAGACTGACAGACAACTCATAGGGTCTGATCAGAACTCGGGATAGGATATCGCAAGCCAGAACTAGATTGGCACCAACCAGTGCGACCATGAGTTTGGTTTGACTCAGATTATCTCCATAACGCTTGCGAATAAGATTGGGAACAATAACTCCAAGAAATGGTAAGGCACCCACGGTAATCATGGTGACGCTTGTCGTTAATGCAATCAGAAAGAGAGCTAGTTTTTCAAGTAGGGAGTAAGAAATCCCCAAACTTTCACTGGTTTCTTTTCCTAGATTCATGATGGTAAAAGTTTGGGATAATTTCCAAACGGCTATCAGGATAATGAGGCCTAAGAAGAGCCACTCATACTGATGGGTCTGAATCATGGAGAAGGATCCTTGGGTCCAAGCAGTCATACTCTGAACCAGATTGAAACGATAGGCGATAACTTCTGTGACTGAGTCGATAATCCCACTATAGATGATTCCAATCAGAGGCAACATCCACCTTTCCTTTACAGTAAAAATGGTCATAAAGGCTAGGAAGAAGAGGGTAAATATGATGGATGAAACAAAAGCGAAGAGCATCTTTTGGGTTAGACTCGCAGACGGAAAGATAAAGAGGCTCAATACCATTCCCAGTTTGGCGGCTTCAGTGGTTCCAACTGTACTCGGAGCAGCAAACTGATTTTGAGTGATGGTCTGCATGAGAAGGCCTGCCATACTCATACTAGAGGCCGCAAGGAGAATACTGATGGTTCTTGGAAGACGGGACTCCTGAAATAGTAGCCAGGTCTGCTGGTCGAAAGCAAAGAGTTTTCCCCATGAAAAATCACTGGTTCCAATGCTAATAGAGAGAAAGACTAGGAGCAGAAGTAAGCCAATTAAATAATGAGAAAGTTTCATACCCCGTCCTTTCATGTAGATTTGGTATCGAAAGATACCTGCGGATATTACTGTAACATGTTTTTTCTAATCTGTCAATAAAATTTCTGACAATTTAATGTAAAAAAGAAAGAAAAATTCCTGAAAGAATATCTGTCTCTCTTTTTTATAGGAAAACTGAGTAAGAAACTATCCACCTTCCCACTATCCTTCTCCTCTAAAAAGTGGTAAAATGGATGAAAGAAAGAAGGAACTGAAATGACAACATTATTTTCAAAAATCAAAGAAGTAACAGAACTTGCTGCTATCTCAGGTCATGAAGCACCTGTCCGTGCTTATCTTCGTGAAAAGTTGACACCGCACGTGGATGAAGTGGTGACAGATGGCTTGGGTGGTATTTTCGGAATTAAACATTCAGAAGCTGCAGATGCACCGCGCGTCTTGGTCGCTTCTCACATGGATGAAGTTGGTTTTATGGTCAGCGAAATCAAGCCAGATGGTACCTTCCGTGTGGTAGAAATCGGTGGTTGGAATCCTATGGTGGTTAGCAGCCAACGTTTCAAACTCTTGACTCGTGACGGTCGTGAAATTCCTGTGATTTCGGGTTCTGTCCCTCCACATTTGACTCGTGGAAAGGGTGGACCAACTATGCCAGCTATTGCAGATATCGTCTTTGATGGCGGTTTTGCGGACAAGGCTGAGGCAGAAAGTTTTGGCATCCGTCCTGGAGACACCATCGTACCAGATAGCTCTGCAATCTTGACAGCCAATGAAAAAAATATCATCTCAAAAGCTTGGGACAATCGCTACGGTGTTCTTATGGTTAGCGAGTTGGCGGAAGCTCTTTCAGGCCAAAAACTCGGAAATGAACTCTATCTGGGTTCTAACGTCCAAGAAGAAGTTGGTCTTCGTGGTGCTCATACTTCCACAACTAAGTTTGACCCAGAAGTTTTCCTAGCAGTTGACTGCTCACCTGCTGGTGATGTTTATGGTGGTCAAGGCAAGATTGGAGATGGAACCTTGATTCGTTTCTACGACCCAGGTCACTTGCTTCTCCCAGGTATGAAAGATTTCCTTTTGACAACGGCTGAAGAAGCGGGTATCAAGTACCAATACTACTGTGGTAAAGGCGGAACAGACGCTGGCGCAGCTCATCTGAAAAATGGTGGTGTCCCATCTACAACAATCGGTGTTTGCGCTCGTTATATCCATTCTCATCAAACCCTCTACGCTATGGATGACTTCTTAGAAGCGCAAGCTTTCTTGCAAGCCTTGGTGAAAAAATTGGATCGTTCAACGGTTGATTTGATTAAAAATTATTAAACCATAAGGGAGGTGGTAGGGATGGTAGAACCAAACCTAGAAAGCCTTATAAAAGATCTTTACAATCATGCTCGACATGATTTGAGTGAAGATTTAGTTGCTGCTCTCCTAGAGACTGCTAAAAAACTGTCTACTACAAATGAGCAATTGCTGGCAGTCCGTCTCTCAGGACTGGTCAATCGTGAATTGCTCAAGAATCCCAAACATCCGGCACCTGAGTTGCTCAACTTGGCTCGCTTTATTAAAAGAGAAGAATCCAAGTACAGAGGAACTGCGGCTTCTGCCCTTATGTACGGGGAGTTCTTTAAAATGCTTTGATTCCATTGCGGATCAAAGCATTTTTTGGTACGACGGGCATGTCGTGCATCTGAGGTGTAAGTCCTCGGTGGGCACCTGCTACCGGTGAACCCAATAGCGATTCCCAAGCCTGACTATCGTGAGGTAGCGGATTAAAACGGTCTGGAGATAGACCGTTTTAAGTCTGACACTGGAAATAAGAATCGTCAGAGGAAGGGATAGCGAAATCGTGGCTCTACGAACAGGAAGGTGATAGTAAGGCGTATATAGCGGATAAGGGGGCCAGAAACTCTAAAGTCCAAAAAGGTAGTCGTAACCTATATGCGTAAATCACGAGAGTAATTGAATTCGGACTAAGGTTTGTGTGAAAAAGATAAATCTTTCTAGAGTCTAAAGACTCTGCGTCAGATTTCCTATTTTCACTCTAACCTTTTAACGTCCTCATATCTTGTATAAACGAGGAAAGATGTAGGACTTATCCCGTGAGATCTCATGAGCGCTGAAAGCGTAGTAACAAGGAATCATGAGAAGTCAGCCGAGACCATAGTAGTGATGAAACTTCTGTAATGGAAGTGGAACGAAGTGAGGAATCGTCAAACGGTAGGGGATAGGCTGTTTGAAGTGTGCTATGAGAAAGATAGGGTAAGGTGAAATTAATACTCTTCGAAAATCTCTTCAAACCACGTCAGCTTCATCCGTAACCTCAAAGCAGTGCTTTGAGCTGACTTCGTCAGTTCTATCTACAACCTCAAAACACTGTTTTGAGCAGCCTGCGGCTAGCTTCCTAGTTTGCTCTTTGATTTTCATTGAGTATAAATACGAACAAATTGATTGGGAAATTCAAATTGCTTTCTATCAATGTTTTAGAAGATACAGTGCCCTAGTCCAACTTCAATATACTATAGAAGAACAGATGGAAGCAATTATGATTTACTTCTATCTTTAAAATAAATGGTCTGATAGGAAAAACGTGTCTCCTAATAAAATATAGGATAGTACGGATGGAAGGCTTTTGTAGACTGGAGGACGAAGGAGTTTAGAAACTCTCGTTAAAAGTTAGTTGAACCGGAGTATGGTGATGTAAATCATTATCAAAAATTATTTCTAAATCGAAATAGTTGACAGTTGAAAGGACAAGTGTTACAATTATTCTATTCATTTCGATATCGAAATAATTGGAGGTGTTATGAAAGATAGTCATTTGCTAGCCCATCATATTCGTTTGTTGAATGGGCGGATTTTTCAGAAGTTACTGAGCCAAGATCCTGAGGCTCTTTATAGGGGTGAACAGGGTAAGATTTTAGCGGTTTTATGGAATAGTAAAACTGGCTGCGCAACTGCGACAGATATCGCGCTTGCGACTGGGCTTGCGAATAATACGCTGACGACTATGATAAAAAAGCTAGAGGAACAAAAGCTTGTAATTGTTAGTCCGTGTGGAAAAGACAAGCGTAAGAAGTATTTAGTTTTAACGGAGTTAGGCAAGTCCCAGAAAGAAGTGGGGCATCGTGTTAGTCAGAAATTGGATACGATCTTTTACAAAGGATTTTCAGAGGAAGAAATTCGGCAATTTGAAGCCTTTCAAGAAAGAATTTTGGCGAATCTGAAAGAGAAGGCAAAAGAGGATTAAAATAGATCAAATTAGCTGTTTATAAGTAAAGGCCATTTTTGACTTTATTTTCCAACTCTTAGGACAAGGAAATTATGTGGTTAGCTATGGTCAGACTCAGATTGATGGCCTTGCTTATGCCCAGTACAATATCTTCCGTTTAGAAAATGGAAAAATTGTGGAGCATTGGGACAATAAGGAAGTCATGCCTAAGGTAGAAGACATGACCAATCGAGGAAAGTTTTAAAATGAGGACAAAGAATGATTGAATACAAAAATGTAGCCTTGCGCTACACAGAAAAAGATGTCTTGAGAGATGTCAATTTACGGATTGATAATGGGGAATTTATGGTTTTAGTTGGGCCTTCTGGATCCGGTAAAACGACCATGATTAAGATGATTAACCGTCTCTTGGAACCGACTGATGGAAATATTTATATGGATGGCAAGCGCATCAAAGACTATGACGAGCGGGAGCTTCGTCTGTCTACTGGTTATGTTTTACAGGCCATTGCTCTCTTTCCCAATCTAACGGTTGAGGAAAATATTGCCCTGATTCCTGAGATGAAGGGCTGGACTAAGGAAGAAATTGCTCAGAAAACAGAAGAGCTCTTGGCTAAGGTTGGTTTACCAGTATCCGAGTATGGGCATCGACTTCCAAGTGAGCTATCTGGTGGAGAACAGCAACGGGTTGGAATTGTTCGTGCTATGATTGGTCAGCCTAAGATTCTCCTCATGGATGAACCTTTTTCAGCCTTGGATGCTATTTCGAGAAAACAGTTGCAGATTCTGACGAAAGAATTGCATAAAGAATTTGGGATGACAACGATTTTTGTAACCCATGATACGGATGAAGCTCTGAAATTGGCGGACCGTATTGCTGTCTTGCAGGATGGAGAGATTCGCCAGGTGGCGAATTCCGAGACTATTTTAAAAGCTCCTGCAACAGATTTTGTAGCAGACTTGTTTGGAGGTAGTGTTCATGACTAATTTAATTGCAACTTTTCAGGATCGTTTTAGTGATTGGTTGACAGCTCTATCTCAACATTTGCAGTTGTCACTTTTGACACTGTTACTAGCTATTTTTATCGCGATTCCCTTAGCGGTATTTCTTCGTTATCATGAAAAGATGGCGGACTGGGTCTTGCAGATTGCAGGGATTTTCCAGACCATCCCCTCATTGGCCTTGTTGGGACTCTTTATCCCCTTGATGGGAATTGGAACCTTGCCTGCATTGACAGCTCTAGTGATCTATGCGATTTTTCCGATTTTGCAAAATACCATCACTGGACTCAAGGGAATTGATCCGAGTCTGCAAGAGGCTGGGATTGCCTTTGGGATGACCAGATGGGAACGTCTCAAGAAATTCGAAATTCCACTGGCCATGCCGGTTATCATGTCTGGGATTCGGACTGCAGCTGTCTTGGTTATCGGTACGGCAACCTTGGCTGCCTTGATTGGTGCAGGGGGACTGGGTTCCTTTATCCTTTTGGGAATTGACCGTAATAATGCCAGTCTGATTTTGATTGGGGCACTTTCTTCTGCAGTGCTAGCCATTGCCTTTAACTTCCTACTAAAAGTGATGGAAAAAGCAAAATTGCGGACGATTTTTTCTGGTTTTGCCTTGGTGACCTTATTGCTTGGTTTGTCTTATAGTCCAGCTCTTTTGGCTCAAAAAGAGAAAGAGAACTTGGTCATTGCTGGGAAATTGGGACCAGAACCAGAAATTTTGGCCAATATGTATAAACTCCTCATTGAAGAAAATACCAGTATGACTGCGACTGTTAAACCGAATTTTGGGAAAACAAGCTTCCTCTATGAAGCTCTGAAAAAAGGCGATATTGACATCTATCCTGAATTTACAGGAACGGTGACTGAAAGTTTACTTCAGCCATCACCGAAAGTGAGTCATGAGCCAGAGCAGGTTTATGATGTAGCGCGTGATGGTATTGCCAAACAGGATCATCTAGCCTATCTCAAACCCATGTCTTATCAAAATACCTATGCTGTAGCTGTTCCGAAAAAGATTGCTCAAGAATATGGCTTGAAGACCATTTCGGACTTGAAAAAAGTGGAAGGGCAGCTGAAGGCAGGTTTTACTCTCGAGTTTAATGACCGTGAAGACGGAAATAAGGGCTTGCAGTCAATGTATGGTCTCAATCTTAATGTGGCGACCATGGAGCCAGCCCTTCGCTATCAGGCAATTCAGTCAGGTGATATTCAAATCACGGATGCCTATTCAACCGATGCAGAGTTGGCACGTTATGATTTACAGGTATTGGACGATGACAAACAACTCTTCCCACCTTATCAAGGGGCTCCACTGATGAAAGAAGCTCTTCTCAAGAAACATCCAGAGTTGGAAACAGTTCTCAATAAATTGGCTGGTAAAATTACTGAAAGCCAGATGAGCCAGCTCAACTATCAAGTCGGTGTTGAAGGCAAGTCAGCGGAACAAGTAGCCAAGGAATTTCTACAAGAACAAGGTTTGTTGAAGAAATGATGGGGTAGAGACTTTAAACATACTGAACTCAACTTCCTTAAACGACTAGATAAAAGAATGCTCAGACAATTTCGTCTGGGCTTTTTTGATGTGAGAATGACTGAATGTCACTTAAAATGGAAAGAAAGAGAAAATTTTCATGATTTTCTAAAATTTTACTGTAAAGACAGTTGACTATTCATAAAATAGGTGTATAATATTTTGTGAACTACTTAACAAATAAGGGGTTTCAGCTCATGTCGACTAAGGTTAGAAATCTTGTGTATAGGCAGTTCATTATCTAATAGAGCGTTGCGTCCGAAAGTCTATCCAGACACGGCTCTTTAAAAACAAAAGGAGAAATGATGCATACTTATTTGCAAAAGAAAATTGAAAATATCAAAACAACCCTAGGTGAAATGTCAGGTGGTTACCGTCGTATGGTTGCGGCTATGGCTGATTTAGGATTTTCAGGAACTATGAAGGCTATCTGGGATGACCTCTTTGCCCATCGTAGTTTTGCCCAGTGGATTTATTTGCTGGTTTTAGGAAGTTTTCCTCTCTGGCTGGAGTTGGTTTACGAACATCGTATTGTTGACTGGATTGGGATGATTTGTAGCTTGACAGGGATTATCTGTGTAATCTTTGTATCGGAAGGTCGAGCAAGTAATTATCTTTTTGGCTTGATTAACTCTGTTATTTACCTTATTTTGGCCCTACAGAAAGGCTTTTATGGTGAGGTGCTGACGACACTTTACTTCACAGTCATGCAGCCAATTGGACTTCTAGTTTGGATTTATCAGGCACAGTTTAAGAAGGAAAAGCAGGAGTTTGTCGCGCGTAAACTGGACGGCAAGGGCTGGACAAAGTATCTTTCCATTAGTGTGCTTTGGTGGTTGGCCTTTGGCTTCATTTATCAGTCTATTGGTGCCAATCGTCCCTATCGTGATTCAATCACAGATGCAACCAATGGGGTAGGGCAAATCCTCATGACAGCTGTTTACCGTGAACAGTGGATATTCTGGGCGGCTACCAATGTCTTTTCAATCTATCTCTGGTGGGGAGAAAGCCTGCAAATTCAAGGGAAATATCTAATTTATCTCATTAACAGTCTAGTTGGTTGGTATCAATGGAGCAAGGCAGCTAAGCAGAATACTGATTTACTTAACTAGGAAAAGATGTTTGAAAGTGCTGTTTTGAGATTTCGATTAAAACAGATATAGTTGATAATCAAGGATTTATAGTATGAAAAAGAGGATCGGCGGGTCCTCTTTTGTTGTTGAAAAGATAAAAAACTCAGTAACCTAGAAATAAGACAACTGAGCTTTACTCTATATTCAATTTTTAGGAATGAGAAGGTCTAGATAAAATTGGACAACTTCCTGGTCTGTGAAATCTTGACCTTTTTTGAGCCACCAGGTCAATGTCTCGATAAAGTTGGACATGACCAAGTGTTGGAGGTAAGAAGTAGGCAGATTAGGGTGGGCTTCTTTTAAATTATCAGCTAGCACGGAATAGACATGGTGTTCTAGCTCTTTATGGAGTTGACGGAGGAAGTAGTCATTTTTGGAAAATAGCAGACTGGTGATATGGTCTTGGTTTTTATGAAAATGGAGAAAGAGGTGGGCGAGGTAGTCCTCGGTTGAAATGGCTTGCTCTCTTTCAAAAAGATGATGGAAGAGGTAGCGGCAGAGCTGGTCCAGAAGAAGCTCCTTACTCTCATAGTGACAGTAAAAGGTGGATCGTCCCACATCTGCGAGATCAATGATATCCTGAACAGTAGTGGTCTCGTAGCCCTTAGCATTCAAAAGTTGTATAAAAGCTTGATAGATGGCTTTTTTGGTTTTGCTGATACGGCGGTCAATGTTAGTCATATGGACACTTAAGGCAAATTGTTCAGAACTGAATAAAGCTGACCTTTTGCTTCTATCCTTTCTTTGAGTTTTAGTGGATAATGATAATGAACAAGGTGTTCATAAATCTATTATAACAAAGGAATGAGAAATATGAAGGCAAAATATGCTGCTTGGGTGGCTTTTTTCTTAAATTTGACTTATGCCATTGTTGAGTTTATTGCAGGTGGAATATTTGGTTCTAGCGCTGTTCTTGCTGACTCTGTGCATGACTTGGGAGATGCGATTGCAATTGGAATATCAGCTTTTTTAGAAACAATCTCCAATCGTGAAGAAGACAATCAGTACACCTTGGGCTATAAGCGGTTTAGCCTGCTAGGAGCCTTGGTAACAGCTGTGATTCTCGTAACGGGCTCTGTTCTAGTCATTTTGGAAAATGTCACGAAGATTTTGCATCCGCAACCAGTCAATGATGAGGGGATTCTCTGGTTAGGAATTATTGCGATTACTATCAATCTGTTAGCGAGTCTGGTGGTTGGTAAGGGAAAGACAAAGAATGAGTCTATTCTGAGTCTGCATTTTCTGGAAGATACGCTAGGGTGGGTAGCTGTTATCCTGATGGCGATTGTTCTTCGATTTACGGACTGGTATATCCTAGATCCTCTTTTGTCCCTTGTCATTTCTTTCTTTATTCTTTCAAAAGCCCTTCCACGTTTTTGGTCTACACTCAAGATTTTCTTGGATGCTGTGCCAGAAGGTCTTGATATCAAGCAAGTAAAGAGTGGCCTGGAGCGATTGGACAATGTGGCCAGCCTTAATCAGCTTAATCTCTGGACTATGGATGCTTTGGAAAAAAATGCCATTGTCCATGTTTGTCTAAAAGAAATGGAACATATGGAAACTTGTAAAGAGTCTATTCGAATTTTCCTAAAAGATTGTGGTTTTCAAAATATTACCATTGAAATTGATGCTGACCTAGAAACTCACCAAACCCATAAGCGAAAGGTGTGTGACTTGGAACGGAGTTATGAGCATCAACATTAGAAAAAAGTGAAAAATACTTGGGTACTATCTTATTTGGAATAGAGTAATTTCTTTATTATTTAAATATTTCAAAAATTGGTAAGAGAAGAGCATTGTATAAACTCCAGATATATGATTGTTAATGATAAAAATTTTTCGATTAGGTGCAAAATGCTTGACTTGGAGTCAACTCAAAGTTATATAATAAGATAAGTGAGTTAGAGTAGCTTAAACTCAGTGAATGAAAGGAGAGGAGGTTAGCCTATGAATATTAAATCTGCCAGTGATTTGTTGGGAATTTCAGCGGATACGATTCGGTATTATGAACGGGTTGGTCTTGTGCCACCGATTACTCGTACTGCAACTGGGATTCGTGATTTTCAAGATCAGGATATAGAAGCGCTGGAATTTATTAAGTGTTTTCGTTCGACAGGTGTCTCTGTAGACAGTTTAGTTGACTATATGTCGCTCTACCAAAAGGGGGATGAAACGCGAGAGGAGAGGCTTGGTATTTTAGAAGAGGAAAAGAAAAAATTAGAGGAGCGCTTGTCTCAGTTACAGACGGCTTTAAATCGCTTAAATCTCAAAATTAAACTTTATAAGGAAGGAAAATTTTAAATGAAATCAGCAGTATATACAAAGGCAGGTCAGGTTGGACTTGCTAGCATTGAACGTCCGCAAATAATAGAAGCGGATGATGTGATTATTCGTGTGGTTCGTGCGTGCGTTTGTGGTTCAGATTTATGGAGGTACCGTAATCCAGAAACGAAAGCTGGACACAAAAATAGTGGACACGAAGCGATTGGGATTGTTGAAGAAGCTGGGGAAGCCATTACGACGGTGAAACCAGGTGATTTTGTGATTGTCCCTTTTACACATGGATGTGGTGAGTGTGATGCCTGTCTTGCTGGATTTGACGGTTCTTGCGACAATCATATTGGCAATAATTTGGGGGGTGATTTTCAGGCAGAATATATTCGCTTCCACTATGCAAACTGGGCGCTGGTTAAAATCCCTGGTCAACCTTCTGACTATACAGAAGGGATGCTCAAGTCCCTTTTGACTCTTGCAGATGTCATGCCGACAGGCTATCATGCGGCGCGTGTTGCAAATGTTCAAAAAGGGGACAAGGTTGTTGTTATCGGTGATGGGGCTGTTGGTCAATGTGCTGTCATCGCGGCTAAGATGCGTGGAGCATCACAAATTATCCTTATGAGCCGTCATGAAGACCGTCAAAAGATGGCTATGGAGTCAGGTGCGACAGCTGTTGTTGCAGAACGTGGTCAAGAAGGAATTACCAAGGTGCGTGAAATCCTCGGTGGAGGAGCAGACGCAGCACTTGAATGTGTTGGTACGGAGGCTGCTATAGAACAGGCGCTAGGTGTTCTTCATAATGGAGGGCGTATGGGCTTTGTAGGAGTCCCACACTATAATAATCGTGCTCTTGGTTCGACATTTATTCAAAATATCTCTGTAGCAGGTGGGGCAGCTTCTGCTACAACATACGATAAGCAATTTTTACTAAAAGCCGTCCTTGATGGTGATATCAATCCAGGTCGCGTCTTTACTTCAAGTTATAAACTGGAAGATATCGACCAAGCCTACAAAGATATGGATGAACGTAAGACAATTAAGTCTATGATTGTAATCGAATAAAAAACGAATAGGAGTTTTAGAACTCTATTCGTTTTTTATGTTATCCTATTCTTGATTTAGGGTACTTTCTCTTAATGTCAGTTTGGTTCCCAACATGGTCAGGCTAGGTATTTTCCGACCATGGAGTACTTCTTTGTTAAGAATATCCATACCTGCTCGGCCCATTTCTTCAGTATAAACCGTGATGCTAGAAAGGGGAGGATAAACCTGTTTGGTCAGACTAGTGTCGTTAAAGGAAATGAGGGTGACACGATCTGGCAGGCTGATTCCAGCCTCTTGAAGGGCACGGAGGGCGCCGATAGCTAAACTATCGCTAGCTGCAAAAAATGCTGGTGGGAGTTGGTCTCCCAAACTCTGAATAGCCTCCTTCATCAGGTCATAACCAGACTGGGCAGTAAAGCTTCCTTGAAAGACCAGTTCATCATGATAGATTCCTTTTGTTTGACTGTAGTTCTTAAAGTTTTCCAGACGCTTGTCCTGAATGATTTCTTCTTGATCAGTTGTTTCTTCAAGACCTGTTAGAATCCCAATGCGATTCAGCCCTTGACTGAGGAAATAATCGACAACCTGTTTCATAGCAGTGTAAAAGTCCGTA
The DNA here is from genome assembly GCF_000221985.1 of Streptococcus pseudopneumoniae IS7493. NCBI lineage: Bacteria > Bacillati > Bacillota > Bacilli > Lactobacillales > Streptococcaceae > Streptococcus > Streptococcus pseudopneumoniae. Next base: position 1,809,855 of record NC_015875.1, on the reverse strand, counting down.
ATAATGCAGGTATGTCCCATGGAAAGTGTATCACTGTCTAGAAATACAAGAGGCTTTTGGTATTCTTCAAAGGCAGAAATCTGAGCTCGGCTAAATTTTCCGATGCAGAGAATTCCAATCACTTCCTCGCTTAGGGTAAAAGGATGGTCATTAAAATAGCGCAAGATATCGTAGTCCAACTCTTGAGCTCTTTTTTCTATGCCTAGGCGAATCTGGTAGTAGTAGAGGTCGTCCAGCTCCCCTTGTTCGCTGACCCATTGGATAATGGCAATCTTTTGCTTGGGCTTGTGGGACTCGCCTGTCTTGAGGTGCTTGGTGTAGCCCAGCTCTTCAGCAACGGTTAAAATACGGTGCCTGGTTTCTTCTGTAACAGATAGGCTCTGATCGCGGTTTAGGACACGGGATACGGTCGCGATAGAGACAGAGGCTAGCTGTGCAATGTCTTTTAAGGTAGCCATAAATCCTCCTTCTTTAAGGTTAGTATATCATATTTTTCTGCTTTTACTGATAATTTAGTAAAATTTTAGTAAAAAGGATTGACCTTGGGAAATCCCTTGGATACAATAGAAGAAAACGATTACACGTTAAGACGACTTAACGGACAGTAAAAGGAGAAATCATATGACACAAGATCTTACTACTGAAGCACTTCGCAAAGACTTTCTTGCTGTTTTTGGTCAAGAAGCAGACCAAACATTCTTTTCACCAGGTCGTATCAACTTGATTGGTGAGCACACAGACTATAATGGTGGACATGTATTTCCAGCAGCCATTTCCTTGGGAACTTACGGTGCAGCTCGCAAGCGTGACGACCAAGTTTTACGTTTCTACTCAGCTAACTTTGAGGACAAGGGTATCATAGAAGTGCCTCTTGCTGACCTTAAGTTTGAAAAAGAGCACGGCTGGACTAACTATCCAAAAGGGGTTCTTCATTTCTTGCAAGAAGCTGGGCACGTGATTGACAAAGGTTTTGATTTTTATGTTTATGGGAATATCCCAAATGGTGCTGGCTTGTCTTCATCAGCATCCTTGGAACTCTTGACAGGGGTCGTGGCAGAGCATCTCTTTGATTTAAAACTAGACCGTCTCGATTTGGTTAAAATCGGAAAACAAACAGAAAACAACTTTATCGGAGTCAACTCTGGCGTTATGGACCAATTTGCTATCGGTATGGGGGCTGACCAACGTGCTATTTACCTAGATACTAACACTTTAGAGTATGATTTGGTACCACTTGATTTGAAGGACAATGTCGTTGTTATCATGAACACTAACAAGCGCCGTGAATTGGCGGACTCTAAATACAATGAACGTCGTGCTGAGTGTGAAAAAGCAGTGGAAGAATTGCAAGCAGCCTTAGATATTCAGACCTTGGGTGAATTGGACGAGTGGGCCTTTGACCAATACAGCTATCTGATTAAAGATGAAAATCGTTTGAAACGTGCTCGCCATGCTGTGCTTGAAAACCAACGTACCCTCAAAGCTCAAGCAGCCCTTCAAGCAGGAGATTTGAAAACATTTGGTCGTTTGATGAATGCCTCTCACGTTTCTCTGGAGCATGATTATGAAGTAACTGGCTTGGAATTGGATACTCTTGTTCACACAGCTTGGGCACAAGAAGGCGTTCTCGGTGCTCGCATGACAGGGGCAGGTTTTGGCGGCTGTGCCATTGCCTTGGTGCAAAAAGATGCTGTTGAGGCCTTTAAGGAAGCTGTAGGCAAACACTACGAGGAAGTAGTTGGATACGCTCCAAGCTTCTATATCGCTGAAGTTGCAGGTGGCACTCGCGTCCTTGACTAGTCAAAAGGAGGCTCTATAGTGATCTTAGTAGATAAATTTGTAACACATGTCATTTCTGAAAGTTCATTTGAGGAAATGGATCGAATCTACCTGACCAACCGTGTTTTGGCACGAGTGGGAGAAGGTGTTTTGGAAGTTGAGACCAATCTGGATAAATTGATTGACCTCAAGGACCAGCTAGTTGAGGAAGCCGTTCGATTAGAGATGATTGAGGATAGTCAGACTGCGCGTGAAATCCTTGGTACTGAATTGATGGACTTGGTGACTCCTTGTCCAAGTCAGGTCAATCGTGACTTTTGGGCAACCTATGTCCACTCTCCTGAGCAAGCGATAGAGGATTTTTATCAACTCAGTCAGAAAAATGATTACATCAAACTCAAGGCCATTGCTAAAAATATCGCTTATCGTGTTCCATCTGATTATGGAGAACTTGAAATTACCATCAATCTCTCTAAGCCTGAAAAGGATCCGAAAGAGATTGCGGTAGCCAAGTTGGTGCAAGCTAGTAATTATCCTCAGTGTCAACTTTGTCTAGAGAATGAAGGTTACCATGGTCGGGTCAACCACCCAGCCCGTAGCAATCACCGAATTATCCGTTTTGAAATGGCTGGTCAGGAGTGGGGCTTCCAGTATTCGCCCTATGCTTATTTTAATGAGCACTGTATCTTTTTAGATGGCCAGCATTGTCCCATGACGATTAGCAGTCAGAGCTTTGAACGTTTGTTGGCTATCGTAGAGCAGTTTCCAGGATATTTTGCGGGCTCTAATGCCGACTTGCCGATTGTGGGAGGTTCTATTCTGACTCATGACCACTATCAGGGAGGCCGTCACGTATTTCCTATGGAATTGGCTCCCTTGCAAAAGACTTTCTCTTTTACTGGTTTTAATCAGGTCAAGGCTGGGATTGTCAAGTGGCCCATGTCAGTGTTGCGTTTGACTTCGGATTCCAAAGAAGATTTGATCAACTTGGCTGATAAGATTTTGCAGGAATGGCGCCAGTATTCAGATCCAAGAGTGCAAGTCTTGGCAGAAAGTAATGGAACACCACACCATACCATTACACCCATTGCCCGCAAACGCGATGGACAGTTTGAGTTGGACTTGGTCTTGCGAGACAATCAGACTTCTGCAGAACATCCAGATGGCATCTATCATCCCCACAAGGATGTCCAACATATCAAGAAGGAAAATATCGGCTTGATTGAGGTCATGGGCTTGGCAATCTTGCCACCACGTCTGAAAGAAGAAGTGGAGCAAGTCGCTAGCTATCTTGTAGGAGAAGCTGATACAGTTGCCGACTATCATCAGGAATGGGCAGACCAACTCAAAGGCCAACATCCAGATCTAACAGATAAAGAAAAAGCCCTTGAAATCGTCAAGGACTCTGTGGGTGCAATTTTTGCGCGTGTACTTGAGGATGCAGGAGTCTATAAGCAGACGGAGCAAGGACAGGCAGCCTTTATGCGCTTTGTAGAGCAGGTCGGAATTTTGCCAGACTAGGAGCTTTCTCCTTGCACAGTCCTATAAAAAGTAGTATCATAGTGTCGTTTGAAATATCAGGAGGAAACGATGAAAGACTTTCATTTTGACGCTATATCTGCCTTTGAAAATTACGAAATTGAACAAATGAGAGATGGTCACGTTGTGGTGACGACCAAAGTAGTGGACTCGTCGCTCAACTACTATGGCAACGCCCATGGTGGTTATCTCTTTACCCTTTGCGACCAGATCAGCGGTTTGGTGCTCATATCTCTGGGGCTTGATGGAGTGACACTCCAATCCTCTATCAACTACCTCAAATCAGGAAAACTTGACGATGTGCTGACTATTATAGTTACTTAGTTTCAAACAAGCATGTTATAATAAAGCTATGGCATATAGTACAGATTTTAAACAGCGAGCATTAGATTACATCAAAGAGGGGCACAGCCATGTCGAGGCAGCCAAGGTTTTTGATGTTGGCGTCAGAACTCTCTTCACGTGGGAAAAGAACTTACGTGAACAAGGACACTTAGAGAGGAAAAAGCGAGTCGTCAAAAACCGAAAGATTCCTTTAGAGGAATTGAAATCCTTTGTAGAGGCTCATCCAGATGCTTTTTTACGGGAAATTGCGGCACATTTTAATTGTGCTGTTCCTTCAGTATGGGCAGCTTTAAAGAAGTATGGATAGTTTGAGGAGCTTTTCCAAGTAAAGAGGCGATTTCTCTATTTGATTTCCCTTCCTTTTTTCATCGTTCGATTAAGCGACGGCTATCGATTGTCAAATGTTTGGCTTTTGTAGTATAATGGCTTTTCATCTCTGTGCCTTTCTTGTGTTTGTGATTGAACAACAAGTATAACACAGAGGTGTTTTCTTATGCCTAGAAGAGCTTTCATTTGACAAGAGGAACCCTTGAAGCAGTTTTGTCAGCTAAACCAAGGCTAATCTTAGCCTTGGCTTGTCAGCCTAACAGCATCAAGCCTCTTATCAAATGAAATCGAGTGCTAGCTATCAGCTAGTTGAACCATCTAATTTTTAGGAGGGCTGGGTGGCTAACTTCATTATAGAACTTTCAATTATCACATTCGAATTACATTTTATTTTGGAAAACGTTTCCTTTGTTTTCAAATTGTTAAAAAAGTGGTACAATATAGGATAGCTTACTATTATCTGAATCAGCTGATTTGGAGAGAAAGGATTCATTTTGAAATCAATAGGCTTTATTGAAAAGCTGATAGGGTTGTCTAGTAAAGAGCTGATTTTATTGGGAATTATCCTGAGTATCTTTTTGCCCTTTTATCTTTTTGTAGTTGTATTCTGTTTATATATTATCAGTTTGATTTTTACAGGAGACATGAAAAGTATTCTTCAGAAAATGGGGGAGCATCCGATGCTGCTTCTTTTTCTTGGCTATAGTACTGTTATATCCATTCTTGCACAAAATTGGATGGGTCTTGTGGCTTCAGTAGGAATGTTTTTGTTTGCTATTTTATTTTTGCAATATCAGTCGATTTTATCACATAAATTCTTTCGATTAATTTTGCAGCTCGTCTTGTTTGGTAGCGTCTTGTCAGCTGCTTTTGCGAGTTTAGAACATTTCCAAATTGTGAAGAAATTCAACTATGCTTTTCTTTCACCCAATATGCAGGTGTGGCATCAGAATCGTGCAGAAGTGACCTTCTTTAATCCTAATTATTATGGAATTATTTGTTGTTTCTGTATCATGATTGCTTTCTATCTATTTACAACGACCAAGTTGAATTGGTTGAAAGTATTCTGTGTGATTGCAGGCTTTGTTAATCTCTTTGGATTGAACTTTACGCAAAATCGAACTGCCTTTCCTGCTATTATCGCTGGAGCAATCATCTATCTCTTTACGACTATTAAAAACTGGAAGGCCTTTTGGCTTAGTATTGGGGTATTTGCGATTGGCTTGAGCTTCCTCTTTTCCAGTGATTTGGGAGTTCGGATGGGGACTTTAGATTCTTCTATGGAAGAACGAATTTCTATTTGGGATGCTGGGATGGCCTTGTTTAAGCAAAATCCTTTTTGGGGTGAGGGGCCATTGACCTACATGCACTCGTATCCTCGGATACATGCTCCTTATCATGAACATGCTCATAGCCTTTATATTGATACGATTCTGAGTTACGGAATTGTGGGGACTATTTTATTAGTTTTGTCTTCTGTTGCTCCTGTTCGCTTGATGATGGATATGAGTCAGGAGTCGGGGAAACGTCCGATTATCGGCCTTTATCTATCTTTCCTTACAGTGGTTGCTGTGCACGGAATTTTTGACTTGGCCCTCTTCTGGATTCAGTCAGGCTTTATTTTCTTGCTAGTTATGTGCAGTATTCCATTGGAGCATCGAACTTTGGTATCGGACATGACGGATTAAGTTTTATAAGATTAAAATTCTTCTACCTTGGGTAGGAGATTTTTTTATACGATGGGCATGTCGTGCATCTGAGGTGTAAGTCCTCTGTAGAGATTCACTATCGGTGAATATAGTGAAATGAGATAAGAACAGGATGAATCAATCAGGACAGTCAAATAGATTTCTAACAATGTTTTAGAAGTAGAGGTGTACTATTCTAGTTTCAATCTATTATACAATAGCGCTCCCTCGTCCTTATGCAGGGACTCCTAGAGGGGAGAAAGTCTATGAAAAGATTAGCGGACGTCGTTTTGAGCGAACTTCAATTGTTGCAGGACAAGTAGACAGAGAGTTTATAGCTCCCATGATTTACAAGAACAGCAGGACAAGCGATTTCTTTGTGGAGTGGTTCAAAACACAACTCCTACCTGCTTTGAAGACACCTCGTGTTATTATCATGGACAATGCTAGTTTTGATCCCAAGAACATTTTGGATGAACTCTGCATCCAAGATAAACACTTTTTCTTACCTCTACCGCCTTATTCACCAGATTTGAATCCTATTGAGCAAGCTTGGGCTATCTTGAAAAAAGAAAGTAACAGATTTATTAAGGGAAGTCCCAACTATTTTTGAATGTTTGGAACGCTTTTTTAAAACTAAATGACTATATAACTAGTTTTTCGCAATTTTTGAGACAGAAATGTGATTTTTGTGATAAAGTTCTATCATTACAAGTTCATTTGTGGTAATATGGAATAAATCATTTATGTATCCTTTCAGAAATGTGCTGTTTCTCTGAATATAAATGTCTTTTTCTCTTTAACTTAATTTTACAAATTGCTAAAGTCATTTAAGGACAGATTTTTGAACAGTTGCTAGAAATGTAGAGGTATTGACCATGTATCAAAAGTTACTTAGAAAAATAGCAGAAGAAAAACCAAGTTATAACCAGGAAGAAATCCAGTGGCTACTTGATCATTTGGGAGATCCTTCTCCAGAAATTCGTGATGACCTTGTTTTTACAAGCTTTGCTAGAGGGATTCAGGAAGAGCTATTTACACAGGAACAATTTCATTTCATTGCTGAAGGGATTTCATCTGATGGAGGGTTAGATAAAGATATTGATAAGGTAGGCCTGTCAACCCTTGAACGTTCTTTTAGGGCGCTTATTTATGCAAATCTCTTGTCTGCAGATGCCAACCAGCAATCGATTTTTTATCAGGAATTAAATGCAGGAATTCGTAATGTCCTTTTAAATCAAGGTTTGTATTATCTTTCAAAAGAAAAGGATACAACGGGTTTTTCAAGTCAGTATGGTTGGGTTCATGCTTTTGCACATGGAGCCGATTTACTGACAGAGGTGGTTTGTCATCCCAACTTTCCTAAAAACAGAGTTCATGAAGTATTTGATATACTTGGCCAACTATTTAAAAGAGTTTCGATTCGCTTTACAGATGATGAGGATTGGCGTTTAGCAAGAGTGATCTATGAACCTATTTTACAAGGGAAGTTAGCGCAAGAGCAAGTAGCTTCTTGGATAAAAGCTGTTGACTTTCCGATAGAAGAAAGGGAAGATTTTTATAAATTTTCCAACTTCAGATCCTGTCTGTTGGAAGTCTATGTCCAACTTGACCAGAGAAATAGTTTACAAGATGACTTGAAAGAAGCTATTCAATCTTTTCAATATTAGGTATTGCTAGTAGTTCTATGATTTTCAAAAAATTTCCAATCAATTTTCTTGAAACCCTTTCCTACTTTTGATAGACTAGTATCTAGTTTTTGAAAAAAGGAGAAAGAAAATGAAAAAATTTGTTGCTGAGTTAATCGGTACGTTCATGCTTGTATTCGTCGGGACAGGAGCTGTTGTTTTTGGAAATGGTGTTGAAGGTCTTGGTCACCTAGGGATTGCCGTTGCCTTTGGTCTGGCAATCGTAGTTGCAGCCTACTCAATCGGAACTGTTTCAGGTGCTCACTTGAATCCAGCTGTTTCGATTGCTATGTTTGTTAACAAACGTTTGTCATCTTCAGAACTTGTAAACTACATACTTGGTCAGGTTGTTGGAGCTTTCATCGCTTCTGGCGCAGTCTTCTTCCTCTTGGCTAACTCGGGTATGTCAACTGCTAGCCTTGGTGAAAATGCCTTGGCAAACGGTGTCACTATCTTTGGTGGTTTCTTGTTTGAAGTCATCGCAACTTTCTTGTTTGTCTTGGTTATCATGACTGTGACTTCAGCAAGCAAGGGAAATGGCGCGATTGCTGGTTTGGTAATCGGTTTGTCCTTGATGGCGATGATTCTTGTCGGATTGAACATTACTGGGCTTTCAGTAAATCCAGCTCGTAGCTTGGCACCAGCTGTTTTGGTAGGTGGCGCAGCCCTTCAACAAGTTTGGATTTTCATCCTTGCACCAATCGTTGGTGGGGTTCTTGCAGCCCTCGTTGCAAAAAACTTCCTTGGAACAGAAGAATAATTGAAAAACAAAAAGCCTTGCTCCTCATCTAGAGGAACAGGGCTTTTTCGTATGATACTCTTCGAAAATCTCTTCAAATCACGTCAGCTTCCATCTGCAACCTCAAAACAGTGTTTTGAGCTGACTTCGTCAGTCTTATCTACAACCTCAAAGCAGTGCTTTGAGCAACCTGCGGCTAGCTTCCTAGTTTGCTCTTTGGTTTTCATTGAGTATGAGTTTAACGGTTGTCAATTTTCTCTGGATAAAGGTCGTGTTGGAAGAGGCGTTGTTCTGCCAAGCCTTCATACTTAGTTCCAGGCTTACCGTAGTTGTAGTAGGGGTCGATTGAGATGCCTCCGCGCGGAGTGAATTTTCCCCAGACTTCTAAATAGCGAGGGTCTAGCAAGTTGACCAAGTCTTTCCCGATGGTGTTGATACAGTTTTCGTGGAAATCTCCGTGGTTTCGGTAGCTAAAGAGGTAGAGTTTGAGGGATTTTGACTCAACACAGAGCTTGTCAGGAATGTAGGAAATATAAATGGTCGCAAAGTCTGGCTGAGCAGTGATTGGGCACAGGGAGGTGAATTCAGGACAGTTGAATTTGATGAAATAGTCATTTTCCACATGACGATTGTCAAAGGATTCGAGGACTTCTGGTTGATATTCGAAAATGTAGTTGGTTTCTTTGTTGCCCAGTAGGCTGAGGTTTTTCATTTCTTCTTGTTGTGACATGATTTTTTCTTTCTAATATTAAACACCACGTTTGTTATCGTAGAGGAGGGTATGGAGTTGAGGAAGGACGCGGACATTGCCCCAGCTGTCGTCAGCAGCGATGCGTTCCCAGAGTTCTTTGAGGCGGTCCAGTTGGTCTTGGACAATATTACCTCTAGCCTTGGGTTCAGGATTTCCTGCTGATAAGAAAAGAACATCTGGTTGGTAGCGCTCTTGAATGCCTCTGGCAAAGGCCAAATCGTCATCATCAAAGACAGGGATTTTAAAGGTGACCTTGTCTGGATCTAGTTGGGAAACGATAAAGTCCAAGGTCTCAAAGTTGACTTCCATCTTGGATGAAGGAGGTTTGGGACTGAGAGTGACCTGGTCGATGTCTTTTAACCAATTTTGCCAGCGAGAACCTTGAGTTTCAACAGCCAGAGTGACACCACGTTCCTTGAGTTTAGTGACCAATTCGGCCATGTTGGCTGCTAGGATAGCAGGATTTCCCCCAGATAGGGTTACATAGTCGTAGCTCCCCAATTTATCCAAGGCAGCAATAACTTCATCAGCTGTCATGCGAGTTGGCTTTTCAGAACCATCCCAAGTAAAGGCAGAATCGCACCAGTCGCAGTGGTAGTCGCAACCAGCAGTGCGGACAAACATGGTTTTCTGCCCGATTGCACGGCCTTCGCCTTGAAAGGTTGGGCCAAAAATTTCCAGAACTGGTAGTTTGAGAACACGTTCCCTAGTCATCTAACCACTCCCGTCTAAACTCTGCAAAGGCAGTCGGAGTCTCATAGAGACGAACGTATTCCAAACGGAGACCGCGCTCGTCTGGCAACTCTTGGTTCATGGTTTGGAAAATCCAGTAAACCATATTTTCAGCAGTCGTGTTCATATAGGGCAGGGTTTCATTGAGATAGCGATGATCCAAGTGAGGCTCTAAGTAGTTCTTGTAGATCGCTTTGATGTCTCCGAAATCGTAGGTCATGCCACGTTCATCTAAAAATCCACTGACAGCAATCTGCAGATGATAGGTGTGGCCATGCAGGGATTTGCATTTTCCCTCATAGTGAAAGAGGTGGTGGGCAGCATCGAAGGTAAACTCTTTTGATACCAAGGTTCTATGAGGATTGTAGATCAGAGACTCCCCAGTTTCCTGTTTGATTTCTTTGGGTGCAAAAAACATTAGTCCTCTCCTTTCTGTGAGAGATAAACATCTAGGCCATGTTGACGTAGGTGGCAGGCTGGGCAATCTCCACAGCCACTTCCAATAATCCCGTTGTAGCAGGTTAAGGTCTTTTCACGAACGTAGTCAAAGGCACCGAGTTGGTCGGCTAATTCCCAAGTTTCAGCCTTGTCTAGCCACATGAGAGGTGTTTGGATAACGAAGTCGTAATCCATGGCAAGGTTGAGGGTAACATTGAGGGATTTGACAAAGACATCTCGACAATCAGGGTAGCCTGAAAAATCTGTCTCGCAGACACCTGTCACGATGTCTGTAATTCCACGTTGCTTAGCAAGGACTGCCGCAAAGGATAGAAAGAGGTGGTTGCGACCGTCAACAAAGGTATTGGGAACCTCCCCCTCTTTTTGCTCGATTTCCAGATCGGAGGTCAAGGCATTTTCAGTGATTTGTCCCAGCAGAGACATATCTAAGATGTGATGACGAATTCCTTGTTCCTCAGCGATTTCTTGGGCAACTTGAATTTCGAGATGATGACGTTGACCGTAGGCAAAGGTGACAGCTTCGACTGTTTCATAGTGTTCTTTAGCCCAAAAGAGGCAGGTTGTAGAATCTTGACCGCCACTAAAGACGACCAAGGCTGATTGACGTTTCATAGTACTCCTTCCAAAATGGGGAATGTTCAGAGCACGCAAAAAGCTCCCTTGAGGGAGCTAAAAAATACCAAATCGAGGTTTTTTTTAGCGATGGCATGTCCCAAACATCGTAATATTCTACCTATAGTCTAGCATATTTTTTGAAAAATGGCAAAGGGCAAGAAAAAAGAGACCAAAGCAAGTACTTGGTCTCTCAGTTGATTAGCTCAATTCAGCAACGATGGCCTTGATTTGGTCTGCTGTGTGAACACCAGCAACTTGTTTCACCACTTGGCCGTCTTTTTTGAAGAGAAGAGTTGGGATAGACATGATTCCAAAGGCACGAGCTGTGTTTGGATTTTCATCAACGTCCATTTTAACGATTTTCAAAACATCTTCTGAAAGTTCTTCAGACAATTTGTCCAAGATTGGACCTTGCATACGACATGGACCACACCAAGTTGCCCAAAAGTCTACCAAGACCAAACCGTCTTTTGTTTCTTGTTCGAATGTTGCATCTGTAATTGTTTTTGCCATTGTATTTCTCCTTTTTTTAGTTATATTGGCTTAAATCTTGTTTCTTGAGATAGAAGAAGATATCTCCATAAGTTCCATGGTAGTCCAAATCATGACCGTTATAGGTTAATTTTTGGACAGGGTAGTAGTCTGCGACGCCGATAAGGCAAGCTTGTTGTGAACGATCAAAGTCTTCATAGGATTCGAAAGTCACAGTTCTTTCGTTCTTACTGGCGTCTAGATAAGTAATTTCGATCATATAAAACTCCTTTGTTTAATCTTGACTTTATTTTACTCCTTGTAAAAGAGAATGTCAATAAAAATGATTGCGCACGCAACTTTTTTCTAAAATCATCTTAAATCAAGAAATCCAAACCAGTTTCCAAGCTTTCTTCGACAGCCTTTTGTAGAGAGGCCAGTGTTTTTTGCCCATCACTTGTCAGGCAGATAAAACTAGAACGTCTATCTTGATGGCAGCACATGCGACTGAGTAGACCGCAATTTTTAGCTTCCAAGCGAGCCACCATCCTAGAAACTGCGCTCGGGCTCAGATGAAGCTTATCTGGCAGGTCAATCTGGCGTAGAGATTTTTCTTGGGCCAAGTCCAGATAGTAGAGCAGGTAGAACTCTTTCAAGGTCAGACTTTGCTCGCTCTGTTGGGCAATGGTCTCTTCCAGGAGACTTTCAATTTCTTTCTGACGCCGATTGAAGTCAAACCATTTTTCCAAATAGGTCATAGTGTCTCCTTTCTTTTTAGAGTCATAAATAGAAGAAAGTCCATTAACGGGCAGTCTCTGCGTCACAAGATGATTGCGCATGCAATAATTATACTACTTTTCAAGAATGCTGGCAAGTTCTGTTTTTTAGTGGTTTTCTTTTTTACTGTCCATATTTTTGTAAAAATCAACTTTTACTTGGATGAAGGTTTTGGCTTCACGTAGGAGTTGAAGAAGGGTAGCGCGGGTTTCAAATTCTTCTCTTGTCTTGGGCAGACTGCGGTTTCGGAAGACTTCCAGATAGCGTTCGATTTCATCTAGCAAATCAGAAGCAGGATTGGTCTGGCTCAGTTGACCTGCAATTTTTGAAAAGAGTTGAGCCAAAATCAGGCTCTCACTGGCAGCTAGGTGACAGGTGTTGATTTGCTGGGCCATGTTTCGCAGGATACGACTTTGTAGCTGTCTCATCTCAAAGTAGTGAATATGGTAATCAGTCTGGTGAAAGAGGTGGTCTGAGTGATCCAAATAGACCAGTCTGAGGGCTTCTTCCAAAAGGGTGTCCAATTCTTCCACCAGCTGTGCTCGGTTGCGTCCATCCCCTCTGGATAAATAATATTTGAAGCGTAGGAGGATGTCTTTTAACTTTTCTTCTACCAATGTGTGGTAGTGATGAATTTCCTCTTCTCGTGAAGGCATGTAGAGATTGACCAGTAAAGCAAATCCTGTACCGATAGCAAAGAGAAAGAATTCATTGACTAGAAGGTCTGGAGAGGTTGACTCTTGTACCAAGAGATGGCTAACCAAAACAGTGCTTGGTGTGATGCCAATTTCCCAGCCCATCTTGTAAGCTAGAGGCACATAGAAGGCAAGATAGAGACCAAGGCTCCAGATATGAAATCCGCTCAAGTGAAAAGCTAGAACACCGATAGCCAGAGCTAGGAGCATGGAAAAGAGGCGATTGCGAGCCAGTTTTAAAGTACTTCTACGCGTATCAGATAGGCTCAAGAGAGCGATAATTCCAGCCGAAATTGCTGAGGAAAGATTGAGAAAATAAGCAAGCAGGCAGGCAAGACAGGTAGCTAAGATGAGCTTGGTCGTACGTTGGCTAATAGACATAAGAATTTCCTGATAATACTCAATGAAAATCAAAGAGCAAACTAGGAAGCTAGCCGTAGGCAGTACTTGAGTACGGCAAGGCGAAGCTGACGTAGTTTGAATTTGATTTTCGAAGAGTATAAGTTAGAATAAAAGAGCAAAAGACAAAACCTGAGCAGGCTTGCCTTTATGAGTTATTTTTTACGGGCTGCTGCGTATTCGGCAACGGCAGTAAAGAGGACGTCTGTAGAAGAGTTAAGGGCTGTTTCACATGAGTCTTGGATGACCCCAATCACAAATCCAACCCCAACAACTTGCATGGCAATATCGTTAGAAATACCGAAAAGGCTACAAGCAACTGGGATAAGAAGGAGGGAACCTCCCGCAATACCAGAAGCACCGCAGGCTGAGATAGCTGCTACCACACTGAGGACAAAGGCTGTGGCAAAGTCAACAGGGATTCCAAGAGTGTTTACCGCAGCAAGGGTCAAAACGTTAATGGTAATCGCTGCTCCAGCCATGTTGATAGTAGAGCCAAGTGGGATAGAAACAGAATAGGTATCTGGGTTGAGTCCAAGGTCATGGCAGAGTTTCATGTTGACAGGAATGTTAGCCGCAGAACTACGAGTGAAGAAGGCTGTCACACCGCTGACACGGAGGCAGTTCCAAACTAGAGGGTAAGGGTTGCGTCTCATAAAGAAGAAGGCAATCAAAGGGTTGACCACAAGGGCAACAAAAAGCATAGTCGTTACTAATAGAACCAATAAAATACCGTAGTTGGCAAGGCTTCCGATTCCCTTGTCAGAAATGGTTTTAAAAACAAGACCAAGGATTCCAAATGGAGCCAGATTGATGATCCATTCGACAATTTTAGAAGTCACGTCAGCGATAGTTTTTAGTAATTCTTTACTATTTTTGCTGGCCTCTCTCATAGCAATTCCAAAAATGACTGCCCAAGATAAGATTCCAATATAGTTAGCAGTAAGCAGGGCGTTGACTGGATTGTCAACCAGTTTGAGCAAGAGGTTGCTGAGGACCTGTCCAATCCCATCTGGTGGAGCAATATCGGTATTAGCACTATTTAGGGTGATTTCAATAGGGACGATGAAACTTGCTAGTACAGCTACAAGAGCAGCGGCAAAAGTTCCTAGGATATACAAGAAAACAACAGTTTTCATATTGCTATCTTGTCCCTTTTGATGTTGGGAAAGGGCATTAGCAACGAGAGCAAAGACTAGGATAGGAGCAACAGCTTTTAGACCTCCAACGAATAAATCCCCGAGTAGCCCAATTCCTGAGAGATTAGGAAGGGTCAGTCCTAGAATTCCCCCACAAAGCATACCAATCAAGATACGCTTGACAAGGCTTGCCTTGTTCCAAGCATGAATGATTCTTTTCATAATAATCTCCTTTCTGTGTAGTGATTATGATTATAGTATAAACGATAGACAAAATCAAGAATTTTCTGTCTATTTTTTGAATATTTATGGATAATGAGACTGATGAAAATATGGTATAATGAAATAAAGGAGTTTTATATGCAAAAATTTATTCAAGCTTATATTGAAAAGCTAGATGTGACAACCATTATCGAAAATATTCTAACCAAGGTCATTTCTCTTTTACTGCTTTTGATTGTATTTTATATTGCTAAAAAAATGCTTCATACCATGGTGCAGAGAATTGCCAAACCTTCTCTAAAAATGTCTCATCATGATGTCGGGCGCCAGAAAACCATCTCACGTTTGTTAGAAAATGTGTTTAATTATACGTCATATTTCTTTTTACTCTACTGTATTTTATCGATTTTAGGCTTACCTGTATCTAGCTTGCTGGCTGGGGCTGGAATCGCTGGGGTGGCGATTGGGATGGGAGCCCAAGGTTTTCTGTCTGATGTCATCAATGGCTTTTTCATCCTTTTTGAACGTCAACTGGATGTGGGAGATGAGGTTGTTCTGACCAATGGCCCCATTACTGTATCGGGCAAGGTCGTCAGCGTGGGAATTCGTACGACCCAGCTTCGTAGCGAGGAGCAAGCCCTTCACTTTGTCCCTAACCGAAATATCACAGTTGTTAGCAATTTCTCACGCACAGACTAGACCTGTTATTTTAAGTAATTTGTGGTACAATAGAGGGAGTTTAATAAGGAGAAAAGATGGTTTTAGAAAAGCAGTTGGGCAATGGTTGTACCTGGATAGACCTAGATCTAGGAAAGTTGAATAAACTAGAAGACCTTTCTGAAATTTACGGTTTGGACAAGGAAACCATTGAATACGCACTGGATAGAAACGAGCGCGCCCACATGGACTACCACCGTGAAAGTGGGACGGTTACCTTTATCTATAATGTCCTAGACGTAAAAAAGGACAAGGCCTACTATGAGACTTTTCCCATGACCTTTATCGTGGAGCATCGTCGCCTGATTACCATTAGTAATACCAAGAACGCCTATGTCATTGAACAGATGACTCGTTATCTGGAGAGCCATGACACGCTTTCGATTTATAAGTTTCTCTTTGCCAGTCTGGAAATCATCAGCAATGCCTACTATCCTGTCATTGAGCAGATGGACAAGAGTAGGGATGAGGTCAATGACCTCTTGCGCCAGCGAACTACCAAGAAAAACCTCTTTGCCCTGTCTGATTTGGAGACTGGTATGGTTTATCTGACGGCAGCTGCCAAACAAAATCGGATTTTGTTAGAGCATATTCAAGGTCATGCCTTGTATCGTAGTTTTGATGAGATTGAGAGAGAACAGTTTGATGATGCCATGATTGAGGCTCATCAGCTGGTATCCATGACAGACCTAATCTCTCAGATTTTACAGCAACTTTCAGCCTCTTACAACAATATTCTAAACAATAATCTGAATGATAATTTGACAACCTTGACTATCATTTCAGTCTTGCTAGCGGTTTTGGTAGTCGTGACAGGCTTTTTCGGAATGAATGTTCCACTACCTTTAACAGATGAGCCCCATGCTTGGCTCTACATCAGTTTGGCTAGTATAGGTTTGTGGATTGTTTTATCCTTGTTACTAAGGAAAATTGCGAAAAAAAGTTAAGAAAAGGAGCCAAAATGGCGATTGAAAATTATATGCCAGATTTTGCTGTGGAAGCAGTTTATGATCTGACAGTCCCAAGCCTGCAGGAGCAGGGAATCAAGGCTGTTTTGGTCGATTTGGACAATACCCTCATTGCTTGGAATAATCCTGACGGAACACCAGAGATGAAGCAATGGCTACATGACCTTCGGGACGCGGGCATTCGCATTATCGTGGTCTCAAATAACACCAAAAAACGAGTTCAACGCGCAGTTGAGAAATTTGGGATTGACTACGTTTATTGGGCTCTGAAGCCCTTCACATTTGGAATTGACCGTGCCATGAAGGAATTTCACTATGAGAAAAGTGAAGTGGTCATGGTTGGCGACCAGCTCATGACAGATATTCGAGCAGCCCACCGTGCTGGCATTCGCTCGATTTTAGTCAAACCCTTGGTCCAACATGACTCGATCAAAACGCAGATTAACCGAGCTCGTGAGCGCCGTGTCATGCGAAAAATCACTGAAAAGTACGGACCGATTACATATAAAAAAGGAATTTAACTATGGAAGAAATTCTCTGTATTGGTTGTGGAGCAACCATTCAGACGACAGATAAGGCTGGTCTTGGTTTTACCCCCCAGTCGGCACTTGAAAAAGGTTTGGAGACTGGTGAAGTCTATTGCCAACGCTGTTTCCGTCTCCGTCATTACAATGAAATCACGGATGTCCAGTTGACAGACGATGATTTCCTCAAGCTCTTGCACGAGGTGGGAGACAGCGATGCCTTAGTGGTCAATGTCATTGATATCTTTGATTTTAATGGCTCTGTCATCCCAGGCTTGCCACGCTTTGTATCGG
The DNA here is from genome assembly GCF_000221985.1 of Streptococcus pseudopneumoniae IS7493. NCBI lineage: Bacteria > Bacillati > Bacillota > Bacilli > Lactobacillales > Streptococcaceae > Streptococcus > Streptococcus pseudopneumoniae. Next base: position 1,792,987 of record NC_015875.1, on the reverse strand, counting down.
GCAATGATGTCCTCTTGGTTGGAAATAAAAAAGATATCCTACCTAAGTCAGTTAAACCGGGCAAGATTAGCCAGTGGCTCATGGAACGTGCCCATGAAGAAGGGCTTCGTCCTGTTGATGTCGTCCTAACTTCAGCTCAAAACAAACATGCCATTAAGGAAGTCATTGACAAGATTGAACATTACCGTAAAGGCCGCGATGTCTATGTTGTCGGTGTAACTAACGTTGGAAAATCAACTCTAATCAATGCCATTATCCAAGAAATCACGGGTGATCAGAATGTCATTACGACTTCGCGCTTCCCAGGGACAACCTTGGACAAGATCGAGATTCCGCTTGATGATGGTTCTTATATCTACGATACGCCGGGAATCATCCACCGTCACCAAATGGCCCATTACTTGACGGCCAAAAACCTCAAGTATGTCAGCCCTAAAAAGGAGATCAAGCCTAAAACATATCAGCTTAATCCTGAACAAACCCTATTTTTAGGTGGTCTCGGACGTTTTGACTTTATATCAGGAGAAAAACAAGGTTTCACTGCCTTTTTTGACAACGAATTGAAACTCCATCGTACTAAGCTTGAAGGCGCTAGTGCATTTTACGACAAGCACGTCGGAACCCTTCTCACGCCTCCAAACAGTAAGGAAAAAGAAGATTTTCCAAAACTGATTGAGCATGTATTTACAATCAAGGATAAGACAGACCTAGTCATCTCAGGCCTAGGTTGGATTCGTGTAACAGGCACTGCCAAAGTCGCCGTCTGGGCACCAGAAGGCGTCGCCGTCGTCATACGAAAAGCAATTATTTAAAACAAAATCGCTGAGCGAACAAAGTGAGCTCATATAGCGATAGTTATTGCCGTGGTGTGATTGCCAATCTGTAGATTGGCAAGGGGCACAATTGAGACCAAGGCTCAATTGTGAGGTCAGGAAATCCATTTTTCAAAGATGAAATCTTTGGAAAATTAGTTCCGACCGTCCCTCACCACCTAAAATAACTATCAAAAAACAAGGAAGAAAATTATGTCATTAACATCAAAACAACGTGCCTTCCTCAACAGCCAGGCACACATCCTCAAACCTATCATCCAAATCGGGAAAAATGGACTGAACGACCAAATCAAAACCAGCGTCCGTCAAGCTCTTGATGCGCGTGAATTAATCAAGGTTACTCTCTTACAAAACACAGATGAAAACATCCACGAAGTAGCTGAAATTTTGGAAGAAGAAATCGGTGTGGATACAGTCCAAAAAATAGGACGCATCTTGATTTTGTTTAAACAATCCAGCAAGAAAGAAAATCGCAAGATTTCTAAGAAAGTCAAAGAAATCTAAGACCGAAACTCCAAATAACTGTTTTTATAGAGAAATAAAGGGGACTAGCCTATGACAATCGAACTATTGACTCCCTTTACCAAGGTAGAGTTGGAGCCAGAAATCAAGGAGAAAAAACGCAAACAAGTTGGGATTTTAGGGGGGAATTTTAACCCTGTTCACAATGCCCATCTTATTGTTGCGGATCAAGTACGGCAACAGTTGGGACTGGATCAAGTTCTGCTCATGCCTGAATACCAACCTCCTCACGTTGATAAAAAGGAAACCATCCCTGAACACCATCGTCTCAAGATGCTTGAGTTGGCAATTGAGGGGATTGACGGCCTAGTCATTGAAACTATTGAGTTGGAGCGCAAGGGTATTTCCTACACTTACGACACCATGAAGATTTTGACAGAGAAGAATCCAGATACGGATTATTACTTTATCATCGGTGCCGACATGGTTGACTATCTGCCTAAGTGGTACCGAATTGATGAACTGGTTGACATGGTTCAGTTTGTGGGGGTTCAGCGTCCACGCTACAAGGCAGGGACTTCCTATCCAGTTATCTGGGTGGACGTACCGCTCATGGATATCTCGTCCAGCATGGTGCGGGACTTCATTGCCCAAGGTCGGAAACCCAACTTTCTCCTACCTCAGCCAGTGCTAGACTACATCGAGAAGGAGGGGCTCTACTGATGTCCTATCAAGACTATATCAACTGCTCCCGTGAGGCCTTGTTGGAAAAAATGGCAGAGCTTCTACCTGAGAAACGTCTAACCCATTGTCTAGGTGTGGAGCGTGCCGCTATGGAGTTAGCTCAGCGCTTTGGTGTAGATGTTGAGAAAGCAAGTCTAGCAGGTCTTCTTCATGACTATGCTAAAAAGTTGTCAGATCAGGAATTTCTAGACTTGATTGACCGTTACCAGCTAGACCCTGACCTCAAAAACTGGGGCAATAATGTCTGGCATGGTATGGTCGGAATTTACAAAATTCAGGAAGATTTGGATTTGCATGATTCTGAAATTCTGCGAGCCATTGAAATTCATACAGTCGGAGCTGGTCAAATGACAGACCTAGATAAGGTCATCTACGTCGCAGACTATATCGAGCACAATCGAGCCTTTCCTGGAGTAGATGTGGCGCGTGAGATTGCAAGTCTATCGCTCAATAAGGCGGTGGCCTACGAAACAGCTCGTACCGTGGAGCATCTAGCTCATCAGAGATTCCCTATCTATCCCCAAACCCTTGAAACCTATAACGCCTTTGTGCACTATTTGAAAGAGGACTAAATGAACGAAAAAGAATTACTAGAACTAGTCGTGAAAGCGGCTGATGAGAAACGTGCGGAGGATATCCTCGCACTTGACGTACAAGAATTGACTAGCGTGACTGATTACTTTGTTATTACTAGTTCAATGAATAGCCGTCAGTTGGATGCTATCGCTGACAATATCCGTGAAAAAGTAGCGGAAGCTGGTTTTAAAGGCAGCCATATCGAAGGCGATGCAGCTGGAGGATGGGTCTTGCTAGACCTTGGTGGTGTCGTTGTGCATATCTTCTCAGAAGAAATGCGTGCCCACTATAACTTAGAAAAACTATGGCATGAGGCGAATTCAGTAGATATTTCAGAAGCTCTTGCTTAGAAGATGAACTCAGTTGTATTCAACTGGGTTTTATTTGCTTATTTTTAAAAGGAATGTGATAGAAAGGTATAGGGCAAGTGGTGTTTGCCATGGAAGCTCTTGGTATCATGATTATGGCAACTTATGAAACCTTTGCGGCGGTCTATGATGCAGTCATGGACGATAGTTTATACGACAAATGGACGGATTTTTCTCTGCGTCATTTGCCAAAAACTAAGGAGAGAAAGAAACTCTTGGAATTGGCCTGTGGGACAGGTATCCAGTCTGTTCGCTTTTCTCATGCTGGTTTTGATGTGACTGGCCTGGACTTGAGTGCTGATATGTTGAAAATTGCCGAGAAGAGAGCTTCTTCAGCCAAACAAAAGATTGATTTTATTGAAGGCAATATGCTGGATTTGTCCAAGGCAGGTCAATATGATTTTGTCACTTGTTATTCGGACTCAATCTGCTACATGCAGGATGAAGTGGAAGTAGGGGATGTTTTTAAGGAAATTTATAATGCTCTCAACGAAGATGGTATTTTTATCTTTGATGTGCATTCAACCTACCAGACAGACGAAGTTTTTCCAGGCTATTCTTATCATGAAAATGCGGAAGAGTTCGCCATGCTCTGGGATACCTACGAGGACGCGGCACCTCACTCCATCGTGCATGAGTTGACCTTTTTTATCAAGGAGGCAGACGGTTCCTTTAGTCGCCACGATGAAGTGCATGAGGAGCGGACTTATGAGGTTCTGACCTATGATATTTTGCTGGAACAGGCTGGTTTCAAGTCCTTCAAACTCTATGCGGACTTTGAGGACAAGGAGCCAACAGAAACTAGCACCCGTTGGTTTTTTGTCGCGCAGAAGTAGGAGATTACTATGATCATCACAGGTATTATCGCGGAGTTCAATCCTTTTCATAATGGCCATAAATACCTGCTGGATCAGGCAGAGGGATTGAAAATCGTTGCTATGTCTGGGAATTTCATGCAGAGAGGCGAGCCTGCTATTGTGGATAAGTGGACAAGGGCCCAGATGGCGCTGGAAAATGGAGCGGATCTGGTAGTGGAATTGCCCTTTTTAGTCAGTGTTCAGGCTGCTGATTTCTTTGGTCAAGGAGCTGTGGATATCTTGGCTCGCTTGGGCATTGATAGCCTAGTTTTTGGGACAGAGGAAGTTCGAGATTATCAAAAAATCGCTGACTTATACACAGACCAGGGGGATGAGATGGAGAAATTTGTGGAAAATCTGCCTGATTCTCTTTCCTATCCACAGAAAACCCAAGTCATGTGGAAGGAATTTGCAGGTCTTGATTTTTCAGGCAATACACCCAATCATGTTCTTGCTCTGGCCTATGCCAAGGCGGTTGCAGGACGCAACATCAAACTCCATCCGATTCAGCGTCAGGGGGCTGGTTACCATTCTGTGGACAAGGATGTGGACTTTGCTTCGGCGACAGCTCTTCGTCAGCACCAGAGAGATACAGATTTCTTAAAACGCTTTATGCCTTCTGTTTCCCTCTTTGAGCAGACTAGTAAGGTGAGCTGGGATGACTATTTTCCCTTGCTCCATTATCAAATCTTGTCAAATCCCGACCTAACCACTATCTATCAGGTAAATCAAGAAATGGCTGTGCGTATTAATGAAGCTATTAAAACAGCACAGTCTGTAGAAGAATTAGTCGAGGCGGTTGCCACCAAACGTTACACTAAGGCGCGTGTCAGACGCCTCTTGACCTATATTTTGGTGCAAGCTAGAGAAAGTGATTTGCCAGAAGCCATTCATGTTCTTGGTTTTACCGAAAAAGGCAGACAACATCTCAAGTCTCTGAAAGGGCAGGTCGATCTAGTCAGCCGAATTGGCAAAGAACCTTGGGATGCTATGACCCAAAAGGTAGACCAGATTTACCAACTGGGAAATCCCAGTATAGCAGAGCAGAATTTTGGAAGAGTGCCGATTAGAATAGAAACAAACTAAGTCTACTGAAAGGTGGACTTTTTGAGATTTTTTACGAATAAATAGATAGAAAAGAAAATCTTGTACAAGTTCCTGACAAATTCTTTCTTTTCGTGTATAATAGTGGAAAAGAGGTAAAACGAGGTATGGTTATGGAAGCAGTTCTTTACTCAACATTCCGAAATCATTTAAAAGACTACATGAAGAAGGTCAATGATGAATTTGAGCCTTTGACGGTGATCAATAAAAATCCAGACGAGGACATTGTAGTTCTTTCAAGGAGCGAATGGGACAGTATTCAGGAAACTTTGAGAATCGCTCAAAATAAGGAGTTATCAGACAAGGTTTTGCGAGGAATGGCTCAAGTCCGTGCTGGAAGCACTCAAGTCCATGTTATTGAGGAGTGAGGAATGCTGCTCAAGTTTACAGAAGATGCCTGGGCAGATTATTGCTACTGGCAAACTCAGGACAAGAAAACGTTAAAAAGAATCAATAAACTAATCAAGGATATTCAACGTGATCCCTTTACAGGAATAGGTAAGCCAGAACCACTCAAGTATGACTACCAAGGAGCCTGGTCACGTCGTATCGACGCAGAAAATCGCTTGATTTATATGATGGATGGAGATAGCGTGGCTTTCTTGTCCTTTAAAGATCATTACTAAGTCTACTGAAAGGTAGGCTTTTTATTTTTTAAATTTTTATGAGTAAGTTTAAGATAAAGTTTTTTAGAAAATGACAGAATCCCTAATACAAAAGACAAAAACTCAGTAAAGAAAGTTAGTATATGAACTTCGATCTTTACCCTTGAATACGCTTTATAACTCGTATTTTGTGGTATAATGAAGAGAATTGTTAATAATAAAAACAGGGGAAGTAAATGTCTAATTTCAAAGAAAAACTACCACTATTTCAAGCAAATGACATCCAAATTTCTAATGATGTCAATACGGTTTGGTCTATCGCTAACACTCTTAGAGGAGCTTATCGAGCAGATAAGTATCGCGATGTCATCATTCCAATGTTTGTCCTGACTCGTTTAGAAGCTGCCTTGCTGCCAACCAAGGATCAGGTGGTAGCACAATACAAAGCAAATCCCAATACACCTGAGAAAGTGTTGGAGAAACTTTCAGGCTATCGTTACTACAATGTTAGTCCTTTTACGTTGGAAAATCTTCAAAACGATCCAAATGCAATCGAGGAGAACTTTCTAGCCTATCTGGATGGCTATTCCTATCGTGTCAAGGACATCATTGAAAACCTAAAATTTAAAGAGCAAGTCCGTACCCTAGCCCAGAGTGGTCGCCTTTTCACGGTTATTAAAAAGTTCTCTCAAATTGATTTGTCTCCAAGTTCAGTTGACTCTATGCGTATGGGCTACATGTTTGAGGATATCATCCGCCGATTTTCTGAAAATGAGGAAGCGGGGTCTCACTATACCCCTCGTGAGGTTATTGCTCTGATGGTCAATCTCCTCTTGATCGAGGCAGACGAAGAACTTTTTGTTGATAAAAAAGAGTTGAAAATACTAGATATGGCGGCTGGAACTGGGGGGATGCTGGCTACAGCTAAAAGCTATATCCGTCAGTTGAATACAGGAGTCACTGTCCGACTCTTTGGTCAGGAAGTTTTGCCTGAAACCTTTGGGATTGGTCGTGCAGATATGCTAATTCGTCAGGAAGACTCTGACTATTTTGTGAAGGTGGATACCTTAAAAGATCCAGATCCTTTTCCAGATACTAAAATGAGCTTTGTCATCGCTAACCCTCCCTTCGGTCAAGCTTGGGGTGGTAAGGATGCGGATGATGGGGTTGAGGATGCAGTTAAGAAAGATCATCAACTCTTTGACAAAACAGAAGGTCGTCAAGGTCGTTTTGTCGCGACTCCAGGAACTGGAGATGCTCAACTACTCTTCCATCTTCATGCTCTTGCAAAATTAGAAGAAAATGGCCGTGCAGCCATCATTTCAAATGGGTCTCCCCTCTTTTCAGGTGGGACATCATCGGGAGAAAGTCAGATTCGCCGTTATATCCTTGAGAATGATTTGCTAGAAGCTATAGTCGCCCTTCCAGGTCAATTTTTCTATAACACAGGAATTGGGATTTATATCTGGATTTATAATAAAAACAAGTCTCTTGAGCGCCAGAACAAGGTTCAGTTTATTGATGCGGCGGAGGAGTTTGTTCCTCTACGTAAATCTCTAGGTCAAAAACGCCGTGAGTTGTCCCAAGATAACATCCGTCAGATCCTTCGCTGGTACGATGATTTTCAAGAAAATGACCATGTAAAAATCTTTGACAATCAAGAGTTTCTCTATCGAGAGTTTACAGTTATGCAACCTCTGCAACGTCGTGGCCAGATAAGCGAAGAAACAATTGAGAAAGCGAAAAGTGTTCCTTTTCTAGCTAAACTATTTGATGAATACAAGTACCAAGAATTGCTAGAGATGGAACCACGTTCAGCCAAGGATGAGAAAAAATTACAGGACTTTGTAACTGGCAAGACCAAGCAAGAAGCTATCCTGACAGCTCTTGCTAAGGGAAGCTCTGACAAGACCTATCCTAACTTTGAGAATTTTGTCCAAGTCATCAAGGCCTTGCTGGGAGAGTTTAAGCTTACGCCTGCCAATGTCAATGCGCTAGCCTTAGCTATGAGTGAAATGGACAAAACAGCAGAAGTTATCCGAACCAAGAGGAAAGACAAGGCAAATGAGATTGCCGATGGGATTGTCTATGATAAGACAACCAAGGACAGTGAAATCGTTAAGCTGACAGAGGATGTGGAAACCTACTTTGCGCGTGAGGTCTATCCCCATGTACCTGACGCCCACTACTGGTTTGATGAAGAAAAGGGCTATGGAGCTGAGATTCCTTTTACCCGCTATTTCTATCACTACCAAGCACCAGAAAGTGCCGACAAGCTCTTGGCAGAGTTTTATGAACTGGAAGCAGAACTACAGACTCTCTTGGAGGAACTAAAACATGACTAGGATGAAAGAGAGTGGCATTGACTGGATCGGACAGATACCAGAGGAGTGGGAAGTAACAAGAATAAAAAATATTGTGAGTATTGAACGGGGAGCATCGCCTCGCCCTATAGATAAATTTATTTCTGATGATGACACTGGAGTTAACTGGATTCGTATTGGTGATACATACAAGGGGAATAAATATATTACATCTACAAAATTAAAAATTACTAATCGTGGTAAACAATTTAGTAGATATATACATCCTGGAACACTCATTTTAAGTAATTCAATGAGTTTTGGAGAACCTTATATTTCATCCATTTATGGTTGTATTCATGATGGTTGGTTAAGCTTAGCTCCTTATAAGAATATTAGCAAGGAATATCTTTATTGGTTACTTTTATCTGATGTTTGTACTTCTCAATTTAATCTAGTTTCTATAGGTGCAGTAGTTGAAAATTTAAGTGTTGATAAAGTTGGGAATACACTGGTTTCAATGCCTTATTCTTTATCTGAACAACAAAAAATCGCTGATTTTCTAGACAAGAAAACCGCCCAGTTAGATAAAGCTAAAGCACTGCTGGAGGAGCAGATTCAGAAACTCAAAGACTACCGCGCTAGCTTGATTTATGAGACTGTCACAAAAGGATTGGATAAAAACGTCCCCATGAAAGACTCAGGTGTCGACTGGATTGGACAGATACCTCAAGGGTGGGGAGTGAGTCGGCTAAAGTACCTGGCAAATAAAATTGGAAGTGGTAAGACTCCGTTGGGAGGATCTGAAATTTTTGAAGAAACGGGAATATTATTTATACGAAGTCAAAATATTTATAATGGATTAATACTTTTAGAAGATAAAGCAACTTATATTAATAGAAATATTCATCAACAGATGATTGGAACTTGCGTTAAAAAAAATGATATTTTATTAAATATAACAGGAGCTTCTATTGGAAGAGTAGCAAAATATGATTTAGATATAGAGGCAAATGTTAATCAACATGTGTGCATTATTAGATGCGATAGATTTGTATTGCCTGATTATTTAATGTATTTTATCATGTCTGAATTTGGACAATTTATGATTAAAATTCATCAAATTAGCGGAAATAGAGAAGGTTTGAGCTTTGATAATATCGGAAATTTTAAAATAATTATTCCAGATTTAGACTATCAGTATAAAATTAGTCAGTACTTGAATAAAAAATGTTAATTATTAATCAGATGATAAAAACAAAAGATCAACAAATTGAAAATATTAATAAACAACGACAAACTCTTATTTATGATTATGTGACAGGGAAGAAAAGGGGTAAGGAGATTTAGAAATTATGGTAAATACAAAATCTTTTACTAAAAGTAATGCCGTGCCCAGCACATTCGGTTTCGAGTTTCAAGCATTAGTGGGATTAGTTTTATTATTAGAGAATTTAGAGGATGTGAACAGATTTTCTATTGAAGGTCCTTTAGAGGATGTGGAACTTGAATTGAATAATGGAAAGTACATCTATGCTCAAGTAAAATCTAAAGAAAAAGATATACTTGTTAGAAAATCTAATTTTGCAAAACTTAAGGATGGATTGAAAACTTTAAATGAGGATTCTAAGCATGGAGATGCAGAAAAACTGATATATGTCTCTAATACATACTATCCTTTAGGAATAGATAATATTTTTAATAGTTTTTGGTTACATTCTTCATCCAAATCAAAATATAGCTATACTGATGAAGAATTTAAAAAAGTTTTACCAAAACGCTTGGAGAAAATTCTTAATACTTATGCTACTGATAATCCAAAATTTAAAAAGGAATTATTTTCAATATATTTCTATAAATTTTTGAATTCTTCGGATCGATATACTAAATATGAAATTTTTTATCAAGAAATACAAAGATATATTTCTAAGATTGGAGACCAGTATAGTAAATTTTATAAAGAAATTTATGACCGTTGGTATACATTTATTAGACAAAGTGAAACCAGCAGATACGACTATAGTAAAGAGGATTTTTTGTGGCAATTAGTTGAACTACTTAGTGCTAGAATTAGTGAAGATAGTTTTTTAGAGTACTTGGATATTGATGATGAAGAGTTCAACGAGATTATTCAAACATATTTTGCGGTCTTAGAAAATATAGAAGGACGATTTGAACTGTCTAATAAAATTCTCAATAAGTTTCAAGATATGAAAGAAAGTGGTAAACTTGGAGATGATAGACAACAAAGAATCTTTGTTTTTATAGATAAGTGTTGGAAGTTCTTTAAAGATGACATTTTTTTGATCGATAATAAAAATGATGAAGAGGTTATAGTCAAATATGTTATTTGGAGAATAATTGCTAATAAACGATTGATTAATAAAGTTAGAAAGAGTGCGAATTTATGAAATTTATTAATTTAAAAGTTCGTTATAAAGATTCTATACGAGAATTCTCATTTAATGGAAATAATGTTTTAATCTATTCGGAAGATAACAGTGTTGGAAAGTCTACTCTACTTAGAATTCTATTTTATTCTTTAGGTTACCCAATACCAGGTACATTAGCTATTCGGTTTCAAAAACTGTTTTTAGAATTAGATTTCTCCATTTTCGGCAAAGTATATAAGGTGATTCGACATGATAAAAGGTTAGAGTTAATCTTTGGTAAGGAGAAAAAAGACTATCTATTGCCAAATCAACATGAATATTTCTTAAAACAAATTTTTGATACAGAAGAAGTTAAGGTTATTAATAACATTATCGGAGCAATGTATTTAGATCAAGATAAAGGTTGGACTCTTTTAAATAGAGGTAAAGTGATTGGAAATATACACTTTAATATTGAAGAACTGATTGAGGGACTTACCTCTATAGATGTTACAGAATATACAGATAGGATAAGCTTTCTAAATAGAGAGTTAAGACGATTAAAGAATTTAAAGTCAATTATTTCCTATCAAGAATTATATCTAGAAAATGAAGTAGACTTTCCATCTGATGATATAAATTTTTTAAAAGAACAAATAGTATTATTGTCTTCGCAAAAGAAGATTTATCTAAATAAAATGAAGCAAGTAGATAAGTTAAAAAAAGAAAATAACGCTTTCTTTAAGTTGTTAGAAAATTTTGACCTTAAAGTTGAAGACAAAAATACAGGTAATATTATTTCTGTAAATAAGGATACAATTATAAATTATAATGATAACTATAATTTTTTAGAAGCCAGAAAATGGTTGCTTAAAGAAAGTATATGTAATTTAGAAAAGGAACTATCTGACGTTAAAAATAAATTAATAAATTTAATGGGGCAAACATATTTATTTGAGAATGATAATTCAATTGAAAAGGCTGATGTATTTTTTAAACAAATTGAGGTTAACCACAAAGAAATTGATTCTAGGATTGAGTTAATTAATGATGAACTAGAACACTTAAGAAACTATGTAAAGAATAAACTTATTGAGAACTCAGAAGTTGTTACTAGGATGAGTGGAAACATTTTACGTTATGCAACTGAATTAGGTGTAAATAACATTATAAGTGGGAGAAAAGGTTTTATATTTACTAGTGATTTGAAGAAAATTTCTGGCACTCAATTTCATAAATTAGTAATATGCTATAAATTGGCATATATAAAAGAACTAGAGAGATTTATAGGAACATCTCTACCTATTGTTTTAGATTCTCCTAGTGGTAGAGAAGTAACAAAAGATAATCTTGATAAAATTTATCAGCTATTGTCGAATGAATTGGATAATAATCAAGTAATTATCGCATCTATTTATAAAAATAAATTTATAAATGCAACTGAGCTTATCGAATTAAATGAGAACGATAAAATATTTGGGATCTCCAATCCAAATTTTTAATGAAAGAAACCAATTATCTAAACTTATAGTTAACCAAGTATGTTTAGACAAGAATAATTTTATAAAGATAAATAGATTTATTAATATGAAAGTGAGAAACTATGGCAAATTTGGGCTTAAAGGAGCGCTATGATTTCCAGCAGTGGATTATCAAAGACTTGAAAGAAAAAAATGGCTATATCCAGCGGGACGCTACTTGCTACGATCCTAGATTAGCCATGGATGTGGAACTCCTGTGGGATTTTCTGATGGAGACCCAGGAGGAGACCATGGACTATCTCCTTAAAAAACTGAGTAAGGAGACAATCGTCAATCTGATTAATAAAGAAATCGTCAAGGGTGGCTTTTTATTCGCCTTAAAAGAGGGAATCTTTATTGAAAATAAACAACTTCGTCTTCTTTATCGTAAACCTGCGACTAGTTTTAATGAAAAGACTGTTCAACAATACCAAGCCAATTGTCTATCTGTTATGGAAGAAGTGGTTTACGAGGAGAGCGACCGCATTGACCTTGTTATCTTTATCAATGGATTAGCACTATTTGCTATCGAACTTAAGTTTAATCCCAGTGGTCAGTCTGTACAGGATGCTATCAGGCAGCTCAAGGGACGCAATCCTAAGAATCGTCTTTTCCGTTTTGAACAGGGAGTCTTGGCTTCCTTTGCAGTGGATACCCTAGAAGTCTATATGACGACGCAATTGAAAGGACAAGAAACCTATTTTCTACCTTTTAATGTGGGGAAAGGGGAAGGTATTGAGATGGGAAGTGGCAACCCTCACAACCCTGATGGTGTCGATACAGACTACTTGTGGCTTGATGTCTTGACCAAGGATAGTATTCTCCAGTTAATAGAGAGTTTTATCTTTTTTGAGATGGATAAGCATAAAAAGAAGACCCTGATTTTCCCGAGATACCATCAGCGAAGAGCAGTTAGCCGTCTCCTAGAGGACATGAAAGTCAACCATACTGACAGTAATTATCTGATTCAGCATTCGGCTGGTTCTGGTAAAACCAATACCATAGCATGGTTGGCTCATAGTTTGGTATCGCTCCATGATGAACAAAATCAAAATATTGTGGATACTGTATTAATCGTTACAGACCGTATCGTAGTTGACCGTCAATTACAAGAAGCGGTCAAGGAAATCTCCCACAAGCCTGGAGTGGTCAAGGTAATGGGCGACAAAGAAACCTCCAGTGACTTAGCGGATGCGATTGCAGGAAATACAAAAATCATAGCTACGACTATTCATAAGTTTGCCCAAATCAACCAATCTAACTGGATGTCTGTAGGGAATACTGCGAAAAAGAAATTTGCCATCCTGATTGATGAAGCTCACAGTTCAACGACAGGATCCTATATGAGTTCGGTTAGTCAAGTCTTGACAGAAACAGATACAGAAGATGGAACTATCGATGAGATTCAAGAAGTAAGTGTTGCGGACGCTATCGAGCAGGAGATTGCTCGGACAGGTAAGCAGGACAATGTCTCAATCATTGCCTTCACTGCAACTCCCAAGGCGACAACTCTACAGCTATTTGGTACAACACAAGCAGATGGTTCTAAAGCTCCTTTTGATGTTTATAGTATGAAGCAAGCTATTGAGGAAGGTTTTATTCTAGATGTTTTAGATAACTATACGACTTATAAGACCTATTACAAGCTCAATAAAGCAGTCGAAGAAGATCCTGAGCTAAAAACGACTCTTGCCAAGCGTAAGATTGCAAAGTTTGTAGAATTATCTGATGAAAATATCAATCAAAAGGTTGAAATTATCATGGATCACTTTATCAGTCATGATATTATGGCTGAATTGGGTGGTCAAGGTAAGGCTATGATTGTGACCTCTGGTCGTGAGGCAGCAGTTAAGTATCAATTAGCCTTTCAAAAGTACTTCAAAGACCACAGCATTACCAGTATTGGAACCCTGATTGCCTTTTCTGGCAAGGTTGATTATCAAGGTAGTGAATATACTGAGTCGCAAATGAATCAGGTCAAGGAAGATTATTTGAAAGATCATTTTGATACGGAAGACTACCAAATTCTGATTGTGGCAAATAAGTATCAGACAGGGTTTGACCAACCTAAACTGGTTGCTATGTATGTAGATAAAAAGTTGCGAAGTGTTGCTGCGGTGCAAACATTGTCTCGTTTGAATCGTATCTATAGAGGCTACAATAAGAAGACCTTTATCCTTGATTTTAAAAATACTTATGACGATATTCGCTCAGCTTTTTCTCCGTACTACCGTGAGACTATTTTAGCAGATACAGTCACACCTAGTGATGTCTTGACCTTGGATCGGAAAATTGATGAGTATGGTATCTTGGACAGTGATGTTGTTCATGAGTTTAATCAATTCTTATACCAAGAAAAGAGAAACAGCAGAGAAAAACAAAAGATGGTTTCTCTGTTAAATCAAGGTTATGATAGAGTTAGATGGTTTGATGAGAAAGAACAACTTTCTATTCGAAAGGTTATTCGAGGTTTTCTTAGAATGTATACTTTCTTGATTCAGGCAACTGCTTATCAAAATGAAGTTCTACACGAACGTTATAATTATCTGCAAAGTCTTGTCAAGATGATTGATGTTCGCATTGGAGGAGATGATTTTACAATCGCAGATAAGATCGTAGTAGACTATATGAAACATAAGCAAACAGGTTCTTTCAGGTCAGTTTCTGAATTGGAATATCATCCAGAGTTAATACTTACCAAGCCAAGTACTGGAGGTGTTACGACTGACCAGGAGAAGCGTTTATCTGAAATCTTAGATGAAATTAACGAACAGTTGGATTTGGATATTGATCACCAAGTCGGTCTAAGTGGAGCGGTATCCATTCGTGAATTGATGAAAAAGAATCCAAGACTAAAGCAATCTGCCCGTGTCAACTCTAGAGAAGACTTCGTTTTTGCTTTTGAAGAAGAGATTGACAATGCTCTTATAGAAGGATACTCTCAGAGTCAAGATTTATTTGGTGCTCTATTAAATAATGATTCTTTCAAGAAGAGATTAGCAGATATATTTATTGATGATGTGTTCAAAAGTTTGAAGGGATCCGAAGAAGTGTAATCCTAAAATTCACTCCAATTTCCCCAAAACATATTCTATTTTAGGTTTGTGAAAATCACTTTTTTATGGTAGAATGTAAAAGAATGTATGTCATTCGGAATAACAATAAAATGAGGTAAAAACATGGAAATCATGTCGATTGCGATTGCTGTTTTTGCCGTCATCATTGGTTTAGTCATTGGATATGTCAGCATCTCAGCTAAGATGAAATCATCTCAGGAAGCTGCAGAGTTGATGCTTTTAAATGCTGAACAAGAAGCAACTAATTTACGTGGACAAGCTGAGCGTGAGGCGGATTTACTTGTTAATGAAGCCAAACGTGAAAGTAAGTCTCTTAAAAAAGAAGCACTATTGGAGGCCAAAGAAGAAGCCAGAAAATACCGTGAAGAAGTGGACGCTGAATTCAAATCAGAACGTCAAGAACTCAAACAAATCGAAAGTCGTTTGACAGAGAGAGCTACTAGCCTTGACCGTAAGGACGACAATTTGACGAGTAAAGAACAAACACTTGAACAAAAAGAACAAAGTATTTCTGATAGAGCGAAAAACCTTGATGCGCGTGAAGAGCAATTAGAGGAAGTCGAAAGACAAAAAGAAGCAGAACTAGAGCGTATTGGTGCTCTGTCTCAGGCAGAAGCACGAGATATTATCTTGGCACAGACAGAGGAAAACTTGACCAAGGAGATTGCCAGTCGTATTCGCGAAGCTGAGCAAGAGGTCAAGGAACGTTCTGACAAAATGGCCAAGGACATCCTGGTTCAAGCTATGCAACGTATCGCTGGTGAATATGTAGCGGAGTCAACAAACTCAACGGTTCATCTGCCAGACGATACTATGAAGGGACGCATTATTGGTCGTGAAGGTCGTAACATTCGTACCTTTGAAAGTTTGACAGGGGTCGATGTGATTATCGACGATACACCAGAAGTGGTGACCTTGTCAGGATTTGATCCGATTCGTCGTGAGATTGCCCGTATGACTATGGAAATGTTGCTCAAGGATGGTCGTATCCACCCAGCTCGTATCGAAGAGTTGGTTGAGAAAAACCGTCAAGAGATTGACAATAAGATCCGTGAATACGGTGAGACTGCTGCCTATGAGATTGGCGCACCAAACCTTCATCCAGACTTGATGAAGATTATGGGTCGCTTGCAATTCCGGACTTCATATGGCCAAAATGTTTTGCGCCATTCGATTGAGGTTGCTAAGTTAGCTGGTATTATGGCCAGCGAGCTTGGTGAGAATGCGGCTCTTGCCCGTCGTGCTGGATTCCTTCACGACATCGGAAAAGCCATTGACCGCGAGGTTGAAGGTAGCCACGTTGAAATCGGTATGGAATTGGCACGTAAGTACAAGGAACATCCAGTTGTGGTCAATACGATTGCTAGTCACCACGGAGATGTTGAAGCTGAGAGCGTCATTGCAGTTATCGTTGCTGCAGCAGATGCCTTGAGCGCAGCTCGTCCAGGTGCTCGTAGTGAGTCTCTTGAAAGCTACATCAAGCGTCTCCATGATTTGGAAGAAATTGCGAACGGCTTTGAAGGGGTACAAAATAGCTTTGCCCTTCAAGCAGGACGTGAAATTCGTATCATGGTCAATCCAGGAAAAATCAAGGACGACAAAGTCACAATCTTAGCTCACAAAGTTCGTGAGAAAATTGAAAACAATCTCGATTACCCAGGAAATATCAAGATAACCGTGATTCGTGAGCTTCGTGCAGTAGATTATGCTAAATAATAAAAAACTGAGGTCAGTGAAATCTGACTTCAGTTTTTTTGAAGTACGACGGGCATGTGGTGCATCTGAGGTGTAATACTCTTCGAAAATCTCTTCAAACCACGTCAACGTCGCCTTGCCGTACTCAAGTACAGCCTGCGGCTAGTTTCCTAGTTTACTCTTTGATTTTCATTGAGTATAAGTCCTTGGTGGGCACCTGCTACCGGTGAACCCAATAGCGATTCCCAAGCCTGACTATCGTGAGGTAGCGGATTAAAACGGTCTGGGGATAGACCGTTTTAAGTCTGACGCTGGAAATAAGAATCGTCAGAGGAAGGGATAGCGAAATCGTGGCTCTACGAACAGGAAGGTGATAGTAAGGCGTATATAGCGGATAGGGGGGCGCGAAACCTTAAAGTCCAAAAAGGTAGTCGTAACCTATATGCGTAAATCACGAGAGTAATTGAATTCGAACTAAGATTTATCTTTTTCCACTGTAACCTTTTAACGTCCTCATGTCTAGTCTAAACGAGGAAAGATGTAGGACTTATCCCGTGAGCTCTGTCGCTAGAAAGAGAAAACGACAGATCGAAGTAATCCTACTTTACTTGTGTCTGTAAAACGAACGGTCTGATAGAACTGGACTCTGTCACGTATTGACTAGATGAAGGTTCACCAATATAAGATGATTTTAGCGGGTGTAGTTTAGTGGTAAAACTACAGCCTTCCAAGCTGTTGTCGCGAGTTCGATTCTCGTCACCCGCTTTGAACTTTGTTCTTTGTACCAAGTTTTAACTTGGGCGCGTAGCTCAGGTGGTTAGAGCGCACGCCTGATAAGCGTGAGGTCGGTGGTTCGAATCCACTCGTGCCCATAGTGTTTAGTCCATTACTAGAGAATTGAAACATTATCTTTTCACTAAGAGGACACGGGTTTGTTCCCGTATAAACTATTTTGGAGGATTACCCAAGTCCGGCTGAAGGGAACGGTCTTGAAAACCGTCAGGCGTGTAAAAGCGTGCGTGGGTTCGAATCCCACATCCTCCTTTTATATTAACGCGGGATGGAGCAGCTCGGTAGCTCGTCGGGCTCATAACCCGAAGGTCGTAGGTTCAAATCCTGCTCCCGCAATAAGGCTCGGTAGCTCAGTTGGTAGAGCAATGGATTGAAGCTCCATGTGTCGGCGGTTCGATTCCGTCTCGCGCCATTTATATATTTTGGAAGGGTAGCGAAGAGGCTAAACGCGGCGGACTGTAAATCCGCTCCTTCGGGTTCGGGGGTTCGAATCCCTCCCCTTCCATTTTACGGGCATAGTTTAAAGGTAGAACTAAGGTCTCCAAAACCTTCAGTGTGGGTTCAATTCCTACTGCCCGTGTTAATAAAATTATGGCGGGTGTGGTGAAGTGGTTAACACACCAGATTGTGGCTCTGGCATGCGTGGGTTCGATCCCCATCACTCGCCTATTTTATATTATTGGGGTATAGCCAAGCGGTAAGGCAAGGGACTTTGACTCCCTCATGCGTTGGTTCGAATCCAGCTACCCCAGTTACTATTTGCCGGCGTGGCGGAATTGGCAGACGCGCTGGACTCAAAATCCAGTGTCCGCAAGGACGTGCCGGTTCGACCCCGGCCGCCGGTATAGTATAGCGATAAGGAACGTAGTTAATCTTCGTTCCTTTTTTGTATTATTTTTGGTATAATAGTAGTTATTCAAATTTTATTTAGATTAAGAAAGTGTAGGGGAGTATGTCTTGTTCTATCGATTTATTAAAACATCGGTATTTGAAAAATATTAAAGAAAATCCTGAATTGTTTGTCGGAATTGAGTTGGAGTATCCTGTTGCAAGTTTAGAAGGGGATGCTACAGATGTTGAAGTTATCAAGTACTTATTCCGATATTTAGTTTCTTCTTTTGATTTTACTGTCGAAAAGGTAGATGATTTTGGCAATCTGATCCAGTTAGTAGATCCGATAAGTCAGGATGCTATTTTATTTGAAGTTTCCTATACAACGATTGAGTTTGCATTTGGTAAGGCTGAAACAATTCAAGATGTCGAAAATCGTTTTAATAATTATATGGATGTAATTCAGAGAAAGTTAGCTGAATCCAATCATGCTATCGTTGGCTGTGGAATTCATCCTAACTGGGATAAAAATGAGAATTATCCAGTGGCTTATCCACGCTATCAGATGTTGATGGATTATTTGAATTTGAGTAGAAATATTATTAAATCAGATTTACATCATTTCCCTGAATATGGTACTTTTATCTGTGGGAGCCAGGTTCAGCTGGATATTTCAAAAACCAACTACTTGCGGGTGATTAATGCTTTTACTCAAATTGAAGCGGCTAAGGCTTATGTATTTGCCAATTCTGAGTTTACAGGTGCGGATTGGGATACAAAAATTTCAAGGGACATCTTCTGGGAAGAATCGATGCATGGCATCTATCCAGAGAATGTTGGGGTTAATACTAGACTTTTTGATGATGAAGATGATTTTTTTGACTATCTCGATCATTCTGCGATTTTTACTGCGGAACGTGATGGACAAACCTATTATTTTTATCCCATTCAGGCTAGGGACTATTTGGCTACATCTGAAATCCAAGCATATGCTCTTAATGGGGATGAGATTCTTATTTACCCTCAAGAGAAGGATTTTGAAACTCATCGTAGTTACCAGTACCAAGACTTAACGACTCGAGGAACAGTTGAGTTTCGTAGTGTGTGTACTCAGCCTCTAGATAAAACCTTCGCTTCTGCTGCCTTTCACTTGGGATTATTAGTTAATTTAGATAAGTTAGAAGCTTACTTAGAAACAGCACCTTTCTTTAAAGAATTTGGGCGAAATTATAAATTTTTAAGACGACAATTTTCTAAGAAAAAGCTTACAGATCAGGAAGAAACTGCGATTATTGGATTTTCCAAAGACTTACTCCTGCTAGCCGAGGAAGGACTGAAGATGAGAAATAAGAAAGAAATGACCTACCTACAGCCTTTGAAAGAAGAATTGAGCCTATAATTTCTCTTACTAAAGGGAGAATTTTCTGAAAAATCATGATATAATGGAAGAGACTATAGATAAAGGATAGAGAGTAATGACATTAGTTTATCAATCAACGCGTGATGCCAACAATACAGTAACTGCTAGCCAAGCTATTTTGCAAGGTTTGGCGACGGACGGCGGTTTGTTTACACCGGTTACTTATCCAAAGGTAGATTTGGACTTTGACAAATTGAAAGCTGCTTCTTATCAGGAAGTTGCTAAGATTGTTTTGTCAGCATTTTTAGATGACTTTACAGCTGAAGAGTTGGACTACTGTATCAACAATGCCTACGATAGTAAATTTGATACTCCAGCTATAGCGCCTTTGGTGAAATTAGACGGTCAATACAATTTGGAACTGTTCCATGGTTCAACGATTGCCTTTAAGGATATGGCCTTGTCTATTTTGCCATACTTTATGACAACAGCTGCTAAGAAGCATGGTTTGGTGAACAAGATTGTCATCTTAACAGCGACATCTGGTGACACGGGGAAAGCTGCTATGGCGGGGTTTGCGGATGTGCCTGGTACTGAGATTATTGTCTTTTATCCAAAGGATGGTGTCAGCAAGGTACAAGAGTTGCAAATGACCACTCAGACTGGTGGTAATACTCATGTTATCGCAATAGATGGTAACTTTGATGATGCCCAAACAAATGTGAAGCATATGTTTAACGATGGGGCTCTTCGTGAAAGATTAGCGGCCAACAAGTTGCAATTTTCATCTGCAAACTCTATGAACATTGGTCGTCTGGTGCCACAGATTGTTTATTATGTTTATGCCTATGCTCAGTTGGTTAAGACTGGTGAGATTGTGGCTGGTGATAAGGTCAACTTCACAGTACCAACAGGAAACTTCGGAAATATCTTGGCTGCCTTTTATGCCAAACAAATCGGCTTACCAGTTGGTAAATTGATCTGTGCTTCAAATGATAACAATGTTTTGACAGACTTCTTCAAGACACGTGTTTACGACAAGAAACGTGAGTTTAAGGTAACAACTAGTCCATCTATGGATATTTTGGTATCTTCAAACTTGGAGCGTTTGATTTTCCATCTTTTGGGTAATGATGCGGTTAAGACAGCTGAACTCATGAATGCTTTGAATACACAAGGTCAATATGAGTTGACTAATTTTGATGCAGAGATTCTTGATCTCTTTGCGGCTGAATATGCAACTGAGGAAGAAACAGCGGCAGAAATCAAGCGTGTTTATGAGTCAGATTCTTATATCGAGGATCCACATACGGCGGTTGCCTCGGCAGTTTATAAGAGATACCAAGCGGCTACTGGCGATGTGACTAAGACAGTGATTGCTTCAACAGCGAGTCCATACAAGTTCCCAGTGGTTGCAGTAGAAGCTGTAACTGGAAAATCAGGGCTTGGCGACTTTGAAGCCTTGGCTCAATTACATGATATTTCAGGAGTGGCAGTGCCGCCAGCAGTTGATGGCCTTGAAACAGCTCCAGTTCGTCATAAGACAACTGTGGCGGCTGCTAACATGCAAGCAGCGGTTGAGGCTTATCTAGGACTTTAAGACAGAGGGAGTAAACTCGGTTGGGAAACCAACTGAGTTTCTTTTCATCAGGAGGAAGGATTGTTTAAGAAAAATAAAGACATTCTTAATATTGCCTTGCCAGCTATGGGCGAAAACTTTTTGCAGATGCTCATGGGGATGGTAGATAGTTACTTGGTAGCCCACTTGGGCTTGATAGCTATTTCGGGTGTATCAGTAGCTGGCAATATTATCACGATTTACCAGGCGATTTTCATCGCTCTGGGAGCTGCTATTTCCAGTGTTATTTCAAAAAGTTTGGGGCAGAAGGATCAGTCTAAGCTAGCCTATCATGTGACTGAGGCCTTGAAGATTACCTTACTATTAAGTTTTCTGTTGGGAGCTTTGTCCATCTTCACTGGGAAAGAGATGATAGGACTTTTGGGGACGGAGAGAGATGTAGCTGAGAGTGGTGGACTCTACCTATCCTTGGTAGGCGGATCGATTGTTCTTTTGGGCTTGATGACCAGTATGGGTGCCTTGATTCGTGCAATGCATAATCCACGTTTGCCCCTCTATGTGAGTCTTTTATCCAATGCCTTGAATATTCTTTTTTCAAGTCTAGCTATTTTTGTTCTGGGTATGGGGATAGCGGGTGTTGCTTGGGGGACTATTCTGTCTCGTTTGGTAGGTCTTGTGATTTTATGGTCACAATTAAAGTTGCCTTTTGAGAAACCGACTTTTGGTTTAGATAAGGAACTATTGACCTTAGCTTTGCCAGCAGCTGGAGAGCGACTGATGATGCGGGCTGGTGATGTCGTTATCATTGCCTTGGTCGTTTCTTTTGGAACAGAGGCAGTGGCTGGAAATGCAATCGGAGAAGTTTTGACCCAGTTTAACTACATGCCTGCCTTTGGCGTCGCTACGGCAACCGTCATGCTGGTGGCTCGAGCAGTTGGAGAGGATAATTGGGAAAGAGTAGCTAGTTTGAGCAAGCAAACTTTTTGGCTTTCTCTGCTTCTCATGTTGCCCTTGACGCTTAGTGTCTATGCCTTGGGTATACCACTGACTCATCTCTATACGAATGATTCTCTAGCGGTGGAGGCTAGTGTTCTAGTGACACTTTTTTCACTACTTGGTACTCCTATGACGATAGGAACAGTCATCTATACAGCAGTCTGGCAGGGTTTGGGCAATGCTCGGCTTCCCTTTTATGCGACAAGTATAGGAATGTGGTGTATCCGCATTGGAACAGGATATCTGATGGGGATTGTGCTTGGTTGGGGCTTGCCCGGTATTTGGGCCGGAACCCTTTTGGATAATGGTTTTCGTTGGTTATTTCTACGTTACCGTTACCAGCGTTATATGAGCTTGAAAGGATAGGAAATGCAAAAACCAGCTTTTATTTGGGATTTAGACGGGACTTTATTGGACTCTTACGAAGCAATTTTGTCAGGGATTGAGGAGACTTTTGGTCAGTTTGCTATTCCTTATGATAAGGAGAAGGTGAGAGAGTTTATTCTCAAGTATTCTGTTCAGGATTTGCTTGTGCAGGTGGCAGAAGAGAGAAAACTGGATTTGAAAGTGCTAAATCAGGTGCGTGCACAGAGTCTGGCTGAGAAGAATGCTCAGGTAGTTTTGATGCCAGGTGCGCGTGAGGTGTTGAATTGGGCAGATCAAGTAGGAATTCAACAGTTTGTCTACACTCATAAGGGAGACAATGCTCTTACCATTCTCAGAGACTTGGGTTTGGAATCTTATTTTACAGAGATTTTAACCAGTCAGAGTGGCTTTGCGCGGAAGCCAAGTTCAGAAGCGGCTACCTATCTGATAGGCAAGTATCAGTTGGATTCTGAGAAGACCTATTATATAGGTGATCGGACTCTAGATGTGGAATTTGCCCAGAATAGTAGGATTCAAAGTATCAACTTTTTAGAGTCGACCTATGAAGGCAATCACAGGATTCAAGCGTTAGCAGATATTTCCCGTATTTTTGAGGCTGAGCAATAAAAAGATTGTGTCAGTTTTGTGACAGAGACCTAACAAACTGTTTCAAGTAACAGAGTTTGTTACAAGGAATAGACAGTTCTGTTAAATAGGCCCGAGAGGGCTTTTTTTCTGCATTTTTTGTGTTATGATAGATAGGTACTTATTTGAAAGGAATTTGAAAGAATGAAGAAAAGAATATTATTAGCCTCAACGGTAGCCTTGTCATTTGCCCCAGTATTGGCAACTCAAGCAGAAGAAGTTCTTTGGACTGCCCGTAGTGTTGAGCAAATCCAAAACGATTTGACTAGACCGGACAACAAAACAAGTTATACAGTACAGTATGGTGATACCTTGAGCACAATTGCAGAAGCCTTGGGTGTAGATGTCACAGTTCTTGCGAATTTGAATAAAATCACTAATATGGACTTGATTTTCCCAGAAACTGTTTTGACAACGACTGTCAATGAAGTAGAAGAAGTAACGGAAGTTGAAATCCAAACACCCCAAGCAGACTCTAATGAAGAAGTGACAACTGCGACAGCAGATTTGACAACCAATCAAGTGACTGTAGATGATCAAACTGTTCAAGTTGCAGATCTTTCTCAACCAATTGCAGAAGCGCCAAAAGAAGTCTCATCAAATTCAGAAGTTACAGAGACAGTGACTGCTACAGAAGAAGTGACACCATCTACAGGAACTTCTGTCCCAGAGGAGCAAACAGCCGAAACAAGTAGTGCAGTTGCAGAAGCAGCTCCTCAGGCAATGACTCCAGCTGAGAAAGATGAAACTCAAGCAAGCACTCAAGCTGAATCAGCAGTAGAAGCAACTACAACACCAGTAGAAGAAAAAGCTCCTGAAACAACTGCAACAAGTTCAGAAGCAAAAGAAGTAGCATCATCAAATGGAGCTACACCAACAGTTTCTACTTATCAACCAGAAGAGACGAAGATAGTTTCAACAACTTACACAGCTCCAGCTGCGCCTGATTATGCTGGACTTGCAGTAGCGAAATCTGAAAATGCAGGCCTTCAACCACAAACGGCTGCCTTTAAAGAAGAAATTGCCAACTTGTTTGGCATCACATTCTTTAGTGGTTACCGTCCAGGAGACAGTGGAGATCACGGAAAAGGTTTGGCTATTGACTTTATTGTACCAGAAAGCTCAGAACTAGGGGATAAGATTGCGGAATACGCTATTCAAAATATGGCCAGCCGCGGCATTAGTTACATCATCTGGAAACAACGTTTCTATGCTCCATTCGATAGCAAATATGGGCCAGCTAACACTTGGAATCCAATGCCAGACCGCGGTAGTGTGACAGAAAACCACTATGACCATGTTCACGTTTCAATGAATGGATAAACCAGACTTGGTAATATCATTTTGACGAATGAGATCTAGCTTTCGTGATAGGAAGTAGGTCTTGTTCGTTTTTTATTTGTCATACTCTTCGAAAATCTCTTCAAACCACGTCAGTTTTATCTGAAACCTCAAAGCTGTGCTTTGAGCAACCTGCGACTAGCTTTCTAGTTTACTCTTTGATTTTCATTGAGTATCAATTTGAATGGAAGATGGGAAGTTTCTGTCTTGTAATGATTCAAGCAACATTCTTGCAATCTATTTTACTTTATACTCAATTGTTTTCAAAAAGCAACCTTGTCCATTGTCTGCTGACAGTGGACTTTAAAACGCTTTTTTCCAGTCCTTGAATAACTTCTTGAAGCTTATCAATGACGGCTTCCAATGTTTGGAAAGCCTTGTTTTTCTTAGTCCAGTATTATATTAAACTTGATTAATCAACTATTGATAAATCAATAGAAAGGAGGAAGAAATGATAGAGATTCAAGATTTACTGTATCAACTCCGCTTGTCTGAGCAAGCGAGTACGCAATTGTTTGAAAAAAGGCTTGGGATTAGTTTGACACGGTATCAGATTTTATTATTTTTGTTGAAGCATTCCCCTTGTAATCAAATAGCGGTTCAGGAGCGTTTGAAGATTGATCAGGCTGCTTTGACACGGCATTTTAAGATTTTAGAAAAGGAAGGTTTGGTGGAGCGTCATCGTAATCCTGAAAATCAGCGAGAAGTCTTGGTAGAGGCTACGAAGTATGCCAAGGAGCAGTTAGTGATGAATCCACCTCTGCAGCATATCAAGGTTAAGAAAGAGATGGAAAGTATCTTAACAGAGTCTGAGAGAACAGAATTCAGCCGTTTATTAAACAAATTGGTTTTGAGCATTGAAAATATAGAAATTTAAGGAGAAATAGATGTCAATTATTACAATTATTTTAGCAACAATCGTTGCTTTGGAGCATTTTTACATTTTTTATTTGGAAAGTATTGCAACGCAATCAGAAGCGACTAGTCGTGTCTTTAACATGGACAGGGAAGAACTAGCTCGTCCGTCGGTAAGTTCACTGTTTAAAAATCAAGGGATTTATAATGCTCTGCTAGGAGTCTTTCTCCTGTATGGGATTTATTTCTCACAGAATTTAGAAATTGTGACTATTTTTGTTTTATTTGTGATTGGTGCTGCGGCTTATGGCTCTCTCACAGCAGATAAGAAAATTATTTTGAAGCAAGGTGAGCCAGCTATTTTAGCCTTGATTAGTATTTTTCTCTTTAAATAAGTTCAAAGGTCAATCTTAGTCTCGCTAGTCCTTTTCACTCCGGAATAAGGGAAATATGTTATACTTGTTTTTAAGAAAAAGTCTCATTGAATTTGTTTTGAGGAGTTAGAAATGAAAGTATTAGTGACAGGTTTTGAGCCCTTTGGAGGGGAAAAGGTTAATCCAGCTTTGGAGGCCATTAAAGGTTTACCAGCTGAAATCCATGGTGCTGAGGTCCGTTGGTTAGAAGTGCCAACAGTCTTTCACAAATCGGCTCAAGTATTGGAAGAAGAGATGAACCGCTATCAACCTGACTTTGTCTTTTGTATTGGCCAAGCAGGTGGAAGATCTAGCTTGACGCCTGAACGAGTGGCTATAAATCAAGACGATGCACGCATTCCTGATAATGATGGTAATCAACCGATTGACCTTTCCATTCGCCAAGACGGTGCTTCGGCCTACTTTAGTAGTTTACCGATTAAAGCGATTGTTCAAGCTATAAAAAAAGAGGGCTTGCCGGCCTCTGTTTCCAATACGGCAGGGACTTTTGTCTGCAACCATTTGATGTATCAGGCCCTCTATTTGGTAGAAAAGAAATTTCCACATGTTAAGGCAGGTTTTATGCATATTCCTTATATGATGGAATAGGTGGTGAATCGACCTACAACTCCAGCTATGAGTTTAGTGGATATTAGGCGAGGGATAGAAGCGGCAATCGGAGCCATTATAGAACATGGAGATCAGGATCTCAAGTTGGTAGGCGGAGAAACTCATTGATAGAAAAAAGCTTGAGGGAAAACCTTCAAGCTTTTGGACGTTTTCGAGCCAATACTGCTCGGTAAAAAATCATTTTATTAATTAATTTGAATGTAGGGTAGGAGTGAAAAACTAGCCCTACCAGGGGTAGTTTAGTTGGTATTTTTTACTAAGTGCTGCTCTAAGTACTGCTCTATAAAAGCTGATTTTAGTACATTGGATATAAGGTAGGAGTAAAAAACTAGCAATGCCAAAGGTAATCCAATTGAGGAAGTACCAAGGAAGAAGCTGTAAATCTAGGACAAAGTGCTGGAACTTGTAGCCCTTCATAAAGGAACGGCTAGTTTTTAGGATTCGTCTTGGTGAGGCCTGTCCTAGGTCTAGACTATAACAGAGAAGAAATTCCACCTGTGAATAGGAATAATACTGTGGAATATAGAGGATATTTCCTACAATGATCAAGATGAGACTTGCAAGAAAGTAGAGTCCAAAGACCATGAGGAAACGCTCGGTTTCAACTGATGAGAGATCTAGATTTGGAAACTCAGGATGTAGGGTGACGAATTTTTGGGCTAAAAAGCTACTATAAAAGAGGAAGTAAATCCCAAGTAAATTAGGGATACTCCATAAAAAGAGATAGAAACGTTTGAGAAGTAGGGTCAAAAAGGTTTGAGAAAAGCGCTCCTCATCAAAGAGAGCTAGGCTGTTTTTTACAGATGGCTCCGTTTTAGAATCTTTCATGAGTGTCAGGGTTGCATAGACGGAACTGGTCAAAAGAATAGTCCCGATAAAGGAGACTAGTAGAGGAAAGAGGTAGGCTTGAAGTATTTGACCAAGTATGCTGAAAAATGGCTGTTCTAAAACAGTCACGTGGATCCGAGATAAGGGATTAAGAAAACCAGATAAGATGACCAGCATACTGGGAAGGATATAGAGGAGAAAGAGACGGGGGGTGTCAGCCTGAAAATGTTTTGACTCCTGACGAATTGTTTTTAAATCAATTTTTGGATAGTTCATTCTCTTATTATACCATAGTTCGTGACAGTTCCAGCTTTTTTTGATAAAATCATACAGTATGCCCTTGGGTACAAAGTATGAACTGGGACTGTCTTTCCCAGCTTCGGAGGTAAAAAATGTCAGATTCACCAATCAAATACCGTTTGATTAAGAAAGAAAAACATACAGGAGCTCGTCTGGGAGAAATCATCACTCCCCACAGCACCTTCCCAACACCTATGTTTATGCCAGTTGGGACTCAAGCCACTGTCAAAACTCAGTCGCCTGAAGAATTGAAGGAGATGGGTTCGGGAATTATCCTGTCAAACACCTATCATCTCTGGCTTCGTCCTGGAGATGAACTTATTGCTCGCGCAGGTGGTCTCCACAAGTTCATGAATTGGGACCAGCCTATCTTGACAGATAGTGGTGGTTTTCAGGTTTATTCCTTAGCAGATAGCCGTAATATCACAGAAGAAGGAGTAACCTTTAAAAACCATCTCAATGGTTCCAAGATGTTCCTATCGCCAGAAAAAGCTATCTCTATTCAGAATAATCTAGGCTCAGACATCATGATGTCCTTTGACGAATGTCCTCAGTTTTATCAACCTTACGATTACGTTAAGAAATCAATCGAGCGTACCAGTCGTTGGGCTGAGCGTGGTTTGAAGGCTCACCGTCGTCCGCATGACCAAGGGTTATTTGGGATTGTGCAGGGGGCAGGATTTGAAGACCTGCGTCGCCAATCGGCTCATGACCTTGTCAGCATGGATTTCCCAGGCTACTCTATCGGTGGCTTGGCAGTAGGAGAAACCCACGAAGAGATGAATGCGGTTTTGGACTTCACAACCCAACTGCTTCCTGAAAATAAACCTCGCTATTTGATGGGTGTCGGAGCGCCAGATAGCTTGATTGATGGGGTCATTCGTGGGGTGGATATGTTTGACTGTGTCTTGCCGACTCGTATCGCTCGTAACGGGACTTGTATGACCAGTCAGGGACGTTTGGTTGTCAAAAATGCCCAGTTTGCTGAGGACTTTACGCCACTGGATCCTGAGTGTGATTGCTACACATGTAAGAACTACACACGCGCCTACCTTCGTCACCTACTCAAAGCTGATGAAACCTTCGGTATCCGCTTAACTAGCTACCATAATCTTTACTTCTTGCTTAACCTGATGAAGCAAGTGCGACAAGCCATCATGGATGACAATCTCTTGGAATTCCGTGAGTATTTTGTGGAAAAATATGGCTATAATAAGTCAGGACGCAATTTCTAAAACGGAATAGATATAAGCTAAAAATCCTAAGTTTTCTCTTAGGATTTTTCTTCTTTTTTTGATAGAATAAAGTGTATAATGAAAGGGAGAATAAACTCGTATGCGCATTAAATGGTTTTCCTTGATTAGGATTACAGGTTTACTACTGGTACTCTTGTATCATTTCTTTCAGACCATCTTTCCTGGAGGATTTTTCGGGGTAGATGTCTTTTTCACATTTTCAGGTTTCCTGATTACGGCTCTACTCATCGAAGAGTTTTCTAAAAATCATGAGATTGACTTGATTGGATTTTTTAGGAGACGCTTTTATCGGATTGTGCCACCTGTGATTTTGATGGTCTTGGTAACCATGCCCTTTACCTTTCTAGTTCGCCAAGATTATGTGGCTGGAATTGGGGGTCAGATTGCGGGTGTTTTAGGCTTTATGACTAACTTCTATGAACTGCTAACAGGTGGGAGTTATGAATCTCAGTTCATTCCTCATTTGTTTGTTCATAATTGGAGCTTGGCCGTTGAGGTTCACTACTATATTCTTTGGGGATTGGCAGTTTGGTTCTTATCCAAACAGTCCAAATCAAATGGTCAGTTGAGGGGAATGGTCTTTCTCTTATCAGCTGCTGCCTTCTTGATCAGCTTCTTCTCCATGTTTATTGGTAGTTTTCTAGTGACCTCTTATTCCTCTGTTTACTTCTCCAGTTTAACTCATGTCTATCCATTCTTTTTGGGAAGTATCCTAGCAACTATTGTAGGTGTTCGTCAGACGACTTCCCTCGTCAAGCAGTTGGATAAAATCTGGGATTTACGCAAGACCCTTTTGGTTTTTGGAGGAGGTTTTGGCTTCTTACTCATTTTGACTTTCTTTGTCAAATTTACCTATCTCTTTGCCTATCTTATTGGCTTCTTGCTTGCCAGCCTTGCAGCCCTTGCTATGATTCTGGCGGCGCGTGTCTTACATGAAAAGACACATCATATACAAGAGCCAAAGATGATTAGCTTTTTAGCGGATACTAGCTATGCAGTTTATCTCTTCCATTGGCCTTTCTACATCATTTTCTCACAGTTGACCTCAAATCTTCTTGCTGTGTTATTAACTTTGATTTTTTCTTATGGATTTGCCAGTCTTTCATTTTATGTATTGGAACCTTGGATTGCAGGCAAGAACACACCTATTTTACAAACTCTTCGTCCCCTGCCTTATATTCACACAATTCTTGCAACAAGTACGGGAATCTTGGCCTTCATTGTCTTCTTAGTGACTTTGTTGGCACCACAAGTGGGAGCGTTTGAGACAGACTTAACTGTCAATGGCTTGAAGCAAGCTGCTAGTAATATTGCCCAAACAAAAGTGATAGCAGAACGAGCAGAAGCTGATAGTTTAGGAATTGCTGATGGCACTATGTTAATTGGTGACTCGGTGGCTTTAAGGGCAAATACAGCCCTGCAGACAGCTCTTCCTGGAGCACAAATTAACGCGCAGGTCAGCAGAACAACCAAGACTGCCAATGAAATCATGCTAAACAATAGCCAAAATAAATTTTTACCTAAGATGGTGGTCATTGCGACTGGGGTAAATAATCCTGAAAATTACAAGGAAGACTGGGACAGTATCGTGAAAAATCTTCCTAAGGGCCACCATATGGTTTTGGTGACTCCTTATGAGGGAGATAAGACAAAAGAGACCTATGCCATCGTTGAGAAGGCTGCTGCCTATATGAGAGAATTGGCAGAGAAGACACCTTACATCACGATAGCAGATTGGAATCAAGTTGCGAAAGAGCATCCAGAAATTTGGGCAGGAACAGACCAAGTCCATTTCGGAAGTGACACTAGCACTATTGAAGCAGGAGCAAAATTGTATGCAGATACGATTGCCACAACCTTGAAGACAGCTCAAGACAAGCCAGTCAAATCAAAATAACGTGTATTAAAAAGAGAAGAGTTGGAGAAATCCAACTCTTTTAAAATATCGCATCTCTGTGCCTTTCTTGTGTTTGTGGTTGAACAACAAGTATAACACAGAGGTGTTTTCTTATGCCTACACTTTCAGCTAGTTGAACCATCTAATTTTTAGGAGGGCTGGGTGGCTAACTTCATTATAGAACTTTCATTTAGTAAATCGAACGTGAAAATGTCCCATTTGATAAAATAGTTGTATGAAAAGTATCCAACTGAATATGAATGAAACGAAAAAATATCTTGTGATAAAAGCTATAGACCAAGGAAAGAAAACAAAGAATCGAGCCTGTGTCGAACTGAATCTTTCTGAAAGACAAAGCAATCGTCTGCTACTAGCCTATCAACAGAAAGGAAAAGAAGCCTTCAGACACGGAAACAGAAATCGAAAACCAAAACATGCAATCCCTGATGAAATCAAAGAACGTGTCCTAAAGAAATACCTCTCCTATGAAGCATATAAACCAAATGTCCTTCATTTCTGTGAATTACTAGCTGAAGAAGAGGGAATTCAGCTCTCTGATACAACTGTTAGAAAAATACTCTATAAGGAAAACATCCTCTCTCCCAAGTCTCACAGAAAGACAAAGAAGAGACTAAGAAAACAAGCTAAACTGAGCCTGGAACAACTCGTAAACGCTCCAAGTTGGTCTACTGCCCAAGTAAAATTTATACTAAACAGAAATTAAAAAACAAATTAGAAGACTTGGATTGCACAGCTCAAAATACTGATTTTAGAAAGTGGAATACTAATTAATGGAGTTGTAACAAATAGTTGACAGTGTTTGTTGCTTTTTGACTTCAAAGGAGTATTACTGGATTTTCTCCTCAAATTAGACTTTTGCCCAGACTCTTCTCTCTTATGCTTGATAACGTTTCACACCATCTAGATAGGTTGCTACCAATTCCAAATCTTTGTCTAAAACAATAAAATCTGCATCATAACCTTCACGAATTTGTCCACAGACGTCATCGATGTGAACGGATTTAGCTGGGTTGAAGCTGGCCATCATGACTGCTTCATGCGGATTCGCAATTCCCCATTCGACCACATTCTTCAAACCATCTTTGAGTTTGAGGATAGAACCTGCCAAGTTACCTGTCGATTTGAGGCGTGCAGTTCCATTTGCAACGACAACTGGGAATTCTCCCAACATATAATCTCCGTCTTCCAATCCCCCAGCTGTCATACAGTCTGTGATAAGAGCGATGTTTTCTGTTCCTTTTTGTTTGATAAGAATTTCGCAAGCCTTTGGATCTACGTGGTGACCATCACAGATCAACTCTGCATAGGTATGTGGCAATTGGTACATGGCTCCAACCATACCCAATTCACGGTGAGTCAACCCACGCATTCCATTGTAGGCATGCACCCAAACACTCGCTCCAGCATCGACTGCCTTCTTAGCTTGTTCAAATGTCGCATCTGAGTGTCCAAGTGCAACTGTCACACCTTCACCTGTAATAGTACGTACAAAATCTTCCACCCCATCACGTTCTGGTGCAATAGCGATTTTATTTAGCATCCCTTTTGCAGCATCCTGCCAAGAATGAAACTCCTCAACACCCGGGTCTCTCATATAAGTTGGATTTTGTGCCCCCTTAAAAGTTTCTGTGAAATATGGACCTTCATAATAAATCCCACGAATCTTAGCACCTGTTGCTTCTTTATAATGGTTTCCAAGATTTTCAGTGACTGCAAGCAATTGCTCATAAGTGGCTGTTAAAGTTGTGGGCAAGAAACTGGTAACACCGGTACTAAGAAGTCCTTCACTCATAGTATGAAGGGTACCTTCGATATTATTGTCCATCACATCTACACCTGCATATCCATGAATATGAGTATCCACAAGACCTGGTGCAATGCTATAACCTGTATAGTCAATCACCTCAGCTCCTTCAGGAATCTGCTCTACATGTTTTCCAAACTTGCCATCCACAAGTTCCAAATAACCACCACGACGAACTCCGTGTGGGTAGAAAAATTGATCCGCTTTAATATAGTTAGGCATAATGTTAACCTCCTTAAAAGATTGATTCTACAATTTATTATGTCAATTACATTATAAACCTTTCTTTTTTATTTGTAAATGGTATAGACCTATTTTTTGGAGATATTTTAAAAGCGATATTTCACGTTCGAATCACAACACATCTAAATAAATAAGAAAGAGCAGTTGAAAAATTACTGCTTTTTTGTTACACTAGATAGAAAGACTGTAAAGGATAATTTGGCTTTTTGTCATTATTCTAGAGAAATGTTATTTCACAGACTGACTAAAAGGAGACACAATGGCAGACCGAGGCTTACTAATCGTTTTTTCTGGTCCTTCAGGGGTTGGAAAAGGAACGGTTAGAAGAGAGATTTTTGAGAGTTCTGAAAACCAATTTCAATATTCTGTATCGATGACGACACGCGCACAACGTCCTGGAGAAGTGGACGGTGGTGACTATTTCTTCCGTACTCGCGAAGAGTTTGAAGAGTTGATTCGTCAAGGACAGATGTTGGAATATGCAGAATATGTCGGCAACTACTATGGAACCCCTTTGACCTACGTCAATGAAACCTTGGACAAGGGAATTGATGTTTTCCTTGAAATTGAGGTTCAGGGCGCTCTTCAGGTCAAGAAAAAGGTTCCAGATGCTGTCTTTATCTTCCTGACACCACCAGATTTGGATGAATTGCAAGATCGTTTAGTAGGTCGTGGAACAGATAGTGCAGAAGTGATTGCCCAACGAATCGAGAAAGCCAAGGAAGAAATTGCCCTCATGCGTGAGTATGATTATGCGATTGTCAACGATCAGGTGCCCCTAGCTGCTGAGCGTGTCAAACGTGTGATCGAAGCAGAGCACTTCCGTGTGGACCGTGTCATTGGTCACTATCAGGAGATGTTACCAAAGTCTCCAACTACCCGATAAAATTTAGAAAATAGGTACAAGCAAATGATGTTAAAACCCTCTATTGATACCTTGCTCGACAAGGTTCCATCAAAATATTCACTCGTAATCTTGGAAGCAAAACGTGCCCACGAATTGGAAGCAGGTGCGCCAGCAACTCAAGGTTTCAAGTCTGAAAAATCAACTCTTCGCGCTCTAGAAGAAATCGAATCAGGAAACGTTACAATTCACCCAGATCCAGAAGGAAAACGTGAAGCAGTGCGTCGCCGTATCGAAGAAGAAAAACGCCGCAAAGAAGAAGAAGAAAAGAAAATCAAAGAGCAAATCGCTAAAGAAAAAGAAGATGGTGAAAAAATTTAAGGTTGGGGGGACTCAATCTTATTTTTTCTATTGCAAGAATGTACTGACAAGGAGGAGGTGAGAAGATGGCCATAGCCAAGATTATTGTAGATGTGCCCTTGATGCAGACGGACCAGCCCTATAGTTATAGGATTTCTGAGGAATTTGAGGGAATGCTGGAAGTTGGGATGCGGGTTCATGTGCCTTTTGGTAAGGGCAATCGCCTGATTCAAGGAATTGTTCTTGGTTTGGAGTCTCAATCAGATGAAGAAGAGATGGAGCAAGATTTAAAAGATATTGCAGAGGTGCTGGATTTTTCTCCTGTTCTCACGAAAGAACAACTCTGGCTGGCTGAGGAGCTCCGCAAATCTGTATTTTCTTACAAAATCTCTATTCTCAAGGCTATGCTACCGGGATTTCTGAACTCCAGTTATGATAAGATTCTCTATCCTCTGGAAGGCTTGAGTCAGGAAGACCGAGAGCGCTTGTTTGGTTCAGAAGATTCGCTAGCCTTTTCTTCTCTAGATTTAGGTAAGCAAGCTGAAATGATGCGTTTGACTAGGAAAGGTCTGCTTGGTCTGGAATATCAGGCAATTGATCAAAAGAAAGTCAAGACCCAGTCTTGGTATGAGGTAGACCTTGCTCAATTAGAAAGTGTAGAGATTGCTGCACGTGCCAAGAAAAAGTTGGAATTGAGAGACTATTTACTGTCTCATCCTGAGAGTGCTTCCTTGGCTAGTTTGTTAGAGTCCTACTCGCGGGAGCAAGTCAACTTCTTTGTGGAACAAGGTGCTGTTACTATAGTCCAAAAGGAAGTTCAACGCTCGGCTGCTTATTTTGAAGGCATTGAAGCAAGTCAGCCTTTGGAGTTGAATCCAGAGCAAAGACAGGCGCGTGATGCGGTTGTGAGTGCGATTGGCAGTCACCAGCCTCCCTTCCTCCTTCAAGGGATTACAGGAAGTGGGAAGACGGAGGTTTATTTGCAGATTATCCAAGGAGCCTTGGACAAGGGCAAGACAGCTATTTTGCTGGTACCTGAGATTTCCTTGACTCCTCAGATGACGGAGCGTTTTATTGCTCGATTTGGTGAGAAAGTGGCCATTCTTCACTCAGGCTTGTCTAATGGTGAAAAGTATGATGAATGGCGCAAGGTTGAGCGTGGAGACGCTCAAGTTGTTGTGGGTGCTAGATCGGCCATCTTTGCTCCGCTGAAAAATCTGGGTGTCATGATTATCGATGAAGAGCATGAAGCGACTTATAAGCAGGACAGCAATCCCCGTTATCATGCTAGAGAGGTAGCCATTTTACGGGCTCAGTATAATCAAGCGGCTCTGGTGCTTGGGTCTGCAACGCCGAGCTTAGAGAGCCGGGCGCGTGCTGGCAAAGGCGTCTATCAACACTTACGTCTAACCCAGCGTGCCAATCCTTTGGCTACAATCCCTGAGGTTCAAGTGATTGATTTTCGGGATTATATCGGACAAAACGAGACGTCAAACTTTACGCCTCCTTTGCTAGAAGCCATCCAAGACCGTCTGGCTAAAAAAGAGCAGGTGGTTCTCATGCTCAATCGCCGTGGCTATTCTAGCTTTGTCATGTGTCGGGAGTGTGGGACGGTGGATACTTGTCCCAACTGTGACATTTCCTTGACCTTGCACATGGATACCAAGACCATGAACTGCCATTATTGTGGTTTTTCAAAGAACATTCCTCAGGTCTGTCCTAACTGTAAGAGTCGCAGCATTCGCTACTACGGGACGGGAACCCAGAAGGCTTATGACGAGCTAGCAGAACTCTTTCCCCAGGCCCGTATTTTGCGGATGGATGTGGACACGACTCGTAAGAAAGGCAGTCATCAAGCTCTACTTGATCAGTTTGGACGAGGGGAAGCGGACATATTGCTTGGTACTCAGATGATTGCCAAGGGTTTGGATTTTCCCAATGTGACCCTAGTCGGAGTTCTAAATGCGGATACGGCCTTGAATCTGCCTGATTTCCGTTCTTCTGAGAGAACCTTCCAGCTCTTGACTCAGGTGGCAGGTCGAGCAGGACGTGCTGAAAAAGCTGGGCAGGTCTTGATTCAGTCTTACAATCCTCAGCACTACGCTATTCGATTTGCAAAAGACCAGGACTACGAAGGCTTTTATGCTTATGAAATGGGTATCAGACGACAACTTGGCTATCCACCTTACTATTTCACCATTGGCATTACCCTTTCTCACAAGAAAGAAGAAGAGGTGGTCAAACGTGCCTATGAAGTCATGAACATTTTGCGGTCAGGTTTGTCTGAAACCAGTAACATCCTCGGGCCAACGCCCAAACCCATCGCCCGTACTCACAACCTCTATCATTACCAGATTTTAATTAAATACCGTTTAGAAGATGAGCTGGGACCAACCCTCAACCAGGTCTTGGCCTTGACTCAAGAAAGGGAAAATAGTGAGCTCCGTCTCAGCATTGACCATGAGCCACAGCAATTTTTATAAGAAGGAGAAGATATGACAAAACTAATCTTTATGGGGACACCCGACTTTTCAGCAACAGTCTTAAAAGGACTTTTGACAGATAACCGTTACGAAATTCTAGCCGTTGTGACCCAGCCAGACCGTGCTGTCGGACGTAAAAAAGTTATCCAGGAAACCCCAGTTAAACAAGCTGCAAAAGAGGCAGGACTTCCTATCTACCAACCTGAAAAACTATCTGGAAGTCCAGAGATGGAAGATCTTATGAAGCTAGGAGCAGATGGGATTGTGACTGCCGCTTTTGGCCAGTTTCTCCCAAGTAAACTCCTTGATAGCATGGACTTTGCGGTCAACGTTCACGCGTCACTCCTTCCTAAACATCGTGGTGGTGCTCCGATCCATTATGCCTTGATTCAAGGTGATGAGGAAGCTGGTGTAACCATTATGGAGATGGTTAAGGAAATGGATGCAGGGGATATGATTTCTCGTCGTAGTATTCCGATCACAGATGAGGACAATGTTGGCACCTTGTTTGAAAAATTGGCGCTAGTTGGTCGTGATTTGCTTTTGGATACTTTGCCTGCCTACATTGCTGGTGACATCAAACCTGAACCGCAGGATCCAAGTCAGGTTACTTTCTCGCCAAATATCAAGCCAGAGGAAGAAAAGTTGGATTGGACTAAAAGCAATCGTCAACTTTTCAACCAAATCAGAGGGATGAACCCCTGGCCTGTTGCCCATACTTTCCTTAAGGGCGACCGCTTTAAGATTTATGAAGCCCTGCCAGTAGAAGGTCAGGGAAATCCAGGAGAGATTCTCTCTATCGGCAAGAAAGAATTGATTGTCGCAACGGCAGAAGGAGCTTTGTCTCTTAAGCAAGTGCAGCCAGCTGGTAAGCCTAAGATGGACATCGCTTCCTTCCTCAACGGAGTTGGACGTACATTGACTGTAGGAGAACGATTTGGTGACTAAAGTAGAAACGGCTAGAAGTTTAGCCCTGGCAGTATTAGAGGATGTTTTTATCAATCAAGCATACTCAAATATCGCCTTAAATAAGCATCTCAAGGGAAGTCAACTTTCGGCAGCAGACAAGGGCTTAGTGACCGAGCTAGTCTATGGAACGGTAGCCCGTAAACTGACTCTGGAATGGTACCTATCCCATTTTATCGAAGACAGAGATAAGTTAGATAACTGGCTCTATGTCCTTCTTCTCATGAGTGCCTACCAGCTCCGCTATTTGAACAAGATTCCAGATTATGCTGTGGTCAATGAAGCAGTGGAATTGGCCAAAGTCCGTAAAAAAGGCAGTGAAAAATTGGTCAACGCCGTCCTTCGCCGTATCTTGCGTGAAGGCTGGCCAGATATTGCTAGCATCAAACGAAAAAACAAGCGTGACTCCATCGCTTATTCCCTTCCGGTTTGGCTAGTTGCAAAGCTCAAGGAAGAATACGGAGAGGAGCGAGCGCAAGCTATTTTTGAAAGTCTCTTGGTGCGAAACAAGGCCAGTATTCGTGTAACTGATTTAAGCCGAAAAGAGGAAATCCAAGCCTTATTGGAGGCGAATAATTCCCTTTTAGCAACCACTGGTCTGGTTAAGGAGCAAGGGCATTTTGCAGGCCATGATTTGTTTGCAGAAGGGACTATAACCATCCAAGACGAGTCTAGTCAGCTGGTTGCGCCAACTTTGAATTTGCAGGGAGATGAGCGAGTGCTTGATGCCTGTGCGGCTCCGGGTGGGAAAACAGCCCATATAGCCTCTTATCTCACGACAGGTCAGGTTACTGCTCTGGACTTGTACGATCACAAGTTGGACTTAATTCAAGAAAATGCTCAACGTCTGGGAGTTGCAGATCGGGTTCAAAGGCAAAAATTGGATGCCAGAAAGGTGCATGAGTTTTTTAGTCAGGATTCATTTGATAAGATTTTAGTGGATGCTCCCTGTTCAGGAATCGGTCTTTTGCGCCGAAAACCAGATATCAAATACAATAAAGAAACGGCAGATTTCGCGTCCTTACAGGAAATTCAGCTAGAAATATTAGGTAGTGTTTGTCAAACACTAGGCAAAGGTGGTATAATAACTTATAGTACCTGTACTATTGTCTCAGAGGAGAATTTTCAAGTCGTTGAGGCGTTTTTAGAAAGTCATCCTGAGTTCGAGCAGGTAAAGCTAGAACATGAATGTAAGGATATCATGAAAGACGGCTGTATCCTCATTACACCTGAATTGTATGGAAGTGATGGATTCTTCATCAGTCAATTTCGCAAGATATCGGATTAGGAAGGAACTGACACATGGAAATTTCATTATTAACAGATGTTGGTCAGAAACGGACAAATAACCAAGACTATGTCAACCACTATGTCAATAGAGCTGGACGTACTATGATTATTTTAGCTGATGGGATGGGAGGTCATCGCGCAGGGAATATCGCTAGTGAAATGGCGGTAACAGACCTAGGTATAGCTTGGGTTGATACCCAAATCGATACAGTCAATGAAGTGCGTGAATGGTTCGCCCATTACCTAGAAATTGAAAATCAAAAGATTCACCAGCTTGGTCAGGATGAAGCTTACAGAGGTATGGGAACTACTTTGGAAGTCCTTGCTATTATCGATAATCAGGCTATCTATGCTCATATTGGTGATTCGCGTATCGGCTTGATTCGTGGAGAAGAATACCATCAGTTGACGAGCGACCATTCTTTGGTCAATGAATTACTCAAGGCTGGTCAATTGACACCAGAAGAGGCAGAAGCTCATCCGCAAAAAAATATTATCACCCAGTCTATTGGGCAAAAAGATGAAATTCAGCCTGATTTTGGGACAGTGATCCTTGAGTCAGGTGACTATCTCTTGCTCAATAGTGACGGCTTGACCAACATGATTTCAGGCAGTGAGATTCGGGATATTGTAACCAGTGATATTCCTTTAGCAGATAAAACGGAGACACTTGTTCGTTTTGCTAACAATGCAGGAGGTTTAGACAACATTACGGTTGCCCTTGTTTCTATGAACGAGGAGGATGCAGAATGATCCAAATCGGCAAGATTTTTGCCGGACGCTATCGGATTGTCAAACAGATTGGTCGAGGAGGCATGGCAGATGTTTACTTAGCCAAAGATTTGATTCTAGACGGGGAAGAAGTGGCAGTGAAGGTTCTGAGGACTAACTACCAGACGGACCCGATAGCTGTAGCTCGTTTTCAGCGTGAAGCGAGAGCTATGGCAGATTTAGACCATCCTCATATCGTTCGGATAACAGATATTGGTGAGGAAGACGGTCAACAGTACCTCGCTATGGAGTATGTGGCTGGACTTGACCTTAAACGCTATATCAAGGAACACTATCCTCTTTCTAATGAAGAAGCCGTCCGTATCATGGGACAAATTCTTCTCGCCATGCGTTTGGCTCATACCAGAGGGATTGTTCACAGGGACTTGAAACCTCAAAACATCCTCTTGACACCAGATGGGACTGTCAAGGTTACAGACTTTGGGATTGCAGTAGCCTTTGCTGAGACGAGTCTGACTCAGACTAACTCGATGCTGGGCTCCGTTCATTACTTGTCACCAGAGCAGGCGCGTGGTTCTAAGGCGACTGTACAAAGTGATATCTATGCCATGGGGATCATTTTCTATGAGATGCTGACAGGCCATATCCCTTATGATGGGGATAGTGCAGTGACCATCGCCCTCCAGCATTTCCAAAAACCCCTGCCGTCCGTTATTGCTGAGAATCCATCTGTGCCCCAGGCTTTGGAGAATGTTGTTATCAAGGCAACTGCTAAGAAATTGACAGATCGCTATAAATCAGTTGCTGAGATGTATGTGGATTTGTCTAGTAGTTTGTCTTATAATCGTCGTAATGAACCAAAGCTGATCTTTGACGATGCGACTAAGGCAGATACCAAGACCTTACCGAAGGTTTCCCAGAGTACCTTGACATCTATTCCTAAGGTTCAAGCGCAGACAGAACACAAACCAATCAAAAAACCAAGCCAGGCTGTGACAGAGGAAACTTACCAACCACAAGCACCGAAAAAACGTAGATTTAAGATGCGTTACCTGATTTTTTTGGCCAGCCTTGTATTGGTGGCAGCTTCTCTTATTTGGATACTATCCAGAACTCCTGCAACCATTTCTATTCCAGATGTGGCAGGTCAGACAGTTGCGGAAGCCAAGGAAACGCTCAAAAAAGCCAATTTTGAGATTGGAGAGGAGAAGTCAGAGGCCAGTGAAAAGGTGGAGGAAGGGCGGATTATCCGTACAGATCCTGGCGCTGGAACTGGTCGAAAAGAAGGAACGAAAATCAATTTGGTTGTCTCATCAGGCAAACAATCCTTCCAAATTAGTAATTATGTCGGCCGGAAATCCTCTGATGTCATTGCGGAATTAAAAGAGAAAAAAGTTCCAGATAATTTGATTAAAATTGAGGAAGAAGAGTCCAAGGAGAGTGAGGCTGGAACGGTCATGAAGCAAAGTCTACCAGAAGGTACGACCTATGACTTGAGCAAGGCAACTCAAATTGTCTTGACAGTGGCTAAAAAAGCTACGACGATTCAATTAGGGAACTATATTGGACGGAACTCTACAGAAGTCATCTCAGAACTCAAGCAGAAGAAGGTTCCTGAGAATTTGATTAAGATAGAGGAAGAAGAGTCCAGCGAAAGCGAACCAGGAACGATTATGAAACAAAGTCCAGGTGCAGGTATCCCTTATGATTTGAGTAAACCTACTCAAATCGTCTTGACAGTAGCTAAAAAAGTTACAAGTGTTGCCATGCCGAGCTACATTGGTTCCAGCTTGGAGTTTACTAAGAACAATTTGATTCAAATTGTTGGGATTAAGGAAGCCAATATAGAAGTTGTAGAAGTGACGAAAGCGCCTGCAGGTAGTGCAGAAGGCATGGTTGTTGAACAAAGTCCTAGAGCAGGTGAAAAGGTAGACCTCAATAAGACAAGGGTCAAGATTTCAATCTACAAACCTAAAACAAGTTCAGCTACTCCTTAAAATCAGATGGATAATCAAGATAAGTAATCAATCTTTGTCATGATTTCATGGCAAAGATTTTTTTTGAGTCCGGATTTGTGATAGAATAGAAGGAGTTGATAAAAGGAGGAACGCATGGAAGAATCAAGAGAATTAAATGCCGTCATCGATGTGATTATGCTAGCGGGGACTATTCTCCTTAAAAGTGGTTCAGAGATTCATCGCGTAGAAGATACCATGATTCGGATTGCGCATTCGCAGGGGATTGTGGATTGCAATGTCCTTGCCATGCCTGCCGCTATCTTTTTCTCTATTGAAAATACCAATATTTCGCGCATGAAGCGGGTGACCTCCTCTTCTTATAACATCGAAAAAGTCTGCGATGTGAACCAGATTTCTCGTCAGCTGGTTGGGGGGCAGATTGATTTAGAAACAGCCTTTAAGCAATTGACGGCCTTGCAGGCCCAACCCCTTCCCTATACTAAGTTGCAGGTAACTCTGGCTGCGACCTTAAGTGCTCCTTTCTTTTCGGTTATGTTTAGTGGAAATATCTACGACGCACTTGGGGCAGGAGTGGCGACCTTATTTGGTTTTGCCTTTTCCCTCTATGTGGAGAAGTTTATCCGAATTCCCTTTGTGACAGCCTTTGCTGGGGCCTTCGTCTTTGGAATGATTGCCCAGTTTTGGGCTCGCTACACAGGCTTTCCTTCAACGGCAGACTTGATTATAGCTGGTGCGGTCATGCCGTTTGTTCCAGGAATTGCCTTGACCAATGCGGTTCGTGATATTATGACCAACCACATAAACTCTGGTATGAGCAAGATGTTTGAATCCCTGCTCATTACCCTTGCTTTAGGGGCAGGAACTTCTGTCGCCTTGGTATTGATGAACTAATATGACACTAATAACCTTTTTATTACAAGCAGTAGCAAGTCTTCTTGCTATTATTACCTTTCTAATCGTACTCAATGTTCAGCGGTCCATGCTCTTACCAGGAGGAATTTTGGGCATGGCTGTCTGGCTAGTCTATCTCTTGCTCAAGGAACCGACCAATGTTATTGTGGCTACTTTTATTGCAGCCATTATAGGTTCTTGTGTCAGCCAGATTTTAAGTATTCTTTATAAGACTCCTGCTGTGGTCTTTATCTTAGCAATCTTGGCACCCTTGGTTCCGGGTTATCTCTCCTATCGGACAACTGCCTTTTTTGTGACAGGGGACTATAATAAAGCGCTGGCAAGTGCAACATTAGTTGTTATGCTGGCTCTGGTCATTTCCATTGGAATGGCTAGCGGAACAGTGATTCTCAGACTGTATCATTATATAAAAACACATCGAGTATCGTAGACTTTACAGAAATAAAAGAATTTTCTGAAAAATGAGATAAATATAGTGACAAGGCTTTCTATGTATGCTATTCTCTCTATATAAAGGAGGAAAAATCATGAAAAAATCACTATTTTCCTTATTGTCTGTAAGTCTACTGACTTTGTTGCTTATCCCAGTCATGGTTTCTAGTTTGGGTTCAGAGTTTCAAAGTGGATTACAAGAGCATCAGTTGATTGCCGAAAAGGTTAGTAAAACACTTGACAAGACATTTGATAAGGATGTCAGAGAAATTCCGACCAGTCAGTTTTATCAAGAATTTGTAGATGAGATGGGAAGGACTTACTCAGGAAATTTAATCCTCCAGGAACTGATAACTGAGAATGGGGCTTATAAAGCTACTTATATCGGTGAACTCTCTAGCAACTAATCATTCTTTGAAATTATGACCAATAAGAGGCTTGATTTGGTGAATCAAGTCTTTTTTCTCTCTTTTATTGCCATTTGTGATAAAATAGTACCGAACGATTTTTTACATGAATGATAAAACAGAGGTAAATATGACAATCGGTATTGATAAGATTGGTTTTGCGACCAGTCAATATGTCTTGAAGTTACAAGACTTAGCAGAAGCGAGGGGAATTGACCCTGAAAAATTAAGCAAAGGACTCTTACTCGAGGAATTGAGTATTGCGCCCTTAACTGAGGACATCGTGACCTTGGCGGCCAGTGCTAGTGACTTTATTTTAACTGAGCAAGAAAGAGCAGAAATTGACATGGTCATTGTGGCGACCGAGTCAGGAATTGACCAGAGTAAGGCTGCAGCCGTCTTTGTGCATGGCTTGCTGGGTATTCAGCCCTTTGCGCGTAGTTTCGAGATTAAAGAAGCCTGCTATGGAGCGACAGCTGCCCTTCATTATGCCAAATTGCATGTGGAAAATTCTCCAGAGTCCAAGGTCTTGGTCATTGCCAGTGATATTGCCAAGTACGGTATTGAAACTCCAGGAGAACCCACTCAGGGTGCTGGAAGTGTGGCCATGTTGATTACACAAAATCCACGCATGATGGCCTTTAATAATGACAATGTTGCTCAAACCCGTGACATCATGGATTTTTGGCGTCCAAATTACTCGACAACTCCTTATGTAAATGGTGTTTATTCTACCCAACAATACTTGGATAGTTTGAAAACGACTTGGCTTGAATATCAAAAACGCTACCAGCTTACTTTGGATGATTTTGCGGCTGTTTGTTTCCATTTGCCTTATCCTAAATTAGCCTTAAAAGGTTTGAAAAAAATCATGGATAAGAGCCTGCCTCAAGAGAAAAAAGACCTCTTGCAAAAGCATTTTGACCAGTCTATTCTTTACAGTCAAAAGGTGGGGAATATCTACACAGGTTCACTTTTCCTTGGGCTTCTGTCTCTCTTGGAAAATACAGATAGCTTGAAGGCTGGGGATAAAATCGCCCTTTATAGTTACGGAAGTGGTGCTGTAGCTGAGTTCTTCAGCGGTGAATTGGTTGAAGGTTATGAAGCTTATCTGGATAAAGACCGCTTGAACAAGCTCAACCAACGAACTGCCTTATCTGTTGCAGACTATGAAAAAGTCTTCTTTGAAGAAGTAGACTTAGATGAAACAAATTCTGCTCAGTTTGCTGGCTATGAAAATCAAGATTTTGCCTTGGTTGAAATTGTTGA
The DNA here is from genome assembly GCF_000221985.1 of Streptococcus pseudopneumoniae IS7493. Taxonomy (NCBI): domain Bacteria; kingdom Bacillati; phylum Bacillota; class Bacilli; order Lactobacillales; family Streptococcaceae; genus Streptococcus; species Streptococcus pseudopneumoniae. The sequence goes on along the minus strand of NC_015875.1, from coordinate 1,748,640 downwards.
TCACCAACGCCGTTATAGCAAGGTTGAAAAATAATGAAGATAAGTTGGAATGGATTTTCTAAAAAATCATACCAAGAGCGCCTCGAGCTGTTAAAAGCTCAGGCGTTCCTTAGTCCTGAGAGGCAAGAGAGTTTAGAGCAGGATGAACAGATGAGTGTAACTGTGGCAGATCAGCTGAGTGAGAATGTGGTGGGAACTTTTTCTCTGCCTTATTCGCTGGTCCCAGAGGTTCTCGTTAACGGTCAGGAATACACAGTTCCCTATGTGACAGAAGAACCGTCCGTGGTTGCTGCGGCCAGCTATGCTAGTAAAATCATCAAGCGAGCAGGTGGCTTTACTGCTCAGGTTCATGAGCGCCAGATGATTGGACAGGTAGCCCTTTATCAAGTTGCTGACCCTGAACAAGCGCAAGAGAAGATTGCCAGCAAGAAAGCAGAGCTCCTAGAACTTGCCAATCAAGCCTATCCTTCTATCGTTAAACGTGGAGGTGGGGCGCGTGATCTGCATGTCGAGCAGATAAAAGGCGAACCAGACTTTCTCGTTGTTTATATTCATGTCGATACCCAGGAAGCCATGGGTGCCAATATGCTCAACACCATGCTGGAAGCCTTGAAACCAGTCTTAGAAGAACTCAGTCAGGGACAGAGTCTCATGGGAATCCTGTCCAACTACGCAACTGATTCTCTGGTGACTGCAAGCTGTCGCATCGCCTTTCGCTACTTGATCCGCCAAAAGGAGCAAGGACGAGAAATTGCAGAGAAGATAGCCTTGGCTAGTCAGTTTGCGCAAGCTGATCCTTATCGAGCGGCTACCCACAATAAAGGGATTTTTAACGGTATTGATGCCATTTTGATTGCCACTGGTAATGACTGGCGTGCCATTGAGGCGGGGGCTCATGCCTTTACTAGTCGAGACGGGCGCTATCAAGGTCTCAGTCGCTGGACGCTGGATCTTGAAAGAGAAGAATTGGTCGGTGAGATGACCTTACCCATGCCTGTAGCGACCAAGGGTGGCTCTGTTGGTCTCAACCCTCGTGTAGCTCTCAGTCATGAATTATTGGGAAATCCTTCTGCCAAAGAATTAGCCCAGATTATCGTGTCTATCGGGCTTGCCCAAAATTTTGCGGCCCTCAAAGCCTTGGTGAGTACAGGGATTCAGCAAGGCCACATGAAATTGCAGGCTAAATCTTTGGCACTTCTCGCAGGTGCTAGTGAATCCGAAGTTGCTCCCCTAGTCGAGCGCCTCATCGCAGATAAAACCTTTAACCTAGAGACAGCCCAGCGCTACCTAGAAAATTTAAGATCATAAAAACTCAGACGAATTCGGTCTGAGTTTTCTTGTATTTAAATACTTTTTCCTGGTAAAAGAGTAACTGGCAAAAAGTAACCAGTTGTGGTGACTTCCTTGCCTTCGATCTTTTGCAAGAGGAGGTCAACAGTGAGGCAGGCAATTTCTTCCATAGGTTGCTTGATGGTAGCCAATTGAGGGTAGTAATTTTCGATAAAGTAAGTACCATCATAGCCGATGACCTTGAGCTCTTCAGGGACAGAAATGCCCAGTTCTTGAGCAATTTTAATGACTAGAATAGCAGTTAAGTCATCTGAAGCAAAGATGGCATCTGGCTCTTGTCGAGTTAAGATATTCTTGATTTCCATTTCTTTTCTGACGGGAGAAAAGTCACTGGAAACATTGATAATAGGAGCTTGGGGGAGTACAGATGCAAAACCAGCGTGGCGTAGTCCAGTTGGTGAATTGGAATTGTCATTCCCTGTAATCATGATGATAGATTGGGCACCTGTCTTAACCAAGGTCTGGGCAGCAAGAACCCCACCAGCATAGTTGTCAGAGGAGACGACAGGGATGTCTGGCGATAGGTTTCGGTCAAAGGAAATAATCGGCGCTGTCACACGATTGTAGTCTTCGATTCCCAAGTTGTGACTACCAGAAATGATGCCGTCCACCTGATTGGCTTCCAACATTTCGATGTATTCGCGTTCCTTTTCAGAATCGTGCTCACTGTTGCAGATGATGGTCTTGTAACCATTTTTGAAGAGTTGGTGTTCCAGCTTATCAATCAATTCTGCATAGAAAACGTTGGAAATATTGGGGAAAATCAAGCCGATTAACTTAGCCGATTTTCCTTGCAGACTACGAGCCAGGTTGTTGGGTTTATAGCCCAATTCTCTCATGGCTTCATTGACTTTTTGGATGGTTTTTTCAGATAGATACCCTTTTTTGTTGATAACCCGAGAAACGGTAGTAGGGCTGACGCCTGCAAGTTTGGCGACATCAGTTAGTTTTGCGACCATAATCTAATTCATAGTAAGTTCCAGTTGGGTTTCCAGATTTGATGAGGATCCCATTTTGGTCCGCATGTGGGAAGACACGACCAGAAAATACTTTTTCTCCTTTATTGATGAAAATTTCAAAGACAGAGTTATCGATGAAAATCGTAGCAGTAGTAGCTTGATTGTCGATAGGGCAAGAGCGAGTAGTTCCAAATTCTTGGGCATACTGTTCTCCAGCCTGGCTACGATCCACTGTTACTTGACCATTTACAAGGTCAAAGTTGATGGAAAGTCCCTTGCCTTCTTGATCAGCAAGTAAGACAATCTCGCTCTGGCTATTAGTTTCCAAGTTGAGTTCAAGTTCGTAAGCGTTCTTAGTTTGGGCACGGTTTGAGAAGGCTTCTTCAGAGGCACGAAGGTCCTTGATAGCTGTGACTGGGTATTGGTATAGTTTACCGTCTTTGATAGTGAGTTCCTTGACCAAAGAGAAGGTTCCTTGGTGGTCAAAACGGTCAGATGGATATGAAACATCAGGCAAGCCAAGCCAGCTAACAGCTAGAGCGCGTCCGTCAGGAGCGTTGAAGGCTTGAGTTGCATAGGCTTCGAAACCATAGTCCATGTTTTGAAGTTGAGACACATCTACCATTTTGGCATTTTCAGGGTCAAAGGAAGCCCCAATCTTATACATATTTGGATAGATATTGTCGTAGTCTAGAACATCTTTATCCAATCCTTGTGGGCAGTAGAGAAGGACAGGTTGTTCCCCTACAAAAACCAGATTTGGACATTCCATCATGTAGGCAGTACGGTCGTTAGCAAAGTCAAGGTTGCCAACGACTTGCCAGTTTGTATAGTCGTTGTCTACAGCCTTGTAGAGACGGACGAAGCCTTTTTTCTCCAAGTCCTGTCCACCGACGATAGCATAGTATTGTCCCTTAAAGTTAAAAATTTGCGGGTCGCGGAAGTGGTCAGTAGAGTCTGCTGGTTGGTCAATCAAAATCTTGTCAATCTTTGTAATCTTGCCATCCTTGTCCATCAAAGCCCCAATCTGGTATGGATGACGAATCCAGTTTTTATCACGAACATTTCCTGTATAAAATAGGAACAAGTTATCGCCAAATTGCATGGCAGAACCAGAGTAGGCACCGTGGCTATCTAATGGAGTATCAGGTAAAACTTTGACACCAGTTTCTGTGAAGTGAACCAAGTCCTCACTTTCCAATTGCACCCAAGATTTTAAACCATGGGCTGCACCAAACGGAAAGTTTTGATAAAAAACAATCCACTTCCCATCAAAGTAAGAAAAGCCATTTGGGTCGTTGAGAAGTCCTGTTTTTGGCTCAACATGGTAATGAGTATGCCATGGAGATTGTGCCATATTTTCCTTAATATTTTGAATTTCTTCTTGCGTCCAATCTTGATAAAGTCTGTAACGACGCTCAGTAGTCCATTCCATTCTTTCATTCCTCCAAAAATCTTATCACTTTTAATAGTAACCGTTTTCGTAAAAAAAAGCAAGACTTTTATGTTAAAAAAGAGAAAAAACTGTCAAACGTTTGTCACAAAATAAATGCGGGAAAGCAATCAAATTTTCACGAAAATATGAAAGATAATGAAACAAAACCCTTTTAAGCAAGATTTTAAACTTATTTTTTTAAGGAACACCTGATAAAACAGTCAAAAACAATCAATCTTACTAAGTGGATAGAATATTTTTCTGCAAAACGCTTGACATATTTCTAAAACATGATAAAATAATAGTCGTAGGGCGAATAAAATCGCTTTCAAACAAGAACAAAATTTTATATAAGGAGATTTTTGCAAATGAACAATCAGGAAATTGCAAAAAAAGTCATCGATGCCTTGGGTGGACGTGAAAATGTCAACAGTGTAGCTCACTGTGCGACTCGTCTTCGTGTCATGGTCAAAGATGAAGGAAAAATCAATAAAGAAGTGATTGAGAACTTGGAAAAAGTTCAAGGTGCTTTCTTTAACTCAGGTCAATACCAAATCATCTTTGGTACTGGTACAGTAAACAAAATGTACGATGAAGTTGTTGCACTTGGTTTACCAACATCATCTAAAGATGACATGAAAGCAGAAGCTGCTAAACAAGGGAACTGGTTCCAACGTGCTATCCGTACTTTCGGTGACGTTTTCGTTCCAATCATCCCAGTTATCGTAGCGACAGGTCTCTTCATGGGTGTGCGTGGTCTTTTCAATGCTCTTAAAATGCCACTTCCAGGAGACTTTGCAACTTACACACAAATCTTGACAGATACAGCCTTCATCATCTTGCCAGGTTTGGTTGTGTGGTCAACCTTCCGTGTATTCGGTGGAAATCCTGCCGTTGGTATCGTTCTTGGTATGATGCTTGTTTCTGGCTCACTTCCAAACGCTTGGGTAGTCGCTTCAGGTGGTGAAGTAACGGCTATGAACTTCTTTGGTTTCATCCCTGTTGTTGGTTTGCAAGGTTCCGTTCTTCCAGCCTTCATCATCGGGGTTGTCGGAGCAAAATTTGAAAAAGCTGTCCGCAAGGTCGTTCCAGATGTCATTGACCTCTTGGTAACACCATTTGTGACACTTTTGGTCATGTCTATCCTTGGACTCTTTGTCATCGGACCAGTCTTCCACATTGTTGAAAACTATATCCTTATTGGTACAAAAGCAATTCTTGGCTTGCCACTTGGTCTTGGTGGTTTCTTGATTGGTGGGGTTCACCAATTGATCGTCGTGTCAGGTGTGCACCACATCTTCAACTTGCTTGAAGTGCAATTGCTTGCTGCTGACCATGCTAACCCATTCAACGCTATCATCACTGCGGCTATGACAGCTCAAGGTGCTGCGACTGTTGCGGTTGGTGTTAAAACTAAAAATCCAAAACTGAAAACACTTGCTTTCCCAGCTGCTCTTTCTGCCTTCCTCGGTATTACAGAGCCTGCTATCTTCGGGGTGAACTTGCGCTTCCGTAAACCATTCTTCCTCTCATTGATTGCTGGTGCAATCGGTGGTGGATTGGCTTCTATCCTTGGACTTGCTGGTAATGGTAGTGGTATCACCATCATCCCTGGTACAATGCTTTATGTTGGTAACGGACAACTTGCCCAATACCTTCTTATGGTAGCCGTATCATTTGCACTTGGTTTTGCTCTTACTTACATGTTTGGTTATGAGGATGAAAAAGAAGTTGCTACTGAAGTAGCGACAGAACGTTTGGTCCAAGAAGAAACAACTGGTAACATTCCAGCAGCTCTTCAAAATGAAACACTTGTAACTCCTATCGTTGGTGACGTTGTAGCTCTTGCTGATGTCAATGACCCAGTCTTCTCAAGTGGAGCTATGGGACAAGGTATCGCTGTGAAACCTAGCCAAGGTGTGGTCTATGCACCAGCTGATGCTGAAGTTTCAATCGCCTTTGCAACAGGACACGCCTTTGGTTTGAAAACAACTAATGGTGCTGAAGTCTTGATCCACGTTGGTATTGACACTGTATCTATGAATGGTGACGGTTTTGAAGCAAAAGTTGCCCAAGGTGACAAGGTGAAAGCAGGCGATGTTCTTGGAACATTTGACTCAAACAAAATCGCTGCAGCTGGTCTTGATGATACAACAATGGTTATCGTTACAAACACAGCTGACTTCTCTTCAGTAGCTCCAGTCGCAACAGGTTCAGTTGCGAAGGGGGATGCTCTTATCGAAGTGAAAGCTTAATCTTTCCTAGCTAAATGAAAACGAACAAATGACATGTTTGTTCGTTTTTGCTTGAATGGTAAGATTTACAGAGGAAAATCTAAAAAATAGAGAAATTTAGACTTTCGAAATATGCTATAATAAAGAAAATAAAAACAAGAGGTTTATCATGACAAAATTATATGGAAGCTTGGAAGCGGGCGGTACAAAGTTTGTCTGTGCTGTCGGTGATGAAAACTTTAACGTTGTAGAAAAAACACAATTTCCAACAACAACTCCAATCGAAACAATAGATAAAACCATTGAGTTCTTCTCGAAATTTGATAATCTTGCTGGTCTTGCAGTCGGTTCATTTGGTCCGATTGATATTGATAAAAACTCAAAAACTTATGGCTTTATCACAACGACTCCAAAACCAAACTGGGCAAATGTGGACTTGCTTGGGGCTCTTCGTCGCGCCCTCAACGTGCCAATGTACTTCACAACAGACGTAAACAGCTCTGCTTATGGTGAAGTGGTTGCCCGTAACAATGCTGGTGGTCGTATCGAAAACTTGGTTTACTACACAATCGGTACAGGTATCGGTGCAGGTGTTATCCAACGTGGTGAGTTTATCGGTGGTGTGGGTCACCCTGAAATGGGTCATTATTATGTTGCTAGACACCCAATGGATATTGAAAAAGAGTTTAAGGGTGTTTGTCCTTTCCACAAGGGATGTCTGGAAGGCTATGCAGCTGGTCCAAGTTTGGAAGCTCGTACAGGTGTTCGTGGGGAAAATATTGAACTCAATAACCCTGTTTGGGATGTCCAAGCCTACTATATCGCTCAAGCTGCGGTTAATGCGACAGTGACTTTCCGCCCAGACGTGATTGTCTTTGGTGGAGGGGTCATGGCTCAACAACATATGCTGGACCGTGTCTGTGAGAAATTTACATCTCTTCTTAATGGTTACCTACCAGTACCAGATGTGCGTGACTATATCGTGACGCCAGCAGTCGCAGGAAATGGTTCTGCCACACTTGGGAACTTTGTTCTTGCAAAAGAAGTTTCAAAATAAAGCACAAAATCCGCTTGGGAAACCAAACGGATTTTGTGGTTGCAAATAATATTTTTGAGCCTTTCCTTAAGTGATTACGGACGGTAGCGACTTTCTTCGAAATTCCATACCTAAACTTTGAGCCTAATGTCTCAAAGTTTCCGAATGCCTGAAACCATTAGATTTCAGGTGTTTCTATCACGGCGGAAAGGCTAGGTAAGTCCTCGCCTTACTATCGAAAAATATGCATGATTTCCATACCAAAGTATATTTAGTATTAAGCTATAGTTAATCTACGCTTTAAAAATCCACTTGGGAAACCAAACGGATTTTTTACGTGTCAAAGCATTTGCCAGAAAAAGTCAATAATATAGGTCAGACCGTAGGTATAAACCACGAGGGTAAAGGTTTGGTCAGAATGATGATGGTCATGTAGCGCTTGAAACTCATCTTGGTCAGGGCAGCCAGCATACAGAGAAAGTCAGCTGGGCTAATGGGCCAAATCATCATAAAAATAAAGAAACGGTCAAAACGATTGCCTTTATCTAGCCAGCCGATGTACTTGTCGTAGGTGCGCTTGCTGACGACAGACTGGACAAAGGCAGCTCCGTATAGGCGCACCAGATAAAAGATAATGGCACAGCCAATCACGATGCCGATATAGTTGTAGATAGTCCCGATGATGTGCCCGTAGATAAAGACCCCAGCCACTGAGGTCAAGGCTCCTGGAATGATAGGGACGACCGTCTGTAAAATCTGTAAAAAGATAAAGAGAGGTGGACCCCAGATGCCTGCCTGCTGGATAAAGGCAGAGAGGGTTTCCTTGGACTGTAAAATCCCAGCCTGATAAGCCCAAATACAGAAAATCAAACTCCCAACCCCACCGACAATCGATGAGATATTGATAACTTGTTGTAAAAGGGGAGAAACAGCTTTCATTTGTTTATCCTGTGACATGTAAACTCCTCATAGATAGTATAACTCTACTATACCATATTTTGGAGGAGAAAGGGGGAATGAGTCTTTTTTGATAAGGAATAGAAAGTAAATAGCCCTTCGAGACTTAGAACAGGTCTGTCAACTAAAGGTTATATGCATTCTAAGTTTAGAATAATTGTAATTCCATAAATTTACAAGTATTCTAAGTTTCGAATAGCTTATCTGAGATAATTTTGAGGCATTCGAGCTTTCGAATAGTCATCTTCTCTAAAGTTTAGATGTATTCTGAAGCTAGAAAAGCTAAAATCTAAAAATAATAAGAGTCTCTATCTGATGGATGTAATTTATGTCTAGTATGAATCCTTTGAATCGTTAGTTAATTTTAATATTAATCAGTTCTGAAATAATTACTAAATATAGTTAGATGGTGAATGAATTATTGCTAAATTTCAAGTTCAAGTTAGTCATCAAGAAGTTTTCTCTGAGCGACTTGTAGTTCAAGCATTTTTTAGGATAGTTGTTCATCCAATTTTCGATGAATGCGACTTCTTTGGGAGTTGTTTTCTTAGTTCCCTTAGGTAACCATCTACGAATGAGCCTGTTGTGATTCTCATTAGTTCCCCTTTCCCAAGAGGTATAGGGATGTGCATAGTAGATATGTTCCTTAGAAAACACATCAGACAAGCGGTTGAATTCCGTTCCGTCCATTAGTAGATAAAGGATTACTCCTTCTTGAAATGACAGATGAACTTGTTTCTTATAAAAATGTTGTCTGAAACTATTCGCCTTTTTCCAGAAGTTTTAGAGGAAGAAAACTTTATGAGGAAAAAGGAGTTACTCAAATAACAATTCAGGATTAAAAATAGACAGTTGAGGAGCGGAAGGTATAAATTAAGTTTGCTACTGTATAATGGATTTATCACTAATACTCTTCGAAAATCTCTTCAAACCACGTCAGCTTCGCCTTGCCGTAGATATAGTTACTGACTTCGTCAGTTCTATCCACAACCTCAAAACAGTGTTTTGAGCTGACTTCGTCAGTTTTATCTGCAACCTCAAAGCTGTACTTTGAGCAGCCTACGGCTAGCTTCCTAGTTTGCTCTTTGCTTTTCATTGAGTATAAAAGTGCTCCAGGCCATATTTTACACAGCAATAGTCTTCTAAAAATGGACACAAAACGTTGTAAAGGTTATCAAAAAGGAGTATAATGAGTGCAAGAAATTTCGGAGGTGAAAGATGCTAGAAGTAAGAAGTCTAGAGAAAAGTTTTGGATCCAAGCAAGTTTTGTTTGGTATTGACTTTCAAGCGCGACCAGGTCGTATTTTGGGACTAGTCGGAAAAAATGGTTCTGGAAAAACAACGATTTTCCATAGTATTTTGAAATTCCTAGAATATCAGGGAGAAATCGGTCTGGATGGTCAGGATATTCGTCAGGAGACCTATGCTCGGATTGGTTATCTGCCTGAAGAACGCAGTCTCATGCCTAAATTGACAGTTCTTGAACAAGTCCGCTACTTGGCGACTCTAAAAGGCATGGATGCCAAAGAAGTCAAAGAAAAACTCCCTCAATGGATGAAGAGGTTGGAAGTGAAAGGAAAGCTGACAGATAAAATCAAGAGTCTGTCAAAAGGAAATCAGCAGAAGATTCAGCTCATTATTACTCTGATTCATGAACCAGACCTGATTATCTTGGATGAGCCTTTTAGTGGATTGGACCCAGTTAATACAGAATTGCTCAAACAAGTCATTTTTCAGGAAAAAGAGCGCGGAGCAACCATTATCTTTTCTGACCATGTCATGACCAATGTTGAGGAACTTTGTGACGATATTCTGATGATCCGAGATGGCCGTGTGATATTGCACGGACCAGTTCAGGATGTCCGCAATCAATACGGGAAAACGCGTCTCTTTGTTTCAAGTGAACGAAGCAAGGAAGAATTGGAAAATCTTCCTCATGTCAAACAGGTGAGCTTGACCAAACAAGGCAGTTGGAAATTGATTTTGGAGGATGAGAGCGCTGGTAGAGAACTCTTCCCAATCTTGACTCAAGGGCAATATATCGCAACCTTTGACCAACAAGCGCCAACTATCGATGAAATCTTTAAACTAGAATCAGGAGTGGAAGTATGGGAAATGTGTGGGTTGTAATCAAGGAAACCTATCTTAGACATGTCAAATCGTGGAGTTTCTTCTTTATGGTGATTTCACCGTTCCTCTTTTTAGGAATTTCTGGAGGAATTGCTTATCTCCAAGGCTCTTCAATGGCTAAAAATGATAAAGTGGCAGTAGTGACAACAGTGCCATCTGTAGCAGAAGGACTGAAGAATGTAAATGGTGTTAATTTTGACTACAAAGACGAAGCAAGTGCCAAAGAAGCGATTAAAGATGAAAAATTAAAAGGCTATCTGACTATTGACCAAGAGGATAGTGTCTTGAAGGCAGTTTATCATGGCGAAACGTCGCTTGAAAATGGAATTAAATTTGCAGTTACAGATACACTCAATGAACTGCAAAATCAGCTTAATCGTTCAACTGCTTCCTTGTCTCAAGAGCAGGAAAAACGCTTAGCGCAGACAATTCAATTCACAGAAAAGATTGATGAAGCCAAGGAAAATAAAAAGTTTATTCAAACAATTGCAGCAGGCGCCTTAGGATTCTTTCTTTATATGATTCTGATTACCTATGCGGGTGTAACAGCTCAGGAAGTTGCCAGTGAAAAAGGCACCAAAATTATGGAAGTCGTCTTTTCTAGCATAAGGGCTAGTCACTATTTCTATGCGCGGATGATGGCTCTGTTTCTGGTGATTTTAACGCATATCGGGATTTATGTGGTAGGTGGTCTGGCAGCCATTCTACTCTTTAAAGATTTGCCATTCTTGGCTCAGTCTGGTATTTTGGATCACTTGGGAGATGCTATCTCACTGAATACCTTGTTCTTTATTTTGGTCAGTCTCTTTATGTACGTCGTCTTGGCTGCCTTTCTAGGTTCTATGGTTTCTCGTCCTGAGGACTCAGGAAAAGCCTTGTCGCCTTTGATGATTTTGATTATGGGTGGTTTTTTTGGAGTGACAGCTCTAGGTGCAGCTGGTGACAATCTCATCTTGAAGATTGGTTCTTATATTCCCTTTATTTCGACCTTCTTTATGCCATTTAGAACTATTAATGGCTATGCAGGGGGAGTAGAAGCATGGATTTCACTTGCTATTACAGTGATTTTTGCGGTGGTAGCAACAGGATTTATCGGACGCATGTATGCCAGCCTAGTCCTTCAAACAGATGATTTAGGGATTTGGAAAACATTTAAACGTGCCTTATCTTATAAATAGAAGAGCCTCGCGAAAGCGAGGTTTTTTAGAGATAAAAAGAGTGGAATCACGAACCTAATTATGCACACATTATGTAAACAGGTTGCTTGAGAACTCAATTGTATAGTGAACTGAATCTGGAATAGGATAATATTGCTTCTAAAACATTCTTATAAATTGATTTGAATTCCAAAACCAGGGTGTGCAATTCTTATTTCCCATCACTTTATTTATTGATTATGATAGAACTCTTATCGGTCTGTAACAAAATTTCAATAATATAAAAACGCATCCTATCAGGACTCAACTTGATAGGATGCGTTTTTTGATTGTGAAGACTTTTCATCCAGCCTCTTTATGTGATAAAGTATCGTTAATATTCAATGAAAATCAGACTGGGAAGTTAGCGGAAGGCTCCTCGAAACATAGTTTTGAGGTTGAGGAACTGACCAAGTCAGTAACGTATACACACTAAGGACAAGCTGACGTGGTTTGAAGAGTATAAAAATCGGTTTCGTAAGCATCCAATAATAGGGTGTTTTGATAGTGTCATCATTTGGATAAGCATTATAGTATAGTGATATGAAATCAACTAAACTAAATAAGAAATATAGATTATCAAAACTCTTTGAAAAGATTGCATTAAATCTAAATAACATAGACGTCTTCAGCGTGTGCTGTCTCATCTTATGCGAAAATCTTATAAGGAGAGTATAGAAAATCTCGGTTGTAATCAACTAACTGATTGGAGAAATGTATAAATATGAGAAGTTAGACCCCCATGTCACTACCATAATGAGATTGCTCGAATTCCTTGCTTTTTATACTCAATGAAAATCAAAGAGCAAACTAGCCGCAGGCTGCTCAAAACAGTGTTTTGAGGTTGTGGATAAGACTGACGAAGTCAGTTACCTATACCTACGGCAAGGCGACGTTGACGCGGTTTGAAGAGATTTTCGAAGAGTATTAACTCAATATCAAACTAGCTACGATGGGGCTGACAAAGACATAGAGAATACCAGTGACACCGATAGCCAAACCACCCATGGCTCCTGCTACAGAGCCGTATCGGAAGGCTGTTCCTGTTCCAACTGCATGGCCTGTTCCTCCAAGGGAAAGACCAACAGCTACTGGGTCGTCAATTTTCAACCACATCAAAAGGGTTGGTCCGATGACACTGGTTAAAATCCCAGTTGCCACGACTACCACCAAGGTCACGGTCGTCAGACCTTGCAATTTTTCTGTGATTCCCACTGCCATGGCGGTTGTTACTGACTTGGGAAAGAGAGAAATGGCTAGGAAAAAGTCCATACCAAAGATTTTGGCCACAAGGGCTGTGAAAGAGGTATTGACAACTACTGCTAGCAGACTACCAAAGAGAATACTCCGAGCATGGTGCTTCATCAAATGAAAACTCTTGTAAAGCGGAATCCCCAAAGCCACTGTCGACGGGACAATCAAGTTGTTCAGATAAACCCCACCTTGGTAGTAATCTTGATAAGAAATACCCGTCACCTTAAGAAAAATAATGATAAAAATAGCCGACAAAAGCAGGGGCGTTGTCAATGGATGAGGAAAACGTCTGTAAATCAACATCCCCACTAGATAAGCTAGGATAGACAGGGCAAGCCCAAATAGGGGATTGGAAACAAATTCACTCATTTGGCATCTCCTTTCTCATAATCTCCCTCAAACCGTCGTTTGATAAACTGAACTACCAAGGCTATGAGGATAATATTGACAACTGCTGCAAAAAAGACAATCAAAACAATGGGTAGGAGATAGGGAGCAATCACATCAAACTTTTCCATGATTCCTACTGCTGGCGGCAAAAAGAGAATGGTCATATTGGCCAGCAAGAAATTCCCCACCATGTTGACATGCCTAGTTCTCAACCATTTGAATTGTAGGGATAGAAAGAGAATAATCAAGCCGATAATACTGCCTGGGATGGGCAAATGAAAGAAACTGGAAATCCCCTCTCCGATTAGAGAAATCACAAAGAGAATCATTAATTGAACATATAATTTCATCCTAAACTCCACGAAATAGACTTCTTGAATACCAGTTTACTCTTTTTTCAGAAAATTTCAAGGAAATGAACAAGGGATAATGAAAATTAAAGAACAAACTAGGAAGTCAGCTGCATGTTACTCAAAGTAAAGTGTTGGGTTTGTAGGTCAAACTGACATAGTTTGAAGCGATTTTCGAAGAATACTACTTTTCTCTGCTTAAGTGAATGACTTGGTCGTAGTTTTTTAAGTCCTCTTCTGTGTAGTGGTGAATGACTTCAATGACCGTTTGAGGTAGGGAGAAGAGCAAGTCGCTAATTTTTCTGCTATTTTCCGAGTCAAGATTGGCCTTAATCTCATCTGCTAAAATGAGTTGGCTATCATGGTAGAGGGCGCGAGCGATTTCTAGGCGTTGTTTCTCGCCACCAGACAGACTATCATTGCTGAGCGTTCGATTTTTCAAATGTTCTAAACCTGTTTTTTTGAGGATATGATTTAGCGTTTGCTTTTATCTAAAATACTTCATATAAAAATGTAAATTTTTGGGGGATATACAATTAAATGAAAATATCGTAATGACACAGATTGAAACAAAAAGCGAACAAAACAGAATTCATTGTTTCGATTCGCTTTTCGTATTATTATCTAGTTTTTTTGTAGCTCTGATAACATTTAGTCTGAGCATGTACACTAATAGCTGAAGGAATAAAATGTATACTTTAGATTATTTCCAAGCGCCACCGGTATCTACACAGTAACCACCAGGTGTATAGGTGTTGTGAAGCATCTTACCAGTTGAAGCAAGGTAATACCAAGATCCGCTATCTTTCACCCAGCCTGTTAACATAGCACCTGAGTCTTTTAGGTAATATAGTTGCTTAGTTTCAAACAAGCATGTTATAATAAAGCTATGGCATATAGTACAGATTTTAAACAGCGAGCATTAGATTACATCAAAGAGGGGAACAGCCATGTCGAGGCAGCCAAGGTTTTTGATGTCGGCGTCAGAACTCTCTTCACGTGGGAAAAGAACTTACGTGAACAAGGACACTTAGAGAGGAAAAAGCGAGTCGTCAAAAACCGAAAGATTCCTTTAGAGGAATTGAAATCCTTTGTAGAGGCTTTTATAACGATATAAAGCAACCCCTTGAATTATCAATATCTTCAAGGGGTTTTGTTGTGTTATGAAATCAAAAAGGGGCAACCAAGGGGCAGAATTAAAAAATAGTATCTAATTTATTGACCAGTTTATCCTCCATATCTTCAGTAGTATGAGAATAGATTTCCAAAGTCATTTTTGCATTTGAGTGCCCAACTCGATCCATTATTGATTTTATTGGGAGGCCAGACTCTGCTAAAAACGAAATATGAGAATGCCTAAAAATATGGCTAGATAAGTTTTTTTCTATTTTGGCCTGTTTTCCATATTTTTTTAATATCTGTATGAAGCAAGCTATTGTTGTAGGTTGATTCCATTTTTCAAAACAGAAAATATAATCATCGCTTGACAATGGCTGGAAACGTTCGCTAAGTCGTACTATTTGTCTTTGGATAGCTTCTATGACACTCTCTGATACTTTGATTGTCCGTATTGAATTTGTAGTCTTTGGTAGCGTCTTGATTTTGTTTACTGAATCAAAATTACCTGTGATCTCAATTTTGTTGTTTTCAAAGTCTATATTCTTCAGTTGTAAGGCAGTTAACTCACCATATCTCATACCAGTTAATGCCAGCACAAGAACCATGTCAGCGTACTTTTGGTGATATTCTCGACGATTAAGGACATCGATAAGCGCTTTTATTTCTTGCATGGTGAGAAAGTTGTTACGCTTTTTTTCCAGTTCTTCTAAAGTCTTTGGTTTTTGAGGAATCGTAGTATAATCGACCTCGTTGTTTTCAATGTAAGAGTATTGAACAGCGTAATTAAAGATACCTCTGAGCCTATGCCGTACTTTTTTAGCTGTAATATATCCGTTGCTTTCAATAATTTTTTCAATAGCCTCTTGAAGAAAACGCCTGTCAAGATTAGCAAGTATGGTATCGGATGGTATGATTTCCTTCATCTTCTTATCAACTGATTTACAATTATGTTTTGTTGATTCCTTTACTGTTTGCGCCCATGATTTATAGAAAAGGTTATAGATTTCTTCAAATGTAATGCTTTCTACTTGTTTTGTGCTGAGTTTTTTATTTATCTTTTCCTGCAGTAAGATAGCAGCTTGATTTCTTGCCTGGGGAGTTTTCTTCTCCATCGTGACTGAAACTTTTTTTAATTTCTCAGTATATGGATCTTTATATCGCTCAAAAAATTTGTATTTTCCGTTGGGAAGTTCTTCCATCCACATTGTATTTACCTCACTTTTTTGATAAAATGGGTATAGTAAAGAGGGCTTTTAATGCCTTTTACTATACTGGATATCCTCACACTCAGAGTCGCCAAACTTTGCGAGTGTGGGGATTTTTTTGAGTTGTTTCCAAAATGGAAACAGTTGGCAGCTCGTCAGATAATAAAATAAGGTGTACCTCTTAGAAGTACACCAGACGATTTTATCCTTGACGAACAAGGCTTTTTTACATTCTTAGTGTATTTCTTTTTTTAATTTCTGTCAAACGTCAACTTATTTTAACGACTTATGTTTACTAGAATATGAAAAGAAAAGTAGTCGTATCAAATACGGCTACCATCACGTTATGGATCTAAAATCCAAACCTAAACTTTATGGAGCTAAACTCCTGATAGCTGTATTGTAATATAATTTTCAAAAAATATCAATTTCGCACAATAGACCTATAGGATGAGGTTGCTATTGGCGAATATGGGGGTGCTTTTGTTTATTTCAAGTATTTATAACTCAAAAAAGGGAAGTAACAATTAAGCTACTTCCCTGGAGCGCAAAGGCTCAAAGTTTAAAAATATGAGGGTAAACCTCTAAGTAACCTAATTATAGAGTAAACTTTTATAAATGTCAATTTTTTAAGTACAATTCTTTTAATTTTTCGTCAATTCTATCTAAAGTTTCGTCACTAACCTTGATTTTTCCGCAAGGATCCAGTTCGTTTATGTAAATAATTCTGTCTTTACTAATCGTTTTTATCTGATCACATTTTGCGTAGGAAATTTTATTAAATCGTTGATAATGGTTAACAAGATCTTTTAATTTTCTATTAGTGTTTTCCACTTTTTCCATCCCTGCACCGTTGTCATAGATTTCTTTAGCTGATTCTGAATTGTAAGCATCTCCGTATTGAATCAAAAATTCCTGATATATTTCTTCTGCACTCCCTAAATCAAAAGGAGTAATTTCTGTAAGTGCATAGTGAATGATCGAAAAATAATCAAAACCAATTTTGTCAAGAATAGGTAATAAGAATCTTTTGGATTTTTGCTGTATAACTTCGTCAATCATAACAGAAAACTTTTTTTCTTTTGAACTAATTGGAAGTACCGTCAGATTCCTTGATTTTGGAGAATCATTTTTATTTAGGACAACAGCCCAGTGTCTATTTGATAATTCAGAGCCAATATTGATTCCAAAATCTACAAAGATTAAAGAACCACGTTTCAGAACATTGTAACTCTTGCTAGTGTTTTGTGTTTCTGACAAGAATAGATTAGATTCTTTTTCTAGCCAATTAGGCAAAAATCGGAATTTATTATTATTTTTAAATGTTGAATGAACTTTCTCAAAGTTTTTTGAAGCCTTTAAAATCTGTTTATTTTGTATTGTCATTTATTCCCCTCTATACACCCCGATAACTGCATAAATCTTGATGTGTGTGTCTTCGGCTGGTGGGAAGTCTAGGGTGATGTCTTCGTACTTGTCATTGAGTGATACGAGGCGTAAGCGTCCGTTTTCGGTATAGATCTTTTTGAAGTAAGAACGGTCTCCGTATGCGATAACTGCTAGGTCTCCGTTGTAGGTGGTCAGTCCTTTGTCTACTAAATAGAGAATATCTCCGTCTTGGTAGTCAGGCTGCATGGAGTCTCCGCTGACCTTAGTCGCAATATCGTGGCGTGGTGGTTGCTCGTCAACCTCTATAGTCTCTCTATCTGTATCGTCGTAACCGAATCCATAGTTAAATCCAGAAGCTGCGGCTGTCTCAGATACAACCTCAACTTGGTACAAGCTGATAACTTCCGATACTTCGTTTATCTTCGTTTCTTCTTCGTTTTTCTGCTCGTCCAGTTGCCTCTTTGCATAATTCAGGACTTTGGCTTGTCTTGGAGGTTTTAGTTCGTCGTAGATGGTTTGGATTGGGGAAGTGGCTTTATCAACATGACTTGAAAAATCTTCACCGAGTAGCAGGGATTTTTTGATACCAAAAATAGCAGACATCTGCTCTATATTATTCATTAGAGGCTGGTTTCTACCAACTTCCCACGCCGATATAGCAGTAGGAGCCACTGACAGTTTCTTAGCCAATTCCTTTTGAGTAAGTCCACATAGTTTACGATAGTACTTTATATTTTGAGCCAATGAATCCATTCGCTAACTCCTTTCTTTCCTTTGTTTTATACCCCTATTGTACACTTAAAGTGTAAAAAAGTAAAATTTTTTTAACAAAAAGGCAAAAAACACTTGCAACTACACTTGAAGTGTAGTATAATATAATCAAGCTTAAGGAAATAACAAAAACAAACCGGAGGGAAACACCATGAACACATTAAACGAGAAAGCAATCAACATCTTTAAAGCAGTAGCTAAGGAAACTTTAATCCAAGGTACTTACGAGGAAAACTTCCTCTACAGCCAACTTGAAACATTCTGTACTAACTGCCGTCAATTCGCTTTTGGATGGACAGAGTTAGCAGAGGAGATTGAACGCCAAGAGCGTTACCTTCTTGATGCTGGTTTCACTCAAGAGGAAATCGATGACATTCGTTTTGATGCAGCATTTGCAGGAATGCTTGATAAAATGAATGTAGCCTGATTGGTATCACCAAGGTTCAAATCCTTGGCAGGTTGTTGCTCCAAGAGCAAAATAAAACAGGAGGTAAGGCGAATGATGGAACACATCATAAAAAGCCTAGCAACCAAGGACACCACAACCGTCATCTTGGTACTAGGCTTAGTAAACGAAGCTCGTCTTTGGCATAAGCAGTACTTAGCTTACAAGCTCAAAGACAAAGAGCTTAAGAAAAAGTAGAGAAAGGGGCAGAAGCCCCAACCTCTACTAGATAGTGTACCATCATTTGCTGTGAAAAGCAATGGATGAAAATGTTGGATTGATAATCCTAGCAGGATTTGTGATTGTATCTTTCACTATCCGTAAGATAGTGGAATACCGATATGATAAAAAAGATAAGGAGTAGGGAATGGAAAGTGTTGAAATTGTTGAATTGATAAAAATTACATTTAAACGAGGGAAAGGGACAGAAGATGACCCGGTTAGAGTTGTAACTCAGTATTGGGACAAAGAAAATGTATTAATCTTTGAGAAAGATTAATTATCTCTTCTTTCGATAGAATTTCGGTAGGAATCAGGTAATAGGTTATATATGTCTAGAATTTTTTTAGGTTGTGTGATTCGATTATCTACAATCAAGTTGATAAAACTTAACAATGATAAAGCTAACTCTTTGTTATCTTTTATGTCTATTTGACCTGGATGTACAGCATTATTCCCTATTACTCTAACACTGTCTAGCATTTGTTGGATTTCTATTGGCATTCCTTTAGAGACAAGACTTCCAATTTGGGTATTTAAATCTTTACCTTGTGCGTTTAAATGAGCAACAAGCTTTTCAATAGCTAGACGGGATAGAGCTGCAGAAGCTCTAGGCGATATATTTAGAACTTCTCCAGCTTCAATATAGATTTCTTTCACATCATCAGGCATATCATTATTAGGTTTAGGTACTCCTTCGGCAACATTTGGGAAAATTAATGTCGACGTTGCATCGCTTGTGTTTAATACTATCCTGGAGCCATACGTTATTTGGATTTCATTTGTTATCCAAATAGAAAATTGATTACAAGCCTGACATTGTGCAATTATAATAAATTTGATAGATTCTTTGTAATCTCTATTGATATCAATAGGATTATAAGTCCATAAATGGGAAGAGAAACCTGAACATACAGGGCATTGAAATGCTTTTGAATTGCCTGCGAAGCGACTGCCTAGGCTTAATTTAGAAAGATCAAATGACATATTTTTTCTCCAATCGTTTTATTTTGATTATACCACATTTGAAAGGGGGTGAGAAAATGAGACCAAGACGATATCCGTATAGTGGGAAAAGAAAAAAGCAATCTGATAGACAGATTGCTAAGTTAAAAAGAGATATTGATGTAAATCGTACAAATATATCATCTTTAAAATTCGTTATAGAAACTTTAAGTAACCATCAGAATTATCGATAACTTGATAACCTTGAGCAGTTGCTTCTTCGATAATTTCAGCTTTAGACATTTCAAAATCAGATAACTGAATTACTGCGCTAGGTTTATCAGTAGTCGACTCTGAAAAATAAGATAATAGAATATTATCGAGATTTTCCCAGGTTAGTTTCTTAACAACGTGGTTTGGCTTATGGCTAAGCTTACTCATTTTTTGAACCTCCTTTCTGCTGAAGTTTTGACTAAAACGGGAGAGATCCTAGTCAAGATATGTTATAACCCAAACGTATTTGGTTGTCAACATATTGTATAAGAAAGGATTTAGTGTGCTTGAAAAGCACAACATATGGTGTTTTTTGATGTGGGATAAAATTGAAAAACAATTAAAAATAAAAGGCTGGTCGATGTATCGTTTAGCTAAGGAATCGGGTGTCCATCCATCTAATTTTTCAAATCTGAAGGCTGGTAGGATGAAAGAGATGTCGTGGACGAATATGTGCAAAATCGCTGATGCACTGGAAGTCAGCTTAGACGAATTAAGATAAGGGGGTGAGTGCGTGCAAAAAATTAGCTTAAAAATGGCGAGAATAAAAACAGGAATGACTCAAGAGGAAATCGCTAAAAAATTAGGAATCTCTAGAAATACATACATGGATTATGAAAGATATGATACACCTATGAGAATAACTACAGCTATAGATTTCTGTCGTATAGTTGATATTCCACTGGATGAAATTTTTTTCGAGAAAAACTACACTTCAAGTGTATAGTTTCTGGGGATTTTTATAAATAGGAGGTGATTTAGTTGAATGGTGATACAAAAAGACGACATCGAAGATTTCCTTGACTTCATAAAAATACCAGTTGTTTTGATTAAAGACAAAGCGTTTTCAGAATTAAGTATGGAAGCAAAAGTTTTGTATTCAATTATGAAAGATAGGCTTAAATTGTCTTTGAAGAATAACTGGATTGATGAAAAAGGAGCATATATTCATTTATCGATTGAAGAGCTACAAAAAGATTATTTTGTTCAGTTATCAAAACCTACAATCATCAAGAGAAAAAAGGAATTAGTTGATTTTGGCTTGATTGAATTAAAAAAGCAATTTAACAAAAGCGACAAGATTTATGTAAATAGGTTATCTAGTTACATAAGTAAAAATTCTTTACCTACGGAAGTAAAAAACTTTGACCACATAAGTAAAAATTCTTTACCTACGGAAGTAAAAAACTTTGATTCTAATCAGAGTTACATTAATCAGAGTTACATAAACAGAATTACTGAACCAGATGGTGCTGGTGCTAATAATCTATATAGTATAGAGGACGCACCCGAAAATGACTTGGGGATTGTTCACGATTGGATTTTTTCAGAGTTTGGCAGATACCCAACACCGTTTGAGATTGAGGATTTGAAATACTTCTTGCAAGACCATAGTAAAGAGGTTATCAAGTTAGCAATCAAGGAATGTGTGGGCAATGGTAAACCTTACTTTAAGTATCTTGAGAGTATTTTGAGAGACTGGAAACAGAAAGGTCTAGTGACTGCTGAGTTGGTAGAGAATAGACAGAGACCGAAGCGGTCAAGTGGGAAGCCAAGCAGTGAGTTAAGATTGTCAGACGACGGTTACAACCCACGACTGGGATTCTAGGAGGGTGCTATGCGAGCAGTATCAAGAGATGAATTGCAGGGTAGATTTTTACAGATTGAAACCTTGAATACCCAATGCCCCAAGCATGAGGGAGTCTATATGTGGCGCTCAGTCAACCCTTGCACGCAGAATGTGCTGACTTATTGCCCTGAATGCGGACAGGAGAAAATCCACAGTCAAGCAGGAGAGCAACTGGCGCAAGCTGAGGCTCAAATTAGAAATACAAGGTCTTACTCTTTGTTTGCTAAGGAGAGTATTATTCCGCCTGATTTGAAGAATGCGACTATCGGCAGCTTTGAGATTCACACAGACCAAGATGCTGAGGCGGTCAATTTCGCTAAACGTGTGACGGTTGACTATGTGAAAGAGCGATATGAAGGGAATACGATTATCAGTGGTCCGCCTGGAGTTGGGAAGAGCCATCTAGCAATTGGAATTGCTAAGACACTGAACGAGAGTTTCCAGAAGTTCCAGTTGAAGCGCTCGGTGGTCTATATTCCCTCCATGGAACTATTCTCACGGATGAAAGACGCTTTTAGATACAAGGATTCCAAGTGGGAAGAAAGACGGACTATCCAGTTCTTGCAGAAAGTGGACTACTTGATTTTGGACGATCTTGGCAAAGAGTCAAGTGTAGGCGATGAAATCAAGCAGGGGAACAACTGGATGCAAAAAGTCCTGTATCAGATACTTGAAAACAGGACGAACACGATTATTACAACCAACTACGGGGGCAATCACTTGGAGAAACTTTACGAGAAAAGCCTCGTAGATAGAATAACGAAAGGAAACATGAAGACCAATGCGTTCAAATTTAGCAATGACACAGAGTCTAGACGCACCTTGTCAGCAAGTGACTATTAAAGAGCGTCAGCAGATTATTGAACAGTTTGAAGAAAAACATTACGGATTGTCTAGCTTGCTGAAAGAGCGGTTGTTGATTACAAGCGACTACCAATTTACAAGAAAGATGAACGAACTACGAGCCTTTGCCAGAAATGGCGGGATTTATACGAGTTAGGAGGTGAGGAAATGAGACCAAGACGATATCCGTATAGTGGGAAAAGAAAAAAGCCTATCGGACAATCGATAGACTTAGTAGCGAGACTTTTTAGACTTGAATCGCAAGTCATTAGTTTAGCTAATCATGAAATGTTTAAAATGCCATCTTCACGTTCTTCAACTGTATAACCAGCACTTATGCATTCTGCAATAATTTCGTCTTTAGGGATAGCATAAAGTGCAGGGTCTACGCAACAAACTTTGAACGATGGATCACTTAGAATATCCTGGATAAAACGATCTAAATCATCCCAGTTGTAGTTAGGATAATTCTTTTGAGGTCTAGGTTGTAAACGAGACATATAGTTTTCCTCCTTTCTATTGGAATTTTGACTAAAACGGTGAGAGGTCCTAGTCAAGAGTATTATAGCAATTTAGGAGGATATTACATCAGTCTTGAGGCTGATATAGGAGTCTGAATGGAAGATAAAATCATTGAGCTTGCTGATCACTTCATCAGCGAATCTACAACGTACAGAGAAGCAAAAATAGCATGTGAGAAGCTATTTAGACAAGTCAGCCATGAGATAGAACTCAGGGCAATGGAAAGTAGGACAGTATGAAAGAAGCAGTAAAGGAATTTCTAAAATTCAGGAGCCGATTTACAAAAATAGAATGGTTTGAAATTAACCAAGCTATCGAAGCTCGTTTAAATCAAAAAGCCGACCAGTTGAAACTGGACGACTTAGATTTAGAAATCATTTCTAGCAGACTAGAAAAAGTTATCTAGAAACGATTTGAATGAACATTGGATGGATACGATAGTCAGCGCCACGATAGTGAATGTAGATATAATCCTGATGGTACATCGAGTTTGCTTCAGGTTTAGAAATTGGTGAGTAGAGTTCTGCATTTTCTTCCCACCAAATGTAAGGACTAGCCATATTTGGTCCCATTACACAATCGTCGTCGGCTGATAGGTTCACCCAATTTCCGCAAAGACATGCGTGAATTTCAGTCATAATATTACCTCCTTTCTGGTTTCATTATAGCAGAAAAGGAGATAGCAAAAAAGCACCTGACGGCAATCAGGCGCATGACAAAATTATTCAAGAAAATTATACCACGAAAGGAGCAAAAATGGAAACAGTTCAAATCGTGAGAATTAAAGACGTGATCATCGAGAAGATTTCTGCAAACGATGAAGAACTAGAGCACATCTTTGGATGTTCAAAACGACAAGCGGGAGATATGAGGCGAGAGATGAAAAAATTACCTAGTCAACAAAAATACCTTAGAAACGATGGTCAGCTTGTCACAATCAAAGGTTTTGATGCTTATCTGCAATATCGAGGCAGTCAATCATGGAAGAAAGAAATGTCTAAAACCGTTAAGATGACACGATAGCAGAATAATAACTACTAACTTTACAACAAACTACTACTAATCTAAATAAAAGAAAGGGATAACTGAGTTATCCACAGGAGAAAAACAATGATTAACAAAGACCAAATTATCAAAGCGCAACAGGAAAAAATTGAACGCATTGAACAGTTACAAAAAAAGCTACATAAATTATCTACGCTTGGATTGCTAACTACAAAACTTTTGGGGCTACCTAATGAGTTAGAAAAGCCGTTGAAAGTAACCCACGACATCTCACATGTCATCAAGGATGTATTGGATGGCATGAGCCCAAGTGAGGCGATTAAGCAGAATATGGCAGAAGAAGATGATGAAGAGGAAGAATAATGTTTGAACCACCATTAGTTAGCCAGCTTTTAGGAACTGGTGCAGTGATTTTAGGATTTATCGGTGCAGGGCTTCTAGCTCATCAGATGGATAAGCAGGAAGAGGAGAAAATCCGCCAGAAGGAAGAAGAAAGACGAGAAGAGCAAGAATTTGCGTCTATGATTATCCAAGGTTACAACCAAGCATACGAACGTGGTAGAGAGGCACAGCGACAAGAAATCCGCAAGAATATCCGCAGAGAGTTCAAAGGCTTCACCTACGACAACGAACCGCCTCAAGGATTGCGCCCTGAGCCTCTAGCCTTGCCAGAACCACGAAGATCACGCTATGAAAAGTATTTGGGGTAGAGCAAAGGAGACGCTAATGACTAGAATTGAACTTGAAAACCGTGTATGGCTTTTGGCCAATCATGAAGAAAAAAACGAATTGCTGGATCTTGGAAAGGTGTATGCTCATGTTTGATTACGACAGAGATATAATGCAACCGCCTGAAGAACGAGAAGAACTTGACCCAAGCGAGTACATCTATGTTGGATGTGGGCAGTATCGATACGTGGGGGATGAAGTATGATTCAGGAGCTACACGAAGAAATCGATAAATGGCGAGCTAAATATATGCATCTCGGAATTGAACTCGGAGAAATCATCAACGATCAACAGGATATTATTTTGAAATTGCAAAACGAAAATAGACACTTAAAACGTGAAAATTGGAATTTGAAGAAGACGAAAGGTAGAAGATGAGCTTTTAGAAGGCTCTAAAATCGCCTGTATGCGATTTTAAGAAGCAGGTATATAAATTTATCGAACGAAGAATAAAAAACGGAAATAGACCCCAAATATGAATAATGAGGGGCATAGGAGAGAAACGATGGCAACACTTTACGAATTGACAGGACAATTTCTTGATGTTTACAACTTGGAGTTGGACGAAGAAACAAAACTAGACACCTTGGATTCCATTGATTGGGAAATTGAGTATGAAACCAAGGTAGAAAACTATATCAAGGTCATGAAGAACCTTGAAGCGGACGTTGAGGCTCGTAAGAATGAAATTAAGCGCTTGATGGAGCTAAACAAGGCAGACGAGAAGAAGAAAGAACACTTGAAAGATACACTTTCAGCAAGCATGAGCCTGACAGGTCATGAACGTGTTGATACACCACTTTTCAAGGTATCATTTAGAAAATCTCAAGCCGTGGAGGTAGACGAAGCAGTCTTGCCAGAATATTACAAGGTAGCAACTTGGAAAGCGGATAAGAAACGCTTGAAAGAGGACTTGAAGAAGGGACTTGAAATCATTGGTGCAAGTTTGGTTGAGCATAAAAACTTGAGTATCAGATAGGAGTTAGGATATGACAAAATTAGCTTTTTCAGAATTGCAAAAGAGAATGCAACTAGAAAAAAAGAAAAAACAAGGTGTAAATTACGCTTTCCGAAATGCTGAGGATATTTATACAAAATTTAAAGAAATCAATACCGACTGGGAATTGACTGTATCAGACGATTTGTTTGGTGTAGGGGAACGTATTTTTGTAAAATCAACCGCTATTGTATCAAACGGAGATAAACAATTTCAGTCAGTTGGTTTTGCGGAATTGGATAAGGTTCCTGTGTTTAAAACAGGAAACCAGCAAATGCAAGTACCACAATGGACAGGAGCGGTTAGTTCTTATGCTCGCAAATATGCACTACAGGGGTTGTTTGGAATCGGAGAGAAAGATGTTGACGAATATCCAAGTGATATGAACGAAGCTGAAAATCAACAAGCTAAAAAAGCTAATGCCCCAGTTATCTCAGTTGAAAAAGCAAACTACTATCTGAAAGAAATTGCTGCTATTTCTGTTGAAAAAGGCAAAGAGGATGGCTCTATCGTTAAATGGTTCTTGAACCATCTTGGAGTGGTCGATTATAAGATGATTAAGCAGTCGCAGATTGAAGATGCGGATATGTTACTTGCTAAATTGAAAGGAAACTAGAAAATGATAAATAATGTCGTATTAGTTGGTCGTTTGACCAAAGACGCAGAATTACGCTACACACAATCAAATGTGGCAGTCGCTACGTTTACTCTTGCAGTAAATCGCACATTTAAAAGCGAGAATGGAGAGCGTGAAGCTGATTTTATCAATTGCGTTATGTGGCGCAAGCAGGCTGAAAATCTTGCTAACTGGGCTAAGAAAGGCGCTTTGATTGGAATCACTGGACGCATTCAGACTCGGACTTATGATAACCAACAAGGACAACGTGTCTATGTGACAGAAGTGGTTGCTGAGAATTTCCAGCTGATGGAATTTAAGAAAGATGGTAGTCAACCAGTAGTTGATAACCACGACCAGCAAGCACCTAATTTTGCGAGAAATTCAAATCCGATGGATATTTCGGATGATGATTTGCCATTTTAAATAGGTGTTTCTATGAATAGACTAAAAGAATTAAGACAAGAAAAAAAGCTATCTCAAAAGGAAATAGCAAAAGAAATGAGCATATCAGAAAAGACTCTATCACGCTGGGAAAACGGAGAAAGCCAAATCAAACCAGAAAAAGCCCAACAACTTGCTGACTACTTCGGCGTAAGCGTTGGATATCTGTTGGGGTATGAAAGCAACCCATTGGAACGACTGAAAAGCTTAGTTGATGAATTAAAGGAGCACAAGGACTTGTTAGGAGTTCTGGATTGGTACACAGCTTTTGATTTAGCTAATGACATTCTTGCAATAGCAAGCGTGGAAAAAGCTAGATGGCTAGGGAGGTTGAATGCAGGAGAGATTGATTCTTAAATTTGAGTTGAACAGGAAGCAGATGATTAACTCAAATGATAGACCGCACTTTCATCAAAAGGCTAAAACAACTAAGTTCTTACGGCAGTTAGCCGAATACGAGGGCAAGAATGTACTGAGAGATTACTTTGGCTTACCTTACAGCGAGGACAAACCTTGCAAGGTTAAGGTTCGGATATATCCTCCGACAAATCGGAAGTATGACCCACCGAACTGGTCGCCCACAAGCAAGGCTTTGTTTGATGGTTTGACGGACGCTAAGATTTGGACAGATGATAATTACAACGTGATAGTATCGACTGAGTTCATGCACGGTGGCAAGTCCGGAAATAAGAATTATAGGATTGAGCTGGAGATTTACGAATATCACGAGATATTGCAGAGGATAGTTGATGGGATTTGATAGGAGGATAGAAATATGACCATAATCACAAAAAAATAGCAGATGGTCAATTTGACCACCTGTTATTTTTTTACCAATTAACAATTTTATCTACAATATTTTGTTGTTCAGTAGCTGTTTTCCTTAGATAAATTCGAGTAGTTTCTATACTTTCGTGTCCCATCAAATCTGCAAGCAATGCAATATCATTATACTTCGATAAAAAATTCTTAGCAAATAAATGTCTAAAAGAATGAGGGTAAATTACTTTAGGATTCATTTTGTATTTATCAGCATAATTTTTTAACTGTTGAGCAACTCCTCTTGCTGTAATTGGTTCATTAAATTTATTCAAAAATAAATAACCACTTCGGCGATTTTCTGATTCTAACCAACTAAGACAACTATTTCTTAATTTTTTAGGAATGTACAGTCTACGAATTTTACCACCTTTTGAGTAAATGTCAAAATAACCGATTTCTACATGCTCTACTTTTAGTTTAATAAGCTCACTTACACGAGCCCCAGTTGCACCTAAAAACCAAACGACAAAATGCCATTTTAAAATACCATCTTTTTTCAAACTACGTTTAAGAAAAAGGTAATCAGCATAGCTAATGACATCTTCTAAAAACGGTTTTTGCTGTACTTTGACAAATTTTAATTTCAAATCATCATGACCAATAAAAGTCAGATATTTATTTACTCCTTGTAGTCGCAAATTGACAGTTTTAGGTTTAAAATTGTCTAATAAATATCCCTTGTATTCAAATAAATCTTCCATTTTGAGTTCATAATTCTCCAAGAAAAATCGAACACCATAAAGGTACGAACGCACAGTATTTTCAGCTAAACCAGCTTTCTTCAAATGTAATTCAAATTCTTTCAACGTAAAACTCCTATCTTATGTTTGATAGAAATTCCACCGCACGTAAAACTATTATACTAAATTAGTGCGTCAATATGGGCGAAAAATTGTTCGATTTTATCAACGATTCTGGATTGTTCAGGAAGGGGTGGGAGTGGGATTAGAATAGAAGCAACTTTATCACTATTCAAGTTTTTCACAACAGCTCCACTAATTAGAGATAAAAATTGAGAATAAACTACATTTGATGAAAGAATATAGAATAGGTAATCTCTATTTAATGAGTTTTCATAGTTCGAAATAGCCAACCATCCATCGTGTATTGCACCATCAACATTCAAAATATAAGGTCTACCAAAACTCATAGAATTAGTTAACAAAAATGTACCTTTTTTTACAAATCTAGTTTTGTTAAGCCCTGATTTTTTGATTTTTTCTTTAACATTATTTATATACTTTTCACCCTTTTCAGTATCACCTATTTTTATCCAATTTATTCCATCTACTTCGGAAGTAAGATAATCTTTGATTGGTCGTGGAGAACCACCTCTAACAATTTCAACCAATGTAGAAAACCTCACCCACTCCCAACTTTTTGGTATTTCATAAGGAACTTCCTCATAATAAGAGATCATCACCACGAAATATCTCAGTTTCCTTTTTATCTCGTTTGATTTTTCCTTCACTGATAAGTTTTTCTTTTTCAGCTTTAATTCTCTTTAATAATTCACTTGCAGGTTCGTCATTGGGATTTTGCGGCACTAATTTCCCTTCCATCGCTCTTTGGAGAATACTTGCTTTAAGTTGTTCTGGTGTCATTATTTGTCCTCCAACAACTGCAAAATATCAGCTAATACATTATCAATCTTATGATTTAAAGTTGCTCTTTCCGCTTGATAATTCTGAATCAACTCAAAGGGATTTAAGATTTCCTCTTCCTCTTTTGGAAAACCACACTGGTCTAAATTATAATTCAACTCAGCCAATTCACTAGGTGTAAATGATTTAGATTTGTAGAACTTACCTTCCAGAATCTCTTCACGATTTTCCCACCAGTCACGAACAGGATTGAAGTGTTCTGACTTCATCGGCTTAGTTTTAGAGAAATTTTTATAACCATCTGGCATATCTAAACGATAAAACCAAGTTTCTTCTGTTTTCTTTGTTTTATCAAAGAAAAGAATGTTCGTATGGATTCCTGTATACGGTGCAAAGACACTATGAGGCAACCTAATAATCGTATGCAAGTTGAACTCATCTACCAGTTTTTGTTTCAAGCGAGTTTTTACACCTTCACCAAATAGAAAACCATCAGGTAAAATAACTCCAACACGACCATTTTCTTTCAAACGATACATAATGACAGCCATAAATAAATCAGCCGTTTCAGAACTCCGTAATTCTGCTGGAAAGTTATTTTTTATTGTTTCTAATTCTGACCCTCCAAAAGGTGGATTCATCATAATAATGTCAAATTTTTCATCATCCGTATATTCACGAACATTTTTCTCCAAAGTATTTCCATGAACAATTTTAGGGTCATCAATTTCGTGAAGAAACAGATTTGTAACTGCTAAAAGATGAGGAAATGCTTTCTTTTCAATACCAAAAACAGCTGTATTATATTTTTTTGTATCTTCACTAGTTTTACGTTGACTACTTAAACGGTTCAGAGTCGAAGTCAAGAAGCCTCCTGTTCCGCAAGCAAGGTCTGCCATTGATTCTCCAAGTTTTGGGTCAAGAACTTCGGCAATAAAATCAGTCGCTGCACGTGGCGTATAAAATTCTCCTGAGTTCCCAGCATTTTGAATATCTTTAAGAATTTTTTCGTAAATATCATTAAACGAATGACGATCTTCAGGGCTGTTGAAATCAACTTCATCAATAACATTGATGACTTGGCGTAACAAGACGCCATTTTTCATATAGTTGTTCGCATCTTCAAAAGCTGATTTAACAATCGTTTTTCGAATAGGCATATTTGAAGTTATTTCAAGCTCTTTCAACTCTTTGAATAACTTGTTATTGACAAAATCAAGTAATTCATCGCCTGTCAATACCCGTTCCCCATTTTGGGCATGAGCCCAATTTCGCCATTTTAATTCCTCTGGGATAATTGACTCATACTCGTCTTCTTCTAATTCCCAAACCATTTCACGGCTATCATAAATTTTTAAGAATAATAACCAAGACATTTGCTCAATACGTTGAGCATCACCATTAACACCAGCATCGTTTCGAGTGATATCTTGAATTCTTTTTACAAATGATGTAATTGACATACTTTCCTTTCATTAAGCTACTGTAAATAGCTCTTTCTCCAATTCTTTAATTGCTTGTAAATATCGTTTTTTATCTCCAAAATAAGTATTGATGATTTTGAAGGTTCCACCATATATCTGAAATTCTGGAAGTTTTAATGTTTCAATGCTTTCGAGTTCTCCAATACCTTTATCCATGTATTTGTCCAGTAAAATTTCCAAAACAGCACGCGCTTCCTCACTATATTTATATAAATATCCGCTTTGTTTGAGTTTATTGATACGTTCCGTTTTGGTTAATTCTTTTTGACCATAGGCAAGTTTTAGGAGTAAATCAAAATCATCGATTTCTTGTTCTGATATTCCCTCCGACTCTCGAATAGCATCTAGATAAACTCCTTTTTTATAAAGTTCGTCTAAGATAAGCTTCTTTTTATCCGCCGTATGCCAAACTGTGATAAAATCGTTCAAAGTGGCGTAGCTACCTAAGATATTCTTCCGAGTGTAGTCGGTCAGGCTTTCGGTAATCAGTTTCCCGTTTTCATCCAATACTTGAACAGTAGAATTAAGAATGGTAACCTGCTTGTCTGTAACGATATATTTTTCTACTGGGTCATCTTCCTCACCTACGAAACCAGGTGTAGAACCACTGACTGTTTTCGCACCTGTTTCCAGCACCTTCACTGGCTCACCATCAAAATCAGGGTCAGCAAACAAATTGGTAACATTTCGAAAATCAATAATCGTAAAAAATTCTTTCCCCTTTTGAGGATAAAGACGTGTGCCACGACCAATAATTTGTTTAAATTCAGTCATGGATTGGATATTAGAGTCTAAAACAATCAAACGACATGTTTTAGCATTAACTCCTGTCGTTAATAATTTAGACGTTGTTACAATAGCGGGAAAATTAGAATTGACATCCATAAAGTTATCCAGTTGAGCTTTTCCTTCAGCGTTGTCACCAGTTACTTGCATGACATAACGATAGTCTTCTTGGACTAAGTCTAGATTCTCTTTTACAAGTGCAGCACGCATTCGCTCGGCATGGTCAATATCAACACAAAAAACAATTGTTTTATCAAATCGTGCATTGTTTTGCTTCATATAATCAGAAACAAACTTGGCAACTCTTTGCGTTCTATCATAAATGACAATGGTTTTGTCAAAATCTTTCCTGCCGTAGTACCTATCTTCTATTAATTGTCCGTTAGCATCAACTTTTCCAGTTTCTGGACGATAACCATCCACATCCACATCTAAATTAATCCTCATAACACGATATGGAGCCAAAAAACCATCCTCGATTCCCTGTTTTAAACTATAAGTATAGATTGGCTCACCAAAGTATTCCGTATTGGAAGCATTCTTGGTTTCTTTAGGAGTAGCGGTCATCCCAATCTGTGTCGCAGAACTGAAATAATCAATCACCTTACGCCAGTTACTGTCTTCCTTAGCTGAACCACGGTGCGCTTCATCAATTATGACTAAATCAAAGAAGTCTTTGTCAAACTTTTGATAATGTGTTTCAGTTCCATCTTCACCAGTTAGTTGCTGATAAAGCCCTAGATAAATTTCAAAAGAATTTAATTTTTCAGGAGCAGTCAAAAGTTTTGGTGTAATTTTCGTCATTACCTTTTCGAATGGCTTAAAGTCTTCAGCCATCGTTTGGTCTACTAAGATGTTTCTATCCGCTAAGAATAAAACTCGTTTAGCCAAACCAGCTTTTCGAAGGCGATGAATAATTTGAAAAGCCATGAACGTTTTCCCCGTTCCTGTTGCCATCACAAACATTACTCGTTTTTGTCCTCTGGCAACTGTTTCAATAGTACGGTTGATAGCTATTTGCTGATAATAGCGTGGCGTTTTCATTGAGAAGGCGTCTGTATAGTATGGAGTTGAGATAGCTTCTGTAATTTCGTACGTCAATCCTTTTTCCTTCGTCATACGAGAAAATAATTCTTCACGAGTAGGGAATTCGTCTAACTCCAGCTCACGTTCTTCTCTCGTGATACGGTCGTGTTCAATAAAGCCATCACCATTCGAAGAATAAACAAATGGAACATCTAAAATCTCTCCGTATTCAATAGCTTGTTGTAATCCTGCTCGAACGCTGTGTTTATTATCCTTTGCCTCAACAATTGCAATTCGAGTTCCAAATTGGTAATACAGTGAATAGTCTGATTTTTTCCCCTCTTTACGACGAGCCTTATCTCCTCTAACCTCAATTCGACCATCAGTGAAGTATTCTTCGTAAGCGATATGCTCACCATTTTTCCATCCTTTGGATACAATAGCAGGAGTGATGAAATTTGCTTTAATATCCTCCTCACTCATTTCTTTCTTAGACTTTATAAACTCAACCATATTGAACCCTCCGCATTTAAAAATCTACTTCTCCATAAAATAAACTATCAGAACAAATTATACTTCTATTATATCATACTTATAAAAATACTCTGCTAAATTGTTGAAAATAAGTATACAATATACTTTAGCATCGAGTCAGATTATCTCCGCACAACACCGCTATTTTTCGCTGTTTTCGGCAGGCGACTTATTATCATTCTATAAGCACTTTCAGTCGGGCTGGTGAGCTATTTTTCAAAAATAAATAATCACATTTAAACATTTTGAAAGTATAAAATATCTACATCAGCCGTTCAAAAACTGGCGTAAATTTTGCTATAATATTTTAGTTTAAATAAAGATTTTTTTATGCCAAAAGGATTTTAACGAGGCGGATGCTTCCTACTCTGCTTCTCTTTTTAGCTCTACTACCGGTTTTCTCAAAGTTTGTCAGTGGAGCTAGTTCTTTCAGTTGGGAAGTATTTTTGATTTTCATAATAGATTGGGTTTTATTGATAGTTTTTGCGGTTCAGATTTCTTATATTTTTTGGAGATTGAGTCAAAAGTGGAAAGAATTATCTAATAAATAACACCAGGCATGTTTTCTAATTTTGGGGTAAGACAATGAATAGCAGAGTAGAATTTCGGATTTTCACCATTGTTGATTTGGACAAGGAAGAAGAGTATTTGCATGAGATGCATTTGAAAGGTTGGAGATATAGAACGGGTCGTTTTGGTTTGTTCTATCTTGACCAATGTCAACCAGACGATGTCATCTACCGTATCTATGATTCTAGATTTCTTAAAAAATATAAGCATGAACTGCAAGATTTTAGAAATAGAGGTTGGGAATTGATAGGAGCAGGTTTTTGTTCGATTCTTCGTAAATCGTCTTCTGATTTACTTCCAGAGGATCAAGTCTATATGAGTAAGGGGCTCAGATGGGAAGTTATGCGATCTAGACTTCGTTCATGTACAGTTGCTTTCTCAGGTGGTTTGGTTGTTTGTATGAGTTTATTTAGAGAAGATCTTTCTATGTCTTTCTTCATTATTTTTGTTTTGTATGCTTTCATGATTTCTTATCTAATCTATGGTTATTTCAGACTAAAAAGGAAATATCGAGTAGATAAACAGTAAGGTTCTAGGTCTTTAGACTGATTTTTAGCACTCTTGGTAAAAGAGTGCTAATTTTTTGAGTTTTTATCTTGACATTCTCTTTTAAGGGTGTATAATAGAATCATAAGTTAGCACTTGAGTGCATCGAGTGCTAATCGATCAGACAGAGAGGAGTGATGAGATGGTTACAGAGCGTCAGCAGGATATTTTAAATCTGATTATTGACATCTTTACCAAAACGCACGAACCTGTCGGATCCAAAGCCTTGCAAGAGTCTATTAACTCTAGCAGTGCTACCATTCGTAATGACATGGCGGCTCTAGAAAAGCAAGGTTTGCTTGAGAAGGCTCATACTTCAAGTGGTCGGATGCCAAGTGTTGCTGGTTTTCAGTACTATGTGAAACACTCACTGGATTTTGACCGACTAGCTGAAAATGAGGTATATGAGATTGTCAAAGCCTTTGATCAGGAATTCTTCAAATTGGAGGATATTCTGCAAGAGGCTGCTAATCTACTGACAGACTTGAGTGGCTGTACGGTAGTGGCACTGGATGTTGAGCCCAGCAGGCAGTGGTTGACAGCCTTTGATATCGTTGTTTTGGGGCAACATACAGCCTTGGCAGTATTTACCCTAGACGAGTCGCGAACGGTTACCAGTCAGTTTCTGATTCCAAGGAACTTCTTGCAGGAAGATTTGCTGAAACTGAAGGCAATCATTCGAGAACGTTTCCTCGGTCACACTGTTCTAGATATTCACTACAAGATTCGGACGGAGATTCCGCAGATTATCCAGCGATACTTTACAACAACGGACAATGTCATTGATCTCTTTGAACACATCTTTAAGGAAATGTTCAACGAAAACATTGTGGTGGCGGGCAAGGTCAATCTCTTGAATTTTGCCAATCTGGCAGCTTATCAGTTCTTTGACCAACCGCAAAAGGTGGCTCTGGAGATTCGTGAGGGATTGCGTGAAGATCAGATGCAAAATGTCTGTGTTGCAGACAGTCAAGAGTCCTGTCTAGCTGACCTAGCGGTGATTAGTAGCAAGTTCCTCATTCCTTATCGGGGAGTTGGAATTCTAGCCATTATCGGTCCAGTCAATCTGGATTACCAACAGCTAATCAACCAAGTCAATGTGGTCAACCGTGTTTTGACCATGAAGTTGACAGATTTTTACCGCTACCTCAGCAGTAATCATTACGAAGTACACTAAGATTGAAATCATTAAAGGAGGCGAACATGGCCCAAGATATAAAAAAGGAAGAAGTAGAAGAAGTTCAAGAAGAGGAAGTTGTGGAAACAGCTGAAGAAACAACTCCTGAAAAGTCTGAGTTGGACTTGGCAAATGAACGTGCAGATGAGTTCGAAAACAAATATCTTCGCGCTCATGCAGAAATGCAAAATATCCAACGCCGTGCCAATGAAGAACGTCAAAACTTGCAACGTTATCGTAGCCAGGACTTGGCAAAAGCAATCTTACCATCTCTTGACAACCTTGAGCGTGCACTTGCAGTTGAAGGTTTGACAGATGATGTGAAGAAGGGCTTGGGGATGGTGCAAGAAAGCTTGATTCACTCTTTGAAAGAAGAAGGAATTGAAGAAATCGCAGCAGATGGCGAATTTGACCATAACTACCATATGGCCATCCAAACTCTCCCAGCAGACGATGAACACCCAGCAGATACCATCGCCCAAGTTTTCCAAAAAGGCTACAAACTCCATGACCGCATCCTACGCCCAGCAATGGTAGTGGTGTATAACTAAGATACAAAGCCCGTAAAAAGCTCGCAGTAAAAATAGGAGATTGACGAAGTGTTCGATGAACACAAGAAAATCTATCTTTTTTACTCAGAGCTTAGGGCGTGTTCGATTCGGCAATTCTGACGGTAGCTAAAGCAACTCGTCAGAAAACGGCAATCGCTATGGCATTTGCCTAGCCTCCTTATTAACTCGTCGTCGAAATAAAATCGATTTCGACTTCTCGTGTCGCAATTTACATAATAGAAAACTTGTCCGAAACGACAATAAACTATGAAGAAAGATAAGAGGCAAGCCGGAGGCTTGCAAGGAAGATATTTCCCGCCGTGGTAAAAGTTTCAGTAGCTTTTGCTACTGAAACAGGGGATTTTTGAGACAATAGGCTCAAAAATAAGTGATGAAATCCCGAAGGGAGTTGCTCACGTCCCCACCACTTAAGGGAAATATCAAAAAGAAAATTAACTAACAAGGAGAAAAACACATGTCTAAAATTATCGGTATTGACTTAGGTACAACAAACTCAGCAGTAGCAGTTCTTGAAGGAACTGAAAGTAAAATCATCGCAAACCCAGAAGGAAACCGCACAACTCCATCTGTAGTCTCATTCAAAAACGGAGAAATCATTGTTGGTGACGCTGCGAAACGTCAAGCAGTTACAAACCCAGATACAGTTATCTCTATCAAATCTAAAATGGGAACTTCTGAAAAAGTTTCTGCTAATGGAAAAGAATACACTCCACAAGAAATCTCAGCTATGATTCTTCAATACTTGAAAGGATACGCTGAAGACTATCTTGGTGAAAAAGTAACCAAAGCAGTTATCACAGTTCCTGCTTACTTCAACGACGCTCAACGTCAAGCAACAAAAGACGCTGGTAAAATTGCTGGTCTTGAAGTAGAACGTATTGTTAACGAACCAACTGCAGCAGCTCTTGCTTATGGTTTGGACAAGACTGACAAAGAAGAAAAAATCTTGGTATTTGACCTTGGTGGTGGTACATTCGACGTCTCTATCCTTGAATTGGGTGACGGTGTCTTCGACGTATTGTCAACTGCAGGGGACAACAAACTTGGTGGTGACGACTTTGACCAAAAAATCATTGACCACTTGGTAGCAGAATTCAAGAAAGAAAACGGTATTGACTTGTCTACTGACAAGATGGCAATGCAACGTTTGAAAGATGCAGCTGAAAAAGCGAAGAAAGACCTTTCTGGTGTAACTTCAACTCAAATCAGCTTGCCATTTATCACTGCAGGTGAAGCTGGCCCTCTTCACTTGGAAATGACTTTGACTCGTGCGAAATTTGACGATTTGACTCGTGACCTTGTAGAACGTACAAAAGTTCCAGTTCGTCAAGCCCTTTCGGATGCAGGTTTGAGCTTGTCAGAAATCGACGAAGTTATCCTTGTTGGTGGTTCAACTCGTATCCCTGCCGTTGTTGAAGCTGTTAAAGCTGAAACTGGTAAAGAACCAAACAAATCAGTAAACCCTGACGAAGTAGTTGCTATGGGTGCGGCTATCCAAGGTGGTGTGATTACTGGTGATGTCAAAGACGTTGTCCTTCTTGACGTAACACCATTGTCACTTGGTATCGAAACAATGGGTGGAGTCTTCACAAAACTCATCGACCGCAATACAACAATCCCAACATCTAAATCACAAGTCTTCTCAACTGCGGCAGACAACCAACCAGCCGTTGATATCCACGTTCTTCAAGGTGAACGCCCAATGGCAGCAGATAACAAGACTCTTGGACGTTTCCAATTGACAGATATCCCAGCTGCACCTCGTGGAATTCCTCAAATCGAAGTAACATTTGATATCGACAAGAACGGTATCGTGTCTGTTAAAGCTAAAGACCTTGGAACTCAAAAAGAACAAACAATTGTCATCCAATCAAACTCAGGTTTGACTGACGAAGAAATTGACCGCATGATGAAAGATGCAGAAGCTAACGCTGAAGCAGATAAGAAACGTAAAGAAGAAGTTGACCTTCGTAACGAAGTAGACCAAGCGATCTTTGCGACTGAAAAGACAATCAAGGAAACTGAAGGCAAAGGATTCGACGCAGAACGTGACGCTGCCCAATCTGCCCTTGATGACCTTAAAAAAGCTCAAGAAGACAACAACTTGGACGATATGAAAGCAAAACTTGAAGCATTGAACGAAAAAGCTCAAGGACTTGCTGTTAAACTCTACGAACAAGCAGCAGCAGCGCAACAAGCTCAAGCAGGAGCAGAAGGCACACAAGCAACAGGAAACGCAGGCGATGACGTCGTAGACGGAGAGTTTACTGAAAAGTAAGATGAGTGTATTGGCTGAAGAATATCTAAAAAATACACGAAAAGTTTATAATGATTTCTGTAATAAAGCTGATAGTTATGAGTCTGCAAAAGATTTTATAGATAATATTCCAGCAGTATATTTGGCTAGGTATAAAGCAATTATTTTAGCTGAGCATGAAAGTTGTGTTAAAAATGATGAGGCGGTAAGGAATTTTGTTACTTCAGTATTGTTGTCAGCGCTAGTATCAGCACTAGTATCAGCAACCATACAAAAACCAGAATTTATAATATCGTTTATAATGG
This sequence comes from Streptococcus pseudopneumoniae IS7493, assembly GCF_000221985.1. NCBI lineage: Bacteria > Bacillati > Bacillota > Bacilli > Lactobacillales > Streptococcaceae > Streptococcus > Streptococcus pseudopneumoniae. Next base: position 1,710,514 of record NC_015875.1, on the reverse strand, counting down.
GCATGATTTGGGTTGTCGGTGTATTCCTTCTAATCTATTGGAATTTTATAGCAAATACTAAGAAGAGACAAAAATATATAAATATTTCTGTACTTATAGGATATTTAAAATCAAAATAAAGTTAATTTACTTATTTGCAGAGGTTGCAACCCAGCCTCTGTTTTTCGATAAAAAGGGACGGAATATCATTTGTTTGGGTTTTGTCTCATCAATATGAAAGAAAGGAACAAATGTGTTCAGGGAATTGAACACGGGTTCCCAAATTTCTTACTTAATATAACAGAAAGGAATTGAACCCGACCTAAATTCTCGGAAAAAAGATAAATCTGTCTAGGAGCATCGCTCCAGCGTCAGATTTCCTATTTTTCAGTCGAATTTTACGGTCTTGGTATCTTGTATGAACAATACTGAATTTTATGATCGTCTGGGGGTGTCAAAAAACGCTTCGGCAGACGAGATCAAAAAGGCTTATCGTAAGCTTTCGAAAAAATATCACCCAGATATCAATAAGGAGCCTGGTGCTGAGGAAAAGTACAAGGAAGTTCAAGAAGCCTATGAGACTTTGAGTGACGACCAAAAACGGGCTGCCTATGACCAATATGGTGCTGCAGGCGCCAATGGTGGATTTGGAGGCTTCGGTGGTGGAGCTGGCGGTTTCAATGGGGCAGGTGGCTTCGGTGGTTTTGAGGACATTTTCTCAAGTTTCTTCGGCGGAGGCGGTGCTTCACGCAATCCAAATGCTCCTCGCCAAGGGGATGACCTCCAGTATCGTGTGAACTTGACCTTTGAAGAAGCTATTTTTGGAGCTGAAAAAGAAGTTAAATACAACCGTGAAGCAAGCTGTCGTACATGTAATGGCTCAGGTGCTAAGCCAGGAACCAGTCCAGTCACTTGTGGACGCTGTCATGGTGCTGGTGTCATTAACGTCGATACGCAGACTCCGCTTGGTATGATGCGTCGTCAAGTAACCTGTGATGTCTGTCATGGTCGCGGAAAAGAAATCAAAGATCCATGTACAACATGTCACGGAACAGGGCATGAAAAACAAGATCATAGCGTACATGTCAAAATTCCTGCTGGTGTGGAAACTGGTCAACAAATTCGCCTAGCTGGTCAAGGTGAAGCTGGATTTAACGGTGGACCTTATGGTGACTTGTACGTGGTTGTTTCTGTGGAAGCCAGCGATAAGTTTGAACGTGAAGGAACTACTATCTTCTACAATCTCAACCTCAACTTTGTCCAAGCAGCTCTTGGTGACACAGTAGATATTCCAACTGTTCACGGTGATGTTGAATTGGTTGTCCCAGAGGGAACTCAGACTGGTAAGAAATTCCGCCTACGTGGCAAAGGAGCTCCGAGTCTTCGTGGTGGTGCAGTTGGTGACCAATATGTTACCGTTAATGTCGTAACACCAACAGGCTTGAACGATCGTCAAAAAGCAGCCTTGAAAGAATTTGCAGCTGCTGGTGATTTAAAAGTCAATCCAAAGAAAAAGGGCTTCTTTGACCATATTAAAGATGCCTTTGAAGGAGAATAATACTCTTCGAAAATCAAATTCAAACCACGTCAGCGTTGCCTTGCCGTACTCAAGTACAGCCTGCGGCTAGCTTCCTAGTTTGCTCTTTGATTTTCATTGAGTATAAACAAAAGAGCCGAGTGGCTCAGAGCCGAGTGGCTCTTTTTGTTTATAGATTTTTTTAAGACTTTCCTTAAGTAATGACGGACGGTAGCGATCTTCTTCGAAGTTCCATACCTAAACTTTGAGCCTAGGTCTCAAAGTTTCCGGACGAGTCTGAGACAAAAAGATTTTGATTTCAGGAATTCTTTATTATAAATTTTAAAAATCGATAGATTAGATAAAAAAGCGAACAAGACAGAATTCTGAGTGTCAGATAACTCGTTTTGTTCGCTTTTTATATTGAAGATTAGACTTTTATCCCAGACTCGTTTTCAGTACGGCGGAAAATCTTCGATTTAGTTGTGAAATGGTGAATGATACTCTTTAAAAATCTCCTCAAACCACGTCAGCGTCGGCTTGTCTACAACCTCAAAACTGTGTTTTGAGCTGACTTTGTCAGTTCTATTCACAACCTCAAAACTGTGTTTTGAGCAGCCTGCGCCTAGCTTTCTAGTTTGCTCTTTGATTTTTATTGAGTATGAGTTGCCTAAATTATGATGTATAGTTGATGGGATATAACTTGTTTACGTTTTAAAAAAGAGCCGACTGGCTCTTTTTACTTATCTTCGATTTCCTGTGTTTCTTTAATCACAGCTAGTCTAGTCTGGATATCCTTTTCCAAGACCTTAAACTTGTAAGTCAGGTCTTCTTGATATTCCTTGATGAGTTCTTTTTGCTGGTCAATGATTTGTAGGCTGTTTTGGATAATATCCACATCGTCCTTGATAGCTTGAACGCGGTCAGTGGTATTCAAGACTTCATCTGTGATGGTTTGGCGATTTTTTGTGAGCAGATAACTTCCAGCTGCAGCTCCTGCAAATAGCAATAGATTGGATAATTTCATGGCAACTCCTTAGGCATTTTTGATGGTTTCAGCGACTTGAGCGAGTTTGTCAAAGTCTGGTTCGTGGGCGATAAAATCAATCTTAAGGTCATCGTCCGCACTGTAGCGAGGTACGAGGTGAACATGGGTATGAAAGACGGTTTGACCTGCGACTTCTTCACAGTTAGCAATGATATTCATACCAGTAGCCTTGGTAGCTTTCATGACTTTTTGAGCTACTTTTGGTACTTGGGCAAAGAGTTGGCTGGCGCTAGTAGCATCCATTTCTAAAAGATTACGATAGTGTTCTTTTGGCACGACCAAGGTGTGTCCTGGTGTCACTTGAGAGATATCAAGAAAGGCAAGAACCTGCTCATCTTCATATACTTTTGAAGCAGGAATTTCCCCTGCGATGATTTTACAAAAAATGCAATCTGACATAAAATCTACCTCTACTGTACTGAATTTTGATATAATATAGCTACATTATACCAGATTTGGAGAAAATATGTTAGAAATTAAAAACCTGACAGGTGGCTATGTTCATGTCCCTGTTTTGAAAGATGTGTCTTTTACTGTTGAAAGTGGGCAGTTGGTCGGTTTGATTGGTCTCAATGGTGCTGGAAAATCGACGACCATCAATGAAATTATCGGTCTGTTGACACCTTATAGTGGCTCCATCAATATCAATGGGCTGACCCTGCAAGAAGATGCGACAAGTTACCGCAAGCAAATTGGCTACATTCCTGAGACACCTAGCTTGTATGAGGAATTGACCCTCAGAGAGCATATCGAAACGGTTGCCATGGCTTATGGTATTGAGCAAGATCTTGCTTTTGATCGAGTAGAACCTTTGTTAAAAATGTTCCGTCTGGACCAGAAATTAGACTGGTTCCCTGTTCATTTTTCAAAAGGGATGAAGCAGAAGGTCATGATTATCTGTGCTTTTGTGGTGGATCCAAGTCTTTTCATCGTGGATGAGCCTTTCCTTGGTCTTGACCCGTTGGCTATTGCGGACTTGATTCAGCTTTTGGAAGTGGAAAAGCAAAAAGGCAAGTCTATTCTCATGAGTACCCACGTGCTGGATTCAGCGGAAAAGATGTGTGATGCTTTTGTCATTCTTCACAAAGGGGAAGTGCGTGCTAAGGGAAATCTCCTGCAACTGCGCGAAGCCTTTAACATGCCTGAGGCTAGTTTGAATGATATTTACTTGGCTCTGACCAAAGAGGAGGACCTATGAAAGACTTGTTTTTAAAGAGAAAGCAGGCTTTTCGTAAGGAGTGTCTTGGTTATCTACGTTATGTTCTCAATGACCACTTTGTCTTGTTCCTGCTTGTCCTGCTGGGCTTTCTAGCCTACCAGTACAGTCAACTCTTGCAAGATTTTCCTGAAAATCATTGGCCCATCCTTTTGTTTGTAGGAATTACCTCTGTTTTACTGTTGCTTTGGGGTGGAATTGCCACCTATATGGAGGCTCCAGACAAGCTCTTTCTCTTAGTTGGAGAAGAGGAAATCAAGCTCCATCTCAAGCGTCAAACTGGCATTTCCCTAGTCTTTTGGCTCTTTGTACAGACCCTTTTCTTGCTTTTATTTGCGCCCTTATTTTTAGCCATGGGTTATGGCTTGCCTGTCTTCCTAATCTATGTGCTTTTGTTTGGGTTAGGTAAATATTTCCTCTTTCGTCAAAAGGCCAGCAAATTTTTCACTGAAACTGGACTGAACTGGGACTATGTCATTTCCCAAGAAAGCAAGCGCAAACAAGTCTTGCTTCGTTTCTTTGCCCTCTTTACGCAGGTAAAGGGAATTTCAAACAGCGTCAAGCGTCGTGCCTATCTGGACTTTATCCTAAAGGTTGTTCAGAAGGTGCCTGGGAAGATTTGGCAAAATCTCTATCTTCGTTCTTATTTGCGAAATGGAGATCTCTTTGCGCTCAGTCTCCGTCTGCTCCTACTTTCCTTGCTGGCGCAGGTCTTTATCGAGCAAGCTTGGATTGCGACAGCAGTGGTAGTTCTCTTTAACTACCTCTTGCTCTTCCAGTTGCTGGCCCTCTATCATGCCTTTGACTACCAGTATTTGACTCAACTCTTTCCACTGGACAAGGGGCAAAAGGAAAAAGGCTTGCAGGCGGTAGTCCGAGGATTGACCAGTTTTGTTTTACTTGTGGAATTAGTTGTCGGGTTGATTACCTTCCAAGAAAAACTAGCCCTTCTAGCCTTGCTGGGTGCAGGTTTGGTTTTACAAGTCTTGTATTTGCCTTATCAGGTAAAACGTCAGATGCAGGACTAACATTGCCTATATGACACTAAAAAAGAAGTTGAGTTCAGTTTGCCTCAACTTCTTTTATTTTCTACAAGATAATGGTTGGCCCGTAGAGGCTCAACTTGGTCTTGACTTGGTCAAAGTGGAAGCGGTCATAGGCCCGCCAAGCGGCACGAGTAGGAGCATCTGGATCGAGAGCGCTGAGTCCCATGAGAAGACTGGAAGTCTGGTAAAATTTTTCCAGTTCAATCAAGACTCGATTATCCACTGTCTCAGCCTTTGCTAGAAAGCCAAGAATAGAGTTTAATTGCTCCTGAAAGCGGACGTCGTCAGCGGTTGCCTGTCTGCATGCTTGGTAGGCTTTGTTTAAGTCAGTTATCAGTGCCTGAGCAGTTTTAATTGGGTCTGTCATTTACGTGACCTCCTATATAATTTATGTTTTAAGGTAAGGGATTGTGTAAATCTCCTAGTGAGGCACCTATATTATTAGCAACATTGCCAACTATGTTGCCCCAATCAATGATACATTTACCATTATCAAGATTAGCTTTATTATATGAATATCCATTTCTACATAGTACATTATCGCTAATCATATGAAACGGAGAATACCATCCATATGGAATACTACCGCCATTTATATGAGAAAGTTCGATTGATGTTAATTGTTTTGTTTTATTTGACTTGGCCATAATTTTCTCCTTGTTATATTTACGTCAATTGCAATAGAGTATATTTATAGGGTGTTAATCATGGTGGATGTGAATAAATCATATGCACCCCTCCTTTTTTGATGATTTTTAAAGTTGTTGCAAACATAGTCTTTCTATAATCATAGTCTATCACTTTTATCTCCTTTTTCACCATCAAATCTTTAATTGTCCTTGAAATTTCCTGAATGGTACTGTTAAGATTTTATGATAAAATAGTTGTAAGCTCATCATGATGTTGTAGAAAAATAGTCCTTTTAGGAGTTTTCAAAGACTGTTTAGGATTGGGTGCGCTTGTGTGAGAACTTTTCTGTTATTCTTTTCTTAGGAGGAGAATCCAATGAAACATATGATTATTCAGACACAGAAAACAGTTTATAAAGTAAACATCGACGATGTCTACTATATCCAAACACATCCAACTAAAGCCCATACTGTACAGATTGTTACAGAAGAAGCTAGTTTTAATATGGTTCAAAATTTAAGTGATCTTGAGAACCAATATGGGGAAACCTTGATGAGATGTCATCGAAATTGTTTGGTCAATCTTGATAAAGTAAAATCGATTGATTTTCAAGAAAGAATCCTTTTTCTTGGAGAAGAAGGTCAATACGCTGTCAAGTATGCCAGACGTCGCTATAGAGAAATTCGTCAAAAATGGTTGAAAGAAGGAGAGTAAGAAGATGAGAATATTTGTTTTAGAAGATGATTTTTCCCAACAGACTAGGATTGAAACGACGATTGAGAAACTTTTGAAAGCACATCATATCATTCCTAGCTCTTTTGAGGTATTTGGCAAGCCGGACCAACTGCTGGCAGAGGTGCATGAGAAGGGGGGCCATCAGCTATTCTTTTTGGATATTGAGATTCGAAATGAGGAGATGAAGGGTCTAGAGGTGGCTAGAAAGATTCGGGATCGAGACCCCTATGCCCTGATTGTCTTTGTGACGACTCACTCAGAGTTTATGCCCCTGTCCTTTCGCTACCAAGTGTCTGCTCTGGACTATATTGATAAGGCCTTGTCAGCAGAGGAGTTTGAATCTCGGATCGAGACAGCCCTCCTCTATGCCAATAGTCAAGATAGTAAAAGTCTGGCGGAAGATTGCTTTTACTTTAAATCAAAATTTGCCCAATTTCAGTATCCTTTTAAAGAGGTTTACTATCTCGAAACGTCGCCCAGAGCCCATCGTGTTATTCTTTATACCAAGACAGACAGGCTGGAATTTACAGCGAGTTTAGAGGAGGTTTTTAAGCAGGAACCCCGTCTCTTGCAGTGCCACCGCTCTTTTCTCATCAATCCTGCAAATGTGGTGCATTTGGATAAGAAAGAAAAACTCCTTTTCTTTCCCAATGGTGGAAGTTGTCTGATCGCGCGTTATAAGGTCAGGGAAGTGTCTGAGGCTATTAATAACTTACACTGAACTAGGAGAGTTTATGAATATTGTTTGGATATTATTGCATACACTCATTACTAATGGGCTAGAAATTGTCATTTTCTTTAAGGTAGATGGAATTAATCTTACTTTCGAGAGGATTTTTAAAGCCTTTCTTTTGAAGATACTGTTGGCCTTTGTTTTTGTAATGATTGGCTATATGGTAGGAAATGTTTACCTATCTTATTTTATGGAACCCTTGTACGGCATATGCTTGTCTTTCTTATTGTTAAGAGGGCTTCCTAAAAAACTCCTTTTCTTTTATGGTCTCTTTCCAATGATATTGGTGAATCTCTTTTATAGAGGAGTCTCCTATTTTGTGCTTCCATTTTTGGGACAAGGGCAAGTATATGATGGCTACTCATTTACTGGGTTATGTATAATAATTTTCAATTTCTTCATTTCTCTAGCCTTTTTGAAATGGTTGGACTATGATTTTACTAGTTTGAGAAGGGAGATTCTCGATACAGGTTTTCAAAAGTCCCTGACTAAGATTAACTGGATAATGGGGGCTTACTATTTGGTGATACAAAGTCTGTCTTACTTTGAATATGAGCAAGGTATTCAATCAACGACTGTTCGCCATCTCATCCTAGTGTTCTACCTCCTATTTTTTATGGGGGTTATCAAGAAATTGGATACCTATTTGAAGGACAAACTCCATGATAGACTGAACCAAGAGCAGGCCTTGCGCTATAGAGATATGGAACGCTATAGTCGGCATATAGAGGAGCTTTACAAGGAAGTACGGAGTTTTCGCCATGACTACACCAACCTCTTGACTAGTTTACGTCTGGGTATTGAAGAGGAGGATATGGAGCAGATAAAAGAGGTCTACGGCTCCGTCTTAAAAGATTCCAGTCAGAAATTGCAGGACAATAAATATGACCTTGGGCGATTGTTGAATGTTCGGGACCGCGCCCTCAAAAGTCTCCTAGCAGGGAAATTTCTAAAAGCTAGAGAAAAGAACATTGTCTTTAATGTTGAAGTTCCTGAGGAGATTCAGGTTGAGGGGATGAGCCTACTTGATTTTCTAACCATTGTGTCTATCCTTTGTGATAATGCTATTGAAGCCAGTGCAGAGACTAGTCAACCTCATGTTTCAATTGCCTTTTTTAAAAATGGAGCACAGGAGACCTTTATCATTGAAAACTCCATCAAAAAAGAGAGCATAGATATTTCTGAAATCTTCTCCTTTGGAGCCAGTTCTAAAGGGGAGGATAGAGGAGTTGGTCTCTATACCGTTATGAAGCTTGTGGAAAGTTATCCCAATGCTAGTCTCAATACTACCTGTCAAGATCAAGTCTTTCGTCAGGTGCTTACTATGATACCTACAGAATGATGAAAAAAATAAGACCGAGAGTTCTTGTTACTCGGTCTTATTTTTTATAGTTGTATTGGATGATGAAGTCCTTTCGTATTGTTATGCTTAATTATATTAAGGCTGTATAAGATATCTTCCCACAGTCCTCCACCTGTAATTTGGTTGAGTTCGGTAGTTGTTAGTTCTTGAAATGAAGTTAGGTTTTGTTTCTTATCCATGTTATGATTCTCCTTTTTGATAAGATAATAAATAGTTATAGAGTGTTATCTGAAAATTAATCAGAATGGGTTAAAATTTTATCTTTGAAATAATCAAAATATGTTTTCTTTGCAGTTACACTAGTGACGCGACCTTGTAAGCCATATTGGATGAGTTTACTATCCTCATTAGATAGTTTTGCAAGAGCGGTTAATTTAAAGAGATTACCTTGCTCTGTTCTGGTAGGAGTTTGATCAATTGTCTGAAGTTGACCGATAATGGTGGTGCCGTGATTTCCAATCTTCTCCAGTTTTAATCTTACAGTTTGTCCTTTATCTAGTAGAGGTAGATAGTCAGAAGATACGTAGTAAGTGATTAGTATTTCTCTTGTATCTGTGATGACAGGGAATATTTGAGCAATTTCTGTACCAGTTGGAATTCTATTTTTACCTTCAAATTCACTGTTTAAGTGAATGATACCTTTACTTGGGGCGGTTAAGGTATTGTTTTCTAAGCGCTGTGTCGCTTGATCTAGTTGTACTGTTAATTCTGTTAATTGATTCTCCACGGTTAGTTGTTGCTGTGAGGCTGTCTGTAAAAATTGAGTACGGAGTACTTCAATTTTGGTTGCTAAACTATTATCATAAGTTGCTACACTTCCGATACCAGCTTGCTGAATTTTGAGGCTTGCGATAGATGATTCAAGACCTGCAATACTTTGATTAATTTGAGATAAAAATGGCTCCTCTGCAGTTCCTTGTGTTTGTCCTTGTGAGGCTACAAGATAACGATTCAAAATTGACTGGTGCGGATTGCCAGTTGGTAAGCGTGCTCTGTTATTTATGATAGCATCTCTCAACTCTTGATATTCTCCAATTTGTTGTTGAACTTTTGTAATTTCTTGTTCGATGGCTGATGAACTGCTATTGGCAAGATTAGCTTGATTTGAAACTTCGGTGTTAGTCTTTGTGATACCCAGTTCAATATCATGGGATTGTTTAGTAAAATTCCTAAAGGTATTATGGTAGCCAAATTCATCCTCGCCAGAAAAAAGATCAGTCGCTTTTTCTAAGCTTTGTTTCAAAATTCCAAGTCCTTCTTTTTGCTTCTCAAGTCTTTGTAATTGAGTTTTTAAGGCAGTTTTCTGACTTTCTTCCATTGTTTCAGAGTATTTGATGAGTAAGTCACCTTTTTCAACTACTTGATTTGCCACTAAATGATTAGCTAGGATAGGATTATCACTTGTTGACTGAATAGATGCAATGACACTTGTAGGGGCGATTTCTCCTTGGGAAGTAACAGTAATTTCTTTTGTGGCAACAAGGGAGAAAATCAAGATGAAAGTAAATAGTAATGAAAGAGGTATAATTAACATTGTCGCATAGTTATGGTAACGTCTCTGATAAAACTCGACGCTTCTAAAAAGATTAGGATTCATGACATTCTCCTTATTTATTGAATAGATGATGGTAGAAGCCTTGCGCCTGCATTAACTCTTGGTGACTACCCACTTCAATGATTTTCCCTTGGTCAAGAACAATGACACGGTTAGTCCGTTCGGCTATACTGAGACGATGGGCTACAAAGAGAATGGTTTTATCAGTTAGGGACATAAGATTATCTATAACTTTTTTCTCAGTCAAGACATCAAGACCGCTAGTAGCTTCATCTAGTATTAAAACAGGAGCTTTAGTTAAAAGAGCACGAGCGAGAGCGATTCGTTGCTTTTGTCCTCCTGATAGACCAGCTCCATCAGAGAGCTGAGTTTGATAGCCCATAGGCATTCTTTCAATGTCTTGACGGATTTCAGCTAATTCACAAGCTCTTAGAATATCTTCTTGACTAATCATATGATTACCGCCCAAGGTTAAATTTTCCAAAATAGAGCCATTAAATATATAGGCTTGTTGGGGTAGGTAATTAATATGACGGCGCAAGACTTTTTTATCAATGTTTTTAATATCCTGATGATTGATAGAAATATGTCCTTTGTAGGGTTCAAAGAAATTGACAATCATTTTGGCTAAAGTTGTTTTACCAGAACCACTGACTCCAACTAGGCTAACCTTATCTCCTTGTTTAATCGTGAGATTAATATCTGTTAAGGTATCTCGTCCAAAACCATACTTATAAGAAAGGTCATCAAATTCAATATCGCCCATCAAAAAATGTGAATGAACAGGGTTTTCTTGAACTTGAAATTCAGATTCGACTAAATAGACCTCGTTCAAGCGGTTATTAGCGACCTTCGCAGATTGGAGTTTGGTTTGGAGGTTGATAATATTTTCCATAGGAGTTGTAAAGTAAGAAAGAAGTGTGTTAAAGGTAATCAACTGACCGATAGAAATTTTACTCGACATGACTAATTGAGCGCCAAACCATAGGATAAGGATATTCAGAACTAATTTTGTTCCCTGCTTTAAACTCGTTTGTAAAATAGAATATTTACTGAGCTTAAAGGATTTTTCTAAATAATCTACAAATTCGCTGTCTATATTTTGATAGCGATTTTCTTCACTCGTGAGCGACTTTATAGTTTCAATCCCGTTGATATCTTCAATGATGGCAGAGCTAACCATAGAATTACTTTGCATGACATCATGGTTCATTTTTTCGAAAGGCTTCATAAAAGAAAAGATGATGAACATGTATATAGGAATAGAAATAAGAGAAAGAAGGAAGAGATTAGGGTTTTGTGCCAGTAAGACTCCCCCTACAAGAATCAGAATAGAAACATCCAGAAAAAGAGAGAGAATGGTAGAAGCCAAGGCATCTATAATAGAGTTGGCATCTGTGAACCGTGAAATGATTTCTCCTGTACGACGTGTCGCAAAGAAAGACATAGGAAGTTCAAAAATATGGCGAATATAGGATAAAATCACATCAATGCTTAATCTCTGGCTCAGAACGGTTAGGAGATAATCTCTGGAGAAGCTCATGACTTGTTGGAGGATATAGGTTACAACCAGACCGACTGAGATGATTCCTAAAGTTGATTTCATCTGATTTGGGATGTATTCATCTAAGATTCCTTGGAGATAATAAGAACCACCTATATTGATAATCGTGACCAATAAACTTGAGAGAACGATGTAAGCAATGAGAGATTTTTGTTTGAAAATCAGAGGAAGGAAGCTTAGTAGACCATTTTTTTTATCTTTATGGGGTTGATAGCTGGGTTTGGGAGCTAGAAAAATAGCTACTCGAGTCCATTCAGAGAAAAAGCGTTCTTTTGACATTTTAGTGATTTTTACAGAAGGGTCAGGATCACCAATAATCAGATAGTCTTTCTTTGTTTGATAGACAACATAGTAATGTTGGAGTTTTCCTTCTTTGTTAACGTGAACGATAAATGGATAGGGGACATCACTCATGTCAAAGAGAGTTTTATCTGCTTGAACAGGTCTTGTTTCAAAGCCCATTTCATCAGCGGCTTTTACAATGCCAAGAGCAGTCGTTCCTTCTTTATTGGTCTTTGCAAGTTCTCTCAAGTGAGCTAGAGAAAAATCTGAACCATAGAATTTAGCAATCGAGGCTAAGGCAGCAACACCGCAGTCTCTAGCATCTATTTGAGGAACAAATGTACGTTTATAAGAAGTCATTGGCAATTCCTTTCATATAGTAGATAGGTATATTATGCCATAAAAATAAGTTCATATTTTATGAAATCTTGAATAGTCATTGAAAGTTCCTGAATGGTAAAAAAAGTGATTAGAAATTATCTTTTTAAAAAAATTTAGAGGTAGTTTTAAATAAAAAAGCTAATTTAAGACGTTTCGATGACAATTCAAGATTTGGATGAAAAATTTTAAAAAACAATGATATACTAAACTTGTCAAAGTTGCAACAAGACAAAAATTAAAAATAAAAAAGGAGTATTTGTCATGGGTACAAAAATGATGTCACAATTTTCTGTTATGGATAATGAAATGCTTGCTCGTGTTGAAGGTGGAGATAAAGTAGGGGCTGGAGAAGTTGTTCAAGCATTAGGAATTTGTACAATAGGAGGTGCAGCTCTGGGGAGTGTTATCCCAGTTGTGGGAACTCTTGCCGGCGGGATTTTAGGAGCACAGTTTTGTACAGCGGCTTGGGGAGCTTTTAGAGCAAGTTAAACTTTTAGAGATATAGTAGATTGAGAATAGTAGTAAAAGGAGGTGATTTATATGAAATACAGATTATTTCTTATTATTTTCTTGAGTAGTGTTTTGGATATTCTTTTAGGTACATTTTTGAAAATCTCGAATGTATCGATTGGATGGCTTGTTCTCTACAGTGGCTTATTTGAAGCAGGAGTTTTCCTTCTTGCTAATAAAGGTTTGGCGGTAAAAATTAAGGAAGCAGACATTCAAAATCGCTTTAAATTTATTTTTGGAAAAACGCTATGGTTTCAAATTCTTTTGCTCATCTTTTTGATGGTCAAACTGTATCTTGGTTTGGAGGCGAGGCTAATCTTATTCTATGGAAATATTTTCATTGTCTTTAATGCTTTAGTTTATCTTTTGTCTACTAGCCAAATTAATTTAACAAAGAAAGTGTGAAAAGAATGGAACAATCAGTAAATAATTTCATCATTTTACCTGATGAAAAACTAACAACGATAACAGCTGGAGATAAACAACTTGCAGACAGATTTTTAAGTGGAGTAGGTGGTGCGGTTGAGGGGATTTCGCTTTGTGCGCAGACAATCCCTTTCCCAACCCCGCAGATTTATTTAATTTGTGCAGCTGGTGGGGCGGCAGTTTCAGTTTTATGGCCACATTAGAGAAACCTGATTATGCATATATAACACAAAAAAGCATCCAGAATCGGTATGAAACCAAGGATTCTAGATGCTTTTCTCTTTTCACCCATTGGGTGCTGTTTTTACTGGAAAAAAGGGAGTTTCTCCTTTATGATATAAGTTCAAAAAATAAAAACAAAAGGACACTCCAATGCTCAGTATATCAAATAAGTCTATGAAAAACAATACTTTATCACACTTTTCTTTCGATGGTGGAAATCTGATCAATCAAGCTGGTTCTCTGCTTTTCAAATAACTCTTCACAAAGTTGAATCTAAAAGAAATCATGTCAAAACACCTTGTGACCGATGATAAGCGACGCTATTATCACTATTCGAATATCGATATTGTCATCCAATTTCTTTTAGTGATTATTAACCTGGCTTCTATTTTGGTCACTGTTTACCTCACTAGGAAAATGAGAGTTTGAAGATGATGATTTGGTTAGTCCTAGAACCAATCAACTTATGTATATCGGCTTGACAGGTTTTATGTCTATTATCTATTTGTATAGAGGTATCACAGTAGCAGAATCCTATCAACAACTAATCGCTTATATTGGCGCTATTCTCTGCTCAACCATCATGCTTCTGCTCATTTGGGGTTTGAAGTATTATAAAAAGTAGAGCTTAATAAAGTATAAAGGGGTAAGTGTTTTCGCAATACTTACCCTTTTATAATGAAGTTTTTGCAATTCAAGATGTTTCGATGACCATTTAAGATTTATATGAATTTGTAATCTTAAATAAGGTAAGATAAAGATAACAAATGTAAATGAGTATTCTTATGAAGAATCAAAAGATAAAATCGCTATTACTTGTACCACTTGTGTTTGCATCTATTACAGCAGGTCTTGCATATGCAGAAGAACAGCCTACTACTTCATCTATCCAGGCGAATGATAGTTCTCTTGTGGCGCCAGATTTACAATCGGGTACGGAAAAGATGGAGCATAAACCTTCTGTTGTAACCCCAGAAGAGTATGAGAAGAATGTTACGGACTTTAAAAAGATAGATATTGAAGCTGTTCGTCAATCTTTTACAGAGGATCAATTGGAACATACTATTTATTTTGGTAGAAAAACTTGCTCTCATTGTCGTCAATTTTCTCCTGAATTGAAAGAATTTAATAACTTGATTGAAAAGAAGTTAGAGTATTATGATTTGGATGGTAAGGATTTTGATGGGGAAGCGAGAGAGTTTCTATTTAAAAAAGTCGGTATTCCAGGAACACCAACAATTTTGTATTTAAAAAATGGACATCCGATATCTGGATGGGTTGGTGGCGGAGCAACTGCACAACAGGTGTATGATTATATGCACTCGAGAAACTCACCTAAGCAAACGGAGACAGTAAAATCTTCTGAGGAAACAGTAACTGAAAGTGTCCGTGATGAGAAAACCAGAAATGACAGCATGAGTATTAGTGATAAAGTTGTAAGCGACAGCAAAGGTATGAGTGATGAAAAAAGAACCGAAATGAAAATATCCAATGATAACCCCAATTCTAATAGTGAAAATAGTGGGAAAGTGGAGAGTACAAACTCAACTTCTGAAGCTAAAACTACTCAATCTGACAATTTAGCAATGTTAGACAATAAGAATCAATTGGAAACTCCCAAACCTATTTTTGATGTTGCTCAAGAAAATAAAACTCCTTCAACTGATGTTAAGGGGACTGATTATGTAAGCAAATCTATTACTTCGAATGAAAAATTATTACCGAAAACAGGAGAGGAAGAAAGTTATCAACTGCTTCGGATGGCTATCGCATTTTTTATAACTTCTGTAATGATTAAAGTGAAACAAAAAAATTCACAAATAAAAATAGTGGTAAACAGGTGAAATGATACTATTTGTTTGTAATAACATATAGCTAGAATTTGCCTATAGACAAGAGTGAGAAAATAGGTGTATTTATTTTATATATAAAAGATTATAACTGTATATGAAATGAATGGTAAATAGTTAGTATTAGCTGAAGTAGAAAATCGAAAATGAAAGGAAAATTATCATGAGTAAGAATAGTAGAACAGAAAAAGCTAGAGTAACAGAAGGTGCAGATTTTGGAGCATATTTTTTAATTTTAGCAGTTGTAGCCGTCGGGGCGCTTGCTTATTTTTCAGAAGATTTTGGGCCAAGGTGGGCAAAAGTTATAGAAATAGTCGGAGCGCCGTTTTCTTTAGGTTTAGGTTTTTTTGCTTTTGATAAAGGTTTTGAAATGCTGAACGATTATAAAGAAAATAAAAGAAAAGAAGACGAAGAGGAAGAAAAAAACAACAATCAGAACTAAAAAATGTAAAATAAAGGGGTAAAAAATGGCAAGGAAAAAGAAGTTGCTTGGAGAAGAGTTTGGGAAGATGGTGTTGTCAAGGATGATAGCGACCTATGAAAAAGCAATCAACGCTGAAAAATAACATTTTCAGATGAAAAGATGGAGGAGCTAGACAACATACTATCTAATGGAATGGGGTTGCTTGATGGAGTACAAGCAACGGTATTCTAACAGGACGAAAATAAAAAAAGGCATTCCTCGTGAATACAAAAACAATGTTTCAATTTTCAGAAGCTAACAGTTAAAGTTTGTTTTTGTCCAGTTTGACTTTTACCATAGTATGTGAGGTATATTAAATGAATAAGAAATCCTATTTTATCATCTGTTCTACGTTGATCATAGCATCGAATCTTCTCATGATTTCCGTAGTGAACAAGGGAGAAGAAACGGGGAGCAACCTGTTTGTGATTGCTATAGCCTGTGTTATGTTGCCATCCTTTTTATATGCGGTTGAGAACCGAATGGCTTCTTTAATTCGGACAGGGTCAGTAGCTTTACTCTTATTGACAGTATTGTCTTTAGTCCGTCTTATCAACAGAATAGGGAGTACGCCTGAAATTCTCAACATTATCATTACCCTCTTGGTTTTGGCAAGTGGGACAGCCTGTATCCTGGTTGCGATTATGAGAATATATGAGAACAGACGGAAGTGAGGGTGCATAGTTTTCTATTTTGTATTTTCATATTGTCAAGTTCCCTTAGGGCAAGTATGTTTTTCATGCTTGCTTTTTAAATTTTTTACAATTCAAGATGTTTTGATGACCATTCGTGATTTGGATGGAAAATTTTAAAAAATAGTAGTATACTAACCTTATTAAGGTTGCAATAGGACAAAAATTAAACATAAAAAAGGAGATATTCGTCATGGATACAAAAATGATGTCACAATTTGCAGTTATGGATAATGAAATGCTTGCTCGTATAGAGGGTGGGGATGTATCTGATATTTATAGAGGGTACGCTAATCAGGTAAGTCCATTCGGTTCTTACCCTCCTATATTAAAAAATTCAGGTCCTTTTCCAGTAAGTGGTTACTGCCCGCGCGGTTATCATGACCGTGGTTATATAGGAGCAGGTTTTCATTTATGTGGAATATAGGCTGAAATACAAGAAATGAGGAAGAATTTCTATGAAAAAGTATCAGCTTGTTTTCAAAATAAGTGTAGTCTTGTCTTACCTATTTTTCGTATTTGGTCTTTCTCGGCTGACGCTTATTGTTCAAAATTATTGGCAATTTTCTTCCCAGATTGGCAATTTCGTCTGGATTCAAAATTTCTTGAGTTTGCTATTTAGTGGAGTCATGATTTGGATTCTGTTTAAGACAGGGCACGGCTATCTTTTTCGCATTCCGAGAAAAAAATGGCTTTGGTATTCGATTTTGACAGTATTAGTGCTAGTGCTCCAGATCTCTTTTAACGTTCAGACAGCTAAACATGTTCAGTCAACTGCTGAAGGTTGGGCTGTATTGATCGGTTATAGTGGGACCAACTTTGCCGAGCTAGGTATCTATGTAACCCTGTTTTTCCTGACTCCACTAATGGAAGAATTGATTTATAGAGGATTACTTCAACACGCCTTCTTTAAACATTCGCGATTTGGCCTTGATTTGCTTCTTCCGTCAATTTTATTTGCTCTTCCTCATTTTTCAAGCCTACCTAGTTTGTTAGATATTTTCGTCTTTGCAACATTTAGAATCATCTTTGCCGGTTTGACCCGCTATACCAAGAGTATTTATCCATCCTATGCGGTGCATGTGATCAATAATATTGTAGCGATTTTCCCGTTTTTGCTCACTTTTCTACATAGGGTCTTGGGGTAAAAAAACAAAAGACTTGCTTTTCAGCCATAAAGGAGGTCATCATGTATAAACACTTATTTTTCCTAGATTCCAAAACCTTAGACTGGTTGACACCCTATATTCTAGATTTGTCTTCCGACACCATTGCCTTCAATGTTTTTGTGCTAACCTTTGTATCTGTGACGGTCTTTTATTTCCTAAATCCCATGCTATCTTTAATGGCTATCTTCTTAGGGGCTGGTTATGTAGTCGGATTTTGGTTACTAAAATGGTTTGTTTTGGAAAGGTTAGAGCTAAAGGATGACGCGTAGGAAGTCTGTTTGGTGAGGAGGATAATTTTATGGAGTTTTTTGATAAATTTCATGCCTTGTGCTTTGGATTTTTAGTACTAATAATCGTCATTACAGTTCCTTATACGATTAACCATGGGGATTTTTTTTAAAATGAATCTGCATTGATTATTGTAAGTCTCCTTGTAACCTCGCTGAGTGTTGCTTATGCTAGAAAGTTTGAAATGATTTCTTTTGGGATGTTAAGCAAGAAACAACTTATGCTTTTCATTGCAATCTTTCTTCTAAGTGTGCTTGAGACGCTGGTTTATATTCATTTCTTTGCTGTTTCTTCTGGCGCAGGAGTTCAACACTTGGCGGAAGTCAGCAGAGGAATTTCCCTGTCTTTGATTTTGACTACCTCAGTTTTTGGCCCCATCCAGGAGGAACTCATTTTCAGAGGACTTCTTCAAGGTGCGGTTTTTGACAATTCTTGGTTAGGGCTTGTGCTAACTTCCTCTCTCTTTTCTTTCATGCATGGACCTTCTAATGTCCCTTCGTTTATTTTTTATCTACTTGGGGGTTTGTTTATAAAAAGAGCCAAAACCTATGGGTTTCTACTCTAGTCCATATGCTTTACAACAGTTGGCCACTCTTATATTATTTATAAAAATCATGAAAAGGTAAGTAGGAGATTGTGCTTACCTTTTTCTTTCTATAATGATAACCCAAACCACTCCAGAGGCTTTTCTTTGAGAATCGGGTTAGAGTGGTTGACGAATAGGCCAAAAACTAGTAGAATAGTAAGGAAACTTTATACGGAGGAAAGAAATGGATTTGGGTGATAATGAGCTAACACTGACTCCCATACCTGGGAAAAGTGGCAAGGCTTATATGGGTAGCTATCCTGATGGGAAGCGTATCTTTGTGAAAATGAACACCTCTCCAATCCTACCTGGTCTAGCTAGAGAACAAATTGCTCCACAATTATTATGGAGTCGCCGTTTGGCAGATGGACGTGATATGTGTGCTCAAGAATGGTTGACAGGCAAGATATTGACCCCCTATGATATGAATCGTAAACAAATCGTCAATATTTTAACCCGTCTTCATCGCTCACGTCCTTTGATGACACAGTTGAGTCGATTGGGCTATGCCATGGAAACACCTGTAGATTTACTACAGTCTTGGCAAGAAACGGCTCCAGATGCTTTGCGTAAAAATCATTTTATCAGTGAAGTGATGGCTGATTTACGTCAGACTATTCCAGGATTTAGAGAGGACTATGCGACCATTGTCCATGGAGATGTACGACATAGTAATTGGATTGAGACGGATAGTGGCTTGATTTATTTGGTAGATTGGGATTCGGTTCGCTTGACCGATCGCATGTTTGATGTGGCCCATATGCTCTGCCATTATATTCCAGAACATCAGTGGAAGGAATGGTTGACCTACTACGGTTACAAGTACAATCAAACGGTATTAAGTAAATTGTATTGGTACGGTCAATTGTCTTATTTGAGCCAGATTTCCAAGTATTATATGAACCAAGATTTAGAAAATGTCAATCGGGAGATTCATGGCTTGCGTCACTTCCGAGACAAGTATGGAAAGAGAAGATGAGAGTTAGAAATCGTAAAGGGGCGACAGAATTACTAGAGGCAAATCCCCAGTATGTGGTCCTCAATCCCTTGGAAGCCAAGGGAAAATGGCGGGACTTGTTTGGCAATAACAATCCCATTCATGTGGAAGTTGGAAGTGGAAAGGGTGCCTTTGTTTCAGGTATGGCCAAGCAAAACCCTGACATCAACTATATCGGGATTGATATTCAAAAGTCTGTTTTGAGCTACGCTTTGGATAAGGTGCTTGAAGTTGGAGTGCCGAACATCAAGCTCTTGTGGGTAGATGGTTCTGACTTGACTGACTACTTTGAAGACGGTGAGATTGATCGCTTGTATCTGAACTTTTCAGATCCATGGCCTAAAAAGCGTCATGAAAAGCGTCGTTTGACCTACAAAACCTTCTTGGATACCTTCAAGCGTATCTTGCCTGAAAATGGAGAAATTCATTTCAAGACGGATAACCGTGGTTTGTTTGAGTATAGCCTAGTGAGCTTTTCTCAGTATGGCATGAAACTCAATGGCGTCTGGCTTGACCTACATGCCAGTGATTTTGAAGGCAATGTCATGACAGAATACGAACAAAAATTCTCCAACAAGGGGCAAGTTATCTACCGAGTTGAGGCAGAATTTTAAGAAATAGCCTGAAATCAGGCTGTATAAGTGCTTTTGCTTTACATAAGTTGGCAAACGTGCTATACTAAGAGTAAGAATATGAAAAGTGAGGCGGGGAAATATCTTCGCCTCTTGCTTATGAGGAGGTGGACGCAATCGCAACAATCGTAGAATTAGTCAGAGAAGTTGTAGAACCTGTCATAGAAGCTCCTTTTGAACTCGTGGATATCGAGTATGGAAAGATTGGCAGTGACATGATTCTCAGTATTTTTGTAGATAAACCCGAAGGAATTACCTTGAACGACACGGCAGACTTAACAGAAATTATCAGTCCTGTCCTAGACACCATCAAGCCAGATCCCTTCCCAGAACAATATTTCCTAGAAATTACCAGTCCAGGCTTGGAACGTCCTTTGAAAACCAAGGATGCCGTCGCTGGAGCGGTTGGAAAATACATCCATGTCGGGCTCTACCAAGCCATCGATAAGCAAAAGGTCTTTGAAGGAACCTTGTTGGCCTTCGAAGAGGACGAGTTGACTATGGAATATATGGACAAGACGCGTAAGAAAACCGTCCAAATTCCATACAGTTTAGTATCAAAAGCACGTTTAGCAGTTAAATTATAGAAAAAGAAAGGATAGCTTTTGAGGATTCAAAAGTGAAGAAAACATGAGTAAAGAAATGCTAGAGGCCTTCCGCATTTTGGAAGAAGACAAGGGAATCAAAAAAGAAGATATCATCGACGCAGTAGTAGAGTCGCTTCGTTCCGCTTATCGCAGACGCTATGGTCAGTCAGACAGCGTAGCTATTGACTTCAACGAAAAAACAGGTGACTTTACAGTTTATACTGTCCGTGAAGTTGTTGATGAAGTATTTGATAGCCGTTTGGAAATCAGCTTGAAAGATGCTCTTGCCATTAATTCAGCTTATGAACTTGGAGACAAAATCAAGTTTGAAGAAGCACCAGCTGAGTTTGGTCGTGTAGCAGCCCAATCTGCCAAACAAACCATCATGGAAAAAATGCGCAAGCAAACACGTGCCATCACTTACAATACTTACAAAGAACATGAGCAAGAAATCATGTCTGGTACAGTAGAACGCTTTGACAACCGCTTTATCTATGTCAACCTTGGTAGCATCGAAGCCCAATTGTCAAAACAAGACCAAATTCCTGGAGAAGTTTTTGCTTCTCATGATCGTATCGAAGTTTATGTTTACAAGGTTGAAGACAACCCTCGTGGTGTGAACGTCTTTGTTAGCCGTAGCCATCCAGAAATGATCAAACGTTTGATGGAGCAAGAAATTCCAGAAGTTTATGATGGAACTGTTGAAATCATGAGCGTGGCTCGTGAAGCAGGTGACCGTACGAAGGTTGCTGTTCGTAGCCACAATCCAAACGTGGATGCTATCGGTACAATCGTTGGACGTGGTGGTGCTAATATCAAGAAGATTACTAGCAAATTCCACCCAGCTCGTTACGATGCTAAAAATGACCGCATGGTACCAATCGAAGAAAATATCGATGTTATCGAGTGGGTAGCAGATCCAGCTGAATTTATCTACAATGCCATCGCTCCTGCTGAGGTTGACCAAGTTATCTTTGATGAAAACGACAGCAAACGTGCCTTGGTGGTTGTTCCAGATAACAAGCTTTCTCTTGCCATTGGTCGTCGTGGACAAAACGTGCGCTTGGCGGCTCACTTGACTGGTTACCGTATCGATATCAAGTCTGCTAGCGAATTTGAAGCCATGGAAGACGCTGCTTCAGTAGAGTTGGAAGTAGAAAACGATACTGTAGAAGAATAAAAGCTGCTAGAGGAGGGAAAGATGAAAACAAGAAAAATCCCTTTGCGCAAGTCTGTTGTGTCTAACGAAGTGATTGATAAGCGTGATTTGCTCCGCATTGTCAAGAACAAGGAAGGACAAGTCTTTATTGATCCTACGGGCAAGGCCAATGGCCGCGGCGCTTATATCAAACTAGACAATGCAGAAGCCCTAGAGGCGAAAAAGAAGAAGGTCTTTAACCGCAGCTTTAGCATGGAAGTGGAAGAAAGCTTTTATGACGAGTTGATCGCTTATGTGGATCACAAAGTGAAAAGAAGAGAGTTAGGACTTGAATAAGCAAAAGATAAGTAATCTCTTGGGACTTGCTCAGCGAGCAGGGCGGATTATATCGGGTGAAGAATTGGTGGTCAAGGCCATTCAAGACGGCAAGGCCAAGTTGGTCTTTCTAGCTCATGATGCTGGACCCAATCTGACCAAGAAGATTCAAGATAAAAGTCATTATTATCAAGTGGAAATTGTAACCGTGTTTTCAACACTGGAATTAAGCATAGCAGTCGGGAAATCGAGAAAGGTTTTGGCTGTAACAGATGCTGGATTTACAAAGAAAATGAGGTCTCTTATGGAATAGAAGAGGAGGACATGATTTGTCTAAGAAAAGATTGTACGAAATCGCAAAAGAACTTGGAAAAGAAAGTAAAGAAGTTGTAGCGCGTGCAAAAGAGTTGGGCTTGGATGTGAAAAGCCACTCATCAAGTGTGGAAGAAGCTGTCGCTGCAAAAATTGCTGCCAGCTTTAAGCCTGCAGCTGCTCCGAAAGTAGAAGCAAAACCTGCAGCACCAAAAGTAAGTGCAGAAAAGAAAGCCGAAAAATCTGAGCCAGCTAAACCAGCTGTAGCTAAGGAAGAGGCAAAACCTGCTGAGCCAGTCGCTCCGAAAACAGAAAAAGTAGCAGCTAAACCGCAAAGTCGTAATTTCAAGGCTGAGCGTGAAGCTCGTGCCAAAGAACAGGCAGAACGACGCAAGCAAAATAAGGGCAATAACCGTGACCAACAACAAAACGGAAACCGTCAGAAAAACGACGGTCGCAATGGTGGAAAACAAGGTCAAGGCAACCGCGATAATCGTCGCTTTAATGATCAAGCTAAGAAACAGCAAGGTCAGCAAAATCGAGGAAATGAACGCCGTCAACAAGAGGATAAACGTCCAAATCAAGCGGCTCCACGTGTTGACTTTAAAGCCCGTGCAGCAGCCCTAAAAGCAGAGCAAAATGCTGAATATGCACGTTCAAGTGAGGAACGTTTCAAGCAGTATCAGGCTGCTAAAGAAGCCTTGGCTCAAGCTAACAAACGCAAGGAACCAGAGGAAATCTTTGAAGAAGCGGCTAAGTTAGCTGAACAAGCGCAACAAGAACAGCAAGTTCAAGCAGTGGTTGAACTTGCTCCTGTAGCTAAAGAAGCGCCAGTGGATACACGTCGTAAGAAACAAGCTCGACCAGACAAAAATCGTGACGATTATGATCACGAAGAAGATGGTCCTAGAAAACAACAAAAGAATCGAAGTAGTCAAAATCAAGTGAGAAATCAAAAGAATAGTAACTGGAATAACAACAAAAAGAACAAAAAAGGCAATAACAAGAACAACCGTAATCAGACTCCAAAACCTGTTACAGAGCGTAAATTCCATGAATTGCCAACAGAATTTGAGTATACAGATGGTATGACCGTTGCGGAAATCGCAAAACGTATCAAACGTGAACCAGCTGAAATCGTTAAGAAACTCTTTATGATGGGTGTCATGGCCACACAAAACCAATCCTTGGATGGGGAAACCATCGAACTCCTCATGGTGGATTACGGTATCGAAGCCAAACAAAAGGTTGAAGTGGATAATGCTGACATCGAACGTTTCTTTGTCGAAGATGGTTATCTCAATGAAAATGAATTGGTTGAGCGTCCACCAGTTGTAACTATCATGGGACACGTTGACCACGGTAAAACAACACTCCTAGATACCCTTCGTAATTCTCGTGTTGCGACAGGTGAAGCAGGTGGTATCACTCAGCATATCGGTGCCTACCAAATCGTGGAAAATGGCAAGAAGATTACTTTCCTTGATACACCGGGACACGCGGCCTTTACATCTATGCGTGCGCGTGGTGCTTCTGTTACCGATATTACGATTTTGGTCGTAGCGGCAGATGACGGGGTTATGCCTCAGACTATCGAAGCCATCAACCACTCAAAAGCGGCCAATGTTCCAATCATCGTAGCTATCAACAAGATTGATAAACCAGGTGCTAACCCAGAACGCGTTATCGGTGAATTGGCAGAGCATGGAGTTATGTCAACTGCTTGGGGTGGAGATTCTGAATTTGTTGAAATCTCAGCTAAATTCAACCAAAACATCGAAGAATTGTTGGAAACAGTCCTTCTTGTAGCTGAAATTCAAGAACTCAAGGCAGACCCAACAGTGCGTGCGATCGGTACAGTTATCGAAGCGCGCTTGGATAAAGGAAAAGGTGCGGTCGCAACCCTTCTTGTTCAACAAGGTACCTTGAATGTTCAAGACCCAATCGTTGTCGGAAATACCTTCGGTCGTGTCCGTGCTATGACCAATGACCTTGGTCGTCGTGTTAAGGTAGCAGGTCCATCAACGCCAGTTTCAATCACAGGTTTGAACGAAGCGCCAATGGCGGGTGACCACTTTGCTGTCTACGAAGATGAAAAATCTGCGCGTGCAGCAGGTGAAGAGCGTGCCAAACGTGCCCTCATGAAACAACGTCAAGCTACCCAACGTGTTAGCCTTGAAAACCTCTTTGATACCCTTAAAGCTGGTGAACTCAAGTCTGTTAACGTTATCATTAAGGCTGACGTACAAGGTTCTGTTGAAGCCCTTTCTGCATCACTTCAGAAAATCGATGTGGAAGGTGTCAAAGTGACCATCGTCCACTCAGCGGTCGGTGCTATCAATGAATCTGACGTGACCCTTGCCGAAGCTTCAAATGCCTTTATCGTTGGTTTCAACGTACGCCCTACACCACAAGCTCGTCAACAAGCAGAAGCTGACGATGTGGAAATTCGTCTCCACAGCATTATCTATAAGGTTATCGAAGAGATGGAAGAAGCCATGAAAGGGATGCTTGATCCAGAATTCGAAGAAAAAGTTATCGGTGAAGCAGTTATTCGTGAAACCTTCAAGGTGTCTAAAGTGGGAACTATCGGTGGATTTATGGTTATCAACGGTAAGGTTGCCCGTGACTCTAAAGTCCGTGTTATCCGTGATGGTGTCGTTATCTATGATGGTGAACTCGCAAGCTTGAAACACTATAAAGACGACGTTAAGGAAGTTACAAACGGCCGTGAAGGTGGAATGATGATCGACGGCTACAATGATATTAAGATGGATGATGTGATTGAGGCCTATGTCATGGAAGAAATCAAGAGATAATAGAGAAACGATAGCTCATTTGACTCGTCGTCAACAGCGCCTTGATGAACTTCAGTTCTATCTAAGGCTTGTTTCCTAGATTCAAATGGCTCTAGTTCCTCTATCTAATAAAAATAGCTAGGTCTGCTGGCCTAGCTTTTGGTTCAAAGTAGAGAAAGGAATATCATGGCAAATCATTTCCGTACAGATCGTGTGGGCATGGAAGTCAAGCGTGAAGTCAATGAGATTTTGCAAAAGAAAGTCCGTGATCCACGTGTCCAAGGTGTGACCATCACAGATGTTCAGATGCTGGGTGACTTGTCTGTTGCCAAGGTTTATTACACCATTTTGAGTAACCTTGCTTCGGATATCCAAAAAGTCCAAATCGGGCTTGAAAAAGCAACTGGTACCATCAAACGTGAACTTGGTCGCAATTTGAAATTGTACAAAATCCCAGATTTGACCTTCGTCAAAGACGAGTCCATCGAGTATGGAAACAAGATTGACGAGATGCTACGCAATCTGGATAAGAACTAAAGAAGAGGGGCAACCCTCTTTTTTGGTGGAGAAAAAGGCAATAAAACATGATGGGGGAATCTTTCTAGACTTATACTCAATGAAAATCAAAGAGCAAACTAGGAAACTAGCCGCAGGCTGTACTGGAGTAGGGCAAGGTGAAGCTGACGTAGTTTGAATTTGATTTTCGAAGAGTATTAAAAATTATTAAAAAGATTTATAAAATTTAGATAGTGTGATATTATGAGATAAAGATACAAGAGAAAGAGGTATTTATATGGCTGAACAAGACTTAGCTATGCAAGTATTGCAACAAGTGGTGAAACTACCTGTTGTTAAGGTTGATCGTTCGAAGTTTTTAGTGGATAAGTTTTCCAAAGAATTAGATTCACAGGACATTCCTACCTTATTAGAACAAGGCCCAACGTCTCTCTTATCTTAAGAAATCTTAGATCGAGTGGCTAATGTCTGTATTAGGGATAATGTTTTATTAGCGAGTGGGACTTCTGTTGTTGCAGGATTACCAGGTGGACTTGCCATGGCAATTACCATACCAGCGAATATAGCTCAATTTTATGCTTTTTCTTTAAAATTAGCTCAAGAACTAGGGTATATTTTATGAGATATGTGAGAAGGAAATATAAAAGAGAATGATGAAATACAAATGTAATAGGTACATATATGTGGTATACTAGTTATAGTAGATTTTAATTGCTTATATCGAGTGAATTCTCATATTAGTGAGGAATTTTTAAATGGAATTACAATTTAATTTAGAACTAGTAGAAACCTATAAAAGTAATAGTCAGAAGGCACGTATCTTAATGGAGGATTGGGTTTATCGTCAGTCTTATTGCCCTAATTGTGGGAAAAATCCTTTAAATCATTTTGAAAATAATAGACCTGTAGCAGATTTTTACTGTAATCATTGTAGTGAGGAGTTTGAACTAAAGAGCAAAAAAGGAAATTTTTCATCAACAATCAATGATGGTGCTTATGCAACGATGATGGAGCGTGTGCAGGTAGATAATAATTCTAATTTCTTTTTTAACTTATACAAAAAATTTTGAGGTAAATAATTTTCTTGTCCTTCCGAAGCAATTTGTTACACCGAAATCAATTATTCAAAGGAAGCCACTTGCGCCAACTGCTAGACGAGCAGGTTGGATTGGTTGTAACATTGATTTATCACAAGTACTTTCTAAAGGAAGAATATTTTTTGTGAAAAATGGACAAGTTAGAGATCCAGAAAAAGTTACAAAAGAATTTAAGCAAAGTTTATTTTTAAGGAAGAACTCTCTTTCAGTAAGAGGTTGGACAATAGAAATTCTAAATTGTATAGATAAGATAGAGGGTTCAGAATTTACCCTTGAAGATATGTATCGTTTTGAAAGTGACCTAAAAAATATCTTTGTTAAGAACAATCATATCAAAGAAAAGATTAGGCAACAGCTTCAAATATTAAGAGACAAAGAAATAATAGAATTTAAAGGTAGAGGAAAGTATCGGAAATTATGAAAACTTATGTGTAATGGTTTATACTTTATCAGACCCTGATTGTGTGAGGTGGTTGTCTGAAAATATGGAGTTTGGTGATGAGAAACAACTTTTTTTATTGAATAAAAAATATAGCTGGGAATATGGAGATGAATTACCAGAGTGGTTGGAAAGCCCAAAACTATATAGATTATTGCTAATAAGTGAATGATTGGAAAGCAATTTAAAACTGAAAAAGTATACAGTAGAAATTACAGAAACTTTATCACGTTTAGTAAGTATAGAGGCTGAAAATCCAGATGAAGCCGAACGACTTGTAAGAGAAAAGTATAAGAGTTGTGAAATTGTTCTTGATTCAGATGATTTTCAGAACTATGACACTAGCATATATGATTAGATAGATGTTTTTATTTTGTCACACAAAAAAGAGGCTCGCACCTCTTTTTTAGTTTCAGATAAATTAATCAATTTTTTTAATAAATTTAGCAATTTCTTTTACAATCTCAGTAACCAAAGCATTTCCCATAAAAAACATTCTCATTTTATCAGATACCTCTACAATAGATCCATCTGACAATTTCTTTTTAGCTGTCCAATCATCTGGGAAATCCTGAAGGCGTTCAGCTTCAATGGGTGTAATTAATCTATATTTATTGTTTACAAATAATAAATGTGTGGAACGATTAACTGTTCCTTCGGATGTAAGCATTGTTCGTCCTGGAAGGTTTAAATCATCATAAGGGGACATTCCTCCTTCTGAATAGATGTATTGATGTCCGTCAGAGGATGTTCGTTCAATTTTCTTAGATCCTCTAAGATATTGAAATTTTTCCAATTTTGACTGATCAGTTAAAAAATATTTTTCAGGTACTTCAGACTCATCTTGAAGAATTTCTCCTAGAGTGATAGGATTGCCATTGTAATTAGGTTCTGTATCAATAGAATAGTATTTTCCATGTCTCATAATTCCTGTATTCCAAACAGTACCAGTAAAAGTATCTGAAACTTCAACTATATCATTTGGTAACTCATAAAACACATGACGATTTTTAACTGCTATAGGTTTAATAGGAAATTGTTTTGCAAATAGACCTTGATTGAAAATATAGTCATCATACCTATTATCTTCAAAGATTTCTTCATTTTTTTCGTAAAGATTGTCATTTTTTTGGGCAAAGACTGTATCATTTCGATATACGAAAAAGAATACACGACGTCTTCGTTGGCTTCTTCCATACTCAGCAGCATTAATAACTCTCCACTCTACAGAATATCCAAGGTTATTAAAAGCTGTTAGCATGATTGCAAAATCACGTCCTCTCTGTTTTGAGGGCGCTTTTAAAAGCCTATCCACGTTTTCCAGAATTAAGTATTTGGGTTTAATGATTTCAGTTGCTCTAATGATTTCCCAAAATAAAACTCCTTTTTTTCCTTCAATACCTTTTTCATCTTTCTTGCTACGCGCAACAGAGTAATCTTGGCAAGGAAAACCACCGACAATCATATCGGCATCCATTTTGGAAAATTGTTCGTCTGTTACATCAGAGATACTAATATTGATGTTTTCGCTATTGGGGAAGTGATAATCATAGACCTCAAATGCGTCTTGAGATTTACGAGATGGTTCCCATTGGTTTGCCCATTTTGTTTTAAAGAGTTGCTTATCGGCATTTTCTAATCCTATCCGAAAACCGCCAACTCCAGCAAATAGTTCGAGAACTTTCATCTTTTCTCCTTCATTTTTTTACAGTTTAATCCATTATATACTATTTTCAATGATTGATCAAGTATTAATGTTTGCTTTAGTTTAATTTGATATAATATAAAAGATAGGAGAAGAAAATGGATCAAAACTTATTTAACTATAACGATGAAGATATCGATAGTGTTATTGAATATTCTAACAAACTATTAAATAGAAAATTTTCCGATGTTATGGAAGAGTATAATCGTTCGCTTTATAAATCATATGACGATTATAATGATAGAGTAGTCTCTGAGGTACAAGATAAAGCAATTAGTATGAAGTCAAAAGGGCAGTATGGAAATTATATTGAAAAATATTTCTATGGTTACCAGCCAAATAGTGACTCGGAAGCTGACTTTGAAAAAATAGGTGTAGAGTTAAAAGTTACTCCTTTTAAGATAAACAAAAATGGGACACTTAGTGCAAAAGAACGACTTGTATTAACAATACTAAACTATATGGAGGAAAATTTAGAGGATTTTTACTTCACTCATTTATGGAAAAAATGTGCAAAGATTTTGTTATTGTTTTACAATGGCTTAATTCCCAATCAAACAATGAAGGACTATGTCATTGAAAAAATATTTTTATATGAATGGTTTGAGGAGGATATGGCAGTCATCCTTGAAGACTATCAGAAGATTACAGATAAAATCAAAAATGGAAGGGCACATGAATTATCAGAATCAGATGGAAACTATTTATCAACTTGTACAAAAGGTGCAGGTAAAGGAAAGGATTTAAGACAGCAACCATTTAGTCATGAATTAGCAAAACAAAGAGCTTGGGAATTAAAATCAAGTTATATGACCTATCTGATTAATCATAAAATCTTTAACCAATCAGATCAAGAAAGTGTTTTGGCTAATTTTAGGGGTGAAAAAAAGTCATTTACTGAGGTTATTGCAGAGAAGATTCTTTCCTACAAAGGTTTCTCTGAACAAAAGTTATATGATAGATTTGAAGTGAATCCCAAGGCAAAAGGTAAGAATAGTACTCTGATTAGAAAAATTTTAGGCTTGACAGGGGATTTGGATAAGACCAAAGAATTTCAAAAAGCAAACATGAATTTGAGAGTTATTCGAGTAGATAAGAATAATTTACCTAAGGAAGACTCTCCATTTAAAACTTATTGTTTTAAAGAATTAGCAGAAACAGATAGTTGGGAATCATCACATGTTTATAATGAAATTTATAATAAACGATTCCTCTTCGTTATTTTTAAGGAAATTGAACCTAAGCTATTTGTATTAGATTCTATCAAATTTTGGGGATTTCAGGATAGACAATTAGAAGAAATCGAAAGAGTGTGGCAGGAAACTAGACAAATTATTTCTGACGGAGTTAAATTAACTCAAAATGGTAATAAAGTTTCAACTAATTTCCCTCAAAGTAAGATAAATAGAATTCTATTTACGAAATTACATGCTACCAATGCTTACTATGAAATTGAAAAAGGAAAATTTGTTGGGAAAGGCTCATTATCTGATACAGATGAACTTCCAGATGGACGTAGGATTACAAAACACTCCTTTTGGATGCCTAAGAAGTTTATAAAAGAAATATTAGATGGGAATTGGGATTGATAGTATTTATAATCAATTTGTGATAAACAAAAAAAGAGGCTCGCACCTCTTTTTCTTATTGCTTTTTATGATTTAATACAGCATTGAGTACAATGGCGAGTAGGCTAGCTACGACGATTCCGTTTGAGAAGAACATTTGGAAGGCTGTCGGCATGCTGACAAAGAGATTACTGTTGTTGAGTCCGACACCTGCAGCGATTGAAACAGCTGCGATAAGGAAGTTATGTTCATTGTTAGCAAAGTCAACACGAGCGAGGATTTGCATCCCTTGAATGGATACAAAACCAAACATCACCAGCATGGCACCACCGAGGACAGGGCTCGGAATGATTTGAGCAAGGGCACCAAACTTAGGAAGGAGTCCAAGGAGAACCAGGAAACCAGCTGCGTAGTAGATTGGCAGGCGAGTCTTGATACCTGATAATTTAACCAAACCAACGTTTTGTGAAAATCCTGTGTAAGGGAAGGTGTTAAAGATTCCTCCGAGAAGTACGGCCAAACCTTCTGCGCGGTAACCGTTGCGCAGGCGCGTGCTGTCGATTGGATCTTTCGTGATATCAGACAAGGCTAGGTAAACACCAGTCGACTCAACCATAGACACCGTTGCGATGATACACATCATGACAATAGATGAGATTTCAAAGGTTGGCATCCCAAAGTAGAGTGGAGTTGGGACATGGACAAGTGGTGCTGACGCAACAGGAGAGAAGTCCACCAAACCCATGCTAGCAGCAATGGCGGTTCCAACAACCAGACCAATCAAAATAGAGATAGACTTGATAAATCCTTTGGTAAAGATGTTGATCAAGAGGATAATCAGAACAGTAATAGCTGCAAGCAAGAGACTTTGACCAGTTGGTTCTGGAACGTTATTTCCCATATTTCCAATAGCGACAGGGATCAAGGTTAAACCAATCGTGGTAATAACAGATCCTGTTACGATAGATGGGAAGAGATTGGCTACTTTTGAGAAGATACCTGAAACAAGAACCACGTAAATCCCTGATGCGATAAGGGCACCAAACATAGCGCCACTACCATGGCTTTGCCCAATCATAATCAAGGGAGCTACCGACTGGAAGGCAACCCCAAGAACGACTGGTAGCCCAATCCCAAAGTATTTGTTGAGTTGGAGTTGGAGGAAGGTTGCCACACCACACATGAAGATATCTGTGGAAATCAGGTAGGTCAACTGCTCAGTTGAATAGCCAAGGGCTGTCGCAATCATGATGGGAACCAGGATAGATCCTGAGTACATGGCTAGTAAGTGCTGCAAGCCAAGAACGGCTGCTTGCGAGTGTTTTTCTTGAGTTTGCATTAGAGATCTGCCTCCTTAAATACGACCTGACCATTTTCAAAACGATCCAAACGAGCGAGTGATAGAACAGGGTAGCCTGCTTTTTCAAGCAAATCACGGCCATATTGGAAGGATTTTTCAATCACAATACCGATAGCTTGGACTGTGGCACCAGCTTGTTCGATGATTTGAATCAAGCCTTTGGCAGCTTGGCCATTAGCAAGGAAATCGTCGATAATCAAGACCTTGTCCTCTGGTGAGAGGAATTTTCCAGCGATAGAAACGGTGCTGGTTACCTGCTTGGTAAAGGAGTAAACTTGGGCAGTTAAGATGCCTTCATTCATAGTGATGTTTTTAGCTTTTTTAGCGAAAATCATGGGAACGTTTAAGGCTTCAGCTGTAAAAACGGCTGGGGCAATACCCGACGCTTCAATGGTTACGACTTTGGTAATGCCAGCAGAAGCAAATTTTTCCGCAAAAACCTTACCGATTTCTCTCATCAAGCTAAAGTCAACTTGGTGGGTTAAAAAGGAATCTACCTTGAGGATGTTATCACCCAAGATATGCCCATCCTTGAGGATGCGCTCTTCTAATAATTTCATAAGACCTCCTAAAGTCTAAAAGCCAATCCATTTGCTTGTTTATAGTTTCTAGCAAGAAATAGAAAAAGGACTTACTTAATCTCTAAGTAAGTCCCCAAAATAGGCATGGCAAAAACGACCATACCTCACTTCTGACTTACTTATTGTTAGGTGTTCCGGCACCTTGTAGAAACGTCGTGCCAATTCACGACATAAACAAGTAAAATGATATTCAATTTTAAATAGGCTTGAGCCAATGTTTTTATTTTACACTAAATCACTTTAGAAATCAACTGTTTTGTTAGTGTTTTGGTTTAAAAAACGAACAAATATAATAAAAATGGGGAAAAATCAACTTATTGGCTAACATTTATACTCAATGAAAATCAAAGAGCAAACTAGGAAGCTAGCCGCAGGCTGTACTTGAGTACGGTAAGGCGACGCTGACGTGGTTTGAATTTGATTTTCGAAGAGTATTAGAAGATTTTTTCATCATAAAAGACATATTATCAAGATTTTTCAAGACCTGACAATATGCCTTTTTCTGATTTGAAATATTTTTTGCTAAACCTTTATTATTCTACTCGCTAAATCTTAAAAAATAACCATCTGGATCCAAAATCGCAAATTCATGGGGATATATAAAGTTATCTCCTACTCGAAATTCTCTTTTTGTCAGGGGACGATGGATAGGATAGTCAGCTTCCATCACTTTTTGATAAAGTTGTGGGACATCCTTTATACCAAAGGATAGATTGACACCTTTTCCAAAAGGGTAGGTAAGGTTAGCCAGTTCCTCGGGGGTTCCTTCCTCTAGCATTAGCTGGCAGTCTTCAAGCGAGAGGAAGAGAAATTTCTCCTCTGGACGATCGTATTCGACAGAGAATCCTAGCAGGTCGCAGTAGAAGTGGCGTGATTTTTCGATGTCAGATACTACAAATTCAGGAATGACAGCTTGATAGTCCATTCGCTTTCTCCTTAGAGTTCAATCTCCATGACAATGGGTGTGTGGTCTTGGCGCGCACCGGAGTCAATCATATCAGACTTGGTCACCTTGTCAGCCACGCGGTTGCTTGTCAGCCAGTAGTCGATTCTCCAGCCTGTATTGTTGATTTTAGAAGTCTTGCTGCGCTGTGCCCACCAAGTGTAGCGTTCTGGAACATCGCCGTGAATGTGGCGGAAGGTATCCGTAAATCCAGTTGCTAAAAGGTTGGTAAATCCAGCACGCTCCTCGTCGGTAAATCCTGGTGAACGGCGGTTGCTAGCAGGATTTGCAAGGTCAATCTCATTGTGGGCTACGTTATAGTCACCGGTCGCAAGGACTGGTTTTTCTTTGTCTAGTCCAGCTAAGTACTCAGCGTATTTGACATCCCAGACTTGGCGTTCTTCCAAGCGTTTGAGGCCATCGCCAGCGTTTGGAGTGTAAACTTGCGTTACGAAAAAATCATCAAATTCTAGCGTGATGATACGGCCTTCCAAGTCCATGGTAGAAGGGGAACCGATTTCTGGGAAGCTGATAGTTGGTGTGAGTTCTTTCTTGTAGAGGAACATGGTACCAGCATAGCCTTTACGGGCAGGTTCTTGAGAAGAGCGCCACGTGTTTTCGTAGCCTGGGAAGAGTTCTTCTAAAATTTCCAAGTGTTTCTTTGTAGGCCCTTTGGCAGAAAGCTTGGTTTCTTGGATAGCGATGATATCAGCATTTTCAGCGACCAAGGTTTGTAGGACTTCTTGGGACAATTTGGCACGAGCTGAGTCACTAGTTAGGGCAGCATTGAGGGAATCAATATTCCATGAGATGAGTTTCATAAAGTTACCTTTTTCATTCAGATTATAGATTTTATTATACCAAAAAAAGGTCTATTTCCCCAACGTATGGTTTGAAAATTACTCTTTAGACTTTATCCTGAGAAAATAAAAATTCCCTAAACTATTTAGAAAAAAATCTAAATAGCTCTTGTGTTTAGAATAGAAAGGTGTATAATGTTATTTAGAAAAACATCTAAATAGAAAGTGAAGTTACATATATGTCAAATAAGAGAACAATCCTTCTTTTTGTGGTCTTGGCTTATGCCCTTGCTTGGATAATATGGTTGGCACTATGGATAGGTGGTGTTGGTCTAAATTCTCCATGGAGTCAACTTGCTAGTATTGTAGCCATGTGGATGCCTGCGCTTGCAGTCTTTCTCTTAGGGAAAATCACGAATCAACCTAGTGGAATCAAATCTAAATTAGTCGTGAATCTCAAGAGGAACTGGCGCTTTTACTTACTAGCTATCTGGTTCCCAGCAGTTATCAGTTTTTTAGGAGCAGGACTTTATTTTCTTCTATTCCCTAGCAATTTCAGCCTTGGTTTTGAATCTATTCAAGCTATTTTACAAGAAAAAGGAGTCCTTCAATCACCGTTCCCCTTATCTTTCTTGGCCTTGATTCAAATCCTAGCTAGTTTGACCTACGCTCCTTTTCTTAATAGTTTCTTTGCATTGGGAGAGGAAATTGGTTGGCGTGGCTATCTTTACCCAGCTCTAAGAGGACGCTTTTCAATAGTCCAGACTCATGTCTTGCTTGGTCTCATTTGGAGTCTTTGGCATCTACCAATCAATTTGCAAGGCTATAATTATGGACTATCTTATTTTTCTTATCCCGTTTTGGGAGTTGTTGCTATGTTTCTATTTTGTTTTAGCCTAGGAATATTGTTGAGCTGGTTGTTTGAAAAGACAGGTTCTATCTGGGCTTCTGCCCTATTTCATGGGGCAATCAATGCAACTGCCGGTATTGGGTTACTCTTTCAATTACCAGGAGAAAAAGTTTCAAGCCTCTTGATTTTAGGCCCATCACCGACAGGAATACTATCAGTTCTACCTTGCTTAGTCCTAGCCCTACTAATATTACAGAGGGAAAGGAGTCATTATGAGTTTTGCAAATAGCTTTAAAGCCTTATCTCATCCAGTTAGGAGAGAGATTTTGAATTTACTCAAAACAGGTAGATTACCTGCAGGAGAAATTGCCAGTCAATTTGAGTTGACTAGTGCAACTATTTCACACCATCTTACGATTTTGAAAGCAGCGGATTTGATTCATGAAATGAAAGAAAAAAACTTTATTTATTATGAGTTAAATACATCGGTTTTAGAGGATATAATGGTTTGGTTAGCAGATCTGAAAGGAGATCATTTTGATGAAGATAAAAATCAATAAGAAATTGGTATTATTTACGAGCATTCTCATCCTACTACCTTCCCTTGTAGGTTGTGTTTTCTGGAATCAATTACCAGAGGAGATACCCACTCATTTTAATCTACTGGGTCAAGCAGATGGCTACAATCATAAAATGTCTGCTATCTTTGGATTACCGACTCTCATGCTTTTGATGCATTGGTTGCTTCTATTTTTAATGATTAAGGATCCTAAATCTAGCAATATCAGTTCAAAAATACAACTCTTGATTTACTGGATTATTCCTTTTGTATCTTGTCTATTAATGATTTCTATCTTCGGAGAATCTTTGGGTTATTCCATGATGAGTGGGCTACTAGCTCAGATTTTTATGGGAGTCGTGATGATCGTAATTGGAAATTATCTACCAAAAACACACCGAAATTATATAATCGGTATTCGACTACCGTGGACCTTAGAGAATGATAAAAACTGGAGAAAAACGCATCGCCTAGCTGGGAAAATTTGGGTATTCGGAGGATTGTTATTGTTTCTAAATTCCTTTGTGCAACTATATGTTTACTGGGTATTCTTCTTGACACTTTTCTTTGTAGTGATAATTCCTAGTGTCTATTCTTATCAATTATCAAAATTAGAATCTTGAAATAGCTACTGGAGTCATTAGTTTGAGAAGTTGGTCTGATATGTCTATTTCCCCAACGTATGGTTTGAAAAATCACCCTCTTTCATTTATAATGAAGAATGATTTTATGAAAAGGCGTGAAAATAAATGAAATTTTACTCATATGAATATGTTCTTAGCCAAATCAGTCAGCAAAATGGAATCATGATTGGCTTTGGGATTATTCTCCTAGCTATCACAGGTTTTTTTGCTTTTAAAGCTTATCGAGATAAAAAGGGGACTAAGTTTCGGGAATTGGTCATGATTTTAGCCTTGACTTTAGTAGCCATGCTTTTGGTGACAATTTCAAAATACCAGACCAATCAAGCCTCTAACAACCAATTTCAAACTTCACTTCATTTTATAGAGGTCGTTTCCAAAGACTTGGGAGTGGATAAATCAGAAGTTTACGTAAATACTTCAGTTACCACTGATGGAGCGCTTGTCAAGGTAGGTTCAAATGTCTATCGTGCTATGAACGGGAGCGAATTAGACAAGTATCTTTTAAAGAAATTAGAATTGCATCAAACAGACGTTATTGAATTGGTGAAGGTAAACAAGTGACACTCAACTGTATGGAAATTGTAATCGAACTGGCCTTGGGGCTCTTCTCACTTGTTTTGTTATCAATGTGACAGGAAAGGGGAACTTAGCACCTAACTCTGCGACAGATTAAATTCAGAATTATGTTCTCTGTGCTATCATTGGTGGTGTGATTTACAATAGTTCTATCAGCATTTTGCAGTACGAGGTGATTTTACTGATGTGGACTATTTTGGTTTTGACCCTCAAGTGGCTTCATAATATTCGTTTTGTGAAATGTTTGATTGATGGTAAGCCAACTCTCCTCATCAAACATGAGAAGATTGACCTAGAAGCCTGTCGTTCGGTTGATTTGTTTGGGGTGGATGTAACCCTCAAACTTCGTAGCCAAGGGATTTTCCAGATGAAGCAAGTTGAACGAGCTGTGCAGGAGCAAAATGACCAACTCATCGTGGTCCAAATGGGAGATGAAAATCCTAAGTATCTAATTGTGACTGATGGTGTTATCCAAGTAGAAGTCTTGGAATCGCTTGGCTGTAGCGAAGAGTGGTTGATTGATAATCTCGGCAAACAAGGGCATGACAATGTAGCCAATATCTTTATCGCTGAGTATGACAAAGGTGACGTTACAGTTGTAACCTATGAATAAGAAAAACCTGGGGTCGGAGTCTCAGGTTTCCATTTGGAACTAGAAAGGAATTTTATGTCCATTATTCAAAAACTCTGGTGGTTTTTTAAGCTAGAAAAACGCCGTTATCTAGTCGGAATTGTGGCCTTGGTCTTGGTTTCTGTCCTTAACCTCATTCCCCCAATGGTCATGGGGCGGATCATTGATGCTATCACATCGGGGCAATTAATTCAGAATGAACTACTTATTTACCTATTTTACTTGCTTCTTGCGGCCTTTGGTATGTACTATCTGCGCTATGTTTGGCGTATGTATATTCTTGGGACATCCTACCGTCTGGGGCAGATTATGAGGTCTCGCTTGTTTGAGCATTTTACAAAGATGTCTCCAGCCTTTTATCAAACCTATCGGACGGGGGACTTGATGGCACACGCAACCAATGATATCAATTCTTTGACGAGTCTTGCAGGTGGTGGTGTTATATCTGCGGTGGATGCCTCTATTACAGCTTTAGTGACTTTGCTGACCATGCTCTTTAGCATTTCCTGGCAGATGACTCTAGTTGCAATTTTACCCCTGCCTTTTATGGCATATGCGACCAGTCGTTTGGGAAGAAAGACTCATAAGGTCTTTGGAGAGTCACAGGATGCCTTTTCTGAACTCAATAACAAGGTTCAGGAGTCTGTATCAGGTATCAAAGTGACCAAGTCTTTTGGTTATCAGGCAGATGAGCTGGAGTCCTTTCAGGCAGTCAATGAATTAACCTTCCAAAAGAATCTCCAAACCATGAAATACGATAGACTCTTTGACCCAATGGTTTTCTTGTTTGTTGGATTATCCTATGTTTTAACACTCTTAGTCGGCTCTTTGATGGTTCGGGAGGGGCAGATTACAGTTGGAAATTTGGTCACTTTTATTAGTTATTTGGATATGATGGTCTGGCCTCTCATGGCTATTGGTTTCCTCTTTAATATCACTCAGCGAGGAAAGGTTTCTTACCAGCGGATTGAGAATCTTTTGTCTCAGGAATCATCTGTAAAAGACTCCGAGTTTCCTCTGGATGGTATTGAAAACGGGCGCTTGGAGTATGCTATTGATAACTTTGCTTTTGAAAACGAGGAAACGCTAATGGATATTCACTTTAGTTTGGAAAAAGGGCAAACTCTGGGCTTGGTTGGGCAGACAGGCTCTGGGAAAACATCCTTGATTAAACTCCTCTTGCGTGAGTACGATGTGGATAAGGGAGCTATTTATCTAAATGGTCACGATATTCGCGATTATCGTTTGACAGACCTTCGTAGTCTTATGGGCTACGTCCCTCAGGACCAGTTCCTCTTTGCGACTTCGATTTTAGACAATATTCGCTTTGGCAATCCTAACTTGCCCATTTCAGCGGTCGAGGAAGCGACTAAGCTAGCTCAAGTTTACCAAGACATTGTAGCCATGTCACAGGGATTTGATACGTTGATTGGTGAAAAGGGAGTCAGTCTTTCTGGTGGGCAAAAGCAGCGTCTGGCTATGAGTCGGGCTATGATTTTAGACCCTGATATCTTGATTTTGGATGATTCTTTGTCGGCCGTGGATGCCAAGACAGAGTATGCGATTATCGACAACCTTAAGGAGACGCGAAAGGACAAGACAACCATTATTACGGCTCATCGCCTCAGTGCAGTTGTCCATGCAGATTTGATTTTAGTCCTGCAAAATGGTCAAATCATCGAACGAGGCAGGCACGAAGACTTGCTAGCTTTGGATGGCTGGTATGCCCAAACCTACCAGTCTCAGCAGCTGGAAATGAAGGGAGAAGAAGATGCAGAATAAACAAGAACAATGGGCTGTATTGAAGCGCTTGATATCTTATCTCAAGCCTTATGGTCTTCTGACCTTTTTGGCACTCAGCTTTCTCCTAGCGACTACGGTCATTAAAAGTGTCATTCCCCTTGTGGCTTCCCACTTTATCGACCAGTATCTCAGCAATCTCAATCAACTCGCTGTGACAGTGTTGCTGGCCTACTATGGTCTCTATATCCTGCAAACTCTGGTTCAGTATGTCGGAAATCTTCTCTTTGTACGGGTGTCTTACAGTATTGTGAGGGATATTCGTCGCGATGCCTTTGCCAATATGGAGAAGCTAGGCATGTCTTATTTTGACAAGACGCCAGCAGGCTCTATCGTCTCTCGTTTGACTAATGATACCGAGACAATCAGTGATATGTTTTCGGGGATTTTATCCAGTTTTATCTCAGCAATTTTTATCTTTTTGACAACCCTTTATACCATGTTGGTGTTGGATTTTCGTTTGACAGCATTAGTCCTGCTCTTTCTCCCTTTGATTTTCCTTTTGGTCAATCTCTATCGTAAAAAATCAGTCAAGATTATCGAGAAAACCAGAAGTCTCTTGTCAGATATCAATAGTAAGCTGGTAGAAAATATCGAAGGAATTAGGATTATCCAGGTCTTTAATCAAGAAAAGCGCCAGCAGGCAGAATTTGATGAGATTAACCAAGAACACTTGGTCTATGCCAACCGCTCTGTAGCCTTTGATGCCCTCTTGTTGCGCCCTGCTATGAGTTTGTTGAAACTCCTAGGTTATACTGTCTTAATGGCCTATTTTGGCTACCGTGGTCTTTCTATCGGGATAACGGTCGGGACTATGTATGCTTTTATCCAGTACATCAATCGTCTCTTTGATCCTCTGATTGAAGTAACGCAAAACTTTTCAACCCTGCAAACGTCTATGGTGTCTGCAGGCCGTGTCTTTGCCTTGATTGACGAGGCAACCTATGAGCCTCTTCAAGAAAATAGTCAGGTTGAGGTTGAAGAAGGCAATATTCGTTTTGAACATGTGTGTTTCTCATATGATGGCAAACATCCTATTCTGGATGATATTTCTTTTTCGGTCAACAAGGGTGAAACCATTGCCTTTGTAGGTCATACAGGTTCGGGGAAATCTTCGATTATCAATGTCCTCATGCGCTTTTATGAATTCCAGTCAGGGAGAGTTCTCTTGGATGATGTGGATATCAGGGATTTCAGTCAAGAAGAGCTGAGAAAAAACATCGGTTTGGTCTTGCAGGAACCCTTTCTCTATCATGGAACTATTAAGTCCAATATCGCCATGTACCAAGAAATCAGTGATGATCAGGTTCAGGCTGCGGCAGCCTTTGTGGATGCAGATTCCTTTATTCAAGAACTTCCTAAGGGGTACGACTCCCCTGTGTCTGAGCGTGGATCGAGTTTTTCAACTGGTCAGCGACAGCTTCTTGCCTTTGCCAGAACAGTTGCCAGCCAGCCTAAAATCCTGATTTTGGATGAAGCGACCGCCAATATTGACTCTGAAACAGAAAGCTTGGTTCAAGCTTCTCTGGCGAAGATGAGACAGGGCCGAACAACTATTGCTATCGCTCACCGCCTTTCTACTATTCAAGACGCCAACTGCATCTATGTTTTGGACAAGGGGCGCATTATTGAGAGTGGAACACATGAGGAACTCTTGGCCTTGGGAGGGACCTATCACAAGATGTATAGCTTGCAGGCAGGAGCTATGTCTTAATATTTTTTGAAAATCTCTTAAAACCAGGTCAGCTTTATCTGCAACCTAAAAGCTGTACTTTGATTTTCATTGAGTACCAGAAGGAAATCTTTCAAATTACAGATTTCTTTCACCGCCTTTTCCATTTTGTGGTATAATGAAAAATGTTGACAAATAGTATAATAAAAACAAAGGAGAAACAGCATGCTGAAATGGGAAGACTTGCCCGTGGAAATGAAATCAAGCGAGGTTGAGTCTTACTACCAGCTTGTCTCTAAAAGGAAGAGTTCGCTGATTTTCAAGCGTTGCTTGGATTGGGTTCTAGCCTTGGTAGTACTGGTTCTGACCTCACCCATCTTTCTCATCTTGAGCATTTGGATCAAGTTGGATAGCAAGGGGCCAGTGATTTACAAGCAAGAGCGCGTGACCCAGTACAATCGACCTTTCAAGATTTGGAAGTTCCGTACCATGGTGACGGATGCGGATAAAAAAGGGAGCCTGGTGACTTCTGCTAACGATAGCCGCATTACCAAGGTTGGTAATTTCATCCGCCGTGTGCGTTTGGATGAACTTCCTCAGTTGGTCAATGTCCTGAAAGGCGAAATGTCCTTTGTCGGTACACGACCTGAAGTGCCTCGTTACACAGAGCGGTATAGCCCTGAAATGATGGCGACCTTGCTCTTACCAGCAGGGATTACCTCTCCAACCAGCATCAACTACAAGGATGAGGACACTATCATCAGTCAAATGACGGAGAAAGGTCTGTCGGTTGACCAAGCCTATGTCGAACACGTCCTTCCTGAAAAGATGCGCTATAACCTCGTCTATCTCCGAGAGTTTAGTTTCCTTGGAGACATCAAAATCATGTTTCAAACCGTATTTGAGGTGCTAAAATAAAGTAGTCATAAGAGAATGAGTACAGATAAAAGGAGCAAATCAATGCCAAATTACAATATTCCATTTTCACCACCCGATATTACGGAATCAGAAATTGCTGAAGTAGCGGATACCCTTCGTTCTGGTTGGATTACAACAGGTCCTAAGACCAAAGAACTGGAGCGTCGCTTGTCCCAATACACACAGACGCCTAAGACTGTCTGCCTTAACTCTGCGACAGCCGCTCTGGAGTTAATTTTGCGTGTGCTTGAAGTTGGGCCTGGTGATGAAGTCATCGTTCCAGCCATGACCTATACAGCTTCATGTAGTGTCATCACGCACGTAGGAGCGACCCCTGTCATGGTAGATATCCAAGCAGATACGTTTGAGATGGACTATGACTTGCTGGAGCAAGCTATCACTGAGAAAACTAAGGTGATTATCCCAGTAGAGCTCGCAGGGATTGTTTGCGATTATGACCGTTTGTTCCAAGTCGTGGAGAAAAAACGTGACTTCTTTACCGCTTCAAGCAAGTGGCAAAAGGCCTTTAACCGTATTGTCATTGTCTCTGATAGTGCCCACGCTTTGGGATCTACTTATAAAGGACAACCTTCTGGTTCTATCGCTGACTTTACTTCCTTCTCATTCCATGCCGTTAAGAACTTTACAACGGCAGAAGGTGGAAGTGCGACTTGGAAAATCAATCCAGTGATTGATGACGAAGAGATGTACAAGGAATTCCAAATCCTTTCCCTTCACGGGCAAACTAAGGATGCTCTTGCCAAGATGCAACTGGGGTCATGGGAATACGATATCGTTACACCAGCCTATAAGTGCAACATGACCGATATCATGGCTTCACTTGGTTTGGTACAATTGAACCGCTATCCAAGTTTGTTGGAACGCCGTAAGGACATTGTGGACCGCTATGATAGTGGTTTTGCAGGTTCTCGCATCCATCCTTTGGCACACAAGACTGAAACTGTCGAATCTTCACGCCACCTCTACATCACCCGTGTAAAAGGAGCAAGCCTAGAAGAACGCAATCTTATCATCCAAGAATTAGCTAAAGCAGGAATTGCAAGTAACGTACACTACAAACCGCTTCCGCTCTTGACAGCCTATAAGAATCTTGGCTTTGATATGGCGAATTATCCAAGAGCCTATGCCTTCTTTGAAAATGAAATTACGCTCCCTCTTCACACTAAATTAAGCGATGAAGAAGTGGACTATATCATTGAGACTTTCAAAACAGTTTCTGAAAAAGTGCTAACTTTATCAAAAAAATGACAAACTACAGTCAAGCGAAAGTGATCCTGTCCCTAAAAAGTCTAATTGAGTGTAAAAACTGTTGTTTTCAATTGATAATAGTTTACACCTGTAGTTGAGGCTCCTTTCTCCTCAGAGAGAGAATTTTTATAGGATTTTCCTTTCTTGTGGGAGTCCCGTGGTTTGAAATAAGATGTGAGCAATTTAGTGTAGCATTTAGAATCCTTACTAGACATCATTTAGAAAATCTAGTGTCTTGTTCTAGTTTTCAATTCACCCTATTTTTTGAAAGACGTGAGTTTCCATGAGTGAGATTGTGGAAACTCACGTCTTTTTTTTGTTTTCAGAATATTGTTCAAAGTTTTGTGCCTGTCTTTCATGTTCTAGTCATTCTTTTGCATGATAGAATTTATAGCATGTTGATATTATAATAATACAGATATTCTATATGTTTAGTGATGCTTGCTATACATCATTAGATCTCCTGCGAGACAATCTATAAAACACTTGTCTACGATTACCTATATGCCCTATTCCAGTATTTTAGAAGCACTGCATCTATTTTTATCGAGGTTAAATCTAGCTTTTATAGAAGGTCTATTTAAGAAATATATTGTAGTGTTTTAGTTTCAATCCGCCATATGAGCGATATTCAGGTAAATATCCCTGGCGAATGCTTGTATGACAAGGTATTTGTTCTTTCATTTATAATTTACAACATATCAATAAATTTAAATATAGTAAATGGGATATTTTATA
The DNA here is from genome assembly GCF_000221985.1 of Streptococcus pseudopneumoniae IS7493. Classification (NCBI taxonomy): domain Bacteria; kingdom Bacillati; phylum Bacillota; class Bacilli; order Lactobacillales; family Streptococcaceae; genus Streptococcus; species Streptococcus pseudopneumoniae. The sequence continues at coordinate 1,666,794 of NC_015875.1, read as the reverse complement.
TTCAAGCTAAGAAAGATAGCATCACTTTTGAATGGAAGGCTAAAGAGCAAACTAGGAAGTTGGCCATAGATAGCTCAAAACCCTGCTTTGAGGTTGTAGATATAGTAAAATGAAATAAGAATAGGACAAATCGATCGGGATAGTCAAATCGATTTCTAACAATGTTTTATAAGTAGAGGTGTACTATTCTAGTTTCAATCTACTATAGAACTGACCAAGTCAGTAACCTAGACTTAGGGCAAGGCGGCACTGACCTAGTTTGAAGAGATTTCCGAAGAGTATAAATTTTAATATTTTCTTGTGTTATTCCTTGACAATTCAATTTGGAAAATATATGATAAAGATAATGACAGCGGTGTCATTCTATCTATTTTAAGAAAAGTAATAATCAATTGTTAAAAAATAGTAAAAAAATTGGAGGTTCTGATGAAATATTTTGTTCCTAATGAGGTATTCAGTATTCGTAAATTAAAGGTGGGGACCTGCTCGGTACTATTGGCAATTTCAATTTTGGGAAGCCAAGGTATTTTATCGGATGAAGTTGTTACTAGTTCTTCACCGATGGCTACAAAAGAGTCTTCTAATGCAATTACTAATGATTTAGATAATTCACCAACTGTTAATCAGAATCGTTCTGCTGAAATGATTGCCTCTAATTCAACCACTAATGGTTTAGATAATTCGTTAAGTGTTAATAGTATCAGCTCTAATGGTACTATTCGTTCTAATTCACAATTAGACAACAGAACAGTTGAATCTACAGTAACATCTACTAATGAAAATAAGAGTTATAAGGAAGATGTTATAAGTGACAGAATTATCAAAAAAGAATTTGAAGATACTGCTTTAAATGTTAAAGATTATGGAGCAATAGGTGACGGAGTTAATGATGATCGTCAAGCAATTCAAGATACAATAGATGCTGCAGCTAAAGGACTAGGTGGAGGAAATGTATATTTTCCTGAAGGAACTTATTTAGTAAAAGAAATTGTTTTTTTAAAAAGTCATACACACTTAGAATTGAATGAGAAAGCTACAATTCTAAATGGTATAAATATTAAGAATCACCCTTCCATTGTTTTTATGACAGGTTTATTTACGGATGATGGTGCGCAAGTAGAATGGAGCCCAACAGAAGATATTAGTTATTCTGGTGGTACTATTGATATGAACGGTGCTTTGAATGAAGAAGGAACTAAAGCAAAAAATCTACCACTTATAAATTCTTCAGGTGCATTTGCTATTGGGAATTCAAATAACGTAACTATAAAAAATGTAACATTCAAGGATAGTTATCAAGGGCATGCTATTCAAATTGCAGGTTCGAAAAATGTATTAGTTGATAATTCTCGTTTTCTTGGGCAAGCCTTACCCAAAACGATGAAGGATGGGCAAATCATAAGTAAGGAGAGCATTCAGATTGAACCATTAACTAGAAAAGGTTTTCCTTATGCCTTGAATGATGATGGGAAAAAATCTGAAAATGTGACTATTCAAAATTCCTATTTTGGCAAAAGTGATAAATCTGGAGAATTAGTAACAGCAATTGGCACACACTATCAAACATTGTCGACACAGAACCCCTCTAATATTAAAATTTTAAATAATCATTTTGATAACATGATGTATGCAGGTGTACGTTTTACAGGATTCACTGATGTATTAATCAAAGGAAATCGCTTTGATAAGAAAGTTAAAGGAGAGAGTGTACATTATCGAGAAAGCGGAGCAGCTTTAGTAAATGCTTATAGCTATAAAAACACTAAAGACCTATTAGATTTAAATAAACAGGTGGTTATCGCCGAAAATATATTTAATATTGCCGATCCTAAAACAAAAGCGATACGAGTTGCAAAAGATAGTGCAGAATATTTAGGAAAAGTATCAGATATTACTGTAACAAAAAATGTAATTAATAATAATTCTAAGGAAACAGAACAACCAAATATTGAATTATTACGAGTTAGTGATAATTTAGTAGTCTCAGAGAATAGTATATTCGGTGGTAAAGAAGGAATTGTTATTGAGGATTCAAAGGGTAAAATAACCGTTTTAAATAACCAATTTTATAATTTATCCGGTAAGTATATATCATTCATCAAATCTAATGCAAATGAGAAAGAACCTGTTATACGTGATAGCGATGGTAATTTCAATATTGTAACGGAGAATGGGCTTTATAAAATTGTAACAAATAACTTAAGTGATAAAAACGAAAAAGAAAAAACAAAGAGGAAAAATTTAAAACAAGTTCATATGTGCATGAAAAACAATCTAATTCAAATAATGTAATTGATAGTAACCAGAAGAACGGAGAGTTTAACTCAAGTAAAGATAATAGACAAATGAATGACAAGATCGACAATAAACAAGATAATAAGACAGAAGAAGTGAACCATAAAATAGTTGGAGATGGCAGAGAAACTGAAAATCATATTAATAAATCTAAAGAAATAGTAGATGTAAAACAAAAATTACCAAAGACTGGTTCGAACAAGATTATGGAACTATTCTTAACAGTGACAGGAATTGGTTTACTTTTGACACTAAAAGGGTTGAAGTATTATGGTAAAGATAAATAAAATTTGTTCGATACAAGGAAGTTCTGTAGAAAATGAGGATACTGTAGGTTCACAAAATCAGTATTTTTGGATTATCGATGGAGCTACAGATTTATATAATTCTAAAGAGGAGATAGGTTATTCAGTCTCAGAAGTTGTACATATTTTATCAGAAAGTTTGTCGGTTAATTGTAAAGAATCAAAAACTCTTAAACAAATATTTGAAACTGCTTTACTCGAGGGTAAAGATGAAATAGGTTTAAACTCATATGAATTAACAGAGTATTATCGCTTACCAACATTTGCTTTTATATTTGCTAAACTTTCAGAAAAAAAGTTGGAGTATATGATGCTAGGTGACTGCGTCATGTTAGTAAACGAAATGGAAATAACTGATCATAGAGTAGATAACTTATTTGAAAAAGGAAAAAATGAGATAAAAGATTCAATTGGTACAAATAGTGCTTTAAATAAAAAAATTATTTTACAAAAAATCAGAAAATTATCTAATCAACCGAGTGGGTACTGGATAGGTTCGTTGGATGAGAGATTTTTAGACCATGCTATTATTAATCAAATAGATGTTACTAGTGAACAAATTGTTTTAATGAGTGATGGCTTTTATGAATTCTATCAAAATAATCAAAATAAGACTTTTGAAGAGTTAATTAAGATGAGATTTAATTCTTCTGCTATTGATCCAATCTATGGAAAGAAGGATGATGCAAGTATTCTAGTTATTGATGTTTGATATATTGTTTAAAATATTAATTGTTACTATTGAACTTTGTTAAGAAGAGGTACCTAAATGTTAAGGTTATATTTAGAAAATGAAATTATAGAATTATCAAATAATTTAGAGACCATTTGGGTATCTGTGCTTGATAAATACGAGAAGTTATTTGAATATTTATCAAATGAAGAACGAGTAGAATTGATTAAAGAAGATTTAATCATAAATGAGTCAGTTCTAAATATTGATAAAAAAGGATTTGAGTTAATTTGTTTACAACATCCTGTTTCATATGACTTAAGAAGAATTATTAGTGTAATAAAAATATCAACTGACATTGAACGTATTGGGGATAGAATTGTTGAAATTTTAAAAAATCTACAGATTATTCAAAATAATGAAAATTTGAAGAAAATTATTTCAGAAATAAAAATACTTCATGAAGTTATCGGACAGCATATGAATAGGGCTATATCTTGTTATAGAGAGGAACAATCTGGATGTTTAGATATGGTTGTTATACAAAAACAGAATGAGATAGAAGAGCTTAGTATAAATATTGAAAAGAAAATAATGAATTACATATTTGAAGATGATGGGAATGTTTCTGAAGTAATTGGTGCTTTAGATATTATTCATCACCTTGATAAAATTGCTCATACTACGCAAGCAATTTATAAATGGATAATGTATAGAAAATATGGGAACATAAATTAGAAAGAAAAATATATGAAAACAATTATTGATAATTTTGTTGATAGAGTAATTGAATACGGAATGTATAATGAAATTGACAAAATATATGTGAAAAATAGAGTACTAGCGTTAATAGGTGAGGAGGGAACTGATCGCATTTCCGATGAAAATGACCTGAAACAAATAAAAGATTACTTAGTGGAAATCGCCTTAAAAAACGGTAAAATTAAAGATTTAATCGAGGAAAAGGAATGTTTAGGAGCAGAGTTAATGAATTTCATAGTTCCTTTACCTAGTCGATTAAATGATATTTTTTGGAGTTCATATGATATATCACCTCAAGAAGCAGTTGAAGAGTTTTATAAGTTAAGTAAAGATAGTGATTATATTAAAACTTCTGCTATTGCTAAGAATATTGAGTTTCGAGCATCAACTAAATACGGAGAGCTAGAGATTACGATAAATTTGTCAAAACCCGAAAAAGATCCAAAAACAATTGCTGCTGAAAAATTAGTAAAAGCAACTAATTATCCTAAATGTTTACTATGTATGGAAAATGAAGGATATCAAGGTCGAATAAATTATCCAGCACGTTCGAATCATAGAATTATTCGGTTGAAACTTGGTGACGAAGTATGGGGATTCCAGTATTCTCCCTACTCATATTTTAATGAGCATGCGATATTTTTGAATAGTCAACATGTACCAATGGCTATTACCTCTAAAACATTTGAACAATTATTGGAGATTGTTGATATTTTGCCAGGATATTTTGCTGGTTCAAATTCTGATCTTCCTATCTCAGGAGGCTCCATTCTTAGTCATAACCACTACCAGGGAGGGAAATATATTTTCCCAATGGAAAAAGCAAAATTTGAGAGTGAATTTCGTTTTAAAGACTTTGAGGATGTTAATGCTGGTATTGTAAAATGGCCAATGTCAGTAATTAGGTTACAAAGTGAAAATAAAAATCGCTTGTTAGATTTAGCTACTAAAATTCTAAACAAGTGGAGAGAATATTCAGATTTAGAAGTAGACATCATTGCAATGACTGCAGATGTCCCACACCATACGGTGACTCTTATTGCTCGTAAAGTGGACGGAAGATATGAATTAGATATTGTTCTAAGAGATAATCATACTACTGAACAATACCCAGATGGTGTTTTCCATCCTCATCAAGATGTACAACATATTAAAAAGGAAAATATTGGGTTAATCGAAGTGATGGGACTTGCGATATTACCACCTCGTTTGAAACCAGAGTTAGAAGAAGTTGGAAAATATCTTTTAGGAGAGGAAAACGCAATTGCGGATTATCATTTAGAATGGGCCGACCAATTGAAAGAAAAATATCCTAACATTAAAAAAGAAGAGGTTAATAGCGTAGTTCAACACGAAGTAGGACAAGCATTTGCGAGAGTCCTAGAAGATGCAGGTGTTTATAAGAATACTTCATCTGGACATGAAGCGTTTATGAGATTTGTTAAGTCGGTTGGAATTAATTAGGAGGAAACCCAAATGGCAATATTGGTAACAGGCGGAGCTGGTTATATTGGTAGCCATACCGTAGTAGAATTACTAAATTTAGGAAAGGAAGTTATCATTGTCGACAACCTTTCGAATTCTAGCATCTTGGTGCTAGACCGTATTGAAGCAATTACAGGAATACGTCCTGTGTTTTACGAATTAGATGTTTGTGATAAACAAGCATTGAGAAAGGTATTTGAACAAGAATCGATTGATGCTGCAATTCATTTTGCAGGTTATAAAGCTGTCGGAGAATCCGTGCAAAAGCCTGTGATGTACTACAAAAATAATATTATGAGTACATTGGCACTTGTTGAAGTGATGTCAGAATTTAATGTTAAAAAGATTGTCTTTTCTTCAAGTGCGACTGTATATGGAATTAACAATCAGTCACCTCTAATTGAGACGATGCAAACAAGTGCGACAAATCCTTATGGGTATACGAAAGTGATGCTTGAGCAAATTTTAAAAGATGTTCATGTGGCAGATTCAGAATGGAGTATTGCGTTGCTTCGTTATTTCAATCCAATTGGTGCTCATGAGTCTGGGCTTATTGGGGAAGATCCCTCAGGAATTCCTAACAACTTGATGCCTTATATTGCACAAGTAGCGGTAGGTAAGCTGTCAGAGCTAAGTGTGTTCGGAAATGATTATGATACGCTTGATGGTACTGGTGTGCGTGATTATATCCATGTAGTAGATTTAGCAATAGGACATATAAAAGCTTTAGAAAAAGTATCTGAAAAAACAGATGTTTATATCTATAACCTAGGCTCGGGAGAAGTCACTAGTGTATTACAACTTGTAAATACATTTGAAAGTGTTAATAAGATCCCTATTCCTTATAAAATAGTTCCAAGACGTTCAGGAGACGTTGCAACTTGTTATGCAAATGCAGACAAAGCATATAAGGAATTAAATTGGAGAACAACAAAATCGATTGAAGACATGTGTAGAGATACATGGAATTGGCAATCAAAAAATCCCAATGGCTATAATTGATGATACTGTCTATATGAGTGCTGTATTTTGGAAAAATTACTTAACCTTTTAATGAAATGTATATTTAATGAAAGATAAATTAAAAAAAATGTTTGACAGCGCTTGACAAAGGAAACGGTTTCATTGTATAATGTAAACATGCTGACACCGATGTCAAATATAAAAAAAAGAAGGTCTTTATATGAAAAACTTAACAAAAATTAAGTTCAAAGAGAATGGGGAATTTAATCATTTTCCAGGAAATACTGTTGTAGCAAATCTTTATACTAAACAAGATTTGATGGAAGTTGTTGATATTATTCAATCACGTTATAGAGAATTACCATTTATCGATAAGTTCACTTTAACTCCAAGGAATTCTATTCACATGACTGTAATTGAATTGTTGTGCCATGAAAATCGTGAAACGGAGTTTTGGAGCAGTAATCTTCCTTTAGATACACCTTTACAGAAAATACATGATTACTTTGCTAAACAACTTGAAATTTTTCCATTGTTAAATGAAGAAATTCTTATGCGTGTAACGGAAATGGGAAAACAAAACATACTAGTTGAACCTGCAGATGAAGCTTCTGCTAAGAGATTAGAAGAAATTCGTACTTATGTCTCAGAAAAAGCAGGTGTTTGTTTCCCTAATCATGATAGATATCAATTCCATATTTCAATTGGGTATCTTCGGATTCCTCTAACCGAAGAGGAGGAAGAAGAGTTTACTAAAGTTAGAGCGGAATTAACTGAAATTTTATTAGAGAAGATTCCAACTATTACTGTAAACCGTATTGACTATACTGTATTTGAAGATATGAGACAATTTGTTCCATATCACGAAAAATTTAAATAAAATAATAAAAAAGGAGAACTTATCATGAAAAAATGAAAGTTTGGTCTACTGTACTTGCAACGGGAGTTGCTCTTACTACACTTGCTGCTTGCTCTGGAGGTTCAAATTCTACGACTGCTTCTTCATCTGAAGAAAAAGCTGATAAAAGTCAAGAATTAGTAATCTATTCGAACTCAGTCTCAAATGGTCGTGGTGATTGGTTAACTGCTAAAGCAAAAGAAGCTGGTTTTAATATAAAAATGGTTGATATTCCTGGCGCTCAATTAGCAGACCGTGTTATTGCCGAGAAGAATAATGCAGTTGCAGATATGGTATTTGGAATTGGTGCTGTTGATTCAAATAAAATTAGAGATCAAAAATTACTAGTCCAGTACAAGCCTAAATGGTTAGATAAAATTGATCAATCTTTATCAGATAAAGATAATTATTATAATCCTGTGATTGTTCAACCATTAGTTTTAATTGGAGCGCCTGATGTAAAAGAAATGCCTAAAGATTGGACTGAATTAGGTAGTAAGTATAAAGGTAAATATTCAATTTCTGGTCTTCAAGGTGGTACAGGACGGGCAATTCTAGCAAGTATCTTAGTTCGATACCTTGATGATAAAGGTGAATTAGGTGTTTCCGAAAAAGGTTGGGAAGCAGCAAAAGAATATTTGAAAAATGCATACACTCTTCAAAAGGGAGAAAGTTCAATTGTTAAGATGTTAGACAAAGAAGATCCAATACAATATGGAATGATGTGGGGTTCTGGTGCATTAGTTGGACAAAAAGAACAAAATGTTGTTTTCAAAGTTATGACTCCTGAGATTGGTGTACCATTTGTAACTGAACAAACTATGGTTTTAAGCACTAGTAAAAAACAAGCGTTAGCTAAAGAATTTATTGATTGGTTTGGTCAATCAGAAATTCAAGTAGAATATAGTAAGAACTTTGGATCTATTCCTGCAAATAAAGATGCCCTAACAGAGTTACCTGAAGATACGAAAAAATTTGTTGATCAAGTGAAACCACAAAATATTGACTGGGAAGCTGTTGGAAAACATTTGGATGAATGGGTAGAAAAAGCTGAATTAGAATACGTACAATAAGAAATAAGAGTTAATTTTTATGTCCAAGTCTCTCTATTATTTCTAAATTTAAGGAAGAAATAAAGAGAGGCTTTTGGTTTAGTAATAGAGGGAGTTAGTGAGATGATTAAATTTGATAATATTCAAATTAAATATGGTGATTTTGTTGCAATTGATAATCTGAATTTAGATATACATGAAGGGGAATTCTTTACTTTTCTTGGACCTTCAGGATGTGGTAAATCAACTACTTTGAGAGCATTGGTAGGTTTTTTAGATCCATCATCAGGAAGTATTGAAGTTAATGGAACAGATGTCACTCATTTGGAACCTGAAAAGCGTGGAATTGGAATTGTATTTCAATCTTATGCGCTATTTCCAACTATGACTGTTTTTGATAATATTGCATTTGGTTTAAAAGTTAAGAAGGTAGCTCCAGATGTTATTAAAGCAAAAGTATCAGCAGTAGCAGCAAAAATTAAGATCTCTGATCAACAGTTACAGCGTAATGTATCAGAATTATCTGGGGGTCAACAACAAAGGGTAGCATTGGCTCGTGCTCTGGTTCTTGAACCTAAAATTCTTTGTCTAGATGAACCATTGTCAAACCTTGACGCAAAATTACGTGTAGATTTGAGAAAAGAGTTGAAAAGACTTCAAAAAGAGTTAGGTATTACTACTTTATATGTTACTCATGATCAAGAGGAAGCCTTGACTTTATCTGATAGAATTGCAGTCTTTAACAATGGATACATCGAACAGGTCGGTACACCAGTAGAGATTTATCATAATTCTCAAACTGAATTTGTATGTGATTTTATTGGAGATATTAATGTTTTGACCGATGAAACAGTCCACGAAGTATTATTGAAAAATACAAGCGTTTTCTTAGAGGATAAAAAAGGATACATTCGATTAGAGAAAGTTCGATTCAATCGTGAAACTGAACAAGATTTTATTCTAAAAGGGACAATTATTGATGTTGAGTTTTCTGGAGTTACAATTCACTATACAATAAAAGTTTCTGAAAGTCAGATTCTTAATGTAACAAGTATTGATAGTCAGGCTGCTATTAGATCTGTCGGAGAAAGTGTGGAATTATTTATCACTCCATCAGACGTTCTGCAATTTTAAGGAGGTGCAGTATGCGTCATAAATTAAATTTAAAAGATTGGCTTATTCGTTTAGGGTTAATCTGGTTCTTAGTAACATTTATTATTTATCCAAACTTTGATCTAGTAGTGAATGTATTTGTAAAAGGAGGAGAATTTTCCCTTGATGCTGTACATCGTGTTCTAAAATCTCAAAGGGCACTTCAGAGTATTATGAACAGTTTTAAGTTGGCATTTTCACTCATTATTACAGTTAATATCGTAGGTATTCTTTGTGTTCTATTTACAGAATACTTTGATATTAAAGGTGCTAAAATTTTAAAATTAGGTTATATGACCTCTTTAATTTATGGAGGAGTGGTTTTAGCGACTGGATATAAATTTGTCTATGGTCCTTATGGATTGATTACAAAATTTTTACAAAATATTATCCCTTCTTTAGACCCTAACTGGTTTATTGGGTATGGTGCAGTCTTATTCATTATGACATTTTCAGGAACGGCTAATCATACATTGTTTTTAACAAATACAATTCGAAGCGTTGACTATCACACTATTGAGGCTGCTCGAAATATGGGAGCAAAACCATTTACTGTTTTCCGAAAAGTAGTGTTACCAACCTTAATTCCAACTCTATTTGCACTTACTATTATGGTTTTTCTTAGTGGTTTATCTGCAGTAGCAGCACCCATGATTGTTGGTGGTAAAGAATTTCAAACTATAAATCCAATGATTATTACATTTGCAGGGATGGGGAATTCTCGTGATTTAGCTGCCCTACTTGCAATTATTTTAGGTATTGCAACTACAATTTTGCTTACTATCATGAATAAGATAGAAAAAGGTGGAAATTATATTTCTATCTCTAAGACTAAAGCGCCTCTTAAAAAACAAAAAATTGCGTCTAAGCCTTGGAATATCATTGCTCACATTGTAGCATATGGATTGTTCACAGTTTTCATGCTTCCACTAATTTTTATAGTATTATACTCATTTACAGATCCAGTTGCAATTCAAACAGGTAACTTAACATTATCAAACTTTACTTTAGAAAATTATCGCTTATTCTTTAGTAATAGTGCGGCATTCTCTCCATTCTTGGTCAGCTTTATTTATTCTATTATTGCTGCGACAACAGCAACAATTCTCGCAGTTGTATTTGCTCGTGTTGTCAGAAAACATAAATCTCGTTTTGATTTCTTATTTGAATATGGTGCTCTACTTCCTTGGTTACTACCAAGTACACTTTTAGCAGTAAGTTTATTATTTACTTTTAATCAGCCACAATTTCTTGTCTTGAATCAGATTTTGGTAGGTGGTTTGGTAATTCTACTTATTGCATATATAGTTGTAAAAATCCCATTTTCTTATAGAATGGTACGTGCTATTTTATTTAGTGTTGATGATGAGATGGAAGATGCAGCAAGAAGTATGGGTGCTTCACCTTTTTATACTATGATGAAGGTTATCATTCCATTTATTTTACCGGTTGTTCTCTCTGTTATTGCTTTAAACTTTAACTCTTTATTAACTGACTTCGACTTATCTGTATTCCTTTACCATCCCCTAGCTCAACCATTAGGTATTACGATTCGATCTGCAGGTGATGAAACAGCAACATCTAATGCACAAGCTCTGGTATTTGTTTATACAATTGTTCTGATGATTGTTTCTGGAACTGTATTATACTTCACACAAAGACCGGGGCGTAAAGTAAGGAAATAATCATGACAGCCACTAGTCTTGGGTTATCACATATTGAAATAGTTGTCAGGATTGTTTTATCAGTAGTTATTGGTGGTGTAATTGGTTTAGAGAGAGGAAGTAAATCTCAACCAGCAGGTATTCGTACACATAGTATTGTTTGTCTGGCTGCATGTTTAATTATGATGACGAATGAATACGTATCTTATAAATTTGGTACAGGAGATCCTACACGCTTAGGTGCGCAGGTTATATCAGGTGTTGGTTTTCTTGGGGCTGGAACAATACTTATTACAGATAAAAAGAAAATAACTGGTTTAACAACTGCAGCCGGAATATGGGCTTCAGCTGGAATTGGATTAGCTATTGGAGTAGGTTTTTATGAGGGAGCTCTTTTAGTAGCCATTTCTGTTTGGGGTGTGATATCCATGTTCCAACCACTAAAAAAATATCTACGAAATCGTTCTAAAATGATTGAATTGTATATAGTGGTTAAATCTACAGAAGCCTATAATCGTGTATTGGTTTATTGTGCAGAAAATGGCATTAGAATGACTGATTCTAGAACTGCATTTGGAGATGTTAATTCTGACAGAATTGAATATTTTGATGTTCCAGACAAAAAAATCGCGTCATTTATTACTCTGGAATTATCAGGTAGATTTGAGCACCTTAAACTAATGGAAGAAATTGCTAATATTGTAGGTGTTATTTATGTCGAAGAAATTAGCTGAAATTTAGTAAACAAAGGGACAGATGTTTTTGTCCTTTTGTTTTTTAGATGTTTTAATCATCTAATTTTTGAGTAGATTTTTGCTCAGAGGTTTTTATGAAAGATTATAAAATCAATTTTGATTTAGGTAAAATAGAATATTTTGATAATAATTGTTTGATACAAGTATACAAATTTATTTCTTTTTATGATATTTGTGAAATGGTGTTTGCCTTTCATTTACCTCCTGATGAGTTGATAACAAATGTTATCTTTAAAGAAAAAATTAACTCTATGTTAAAATGTTAAATTGACAGGCTATTATATGTTTTTATAAATCCTACACATTTTACTGAAAAAGTTAATCTACAATTTTATGGCATTTTTTTCTCATATGAATTTATTTGTCGTGAAGTTGGAAACATTCTTAAAAATAAAGGTGTGAAATGCAATTTAAACTTTTTTGAAGGGAAAGAATATTTGTAAAATTAATTTTGTGAATTTGTGGATCTTAAATAATTTACTAAATTCTCTTGTTAAAAAAAATTAAATATTGTATAGTAATATTAGAATGTTCGTAATGGAGGACTGAAATGAAAAATATAAATGGGAAAAAGGTAACTATTTATGATATTGCACGTTTATCAGGTTTTTCTCCAAAAACAGTTTCACGAGTTATTAATGGTGGAGTAAATGTTAAAGAAGAAACTTATCAAGCGATTCAAAAAGTTATAGAGGAATTGTCGTATATTCCAAATGCGTATGCAAAAAATTTAACTAAAAAAGAAGCTATAAATATATTGATTTCTGTAAAAAAAATCGACTCTTTTCCTTTAATTTGGTTTCATACGCTGTTAGATAAAGTGTTACGGACGTGTAAAGAATTTGGTGTTAATGCTATAGTTGAGTACTTTGGAGAGGAGGATACAATTAGTAATTCAATTATATCAAGCACAGGTAGCCTAGTAGATGGTGTTATTGTTTTTTATGAAAGTGTAGATGATATCAGAATTCAGTATTTAAAGAAGAACCATATGCCTTTTCTTGTTTTCGGTGAATCTCAAACGTCTGGAGTAGTCTATGTATCTAATAATAATTTTCAAGCTACTTATGATATGATGAAAGCTGTAACTGAAGAAAAATTTAAAAATATGTGGTTGCTTATGGGAGGAGAATCCCATGTTAATAAGGATCGTGAAAGAGGTGTGCGTTCTTTTCTGAATGATAAAAATTACTTTATGGATTTAAAAGTCATTTATGGCTTATCTACAATTGATTCAGTTTATTCTTATGCAATGCAGCACTTGACTACCCAAAATTATCCGGACATTATTTTTGTTTCAGGAGATGAAAAGGTTCAGGGCTTGATTCGTGCGTGCTATGAGAAAGGAATTCTTATTCCAGATGATATTTCTATCATTGGATTTGATAATATTCCTATTTCTCAGTATTATACTCCAGCTTTGTCTACAATTGCTCCCAATTATGTTAAATTGGCTAAAGAAATGATAGAAGGTGTTTTAGCAATTATTAAAGGGGAAAGTGTCACATCTGTTGAAGTTTCTCCTAAATTTGTTAGGAGACAGAGTTTCTAGTATTGTTTAATTCTTGAAAATCCTAGTGGAAAAGATGGAGTGTTCTAAAATAAGTTCTGTTTAGCCTCCATTCAGTTTCTATTGAGTTGGATCCAATTTCTAACAAGTGGGACATGTTCATGTTCGATCTAAGGAAGACATGGTCACATTCGAATGATATTTTCAAAAAAATCGTAAAAAAGTCTTGACAAAGAAAAAACAAAGTATTAAAATAAGTTCAACAAATCAGAAAAGTAACTATTTTTGATCTTCAGGGAGCCTGTGGTGGTTGTGAATAGGTGGTTGGAAGTAGTGAAAGTGGGCTGATTTTGAAAATGAATTTGAAACAATGAAAATTCGGTGCGCACACCTTACAGTGCAGCTTGTTGTTAGACAAGGCAGAGATGTAAAGGAGATAGTTCCTTTATAATTGAGGTGGCACCGCGTTACCAACGCCCTCACATGGAAGTAGATTCCGTGTGTGGGCTTTTTTCTATCCGTCATTTTGTTTATCTTTTATTAGGGCCTTAAGTCGCTTTGATGAACTTGAGTTCTATCTACAGCTCCTTGCCTACTACTAAAAGCAAACAAAAAGGCCGGACTAATACGAAAAAAGCTAGTAATACTCAATGAAAATCAAAGAGCAAACTAGGAAACTAGCCGCAGGTTGCTCAAAACACTGTTTTGAGGTTGTGGATAGAACTGACGAAGTCAGCTCAAAATACTGTTTTGAGGTTGTGGATAGAACTGACGAAGTCAGCTCAAAACACTGTTTTGAGGTTGCAGATAGAACTGACGAAGTCAGCTCAAAACACTGTTTTGAGGTTGCAGATAGAACTGACGAAGTCAGTAACCATACCTACGGCAAGGTGAAGTTGACGCGGTTTGAAGAGTATAAAGGTGTACCGAGATGAACATCTCTTCATCAATGTCTCTGGTCGTGGAGACAAGGACGTAGCTGCGATTGCAGACTACCTAGAAGCTAAAAAATAAAAGATGGAAAAATTACAGTCCTTTCTCTCACAGAGAGCTTGTGGTTGCTGAAAACAAGCAGAGAAAACTGTAAGGTTGGGTCCATCTGAAACGAGAGAAGAAAACATCATTCTCAAGGGAGTGCCCTTTATCGCACAGCCTGTTACAGAATCTTTCTAAGACAGGAATGAGAGATAGGAGAAATCCTATAATTGAGGTGGCACCGCGAATTTCGTCCTCACGCAAGTTATTTTGCGTGGGGATTTTTCATACAGTCGCCACGGACTAGAAGTAGAACTGAAAGGGAAATTACAATGGAACGAATCATTCATGGAGATGTCTTATCACCAATCTTAGCTTATATGCGCTTAAAGGGACAACACAAGGTTATCTTAGAGAGTATTCCGAGAGACAAGGAAACAGCTCGTTTTTCTATCTTAGCCTATAATCCTGTTTTTGAGATTAAGTTTGAAAATGGAGTTCTTTACCAAAATGGGAAAATGATTGATCAGGATCCCTTGGATTTCCTTTATGAAGTGACTCATAAGAGCCAGCACCATTCAGAGCTCCCTTTTGGTGGTGGAGCTATTGGTTTTGTTGGTTACGATATGATTTCGCTTTATGAAGAAATTGGTCAAATTCCTGAAGATACAATTGGAACGCCAGACATGCATTTCTTCGTCTATGAGAGTTACATTGTCTTTGACCACAAGAAGGAAAAAATTCATGTCATCGAGGATGCTCTCTATAGTGAGCGCAGTCAAGAGGCCTTGGAAAAATCCTTGAACCAAGTGCTTGAGGAATTACGCATTCCTGCTCCAAATGAATTTGAAGACTTGGATCTATCTCCGTTAGACTTCAAACCGCATATCGCTCCACATAAGTTTGAGGGAATGGTAGAAACAGCTCGTGACTTGATTCGTAACGGAGATATGTTCCAATGTGTACTCAGCCAGCGTTTCTCAGCAGAAGTTACTGGAAATCCATTTGACTTCTACAGAAATCTCCGCGTGACTAATCCTTCTAATTACCTTTATTTCTATGATTTTGGGGATTATCAAATCATCGGAGCTAGTCCAGAAAGTTTAGTTTCTGTCAAAAATGGCATCGTGACAACCAATCCGATTGCAGGGACGCGACCAAGAGGGGCTACGGATGAAGAAGACAAGACCTTGGCGACTGACCTCCTCTCTGATGAGAAGGAAACAGCAGAACATCGAATGTTGGTAGACTTGGGGCGTAACGATATTGGCCGCATCTCTGAAACGGCCAGTGTCCAAGTTACTAAGTATATGAAGGTGGAGCTCTTCCGCTATGTTATGCATTTGACCAGCGTGGTCAAGGGACGTTTGCTTCCAGAACTCACTGCTATGGATGCCTTGAAATCAACACTTCCTGCTGGAACAGTTTCTGGAGCACCAAAGATTCGAGCTATGAGACGCATCTATGAACTGGAAACAGAAAAACGGGGCGTATACGCGGGAGCAATCGGCTACTTGTCTGCGACGGGTGATATGGATTTGGCCATTGCCATCCGAACCATGATTCTCAAAAATCAAAGAGCCTATGTGCAGGCTGGGGCAGGGATTGTCTACGACTCTATCGCCCAAAACGAATACCAAGAAACCATTAACAAAGCAAAATCTATGACTAGAATTGGAGAACTAAGACCATGATTTTATTGATTGACAACTATGATTCTTTTACCTATAACTTGGCCCAATACATTGGGAATTTTGCAGAAGTTCAGGTTCTGAGAAATGATGATTCCAAGCTGTATGAAGAAGCTGAAAAAGCAGATGGTCTGGTCTTTTCTCCTGGTCCTGGTTGGCCAGTTGATGCTGGAAAGATGGAAGACATGATTTGTGATTTTGCAGGCAAGAAGCCGATTCTAGGGATTTGTTTGGGTCACCAAGCCATTGCAGAAGTCTTTGGTGGTAAGCTAGGTTTGGCTCCAAAAGTCATGCATGGGAAACAGAGCAATATCAACTTTGAAGCGCCATCTGTTTTGTATCAAGGTATTGAGGATGGCCGTGCGGTCATGCGTTATCACAGTATTTTGATTGAGGAAATGCCAGAAGACTTTGAAGTGACAGCTCGTTCGACTGATGACCAAGCCATCATGGGGATTCAACATAAAAACCTACCGATTTATGGCTTCCAGTACCATCCAGAGAGCATTGGAACGCCAGACGGCTTGTCTTCTATTCGGAATTTTATCGAGAAGGTTGTAAAGTGAGGAAACTAGGATGAAAGAGATTATTGAAAAACTAGCAAAATTTGAAAATTTATCAGGTGTGGAAATGATGGATGTCATTGAGCGTATCGTAACTGGGCGTGTAACTGAAGCGCAGATTGCTTCTCTCCTCTTAGCTCTTAAGATGAAGGGGGAAACACCTGAAGAACGCACAGCCATTGCCCAAGTCATGAGAGGACATGCCCAGCATATTCCAACTGAGATTCATGATGCCATGGACAACTGTGGTACAGGTGGGGACAAGTCTTTCAGTTTTAATATTTCCACAACTGCAGCCTTTGTCTTGGCTGGTGGCGGTATTCACATGGCCAAGCATGGTAACCGCTCGATTTCTTCTAAATCTGGCTCCGCAGATGTCCTCGAAGCCTTGGGAATCAATCTTGACCTCAAACCAGCTGAACTAGGTAAGGTCTTTGATAAAACTGGAATCGTCTTTCTCTTCGCTAAAAATATGCACCCAGCTATGAAATACATCATGCCAGCTCGTTTGGAATTGGGAATTCCAACGATTATGAATTTGACTGGTCCACTGATTCATCCAATGGCTTTAGAAACACAGCTTCTTGGAATTAGTCGTCCAGAACTCCTAGAAAGTACAGCTCAGGTTTTGAAAAATATGGGTCGCAAACGTGCCATCGTGGTTGCTGGACCAGAAGGGTTGGATGAAGCTGGCTTGAACGGAACAACCAAGATTGCACTTCTTGAAAATGGCGAAATCAGTTTGTCAAGCTTTACTCCAGAGGATTTGGGAATGGAATGCTATGCTATGGAAGATATTCGTGGTGGGAATGCTCAGGAAAATGCAGAAATTTTGCTCAGCGTTCTGAAAAACGAAGCAAGTCCATTCTTGGAAACGACAGTCTTGAATGCTGGTCTTGGTTTCTATGCTAATGGTAAGATTGATAGCATCAAGGAAGGAGTTGCCTTGGCCCGTCAAGTGATTGCTAGAGGCAAGGCCCTTGAAAAACTCAGACTGTTACAGGAGTACCAAAAATGAGTCAGGAATTTTTAGCACGAATCTTAGAGCAGAAGGCGCGTGAGGTGGAGCAGATGAAGCTGGAGCAAATCCAGCCTCTGCGCCAGACCTATCGCTTGGCAGAATTTTTGAAGAATCATCAGGACCGCTTGCAGGTAATCGCTGAGGTCAAGAAAGCTAGCCCTAGTTTGGGAGATATCAATCTCGATGTGGATATTGTGCAACAGGCCCAGACTTATGAAGCAAATGGTGCAGTGATGATTTCTGTTTTGACAGATGAGGTTTTCTTTAAAGGTCATTTGGATTATCTAAGGGAGATTTCCAGTCAGGTAAACATTCCGACGCTCAACAAGGACTTTATCATCGATGAAAAGCAAATCATCCGCGCTCGCAATGCAGGTGCGACAGTCATCTTGCTCATTGTGGCAGCCTTGTCAGAAGAACGTCTTAAGGAACTTTATGACTACGCGACGGAACTTGGTCTGGAAGTCTTAGTGGAAACCCACAATCTAGCTGAACTAGAAGTGGCTCACAGACTTGGTGCCCAGATTATCGGGGTCAATAATCGCAATTTGACTACCTTTGAAGTCGACTTGCAGACCAGTGTAGACTTGTCCCAACACTTTAAGGAAGGACGTTATTACATTTCTGAATCTGCTATTTTCACAGGGCAGGATGCGGAACGACTAGCGCCATACTTTAACGGAATTTTAGTAGGGACAGCTCTCATGCAGGCAGAAGATGTAGCCCAGAGAACCAAGGAGTTGCAGATTGACAAAGGTTAAAATTTGTGGACTATCGACCAAAGAAGCGGTGGAAACAGCCGTTTCAGCAGGAGCCGATTATATCGGTTTTGTCTTTGCACCTAGTAAAAGACAGGTGACTTTAGAAGAGGCAGCTGTGCTGGCAAAGCTTATTCCTGCGGATGTGAAAAAGGTTGGTGTATTTGTTTCACCAAGTCGGGCAGAACTGCTAGAAGCGATTGACAAAGTTGGCTTGGACTTGGTTCAAGTTCACGGTCAGGTGGCAGATGATTTATTTGAGAATTTGCCTTGTGCCAGTATTCAGGCTGTGCAGGTAGATGGAAATGGGCATGTCCCCAATTCTCAGGCAGATTATCTACTCTTTGATGCCCCTGTGGCAGGAAGTGGCCAGACCTTTGACTGGGCTCAACTGGATACGACTGGATTAACTCAGTCTTTCTTTATCGCAGGTGGGCTTAATGAAGACAATGTAGTAAAAGCAATTCAACACTTTACTCCCTATGCAGTAGATGTATCAAGCGGAGTGGAGACAGATGGACAAAAAGATCATGAAAAGATTAGAAGATTTATAGAGAGGGTAAAGCATGGCATATCAGGAACCAAATAAAGATGGATTTTACGGAAAATTCGGCGGACGTTTTGTCCCAGAAATATTGATGACAGCAGTTTTGGAGTTGGAGAAGGCCTACTGTGAAAGTCAGGCAGACCCAAGTTTCCAAGAGGAATTAAACCAGCTTTTGCGCCAGTACGTAGGACGTGAAACTCCTCTTTATTACGCAAAAAACTTGACCCAGCATATCGGCGGAGCCAAGATTTATCTCAAACGGGAAGACCTTAACCATACAGGAGCCCACAAGATTAACAATGTCTTAGGACAAGTTTGGCTTGCCAAACGCATGGGTAAAAAGAAAATTATCGCAGAAACGGGTGCTGGTCAGCACGGTGTGGCAACTGCAACTGCTGCGGCCCTCTTTAACATGGAATGTACCATCTACATGGGTGAGGAAGATGTCAAACGCCAAGCCCTCAATGTCTTCCGCATGGAGCTTTTGGGAGCCAAGGTCGAGGCTGTAACAGATGGTTCGCGCGTGCTCAAGGATGCGGTCAATGCAGCCCTTCGTTCATGGGTGGCTAATATCGACGATACCCACTATATCCTTGGTTCTGCCTTGGGGCCTCATCCATTTCCAGAAATCGTTCGTGACTTCCAAAGTGTCATCGGTCGCGAAGCTAAACAACAGTATCGCGATATGACAGGTCAAAATCTGCCCGATGCCCTAGTAGCCTGTGTTGGTGGTGGATCTAATGCTATTGGGCTCTTCCATCCCTTTGTAGAAGATGAGTCTGTAGCTATGTATGGAGCTGAAGCGGCTGGACTTGGTGTGGATACAGAGCACCACGCAGCTACCTTGACCAAGGGTCGTCCAGGTGTCCTTCACGGTTCCCTCATGGATGTGCTCCAAGATGCCCATGGTCAAATTCTTGAAGCCTTCTCTATCTCAGCAGGTTTGGACTATCCTGGTATCGGTCCAGAGCATTCTCACTACCACGATATTAAACGTGCCAGCTATGTCCCTGTAACAGACGAAGAAGCCTTGGAAGGATTCCAACTCTTGTCTCGTGTGGAAGGGATTATCCCAGCCTTGGAATCGAGTCATGCTATCGCCTTTGCGGTGAAATTGGCCAAAGAACTTGGACCAGACAAGTCTATGATTGTCTGTCTATCAGGTCGTGGGGACAAGGATGTGGTTCAAGTCAAGGACCGCTTGGAAGCAGATGCAGCAAAGAAGGGAGAAGCTCATGCCTAAGACACTAACAGAAAAATTAAACGCTATAAAAGCAGCTGGAAAAGGAATTTTCGTTCCCTATATCATGGCTGGAGACCATGAGAAAGGTTTGGATGGACTTGGGGAAACAATTCACTTTTTAGAAGATTTAGGTGTCTCTGCAATTGAAGTGGGCATTCCCTTTTCAGATCCTGTTGCAGATGGACCTGTTATAGAAGAAGCTGGCCTGCGCAGTTTAGCCCACGGGACCTCTACCCAGGCTTTGGTTGAAACCTTGAAAACAATTGAAACAGAGGTTCCACTGGTCATCATGACCTACTTCAACCCCCTCTTTCAGTACGGTGTGGAGAATTTTGTCAAAGATCTGGCTGATACAGCTGTGAAGGGCTTGATTATCCCAGACCTGCCTCATGAGCATGCCAACTTTGTAGAACCATTTTTGGCAGATACAGACATCGCCTTGATTCCTCTAGTTAGTTTGACGACAGGGCTTGAGCGTCAGAAAGAGTTGATTGATGGGGCAGAAGGATTCGTCTATGCGGTTGCCATCAATGGGGTGACAGGGAAATCAGGCAATTACCGCGCAGATTTGGACAAGCACTTGGCACAACTTCATCAAGTGGCCGATATCCCAGTCTTGACAGGATTTGGCGTATCTAGTCAAGCTGATGTAGAACGCTTCAATGCGGTATCGGATGGTGTTATTGTCGGTTCGAAAATTGTAAAAGCCCTCCACCAAGGAGAGCCGATTCAGGACTTTATCAAACAAGCAGTAGCTTACCAAAAATAATCACACAAGCAGCAAGTAAGAGGAAAGGCACAAAAGGAAGTCTTTCCTTTTTCTTTTGCAGGAGAAAAGCTGGTTTTAGATATCATTTGCTAAATTACTCTAATATATAACTTTAAGAAAAAGCTAATTATTGTAGTAATTTCTTTAAGAAAATGATATAATTCATTAAAAAGTATTCGGAGGAGGAAGAATTATGTTGAATCAGAATCTCTTTGATTCGCTTGAGGCACAAAAAATTGTAGATACTTTGATGAAAGGGCAAAAAGATTATGTAGATGAACGTCTAGAAAAAAGAGAGACAATGAAAGTGTCGAATGGTTATGCATGGACGCGACCTAATCATATTGATACTGCATTTGCATCAGCAGATTTGTTTGAGTATAAATTACAATTAGCAGGACAGACTTGGGGATATTTAGAATTTGAAACAAATACAGAAAAATATGGGAAAGTATTGTTAATTATAAAGGGTAAGAAGCGACTTACGAGCCAATTTCCTTTGGTACAAAAAAATAAGAGTGGCTACTTATTTGAATATGCTCGGATGAATACACTTTATCTTAATCAACATTCTTCCTACAAAAATGATGAAGATAGTCATTCTTTTCCAATTCAGATGGAGTTAGTTTCTGATGAAATGATTCAAGAAATTGAACAAGCTACCAAAAATTCGAATATCGAAAAATTTATGATTTTAACTTATGAGGCGGACTCAGAAAACAATATTATATCTGTAGATGTTGTTATGCCTGATGCACGAACTGGTCAGTTACACTTGATTCAGGATTTGTCTGAGTATATTCAATCAAGTTCGTACCATTTCGAAGAAGCTAAATATCAAAATATTCCTAATTTTTCAGAATTATCGGAAACAGAAGATTTTGAAATTATTCCAAGAATAGAAAAACAAGAAGGTCAAAAGTAGTAAGGAGTATGTAAATGTTTAATGGTCGGGTATTGAAAGAATTACGGCTGTTAAATGGTTTAAGTAGAGCAGAATTGGCTCAGAGAATTAATTTAACGGAACAAGCCATTTGGCAGTTTGAGTCCAACGAAACGAAACCTAAATTATCAACCAAAATGCATTTGGCCAACCAATTTCATGTTGATTTAACTTATTTTGAACAGGAAGAGGAGAGCATTCGATTTGATTCTTCTGTAATTGCCTTTAGAAATGCAGACCTAGCAACACGGAAAACAATAGATATTCAAACTATGTATTTACATAAGGTAGATAGTTTGATTGATTATTTTGAAAGTTTTGTAATTATACCTAATATTACAATTCATGACCTAAGTAATGTAGTGAGTGAATCTTATCATAAGGGAAAATCCATTGAGGAATTGGCTCTTTATGCCAGGGAAAAATTAGGTATTTCAAAAGATAATCATGATTTGCTTTATAAATTAGAACGTTCAGGCATCTATATCGTGGAACGATTAATTAATGGTCAAGCTGATGCTTATAGCGCATGGTCAAAATTGGGAAGACCTTATATTGTGTTGGGAACGAATAAATCATCTGTACGTCGAAATTTTGACTTAGCTCATGAGCTAGGACATATTCTTTTACACAAATATAAAGATATGAATGAAGATGGCGATCGTTTGGAGCAAGAAGCAAATTATTTTGCATCATGTTTTTTATTGCCAAAAGAAGAGTTTTTAGTCAAATTTGAAGAGAGGGTTGGCAAGCGTGTCAGCAATCCTGATAGTTATATTTTATTGAAGTCGGATTTGAATGTTTCGATACAGGCTTTAGAGTATCGAGCTTTTAAGTTAGGATTATTGACTCCAAAGCAACATTCTTACTTTTATCGTCAAATTGCGCAAAAAGGTTACAAAATGATAGAACCTCTGGATGATCAAATTTTTGTTAAAAAACCAAGCAAAGTAAAGAGTATTCTGGACGTCGTTTTGAGTAATCATCTAGTCAGTCTAGCGACTATAATGTCTAAACAAAGTATTCGTTTACAGTTTATAAGCGAAATATTTTCAGTCGAAATGAAATTTTTTGATCAGTATCAAGAAGATAAAAGAACAGATCGATTTGATAACATCATTCCTTTGTACAAAAGAAATAATTTATAATTCAACTGTGAAATAATTTCATGAAGGACATATGGCAGAAATTGGACTTTATCAAACAAGCAGTAGCTTACCAAAAATAATCACACAAGCAGCGAGTAAGAGGAAAGGCACGAAAGGAAGTCTTTCCTTTTTCTTTTGCAGGAGAAAGGCTAGAATCCCCGTTGCAGAAGCAAACTGAATCAAGATGAGCAATTCTGTTGCGCTAAAGACGAGAGCGCAAGAAGCTAAAAAAAGGAAATCCCCTGCACCCATGCGGATATCGATAAAATGAGCCAAAATTCCAAGTATGAGGAAGGAGATCATGACCAGATTCCAGCCAGAGGAAGCTATTAGGATTAGGTGGAAAGTCATCCAGACCAGTAAGGGATATTCCTGATGGCGAAAGTCGTAGATGCCCAAGGTCAAACCAGCAGTGATTAGGATGACTTGACTCAAGGAAAGTAATTCCCAAGAGTAAAGCAGAAAGAGGAGTCCTAAGCCTAGTTCAAAGAGGGCATACCAGACAGGATAGCGGACCTTGCAGTAGCGACAGCAAAAGCGATTGAAGACCTGTGAGAGAATCGGAATCAAATCTAAGGGACGCAAGCGAGTCTGACAGGAATCGCAGTGACTGGCTGGACTGATAATGGATTGCTCTGGAAAACGGTCAATGACCAAACCAAGAAAGGAAGCGAGAATACTCCCGACAAGAAAAAAATAAATATCAATCATACTTATCTATTCGTAAAAAATAGGAGAAGTAGTATAATGGAGAGACATAGATAAGATGGTGAGGTCAAGATGATAATTCGTTTTGAAGAAAAGGTGAGCACAGAAAACGCTCAGCTCGTATGCCAATGGTCCAGCTCCCTTGGCAAATCCTTTCAAGAACAATGGATGGGACCAAGGATTCCTTTTCCACTGACCCTTCAAGCCTTGCAAGACTTGGAAGGAGTCTTTTCAATCTTTGATGGACACGAGTTTGTCGGGCTTATCCAGAAAATCAGGCTAGAAGACAGCAATCTTCATATTGGAAGATTCTTTATCAACCCCCAGAAACAGGGGCAGGGCTTAGGTAGGCAGGCTTTAAGGAAATTTGTTAGTTTGGCCTTTGAAAATGAAGATATAGACAGTATTTCTTTAAATGTCCTCGAAGCAAATCAAAGAGCTCAGAATCTTTACCAAAAAGAAGGATTTGAAATCGTTCAAATGGTTGAAGCACCTGTACGGAAATATATTATGAAAAAGAGGAGATAGAAAGCAAACAAAGTCTTTTCCTGTGGTTGGTAGATTCCTATATATGAAATTGATGGGATTTTAGAAAGCCGATTGGAGTGATTTTATTCATGATGGGAAAAAGGGTCTGGACAAAAATGATTGAGAAATAGTTGCTAAAAAAGCGTTTGCATGATACTATATATTGAAAGGAGGTGATAAGATGGTAGAACAAAGAAAATCAATTACCATGAAAGATGTTGCTTTAGAAGCAGGAGTTAGTGTTGGAACAGTTTCACGTGTGATTAATAAAGAAAAAGGCATTAAAGAAGTAACCTTGAAAAAAGTGGAGCAAGCGATTAAAACTTTGAATTACATTCCAGATTACTATGCTAGAGGAATGAAAAAAAATCGAACAGAAACGATTGCAATCATTGTACCAAGTATCTGGCATCCCTTCTTTTCAGAATTTGCTATGCATGTGGAAAATGAAGTCTATAAGAGAAATAACAAATTACTCTTATGTTCTATCAATGGTACAAATAGAGAGCAAGACTATCTGGAGATGTTGCGTCATAATAAAGTTGATGGAGTGGTTGCCATTACCTATAGTCCAATTGAACATTACTTGACGTCAGGAATTCCCTTTGTTAGTATTGACCGCACATACTCAGATATTGCCATTCCTTGTGTTTCATCAGATAATGATGCAGGTGGAAGAGAAGCAGCTAAACAATTAATTAGTAAAGGATGTCAGCATTTAGCCTTTGTGGGCGGACATAATACAACCATTAATGAAACCAAACGTCGTAGAATTTCCTTTGAAAAGTATGTCCAAGAGCATAAAATACCTCTTAGTATTTTTGATTTGGATGAGACAGTTACTGACTATCATGGAAAGCTAGAGAGTTTCTTGGAAGACAATCATTCTATAGATGGAATTTTTACAATTAACGACTTTGCAGCTTTAGATGTTATTGATATACTAGAAAAAAATGGTAAACGTATTCCTCATGATGTCCAAATTATTGGATACGATGGAATTAAAATGGCTGGAGATAGAGATTATCTACTTTCAACTATTGAACAACCATTGGAAGAAATGGCAAAAGAAGCGGTTCGGATTTTGTTTGATATTATTGATGGAAAGACTGTTAATTTGCAGACAATCCTACCAGTGAAATTTGTTGAAGGAAAAACAACAAAAAATGAAAATAAGTCTTGACAGAAAACGCTAACAATGTTAGAATGAATTCAGATAAAAAAAGATTTATTTTTTTAAAACAAAAATGAAACGTTTCAAAAACAAAACAAATAGACAGCGCCAAGCGTTATCTTTTTCGACCAAAAATGAAACGTTTCAAAAAAGGAGGTTGCTATGAATAGCAAAGCGAAGCAAGTTTCTCTTTGGGAAAGAATCAAGAAACAAAAACTCTTGTTATTGATGACTGTCCCTGGTTTAGTTTTAACCTTTATCTTTAAATACATTCCTATGTACGGGGTTTTAATCGCATTTAAAGATTACAATCCCTTAAAAGGAATTTTAGGGAGTGATTGGATTGGTTTTTCTGAGTTTACAAAATTCATATCCTCTCCCAACTTTGGTATCTTGTTAGCCAATACTTTAAAATTAAGTATCTATGGTTTATTGCTTGGCTTTTTACCACCAATCATTCTTGCTATTATGCTCAATCAACTCTTGAGTGAAAAAGTTAAAAAACGAATTCAGCTCATTTTATACGCACCAAACTTTATCTCAGTCGTTGTTATCGTTGGTATGATTTTCCTTTTCTTTTCAGTGGGAGGACCAATTAACAATTTTCTCTCTATGTTTGGAATGAAGGCTGACTTCTTGACAAATCCAGACTTCTTTAGACCTTTATACATCTTTAGTGGTATCTGGCAAGGAATGGGGTGGGCTTCAACGCTCTACACGGCAACGTTGGTAAATGTAGATCCAGCCTTAGTAGAAGCAGCACGACTGGATGGAGCCAATATCTTCCAACGAATCTGGCACATTGATATTCCAGCTCTTAAGCCTATTATGGTTATCCAATTTGTTTTAGCTGCAGGTGGAATCATGAATGTCGGATATGAAAAAGCATTCCTGATGCAGACATCGTTGAACTTGCCAACTTCTGAAATTATCTCTACATATGTCTATAAAGTTGGTCTTGTATCAGGAGACTATTCTTACTCAACAGCGGTTGGTTTGTTTAATGCAGTGATTAACGTAGTATTGCTAGTCGCGGTTAACCAAATCGTTAAACGCGTGAATAATGGTGAAGGAATTTAAGGAGGGAAGCATGAAAAATTCGATTATGGATACAAAATTTGATAGACGTATCTTACTCTTAAATAAAATCATTATTGTCTTTATCGTTTTGATAACCTTACTTCCTTTACTTTATATCGTCGTAGCATCCTTTATGGATCCTAAGGTTCTGGTTAGTAGAGGGATTAGCTTTAATCCAGCCGATTGGACGGTAGAAGGTTACCAGCGTGTATTCAGTGACCAATCTATTCTAAGAGGTTTTATCAATTCTCTACTATACTCTTTTGGCTTTGCGGCTTTAACAGTCTTGCTATCTGTGTTTACAGCTTATCCTCTTTCTAAGAAAGACTTGGTAGGGCGCCGTTGGATTAACTACTTCTTGATTGTAACCATGTTCTTTGGTGGTGGTTTAGTCCCAACTTACTTGCTGGTAAAAGATTTGGGCATGCTGAATACTCCATGGGCTATCATTGTTCCAGGTGCTGTCAATGTTTGGAATATTATTCTTGCTAGGGCTTATTTCCAAGGATTGCCTGAAGAATTAGTTGAAGCAGCGGTCATTGATGGTGCAAATGATTTACAGATTTTCTTCAAAATCATGCTTCCTCTTGCAAAACCAATTATGTTTGTTCTCTTCCTCTATGCTTTTGTCGGCCAGTGGAACTCATACTTTGATGCAATGATTTATATCAAGGATCCAAACTTGGAACCATTGCAACTAGTACTTCGTAAAATTCTCATTCAGAGCCAACCAGGTCAAGACATGATTGGAGCACAAGCGGCTATGAATGAAATGAAACGTTTAGCTGAATTGATTAAATACGCAACTATTGTCATTTCCAGCTTGCCATTGATTGTTATGTATCCATTCTTCCAAAAATACTTTGATAAAGGAATTATGGCTGGTTCACTTAAAGGATAAAAAAAGAAAAATAAAAGGAGTTTTCTCATGAAATTCAAAACATTCTCAAAATCAGCAGTTTTGTTGACAGCTAGTTTAGCAGTACTTGCAGCCTGTGGCTCAAAAAATACAGCTTCAAGTCCAGATTATAAGTTGGAAGGTGTAACATTCCCGCTTCAAGAAAAGAAAACATTGAAGTTTATGACAGCCAGTTCACCGTTATCTCCTAAAGACCCAAATGAAAAGTTAATTTTGCAACGTTTGGAGAAGGAAACTGGCGTTCATATTGACTGGACCAACTACCAATCCGACTTTGCAGAAAAACGTAACTTGGATATTTCTAGTGGTGATTTACCAGATGCTATCCACAACGACGGAGCTTCAGATGTGGACTTGATGAACTGGGCTAAAAAAGGTGTTATTATTCCAGTTGAAGATTTGATTGATAAATACATGCCAAATCTAAAGAGTCTATTCAAAGCGTCAACGATATGGCTTGGATTAACAAAGATTGGCTTAAGAAACTTGGTCTTGAAATGCCAAAAACTACTGATGATTTGATTAAAGTCCTAGAAGCTTTCAAAAACGGGGATCCAAATGGAAATGGAGAGGCTGATGAAATTCCATTTTCATTTATTAGTGGTAACGGAAACGAAGATTTTAAATTCCTATTTGCTGCATTTGGTATAGGGGATAACGATGATCATTTAGTAGTAGGAAATGATGGCAAAGTTGATTTCACAGCAGATAACGATAACTATAAAGAAGGTGTCAAATTTATCCGTCAATTGCAAGAAAAAGGCTTGATTGATAAAGAAGCTTTCGAACATGATTGGAATAGTTACATTGCTAAAGGTCATGATCAGAAATTTGGTGTTTACTTTACATGGGATAAGAATAATGTTACTGGAAGTAACGAAAGTTATGATGTTTTACCAGTACTTGCTGGACCAAGTGGTCAAAAACACGTAGCTCGTACAAACGGTATGGGATTTGCACGTGACAAGATGGTTATTACCAGTGTAAACAAAAACCTAGAATTGACAGCTAAATGGATTGATGCACAATACGCTCCACTCCAATCTGTGCAAAATAACTGGGGAACTTACGGAGATGACAAGCAACAAAATATCTTTGAATTTGACCAAGCAACTAACAGCCTCAAACACTTACCACTAAACGGAACTGCACCAGCAGAACTTCGTCAAAAGACTGAAGTAGGAGGACCACTAGCTATCCTAGATTCATACTATGGTAAAGTGACAACTATGCCAGATGATGCCAAATGGCGTTTGGATCTTATCAAAGAATATTATGTTCCTTACATGAGCAATGACAATAACTATCCAAGAGTCTTTATGACACAGGAAGATCTGGATAAGATTGCCCACATCGAGGCAGATATGAATGACTATATCTACCGCAAGCGCGCTGAATGGATTGTAAATGGCAATATTGATGCTGAGTGGGATGATTACAAGAAAGAACTTGAAAAATACGGACTTTCAGATTACCTCGCTATTAAACAAAAATACTACGACCAATACCAAGCAAACAAAAACTAGAGGTTGATTATGGGAGATAAGAAATACACAGTAGAAAAAGCCAATCGTTTTATAGCAGAAAATAAACATCTCGTAAATACTCAATATAAGCCTGAAGAACATTTTTCAGCTGAGATTGGTTGGATCAATGATCCAAATGGATTTGTCTATTTTCGTGGAGAATACCATCTCTTTTATCAATTCTATCCTTATGATAGTGTTTGGGGGCCTATGCACTGGGGACATGCTAAAAGTAAGGACTTGATGACTTGGGAGCACTTGCCGGTGGCACTTGCTCCTGACCAAGATTATGACCGCAATGGATGTTTCTCAGGTTCTGCCATTGTCAAGGATGATCGCCTCTGGCTCATGTATACTGGGCATATCGAAGAAGAAACAGGTGTTCGTCAAGTGCAAAATATAGCATTTTCAGACGACGGGATTCACTTTGAAAAGATTGAACAAAATCCAGTTGCAACTGGAGCAGACTTGCCAGATGAGTTGATTGCTGCTGATTTTCGTGATCCAAAACTCTTTGAAAAAGATGGACGCTATTACTCCGTAGTAGCTGCCAAACACAAGGATAATGTGGGCTGTATCGTTCTACTAGGGTCCGATAACCTAGTAGAATGGCAGTTCGAATCCATCTTTTTAAAAGGGGTAGAACACCAAGGCTTCATGTGGGAATGCCCAGATTACTTCGAGTTAGAGGGGAAAGATTGCCTTATTATGTCACCCATGCGTTATCAGCGTGAGGGAGACTCATATCATAACATCAACTCATCGGTTTTGTTCACGGGTAAGGTAGATTGGGGAGAAAAACGTTTTATCCCAGAATCAGTTCAAGAAATTGATCATGGCCAAGACTTCTATGCGCCTCAAACATTGTTGGACGATCAAAATCGTCGTATCCTGATTGCTTGGATGCAGACATGGGGGCGTACCCTTCCAACCCATGACCAAGAACACAAATGGGCATGTGCCATGACTTTACCTAGAATTCTAAGATTGGAAGATGGCAAACTAAGACAATTCCCTGTTAAAAAAGGCCAATATCAAATCCAAATAGATAAAGATTGTCATTACCGCTTAGGAAATGATACAGATTATCTTGAATTTGGTTATGTCAGTAATGCGCAGCAAGTTTACATTGATCGTAGCCATCTTGTTCAAAAAATTCTAGGTGAAGAAGAACAGGATACAAGCCGACGGTATGTAGATATTGAAGCTAAAGAATTGGATGTTATTTTAGATAAAAATTCCATCGAGATTTTTGTTAATCAAGGCAAAGCAAGCTTGACTGCAACTTATTACTTAACAGTGCCAGCTGAGCTATCACGAATCGATTAAAAATAAAGTTATTTCTCCTAAAGAAAAAGTTCTCTTTCTAAAATAGTGGAAAGAGGACTTTTTGTGTTTTGGGTATATAAGCTTAGTTTATGGTATTTGTAAAATTGGTGTTGGATTATGATTTAAACTAGTTTTCTAAAGAATTTGAAAAAAATTTTATTTAAGCAAAAAAAACCTTGGTTCCAAGGCTTTTCCTGTTGTATGTAGATGCCCCCTACAGGGATCGAACCTGTGACCCACGGATTAAGAGTCCGCTGCTCTGCCAGCTGAGCTAAGGAGGCAAAGAAAAAAGCTGTATTGGTGCCGAAACTTCACGGTTTGTATTGAACCCGCGCAATTAAGCAGGTGGGCAACTCGCTCTAACTGAAGCTGTTTCCGTGTGAGACGGCCTACATGCTGTTAGAAGACTTTTGTTTCCCTAATAATACAAAAAATAGTCGGTCAACACTTAAGTGTGAAGTCGTACACCACAGCGTTTCTATACTTATATGATACCACTTTTTCAAAAAAAATCAAGAGGAAAGTGCAATTTTTTGAAAAGGATTTCAGATTTTTCGCAAACGGTCGATAGCTTCCTTTCTTTGAGCCAAGGCCCGTTCATATTTACCAGTATCTTCTGCTTGGAAATAGTGATGATTACGAATTTTTTCTGGCAGATAGTCTTGCTTGACCCAATTTCCAGGATAGTTGTGTGGATAGAGATAGTCTTGGGCATTGCCAAGTTCCTTGCTTCCACTGTAGTGCCCATCACGCAGGTGTCGCGGAATAGGCAAGTGCCCTGATGTTTTGAGGTCAGCAAGTGCCTTATCCATAGCTACATAGGCTGAGTTGGATTTTGGAGAAAGGGCCAAATCAATCACGACATTGGCAATGAGAATGCGGGCTTCTGGGAACCCAATCTTCTGGGCAGCATCCAGAGCAGTCACGGTATGAATCTGGGCCTCAGGATTGGCTAAGCCAATATCTTCATAGGCGATAACAGTCAAGCGACGAGCGAGACTAGGCAGATCCCCAGCCTCAATCAAGCGGGCAGCATAGTGGAGACTGGCATCCACATCTGAGCCACGGATAGACTTTTGCAGGGCAGATAGAACATCATAGTGACCGTCTCCATCCTTGTCCATAGTGATGTAGCTTCTCTGAAGACTATTTTCCATGATGTCTAAGGTGATGTGGCGAATGCCCTTGTCATTCTCAGGGGTAGAGAGAACAGCCAAGTCCAGTGAGTTAAAGGCAGAGCGAAGGTCTCCGTTTGTAGAGGTTGCGATGAAATCCAGCGCATCCTCATCTAGTTCTATTGGAAAATCAAAACCACGTTCAGGGTTACTTAGAGCTATCTGCAGGGCCTCTTTGACGTCTTGGTTAGACAGAGGTTCCAACTCGAAAATTTGAACACGGCTACGAATGGCAGGAGTGACAGAGAAGAAAGGATTTTCAGTCGTTGCTCCAATCATGATGACCAGTCCACTTTCCAAGAGAGGCAAGAGGAAGTCTTGCTTGGTCTTATCTAGTCGATGAATTTCGTCTAGCAATAGGACGAGACCACCAGAAAATTTAGCTTCTTCCGAGATTTCTTGCAGTCGCTTTTTACTATCAACTGTCGCATTGAAAGTTCGAAAGGCATACTTGGTCGTTCCAGCGATGGCAGAGGCAATACTGGTTTTGCCGATTCCCGGAGGGCCATATAGAATCATGGAGGACAGGCGGTTGGCTTCCACCATGCGGCGGATGATTTTTCCAGGTCCGACCAGATGCTCCTGACCGATGACCTGGTCGATGGTTTTAGGGCGCATGCGAAGCGCGAGATTGTCTGGCATAGCAGTCCTTTCTAGCGTGGATTTGAGTAGAATGACTGATCTACTATATCCATTCTAGCCTATTAGTTGTGATATTTCAATGGTTTTGTAATAATCAGGGAGTGAGATAGAATCTTTTTTACTATTTAATTTAATGAGGAGAGGTATCAGCATGAGAGATTTGATTTTCTTTAAAGCTCAAAATAGGATAGTTGAGCCTAAAGAAGTGGAAGTGCTGACTTGAGAAATAATATTGCTGAATGTCATTGTATGAACTATAATGAAAAGAGAGGTGATAAGCAATGGAAATGATGGAACTACCAAGTCAGGAAATTTTGATTTTTACAAAACAAATTCGTCATTGGATTCTTAGTGATCAAGTTATTTCAGGGAAAAGAAAACTTTTCTTCCGGGAAGATACTCCAAAAGAGATTTTAGATTTGTACGAAAACATTAAATCTAAACTTGATTTTGCTTACCAAGAAGTTCATTCTAATAATGGGTTGAAAAAATATGAAAAATAGAATAATTGATGTTTTTGAAGTAGTAAATCGCCTCCTTGTAATAACTGTTGAAAATCCTGATTTTGAATACTTGAGAGTTAATCATACTCAATGAAAATCAAAGAGCAAACTAGGAAACTAGCCGCAGGCTGTACTTGAGTACGGTAAGGCGACGTTGACGTGGTTTGAAGAGATTTTCGAAGAGTATCAGTTTGTAAAAATTGGAGATAAAAAATATAGAGTACGCAGTGTTCCTATGATTCATTCAACTCCGCCTCAATCTGTCTTAGATCGAGATACTTTTACAATTGACTATACAGATGATGAATTGCTCGATAAAGAAGCAGTTTTTACTACTCATTAGAAAAATAGGTATGAATAAATTGGCTTCCCTTAGAACCACATCTAAGGGTTTTTATGTATAATAGAATAATAAGTATCACTCCTTTACAATACGTGTAACACGTGTTATAATGGTGTTGTCAGGAGGTAAAAGCGCTATGCCTATGACACAAAAAGAGATGGTTAAACTCCTTACGGCCCATGGTTGGATAAAGACTAGAGGCGGTAAAGGCTCCCATATTAAAATCGAGAAGCAAGGGGAAAGACCTATCACAATCCTTCATGGTGAGCTGAATAAGTACACTGAAAGAGGGATAAGAAAGCAAGCTGGGTTGTAAAATTCAGCCCCTGCTTTTTGATATGGAGGTAGTGAAATGTTAGTTACGTATCCAGCTTTATTTTATTATGACGACACAGACGGAACAGAAGCGACTTATTTTGTCCATTTCCCAGATTTTGAATACTCAGCTACACAAGGAGAGGGGATTTCTGAGGCTTTGGCTATGGGGTCGGAGTGGCTAGGGATAACTGTTGCAGATTTGATAGAGAGTGATGGAGAGTTACCTCAGCCATCAGATATCAATAGCTTGTCTTTAATTGATAATGATCCTTTTAAAGATGATGAAGATTTCGTGTCAACCTATGACCTTGATAAATCTTTTATTTCTATGGTATCTGTTGATGTATCAGAATACCTAGGAAGTCAGGAACCCATTAAAAAGACTTTGACCATACCAAAATGGGCAGATAAGTTGGGACGAGAAATGGGACTTAACTTTTCTCAGACTTTGACAGACGCTATTGCAGATAAGAAAGTTCAAGCCTAAGATTAAGCGTGGTATCGTGGTAATAGTCAATAAAAAAGCACGTCCACTTGTGCTAGTTACTCGCCTATTGATTTTATAGATTTATTAGCCCTTTCGCGGGCTTTTTATATTGATTTTTATGAGAAATGAAGAAATCAGACTTTTAAGAAAATCACTGATACCAAGGGTTTAAATGAGGTAATATGGTATAATTAGGACATAAAATAATTTTGTGGTAAGATGGTAGTATCTATTTTAGCATATTTCCGAGCAATCGGGGCGATTAAAGAGTCGCATAGAAAGAGGACAAAATGGCAACATACGGATTTTTAGATGTTTTAGAGGAAGAGTTGGACAAGAACTTTCCCTTTGACTTTGAGATTAGCTGGGACAAACGCAACCATGCGGTAGAAGTGAGTTTTCTATTGGAAGCGCAAAATGCTGCAGGTGTGGAGATGGTGGATGAAGACGGAGAGGTTTCATCAGATGACATTCTTTTTGAGGAAGCGGTCCTTTTCTACAATCCTGCCAAGTCAACAGTCAATGAGGAAGACTATTTGACTGTTATTCCTTACCTGCCTAAAAAAGGATTTTCCCGTGAATTTTTAGCTTATTTTGCCCTTTTCCTTAAAGATACTGCTGAGGTTGGGCTAGATACCCTCATGGACTTTTTGGAAGATCCAGAAGCAGAGGAATTTGTTATGGAATGGAATCAAGAAGTCTTTGAAGAAGGAAAAGTTGGCTTGGAAGAGGGAGAATTTTATCCTTATCCAAGATACTAGGAGTTGGTTGGAGGTGTTATGAAGAAAATTGGGACTTATTTGGTTTATGTGCTAGCTGTTGTCTTTATTATGCTAGCTTTTGCTTGTGGAACAATCGCATTTGCAGAGTTGGGGTATTCCGCAGTTTTAGCCTTTACTTTTGGTTATGCCTTCGCTCTTCTAAGCATGTATTTAATCTTTATTCTTCATGAACTGGGTCATGCTTTTTGTGGCTACTTGACAGGCTATCGGCTGGTGGCTTTTGGATTAGGACATTTTATTTTGACCAAAAAGTCAGGCAGGTTTCATCTTAGTAGAACAGCCATTCTGAAAAATGTTGGTGCTCAATACATTGGTTTAAAAGAGGATGAAAGCGATCAAAGAATCATCCTGATGCTTTCAGGAGGCTTGATGGTTCATCTCGGCTTGATATTATTGGCGATAGTGTTTGGATTTTTGACAAGAAGCTGGTATTTTGCAGGGACTTGGATTTTTCTTAATTTATCTTTCTTCCTAAATAACATTTTGCCAGTCGACATCACCGATGGAGCAAAAATTTGGGAATTACTACAACACCCTGAAAATACCAAATACGCCTACCTGGTATTGAGACATTCTGCTCAAACTTTGCTGGCTCCTCAAGAATATGATTTGAAAGACTTTGTTCAAGCAGTTCCTGAGGATGCACGAGGGAGTTTTGCGGATGGTGTATTAGGTATGCAAGGTGAAGTTTCCATTTTGGAAGGGAAGGAAGAAGTAGCTAAACAGCAGTTTCAAGCATTACTTGAGAGGACAACTACTCCGATGATGCAGACAGTTGCCCAACTATCCCTGCTTCATATCGCCTTGTTGGAAGGAGATTTTGAGCAAGCGGAGCAATATGCTAGTATTCGACAGGTCAAATCGTTTCTGTCTCTCAAACTGTCCAATCTTCAAGTGATACAAGCCTGGTATCAATTAAAGGTGAAGAAAGATGTAGATCGAACTCGTAAGGCTCTCAAGATTGCTAGACAGAAAATGGATAGTAGTCGAATGTTGAGGGACGAGAAACGCTATTATGAAAACTTGTTAGCAGAGCTGGAAAAGGAAATGTTAGAAGGAACTGAAGATGGAACTAGAAATTTCTGATTTCCAAGGTTGCAAGATTGCCCTCTTTTGTGGGGATAAGCTACTGACGATTTTGCGTGATGACAAGGACGATATCCCTTGTCCCAACATGTGGGAGTTGCCAGGTGGTGGCCGTGAAGGGGACGAAAGCCCTTTTGAATGCGCTCGGCGTGAAGTTTATGAGGAACTGGGAATTCATTTAGATGAAGACTGTCTGCTTTGGAGCAAGATTTATCCTAGCGTAATTTTTAAAGGCAAGAAATCGGTCTTTATGGTTGGTCAGCTAAGACAAGAACAATTTGACAATATCATCTTCGGAGATGAAGGACAGGGCTATCAGCTGATGAATGTTGAGGAATTTCTTAGTTCCAGTCAAGTTGTGCCTCAGTTGCAAGAGAGATTAAAAGATTATTTAAAAGTAAGTGATTAGAAAGGATGGTTCAGTTACATTTCTAAACTGAACCCGCCCTAAACACTGTGCCAAAAAGATAAACTTCTCTTAGACACAAACGTCTTCAGAGAGTTTCCTATTTTGGCTTTGTGTTTTACGGGCTTGGTATCTTAATAATGGAAACATGGCAAGAGTTAAAAGTTACAGTGAAGCGTGAGGGAGAGGAGTTGGTTTCCAATCTCTTGATTGAGCTGGGAGCGCAAGGGGTAGCAATTGAAGACAGCATGGACTATGTGGGAAATGTGGACCGATTCGGTGAAATTTTCCCAGAGGTGGAGCAACAGGAAGAAATCGTAGTGACCGCCTACTACCCTGAAACGGTTGATGTAGCAGCAGTTGAAGCGGATTTGCAGGCTCGTCTGGCAGAATTGACCGACTTTATGGACCTAGGAGAAGTCAAGATGGGCACGACTGCCTTGGCTGAGGAAGACTGGGCTGACAACTGGAAGAAGTATTATGAACCGGCACGCATCACCCATGACCTGACCATCGTACCGTCATGGACGGACTATGAGGCAACAGCAGGAGAAAAGATTATCAAGCTGGATCCTGGTATGGCCTTTGGGACAGGGACCCACCCAACAACCAAGATGAGCCTCTTTGCCTTGGAACAGGTTCTTCGTGGTGGCGAAACAGTGCTAGATGTAGGGACTGGTTCAGGGGTTCTTTCTATTGCAAGCTCACTCCTAGGTGCCAAGGAGATTTTCGCCTATGACTTGGATGATGTGGCGGTTCGTGTGGCTCAGGAAAATATTGAGCTCAACACTGGTATGGAAAATATCCATGTAGCAGCAGGAGACTTGCTTAAGGGAGTTGAGATTGAAGCAGATGTCATCGTGGCTAATATCTTGGCGGATATTCTCATTCATCTGACGGAGGATGCTTATCGCTTGGTAAAGGATGAAGGCTACCTCATCATGAGTGGCATTATCAAGGACAAGTGGGACATGGTGCGCGAGTCGGCTGAGTCAGCTGGATTTTTCCTTGAAACCCACATGGTTCAAGGGGAATGGAATGCCTGTGTCTTTAAGAAAACCAAGGATATTTCAGGTGTGATTGGAGGCTAGCATGCAGCAGTATTTTGTCAAGGGGAGTGCAGTCTCTCCTGTCACCATCGAGGACAAGGAAACCAGCAAGCATATGTTTCAGGTTATGCGCCTGAAAGAAGATGATGAAGTGACCTTGGTCTTTGATGATGGCATAAAACGTTTGGCGTGCGTGCTGGATGTGGAAGCCCGTCAGTTTGAGTTGGTCCAAGAATTAGCTGACAATGTGGAATTACCAATCCAAGTGACCATCGCATCTGGATTTCCCAAGGGAGACAAGCTGGAGTTCATCGCTCAAAAAGTAACCGAACTGGGTGCTAGCCAAATCTGGGCCTTTCCTGCCGACTGGTCAGTTACCAAGTGGGATGGCAAGAAATTGGGTAAAAAGGTTGAAAAATTAGAAAAAATTGCCCTTGGAGCAGCAGAACAAAGCAAGCGTAATGTTGTTCCAAGTATCAAGCTTTTCGAGAAAAAAGCCGATTTTCTAGCTCAGTTGGACCAGTTTGACTCTATCATAGTAGCTTATGAAGAGTCTGCTAAAGACGGTGAAGCCACTGCTCTCTTGCAAGCAGTCTCTGGTCTTGAAAAAGGAGCCAAATTGCTCTTTATATTTGGACCAGAAGGCGGTCTGTCACCTGCAGAAATTGAGAGTTTCGAAGCTAAGGGAGCAGTATTGGCAGGACTTGGCCCTCGTATCTTGCGAGCAGAAACAGCACCGCTTTACGCCTTATCAGCCCTTAGTGTTTTATTAGAATTAGAGAAATAAGAGGAAGAAAATGGAACAAAAACACCGTTCAGAATTTCCAGAGAAGGAACTTTGGGATTTAACAGCCCTATATCAAGACCGTGAGGATTTCTTGCGTGCGATCGAGAAGGCTCGTGAAGACATCAACCAATTTAGTCGTGATTACAAGGGAAATCTTCATACTTTTGAGGATTTTGAAAAGGCCTTTGCGGAATTGGAACAAATCTACATTCAGATGAGCCATATTGGCAACTATGGCTTTATGCCGCAGACGACAGACTATAGCAATGAGGATTTTGCTAATATCGCCCAAGCTGGGATGGAATTTGAAACAGACGCCAGCGTAGCCTTGACCTTCTTTGACGATGCCTTGGTGGAAGCTGATGAGGAAGTCTTGGACCGTTTGGGTAAATTGCCTCATTTGACGGCGGCCATTCGTCAGGCCAAAATCAAAAAAGCCCACTATCTAGGGGCTGATGTGGAGAAGGCCTTGACCAATCTCGGTGAAGTTTTCTACAGTCCGCAGGATATTTATACTAAGATGCGTGCTGGGGATTTTGAAATGGCTGACTTTGAAGCCCATGGCAAGACCTACAAAAACAGCTTTGTGACCTATGAAAATTTCTACCAAAATCATGAGGATGCTGAGGTTCGTGAGAAATCCTTCCGTTCCTTCTCAGAGGGACTTCGTAAGCACCAAAATACGGCCGCTGCAGCCTATCTAGCCCAAGTCAAGTCTGAAAAACTACTAGCAGATATGAAGGGTTACGACTCAGTCTTTGATTATCTCCTGGCTGAGCAAGAAGTGAACCGTGCTATGTTTGATCGTCAGATTGACCTCATCATGAAGGATTTTGCGCCCGTTGCTCAGAGATACCTCAAGCATGTTGCCAAGGTGAATGGCCTTGAAAAGATGACCTTTGCAGACTGGAAATTGGACTTGGATAGCGCCCTCAATCCTCAAGTGACTATTGACGACGCCTATGATTTGGTCATGAAGTCGGTAGAACCTTTGGGGCAGGAATATTGTCAGGAAGTTTCTCGCTATCAAGAAGAGCGCTGGGTGGACTTTGCTGCTAACAGTGGCAAGGATTCCGGCGGTTATGCGGCGGATTCATATCGCGTGCACCCTTATGTCCTCATGAGCTGGACAGGCCGTTTGAGCGATGTCTATACCTTGATTCATGAAATCGGGCATTCTGGTCAATTCATCTTTTCAGACAATCATCAGAGTTACTTCAATGCTCACATGTCGACTTACTATGTTGAAGCGCCGTCAACTTTCAATGAATTGCTTCTCAGTGATTACTTGGAGCATCAGTCTGACGACCCTCGTCAAAAACGCTTCGCTCTGGCTCACCGCTTGACAGACACCTACTTCCATAACTTTATCACTCACCTTTTGGAAGCAGCATTCCAGCGTAAAGTGTATACATTGATTGAAGAAGGGGAGACCTTTGGAGCAAGTAAGCTCAACAGCATTATGAAGGAAGTTTTGACCGATTTCTGGGGAGATGCCATTGAAATCGACGATGATGCAGCTTTGACTTGGATGCGCCAAGCTCACTACTACATGGGCTTGTATAGTTATACTTACTCAGCAGGACTAGTTATCTCGACAGCTGGTTACCTTCATCTTAAAAACTCTGAAACCGGAGCTGAAGACTGGCTCAATCTCCTCAAATCAGGTGGTAGCAAGACACCGCTTGAGTCAGCCATGATTATCGGAGCCGATATTTCAACAGACAAACCACTTCGTGATACCATCCAATTCTTGTCTGATACGGTTGATCAGATTATCGCCTACAGTGCCCAGTTGGGAGAGTAAGGGGAATAGAGAGGTTGTTATAGAATTGGTATGGACAGTTATTTGCTTAAAAATCCATGTTTAAATCCCCCACTCCTTTTCGAGGAATTCTTTGCCCTGCTCTGTAATGGTAAGTGAACGTGGCGTTTGTGCAGGGATGACCAATTGTTTTTCACTGAAAAATTCTAAAAGAGCATTGCCGAGAGCTCCGCCGACATGATTTTTACGTTCGCTCCAATCCAAACATTTAGGGCAAAATTTCCGTTTTTTCTTTTTCAATTCATCCGTATCAATGTGTAATTTTCTTTGGAAATAAGACTTCCCAGCTTCAGTGAGTTGGAAGTCTTTTTCTGATTCGCTGAGGAGATTTTCTTGCAAGAGATAATTGGTAATGGAAATGCCAAGCTCACCAGCAATATGGTCATAGCAGGTGCGAGCGACCTTTAATTCCTTTTTGTGAATGTGTTGTTTATAACTTTTGACATCACGCTGAGGAGAGTAGAAGCTGAGAAATTCCAGCATTTCTGCAATGGCAGCACTTTTTAAAGAATAATAATGAAAACGTCCATAGGTTTGTAGAGTGGTTACCTGTGCTTCGGTAAGTAATTTGAGGTGATAGCTGACAGTATGTTGCTTGATTTTGGTAAAGCTGGCAATTTCGTTAACCGTGTGAGCTTTTCCATCCATTAGAATATCTAAAATGTGCATCCGAGAAGGGTCTGATAAGAGTTTTGTGATGATGAAAATATCTGGTTCCATAAAAATTTTCTCCAAATTTCATATATCGATGATTTTCTATCTTTTATTATACTATAATTAAAGCACAAGATAAATAGATTTTTAAAATGTTTTACTAGAGAATATTTTAAATTTTATTGTCTGAGTTTAAATGGAGGTAAAATTACAAAAGTAATTGCAGCAGTATCCACAGTTGAAGGACGTTAATCTTAAGATTACATTCTCAACATTTTTTCAAAAGTGAATGGATTTTTCCATTCCTTTTGTCTATTTTAGGAGGAAATAGAATTGAATTTACCTAAAATTAAAGATATTCATAGTGTCCTATTTTTAAAGGATAAAATTAGATTAGGTATAGGAAAAGATTATGGTATTGAGATTGAGAATCTGGATGAGAAGTATACTCAGCTCATTAAGCTCCTCAATGGACAATACACAATCAATGAAATTTGTAGTTTAGTTGATAACTTGTCTTCTAATGATGTAGAAGAAAGTATTTCTTTACTAGATACACTAGGGTATTTGGAGGATAATTTTGTTACTACAACTGAATTAACTTCAGAAGAATTGGACAGATATTCCGTAAATCTTAACTTTTTTAATACTTTAGATACATTATCTTTAACAAAATATGATTATCAGTTAAAATTAAAAAAGACGCGTATTTTGCTCTTAGGTATTGGCGGTATAGGAAGTAATATCTGTCTAGCATTGGCTGAATTAGGTATAGGGCATATTACAGCAGTTGATTTTGATACGGTCGAAGCTAGTAATCTCAATAGACAAATTTTGTATTCGACATCTGATATTGGAAAAAGAAAAGTAGAGGCTGCAAAAGAGTCGCTTAGAAAGTTTAATCCTTTAATTGAATTTGAGGTACTTGATAAAGAGATAGGTTCAAAAGAGGATGTCGATGAGTTAATAAAAACTTCAAAATGTGATATCGTAGTAAATGTTGCAGATTATCCAACAGGCTATATTGATTTTTGGGTCAATGAAGCCTGTGTTCAATACAATAAATTATGTCTGTCTGCTGTGGTTGGTAAGAAAAATGGGAAAGTATATTCAATTATTCCGTATAAAGCAGCGTGCTATTACTGTCAGTTTTTAGAGGATTTGGAAAAAATTCCTGAGTATGCTGAGGAGTTGGAGACTGTTCGTACGATGACAAATTCATTGGAACTAGAGATGTTCAGAACTCCGAATGGTGCTTTAGGTCCTGCTTGTCTATTTCAAGGGTATTTTATTTCGTTTGAAATTTTAAGATATATTTTTTGGGGATACGAAGCATTGCTAACATTTAATAAAAGATTCTCAATTGACTTTATAACATTCGAACAACATTTTGATGAATTAACAAAGTATCCAACATGCTCTATTTGTGGGGGAAAGAAAGAGTGAAGAAGTTAAGTGTTAAAAATCTAAAAAAGCAATATGGTTCTTATGAAGCTGTCAAGGGAATTAGCTTTGAATTGGGAG
Source organism: Streptococcus pseudopneumoniae IS7493 (assembly GCF_000221985.1). Taxonomy (NCBI): domain Bacteria; kingdom Bacillati; phylum Bacillota; class Bacilli; order Lactobacillales; family Streptococcaceae; genus Streptococcus; species Streptococcus pseudopneumoniae. Next base: position 1,624,777 of record NC_015875.1, on the reverse strand, counting down.
AAGGAGAGTGTTTGGGTATCTTGGGAATCAACGGTGCTGGCAAAACATCCACTTTAAAGATGATTTACTCACTGACCTCAATTTCCTCAGGAGAGATTGATATCTTGGGGCAAAATATTGAAACCAATCGTCGTAAGAGTAAATCTTGTCTGGGTATTGTAGGGCAGGAGGATATGCTGGACATGACCTTGAATGTTTATGATAATCTTTTTGCTCACGGTCTATGTTATGGTATCTCATCTGTCGAACTTAGGAAGAGAATCGATTCTCTCTTGGATTTTGTTCAACTGAGCAAACATGCGCAAAAGATGGTGAATCAGCTGTCGGATGGGATGCGACGACGTCTTGTCTTGGCAAGAGCTCTCATCAATCGGCCTGATATTATCATTTTAGATGAACCGACAGTTGGTTTAGACATTCAATCCCGCAATATTATTTGGGATAAACTTTTGGAGTTGAAGGAATTAGGTGTTTCTATCATTATTACTTCCCACTATATGAATGAGATTGAATATTTGACAGATAGGGTGCTGATGCTCCACCAAGGGACTATCAAAGAAGAAGGAACTGTAGAAGACTTGCTCATCAAGTATGATGCTGACAACCTTGAGACGCTTTTTTTGGGGTTGACTGGGACAGAGAAGGAGGACTTGCATGTTTAAGTTATCATTTCAGTCCATCGGACACGTTGTGGTACGCAACTACATGAGTTTTAGAAATTTATTTAAAATTTCAATTGTCCCCAACCTTATCGACCCCCTCTTTTATCTTTTAGCAATGGGATTTGGAGTTGGTGCCTATTTGACGCATGTTAACGGTATGCTCTACCGTGATTTTGTCATTACAGGTTTAATTGCTGCGACTGCCATGTCTGCGGCCACCGCAGAAACAACGGTCAATGCCTTTATCCAGTATAAGATTGAAAAGACTTATGATGCTATGTTGATGACGCCAATCAATACGAGTGATATTGTGGTGGGTCAGGCTATCTGGGCAGGTATTCGTGCAGTGATTTTCGGTGGGATTTTTTGGCTGATTTCCATGCTTATCACAGCGCATTTTCATGTCTTGATGTTATTGATTCCTCTGATTTTATTTATAGTGGGTTATTTGTTTGGTGTTTTAGGACTAATCTTTACCTACTTGGCACCGTCTAGGGAATTTCTGAATTACTACAATGTTTTGGTAATCCGTCCTCTTTATATGTTTTCAGATACCTTCTTTCCCATTACTTCCTTGCCCCCAATACTTGGTGATTTGACTTGGTTTTCTCCCTTGTATCACGCTACCTGCATGATTCGTATTATATGGGGAGGTGAGGTGACAGGTTTGTATCTTCATCTTATCTGGTTGATAGCCTTGGCGCTCTTGATAACGGTGCTTCCTATGTATATGTTACATCGTAGATATTATAGATAGTCTAATTATTTGTGATGTTGTAGTCATATTCTAATTTATACTAAACGTTATTCGAATTTGGACAGGTATGGGAACTGTGCCTATCAATATTGTAATTTATGGAAGTTGAAATAGTACGGTTCAGTTTTTAAAATATTGTTAGAAATTATAGTGAAATGAAATAAGAACAGGATAAATCGATCAGGACAGTCAAATCGATTTCTAAGAATGTTTTAGAAGTAGAGGTGTACTATTCTAGTTTCAATCTACTATGTTTTAAATTCCTTAATCAATTTGTATAGTCTTTATTTCATTGCCAAATTTCAAGTTCTCCATCAAGAAGTCTTCTCTGGGGGACTTGTAGTTCAAGTGTTTTTTAGGATAGTTATTAATCCAATTTTCGATGAATGCGACTTCTTTGGGAGTCGTTTTCTTAGTTCCTTTAGGTAACCATCTCCGAATGAGCCTATTGTGATTCTCATTAGTTCCCCTTTCCCAAGAGACATAGGGGGGTGCATAATAGATATGCTCCTTAGCACTGCTTTGAGGTTGTAGATAGAACTGACGAAGTCAGCTCAAAACATGGTTTTGAGGTTGTGGATAGAACTGACGAAGTCAGTAACCATACCTACGGCAAGGTGAAGCTGATGTAGTTTGAAGAGATTTTCGAAGAGTATTAATTGGTTAGAAGGATTCGTCTGTAAGATAAAGTTAGACGGAAAATGAGATAAAATCAAAAAGGATAGCCTCTCTGTGATGAGATGTTATCCTTTTTGATTTTAAAACTATTGCAAATTAACCTTGTTTCTCAAAATATAGTAGGTTCCGAGGTAAAAGATAGCTATGAAAATGAGTTCTTCAACAATGCCCGTACTTGCTCCCATATAGAAATTATCATTAAATCCTGCAAGTGAATTGACATAGAAGTTCGCACTGGTATTGAAGAAGACTTCAATAAAGCCAATGACGATTTGGATCCCAATGTAGGCTGCAACAGCGAGTGCTGTACGGTATTCATTGAACAGTTGTCCAATGGAAATAGCCAAGTAGATGCAGAGGATACTGGAAATGGTATTTAGTAGGAGGGATAACCCCACAAGAGAGAGTTGAGGAAGGTATGTTCCTAGAAGTGGGATCAAGTCATAATGTGACATCCATTCTGGAACCGTTATAGTCACAATAAGAAAAGTACTTAGAGCCAGTACAGCCGAGCTAAGTATAGACCAGATGAAGGCTCCGACTAATTTAGCAGTGATGATATAGTGCTCAGAAACTGGCAAGGTCAGAGTCAGATAGCCTTGGCGATCATAGACACTACCTTTGAAGCGTTTGATAATCAAGAAAAGAGTTGAAATCCCAAGTGTAATTATCAATCCACCAAAGACGAGAGCCAGAAAGATAAATAGGAAAGGTTGGCTATCTTTGAAAGATACATAAGAATAGTAGTGTACTTGCATTCCCAGGGGGACTGAAAGGACTAGCACGGCTGCGTAGAGGGCTAAATACCACTTGTTAACATTTTTAAATTCGTAGCGAATTAAATTCCAAAACATAAATAATCTCCTTTGCTTAAGCCTTAAATTCCTGACGGAAGAGTTGGTCAATGGATTCACCTGACTCATAGCGAATGTCATCTACATTTCCTTGACGGATGACTTTTCCGTCTTTTAGGAAGACAATTTCATCCAAGATTGGCTCGATATCAGAAATCAAGTGGGTAGAAATCAAAACGGTAGAAGTTGGTGAGTAGTTGTTGATAATGGTATTGAGGATATACTCACGGGCAGCAGGGTCTACCCCACCAATGGGTTCGTCTAAAACGTAGAGACGAGCATCACGGCTCATAACCAAAATCAGTTGTACCTTTTCCTTGTTTCCTTTTGATAGTTTCTTGAGACGACTATTTTCATCAATGCCAAGATCTGCAAGTAGATGGTGGGCGCGTTCAAGATTGAAATCTTTATAGAAGGTCTTGAAGTAGGTTAGGGCTTCTTTGACCTTCATTTGTTCATTGAGATAGGTCGTATCCGGCAAATAAGCTACGATAGCCTTGGTTGCTGGGCTTGGATCCATGTCGTTGATAAGGACGCGTCCTTGATCTGGTTGTAAGAGGCCATTGATTAGTTTAATCAGGGTTGTTTTCCCTGAGCCGTTTGGGCCAAGGAGACCAACAATTTTTCCAGCTGGGATCTCAAGAGAAACATTTTCAAGGGCTGGTGTTGCTCCATAAGATTTGGATACATTTTCAAATGCTAGTAATGACATAGGCTTAAACTCCTTTAATATAATCGCCGACTACGCCTGGTAGTTCTTCTTTTTCATAGCCAAAATGGGTCATGGAGGAAACGAAGTGTTCCAATTCTTCTTCCGATAATTGTTTGCGCGATTGGGCGATTAGCTCCTTATCTTCAGTCACAAATCGTCCAGTTGTTCGCTTGCTGTAGACAAATCCTTCTCGTTCGAGGTCTGACAAGGCTCTTTGGATGGTGTTGGGATTGACCCCCGCCTCGCTAGCCAGCTCTCGCACGGTTGGAAGTTGTTGATTGGCTTCCAGTGTATGGGAAACAATCTGAAGCTTGATTTTCTCCATAATCTGTAAATAGATGGGTTTTTTGTTGTCAAATGTCCAGGACATCTTGTTCTCCTTTCTTCTATCCTTTTGTCTTAATTAAATAATACAACAAAACAAAAAACTTGTCAAGCAAAAAGAAGAATTGTTTTGGGAATCGTTTAAAAAATGGTATAATGAAAAGAAAACGATAAGGAGGGAAAGGATGCGTTGTCCAAAATGTGGGGCTACCAAGTCAAGTGTTATCGATAGTCGCCAAGCAGAAGAAGGGAACACCATTCGTAGAAGACGTGAGTGCGATGAATGCCAGCACCGTTTTACAACCTACGAACGAGTAGAAGAAAGAACCTTAGTGGTTGTTAAAAAAGATGGCACACGGGAACAATTCTCCAGAGATAAAATCTTTAATGGGATTATCCGCTCAGCCCAGAAACGTCCTGTGTCAAGTGATGAAATCAACATGGTAGTCAATCGTATCGAACAGAAACTCCGTGGTCGAAATGAAAATGAAATTCAAAGTGAGGACATTGGTTCACTCGTCATGGAGGAGTTGGCTGAATTGGACGAGATTACTTATGTACGTTTTGCCAGTGTCTATCGTAGTTTTAAGGATGTTAGTGAGTTAGAGAGTTTGCTCCAACAAATCACCCAGTCCTCTAAAAAGAAAAAGGAAAGATAAATGAAGCCAATTGACCGTTTTTCTTATCTGAAGAATAATCGGGTGTCGCAAGATACCTCATCTCTGGTACAGTGCTACCTCCCGATTATCGGTCAGGAGGCACTGAGCCTTTATCTTTATACGATTAGTTTTTGGGATAATGGCAGAAAGGAATACCTCTTTTCAAGCATTCTCAACCATCTCAACTTTGGGATGGACAGACTTTTAAAATCCTTGAAAATCCTATCTGCTTTCAATCTCTTAACCCTCTATCAAAAGGGGGAGGTTTATCAACTAGCCCTCCATGCTCCTCTATCTAGTCAGGACTTCTTGGAACATCCTGTGTATCGCAGACTTTTAGAGAAAAAGATTGGCGATGTAGCTGTGGAGGATTTGAAAGTTGAAAGTGCTGATGGTGAAGAAATACCTGTCTCACTTAATCAAGTCTTTCCAGAATTGGCAGAACTAGGCAGTCAAGAAGACCTTGGTCTCAAGAAGAAAGTGGCCAATGATTTTGACTTGGAACATTTTCGCCAGCTGATGGCTCGAGATGGACTTCGTTTTGCGGATGAGCAGTCCGATGTCTTAAACCTCTTTGCTATTGCCGAGGAGAAGAAATGGACTTGGTTTGAAACCTATCAATTGGCCAAGTCAACAGCTGTTTCCCAGGTTATTTCAACCAAACGCATGCGTGAAAAAATTGCTCAAAAATCAGTTTCCTCTGACTTTAGTCTTAAGGAAGCGACCATTATCAAAGAGGCCAAAAGTAAAACTGCCCTGCAGTTCTTGGCAGAAATCAAGAAAACACGCAAGGGAACCATTACCCAAACAGAAAGAGAACTCTTGCAACAGATGGCTGGCTTGGGTTTGCTGGACGAAGTCATCAATATCATTCTTTTATTGACCTTTAATAAGGTCGATTCGGCAAATATCAATGAGAAATATGCCATGAAGGTAGCCAATGACTATGCCTATCAAAAGATTCATTCGGCAGAAGAGGCAGTCTTGCGCATTCGTGAACGTGGGCAAAAGAATCAGGCTCAAAAAAGCAGTAACCCCAGTCCTGCCAAGTCCAATGTACCCAAGTGGAGCAATCCAGATTATAAAAATGAAACTAGCGAGGCAACTCGTCTGGAACTAGAACGTAAGAAACAAGAACTATTAGCTCGATTAGAAAAAGGAGGAGATTAGATGGAAAGTGTCGGAGACGTACTCAAACGTCAACCTAGCCGTTTTCATTATCAAGATTTGGTCCAGAAAATCATGAAGGACCCTGATGTTGCGGCCTTTATCCAGCAAGAATCCTTGACTCCAGAGGAATTAAATCGCAGTATCTCCAAGTTTAATCAGTACATTACCGAGCGTGACAAGTTTCTCCGTGGTGATACGGATTATATTGCCAAAGGCTACAAACCGATTTTGGTTATGAATCATGGCTATGCGGATGTTTCTTACGAAGAAACTCCTGAACTAATCGCGGCTGAAAAAGAAGCGGCTATTAAGAACCGTCTCAAGTTAATCAATCTGCCAGCCAGTCTCAAGCAAGCTAGTTTAGCTCAAGTAGACTTGGATGATTTGGGTCGTTTGCCAGTTTTTGAAAAGCTATTAGCCTTCGTGGAGCAATATCCAGCTATTCGAAAAGGTCTTTACTTGTATGGAGACTTTGGTGTGGGTAAAAGTCTCATGGTGGCTGCCTTAGCCCATGATTTGTCAGAAAAACGTGGTGTTTCCTCCACTCTCCTCCACTATCCTAGTTTTGTCATCGATGTCAAAAATGCTATCGGTGATGGTAATGTTAAGACATTGGTGGATGAGATTAAGCTTTCTGAAGTCCTGATTTTAGATGACATTGGTGCCGAGCAATCAACACCTTGGGTGCGTGACGAAATCCTGCAGGTCATTCTTCAATATCGGATGCAGGAAAATTTACCGACCTTTTTCACCTCCAACTTCAACTTTGAAGATTTGGAGAAGCATTTTGCGAAAGGGAAACATGGAAATGACGAAACCTGGGAAGCCAGACGGGTCATGGAACGCATCCGTTATTTGGCTGAGGAGACTCGTTTAGAAGGAGTAAACCGCCGATGACAGAAACGATTAAACTAATGAAAGCTCATACTTCAGTGCGTAGATTTAAGGAGCAAGCCCTTCCTCAGGAAGACTTGACGGAAATCCTGACAGCAGCCCAAATGGCCTCGTCTTGGAAGAATTTCCAATCCTACTCTGTGATTGTGGTACGAAGTCAAGAAAAGAAAGATGCCTTGTATGAATTGGTGCCTCAAGAAGCCATTCGCCAGTCAGCTGTTTTCCTTCTCTTTGTCGGAGATTTGAACCGTGCAGAAAAGGGAGCACGACTCCATACGGATACCTTCCAACCTCAAGGTGTAGAAGGTCTCTTGATTAGTTCAGTCGATGCAGCTCTTGCTGGTCAAAATGCCCTGCTGGCAGCTGAAAGCTTGGGCTATGGTGGTGTCATTATTGGCTTGGTGCGTTACAAGTCAGAAGAAGTTGCAGAACTTTTTAACCTGCCTGACTACACCTATCCTGTCTTTGGGATGGCACTAGGTGTGCCAAATCAACATCATGATGTGAAGCCAAGACTACCACTGGAGAATGTTGTCTTTGAGGAAGAATATAAAGAACAGTCAACTGAGGCAATCCAAGCTTATGACCGTGTACAGGCTGACTATGCTGGAGCGCGTGCGACCACAAGCTGGAGTCAGCGTCTAGCAGAACAATTTGGTCAAGCTGAACCAAGCTCAACTAGAAAAAATCTTGAACAGAAGAAGTTATTGTAGAAAGTGAGAAATTATGGCCCTACCAACTATTGCCATTGTAGGACGTCCCAATGTTGGGAAATCAACCCTATTTAATCGGATCGCTGGTGAGCGAATCTCCATTGTAGAAGATGTCGAAGGAGTGACACGTGACCGTATCTATGCAACGGGTGAGTGGCTCAATCGTTCTTTTAGCATGATTGATACAGGAGGAATCGATGATGTCGATGCTCCTTTCATGGAACAAATCAAGCACCAGGCAGAAATTGCCATGGAAGAAGCAGATGTTATCGTCTTTGTCGTGTCCGGTAAGGAAGGAATTACCGATGCAGACGAATACGTAGCCCGCAAGCTTTATAAGACCCACAAACCAGTTATCCTCGCAGTCAACAAGGTGGACAACCCTGAGATGAGAAATGATATCTATGATTTCTATGCTCTCGGTTTGGGTGAACCACTGCCTATCTCATCTGTCCATGGTATCGGTACAGGGGATGTGCTAGATGCCATCGTAGAAAATCTTCCAAATGAATATGAAGAAGAAAATCCAGATGTCATTAAGTTTAGCTTGATTGGTCGTCCAAATGTTGGAAAATCAAGCTTGATTAACGCTATCTTGGGAGAAGACCGTGTCATTGCCAGTCCTGTTGCTGGAACAACGCGTGACGCCATTGATACCCACTTTACAGATACAGATGGCCAAGAATTTACTATGATTGATACGGCTGGTATGCGTAAGTCTGGTAAGGTTTATGAAAATACTGAGAAATACTCTGTCATGCGTGCCATGCGAGCTATTGACCGCTCTGATGTGGTCTTGATGGTCATCAATGCGGAAGAAGGCATCCGTGAATACGATAAGCGTATCGCAGGTTTTGCCCATGAAGCTGGTAAAGGAATGATTATCGTGGTCAACAAGTGGGATACACTTGAAAAAGACAACCACACTATGAAAAACTGGGAAAAAGATATCCGTGAGCAGTTCCAATATCTACCTTACGCACCGATTATCTTTGTATCAGCTTTGACCAAGCAACGCCTCCATAAACTTCCTGAGATGATTAAGCAAATCAGTGAAAGTCAAAATACACGTATTCCATCAGCTGTCTTGAACGATGTCATCATGGATGCCATTGCCATCAATCCAACACCGACAGACAAAGGAAAACGTCTCAAGATTTTCTATGCGACCCAAGTGGCAACCAAACCACCAACCTTTGTCATCTTTGTCAATGAAGAAGAACTCATGCACTTTTCTTACCTGCGTTTCTTGGAAAATCAAATCCGCAAGGCCTTTGTTTTTGAGGGAACACCGATTCATCTCATCGCAAGAAAACGCAAATAAAAAGTAGAATCTGGAATGACATTTCCAGATTTTTTTGATATAATAAAATAATAGAAAACGCTATCAAAAAGGAGGTATCGATGAAACATTTGTTTAAATTTATAATCTTATTGCCCTGGTTTTACTTTTTCAATTGGATTGAAAAGGATAATAGAGAAAGTAAATTTTTCCCAATTTTTTACTATTTTTACTGGTTTTACATCCCCCTCTATGCTCTTTTTAGCCTTGCTTGGACAGTTATTTCAGTTCTGTTTTTCAATATCGTCTTGAGAAATTTGACAGATATCAAGTTATGGGGCATTTGGTTTCTTTTTATTCTGCTAGCTATTGGTCTGAATAGGTTAACTTATTCTTGTTTCAAAAAAATGCTTAGACTAAGAAAGGAGTTAGGGAAGTCTAAAGCGGGGAGGCATTGATTTATATCGGTTTTTTAATAGGAGGTGGCTTATGAAGATTCCTCTCTTAACTTTGGCAAGGCATAAATTTGTTTATGTCTTGCTTACTTTGCTTTTTCTTGCTTTGGTTTATCGTGATGTTTTGATGACTTATTTCTTTTTTGATATTCATGCGCCCGATCTAGCTAAATTCGATGGACAAGCAATTAAAAATGACTTATTAAAATCAGCATTAGATTTTCGTATTCTCCAGTTCAATCTAGGTTTTTATCAATCATTTATTATTCCAATCATCATTGTTTTGCTAGGTTTTCAATATATTGAGCTGAAAAATAAAGTTTTACGATTGAGTATTGGAAGAGAAGTGAGTTATCAAGGGTTAAAAAGAAAGTTGACTTTTCAACTTGCAAGTATCCCTTGTGTGATATATTTAGTGACTGTGCTGATAATTGCAATTTTAATTTATTTCTTTGGGACTTTTTCTCCTCTTGAATGGAATTCTCTATTTTCTAATGGGAGTAGTTTACAAAGGTTCTTGGATGGAGAGATAACAAGCTATTTGTTCTTTACTTGTGTCCTTCTAATCGGTATCTTCATCAATACGGTCTATTTTTTAAAAATAGTTGATTATTTAGGGAATGTGACTCGTTCGGCAATCGCCTATTTGATGTTTCTTTGGCTTGGTTCTATGTTACTCTATAGTGCCTTGCCTTACTATATGGTTCCTATGACGAGTTTGATGCAAGCTAGCTATGGGGATGTCAGTTTGATGAGACTCTTTACTCCTTATATCCTTTATATTGTCCCCTATATGGTACTTAAAAAATATGAAGATAATGTTTAAGAACTTTAACAATATTTGGCTAAAGAGAAAGATCGTTTTACTACTTCGTATAGTTCTGATGATGATTTTGATTAACTATCTATTGTCAATAGCGGTTCAAAAGCAGGATGTTTTTCTCTTTTTCAAGAGGGAATTGATTTCAATCTTTTCCTATAATGACTATTCTGAAGCGAATTTAGAAATCCCCAAACTCTTGTTAAACCTTTCGCTTTTCATGGTTGGATGGCTCTCTGTCATTTTGCTTGAAAGTGATTTGGCAGACCATTACCATCACTTGATTCGCTATCAATCAAGCTCCTTTTTCGATTATACAAGGAAACGATTGGTTGTCATCTCTAAATTTTTTATTCAAGATTTATTTGTCTGGTTTCTTGGTTTACTTCCTCTAGGAATTCATTTCAAAACAGTCGCACCTTTCTTTTTACTTGCTCAGTTAATGATTTTGTACTTACTACTGTCTTATCTGATAGCACTGATTAGTGCGGGCGCTGGTTTTTCCTTTTTTCTCTATTTTTTAGCATTTGTGGGACAAGAATGGATGATGGATCATATTGTAATAGTATATTTAGGACTCCTAAGTTTATTGGTTATCTTGATTGTTAGTCGTTTGGAAGAGAAATTTAAGAAAGGATAAACGATGAAACTTGAAATTATAGATGGACAGAAAAATTACGCGAAAAGACCTATTTTAAATCAGTTGAATTTGGTGTTTCAATCAGGAAAAATTTATGGCCTTAAAGGTGATAATGGATCTGGCAAGACAGTTCTTTTAAAGGTACTTGCTGGTTATATTAAGCTTGATAAAGGAAAAGTTCTTCAAGATGGGGAAGTCTACGGGATAAAAAATCATTATATTCAGGATGCAGGGGTTTTAATTGAAAAAGTCGAGTTTTTATCTCATTTATCCCTGAGAGAAAATTTGGAACTGTTAAGGTATTTTTCATCTAAAGTTACGGAAAAAAGAATTGCCGATTGGATTCAATACTATGATTTACAGGAATTTGAAGATGTTGAATACCGTCATTTATCCTTAGGAACAAAGCAAAAAATGGCCTTGATTCAAGCCTTTATTTCCTCTCCTTCTATACTCTTTCTCGATGAACCTATGAATGCCTTGTATGAGAAGAGTGTGAGGTTAACTAAACAGGTCATTTTATCTTACCTGAAAAAAGAAAATGGTCTGGTTATCCTGACGTCGCACATATCGGAAGATATTTCAGACCTTTGTACAGATGTATTAGTTGTCGAAAATGGGCATATACAGTATTCAAAAGATATACAAGCTTAGGAGGTAGCTTATGGTACATCTAAAATCATTTATTACACGCTATTCCAAGGTTTATATTGGTTTAGTTCTGCTAATCTGGCTTGCTTTCTTCTTTCTTCCTTGGGGCAGTCCGATTCTGGGGGGGAAGATTGACCTCTTCAGCATACAGAAAGTCTTGCTAATTTTTGGCATTCTGTCCATTTTGATGGCCTTGCTGTCCAAGAAAGTCAGTCTCTTTGGTTTTGGACTGATCTGCTGTCTTTCTCTTTGGATAAACCTATTTATCCTGTTTGCTCTTTTGCCAATTTTTGGTAATTAAAGTATCATAAAAGTCAGAGAGGTTAGCTTGAAAACTAGCCTCTTTTTCCTGTTCAAAATGGGGATTCTTCCTTGAAAATAATCAGTAATTGTGCTAAAATTAAAAGAACATTCTAAAATATTCGGAATTAAAGTAAGGAAAAACATGGCTAATATTTTAAAAACAATTATCGAAAATGATAAAGGAGAAATCCGTCGTCTGGAAAAGATGGCTGACAAGGTTTTCAAATACGAAGACCAAATGGCTGCTTTGACTGATGACCAACTAAAAGCAAAAACAGTTGAATTTAAAGAACGTTATCAAAATGGAGAATCGCTGGATTCATTGCTTTATGAAGCATTTGCGGTTGTCCGTGAGGGTGCCAAACGTGTCCTAGGTCTCTTCCCATATAAGGTTCAGGTCATGGGGGGGATCGTTCTTCACCATGGTGACGTGCCAGAGATGCGTACAGGGGAAGGGAAAACCTTGACTGCGACTATGCCGGTATACCTCAATGCCCTTTCAGGCAAAGGGGTTCACGTAGTTACGGTTAACGAATACCTATCAGAACGTGACGCGACTGAGATGGGTGAATTGTACTCATGGCTTGGCTTGTCAGTAGGGATTAACTTGGCTGCCAAATCTCCAATGGAGAAAAAAGAAGCCTATGAGTGTGATATTACATACTCAACCAACTCAGAAATCGGATTTGACTACCTTCGTGACAACATGGTCGTTCGTGCTGAAAACATGGTACAACGTCCGCTTAACTATGCCTTGGTCGATGAGGTTGACTCAATCTTGATTGACGAAGCCCGTACACCTTTGATCGTATCAGGAGCTAATGCAGTTGAAACCAGTCAGCTCTACCACATGGCAGACCACTATGTAAAATCTTTGGACAAAGATGACTACATCATTGATGTTCAGTCTAAGACTATTGGTTTGTCTGATTCAGGGATTGACAAGGCTGAAAGCTACTTCAAGCTTGAAAATCTCTATGACATCGAAAACGTGGCTTTGACTCACTTTATCGATAACGCCCTTCGTGCCAACTACATCATGCTTCTCGATATTGACTATGTGGTGAGCGAAGAGCAAGAAATCTTGATTGTCGACCAATTTACAGGTCGTACCATGGAAGGTCGTCGTTATTCTGATGGCTTGCACCAAGCTATTGAAGCCAAAGAAGGTGTGCCAATCCAGGATGAAACCAAGACATCTGCCTCAATCACGTATCAAAACCTTTTCCGTATGTACAAGAAATTGTCTGGTATGACGGGGACAGGTAAGACTGAAGAAGAAGAATTCCGTGAAATCTACAACATTCGTGTGATTCCAATCCCAACAAACCGTCCTGTTCAACGTATTGACCACTCAGACCTTCTTTATGCAAGTATCGAATCTAAGTTTAAAGCGGTTGTCGAAGACGTTAAGACTCGTTACCAAAAGGGTCAACCTGTCTTGGTTGGTACAGTAGCGGTTGAAACTAGTGACTACATTTCTAAGAAATTGGTCGCAGCTGGTGTTCCTCACGAAGTCTTGAATGCCAAAAATCACTATAGAGAAGCCCAAATCATCATGAATGCTGGTCAACGTGGTGCCGTTACCATCGCAACCAACATGGCGGGTCGTGGTACCGACATCAAGCTTGGTGAAGGTGTTCGTGAACTTGGAGGACTTTGTGTGATTGGTACAGAACGTCATGAAAGTCGTCGTATCGATAACCAGCTTCGTGGACGTTCAGGTCGTCAAGGAGATCCAGGTGAGTCACAATTCTACCTCTCTCTTGAAGATGATTTGATGAAACGTTTTGGTTCTGAACGCTTGAAAGGCATATTTGAACGCTTGAATATGTCTGAAGAGGCCATTGAGTCTCGTATGTTGACGCGTCAGGTTGAGGCAGCTCAGAAACGTGTCGAAGGAAATAACTACGATACCCGTAAACAAGTCCTTCAATACGACGATGTCATGCGTGAACAACGTGAGATTATCTATGCTCAACGTTACGATGTCATCACTGCAGACCGTGACTTGGCACCTGAAATTCAGGCTATGCACAAACGCACGATTGAACGTGTCGTCGATGGTCATGCGCGTGCCAAACAAGATGAAAAACTTGAAGCAATTTTGAACTTTGCTAAGTACAACTTGCTTCCAGAAGATTCTATTACGATGGAAGATTTGTCAGGCTTGTCTGATAAGGCCATCAAGGAAGAGCTTTTTCAACGTGCCTTGAAGGTTTATGATAGTCAGGTTTCAAAACTACGCGATGAAGAAGCAGTTAAAGAATTCCAAAAAGTTTTGATTCTACGAGTGGTGGATAACAAGTGGACAGATCATATCGATGCCCTTGATCAATTGCGTAACGCGGTTGGACTTCGTGGTTATGCTCAGAACAACCCTGTTGTTGAGTATCAGGCAGAAGGTTTCCGTATGTTTAATGATATGATTGGTTCGATTGAGTTTGATGTGACACGCTTGATGATGAAAGCACAAATTCATGAACAAGAAAGACCACAGGCAGAACGCCATATCAGTACAACAGCGACTCGCAATATCGCTGCTCACCAAGCAAGTATGCCAGAAGATTTGGATTTGAGCCAGATTGGACGCAATCAACTTTGCCCATGTGGTTCTGGTAAGAAGTTTAAAAATTGTCACGGTAAAAGACAATAAAATGAGATAGTTTAGAGGCGGATATCTTGTGAAAAGTAAATTTTTACTTGGTATTCGTTTGCTTTATAAGGAGATGACTTATGGTATTTACAGCAAAAAGTCCTAAAATAAATATCGAAGAAGTTCGTGCCTTATCAAAATTAGAAGGCCAAGCTTTGGAGAGAAAATCACAGCGCGATCAAGAGCTAGAAGCCATCATGCGTGGAGAAGACCAGCGGATTCTCTTGGTAATCGGTCCGTGCTCATCTGACAACGAAGAAGCTGTCCTTGAATACGCTAAGCGTTTGGCAGTCCTACAAGAAGAAGTGGCAGATCGTATCTTTATGGTTATGCGTGTTTATACTGCCAAACCCCGTACCAACGGAGATGGCTATAAGGGCTTGATTCACCAGCCTAACGCGACAGAAGCGCCTAGTCTTATCAATGGAATCAAAGCCGTTCGCCATCTTCACTATCGTGTCATCACAGAAACAGGGATGACAACTGCTGATGAAATGCTTTATCCTGAAAACCTTCCGCTTGTAGATGATTTGATTTCTTACATGGCAGTTGGTGCCCGTTCAGTTGAAGACCAGCAACACCGCTTTGTGGCAAGTGGGGCAGGATTTTCTACTGGTTTTAAAAATCCAACCTCTGGAAATCTCAATGTCATGTTTAATGGGATTTATGCTGCTCAAAACAAACAAAGTTTCCTTTTCTTAGGAAAAGAAGTAGAAACAACTGGGAACCCGCTTTCACACGCTATTCTTCGTGGTGCTCTTAATGAGTATGGTAACAATATTCCCAACTACTATTATGACAATTTAATTGAGACCATTGCCCAGTATGAGAAAATGGGCTTGGAAAATCCTTTTATCATCATTGATACCAATCATGACAATTCTGGTAAGCAGTATATGGAACAGATCCGAATTGTCCGCCAGACCTTGATTAACCGTGCTTGGAATGAAAAAATTAAGCAGTTCGTTCGTGGTTTTATGATTGAGTCTTATCTGGAAGATGGTCGACAAAATGAGCCAGAAGTATTTGGTAAGTCTATCACAGACCCTTGCTTGGGTTGGGATAACACAGAAGCTCTTGTCAGAGAAATTTACAAAACGTTAGGAGAATAAGATGGCATTTATTGAAAAAGGTCAAGAAATCGATATGGAAGTCATTAAGGCTGAAACCCAATTGTCTGCGGAAGCCTTGAGACTCAAGGAAAGCCGTGACAGGGAATTGGCAGACATTATTTCAGGGGAAGATGACCGTCTCCTTTTGGTAATTGGTCCTTGCTCTTCTGATAATGAAGAAGCTGTCTTGGAATATGCCCGCCGCTTGTCAGCCTTGCAAAAGAAGGTAGCGGACAAGATTTTCATGGTTATGCGCGTTTATACTGCTAAGCCTCGTACCAACGGAGACGGCTATAAAGGGTTGGTTCACCAGCCAGACACTTCTAAGGCTCCAAGCCTGATTAACGGTTTGCAGGCTGTGCGCCAGTTGCACTACCGAGTGATTACAGAGACTGGTTTGACGACGGCAGATGAGATGCTTTATCCGTCAAATCTAATCTTGGTGGATGACTTGGTCAGCTACCATGCTGTTGGAGCTCGTTCTGTGGAAGACCAAGAGCACCGCTTTGTGGCTTCTGGGATTGATGCACCAGTAGGGATGAAAAATCCAACCTCAGGAAATTTGGGTGTTATGTTTAACGCCATCTATGCTGCTCAAAATAAGCAAACCTTCCTTTATCATGGGCAGGAAGTTGAGACTTCAGGTAATCCTTTGTCCCATGTCATCCTCCGTGGAGCAGTTAACGAGTATGGCAATTATATGCCGAATTACTACTATGAAAACCTACTCCAAGCCATTGAACGCTATGAAACCATGGGACTTGAAAATCCCTTTATCCTCATTGATACCAACCATGATAACTCAGGCAAGCAGTATATGGAGCAGATTCGAATTGTTCGCCAGACCTTGCAAAATCGTGATTGGAATGAGAAAATTAAAAAGACAGTTCGAGGATTTATGATTGAATCTTACCTAGCAGATGGTCGTCAAAACCAACCAGAGGTCTTTGGCTGCTCTATTACAGATCCTTGCCTAGGTTGGGAAAATACAGAGGCTTTGGTAGAAGAAATCTATGCTACCTTGGCAGAATAAGTGAAAAGGATGGAGTTGGGGAATCTCAACTCCTTTTGATGAGAATGATAGTTGGACACGGAATTGACATCGAAGAATTGGCTTCGATAGAAAGAGCGGCTGCACGACATGAAGGCTTTGCCAAGCGCGTGCTGACAGCCAAGGAAATGGAACGGTTTAACAGTCTTAAAGGGCGCAGGCAAATCGAATATTTGGCTGGTCGCTGGTCGGCTAAGGAGGCCTTTTCCAAGGCTATGGGAACGGGAATTGGCAAGCTCGGTTTTCAGGATTTAGAAGTCTTAAACAATGAACGCGGGGCGCCTTATTTTAGTCAGTCACCATTTTCAGGAAAAATTTGGCTATCTATCAGCCATACCGATCAGTTTGTGACAGCCAGTGTCATTTTGGAGGAAAATCATGAAAGCTAGTCCGCATAGACCAACCAAGGCTCTGATTCATCTGGGAGCTATTCGACACAATATTCAGCAAATGGGGGCTCATATCCCTGAGGGGACACTCAAGTGGGCAGTGGTCAAAGCCAATGCCTATGGGCATGGGGCAGTAGCTGTTGCCAATGCGATTCAAGATGATGTCGATGGCTTTTGCGTTTCCAATATTGATGAAGCTATTGAACTCAGACAAGCTGGACTCAGCAAGAAAATCCTTATTTTAGGAGTTTCTGAGCTAGAAGCTGTTACTCTAGCTAAAGAATATGACATCACCTTGACAGTGGCTGGATTGGAGTGGATTCAAGCACTCTTAGATAAGGAAGCAGATTTAACTGGCTTGACTGTCCACCTCAAGATTGACTCAGGCATGGGACGGATTGGTTTTAGAGAGGCTAGTGAGGCTGATCAGGCTCAAGACTTGATCAGACAACACGGTGTTCGTGTTGAAGGAATCTTTACCCACTTTGCGACTGCTGATGAGGAATCAGATGACTATTTTAATGCCCAGTTAGAACGGTTTAAAACCATTCTATCAAGTATGAAAGGTCTTCCAGAGCTGGTTCATGCCAGCAACTCAGCAACGACTCTTTGGCATGTAGAGACTATTTTCAATGCGGTTCGTATGGGAGATGCTATGTATGGTCTTAATCCTAGCGGAGAGGTCTTGGATTTACCCTATGACTTGATTCCAGCCTTGACCTTGGAGTCTGCTCTGGTTCATGTCAAGACAGTTTCAGCTGGAGCTTGCATGGGCTACGGGGCGACCTATCAGGCAGATAGCGAGCAGGTCATCGCGACCGTGCCAATCGGCTATGCAGATGGATGGACAAGAGACATGGAAAATTTCTCTGTCTTGGTAGATGGCCAAGCTTGCCCAATTGTCGGCAGGGTTTCGATGGACCAAATCACTATTCGATTGCCTAAGCCTTACCCACTCGGAACCAAGGTAACCTTGATTGGCTCCAATGGGGATAAGGAAATCACTGCAACTCAGGTAGCGTCCTACCGTGGGACTATTAACTATGAGGTGGTTTGTCTTCTCAGCGACCGCATTCCGAGAGAATATGATTAGAAAAGAAAGGAGTGGAGCATGAATCTACATCAACCCTTGCATGTCTTACCTGGTGTGGGACCAAAGTCAGCAGAAAAATACGCCAAACTAGGAATTGAAAACTTGCAAGACCTCTTGCTTTACTTTCCTTTCAGATATGAAGATTTCAAAACCAAGCAAGTGCTGGAGCTGGAAGACGGAGAAAAGGCAGTTCTGTCTGGACAAGTAGTGACTCCTGCCAGTGTCCAGTATTATGGTTTCAAGCGCAATCGTCTGCGCTTTAGCCTCAAGCAGGGAGAAGTCGTTTTTGCGGTGAACTTCTTTAACCAGCCCTATCTAGTAGATAAGATAGAGTTGGGAGCAACTCTTGCTGTCTTTGGAAAATGGGAGCGTGCCAAGGCTAGTCTGACTGGGATGAAGGTCCTGGCTCAGGTGGAAGATGATCTCCAACCTGTCTATCGCTTGGCTCAGGGAATCAGTCAGGCCAGTCTGGTCAAAGTTATCAAGACAGCCTTTGATCAGGGACTGGACCTCTTGATAGAAGAAAATCTGCCCCAGTCTTTACTAGACAAATACAAACTCATGTCCCGTTGTCAGGCAGTCCGAGCTATGCATTTTCCAAAGGATTTGGCAGAATACAAGCAGGCTCTTCGCCGTATCAAATTTGAGGAACTCTTTTATTTTCAAATGCAATTGCAGACGCTCAAGTCTGAAAATAGAGTTCAGGGAAGTGGTCTGGTTCTGAATTGGTCTCAGGAAAAAGTGACAGTAGTTAAAGAAAATCTACCTTTTTCCTTGACCCCAGCTCAAGAAAAGAGTTTACAGGAAATTTTGACAGACATGAAGTCGGATCACCACATGAATCGTCTCTTGCAAGGGGATGTGGGGAGCGGAAAAACGGTGGTCGCTGGCTTGGCTATGTTTGCGGCAGTGACAGCTGGCTACCAATCAGCCCTCATGGTACCAACAGAAATTCTCGCAGAGCAACACTTTGAGAGTTTACAGAACCTTTTTCCCAATTTGAAACTGGCTCTCTTGACAGGTTCCTTGAAAGCTGCAGAAAAGAGAGAAGTCTTGGAGACCATTGCCAAGGGTGAGGCTGATTTGATTATCGGAACTCACGCTCTGATACAAGATGGGGTGGAGTATGCTCGTCTTGGTTTGATTATTATCGATGAGCAGCACCGTTTTGGTGTGGGGCAAAGGCGTATTTTACGGGAAAAAGGCGACAATCCAGATGTCCTCATGATGACGGCGACTCCCATTCCACGGACGCTTGCCATCACAGCCTTTGGAGATATGGATGTTTCCATTATCGACCAGATGCCAGCAGGTCGGAAGCCTATTGTGACGCGCTGGATCAAACATGAGCAACTAGCTCAGGTTTTGACTTGGTTAGAGGGGGAAATCCAAAAAGGTTCTCAAGCCTATGTCATCTCTCCTTTGATTGAAGAATCAGAAGCTCTAGATTTGAAAAATGCCATTGCCTTATTAGAAGAGCTGACGGCTCATTTTGCAGGTAAGGCAGAAGTGGCTCTTCTACATGGTAAGATGAAGAGTGACGAAAAAGACCAGATCATGCAGGATTTCAAGGAGAGAAAAACAGATATTCTGGTTTCAACAACAGTTATCGAGGTTGGGGTCAATGTTCCAAATGCGACTGTCATGATCATCATGGATGCCGATCGCTTCGGGCTTAGTCAGCTTCACCAGCTCAGAGGTCGTGTGGGTCGGGGGGACAAGCAGTCCTATGCTGTTCTTGTTGCCAATCCCAAGACGGATTCTGGGAAAGACCGCATGCGCATCATGACAGAAACCACCAATGGTTTTGTCCTTGCGGAGGAAGATTTGAAAATGCGTGGTTCTGGTGAAATTTTTGGAACCAGACAGTCAGGGCTTCCAGAGTTCCAAGTGGCTGATATTATCGAGGATTTTCCGATTTTAGAAGAAGCTAGAAAAGTTGTTAGTTACATTAGTTCTATTGAAGGCTGGCAAGAGGATCCAGAGTGGCGCATGATTGCCTTTCATCTGGAAAAGAAAGAACATCTGGATTAAGCTTTCTCTAAGGAAAACTTAAGCTAGCTTTCAGGTTTGGCCCTTATACTAGAGTCATCAAAAAGAAACGAGGACTCTCATATGACAGTAACGATTAAAGTAAATTACCCAAGCACTTTTCAAAAGAAAGAAGCAACAGATTAAGATTGAGCAGAAGAAAAAGGGCGGAAATGCTCTTTTTTCGTTTCTAAAACCACTTTCAGTCAATAGGCTTGAAGGAAGAAAAGCTAAATTCACTTTCTATTTACCCTTCTTTCTTGCATTGCTTTCTTAGATGTGCTACAGTGGTGCTAGCGATTACAAAACAAAAGGAGCATGCTATGAAAAATCCAGCTTTGTTAGAAGAAATGAAGATCTATCTAGGAAGGGACGAGGTTCCAGAAGACGTTGATGCTTTCTGGGATGAGGAAGTGAAAAAAGTTTCCACGCTTCCAGCCTACCAGTTGGAGGAAATAAATTTCCACATTTCTCAAGTCAAGTGCTATGAGCTAACCTTTGAAGGAAGCAAGCAAGGCAAGGTCTATGCACGAGTTGTTCTTCCAAAGAGTGAGGAGAAGGTTCCGTTAATCTTCCATTTCCATGGTTATATGGGACGTGGTTGGGATTGGGCCGACATGCTGGCTTTCACCGTAGCTGGTTACGGTGTTGTTTCCATGGATGTTCGAGGCCAGTCGGGCTATTCACAAGACGGTTTGCGCTCTCCTCTTGGAAATACCGTTAAGGGACATATCATCCGTGGTGCTGTGGAAGGTCGGGACCACCTCTTTTATAAGGATGTTTATCTGGACATTTACCAGTTGGTTGAAATTATTGCTAGTCTGCCTCAGGTAGATGAGAAGCGACTTTCCAGCTATGGTGCCTTGCAAGGAGGGGCTCTAGCTTTGGTTGCAGCAGCGCTCAATCCTCGAATTCAGAAACCAGTTGCCATCTATCCCTTCTTGTCAGACTTCAGACGAGTGCTTGAGATTGGTAATACTAGCGAAGCCTATGACGAACTTTTTAGATATTTCAAATTTTACGACCCCTTCCATGAAACTGAGGAGGAGATCATGGCGATCCTTGCCCATCGTATCAAGGGTGAGGTTAAGATGATTACGGGTTTGGATGACGATGTTTGCTATCCCATTACCCAGTTTGCGATTTACAATCGTTTGACCTGCGATAAGGCTTATCGCATCATGCCTGAGTATGCCCATGAAGCCATGAATGTTTTTGTCAATGACCAGGTTTATAACTGGCTCTGTGGGAGTGAGATTCCTTTCAAATATCTAAAATAAGGAGTCGACTCTAGGCACAAAATCTTAAAAATCACAAACACGCATAGTATCAGGGGATTAAGAAGACTTGATACTATGCGTTTTATCATGGAAATATTTATAGAATTTTTTGTTGCTAGCTTTGTCAAATTGCTTAAAATAATTTTTTTCAGAAAGCAAAAGCCGATACCTATCGAGTAGGGTAGTTCTTGCTATCGTCAGGCTTGTCTGTAGGTGTTAATACTTTCCAAAAATCTCTTCAAACCACGTCAGCTTCGCCTTGCCGTAGGTATGGTTACTGACTTCGTCAGTTTCTATCTGCCACCTCAAAACGGTGTTTTGAGCTGACTTCGTCAGTTTCATCTACCACCTCAAAACGGTGTTTTGAGCTGACTTCGTCAGTTTCATCTACCACCTCAAAACGGTGTTTTGAGCTGACTTCGTCAGTTTCATCTACCACCTCAAAACAGTGTTTTGAGCATCATGCGGCTAGCTTCTTAGTTTGCTCTTTGATTTTCATTGAGTGTAAAAAACAGATGAGTCTCTGTTTTCTTTTTATGGACTATAAATGTTCATCTGAAACTACTTTCAAGGATATTATTATACAAAAGAGTTTCTTGAAACTAAAATCTATTATACTACACTGTATTGAAAGCGTTTTAGAAATGAGGTATAATAAATTTGCTAACACTTATAAAAAGTGATAGAATCTTATCTTTATGTATATTTAAAGATAGATTGCTGTAAAAATAGTAGCAGCTATGCGAAATGACAGATAGAGAGAAGGGATTGAAGCTTAGAAAAGGGGAATAATATGATATTTAAGGCATTCAAGACAAAAAAGCAGAGAAAAAGACAAATTGAACTACTTTTGACAGTTTTTTTCGACAGTTTTCTGATTGATTTATTTCTTCACTTATTTGGGATTGTCCCCTTTAAGCTGGATAAGATTCTGATTGTGAGCTTGATTATATTTCCCATTATTTCTACAAGTATTTATGCTTATGAAAAGCTATTTGAAAAAGTGTTCGATAAGGATTGAGCAGGAAGTATGGTGTAAATAGCATAAGCTGATGTCCATCATTTGCTTATAAAGAGATATTTTAGTTTAATTGCAGCGGTGTCCTGGTAGATAAACTAGATTGGCAGGAGTCTGATTGGAGAAAGGAGAGGGGAAATTTGGCACCAATTTGAGATAGTTTGTTTAGTTCATTTTTGTCATTTAAATGAACTGTAGTAAAAGAAAGTTAAGAAAAGACAAACTAAGTGCATTTTCTGGAGTAAATGTCTTATTTCAGAAATCGGGATATAGATATAGAGAGGAACAGTATGAATCGGAATGTTCAAGAACGTAAGTGTCGTTATAGTATTAGGAAACTATCGGTAGGAGCGGTTTCTATGATTGTGGGAGCAGTGGTGTTTGGAACGTCTCCTGTTTTAGCTCAAGAAGGGGCGAGTGAGCAACCTCTGGCAAATGAAACTCAACTTTCGGGGGGGGGGGAGGCTCAACCCTAACTGATACAGAAAAGAGCCAGCCTTCTGAGGAAGGAGAAAATATAACTCTTCCTGCAGAGCATGTAGAGTCTGTTTCAGAGACTGAACTTTCTGGCAATGAGCAAGAACAAGAAAGGGAAGATAAGCAAGAAGAAAAAATTCCAAGAGATTACTATGCACGAGATTTGGAAAATGTCGCAACAGTGATAGAAAAAGATGACTTAGAGACGAATGATTCAAATGGAAAAAGAGTAGACTTGTCTGATGAATTAGAGAAAGTAAAGGGACTCCAAAATGCAACTGTTCATGTGGAGTTTAAACCGGCTGCTGATGGTCCTAGTTTTTACAATCTCTTTTCTGCTTCCAGTACAACTAAAGTAAATGAGTACTTTACAATGGCAATCAATAATGGGACAGCTTTGATAGAGGGACGTGGAGCTGATGGTAGTCAATTTTATGGAAGTTATACAGATGCGCCTTTGAAGATTAGACCAGGCAAGTATAATTCGGTTACTTTTACTGTTGAAAGACCAAGAAAGGATAGTCCAAATGGTCAGGTTCGTCTTTATGTGAATGGTGTATTATCTCGTACGAATAAAAAGTCAGGGAAATTCCTGGCAGACATGCCAGATGTGGATAAACTTCAGTTAGGTGCAACTAATAGAGCAGGAGAACTGAAGTGGGGCTCAAATCTCTCTATTCGTAATCTGACTGTATACAATCGTGCTCTAACTCCAGAGGAAGTCAAAAAACGTAGCCAGTTATTTGATGTGACAGATATTGAGCCGTCACTTGCTGAAGGGGCAGTCTTGACAGAGAAGCAAGAGTTGTTTATGAGCGGTGTCAATGGTAAGCCAAATAGTGAAGGAATTAAGAGTTATCGGATTCCAGCTTTGCTACGTACGGATAAAGGAACATTACTGGCAGGGGCAGATCAGCGTCGTCTCCACCATTCTGATTGGGGAGATATTGCTATGGTCGTTAGGAGAAGTGAGGATGGGGGAACTACTTGGCAGCCAACCTTAACCTTGACCAACTTGCGAGACAATCCAGAAGCAAAAGATCCGCAGGCACCATCTCCACTTAATATCGATATGGTCTTGGTTCAAGATCCTACCACAAAGAGAATTTTTTCAATCTACGATATGTTTCCAGAAGGTCGAGCTGTCTTTGGAATGCCAAACAAACCTCAAAAAGCTTATCAACAAGTTGGAGATAAGCACTATCAATTACTATATAAACAAGGGGAAAATCAAGCATATACTGTCCGAGAAAACGGAGAAGTATATGATGCAAATAATCAAAAAACAGATTATCGCGTTGTAGTGGATCCAAAAGAAGAAGCCTACAGAGATAAGGGTGACCTCTATAAAGGAGAAGAGCTTCTTGGGAATATCTACTTTGCTCCATCTGCTAAAAATCCATTTCGTGTAGCCTATACGAGCTATTTGTGGCTTTCTTATAGTGATGATGATGGGAAAACATGGTCGCAACCAAGAGATATTACACCATCAATTCGCCAAGATTGGATGAAATTTTTAGGAACAGGTCCAGGTACAGGAATTGTGCTTAGAACAGGAGAGCACAAGGGTCGTATCTTAGTTCCTACTTATACCACCAATGCTATCTCCCATCTAAGCGGATCCCAGTCTTCTCGTTTGATTTATTCAGATGATCATGGAGAAACATGGCAGGCTGGAGCTGCTGTCAATGATGATAGGACAGTAGGCGGAAGGAAAATTCATTCCTCAACTATGAATAATAGTCCTGCCCAAAATACAGAGTCAGTTGCTGTACAGTTAAATAATGGTGATGTGAAACTCTTTATGAGAGGATTAACGGGTGATTTACAGGTTGCCACAAGTAAAGATGGTGGGCAAACTTGGGACAAGGAAATCAAGAGATACAATCAGGTTAAAGATGTTTATGTCCAAATGGCTGCTATTCACACCATGCACGAAGGAAAAGAATACATCATTTTAACCAATTCAGGAGGACCTAAACGGACGAATGGAATGGCTCATTTGGCTCGTGTAGAGGACAACGGAGACTTGACTTGGTTACATCATAGACCAATTCAAAAAGGAGAGTTTGCCTATAATTCGCTCCAAGAATTAGGAAATGGGGAGTATGGTATCTTGTATGAACACACTGAAAAAGGACAAAATGACTATACCCTATCATTTAGAAAATTTAATTGGGACTTTTTAACAAAAGATCCGGTATATCCAACGAGTGTAACTATCAGGGACGTTCGTAAATTGGAAACAGAAGAAGAGGATGCAGAACAAGGTATCTTAGCTATGCAATTTGATTCTGAGGTACTAGTGAATTCTATTCCGACTTTGACTTTAGCGAATGGACACAAAGCTACCTTCTTGACCCAAGCAGATCAAAAAACTCTACTTTTCACCTTTAATAAAGAAGATGCAGGTCAAGAAATTACAGGTCTATTGGCCGGTAGAATTGACAGTATGCATGATTTACCAGTTACACTAGCTGGCAGTAGAATTCCTGAAGATGCGAAAGAAAATCCTGTCGAGACCATGAATACAGTAAGAGAAAATGTATCTGAGGAGATGACAGAAAGGAAGTCAGAGAAGGATAAATTATCTTTGGGGTCTTCAGATAGAATGGTAGCAAACTCTCCTCTTACTTCTTTTGCTCCTCGTTACCTCCAATCTTATGTAGGAGATGTTATTAAAACTGAGACTAAAGTTCCAATAACGACTGGTTGGAAGCAAGAAAATGGTGCGTGGTATTTTTATACATCTGCTGGTGAAGTGGTGAAAGGCTGGCATCAGGAAGCGGATAAATGGTACTACTTGAGTTCTACTGGTGCGATGGCAACTGGTTGGGTTAGAGATGGTAATCAATGGTATTATTTGAGTGAGAGTGGAGCAATGTCTACTGGCTGGGTTGAATCCAGTGGTGTGTGGTACTATCTCAATGCTAACGGCTCAATGGCAACTGGTTGGGTCAGAGATGGTAACCAATGGTATTATTTGAGTGAGAGTGGAGAAATGTCTACTGGCTGGGTTGAATCCAGTGGTGTGTGGTACTATCTCAATGCTAACGGTTCAATGGCAACTGGTTGGATAAAAGATGGAGACCATTGGTACTATCAGGAATCATCTGGTGCAATGAAGGTAAATCAATGGTTCCAAGTTGGAGACAAATGGTACTATGTCAATGAAAGCGGAAGATTAGCGGTTAATACTATAGTAGATGGTTATAAAGTTAACTCCAATGGGGAGTGGGTCAACTACTAGAACCTTGGATGTTGATGAATAACTGAGACATGTTTTGTCCGTCATAGAGATAAAAAGTTTATTTAGATAGTTTTCGTAGAAATTTCTACTTTAAGAAAAAGTCAATTTAGATGAGCTCTTATTGCCGGGTAAATGCCTTGCTAGTCGTAAATAAACTGTATATTTCCGACTTACTTAGGACTGGATACCACTAGTCGCAACTTAACAGTTCGCTTTAAGTGTTAAAATGCATATAGCTAGTTATTGGTTATATGCGTTTTTGTTCTTGATTATTTTATTTCTGTCTTGGAATATAGGTAAAATTATAGTAAAATAAAATTCTGTAAATCATGTTGGTAGATATACAGGAAGAAGAGTGTATTGTTGACAATACAGCACATAGAATCCAACATGTCCTTATACTCAAAAAATCAAAGAGCAAATTAGGAAGCTAGCCGTAGCCTGCTCAAAACACCGTTTTGAGGTTGCAGATAGAACTGACGAAGTCAGCTCAAAACACCGCTTTGAGGTTGTAGATGAAACTGATGAAGTCAGCTCAAAACCCCGTTTTGAGGTTGCAGATAGAACTGACGAAGTCAGCTCAAAACCCCGTTTTGAGGTTGCAGATAGAACTGACGAAGTCAGTAACATATACATACGGCAAGACGAAGATGGCCTGGTTTGAAGAGTATGGAACAATCATAACTTATTTGAAGATTTTAAAAGATTGTAAGCTATTATATCTGGATAAATAAGTATTAGAAACTAAAGTGAGGAAAAAGATGTTTTTATATTTAAAGGGTTTAGGAAAATTTCGTAAGTCAAAAGCTTATGGATTGGTGGGATGTCTGGCATTGGTGAGTATGATTGGATTGTCGATTCCTGATTTACCAGTTGTTGGAGGAAGAACAGTGTATGCTGACGTCATTCAAGGTGGCGATGATATAAAAGATGTGAGCGTTCATGAGAAGTCCGCTGAGGGTGTTGCTATGACTTATACCACTTATGATAGTGGTACGAGTGGAAAACAAACCGCGTCTGGCAGTGGTGTCTTTGTAGCGCCGAATGTCATGGTAACCGTAGCTCATAATTACTATGATAAAAACCAAGAAAACAAGTCCGCGGTCTTGCGTGGTGGGGAGTCTGCTCGTAGTTATGTTGTGATGAACTCAGAGACGGAAAAGAACAATAAAGTACCTACTTCTGGTGTATCAGAAGCTCTTGAAAAAGACTCTATTCACTTATATAACGGCAACGACTTTGGTAAAGACTATAGCAACGACTTAGCAGTAGTGGTAACTAAAAAGCCTGTAGAAGCTATGACGGGTGGTGAGGACTCTCCAAGAGAGTTGAGCCATAAAGAGGTTTCTACTGGTGATAAAATCACTATGGTAGGTTATCCCAATGATTTTTCGACTCCGAATTTAAGTGAAGAAAACAAGAAGAGGTTGAAAGATGGTAAGGCTTATTCAGTCTCAACAACTGTAAGCAGTGTCAATAAAGAGAGCGGTGCAGTCACTTATCATTCCTCAGCTTTGGGAGGTTTTTCAGGTGCTCCTTTGTTTAATGATAAGGGAGATGTAGTCGGTATCCACCAGCACGGAACAAATACTTCAAACGCTCCTGAGAGTGAGCGTATTGGGGGTGGTACGATTTTTACGGAAAAGCACAGAGCTTGGATTCGTTCTATGATTGATAAATATGGTATAAAGGGTTGGTATATAGATGGTGCAAACCGTTACTATTATGATGAAAATCACAGAGCCTTAAAAGACGTAGAGTATGAGATTGACGGTGCTTTGTATCGTTTTGATGAAAAAGGTCGAGCGACTTTAGTAAAAGGTGAAGAAAAAGGCCGCGTTCTACTTCGAGTGGAAGATACTAAAGGAACTCCTTTGATTTCAGATAAGGTTGTTCAGGAAGGTCCTGTTGGAAGTGGTTTGAATTTTCATTTAAGACAAAATCCAGACTTCAAACAGTTAATAGCAACTTCCCCAACAGCTAAAGTGGTATCTTACAATGGAGTTTCTGTCAACAAACTAGTAAGTGATACTAGTTGGTCTGATGAGTATGTCAGTAAGTTAGCTTTAGGTAATACCATTATAAAAGCTGTTGTTGACTCAGTAAATCCTTCATCTACTTCGTCTTCTGATTTCGCAAGAACTGAAGTTGGTAAGGTTGACTTGAGTGGCAAATCCAACTTACCTATGCCTAGTAAAGAGGTGTTACAAGCTCCGAATGGCTCAGAAAATTTCTATGCTACAACGCACATTCAAACGCCAGATGGGTCGGGGTCAGGTACTTTAATTGCACCCAATTTGGTGTTAACAGTCGCTCATAATTTTTTAACAGTTAAAGGTTCTGAGGTCGTTACGAAATCTGGTCGCACCAATACAGTGTATAAAGCAACTTTACCGAATGGGTTGTCTGTGCATTTTTCAGATGATGATATTGTTTATTGGAATAAAAAAGATTCCGTATTTGGATTTAAAAATGACTTAGCCTTGGTTCGACTAAAAGAAGATTTCAAAGCGGTATCTCCTGTAGAGGTGGTTTCTGAGTCAACTTCTATCGCTAAGGGTGAAAAAGTTTCGGTTTATGGTTTCCCGGATGGTCGTTTATCTCCAGTCTTGGATAGTGAAGTTGTAGATACTACTGATTTCGGTTCAGGTGTTGAGGGTATCAGCTATGAAGGCACAAAACCCGGAGCGTCTGGTGGTGGTCTTTATAATGACAAAGGTACTTTAATTGGAGTTCACCAAAATGGTGTCGTAGGAAGCCGCAGTGGTGGTTTGGTTTTATCAAAAGAGCAACTGGATTGGGTTCGTTCTTATATTGAAGGTAAACCAAAAGAGCCTGTCTATGTAAAAGATGAAGTTTTGGTGGATGAGAAGGATAAGGATAAACTTCCTTCAACTCCAAAAGACGAAAAACCAAGTACACCTAAAATAGAGTCTGATAAAGATAAAGTAGAACCTCCTCTCAAACCGCAAAAGGAGCCGAAAACAGAGGTTATTACCACTTACGAAGGTGACAGTACCCTTGAGGTTGGAAAAGAGCGTACAGAGGATACTAAGGGTGAAAAAGAAGGTGTTCCACTTATTTACCGAGTAGTGTATAAAGGTACTAAGCCGAAAGTAGAAAAAGAATCGATTGCTTTTGATACTCTTTACCAAGGAGATGAAACAAAAGAGCTTGGTTTCCGTTCAGTTGTAGAGGGTAAAGGAGGGGTGGTTACTCGAACTACTACTTATCAAGTAGATAAGTATACAGGAGCGGTATCTTCTCAAGTTTCTGAGAAGAAAATAGCTCCTCAATCCAAGGTGATTACTTTAGGTATTAAACCCAACAGTGTCATAAAAGAACTTCCGATTACAGAGCGTTTTGAGGACTCTGAAGAGTTAGAGAAAGGGAAAACGGAGGTTGTTTCGGAGGGGTATGTAGGTAAAGAAGTTACTAAGGTGACTTATAAGGTCTTAGCTGATGGAAAGATTGTTGAAAATTCTCGTACAGTCGAGGTTACACCTATGAAAGAACGTGTGGTTCTTAAGGGTGTGAAGGAAGTGGTGTCATCGACGGAAGAAAACTCAAGTAATCTCAAAGAGGAAGTGGTATCTCCAGATAAAGTAGAGTTTCCAGTTCCAAAAGATGCGCCGATCAGAGAAGAACTGCCTGCGTCTAGTGAGGAATTTTCAGAATCAGAGGTTTTAGTATCGGGAGAAAAAATACCAGGCGACCTTGGGAAGTCTATAGTATCTTCAAAAGAACTAGTCCCTGAAAGAGTGGAAGTTCCAGACTTTGTGGCTAAAGTTACAGGTGGAGAAAAATTGACAGTAGAAGGGCACCGAGATGAGAGAAAAATAAAGACTCCATCAAAACAGGAAAGATTATCTAGCCCAGAAACCACTGCTCAATTCACAACGAACGGGACAGGTTCGTCATCGTTAACAGCTGTTTTTGGCGTTGAAGCGGATAACATGTCACTTTCTACTGTTGAACATTCTGTTATTACATATAATCAACAAAGAGGATGGCATAAGATAAATAATCAGTGGTATTTTAGAAATTCCGATGGGAAAGAACGGACAGGCTGGATGAAAGAAAATGATGCATGGTATTATTTTGATGCGAATGGAATCATGCAAACCGGTTGGATACAGGATACAGACGGTAATTGGTATTATCTCAAGGATAATGGCATGATGGAGGTAGGCTGGTTCCAAGATTCAAGTGGCGCGTGGTACTACTTAGGATCATCTGGTTCCATGGAATCCAATACATGGATTTATTATAAAGGAAAGTGGTACTACTTAGGATCATCTGGTTCCATGGAATCCAATACATGGATTTATTATAAAGGAAAGTGGTACTACTTAGGATCATCTGGTTCCATGGAATCCAATACATGGATTTATTATAAAGGAAAGTGGTACTATATCGATGCTTTTGGGAAACTACTTTTCAATTCGCTAACACCAGACGGCTATAGAGTGAACGAGTACGGGGAATGGATCAACTGATTTTGCTTTATGACCTATTGATGAGCAAGCGAGTAGTATAAAAAACATTAGAATTAATAGTCTAGGAAGTGGTAAGAGTTCTCTAAAACGGCTGATTTTGTAATCTTTTTTGTAAAATAGAGTCTTTAATAAATAATATGAGCAAGATTTATCTCTTTACAAGTGATTAGGATTAATAATTTTTAACTTTCTCGCTCCTTTTGTCTTTCTTTTCCGAATAAATAGGTAGTAGCAGTGAATCTAGTAAACCTAGATTTAAAAATGTGCTATAATGAAAGGAGAGGAAATATGATTCTAAGACATCCGGGCATTAGCCCGACCAATGATTTGGTTGCTAAGAAAATCTTTAGCAACCCAGAAATCACTTGTCAATTTATCCGCGATATGCTGGATTTACCAGCAAAAAATGTGACCATTTTGGAGGGAAGCAATATTCATGTCTTGACTTCCATGCCCTATTCGGCGCAAGATTTCTATACCAGTATAGATGTTTTGGCGGAGTTGGATAATGGTACGCAAGTTATCATCGAAATTCAGGTTCATCATCAGAATTTTTTCATCAATCGTTTATGGGCTTACCTTTGCAGTTAGGTCAATCAAAATCTTGAAAAAATTCGTCAACGAGAAGGTGATACTCATCAGAGTTATAAACACATCTCACCAGTATACGCTATCGCAATTGTGGATAGTAACTACTTCTCAGATGACTTGGCTTTTCACAGTTTTAGTATGCGAGAGGATAGGACAGGTGAGGTTTTAACAATTACAAACAATGGACAGGAAAACCATCTGGTTAAGATGGCATTCTTGGAACTAAAAAAATACAGAGAAACCAGCAAAGACGAGGTTCGCAAGCCATGGTTGGAGTTTTTCGGGAATAAACCCTTTACCCAGCAGCCCGAGCGAGCCATCAGCCAAGCAGATCAACTGCTGGACTACAAGAGCTGGTCCGAGGAGGATAGGAAAATGTTTAGTGAACAACGCAGGCGAGAAGAACAAGCCTTGTTAGCACAGGACTATGCCTTGGAACAAGCTGAAGAAAAAGGGTTGGAGCGTGGTCTTGAACGTGGTCGCGCAGAGGGTTTAGAGCGTGGACGAGCTGAGGGAGTTGAACAAGGACTTGAACGTGGGAAAGTTGAAGGAAGTTTGTCCATGCTACTAAATCTAGTCCGTCAAGGTATTCTAACTTCCGAGATTGCCAGTAAGCAGTTGGGTATGACTGTTGCTGAGTTTGAAGTATTATTGAAAGACCATCATAAATAAGATCTAATAAATACAGAGAAACCAGCAAAGACAAGGTTCGTAAACCATGGTTAGAGTTTTTCGGGAATAAACCCTTTACCCAGCAGCCCGAGCGAGCCATCAGCCAAGCAGATCAACTGCTGGACTACAAGAGCTGGTCCGAGGAGGATAGGAAAATGTTTAGTGAACAACGCAGGCGAGAAGAACAAGCCTTGTTAGCACAGGACTATGCCTTGGAACAAGCTGAAGAAAAAGGGTTGGAGCGTGGTCTTGAACGTGGTCGCGCAGAGGGGATTGAACAAGGCATCGAAAAAGGTTTAGAGAGAGGTCTTGAACGTGGGAAAGTTGAAGGAAGTTTGTCTATGCTACTAAATCTAGTTCGTCAAGGTCTTCTGACTTCTGAGGTTGCTAGCCAGCAGTTGGGCATAACCGTCGCTGAGTTTGAAGTATTATTGAAAGACCATCATAAATAAGAATGTTGAATCTCAAATTCAAGTTAGGCAGAGAGAAGAAATTTTCAGAGAGATTTGCGATCCAACTATTTTTTAGGACAATCATTGCTTCACCTCTCAATGAAGGCAACTTTTTTAGAAGTCGTTTTTTTAGGTAAGAGGATTGACTTTAGGAAATCATCTACGAGTCAGTTTTTTTAAGTCCTCATATAGAGACTCTAGGCATAAAATCTTAAAAATCACAAACACGCATAGTATCAGGTAATTAAAAAAACTTGATATTATGCGTTTTATAGTGCATTGAATCTATATTAGGACACAACAATTCTTAAATCATTGTTAGAAATTGGTTTGAATTTTCCAATCAATTTGTTCGATTTTTACATCATTGCATTATATCATGTGACTATTAACCTTGTTTTCTCCTAAAATTGACTTTCTTGTTTTCTTATCTTGTCCATTCGAAACAAGTATTGTAAGAATTTGATTATTTTTGAAAGTACTTTTAATATATTTGATATAGTTAAAAAAGATTTGAAACTAAATTCCAAATTAGAAAAAGACTTGAAATACTAAAAAAAAAGTATACTCTAATTGGAAACGGTAACAAAACTAATTTAGAGAATGAAATATAGAGTATTTCTCTCTTAAAAGTTTTTGGTGAAACGAGATGTAGAAAGGAGATTTAGCCAAAGAGTCTACTAGTGCTAGAATAATAGATTAGAATTATTTTAGAAAAACTAATACTCAATGAAAATCAAAGAGCAAACTAGGAAACTAGCCGCAGGCTGTACTTGAGTACGACAAGGCGACGTTGACGCAGTTTGAATTTGATTTTCGAAGAGTATAAGTGAGCAGCTTATAAATTCAATTTCCCAAATAGATTCATACTAGTATCTTTTGCAAAAAATAAAGGGCGGACTTCCTTCATGAATATCAATTTCATCTATAAGGAAGGTAGCTCATTGAACTAACTTATTTATTCTGTTTGTCGCTAGAAAAATCAGACCTCCTTGTGAAGATTGAGGAGATACTGAATGAAAATCAAAGAAGAAACTAGCAAGCTAGCAGTAGATTGCCCAAAACACCGCTTTGAGGTTGTAGATAAGACTGACCTATATAATCCAAGGTGAAGCGACTGTGGTTTGAAGAGATTTTCAAAGAGTATAGGTTAGAGAGTGTAGTGTTTTTATGTCCTTCTAGTAGAAAATGCTAGACAGAAGAATGGGGAACTTGGATAGGAAAAATAGATTGAGAAAGGAGGTTAGAAGAGATGATTATTACAAAAATTAGCCGTTTAGGAACTTATGTGGGAGTAAATCCACATTTTGCAACATTAATAGATTTTCTAGAAAAAACAGGACTAGAAAATTTAACAGAAGGTTCGATTGCTATCGATGGTGATCGATTGTTTGGGAATTGCTTTACTTATCTAGCAGACGGTCAAGCAGGAGCCTTCTTTGAAACTCACCAAAAATATTTGGATATTCATTTAGTTTTGGAAAACGAAGAAGCCATGGCTGTTACGTCGCCGAAAAATGTAAGCGTTACCCAAGAGTATGATGAAGAGAAGGATATTGAATTATACACAGGGAAAGTGGAACAGTTGGTTCATTTGAGAGCTGGCGAATGCCTCATCACTTTTCCAGAAGATTTACATCAACCCAAGGTTCGTATAAATGATGAACCTGTGAAAAAAATTGTCTTTAAAGTTGCGATTTCTTAATGTAGAAAGGGAAGAACGATGAAAAAAATGAGAAAGTTTTTATGTCTAGCTGGAGTTGCGCTAGCAGCCGTTGCCTTGGTAGCTTGTTCAGGAAAGAAAGAAAGTACAACTAGTACTGAACCACCAACAGAATTATCTGGTGAAATTACAATGTGGCACTCCTTTACTCAAGGACCACGTTTAGAAAGTATTCAAAAATCAGCAGATGCTTTCATGCAAAAGCATCCAAAAACGAAAATCAAGATTGAAACATTCTCTTGGAATGACTTCTATACTAAATGGACTACAGGTTTAGCAAATGGGAATGTGCCAGATATCAGTACAGCTCTTCCTAACCAAGTAATGGAAATGGTCAACTCAGATGCTTTGGTTCCGCTAAATGATTCTATCAAGCGTATTGGACAGGATAAATTTAACGAAACTGCCTTAAATGAAGCAAAAATCGGAGATGATTACTACTCTGTTCCTCTTTATTCACATGCACAAGTTATGTGGGTTAGAACAGATTTGTTAAAAGAACATAATATTGAGGTTCCGAAAACTTGGGATCAACTCTATGAAGCTTCTAAAAAATTGAAAGAAGCTGGAGTTTATGGTTTATCTGTTCCGTTTGGAACAAATGACTTAATGGCAACACGTTTCTTGAACTTCTACGTACGTAGTGGTGGTGGAAGTCTCTTGACAAAAGATCTTAAAGCGGATTTGACAAGTCAACTTGCTCAAGATGGTATTAAATACTGGGTTAAATTGTATAAAGAAATCTCACCTCAAGATTCTTTGAACTTTAATGTCCTTCAACAAGCTACCTTGTTCTATCAAGGAAAAACAGCATTTGACTTTAACTCTGGCTTCCATATTGGAGGAATCAATGCCAACAGTCCTCAATTGATTGATTCGATTGATGCTTATCCTATTCCAAAAATCAAAGAATCTGATAAAGACCAAGGAATTGAAACCTCAAACATTCCAATGGTTGTTTGGAAAAATTCAAAACACCCAGAAGTTGCTAAAGCATTCTTAGAATCACTTTATAATGAAGAAGACTACGTTAAATTCCTTGATTCAACTCCAGTAGGTATGTTGCCAACTATTAAGGGGATTAGCGATTCTGCAGCCTATAAAGAAAATGAAACTCGTAAGAAATTTAAACATGCTGAAGAAGTGATTACTGAAGCTGTTAAAAAAGGTACTGCTATTGGTTATGAAAATGGACCAAGTGTACAAGCTGGTATGTTGACTAACCAACACATTATTGAACAAATGTTCCAAGATATCATTACAAATGGAACAGATCCTATGAAAGCTGCAAAAGAAGCAGAAAAACAATTAAACGATTTATTTGAGGCTGTTCAGTAGATGTAAAAGACTAGAAAATAGGTGGGCTAGTGAGCTGAAAAGCCCTAGCCCAATCTTGTAAAAGAAGGGAGAAGGAGAATGGTTAAAGAACGTAATTTAACTCGCTGGATATTTGTTTTGCCAGCTATGATTATCGTAGGATTACTCTTTGTTTATCCGTTTTTCTCGAGTATTTTTTATAGCTTTACCAATAGGCATTTGATTATGCCCAATTATAAATTTGTTGGTTTAGCTAACTATAAAGCTGTGCTATCAGATCCCAACTTCTTTAATGCGTTCTTTAATTCAATTAAGTGGACCATTTTCTCATTAGTTGGTCAAGTTTTAGTAGGGTTTGTATTGGCTTTAGCTCTTCACAGAGTACGCCACTTTAAGAAATTATATAGGACCTTATTGATTGTTCCTTGGGCATTTCCTACAATCGTTATTGCCTTCTCTTGGCAATGGATTCTAAACGGGGTTTATGGCTATTTACCGAATCTAATCGTAAAACTAGGTTTAATGGAACATACACCTGCATTTTTGACAGATAGTACATGGGCATTCCTATGTTTGGTGTTTATCAACATTTGGTTTGGAGCGCCGATGATTATGGTTAATGTGCTTTCAGCTTTGCAAACAGTACCAGAAGAACAATTTGAGGCTGCTAAGATAGATGGTGCTTCAAGTTGGCAGGTGTTCAAGTTTATCGTCTTTCCACATATTAAAGTAGTTGTAGGGCTTCTAGTTGTTTTGAGAACTGTATGGATCTTTAATAACTTTGACATTATCTACCTTATTACGGGTGGTGGACCGGCTAATGCTACAACGACGCTTCCAATTTTTGCTTACAACCTGGGTTGGGGCACTAAATTGTTGGGTCGTGCTTCAGCAGTTACAGTGTTGCTCTTTATCTTCTTGATGGCGATTTGCTTTATCTACTTTGCTATCATCAGTAAGTGGGAAAAGGAGGGTAGAAAATAATGAAGAAGAAATCCAGTATTTATTTAGATATTCTCTCACATGCACTCTTGATTGGTGCGACTATTGTTGCAATTTTCCCATTGGTATGGATTATCATATCGTCTGTCAAGGGGAAAGGGGAATTGACTCAGTATCCAACACGATTTTGGCCTGAACAGTTTACATTAGATTATTTTATACATGTTATCAACGATTTGCACTTTATTGATAACATTCGAAATAGTTTAATCATTGCCTTAGCTACAACCCTTATTGCGATTATTATTTCTGCTATGGCAGCCTACGGTATTGTTCGATTCTTCCCTAAATTGGGAGCAATCATGTCGAGACTACTCGTCATTACCTATATTTTCCCACCAATTTTGTTAGCAATTCCCTATTCAATTGCCATTGCTAAAGTTGGGTTAACAAATAGTTTATTTGGCTTGATGATGGTTTATCTATCTTTTAGTGTTCCATATGCAGTTTGGCTCTTAGTTGGATTTTTCCAAACAGTTCCAATTGGAATTGAAGAAGCAGCTCGAATTGATGGTGCAAATAAATTTGTAACGTTTTATAAAGTTGTGCTACCGATTGTAGCACCAGGTATTGTAGCAACAGCTATTTATACATTTATCAATGCTTGGAATGAATTCCTGTATGCCTTGATTTTGATTAACAATACAGGAAAGATGACAGTAGCAGTAGCCCTTCGTTCACTTAATGGTTCAGAAATACTAGACTGGGGAGATATGATGGCAGCGTCTGTTATTGTAGTTCTTCCATCAATTATTTTCTTCTCTATCATCCAAAATAAGATTGCAAGTGGATTATCAGAAGGATCTGTGAAGTAGACGAAAGAAGGAAAAAAATGAATAAAAGAGGTCTTTATTCAAAACTAGGAATTTCTGTTGTAGGCATTAGTCTTTTAATGGGAGTCCCTACTTTGATTCACGCGAATGAATTAAACTATGGTCAACTGTCCATATCTCCTATTTTTCAAGGAGGCTCATATCAACTGAACAATAAGAGTATAGATATCAGCCCTTTGTTATTAGATAAATTGTCTGGAGAGAGTCAGACAGTAGTAATGAAATTTAAAGCAGATAAACCAAACTCTCTTCAAGCTTTGTTTGGCCTATCTAATAATAAAGCAGGCTTTAAAAATAATTACTTTTCAATTTTCATGAGAGATTCTGGTGAGATAGGTGTAGAAATAAGAGACGCCCAAAAGGGAATAAATTATTTATTTTCCAGACCAGCTTCATTATGGGGAAAACATAAAGGACAGGCAGTTGAAAATACACTAGTATTTGTATCTGATTCTAAAGATAAAACATACACAATGTATGTCAATGGAATAGAAGTGTTCTCTGAAACAGTTGATACATTTTTGCCAATTTCAAATATAAATGGTATAGATAAGGCAACACTAGGAGCTGTTAATCGTGAAGGTAAGGAACATTACCTCGCAAAAGGAAGTATTGATGAAATCAGTCTATTTAACAAAGCAATTAGTGATCAGGAAGTTTCAACTATTCCCTTGTCAAATCCATTTCAGTTAATTTTCCGATCAGGAGATTCTACTCAAGCTAACTATTTTAGAATACCGACACTATATACATTAAGTAGTGGAAGAGTTCTATCAAGTATTGATGCACGTTATGGTGGGACTCATGATTCTAAAAGTAAGATTAATATTGCCACTTCTTATAGTGATGATAATGGGAAAACGTGGAGTGAGCCAATTTTTGCTATGAGGTTTAATGACTATGAGGAGCAGTTAGTTTACTGGCCACGAGATAATAAATTAAAGAATAGTCAAATTAGTGGAAGTGCTTCATTCATAGATTCATCCATTGTTGAAGATAAAAAATCTGGGAAAACGATATTACTAGCTGATGTTATGCCTGCGGGTATTGGAAATAATAATGCAAATAAAGCCGACTCAGGTTTTAAAGAAATAAATGGTTATTATTATTTAAAACTAAAGAAGAATGGAGATAACGATTTCCGTTATACAGTTAGAGAAAATGGTGTCGTTTATGATGAAACAACTAATAAACCTACAAATTATACTATGAATGATAAGTATGAAGTTTTGGAGGGAGGAAAGTCTTTAACAGTCGAACAATATTCGGTTGATTTTGATAGTGGCTCTTTAAGAGAAAGGCATAATGGAAAACAGGTTCCTATGAATGTTTTCTACAAAGATTCGTTATTTAAAGTGACTCCTACTAATTATATAGCAATGACAACTAGTCAGAATAGAGGAGAGAGTTGGGAACAATTTAAGTTGTTGCCTCCGTTCTTAGGAGAAAAACATAATGGAACTTACTTATGTCCCGGACAAGGTTTAGCATTAAAATCAAGTAACAGATTGATTTTTGCAACATATACTAGTGGAGAACTAACCTATCTCATTTCGGATGATAGTGGTCAAACATGGAAGAAATCCTCAGCTTCAATTCCGTTTAAAAATGCAACAGCAGAAGCACAAATGGTTGAACTGAGAGATGGTGTGATTCGAACATTCTTTAGAACCACTACAGGTAAGATAGCTTATATGACTAGTAGAGATTCTGGAGAAACATGGTCGAAAGTTTCGTATATTGATAGAATCCAACAAACTTCATATGGCACACAAGTATCTGCAATTAAATACTCTCAATTAATTGATGGAAAAGAAGCAGTCATTTTGAGTACACCAAATTCTAGAAGTGGCCGTAAGGGAGGCCAATTAGTTGTTGGTTTAGTCAATAAAGAAGATGATAGTATTGATTGGAGATACCACTATGATATTGATTTGCCTTCGTATGGTTATGCCTATTCTGCGATTACAGAATTGCCAAATCATCACATAGGTGTACTGTTTGAAAAATATGATTCGTGGTCGAGAAATGAATTGCATTTAAGCAATGTAGTTCAGTATATAGATTTGGAAATTAATGATTTAACAAAATAAAGGAGAAAAACATGGTTAAATACGGTGTTGTTGGAGCAGGGTATTTTGGAGCTGAATTGGCTCGCTACATGCAAAAGAATGATGGAGCAGAGATTACTCTTCTCTATGATCCAGATAATGCAGAGGCGATTGCAGAAGAATTGGGAGCAAAAGTAGCAAGTTCCTTAGATGAGTTGGTTTCTAGCGATGAAGTAGATTGTGTTATCGTCGCAACTCCAAATAATCTTCATAAGGAACCGGTTATTAAGGCTGCACAGCATGGTAAAAATGTTTTCTGTGAAAAACCTATTGCGCTTTCTTATCAAGATTGTCGCGAGATGGTCGATGCGTGTAAAGAAAACAATGTAACCTTTATGGCAGGACATATTATGAATTTCTTTAATGGTGTTCATCATGCAAAAGAACTCATTAATCAAGGAGTTATCGGAGACGTTCTATATTGTCATACAGCTCGTAATGGTTGGGAAGAACAACAACCGTCAGTATCATGGAAAAAAATTCGTGAAAAATCAGGTGGTCACTTGTATCACCACATCCATGAATTGGATTGCGTTCAATTCCTTATGGGGGGCATGCCTGAAACTGTAACCATGACAGGTGGAAATGTGGCCCATGAAGGTGAACATTTCGGTGATGAAGATGATATGATTTTTGTCAATATGGAATTTTCTAATAAGCGTTTTGCCTTGTTAGAATGGGGTTCAGCTTATCGTTGGGGTGAACATTATGTCTTAATCCAAGGAAGCAAAGGTGCCATCCGCTTAGACTTATTCAACTGTAAAGGAACTCTTAAGCTAGATGGGCAAGAAAGTTATTTCTTGATTCATGAATCGCAAGAAGAAGATGATGATCGCACTCGTATCTATCATAGTACAGAGATGGATGGAGCAATTGCTTATGGTAAACCAGGTAAACGTACTCCATTATGGCTATCATCTGTCATTGATAAAGAAATGCGCTATCTGCATGAGATTATGCAAGGAGCTCCAGTATCAGAAGAATTTGCAAAACTTTTGACAGGTGAAGCTGCCCTAGAAGCAATTGCTACTGCAGATGCTTGTACCCAGTCTATGTTTGAAGATCGCAAAGTAAAATTGTCAGAAATTGTAAACTAAATTTTGGTATTCTCCTATTATAGGTCGACTTGCTCCTCTGAAAGTACTTTTAGAGGAGCTGTTTGACTTGGCTAGTTTTTGAAACTGAAATCTATTATACTACAAACTCTTGAAAGCGTTTTAATTTTAAGGTATAATAATCTCATAGAAATAAAGAAAAAAGAAAGGGAGGAAAGAGGATGCCACAGATTAGTAAAGAAGCCTTGATTGAACAAATCAAAGATGGAATCATCGTTTCTTGTCAGGCTCTTCCTCATGAACCGCTTTATACAGAAGCGGGAGGGGTGATTCCCTTGCTGGTCAAAGCGGCTGAGCAAGGTGGAGCAGTCGGTATCCGAGCCAATAGTGTTCGCGATATCAAGGAAATTAAGGAAGTCACCAAACTTCCGATTATTGGGATAATCAAACGAGATTATCCGCCACAAGAACCCTTCATCACGGCTACTATGAAAGAAGTTGATGAATTGGCAGAACTGGACATCGAGGTGATTGCTCTGGATTGTACCAAGCGTGAACGCTACGATGGTTTGGAAATTCAAGAGTTCATTCGTCAGGTCAAGGAGAAATATCCTAACCAGCTCTTGATGGCGGACACCAGTACTTTTGAAGAAGGATTGGCAGCGGTCGAAGCAGGAATTGACTTTGTCGGAACAACCTTATCAGGCTACACATCCTACAGTCCAAAAGTGGATGGTCCAGATTTTGAACTCATCAAAAAACTCTGTGATGCCGGTGTAGATGTCATTGCAGAAGGAAAAATTCATACACCAGAACAAGCCAAACAAATCCTTGAATACGGAGTGCGAGGCATCGTTGTTGGTGGCGCTATTACTAGACCAAAAGAGATTACAGAACGCTTCGTTGCTGGTCTTAAATAAGATGTGAGGGGGGGAGTTTTATATTTAAAGTTTTACAAAAAGTTGGAAAAGCTTTTATGTTACCTATAGCTATACTTCCTGCAGCAGGTCTACTTTTGGGGATTGGTGGTGCACTTTCAAACCCAACCACGATAGCAACTTATCCAATACTAGACAATAGTATTTTTCAATCGATATTCCAAGTAATGAGCTCTGCAGGAGAGGTTGTATTCAGTAACTTGTCACTACTTCTCTGTGTGGGATTATGTATTGGCTTAGCGAAACGAGATAAAGGAACCGCTGCGTTAGCAGGAGTAACTGGTTACTTAGTTATGACTGCAACGATCAAAGCTCTGGTAAAACTTTTTATGGCAGAAGGATCTGCAATTGATACTGGAGTTATTGGAGCATTAGTTGTCGGAATAGTTGCCGTATATTTGCACAACCGATATAGCAATATTCAATTACCTTCCGCTTTAGGATTCTTTGGAGGTTCACGCTTCGTTCCTATTGTTACATCGTTCTCTTCTATCTTAATTGGCTTTGTCTTCTTTGTTATTTGGCCACCTTTCCAACAACTTCTTGTTTCTACAGGTGGATATATTTCTCAGGCAGGTCCAATTGGAACTTTTCTATATGGATTTTTAATGAGACTTTCTGGAGCAGTAGGCTTACATCATATGATTTATCCTATGTTTTGGTATACTGAACTTGGTGGTGTTGAAACTGTTGCAGGACAAACAGTGGTTGGGGCTCAAAAAATATTTTTTGCTCAATTAGCCGATCCGGCTCATTCTGGATTATTTACAGAAGGAACAAGGTTTTTTGCAGGTCGTT
Source organism: Streptococcus pseudopneumoniae IS7493 (assembly GCF_000221985.1). Classification (NCBI taxonomy): domain Bacteria; kingdom Bacillati; phylum Bacillota; class Bacilli; order Lactobacillales; family Streptococcaceae; genus Streptococcus; species Streptococcus pseudopneumoniae. Next base: position 1,582,855 of record NC_015875.1, on the reverse strand, counting down.
TCTCAACAATGATGTTCGGTTTACCGGCTGCCTGTTTAGCGATGTACCATAGTGTTCCTAAGAATCGTCGTAAAAAATACGCGGGTTTGTTTTTTGGAGTTGCTTTAACATCTTTTATTACCGGTATTACAGAACCAATTGAATTTATGTTTCTATTCGTCAGTCCGGTTCTATATGTTGTTCACGCATTCCTTGATGGTGTCAGCTTCTTTATTGCAGACATCTTAAATATTTCAATAGGAAACACATTTTCAGGAGGTGTAATCGATTTCACTTTATTTGGAATTTTGCAGGGGAACGCTAAGACGAATTGGGTTCTTCAGATTCCATTTGGACTTATTTGGAGTGTTTTGTATTATATTATTTTTAGATGGTTCATTACTCAATTCAACGTTCTAACGCCAGGAAGAGGAGAAGAAGTAGATTCTAAAGAAATTTCTGAATCCGCAGATTCAACTTCAAATACTGCGGATCATTTAAAACAGGATAGCCTACAAATTATCAGAGCGTTGGGTGGATCAAATAATATAGAAGATGTAGATGCTTGTGTGACACGTTTACGTGTAGCTGTAAAAGAAGTTAATCAAGTTGATAAAGCACTTTTAAAACAAATAGGTGCAGTTGATGTCTTAGAAGTGAAGGGTGGCATTCAAGCAATCTATGGAGCAAAAGCAATCTTATATAAAAATAGTATTAATGAAATTTTAGGTGTAGATGATTAAGTACTTACTGACTTAATAAAAAATAGAGGAGAGTGATTGATGAGTAGGAAAAAATGAAAACGTATATAAATGCAAAGAACTCATTATCCAAGTTGGATACGCTTATAAAATAGGAGAATACAAATGAAATTTAGAAAATTAGCTTGTACAGTACTTGCGGGTGCTGCGGTTCTTGGTCTTGCTGCTTGTGGCAATTCTGGCGGAAGTAAAGATGCTGGGAAATCAGGTGGTGACGGTGCCAAAACAGAAATCACTTGGTGGGCATTCCCAGTATTTACCCAAGAAAAAGCTGGTGACGGTGTTGGAACTTATGAAAAATCAATCATCGAAGCGTTTGAAAAAGCAAATCCAGATGTAAAAGTGAAATTGGAAACCATCGACTTCAAGTCAGGCCCTGAAAAAATCACAACAGCCATCGAAGCAGGAACAGCTCCGGACGTACTCTTTGACGCACCAGGACGTATCATCCAATACGGTAAAAATGGTAAATTGGCTGAGTTGAACGACCTTTTCACAGATGAATTTGTTAAAGATGTCAATAACGAAAACATCATACAAGCAAGTAAAGCTGGAGACAAGGCTTACATGTATCCAATTAGTTCTGCCCCATTCTACATGGCAATGAACAAGAAAATGCTAGAAGATGCTGGAGTGGCAAACCTTGTAAAAGAAGGTTGGACAACTGATGATTTTGAAAAAGTATTGAAAGCACTCAAAGACAAGGGCTACACACCAGGTTCATTGTTCAGTTCTGGTCAAGGGGGAGACCAAGGAACACGTGCCTTTATCTCTAACCTTTATAGCGGTTCTGTAACAGATGAAAAAGTTAGCAAATATACAACTGATGATCCTAAATTCGTCAAAGGTCTTGAAAAAGCAACTGGCTGGATTAAAGACAATTTGCTCAATAATGGTTCACAATTTGACGGTGGGGCAGATATCCAAAACTTTGCCAACGGTCAAACATCTTACACAACCCTTTGGGCACCAGCTCAAAATGGTATCCAAGCTAAACTGTTAGAAGCAAGTAAGGTAGAAGTAGTAGAAGTACCATTCCCATCAGACGAAGGTAAACCAGCTCTTGAATACCTTGTAAACGGATTTGCAGTATTCAACAATAAAGACGACAAGAAAGTCGCTGCATCTAAGAAATTCATCCAGTTTATCGCAGATGACAAAGAGTGGGGACCTAAAGACGTAGTTCGTACAGGTGCTTTCCCAGTCCGTACTTCATTTGGAAAACTTTATGAAGACAAACGCATGGAAACAATCAGCGGCTGGACTCAATACTACTCACCATACTACAACACTATTGATGGATTTGCTGAAATGAGAACACTTTGGTTCCCAATGTTGCAATCTGTATCAAATGGTGACGAAAAACCAGCGGACGCTTTGAAAGCCTTCACTGAAAAAGCGAACGAAACAATCAAAAAAGCTATGAAACAATAGTCCTTAGTTATTCTATAAAAAGTAGTTTTTTAAAGAACCTAAGAGTGTATACCCCCTTTTTCCCTCTACACAGATAGTGTAAGAAAAGGGGGGCTTTTGTTTAAAATGTAAGAAATTGTCACGAAATTAAAATGAAGTTCTTACATAAGCGAATCATAAAAAATTTCATTTTGATTTTAAAACAGTTCAAGAAAGTCAAAAAATATTCTATTTGAAAGAGAGGTGCCGACTGTGAAAGTCAATAAAATTCGTATGCGGGAAACAGTGATTTCCTATGCTTTCCTAGCACCAGTGTTGTTCTTCTTTATTATCTTTGTTTTAGTACCAATGATTATGGGCTTCATCACAAGTTTCTTTAACTACTCTATGACTAGTTTTGAATTTGTGGGCTTAGATAACTATGTCCGTATGTTTAAAGATCCTGTCTTTGCAAAATCTCTGATTAACACAGTTATTTTGGTTGTTGGCTCTGTACCGATTGTTGTTCTCTTCTCGCTCTTTGTAGCGTCACAGACCTATCATCAAAATGCTATTGCTAGATCCTTTTACCGTTTTGTCTTCTTCCTTCCAGTTGTAACAGGTAGTGTTGCCGTAACGGTTGTATGGAAATGGATTTATGATCCGCTATCAGGTATCCTAAACTTTGTTTTGAAATCTAGTCATATCATTACTCAAAATATTTCATGGCTGGGCGACAAGCACTGGGCATTGCTGGCGATTATGATTATCCTCTTGACAACGTCTGTTGGTCAACCGATTATCCTCTACATCGCAGCTATGGGGAATATTGACAATTCATTGGTTGAAGCAGCTCGTGTTGACGGTGCAACTGAATTTCAAGTTTTCTGGAAGATTAAATGGCCAAGCCTTCTTCCAACAACTCTTTATATCGCAATCATCACGACAATCAACTCATTCCAAGTTTTCGCCTTGATTCAATTGTTGACATCTGGTGGGCCAAACTACTCTACAAGTACCTTAATGTACTACCTGTACGAAAAAGCCTTCCAATTGACAGAATACGGTTATGCTAACACCATCGGTGTCTTCTTGGCAGTCATGATTGCGATCGTAAGCTTTGTTCAATTTAAGGCGCTCGGAAACGACGTAGAATACTAAAGAAAGGAGACAGTTATGCAATCTACAGAAAAAAAACCATTAACAGCCTTTACTGTTATTTCAACAATCATTTTGCTCTTGTTGACTGTGCTGTTCATCTTTCCATTCTACTGGATTTTGACAGGGGCATTCAAGTCACAGCCTGATACCATTATGATTCCGCCACAATGGTTCCCTAAAATGCCAACCATGGAAAACTTCCAACAACTTATGGTGCAGAACCCTGCCTTGCAATGGATGTGGAACTCAGTATTTATCTCATTGGTAACCATGTTCTTAGTCTGTGCAACCTCATCTCTAGCAGGTTATGTATTGGCTAAAAAACGTTTCTATGGTCAACGTATCCTATTTGCTATCTTTATCGCTGCTATGGCGCTTCCAAAACAAGTTGTCCTTGTACCATTGGTACGTATCGTCAACTTCATGGGAATTCATGACACTCTTTGGGCAGTTATTTTGCCTTTGATTGGATGGCCATTTGGGGTCTTCCTCATGAAACAGTTCAGTGAAAATATTCCAACAGAGTTGCTTGAATCAGCTAAAATCGACGGTTGTGGTGAGATTCGTACCTTCTGGAGCGTAGCCTTCCCGATTGTGAAACCAGGATTTGCAGCCCTTGCAATCTTCACCTTCATCAATAGTTGGAACGACTACTTCATGCAGTTGGTAATGTTGACTTCACGTAACAATTTGACTATTTCACTCGGGGTTGCGACCATGCAGGCTGAAATGGCAACCAACTATGGTTTGATTATGGCAGGAGCTGCCCTTGCAGCCGTGCCAATCGTAACAGTCTTCCTTGTCTTCCAAAAATCCTTCACACAGGGTATTACTATGGGAGCGGTCAAAGGATAATACTCTGCGAAAATCGAATGCAAACTAGGTCAGTGTCACCTTGCCATACTTAAGTATTGCCTGCGGTTAGCTTCCTAGTTTGTTCTTCAATTTTCATTGAGTATAAGAGAATATAGAGTTATAAGTGTCTACAAAATGGAGGGTATGCAGTTACTTTATGAAGTTTTGTCAGACACTTATCAACTTAAGAATGGTTTTAGTTAACTATCAGAAACGAAGGAAAGAGTATGATTTTTGACGATTTGAAAAACATCACCTTTTACAAAGGGATTCATCCTAATTTAGACAAGGCTATCGACTATCTTTATGAACATCGTAAGGATTCTTTCGAATTAGGTAAGTATGAGATTGACGGAGATAAAGTCTTTCTAGTTGTTCAAGAAAATGTCCTAAATAAAGCTGAAAACGACCAGTTTGAACATCACAAGAACTATGCAGACTTGCATTTGTTGGTAGAAGGACATGAATATTCGAGCTACGGTGCACGTGTCAAAGATGAAGCAGTAGCATTTGACGAAGCAAGTGATATTGGCTTTGTTCATTGTCATGAACACTACCCACTCTTGTTGGGTTATCACAATTTTGCGATTTTCTTCCCAGGAGAACCACATCAACCAAATGGTTATGCAGGTATGGAAGATCAAGTTCGCAAGTATTTGTTTAAAATTTTGATTGATTAAAAATAGGATGAATTGTCTTTTTGTAAAGCTTTGATTATGCTCTACCATGAAATTGATCTTTGTGAGGTAGAGAAATGAGAATAAAATATTTAAAAATTGGTATCTTCTTGTCAGTCTGTTTATTGCTAATGAGTAATATTTTACCTTCAATTGTGTATGCGAATGAAGTTTCGCATATCCAAACTATACAGTCAGAAATAGATAGAATAGATGCAAAATTATCTCAAAATTACTTGCTAACTGAACAAGAAATTAAGGATCTGGTGGAAGATAGCAAAGGAGTCTATCCAGACATATCAGATGAACGTAAAATTGAATTGCTAGAAATGGTATCTTCTAAGTATGCTGCAAGAGCTAGTTTCTTGGATGGACAGGGAATTACAGTTGATGAGATGGCTTGGATAATTAGGGGCATTGTGAATGCATTGATTGGTAGATACATAAAATTAGGTACTTATGCGGCTAAGTATGGTATTAGTATGGCACGCTCGATCTTAAGTAGGGCAGCTGCAACTGCAGCAGCAAGAGTAGGATTAGCGACCAAGATTTCTGGATGGATTTTACGAGTAGCTGTGAATGTAGCTGATGTATATGGTAATTTTGCCTACAATATTGCTGCAGCTTGGGATGCACATGATAAAATTCCTAACAATGGTCGTATAAACTTTTAAAATGCGAGAATGAAAGCACTTTGTATTTTTTTATTGAATATGTTAGCTTGGACAGTGCTTGCAATGATAATTCGTGGAGGGCTAGATGGATTTAATGAGCATACTTGGAGTACTATTTTAATTGCTTCGCTGTTCGGGGTATATGATTATAAGCCTATATATAAAAATAGAAAAAAGTCCAAAAGAAAAAAGAAAAAATAGATTTGTTCATGGTAGGGACTTATGAAAGCTTTACTGACAAAAAAGAAAACAGTTTACAAAGAAAAATGATGGAGGAGCAAACATGGCACAAAAAGGAGTAAGCCTTATCAAGGCAGCATTTGATACAGACAACTTTCTCATGCGTTTTAGTGAGAAAGTCTTGGACATCGTGACAGCCAATCTTCTTTTTGTCGTCTCTTGTTTGCCAATCGTAACGATTGGAGTGGCTAAAATTAGCCTCTACGAGACCATGTTCGAAGTTAAGAAGAGCAGACGGGTGCCTGTTTTTAAAATCTATCTAAGATCTTTCAAGCAAAATCTGAAACTAGGTCTTCAGCTGGGTTTAATGGAGTTAGGAATTGTGTTTCTTACCCTTTCAGATCTCTATCTTTTCTGGAGTCAAACAGCTCTGCCCTTCCAATTGCTGAAAGCCATTTGTTTAGGTATTCTGATGTTTCTTACTATCGTGATGCTGGCTAGTTACCCTATCGCGGCACGTTATGACCTATCTTGGAAAGAAATTCTTCAAAAAGGATTGATGTTGGCTAGTTTTAACTTTCCTTGGTTCTTCCTCATGTTAGCCATTCTTGTCTTCATTGTGATGGTTCTTTATCTGTCCGCCTTCAGTCTACTCTTAGGTGGCTCAGTCTTCCTACTTTTTGGGTTTGGACTATTGGTCTTTATCCAGACTGGATTGATGGGGAAAATTTTCGCAAAATATCAATAGGAGTCTTATTTCTGAAACTACTTTCAAAGGCTTCAAACGCTATTCTATAAGCTAGAAACTAAAATCTAAGTGTCTATAAGATATTGAAAGCCTTTTCGGTAAAGTGTATACTAAAGAAGTAAAGAAAGAATCTGCTTTAGCAGAAAATAAAAATAATAGGAGAAAATCTATGTCAGATTTGAAAAAATACGAAGGTGTCATTCCAGCCTTCTACGCATGTTATGATGATCAAGGAGAAGTAAGTCCAGAGCGTACACGTGCCTTGGTTCAATACTTCATTGATAAAGGTGTTCAAGGTCTTTATGTCAATGGTTCTTCTGGTGAATGTATCTACCAAAGTGTAGAAGACCGCAAGTTGATTTTGGAAGAAGTCATGGCAGTTGCTAAAGGTAAATTAACTATTATTGCCCATGTTGCTTGCAACAATACCAAAGATAGTATGGAACTGGCTCGCCACGCTGAAAGCTTGGGAGTAGATGCCATTGCAACAATTCCACCAATTTACTTCCGCTTGCCAGAATACTCAGTTGCTAAATATTGGAACGATATCAGTTCTGCAGCTCCAAACACAGACTACGTGATCTACAACATTCCTCAATTGGCAGGGGTTGCTTTGACTCCAAGTCTTTATACCGAAATGTTGAAGAATCCTCGTGTTATCGGTGTGAAGAACTCTTCTATGCCAGTTCAAGATATCCAAACCTTTGTCAGCCTTGGTGGGGAAGACCATATCGTCTTTAACGGTCCAGATGAACAGTTCCTAGGTGGTCGCCTCATGGGTGCCAAAGCTGGTATCGGTGGTACTTATGGTGCTATGCCAGAACTCTTCTTGAAACTCAACCAATTGATTGCGGATAAAGATTTAGAAACAGCGCGTGAGTTACAGTATGCTATCAACGCTATCATTGGTAAATTGACTGCTGCACATGGAAATATGTACGGTGTCATTAAAGAAGTCTTGAAGATCAATGAAGGATTGAATATTGGTTCTGTTCGTTCACCATTGACGCCAGTAACGGAAGAAGATCGTCCAGTTGTAGAAGCAGCTGCAGCCTTGATTCGTGAAACCAAGGAGCGCTTCCTCTAATCCATAAGGAGGTATTTATGACACACTACGTTGCAATTGATATAGGTGGAACCAACATCAAGTATGGTTTGGTTGATCAAGAGGGGCAACTTCTTGAATCGCATGAAATGCCAACTGAAGCGTATAAGGGTGGATCTCATATCTTACAAAAAACCAAAGATATTGTAGCCAGCTATTTAGAAAAAGGCCCAGTAGCAGGTGTTGCCATTTCTTCTGCAGGAATGGTGGATCCTGATAAGGGGGAAATTTTCTACGCTGGACCTCAGATTCCAAATTATGCAGGAACCCAGTTCAAGAAGGAAATCGAAGAAAGCTTTGCTATTCCTTGTGAGATTGAAAATGATGTCAACTGTGCAGGTCTGGCTGAGGCAGTATCTGGTTCAGGTAAGGGAGCAAGTGTCACCCTTTGCTTGACCATTGGAACAGGTATCGGTGGTTGCTTGATTATGGATGGGAAAGTCTTCCATGGTTTTAGCAATTCGGCCTGTGAAGTCGGGTATATGCATATGCAAGATGGAGCTTTTCAGGATCTCGCTTCTACCACAGCCTTGGTGGAGTATGTAGCAACATCTCATGGAGAAGATGTTGATCAGTGGAATGGCCGACGCATTTTCAAGGAAGCCACTGAAGGCAATAAACTCTGCATGGAAGGTATTGACCGCATGGTAGACTATCTAGGAAAAGGTCTGGCAAATATTTGCTACGTTGCCAATCCAGAAGTGGTTATTCTTGGTGGTGGTATCATGGGGCAAGAGGCTATCCTCAAACCTAAGATTCGCACAGCCTTGAAAGAGGCTTTGGTACCAAGTTTAGCAGAAAAAACACGATTAGAATTTGCCCATCACCAGAATACAGCAGGTATGCTTGGTGCATATTATCATTTTAAGACAAAACAATCCTAGTTTGGCTCAGCCAAACTAGGATTTTCTAATCAAATTCCCTTGACTTTCTTTATAATTGTGAGATAATAAATAAAATATATAAAGGAATTATATAAAATGACTATAGCGAATTCAAGTAAGATTGTGACCTTCCAAGCTAATAGAGAATTAGTAAATGATGCCATGGAAGTGTTAAAAGAAAAAAATCTCTCTCTTTCATCAGCACTCAGATTATTTTTAAAGAATGTTGCCGTAACAAATGAAGTAGATTTACTGAGTGAAGAGGAATTAGAGAAGGAGTATTTGTTTAGACAATTACAAGCAGAAGTTCAAGAAAGTTATGCCAAGATTGAGTCTGGAAATTACTTGACAGATGAGGATGTCGTGACACGCTATGGATTATAAAAGATATAGGATTTTGTATTCTCCTAGAGTGATTGATAGTCTGGATAAAATATATCAGTATATAGCGGAGGAAATCGGTTCTGTAGAGGCTGCGAGACGAAAAGTAGCCAATATTAGAAAAGATATTAATCGGCTAGAAATTTTCCCCCAAGCTGGATTTGATGCTGATGAAAAATTTGGTAAGAAATTAGACCCTCGCTACCAAACGCGAGGATGGACCTTGAGTAAGGATTACATTGTATTGTATACAATTGTTGAGGATACCGTCAGACTTGCTTATTTACTCCCTTCAAAAAGTGATTACATGAAATTATTCAAGACTAAGTCAAGATATGACTAATTCATAATCTTGAAGAGGTATGTTTGGTGATGAATAAAAATCCTAGTTTGGCTCAGCCAAACTAGGATTTTCTGACACGTTTTTGTCTACGATAGCCGTTGAGTTTTTTATTTTCCCAGTAGCTATTAAAGATTTTCTCCTTGCTTTCGCGATTGATTTCCAAAAAGTAGGCATAAATCAAATCGATAAAGAAGAGCATAGGAAGTTGAGCGGATATTCGTTGGATGTAGGAAGGCTGGCTGTGGGTGGCTACAAGAACAGTCTCTGTGTAGGTCTGGCTATCTTTATTGGGAACACTTGTAAAGAGTACAGTCTTTGCCCCCATCTCCTTGGCATCTAATAGACTATCTAAAATAGAAGGTGTTGTGCCAGAAAGTGAGAAACCAAGTACGAGACAATTTTCATCCATAATACTGGTTGTCCAGGCAAAGCCGTCTTGATCGGTCAAGGCCTCGCAGACTACACCCAGACGCATGAACCGCAATTTCATTTCACGGGCAACAAGACCAGAACTCCCTGTTCCGAAGAAGTAGATACGCTCAGCATCTTCGATTAGCTGGGCAATTCGTTCTAGTTGGATTTCGTCAATTAAGTCTTGTGTTTGTTCCCTCATATTGCTATAACTTCTGAGGACTCGTTTGGTCAATGGACTGTGCTTGGAGACTTGGTTGGTTTGATTTTCTGCCTCATGTTGGTATTGGAAAATGAATTCTCGGTAGCCAGTAAAGCCACACTTTTTAGCAAAGCGGGTCAGAGCAGCTTGAGAAATATGTAATTTTTGGGTGACTTGTTGAGAAGATAAATCATCTGTAATCGTTTCAGCTTGCAAAAAATAGCGAGCGATTTCTTGCTCTAGGTCTGTCATTTCTTCAAAATGTGAATCAATGACAGTTGCGATATCTGGTTTGTCCATAGGGAAAGCTCCTTTACATGAGTCATACTGGAAGACTAGATCAGGGAATAGTCACACTTCATTATAACACATAATATAAGGATAGATAAATAAAAACGCATCTCTGTTTTAAAAACGAAAAAGTCGAAAAAGCTTCTTACTTTTCCATAATTTTCTACTCAAATTGTGGTACAATTAAGAGTAAGATTTTAATTATACTCTTCGAAAATCTCTTCAAACTACGTCATCGTTGCCTTGCCGTACTCAAGTACAGCCTGCAGCTAGCTTCCTAGTTTGCTCTTTGATTTTCATTGAGTATTAGAAATGAGACTGATTTGTATGAGAAAATTTAACAGCCATTCGATTCCGATTCGGCTTAATTTATTGTTTTCAATCGTCATTTTACTCTTTATGACCATTATTGGTCGTTTGTTGTATATGCAGATTTTGAACAAGGATTTTTACGAAAAAAAGCTAGCCTCAGCTAGTCAGACCAAGGTCACAACCAGTTCTGCCCGTGGGGAAATCTATGATGCTAGTGGAAAACCTTTGGTAGAAAATACGTTAAAGCAGGTTGTTTCCTTTACGCGTAGCAATAAAATGACGGCTACAGACTTAAAAGAAATAGCTAAAAAGTTACTGACTTATGTGAGTATTAGCTCGCCAAATTTGACAGAACGCCAGCTGGCTGATTACTATTTGGCTGATCCTGAAATCTATAAAAAAACAGTGGAAGCTCTCCCGAGTGAGAAACGATTGGATTCAGATGGCAATCGCCTATCCGAATCAGAACTGTATAACAATGCGGTCGATAGTGTCCCAACAAGTCAACTAAACTATACAGAGGATGAAAAGAAAGAAATCTATCTTTTTAGTCAGTTAAATGCTGTTGGAAACTTTGCGACAGGAACCATTGCGACAGATCCTCTAAATGATTCTCAGGTGGCTGTTATTGCCTCTATTTCAAAGGAGATGCCTGGCATTAGTATTTCTACTTCTTGGGATCGAAAGATTTTGGAAACTTCCCTTTCTTCTATAGTAGGGAGTGTATCCAGTGAAAAAGCTGGTCTCCCAGCGGAAGAAGCAGAAGCCTATCTTAAAAAAGGCTATTCTCTAAATGACCGTGTTGGAACCTCCTATTTGGAAAAGCAATATGAAGAGACCTTACAAGGAAAACGCTCGGTAAAAGAAATCCATCTGGATAAATATGGCAATATGGAAAGCGTGGACACAATTGAGGAAGGTAGTAAGGGAAACAATATCAAACTGACCATTGATTTGGCCTTCCAAGATAGCGTGGATGCTTTGCTGAAAAGTTATTTCAATTCCGAGCTAGGAAATGGTGGAGCCAAGTATTCTGAGGGTGTGTATGCAGTCGCCCTTAACCCCAAAACAGGTGCTGTTTTGTCTATGTCAGGACTCAAACATGACCTGAAAACGGGAGAGTTGACTCCTGATTCCTTGGGAACGGTAACCAATGTCTTTGTCCCAGGTTCGGTTGTTAAGGCCGCTACCATCAGCTCAGGTTGGGAAAATGGTGTTTTATCAGGAAACCAAACCTTAACAGATCAGCCTATTGTTTTCCAAGGTTCAGCTCCAATTTATTCTTGGTATAAATTGGCATATGGATCTTTTCCTATTACAGCTGTGGAAGCCTTGGAGTATTCATCCAATGCTTACATGGTTCAAACCGCTCTTGGAATCATGGGCCAGACCTATCAACCAAATATGTTTGTTGGAACCAGCAATTTGGAAACAGCTATGGGAAAACTTCGTGCGACCTTTGGCGAATATGGCTTGGGGGCTGCGACCGGAATTGACCTACCAGATGAATCTACTGGATTTGTTCCCAAAGAGTATAGCTTTGCTAATTACATCACCAATGCCTTTGGGCAGTTTGATAACTATACGCCCATGCAGTTGGCTCAGTATGTAGCAACTATTGCAAATGATGGTGTTCGTGTGGCTCCTCGTATTGTTGAAGGCATTTATGGTAATAATGATAAGGGAGGACTGGGTGACTTGATTCAGCAACTGCAACCGACAGAGATGAATAAGGTCAATATATCCGACTCCGATATGAGTATCTTGCACCAAGGTTTTTATCAGGTTGCTCATGGGACTAGTGGATTGACAACTGGACGTGCCTTTTCAAATGGTGCCTTGGTATCTATTAGCGGAAAAACGGGTACAGCCGAAAGCTATGTGGCAGATGGTCAGGAAGCAACCAATACCAATGCGGTGGCCTATGCCCCATCTGATAATCCCCAAATCGCTGTTGCAGTGGTCTTTCCTCATAATACCAATCTAACAAATGGTGTAGGACCTTCCATTGCGCGTGACATTATCAATCTGTATCAAAAATACCATCCAATGAACTAGAAAGGAAATTATGCTTTATCCAACACCCATTGCCAAGCTGATTGACAGTTATTCCAAGTTACCAGGTATCGGGATTAAGACGGCCACGCGTCTGGCCTTTTATACGATTGGGATGTCTGATGACGATGTCAATGAATTTGCCAAAAATCTCCTTTCTGCTAAGAGAGAATTGACCTACTGTTCCGTTTGTGGACGTTTGACAGATGATGATCCTTGCTCCATTTGTACCGATCCGAGTCGTGACCAGACAACGATTTTGGTGCTAGAGGATAGTCGTGATGTGGCAGCCATGGAGAACATCCAAGAATACCATGGTCTCTATCATGTCCTGCATGGCCTCATTTCTCCTATGAATGGTATCAGTCCAGATGATATCAATCTCAAGAGTCTCATGACTCGTCTGATGGATAGTGAGGTTTCAGAAGTAATCGTAGCAACCAATGCCACAGCAGATGGGGAAGCGACTTCCATGTATCTTTCCCGCTTACTCAAGCCAGCTGGGATCAAGGTTACGCGCCTGGCACGAGGCCTTGCTGTGGGAGCAGATATCGAGTATGCGGACGAAGTAACCCTCTTACGGGCTATTGAAAATCGGACAGAGTTGTAAGTGTAGACAAATTTACGAATTCCATTCATTTATAAAAAATCAAGGAGGCTGAAAATTGTTGATATCGGCCTCTTTTTGTATAGTGTGATGAGTAGGATCAGGTTCAAGTTTTAAAAAACCAAGCAAATATGATATACTAAAGAGCGAGTATTCTAGTAGAATTAGGACAAATAATATGAAACAAACGATTATTCTTTTATATGGTGGACGGAGTGCGGAACGCGAAGTCTCTGTCCTTTCAGCTGAGAGTGTCATGCGTGCGGTCAATTACGACCGTTTCACAGTTAAGACTTTCTTTATCAGTCAGTCAGGTGACTTTATCAAAACGCAGGAATTTAGTCAGACTCCAGGTCAAGAGGACCGTCTCATGACCAATGCGACTATTGATTGGGATAAGAAAGTTGCACCAAGTGCCATCTACGAAGAAGGTGCAGTGGTCTTTCCAGTTCTTCACGGTCCGATGGGAGAAGATGGCTCTGTCCAAGGATTCTTAGAAGTTTTGAAAATGCCTTATGTCGGATGTAATATCTTGTCATCTAGCCTTGCCATGGACAAAATCACGACTAAGCGTATTTTAGAATCTGCTGGTATTGCCCAAGTTCCTTATGTGGCTATCGTTGAAGGGGATGATGTGACTGCTAAAATCGCTGAAGTGGAAGAAAAATTGACTTATCCAGTCTTCACTAAGCCGTCAAACATGGGTTCTAGTGTCGGTATTTCTAAGTCTGAAAATCAAGAAGAACTTCGTCAAGCTTTGGAACTTGCCTTTCAATATGACAGCCGTGTCTTGGTAGAGCAAGGGGTCAATGCCCGTGAAATCGAGGTTGGTCTCTTGGGAAACTACGATGTCAAAAGCACGCTACCAGGAGAAGTAGTCAAGGATGTTGCCTTTTATGACTACGATGCCAAGTATATTGATAACAAGATTACCATGGACATCCCAGCCAAAATCAGTGATGATGTGGTAGCTGTCATGCGTCAAAATGCAGAAACGGCCTTCCGTGCCATTGGTGGCCTCGGTCTCTCTCGTTGCGATTTCTTCTATACAGATAAGGGAGAGATTTTTCTAAACGAGCTTAATACCATGCCAGGTTTCACCCAGTGGTCAATGTATCCACTGCTTTGGGACAATATGGGAATCAGCTACCCAGAACTAATCGAGCGTTTGGTTGACCTTGCCAAGGAAAGTTTTGACAAGCGCGAAGCGCATTTGCTATAAAATGAAAGAGAGGGTAGGAGCCAGAACCATCACTGCAAGGTGATCATAGTTCTCGGACTTCGACCCTTTTTAAAGGAGTAGAAATGAAATTAACAATCCATGAAGTTGCCCAAGCTGTTAGGGCTAAAAATGATATCAGCATCTTTGAGGACACCCAGTTAGAGAAAGCTGAGTTTGACAGTCGTTTGATTGCGACAGGAGATTTATTTGCGCCCCTCAAAGGTGCGCGTGACGGTCATGACTTTATCGAAACAGCTTTTGAAAATGGCGCTGCTGTAACCCTGTCTGAGAAAGAGGTTGCAAATCATCCCTATATTCTAGTAGATGATGTCTTGACTGCCTTTCAACAACTAGCTGCCTACTATCTTGAGAAAATGGCTGTTGATGTCTTTGCAGTTACAGGTTCAAATGGCAAGACAACGACCAAGGATATGTTGGCGCACTTGCTATCAACAACCTACAAAACCTACAAAACACAAGGCAATTACAATAACGAGATCGGCCTTCCCTACACAGTTCTTCATATGCCTGAAGGAACAGAAAAGTTGGTTTTGGAGATGGGGCAGGATCACTTGGGCGATATTCATCTCTTGTCTGAGTTGGCTCATCCAAAGACAGCCATCGTGACCTTGGTTGGAGAAGCCCATTTGGCCTTTTTCAAAGACCGTTCGGAGATCGCTAAAGGGAAAATGCAAATTGCAGATGGTATGGTATCGGGTTCCTTGCTTTTGGCACCAGCTGACTCCATTGTAGAGGACTACTTGCCAACAGATAAAAAGGTAGTCCGTTTTGGGCCAGGAGCAGAGTTGGAAATTACAGACTTGATTGAGCGCAAGGACAGTCTGACCTTTAAGGCTAATTTCTTGGAACAAGCCCTCGATTTGCCAGTGACTGGTAAGTACAATGCCACCAATGCTATGATTGCGTCCTATGTTGTCCTACAAGAAGGGGTTTCAGAGGAGCAAATTCGTCAGGCCTTCCAAAATCTTGAATTGACGCGTAATCGTACCGAGTGGAAGAAAGCAGCCAATGGAGCAGATATCCTATCAGATGTGTATAATGCCAACCCAACTGCTATGAAGCTGATTTTAGAGACTTTCTCTGCCATCCCAGCCAATGAAGGTGGCAAAAAAATTGCTGTCTTGGCGGATATGAAGGAACTTGGTGACCAGTCTGTTCAACTCCATAACCAGATGATTTTGAGTCTCTCTCCAGATGTGCTTGATACCGTGATTTTCTATGGAGAAGACATTGCTGAATTAGCCAAATTGGCCAGTCAAATGTTCCCAATTGGCCACGTTTACTACTTCAAGAAAACAGAAGACCAAGACCAATTTGAAGACCTAGTCAAGCAGGTCAAGGAAAGTCTAGGAGCCCACGACCAAATCCTACTCAAAGGCTCTAACTCTATGAATCTAGCCAAGTTGGTAGAAAGTTTAGCAACTGAAGCCAAGTGATTTTGTCAAACATTTACGTATTTCTAAATCCATTTTTGACAAATAGCATGGTATAATAATATGCAGGAAAATTTTGAATTATGAGGAAGACTAGATGAATTTATGGGATATTTTTTTTACAACTCAGCCAACAGAACCACCTAAATTTGACTTTTTTTGGTATGTTAGCCTATTTACGCTCTTAGCCTTGACCTTTTATACAGCCTATCGCTATCGTGAAAAGAAGGTTTACCAACGATTTTTCCAGATTTTACAGGCCGTTCAGTTGATCCTTCTTTATGGTTGGTACTGGGTCAATCATATGCCATTGTCAGAAAGCCTACCCTTTTACCATTGCCGTATGGCTATGTTTGTGGTACTCTTGCTTCCTGGTCAGTCCAAATATAAACAATACTTTGCATTATTGGGAACATTTGGGACATTAGCAGCCTTTGTTTATCCAGTGCCAGATGCTTACCCTTTTCCACATATCACCATTTTATCCTTTATCTTTGGTCATTTAGCACTCTTGGGGAACTCTCTAGTTTATCTATTGAGACAGTATAGTGCGAAATTGCTGGATGTGAAGGGAATTTTTCTCATGACCTTTGCCCTAAATGCCTTGATTTTTGTGGTCAATTTGGTAACAGGTGGGGATTACGGATTCTTGACAAAACCGCCATTGGTTGGGGATCATGGTCTAGTAGCTAATTATTTACTTGTTTCAATTGTGCTGGTAGCTACTATCAGTTTGACTAAGAAAATCTTAGAATTCTTTTTAGCTCAAGAAGCAGAAAAAATGATTGCAAAGAAAGCTTAACACAGAGCTTTCTTTTTTTGTCTTAGAGAGTTTTTACAAGCAGCTTATAAAATAAGAATTTCTGAACATAGAAACTCAAAAATTGGCTGGGAAATTTAGGAAAAAAGCAAGCATGATTAAATTTTTTGTGTTATAATATTCTGTGAATAGCTATGCCTAAGTTTAGCTATGGAATAATACGAAGTGCGAAACTTGGAAGATAGAGAGGATGCGATGTAATGGCTAGAGAAGGCTTTTTTACAGGTCTAGATATTGGAACAAGCTCTGTCAAGGTGCTTGTAGCCGAGCAGAGAAATGGTGAATTAAATGTAATTGGCGTGAGTAATGCCAAAAGTAAAGGTGTAAAGGATGGAATTATTGTTGATATTGATGCAGCAGCAACTGCTATCAAGTCAGCCATTTCCCAAGCAGAAGAAAAGTCAGGCATTTCGATTAAATCAGTGAATGTCGGCTTGCCTGGTAATCTTTTGCAGGTAGAACCAACTCAAGGGATGATTCCAGTAACATCTGATACCAAGGAAATTACGGATCAAGATGTTGAAAATGTTGTCAAATCAGCTTTGACAAAGAGTATGACACCTGACCGTGAAGTCATTACCTTTATTCCTGAAGAATTTATTGTGGATGGTTTCCAAGGGATTCGTGACCCACGTGGCATGATGGGGGTTCGTCTTGAAATGCGTGGTTTGCTTTATACAGGTCCTCGCACTATTTTACATAACCTACGTAAGACAGTAGAACGTGTCGGACTACAGGTTGAAAATGTTATTATTTCACCACTAGCAATGGTTCAATCAGTTTTGAACGAAGGTGAACGTGAATTTGGTGCTACAGTGATTGATATGGGAGCAGGTCAAACGACTGTCGCTACAATCCGTAACCAAGAACTTCAGTTCACACATATTCTCCAAGAAGGTGGAGATTATGTAACTAAAGATATCTCCAAGGTTTTGAAAACCTCTCGCAAATTAGCGGAAGGCTTGAAACTGAATTACGGGGAAGCCTATCCGCCTCTTGCAAGCAAAGAAACCTTCCAAGTAGAAGTTATTGGAGAAGTAGAAGCAGTTGAAGTGACGGAAGCCTACTTGTCAGAAATTATTTCTGCACGAATTAAGCACATCCTTGAGCAAATCAAGCAAGAATTAGATAGAAGACGTCTATTGGAGCTCCCTGGTGGTATTGTCTTAATCGGTGGGAATGCCATTTTACCAGGTATGGTTGAACTTGCTCAGGAAGTCTTTGGCGTCCGTGTCAAGCTTTATGTTCCAAATCAAGTTGGTATCCGTAATCCAGCCTTTGCGCATGTGATTAGTTTATCAGAATTTGCGGGTCAATTAACAGAAGTGAATCTTTTGGCTCAGAGAGCGATAAAAGGTGAGAATGACTTAAGCCATCAGCCAATTAGTTTTGGTGGGATGCTGCAAAAAACAGCTCAGTTTGTACAATCAACGCCTGTTCAACCAGCTCCTGCTCCAGAAGTAGAGCCGGTGGCTCCTACAGAACCAATGGCGGATTTCCAACAAGCTTCACAAAATAAGCCGAAATTAGCAGATCGTTTCCGTGGCTTGATCGGAAGCATGTTTGACGAATAAAGAGGAAAAATAAATTATGACATTTTCATTTGATACAGCTGCTGCTCAAGGTGCAGTGATTAAGGTAATTGGTGTCGGTGGAGGTGGTGGCAATGCCATCAACCGTATGGTCGACGAAGGTGTTACAGGCGTAGAATTTATCGCAGCAAACACAGATGTACAAGCATTGAGTAGTACAAAAGCTGAGACTGTTATTCAGTTGGGGCCTAAATTGACTCGTGGTTTGGGTGCAGGAGGTCAACCTGAGGTTGGTCGTAAAGCTGCTGAAGAAAGCGAAGAAACACTGACGGAAGCTATCAGTGGTGCAGATATGGTCTTCATCACTGCTGGTATGGGAGGAGGTTCTGGAACTGGAGCTGCTCCTGTTATTGCTCGTATCGCTAAAGATTTAGGTGCTCTTACAGTTGGTGTTGTAACACGTCCGTTTGGTTTTGAAGGAAGCAAACGTGGACAATTTGCTGTAGAAGGAATCAACCAACTTCGTGAGCATGTAGACACTCTATTGATTATTTCAAACAACAACTTGCTTGAAATTGTTGATAAGAAAACTCCTCTTCTTGAAGCACTTAGCGAAGCGGATAACGTACTTCGTCAAGGTGTTCAAGGGATTACCGATTTGATTACCAATCCAGGATTGATTAACCTTGACTTTGCCGATGTGAAAACAGTTATGGCAAATAAAGGGAATGCTCTCATGGGTATTGGTATCGGTAGTGGAGAAGAACGTGTGGTAGAAGCGGCGCGTAAGGCAATTTACTCTCCACTTCTTGAAACAACAATTGATGGAGCAGAAGATGTGATTGTCAACGTAACTGGTGGTCTCGATTTAACCTTGATTGAAGCTGAGGAGGCTTCACAAATTGTGAACCAGGCAGCAGGTCAAGGAGTGAACATCTGGCTCGGTACTTCAATTGATGAAAGTATGCGTGATGAAATTCGTGTAACAGTTGTCGCAACGGGTGTTCGTCAAGACCGCGTAGAGAAGGCTGTTGCTCCACAAGCTAGACCGACTACTAACTACCGTGAGACAGTGAAACCAGCTCATTCACATGGCTTTGATCGTCATTTTGATATGGCAGAAACAGCTGAATTGCCAAAACAAAATCCACGTCGTTTGGAACCAACTCAGGCATCTGCTTTTGGTGATTGGGATCTTCGCCGTGAATCGATTGTTCGTACAACAGATTCAGTCGTTTCTCCAGTTGAACGCTTTGAAGCCCCAACATCACAAGATGAAGATGAATTGGATACACCTCCATTTTTCAAAAATCGTTAAGTAAATGAATGTAAAAGAAAATACAGAACTTGTTTTTCGAGAAGTCGCAGAGGCTAGTCTGAGTGCTCATCGAGAGAGTGGTTCAGTCTCTGTCATTGCAGTTACCAAGTATGTAGATGTACCGACAGCGGAAGCCTTGCTTCCGCTAGGTGTTCATCATATCGGTGAAAATCGTGTCGATAAGTTTCTGGAAAAATATGAAGCTCTAAAAGATCGAGATGTGACTTGGCATTTGATTGGTACCTTGCAAAGACGTAAGGTGAAAGATGTCATTCAATACGTTGATTATTTCCATGCCTTGGATTCAGTAAAGCTAGCAGGGGAAATTCAAAAAAGAAGTGACCGAGTCATCAAGTGTTTCCTTCAAGTAAATATTTCTAAAGAAGAAAGCAAACACGGTTTTTCGAGAGAGGAACTGCTGGAAATCTTGCCAGAGTTAGCCAGACTAGATAAGATTGAATATGTCGGTTTAATGACGATGGCACCTTTTGAGGCTAGCAGTGAGCAGTTGAAAGAGATTTTCAAGGCGGCCCAAGATTTACAAAGAGAAATTCAAGAGAAACAAATTCCAAATATGCCTATGACCGAGTTAAGTATGGGAATGAGTCGTGATTATAAAGAAGCGATTCAATTCGGTTCCACCTTTGTTCGTATAGGCACATCATTTTTTAAGTAGGAGAGAACCATGTCTTTAAAAGATAGATTCGATAGATTTATAGATTATTTTACGGAGGATGAGGATTTAAGTCTCCCTAATGAAAAACGAGATGAGCCCATTTTGACTCCAGTAAATTCTACACAGGACAAGGCTCTTTCAACAAATCAAACACCACGTACAAGCACAAGTAGTACAAAAGAAACTAATATTACTAGACTGCATGCACGTCAACAAGAGTTAGCCAAGCAAAGTCAGCATTCTACTGAAAAAGTAACAATCGATGTTCGTTACCCTAGAAAATATGAAGATGCGATAGAAATTGTTGATTTATTAGCAGGAAACGAAAGTATTTTGATTGATTTTCAATATATGACTGAAGTGCAAGCTCGTCGTTGTTTAGATTATCTGGATGGAGCTTGCCATGTTCTAGCTGGAAATTTGAAAAAGGTAGCTTCTACCATGTACCTGTTGACACCAGTGAATGTTATTGTAAATGTTGAAGATATTCGTTTACCAGATGAAGATCAACAGGGTGAGTTTGATTTTGATATGAGACGAAATAGAGGACGATAATGATTTTTTTAATTCGTCTGATTTATAATGCAGTGGATATTTACTCCCTGATTTTGGTAGCCTTTGCTGTCATGTCTTGGTTTCCAGGCGCCTACGAATCAAGTTTGGGTCGTTGGATTGTAGCATTGGTAAAACCAGTGCTTGCTCCTTTGCAACGCCTGCCTTTACAGATAGCGGGTCTTGATTTATCTGTTTGGGTTGCGATTGTTTTGGTTCGATTTTTAGGAGAAAACCTAGTGCGTTTTCTGGCGATGATAGGATGAATAAAGGGATTTATCAGCATTTCTCCATAGAAGATCGTCCATTTCTTGACAAGGGAATGGAATGGATAAAGAAGGTAGAAGATAGCTATGCTCCTTTTTTAACTTCTTTTATCAATCCTCATCAGGAGAAGCTATTAAAGATTTTGGCCAAAACCTATGGTCTTGCTTGTAGCGGTAGTGGGGAATTCGTCTCGAGTGAGTATGTTCGAGTTTTATTATACCCAAATTATTTCCAGCCAGAGTTTTCAGATTTTGAAATATCTCTCCAGGAAATTGTGTATTCCAATAAATTTGAACACTTAACGCATGCTAAGATTTTAGGGACAGTCATCAATCAATTAGGGATTGAACGGAAACTTTTTGGAGATATCCTAGTAGATGAAGAACGGGCGCAGATTATGATTAATCAGCAATTTCTTCTTCTCTTTCAAGATGGATTAAAGAAAATTGGCCGTATACCCGTTTCGCTGGAGGAACGTCCTTTCACCGAGAAAATAGATAAGTTAGAACAGTATCGAGAGCTGGATTTATCTGTGTCTAGTTTTCGATTAGATGTTCTTTTATCAAATGTTTTGAAACTATCTAGGAACCAAGCAAACCAGTTGATTGAAAAGAAACTTGTCCAAGTAAATTATCATGTGGTAGACAAATCAGATTATATTGTTCAAGTTGGAGACTTGATTAGTGTGAGAAAATTTGGGCGCTTGAGATTGCTTCAAGATAAGGGACAAACAAAAAAAGAGAAGAAAAAAATAACCGTCCAGTTATTATTAAGTAAGTGAGGAATAGAATGCCAATTACATCATTAGAAATAAAGGACAAGACCTTTGGAACTCGATTCAGAGGTTTTGATCCAGAAGAAGTCGATGAATTTTTAGATATTGTGGTTCGTGATTACGAAGATCTTGTTCGTGCGAATCATGATAAAGATTTGCGTATTAAGAGTTTAGAAGAGCGTTTGTCTTACTTTGACGAAATGAAAGATTCATTGAGCCAGTCTGTATTGATTGCTCAGGATACAGCTGAGCGAGTGAAACAGGCGGCACATGAACGTTCAAACAATATCATTCACCAAGCAGAGCAGGATGCCCAACGCTTGTTGGAAGAAGCTAAATATAAGGCAAACGAGATTCTTCGTCAAGCAACTGATAATGCTAAGAAAGTCGCTGTTGAAACAGAAGAATTGAAGAATAAGAGCCGTGTCTTCCACCAACGTCTCAAATCTACAATTGAGAGTCAGTTGGCTATTGTTGAATCTTCAGATTGGGAAGATATTCTCCGTCCAACAGCTACTTATCTTCAAACCAGTGATGAAGCCTTTAAAGAAGTGGTTAGCGAGGTACTTGGAGAACCGATTCCAGCTCCAATTGAGGAAGAACCAATTGATATGACACGTCAGTTCTCTCAAGCAGAAATGGCAGAGTTACAGGCTCGTATTGAAGCAGCCAATAAAGAATTGGCTGAATTTGAAGCTCAGACTAAACAGGAAGTAGAAAATCCAACTCCTGTAGTGGGTCCTCAAATGGAAGAAGAGCCTGCTCATCCAGTTGGTCCAATGTACGAAGAACCAGAAGTAGCTCCAGTACATCCTTCGACTTCAACACCAGCTACAGAAACGTTTGATTCAGCACCAGGATTTGAAGCACCGCAAGAATCCGTTACAATTTTATAAGAAATATTCTGAGAACAATATCTTATCCTTATATTTCCAGCGAGCAGGAGATGGTGTGAGTCCTGCATTCCCTAACGATAAGATTATCCTCTCAAACAATCAAGTCTGAATGGAGTAAGATTTGACGTTTCCCACGTTACGGGATAAGAGGGAGAAAGACTAAATCTTTTTCCGAATAAAGGTGGTACCACGATTTTCGTCCTTTTTGGCAGTCGTGGTTTTTAATTTGTTATTATTTATAAAGGAGATACCATGAAACTCAAAGATACCCTTAATCTTGGGAAAACAGCTTTCCCAATGCGTGCAGGCCTTCCGACCAAAGAGCCAGTTTGGCAAAAGGAATGGGAAGATGCAAAACTTTATCAACGTCGTCAAGAATTGAACCAAGGAAAACCTCATTTCGCCGTGCATGATGGCCCTCCATACGCCAACGGAAATATCCACGTTGGACACGCTATGAACAAGATTTCAAAAGATATCATTGTTCGCTCAAAATCAATGTCAGGTTTTTACGCACCATTTATCCCGGGTTGGGACACTCATGGTCTGCCAATCGAGCAAGTTTTGGCAAAACAAGGTGTCAAACGTAAAGAAATGGACTTGGTTGAGTACTTGAAACTTTGCCGTGAATACGCTCTTTCTCAAGTAGATAAACAACGTGAAGACTTTAAACGTTTGGGTGTTTCTGGTGACTGGGAAAATCCATATGTGACCTTGACTCCTGACTATGAAGCAGCCCAAATCCGTGTATTTGGTGAGATGGCTAATAAGGGTTATATCTACCGTGGTGCCAAGCCAGTTTACTGGTCATGGTCATCTGAGTCAGCCCTTGCCGAAGCGGAAATTGAATACCATGATTTGGTTTCAACTTCCCTTTACTATGCCAATAAGGTCAAAGATGGCAAAGGTGTTCTAGATACAGATACTTACATCGTTGTTTGGACAACGACTCCATTCACCATCACAGCTTCTCGTGGTTTGACGGTTGGTGCAGATATTGATTACGTTTTGGTTCAACCTGCTGGTGAAGCTCGTAAGTTTGTCGTTGCTGCAGAGTTGTTGACTAGCTTGTCTGAGAAATTTGATTGGGCTGATGTTCAAGTGTTGGCAACTTACCGTGGTCAAGAACTCAACCACATCGTAACAGAACACCCATGGGATACAGCTGTAGATGAATTGGTGATCCTTGGTGATCACGTTACCACTGACTCTGGTACAGGTATCGTCCATACAGCCCCTGGTTTTGGTGAGGACGACTACAATGTTGGTATTGCTAATGGTCTTGAAGTCGCAGTCACTGTTGACGAACGTGGTATCATGATGGCTAATGCTGGTGCTGAGTTTGAAGGCCAGTTCTACGACAAGGTTGTACCAACTGTTATCGAGAAACTTGGTAATCTCCTTCTTGCCCAAGAAGAAATCTCTCACTCATATCCATTTGACTGGCGTACCAAGAAACCAATCATCTGGCGTGCAGTTCCACAATGGTTTGCCTCAGTTTCTAAATTCCGCCAAGAAATCTTGGACGAAATTGAAAAAGTGAAGTTCCACTCAGAATGGGGTAAAGTCCGTCTTTACAATATGATTCGTGACCGTGGCGACTGGGTTATCTCTCGTCAACGTGCTTGGGGTGTTCCGCTTCCTATCTTCTATGCTGAAGATAGTACAGCAATCATGACTGTTGAAACCATTGAACACGTGGCTAAACTCTTTGAAGTACACGGTTCAAGCATTTGGTGGGAACGTGATGCCAAAGACCTCTTACCAGAAGGATTTACTCATCCAGGTTCACCAAATGGCGAGTTCAAAAAAGAAACAGATATCATGGACGTTTGGTTTGACTCAGGTTCATCATGGAATGGGGTTGTAGTAAACCGTCCTGAGTTGACTTACCCAGCAGACCTTTACTTAGAAGGTTCTGACCAGTACCGTGGTTGGTTCAACTCTTCACTCATCACATCTGTTGCCAATCATGGTGTAGCACCTTACAAACAAATTCTGTCACAAGGATTTGCCCTTGATGGTAAAGGTGAGAAGATGTCTAAATCTCTTGGAAATACCATTGCTCCAAGCGATGTTGAAAAACAATTCGGTGCTGAAATCTTGCGTCTCTGGGTAACAAGTGTTGACTCAAGCAACGACGTGCGTATCTCTATGGATATCTTGAGCCAAGTCTCTGAAACTTACCGCAAGATCCGTAACACCCTTCGTTTCTTGATTGCCAATACATCTGACTTTAACCCAGCTCAAGATGCAGTCGCTTACGAAGAGCTTCGCTCAGTTGATAAGTACATGACTATTCGCTTTAACCAGCTTGTCAAGACCATTCGTGATGCCTATGCAGACTTTGAATTCTTGACAATCTACAAGGCCTTGGTGAACTTTATCAACGTTGATTTATCAGCCTTCTACCTTGATTTTGCCAAAGATGTTGTTTATATCGAAGGTGCCAAATCACTCGAACGCCGTCAAATGCAGACTGTTTTCTATGACATTCTTGTGAAAATCACCAAACTCTTGACACCAATCCTTCCTCACACTGCGGAAGAAATCTGGTCATACCTTGAGTTTGAAGCAGAAGACTTCGTTCAATTGTCAGAATTGCCAGAAGCGGAAACTTTTGCTAATCAAGAAGAAATCTTGGATACATGGGCAGCCTTCATGGACTTCCGTGGACAAGCTCAAAAAGCCTTGGAAGAAGCTCGTAATGCAAAAGTTATCGGTAAATCACTTGAAGCACACTTGACAGTTTATCCAAATGAAGTTGTGAAAACTCTACTCGAAGCAGTAAACAGCAATGTAGCACAACTTTTGATCGTGTCTGAGTTGACCATCGCAGAAGGACCAGCTCCAGAAGCTGCCCTTAGCTTCGAAGATGTCGCCTTCACAGTTGAACGTGCTGCAGGCCAAGTATGTGACCGTTGCCGTCGCACCGACCCAACAACAGCAGAACGCACCTACCAGGCAGTCATCTGTGACCACTGTGCAAGCATCGTAGAAGAAAACTTTGCGGACGCAGTCGCAGAAGGATTTGAAGAGAAGTAAGGTTGTTGTATGATACTAAGAAGGAAAAGGATTGCCAAACAGTCCTTTCCTTTTTGGTTTTGACTAGCTTTTTTGTGAAAAATTGTGTAAAATAGAATAGATAAACGAGGGGAAACCTCGGAAAATTTAAAGGAGAATC
Source organism: Streptococcus pseudopneumoniae IS7493 (assembly GCF_000221985.1). Lineage (NCBI taxonomy): Bacteria > Bacillati > Bacillota > Bacilli > Lactobacillales > Streptococcaceae > Streptococcus > Streptococcus pseudopneumoniae. The sequence goes on along the minus strand of NC_015875.1, from coordinate 1,557,141 downwards.
CATCTAATGGTAAAATTGGTTTTTGCTCGCCACGGTGAGTCTGAATGGAACAAAGCTAACCTTTTCACTGGTTGGGCTGATGTTGATTTGTCTGAAAAAGGTACGCAACAAGCGATTGACGCTGGTAAATTGATCAAAGAAGCTGGTATCGAATTTGACCAAGCTTACACTTCAGTATTGAAACGAGCTATCAAAACAACAAATTTGGCTCTTGAAGCTTCTGATCAATTGTGGGTTCCAGTTGAAAAATCATGGCGCTTGAACGAACGTCACTACGGTGGTTTGACTGGTAAAAACAAAGCTGAAGCTGCTGAACAATTTGGTGATGAGCAAGTTCACATCTGGCGTCGTTCATACGATGTATTGCCTCCAAACATGGACCGTGATGATGAGCACTCAGCTCACACAGACCGTCGTTATGCTTCACTTGACGATTCAGTAATCCCAGATGCTGAAAACTTGAAAGTGACTTTGGAACGTGCCCTTCCATTCTGGGAAGATAAAATCGCTCCAGCTCTTAAAGATGGTAAAAACGTATTCGTAGGAGCTCACGGTAACTCAATCCGTGCCCTTGTAAAACATATCAAAGGTTTGTCAGATGACGAGATCATGGACGTGGAAATCCCTAACTTCCCACCATTGGTATTCGAATTCGACGAAAAATTGAACGTAGTTTCTGAATACTACCTTGGAAAATAAAAAAATGTAAGTCTAGAATTGATTTCTAGGCTTTTTGTTTTTGTTCCCAGTTTCCAACTAGTTGAAAAAGCGTTATAATGGTAGTAGGAAGTAATTTGTTTGAGAGAGGGTGGGTCTGATGGCTTATATTGAGATGAAACATTGTTACAAGCGATATCAGGTTGGGGACACGGAGATTGTGGCCAATCGTGATGTGAATTTTGAGATTGAAAAAGGGGAGCTGGTGATTATCCTTGGTGCGTCAGGTGCTGGTAAGTCAACGGTTCTTAACCTTCTTGGAGGCATGGATACCAATGACGAGGGGGAAATCTGGATTGATGGTGTCAATATTGCAGACTATAGTTCCCACCAGCGCACCAATTATCGTAGAAATGATGTGGGTTTTGTTTTTCAGTTTTACAATCTAGTTTCCAATCTGACTGCTAAGGAAAATGTGGAACTGGCTTCTGAAATCGTGACAGATGCCTTGGATCCTGAGCAGGTGCTGACAGATGTAGGTCTGGCTCATCGTCTAAATAATTTCCCAGCCCAGCTTTCTGGAGGGGAGCAACAGCGAGTCTCCATTGCACGCGCGGTAGCTAAAAATCCTAAACTGCTCCTTTGTGATGAACCAACAGGTGCCTTGGATTATCAGACGGGCAAGCAAGTCTTGAAGATTCTCCAAGATATGTCTCGTCAAAAAGGGGCAACAGTGATTATTGTGACCCATAATAGCGCGCTAGCTCCTATTGCTGATCGCGTGATTCATATGCACGATGCCAGTGTCAAGGATGTGGTGATCAACCAGCATCCTCAGGATATAGATAGTTTGGAGTACTAGCATGATTAAGCGAAAAACCTATTGGAAGGACTTAATTCAGTCCTTCACAGGCTCCAAGGGGCGTTTTTTATCCATCTTGACCCTGATGATGTTGGGCTCTCTAGCCCTAGTAGGTCTCAAAGTAACTGGCCCCAATATGGAGGCGACCGCTAATGCTTATTTCACAACTGCTAAAACCTTGGATTTGGCAGTCATGTCTAACTATGGTTTGGATCAAGCAGATCAAGAAGAACTAGAACAGTTAGAGGGCGCAGAGGTCGAGTTTGGCTACTTGACAGATGTGACCATGGCTAATGGGCAGGATGCTATTCGGCTGTACTCCAAACCAGAGCGAATTTCAACCTTTCAGCTCAGAGAGGGACGACTTCCGCAGTCAGACCAGGAAATTGCTTTGGCCAGTCATCTGCAGAGTCAATATAGCGTAGGACAGGAGATTAGTTTTAAAGAAAAAGAAGGCAGTCATTCCTCTTTAAAAGACCATACTTTTACCATTACTGGTTTTGTGGATTCGGCTGAAATCCTCTCTCAGCGAGATATGGGCTATGCAGGAAGTGGAAGTGGGACTCTGACAGCCTACGGGGTGATTTTACCTAGTCAGTTTGATCAGAAAGTCTACAATATAGCTCGTTTGAAATATCAAGATTTAGCAGGCTTAAATGCCTTTTCAGTAGCTTATGAAGAAAAATCCAAGCAACATCAGGAAGACCTTGAACAAACTTTATCAGATAATGGCAAGGCACGTCTGCAGCTCTTGAAAAAAGAAGGGCAAGAGTCTCTCGATAAGGGGAAAGAGACCCTTGACCAGGCACAGGCTAATTTGCAGGAAGGCAAGCGTCGTTTAGCAACTGCTCAAGCTCGTTTACAGGCTCAGGAAAGTCAATTATCTTTGCTACCTCAAGTTCAGAGAGAGCAAGCCATTGCTCAACTTACCCAAGCCAAGCAGGAATTGAGCAAGGAAGAGGACAAACTAAAGCAGGCTGAACAAAATCTAGCCCAAGAAAAGGAAAAATTAGAAAAACATCAGCAAGTCTTGGATGAATTAGCTGAGCCCAAGTATCAAGTCTATAATCGTCAGACCATGCCAGGTGGTCAAGGCTACCTCATGTACAGTAATGCTTCAGCCAGTATTCGGGCAGTGGGCAATATCTTTCCTGTAGTGCTTTATGCCGTAGCAGCTATGGTGACCTTTACAACTATGACCCGTTTTGTGGATGAAGAGCGAACACATGCAGGGATTTTTAAGGCCTTGGGTTATCGTAGCAAGGATATTATTGCCAAGTTTCTCCTTTACGGTCTAGTAGCTGGGACTGTCGGAACAGCTCTAGGTAGTATACTTGGCCATTATTTGCTAGCCAGTGTGATTTCAAGTGTTATTACAAAAGGTATGGTGGTGGGAGAAACTCAGATTCAGTTCTATTGGACCTATAGCATACTAGCTCTTGGCTTGAGTTGGTTGGCGAGTGTGTTACCAGCCTATCTGGTGGCTCGGAGGGAACTTCACGATGAAGCAGCTCAGCTTTTACTGCCTAAACCACCTGTTAAAGGAGCTAAAATCTTACTGGAGCGTATCGGTTTTATTTGGCGTCGTCTCAATTTTACCCATAAAGTAACAGCCCGCAATATCTTCCGTTATAAACAGCGGATGTTGATGACAATATTTGGTGTGGCAGGTTCAGTCGCTCTGCTCTTTGCAGGCTTGGGCATCCAATCCTCTGTAGCAGGAGTTCCGTCTAGACAGTTTCAACAAATCCAACAGTATCAAATGATTGTCTCTGAAAATCCTAGTGCGACCAATCAAGACAAGGCAGAGTTGGAAGAAGTGTTGAAAGGGCAGGATATTCAAACCTATCAGAAAATCTATTCAAAAACGCTAGATAAGGATTTCAAAGGTAAGGCTGGTCTTCAGACTATTACCCTTATGATGACAGATAAGGAAGATTTGACTCCCTTTATCCATCTGCAAAATCATCAGCAGGAGCTGACATTGAAAGATGGAGTCGTTATTACAACTAAACTAGCCCAGCTGGCAGGTGTCAAGGTTGGGCAGACTTTCGAAATTGAAGGTAAGGAACTAAAGGTTGCTGCCATTACTGAGAACTACGTTGGTCACTTTATTTATATGAGTCAGGCTAGCTATGAGCAACTTTACGGACAGCTACCCCAAGCCAACACTTATTTGGTCTCGTTAAGAGATACCAGTGCTACTAGTATCGAAAGACAGGCAGGCTTACTTATGAATCAAGCTGCGGTGTCCAGTGTTGTCCAAAATGCTTCAGCCATTCGCCTCTTTGACTCCGTCGCTAGCTCACTCAATCAGACCATGACCATCTTGGTCATCGTGTCGGTTCTGTTGGCTATTGTTATCCTCTACAATTTGACCAATATCAACGTAGCTGAAAGAATCCGTGAACTCTCCACTATCAAGGTTCTCGGTTTTCATAATAATGAAGTCACTCTCTACATTTACCGTGAGACGATTGTGCTGTCCCTTGTTGGAATCGTCCTTGGTCTGGTATCTGGTTTCTATTTACACCAATTTTTGATTCAAATGATTTCACCAGCGACTATTCTCTTTTATCCACAGGTAGGCTGGGAAGTCTATGTAATCTCAGTGGCAGCAGTAAGTATCATTTTGACCTTGCTTGGTTTCTTTGTTAATCATCATTTGAGAAAGGTTGATATGTTAGAAGCCTTGAAATCTGTAGAGTAATACTCAATGAAAATCAAAGAGCAAACTAGGAAGCTAGTCGTAGGTTGCTCAAAGCACCGCTTTGAGGTTGCAGATAAAGCTGACGTGGTTTGAAGAGATTTTCGAAGAGTATAAGGTGGTTGTTTTTAGCTGATTGAACTTGTATTTACTTGTAAACAAAAATTCTCCGTTTCAAAGAGTAGGGAACTCTTTGTGACAGAGGATTTTTTCTATAGGGCTTTAGCAGCTGCAATTGCGGCTTCGAAGTTTGGTTCAGAGTTGATATTGTCCACGTATTCAACATAGCGAATAGTATTGTCAGTATCAAGGACAAAGACCGCGCGTGCCAATAGGTGCCACTCATTGATTAAGAGAGCGTAATCACGTCCAAAAGAATGGTCAAAGTAGTCTGAGAGCATGATGGCATTTTCAATACCTTCAGCACCGCACCAACGTTTTTGGGCAAAAGGCAGGTCCATGGAAACAGTCAAGACGACCGTGTTGTCCAGTCCAGCCAGTTCTTCATTAAAGCGACGCGTTTGAGTTGAGCAGATGCCTGTATCGATAGAAGGCACGACACTCAAGACTTTTTTCTTGCCATCAAAATCAGCCAGAGATTTTTTAGAAAGGTCTGTTGTAGTGAGAGAAAAATCAAGCGCCTTGTCGCCGACTTGTAGTTGTTTACCTGTAAAGCTCACAGGATTTCCGAGAAAAGTTACCATAAGATACTCCAATCTTTTTTCTTCCATTGTAGCTGAAACGGTCAGAATTTTCCAATGATTTGACCGGAAATGTGTGCATAGAAAAAACGTCAGCTCATGTGAGAATGACGTTTTTCAGAGGATTATTTTGCCAATCCTTCAGCAATTTTATCAAGGTTGTATTTCATCATGCTGTAGTAGCTGTCACCTTCTTTACCTTGTTCTGCGATAGAGTCAGTAAAGATTTGTGCGTAGATTGGGATGTTTGTGTCTTGTGAAACAGTCTTCATTGGACGGTCATCCACACTTGATTCTACAAAGAGTGATGGAACTTTTGTTTGGCGAAGTTTTTCAACCAAGGTCTTGATTTGTTCAGGTGTTCCTTCTTCTTCAGTATTGATTTCCCAGATGTAAGCACTTGGGACACCATAGGCTTTAGAGAAGTATTTGAATGCTCCTTCGCTGGTTACAATGAGTTTCTTTTCAGCAGGGATCTTAGTAAATTTATCCTTACTTTCTTTATCAAGTTTGTCTAACTTATCAGTATATTCTTTGAGATTTTTTTCATAGAATTCCTTGTTGTTAGGATCTTTAGCACTCAATTGTTTGGCGATATTTTTAGCAAAGATAATCCCATTTTCAAGGTTGAGCCAAGCGTGTGGGTCTTCTTTACCTTTTTCATTTTTTCCTTCAAGGTAGATGACATCAACGCCTTCGCTGACTGCAAAGTAGTCTTTGTTTTCAGTTTTCTTAGCATTTTCTACCAATTTTGTAAACCAAGCATTGCCACCTGTTTCAAGGTTGATACCGTTATAGAAAATGAGGTCTGCCTCAGAAGTTTTCTTAACATCTTCAGGAAGTGGTTCGTATTCGTGTGGGTCTTGCCCAATCGGAACGATACTGTGAAGATCAATCTTGTCACCAGCAATATTTTTAGTAATATCAGCAATGATTGAGTTTGTAGCAACAACTTTTAGTTTTTGACCAGAAGCTGTATCTTTTTTTCCGCTAGCACATGCTACAAGAGCAATGACGGAAAGAAAGAGAACGAGTAATGTACCTAATTTTTTCATTAGATCCTCCAATTTATTATTGGGGCTTTGCCCCTTATTTTAACAAATGTTTATTTTTTAGTTTCAAATATCGTTGTTTTGGAGCGATAAAGAAGCTAATGAGAAAGAAACTAGCGGCTGTAAGCACGATACTAGAACCTGCCGCAACGTTAAAGCTATAGCCGATAAAGAGCCCCAAAACTGAAGCTGTCGCTCCAAAGGTTGAAGATAGGAAAATCATACTTTTCAGACTATTAGCATACAGATAAGCAGTCGCGGCTGGGGTAATCAGCATGGCTACAATCAGGATAGTTCCGACACTTTGCATGGCTGTCACAGACACGAGAGTCAAGAGTACCATGAGAAGGTAGTGATAGAAATTGACAGGCATTCCCATGGCTTTAGCCAAGAGTTCATCAAAGGAAGTTATCAAGAGTTGCTTGAAGAAAATCCAGATTAACAAGAGAATGGCTGCACCAACACCCATAGTAATAAGCATATCCGTATCTTGGACGGCTAGGATATTACCAAAAAGGATATGGAAAAGGTCAGTTGAACTTTTAGCGACACTAATCAAGATGATACCGAGGGCTAAGAAAGAAGAAAAGGTAATGCCGATGGCGGTATCGCTTTTGATAATCGAGTTTCCCTTGATGTAGGTAATGATGATGGCAGCTAGCAATCCAAAGACAATGGCTCCGATAAAGAAGTCAAGGCCCAAGATGAAGGAGAGGGCTACACCTGGTAAGACAGCATGTGAAATGGCATCTCCCATGAGTGACATCCCGCGTAGAATGATGAAACATCCCACAGCTCCAGCTACGACCCCGACGACAATAGCTGTTATCAAGGCATTTTGTAGGAAATGGAATTTTTGCAATCCATCGATAAATTCTGCAATCATAGGTCACCTCCATTGAAAAAGAGTCGATTACCGTAAGCTTCTTTGAGATTGGTTTCGGTAAAGGTTTCTTTGGTTGGACCAAAGGCAATCACTTCTCGATTGACAAGCAAGACTTGATCGAAGTAGTGGGGAACCTTGCTGAGGTCGTGGTGGACGATGAGAACCGTCTTCCCAGCTTTTTTCAGATCTCTCAGCGTATTCATGATGATTTCCTCACTGACAGAGTCAATCCCAACAAAGGGTTCATCCAAGAGGATATAGTCGGCTTCCTGCACCAAACATCTGGCAATCAAGACCCGCTGGAATTGACCTCCAGACAGTTGACTGATTTGCCGTTCAGCGTAGTCAGCTAGACCGACGATTTCAAGGGCTTCTTTCACTTTCTTCCAATGTTTAGCCTTTAAACTTCGAAAGAGAGGGATAGAGGGAAAGAGTCCTAACGAGACGCATTCCTTGACCTTGATGGGAAAGTTGTAGTCGATATTGATTTTTTGTTCGACATAGGCAATTCGGTGTAAGGATTTTTTAACTTCCTTGTCATCGAGAAATGCCTGACCTTGATGTGGGATAATTCCCAGCATACCTTTTAATAGTGTTGATTTCCCAGCGCCGTTTGGACCAATGATGCCGGTAATTGTTGGTCCATGGAGCACTAGTGAAATATCCTTAAGTGCCAACGTTTCTTTGTAGGAGACACTGAGGTTTTCGATACGTATCATAAACTTATATTCCTCCTGTCTCTTAATATACATTAAAAAAAAATTAAGTCAAGTTAATTTTTGAAAAAATTAAAATAAGTCATTAAAAAATCTTTACACATCACACAAGGGAATCAATATATAGTGGATTGAATCTGGAATAGTCCACCGAGTTTTTTAAAACATTGTTAGAAATTCAAAGTAAATTATAAAAATGCCTTAGAAGCAGCATTGTACTACTCCAGCTCCAACTAACTCTATTTTGCTATATATTTAGTAGGAGGTCTAATAAAACGCATAATCTCAAGGTTTATACACCTGATATTATGCGTTTTTATGATTTTAAAGATTCTTTAATTAGATTTACTATCTGTACTTCAAAAAGTGTTTTAATCTATCCATGGATAACCCCTTAGTTTACCCTTTGATTTTTGTTGAGTATGAGCGATTCTTTGATGAATTATTTTGAATAAGTATATCACACTTTAAACATCAATAGTTTTTACTTTTGGTTAATGGACTAAAGTAACTAAATCCCCCTGCAAGAAATCTTATAGTACCTGCTAATATTAGAATACTTATGATAGTTAAGTTATGTGAAACAAGTATCCCTCCAAGGTATGCTCCTAAGGGGATAGAAGCAAATGAGATCATTCTAGTAATACTAACAACACGTCCCAACATTTCTTTTTTGACAACTTTTTGTCGTAACGTAAAATATGTAATGGCATTGATATTGCCAAACATATTACTCAAACCTAAAAATACTCCCATATATATATAGTTTGTGTTAATTGATAGCAACATAGTAGATAGACCAGCTAGCATTGTACTGATGGAGAGGATTTTTCCATATCTAAACTTTTTAATTAATTCAGGGGCAAGAATAGCACCTAATATAGCTCCTACACCAGCTATTGAGAGTATTAATCCATAGTGAAAGGAGGTATAGCCTAGAACATCTGTAATATAGTAAACTAAGTTGGCCTGAAATATATGAATACCAAAGTTTGTTCCAAAAAAAAGAATAGCTCCACTTAGGATGATTTTATCATTTTTTACATAGTGCAAACCAATAGATATTGTTTTAGAAAGACTCTCTTTTTTAGAGATATTTACTAGTGTATTTTCTGGAGTTTTTATGCAGAGAATTAATAGGCTGGCAATTAAAAAGGTAAGAGCATTGACCCATAAAACTTTAGCTGGATTAATAAGTAATAGAACAGAACCACTAATCATAGGACCAATAAGATTTAATGTATTGTCAATAAGTTGGATTCCTGAATTGGCTTTTGATAGCTGATTGTCTGTTACAATCTGTGGTAACAAGCTTTGAAATGCTGGGTGGACTAATGGCTCTGTAGAGGAGAGCAGGAAGGTTAAAATATAAATTAAGAGTAAGAGTATATTATCATTTTTAAAAGATATTATTAGCAAACTTAGAATGACTAATGAGATTAAATGACATATCGAAATGATATATACTTTTTTGAATTTATCTGCTAATATACCTCCTACTAGAGAAAATAAAATCCATGGTAAAAATGAAATACCGTATAGAGTAGCCATATGAAATGGAGATCCTGTTTTCTCAAATACTAGCAAAGGTAGAGCTAATTTTCTTAGCCAATCACCAAAGTTGGATACAAGAAATGTTAGCCACAATATTTTGTAATTTCTATTCAATAATATTACCTCCACGACAGGTTATACAATTGGGATCTATATGCCAATGCTCGGCTATTTTTGTAGTCATTGTATTCATATCTATAGATTTTAATTGGCCTACAGTAGTTAATTCACCGATACCAGTGATATATTTTGTAACTTCTGAACAAATGATACCAGTTGCTACAGATACTAGAGGAGCTATGGCAGTATTGTCACCAACTAAATTTAAACGAGTTCTTTCTTCAAGGATTAGGTGAGAAATAGGGTGTTCTTTTTGGATAGTATTTCTCCAACAATCTATGCATCCAGATATTTTGGGGATAATAGTATATTGCAGGGCTCGTTGCGCTTCTAAACCTGCACAAAATAAAGGAATATTCAGCTTTACTATAGCTTCATTTACCCATCTTGCTAGTTTGATTTTAGGTCTATCCGCAACTAGTATTAAGCAGTCGAATCCTCGGAATGATTCAACAACATCTTCAGATGAATTGATTTTCTTTTCCTCAACAGTAAATTTTATTTGAGGATTAAATTCATAGATGCGTTGTTTTGCTATACTTGCTTTACTCTTTCCTATATCATCAAAGTTATATAAAATTTGTCTATTTAAATTAGATATATCAACGACATCAAATTCAACAGCTTTTATTTCTCCTATACCTAAGCCAGCTAAGTCATATATAATGTGAGAGCCTAATCCGCCTAATCCAATAATTCCAATTTTTGAATCAATTAATTTTTTTTGAGAAATATATTTATTTTCACTTAAAGTTGCGTAAGATGAAAAAAAGTTGATGTTTCTGTGATAACGTTCTAATTCATACTTGGATAATATTTTAGAACCAGTAAGATTTAAATCCTCGATAAATCGTTCTTTACTGATTTCATCAATAGCTTCCATTACATCAGATGGTGATAGTTCACTGTAGGTTTCTGAAACTTCTCTTATGATTTTTTCGACGGTATTAATTCCATCCATTTTTTTGAGCATGTATTCAATAGCTCCGCTAGGGTCTTCATATTCTGTAATTTCTCCAAACCCACCTATATAGACCGATCCGTCTTTATATACTACTGGGTAAGCCTTTTTTAGTTTTGGACGAGCTTTTAGTAGATCCATTATATCTCCTTATATCAATTAAAAGAAAAGGTAACTAGAGAAAGTCTAGTTACCAGCCTCGGTGAAGAAAGTATTACTATCCTTCTACTGCGATTCCTGCAATACTTACAGAATGAACACGTTTTTGCTTAAGCATAAAATCTACCTCCTAATATTTAAATTTCAAGTAGCAAAGCTATGAGATAGATAGAATTTTATCATTTTATATATTTTTTGTCAATTCATTTTTCAGACAATTAATTTTTTTGTGAATTTTTAAAAAATTTTTAAAAAATTGAAATACTAACTGAAAAATGATAGAAAAGGAAAGTTCATTTTTAATTGCATTCCCTAGTGATTTTTGTTAAGATAAAGACAAATACAAATGAAAGCGAGAACAAGATGACACGTTATCAAGATGATTTTTATGATGCTATCAATGGAGAATGGCAACAGACAGCTGAAATCCCAGCAGATAAGTCTCAAACAGGAGGTTTTGTTGATTTAGACCAGGAAATTGAAGACTTGATGCTGGCGACAACAGACAAGTGGTTAGCAGGTGAAGAGGTGCCTGAGGATGCTATCTTGGCAAACTTTGTCAAATACCACCGCCTAGTTCGTGATTTTGACAAGAGAGAAGCTGACGGTATCACACCTGTCTTACCACTCCTTAAAGAATTCCAAGAATTGGAGACTTTTGCGGATTTTACAGCTAAACTAGCAGAGTTTGAGCTTGCAGGAAAACCAAACTTCCTTCCTTTTGGTGTATCGCCAGACTTTATGGATGCTAGAATCAATGTTCTATGGGCTAGCGCTCCAAGCACAATCTTGCCAGATACGACCTACTATGCAGAAGAGCATCCTCAGCGCGAAGAGCTCTTGACTCTTTGGAAAGAAAGCAGCGCAAATCTCCTCAAGGCTTATGATTTCTCTGATGAAGAAATTGAAGACTTGCTAGAAAAAAGACTTGAATTGGACCGCCGAGTTGCGGCAGTGGTGCTCTCTAATGAAGAAGGTTCAGAATATGCCAAGCTTTACCATCCATATTCTTACGAAGATTTCAAGAAATTCGCGCCTGCCCTACCTTTGAATGACTTCTTCCAAGCTGTTCTTGGACAAGTACCAGACAAGGTTATTGTAGACGAGGAACGTTTCTGGCAAGCAGCAGATCAATTCTATAGTGAAGAGGCTTGGCCTCTTCTCAAAGCAAACTTAATTTTAAGTGTAGTCAATCTTTCAACCAGCTATTTAACAGAAGAAATCCGTGTCTTGTCAGGTGCCTACAGCCGTGCCCTTTCTGGAGTTCCAGAGGCAAAAGATAAGGTCAAAGCAGCTTATCATCTAGCACAGGAACCTTTCAAGCAAGCCCTGGGTCTTTGGTACGCCCGTGAGAAGTTCTCTCCAGAAGCCAAGGCGGATGTGGAGAAAAAAGTGGCAACCATGATTGATGTCTATAAGGAGCGTCTGCTTAAGAATGACTGGCTCACTCCAGAAACCTGTAAACAGGCTATCGTGAAGCTCAATGTGATCAAACCTTATATTGGCTATCCAGAAGAATTGCCTGCACGTTACAAGGATAAGGTGGTGAATGAAACTGCCAGTCTTTTTGAGAATGCTCTAGCCTTTGCGCGTGTGGAAATCAAGCACAGTTGGAGCAAGTGGAACCAACCTGTAGACTACAAAGAATGGGGCATGCCTGCTCATATGGTCAATGCCTACTACAATCCACAGAAGAACCTGATTGTCTTTCCTGCGGCTATTTTACAAGCACCTTTCTATGACTTGCATCAGTCATCTTCTGCTAACTACGGTGGTATTGGGGCAGTTATTGCCCATGAAATTTCTCACGCCTTTGATACCAATGGAGCTTCCTTTGATGAAAATGGTAGCCTCAAGGATTGGTGGACAGAGAGCGACTATGCTGCCTTCAAGGAGAAAACACAAAAAGTCATTGACCAGTTTGATGGACAGGATTCTTATGGAGCAACCATTAACGGTAAATTGACTGTATCAGAAAACGTGGCTGACTTGGGAGGAATCGCAGCAGCGCTTGAAGCAGCTAAGAGAGAAGCAGACTTCTCAGCAGAAGAGTTCTTCTACAACTTCGGTCGCATCTGGCGCATGAAAGGTCGTCCAGAATTTATGAAACTTTTGGCTAGTGTCGATGTGCACGCGCCAGCCAAACTTCGTGTCAATGTACAAGTGCCAAACTTCGATGATTTCTTTACAACCTATGATGTCAAAGAAGGTGACAGAATGTGGCGTTCACCAGAAGAGCGCGTGATTATTTGGTAATACAAAGAGACAAGTAAAACTCCTATAATTACACCTTCCCTATCTATGTACACCCTAAAAAGTTAGATAGAATAATCTAGCTTTTGGGGTGTAGTTCATAGGGATTATGAAATTGAAGTCTTTTCTTATTTTAAAATTCATAGTAAAATATCCCTCCGTATCAAGATAACAGGAGGATTTTTATGTCTCAAAAGACTATCAACATAGGCTACGCCCGTGTATCTACTCATAAGCAAGACCTAGGATTGAAAGTGCAAATCGAAGCTCTCAAACATTGCGATAAACTTTTTATAGAAAAGGAATCTGGTGCAAATAACACTCGTCCTGAACTTACAAAAGCCTTAAAACTGGCCTCTGACTTTTCGAAAGATGGCAAGCAGGTTACTTTCACTATCTATAAGTTAGATAGACTGACTCGATCTATGTTTAAGCTACTAGAACTTATTGAACAATTTAATGAATATCATATTCAGCTAGTCAGTTTGCATGAAAAACTAGAAACAGACTTTCTTATTGGCAGGTTACTTTGCGTCATTTTAGGCTTTGTGGCAGAAAATGAGCTGGAAAATCTGAGGTTTCGCACAAAAGAAGGACTTCGAAAAGCTAAGGAAAATGGTGTTAGATTAGGAGCAAAACGGATTTCAAAAGAAAAGGAGGAGCGGATACTTAACAAATATCTACATTCAAATATAAGCATACGTAATATTGCAAAAGCTGAACAAATTTCTACATCAACCCTATATAAAGTGTTAGAACGCAATAAAGTGGCGAACAATCGTCAAAAAAACGGAAAATCATTGCTAAAAATAGGGAAAAATGGTAGAATGAAGCTGTAAATTTGTTTCGATTAACGACCGTTTGATGAAACAGTCAAAACAACAATATGAATATTTAAAAAATACGAGTTTAACAGTGTTTTTAACCTGTATTAGACTGGTATTTTTTGTGTATCGTTTAACGGTCGTTACGCGATACACTTAGTTCCCTATCTCTAAAGTAGTTAGCGAGCTTATGGTAACAAAAAATTTAAAAATTATTAAGATATGTAATAGTGTAATAGCTGTATTGTTCAGTTAATGGATAAAGGTTCATTTAAGGCTTCTATCAAGAACATTAAATGTTTAGAGAATGAGTTGGCTCAAAATTTTGCTTTTGTGGTCTTGAAAGGAAGTTGATTTTGTTATTTTATAAGCCTAAAAAGGCAATTATATATTCCCAAGGAGGAAAAATTATGAATAAACTAACTAAACTAGGTATTGTCACTTTCTCTGCTGTAACTCTTAGTGCTGCCGTGCCAACTTTGGTGCGTGCCGAGGAAAACGTTGCGCCGCAGCCAAATGTTGCTGCTAAACCTAATGTTGCTCAACCAACACCTGCACCAAAACCTAATGGTAGCTGGGTTGATTTCAGTATGCTCGACCCAATCGCTAAGCCAAAGCCAGGCAAAGAATTTTCGAAACCTGCTGAAAAGCCGGTAGAAGAGCCCGCGCCTGTCGAAAAACCTTCGACCGAGGGCAACATTCTCGCAAACGGAACAGATGAGGCTATCGCAGAGGACAAGAAAAATGCTGAGATCGAGAAAAAATACAACGTCGATCCAACCAATCAGCTACCTGAGCCAGGCCTGCCAATCATAACGCCTGAACCAGAACAACCTATAACAGATTCTGAAGAGATGAAGAAGATGGTAGCAGAGGATTTAGCCTATAAGAAAGGAGCAGCTAAGACTCAAGAAGAGTACAATAAACTGATAGCTGAGGCTAATGAGAAGCTTTGGGCTGCTGACGGAGTTGATATTGATGAACTGATCCATAGACTAATCCCAGAAAAACCTGGAGCCGTGCCAGCATTCTCAGATATAAGCGTTCGAAAATATGAAATCCAAGCAGATTTCTTAGATGCTGATCTTGTCCAAAAACATGGATACACTACTGAATCAAGAATTGATAGTCCAAAACAAGCAGAAGTTAGCTCTACATGGAACGTACATGACAAAGATAGCGCAGATGGAATACTAACAGCAAAAAAATTCTCCGACTACACTTTTAGCCACGTTGTAAAAGCCGCTGCAGATCATCCAGATATTGATCCAGATCCAAAGGTTGTCAGAGTTAGTTATGATGCAGCCTATGCTTTGCGTGGTTCTGGTTACAAAAATGGTAAAGGAGATAATCTTTTCCGCTACTATTTTATTTACACTAAAAATAAACCAGTAGAAGAAAAACCGAAAGATCCGCAACCAGCGGAAACGGAAAAACCTGCTGAAATTTCGAAACCAGCGGAGACAGTTGAACCAACTGTGCAGCCGAAACCAGCTGAGAACAAGCCGGTTGAAAATAAACCTGCTGAAACACCCGTTCCGGCTACAAAACCAGCAGAAAACCCTCAAACAGAGGTTAAACCTGCAGAGCAACCACAACCTGCTAAACCAGTGAAGCCAGCTGAAAATGCTGGATTACAAAAGGTTCCTTATCGCAACGACCAGCCAAAACGTTGGTTTAATAATGGAACAGGTCGTCCTACTCTAACAACAAACGACCTTGCTGCTCCCCTTCCTACTGAAAATGTAGAAAAAACATCTTACGGTTGGTGGACAGCTGAACCAGACCTGCTTCATGCAGGCTCTCATATAAAAGTAAATACTTTTAATTCGAATTTCAATAATCCGATGTTCGAAAACGGTAAAGAGATAAAATTTAAAGGTAGCGGATTTGGAGATATGGACAGTAGGTTTAAACCTGCTCTTGTTCGAGTAAAAGTTCCAGAGTTGGAAGGAATGAACTACGAAGCTTATACAATTTTCTATGAAGTTCCTAATAAAAATGGAAATCCAACTTACGGAACAAATCGAACTCTCCAAGGTGGTGGCATCTCTTTAACTATCAAATCAAAAGAGAAGAAAGAAGATATTCAGGTTTATACATTAACTAAGGATAGAAAACTGGAAGAACTCTATTATCCAGGATTCCCAAGTGAAGAAACAAATCGCTATGATGAGAAAACTAAAACTCATTCATACAATCTATTTGGTGAAACCTACGATACTTACGTTTTCTTGTTTAAGAACCCTGCTGAAAAACCAGCTGAGCAAGTAAAACCTGAAGTTAAGCCAAGTGAACAACCTAAGCCAGACAAGCAGCCAAGTGTTCCTACTGTTCCAGCTGATCAACCACAACCTGCTAAGCCAGAGAAACCAGCAGAAAAGCCAATCGAGAAACCTGTAGTTCCTGACACACCAAAACCAGTTGCACCAGCTGTTCCAGATCAACCACAACCTGCTAAGCCAGAGAAACCAACTGAACAACCTGTGAATCCAGTTGCTCCAATAACACCGATAACTCCCGTAACGCCTACGCTTAATCCAGCCATCCCAAACAATACTCGTGTTCTTTCGAACAAAGCTGGAAGCGTTCAAGTGCATGGTTCAGAAGCAACACTCAAAAATGTCAGCTATATCAAGGTAGAAGAAACCAAGCCGACTTCACTTGAATCAAAAGACTACAAGGCATTTGACATTCATCTATATGACGCGAATGGTAAAGCTATCCAGCCAAATGGCATGGTTCTAGTAAGTCTTTCTGCTGATAAGCCAGTTGAAAATGTTTACTATGTTGCTCCAGATGGTACTTTACAGGCATTGAAGTTCAAACAAGATACAGATAAGGTTACTTTTGAAACCAATCACTTCAGTATCTATGCTATGACCTTCAAAGTTGCCGCAAGCCGTGATAACGGAGGTAGTACAACTCCTGTTCCAGTTGTAAATAGTAGTAATACTGAACAAAAAGGAAATGACGCAAGTAGTACAAAAACTCAAGCTGAGTCGTTAGCAACTAAGACTGAAACTATTTCGAAACAAGTAGCTAAGACTTTGCCAAATACTGGAGAAAATCACTCAATTCTCGCCACCCTATTTGGAATGTTAACTCTAACTGCTGGATTATTTAGCTTTCGTAAGGAGTCAGAATAACTCCAATTCATAGTTTATCTATCAAATATTTTAGACTGTGAAAAAATCAATTTGAGGAGATGATTTAGAAAATCTTTTCATGATAAAACGCATAGTATCAAACTTTTCTACATCTGATATTATGCGTTTTTTATAATTCTAATACTCTTCGAAAATCTCTTCAAACCACGTCAGCTTCGCCTTGCCGTAGATATATGTTACTGACTTCGTCAGTTCTATCTGCAACCTCAAAACGGTGTTTTGAGCTGACTTCGTCAGTTCTATCCACAACCTCAAAACAGTGTTTTGAGCTGACTTCGTCAGTTTTATCTGCAACCTCAAAGCTGTGCTTTGAGCAACCTGCGGCTAGTTTCCTAGTTTGCTCTTTGATTTTCATTGAGTATTAAATTGTGCTATCGATTGTCATCATCTTGCTAGAAAAAGGGATTGAAGGCCTTTTCGTGAGCGATAGTAGTAGCTGGACCATGTCCTGGATAGACATCGTAGTTTGGTAGGGTGAAGAGTTGGGTCTGGATACTATGAAGGAGTTGCTCTGTACTACCAGTCGGAAGATCCGTCCGTCCAATTGTTTCGCGGAACAGAGCATCTCCCGTCAAGACTAGGTGAGCATCAGGAAAGACTAGGGAAACACCACCGATAGAGTGCCCTGGGGTCGGTAGAACCTTAAAACGAAATTCCTCTAGTTGGTATTCTTCGTGAAAGACAAAGGTGTGTTCTGCAGGTTTTGTGACCACATCTGCCATATCATCGTGGCGAGGGAGACCGGAGAGATTATCGACAGGAGTGTAGAGCCAGCTGGCTTCGCTCTCTGCGATATAGACAGGAGGATTGCCAAAGGTCTCGCGCACCAAGTCCAGACTCATGATATGGTCATAATGAGCGTGGGTCAGGAGAATAGCGCAGATCGGTTTGTTGAGGTTCTCGATTGTCTGACGAATGGCTTCCCAATGACTACCAGGATCTACTACGATAAGGTGCTTTTCGCCTTCTAGGTAATAGGTGTTTTCATAGGCAACAGGATTCACAGTTTTATGAATTTTCATATTAGCTCCAATCTCAAAGAATGTACTAAATTAAGTATAGCATAGTTGGGGGAAATAGGTAAGGATTTAGAATGAACTTAAAAACCAGCATGACTAGATGAAGACAGGCTGGTTATCAATTTATCAATATTGGAAAGGTGTCAATTGCCCTCCATAGGTTGCATAAACTCCGTCATTAGCTTGTTTGATAGATGTGATGTTTAGAGTGCCACCGTAGTTGGCTTCTCGTTTGTCGCTATATTCACTATAAGTTATCCTATTGGGCAGGTTCTGATCCTTAGCATAGTATTGAACGACTGTTTTTTTATAGCTTTGCTGGCTGAATAGGAACAGGCAACTAGCTCCTAATACTAGGAGAGCAAAGATAGAAATAGCAGTTTTTTTCATAGGTGTTCTCCTTATAAACTAACGGATAAAAGAAAGTATCTTGAGGATTTTTATACTCTTCGAAAATCTCTTCAAACCGCGTCAACGTCGCCTTGCCGTATATATGGTTACTGACTTCGTCAGTTCTATCTGCAACCTCAAAACGGTGTTTTGAGCTGACTTCGTCAGTTCTATCCACAACCTCAAAACAGTGTTTTGAGCTGACTTCGTCAGTTCTATTTACAACCTCAAAGCGGTGCTTTGAGCAACCTGCGGCTAGTTTCCTAGTTTGCTCTTTGATTTTCATTGAGTATTAATTCCAAAATCCAGTCAAGGTACCAGTGTATGTGATACGTTTATCTTTCGTATCTTCAGGGAAATTGGGGAAGTCAAAAAGTCTTTGGGTTACAATATGGTTTCCGTTCTTCTATCTCTCCTTCTATCACCTAAGTTTAAAATCTAACTTCGTAGTATATTATGGACCAATAATTCAGAATTATCAAGCAATTCTGAATTATTTTTTTCTTATTCTGTTCCAATCTAGTTTTCATATTCTTAAAAAAGTGATAAAATGGTAGGAAGAATTGGAGAGTAGAGATGCCAAAAGAAGTGAATTTAACAGGCGAAGAAGTTGTCGCTTTAACCAAAAAATATTTAACGGAAGAGGATGTCCATTTTGTCCATAAGGCCTTGGTCTATGCGGTGGATTGTCATAGTGGTCAATACCGCAAATCAGGCGAGCCTTATATCATTCACCCTATTCAAGTGGCAGGTATTCTAGCCAAACTCAAGCTGGATGCTGTAACGGTAGCTTGTGGTTTCTTGCATGATGTGGTGGAAGATACAGATGCGACCTTGGACGATTTGGAAAGAGAGTTTGGTCCCGATGTGCGCGTGATTGTTGACGGAGTCACCAAGCTTGGCAAGGTCGAGTACAAGTCTCACGAAGAGCAGTTGGCTGAAAATCATCGCAAGATGCTCATGGCCATGTCTGAGGACATCCGCGTTATCTTGGTCAAACTGTCTGACCGCTTGCACAATATGCGAACCCTGAAACATCTTCGAAAAGACAAGCAGGAGCGCATTTCCAAAGAAACTATGGAAATCTATGCCCCACTTGCTCACCGTTTGGGGATTTCCAGTGTCAAATGGGAATTGGAAGACCTGTCTTTCCGTTATCTCAACCCGACAGAGTTTTACAAGATTACCAATATGATGAAGGAAAAGCGCAGAGAGCGTGAAGCCTTGGTGGATGAGGTAGTCACAAAATTAGAGGAGTATACGATAGATCGTCACTTGAAAGGGAAGATTTATGGTCGTCCCAAGCATATTTACTCAATTTTCCGCAAAATGCAGGACAAGAGAAAACGGTTTGAGGAAATCTATGACCTGATTGCCATTCGTTGTATTTTGGATACCCAAAGTGATGTTTATGCCATGCTTGGTTATGTGCATGAACTTTGGAAACCCATGCCTGGTCGCTTTAAGGACTACATCGCTAACCGCAAGGCAAATGGTTACCAGTCTATCCATACGACTGTCTATGGGCCAAAAGGGCCGATTGAATTCCAAATTCGGACCAAGGCCATGCACGAGGTGGCTGAGTACGGGGTTGCGGCTCACTGGGCTTATAAGAAAGGCGTTAAGGGGCAGGTTAACAGCAAGGAGTCTGCTATTGGGATGAACTGGATCAAGGAGATGATGGAGCTTCAAGATCAGGCTGATGATGCCAAGGAATTTGTGGACTCTGTTAAGGAAAACTATCTGGCTGAGGAGATTTACGTCTTTACACCAGATGGAGCTGTCCGTTCTCTTCCAAAAGATTCAGGACCTATTGACTTTGCTTATGAAATCCATACTAAAGTCGGTGAAAAAGCGACTGGTGCCAAGGTCAACGGCCGTATGGTTCCACTGACAACCAAGCTCAAAACAGGGGATCAGGTTGAAATTGTCACCAACCCCAACTCCTTTGGACCTAGCCGCGACTGGCTCAATATGGTCAAGACCAGCAAGGCGCGCAACAAGATTCGTCAGTTTTTTAAAAACCAAGATAAGGAATTATCTGTTAATAAGGGTCGTGAAATGTTGATGACCCAGTTCCAAGAAAATGGTTATGTGGCCAATAAATTTATGGACAAGCGTCATATGGACCAAGTCCTGCAAAAGACCAGCTACAAGACAGAAGACTCCCTCTTTGCGGCCATTGGTTTTGGGGAAATCGGTGCTATTACTGTCTTTAATCGTCTGACTGAAAAGGAACGTCGTGAAGAAGAACGTGCCAAGGCCAAGGCTGAGGCAGAAGAACTTGTCAAAGGTGGCGAGGTCAAGGTTGAAAATAAAGAAACCCTCAAGGTCAAGCATGAAGGTGGTGTGGTCATTGAAGGTGCTTCTGGTCTCCTAGTGCGGATTGCCAAGTGTTGTAACCCCGTGCCTGGTGATGATATTGTCGGCTACATTACCAAGGGTCGTGGTGTGGCTATTCACCGTGTGGACTGTATGAACCTGCGCGCCCAAGAAAACTACGAGCAACGTCTCCTTGATGTGGAGTGGGAAGGTCAGTACTCTAGCTCAAATAAAGAGTATATGGCTCATATTGATATTTATGGCCTCAACCGTACAGGATTGTTGAACGATGTACTGCAAGTTCTCTCAAACACAACCAAGAATATTTCAACAGTCAATGCCCAACCAACCAAGGATATGAAATTTGCCAATATCCATGTGTCCTTTGGCATTACCAACCTCTCGACGCTGACTACGGTTGTGGACAAGATTAAGAGTGTGCCAGAAGTTTACTCTGTCAAACGAACCAACGGTTAATTGTCTGAGTTCTTACTAGAAAGGCTATTATGAAAATCATTATCCAACGTGTTAAAAAAGCCCAAGTCAGTATCGAAGGTCAGGTTCAGGGAAAAATCAATCAGGGGCTCTTATTGCTGGTTGGTGTTGGACCAGAGGACCAAGAGGAAGATTTGGACTATGCTGTGAGAAAACTGGTCAATATGCGGATTTTTTCAGATGCAGAAGGCAGGATGAACCTATCTGTCAAAGATATTGAAGGAGAAATCCTTTCTATTTCCCAGTTTACCCTCTTTGCGGATACCAAGAAAGGCAATCGTCCAGCCTTTACAGAAGCAGCCAAACCTGATATGGCATCAGACTTCTATGATGTTTTCAACCAAAAACTAGCGCAAGAAGTGCCTGTTCAGACAGGTATCTTTGGAGCGGATATGCAGGTTGAGCTGGTCAATGATGGGCCAGTTACCATTATCCTAGATACTAAAAATAGATAAGAAAGATCAAGCCCAGCCGGCTTGGTTTTTCTCATCTATCATAAAATACTCCAAAAGAAATCGGTGCTTGATAGGCTTGGGGAAAGTCTTGTTTCAGGATTTGGCAGGTGCGATAGGAAGGGATGAGATGTCCTAGGATGAGGAGAGTCCCCTGAAGGAAAAGTGGGGTACCACTTAAACATATCAAGGAGAGAATCATCAGGATATCCCATAGAAGGATTTGTAAGGCAAAGCGCCAGAATCTCGGTCTAATCTGGGAATAGAGTTGACTAAAGTGGTCACAAAGCTGGTTAGAAAGATAGGTCAACAGCACAGGGTGAAAGAAAATGAGCTAACCGCTATAAATCAAAATCCAATCCCAAGTAAGCACCTCTTTAAAAGCCAAAATGCCCAGCATGATTCCATCAATGACAAGGAGCTCAATGGTTTTGATGAAGATGATTTTTTCATGATAAGCCCTCCTTTTTTCATCTGTTAGTGACGGAATAGTTTATATAATTATTATACAATATTTAGTTGGATTATGGAAGCGCTTACTATCGTTTTTGATATAAAAAATAGATAAGAAAACCCTGAAAATAAAACTTTCAGGGTTGGTTGGGGTACTTGAGAAATTAGTCGATTTTTTCGACGTAGAGTTGTTTTGCAATGTCCATACTTACTTGCAAATTCTCGTTTTTACTGAGGATAGTGAAGGTATTGCTGAAGCCATCAAACTGCTTGACTTGGAGAGGATCACCGATGTGAAGTGAGTGCTTATCCAAATAACTGAGAATGTCAAAACTATCGTGCACACGAGTCAGGCGGTAGGCGCCAGCTTCCTTGATGTCAGCTAGTGGCAGGTTATTGATTTCAACCAGGAGTTCTCCCTTGGCAGGAATAGTTCCTCCGTGAGGGCAAGTCTTGGGGAATCCAAGTAATTTTTCTAGTCTCTCCACGAATAGCTCAGAGACAGTATGTTCCAATACCTCAGCTTCCTCGTGAATCTGGTCACTTGTATAGTCTAAATGATGGACTAGAAAAACTTCAATCAAGCGATGCTTACGATAGAGCTCAGAGACCAATTTGAGACCGAGGTCAGTCAGTAGATAGCCACATTCCTTGTCCTTGAGGATGAGATTTTCACTCTTCATCCGTTTAATCATTTCAGTTACGGCAGGGGGAGAGACTTGCATACGAGCCGCAATTTCCTTGTTGGTAATTTTATGCAGGTCTATGCCAATTTCATAAATACATTTTAGATAATCTTCTTTATTCGGGGTCATTCGCTTCCTCTTGTCTAATATCTTTATCTAGTATATCAAAAAAAGCTAGATTTCTCTAGCTGTGACTTTTTATGTTATACTTATTGCAAGAGAAAAAACGAGGAGATAGATATGACAAAAATAGCTCTTCTTTCAGATATTCATGGAAATACTACCGCTTTGGAGGCTGTTTTGGCAGATGCTCGGCAGCTAGGAGTGGATGAATACTGGCTTCTGGGAGATATTCTCATGCCAGGGACAGGACGTAGAAGGATTTTGGACTTGTTGGATCAACTACCGATTACAGCTAGAGTTTTGGGGAACTGGGAAGACAGTCTGTGGCATGGTGTCCGCAAGGAATTGGATAATACTCGTCCTAGTCAACGCTATCTCTTGCGCCAGTGCCAGTATGTTTTAGAGGAAATTTCCCTAGAAGAAATTGAATTGCTTCACAATCAACCTCTTCAAATCCATCGTCAGTTTGGGGATTTGACAGTTGGAATTAGCCATCATCTGCCTGATAAGAATTGGGGGCGTGAGTTGATTCATACTGGAGCGCAAGAGGATTTTGACCGCTTGGTGACCAATCCTCCTTGTGATATTGCTGTTTATGGACATATTCACCAGCAGTTGCTTCGTTACGGAACTGGTGGGCAATTGATTGTTAATCCGGGTTCGATTGGGCAGCCTTTCTTTTTGGATGCCCAGTTGCGGAAGGACTTGCGGGCCCAGTATATGATTTTGGAGTTTGATGACAAGGGCTTGGTAGATATGGATTTCCGACGGGTAGACTACGATGTAGCAGCTGAATTGCAGCTAGCTAAAGACCTGAGACTTCCCTATTTTGAGGTTTATTATGAAAGTCTGGTCAATGGTATCCACCATACTCATCATCAGGAATTTCTGAGAGAATTGGCGCAGAAAGAGGGCTATGATAGGGAATTAGATGCCTGGTTAAAAAGTGGTAATGATTGACATTACAACTAAAAAGGGTATAATAAAAGAAAAAGAAGAGTAGAGGCAGGGGAGCCTCGTAAAAAGGAGAAGAGGATGCAAATTCCAAGTAGATTTACCATTGCGACTCATATGCTGATAATCATTGCCCTCAAGGGGAAGGAAAGCAAGGTGACCAGTGATTTTCTGGCTGCTAGTGTTGGGGTCAATCCTGTCATTATCAGAAAAACCTTGTCTCAGTTGAAGAAGGCCGAGCTGATTTCAGTAGCGCGTGGAACAGGGGGGACAGAGATTGTCAAGGATCTCAAAGACATTAGTCTTTTAGATGTTTATCAGGCGGTGGAGTGTCTTGGTAAGACAGGCCAACTCTTTAGTTTCCATGACAATCCAAATCCAAATTGCCCAGTCGGAGCTCATATTCATGAGGTTTTGGATCAAAAATTGGAGAGAATCCAGCGAGCTATGGAGGCTGAACTTGGTCAGACCAGCCTAGAACAAGTCGTGGCCGATGCAGAGAGTCAGATGAAGGATTGATTTTTTCTTTAAAACAAGAAAAGCTTATGAGAAGGTTTTTATACTCAATGAAAATCAAAAAGCAAACTAGGAAGCTAGCCGCAGGTTGCTCAAAGCACTGCTTTGAGGTTGTAGATGAAACTGACGAAGTCAGTAACATATATACGGTAAGGCGACGCTGACATGGTTTGAAGAGATTTTCGAAGAGTATTACCTTTTCATAAGCTTTTTATCTATTCTTCCAGGCTTGGTAACGGGTATCAATCAATAATTGGGTAAGGCGTCCCATGGTTTCCCTTTCTTCTGGAGTGAGGGATTGAGCTTGGACAAAGAGATGATGAATGTGTTCAATAGCCTTAAAGGAAGACAGGTCATTGATGGAGCTAATTCCAGCAGCTAGAATGGTGCCAAAGAAGAGGTCGAAGTAGAGCTGAAGTTCTTCATCAGGGACTGTCGCTACCCATTCTTTAAAGGTTGTGTCTACCTGTTGACTATCACTATTGGTCTTATCCAGTTGGACGAAGTGCTTGTCCTCAATCTGCCAACTAAAGGTATCGTGCTGGGCGATGCCACCCAAGGCAGTGCTATGAACGATGATTTGGTGGGCAGGAATTTCCAGCATCCTACCGATAATGGAACCTTGTGGAATGAAGACCTTGGTTCTATCCATTATCCTTTGATAACCTTCGGTCTGTGTCAATTCTTGATGGAGACCAGGTGCATCAAATGTATAGACTTCGGTAATCTGATTTTGCAAGCTTTGCTCAATTTGACTAGCAGCATAGATAGCTAGATTTCCTCCCTTGGAATGCCCAGCTAGAATGACTTTTTTCCTAGGGTGGTGGACAAAAAAGTTCTCTAAATAGCATAGGGCGTGCTTTTGAGCAGGAATTTCCTTCATATAGGTCATGTGGAAATCTTCCTTCCAGCCAATGATACTGTCATCAGTCCCACGAAAGACAATCAGATAGGTATCGAGAGTGAGGCGGTAGGTCATAGCCGCAAATTGCTTTTGCAATTCAGGGTCGATGTCGTTGATAAAATGGGAGAGTTTGCAATTTTTGAAGCGCTTGTGTCGAGCTAATTCATCCAATAATTGGAGCCGATTTTTACTGGTCAACATGCTGGACTCTCTTGGAACCTGAGGTGCCAAATCTAAAAGTCGCTGAGGAGTTGAGGAGACTAGATTATCAAAGGGAAGGTAGGTGGTTTCTGTTAAGGTTAGAATGTCTAATTCATTTAAAGGTAGGTCGTAAAAGGAATCATATGCGACAACTTTCAGGTAGTCAAAAATATTGGTCATAAGTGCTCCTTTCTTTTTATTTATCTTATCAAATTTCCCTCAAATTAGCTAGTAGGATTGCCTGTCTCTGCTGGTTAAAAACAAGCTATTTCAAATTCAGTTTCAGACCTTCGAGCATGGAAAAATCTGTTATAATAATAGAAAAGGAGGAGCGCATGCACAAGATTTTACTAGTAGAAGATGATCAGGTTATTCGTCAACAGGTCGGGAAAATGCTCTCTGAATGGGGATTTGAAGTGGTTTTGGTAGAAGACTTTATGGAAGTTTTGAGTCTATTTGTTCAGTCGGAACCTCATCTGGTCCTCATGGATATTGGGCTGCCTTTGTTTAATGGCTATCACTGGTGTCAGGAAATTCGTAAGATTTCCAAGGTTCCCATCATGTTTCTGTCTTCCAGAGACCAGGCTATGGATATTGTTATGGCAATCAATATGGGGGCGGATGACTTTGTGACCAAGCCTTTTGACCAGCAGGTTCTTTTAGCTAAGGTTCAGGGCTTGTTGCGTCGTTCCTATGAGTTTGGGCGTGACGAGAGTTTACTGGAATATGCTGGTGTTATCCTCAATACCAAATCCATGGATTTACATTATCAAGGGCAAGTCTTGAATTTGACTAAGAATGAATTCCAGATTTTACACGTTTTATTTGAACACGCAGGAAATATCGTAGCGCGTGACGACCTCATGCGGGAACTTTGGAACAGTGACTTTTTCATTGATGATAATACCCTCTCTGTCAATGTGGCTCGTTTGCGTAAAAAGTTGGAAGAGCAGGGCTTGGTAGGATTTATCGAGACCAAGAAAGGGATAGGGTACGGACTGAAGCATGCTTGATTGGAAACAATTTTTTCTGGCCTATCTGCGCTCCCGTAGTCGTCTGTTTGTCTATCTGATTTCTTTGACGTTTCTGCTCTTACTCTTTCAGTTTTTATTTGCCAGTTTGGGAATTTACTTTCTCTACTTTTTCCTCTTGTGTTGCTTTGTAACCATCTTATTTTTCACTTGGGACATATTGGTGGAAATGCAGGTCTATCGTCAGGAACTTCTCTATGGGGAGAGGGAAGCCAAATCTCCTTTGGAAAGAGCCTTGGCTGAAAAATTAGAAGCGCGGGAGATGGAACTCTATCAGCAGAGGTCAGATTCAGAAAGAAAATTGACGGATTTGCTGGATTACTATACCTTGTGGGTCCATCAGATTAAGACCCCCATTGCAGCCAGTCAACTCTTAGTTGCAGAAGTAGCCGACCGCCAACTGAAGCAGCAGTTAGAACAGGAAATTTTCAAGATTGATTCCTATACCAATTTAGTTTTACAGTACCTGCGTTTAGAAAGTTTCCATGATGATTTGGTCTTAAAGCAGGTTCAAATTGAGGACTTGGTCAAGGAAATAATTCGGAAATACGCTCTTTTCTTTATTCAAAAAGGCCTAAATGTCAATCTACATGACCTTGATAAAGAAATCGTGACGGATAAAAAGTGGCTGCTAGTGGTTATTGAGCAAATTATCTCAAATAGTCTCAAGTACACTAAGGAAGGTGGTCTGGAGATTTATATGGAGGGGCAAGAGCTTTGTATCAAGGATACGGGAATCGGGATAAAAAACAGTGATGTCCTCCGAGTCTTTGAACGTGGATTTTCAGGATATAATGGACGCCTAACCCAGCAGTCATCTGGCCTTGGTCTTTACCTATCTAAGAAAATTTCTGAAGAACTAGGTCACCAGATTCGTATCGAGTCTGAGGTCGGAAAAGGAACGATAGCGCGGATTCAGTTTGCTCAAGTGAACTTAGTCCTTGAGTGAGAAGAGACGAAAAAGCCTCCGGACTGGAGGCTTTTATGCTAGGTTCTTATTTCTCAACGCGTGATTTGTTGGCTATATCAGCTAGGATAGCTCCAATAAAATCATCAACTGAGACAGTTTGTGTTTCTTTTTGGCCATAGCGACGAACGTTAACAGTTCCGTCTTCCATTTCCTTGTCTCCAACAATCAATTGGTAAGGAATCTTGCTGGTTTGTGAAGCACGGATCTTGAACTGCATTTTTTCATTGCGCTCATCTACGTCTGCACGGACACCGCGGTCACGGAGTTTCTTCGCCACTTCCCAAGCGTAGTCCACGTGTTTTTCGTTAGATACTGGGATGAGGGTTACTTGGTGTGGTGCCAGCCATGTTGGGAAGGCACCCTTGTAGTTCTCAATCAAGATAGCTGTGAAGCGTTCCATAGTTGAGATAACCCCACGGTGAATCATAACTGGACGGTGTTCTTCGCCATCAGCTCCGATATATTTAAGGTCGAAGCGTTCTGGAAGTAAGAAGTCAAGTTGGATAGTAGAAAGAGTTTCTTCTTTTCCAAGGGCAGTTTTAACCTGGATATCCAATTTTGGTCCGTAGAAGGCTGCTTCGCCTTCGGCTTCAAAGTAGTCCACACCCATTTCATCAAGGGCTGCACGAAGCATAGTTTGTGCATTTTCCCACATCTCATCGTTATCAAAGTACTTGTGAGTATCTTGAGGGTCACGAAGAGAGAGGCGGAAGCGGTATTCAGTCAAGTTGAAGTCTTCATAAACATCGATAATCAACTGAAGAGCACGCTGGAATTCTTCTTGGATTTGTTCTGGAGTAACGAAGAGGTGACCGTCGTTGAGTGACATTTCACGTACACGTTGAAGACCAGTGAGGGCACCAGATTTTTCATAACGGTGCATCATACCGATTTCAGCGATACGGATTGGCAACTCACGGTAAGAGTGAACATGGTGTTTGAAGACTTGGATGTGGTGCGGACAGTTCATTGGACGAAGGACAAATTCTTCCCCGTCACCCATGTCCATAGTTGGGAACATGTCTTCTTGGTAATGATTCCAGTGACCAGAAGTCTTGTAAAGTTCAACAGAAGCAAGAGGTGGAGTGTAGACGTGTTGGTAGCCAGAAGCCAACTCTTTGTCAACGATGTAGCGTTCCAACTCACGACGAATAGTCGCACCATTTGGCAACCAGAATGGAAGCCCTTGACCAACCTCTTGTGAAATCATAAAGAGGTCAAGCTCTTTACCAAGTTTACGGTGGTCACGTTCCTTAGCTTCTTCACGCATTTGGAGGTAGTTTTTCAAGTCTTTCTTGTCAAACCAAGCTGTACCGTAGATACGTTGCATCATAGCGTTATCACTATTTCCACGCCAGTAAGCACCTGCTACATGGAGAAGGTGGAAGATTTGGATGCGGCCTGTTGATGGGACGTGAGGGCCACGACAGAGGTCTACATACTCACCTTGACGATAGATAGTCAAACCGCCTTCGTCTTCTGAGTGTTCTTCAATCAATTCCAACTTGTAAGGGTCGTTCTTGAAGATTTCACGTGCCTCGTCTTTAGTCACTTCTTCACGAATAGATGGGAAGTTTTCTTTGACGATTTTTTGCATTTCTTCTTCGATACGAGGAAGGTCTTCGTTAGAGATTTGACCAGCTGTGTTGTCAGTATCGTAGTAGAAACCATCTTCGATGGCTGGACCAACTCCCAAGTGAATGTCTGGGAAAAGACGACGAGCTGCTTGGGCAAACAAGTGAGCAGCTGAGTGACGCAAGATTGGAAGGGCATCTTCGTGATCAGGTGTCACAATTTCGATGCTTCCATCTTCAGTGATAGCACGAGTAGTGTCGATGAGTTTGCCGTTAAATTTACCAGCAAGAGCTTTTTTAGCTAGGGAATTGCTGATAGATTGGGCAATTTCAAAAGTTGTAACGCCAGATTCGAATTCACGAACAGCGCCATCTGGGAAAGTAATGTTAATCATGATGTTCTCCTTTTTATTATTTCATAGTTTTTAAGCATTGACTTTTTTGCAGACTACTTCCTAGTCTTAATGTTCAATTGCTTTTCTTTATCAGAGAGGAAGTTTTCCATTTCCGTCAGAATGTCTATATCCAGACGTTGAGAAAGTTCTACTAGCCACCAGATATTTTCTGAAAGTTTTTGTTCCAGTGTGTAGGGTGTTTCATCATAGTAGCGTCCTTGCTTTGTCATCACCAATCGTTGGAAATTTCCAATATCATTAGACAAAGCCAAGAGGTCTTCTTCTACCGTCCACTTGGAATCATGATGCTTAACTTCCAGTTTGTGATAAGCTTGTCGGATTGCCCCACAGCGCTCCACTAATTCTTGCAACTCCATAGTTAGCCTCCTCATAAAAAATTGCGACATCCTCGAAAGGACGTCGCAACGTGGTTCCACCTTCATTTATGTACCTCAAAAGAGAGGGACACCTCTGATTGGCTCTAACGTGGCCACCGTTTTATGTTTTCATAAAAAACGCAAGAGTAGTGTCAGTTTAGGCTTCCTATGCGTTTCCAGCAACCACGCACTCTCTAGTAGAAAGGGACTAAGTGACTTGTCTCTATGGATTATTATAGCATGATTGTGAGATTTTTCAAGGATTTTGTGAAAGTTTTTGTTTTTTATTTTTGTAGAATATGCTTGATGCCAATACCGGAAGTCATGCCCACCAGAGCCAAGGTTTCATAGATTAGCAAGTAAATTAGTATAAACTCACCAAAAGTTATGATAGTAAAGCAAAAGAGCAGTCCGTTACCAATTAACCACCAAAGTGAGAAACGGAAACGGTAGCTATAGAGTAGCGATATAATCAAGATTACCAGAGGTGTAAAGAAGAGAATATTATTTACGTAGAGACTCTTGAGCAAAAGGGGGTCAGAAATGATTAGTGATAACAACTCATAAAGTGGCCAGTAAAAGAAAAAGATGACCAAATAGTAGGGGAGATGGGAATAGAATCTAGGCGTGATAATCATCTCGTTTAAAAACAGATAACTTAGATTTCTTGCTATGATTATTATAGCATGTTTAAAACAAGAAAGTAAATTTGTTGACAAAGAAGGTAGTTATTGGTAGAATAGGGATTGTCGTAAAGACAAATAACTTCTTCTTGGTTACAGGCATGCCAACCTGTCACTCGGATGAAGCCAAATAAAAAGGAGAAACATCATGGCAATCTCAAAAGAGAAAAAAAATGAAATCATCGCACAATATGCACGTCACGAAGGTGATACAGGTTCAGTAGAGGTTCAAGTTGCTGTCCTTACTTGGGAAATCAACCACCTTAACGAACACATCAAACAACACAAAAAAGACCACGCTACTTACCGTGGACTGATGAAAAAAATCGGTCGCCGTCGTAACTTGCTTGCATACTTGCGTAAAAACGACGTTAACCGTTACCGTGAGTTGATCAACTCTCTAGGACTTCGTCGCTAATTCAAGATACAAAGGCCGTCAAAAGCACAAAGCAAAAATAGGAAAATTGACGAAGAAACTTCAGTTTCTAGGAGATTTTATCTTTTTTGCCAAGTGCTTAGGCCGTGTTCAATTGAGCATATCTTGATAATAAAGCTACTCTAAATTGGGTAGCTTTTTTGCGTTGTCACCTTACCTCGCTATACTCAAGTATAATCTTCGGTTACGGTTCCTAACACTGTAAGGTAAAATAAACTAGCTTTTCTCCCTTCGGGGAGATTTTTTTTTGTTTCACTGAAAGTTTCGTACAATCTTCGCCTCGTCGCCTAGCCTATAAACGGTTTATCTAGCAAGAATCATGATGCTAAGGGTGTCAAAAATCCGTATGAAAATAGGGAAATGACACAGTGTTCGATGAACACAAGGAGTTTCATCTTTTCCACTAAGATTTTAGCCCGGGCTCAAATCAGCTCTCTGACTTCAGAGGGCTTTTTTATTGAGGTTTTATCGGTCACAATTTTGGAGACTACAAAAACCTCAAATGGTATCAGCTAATTACACCATAAAGGTGCGCAGCTACTCGGCTTGAAAAGTCGAGTAGGTGTCTGCAAGCCCCCTCGGAGAGCCCACACTTTACGAAGTAAAGTATAGTATGTTTATACTTTACATGGAAGTAGTCACCGATTTCCAGTTAGAAATTACTTTGTAACTACGTTTTGAGGAGGAGTAAAATGCTTTCCTATGTTCGACATTACCCACTAGCGATAGCTAAATTAATGTGTCTGTGCTCTCCTAAAATCTGCTGATTTATTACTGACTAATATAGGAGGTTTTTATGGGACAGACAATCATATCTGCTATTGGTGTTTATATTTCCACCAGTATCGATTATTTAATTATTTTATTTATTTTATTGGCACAGCTATCACAGAATAAACAAAAATGGCATATTTATGCGGGGCAATATCTAGGCACAGGCTTACTTGTAGGGGCGAGTTTAGTTGCTGCTTATGTCGTTAATTTCGTGCCTGAAGAATGGATGGTTGGATTGCTTGGTTTAATCCCTATCTATTTAGGGATTCGCTTTGCAATTGTTGGAGAAGGTGAGGAAGAAGAGGAAGAAATTATTGAAAGATTAGAACAAAGCAAGGCAAATCAACTGTTTTGGACAGTTACATTGCTGACAATTGCGTCTGGCGGAGATAATTTAGGTATCTATATACCTTATTTTGCTTCATTAGATTGGTCACAGACCCTCGTGGCCTTGCTTGTGTTTGTAATCGGCATAATTATCTTATGCGAGATTAGTCGGGTGTTATCCTCTATTCCGTTAATATTCGAGACAATTGAAAAATACGAGCGAATCATTGTGCCCTTAGTATTCATTCTACTTGGACTATATATCATGTATGAAAATGGCACGATAGAGACTTTTCTGATCGTGTAGATTTTTTTGTTTCACTAGGATTTTAGCCCGAGCTCAAATCAGCTCTCTGACTTCAGAGGGCTTTTTCATTGAGTATAAATGGACAATCTTAACGTTACTCTATTGTAGAGTGGCTTTTGATTTGATTAGGAGATTCTTATAAATATAGTAAAATGAAATAAGAATAGGACAAATCGATCAGGACAGTCAAATCGATTTCTAAAAATGTTTTAGAAGTAGAGGTGTACTATTCTAGTTCCAATCTACTATATAAATGAAAACCTTAGCTGTTTGGCCAAGGTTCATTTCTTCTATGCAAGTTCTTCTCTTTTCTTATCTGGGTTCCAGATGAAGCTTGCGATAAAGCTAAAGATGATGGTTAGGATAGCGAGGATAATAGCAAGGATGAGGGCAGGGATGCGGATAAACCACCAGAGTGGATTTGGTTTTTTATCATTGTGCCATTGTTTCGTTTCTTCGTCCAGACGTTGGAATTCTGTTTGAATACGATTGGCGACTGTTTCAATGCCTTCATCATTCATTTTCTTGATATCTGAGATATCGATTGGATTTCCAAAGTTCATATCGACACGTTCACGGCTAATCAAGCCCTTCAAAGTCATGGGACCGGTGTAGGTAACCGGCATGATACGGACCTTGGCCATTTTGGCAATCAGTGCTACGCCCCCCTTGACATCGTTTGAGTGGCGGCTACCACTTGGAAACATGATGAGAGAGAGGTCACTTTTTTTGAGAACGTTGATAGGATATTTGATGGCTGAGGCGCTGGGATTTTCACGGTCGATGGGAAAGGCGCCACACATACGAATCCACCAACCAAAGATACGGTTGGTAAAGAGTTCTTTTTTTGCCATAAAGATGAACTGTTTTGGCTTGGTCGCAAAGGCCATATAAACAGGATCCCACCAGGTACGGTGAGGCGCAACTAAAATATAATTTTCATCTTGATTAGGAATTTTATCAGTATTATGATAGTGAGCATTGCCATTGATGGACCATAAGAGCAATACAACTAATCCACGCAAATAAGTATAAAACATGCGATCTCCTTCGATTGTTTTCTTGTTATTATTATACCTTATCAAAGGAGGGCTGGCAAACTTTTCCCTTGACTAGATGCATATTTGGGATGAAATTAGAATTCTGTTAAAAAAATGATATAATAGAATTTATGGATAAAAATAAGATTATGGGATTAACCCAAAGAGAAGTCAAGGAAAGACAGGCTGAGGGTTTGGTCAATGACTTTACCGCATCAGCCAGTACCAGCACTTGGCAAATCGTTAAACGAAATGTCTTTACCCTTTTTAACGCTTTGAACTTTGCCATTGCTTTGGCCCTTGCCTTTGTGCAGGCTTGGAGCAATCTGGTCTTTTTTGCTGTTATCTGCTTTAACGCTTTTTCTGGGATCGTGACCGAGCTACGCGCCAAACACATGGTGGATAAGCTCAATCTCATGACCAAGGAAAAGGTCAAGACTATTCGTGATGGCCAAGAAGTGGCTCTGAATCCGGAAGAATTGGTGTTAGGAGATGTGATTCGTCTGTCTGCTGGAGAGCAGATTCCCAGTGATGCCTTGGTTTTGGAAGGCTTTGCGGAGGTTAATGAAGCCATGTTGACGGGGGAAAGTGATTTGGTGCAAAAGGAAGTGGAAGCCTTGCTTTTGTCAGGAAGTTTCCTAGCCAGTGGGTCAGTTTTATCTCAAGTTCAACATGTCGGTGCAGACAACTATGCTGCCAAACTCATGCTTGAGGCTAAGACCGTTAACCCCATCAACTCCCGTATCATGAAATCGCTGGACAAGTTGGCTGGTTTTACTGGGAAGATTATCATTCCCTTTGGTCTGGCTCTCTTGCTGGAAGCCTTGATTTTAAAAGGCCTGCCTCTCAAGTCATCCGTTGTAAACTCGTCGACAGCTCTTTTGGGAATGTTGCCTAAGGGAATTGCCCTTTTGACCATCACTTCGCTCTTGACAGCGGTGATTAAGCTGGGCTTGAAAAAGGTCTTGGTGCAGGAGATGTACTCTGTTGAGACCTTGGCGCGCGTGGATATGCTCTGTTTGGACAAGACGGGTACCATCACCCAAGGAAAGATGCAGGTGGAGGCCGTTCTTCCACTGACGGAAACTTATGGTGAAGAGGCTATTGCCAGCATCCTGACCAGTTACATAGCCCATAGTGAGGATAAGAATCCAACTGCCCAAGCCATTCGCCAGCGTTTTGTGGGAGATGTTGCTTATCCTATGATTTCCAATCTTCCCTTCTCGAGCGACCGCAAGTGGGGGGCTATGGAGTTAGAAAGCTTGGGGACAGTTTTCTTAGGGGCACCTGAGATGTTGCTGGATTCTGAAGTCCCAGAAGCCAGGGAGGCCTTGGAGAGAGGGGCACGTGTCTTGGTCTTAGCTCTTAGTCAGGAGAAATTAGACCATCACAAGCCACAGAAACCTTCTGATATTCAGGCTTTAGCCTTGCTGGAAATTTTGGATCCTATTCGAGAAGGAGCAGCAGAGACGCTGGACTATCTCCGTTCTCAGGAGGTGGGCCTCAAGATTATTTCTGGTGACAATCCCGTTACGGTGTCCAGCATTGCCCAGAAGGCTGGTTTTGCGGACTACCATAGCTATGTAGATTGTTCGAAAATCATCGATGAGGAATTGATGGCCATGGCGGAGGAGACAGCTATTTTCGGACGTGTTTCCCCTCATCAAAAGAAACTCATCATCCAAACGCTGAAAAAATCAGGACATACAACGGCTATGACAGGGGACGGGGTTAATGATATCTTGGCCCTTCGTGAGGCAGATTGTTCCATCGTAATGGCTGAGGGAGATCCAGCGACTCGTCAGATTGCCAATCTGGTTCTCTTGAACTCAGACTTTAATGATGTTCCTGAGATTCTCTTTGAAGGTCGTCGTGTGGTCAATAACATTGCCCATATCGCCCCGATTTTCTTGATAAAGACCATCTACTCATTCTTGCTCGCAGTTATCTGTATCGCCAGTGCTCTTCTGGGACGGTCTGAATGGATCTTGATTTTCCCCTTCATTCCAATCCAGATTACTATGATTGACCAGTTTGTGGAAGGTTTCCCACCATTCGTTCTGACTTTTGAGCGAAATATCAAACCTGTTGAGCCAAATTTCCTCAGAAGATCCATGCTTCGTGCTCTACCAAGTGCTCTCATGGTTGTGTTCAGCGTCCTGTTTGTGAAAATATTTGGAGCGAGTCAAGGTTGGTCTGAGATAGAAATCTCAACCCTACTTTATTATCTGCTTGGGTCTATTGGTTTCTTATCCGTATTTAGAGCCTGCATGCCATTTACCCTATGGCGTGTCCTCTTGATTGTTTGGTCAGTAGGAGGCTTCCTAGCCACAGCTCTCTTCCCAAGAATTCAAAAATTGCTTGAAATTTCGACACTTACAGGACAAACGCTACCTGTTTATGGTATCATGATGTTGGTCTTTACCGTGATTTTCATCCTGACTAGTCGCTATCAAGCCAGAAAATAAAGAAAGGCTGCAATCTGTGGATTGCGGTCTTTTTAGGTACAAGATTGCCAGCCGAAATGTGGTATAATAAGAGGTAATAGAGTTTGGAAAGTGAGAGAAGATGATTTCAAAGAGATTAGAATTGGTAGCTTCCTTTGTACCACAGGGAGCCATTTTATTAGATGTGGGAAGTGATCATGCTTATCTGCCCATCGAGTTGGTTGAGAGAGGACAAATCAAAAGTGCCATTGCAGGTGAGGTGGTGGACGGGCCCTACCAATCTGCAGTCAAAAATGTTGAAAGTCACGGGTTAAAGGAGAAAATCCAGGTTCGTTTAGCCAATGGCTTGGTAGCCTTTGAAGAGGCAGACCAAGTGTCGGTCATTACCATTGCTGGTATGGGTGGCCGTTTGATTGCTAGGATTTTAGAAGAAGGCTTGGACAAGTTAGCTAACGTAGAGCGTTTGATTCTCCAGCCCAATAATCGTGAAGACGACTTGCGCATTTGGTTGCAAGACAATGGTTTTCAGATTGTGGCAGAAAGCATTCTAGAAGAAGCTGGCAAGTTTTACGAGATTTTGGTGGTGGAAGCAGGACAAATGAAGCTATCAGCAAGTGATGTTCGATTTGGCCCCTTCTTGTGCAAAGAGGTCAGTCCAGTCTTTGTCCAAAAATGGCAAAAAGAAGCTGTTAAGCTAGAATTTGCCCTCGGACAAATTCCAGAAAAAAATCTGGAGGAACGTCAAGTTCTAGTAGATAAAATTCAAGCCATCAAGGAGGTTCTCCATGCTAGCAAGTGAAGTCATTAACCGATATGAAGCTTATTGTCCTCAGGAATTTTCCATGGAGGGAGACAGTCGTGGTCTGCAAATTGGAACTTTGGACAAGGATATCCAAAGTGTCATGGTGGCTCTGGATATTCGTGAAGAAACGGTGGCTGAAGCCATTGAAAAGGGTGTGGACTTGATTATTGCCAAGCACGCGCCGATTTTCCGTCCCATCAAGGATTTGGTAGCTAGCCGTCCACAAAATCAGATTTACATTGATCTCATCAAGCATGACATTGCAGTTTATGTCAGCCATACCAATATTGACATCGTTGAAAATGGTCTCAATGACTGGTTCTGTCAGATGCTAGGAATCGAGGAGATAACTTATCTTCAGGAGACAGGTCCTGAACGTGGAATTGGACGTATTGGGAATGTTCTGACTCAGACCTTTGGGGACTTTGCCCAGTATGTCAAGCAAGTATTCGGCCTAGATAGTCTTCGAATGGTGCATTATCAAGAGAATGACTTGCAGAAACCTATTTCAAGAGTGGCCATCTGTGGTGGAAGCGGGCAGTCATTCTATAAGGATGCTTTAGCTAAAGGAGCGGATGTCTATATCACTGGTGATATTTACTACCACACTGCCCAGGATATGTTGTCTGATGGCTTGCTGGCATTGGATCCAGGTCACTATATCGAAGTGCTGTTTGTGGAAAAAATCGCAGAGCTTCTTAATCAATGGAAAGGAGAAAATGGCTGGACAATTGATATTGTACCTAGTCAAGCATCGACCAATCCTTTCCACCATATCTAGTTAGAAAGTGAAAATAATGAAAAATTGTACTAGTATAATTATGGTAAACTGAAACTACACTAGTACAAATGTGATTCTGAGACATTGTTGAGACTGGATTTTTTTGTAAAACTTATACCCGAAATTTTATAAATAAAAAAATACAATAGTCCTCGTTTTTTGCAGTTTAATCAAAAAATCCAATACATATAATTAGAAAGATAACAATTTACTATAAAATACTCTAAAAACAGAAAAAATTAAATGTTTTTCCTTGCAAAAATTCGGGGGGGGGGGTGGTATAATTGCTACTAGACTGTATACTCTTCATAGGAGGTATAGTGGGGTAAATAGTCGTAAGTTGCTATTTAATATTATTGTCAATTGAAGAGGAAAATGACATGTTCTCTTCAATCATATCTTTAAGGAGAAAGAGTTATGGATTTTAGAAAGTCTAACAGAGAAAAGGTCTTCCGTTACTCCATTCGTAAGTACCACTTTGGTGCCGCCAGTGTTGCGGTTGCCGCATTGATGTTTTTTGCCAACGGTGCAGTAGCAGCGAGTGAGACAGTCACTCCAGCTACAACTAATGACGTGGTCGCTGGATTTGATGGTAACCCTGATGGGGCTCTGCAGGAGTCGGATGAGGGAGAGTCGAAGGAGGTTGTACTTGAGCAACTTGCTGAAGGCAAGATCACAAAGGAGATAAAAGGGCAAGGGAGGTCAGCGGAAGGATCTAATCAAGGACAGACAGTAGCTGCCCCTAAAACTACTGGAGTAGACTCTAGCCAGCCAGAGTCTGTTCAAGAAAGTCCTCAGGTGAGAGAGAAAAGGGCAGGATCTGCTGACACGATAGCAGCCAAAACAAGCAGCACTGGAGTCCTTCAGCCTCGGGTGCTCAAAGACAGCCAGTCTGACTATGACCTTATTCCACTTGACGATGATGAGGATGATACAGAACAGGATGAACAACCGTTAAACACTCCGGTGACAACAGCGATTCAACCTCGTTCAAGAGGAAGCAGACAAGAAGTTCCTTCAGGCTACATAGCTGTGCCAAGTAATGCTTATGTAGATGGGATCAACTACTTTTTAGAAGATGGACATGCAGGTTCACCTTATGCCCGTGGAACCTATGTCTATGGTTCGCAACGTTCAAGAGCATATTGGGACGGAAAAGAGTTTCGTATTCCGGAAGCGAAAGATTTTATCTACGGGATAGTCAAGAAAACAGAAACTGGTTTTAAATGGGAGATTGATATCAATAAGGGAAAAGTAGGACGGGGTCCACACCACTACTTATCAAATACTTTTTGGTTTACCCTACCTAAAAACCACACTGTAAAAGCAAACTCAGTAACTATTTCTCGTTATGATCATAGGACTGGTGGCACCACTGCTACTAGTGGAGATGCAGGTAACGGAGAGGATCAAATCCTAAAGGCCTTACAATCAGCTGATGGAATTAGTGATGAAAAGCAGGGGACTGTTGCATCAACAGGAGCGGCAGCAAAAAGTGGAGGTTATGGTTATCGGACGGATAGTCTGGATGGCTTAGCCAAGGAAGAAGTTAACTGGTGGGTGCAGAAAGGTTTCTACTACCATGCTGATAAAAACTTCCCAACTGAAGTTGAGAAAAAGGCAGCTTCTAAATACTCTGGTATCAAAAATGAAACCGAGAAAGTCTACACCTTCTCTTTGGACGGAGGACGTGATGATAGCTACCATTTGACCTTTGAGACGACTTCCCCAGATACGACTTTCCGTAATCTCTATTACGCCTTGGGTGTTAAAGGGTTTAGGCTGTCAGGGAAATCAGTTAATCGCTTGCTAGTCAATCAGTGGTACGGTAGAGCTGCCGGTGAAGGAGACCAGGCTGAGAAGTATCCGGCTCAGTTGGAAGGAAATGGCTACTATCAGATTGTACAAGGGCGAATTTGGCAGCCGAAAAATAATAATGTATCAACAACTCCAGGTACCTCTTCATCTTTAATTGCTAAAAGCGATGGAGGCATTGACCTTGAATCTTACTTTAAAAATAGGGATAAGGTAGGGGATAATGCTGAATCACATCCAACTTCTTATAATCTTTTTAAGGACGGCGTCAAAGTTGAAAACAACAAAGAAGCTGCAGACACTATCGTCAATACTCCGGGAGTGAAATCTTATCTTGTAGAGCGAATCTTTGCTGACGGTTCTGGTGAATTGGTTCAGTTAAATTTTGTTGTGAAACCGAAAAAACCAAGTTTAAATACTGATTTGCAAAAGCAAGCAGGGACGATAAAGGATATCACTGCAACTAACGGAACCAAAGGTGTAGAGATGGTTCTCTACCATGACGGAAAAGAAGTAGCAACCAGTATTGCTGGTGATGATGGAAATGCAACCTTCAAAAATGTTGTTATTACAAAAGGTTCTTATACTGTCAAGTCACGTGTTTCAGGTCAGTCTTATTTGACTGCAGAAGGCAAGCGAACTTCACTCTTAGAGTCTGAATCATCAGATGCTAAAGTAGCCAACTACGATAGCAGTCAGATTCGTATTGGGTTTGGACAAAGTGGAGAGGGCGGAGCAGCTTCTAGCTTGGAGACAAGTAAGTATAAAGCACTATATCTTGACAGTTATACTGGAAAGCAACTACAAGTGCTGGTTCGAGTTCCAGGTGGTAAGTCTATCAAAAATATTGAAGTAACTAATTTAGAAAACACGGGCTTGGTTCAGGGTGAAGTGGAGCATGAGGGACCCCTAAGTAGCAAGAAGTCATTAACAGGAACTATTAACAAAACCAATTCAGGTATCCATCAAATTACTGTTACGGTTACAACCGCAGATAATACAACCAAGACAGAAAAACTCTATCTATACATTCCATTTACGAAACCGAGTTTTGCAACAACAGCTGAGAGTTTGAAAGGAAAGACTACAGGAAAACCGGTCATCAAAGCAAACTCTGGAACAAAAGGAGAAGCAGCAAATATTCCTGATAAAGCAAAACTGAAAACCTTCTTGGTTAAAGGTGGGAATGATGTGGATGCTGTAGGCACAGGTGTTTCTGATAATAAGCCTAAAAAAGCTACTGGCTATACTATTCTTGCTAGTGGTGATGTTAAGGCGGATGGAACAGTTGAGTTTACTCCTGATAAGTATAGACAAGAATTGGTGGGGAATGAGGAACTTCGTCTAGTTACGGCAGTGGTTAAGGAAGGTACAGATGAACCTGTTTTAGACTATCTTGTATCA
The DNA here is from genome assembly GCF_000221985.1 of Streptococcus pseudopneumoniae IS7493. Taxonomy (NCBI): domain Bacteria; kingdom Bacillati; phylum Bacillota; class Bacilli; order Lactobacillales; family Streptococcaceae; genus Streptococcus; species Streptococcus pseudopneumoniae. The sequence continues at coordinate 1,516,841 of NC_015875.1, read as the reverse complement.
CCACTATCAGAATCGCTTAAACTAGAACTTCCTACAGAAGCTAGCCGTGACTTTGTAAGCCCAGTAGAAAAAGTTACCGTTGAAAATCCAGGTAGTCTAAATCAAACCGAGAAAGATAAGCTAAAAAAAGCTATTGAAGATGCTAATCCAGGATTTAAAGTTGAAATAACAGATGATGGTAAGGTTCAGGTGACCAGACCGGATGGACAAAAGGAAGAAGCTGCTGTTAGTGATTTTGTGAAACAAAGTGGGCAAGCAGATTCTGCAGATGATTCGACTTCTCCAAAAGAAATCCAAAAACCAACTGAAAAAGTGAAGGTAGCTAATCCAAATAAGCTAACCAAAGAGGAATTGGAAAAGATTACTCAGAAGGTTCAGGAGAAAAATCCTGGTGCTACTGTAAACGTTGGGCAAAATGGAGATGCCTATGTTGTACAACCAGATGGAACAAGTGGCTTGATTTCCCACAAAGATTTGTTGGAGCTGACAGAAGAGCAAAAAGAAGCTGCAAAGAACCGTAAACCGTTAGTCAACCCAGAGCAGAAAGTACCTGTAACCGATCCAGAGAAACTAAATTCTTCAGATATTGAAAAGATTAAGAAGGCTCTACAAGCTGCTAACCCAGGAGCGACTGTTACAGTGGATAGTGATGGAAATGCAACTGTTACAAGTCAGGACGGATCAGAAAGTAAGTTTATCTCACGAGATGACTTGGTTACAAAAGTGACGGTCCAAGCGCCTCAATCTCCAACTATCTCACAAGATAAAGAAACTCTAACGGTAACATCAATGGTAGGTCAAGACGAAGCTACTAAGGTTATGCTTACGTATACAAATGCTACTGGACAAGAAAAAACTGTTGGTTTTACTAAAACTGGTAGCAACTGGAATAAGGATGACGCCAATGCAGATAGCACAATTTCGATTATAAATGATGAAAATGGACTGGGCAAAATCCTAATCCAAGCTGAAACAGCAGAAGCAGGTTCAACAGTTACAGTTAAGCAGCAGAAGGACGGCTCTGACTTTAGTATAGCAGCTACTACTAAGGTTTTAGGAAGATTAGAGGATGTAAGTGGTATAGCCCAACCAGATGGTTCGGTTGTAATTACTGTACCGCAGGAAGCTACTGAGTTTGATTTGACTTATCATAATCAAACTAGTAATCGTTCAGAAACACAACATTTTAGAAAAACTGATCAAGGATGGAGTGCTGTTGCAGGAATTACAGCTAGTGGCAATAGCTTTACCCTTCCAAAAAGTTTAGTAAAAGACGGGACGGAAGTTGCGGTAAAAGCTTCTAGCGCAACGAAAATTTCAGAGACTAAACGAATTAAGGCTAAGTTTGAACAACCGAGTGCAACAACTAGTGCTACACGTCAAAATGGAGATGTAGAAGTTACATTACCGACAGATGCAGAAAAAGTGACCTTAACTTATAAGAACAAACAAAATACCAATGCCACAGTAACACTGGTTAAACGAGGAAATAATTGGAGTTCTTCAACAACCTTACCAGATGGTATCAGTCTAGCAAATGGTAAGGTTACGCTTGACTATACAAAAGTGAACAGGAATACAAATATCACAACAGCCTCTACTAGAGGAAATGGCGATGTTGAATCTCAAGCAAATAACCAAAATCATCCTATTCCAGAACACACAGCTCCGACGACTAAGACGATTACAAAAGTAATCGGTGAAAATCCTACAAATGCAGAGTTACTTGCTGCTGTAGATGTAGCTAACAAAGCATCAGCTGTACTGAAAGAAGGAACACAGTATCCAACTACAGTAGGGAACCATACTCTTGACGTTGTTGTTACTTATACAGATCAAAGTACAGAAAACGTAAGAGTAACGTATGTGGTGAAACCAGCAGACAAGACAGCTCTAACGCTAGCGAATAACGACTTAGCAAGCGAAGTAGCAAGTCAACCAACTACAGATGACAAGCCACAAAGCAAAGTTGACGCATATACTAAAGCAAAAGAAGCGGCGGATAAAGCAGTGGAAGCAGCGAAAAAAGTAATAGCGGACGACAATGCGACACCAGAAGCTGTACAAGCAGAGCTAGCGAAAGTAAACGCAGCCAAAGCAGCCTTGAAAGCGGCAGAAGATGCCGTAACAACCGCAGCGACAACTACAGCGAAAAATAAACTAACTGAGGATAAATCGAAGTTAGATGAAGCTGTAAGTACAGAAGGTAAGACACCAGAAAGTATTCAAGCATACGAAGCCGCTAAGAAAGAAGCAGAAGCAGATGTTGCAACAGCGAAGGAAGCAGCCAAAGCAGTATTAGCTAAAGGTGACAATGCGACAGCAGCTGAAATTCAAGAAGCGCAAGAAAAAGTAACAGAAGCGCAAGGTAAGTTAGACAAAGCGAAAGAGCAGTTAGTCGACAAAGCAGACCAGATAGCTCTAACGCAAGCGAATAACGACTTAGCAAGCGAAGTAGCAAGTCAACCAACTACAGATGACAAGCCACAAAGCAAAGTTGACGCATATACTAAAGCAAAAGAAGCGGCGGATAAAGCAGTGGAAGCAGCGAAAAAAGTAATAGCGGACGACAATGCGACACCAGAAGCTGTACAAGCAGAGCTAGCGAAAGTAAACGCAGCCAAAGCAGCCTTGAAAGCGGCAGAAGATGCCGTAACAACCGCAGCGACAACTACAGCGAAAAATAAACTAACTGAGGATAAAGCGAAGTTAGATGAAGCTGTAAGTACAGAAGGTAAGACACCAGAAAGTATTCAAGCATACGAAGCCGCTAAGAAAGAAGCAGAAGCAGATGTTGCAACAGCGAAGGAAGCAGCCAAAGCAGTATTAGCTAAAGGTGACAATGCGACAGCAGCTGAAGTTCAAGAAGCGCAAGAAAAAGTAACAGAAGCGCAAGGTAAGTTAGACAAAGCGAAAGAGCAGTTAGTCGACAAAGCAGACAAGACAGCTCTGGTAGTAACGCCAGTAGCAGACCCAGCGCATTTAACAGAAGCCGAAAAAGCCAAAGTTAAAGAAGCCGTTTCGAAAGCTAACCCAACAGCCACCAACGTAGTTGTAAAAGACAATGGAGACGTAACTGTCACATTACCAGATGGAACAACTAAAGAAATTCCATCGACAGAAACCGTAGAGAAATCTAAGGTAGAGGTAACGCCAGTAGCAGACCCAGCGCATTTAACAGAAGCCGAAAAAGCCAAAGTTAAAGAAGCCGTTTCGAAAGCTAACCCAACAGCCACCAACGTAGTTGTAAAAGACAATGGAGACGTAACTGTCACATTACCAGATGGAACAACTAAAGAAATTCCATCGACAGAAACCGTAGAGAAAAAATCTGGTAATAATAGTACTGATACTAGCAACAGTGGCAACACCAACAATGGAGCTACTACCAACCCTGCTGGCAGCAATAGCAATAGTGTGACACCAGATAACAGAGGCAATACTCCAGCCCCTGGTGTGACAACTGACAATAGTAGCAATACGACCCTTACTACTCCATCGTCTACTGTTGGACAGGCACAAGCAAGCACTTCGACTCAAGAAACGCCAGTTTCTACAAGCACTCCAAACAATTCAGGAACTACAGTGACTCCTAACGAGACTCGTCCTGTTGACAAGTCTGAGCTTGCTCGATTGGTTGAAGGATTGGAAAGTCGTTTGAAAGATTTGGATGATATAGATAGTACAATGCTTGAGTCAGCTAAAGCTCTTCTTACAGAGATTAAACAAGCTCTTAATGACGAAAGTTTGACAGAGTCCGATTTGCGTGATATTGTTAGAAGAGTGAGAGAGGTAATAGACTCCTTAAAAGGTGTGAAAGAAGACCAGCAAAATCAAGAAAAAGATCAGATGAAAGACGATAGTCAGACAACTACTGAATTTTCATATGTAGTAATGATTGGCAGTCTACTTGCCCTTCTTGGGCTCCTTCTCTTCCTCATCGCGCGTCGTAAGAAAGAGTCAGAACTCAAGAAATTGGTCAAGGAACTAAGCAAGCTTGAAGCAGAATTGGATTCTACAAATGTGGATACGAAAGTTCTCGACCAAGCACGAGAAGCTCTCGCTCAAGCAGTTGCTTTCCTAGCCAATGAGAAAGAGTCTGACCACACAGAAGACGAGTTGATTGAGAAACTCAAAGCGATTCTTGCTCAGCTAAGATAAGCGACATGTTGAAATATCGCAGGCGACCATAGAAGTTACTACATTGCTGGATAATGACGATAGGAAAAGTTAGTCGCAAACCTGTAGTGGGAATATACCAGCTTCTAGTGGGGAAGTGGTTCTGGGAACAGGACACCGTCTTTTAAATGGGAATGCTTCCTCCTCTAGTACAAGTAGAAGTCTTTGATGGTAGAGTAAGATAAAGAAGAAACACGAAACAAGTAAGATAGTTCATGAAATGGAACTGAAAATTGCTGGTGTGGACTCTTGAAGGAAGTAATGGATAGAAAGAAGTTGAAAAGCGTCTTTCTATCCATCTTTCTTTAGGAGTTGATGTAAGCGCTCTCTATCACTTGGTTTTGTCAGATGATTGTGCTCTCCATAACCAACCATACGTATATCATATATAGTAGATTGAAATAAGATATGAACAAAGAGATTGAGAAAGTCAAATTAATTTCTAGAAATATTTTAGAATCCGTAGCCTACTATTCTAGGCTCAATATACTACACTTAAAAAATATTTCTATTGATTAATAGGGATTATTGTGGTATAATCTAGGTAGATTAGAAGTCATCAAAGGTGCAGCAATGTATAACTAGGTGACCTTTTTTCATATAGTGGAGACTGTTAGAATGAATGTTGCCATATTTGAATTAACAAATTTCAAGGAATATATTCCTTGAAATATTGATATAGTTGATAAAATACGATTAGTTTATAATCCTGTGTTAGCACCTACTACGTTAAAAATGGCGATTGAACCTGCACTGACAGAAGAAGAATTGTATCAACATATGAAAGATAAATCTCATTGGGATTTTTCATATAATGTTGATGATGAATTTTATAAAAAGGATTGTGTAGATTTATGGTAAATTGGTTAATCGTCAGTATATTTTAGCTAAGTAAGCCTACTTATTTGATAGTTACCTTAGAAATTTCCTTCAAGAAATATTGGAGAGAATTGAAGTCTTTTTGAAAAAGAGTACCGCTGATGCTCTGACGCTTGGATACCAAAAAACTATTTATATTTTTGAAGACGATGATTTATATTTTTCTGAACAATCTAAATACTGCAAGGATAACCCTAAACGTCAGGATACTGTCTTGAAAACAAAGTATCATTTATCGCGGTTTATTTTTGAAAAACAAGATGATTCCATAGTAAAGAATCAGATTAGACAATATGGTGTTGTGTTGCCTTGGACTGTTTTTCGTTTAATGACATTTGGAAATATATCATCATTTCTTGTCGCCTTACAACCAGGTTATCGAAATAAGGTTGCTGCTTATATTAGTTTGCTCTTGTATAAGGATGATAAAATTCCAGCTAAAATCTTATTGTCCTGGTGTAATGCACTTCGATATCTTAGAAATATATGCTCATATAATGGCAGATTATATGAACGCTTACACCATACCTTACCTGCTCTTCATCATTCTGATAAGGAGTTATTGGAGACAAACTCAGAGAATGATGATAAGACATTATTTATTTATTTATTTATTTTATAGCAATGAGACATCTTATTTTGTCCATGTCCCTAGAAACCCAGAATTTTTGGAATAAAAAATACAAAATTTACTAGAAGAAGGAAGTAGATAACAAGTTGATTTGAGACACTACGGTCTTCCAGAGGACTGGGTGAACTTATTGACAATTAAGAATAGGATAATCTCTTAGATAGATAATTATTGGAAAGAATAAGATAGTATGGAGGTCTAGTATAAAACAAAATAAAGGGCACAAAACTTTTTTATTCTGTGTTGTGCCTTGAGTGAAACAAAAGGAATAAATTATAACAATGAAAAAAGTTGCCATTATTGGAGCAGGAATTGTGGGGACAACAGCTGCCTACTACCTCTCGAAAGAAAGTGACCTAGAGGTAGCCGTCTTTGACCATGGACAAGGTCAGGCTACCAAGGCTGCAGCAGGAATTATCAGTCCTTGGTTTTCCAAACGCCGCAATAAAGCTTGGTACAAAATGGCGCGCTTGGGGGCTGATTTTTATGTGGATTTATTAGCTGATTTAGAGAAATCAGGGCAAGAAATCGACTTTTACCATCGTTCGGGAGTCTTTCTCCTGAAAAAGGATGAATCCAAGTTGGAAGAACTCTATGAATTAGCCCTCCAGCGCAGAGAAGAATCTCCCTTGATAGGGCAATTAGCCATTCTGGACCAAGCATCATCTAATGAATTATTCCCTGGTTTGCAGGGATTTGACCGTCTGCTCTATGCTTCTGGTGGAGCGAGAGTAGATGGCCAACTTTTAGTGACTCGTTTGCTGGAATCCAGTCATGTCAAGCTGGTCAAAGAAAAAGTGACTCTGACACCGTTAGCATCAGGCTACCAGATTGGTGAAGAGGAGTTTGAGCAGGTTATTTTGGCGACGGGAGCTTGGTTGGGGGATATGTTAGAACCCTTGGGTTATGCTGTGGATGTCCGTCCTCAGAAAGGACAGCTCCGAGATTATCAGCTGGCCCAAGACATGGAATTTTACCCTGTTGTCATGCCAGAAGGGGAATGGGATTTGATTCCTTTTGCAGGTGGCAAATTGTCCCTAGGTGCTACCCATGAAAATGATATGGGATTTGATTTGACGGTAGATGAAATCTTGCTCCAGCAAATGGAGGAGGCAGCCTTACCTCACTATCCAGTTTTAGCTAGAGCGACTTCAAGGGCTGAGCGTGTGGGAATCCGTGCCTATACTAGTGATTTCTCTCCTTTCTTTGGGCCAGTGCCAGAATTGGCAGGTGTCTACGCTGCTAGTGGACTAGGTTCATCAGGCCTCACAACTGGTCCTATTATTGGTTACCACCTAGCTCAATTGGTCAAAGGCAAGGAGTTGACTTTGAACCCTGAAAACTACCCAATTGAAAACTATGTCAAACCGGTAAAAAGCGAATAATACTCAATGAAAATCAAAAAACAAACTAGGAAACTAGCAGCGGGCTGCTCAAAGCACTGCTTTGAGGTTGTGGATAGAACTGACGAAGTCAGCTTAAAGCACTGCTTTGAGGTTGTGGATAGAACTGACGAAGTCAGCTTAAAACACTGTTTTGAGGTTGTGGATGGAACTGACGAAGTCAGTAACCATACCCATGGCAAGGCGAAGCTGACGTTGTTTGAAGAGATTTTCGAAGAGTATAAGCATTTTACTGAAATTTTATCTTACCCTCTAGGATGGCAAATGACATTCCCTATCAAAAATGGTAAAATAAGAAAAAATAATCCGAGAATCGAGGAATTAAGATGCAAGAAAAGATTTTGCTAACGGGTGGAGCAGGTTTTATCGGAACCCACACTGTTATTGAGTTAATCCAAGCAGGTCATCAGGTTGTTGTGGTGGATAACCTTGTCAACAGCAATCGCAAAAGTTTAGAAGTTGTTGAGAAAATTACAGGAGTTGAAGTACCTTTCTATGAGGCAGATATCCGTGATATAGATACTCTTCGTGACATTTTCAAACAAGAAGAACCAACAGGGGTCATTCACTTTGCTGGCTTGAAGGCTGTTGGAGAATCTACTCGTATTCCTCTTGCCTACTATGACAACAATATCGCAGGAACTCTTAGCCTTTTGAAAGCTATGGAAGAAGCCAACTGTAAGAACATCATTTTCAGTTCTTCTGCGACAGTTTACGGAGATCCTCATACAGTGCCAATCCTGGAAGATTTCCCACTTTCAGTGACCAATCCATACGGTCGTACCAAGCTCATGCTAGAGGAAGTTTTGATAGATATCTACAAGGCAGACTCAGAATGGAATGTGGTCTTGCTTCGTTATTTCAACCCAATCGGAGCCCATGAAAGTGGAGACCTAGGAGAAAATCCAAACGGTATTCCAAACAACCTCTTGCCATATGTGACTCAAGTAGCTGTTGGGAAATTAGAGCAAGTGCAAGTGTTTGGAGACGATTACGATACCGAAGATGGAACTGGTGTTCGTGACTATATCCACGTTGTCGATTTGGCTAAAGGTCACGTCGCAGCTCTGAAAAAAATCCAAAAAGGTTCAGGCCTAAACGTTTATAACCTTGGAACAGGTAAAGGCTACTCAGTTCTTGAAATTATCCAAAATATGGAAAAAGCAGTGGGACGCCCAATTCCTTACCGCATCGTAGACCGTCGCCCAGGGGATATCGCAGCCTGCTATTCAGATCCTGCAAAAGCCAAAGCAGAACTGGGCTGGGAAGCAGAACTCGGCATCACCCAAATGTGTGAAGATACATGGCGTTGGCAAAGCAAGCATCCAAATGGATTCGAAGACTAAGATGGTGATATCAATCATTGTCCCCTGTTTAAACGAAGAGGAAGTACTTCCTCTTTTTTATCAGGCTCTGGAAGCTCTGATTCCTGACTTGGAAACAGAAATCGAGTATGTCTTTGTCGATGATGGATCAAGTGATGGAACCTTGGAACTCTTAAAGGCCTATCGGGAACAAAATCCGGCAGTGCATTATATTTCTTTCTCGCGAAATTTTGGCAAAGAAGCAGCTCTGTATGCAGGCTTGCAATATGCGACAGGAGATCCGGTGGTGGTAATGGATGCAGACCTCCAGGATCCTCCTGGTATGTTGCTTGAGATGAAAAACTTACTAGACCAGAATGCAGATTTAGACTGTGTTGGAACACGGAGAACTAGTCGGGAGGGAGAACCCTTCTTTCGCAGTTTTTGTGCTAATCTCTTTTACTGCCTTATGCAAAAAATTAGTCCAGTAGCCCTGCCATCAGGTGTCCGTGATTTTCGCATGATGAGACGGTCTGTAGTCGATGCCATTTTAAGCTTGACCGAGTCCAATCATTTTTCAAAGGGGCTCTTCGCCTGGGTGGGTTTCAAAACCTACTATTTGGACTATCCAAATGTCGAAAGGCAGGCTGGCAAGACCAGTTGGAGTTTGAGGCAACTTTTTTTCTACTCCATTGAAGGGATTGTTAATTTTTCAGATTTTCCCCTGATTATCGCCTTTGTGGCGGGACTCCTATCTTGTTTTATTTCTTTTGTGATGACTGTTTTTGTGGTGTTTCGGACCCTTATCTTGGGCAATCCGACATCTGGTTGGACCTCTCTGATGGCTGTTATTCTCTTTCTTGGAGGCATTCAACTCTTGACTATTGGGATTCTCGGTAAATATATCAGTAAGATTTATTTGGAGACTAAAAAAAGACCACTTTATCTTATCAAAGAAAAAAGTTATCATAGATCATGAAAAAGTAGGAATTATCTGGCGCAGTCACTTTTTTGTAATTATAATTCTTTTGGTCTGGAACTTGAGTGATTTTTAAAAAAATTAGGGATTTGACATGATATAAATGAACTATGTGGAATAAATTTACTGCAAAGACGATAACTTAATAAATAAAACATTCAGGAGGGTTATTTTATGCTAAGTAAAGAGGATTATACTGAAGAAATCGGGCTAATAAAGAAACAAAATTATGTAGAGGTTGAACTGTATCCTTTAGTTGCTGATATAATTAAGCCAACTTTAAAAGATAGTTTATCAAAAAGATATGTCTTCGGAAGACAAAGAAGGGGTTTGGGACAAATTTATTATGGTCTAAGTAATTTTCCTGATATAGTTATTTTAGATAAGACTTATGAAAACAAATCTAGGAAAAGTATAAAAATTGAAGAATGGAAGGAACTTCGAGGATGCGTGGAAGTTAAGAATTTAAATTATAGTTTAATTACAGAGGAAAAAATCAAATCAACCATATCGAACAGTTTTGAACATATAACTGGAGAGATGGGACAACTTATTGGAGACCTTTTATGGTATAAAAAAGTAATTTATACAAATGGAATTGAATGGAGATTTCTAAGTTTAGATGACAAGGAAGAGATAGATAATACAATTGTTGAAGTAGTTAACAAAAGAATAGAAACAGAAGAAGCGGGAAATTCTTTTGATTGGTGGAAGAATATTAAAGATTTATCGTTCAATTATACGGATATATGCCTATCTAAAGATTGTAGACGAGAGTGGAATGAATTTGTAAAAAGGGTAAAGGAAATAGAATGGTAGAAGTCTATTCTCATTGAGGAATTTAGATTATAAGTTGCAGTAAGATTTATCTGGAGACTAAAAAAAGACCACTTTATCTCGTTAAAGAAAAAAGTGATCTTCCTGATTTTACAGAAAAAAATAAAGTGAAAAGACTATAATTTTACATGGAAATATGCTAAACTAGAAAGAGTGAAACGTTCTTGTCAATTTACTATGAGAGATTAGTGTTGATTTTTAATCAAGGCACGTGTCGGACAGTTTCTAACAGCCTCTAAGACATCCTGACTAGGAGAAATTTCTTTTTCCAGTTGGTCAGGATTATCGTAAAAACGCACGATTCCATTATCGTGGTAATCAAATAAGTCAGAATAAGTTTGGCAAAGCCCACAGGCGATGCATCGTTCAGGTATAAGTGTGATTTTCATGTTCATATTTATATTGTAATAAGAAAAGTAAAAAAAACAAGGAGTAAGGTATGGCAAAAGAACCGTGGCAAGAAGATATTTATGATCAAGAAGAAGCAAGAGCAGAGCGTCGGCATCGAAACCACGGAGGGGCTGATAGGATGGCTAATCGTATTTTGACGATCCTAGCTAGTATTTTCTTTGTAATTGTGGTGGTGATGGTCATCGTTCTCATCTATCTATCATCGGGGGGGAGTAATCGCACAGCAGCCTTAAAAGACTTTCATGATTCTGATGCAAGTGTAGTACAAGTCTCATCTTCAAGCAGTTCTCAGCCTGAGCAGAGTTCAGAGCCAGAATCTACTTCTAGTAGTTCAGAAGAAGCTGCTAATCCTGAAGGAACGATTAAAGTTCTCGCAGGAGAAGGGGAAGCAGCTATTGCCGCTCGTGCAGGAATCTCCATTGCTCAGTTAGAGGCCTTGAATCCTGGGCACATGGCTACAGGATCTTGGTTTGCTAATCCAGGTGATGTTATAAAAATAAAATAGGAGCCGATATGAAAACAATTCAAATTGCTATTGATGGTCCTGCTTCCAGCGGTAAGAGTACGGTCGCAAAGATTATTGCTAAGGATTTTGGATTCACCTACCTTGATACAGGAGCTATGTATCGTGCAGCGACCTATATGGCTCTTAAGAACCAATTAGGAGTTGAAGAAGTCGGAGCCCTTCTAACCTTGTTGGACCAGCATCCAATCAGCTTTGGACGTTCAGAAACTGGAGACCAGCTTGTTTTTGTAGGAGATGTGGATATTACCCATCCTATCCGTGAAAATGAAGTGACCAATCATGTTTCTGCTATTGCAGCAATTCCTCAAGTGCGTGAGAAACTAGTTTCTCTCCAACAAGAAATTGCCCAGCAAGGTGGGATTGTCATGGATGGTCGCGATATTGGAACTGTTGTATTGCCACAAGCAGAATTGAAAATTTTCCTAGTAGCTTCTGTTGATGAGAGAGCAGGGCGCCGTTACAAGGAAAATATTGCCAAGGGAATTGAAACAGACCTTGAAACCCTAAAAAAGGAAATTGCTGCGCGTGACTACAAGGATAGTCATCGGGAGACTTCTCCTCTTAAACAAGCAGAGGACGCTGTCTATCTTGATACAACTGGCTTGAACATTCAAGAAGTAGTTGAAAAAATCAAATCAGAAGCTGAAAAAAGAATGTAAATGTAGAAAAGCCGATAGATGGATATCGGTTTTTTTCTAAATTTGTCAAAATGCTGATTTTAGGGTATAATAGTTGCTGTTCGAGAAATTTTGATTTTCAAAGAATAGTGAATGATGATAAGGAGAAACTATGAACAATTTACCAAATTGTCCAAAATGTAACTCAGAGTATGTCTACGAAGACGGTGCCCTACTGGTTTGCCCAGAGTGTGCTCATGAGTGGAATCCTGCTGAAGTTGCAGAAGCAGAAGAAGGTCTTGTCGCTATCGATGCCAACGGAAATAAATTGGCTGATGGTGATACAGTAACTCTCATCAAGGACTTGAAAGTAAAAGGTGCGCCAAAAGATTTGAAACAAGGGACGCGCGTGAAAAATATCCGCATCGTAGAAGGCGACCACAATATCGACTGTAAGATTGATGGTTTTGGTGCCATGAAACTTAAATCAGAGTTTGTGAGGAAGATTTAAGCATGTCAAAACACTATAAACTTGTATTTTATAGCCGTATCTTCTTGTTTCTAGCGGCTTTTACGGGAGTTTATCTTGAAATTACTAAGCATGGTGGTTTTGGGATGCTTCTCTATTACACGGTTCTGTCCAACCTCTTGGTAACTATTTTTACCCTTTATCTTCTAAAGGTTATGAGCCGTGTAGGTGAAAATTGGCAAAGGCCAAGTCTCTTGCGCTTAAAAGGTGGGGTCACCATGAGTATCATGATTACCTGTGTGATTTACCATTTCCTCTTGGCGCCCATTGCGACTAATTTCTATACCCTAGAAAATTTCCTTTGCCACTATATCGTTCCCATCTGGTTTTTAGCGGATACCCTCTTTTTTGACAAACAGGGTCAATATAAGATTTGGGATCCAGCAGTGTGGACCATTTTACCCTTGCTGTATATGATGTTTGCTCTTTTTAATGGCTTGGTTCTAAAACTCAATATTCCAAATGCCAAGGATAATCCTTTCCCTTACTTCTTTTTAAATGTGAACAAGGGTTGGGATGTCGTATTCAAGTGGTGTCTGATTATCTTTGTTGCCTATATGGTAGCAGGATTTATCTTCTACTTTATTAAGCAAATCAAGAGAAAGTCATTCTAATACTCTTCGAAAATCTCTTCAAACCACGTCAGTTTCCATCTGCAACCTCAACACACTGTTTTGAGCAGCCTGCGGCTAGCTTCCTAGTTTGCTCTTTGATTTTCATTGAGTATAAGACACAAGGGATTCATTTTCGAGTTTGAGAAGGAGTCTGTGTACCAATGAGGCTTCTTCTTTTCTTGCTTTTTTGATAACTATCAAAAAAGTAGAAGATTAAGAGAAATATAGAAAGAGATTTCATGAAACAATTTTTAGAACGGGCCAGCATTTTGGCTCTCTCCCTCGTTTTGATTACCTCCTTTTCCATTTCGAGTGCCCTACCAGCCATGTTTGACTATTATCAGGGTTATTCTAAGGAACAAATTGAGTTCTTGGTGAGCTTGCCTTCCTTTGGAATCATGATGATGTTACTGCTAAATGGTTTCTTAGAAAAAATATTTCCTGAGCGCTTACAGATTAGTTTGGGCTTGCTGATTTTATCATTGAGCGGTACAGCTCCCTTCTGGTACCAAGCCTATTCCTTTGTCTTTGGAACACGGCTTCTTTTTGGTTTAGGTGTTGGGATGATCAATGCCAAGGCCATTTCTATTATCAGTGAACGCTATCAAGGAAAAAGGCGAATTCAGATGTTAGGGCTACGCGCTTCTGCAGAGGTCGTTGGAGCTTCTCTCATTACCTTGGCCGTCGGTCAGTTGTTGGCCTTTGGTTGGACAGCTATCTTTCTAGCCTATAGTGCTGGATTTTTGGTGCTGCCCCTTTATCTGCTCTTTGTCCCTTATGGAAAATCAAAGAAAGAAGTCAAGAAAAGAGCGAAGGAAGCAAGTCGTTTAACTCGAGAAATGAAAGGCTTGATTTTTACCCTAGCTATCGAAGCGGCAGCTGTAGTTTGTACCAATACAGCTATTACCATCCGTATTCCAAGTTTGATGGTGGAAAGAGGATTGGGGGATGCCCAGTTATCTAGTTTTGTTCTTAGTCTCATGCAGTTAATCGGGATTGTGGCTGGAGTGAGTTTTTCTTTCTTGATTTCTATCTTTAAAGAGAAACTGCTCCTCTGGTCTGGTATTACATTTGGCTTGGGGCAAATCGTGATTGCCTTGTCTCCATCCTTGTGGGTGGTAGTAGCAGGAAGTGTTCTGGCTGGATTTGCCTATAGTGTAGTCTTGACGACGGTCTTTCAACTTGTCTCTGAACGAATTCCAGCTAAACTCCTCAATCAAGCAACTTCATTTGCTGTATTAGGCTGTAGTTTCGGAGCCTTTACGACCCCATTCGTTCTAGGTGCAATTGGCTTACTAACTCACAATGGGATGTTGGTCTTTAGTATCTTAGGAGGTTGGTTGATTGTAATCTCTATCTTTGTCATGTACCTACTTCAGAAGAGAGCTTAGGATTGATTCCTAAGTTTTTCTTTTGATACTCAATGAAAATCAAAGAGCATAGTTGATTGAGTTTGGAATAGTACGCTGTAGCTGCTAAAATATTTCTAGAAATTAATTTGACTTTCCTAATAGAATTATTCATATCTTATTTCAATCTACTATAGAAAGCTAGCCGCAGGTTGCTCAAAATAGTGTGTTGAGGTTGCAGATGGAAACTGACGTAGTTTGAAGAGATTTTCGAAGAGTATGAGATTTTTATACCCATACAATATTTGTTTTAGGTCCTTGTTTACAGACTAATTTCTTGATAAAATAGAGGTTATGACGAGATATAAAGCAACTATTTCCTATGATGGTTATGCCTTTGCTGGCTTTCAGCGCCAGCCTCATGCGCGTAGCGTTCAGGAAGAAATTGAAAAAACCTTGACCAGGTTAAATAAAGGGCAAGCTATTACTGTTCACGGTGCTGGTAGGACAGATAGTGGGGTTCATGCTCTGGGACAGGTGCTTCATTTTGACTTGCCCTATCAAATGGATGAGGAAAAACTTCGCTTTGCCTTGGACACCCAGTCCCCTGAAGATATTGATGTGATTTCGATTGATCTGGTAGCGGATGATTTTCATTGCCGTTATGCTAAGCATAGCAAGACCTATGAGTTTATCGTGGATGGAGGACGTCCCAAAAATCCCATGCGCCGTCACTATGCCACCCACTTCCCTTACCCACTTGATGTGGAGAGGATGCAGGAGGCCGTCAAAAAGCTAGAAGGAACCCATGATTTCACTGGCTTTACAGCCTCTGGGACTAGTGTAGAGGATAAGGTTCGCACTATTACAGAAGCCAGTCTTAGGGTTGATGAGACAGGCCAGTTTTTGACTTTTACCTTTTCAGGAAATGGTTTCTTGTATAAACAGATTCGCAATATGGTGGGGACACTGCTCAAAATCGGCAACAAGCGTATGCCAGTAGAGCAGATTGACCTCATCTTGGAGAAAAAGGACAGGCAGCTTGCAGGTCCCACTGCAGCACCAAATGGTTTATATTTAAAGGAGATTCGTTATGAAGAATAATCGTATTTTAGCACTTTCTGGAAATGATATTTTTAGTGGTGGTGGCCTGTCAGCTGATTTGGCTACCTATACTTTGAACGGCTTGCATGGCTTTGTAGCAGTGACTTGTTTGACAGCCTTGACAGAAAAAGGATTTGAAGTCTTTCCAACTGACGATACCATTTTTCAACATGAATTGGATAGCTTGCGTGATGTGGCGTTTGGGGGAATTAAGATTGGTCTTCTCCCTACTGTCAGTGTGGCTGAGAAGGCATTGGACTTTATCAAGAAACGCCCAGGAGTGCCTGTGGTATTGGACCCTGTCTTGGTCTGCAAGGAAACGCACGACGTAGCAGTTAGTGAACTTTGCCAAGAGTTGATTCGCTTTTTCCCTTATGTCAGTGTGATTACGCCTAACCTCCCAGAAGCAGAATTATTAGCTGGTCAAGAAATCAAAACCTTGGAAGACATGAAAACTGCAGCGCAGAAATTGCATGATTTAGGAGCGCCAGCAGTCATTATTAAGGGAGGCAATCGCCTTAGTCAGGACAAGGCTGTGGATGTCTTTTATGATGGACAAAACTTTACAGTTCTAGAAAATCCTGTCATTCAAGGGCAAAATGCTGGTGCAGGTTGTACCTTTGCTTCCAGCATTGCCAGTCATCTAGTCAAAGGTGATGAACTTTTACCAGCAGTAGAAAGCTCAAAGGCTTTCGTTTACCGTGCCATTGCACAAGCAGATCAGTATGGAGTAAGACAATATGAAGCAAACCAAAACAACTAAAATCGCCCTTGTATCCCTCTTAACCGCCCTTTCTGTGGTTCTAGGCTATTTCTTAAAAATTCCAACACCGACAGGTATTCTAACTCTTTTAGATGCGGGTGTTTTCTTTGCGGCCTTTTACTTTGGTAGTCGTGAAGGAGCTGTAGTCGGAGGACTAGCAGGTTTCTTGATTGACCTCTTATCAGGCTATCCTCAGTGGATGTTCTTTAGCTTGGTCAACCATGGCTTGCAGGGATTTTTCGCAGGATTTAAAGGAAAAACTCAGTGGTTAGGCCTTATCTTAGCAACGATTGCCATGGTAGGGGGTTACGCCTTGGGTTCTACATTGATGAATGGCTGGGCAGCAGCCCTACCAGAAATTTTACCAAATTTCATGCAAAATATGGTAGGGATGATTGTAGGATTTATTCTTAGTCAAAGTATCAAGAAGATTAAGTAAAGAGGCTGAGTCAAAAGTCTTTCAAATAAGAAAAACGCATAGTATCAGGTTTGAAAAGCTTGATACTATGCGTTTTATTGTGGGAAGATTTTCCTCATTTTCTAGTGAAATTGAACTTTTTCTAACATCTTTTTATAGATTACTTCTTAATCAATTATCATTTCCATTGTTGTTTCTTGGGGTTTCATCCCTTGTCTTTGATAAAAGCGGAGAGCACCCTCGTTATCATTCCAGACACTTAGGGTTAGATTATGGCAGCCAATTTCTTTAGCATAATTGAGAGCGAATTGATAGAGTTGATCACCAATTTTTTGACCACGAGCATTTTGATCTACACATAAATCTTTGATAAAAAGGGTTTTGATTTCTTGGAGAACAGGATTATCTGTTTTATCTTTTATGGTACAAAATAGGTGTCCGAGAACTTGTCCCTTCTCATCTTCAAAAACAAAAATAGGGGTATGTTCTTGAGAGAGAATATTTTGCAACTCAGAGGAACTATATTTAGTCCCAGTTTGCTTAAAAATATCTGGTCGAGCTTGGTGGTGAAGCGTAAGGATTTGTTGTAATAAATCGAGTAATTTAGGAATATCTTCTTGTTTAGCTTTTCGAATAGTCATGAAGGTTCTTTTTATTGGCTTAGTCTATAAGAAAAGCTTTAGGAGCAATCATTTTTCTTTATGAAGAGTTCTTAAAATAATTAACTGTGTTGACATAATCCAAAGAATGAGAATACTCATGTCCAATAGAGAAACATTTCCGTAGTCGTAAAGGCTGGCTCGCAGAAGATTTGAGGAAGGGACGAAAGGGAGGGCACGGTAAAGATGGTTTACCCACTCAGGTAGTCGATCTGCAGGATACATGAGTGGTGAGAACATGAGTCCAATCATAAGAATTAGCTGCGACATAAGGGTTACTGTATTTGGAGAAAAGGTGTAGGCTATAGCAAATCCCAGACTAATCATAGTAAGACAAATCAGAAGCACAATAAAAACACCAAGAAAAGATGGATGGAGACGAACAGAAAAACGGACATACCCAAGTAGAATAGAAATAAAAACTCCCGGCAAAATGGCAATTAACCACATCCACAAGTCAGCGAGAGAAATGAATATCCTAGGGATGGGTAAGGCACGAATATAATCAAAATGCCCTTCCAACTTATCATTTGCTATAACAGGGGAGGAAATTGTACAACCCATGGAGATAATTCCAATTAAAACAGAACCAGACGAAAGATAGTAGGCAGTAGTCGAATCGATATCGCCAATAACTAGAGGGTAGCCAAAAAGAAGAGAAATGGATAAGAGGAGCTGTGCTAGTGTAAAAAGGATGAAAAGCTCTTTTTGGCGCAAGTAGTTCCAATGAAGTAAGTAAAAAAATTGAGTCATATTAGTTGGTTAGCTCCTCTCTATAAAGGTCAGAAATAGTCAATGTTTTTTGATGAAGAGAGAGATTGGAAATTGTTTTTTGACCAAGTTCTTCTGTCAGTTGTGCTATCAATGGAGCTAGACTTCTTTCCTCAATCTCTAATTGACAACTAACACCATTGATAATTGTATAATCTTCTATTTTGTCTAATATACTTTTAGTCTTAAAATCAAAGCTTATCTGATACAGTTTGTCATGGATGATTTGCTTAACCTTTCCTGATTTGAGCAATCTACCATTATTAAAGAGGGCGTAATTATCTGCATATTTTTCAACCTCCAGAAGATTATGAGTAACGATAATAATGGTATGCCCCTTGCTAGCTAACTTTTGCAATAATTGCCATTGCTTTTCACGACGAATGGGGTCAACATCATTTGTTGGTTCGTCAAGAAGAATGATGTCTGAGCTACCGATTAGTGTCATAGCGAAGGAAGTTAGTCTTTTGAGACCGCCCGAAAGATCCTTACCTTTTTTGTAACGATAGTCTTCAATTTCTAAATCAGTGAGAAGCTGGCTGATTGTTTTTTCTAGTTCTTGGGAACTCAATCCTCGCATTTTTCCAAGTATTTCTAAATTTTGTTCTACGGTTAATTTGTCGAGTGGGGCATATTGTTGAGACATATAACTAATTAAGGTGCGTGCTTGTTTACGATTGTATATAAAAGAAATATCACCATACAAAATATCTCCTTGGTCAGGTTTAGTAAAACCAATCATTTGATTCAATAGAGTAGATTTTCCAGCTCCATTGTGTCCCAAAAAAGCCGTGATTTTTGCTGGTGATATTTCTAAGGAAATATGATTATTGGCTAAGTGCTGACCATCAAAAGATTTAGTCAAATTATCAATTACGAGTTTTGCAGTTGTCATAACTTTAATTCTCCGTACTTAGAAAAAATTTCCCAATCGTCTTCTTTACCTGTGCCGCATGTTGGACATTCATCAAGATAGCGTCCCCAAGAATCGTGTGTGAATGAGGCTCCGTTTTCATAATTGATTTCGTATTGATGGTTAAGGCTAATTGGTTCCGTATATTGAGTTAATAATCGGATAGTTTCATCAACAATGGCAGAAGTCAGTTGAAATATTGCTGGACCATAGGCTATTGTAGGGATTGTTTTTGTAATCGTACGAACACCGTGGAATTGTTCAAGGAATAGAGTGTCAATTTTTGTATAATAAATATTTAAACAATCAAAACAGCCTGTTTGGTAAGGGATAACTGAATAGACACGACCACGA
The DNA here is from genome assembly GCF_000221985.1 of Streptococcus pseudopneumoniae IS7493. NCBI lineage: Bacteria > Bacillati > Bacillota > Bacilli > Lactobacillales > Streptococcaceae > Streptococcus > Streptococcus pseudopneumoniae. Next base: position 1,497,601 of record NC_015875.1, on the reverse strand, counting down.
CTAACTTGACTGGCGCCAAATATACAGGGAATATTTTTTGTAACGATTGCTTTATTTACGATACGTTGAATATCATATTGAGGTTCATCAATCACACATATCGTAATATCAACATCATCAAGTAAAGGAATCAAGTCACTTACAGAGGTGATACGTATATTATGGGTTTCTACTTCAATATCGGAATTCATTTTTGTAACTTCTCTATGGGCAATTTGAACTTTAGATAAGCCAATATCATCTTCCTTGTATAGAAATTGTCTTCCTAGATTACTTTGCTCAACAATGTCAAAATCCACTATTTTTATCTTTTTAGGTCCCAAGCCTGCTAGTAATGTCAGTATGTTAGAACCCCCACCACCAAGACCTAGTAAAAGGATAGTAGACTGATGAATTTTTTTCTGTGTTGCAATACTATCTTGGAAGCTATTTAAATAGCGACTGAAATAATATATATTTGAATGATAACGTTCTTTAATATCCTGAATTTCGCCCGCTTCTTCGAGAACCCCCTCATTATCTAAGAGTTCAAGAGCGCCTGTGATGTCTTCTTCAGTTAAATCATCATATTTTGTTAGTATGATATTGAGAATATCTTGAAAAGGACGTCCGTCCAAAATATTGACTAAATTCCACATTTTATTATTATCATCCTTAATTTCTGTGGTTATACCAATTTGTAGCCCAATCCTAAATAAATTTTTATGAAGTTTATAAACAGGATATATTTCTTTTATTCTTGGATGATAGAATTTCATTTTAACCTCACTATTTTATTAAAAAAGGAAGACGAGGTGATTATAAATCATATATCCTCGTCTTGCAACTCCCAGTTCCTATTACAAATGGAAATAAGTAGAAAGAAAATGGTGAACCTATCTACTCAATTCCAACAGTAGGAATAAATAGAAAAGAACTCCTCTAAAAACTCAATTTTAAAATGCTAATTTTTCAACCTTTTCTGGTTACTAAACATAGAAAACCGGTAGTTTTTAGAGGTGCCCAAAATTTAGAAAACACCCCAGCTAATATCAGTTTTAGCAATAACTTTACGCACTTGAATATTTTTCATTTTTGTAACTCCTTTCATATTTGATAAGAATATTGTATAATAAATTAACGATTTTTTTATCAGCATGTCATAATTGACGTATTTGACGTTATAATTGGCAAAATCATGCTTGTAGTGAGGAATTTGATGTTAAAAATTGCGATTTGTGATGATTCTAATAGGGATGGTAGTCAGCTAGAAAACTTACTCTTATCTTATAAGGACATCAAAATAGAAACGAGTGTTTATACGAATCCCCAAAAACTATTAGAACAATTGACAGAGAAGTACAGTTGTGTTTTTTTGGATATCGAGATGCCACAGATAACAGGAATTGATATGGCACAAAAAATCCGTAAGGTAAACCCTTTTATCCCGATTATCTTTGTTACCAGTTATCGAGATTATATGGAGCAGGTTTTTGAAGTGCAGACTTTTGATTATTTACTTAAACCAGTGACTTCTAAAAAATTATATAAAACTCTGGATAGAGTGGTACGTTTTTTGAATTTAGGGCAAGCTGTATTTACGTTTACTTTTGGAAAGCAGCATTATTCACTGCCTTTAAATGACATTGTATTTTTTGAAAAGGATAAGCGTGCTGTCTTTATTTACACTAAAGATCAGACTTACAAAGCTTTGCTTAAAACGAAAGATATTTTAGAGAAATTACCTGATTACTTTATTCAAATTCATTCTTCCTATATTATCAATCCTAGATATGTGACAGAGTTTGATTCGCAAATAGTCACAATTTTAAATGGAATGGATGAAAATCACCTTCCAATTAGCCGAAAATTTCAAACGTCTTTTAGAGAAAAGTATTATTATTATCTGAGTGAGAGGAATTTTTAATGTTAGTCAGTTTGCGGATTGTGAGTATTCTGTTTGATTTATTTTTGGGAATTATTTTCTTTTATAGACCTCTGTCCCAAAAAGAAAAGTCTAGGAGAATTTGTATCTTTACTTCTCTCCTTTTATTTTTCCATGCCTTGTTGACGATATTATTTTCAGGAGCTAATCTTTTCTTAGTAGGGAATCTTATTCTCAGTATCGCAGAGTATTATTTTTTAGGTCTTTATTTTGGATATGCTGTTCAAGAATCTTCGTTTTGGATTTTTTGTCAGATGAGTCTAACTTTACTAGCTGGTACTATACTCAATCAAGCAGTGCAACTATTTTCCCCTTTATCAGTCATTTCAGAAAATCTAATAGCCATGCTTTTTTATCTCGCTGTAGCTTTTCTTTTATCATTGCTAGTGACCCTGGTTCTTCGACAACTTTTTCGTGCACATCAAAAGTTAGTTTATACTGTTTCTAAAGGGACTTGGTTATACCAGTTTATTGTACCATTTTTGTCCATTTGTTTTGCTTTTACAGTATCAGCGATTCAAGGGCAAGTGTTTGAGAAGGATTATCTTTCTTTTGTTTCTGTATTAGCCCTCATTGTGTTAACGTTCTCTTCTCTCTATTTCACCCTATATCTTTCTCAGCAACAACAGAGGTATTATCAAAGCATACTAGAGACGGAACAGATGACCTTTCAACTGAGAGAAATGAAACAATCTAAAAAAGATTATAGGAGGATTCAAAGGATTCAACACGATTTGAAAAATCAACATTTAATCCTCCTTGCACTTTTAAAAGAAAATCCTGAACAAGCGAAGTCTTATCTCCAAAGCATGACAAATAGTATAGAGAACCAAACTGTCTGTTACTCCAAGAATACAACAATTAACTTTTTACTCAATCAAAAATTACAGGATAAGGTAGAGGACATACAATTGGAAATTGATTGTTTTGTACCTCAACGATTAGAAATCAATCCAGATATTTTAGCGGTTTTACTTGGTAATTTGTTGGACAATAGTCTTGAAGCCTGTATGCGCTTGAGTAATAAAGAAGATAGGGTCTTAATCTTAGGAATACGATATTTTCAGAAGAAACTCTTTATTGCTATCGAGAATTCATTTGATGAGAATGAATTGGTAATACGAAAGGAACGTCAGACAGAGGGATGGGGGCTTAAAAATATTGAGAGACTTGTAACCAATCATAGGGGAACAATGAAGAATTTCATTCAGAATGGACGTCATAAAACAGAAGTGATTCTTCTTGTCTAACTAGGGTTTGTTGCTATCTTAATCAAAATAAAGCAAGTCTTTGCTGGTGCTTGTAAAGAGGTCGAAGCCATCCTTGGTAACAACACCGCAGTCTTCAATACGAACACCGACTTTACCCGGGATATAGATACCTGGTTCAACAGAGAAGCACATGCCTTCTTCGATGATCATGTCGTTTCCTTCCATGATAGATGGGAATTCGTGGACATCCATACCGATACCGTGACCAAGACGGTGGTTGAAGTACTCACCATAACCAGCTTTTTCGATGACCTCACGGGCAGCGCGGTCCACTTCATGAGCAGTCACACCTGGCTTGATAAAGTCAAGAGCAGCTTGTTGGGCTTCAAGAGTCAAGTTGTAAATATCTTTCTTGAATTGGTCTGGTTTGCCGACAGCGACTGTACGAGTCATATCTGACGCATAGCCATTGACCAGAACACCCAGGTCAAAGAGGAGAAGAGCATCATTTTCAACCTTATTAGCTGCTGGAATGCCGTGTGGATTCGCAGCATTATCACCAGTCAAGACCATGGTATCAAAGCTCATTTCGTAACCTTCACGTTTCATGGCAAAGTCAATTTGTGCGATGATATCTGTCTCAGTCTTATCAAGAGAAATATTGTCAAAACCAACATGAACAGCCTTGTCAGCATAAAGACCTGCAACCATCATTTTTTGTACTTCATCAGCTGATTTGATGAGGCGCATGCGTTGGATACGAGGAGTGAGGTTTTCAAACTCAGCAGTTTCAAAAACTGTTTTCAAACCATGGTATTTGGTCAAGATGAGATTGTCAAACTCAACAGCGACACGTTTGAAGTCAAGTTGTGGAAGAGCATGTTTGATTTTTTGCCATGGATTTTCAGAATCGACATAGCCCACTACTGGGAAGGAAACGGTGCTACTTGCACGTTCTACTTCAAGAGCTGGGACAAAGAGGAGAGGTTCCTGATCCGCTAGGACAAAGAGGAACATTTGGCGTTCATGGGGATCACTGTAAAAACCAGTGAGGTAATTGATTGTGACGGGGTCAGATACGACAGCGACGTCTAGTTTTTCTGATTCAAGATATGTTAGGATTTGTTGTAATTTAGACATATGCTACCTTCTTTCTACCCCTCTATTTTGGCAAAAAATGAGAGAAAATGCAAGGGAGAAGGGTAAAAGAACAGACAAAAAGAACTCCGACAAGATAACAGAGTTCTTTGATATCATTTTCCTTTGTTTAAGAAAAGTCAGCTTTGCTTTTGACGTCGCTGTATTCCTCAGCGATTTCTTGGCTGAGAATGTCCTCATAGGCAGGGAGTTGGATGTCCTGACCATATTTCTTCTTGAGGGCTGTAGTGACTAGGCGATAAGCTAGATTGGCATTACGAGAGAGGATAGGCCCGTGAAAGTAGGAACCAAAGACATTCTTATAATGAACCCCTTCGCCGACCTTTTCTTCGTTGTTTCCATTTCCATAGACAACCTGTCCCAGTGGTTTTTGGTCATCAGAGAGGAAGGTACGGCCCTGGTGATTTTCAAATCCATAGTAGGTTTCATTGAAATCTTCATTGTGAATCTTGATGTCCCCGATAAAGCGATTATTGGTCTGGTTGAGGGTATAATGTCCCATGACCCCTAGCCCTTCAATACGTTTTCCTGAAGCTTCAACATAATATTGACCCAATAGTTGGAAACCACCGCAGATAGCCAGAACCACACCGTCGTTTTGGATGTAGTTGTCAATGCTCTCTTTTTTAGCAGGTAGATCGTCTGCAATAATACTTTGTTCAAAGTCTTGACCGCCACCGAAAAAGGCGATGTCATAGTGGTTTTCATCAAAGTCATCATGGAGAGAAACGATGTCAACCGTCACATGTGTCCCCAGTTTTTCAGCCACATACTTGAGCATGAGGATGTTTCCATTGTCCCCGTAGGTATTCATGAGGTTTCCATAGAGGTGGGCAATGTTGAGCTGATAGGGGTAATTGCCAGCTTTTGAGGAAAGTGAAGTATAAACCATTAGTTCATCTCCTTTCTAACAATTTGACGACTAGCCAGCAGTTCACGGAATTCCAGCATAGCAGTATAGGTAGCCAGGATATAGGCATGCTTGCAGTCTTGGTTCTCAATGGTCTTGAGAACTTGCTCCAGACTACTTGTTTCAGTGATTTTCTCAGCTGGATAGCCTGTTACTCGTAGACGACGAGCGATTTCAGAATGGCGAACACCGCCAGCGTTGATTTCAGGGATGTCCATGTCAGTGATTTGTTCAAAATCAGCATCCCAGATCCAGCTAGTATCAATACCGTCTGCATAGTTGGCATTGAGGAGGACAGATAGGCTAAATGGATAAGGTGCTAGTTTAATCATCTCGATAGCTTGGGTCGCACCGACTGGATTTTTAATCAAGATGAGGGTACATTCCTTATCACCGATATGGAAGGTTTCTTGGCGTCCAAAGACTGCACGGCTCTTGTCAAATCCCTGCTTGATGAGTTGCGAATCTGCACCGAGGAAACGGGCGATGGCCACAGCAGCTAGAGCGTTATAGATATTGTAGAGCCCGCCGATTTGAATACCGTATTCTTGTCCGTCAATGACAAAGCGAGAGCGATTGTTGGTCAACTCAACTAGTTCTGTCAAGCGATAGTCGAGATCAGGACGTTTACATCCGCAGCCTTCACAGATATAGGCACCCAAGTTTGCATAGGTATTATGCTCGTATTTGAGGATGCCTTGACAGTCAGGGCAGAGAATCCCTTCGGTATTGTAGTGAGCCAGTTGGGCGGGGCCTTTCTCCAAGTCAAAACCAAAATACTGTATAGGATTTGGAATAGCTGGCTTGTAGAAAAGTGGACTGTCTCCATTAAGGAGAACAGTGGCAGTTGGAACTTTCCGAATGGCATCCAATATCATCTTGTAAGTTGTGTAAATCTCACCATAGCGGTCCATCTGGTCACGGAAGATATTGGTGATGACAAAAAGGCTTGGCTGGATATAGTCACAGATACGAGATAGACTGGCCTCATCGATTTCTAGAACGGCAATATTTTTTCCAGTTTTAGAAGATTTGGCTGTTAAGAAGGTTGTCGCAATTCCTGTAATCATGTTGGCACCGCTTGGGTTGGTCAGAACTTGACCATAAACCTCTTTTAAAATGCCGACAGTGAGGGCAGTTGTTAGGGTTTTTCCATTTGTTCCAGTGACCACGACAATCTCGTAGTTCTTAGCTAGGTTTTGTAAAATATCTTTATCAAATTGAAGGGCAAGTTTTCCTGGGAGCGTACTTCCACGTCCAAGACGACTTAAAACGAAGTAGGAAGAACGCCCAGCAAGAAGGCCCAAAGTAGTTTTTAAGTTCATGTTTCTATTATATCATAAAAGAGAGAAAAGACAGATTTGATACTCAATGAAAATCAAAGAGCAAACTAGGAAGCTAGCCGCAGGCTGTACTTGAGTACGGCAAGGTGAAGCTGACGTGGTTTGAAGAGATTTTCGAAGAGTATGAGATTTCGCAGAAATGAAAACAGCCCTCAGAGGGCTGTTCGATACGATTAAATCTCAACTTAAATCGCAAACAAGTCATTCAAGTTCTCAGCCAAGGTTGGGTGAGTGAAGATTTGTTTTGTGAAGTAAGTGTAAGGAATCTTGTTGTCCATAGCAACAGTGATGATGTTGATGATTTCTTGAGAACCTTCTGAGAAGATGCTTGCTCCAAGAATTTCTTTTGTTTCAGTATTAACCACAGCTTTGAAGGCTCCGCGAAGGTCTCCGTTTACGTGACCACGAGGCATGGCTGCAACAGGAATTTCCTTAACGGCGTATGGAAGTTTCAAATCAGCTGCTTGGCTTTCAGTCAAACCAACTTGTGAAAGGGCAGGTGTGATAAACATGGTGTTTGGTACATTGAGACGGTCTTCAAGTGTGTAGCTGCCATCTCCAGCAAGGTAGCTGTAAACAACACGGAAGTCATCAAGTGAAATGTAGGTAAATTGAAGTCCACCGTTGACATCTCCAACTGCAAAGACACCAGGAACGTTTGTTTGACAATGTTTATCTACTTTAATAGCACCACGTTCAGTTAGTTCAATATCTGTATTTTCAAGTTGAAGTGGTTCTACATTTGGTTTGCGTCCAGTTGCGTAAAGAAGGGCGTCGAAACGGTAAGTTTCGTTTTCAGTCACGACGAGCACTTGGTCACCGTCGTTTTTGATTTCAGTAGTACGGATGTTTTGAAGCAATTCAATGCCGTCTTCTTCCATGTATTGTTTAGCAAGAGCTGCGATGGAAGGTTCTGCACGAGGAAGGAAAGTATCCAAGGCATCTAGGACGGTAACCTTGCTTCCAAGTTTGTTGTAAAGACCAGCAAATTCAAGACCGATATTTCCGCCACCAAGGACTCCAAGTTTTTCAGGCAATTTGTCCAAGTTTTGGATACCTGTTGAGTCAAAGACATTTTTGCTTGTAGCAAGTCCAGGGATTGGCAAGACGTTTGAAACAGCACCAGTGTTGATGACGATTATTTCAGCAGTCAGTTCTTTCTTTTCATCACCAGTTTGGATTTCAATGACTTTATTTGAAAGGAAGTGAGCTTCCGCATCAAAGATATCCACGCCTGTACCAGCAACAGTCGCATAGTTTTTACCGTTGAGGCGACCAGTGATAGTGTTTTTGGTAGCAATGACTTCTTCAAAAGATAAGTCTTTCTCAGCAGCAACTAACAAAGTTTTAGTTGGGATACAACCGATGTTGATACAAGTTCCACCGTACATAGCTTTGCTACGTTCAACGAGGGCAACTTTTTTGCCAGCTGAAGCCAATTTACCTGCTAGTGTTTTACCAGCTTTACCAAATCCGATAACGATTAAATCATAAGTTAACATTTAGAGTTCCTCCTATTCGAATTACATTCTAGCACAAGAAAAAAACTTTTGCACAATTCTGCTACGAAAAAGACAGAAAAAAATAAAAACGCTTTCCAGACAAAAAGCTAGTAATTTTTTGACAAGCTTGATAAACTAAAATCCTATCTATTTTTATATAAGATAGAATAAATGTTCGAAAATAGGAGGTTTTATGAAATCGAATCGTTATATTATTGCCTTTGCTGGGGTCATTTTACACTTAATGCTGGGTTCGACTTATGCTTGGAGTGTTTATCGTAACCCTATTATTGAAAAAACGGGATGGGATCAGGCTTCTGTTGCCTTTGCCTTTAGTCTAGCAATCTTTTGTTTAGGCTTATCGGCTGCATTTATGGGGCGTTTGGTAGAAAAATTTGGTCCGAGAGTCATGGGGAGTCTATCTGCTTTTCTATACGCAGGTGGAAATATCTTAACAGGATTTGCAATAGACCGTCAGGAACTGTGGTTGTTGTATCTCGCTTATGGCATTTTAGGTGGGCTTGGTTTGGGAGCAGGCTATATTACCCCTGTGTCAACGATTATAAAATGGTTTCCTGATAAACGTGGTCTCGCAACAGGTTTAGCGATTATGGGGTTTGGTTTTGCTTCTTTATTGACTAGTCCCATAGCGCAACATCTCATCGCAGGGATAGGGCTTGTAGAAACTTTTTATATTTTAGGTGCAAGTTACTTTATTATCATGCTCCTAGCTTCACAATTCATTAAGCGTCCAAATGAGCAAGAGCTTGCAATTTTATCTGCTTCAGGGAAAGAAAAAACAGCCTCTTTGACGCAAGGAATGGCTGCAAATCAGGCTCTGAAAAGCAATCGGTTTTATATACTTTGGATTATTTTCTTTATCAACATAGCTTGTGGTTTAGGCTTAATTTCAGCGGCATCGCCAATGGCACAGGAGATGGCTGGCTTGTCTACAAGTCATGCAGCAGTAATGGTGGGCGTTTTAGGGATTTTCAATGGATTTGGTCGCTTGCTCTGGGCGAGCTTATCTGACTATATCGGTCGCCCCCTAACCTTTAGTATATTACTGCTTGTCAATCTTTTCTTTTCTCTCTCACTTTGGCTCTTTACAGATTCCGTTTTATTTGTAGTCGCTATGTCTATTTTGATGACTTGCTATGGAGCTGGTTTTTCATTGATTCCAGCTTATCTCAGTGATATTTTTGGAACCAAGGAATTGGCCGCTCTGCATGGTTATATTTTAACAGCTTGGGCAATGGCTGGTTTAGCAGGACCTATTTTATTAGCAGAGACTTATAAAATGGCTCATTCTTACACACAAACCTTGTTCGTTTTTATCATTTTATATAGTATCGCCTTGGCTTTGTCTTATTATCTAGGTCGTTCCATCAAAAAGGAAAGCCAAAAACCGCTTACATGATTTTCTAGAGAAATTAGGCTATCTTTTGCTCTGGTCTTGTGTTATACTAGATGGGTTGCAAAGAAAACAGTACTTTTCTTTTGTGGAAAAGAAGCAACACGATTTTGTATCCAGTATATGAAAATACGTCATAAAAAGAAAAGTATACACTAAGCCCTATAGGGTGGCTTCGCACCACCTTTAGAAAGAAGAATAACGTGAAATTTAATGAATTAAACTTGTCTGCTGATTTGCTAGCAGAGATTGAAAAAGCTGGTTTTGTAGAAGCCAGTCCGATCCAAGAACAAACCATTCCTTTGGTCCTTGAAGGCAAGGACGTTATCGGTCAAGCTCAGACTGGTACAGGAAAAACTGCAGCTTTTGGCTTGCCTACTCTTGAAAAAATCCGTACAGAAGAAGCGACCATCCAAGCCTTGGTCATCGCTCCAACTCGTGAACTCGCTGTCCAAAGTCAAGAAGAACTATTCCGCTTTGGTCGTAGTAAGGGAGTCAAAGTTCGCTCAGTATATGGCGGATCAAGCATTGAAAAACAAATTAAGGCTCTTAAATCTGGTGCCCATATCGTGGTGGGAACACCTGGTCGTCTCTTGGACTTGATTAAACGCAAGGCCTTGAAATTACAAGATATTGAAACTCTCATCCTTGACGAAGCAGATGAAATGCTCAACATGGGCTTCCTTGAAGATATCGAAGCCATCATTTCTCGTGTTCCTGAAAACCGTCAAACCTTACTTTTCTCAGCAACTATGCCAGATGCTATCAAACGTATCGGTGTTCAGTTTATGAAAGAACCTGAGCATGTGAAGATTGCGGCTAAGGAATTGACAACAGAATTGGTTGACCAGTACTATATCCGAGTTAAGGAACAAGAAAAATTTGATACCATGACTCGTCTTATGGATGTGGAACAACCAGAACTTGCTATCGTATTTGGTCGTACTAAACGCCGTGTAGATGAATTGACTCGTGGTCTTAAAATCCGTGGTTTCCGTGCCGAAGGAATTCATGGTGACCTGGACCAAAACAAACGTCTGCGTGTCCTTCGTGACTTTAAAAATGGCAATCTTGATGTTTTGGTTGCGACAGACGTTGCTGCGCGTGGTTTGGATATTTCAGGTGTGACTCATGTCTATAACTACGATATTCCACAAGATCCTGAAAGTTATGTTCACCGTATTGGTCGTACAGGTCGTGCTGGTAAGTCAGGTCAGTCTATTACTTTCGTATCACCAAATGAAATGGGTTACCTCCAAATCATTGAAAACTTGACTAAGAAACGCATGAAAGGTCTCAAACCTGCAAGTGCAGAAGAAGCCTTCCAAGCTAAAAAGCAAGTAGCTCTTAAGAAAATCGAACGTGATTTTGCAGATGAAACCATTCGTGCCAACTTTGAGAAATTTGGCAAGGATGCTCGTAAACTAGCTGCCGAATTTACTCCAGAAGAATTGGCAATGTATATTTTGAGTCTGACTGTTCAAGACCCAGATAGCCTTCCAGAAGTGGAGATTGCGCGTGAAAAACCACTGCCATTTAAACCATCCGGTAATGGCTTCGGTGGTAAAGCTAAGGGAGGTCGTCGTGGAGATGACCGTCGTGATAATCGCCGTGGAGACAACCGTCGTGGTGGCCGCCGTGATGATTTCAAAAAAGGAAGTCGTGGCAACGATCGTTTTGATAAGGAAAAACGTTACCGTAAGGATAATAAAAAACCACGCACTACTTCAAGCGAAAAGCAAACAGGCTTTGTTATTCGTAACAAGGGCGATAAATAGGAAAAAGCGGTTCAAAATGAATCGCTTTTTTATATAAGGAGACCGAATGTGAAAAAAGATAAATAAAATTGTTGTATTATCTTTTTATAATGTTATGATACACAAAAACAGGCAACTTGTCAATAGAAAAGGAACAATTTAATTAAAAATATTCTGGTTTTTAAAAATGGTAAATTCCCAAACTAAGTTCCACCGCTAGTAGAAGTGGAAGTTAATCTGATAAAAATTGTAAAAACCAGTGGAAATCCATGTCAGGGTAAGTTCCACTGGTTTTACTAATGCTTGATTTTATTGCTTTTGTAGCCAAAATGAATCGAAAAAAAGAGCGCACAAAATCCTCTTATCTGAAAGCGTTTCAGATTAAGTTCCGCTATGGTGGAAGTTAGTGTGAGACGTTTGAATAGGGTTTTAGGTTAGTTTTTAGAACTTATGTTGGAGTAATTTAGAAGACTGACAGACGTCTTCTGCAGGTATTTTAGAAATGCCGAGAAGCTTAGGAATTTCTTCTCCATAAGTAAAGGCAAAGAGTTCATAAGCTGACTTTCCATTCAAAGCAGCACGTTTGACGCTGTTGACATGAGAGCAGACGAGATTGATGTCCTCTTGAGTTAAATTGTCAAAAGAAGTTCCTTTAGGTAGAATGTCGCGAATCAGCGTGTGATTTTTCTCAATTCTCCCTTTCTGGTCAGAGCGATTAGGGTCACAAAAGAAGAGTTTACTCTCTCCTCGCACATCCATTTCGATGTCATCAACCCTGGCAAACTCTCCACCATTATCGGTAAGAATGACAGGGAAGAGTTGGAAGAAATCTTTGTCCGCTTGGTGAAGAGTGTTCTTGATGTCATAGAGATGTTTGGTAACCTCAAGGGCAGTTTTATTATCCAGAAGTCTAGCGAAGATAAAGTTACAGAAAGATAGATTGAAGGTGAGTAGGACTTTACCTCCCATTCTCCCCATAACTGTGTCCATTTCCAGCCAAGAGTCTAGTTGATTCAGTGCTAAATAGTTTTGGAAATCCTCATAGGAACGGCCTTTTTTAGCTTCTTTAGGGATGGAAGGTAGCTTACTTTTTCGTCTTTCTTTGAATTTAACGGCTCTGGCAAGATCAATCGGAGCGATAGATAGGTACCCTTTTCGGATGTGTCGATAGACAGTTGAGGAGCTGACATCAAGGTTATGAGTTTTGAGAATATGATAGATGTGTTGTCCTTTTTTAACCCCATCAGAAATGACTTTGTCCATGTCCCAGAAGGTCTTGGAATTGAGGGGAGTTCCTTCACGAGCTTCGCCAAGAGTTTGTTCGTATTGTTTTTGAGCTTGCTTAGCGAGGTAGAAGATCTTCTTATAGCCACAATTCTGTCTTCTTTTAGGGCAGCCGTTACAGACAAAGGGAGCTTTGTCGAGTAGAGGGCAAGGAAGGTTATGGCATGTAGACTCTCGGACTTGTCTGTTTCGTTTGACTTCTTTAGAAACAGTAGTCGGGTCTTTTAGAATGGATTGTCCAATAGCTTTGAAGGTTTCACTGCGCTCTAAACCTAATTGGATATCATTACGGTCTGAAAGGGTAAGGTGTTTATGTTTTGTCATAGTAGACCTCGTTTCTAACTCAAACGTCTCACACTTAATTCCACCATAAAAATCCGTTTTAGACTAATTTCCACTTTGGTCAGGCAAGTGGAAGTTACTTTGAGAAGTTACAGGTTTTTAAAAATTGCAAGTCAATAAGGAATTTTCAGATAATTATTGAAAAAGAGACGTTTTTATGTTATAATGATAGCGATTAAATTCGAGGTGAAAAATGGCACATTTATTAGAAAAAACAAGAAAGATTACATCAATTTTGAAGCGCTCAGAGGAGCAGTTGCAGGATGAGCTGCCTTACAACGCTATTACGCGTCAGTTAGCGGATATTATTCATTGCAATGCCTGCATTATCAATAGTAAGGGACGTCTGCTTGGCTATTTTATGCGTTATAAAACAAATACAGATCGCGTAGAGCAATTCTTCCAAACTAAGATTTTCCCAGATGACTACGTTCAAGGGGCTAATATGATTTACGAAACAGAAGCAAACTTGCCTGTTGAGCATGATATGAGTATTTTCCCTGTTGAGAGTAGAGATGATTTTCCAGATGGCTTGACGACTATTGCACCGATTCATGTATCGGGGATTCGCCTTGGTTCTTTGATTATTTGGCGCAATGATAAAAAATTCGAAGATGAAGATTTGATTTTGGTTGAGATTGCCAGTACCGTTGTTGGGATTCAGCTTCTTAACTTCCAGCGTGAAGAAGATGAGAAAAATATCCGTCGCCGTACTGCTGTTACCATGGCGGTTAATACCCTTTCTTACTCAGAACTTCGTGCAGTTTCCGCAATTTTAGGGGAATTAAATGGAAATGAAGGGCAGTTAACTGCGTCTGTAATTGCAGACCGTATCGGAATTACCCGCTCTGTGATTGTCAATGCCCTTCGTAAACTTGAGTCCGCTGGGATTATTGAAAGTCGCTCGCTTGGAATGAAGGGAACCTACCTTAAGGTCTTGATTTCAGATATTTTTGAAGAAGTGAAGAAAAGAGATTACTAATGACTAAAGCTTTGATTTCGATTGATTATACAGAAGATTTTGTTGCCGACAGTGGTAAATTGACAGCAGGTGCTCCAGCTCAAGCTATTTCGGAAGCCATTAGCAAGGTGACTCGATTAGCTTTTGAACGCGGAGATTACATCTTCTTTACTATCGATGCTCATGAAGAAAACGATTGTTTCCATCCAGAAAGTAAACTATTCCCGCCTCATAATCTGATTGGGACTAGTGGACGGAATTTATATGGAGATTTGGGGATCTTTTATCAAGAGCATGGTTCAGACAGTCGTGTCTTTTGGATGGATAAACGCCATTACTCAGCTTTTTCAGGGACTGACCTAGATATTCGTTTGAGAGAGCGTAGAGTGTCTACAGTTATTTTAACAGGAGTCTTGACGGATATTTGTGTCCTGCATACAGCTATAGATGCCTATAATCTAGGATATGACATCGAGATTGTTAAACCAGCTGTTGCTTCTATCTGGCCTGAAAATCATCAATTTGCCCTAGGTCATTTCAAAAATACACTTGGAGCTAAGTTGGTAGATGAAAATCTAAATGAACTTTCTGAGTAATTTGGTAGATGAAATGAAAAATTTTGAAAAAAAGTGTTGACAAGTATCCCAAAAGTTGATATACTAGTAAAGTAATCGACGCGGGGATGGCGGAATTGGCAGACGCGCAGGACTAAGGATCCTGTGACCGCTTTAGGTCGTGAGGGTTCAAGTCCCTCTCTCCGCATAGGATAAGAGTTAGCTTAGGCTAGCTCTTTTGTATTTCTCTAAAAAATTAGAATCCAGTCAAATGTAGTGGAGAATCAGCGAAAATATGGGAAAACTAATCCTTGTTTCTGCTTTTGTCTTTTGTATAGAAGAATAATAAAGATTATCTTCTTAAAATTCTCCGATATTCTCTAAAGTTTTGTGCAAGTTGCACAGAACTTTTTTGTTTTTTTGGTCACCTTGCCATAGAAATGTAAAGCGTTTTCATCTATAATATAATTATCAAAAGACAAAAGGAGTTCACCTCATGGTAGAATTAAATCTTAAAAATATTTACAAAAAATATCCAAACAGCGAACACTATTCAGTTGAAGATTTCAACTTGAACATCAAAGATAAAGAATTTATCGTTTTCGTAGGTCCTTCGGGATGTGGTAAATCAACTACACTCCGTATGATTGCTGGTCTTGAAGACATCACAGAAGGTACTGCATCTATCGATGGCGTGGTTGTCAACGACGTAGCTCCAAAAGACCGTGACATCGCCATGGTATTCCAAAACTACGCTCTTTACCCACACATGACTGTTTATGACAACATGGCTTTCGGTTTGAAATTGCGTAAATACAGCAAAGAAGACATCGACAAACGTGTGCAAGAAGCAGCTGAAATTCTTGGATTGAAAGAATTTTTGGAACGTAAACCAGCTGACCTTTCAGGTGGTCAACGTCAACGTGTTGCCATGGGTCGTGCCATCGTCCGTGATGCAAAAGTATTCTTGATGGACGAACCTTTGTCAAACTTGGATGCTAAACTTCGTGTATCAATGCGTGCTGAGATTGCGAAAATCCACCGTCGTATCGGAGCTACTACTATCTACGTAACTCACGACCAAACAGAAGCGATGACACTTGCAGACCGTATCGTTATCATGTCAGCAACTAAGAACCCTGCTGGTACAGGTACTATCGGACGTGTTGAACAAATCGGTACTCCTCAAGAAGTTTACAAAAACCCAGTTAATAAATTCGTAGCAGGATTCATCGGAAGCCCAGCTATGAACTTCATCAATGTGAAATTGGTTGGAAGTGAAATTATTTCTGATGGTTTCCGTTTGAAAGTTCCAGAAGGTGCTTTGAAAGTTCTTCGTGAAAAAGGCTACGAAGGTAAAGAATTGATCTTCGGTATTCGTCCAGAAGACGTGAATGCAGAACCTGCTTTCCTTGAAACATTCCCAGACTGTGTTGTAAAAGCGACTATCTCTGTATCAGAACTGCTTGGTTCAGAATCTCACCTTTACTGCCAAGTTGGTAAAGATGAATTTGTTGCAAAAGTTGATGCTCGTGACTACTTGCAAACAGGTGCAACAGTTGAACTTGGATTTGACTTGAACAAAGCACACTTCTTTGATGTAGAAACTGAAAAAACAGTCTACTAAAATAAATAAAATTCAAAGCACTACAAGAAAAGATATCTCTTTATCAATTGTAGTGGAGAGATATCAGTTAATCTAAGGAGAGAAACAAAATGCTTCTCTCCTTTTTGCTAGGGAAGTCATATTATGCATCTATCTTGTGATACCCTTTGAATAAAAATGGTCATCTTATTTGCCTTATAGGGTGACTAGCAGATGAAATATTGTTTTCTCTTTCTTCTTTACTAGAAAGTATGGTATAATAGAGAGTAAAAAACTTTGAAAGAAAGAAAAAGATGAATTTAAAAGATTACATTGCAACAATTGAAAATTATCCAAAGGAAGGGATTACCTTCCGTGATATCAGTCCTTTGATGGCTGATGGAAATGCATATAGCTACGCTGTTCGTGAAATTGTTCAGTATGCTACTGACAAGAAAATAGACATGATTGTAGGGCCTGAGGCTCGTGGATTTATCGTGGGCTGTCCAGTTGCCTTTGAGTTGGGAATTGGTTTTGCCCCTGTTCGTAAGCCAGGTAAATTACCACGTGAAGTCATTTCTGCTGACTATGAAAAAGAGTACGGTGTTGATACCTTGACTATGCATGCGGATGCCATCAAGCCAGGTCAACGTGTTCTTATTGTAGATGACCTCTTGGCAACAGGTGGAACTGTTAAGGCAACCATCGAGATGATTGAAAAACTTGGTGGTGTTGTAGCAGGTTGTGCCTTCCTTGTTGAATTGGATGAATTGAACGGCCGTGAAAAAATCGGTGACTACGATTACAAAGTTTTGATGCATTATTAATGAAAAACAGTCCCTAGGGCTGTTTTCTCTACATTAGGATATAAAAATAGACTATAGCTAGTTAGAGAAAAACTATAATTGAAAACTATATCTTCTTGCAGTATAATAAAAGGACTAAGTGTTTGAGATTTAGTTTCATACTCAATGAAAATCAAAGAGCAAACTAGGAAACTAGCCGTAAGCTGCTCAAAGTACAGCTTTGAGGTTACAGATAAAACTGACGAAGTCAGCTCAAAACACTGTTTTGAGGTTGCAGATAGAACTGATGAAGTCAGTAACATATACGTACGGCAAGGTAACGTTGACGCGATTTGAAGAGATTTTCGAAGAGTTTCAAACATATGCAATGATTCCTGAAAGAATACAGTTAGGAGAGGGTTATGCCGATTCGAATTGATAAAAAATTACCAGCTGTTGAGATTTTACGGACAGAGAATATCTTTGTCATGGATGATCAACGTGCTGCCCACCAAGATATTCGCCCTTTGAAGATTTTAATTTTAAATCTCATGCCACAGAAAATGGTCACAGAAACCCAGTTATTACGCCATTTGGCCAATACACCCCTGCAACTGGATATTGATTTTCTCTATATGGAGAGTCATCGTTCTAAAACAACTCGTTCAGAGCACATGGAGACCTTTTATAAAACTTTTCCTGAAGTCAAGGATGAGTATTTTGATGGGATGATTATCACGGGTGCTCCAGTCGAGCATTTACCATTTGAGGAAGTGGACTATTGGGAGGAATTTAGCCAGGTGCTTGAGTGGTCTAAGACTCATGTCTATTCGACCCTTCATATCTGCTGGGGGGCTCAGGCTGGGCTTTATCTACGCTATGGAGTGGAAAAATACCAGATGGACAGTAAGTTATCAGGTATTTATCCTCAGGACACTTTAAAAGAAGGGCACCTTCTCTTTAGAGGCTTTGACGATAGCTACGTTTCTCCTCATTCACGGCATACGGAGATTTCTAAGGAAGAGATTCTGAATAAGACCAATCTCGAGATTTTATCAGAGGGACCTCAAGTTGGGGTTTCGATTTTGGCTAGTCGGGATTTGCGTGAAATTTATAGTTTTGGGCATTTGGAATATGACCGTGATACCTTGGCAAAAGAGTATTTCAGAGATTGTGATGCAGGTTTAGCTCCTCATATTCCAGAAAATTATTTTAAGGATGATGATGTTAATCAGACCCCTTGTCTTTGTTGGTCTTCATCGGCAGCCCTCTTTTTCAGTAACTGGGTGAACTATGCGGTCTATCAGGAGACGCCTTTTGACTGGAGAAAAATAGAAGATGATGCATCTACATTTGGGTATTTATAAGAGGAATTATGACATATTTAGACGCTTTTAAATCAGGGAACTTGGTTTTACCGAGTACCCTGCTCTTGCATTTTAAGGAACTCTTTCCTTCCAGCGATGATTTTCTGGTCTGGCAATTTTTCTATTTGCAAAATACGACAGGCTTAGAAGAAATGTCACCAAGCCAGATTGCTGAAAGGATTGGCAAGGAAATTTCGGATGTCAACCAGTCCATCTCTAATCTGACGGAGAGGGGACTGCTTCAGTACCGTACTATCGAATTAAATGGCGAAATTGAATTGCTTTTTGATGCTAGTTTGGCTTTGGAACGTTTGGATGACTTGCTTGGAGCTAGTGCTTCGAGTTCAGACCAGTTGACACCTCAGAATCAGCTTAAGGATTTGGTGGAAACCTTCCAGCAGGAGTTGGGACGCTTGTTGACACCTTTTGAGATTGAGGATTTGACCAAGACACTAAAGGAAGATGGGACCAGTGCTGACTTGATTAAGGAGGCTCTTCGTGAAGCTGTTTTAAATGGAAAACCAAACTGGAAGTACATTCAGGCGATTTTGAGAAACTGGCGCCATGAAGGTATCAAAAGTGTGGCTCAAATCGAGGCTAAGCGGGCAGAAAGAGAAGCAAGCAATCCTCAGTTGACACAGGTATCTGCAGATTTCAGAAATGCTATGGATCTCTGGAAGGATTAATCCATGCAAGCAGGCTTGAAATCCGAGTAAGATTTGCAAGCTGTGTTTAATTGTGATAAAATAAATAGAAAATAAATTGAAAAAAGAGGTATGTGAAATGTCACGTAAACCATTTATCGCTGGTAACTGGAAAATGAACAAAAATCCAGAAGAAGCTAAAGCATTTGTTGAAGCAGTTGCATCAAAACTTCCTTCATCAGATCTTGTTGAAGCAGGTATCGCTGCTCCAGCTCTTGATTTGACAACTGTTCTTGCTGCTGCAAAAGGTTCAAACTTTAAAGTTGCTGCTCAAAACTGCTACTTTGAAAATGCAGGTGCTTTCACTGGTGAAACTAGCCCACAAGTTTTGAAAGAAATCGGTACTGACTACGTTGTTATCGGTCACTCAGAACGCCGTGACTACTTCCATGAAACTGACGAAGATATCAACAAAAAAGCAAAAGCAATCTTTGCAAACGGTATGCTTCCAATTATCTGTTGTGGTGAGTCACTTGAAACTTACGAAGCTGGTAAAGCTGCTGAATTCGTAGGTGCTCAAGTATCTGCTGCATTGGCTGGATTGACTGCTGAACAAGTTGCTGCATCAGTTATCGCTTATGAGCCAATCTGGGCTATCGGTACTGGTAAATCAGCTTCACAAGACGATGCACAAAAAATGTGTAAAGTTGTTCGTGACGTTGTAGCTGCTGACTTTGGTCAAGAAGTGGCAGACAAAGTTCGTGTTCAATACGGTGGTTCTGTTAAACCTGAGAACGTTGCTTCATACATGGCTTGTCCAGACGTTGACGGTGCCCTTGTAGGTGGTGCGTCACTTGAAGCTGAAAGCTTCTTGGCTTTGCTTGACTTTGTAAAATAATCAGTAAGTAGCAAAAGCTAGGTGGAACAGCATTCAGGTGCCTGTTCCATTTTTTATAGGAGAGGAAAGATTGAAAACAAAATTTGTATGTATAGGGCTAGCAAGTCTTTGCTTACTTGGCGCAAGAGTTTCAGGAATTGCGGCAGATGAAACAAGTGGAAGCACAGTTTCAGAAAAATCTAGTCTATCAACAGGAACTTCATCAACTAGTAGCAATGAACAGAGAAACAGTGTCACTGCCCACTGGGATGGGGATTATTATGTAAAGGCTGATGGTTCTAAAGCTCAAAGTGAATGGATTTTTGACAACTACTATAAGGCTTGGTTTTATATTAAGTCAGATGGTCGTTACGCGCAGAATGAATGGCATGGAAATTACTACCTGAAATCAGGTGGATATATGGCCCAAAACGAGTGGATCTATGACAGTAATTACAAGAGTTGGTTTTATCTCAAGTCAGATGGGGCCTATGCTCATCAAGAATGGCAATTGATTGGAAATAAGTGGTATTACTTCAAGGAGTGGGGTTACATGGCTAAAAGCCAATGGCAAGGAAGTTATTTCTTGAATGGTCAAGGTGCCATGATGCAAAATGAATGGCTTTATGATCCGGCTTATTCTGCTTATTTTTATCTAAAATCCGATGGAACTTATGCCAACCAAGAGTGGCAAAAAGTGGGCGGCAAATGGTACTATTTCAAGAAATGGGGCTATATGGCTCGGAATGAGTGGCAAGGCAACTACTATTTGACTGGAAGTGGTGCCATGGCGACTGACGAAGTGATTATGGATGGTGCTCGCTATATCTTTGCGGCTTCTGGTGAGCTCAAAGAAAAGAAAGATTTGAATGTCGGCTGGGTTCACAAAGATGGTAAACGCTATTTCTTTAATAATAGAGAAGAACAAGTAGGAACCGAACATGCTAAGAAAGTTATTGATATTAGTGAACACAATGGTCGTATCAATGATTGGAAAAAGGTTATTGATGAAAATGAAGTAGACGGTGTCATTGTTCGTCTAGGTTATAGCGGTAAAGAAGACAAGGAATTAGCGCATAACATTAAGGAGTTAAACCGTCTGGGAATTCCTTATGGTGTCTATCTCTATACCTATGCTGAAAATGAGACCGATGCTGAGAATGACGCTGAACAGACCATTGAACTTCTGAAGAAATACAATATGAACTTGTCTTACCCTATCTACTATGATGTTGAGAACTGGGAGTATGTGAATAAAAGTAAGCGTGCTCCGAGTGATACAGGTACTTGGGTTAAGATCATCAACAAGTACATGGAGACGATGAAGCAGGCGGGTTATCAAAATGTGTATGTTTATAGCTATCGTAGTTTATTACAGACGCGTTTAAAACACCCAGATATTTTAAAACATGTAAACTGGGTAGCGGCCTATACGAATGCTTTAGAATGGGAAAATCCTCATTATTCAGGAGAAAAAGGTTGGCAGTATACCTCTTCTGAATACATGAAAGGAATCCAAGGGCGTGTGGATGTCAGCGTTTGGTATTAAGATATAAAGTTGAGAAAGGAGTGTGCAAGAAATTTGCATCCTCTTTTTCTTTATTTTGTCGCAGTTAAGAGAGGTGTAAGGGGACTGTGCTTTATTCTAAAAAATCCTTAAATTATCAGTCTATTGCAACTTTTCTCATGTGAGTCATTTGGCTTGCTTTTGGTTTTCCTTAGTAGTATACTAAGGTAGTAATCATTAAGAAGTGGTTACAAATAATAATGAATGAGGTAAAAACAATGGTAGAATTGAAAAAAGAAGCAGTAAAAGATGTAACATCATTGACAAAAGCAGCGCCAGTAGCATTGGCAAAAACAAAGGAAGTCTTGAACCAAGCTGTTGCTGATTTGTATGTAGCCCACGTTGCTTTGCACCAAGTACACTGGTATATGCGTGGACGCGGTTTTATGGTATGGCATCCAAAAATGGATGAGTACATGGATGCTCTTGATGGTCATTTAGATGAAATCAGCGAACGATTGATTACACTCGGTGGAAGCCCATTCTCTACATTGACAGAATTCCTTCAAAATAGTGAAATCGAAGAAGAAGCTGGTGAATACCGTAATGTTGAAGAAAGCTTGGAACGTGTTCTAGCTATTTATCGCTACCTCATCACTCTTTTCCAAAAAGCGTTGGATGTGACTGACGAAGAAGGCGATGATGTTACAAACGATATTTTTGTTGGTGCTAAGGCTGAACTTGAGAAAACAGTTTGGATGCTTGCGGCAGAACTTGGACAAGCACCTGGTTTGTAAGAAACAAGGCAACATAGATAAATCTGTAGGAAATTTCTTACAGATTTTTTCTATTTTGTAAGCTATTCCAAACCAGTCTTTTTTCGAGTTTTTTGATAAAATAGTACTATCAGTGAAAAGGATGGAAGCATGACAAAGAAAATCGTAGCTATTTGGGCCCAGGATGAAGAGGGTGTGATTGGTAAGGACAATCGTCTGCCTTGGCATTTGCCAGCAGAACTGCAACACTTCAAAGAAACAACTCTGAATCATGCTATCTTGATGGGGCGCGTGACCTTTGATGGGATGGGGCGTCGCTTGCTTCCAAAACGGGAGACCTTGATTTTGACACGTAACCCGGAAGAAAAGATAGATGGGGTTACTACTTTTCAGGATGTCCAGTCTGTTCTCGACTGGTATCAGGGGCAAGACAAGAATCTCTATATTCTCGGTGGAAAGCAGATTTTTCAGGCTTTTGAGCCCTACCTTGACGAAGTGATTGTGACTCACATTCATGCTCGTGTGGAGGGAGATACCTATTTTCCTGAGGAGTTTGACTTGTCTCTTTTTGAGACTGTTTCAAGCAAATCCTATACCAAAGATGACAAAAATCCTTATGATTTTACCATCCAATACCGCAAGAGAAAGGAAGTCTAATGGAACGTAGTATATTTGGTTTTTTCACAGCCATGCTGTGTTTGGTCTGCTTGCTTGCAGGGGCACAGGCTTTTCGTAAAAAGCGTTATGGACTTTCTGTCCTGCTCTGGTTAAATGCCTTTACCAATTTGGTCAATAGTATCCATGCTTTTTACATGACCTTATTTTAGATAGAATGACAGTATAGAATAGAACGGAAGGAAATCATGCCTACAACTAGGAATAATGATATGATGGTTTATTGCTCATTTTGTGGCAAAAGCCAAGAAGAAGTACAAAAAATAATCGCTGGCAACAATGCCTTTATTTGTAATGAATGCGTGGAGTTAGCTCAAGAAATTATTCGAGAAGAATTGGTTGAGGAAGTCTTGGCAGACTTGTCTGAGGTGCCAAAACCAATTGAACTCCTCCATATCTTGAACCACTATGTAATCGGTCAAGATCGTGCCAAGCGTGCCTTGGCAGTGGCAGTTTACAACCACTACAAACGCATCAATTTCCACGATACGCGTGAAGAGTCAGAAGGTGTGGATTTGCAGAAGTCAAACATTTTGATGATTGGGCCAACTGGTTCAGGGAAAACTTTCCTTGCTCAGACCTTGGCTAAGAGCTTGAATGTGCCTTTTGCGATTGCGGATGCGACAGCTCTGACGGAGGCTGGTTATGTGGGTGAGGACGTGGAAAATATCCTCCTTAAACTCTTGCAGGCTGCTGACTTTAACATTGAGCGCGCAGAGCGTGGGATTATCTATGTGGATGAAATTGACAAGATTGCCAAGAAGAGCGAGAACGTGTCTATCACACGGGATGTTTCTGGTGAAGGGGTGCAACAAGCCCTTCTCAAGATTATCGAAGGAACAGTTGCTAGCGTACCACCTCAAGGTGGACGCAAACATCCGCAACAAGAAATGATTCAAGTAGATACCAAGAATATCCTCTTCATTGTTGGTGGTGCCTTTGATGGTATTGAAGAAATTGTTAAACAACGTCTTGGAGAAAAAGTCATCGGATTTGGTCAAAATAACAAGGCGATTGATGAAAATAGCTCTTACATGCAAGAAATCATCGCAGAAGATATTCAAAAATTTGGTATTATCCCTGAGTTGATTGGACGTTTGCCTGTCTTTGCAGCTCTTGAGCAATTGACGGTTGATGACTTGGTTCGCATCTTGAAAGAGCCAAGAAATGCCTTGGTCAAACAATATCAAACCTTGCTTTCTTATGATGATGTCGAGTTGGAATTTGACGATGAGGCCCTTCAAGAGATTGCCAACAAGGCCATCGAACGGAAGACTGGGGCGCGTGGTCTTCGTTCGATTATTGAAGAAACCATGTTGGACGTTATGTTTGAAGTACCGAGTCAGGAAAATGTGAAATTGGTTCGCATCACAAAAGAAGCTGTCGATGGAACGGATAAACCAATCCTAGAAACAGCCTAGAGGTGACTATGGAACTGAATAGACATAATGCTGAAATCTTGCTCAGTGCGGCGAATAAATCCCACTACCCACAGGATGAACTGCCAGAGATTGCCCTAGCAGGGCGTTCCAATGTTGGTAAGTCTAGCTTTATCAACACTATGTTGAATCGTAAGAATCTGGCTCGTACGTCAGGGAAACCTGGGAAAACCCAGCTGCTCAACTTCTTTAACATTGACGACAAGATGCGCTTTGTGGATGTTCCTGGCTATGGTTATGCCCGTGTTTCCAAAAAGGAACGTGAAAAGTGGGGGCGCATGATTGAAGAGTATCTAACGACTCGGGAAAATCTCCGTGCGGTAGTCAGTTTAGTTGACCTTCGTCATGACCCGTCAGCAGATGATGTGCAGATGTACGAATTTCTCAAGTATTACGAGATTCCGGTTATCATCGTTGCGACCAAGGCGGACAAGATTCCTCGTGGTAAATGGAACAAGCACGAATCAGCAATCAAAAAGAAATTAAACTTTGACCCAAGTGACGATTTCATCCTCTTTTCATCTGTCAGCAAGGCAGGGATGGATGAGGCTTGGGATGCAATCTTAGAAAAATTGTGAGGAAAAGAAAATGGCAAAAACAATTCATACAGACAAAGCTCCAAAGGCTATCGGACCCTATGTTCAAGGAAAAATCGTTGGGAACCTTTTGTTTGCTAGTGGTCAAGTTCCTCTCTCTCCTGAAACTGGGGAAATCGTTGGAGAAACGATTCAAGAACAGACAGAGCAAGTCTTAAAAAACATCGGTGCTATTTTGGCAGAAGCAGGAACAGACTTTGACCATGTTGTCAAAACAACTTGCTTCTTGAGCGATATGAACGACTTCGTTCCTTTTAACGAGGTTTACCAAACGGCCTTTAAAGAGGAATTTCCAGCTCGTTCAGCTGTGGAGGTAGCTCGTCTTCCTCGTGATGTAAAAGTCGAAATTGAAGTCATCGCAGAGATTGGATAAGCTAGTTGAAGTTTGGTGCTGCCAAGCTTCTTTTGATATAAGGAGAAAAAGATGACAAAGAAACAACTTCACTTGGTGATTGTGACAGGGATGAGTGGTGCGGGCAAAACTGTAGCCATTCAGTCTTTCGAGGATTTAGGTTATTTTACTATTGATAATATGCCGCCAGCCCTCTTGCCTAAGTTTTTGCAGTTGGTGGAAACTAAGGAAGACGATCCTAAGTTGGCCTTGGTAGTGGATATGCGTAGCCGTTCTTTCTTCTCGGAGATTCAAGCTGTTTTGGATGAGTTGGAAAACAAGGAAGAACTGGACTTTAAAATTCTCTTTTTGGATGCAGCTGATAAGGAATTGGTTGCTCGTTACAAGGAAACCAGAAGGAGTCACCCATTAGCTGCAGATGGACGGATTTTGGATGGAATCAAGCTGGAACGTGAACTCTTGGCACCTTTGAAAAATATGAGCCAAAATGTGGTGGATACAACTGAACTCACTCCTCGTGAGCTACGTAAAACCATTGCAGAGCAGTTTTCAGATCAAGAACAAGCCCAGTCTTTCCGTATCGAAGTCATGTCTTTCGGCTTTAAATATGGAATCCCAATTGATGCAGACTTGGTTTTTGATGTGCGCTTTTTGCCAAATCCATATTACCTTCCAGAGCTGAGAAACCAAACGGGTGTGGATGAACCTGTTTATGACTATGTCATGAATCATCCTGAGTCAGAAGATTTTTATCAGCATTTATTGGCCTTGATTGAGCCGATTTTGCCAAGTTACCAAAAGGAAGGGAAGTCCGTTTTGACCATTGCCATGGGCTGTACGGGCGGACAACACCGTAGTGTGGCCTTTGCTAAACGCTTGGCGCAGGACTTATCCAAGAATTGGCCTGTTAATGAAGGGCATCGCGACAAAGACCGAAGAAAGGAAACGGTAAACCGTTCATGAGAAAACCAAAGATAACGGTGATTGGTGGAGGGACTGGGATCCCTGTCATTCTTAAAAGTCTGCGTGAAAAAGATGTGGAAATCGCTGCTATCGTAACGGTGGCGGATGATGGTGGTTCATCAGGTGAACTCCGAAAAAATATGCAGCAATTGACACCGCCAGGTGATCTTCGTAATGTCCTTGTGGCCATGTCGGATATGCCTAAGTTTTATGAGAAAGTCTTTCAGTATCGCTTTTCCGAGGATGCCGGAGCCTTTGCTGGCCATCCATTGGGCAATCTCATTATTGCAGGTCTGTCAGAAATGCAGGGTTCGACCTATAATGCCATGCAGTTATTGAGCAAGTTTTTCCATACAACTGGGAAGATTTATCCTTCCAGCGACCATCCTTTGACCTTGCATGCAGTCTTTCAAGATGGGACAGAAGTGGCTGGAGAGAGTCATATCGCAGACCATCCAGGCATGATTGACCATGTCTATGTAACCAATACCTTCAACGATGATACACCTCTGGCCAGCCGTCGAGTAGTCCAGACCATTCTTGAAAGTGACATGATTGTCCTCGGACCTGGTTCTCTCTTTACCTCTATTTTGCCCAATATCGTGATTAAGGAAATCGGGCAGGCGCTTTTGGAAACCAAGGCAGAAATCGCCTATGTCTGCAATATTATGACCCAACGTGGGGAGACAGAACACTTTACAGATAGTGATCACGTGGAAGTCTTGCATCGTCACCTTAGCCGACCTTTTATCGATACGGTCTTGGTGAATATCGAAAAAGTGCCTCAAGAATACATGAATTCCAATCGCTTTGATGAATACTTGGTCCAGGTGGAACATGATTTTGCTGGTCTTTGTAAGCAAGTTCCGCGCGTGATTTCATCCAACTTCCTTCGTCTGGAAAATGGCGGTGCCTTCCACGATGGAGATTTGATTGTGGATGAGTTGATGCGGATTATACAGGTGAGAAAATGAGTTTCACAGTAGCAGTAAAAGAAGAAATCCTAGGTCAACACCATCTGAGCCGGTATGAATTATCTGCCATTATCAAAATGTCTGGTAGCATCGGTCTCTCGACTTCGGGCTTGACTTTGTCAGTTGTGACAGAAAATGCCAAACTGGCCCGTCACCTCTATGAGTCCTTTCTCCATTTCTATGAAATCAAATCGGAAATTCGTCACCACCAACGGAGCAATCTTCGCAAGAATCGGGTCTATACCGTTTTTACAGATGAAAAGGTGCAGGATTTGTTAAGTGATTTGCACTTGGCAGACTCTTTCTTTGACCTGGAAACAGGTATTGATGAGGCGATTTTATCGGATGAGGAAGCAGGTCGTGCTTATCTTTGTGGTGCTTTCTTGGCAAATGGAAGTATTCGTGACCCTGAATCAGGTAAGTACCAGTTGGAAATCAGTTCTGTTTATCTGGACCACGCGCAAGGAATTGCCTCCCTTCTCCAACAGTTTTTACTGGATGCCAAGGTGCTTGAGCGCAAGAAGGGGGCTGTGACCTATCTCCAGCGAGCAGAAGACATTATGGACTTCTTGATAGTAATCGGAGCCATGCAGGCACGGGATGATTTTGAGCGGGTTAAGATTTTGCGAGAAACCCGTAACGACCTCAATCGGGCTAATAATGCCGAGACAGCTAATATCGCTCGGACAGTTTCTGCCAGCATGAAGACCATTAACAATATCAGTAAAATAAAAGATATTATGGGCTTAGAAAATCTGCCAGTGGATTTGCAGGAAGTAGCGCAGTTGCGGATTCAGCACCCAGACTACTCTATCCAGCAGTTAGCAGATAGCCTCAGCAATCCCCTTACAAAAAGTGGTGTCAATCACAGACTCAGAAAAATCAATAAGATAGCCGATGAACTATAAAACCAGGCTCTTGTTTTGCGAGGTTCTTTTTTGAAATAAAAAGAGGTTGGGCAAAAAGCAATGTCATTAAGTTAAGAAATTTGGCTCTTTAAAATCAAAAACGCATAATATCCGGTGTTGACTTGAACCGTAATACTATGCGTTTTATTGTGAGAAAATTTATTTCATTTTCTCCTGAAATTGAGTTTTTACCCAGTCTCTAATGAGTTATTTCCAAGTGACCAGTTCGCTCCAAACGCTAACATTCGATATAGTAGAGGTTTCACCAGCTGGAACCCATTTGTTGGTGCCTAAGTATCTAACTTCTAGTTTACGAACGTTTACTGTGTAAGATGCTTTTAGTCTAATATAACCATAAGTGTAGGGTGGTACGTTATGGGAGACTGAGTGATTTAAACTAAGTCCAGCTCCAGACTCCGGAGCAGAAAAGCTAACACCTGCACCTACAGTCAGAGTAGCTCCAGCTTTTCCACCATAGGCAGTTGAACTTACAGGACCTGATGTGGTGCTTTTCTTGTAAGAGTGAGAGTATTTAGTTCTATAGTCTGCAACACCAGTTGCATTAGAACGAGTCTGATACGTAGATTTAGACTCTAAATAGGCGTCTCTAAGTTCAGTCGTATAAAATGACAATAACTCTCCTGTGTTGATATCTTTTACAATACGATTAGATACAATTTCATAATTTGTACCAGGATAGACATCAGCAAAAACCGTAGATGTTGTGACTAAGAATAATAGACTTGATAGTAGAGAGAAAAACAATAGTTTCAGTTTAATCATAACAAATTTCCTTTCTTCATGAGTAAAAGATTATTTTTTCAATCCTTTGAAAGTTATAATGCAACCCGAAATAATACTGAGAGTTCCTACAGGTCTCCAATATAGTTGCCAAAAGAATAAATTTATTCTTTCTTTCAGTGTCGCATAGGGTTCGGCATAATAGGGGTTGATGTGAAATAATAAAAAACCAAAACATAAAACTATGATTCCAGTTAAGAATAAAATGTCCTTATTTACTTTCCTCATAAAACCTCCTTTTATTTTATTTAAAGCGCTTTCTATTATTAGTATACGTCAAAAAAAGAAAAAAACAAGTCTATTTATTTATTTTTTTATATGGTATAATAGAATAGTTGGAGAGTTTTTATATAGCTTTAAAAGGCTGATATGAATACTTTGTATAATCTAATGATTCTTCAAAAAATTTCTTATTCAAACAAGAGCAAAGAGAAGGTGGGCTGCATATCAGAAGTTAGATGTATTTCTGTCTAACTTTTGAGGTGTAGTTCATTTTAAAACCACGCATCCTATGTGACTCGTGGTTCTTTTTTATAAACTAGTAGAGTGTTTTGGTTGTACTTTTTGCTCAGGGTCGATGTAGTTGATAGCATTATTGACAGCAGTTGGAGCTTCTCCGAGACCTGTCGCAATCAAGTCAATTTTTCCGTCATAGTAGCAGCAGTCACCGATAGCATAGATACCTGCTTGGCTAGATTCTTGTTTGCTGTTGACGATAATCTTGTGTCGGTTGAGTTCCAACCCCCAGTTTTTAAGATTACCGACAGAAGATTTGAAACCATAGTTGACAAAGAGGTGATCTAAGTCAATCGTTTCGGTTTCATCAGATTTGACTTTTGTGATTTCAAGTTTATCAATCGTGTTTCCATCTCCAAGGAGTTGGCTAGGGACGAATGGTGTCTTGATGGTCACAGATGATTCTTGCAAGGCTTGAACGCTGTGTTCCAAGGCACGGAAATTATCTCTGCGGTGAACAAGGGTAGTTGGTGCGATTTTTTCAAAAGCCAAAGTCCAATCCACAGCCGAATCTCCCCCACCAAGAATGGTCACTTTCTTACCAGCGTATTGCTGAATGTTAGAAACGTGGTAGTGGATATTTTCATAGCTCTCAACCCCTTCAAGTTCCAGCGGACGTGGTTTGAAGGCACCGCCACCCATAGCGATGATAACTGTTTTAGTCAGGTGACTTCCTTTAGAAGTTGTGATGGCAAATTCTTCTTCTTGTTTGTCAATCTCAAGAACCGTTTCATTGAGATGAATAGGGGTATCAAAGCTGTTTAGCTGTTCAATCAAGCGGTTAGTCAACTCTTCTCCAGTCAGGTTTGGGAAGCCTGGTACGTCTAGGATTTCCTTTTCAGGGTAGAGAATAGCAGGTTGTCCACCTAGCTGGGGAAGAGAGTCGATGATTTGAACCTTGGCTTGGCGTAGGTGGGCATAAAAGGCTGCAAAAAGCCCGACAGGACCACCACCCACAATGGTAATATCATAGAGTTGAGACATAGTTTCTCCTTTGTTTTTTCTAGTCAGTTTATTTTATCATATTTTTGTTCAATGTAAAATGGACTAGGATAGGGAAAAAATGCCAGAAAATGGTATAATAGGATGAAAGTGTTTTGATAGGGAGGATATCAGGGATGAATTTTCAACAATTATCCAATCTGCAATATTGGACCAGTTTGTTTGCAAGTCCATGGACGATAGCTATCAATCTGATTGATATTTTGATTGTTGCTTATATTTTATACCATTTTACAAAAGCTATTGCAGGAACCAAGATTATGATTTTGGTACGTGGAGTTTTGGTGTTTATTTTAGCTCAAATCCTTGCAAATATGATTGGTTTGACTACGATTTCTTGGTTAATCAATCAAATTATTACTTATGGGGTTATTGCGGCGGTTGTTATCTTCTCTCCAGAGATTCGGACTGGTTTGGAACGTTTGGGAAGAGCGACAGATTTCTTTTCCAATGCCCCTATTAGTGCTGAGGAACAGATGATTCGTGCTTTTGTTAAGTCTGTTGAATACATGAGTCCTCGTAAAATCGGGGCCTTGGTTGCTATTCAGCGTGTACGTACCTTGCAGGAGTATATTTCGACAGGAATTCCCTTGGATGCTAAGATTTCTGCAGAACTTCTCATTAACATTTTTATTCCCAACACTCCCCTACATGATGGTGCGGTGATTATCAAAGAAGAACGTATTGCTGTGACGTCTGCCTATCTGCCCTTGACAAAAAACACAGGGATTTCCAAGGAATTTGGGACCAGACACCGGGCGGCTATCGGTTTATCAGAAGTCTCAGATGCCTTGACTTTTGTCGTATCAGAGGAAACGGGAGGAATTTCGATAACCTATAATGGAAGCTTTAAGCACAACCTAACACTTGATGAATTTGAAACAGAATTACGTGAAATCTTACTTCCAAAAGAGGAAGCGGGTCTTAGTTTTAAAGAACGATTGCTAGGAGGATGGAAACATGAAAAAAAATAGTTTATATATCATATCCTCACTCTTTTTTGCTTGTGTCTTATTTGTCTATGCTACGGCGACGAATTTTCAAAACAGTACCAGTGCTAGGCAGGTAAAAACGGAAACCTATACGAATACAGTAACAAATGTTCCTATTGACATACGCTATAATAGTGATGAGTATTTTATTAGCGGTTTTGCTTCAGAAGTCTCAGTGGTCTTGACTGGTGCAAATCGCCTATCGCTAGCTAGTGAAATGCAAGAAAGCACACGTAAATTCAAGGTTACTGCTGACCTAACAGATGCCAGTGTTGGAACGATTGAAGTTCCTTTGAGCATTGAAGATTTACCCAATGGGCTGACCGCTGTGGCGACTCCGCAAAAAATTACAGTCAAGATTGGGAAGAAGGCTCAGAAGGATAAGGTAAAGGTTGTACCAGAGATTGACCCTAGTCAAATTGATAGTCGGGTACAGATTGAAAATGTCACGGTGTCAGATGAAGAAGTGTCGATTACGAGTGATCAAGAGACATTGGATAGAATTGATAAGATTATCGCTGTCTTGCCAACTAGCGAACACATAACAGGTAATTACAGTGGTTCAGTACCTTTGCAGGCAATCGACCGCAATGGTGTTGTCTTACCGACAGTTATCACTCCCTTTGATACAACAATGAAGGTAACTACAAAACCAGCAGCACCAAGTTCAAGCACATCAAATTCAACTACAAGCAGTTCATCGGAGACATCTTCGTCAACGAAAGCAACTAGTTCAAAAACGAATTAAAAATAGAAAAAGGATTTTATAAAAATGGGTAAATATTTTGGGACTGATGGAGTCCGTGGAGAAGCTAATGTGGAACTTACTCCAGAATTAGCTTTTAAGCTAGGACGTTTTGGAGGCTATGTTCTTAGTCAACATGAAACGGAAGCACCGAAAGTCTTTATAGGACGTGACACACGTATTTCAGGGGAAATGCTAGAATCTGCCTTGGTAGCTGGTCTTCTATCTGTAGGAATTCACGTATACAAACTAGGTGTTCTGGCGACACCAGCAGTAGCTTACTTGGTAAAAACTGAGGGAGCAAGCGCCGGTGTCATGATTTCTGCTAGCCACAACCCAGCCCTTGATAATGGAATCAAGTTCTTTGGCGGTGATGGCTTCAAACTAGATGATGAAAAAGAAGCAGAAATTGAAGCCTTGCTAGATGCTGAGGAAGACACTCTTCCTCGTCCAAGTGCAGAAGGCTTAGGAATTTTGGTAGATTATCCAGAAGGCTTGCGTAAGTATGAAGGATACCTTGTTTCAACTGGAACTCCTCTTGATGGAATGAAGGTTGCCTTGGATACAGCTAATGGAGCAGCTTCTACCAGTGCCCGTCAAATCTTTGCAGACCTTGGTGCCCAATTGACGGTTATCGGGGAAACACCAGACGGTCTTAACATCAACCTTAATGTTGGTTCAACACATCCAGAAGCCCTTCAAGAAGTGGTCAAAGAAAGTGGGTCAGCTATTGGTTTGGCCTTTGATGGAGACAGTGACCGCTTGATTGCTGTTGATGAGAATGGTGACATCGTCGATGGTGACAAGATTATGTACATCATCGGAAAATACCTTTCTGAAAAAGGACAATTGGCTAAAAATACAATTGTGACAACTGTGATGTCTAACCTTGGTTTCCACAAGGCCTTGAATCGCGAAGGTATTAACAAGGCAGTTACTGCAGTTGGTGACCGCTACGTTGTTGAAGAAATGAGAAAATCAGGCTACAACCTTGGTGGTGAACAGTCTGGTCACGTTATCTTGATGGATTACAATACCACAGGTGATGGTCAATTATCCGCTGTCCAATTGACAAAAATCATGAAGGAAACTGGTAGGAGCTTGTCAGAGTTGGCAGCAGAAGTAACCATCTATCCACAAAAATTAGTCAATATCCGAGTGGAAAATGCCGTGAAGGAAAAGGCTATGGAAGTGCCAGCTATCAAGGCTATCATCGAGAAGATGGAAGAAGAAATGGCAGGGAATGGTCGTATCTTAGTACGCCCAAGTGGAACAGAGCCCCTCTTGCGTGTTATGGCAGAAGCGCCTACCACAGAAGAAGTTGACTACTATGTTGATACCATCGCAGACGTAGTTCGAGCTGAAATTGGGATGGACTAAAACTTAGAAAACTAGATGAAAATAAAAAATTATGGTACAATAGCTTATAATATTGTAGCCGAGGGAGAAAGATATGAATCTTAAACGTGAACAAGAATTTGTTAGTCAGTATCATTTTGATGCGCGTAATTTTGAATGGGAAAATGAAAATGGAGCTCCTGAAACTAAGGTGGATGTGAACTTCCAATTGCTCCAACATAATCAAGAAAATCAAGTGACTTCCTTGATTGTCATCTTGACATTTATGATTGTATTTGATAAGTTTGTCATCAGTGGAACCATTTCACAGGTAAATCATATCGATGGCCGTATTGTCAATGAACCAAGTGAATTGAGCCAAGAAGAAGTGGAAACTTTGGCTCGTCCATGTTTGAATATGCTCAACCGTTTGACTTACGAAGTAACTGAAATTGCATTAGACTTACCAGGAATCAATTTGGAGTTCTAATATGAAACTAGCTGTTATCACAGATTCTTCTGCCTATCTCAGTGCAGAGACCTTGCAAAGAGAAGATTTGTATGTCTTGGATATTCCTGTCAATATTGATGGTGAGGAGTATGTCGAAGGCATCAATCTGACTGCTGAGGAATTTTACCCAAAAATGGCTCAGGCTTCTGAATTGCCTAAGACCAGTCAACCAAGTATTGCCAAGTTAGATGAGATCTTAACTTCGCTCAAAGAACAAGGTTATACACATGCCTTGGGGCTGTTCCTATCTTCTGGAATTTCAGGTTTTTACCAAAATATCCAGTATATGGTGGATGACTATGAGGGTTTAACCATTGCTTTCCCAGACACTTTGATTACAAGCGCTCCCCTAGGCATCATGGTTGAAAGCGTCTTTAACTGGCGAGATCAGGGCGATGATTTTGCTATCATTCAGGATAAGCTAGCTATTCAAATCAGCCGTACGTCAGCTTTTATCATGGTAGATGACCTGGATCATTTGGTAAAAGGTGGGCGCCTTTCAAATGGGGCTGCCATTTTGGGCAATTTGCTTAGCATTAAGCCAATCCTTTATTTTAACGATCAAGGTGTGATTGAAGTTTACGAAAAAGTTCGTACGGAAAAGAAAGCAACCAAGCGCTTGATTGAAATCATCAAGGAAACAACGGCTTCAGGCCAATATCGGGTCATTGTCATTCATGGGAATGCTCCTGAAAAGGCTGAAGAATTGCGTCACCACTTGATTGAATCTGGAGTGGGTACGGATATTTCACTAGCTACATTTGGTAGTGTCATTGGAACCCACCTAGGAGCAGGAAGTATTGCTCTAGGTTATATTCCAGTGATTTAGTTGGCACTTTTAGACTAGTTAAGATGCCTTGTATCTTAGCAATTGAACACGGACTACCTGCCTCTTGAAAAAAGATGCCTGTCTTGCCTTTCGTGGCAAGTCAGCGTCATTCCCTATTTTTCATGGGCAGCTAAGGTCCTTTGTATCTTGATAATTGAACACGCCTGGGACCCTGTGTGAAAAAGATAGTTCTTCCAAGGAGTAGACACTTCTTGATCAGAATTCCTATTTTCACTTTGTGTTCTTACAGGCCTTGTATCTTAGCAATTGAACACGGACTACCTGCCTCTTGAAAAAAGATGTCTGTCTTGCCTTTCATGGAAAGTCAGCGCCATTCCCTATTTTTCATGGGCAGCTAACGTCCTTTGTATCTTAGACAGGAGTAGAGATGAGTATTCGAGTAATTATTGCCGGTTTTAAGGGAAAGATGGGCCAAGCTGCTTGTCAGATGGTCTTGGCTGATCCAGACTTAGACTTGGTAGCAGTTTTGGATCCTTTTGAGTCTGAGTCAGAATGGCAGGGAATTCCTGTTTTCAAGGATAAGACTGATTTAGCAGGCTTTGAAGCAGATGTCTGGGTAGACTTTACTACACCAGCTGTTGCCTATGAAAATACACGCTTTGCTCTTGAAAATGACTTTGCTCCAGTAGTTGGCACAACAGGCTTTACTAGTGAAGAAATTGCAGAGCTAAAAGAATTTTCTCGTGAACAAAATTTGGGTGGTTTGATCGCTCCAAATTTTGCCTTGGGTGCTGTCTTGCTCATGCAATTTGCAAGACAGGCTGCCAAATATTTCCCAAATGTGGAGATTATCGAGCTCCATCATGACAAGAAAAAGGATGCTCCGAGTGGAACAGCTATTAAAACAGCTGAGTTGATGGCGGAAGTTCGAGAGTCTACTCAGCAAGGTGCGCCTGATGAGGAAGAATTGATTGCAGGTGCCCGTGGTGCTGACTTTGATGGTATGCGTATTCACTCAGTTCGTTTACCAGGCTTGGTAGCCCATCAGGAAGTCATCTTTGGCAATCAGGGAGAAGGATTGACCCTCCGTCATGACTCCTATGATCGCAGCTCCTTCATG
The DNA here is from genome assembly GCF_000221985.1 of Streptococcus pseudopneumoniae IS7493. NCBI lineage: Bacteria > Bacillati > Bacillota > Bacilli > Lactobacillales > Streptococcaceae > Streptococcus > Streptococcus pseudopneumoniae. The sequence goes on along the minus strand of NC_015875.1, from coordinate 1,461,978 downwards.
ACAGGGGTGAATTTGGGAATTAAAGAAGTTGTCAAGCGTCATGAGCTTGTCTATGGATTAGAACACTTATTATGAGATTAACGCAAATGCCTTCTGAATTTCAGAAGGCTTTACCAGTATTAGAAAAAATTAAAGAAGCAGGTTTTGAGGCCTATTTTGTTGGGGGCTCTGTTCGAGATGCCCTTCTCAATCGTCCCATCCATGATGTGGATATCGCAACGTCTTCTTATCCAGAAGAGACCAAGCAGATTTTTCCGCGAACAGCCGATATCGGAATCGAGCACGGAACCGTCTTGGTCTTAGATGGCGATGAGGAGTATGAGGTGACCACCTTTCGGACAGAGGATGTCTATGTGGACTATCGCAGACCCAGTGCGGTTTCCTTTGTGCGCTCGCTAGAAGAAGACCTCAAACGCCGTGATTTCACAGTCAATGCCTTTGCCTTAGATGAGACAGGAGAAATTGTTGACTTGTTTCATGGTTTAGACGATTTAGAAAACCAAGTCTTGCGGGCAGTTGGAGTGGCTAGTGAGCGTTTCAACGAAGATGCTTTGCGGATTATGCGTGGTTTCCGTTTTCAGGCCAGTCTTGGCTTTGAACTTGAGCCAGAAACGTTTAAAGCTATGAAGACCTTGACGCCACTTTTGGAGAAAATTTCTGTAGAGCGTACTTTTGTTGAGTTTGATAAACTCTTGCTGGCTCCGTTTTGGAGAAGGGGCTTGGTTTCCATGATTGAGAGTCAAGCTTATGACTATCTCCCTGATATGGCAGCTAGCCAGGACAAGCTTAACAGACTGTTTGATTTGGAGACTGATTTCACCTTTGAATCCTCTGAACAAGCCTGGGCGGCTTTACTATGGGCTTTGGAGATTGAAAATGCGCAGCCATTTTTGAAGGCTTGGAAGACCTCACGCCAGTTTGCCAAGCAAGTTCAGGATTTGCTGACTATTTTGGCCTTGCGTGAAAAGGGAGAATTGAGGAAGCGCGATTGTTATCGCTTTGACTTGGATTTACTTTTACAGGCTGAAAATCTTCGTCAGGCCCAAGGAAAAGAAGTTAACCCACAAGCTATCACAGAAACCTACCAGAGTCTGACCATTCATGACAAGAAAGAAATTCAGATTAATGGTGGCATTTTGATTAAGGAATATGGCTATCAACCGGGACCAGACTTGGGAGAGATTTTAACAGAGATTGAGTATGCCATTGTCGATGGAGAATTGGAAAATGACCGTCAAGCCATCCATGCTTACCTGAGGGAGAAAAAATGAGTGATTTTATTGTTGAAAAACTAAGTAAATCCGTCGGTGACAAGACCGTTTTTAAGGATATTTCCTTTATCATCCATGACTTGGATAGAATTGGTCTAATCGGTGTCAATGGGACTGGTAAGACCACCCTTTTAGATGTTCTTTCTGGTGTTTCTGGCTTTGATGGGGATGTCAGTCCCTTTTCAGCTAAGAATGATTACCAGATTGGCTACTTGACTCAAGATCCTGATTTTGATGATAGCAAGACGGTCTTGGATACGGTTCTTTCCAGCGACCTCAAGGAAATCCAGCTCATTCGTGAGTATGAGTTGATTATGCTCAACTATAGTGAGGACAAGCAGGCGCGTTTGGAACGTATCATGGCAGAAATGGACTCTCTCCAAGCTTGGGAAATCGAGAGTCAGGTCAAGACGGTTCTTAGCAAGCTGGGGATTCAGGATTTATCTACTCCAGTTGGGGAATTGTCAGGTGGTCTAAGAAGACGGGTTCAGTTGGCGCAAGTTCTTCTTGGCAACCACGACCTCTTGCTGCTGGATGAGCCGACCAACCATCTGGACATTGCGACTATTGAGTGGCTGACCCTCTTTTTGAAAAATTCTAAGAAGACGGTTCTTTTTATTACCCACGACCGTTATTTCCTAGACGCTTTGTCAACACGTATTTTCGAGTTGGATCGAGCAGGCTTGACCGAGTACCAGGGAAATTATCAGGATTATGTTCGCCTCAAGGCGGAACAGGATGAGCGCGATGCGGCTCTTCTCCACAAAAAGGAACAACTTTATAAGCAAGAATTGGCCTGGATGCGTAGACAACCGCAGGCGCGTGCGACCAAGCAGCAGGCTCGTATCAATCGTTTCCACGATTTGAAGAAAGAAGTTTCAGGTGGCGTTGCTGAAACAGACTTGACCATGAACTTTGAAACCAGTCGGATTGGGAAGAAAGTCATCGAGTTTCAGGATGTTTCCTTTGCCTATGAAAACAAGCCTATTTTGCAAGATTTTAATCTCTTGGTGCAGGCTAAAGATCGTATTGGAATTGTTGGGAACAACGGTGTTGGGAAATCAACCCTCCTCAACTTGATTGCAGGAAGTCTTGAGCCGACAGCAGGTCAAGTTGTGATAGGGGAAACTGTTCGCATCGCCTATTTCTCTCAGCAAATTGAGGGCTTGGATGAGAGCAAGCGAGTGATCAATTACCTGCAGGAAGTAGCAGAAGAAGTCAAGACCAGCGGTGGTTCTACGACTTCGATTGCAGAGTTGCTGGAGCAGTTCCTCTTCCCACGTTCAACGCATGGAACCTTGATTGAGAAATTGTCAGGTGGAGAGAAAAAGCGTCTTTATCTCCTCAAATTGCTCTTGGAAAAACCAAATGTTCTCCTCTTGGACGAGCCAACCAATGACCTGGACATTGCTACTCTTACAGTTTTGGAGAATTTCTTGCAAGGCTTTGCAGGGCCTGTCTTGACAGTTAGCCATGACCGCTATTTCTTGGATAAGGTAGCGACCAAGATTCTGGCTTTTGAAGATGGTAAGATTCGTCCTTTCTTTGGTCATTACACTGATTACCTTGATGAAAAAGCCTTTGAAACAGAGATGGCCAATCAAGTGCAAAAGGCCGAAAAGGAGAAAGTGGTCAAGGTTCGTGAAGACAAGAAACGCATGACCTACCAAGAAAAGCAGGAGTGGGCAAGCATTGAAGGCGATATTGAAGCCTTGGAAAATCGTATCGTTGCTATTGAAGAGGAAATGCAGGCCAATGGTTCTGACTTTGGTAAGCTGGCTACTCTCCAAAAAGAATTGGACGAGAAAAACGAAGCACTCCTTGAAAAATACGAACGCTATGAATATCTAAGTGACTTTGATAGCTAGAAGAATAGAAAAATCCTGTCTCATGGACAGGATTTTTCTATTCTTTTTTTGTTTCTTGATGAAAGATATTTTGCCAAGTTTCATGGCGACGCCAGATACTGGTGTGGATGATACCATCTAACTCATAGCTGATGAGTTTGGTCTTTTGACTGATGGAAGTGATTTGGATGTCCTTGATAGCTGCATTCAAGTCTTTTTCTGCTTTATAGGCCTCTTTATCCATCTGCTTTCCGTCTTGGCGAATATAGACAAAATCATCAGCCAATAGTTCTTCCAGTTGATTTCCTTGGTCAATCAATTGTTCACGCATAAGCAATTTCTTATAGACATTGTCTAAAATTTCATCCTCAGGGATAGGCGCTGGCTCAATATGGACATCGGTATCAAAAACCCCAAAACGTTCCTCCAGCATAGACTCGACCTGATCCGCGATTTCATGACTCTCAAAAACAGACAGGTCAGGGTTCATCTCTAGCGTAATATCCAGGTAGATGTTGCTACCGTAGGTACGACCTCTTTGGGACTTAACCTTGCTGATTTTGGGAATTTCCATGATGGCCTTTTGATAATCCTCAAGCAGACGGTCGTCAAAGCCATCCGAAAGGCTAAAGGAAGACTCGATGAAGATATCATAGGCAGTCTTCAAGATAAAGAAAGTGATGATGATAGCAACCAGTTTATCCACAATGGGATAATTGAAACTACTAGCTAGGATGGCAATGGTGGTTCCAAGTGAGGTGACAGCATCAGAAAGATTGTCCTTTGCTGCGGCCTTCAGTGCCTTGGAGTTGGATTTCTTACTGAGGCGAGTATTGTAGAGATAGACCACAAACATGATCGCTGCAGACATAATTCCTAGAGTTGCACCCAGAGGATCAATGACCGTTTCTTCCCGACTGAGAATCTTTTGAATGGTATCCCTTAGAACATCAAAGCCAACATAGAACATGATGATGGAAGTGATTAAGCTAGCCAAATCCTCAATCTTCCAGTGGCCAAAACGGTGGTCTCGGTCAGCAGGCTGGCGTGCCATCCTGATTCCAATCAAGAGGGCCACATTTCCAATGATGTCCGACACGTTGTTGAAACCATCGGCCACCAAACTGGATGAATGAAGAAGATGGCCAGTAGCCAATTTCGCTGCAGACAAGAGCAGGTAGGTTGAAATACTGATAATGGCACCACGTTCAGCTAACTTGAGATTTGAGATAGATTGCTTCATTCAACTTCCTTTCTAGTCATATAGCATTCTACCATTATACTGGTTTTCAAGGGAAAATTCAAATAAGGTAGTTTTTACTCTTTTAAAACTCCCCAAAATTTGGTATAATAGTACTACTCAAGGGAGTAGCTGGCAGAAACCTGTGATAGTGTCGTCATTCCGAATTTTATACTGAAAAGTATGTTTTCCGGCCCTATCTTAAACAGCGAGACTTGTTATGATTAACAGGTCTCTTTTTGTTTGTCGTGAAAAGATGCGATGAGGGAAAAGAGAGTCTGTTTTGCACACAATGTCAAGGAGGAGACACATGTCAAAAGAACAAGAACGCCAAGCGTTTTACACTCAGAGTCCTGAAGAGGTCTTGAAGGCTGTGGATGCGACCGAGCAAGGTTTGTCATCAAGTGAGGCGGAAAAGCGCCTTGCCGAATTTGGCCACAATGAACTCGAAGAAGGCGAGAAACGATCAATCCTGGTCAAATTCATCGAGCAATTTAAGGATTTGATGATTATCATCCTAGTTGCAGCAGCAATCTTGTCAGTCGTGACTTCTGGTGGGGAAGATATCGCAGATGCCATTATCATTTTAGCCGTGGTTATCATTAACGCTGCCTTTGGTGTTTACCAAGAAGGAAAAGCAGAAGAAGCTATCGAAGCCCTCAAATCTATGTCTAGTCCAGCTGCCCGCGTTCTGCGTGATGGGCACATGGCTGAGATTGACTCTAAAGAATTGGTACCTGGAGATATCGTTGCCCTTGAAGCTGGTGACGTAGTACCAGCAGACCTACGTTTGCTAGAAGCTAACTCTCTTAAGATCGAAGAGGCTGCTCTGACAGGTGAGTCTGTACCGGTTGAAAAAGACTTGACAGTCGAGCTTGCGACAGATGCTGGTATTGGTGACCGTGTCAATATGGCCTTCCAAAACTCAAACGTAACCTACGGTCGTGGGATGGGAGTTGTTGTCAATACAGGTATGTACACGGAAGTTGGTCATATCGCGGGCATGCTTCAAGACGCTGATGAGACGGATACACCCCTCAAACAAAACTTGAACAACCTTTCTAAGGTCTTGACCTATGCAATCTTGGTCATTGCCCTTGTTACTTTTGTAGTGGGTGTCTTTATTCAAGGGAAGGATCCACTTGGTGAGTTGTTGACTTCTGTTGCCCTTGCCGTTGCAGCCATTCCAGAAGGACTTCCTGCTATCGTGACCATCGTTCTTTCCCTTGGTACTCAAGTTTTAGCCAAACGACATTCCATCGTTCGTAAGTTGCCAGCAGTTGAAACACTTGGTTCAACTGAAATCATCGCTTCTGATAAGACTGGTACGCTGACCATGAACAAGATGACGGTTGAAAAAATCTTCTACGATGCAGTCCTACATGACTCAGCTGATGACATTGAACTGGGTCTTGAAATGCCCCTCCTTCGTTCAGTTGTCTTGGCCAATGATACGAAAATCGATGTGGAAGGCAATCTCATTGGTGATCCAACCGAAACAGCCTTTATCCAGTATGCCTTGGACAAGGGATACGATGTCAAAGGATTTTTAGAGAAATATCCTCGTGTAGCTGAGTTGCCATTTGACTCTGACCGTAAACTCATGTCAACGGTTCATCCACTTGCAGATGGACGCTTCCTCGTAGCAGTTAAAGGTGCCCCAGACCAACTCTTGAAACGTTGTGTTCTTCGTGATAAGGCTGGGGATATTGCTCCGATTGATGAGAAGGTCACAAACCTCATTCATACAAACAACTCTGAAATGGCTCATCAAGCCTTGCGTGTCCTTGCAGGTGCGTATAAGATTATCGATAGCATTCCAGAAAACCTCACTTCTGAAGAGCTGGAAAATAATTTAATCTTCACTGGTTTGATTGGGATGATTGATCCTGAACGTCCTGAAGCCGCTGAGGCTGTTCGTGTGGCTAAGGAAGCTGGAATTCGTCCAATCATGATTACAGGTGACCACCAAGACACCGCAGAAGCTATTGCCAAACGTTTGGGAATCATTGATGCAAACGATACAGAAGACCACGTTTTAACTGGTGCTGAGCTCAACGAATTATCTGATGAAGACTTTGAAAAAGTTGTTGGTCAATACTCTGTTTATGCCCGTGTGTCTCCAGAGCACAAGGTTCGTATCGTCAAGGCTTGGCAAAAACAAGGTAAGGTCGTTGCCATGACAGGTGACGGTGTCAATGATGCCCCAGCTCTGAAAACAGCAGACATCGGTATCGGTATGGGAATCACTGGTACAGAGGTTTCTAAGGGGGCTTCTGATATGATTCTTGCAGATGATAACTTTGCGACTATTATCGTCGCAGTGGAAGAAGGACGTAAGGTCTTCTCAAACATTCAAAAGACTATTCAGTACCTACTTTCTGCCAATACTGCTGAAGTATTAACCATCTTCCTATCAACCTTGTTTGGTTGGGATGTCTTACAGCCGGTTCATCTTTTGTGGATCAACTTGGTAACGGATACCTTCCCAGCTATCGCTCTTGGTGTTGAACCTGCGGAGCCTGGTGTCATGAATCATAAACCACGTGGACGCAAGGCAAGCTTCTTCTCAGGTGGTGTTTTGAGTTCTATCATTTATCAAGGTGTACTCCAAGCAGCTCTTGTTATGAGTGTTTATGGCCTTGCGATTGCTTACCCAGTTCATGTGGGTGACAATCATGCTATTCATGCAGATGCCCTAACGATGGCCTTTGCAACCCTTGGTTTGATTCAGCTCTTCCATGCTTACAATGTCAAGTCTGTCTACCAATCCATCTTGACAGTTGGTCCATTCAAGTCTAAGACCTTTAACTGGTCCATCTTGGTATCCTTTATCCTTCTCATGGCAACAATCGTTGTAGAACCGCTTGAAGGAATCTTCCACGTAACCAAACTAGACTTGTCACAATGGGGAATTGTTATGGCTGGAAGCTTCTCAATGATTATCATCGTCGAAATCGTTAAGTTTATTCAACGCAAACTCGGTTTTGACAAGAATGCGATTTAAGGGAGGTTTCGGATGTCAGCATATCAATTACCGACCGTATGGCAGGATGAAGCTAGTAATCAAGGAGCTTTTACGGGGCTAAACAGACCAACAGTAGGTGCCCGTTTCGAACAAAACTTGCCAAAAGGAGAACAAGCTTTTCAGCTTTATTCACTGGGAACACCAAATGGTGTGAAGGTTACTATCTTATTGGAAGAATTACTAGAAGCTGGTTTTAAGGAAGCGGCTTACGACTTGTATAAGATTGCTATCATGGATGGGGATCAATTCGGATCAGACTTTGTGAAGCTCAATCCAAATTCCAAGATTCCAGCCTTATTGGACCAGTCAGGTACTGAAGATGTAAGAGTCTTTGAGTCTGCTCATATTCTTCTTTACCTTGCTGAGAAATTTGGAGCCTTTTTACCAAGTAATCCTGTGGAAAAGGTAGAAGTTTTGAATTGGCTATTCTGGCAAGCAGGTGCAGCACCTTTTCTAGGTGGGGGATTTGGACATTTCTTCAATTATGCTCCTGAAAAATTGGAATATCCTATTAACCGTTTTACAATGGAAGTGAAACGCCAGTTGGATTTATTGGATAAGGAATTGGCTCAGAAACCTTATATTGCAGGCAATGACTATACGATTGCAGATATTGCTATCTGGTCTTGGTATGGACAGTTAGTTCAAGGAAATCTTTACCAAGGTTCTGCAAAATTCTTGGATGCCTCAAGTTATCAAAATCTAGTAAAATGGGCAGAAAAAATTGCCAATCGTCCAGCTGTTAAGCGTGGCTTGGAAGTAACTTATACAGAAATTAATACTCTTTGAAAATCTCTTCAAACCACGTCAGCGTCGCCTTGCCGTATATATGTTACTGACTTCGTCAGTTCTATCTGCAACCTCAAAACAGTGTTTTGAGCAACCTGTGGCTAGCTTCCTAGTTTGCTTTTTGATTTTCATTGAGTATAAGTAGCAAAAAAGTCATCTTCGGATGGCTTTTTGCTACAGTTGAGGGAAAGGGCTTGCAGTTATCGGCTTTTGTGCTATAATTGTTATAATATAGTAAAAAACAAGAGGAGTGTGAGGAAGTGGAAAAGAAAATTGTAAAAGATATTTTGTTTTTATCTCAGGTATCTCAGCCGGCAAGTCAGGAAGACCTTTATCTTGCCAGAGATTTGCAGTATACACTCTTAGCAAATCGTGAGACCTGCATTGGTCTAGCTGCCAATATGATTGGGGTGCAAAAGCGCGTGATTATCTTTAATCTTGGCTTGGTTCCCGTGGTCATGTTTAACCCAGTGCTTCTGTCCTTTGAAGGATCCTATGAGGCAGAAGAAGGCTGTTTGTCCTTGGTAGGTGTGAGATCAACTAAGCGTTATGAAAGCATAACGGTGTCCTATCGAGACATTAAGTGGCAGGAACAGACCATTACCTTGACAGGCTTCCCAGCTCAGATTTGCCAGCATGAGTTGGATCACTTGGAAGGACGAATCATTTAGGAGGAAAGCAAATGAAACGAATAGTCTTTGAACTTATTTTTATCGCAACGACCTGGTATATCTTTTTACCGCCCCTTAACCTGACCAGCTGGGAATTTCTCTTTTTCCTCTGTGGGCATTTGCTGCTTGTAGCAATCTTATTTGGCTTTGGCAAGGGAATCAATCTGGTCAAAACGGTTCATGTGCGCCACGGTAAGGCGGAAGCTGCCTTAAATCTTGAGGGTTTCAAAATCAATCGGTTAGGGAAAATTCTGTTAGCTTTGATTGGAGGAATTCTTCTCTTGGCAGCTTTGGTTTCCTTGGTAACTTCCAGCATGTTTCAGGCTAAAAATTATGCCAATGTAGTCACGGTTACGGAAAAAGACTTTACTGAATTTCCTAAGAGTGACACCAGTAAGGTTCCTATCCTAGATAGAAGTACTGCTGAAAAAATTGGAGACCGCTACTTGGGTTCCCTAACCGATAAGGTGTCGCAATACGTAGCGGCAGATACCTATACCCAATTGACAATTGATGGGAAACCTTATCGGGTCACACCACTAGAATATGCAGACCCTATCAAATGGTTTAACAATCAAGCCAAGGGAATCGGTGAGTATATCAAGGTGGACATGGTAACTGGAAATGCGGATTTGGTGGACTTGAAGACACCAATCAAGTATTCAGACTCGGAGTATTTTAACCGTGATGTCAAACGTCACCTGCGCTTGAAGTACCCGACCAAAATCTTTAAAACTCCATCTTTTGAGGTGGACGATGAGGGCAATCCTTTCTATGTAGCAACGGTTTACCAAAAGCAATTTGGACTTGCGGTTCCTCGTCCTGCTTCAGTCATTATCTTGGATGCTACAAATGGAGAAACCAAGGAATACAGCTTATCAGATGTTCCAGAATGGGTGGATAGGATCTATCCAGCAGAGGAAACCATTGAGCAAATCAACTACAACGGCAAGTACAAGGACGGTTTCTTGAATGCCATGATTTCCAAGAAAAACGTGACCCAGACTACCAATGGCTATAATTACTTGTCTATCGGTAATGACATCTATCTCTACACAGGTGTGACGTCGGCTAATGCGGATGAGAGTAATCTTGGTTTCATCCTTGAAAATATGCGAACAGGAGAAATTACTAAGTATAGCTTGGCTTCTGCGACAGAAGAATCAGCCCGTGAATCAGCAGAAGGTGCTGTTCAGGAGAAATCCTACAAAGCAACCTTCCCAATCCTCATCAACCTCAATGACAAGCCTTTCTACATCATGGGTTTGAAGGACAATGCTGGCTTGGTCAAAGAGTATGCTCTAGTAGACGCAGTCGAGTACCAAAATGTTATCGTAGCTACTACAGTGGAAGAGATGCTCAGCAAGTATGCCAATAAAAACGACCTTGAAATTGACAATGCAACGACAGAAAGCATCAAGGGAGTAGTAGCAGACCTCAAATCAGCTGTTATCAAGGGCGACACCGTCTACTTCTTTAAAGTTGATGGCAAGATTTACAAGGTTAAGGCCTCAGTATCAGATGACCTTCCTTACCTTGAAAATGGTAGAACCTTCGAAGGTCAAGTAGGAAAAGACAGCTATCTCAAGACCTTTAAAGTACAGTAATACTCTGCGAAAATCTCTTCAAACCACGTCAACTTTATCTGCAACCTCAAAGCTGTGCTTTGAGCAACCTGCGGCTAGTTTCCTAGTTTGTTCTTTGATTTTCATTGAGTATAAAAAAGGTTTATTTAAGAAATATATGTTATAATAAAATAAATTAAGACTAATGGAGGACAAAGAAAGGGGTTTTTATTTGATGCTTGCTTCAATGCTACTTGGACTGCTCGCTTTGAAGATAGGTTTTTCTCAGTTCAAGGAGAAAAAAGATAAATTCTTATCTATCTTAACAAGTTTAGCTGGCGCAGCCCTCGTTCTCGTGGCTATCTGGTTAGGATGGCCCAAATAAATAGAGAAGCCTCGGTCAAACCGAGGTTTTTCATACTCTTCGAAAATCTCTTCAAACCGCGTCAGCTTCGCCTTGCCGTACTCAAGTACAGCCTGCGGCTAGCTTCCTAGTTTGCTCTTTGATTTTCATTGAGTATCAGATGAATTTCTTGGTTGTGGCTAAAAAATATGCTACACTATCAATATGAAAATTTTAATCCCTACAGCAAAAGAAATGAACACAGACTTGCCGAGTATCGAGGCAACACCTTTAATACCAGAAAGTCAGGCCGTGCTGGATGCCTTGGCCCTCTATTCTGCTAGTCAATTGGAGAGTTTTTATAAGGTATCAGCCGAGAAGGCTGCGGAAGAATGTCAAAATATCCAAGCTTTGAAAAGGCAAACTGCTCAACACTACCCAGCTCTTAAACTTTTTGATGGGCTTATGTACCGCCATATCAAGCGAGACAAATTGACCGAGGTAGAACAAGCCTATCTTGAAAATCATGTTTTCATTACCTCGGCTTTGTACGGTGTCGTTCCAGTCTTGTCACCTATGGCTCCTCACCGTTTGGATTTTTTGATGAAGTTGAAAGTCGCTGGTAAGACTTTGAAGAGCCATTGGAAGGCAGCCTATGATGAAGCTCTGAAGCAGGAAGAAGTGATTTTCTCTCTCTTGTCATCCGAGTTTGAGACTGTATTTTCTAAGGAAATCAGAGAAAAAATGGTGACCTTCAAATTCATGGAGGATAGAGGCGGTCAGCTGAAAATTCACTCAACCATTTCCAAGAAAGCGCGTGGTGCCTTCCTGACAGCCCTGATAGAAAATCAAGTACAGACGGTGGAGGAAGCTCGTCGCTTAAGCTTTGCAGGATTTACCTACCGAGAAGATCTGTCCCAGCCACAGGAATTGGTTTTTGTTAAGGAAGTATAGAAATCAGATATTTTGTATTTGGCAATATGTATCATCAGCTATTTTAGTTTATAAATGAAAAAAAGCGAACAAGCTAGTCTTCTGAGTGTCAGAAAAGTAGTCTTGTTCGCTTTTATTATATTAGTTACTTGATAGCATTGACCAAGTCTTCCGCTTGTTTTTCAAGTGAGCTTAGGACTGTTTCTTCAAGAACCAATTTTCCGTCTGCCCAAGCAGAGTCATTGACACGTGCAGCAGTGAAATCACCAACGATTTGTGTACGGATAAATGGCAAGAGGTCTTTGTAAATAGCGAAAAGTTGATCGTGACCGGCATTGGCTACAGATGATACGGTGACAAACTTGTCTTGAAGGGCAGAAGCGCCACGTGTATCAGACAAGTCAAGGGCGCGAGATAGCCAGTCAAGCAAGTTTTTTACTGTTCCAGGGATAGAGAAGTTGTAGACTGGAGAGAAGATCCAGATAGCATCCGCAGCGAGAACCGCTTCACGAGCAGTAGCTACAGCTGGATGAGTTGGAACTTCCAAATCTTGGCTGAAGAGAGGAAGGGCTGAATAATCAAGGTAGCTAACTTCCGCTTTACCAGCAAGTGCTTTCTCAGCTTCGAGCGCCATTTGGTGGTTGAAAGAACCTTGGCGTAGTGATCCGACGATAAATAATACTTTTTTAGACATGATGTGTCTCCTTTTTCTTAAATTTACGAGAATTTTCTCGTTGTTATAAAATATATTACAACAAAGCAAAACAACTTGCAAGAAATTTGCTCAGAGTTTATTTGAAAATTGTAAAATTTCGGAAACTCTAGTCATTTGTGACTGAAAAAGTAAGAACTGTTTCACTTTCAAAATCGGTTTTGTTTGAAGGAAGAAATAAAGTGCGATTGTTCTTGCATTCACTTGTAATAAAGCCCAATAGATGGTAAAATAGACGAGTGAAAAAAAGACAAAAAAAAGCAAAAAATAATCTACTGTGGCAGTATGGTCTAGGGATGACGATTTTGTTTGTGGTTATCAGTGCTTCCTTTCTGTATCTAGTGTTTCTGAGTATGAAACCTTATCAAACAGCTAAAAGTGAAGGAGAAAAATTAGCTCAGCAGTATGCAGGATTAGAGCAGGCTGATCAGGTTGACTTATACAATGGCTTGGAATCCTATTATAGCGTTCTTGGCCGTAATAAAAAACAAGAAGCACTTGCTGTCCTGATTGGAAAAGATGACCACAATATTTACGTTTATCAGCTAAATCAAGGTGTTTCACAAGAAAAAGCAGAAGCTGTTTCGAAGGAAAAAGGAGCTGGCGAGATTGACAAGATTACCTTTGGCCGTTATCAAGACAAACCAATCTGGGAAGTCAAGTCAGGCTCTGATTTTTATCTAGTAGATTTTGAAACAGGAGTATTGGTCAATAAGGAGGGCCTATGAAACTATCCAACCGTGTTTTAGAAATGGAAGAAAGTGTGACCTTGGCTGCTGGAGCTCGTGCCAAAGCACTCAAGTCTGAGGGAAGAGATATCCTGTCTCTAACCTTGGGTGAGCCAGATTTCACTACTCCAAAAAATATCCAAGATGCCGCCATTGCATCGATTCGAGATGGGCGTGCTTCTTTTTATACAGTAACCTCAGGCCTGCCAGAGCTCAAGGCAGCGGTCAATACTTACTTTGAACGCTTTTACGGCTATTCTGTAGCGCCAAATCAAGTGACAGTCGCTGCTGGAGCCAAATATTCTCTCTATACCTTCTTTATGGCTGTGGTCAATCCAGGTGATGAAGTTATCATCCCAACCCCCTACTGGGTAAGCTATGGAGACCAGGTCAAGATGGCAGAAGGTGTGCCAGTCTTTGTTCCTGCTAAGGAAGATAATCACTTTAAGGTGACCGTAGAGCAGTTAGAAGCAGCTCGCACAGACAAGACCAAGGTTTTGGTGCTGAATTCGCCATCCAATCCGACAGGTATGATTTACACCCGTGAGGAACTCTTGGCAATCGGAAACTGGGCTGTAGAAAAGGATATTCTCATTCTAGCAGATGATATCTATGGGCGCTTGGTCTATAATGGTCATGAGTTCACACCGATTTCTAGCCTATCTGAGGCAATTCGCAAGCAAACAGTGGTCATCAATGGTGTGTCTAAAATCTATGCCATGACAGGTTGGCGGATTGGCTATGCCGTTGGAGAAGCAAACATTATTGCTGCCATGTCCAAGATTGCAGGTCAAACAACTTCGAATCCGTCAGCAGTAGCCCAGTATGCAGCAGTTGAGGCTCTATCAGGTGAGCAAGATACTGTAGAAAGCATGCGTCAGGCTTTTGAGGAACGTCTCAATACCATCTATCCCCTTCTTGCTGAGGTGCCAGGATTTGAAGTGCTCAAACCGCAAGGAGCTTTCTATCTCTTCCCAAATGTCAAAAAAGCTATGGAGATGAAAGGCTATACAGATGTGACAGATTTTACAACCGCTATCCTAGAGGAAGCCGAAGTGGCCTTGGTAACAGGAGCAGGATTCGGAGCACCAGAAAATGTCCGCCTCAGCTATGCGACAGACCTAGACACGCTTAAAGAAGCAGTTAAACGCTTGAAAGCATTTATGGGTAGTGAGAATGATTGATCATTTTGAGATTAAGGTAAAGGATTTACAAATTTCAGAAGGATTTTATAAGAGTTTTCTCGCTCCTTTGGGCTATAAATTGGCTTTTAAGACTACTTCTCTAATCAGTTTTCTTGCCCCGAACAGCCCTCATCCTGGTGGTGATTTTTGGCTGGCTCAGGGGACACAAGATCCTATTCACTTTGCTTTTTTAGCAGAAAATAAGGAAGAAGTTCAGGCTTGTTATGAGGCTGGTTTAGAGGCAGGTGGGCGAGACAATGGGGCTCCTGATTATCGCAGTGAGCATCCGATTTACTACGCTGCTTTTGTGATTGACCCAGATGGGAACAATATAGAAGTGGTTTGCCATAAAGAATAAAAAAGAAAAAGGAAAAATAATGACAAAACGTGTAACGATTATTGATGTAAAAGACTATGTTGGTCAGGAAGTGACGATTGGCGCTTGGGTTGCCAACAAATCAGGAAAAGGGAAAATTGCCTTCTTGCAATTGCGTGATGGAACAGCCTTCTTCCAAGGTGTGGCTTTTAAACCAAACTTTGTCGAAAAATTTGGTGAAGAAGTAGGACTTGAGAAGTTTGATGTCATCAAACGCTTGAGCCAAGAAACGTCTGTTTATGTGACAGGTATTATCAAAGAGGACGAACGTTCTAAATTTGGCTATGAGTTGGACATCACAGACATCGAAGTGATCGGTGAATCTCAAGACTACCCAATCACACCAAAAGAACACGGTACAGACTTTTTGATGGACAACCGTCACTTGTGGCTCCGTTCTCGTAAGCAGGTGGCCGTGATGCAAATCCGTAACGCTATTATCCATGCAACTTATGAGTTCTTTGACAAGAACGGTTTCATGAAATTTGACAGCCCAATTCTTTCAGGAAATGCGGCAGAAGATTCAACAGAACTCTTTGAAACGGACTACTTCGGAACGCCAGCCTACTTGAGCCAATCAGGTCAGCTTTACCTAGAAGCAGGTGCTATGGCTCTTGGTCGTGTCTTTGACTTTGGTCCAGTTTTCCGTGCTGAAAAATCAAAAACGCGCCGTCACTTGACCGAGTTCTGGATGATGGATGCAGAGTACTCATACTTGACACATGATGAGTCGCTTGACTTGCAAGAAGCTTATGTGAAAGCTCTTCTACAAGGTGTTCTTGACCGTGCGCCTCAAGCCTTGGAAACCTTGGAACGTGATACAGAGCTCTTGAAACGCTACATTGCAGAGCCATTCAAACGTATCACTTACGATCAAGCCATTGACCTCTTGCAAGAACATGAGAATGATGAAGACGCTGACTACGAACATCTTGAGCATGGTGATGACTTTGGTTCACCACATGAAACTTGGATTTCAAACCACTTTGGTGTGCCAACTTTTGTCACGAACTACCCAGCAGCCATCAAGGCCTTCTATATGAAACCAGTTCCTGGAAATCCAGAGCGCGTGCTTTGTGCAGACTTGCTTGCTCCAGAAGGCTATGGAGAAATTATCGGTGGGTCTATGCGTGAGGAAGACTACGATGCCCTTGTCGCTAAGATGGATGAACTTGGCATGGATCGTACAGAGTATGAATTCTACCTTGACCTTCGTAAATACGGTACAGTTCCACACGGTGGATTTGGTATCGGTATCGAGCGTATGGTAACCTTCGCAGCAGGAACAAAACATATCCGTGAAGCCATTCCATTCCCACGTATGTTGCACCGTATTAAACCGTAAGAATAGGAAAACGCCCATGTGGCGTTTTTTCGCATATCAGAGTTTTTACTTGCGTAAAAAAATTTTTTCTAGTATAATAGTTTATTGTGAGCGAACCTCACTTACCCCTTGCAAAGTCTTGGGGTCATTAGACCAAAAGGAGGAACATATCAATGGCTAAATACGAAATTCTTTATATCATTCGTCCAAACATTGAAGAAGAAGCTAAAAACGCTTTGGTAGCACGTTTTGACTCTATTTTGACTGACAACGGTGCAACTGTTGTTGAATCAAAATCTTGGGAAAAACGCCGTCTTGCATACGAAATCAAAGATTTCCGTGAAGGACTTTACCACATCGTTAACGTTGAAGCAAACGACGATGCAGCTCTTAAAGAGTTTGACCGTCTTTCAAAAATTAACGCTGACATTCTTCGTCACATGATCGTCAAAATTGACGCGTAAGAAGGTAAACTATGATTAACAATGTTGTACTTGTAGGGCGCATGACACGTGACGCTGAGTTGCGTTATACCCCATCAAATGTAGCAGTTGCGACTTTTACTCTTGCAGTAAACCGTACATTTAAGAGTCAAAATGGCGAACGTGAGGCTGATTTTATCAATGTCGTTATGTGGCGTCAACAGGCTGAGAACCTTGCTAATTGGGCTAAAAAAGGCTCACTTATCGGGGTGACAGGCCGTATCCAGACTCGTAGTTACGATAACCAGCAAGGACAACGTATCTACGTGACAGAGGTCGTGGCTGAGAATTTCCAAATGTTAGAAAGCCGTAGTGTGCGTGAAGGTCATACAGGTGGAGCTTACTCTGCACCAACTGCAAACTATTCAGCGCCTACAAATTCAGTACCAGACTTTTCACGTGATGAAAATCCATTTGGAACAACAAATCCATTGGATATTTCAGATGATGATTTACCATTCTAATGGACAACTAAAATTATAAAGGAGAAAAAACATGGCTCAACAACGTCGTGGCGGATTCAAACGCCGTAAAAAAGTTGATTACATCGCAGCAAACAAAATTGAATATGTTGATTACAAAGATACTGAGCTTCTTAGCCGTTTCGTTTCAGAACGTGGGAAAATCCTTCCTCGTCGTGTAACAGGAACTTCAGCTAAAAACCAACGTAAAGTAACAACAGCTATCAAACGCGCTCGCGTAATGGCTTTGATGCCTTTCGTAAACGAAGATTAAAGAAAAGACCCGGTTGGGTCTTTTTTTCAGGTCCAGTGGACCTCTTTTTCATGAGCTTGAAAACAAGAAAGCGAATTAAGACCCCGACGGGTCTTTTTTTCACGAGCCTTGAAATGAGAGAGCGAGTTGAGGTCAGGGGGACCTCTTTTTCATGAGCTTGGAAACAAGAATGCGAATTAAGACCCCAACGGATCTTTTTTTCACGAGATAGTTTTTTTCTGACCTTGGCGTGCTATAATGGTAATAGAAAGAGTAAAGGTGGGTAAGTCAAAGATGAATTGTACGATTAGAAATATGATTAAGTCTGATATTGAATCCTTATCTCATGGCTTTATGAATCAAGGTTGGCCTGGTAGAGAGGAAATTTTGGCTAGATATTTTCTGGAACAGGAAAGTGGGGAGAGAGAAGTCTTAGTTGCAGAGATTGATGGTGCTGTAGCGGGCTACGTTACCATTTTGCCCTCTGCTAAACATGGTCCTTTTGCAGAAGTCTATCCAGAATTATCAGATTTTAATGTGTTTGAGCCTTTTAGAAATCAAGGGATTGGGAATCAATTGCTAGAAGAAGCAGAAAAACGAGTCAAGTTTGTTTCGAGTAAGGTCACTCTTGGTGTAGGTTTGCACTTAGGCTATGGCCCTGCCCAGAGATTGTATATCAGACGGGGCTACATTCCAGATGGGACAGGTGTCTGGTATCGAAATCAACCCTTGGAAATGAATGCAACTAGCCAAAATAATGATGATTTGGTTTTGTATCTAGTAAAAGAATTCGGATAAGAGACAAGGATTTTATTGGGGATGTGGGATTTCTCTACTTTATGGTATAATGGAAAGAGTTAGATTGAAAGAGGTAGTGAGATGGATGCCAAATTAAGATATAAGGCAAAGAAGATCAAGATTGTCTTTTTTGATATTGATGATACATTGCGGAATTCCAAGACAGGTTTTATTCCGGCTTCAATCCCAGCTGTTTTTAAGCAATTACGTGAGAAAGGAATTTTGACAGGTATTGCTTCTGGACGAGGGATTTTTGGTGTCGTGTCAGAAATTCGTGAACTGAATCCTGACTTTTTTGTGACCTTAAATGGGGCTTATATCGAAGATAAAAAAGGTCAGGTTATTTATCAACATCAGATTGAGAAGTCAGATGTTGAGGAGTATATCTCTTGGGCTAAGCAAGAGGGAATTGAGTATGGTTTGGTTGGGAGTCATGATGCCAAGTTGTCTATTCGTACAGATATGATTAGTGAGGCTATCAATCCAATTTATCCTGATTTAGATGTGGATCCAGATTTCCATGAGAAAGAAGACATCTATCAGATGTGGACTTTTGAAGATAAGGGAGATGACTTACACTTACCTGACAGTCTCTCAGATAAACTTCGCATGGTTCGTTGGCACCAACATTCGTCTGATATTGTTCCGATTTCAGGCTCCAAAGCGACGGGGGTGGAAAAGGTTGTGGAACACCTTGGCTTGAAACCAGACAACGTTATGGTTTTTGGAGATGGGCTGAATGACTTGGAACTCTTTGATTATGTTGGAATCAGCGTTGCAATGGGAATTTCTCATGATAAGATCAAAGAAAAAGCAGATTATATTACAAAAACACTAGAAGAAGATGGCATTTTTGATGCCTTAGAAGGATTTGGTATGGTAGAAAAAGAATTGCATTTCCCACAAGTAGACATTGAAACAGTAGAAGGTCCTATCGCGACTATTAAGACCAATCACGGAGACTTGCGTATTAAACTTTTCCCTGAACATGCTCCTAAAACAGTAGCTAACTTTGTAGCTCTTGCAAAAGATGGTTACTATGATGGTGTCATTTTCCACCGTATTATCAAGGACTTTATGATCCAAGGTGGAGACCCAACTGGAACTGGTATGGGTGGCGAGTCCATCTACGGCGAATCTTTTGAGGATGAATTCTCAGAAGAACTTTACAATATCCGTGGTGCCCTTTCTATGGCCAATGCTGGTCCAAATACCAACGGCAGCCAGTTCTTTATCGTCCAAAACCAACACCTGCCTTATTCTAAGAAAGAAATTGCTCGTGGTGGTTGGCCAGAACCGATTGCGGAAATTTATGCCAACCAAGGTGGGACACCTCACCTAGACCGTCGTCACACGGTTTTTGGTCAGCTAGCTGATGAAGCTTCTTACGCTGTCTTGGATGCCATTGCTTCTGTTGAGACAGGGGCTATGGACAAGCCAGTTGAAGATGTTGTGATTGAAACAATTGAAATTGAGGACTAAGATGAAAATCGGTGATAAGCTAAAGGGTCGTATTACAGGGATTCAGCCCTACGGTGCCTTTGTTGAGCTAGAGACAGGTGATACGGGGCTGATTCATATTTCAGAGATTCGGACAGGCTTTATTGAAAATATCCATGAAGCCTTGAAAGTTGATGAAGAGGTTCAAGTTCAAGTAGTGGATTTAGATGAATTTACAGGGAAAGCAAGTCTTTCTATCCGCACTTTGGAGGAAGAAAAGCACCAGTTTCCGAGACGGAGACGCTTTTCAAGCGACCGTTTTAACTACGGCTTTGCGCCTCTTAAACGAATGATGCCAATTTGGACTAGAGAAGCCTTGCACTATTTAAAAAAGAAGAAGTAGTTTAGAATTTTATATTTTTTGTAATGTTAATATGAATCTGCTATAATAGAACCATGGAAGAAGAACAATTATTAAAATCAGGGGAGCGCATTAACCAGCTCTTCTCAACAGATATCAAAATTATTCAAAATAGAGAGGTTTTTAGCTATTCGGTGGATAGTGTTCTCTTGTCACGCTTTCCACGTTTTCCTAAAAAGGGCTTGATAGTGGATTTCTGCGCTGGGAATGGAGCAGTGGGGCTATTTGCTAGCACTCGTACTCAGGCACAGATTTTGGCTGTTGAGATTCAGGAGCGTTTGGCGGATATGGCTGAGCGCTCTGTCCGTTTGAATGGTTTGGAAGAGCAGATGGAGGTCATCTGTGATGATTTGAAAA
Organism: Streptococcus pseudopneumoniae IS7493; assembly: GCF_000221985.1. NCBI lineage: Bacteria > Bacillati > Bacillota > Bacilli > Lactobacillales > Streptococcaceae > Streptococcus > Streptococcus pseudopneumoniae. The sequence goes on along the minus strand of NC_015875.1, from coordinate 1,441,755 downwards.
ATATGCCTGCTTATATCCAGGGAAGTAAGGTGGATATGATTTTGTGTAATCCGCCCTATTTCAAGGTGGATCCTCATTCAAACCTGAACGAGAGTGAACATTATCTCTTGGCGCGACATGAAATCACGACCAATTTGCAGGAAATCTGTCGTAGTGCCCAGAGTATTCTCAAATCTAATGGGCGTTTGGCCATGGTTCATCGTCCTGATCGACTTCTGGATATTTTGGATACGTTACAACGGCATAATCTAGCCCCTAAGCGTCTGCAATTTGTCTATCCAAAAAAGGAAAAGGAAGCCAATATGCTCTTGATTGAAGCTATCAAGGATGGTTCAACAAGTGGCTTTAAGGTCTTACCACCTCTCATTGTTCACAATGATGATGGCTCTTATACGCCGGAACTCGAAGAGATTTATTATGGATTATAAGGCTTATATGTATGTGCTGGAGTGCCGTGACGGATCCTACTATACAGGCTATACGACTTATGTGAAGAGACGCCTCGCTGTCCATAATAGTGGGAAGGGAGCCAAATACACACGAGCACGCTTGCCAGTCAAACTCATCTATGCTCAAGGTTTTGCCAGTAAGGAAGAAGCCATGTCGGCAGAAGCCCTTCTCAAGCGTAAGAAACGACCACAGAAGGAGCAATTTTTATCTGAAAATCAAGATAGAAATTTAGTCAGTTATTTTGAAGAATTGTGAGGAGCCCTTTGACTCCTCTTACTTTTGTCAAAAAGCGAAAAAAATGCTACAATAAAGAGAATAAACAAAATGAGGTATTATCATGTCTAAGATTCTAGTATTTGGTCACCAAAATCCAGACACAGATGCCATTGGGTCATCTGTAGCCTTTGCCTACCTTGCAAAAGAAGCTTACGGTTTGGATACGGAAGCTGTTGCTCTTGGAACTCCAAATGAAGAAACAGCCTTTGTCTTGAACTATTTTGGTGTGGAAGCACCGCGTGTCATCACTTCTGCCAAAGCAGAAGGTGCAGAGCAAGTTATCTTGACTGACCACAATGAATTCCAACAATCTGTATCAGATATCGCTGAAGTAGAAGTTTATGGTGTGGTGGACCACCACCGTGTGGCTAATTTTGAAACTGCAAGCCCACTTTACATGCGTTTGGAGCCAGTTGGTTCAGCGTCTTCAATCGTTTATCGTATGTTCAAAGAACATGGTGTAGCTGTTCCTAAAGAGATTGCTGGTTTGATGCTTTCAGGTTTGATTTCAGATACTCTTCTTTTGAAATCACCAACCACACACCCAACAGATAAGGCTATTGCTCCTGAATTGGCTGAATTGGCTGGTGTAAACTTGGAGGAATATGGTTTAGCTATGTTGAAAGCTGGTACAAACTTGGCTAGCAAATCTGCTGACGAATTGATTGACATCGATGCTAAAACTTTTGAATTGAACGGAAATAATGTCCGTGTTGCCCAAGTGAACACAGTTGACATCGCTGAAGTCTTGGAACGTCAAGCAGAAATTGAAGCTGCAATGCAAGCTGCTAACGAAGCAAACGGCTACTCTGACTTTGTCTTGATGATTACAGATATCGTCAACTCAAACTCAGAAATCTTGGCTCTTGGTGCCAATATTGGCAAGGTCGAAGCGGCTTTCAACTTCAAACTTGAAAACAATCATGCCTTCCTTGCTGGTGCCGTTTCACGTAAGAAACAAGTGGTACCTCAATTGACTGAAAGCTTTAATGCTTAAGATTTTGGGTGTCAGTTCAAAATCGGAAAGTCTAGTTTGCCTTATATCGAAAGGAGTTTCGGCTCCTTTTTTCTAGGAGTGAAGCATGTTAGAAAATGGCGATTTGATTTTTGTGAGAGATGAGTCAGATATGGGACAGGCCATCCAGACTTCCACAGGCAACTATAACCATGTTGCCATTTATTTGGATGGGATGATTTACCATGCTAGTGGAAAGGTGGGTGTTATCTGTCAGGAACCAGCAGACTTCTTTGAGTCCAATCATTTATACGACCTCTATGTTTACCCAGAAATGGATATCCAGTCGGCGAAGGAAAAAGCTTGCAAACATCTAGGGGCACCCTACAATGCTTCTTTCTATCCAGATGGGCATGGTTTTTACTGTTCCCAGTACATGGCAGAAATCCTACCGATTTTTGAGACCATACCTATGAAATTTGGGAATGGGGACCAGGAGATTAGTGATTTTTGGAGAGAATATTATAGGAAACTCGAACTTCCTGTGCCTCTTAACCAAGCTGGAACCAATCCCAGTCAGTTGGCAGCATCGCCTCTGTTAGAATGTAAAGAAAGGAATCTTCATGATTCAGATTTTTAATCCATCTCGTTTGACGAGACAGCCATTTTTGGAGAATTGATCCACTATCTGGACCAGTATGAGGATGTGATTCTACGGGAAATTAAGGCTCAATTTCCAGATATTGCAGTTGATAAACTCATGGAAGAGTATATAAAGGCAGGCTTGATTCTACGTGAAAATAAGCGCTATTACCTCAATTTTCCTATGCTTGAATCACTTGATAGTCTCGAACTGGATCAAGAGATTTTTGTCAGAGAAGCTAGTCCGGTCTATCAAGCCTTGTTGGAGCAGCGTTTTGAGACGGAATTATGCAATCAAACCAATGCAGCTATTTTAGTTGAAAAGACGGACTTTGCAAGATCAAAAATGACCCTGTCCAATTATTTCTACAAGGTCAAACATCAGTATCCTTTGACAGAAAAACAGCAGGAACTCTATGACATTTTAGGAGATGTTAATCCTGAGTATGCCCTCAAATACATGACAACTTTTTTGCTAAAATTTCTCAAAAAAGATCAACTGATGCAGAAACGCCGTGATATCTTTGTGGACAGTTTAGTTGTCCTGGGTTATATAGTCCAAAATGAAGATGGAAAGTATGAGTTGGCTGTCGATTTTGACAAGGAGAGATTAACTTTCTATTTAGTGTGATTGCTTTTTCTGAGCACATTGTTTGACTTTATCTATCGATAAGTTTATACTAATGTAACCGATAACACATATCGGAATAAAACTAAAGGAGACAATCATATGTCACTTGAAAACAAATTGGAACAAGCAACAGGCGCTGTCAAAGAAGGTTTTGGTAAAGTTACTGGAGACAGCAAGACAGAACTTGAAGGAGCTGTTGAAAAAACAGTTGCTAAGGCAAAAGAAGTAGTTGAAGATGCTAAAGGTGCTGTAGAAGGTGCCGTTGAAGGTTTGAAAAACGTTTTTACTAAAGAATAGGAAAAAATCAAGGGTTTCATTTTCCCTTGATTTTTTTACAATCCTTATAAATAATTTTCTGCTACGACTGCATCTCCTGGATAAGCTTCTTTCTTGCCCTGGACGATTTGGTAGCAATCGGCTCCCTTACCAGCAATAATAACTGCATCTAATTCGTGATTTGTGATGGCCATTGCCGCTTTGATGGCTTCTTGGCGATCCGCAATCTTTTCAACAGGATGATTGATATAGCTACTAATTTCATCTGCAATGGCCATTGGGTCTTCATAATTGGGGTCATCAGCAGTCAAAAAGACTTGAATCTCAGGATGTTGATTGAGGAGAAGGCCAAAGTCCTTACGACGACTTTCTCCCTTATTTCCTGTCGAACCTAAGACCAGAGCAATCTTTCCAGTTTGATGAGTTTCTACCACATTGATGAGTTTTTTGAGACTGTCACCGTTGTGGGCGTAGTCGATGAAGACCTTGGCTCCATTTTTCTGAGTGAGGACTTCCATACGGCCGGGAACGCGGGTTGCAGCGATTCCTTTTTTGATGTCCTCAAGACTTGCTCCGAGACGAAGACAAGCAAGCCCAGCAGCAACGGCATTTTCTTGGTTGAAGTGACCAATCAGTTGGATATCATAATCACCAGCCAGTTTCCCACTAGCTGAAAAGCTAAAGGCTTTGGAATTCTCGATTTGATTATTTGATTGGCTACCATAGAAATCATGGTCTTGATCTGCCACTTGTTCTTTCAAGACAGAAAAGTGATCCATGTCACTATTAATGATGACTGCTCGGCTATTTTCCATCAAGAGACGTTTGTGGTAGAAGTAGTCTTCAAAGCTAGGGTGTTCAATCGGGCCGATATGGTCTGGGCTGATATTGAGGAAAACTCCCACATCAAAGGTTAGACCATAGACACGTTTGACCAGATAGGCTTGACTGGAGACTTCCATGATGAGGTGGGTACGGTCATTTTGCACAGCTTGATGCATCATATCAAAGAGGTAGATGCTCTCAGGGGTTGTCAATGCAGACTTAAAGAAAGTCTTACCATCTAGAGTTGTATTCATGGTTGAGAGCATAGCAGGTCGATGCCCTTGAGATAAGATGTTATAGGCGAAATAGGCTGCTGTTGTCTTACCCTTAGTACCAGTAAAGGCAAGGAGTTTGAGTTTTTTCTGTGGATTGCCATAAAACTCCATGGCAATCAAACTCATGGCTTTCTTGATATCGCTGACGATAATGGCAGGAATACCAACCTCATAGTCCTTTTCAGCCACATACCAATCGAGACCTTGAGAGATAGCTGAAAGCAGAAATTCCTTCTTAAAGGCAGCACCCTTGACGAAAAAGAGGCTCTTTTCTTTAGCCTTGCGACTGTCATAGCAGATGGTGTCAAATACGACATGGCTGTAGTTGTAGTGATAGTGTTCTTGGTCGATAATCTCACGGAAGAGACCATCTTTCTTTAATATATCTAATACGGTTTCAATCTTAATCATACTTTCTATTGTAAACCGAAAGTCGCAAATTTACAAGTAACAAGGAAAAGTTTATAATGGAAGATAAGGAGTTTTTCCTAGTTATCAAAATTGAATGAGGAATCTATGTCGCACGAAAACAATCACCAGCAGGCCCAGATGTTACGGGGGACTGCTTGGTTAACGGCTAGTAACTTTATCAGTCGCCTGCTTGGGGCCATCTATATTATCCCTTGGTATATCTGGATGGGGTCTTATGCGGCTACAGCAAATGGACTCTTTACCATGGGATACAATATCTATGCCTGGTTCTTGCTGGTTTCAACAGCAGGGATTCCAGTTGCGGTGGCCAAGCAAGTTGCCAAGTATAATACCATGCGAGAAGAGGAGCATAGCTTTGCCCTGATTCGGAGCTTTTTAGGCTTTATGACGGGACTTGGCCTGGTTTTTGCTTTAGTCTTGTATCTCTTTGCTCCTTGGCTAGCAGACTTGTCTGGCGTGGGCAAAGACTTGATCCCAATCATGCAAAGCTTGGGTTGGGGAGTCTTGATTTTCCCATCTATGAGTGTTATCCGAGGATTTTTCCAAGGGATGAATAATCTCAAACCTTATGCCATGAGTCAAATTGCTGAGCAGGTCATTCGTGTTATCTGGATGCTTCTAGCAACCTTTATCATTATGAAGCTCGGTTCAGGAGATTACCTAGTAGCGGTTACCCAATCCACCTTTGCTGCCTTTGTCGGTATGGTAGCCAGTTTTGCAGTCTTGATCTATTTCCTTGCCAAAGAAGGTTTACTCAAAAGAGTCCTTGAAACAGGAGATAAGATAAATAGCAAGCGTCTTTTGGTCGATACCATTAAGGAAGCCATTCCTTTTATCCTGACAGGGTCTGCCATCCAGCTTTTCCAGATTTTGGATCAGCTGACCTTTATCAATAGTATGAGCTGGTTTACCAACTACAGCAACGAGGACTTGGTTGTCATGTTTTCTTATTTCTCAGCCAATCCTAATAAAATCACGATGATTTTGATTTCTGTTGGGGTTTCGATTGGGAGTGTAGGCTTGCCACTTTTGACGGAGAACTATGTTAAGGGGGACTTGAAGGCAGCTTCTCGTCTCGTTCAGGACAGCATTACCATGCTTTTTGTATTCCTGCTACCAGCAACGGTTGGAGTGGTCATGGTAGGAGAACCTCTTTATACGGTCTTCTATGGTAAGCCAGATAGTTTGTCCATGGGCTTATTTGTCTTTGCAGTTTTGCAGTCTATTATTTTAGGCTTGTACATGGTCTTGTCCCCCATGCTTCAAGCCATGTTCCGCAACCGCAAGGCCGTTCTCTATTTTATCTATGGTTCTATTGCCAAGCTGGTCTTGCAACTGCCTACCATCGCCCTTTTCCACAGTTATGGTCCCTTGATTTCAACAACCATCGCTCTTATCATTCCTAACGTCTTGATGTATCGGGATATTTGTAAAGTAACGGGTGTTAAGCGCAAGGTGATTGTGAAGCGAATCATTTTAATCAGTTTGCTGACCCTAGTCATGTTTCTGTTAATAGGAACCATCCAGTGGCTGTTAGGATTTGTTTTCCAACCAAGTGGACGTTTGTGGAGCTTCTTTTATGTAGCTCTTGTCGGTGCCATGGGGGGTGGACTCTACGGATTCATGAGTCTCTATACTCGTCTCTTAGATAAGGTTATTGGACAGGCCAAAGCTGCCCAGTTGCGAGCAAAATTTAAGTTTTCTTAAGATAGCATTTATAAATAAAAGGAATAAGTTGAACAATCTTTTAGGAGAACTTGAAACTTATTCCTTTTTTTAGCGTCAAAACAGCTAAAATTATCTTTTAAGAGTAGAAGATGAGGCCTTTTTCGATTTTTTTGGACAAAATCATTGACTAAACAAACTAAACGTTGTATAATAAAACAAATCTTTAAAGCAGGAGGTTCTGGAAATGAAAAAGTCTAAGAGCAAATATCTAACCTTGGCAGGTCTTGTCCTGGGTACAGGAATTTTATTGAGCGCGTGTGGAAATTCTAGCACAGGATCAAAAACCTATAACTATGTTTATTCAAGTGATCCATCTAGTTTGAACTATCTAGCAGAAAACCGCGCAACAACAAATGATATTGTGACCAACCTGGTAGATGGTCTCATGGAAAATGACCAATATGGGAACTATGTGCCATCCTTGGCAGAGGATTGGAGTGTTTCTAAGGACGGTTTGACCTATACCTACAAACTTCGTAAGGATGCCAAGTGGTTTACTTCTGAGGGAGAAGAATATGCTCCTGTAACTGCCCAAGATTTTGTGACAGGTTTGCAATATGCGGCTGATAAAAAATCAGAAGCCTTGTATCTAGTGCAGGACTCTGTTGCAGGTTTGGATGACTATATCACTGGTAAAACAAGCGACTTTTCAACTGTCGGTGTCAAGGCTCTTGATGACCAAACGGTTCAATACACCTTGGCTCGACCAGAACCTTACTGGAACTCAAAAACGACATCAACCATTCTTTTCCCAGTCAATGCGGATTTCCTAAAATCAAAAGGGGATGATTTTGGCAAGGTAGACCCTGCTAATATTTTGTACAGTGGACCTTTCTTGATGAAAGCTTTTGTTTCAAAATCTGTCATCGAATACAAGAAAAATCCTAACTACTGGGATGCTAAGAATGTCTTTGTAGATGATGTTAAATTGACCTACTATGATGGTAGTGACCAAGATGCTCTTGTTCGTAACTTTACAGACGGAGCCTATAGCTACGCTCGTCTCTATCCAAATAGTTCAAGTTTTGAAGGGATTAAAGAAAAATACAAAGATGATATCATCTACAGTATGCAGACTGCTACGTCTTATTACTGGAATTTTAACCTAGATAGACAAGCTTATAAATTTACTTCTAAGACGACCGACATTGAAAAGAAATCAACTCAGGAAGCAGTTCTTAATAAAAACTTCCGTCAAGCTATTAACTTTGCCTATGATCGTACAGCCTATGGGGCTCAAACTCAGGGAGAAGACGGAGCGACTAAGATTTTGCGTAACTTGGTTGTTCCTCCAACCTTTGTAAGTATCAAGGGAAAAGACTTTGGTGAAGTAGTAGCCTCTAAGATGGTCAATTATGGTAAGGAATGGCAAGGTATCAACTTTGCGGATGGTCAAGACCCTTATTACAATCCTGAGAAAGCCAAGACTAAATTTGCTGAGGCCAAGAAAGAGCTAGAAGCTAAGGGAGTTCAATTCCCTATTCATTTGGATGCGACAGTTGACCAAGCTTCTAAGAAGGGGATTCAAGAAGTAAGCTCTATGAAGCAATCTATTGAAGCAGCTTTAGGTACGGAGAACGTCGTTATTGATATCCAACAGTTATCAACAGAGGACTATCATAACTCAAGTTACTTTGCTCAAACAGCAGCTCAAAAAGATTATGACCTTTACAATGGTGGTTGGGGTCCTGACTACTTAGATCCATCAACCTATCTTGATATCTTTAGTGTCAAGAATGGTGGGGTTCTACAAAATCTTGGACTCGAGCCTGGTGAAGCCAACGACAAGGCTAAGGCAGTTGGACTTGACACTTATACTCAAATGTTGGAAGAGGCTAATAAGGAGCAAGACCCAGCCAAACGTTATGAAAAATATGCTGATATTCAAGCATGGTTGATAGATAGTTCTCTAGCGATTCCAAATGTTTCATTGGGTGGAACACCTGGCTTGAGAAAAACAGTTCCTTTCTCAGCACCTTATTCATTGGCTGGTAATAAAGGGGTCGAATCATTTAAGTACCTCAAAGTACAAGATAAGATTGTCACAACAGACGAATATGCAAAAGCCAGAGAAAAATGGTTGAAAGAAAAAGAAGAATCTAATAAAAAAGCCCAAGAAGAATTGGCAAAACATGTCAAATAAGGATTTTTCAAGAAAAACGATGGTTTCGAAGGAAGCTGTCGTTTTTTAATAGAATGATAGTAAATTTGGAAGAAAAATCTCACATTTTTTTCTTTGTTTCTTGAGTTTATGTTATAATGAATATAACATAAATGTGAGACGCTATTTTCGAAAATCTACCCAATGTTGATTGAAGTATGCATATGCTAGGGTAATGTTATAGGAGGGATGCCGTCTACTGAAAAAGTAAGATAAAACGCAACAAATGATAAGTTCTTCTTTTATGTGAAGAGTTCTTATCTGCCTATTTAGTGATTTTTATGAAGGTATCATCATGGGCGCGATTATGGAATTTGCGACAGAAAAACAGATTGCATCCTTTCTCTCAACTTGCCGCATTGAAGGGCAAAAGAATTTTCTGATGGCTTTCAAGAAAAAGACATGGTTGAAATCCTTTATTGATTTTTTCATTATAGGTGGTTCCTACTATGTTCAGTCGAGTGTGAAGCCTAAAATTCTGGCATTCACACCTAAGGGGATTTTCTTGATGGACATCAGTGATATAACTGAAAATCGTTCTAATCAAGTCGTAGAGATGCCTTGGAATCAAGTTCAAGATTTTACTTATAAGCCAGTCTTGAATACAGTTAGGCTGAACTGGAACTATCAAAATGAAGCCTATATTTTTTCTGTGGATGTTGGTCAGATTAGTCAGCATGTAGGTCAGTATCAATTTAACAAAGAGCATTATGACTATTTAGTCAAACAGGATTTCTTTCAGTCTAAGTAAGCCCTAGCAAGGATTTTCACAAAAGAATCTGGAAGCTTTTCTGGATTCTTTTTAGTTTTACTAGCTAGTACTCAATGAAAATCAAAGAGCAAACTAGGAAGCTAGCCGCAGGTTGCTCAAAACAGTGTTTTGAGGTTGTAGATAAGACTGACGAAGTCAGCTCAAAACACGGTTTTGAGGTTGCAGATAGAACTGACGAAGTCAGTAACATATATACGGTAAGGCGACGCTGACGTGGTTTGAAGAGATTTTCGAAGAGTATAAGTCTATAGTTTGAAACTATAGCTAGCTCTTGAAAAGAAGAAAATGAGTTGATGAAAATAAGTGGTACAATAGTTACTATAGATTTGGAGGTATTGTATGAGCAAGGAATTACACATTAACACAATTTTGGCCCAGGCGGGCATTAAGTCAGATGAAGCGACAGGTGCATTGGTGACACCGCTCCATTTTTCAACGACCTATCAGCATCCAGAGTTTGGTCGATCTACTGGGTTTGACTATACGCGCACTAAAAATCCAACTCGTAGTAAGGCTGAGGAAGTCTTGGCGGCTATTGAGTCAGCAGACTATGCCCTAGCGACTAGCTCAGGGATGTCAGCTATTGTACTGGCCTTTAGCGTCTTTCCAGTAGGAAGTAAGGTCTTGGCAGTGCGTGATCTTTACGGTGGTTCTTTTCGCTGGTTTAACCAAGTGGAGCAGGAAGGTCGTTTCCATTTTACCTATGCCAATACAGAAGAAGAGTTGATTGCCGAGTTAGAAAAGGATGTGGATGTTCTCTATATCGAAACCCCAACCAATCCCTTAATGTTGGAATTTGATATCGAAAAACTAGCAAAATTGGCTCATGCTAAGGGTGCCAAAGTGGTGGTGGACAATACCTTCTATAGCCCTATCTACCAACGTCCGATTGAAGATGGAGCAGATATGGTTCTCCATTCAGCAACCAAGTATCTAGCAGGCCACAATGATGTCTTGGCTGGAGTGGTTGTAACCAATAGTTTAGAACTATACGAGAAGCTCTTTTACAATCTCAATACGACAGGGGCAGTCTTGTCTCCATTTGACAGCTACCAGTTGCTTCGTGGTCTCAAGACCTTGTCTCTTCGTATGGAGCGCTCAACAGCCAATGCCCAAGAAGTGGTTGCCTTTTTGAAGGATTCTCCAGTAGTTAAGGAAGTTCTCTACACTGGTCGTGGGGGCATGATTTCCTTTAAAGTAGCCGATGAAACGCGCATTCCACATATTTTGAACAGTCTTAAGGTCTTCTCTTTTGCGGAAAGTTTGGGTGGTGTAGAAAGTCTTATTACTTATCCAACGACACAAACCCACGCTGATATTCCAGCAGAAGTGCGCCATTCTTATGGTTTGACAGATGACCTCTTGCGCTTGTCAATTGGGATTGAGGATGCTAGAGATTTGATTGCAGATTTGCGCCAAGCTTTAGAAGGATAAGACAAAGATGGGAAAATATGATTTTACAAGCCTGCCCAACCGTTTAGGGCACCATACCTATAAATGGAAAGAAACAGAAACGGATAGTGAAGTTCTACCAGCTTGGATAGCGGATATGGACTTTGTGGTCTTGCCTGAAATCCGCCAAGCCGTGCAAACTTACGCAGACCAACTGGTTTATGGTTATACCTATGCCAGTGAAGACTTAATTAAGGAAGTTCAAAAGTGGGAAGCTACACAATACGGTTACAACTTTGACAAAGAGGCTCTTGTTTTTATCGAGGGTGTGGTACCAGCCATCTCAACAGCTATTCAAACCTTTACAAAAGAAGGCGAGGCGGTTTTAATTAACACGCCTGTCTACCCACCCTTTGCTCGCAGTGTCAAGTTGAACAATCGTAGATTGATTACTAATTCCTTAGTGGAAAAGGATGGTCTGTTTGAGATTGACTTTGACCAACTTGAAAAGGATTTGGTGGAAGAGGAGGTTAAACTCTATATTCTTTGCAACCCTCACAATCCTGGTGGACGTGTTTGGGAAAAAGAAGTGTTGGAGAAGATTGGCCAACTCTGCCAAAAACACGGTGTTTTGTTAGTTTCAGATGAGATTCACCAAGATTTGACCCTCTTTGGTCACAAACACCAGTCTTTCAATACCATCAATCCTGCCTTCAAAAATTTTGCTATCGTCTTGACCAGTGCCACTAAAACATTTAATATTGCTGGGACAAAAAATTCCTATGCAGTCATTGAAAATCCTAAGTTGAGACTGGCTTTCCAGAAACGCCTGTTGGCCAATAATCAGCATGAAATTTCAGGCTTGGGTTATTTGGCGACAGAAGCTGCCTATCGATACGGTAAAGATTGGCTAGAGGAACTCAAGCAAGTCTTTGAAGATCACATCAATTATGTGGTGGATCTATTTGGAAAAGAGACTAAAATCAAGGTCATGAAACCGCAAGGTACCTACTTGATTTGGCTTGACTTTTCAGCCTATGACCTGACTGATGAAACATTGCAAGAGTTGTTGAGAAATGAATCCAAGGTTATCCTCAACCGTGGTTTGGATTTTGGAGAGGAAGGAAGTCTCCATGCCCGCATCAATATAGCTATGCCCAAATCTCTATTGCAAGAAGTCTGTCAGCGGATTGTGGCTACTTTTGCCAAACGTTAAAAATCCAGTCTTCTAGGAGAAAAGTCTTCCTAGAAGGCTATTTTCATAGGCGAAAATATGGTATAATAAAAAGATAAGGTAAAGGTGAAAATATGGCTAAATTGATTCCGGGGAAAGTTCGTATCGAAGGTGTTGCCCTTTATGAAACTGGTAAGGTTGATATCATCAAGGAAAAGAACAATCGGCTCTACGCTCGCGTTGCAGAAGAAGAACTGCGCTATAGTTTAGAGGATGATTTGGTTTTTTGTGCCTGTGATTTTTTTCAAAAGAGGGGCTACTGTGTGCATTTGGCAGCGCTAGAGCATTTTCTGAAAAATGATGAGCGTGGTCAGGAAATCTTGTGGAGTCTGGAAGAAGGTCATGAAGAAAAAGAGGCCATTGAAACCAAGGTGACCTTGGGTGGCAAGTTTTTGGATCGAATTTTATCTCCAAAATCAGAATGCGCCTATGAGTTATCAGTTGTGGGTCAGGTGGAAGCAGGAAGCAATCATATCTTGTGGACTCTGAGAATCGGCCAAATCAATAGCCAAAAATACTATGTCATTCGGGATATTCTACTCTTTTTAAGGATTGTCGAGCAGAGAAAGTCTTATATGATTGGCAAGGTCTATGAGGAGTCTCTTTCTTGGGAAGCCTTTGATGAGGCCAGCCAAGAACTTCTGACGTTCTTACGGGGACTGATGGAGGAAGGACAGGCTCCAGACCTCTTTTTCCAAAACCAGGGTCGGCACCTCTTTTTCCCTCTGACCTTTTTTGAGCAGGGTGTGAATTTACTGATGACCTTGCCCCATTTTCAATTTGACCATCAAGTGGATAGCTACCAGACCCTGCTTTTTCAGGATATGCATGCTGATGCTAATCTATTTGCCTTTACAGTAATAGAATACTCGGATTATTTTGAAATGGAAATCAGAGAGAGTCCAAGAGTTAATGCCTTTTATCAGGGAGCTGTACTTTTCCATAAAGGACAGGTTTATTTTCTAACAGACCAACAGATGCGTCTTCTCAAGGAAATTAAAGCGCTACCTGTGGATCAGCATGGAAAGAAATACCTGCAATTTGATAGTAGTGACCGAGATAAGTTGGCTTCTTGTTTAACTTTTTTTAGCCAGATGGGGACTGTTTCAGCTCCAGAACGGTTACAAATCAAAACGTTTGCGCCCTCTTTTTACTTTGACAGGGAAGAAGATAATCGGATTCGTTTAGAGATTCAGTTTGATTATGGGGATAGGCAGGTATCAAGCCGACAAGAGCTAGAAGAATTGCCATTTTCAAGTGATGCTGACTTAGAAGAAAGAATTTTCCAAGTCTGTTTGGTTACAGGTTTTGAAGCAGACTTTCAATCTTGGCGTCAGGCCCTAAAAGCAGAGTCTGTCTATCATTTCTTCCACGAAATCATTCCAGTCTTTGAAAAACTCGGGAATGTTGACCTATCAGACAAGTTAGAAGAACTCTATAACCTAGCAAGCCCTCAAGTGCAGATTGCTTCCAAGGGAGGTCTCTTGGAAATCCAATTTGATTTTCAAGATATTGCCCAAGAGGAAATTGATCAAGCCATGCAGGCCTTGGTTGCCAATCAAGATTTTTACATTGATTCGTCCAATCGAGTCTACTTTTTCGATGAAGAAACCAAGAAAATTCGCCAAAATCTACAGGAACTGGGGCAGTTTGAATTAAAAGATGGGACCTTGCAGGCTCGGAAATCTTTGGCCTACAGTTTAGCTCATCTCTTTGAAGGGCGAGACCGTGTTTCTTTTTCACAAGAATTCCAGAATCTGGCCCAGGATTTGACGCATCCAGAGGACTTCCCTAGACAAGCAACTCAGGTTCAGGCCGATTTGCGAGATTATCAGGAAAAGGGAATCGGCTGGCTGCAAATGCTCCATCACTATGGTTTTGGTGGAATTTTGGCTGATGATATGGGACTTGGTAAAACCCTGCAGACTATTGCTTTTTTGACCAGTCAAGTGACAAAAGAAAGTCGGGTCTTGATTTTAGCACCGTCAGGTTTGATTTACAACTGGGCAGATGAATTTCAGAAGTTTGCCCCACAGTTGGATGTGGCTGTTGTTCATGGTTTGAAAGCTAGTCGTGAAGAGATTCTTGCTGATAGCCATCAAATCTATGTGACGAGCTATGCTACCTTCCGTCAGGACAGTGAGCTTTATCAGGGGATGGCCTTTGACTTCCTTTTCTTAGATGAGGCTCAGGTCATGAAAAACGCCCAGACCAAGATTGCTCAGACTTTGAGACAATTTGTGGTGCCGTCTGTCTTTGCCTTGTCAGGAACTCCGATTGAAAACCATCTGGGTGAGTTGTGGTCTATTTTCCAAATCGTCATGCCAGGACTTTTGCCAAGCAAGAAAGAATTTATGAAATTACCAGCTGAGCGCGTTGCTCAGTTTATCAAGCCTTTCGTGATGAGGCGCAAGAAAGAAGAAGTGCTGACTGAATTGCCAGATTTGATTGAAGTAGTTTATAAGAATGAACTGGAAGACCAGCAAAAGGCTATCTACCTAGCCCAGTTGCAACAGATGAGAGATAGATTGGCTCAAGTGTCAGATCAGGAATTTCAGCGAAGTCGTGTGGAAATCTTGTCTGGTCTGATGCGCTTGCGCCAAATCTGTGACACTCCTGCCCTCTTTATGGAAGATTATCAGGGAGCCAGTGGCAAACTGGATAGTCTCCGAGACCTGCTGGTACAGGTGGCAGACGGCGGACACCGTGTCTTGATTTTCTCGCAGTTCAAGGGAATGTTGGAGAAAATTGAACAAGAACTGCCAGACTTGGGCTTGACTTCCTTTAAAATTACGGGTTCAACCCCAGCCAAGGAAAGACAAGACATGACCAAGGCCTTTAACCAAGGGGAAAGAGATGCCTTTCTGATTTCCCTCAAGGCTGGTGGTGTCGGTCTGAACCTGACAGGTGCTGATACGGTTATCTTGGTCGATCTTTGGTGGAATCCTGCTGTTGAGGCGCAAGCCATTGGCCGTGCCCATCGGATGGGTCAGGAAGAAACGGTTGAGGTCTATCGCTTGGTGACCAAGGGAACCATTGAAGAAAAAATTCAGGAACTCCAAGAACAAAAGAAACATCTGGTGTCACAAGTATTGGACGGCACAGAGTCACGTGGCAGTCTCACCCTAGCAGAAATTAGAGAAATTTTGGGAATTTCTGAAGCCAGCACTTGAAAAATCAAGACAATACGCTATAATGAAGTGTTGAAAGGAAATAGAAAATGAAACAAGAACGATTTCCATTGGTGTCAGATGACGAGGTCATGCTGACTGAAATGCCAGTCATGAACTTGTACGATGAGTCTGATCTGATCAGTAATATCAAGGGTGAGTATCGGGATAAAAATTATTTAGAATGGGCTCCTATTGCTGAAGAAAAACCAGCAAAACCGCTTGAAAAGCAAGTAGAGAAACCTAAAAAGGCTCCTTTAGGGGTAAAAAAAGAAGGAAAGAGCTATGCGGAGGTGGCGCGTGAAGAAGCGCGTGCAGACTTGAAAAAGAAACGCTCTGCTAACTATCTAACTCAGGATTTCAGCCGTGCGAGACGTCATTCTAAATCAGGCCTTCTTAGACAGGGCAACCAACCGACAACTCCTTTCCAAAAGGAAAATCCTGGTGAATTTGTCAGATATAGCCAAAAATTGACCCAGTCTCATTATATCTTAGCGGAGGAAGTTCATTCTATCCCTACCAAGAATGAAGAAGTGTCAGCACCTGCTCCAAAGAAAAACAACTATGATTTTCTAAAGAAGAGCCAAATCTACAATAAAAAAAGTAAACAAACAGAACAAGAACGTCGGGTTGCCCAAGAGTTGAATCTGACCAGAATTACAGAATAGGGGAGAAAACATGCCAAAGACATATCATTTTATCGGGATTAAGGGATCAGGGATGAGTGCCTTGGCCTTGATGTTGCACCAAATGGGGCATAAGGTACAGGGTTCAGATGTTGAAAAGTACTACTTTACTCAACGAGGTCTTGAGCAGGCAGGAATTACCATTCTTCCTTTTGATGAAAAGAATCTAGACGGTGATATGGAAATTATCGCTGGAAATGCCTTTCGTCCAGATAACAACGTCGAAATTGCCTATGCAGACCAAAATGGTATCAGCTACAAACGTTACCATGAGTTCCTAGGAAGCTTTATGCGTGACTTTGTTAGCATGGGAGTAGCAGGAGCACATGGAAAAACTTCAACGACAGGTATGTTGTCTCATGTCTTGTCTCACATCACAGATACCAGCTTCTTGATTGGGGATGGGACAGGTCGTGGTTCGGCCAATGCCAAATATTTTGTCTTTGAATCTGACGAATATGAGCGCCATTTCATGCCTTACCACCCAGAATACTCTATTATCACCAACATTGACTTTGACCATCCAGACTATTTCACAAGTCTAGAGGATGTTTTCAATGCTTTTAACGACTATGCTAAACAAATTACCAAGGGTCTTTTTGTCTATGGTGAAGATGCAGAATTGCGTAAAATTACGTCTGATGCACCAATTTATTATTATGGTTTTGAAGCAGAAGGTAATGACTTTGTAGCTAGTGAGCTTCTTCGTTCTACGACTGGTTCAACCTTCACCGTTCATTTCCGTGGACAAGACTTGGGGCAATTCCACATCCCAACCTTTGGTCGTCACAATATCATGAATGCGACAACCGTTATTGGTCTTCTTTACACAGCAGGATTTGATTTGAACTTGGTGCGTGAGCACTTGAAAACATTTGCTGGTGTTAAGCGTCGTTTCACTGAGAAAATTGTCAATGATACAGTGATTATCGATGACTTTGCTCACCATCCAACAGAAATTATTGCGACCTTGGATGCGGCTCGTCAAAAATACCCAAGCAAGGAAATTGTAGCAGTCTTCCAACCGCATACCTTTACAAGAACCATTGCCTTGTTAGATGACTTTGCCCACGCTTTAAACCAAGCAGATGCTGTTTACCTAGCGCAAATTTATGGGTCAGCTCGTGAGGTAGACCATGGAGATGTCAAGGTAGAAGACCTAGCTAATAAAATCAACAAGAAACACCAAGTGATCACTGTTGAAAATGTTTCACCACTCCTTGACCATGACAATGCTGTCTATGTCTTTATGGGAGCAGGAGATATCCAAACCTATGAATATTCATTTGAACGACTCTTGTCTAACTTGACAAGCAATGTTCAATAGGTTATTCTCATGGAAATTCCAATTAAGATCATTCAGGCAAGTCAGTCTGATTTGGCTGAGATAGAGGCACTTCAAACTTCGTCTTTTCCGGCTGAAAAGCAGCAACCTTCCCATATCTTAGAAGAAAGTATCCGTAAGTGTGCGGATACCTTTCTTCTAGCTAGGGATGAAAACCAACTTTTAGGCTATATTCTATCAAGTCCCCAGTCAGACAATCCGCAATGTCTAAAAGTAGATTCTTTAGTCATTGAGTCTGACCATCAGAGACAAGGATTGGGAACACTTCTTCTTGCGGCTTTGAAAGAGGTGGCAGTTGAGCTGGATTACAAAGGGATTCGTTTGAAGAGTCCTGATGAGCTGCTTTCCTATTTTGAAATGAGCGGTTTTATTGATGAAGAAACTTCCCTTTATGAAACTAGCCAGGGTTTTAGTATGATTTGGTTTAATCCCTATTATCTGGAGGTACAATGAAGATCAGACAAGCAAGATTAGAAGATTTAGAACGTATCGTTGAGATTGAACTAGAAAATTTCTCGGTAGAAGAAGCTATTCCTCGATCTGTTTTTGAATCGCATTTGCGAGAAATTCAGACCTCTTTTCTGGTTGCGGAAAAAGTAGGTAGAATCATGGGGTACATAGAAGGGCCAGTTGGACCACACCGCCATCTGCAAGACCAGTCCTTTACAGAAGAAATAAAAGACTATAGTCATGAGCCTGGTGGTTATATCTCTGTGACCTGTCTTTCTATTGCCAAAGAAGCACAGGGCCTCGGACTTGGACAAAAATTACTAATAGCCTTGAAAGAAGTTGCTCTTGAAGATAAGAGAGATGGCATTAACCTAACCTGTCATGACTATCTCATCGCCTACTATGAAAAGCACGGATTTGTCAATGAAGGCTTGTCCCAGTCAACCTTTGCAGGGGAAACCTGGTATGATATGGTTTGGGAAACGAAAAAATAAGCTAGGAAAAGTATCATAGGTTGCTTTTCTTGGACTTTTAAGATATAATATTATGGATTGTCAACAAGGAGGAAAAACTTTTGAGTGAAAAGTCAAGAGAAGAAGAGAAATTAAGCTTTAAAGAGCAGATTCTGAGAGATTTAGAAAAAGTAAAAGGCTATGATGAAGTTCTGAAAGAAGATAAGGCAGTAGTTCGCACTCCTGCAAATGAACCTTCAGCTGAAGAACTCATGGCTGATTCCTTGTCAACGGTAGAGGAGATTATGAGAAAAGCTCCTACCGTGCCTACTCACCCAAGTCAAGATGTACCTTCTTCTCCAGCGGAAGAAAGTGGTTCAAGACCAGGACCAGGTCCAGGTCCTGTTAGACCTAAGAAATTTGAAAGAGAATACAATGAAACCCCAACAAGGGTAGCTGTTTCCTATAAGACGGCAGAGAAAAAAGCAGAACAAGCAGGTCCAGAAACACCTACGCCTGCTACAGAAACAGTGGATATCATCAGCGATACACCACGTCGTAGCCGTAGAGAAGGAGCAAAACCCGTTAAGTCTAAGAAAGAGAAGAAGTCACATGTGAAAGCTTTTGTGATTTCATTCCTTGTATTCCTTGCCTTGCTCTCAGCAGGTGGTTACTTTGGTTACCAGTACGTGCTAGATTCTTTGTTACCTATCGATGCTAATTCTAAGAAATATGTGACGGTTGGAATTCCAGAAGGTTCAAACGTTCAAGAAATCGGTACGACGCTTGAAAAAGCTGGTTTGGTAAAGCATGGTCTGATTTTTAGCTTTTATGCCAAGTATAAAAATTATACCGACTTGAAAGCGGGTTACTACAATTTGCAAAAGAGTATGAGTACAGAAGACTTACTCAAAGAGTTGCAAAAAGGTGGAACAGATGAACCGCAAGAACCTGTACTTGCGACTTTGACAATTCCAGAAGGTTATACCTTGGATCAGATTGCACAAGCTGTGGGTCAATTGGAAGGTGACTTCAAAGAGTCTTTGACAGCGGAGGCTTTCTTGGCAAAAGTTCAAGATGAGACGTTTATCAGTCAAGCAGTAGCCAAATATCCTACTTTATTGGAAAGTTTGCCTGCAAAAGATAGTGGTGCGCGTTATCGTTTGGAAGGATACCTTTTCCCAGCTACTTATTCTATCAAGGAAAGCACAACTGTTGAGAGCTTGATTGATGAGATGTTAGCTGCTATGGATAAGAACCTATCTCCTTACTATAGTACTATCAAATCTAAAAACTTGACTGTCAATGAGTTGTTGACCATTGCTTCCTTGGTCGAAAAAGAAGGTGCCAAGACAGAAGATCGTAAGCTCATTGCAGGTGTATTCTACAATCGTTTGAATCGTGATATGCCACTTCAAAGTAATATTGCAATCTTGTATGCCCAAGGAAAACTGGGGCAAAATATCAGCTTAGCTGAGGATGTTGCGATTGATACCAACATTGATTCACCTTATAATGTTTATAAAAATGTAGGTCTCATGCCTGGTCCAGTCGATAGTCCAAGTCTGGATGCGATTGAGTCAAGCATCAATCAAACTAAGAGCGATAACCTCTACTTTGTAGCAGATGTCACAGAAGGCAAGGTCTACTATGCTAATAATCAAGAAGACCACGATCGCAATGTCGCTGAACATGTCAACAGCAAATTAAACCAAACAAACTAAAATTATGTGATACTTCACATAATTTTCTTTAGAAAATATTATTAGAAGAAAGTTGAGAAAAATGGCAGAAAAAACATATCCTATGACCCTTGAGGAAAAGGAAAAACTTGAAAAAGAATTAGAAGAATTGAAATTGGTTCGTCGACCAGAAGTGGTAGAACGCATTAAGATTGCCCGTTCATACGGTGACCTTTCAGAAAACAGTGAGTACGAAGCAGCTAAGGATGAACAAGCCTTTGTCGAAGGACAAATCTCTAGCTTAGAAACAAAAATCCGCTATGCTGAAATCGTCAATAGCGACGCAGTTGCCCAGGACGAAGTAGCGATTGGTAAAACAGTCACCATCCAAGAAATTGGTGAGGACGAAGAAGAAGTTTATATTATCGTAGGTTCAGCGGGTGCGGATGCCTTTGCAGGTAAAGTTTCAAATGAAAGCCCAATTGGACAAGCCTTGATTGGCAAGAAAACAGGTGATACAGCAACCATTGAAACGCCTGTTGGTAGCTATGATGTAAAAATCTTGAAGGTTGAAAAAACAGCCTAAAAACAGAAAAAGGAGTGGGGAGGCGATGTACTTCACTCACTCCTTTTTCCATTTTGCTACTCTTCGAAAATCTCTTCAAACCACGTCAGCGTCGCCTTGCCGTATATATGGTTACTGACTTCGTCAGTTCTATCTACAACCTCAAAACCATGTTTTAATACTCATCTACTTTCAAAAAGCATTCTAGTCCATCTCCGATTAACGATGGACGTTATCACCTCCTTCTCCAGTCCTTGTATAACATCTTGAAGTTGATTCATGACATCTTTCAAAGTTCGAAAGGCTTTATTCTTAAATCCACGTTTACGAATCTCTTTCCACACTTGTTCAATGGGGTTCATCTCTGGTGTGTATGGAGGAATAAAGGTAAAACCAATATTAGTCGGAATCTTTAAGGTACTTGATTTATGCCATATGGCATTGTCCATAACGAGTAAAAGATAATCATCTGGATAAGCTTGTGAAAGCTCTTCTAAAAAGGCGTTCATCCACTCAGTATGACATCCACCAGCGATTAAGAAAAATGATTCGCCTGTATGGGCATCAACAGCTCCGTAACAATAGCGAAATTCTCGTATATAGTGACTATGGACATGTGGACCTACTCCCATTGGAGCCCAACAAAATCCCAGTTTACTGATTCTACCGAAACCAGCCTCATCTTGGTACATCAAGCGAACCTTACGAAAATGCCTACTGGTTTTAAAGCGCTTTCTTGTCTTCTTGAATTGAGATTTTATTTTTAGACGCGACAATGGTTTGAACGTCTGCTTTCTTGGGATGTTCTGGACGTGGCCTAATATTTCGCCAACCATGGCGCTTCAAGAGTTGATAAAAGGCATCACATGTGTAGGAAGGACCTAACTCCTTTGTATAAGCCTGAAATAAGGCATCAATTGTAACAAATTCTCCTGCCTCTGCAGCCTTCAAATGACGGGCAATAAAGGCTTTCTCTTCCTCAATTGTCATATATGCATGGTTACGACAACCACGTGTTTCTTTAAGGAGAGAATCGAGTCCGAACTCCTCATATTTTTTTACAGTTGGCCAAATCGTTGTTTGATTACAGTCTAAAAGCTCTATAATCTCTTTATAAGATTTACCCATCAGACGAAATAGAACGATTTGAAGGCGTTTATGATATTTAGCTGTACTAGAGTCTTTTAAAAGTGTTTTGATAGCTTGGATTTCTTCTTTAGTTGATTTCATATTACTACTATATAATGCTTTTTGATTTTAGTCTAGTATGAGCTGACTTCGTCAGTTCTATCTACAACCTCAAAACCATGCTTTGAGCAACCTGTGGCTAGTTTCCTAGTTTGCTCTTTGATTTTTATTGAGTATTAGATGTATAGTGCATTGAAGTTAAAATAGTATACTTTGGTTTCTAAGACATTGTTAGAAATTAGATTAAATTCCTTAATCGATTTGCGCATGTTTTATTTTATTTCACTATACTTTAGATTGAAAAATAAGGAATCACATAAATCGCAAGAAATAGGGAATCTGATTCGTGTTTATAACCGTTCAAAAAGAGAGGAAGCTGAAAGTGAGCCACTTAATCTTTATGTCGAAGATGAAAAGGGCAATCTCCTGGCAGGTTTGATAGTAGAGACTTTTAGAAATTGGCTAGAAATCGAGTATTTATTTGTAAAAGAGGAACTGAGAGGGCAAGGAATCGGTTCAAAACTATTGCAGCAAGCAGAAACTGAAGCTAAGAATCGAAACTGTCGTTTTGCCTTTGTCAATACCTACCAGTTTCAAGCTCTTGATTTTTATAAAAGGTATGGCTACAAGGAAGTCTTTAGGTTACAAGACTATCCCTACATTGGGCAAAGATATTATTAGCAAAAGAATCTGTAAGGTGAGTATGGAGGTATAATACAAAGAGAGGCTCGCACATAAGTATGGAGGTGGACTGATGTATATGAGTAACTATCGATAAATACCAGTTATAACCTAGAAATTGTGTCTTTCTGGGCAATATTGGGTACAATGCAATGGCAGCTGAGAAATTGGGAATCAAGGCTTATCGGGTTAAGAAAAGAAGTGATGTGGTTGATATTTTAAAACAATTTATTTAAACTAAAAACTCTCTATCTTTTTAAATTGACATTAATCCGAGATTCCCCTCTCGAGTTTTTCAGAATAGAGTGAAATCCGAAAGAAAATGGAAATAATTTTTATTAAACGCTTCCAATAGCGGTTAAAAGTTGACAAATTTAAATTTTAGGACTACACTAAGTAAGTAAATTTTATTTTAAAGGAGAATTCGTTATGAATTTAACATATTTAGGCTTATGTATTGCCTGTATGGGCGTATCTGTCGGTGAAGGTTTATTGATGAATGGACTGTTTAAATCAGTAGCACGCCAACCAGATATGCTTTCTGAGTTTCGTAGTTTGATGTTTTTAGGTGTTGCCTTTATTGAAGGAACTTTCTTTGTAACTCTTGTCTTCTCATTTATTATCAAATAAATACATGGAACGAGAAGAAAAGGGAGGATTTTAGATGGAAGAAAGTATTAATCCAATCATCTCTATTGGTCCTGTTATCTTCAATCTGACTATGTTAGCCATGACCTTGTTGATTGTGGGAGTTATTTTTGTCTTTATTTATTGGGCAAGCCGCAATATGACCTTGAAACCCAAAGGAAAGCAAAATGTACTTGAGTATGTCTATGACTTTGTTATTGGATTTACAGAACCTAACATTGGTTCGCGCTACATGAAAGATTACTCACTCTTTTTCCTTTGTTTATTTCTTTTCATGGTGATTGCCAATAACCTTGGCTTAATGACAAAGCTTCAAACGATCGATGGGACTAACTGGTGGAGTTCGCCAACCGCTAATTTACAGTATGACTTAACCTTATCTTTTCTTGTCATTTTGTTGACACATATAGAAAGCGTTCGTCGTCGTGGATTTAAAAAAAGTATAAAATCTTTTATGAGTCCTGTTTTTGTCATACCGATGAATATCTTGGAAGAATTTACAAACTTCTTATCTTTGGCTTTGCGGATTTTTGGGAATATCTTTGCAGGAGAGGTCATGACGAGTTTGTTACTTCTTCTTTCCCACCAAGCTATTTATTGGTATCCAGTAGCCTTTGGAGCTAATTTGGCTTGGACTGCATTTTCTGTCTTTATTTCCTGCATCCAAGCTTATGTCTTTACTCTTTTGACATCTGTGTATTTAGGGAATAAGATTAATATTGAAGAGGAATAGAAAGGAGTAACTGATGCACGTAACAGTAGGTGAATTGATTGGTAATTTTATTTTAATCACTGGCTCTTTTATTCTTTTGCTAGTCTTGATTAAAAAATTTGCATGGTCTAATATTACAGGCATTTTCGAAGAAAGAGCTGAAAAAATTGCTACTGATATTGACAGTGCTGAAGAAGCTCGTCAAAAAGCAGAAGTATTGGCTCAAAAACGCGAAGATGAATTGGCTGGTAGCCGTAAAGAAGCCAAGGCAATCATTGAGAATGCGAAAACAACAGCTGAGAAAAGTAAGGCTAGTATTTTAGTAGATGCTAAACTAGAAGCAGGACGCTTAAAAGAAAAAGCAAACCAAGAAATTGCTCAAAACAAAGCTGAAGCTTTACAAAGCGTTAAGGGTGAGGTAGCAGATTTGACCATCAGCCTAGCTGGTAAAATCATCTCACAAAACCTTGACGGTCATGCCCATAAAGAACTCATTGATCAGTATATCGATCAGCTAGGAGAAGCTTAATGGACAAGAAAACAGTAAAGGTAATTGAAAAATACAGCATGCCTTTTGTCCAATTGGTACTTGAAAAAGGAGAAGAAGCCCGTATCTTTTCAGACTTGACTCAAATCAAGCAAATTGCTGAAGAAACAGGTTTACCTTCTTTTTTAAAAAAAGTGACAGTAGATGAGTCTGACAAGAAAAAAACGATTGCTTTTTTCCAAGACTCTGTGTCACCTTTATTACAAAACTTTATCCAGGTTCTGGCCTACAATCACAGAGTAAATCTTTTTTATGATGTGCTTGTAGATTGCTTGGACCGACTTGAAAAAGAAACAAATCGATTTGAAGTGACGATTACTGCTGCTCATCCTCTAACTGATGAACAAAAGAGTCGTTTGCTCCCTTTGATTGAGAAGAAAATGTCTCTGAAAGTAAGGAGTGTAAAAGAACAAATCGATGAAAGTCTCATTGGTGGTTTTGTTATTTTTGCCAATCACAAGACAATTGATGTGAGTATTAAACAACAACTTAAAGTTGTTAAAGAAAATTTGAAATAGAAAGTGGTGTTCTTTTGGCAATTAACGCACAAGAAATCAGCGCTTTAATTAAGCAACAAATTGAAAATTTCAAACCTAATTTTGATGTGACTGAAACAGGTGTTGTAACCTATATCGGGGACGGTATCGCGCGTGCTCACGGCCTTGAAAATGCCATGAGTGGAGAGTTGTTGATCTTTGAAAACGGTTCTTATGGTATGGCTCAAAACTTAGAGTCAACAGACGTTGGTATTATCATCCTAGGTGACTTTACAGATATTCGTGAAGGCGATACAATCCGCCGTACAGGTAAAATCATGGAAGTCCCAGTAGGTGAAAGTCTGATTGGTCGTGTTGTGGATTCGCTTGGTCGTCCAGTTGACGGTCTTGGAGAAATCCACACAGATAAAACTCGTCCAGTAGAAGCGCCAGCTCCTGGTGTCATGCAACGTAAGTCAGTCTCAGAACCATTGCAAACTGGTTTGAAAGCTATTGACGCCCTTGTACCGATTGGTCGTGGTCAACGTGAGTTGATTATCGGTGACCGTCAGACAGGGAAAACAACCATTGCGATTGATACAATCTTGAACCAAAAAGATCAAGATATGATCTGTATCTATGTCGCAATTGGACAAAAAGAATCAACAGTTCGTACGCAAGTAGAAACACTTCGTCAGTACGGTGCCTTGGACTACACAATCGTTGTGACAGCCTCTGCTTCACAACCATCTCCATTGCTCTTCCTAGCTCCTTATGCTGGGGTTGCCATGGCGGAAGAATTTATGTACCAAGGGAAGCATGTTTTGATTGTATACGATGATCTATCAAAACAAGCGGTAGCTTATCGTGAACTGTCACTCTTGCTTCGTCGTCCTCCAGGTCGTGAAGCCTTTCCAGGGGATGTTTTCTACCTTCACAGCCGTTTGCTTGAGCGCTCAGCTAAAGTTTCTGATGAACTTGGTGGTGGATCAATTACAGCCCTACCATTTATCGAGACACAAGCAGGAGATATCTCGGCCTATATCGCAACCAATGTGATTTCTATCACTGATGGACAAATCTTCCTTGGTGATGGTCTCTTCAATGCGGGTATTCGTCCAGCCATCGATGCGGGTTCATCTGTATCACGTGTAGGTGGTTCTGCACAAATCAAAGCCATGAAGAAGGTTGCTGGTACACTTCGTATCGACCTTGCTTCATACCGTGAGTTGGAAGCCTTCACTAAGTTTGGTTCTGACTTGGATGCGGCAACACAGGCTAAGTTGAACCGCGGTCGTCGTACAGTTGAAGTCTTGAAACAACCTGTTCACAAACCATTGCCTGTTGAGAAACAAGTAACCATTCTCTATGCTTTGACACATGGTTTCTTGGATACTGTTCCAGTAGATGATATTGTTCGTTTCGAGGAAGAGTTCCATGCCTTCTTTGATGCTCAACATCCAGAGATTTTGGAAACCATTCGTGATACAAAAGACTTGCCAGAAGAAGCAGTCTTGGATGCTGCGATTACAGAGTTTCTCAACCAAACCAGCTTCCAATAAGAATAGAGGTGTCAGATGGCAGTATCTCTAAATGATATTAAAACAAAAATCGCCTCAACAAAAAATACGAGTCAAATCACTAATGCCATGCAGATGGTATCAGCTGCTAAGCTAGGTCGATCTGAAGAAGCTGCTCGCAACTTTCAAGTTTACGCTCAGAAGGTTCGCAAACTTTTGACAGATATTCTTCATGGTAATGGAGCTGGTGGTTCAACTAATCCCATGTTGATTAGCCGTCCTGTGAAGAAGACAGGCTATATCGTCATTACTTCAGACCGTGGTTTGGTTGGAGGTTATAATTCCTCTATTCTGAAAGCCGTTATGGAGTTGAAAGAAGAATACCACCCAGACGGTACAGGTTTTGAAATGATCTGTATTGGTGGAATGGGAGCTGATTTCTTTAAGGCTCGTGGTATTCAACCACTTTATGAACTACGTGGCTTGGCAGACCAACCTAGCTTTGATCAAGTTCGTAAGATTATTTCAAAAACTGTTGAAATGTACCAAAATGAACTTTTTGATGAACTCTATGTCTGCTATAACCATCATGTCAATACGCTAACCAGTCAAATGCGTGTGGAACAAATGCTTCCGATTGTTGACTTGGATCCAAATGAAGCGGATGAAGAGTATAGCTTGACTTTTGAATTGGAAACCAGCCGAGAAGAAATTTTGGAGCAGTTATTGCCTCAGTTTGCAGAAAGTATGATTTACGGTGCCATTATCGATGCCAAGACAGCTGAGAATGCTGCTGGTATGACAGCCATGCAAACAGCGACTGATAATGCTAAGAAAGTCATCAATGATTTGACAATTCAGTATAACCGTGCCAGACAGGCGGCGATTACACAAGAAATTACAGAAATCGTAGCAGGTGCTAGTGCCTTAGAATAGGCTCTAGTCCAGCTCGTATGAAAATGAACTTAGGATCTAGTTGAGCTAGGAACCGACAGTATCTTATATAGAATAGGAGAAGGAGATGAGTTCAGGTAAAATTGCTCAGGTTATCGGTCCCGTTGTAGACGTCTTGTTTGCAGCAGGGGAAAAACTTCCTGAGATTAACAATGCACTTGTCGTCTACAAAAATGACGAAAGAAAAACAAAAATCGTCCTTGAAGTAGCCTTGGAGTTGGGAGATGGTATGGTCCGTACTATCGCCATGGAATCAACAGATGGGTTGACTCGTGGAATGGAAGTATTGGACACAGGTCGTCCAATCTCTGTACCAGTAGGTAAAGAAACTTTGGGACGTGTCTTCAACGTTTTGGGAGATACCATTGACTTGGAAGCTCCTTTTACAGAAGACGCAGAGCGTCAGCCAATTCATAAAAAAGCTCCAACTTTTGATGAATTGTCTACCTCTTCTGAAATCCTTGAAACAGGGATTAAGGTTATCGACCTTCTTGCCCCTTACCTTAAAGGTGGTAAGGTTGGACTTTTCGGTGGTGCCGGAGTTGGTAAAACCGTCTTAATCCAAGAATTGATTCACAACATTGCCCAAGAACACGGTGGTATTTCAGTATTTACCGGTGTTGGGGAACGTACTCGTGAAGGGAATGACCTTTACTGGGAAATGAAAGAATCAGGCGTTATCGAGAAAACAGCCATGGTATTTGGTCAGATGAATGAGCCACCAGGAGCACGTATGCGTGTTGCCCTTACTGGTTTGACAATCGCTGAATACTTCCGTGATGTAGAAGGCCAAGACGTGCTTCTCTTTATCGATAATATCTTCCGTTTCACTCAGGCTGGTTCAGAAGTATCTGCCCTTTTGGGTCGTATGCCATCAGCCGTT
Source organism: Streptococcus pseudopneumoniae IS7493 (assembly GCF_000221985.1). Lineage (NCBI taxonomy): Bacteria > Bacillati > Bacillota > Bacilli > Lactobacillales > Streptococcaceae > Streptococcus > Streptococcus pseudopneumoniae. The sequence continues at coordinate 1,413,747 of NC_015875.1, read as the reverse complement.
GGTTACCAACCAACACTTGCTACGGAAATGGGTCAATTGCAAGAACGTATTACATCAACTAAGAAGGGTTCTGTAACCTCTATCCAGGCTATCTATGTGCCAGCGGATGACTATACTGACCCAGCGCCAGCAACAGCCTTTGCTCACTTGGATTCAACAACCAACTTGGAACGTAAGTTGGTACAATTGGGTATCTACCCAGCCGTTGACCCACTTGCTTCAAGTTCACGTGCCTTAGCACCTGAAATCGTTGGAGAAGAGCACTATGCAGTTGCTGCTGAAGTAAAACGCGTTCTTCAACGTTACCATGAATTGCAAGATATCATTGCTATCCTTGGTATGGATGAACTTTCTGATGAAGAAAAGACCTTGGTTGCACGTGCCCGTCGTATCCAGTTCTTCTTGTCACAAAACTTCAACGTTGCGGAACAATTTACTGGTCAGCCTGGTTCATATGTTCCAGTTGCTGAAACTGTACGTGGCTTTAAGGAAATCCTTGATGGTAAATACGACCACTTGCCAGAAGATGCCTTCCGTGGTGTAGGTTCTATCGAAGATGTGATTGTAAAAGCTGAAAAAATAGGATTTTAAGAGGTGATCTATGGCTCAGTTAACTGTCCAGATCGTGACACCAGATGGTCTCGTCTATGATCACCATGCCAGCTATGTATCGGTTCGAACTCTGGATGGTGAGATGGGGATCTTGCCACGACATGAAAATATGATTGCGGTTTTAGCAGTTGATGAAGTAAAGGTAAAACGTATTGATGATGAAGATCACGTGAACTGGATTGCAGTAAACGGCGGTGTTATTGAAATTGCCAATGATATGATCACAATCGTCGCTGACTCTGCAGAACGTGCTCGTGATATCGATATCAGTCGTGCAGAACGTGCCAAACTTCGTGCAGAACGTGCAATTGAAGAAGCACAAGACAAACACTTGATTGACCAAGAACGTCGTGCGAAGATTGCACTGCAACGTGCCATTAACCGTATTAATGTCGGAAATAGACTATAAGAAAAAATGAACTTGAAAATTCCAAGTTCATTTTTTTATGGTGTTTTATACTCAATAAAAATCAAAAAGCAAACATAGGAAGTTAGCCATAGGTTGCTCAAAACATAGTTTTGAGGTTGTGGATAGAACTGACGAAGTCAGCTCAAAACACAGTTTTGAGGTTGTGGATAGAACTGACGAAGTCAGCTCAAAACACAGTTTTGAGGTTGTGGATAGAACTGACGAAGTCAGCTCAAAACACAGTTTTGAGGTTGTGGATAGAACTGACGAAGTCAGTAACCATACCTACGGTAAGGCGACGCTGACGTGGTTTGAAGAGATTTTTGAAGAGTATTAAGGAGCAAAACGGATGCAGACTGCTTCGGGAACATGGAAGTCGTTGGAGAGTTCTGCTAGACGACCATTGTCACAATTACGTTTAAAGACAGTTGCATTGTCAGAGTCTTGGTGGACAGCAATGAGAAATTTTTGGTCAGGTGTCAAATCAAAATCACGTGGAGTCTGACCATGTGTTGGAACGATTTCTAATAACTCTAAGCTACCGTCCGCAAGGATGGTATATACTGCGATAGAATCATGACCACGGTTAGAAGCGTAGAGGTATTTACCGTCTGTAGAGAGACGAATAGCAGCGGTTCCATTAAAGCCTTCATAACCGTCTGGTAGAGTTGAAATCACTTGCATACGTTCAAATTCGCCAACGCCATCGTAGATTAGAACCTCGATAGTGCTATTGAGTTCACAAATCAGATAAGCGATTTTATAGTGGTTATGGAAAACGATATGACGTGAGCCCGCTCCTGGCTGGCTATTGTAGGTATAGAGTTTAGATAATTTCCCTTCTTGATCAAGGTCATAAGTGATAACTTGGTCAGTACCCAAGTCGCAGGTCACTAGATAGTGGTCAGGTGTTAAATCTGTATAGTGAACATGGGGGGAAGCTTGATTTTCATGTGGACCTTGGCCACTGTGTTGATCCATATCACTAAGTAGAAGACTCCCATCCTTCTGACGTTTATAAACAAGGACCTGTCCCTTGTGGTAGTTGGCTGCATAGACCAAATTACGCTTTTCATCAACGGCAACATAACAGTGGGGAGCTCCTTTTTCAACGACGTGATTTAATAAAGCCCCGTCAGTTTGATAGGCTGCAATCCCTCCCTTATCGTCTTGACTACCAACAGTGTATAGGTGTTGGTGCTGGTCAAAGGCAAGGTAGGTTGGACTTGGCTCAGCTGTAAAAAGTTCTAGATTTGAAAGCTGACCAGTTTCTGTATCAAAGTCAGCCTTGTAAATCCCTTGGGAAGTACGACGTGTATAAGTTCCAAAATAAACAGTTTCTTTCATAACGTTACCTCTATATAAAGATAAGACTATTATATCACAAAAACAAGCCAATTAAAGACATCCAATTAGATGTAAGCACTTTAAAAAAGAGTTATTTTGATTTAAAAATGGTATAATGAGAGAACGATAGAAAGGAAGTATTTATGGAGCAAAAAGAGAAACATTTTAGCCTATCTTGGTTTTTTAAGTGGTTTTTAGATAACAAGGCCATTACGGTATTTTTAGTAACCTTATTATTGGGACTCAATCTTTTTATTTTAAGTAAGATTAGTTTTCTATTTTCACCTGTTTTAGACTTTTTAGCAGTTGTGATGTTGCCAGTCATTTTGTCTGGTTTGTTATATTATTTGTTGAATCCTATTGTTGATTGGATGGAGAAGCATAAGGTTAATCGTGTTATAGCTATCACTATTGTCTTTGTTATCATCGCTCTCTTTATCATTTGGGGCTTGGCAGTCGCCATTCCAAATCTGCAACGTCAGGTTTTGACCTTTGCAAGAAACGTTCCTGTTTACTTAGAAGATATAGATAGGATTGTTAATGGATTGGTAGCCCAGCACCTGCCAGATGATTTCAGACCTCAATTAGAGCAAGTTTTGACCAATTTTTCTAGCCAGGCTACAGTTTGGGCGAGCAAGGTTTCATCTCGGGCAGTCAACTGGGTGAGTGCCTTTATTAGTGGGGCTTCTCAAGTGATTGTTGCCTTGATTATCGTTCCGTTCATGCTCTTTTATCTCTTGCGTGATGGGAAAGGCTTGCGTAACTATTTGACCCAATTTATGCCAAGAAAATTGAAGGAACCTGTTGGACAAGTTTTATCAGATGTGAATCAACAGTTGTCCAACTATGTTCGAGGGCAAGTAACAGTGGCTATTATTGTAGCAGTAATGTTTATTATCTTCTTTAAGATTATCGGTCTACGTTATGCGGTTACGCTTGGTGTTACTGCTGGTATTTTAAATCTGGTTCCTTATCTTGGTAGCTTCCTAGCCATGCTTCCTGCCCTAGTTTTGGGCTTGATTGCTGGGCCAGTCATGCTTTTGAAAGTAGTGATTGTCTTTATCGTAGAACAAACTATTGAAGGCCGTTTTGTCTCTCCATTGATTTTGGGAAGTCAATTAAACATCCATCCCATTAATGTTCTCTTTGTTTTGTTAACTTCAGGATCTATGTTTGGTATCTGGGGAGTTTTACTTGGTATTCCAGTTTATGCCTCTGCTAAGGTTGTCATTTCAGCCATTTTCGAATGGTATAAGGCAGTCAGTGGTCTATATGAATTAGAGGGCGAGGAAGTCAAAAGTGAACAATAGTCAACAGATGTTACAGGCTTTGGAGGAGCAAGATTTAGCCAAGGCTGAGCACTATTTCGTCAAAGCTTTAGAAAATGATCCAAGTGACCTTCTGTATGAGTTGGCAACTTATCTTGAAGGAATTGGTTTTTATCCTCAGGCAAAGGAGATTTACCTGAAAATTGTAGAGGATTTCCCAGAGCTTCATCTTAATCTAGCTGCAATTGCTAGTGAGGATGGTCAAATCGAAGAAGCCTTTGCTTATCTTGAGGAAATCCAAGCTGACAGTGACTGGTATGTTTCGGCTTTGGCTTTGAAGGCAGATCTTTACCAGATGGAAGGTTTGACAGATGTGGCGCGTGAGAAATTGCTGGAGGCTTTGACCTACTCAGAGGATCCTCTCTTGATATTGGGTTTGGCAGAGTTGGATAGTGAGTTGGAAAATTACCAAGAGGCCATTCAAGGCTATGCCCAGTTAGATAATCGTACTATTTATGAGCAAACGGGCATTTCCACCTATCAACGAATTGGTTTTGCCTATGCCCAGTTAGGGAAATTTGAAACGGCTACTGAGTTTTTAGAAAAAGCCCTGGAGTTAGAATACGATGACCTAACAGCTTTTGAGTTGGCCAGCCTTTACTTTGATCAAGAAGAATACCAAAAAGCCACCCTTTACTTTAAGCAGCTTGATACCATTTCTCCTGACTTTGAAGGCTATGAATATGGTTATAGCCAGGCCTTACATAAGGAACATCAAGTTCAAGAAGCCCTGCGTATCGCTAAGCAAGGCTTAGAGAAAAATCCCTTTGAAACTCGCCTCTTGCTAGCTGCTTCGCAATTCTCTTATGAATTGCATGATGCAAGTGGGGCAGAAAATTATCTCCTAACAGCTAAAGAAGACGCTGAGGATACAGAAGAAATCTTGCTTCGTTTAGCCACTATTTATCTGGAGCAGGAGCGTTATGAGGATATTCTAGACTTGCAGAGCGATGAGCCAGAAAATCTCTTGACCAAGTGGATGATTGCTCGTTCCTATCAAGAAATGGACGATTTGGATACTGCCTATGAGCATTACCAAGAGTTGGCAGGAGATTTAAAGGACAATCCAGAGTTTTTGGAACACTATATCTATGTCTTGCGTGAATTGGGCTACTTTGAGGAAGCAAAAGTCAATGCACAAGCTTACTTAAAACTGGTTCCAGATGATGTGCAAATGCAAGAACTGTTTGAGAGATTGTAAGAATGTTTAAACATATAGAACTGTAGTTTATCTCTTTTGATAGCTACGGTTTTTATTTGTATATGATAGAATTTTTTTGCAAAAATGGTTGGTTATTTTGTTTATTCATGCTATAATAGGAACAATTACTTTTAGGAGGTGCAGTATGTCTTATTTATTTGAGATATTACCGAGTTTACTGAATGGTGCGAGCACGACTGTACAGGTCTTTGCACTGGTCTTGCTATTTTCGATTCCTTTGGGCGTTTTGATTGCCTTTGCCTTGCAAGTCCATTGGAAGCCCCTCCATTATCTGATTAACATTTACATCTGGGTTATGCGTGGCACCCCCTTGCTCTTGCAATTGATTTTTATTTATTATGTGCTCCCAAGTATTGGGATTCGTTTAGACCGCCTTCCTGCAGCTATTATTGCCTTTGTTTTGAATTATGCGGCTTACTTTGCAGAAATTTTCCGTGGGGGAATTGACACTATTCCAAGAGGACAGTATGAGGCAGCCAAGGTCTTGAAGTTTAGCCCTTTTGACACAGTGCGCTATATTATCTTGCCCCAAGTGACCAAGATTGTTCTTCCTAGTGTCTTTAACGAAGTTATGAGTTTGGTCAAGGATACCTCTCTGGTCTATGCTCTAGGAATTTCTGATCTTATCTTGGCTAGTCGAACAGCTGCCAACCGTGATGCTAGTCTGGTTCCTATGTTCTTGGCAGGAGCCATTTACTTGATTTTGATTGGGATTGTGACAATTATTTCCAAAAAAGTTGAGAAGAAGTATAGTTATTATAGATAGGAGGCTGCCATGTTAGAATTACGAAATATCAATAAAGTCTTTGGAGATAAACAAATCCTGTCTAATTTCAGTCTAAGTATTCCTGAAAAGCAAATCCTGGCTATCGTTGGACCTTCTGGTGGAGGTAAGACAACTCTTTTACGTATGCTTGCAGGTCTTGAAACTATTGATTCAGGGCAAATCTTTTATAATGGAGATTCCTTAGAGCTGGATGAATTACAGAAGCGCAATCTACTGGGATTTGTCTTCCAAGATTTTCAACTGTTCCCTCATTTATCAGTTCTGGACAATTTGACCTTATCGCCTGTGAAGACCATGGGAATGAAGCAGGAGGAGGCTGAGAAGAAGGCGAGTGGACTCTTGGAACAGTTAGGATTAGGAGGACACGCAGATGCCTATCCTTTCTCGCTATCTGGTGGGCAAAAGCAGCGGGTGGCTTTGGCGCGTGCTATGATGATTGACCCAGAAATCATTGGCTACGATGAACCAACTTCTGCCCTGGATCCAGAATTACGCTTGGAAGTGGAAAAACTGATCTTGCAAAATAGGGAACTTGGCATGACCCAGATTGTGGTAACCCATGATTTGCAGTTTGCTGAAAATATCGCAGATGTATTATTGAAAGTAGAACCTAAATAGGAGGAAAAATGGATGAAAAAATGGATGCTTGTATTAGTCAGTCTGATGACTGCTTTGTTCTTAGTAGCTTGTGGGAAAAATACTAGCGAAACTAGTGGAGATAATTGGTCTAAGTACGAGTCTAACAAGTCTATTACTATTGGATTTGATAGCACTTTTGTTCCAATGGGATTTGCTCAGAAAGATGGTTCTTATGCAGGATTTGATATTGATTTAGCTACAGCTGTTTTTGAAAAATACGGAATCACAGTAAACTGGCAACCGATTGATTGGGATTTGAAAGAAGCTGAATTGACAAAAGGAACGATTGATCTGATTTGGAATGGCTATTCCGCTACCGACGAACGCCGTGAAAAGGTAGCATTCAGTAACTCATATATGAAGAATGAGCAGGTATTGGTGACCAAGAAATCATCTGGTATCACGACTGCAAAGGATATGGATGGAAAGACATTAGGAGCTCAAGCTGGTTCATCTGGTTATGCGGACTTTGAAGCAAACCCAGCGATTTTAAAGGATATTGTCGCTAATAAGGAAGCGAATCAATACCAAACCTTTAATGAAGCCTTGATTGATTTGAAAAATGATCGAATTGATGGTCTATTGATTGACCGTGTCTATGCAAATTATTATTTAGAAGCAGAAGGTGTTTTAAACGATTATAATGTCTTTACAGTTGGACTAGAAACAGAAGCTTTTGCGGTTGGAGCCCGTAAGGAAGATACAACTCTGGTTAAGAAGATAAATGAAGCTTTTTCTAGTCTTTACAAGGACGGCAAGTTCCAAGAAATCAGCCAAAAATGGTTTGGAGAAGATGTAGCAACCAAAGAAGTAAAAGAAGGACAGTAAGATAAAATAGTGGCTGAGACTGCGTTTTGATTAGCAAAACGCAGTTTTTTGTAATCTAGGAAAACGATAATAGCGATTGAATCTGGATAATTGAATATGGAATAGCCCACTGTGATTTCTAAACCATTGTTAAAAATTGATTTGACTTCCAAAATTAAAATGTTCTGTAATGAAATGCTGATGTAACTGTTTTAGGAACAATAAAACGCATAATATCAAGGTTTTCTGGCACCTTATATTATGCGTTTTTGTGATTTTAAGACTTGTTAGCTGATTTTTTACAATCCTGCGAAATCTTTGATTTCTTGTGCTGACATTGAAGAGTCGCAACGGACATTGATTTGTCCATCCGCAACGTGAACAAATCCTGGTACAGTTGGGATTCCATAGCGTGAGCGGAATGCTTGCAACTCATTGAGTTGGCTTGCTTCTTCACTGTTGATGAAGTAGATGTGGGCTTTGGTTTCAGCTACGACACCTGACAATGTACCTGCAAATTTACGGCAGTAAGGGCAAGTTTTGCGACCGATAAAGAAGGTTGCAGTTTCTTTTTTATCAAGAGCTTCTTGCGCACGCGCAACTGTAGTGACTTCAAGGTCTTTGATGTTATCTAAAAATTGTTCCATGAGATTACCTCGCTTTCATTGATAAGTCTAGTATGCCATAAAGTTTCTAAAATTGCTTAGATTTGATACGAAAAAAAGATGAGATTGGTTTGTCTCATCTTTTATAGGACTTTATTTTACAAAAGCATTGATTTCTGCTTCGATGTTAGCAATTTTAGCTTGTGATTCTTCGTTTGTTTCCCCTACAACTGCAATGTAGAACTTGATTTTTGGTTCTGTACCTGAAGGGCGAACAGCAATCCATGAACCGTCAGCAAGTGTATATTTCAACACATCACTTGGAGGAGTTGTCAAGTTTGTAACAGTACCGTCAGCTGCAGTAGCAGTTTGAGCTTTAAAGTCTTCTACGACAGTGATAGCCGTTGCGTTCCATTCTTTTGGAGCATTGTTACGGAATTTAGCCATAATCGCTTTGATTTGTTCAGCACCATCGACACCTGAAAGGGTAACAGAGATTGTCTTTTCTGCATAATAGCCGTACTCTTTATAGATTTCTTCGATACCGTCAGCAAGGGTCAAACCACGTGAACGGTAGTAGGCAGCAAGTTCAGCAACGACAAGAACGGCTTGGATAGCGTCTTTATCACGTACGAATGGTTTAATCAAGTAACCGAAGCTTTCTTCAAATCCCATCATGTATGTGTGATTGTGTTTTTCTTCGAATTCTTGGATTTTTTCAGCGATGAATTTGAAACCAGTCAGAACGTTGAACATGGTTGCGCCGTAGCTTTCAGCAATCTTCGTTACCAAGTCAGTTGATACGATCGATTTGCAAAGGGCTGCATTTTCAGGAAGAGTTCCAGCGTTTTTGTGGGCTTCCAAGATGTATTTTGCCATGATAGCACCGATTTGGTTACCTGAAAGGTTGAGGTAGCTACCATCTTTTTGAAGAACTTCAACACCAACACGGTCAGCATCAGGGTCAGTTGCCACAAGAACATCTGCACCAACTTGACGACCAAGTTCTTCAGCAAGTGCAAAGGCTGCTTGGCTTTCTGGGTTTGGAGATTTTACAGTTGAGAAGTCTGGGTCAGCAGTTGCTTGCGCTTCAACGACTTGAACAGAGTCAAATCCTGCTTGGGCAAGAGCACGACGAGCCAACATTTCACCAGTACCATGAAGTGGTGTGTAGACAATCTTCATGTCTTTACCAAATTCTTCAATCAAGGCTGGGTTGATGTTAACGTCCTTCACTTCTTTGAGGTATTCCACATCGACAGCTTCGCCGATAACTTCAATCAAGCCAGAAGCTTTTTCAGATTCCACATCAGCAACTTCTACCGCAAATGGGTTTTCGATTGCACGGATATAAGTAGTCAAAGCGTCTGCGTCGTGTGGAGGCATTTGTCCACCGTCTTCACCGTAAACCTTGTAACCGTTAAATGGTGCAGGGTTGTGACTGGCTGTGACCATGATACCCGCGAAACAGTTGAGGTGACGAACTGCAAATGAGAGTTCTGGAGTTGGACGAAGGCTTTCAAATACATAAGATTTGATACCGTGTTTAGCAAGAACTGCCGCAGATTCAAAGGCAAACTCAGGTGAGAAGTGACGGCTATCGTAGGCGATTGCTACACCGCGTTCTTTCTCGTTTCCACCTTTTGACTCAATCAAACGAGCCAATCCTTCAGTAGCTTGACGAACAACGTAGATGTTGATGCGGTTTGTACCAGCACCAATCAAGCCACGCATACCTGCAGTACCAAATTCAAGATTTGTATAGAAGGCATCTTCCTTTGTTTTTTCGTCCATATTTTCCAAATCTTGACGAAGATAGTCAGGAAGCTCCGCAAAATCAACCCATTTCTGGTAATTTTCTTGGTAAGACATTAAAATTCTCCTTTTTGTAAATTGTTTTAACCGTTCACATTATAGCACTTTTTAGCATTTTAGTAAAACGGTAGCATAAGTTTTTAGTCAATGAGCGAAGAAGACTGTACTATTCATAATTTTGATTTAAGTGTGTTAATTACAAACCGAAATGACAAGTCAAGTTTATCCTATTTGTAGTCTCTAAAAAATTGAAATTAAACCTTATTCGTTGTATAATTTAAAATGAGGATTATTATATAAGATCTGTTATAATATATATCTTTTGATATATATATATGGAGGTAGTCATGAATAGTCCAGAAAAACAATTAAAATACAGTATTCGAAAAGTGAGTGTCGGTGCAGCTAGTGTTGTCATTGGGGCGCTCTATCTTTTGATGGGAGCTGGGATTGCTCATGCTGAGGGCGTGGAGTCAGCGAGGGAAGCTGAGAGGACAGCAAACCCGACAGATCCAGGACAGTCTGGAATTGGAGAGCCAGAAAACAAGACTGACCTCAGTCATACTGATGCAGCAGCAAACACCTATAATGCTCCCGTAGCTGACAATCCGCTAGTAACTCCAGAAAGTACGAAACCTCGTACTCGTAGTAAAAGAGAATTAGCTGATGGGGAGTCAAGTGATTCATCGAATGGAGCTACAGGAACTGAATCAGAGCCGACTTCTGGAAATGAGGGAGGTTCAGACACAGCAGATACTGATTCAGATTTACTGGATGCCAATCGTAAGGGTGACACAGTAAAAGAACACCAGCCCGGGGTCATTGTGCCTAAAGATGGAGAGACAGGTGGGGATGATAAGAATGCCCATCTGAAATTTGATACTCCTAAGGAAAATCTGACTCTCGAACAATTATGGGATATTGTAAAAAATATGCCAGACGACTTCCAAAATAATGAACGTTCTTACTTGCGTAGTATGAACACCCTTGGGGATGCTCTTAGATTTAAAAACGGCAAAGTCAGTGAAGATGGTACAGGAGATAAATTACAAGATGGTGAAATAAGAGAACTTGATTCTTTCGGTGGATGGACAGCGATTGCAGGTAAAGATGGCAGACCAGGTAAATTCGTTATTGGTAAGAAAAATGCAGATGGTTACTTTACAGGTTGGTATAAGAAAGAAGATGGTACGATTGAACAAGGTGGTATGCTTGGGGCAGATGCCTTAGATAACATCTTTGTGCACGAACAAGCATTAGACCGTCGTTTTAAATACATGCTTATGCTTGTTAAAGGACGTACACGAGCTAATCGTGACGAGACGGTTTCAGATAATTCGAAGTATGATCCACGTGCTCAAAATGAACGTGCTAATAAGAACTCCACCGAATTTAAGAATCTCCCATTTTTAGAAAAAGATAAGTATAATAAATATTCTCCAGGTGTAGTTGGATATAATGGGATAGAGAAGCAGTTTACTGCCTTTTCTCCTGGCTTCGGAAGCCGTGTTCGTGTGGAATTTGTGACAGGATATATCTCAGATATTAATGGTTCTAAAGGAACCTATCGAGTAGTCATTAAAACTAAGGATACTGCTGGCCAAGAGAAGACGGTATACGATGAAACCATTCACCGTGTAGCCGAAATCGTTCAAAATGAAAACTTGTACAAAAAAGGTTTAAATGTAGAACTGGCGAATTTCCAAATTTCCAAATTTTTTAAAGATGAGTTTAAATCTCGTGTTAATAAAATTCGTAATGAGAAAATAAAATTTACTCCATTACACCGTAAACCCAGAAGATATTATACAGAAGAAGATACCAAACTGTACAATCAATTGGAAGCAGAAGCTAGGGAAGAAGTTAAAAAACAAGGCGATATTGTATTAAATGTTACGGAAGACTTCTTAAGTATAGAAAAATCAAAAGAAAGAGATTCAGAGTGGGGAAAAACATTCACAAGCACATCTCAGTCAACTTCAAAGCTATCAAACGAATTAAATAATTTATTGAAAGTTGCTGATAAAGATACTCCTAATACCCCAACTTGGCTAAACTCAAGCACTCCTCCAGCTAAAGCTGATGACAGAGTATATAAACTACTGAGGACTCTTATACCAGGTGCTAAGAAAATTACCTATCATGTTAAGGATGATCAGCTAGAAGTAGAAACAGAAAAATACACCTATCTCGCCGCTAGAAATGGTAGTAAGGAAGCAGGTATTCAAGGGTCAGATATAGAAGCAACTGCAAGTGCAGATACATATGGTGTTGATTCCCAAACCTTTGAGAGAGACAATACAAATACAAAAGCAAATAACCTTAATAAAGGTTGGGCTAGATCTGATTCTGAAGACTTCAAACATTTCTCACACTTTGTAGGGGTAGACAAAGGAATTGTGCGAACGAATGTACTGACTGATAAACAACTATCTGATAAGATTAAGGACGCAGTGGGTCCTGGAGATAGCAATCTAGGAAAAGGTGGCTACTTCTCTACTGGGGATGTTTTATTAGCAAAAGATGTTGTTTCTTATACCGTACAAGTATTTTCAGAGAATAATGACAGAGTAGGGGTAAATCCTCAAAGTCACCGTGTTCAGTATAATCTTCCAATTCTCGCTGACTTTTCAGTCATCCAAGATACTGTGGAACCATCACGAACCGTTGTTGAAAAAATCATTCCAAAACTAAATATTCCCGAAGAAGAGAAAAAGAAAATAACCGAAGAAATCAAGAAAAAGAAGAAAACCTCAGAATTGGCAGAACTAATCTCAGGAAATGTGAAAGTTCGCTATGTTGATGAACAAGGGCATTTGCTATCATTGAAAAATGATACTGGAATTGGAGAAAAAGAAAGTGACGGAACCTACATTACCAATAAAAAACAACTGATTGGTACTAGCTATAATGTCACAGATAAAAAACTCAGCACTATCTCAACGACTAATGGGAAACATTATAGAGTCAAAAGAGATTTGGGGGAAAATTCTGCCCCTACTGAAGGAAATATCGTAAGCGGGGTAAGAACGGTAACTTATGTATATGAGGAACGTGAAGCGCCTACTACTGCTACAGTAACAGCCAATTACTATAAAGAAGGTACCCAAGAGAAGTTGGCAGAGTCTGTTGTACAAGCTGATTTAGCGATAGGTTCTGAGTATACTACAGAAGCAAAAGTTATTGAAGGAAAAACAACAACTGAGGACAAAGAAGACCGAGTTATCACAAGGAAAACAACATACACCTTGGTAGCAACTCCTGAAAATGCCACAGGAACTGTACCAGAAGACGGTGCAACCGTTAACTACTACTACCGTGAGAATGTTGAGGAAACAGTGGTTCCTAAAACAGCCACCACTACTGAGACGAAGACTATAACGCGTACCATTCATTACGTTGATAAAGTTACGAACCAAACTGTCAAAGAAGATGTTGTTCAACCTGTAACCTTAAGTCGTACAAAAACTGAGAACAAGGTAACAGGAGTTGTAACCTACGGTGAATGGACAACAGGAAACTGGGACGAAAAAGTTTCACCATCAGTAGAAAACTATGGTCCAGCCGAAACAGCTACGGTTTCTTCTGCGACCGTCACATCAGTAAGCAAAGATGAGACAGTCGTTGTGAAATATCCGCAAGCTACAGAAGATGTTAAAGAAACTAAAACTGTTACCCGTACCATCAAGTATGTCGATAAAGCCAACGAAACAACCGAAGTAGCTAGCCCAGTTACGCAAACAGTTGAATTAACAAGAACTAACAAGCGTAATAAAGTGACGAAAGTCGTGACAGAAGGAACTTGGTCAACAGGCAACTGGGACGCAAACCGTCACCTTAACGCGAACCAACAAGCGTAACAAAGTGACAGGTAAAGTAACAGAAGGAGACTGGTCAACAGGTACATGGGGTTCTCAAGATTCTCCAACTGTAACCAACTATGACGCCCCAGATAAGGCAACTGTAGCGGAAGCAACTGTAACATCAACAACTACAGATACAACCGAAGTAGTGAAATATCCGCAAGCTACAGAAGATATTAAAGAAAGCGAAACTGTTACCCGTACCATCAAGTATGTAGATGCGACTGATGAAACAACAGAAGTAGCTAGCCCAGTTACGCAAACAGTTGAATTAACAAGAACCAACAAGCGTAATAAAGTGACGAAAGTCGTGACAGAAGGTGAATGGACAACAGGCAACTGGGACGAAGTCGTATCGCCAGAAATTGAAAATTATGGTAAACCAGATTTACCAAAAGTATCGAATGCAGAAGTAACAGCAGATTCAAAAGGTACGACTATTTTGGTAAGGTATGACCGTTTATCAAGACCAGAAAAACCAATTCCAGAAATTCCAAGTCCTCAGGAACCAGGTGCTCCAGGTGAACCGACTCCAGACAAACCAAACCCACAACCAAATCCAGAGCATCCAAGTGTTCCGACACCAAACCCAGAACTACCAAATCAAGAGACTCCAATACCAGAGCTAACTCCAGAACCAGGTACTCCAAAAACTGAAATTCCAGTGAGTCCAGACCCAGAAGTTCCGACTTCTGAGACAAATAAAAGAGAGGAATTGCCAAACACAGGTCCAGAAGCGAATGCTACCTTGGCTAGCGCTGGTATCATGACCTTATTAGCTGGTCTAGGATTAGGATTCTTCAAGAAAAAAGAAGATGAAAAATAATAGATTTTAGAATCTAGGAACAAGGAAAAGCTCACAGATGTGGGCTTTTTCCTGGTTTTGAGAACGAGGTCTTTCGAGAAGATTAAAAACGCTTACAAGTTCATTAGACTGGGAAACTCTGAATCCTATTTTTTTAAAAATATTTCCAGAAATCAGTTGATAAATAGGGTAAAAATTGATAGAATAAAGAATATCTAAAAAATTTTAAGGAGAATCTAGCAAATGGATTTCACATGGGCACTGAAATATGCCACTGAATTTTTGGGAACTGCCATTTTGATCATTCTTGGGAATGGTGCAGTTGCCAACGTTGAACTTAAAGGTACGAAAGGTCACCAAAGTGGCTGGCTCGTCATCGCTGTTGGTTATGGTATGGGGGTTATGATCCCAGCCTTGATGTTTGGTAACGTATCTGGGAACCACATCAACCCTGCTTTCACTCTAGGACTTGCAGTTAGCGGTCTTTTCCCTTGGGCACAAGTGGTACCTTACATTATCGCGCAAGTCTTGGGGGCTATCTTTGGTCAAGCCTTAGTTGTGGCAACACACCGTCCATTCTACTTGAAAACTGAAAACCCAAATAACATCTTGGGAACTTTCTCAACTATTTCAAGTATTGACCATGGTACAAAAGAAAGTCGCTATGCAGCAACTGTTAATGGTTTTGTAAACGAGTTTGTTGGTTCATTTGTTTTGTTCTTTGCAGCTCTCGGTTTGACTAAAAACTTCTTTGGTGCTGAAGTGCTTCAATACATGAAACAAATGGCAACACAAGCAGGACAGACAGTTGATTTTTCTGACTTGGCTATTAAAGCACAGGTGGCTCCACACACTGCTTCAGGACTTTCTGTGGCTCACTTGGCACTTGGATTCCTCGTTATGGCTTTGGTAACATCACTTGGAGGACCTACAGGACCTGCCTTGAACCCAGCTCGTGACTTGGGGCCACGTCTCCTTCATGCTTTCCTTCCGAAATCAGTTCTTGGTGAGAATAAAGGCGATTCAAAATGGTGGTATTCTTGGGTACCAGTAGTAGCACCTATTGCAGCAGCAATTGCGGCAGTAGCTGTATTCAAATTCCTTTATCTCTAAGAAATAGCTCCTTTAACATTTGAGTGAGCACCATTTATAAGTAAGAGAGGATCAGATTGGTTCTCTCTTTTTGATTTTTCAGGGAAATGAAAGAAAATCGACACAAACTCCTCTCCAGCAGTGGTTTAAAAGTCTCAGTGGGTTATTCCAACTTTAATGGGCTATAGTAGGTTGCAGTTGAAATAATAGACCCTTTTTCTCAAACATTGTGAGAAATTAGTTTGAATTCCCCAATCAAATTGTGCAGTTTTCATTCTACTATATATTATATTATCGGAGATGGGTTCCCTATCTTGTAAGTCTGCTTTATAGTGGGTTGAAGTTGGAATAGTCCGCCCTTCTTTCTCGAACATTGTGAGGAATTGATTTGCCTTCCTCAACAAAATGTTTAGTTTTTATTTCATTTTGCCATAAAATAAGCGATTAGGGGGCTATTCTTCGACCAACATTGGCTCTGCTGTGTCCTATGATTGTTATCGTTTTATCTGCAATCTTATACTCAATGAAAATCAAAGAGCAAACTAGGAAACTAAACCCAGCTTGACCAAAGCACAAGTTTTGAGGTCGCAGGTAGAACTGACCAAGCTGATGTGGTTTGAAGAAATTCCCCAAGGCAATCCTAATTTTCCATGATGGATCCAGTAGTAGATGGTAGAAATTCCCACGTTAACGCCCTTAGCCTTGACCATCATTTCAGGAGAAACCTTTTGGTTATGATAGTGGAGAATCTTTTCCTTCAGCTCCTTGGTCAATCTTGATTTCTTGACCGAGCGCTTGCGATTATTTTCATAAGCCTGTTGAGCATAGTCGGCAGAATAAACCTCTTTAAAGCGTCCTTTTCCAAGACATTGTCGGACTGTCCCACGCTTGTTTCAGTATGGATAGTTTGAGGAGCTTTTCCAAGTAAAGAGGCGATTTCTCTATTTGATTTCCCTTCCTTTTTCCATCGTTCGATTAAGCGACGGCTATCGATTATCAAATGTTTGGCTTTTGTAGTATAATGGTTTTGCATCTCTGTGCCTTTCTTGTGTTTGTGATTGAACAACAAGTATAACACAGAGGTGTTTTCTTATGCCTAGAAGAGCTTTCATTTGACAAGAGGAACCCTTGAAGCAGTTTTGTCAGCTAAACCAAGGCTAATCTTAGCCTTGGCTTGTCAGCCTAACAGCATCAAGCCTCTTATCAAATGAAATCGAGTGCTAGCTATCAGCTAGTTGAACCATCTAATTTTTAGGAGGGCTGGGTGGCTAACTTCATTATAGAACTTTCAGTTAAATTTTTACCAAGAATAATTCACAAAAACGTTGTAAAACACTTGCAATTTAGCTGAAATTTGATAAAATAGTAAGGAAAGTTAGACTGTATTGCCTACTGTCTATCTATAAAATATATTTTATTGGAGGCTTTTACTCAAATGGCAAAAGAAAAATACGATCGTAGTAAACCACACGTTAACATTGGTACTATCGGACACGTTGACCACGGTAAAACTACCCTAACTGCAGCTATCACAACTGTTTTGGCACGTCGCTTGCCTTCATCAGTTAACCAACCTAAAGACTATGCGTCTATCGATGCTGCTCCAGAAGAACGCGAACGCGGTATCACAATCAACACTGCGCACGTTGAGTACGAAACTGAAAAACGTCACTACGCTCACATCGACGCTCCAGGACACGCGGACTACGTTAAAAACATGATCACTGGTGCCGCTCAAATGGACGGTGCTATCCTTGTAGTAGCTTCAACTGACGGACCAATGCCACAAACTCGTGAGCACATCCTTCTTTCACGTCAGGTTGGTGTTAAACACCTTATCGTCTTCATGAACAAAGTTGACTTGGTAGACGACGAAGAATTGCTTGAATTGGTTGAAATGGAAATCCGTGACCTATTGTCAGAATACGACTTCCCAGGTGACGATCTTCCAGTTATCCAAGGTTCAGCTCTTAAAGCTCTTGAAGGTGACTCTAAATACGAAGACATCGTTATGGAATTGATGAACACAGTTGATGAGTACATCCCAGAACCAGAACGTGACACTGACAAACCATTGCTTCTTCCAGTCGAAGACGTATTCTCAATCACTGGACGTGGTACAGTTGCTTCAGGACGTATCGACCGTGGTATCGTTAAAGTCAACGACGAAATCGAAATCGTTGGTATCAAAGAAGAAACTCAAAAAGCAGTTGTTACTGGTGTTGAAATGTTCCGTAAACAACTTGACGAAGGTCTTGCCGGAGATAACGTAGGTGTCCTTCTTCGTGGTGTTCAACGTGATGAAATCGAACGTGGACAAGTTATCGCTAAACCAGGTTCAATCAACCCACACACTAAATTCAAAGGTGAAGTCTACATCCTTACTAAAGAAGAGGGTGGACGTCACACTCCATTCTTCAACAACTACCGTCCACAATTCTACTTCCGTACTACTGACGTTACAGGTTCAATCGAACTTCCAGCAGGTACTGAAATGGTAATGCCTGGTGATAACGTGACAATCGACGTTGAGTTGATCCACCCAATCGCCGTAGAACAAGGTACTACATTCTCTATCCGTGAGGGTGGACGTACTGTTGGTTCAGGTATGGTTACAGAAATCGAAGCTTAATTCGATTTAGTTCCCAGAAGAACAATTATTTAAGTCAGACACTAAAAGAATCTTGCTTTGCAAGGTTCTTTTTTTCAGATATTGAACTAATACTCAATGAAAATCAAAGAGCAAACTAGGAAGCTAGCTGCAGGCTGCTCAAAACACTGTCTTGAGGTTGTAGATAGAACTGACGAAGTCAGCTCAAAACACTGTCTTGAGGTTATAGATAAGACTGACGAAGTCAGCTCAAAACATGGTCTTGAGGTTGTAGATAGAACTGATGAAGTCAGCTTAAAACACTGTCTTGAGGTTGCAGATAGAACTGACGAAGTCAGCTCAAAACACTGTCTTGAGGTTGCAGATAAGACTGACGAAGTCAGCTCAAAACACTGTTTTGAGGTTGCAGATAAGACTGATGAAGTCAGTATCATATACATACGACAAGGCGAAGCTGACGCGGTTTGAAGAGATTTTCGAAGAGTATAAAATTGAATTGCTTATAAAAAGCTCCATACACTGGATGTGTATAGAGCGATGGGGCTTTATTTAATATAGAGTTCTTGATTTTTCAAGACAATTTCACGTACGCTCGCAAATTTCTTAAGTTTTTTAAGTTCTTCTGGATGAGTGACGAGAGTGATAACATAACCTTCCTTGCCCATACGGCCAGTACGGCCAGCACGGTGAGTGTAGGTTTCAATATCTCTAGGAATATCAAAGTTTACGACACATTCTAGGCTATCGATATCAATTCCACGTGCCAGAAGGTCTGTTGCTAGAAGCAGGGTTAGTTGCTTGTCTTTAAACTTTTCTAAGATGACTTTTCTAAATTTGACATTAACATCACTAGCGAGAGAAACAGCCAAGATATCCCGATACTGTAATTTTTCCTCTGCACTTCCAAGGTCTGATAGGCTGTTAAAGAAGACCAGACCGCGGAAATCCTCCACATGAGCTAGTTTTCGTAGCATATCCACTCGGTGACGTTGGTCTACCTGCATATAGAAATGTTGGATGTTATCCAGTTTTTGGTCAGAGAGATCAATGGTACGTGTGTTTGGCGCAATCTTTTCTTGGTCAAACTTAGTCGTGGCACTCATGTAGACCAGTTGGTGGTCACGCGGTGCGTAGTGAGTGATTTTCTCAACAAAGTGAATCTGAGAATCATCTAGCAATTGGTCGAATTCATCCAGGATGATGGTTTCCACATTCATCATCTTGATTTTTTTCAATTTAATGAGTTCAAAGATACGTCCAGGAGTTCCAATCAGAATTTCTGGTCCTTTTTTTAGGCGTTCAATCTGGCGTTTCTGGCTCGAACCTGATAAGAAGAGTTGGGGAGTCAAGCCGATAGTCTCAGCCCACGTTTTACATACATCAAAAATCTGTCCAGCAAGCTCTGTATTTGGTGCTAGAATCAAGAGTTGCTGCGCTTTTTTCTTTTGTAGTCTGAGAAGACTTGGTAGGAGGTAAGCTAGGGTCTTACCGGTTCCTGTTGGACTTACTCCTAGAAGATTTTCTCCTGCAAGAATGGGCTCAAATAGTTGAGTTTGAATGGGGGTAAATTCTTGGAAACCGAGTTGGTCACTTAGTTCTTGCCATTCAGTAGGTAGTTTGCTTTTCATTTTTCTGCCTCAAATCTAATGCCAGCAGTCTGGCGCATGGTATATAGTAGCTCATGAACAGAGCCTGCATCATCCAGCCAAGTCTGGTAAAGTGTCTGGTCTGGTTGCTGAATCATGTGTGCAAATGCAGTGACTTCCTCAGTCATCGTATGAGGAGCCTGTTGAATAGGGAGCTGGACTTGATTGCCTTGGTGGTCGGTAAAAATAGCTGAGCGAATATGCTCAATCGTGTTGAGGGTCAAGGTTCCATTTGTTGTGTAAATTTCGCAAGGAAGATTGGAAGTGATGTTTTTCCCAGCCTTGATATGAACTTGAAAGTCAGGGTAGAAGAGGATACCGTCTCCATTTAGGTCCATGCTATTGTCAAGCTGTTGAGCCATGTAGGTTGCGTCCTCAGCCTTTCCAAAGAGACGAACGGCAGCGTAGAGAGGATAAATCCCCAAATCCATAAGTGCTCCACCAGCAAAACGCTCTGAAAAGACATTGGGCGTATGCCCAGCCAACAAGTTAGGCATTTTGGAAGAATATTTGGCATAGTTGAAATCTGCCCCCAAAATTTGTTTGTCTGCTAAAAAGTTTTTGATGATAGTGAAAGCTTTTTCATGGTAATTACGAGCTGCTTCAAAGATAAAACAGTGATTTTTTTCAGCTGTTTGAACCAAATCCGGCCAGTCTTGTGGCTGAGTGACAGCTGGCTTTTCAAGAATGACATGTTTACCTGCAGACAAGGCAGCCTTTGCCTGAGCAAAATGCAAGGAGTTTGGACTGGCAATATAGACTACATCGAAGGAGCTCTTGAAGAAGTCTTCTAATTGATCAAATAGTTGGATATCCTGATAGCGAGAAGCAAAGGTTGCTGCGGTTTCAAGTTTCCTAGAATAGACTGCGACCAGCTGGTATTTCCCACTAGCATGGGCTGCTTCTATGAAGTGGTGGCTGATATCGCCAGTGCCAATGATACCTAATTTAAGCATAAATACTCCTTTTCTGATTTTAAATCCTTCTTTTATTATAACATAGATAGACGGGACTATCCAACAGAGGGGAAAAATTTCAAATAAGCGATTAGCTTTCTTCTGAAGAAAAGCTTTCTTTTACGAATAAATAGATAGAAGCATCAAATCTAGCAAATTAGATTAAAAAATGTGCTATAATAGAAGGAGGAGAAGGATGATTCTAAGACATCCGGGCATTAGCCCGACCAACGACTTGGTTGCTAAGAAAATTTTTAGCAATCCAGAAATCACTTGTCAATTTATTCGCGATATGCTGGACTTGCCAGCAAAAAATGTGACGATTTTGGAGGGAAGTAACATTCACGTCTTGCCTTCCCTGCCCTACTCGGCGCAGGATTTCTATACCAGTATAGACGTCTTGGCGGAGTTGGATAATGGCACTCAAGTAATCATTGAAATCCAAGTCCATCATCAGAATTTTTTCATCAATCGTTTATGGGCTTACCTGTGCAGTCAGGTCAATCAAAATCTTGAAAAAATTCGCCAGCAAGAAGGCAATACTCACCAGAGCTACAAACACATCGCACCAGTATACGCTATTGCAATTGTGGATAGTAATTATTTTCAAGATGATTTGGCTTTCCACAGTTTTAGCATGCGAGAGGACACGACAGGTGAGGTCTTAACCATCACAAATAACGGTCAGGAAAACCATCTGGTTAAGATGGCTTTCTTGGAACTAAAAAAATACAGAGAAACCAGCAAAGACAAGGTTCGTAAACCATGGTTAGAGTTTTTCGGGAATAAACCCTTTACCCAGCAGCCCGAGCGAGCCATCAGCCAAGCAGATCAACTGCTGGACTACAAGAGTTGGTCCGAGGAGGATAAGAAAATGTTTAGTGAACAACGCAGGCGAGAAGAACAAGCCATGTTAGCACAGGACTATGCCTTAGAAACTGCTAGGGCGGAAGGGATTGAACAAGGACTGGAGCGCGGTCTTGAACGTGGGCGAGCTGAGGGCATTGAACAGGGAATTGAACGTGGACGAGCTGAAGGCATCGAACAGGGATTAAAAGTAAGTTTAGCAAATCTAGTTCGTCAAGGTCTTCTAACACCTGAGGTTGCGAGTGAGCAATTAGGCATGACTGTGGCTGAGTTTGAAGAACTATTGAAAGAGCATCATAAATAAGACCTAAAAAATACAGAGAAACCAGCAAAGACGAGGTTCGCAAGCCGTGGTTGGAGTTTTTTGGCAACAAGCCCTTTACCGAGCGAGTCATCAGCCAAGTAGACCAACTGCTGGATTAAAAATTAGGAAATATCGTGTAGAAAATAGTAACAGATTTTATCTCTTTGTGGGATGAAGTCTGTTTTTTTGTATGATGGGCAGGTCCTACATCTGAGTGGCAAGTTCTCCGTAGGTATCCGCTATTGGTTAATGCATAGCATATCTGAATGAAATAAGAACTAAACAAATCAGTCAGGAAAGTCAAAGTAATTTCTATTATAGTAGATTGAAACTAGAATAGTGCGCCTCTACTTCTAAAACATTGTTAGAAATCGATTTGACTGTCCTGATCGAATCGTCCTATTCTTATTTCATTTTACAATATAAAAGAAATAAATACGGCTGACTATCCTGATTTTTATAATCAAGCGATTACTGAAATAAGAAATGGGATAAAATAGATAGAGATGTTACATAAGAAATTGTAAGAGGTCTGTTCCCTCTTGATAAAATGACTCTCGCACCCAAAATAGCATCATATTCGGTGCAAAGGAGGTGCGATAGATGAACGATAAGCAGGAAATAGTAAACAGGATAGAAAATTTTGAATCGAATCAAGTTTTTATAGCAAATGATTTCTTTGAAATTGTAGGATATGAAACTGTTCGTAGTACATTAAATCGTCTTGTAAAAGACAAAAAGGTTACTCGCATTTTGAAAGGTATTTATTATAAACCAAAATATATAGAACTGATTGGAGAGTATGCAATGGCCTCTGTGGATGAAGTTGCTGATGCTATTGCTAGAAAATATAATTGGACCATTGCTCCATCGGGAAACACAGCCCTTAATTTACTTGGTCTATCTACGCAGGTACCAGCAAAATGGATCTATATATCAGATGGAAGATATGCCAGTTTTAATGTTGGTAAGGCAAGAATAGAATTTAAGCATAGAAATAATGGAGATATTTCAAATATGTCAACCTTAACTGCAATGGTGATACAATCTGTCAAGGCAATGGGGAAAGAGAACATTACTTCTCAGCAGATTGACTACTTACGGAAAAAATTATCTGAAGAAGAAAAGTCAACATTACTAGCTGAAGGTAAAACTACAAGTGTCTGGGTATATAGTATTATCAAGAAAATATCAGAGGTATAGGGATGTTTGAGGATAAATCGACTGGGAAAAATAAATCAATTTCTCAGAATGTTTTTAGAAGTGACGGTGTCTATTCTAGCTTCAATCTACTAGAAATTCCATAGATAGAAAACTAGATGGTTCCTATAGATAGGGCTGATCTAGTTGATGTGAGATGCTTTGGCTTGCTAGAGGAATTGTGGATTGCCAAACTGTATCATTGAAATTATTGCTTAAATTTGTTATGATATAAACATGAATAAAAGTAGACTGGGACGTGGCAGACACGGGAAAAAGAGACATATATTATTGGCTTTGATTGGTATTTTAGCAATTTCTATTTGCCTATTAGGCGGATTTATTGTTTTTAAAATGTATCAGCAAAAAAGCTTTGAGCAAAAGATTGAATCGCTCAAAAAAGAGAAAGACGATCAATTGAGTGAGGGAAATCAGAAGGAGCATTTTCGTAAGGGACAAACCGAAGTGATTACCTATTATCCTCTCCAAGGGGAGCAAGTGATTTCGTCTGTTAAGGAGCTGATAAATCAAGATATTAAGGACAAGCTAGAAAGTAAGGACAATCTTGTTTTCTACTATACAGAGCAAGAAGAGTCAGGTTTAAAGGGAGTCGTCAATCGTAATGCGACGAAACAAATCTATGATTTAGTTGATTTTAAGGTTGAAGAGACTGAAAAGACCAGCCTAGGAAAGGTTCACTTAACAGAAGATGGGCAACCTTTTACACTTGACCAACTGTTTTCAGATGCTAGTAAGGCCAAGGAACAGCTGATAAAAGAATTGACTTCCTTCTTACAGGATAAGAAATTGGAGCAAGACCAGAGTGATCAGATTGTTAAAGGTTTCTCCGACCAAGACTTATCTGCATGGAATTTTGATTATAAGGATAGTCAGATTATCCTTTATCCGAGTCCTGCGGTTGAAAATTTAGAAGAGATAGCCTTACCAGTATCTACTTTCTTTGATGTTATCCAATCTTCGTACTTACTCGAAAAAGATGCGGCCTTGTACCAGTCTTATTTTGATAAGAAACATCAAAAAGTTGTCGCTCTAACCTTTGATGATGGTCCAAATCCAGCAACGACTCCGCAGGTATTAGAGACTCTAGCTAAATATGGTGTTAAAGCCACTTTCTTTGTGCTTGGGAAAAATGTTTCTGGGAATGAGGACTTGGTGAAAAGGATAAAATCTGAAGGTCATGTTGTTGGAAACCATAGTTGGAGCCATCCGATTCTCTCGCAACTCTCTCTTGATGAAGCTAAAAAACAAATTACTGATACTGAGGATGCGCTAACTAAGGCGCTGGGTTCTAGTTCAAAACTCATGCGTCCGCCTTATGGAGCCATTACAGACGACATTCGCAATAGCCTCGATTTGAGCTTTATCATGTGGGATGTGGATAGTCTGGACTGGAAGAGTAAAAATGAAGCATCTATTTTGACAGAAATTCAGCATCAAGTAGCTAACGGCTCTATCGTTCTGATGCATGATATTCACAGTCCGACAGTCAATGCCTTGCCAAGGGTCATTGAGTATTTGAAAAATCAGGGTTATACCTTTGTGACCATACCAGAGATGCTCAATACTCGCCTAAAACCTCATGAACTGTATTATAGCCGTGATGAATAAGCAAGAAAAAATAGGTTCTGTCAGATATGTGATAGACTTATTTTTTACAAAAGATAGTACTAATTAGCAAAAAAATTATGCTATAAATGATAAATAAAATAGAAGGAGAAGCATATGAATACCTATCAATTAAATAATGGAGTAGAAATTCCAGTTCTAGGATTTGGAACTTTTAAGGCTAAGGATGGAGAAGAAGCCTATCGTGCAGTGTTAGAAGCCTTGAAGGCTGGTTATCGTCATATTGATACGGCGGCGATTTATCAGAATGAAGAAAGTGTTGGTCAAGCAATCAAAGATAGCGGAGTTCCACGAGAGGAATTGTTCGTAACTACCAAGCTGTGGAATAGCCAACAAACCTATGAGCAAGCTCGTCAGGCTTTTGCAGAGTCTTTAGCGAAGTTGGGCTTGGATTATTTGGATCTGTATTTGATTCATTGGCCAAATCCAAAACCGCTTAGAGAAAATGACGCATGGAAAATCCGAAATGCTGAGGTCTGGAGAGCGATGGAAGACCTCTATCAAGAAGGCAAGATCCGTGCTATCGGCGTTAGCAATTTTCTTCCCCATCATTTGGATGCCTTGTTTGAAACAGCAAAAATTCTTCCAGCGGTCAATCAAGTTCGCTTGGCGCCAGGTGTGTATCAAGAGGAAGTCGTAGATTACTGTCGAGAAAAAGGAATTTTATTGGAAGCTTGGGGCCCTTTTGGTCAGGGAGAACTATTTGATAGTAAGGAAGTCCAAGAAATCGCAGCAAATCATGGAAAGTTTGTTGCTCAGATAGCCTTGGCCTGGAGCTTGGCAGAAGGATTTCTACCACTTCCAAAATCTGTCACAGCCTCTCGTATTCAGGCTAATCTTGATTGCTTTGGAATTGAATTGAGCCATGAGGAGCGTGAAACCTTAAAAGCGATTGCTGTTCATTCTGGTGCTCCACGAGTTGATGATGTGGATTTTTAGAAAATCATAAAAAGAATTGTACATTGTTCTAATTTTTGATATAATAGTCAGCAGGAAAGAAAGTCTTATGGCGTTCTTCAAGCGAGCTTGGGATAGTGGGAGCCAAGTAGGGCAAAATAAAGTGCTGGCGCTTTCTGTAGTATTTTCAAAAACAATGAAGTAATAAATTAGGGTGGAACCGCGTTTCTGACGCCCCTAGGTTAAATCAACCTAGGATTGTCGGACGCGGTTCTTTTGCTTATTCAGTCTATTGTGTGAAAGAAAGGAGAGACGTGGAAAATCTTTATCTTGTAAAAGACGATAGTCAACTAGCTACATTTCGTGATTTTGTAGTAAGAAATACTGAAAAGTTGAAAGATTATCAATCTTTTTTAAAGAATGAACTTGCAGTCTGTGATTTACCGCAAGCCGTTATTTGGTCAGATTTTAATGCTGCTACACAGATTATTAGGGAAAGCGCTGTTCCAGCCTATACAAATAATAGAAGAATGGTTATGACGCCTGATTTAGCTGTTTGGAAAGAGTTGTATTTGTATCAGTTGATGGACTACGAGTGTTCTGAGCAAACTCAAGCAATAGAAAGTCACTATCATTCTTTATCTGAAAATTTTCTCTTACAGATTGTAGGACATGAGTTAGCTCATTGGTCGGAACATTTTTTAGATGATTTTGATGGTTACGACTCTTATATCTGGTTCGAAGAGGGGATGGTTGAATATATTAGTCGCAAGTATTTCTTGACAGAAGAGGAATTTCAAGCGGAAAAAATTTGTAATCAATCTCTCGTAGAACTTTTTCAGAAGAAGTATGGTTGGCATTCATTGAATGATTTTGGTTCTTCGACTTATGATAAGAACTATGCAAGTATTTTTTACGAATACTGGCGTAGTTTTTTGACAATAGATAAGTTGGTAGAAAATCTAGGTAGTGTACAAGCGGTCTTCGATTCTTATCATTTATGGGCAAATACAGATAAAACTCTTCCCTTGTTAAATTGGTTTGTTCAGCAGAAAATAATTGAAAAAGAAATATAAAAACTAAAGGAGTAAACAATGTCTAAGAAATTAACATTTTACTGCGTCAGTGGCAGAGACCTCCTTACAGTCGGGCTGCTCCACGCTCAGCACTAGAGTGTCTGAGCTAGACGCAGTACTAACTCGTCTTGCCTCGTATGATCGACGAGGCAGACTCGTGTCGCAAGTAATTTATATAAAAAGGAGTAAACAATGTCTAAAAAATTGACTTTCCACTGCGTCAGTGGCAGAAACCTCCTTCAGTCGGACTGCCCCACGCTCAGCACTAGAGTGCCTGAGCTAGACGCAGTACTAACTCGTCTTGCCTCGTATAATCGACGAGGCAGACTCGTGTCGCAAGAAATCATTTTTTATTAAGGAGTATTCAATGTCTAAGAAATTAACATTTCAAGAAATTATTTTGACTTTGCAACAATTTTGGAATGACCAAGGTTGTATGCTCATGCAGGCTTATGATAATGAAAAAGGTGCGGGAACCATGAGTCCTTACACTTTCCTTCGAGCTATCGGACCTGAGCCATGGAATGCGGCTTATGTAGAGCCATCACGTCGTCCTGCTGACGGTCGTTATGGGGAAAATCCTAACCGTCTCTACCAACACCACCAATTCCAGGTGGTAATGAAGCCATCTCCATCAAACATCCAGGAACTTTACCTTGAGTCTTTGGAAAAATTGGGAATCAATCCTTTGGAGCACGATATTCGTTTCGTTGAGGATAACTGGGAAAATCCATCGACTGGATCTGCAGGTCTCGGTTGGGAAGTTTGGCTTGATGGGATGGAAATCACCCAGTTCACTTATTTCCAACAAGTCGGTGGATTGGCAACCGGCCCTGTGACTGCGGAAGTTACCTATGGTTTGGAGCGCTTGGCTTCTTATATTCAGGAAGTGGATTCTGTCTATGATATTGAGTGGGCCGATGGTGTAAAATACGGAGAAATCTTTATCCAGCCTGAGTACGAACACTCAAAATATTCATTTGAAATTTCAGATCAAGAAATGTTGCTTGAAAATTTTGATAAGTTTGAAAAAGAAGCTGGTCGTGCATCAGAAGAAGGCTTAGTTCACCCTGCCTATGACTATGTTCTCAAATGTTCACATACCTTTAACCTGCTTGATGCGCGTGGTGCCGTATCTGTAACAGAGCGCGCAGGCTATATCGCTCGTATCCGTAACTTGGCCCGTGTCGTAGCCAAAACCTTTGTCGCAGAACGCAAACGCCTAGGTTACCCACTTTTAGATGAAGCAACACGAGTTAAACTCTTAGCAGAAGACGCGGAATAAAGAAAGTGACAAATTACGAAAATGGGCGAACAGTGTGAGCCCTGAACCAGTTGCAGCAGTGATGAAGGTATCCTTAGTGAAACTAAGGATACTAGGCAAAATTGGAGACTTTTGGCTCCAATTTTAGCAATGAAACAACGAAGTTGGTTGCTTGCGTACCAATCACATAAGGCAAACTGGAAAATAAAAAGATATTTTTCGGAGAAAAAACATGACAAAAAACTTATTAGTAGAACTCGGTCTTGAAGAATTACCAGCCTATGTTGTCACACCAAGTGAAAAACAACTAGGCGAAAAAATGGCAGCCTTTCTCAAGGAAAACCGCTTGTCTTTTGAAGCTATTCAGACCTTCTCAACACCACGTCGTTTGGCTGTTCGTTTAACTGGTCTTGCAGACAAACAGTCTGATTTGACAGAAGATTTTAAGGGGCCAGCAAAGAAAATTGCATTGGATAGTGATGGAAACTTCACCAAAGCAGCTCAAGGATTTGTCCGTGGGAAAGGCTTGACTGTTGAAGATATCGAATTCCGTGAAATCAAGGGTGAAGAATATGTCTATGTTACCAAGGAAGAAATTGGTCAAGCAGTTGAAGCCATTGTTCCTGGTGTTGTAGATGTCTTGAAGTCCTTGACTTTCCCTGTCAGCATGCACTGGGCTAACAACACCTTTGAATACATCCGCCCTGTTCACACTTTAACTGTTCTTTTAGATGAAGAAGAGTTTGATTTGGATTTCCTTGATATCAAGGGAGGGCGTGTGAGCCGTGGCCATCGTTTCTTGGGACAAGAAACTAAGATTCAGTCAGCATTGAGCTATGAAGAAGACCTTCGTGCACAGTATGTAATTGCAGATCCACGTGAACGTGAGCAAATGATTGTTGACCAAATCAAGACAATCGAAGCTGAGCGTGGTGTAGGTATCGAGATTGACGCTGATTTGCTGAATGAAGTCTTGAACTTGGTTGAATACCCAACTGCCTTTATGGGAAGTTTTGATGCTAAATATCTTGAAGTTCCAGAAGAAGTTTTGGTGACTTCAATGAAGGAACACCAACGTTACTTTGTTGTCCGTGATCAAGACGGTAAACTATTGCCAAACTTCATTTCTGTTCGTAATGGAAATGCAGAGCATTTGGAAAATGTTATCAAAGGAAATGAAAAAGTCTTGGTCGCTCGCTTAGAAGATGGTGAATTCTTCTGGCGTGAAGATCAAAAATTGGTCATTTCAGATCTTGTTGAAAAATTAAACAATGTGACCTTCCATGAGAAGATTGGTTCCCTTCGTGAACACATGATTCGTACGGGTCAGATTGCTATTCTCTTGGCAGAAAAAGCAGGCTTGTCAGCGGATGAAACAGTTGACCTAGCCCGTGCAGCAGCAATTTACAAGTTTGACTTGTTGACAGGTATGGTTGGTGAATTTGACGAGCTCCAAGGAATTATGGGTGAGAAATATGCCCTTCTTGCTGGTGAAACTCCAGCAGTGGCAACTGCTATTCGTGAACACTACATGCCTACATCAGCTGAAGGAGAACTTCCAGAGAGCAAGGTTGGTGCAGTGCTTGCTATTGCAGATAAATTGGATACGATTTTGAGTTTCTTCTCAGTAGGTTTGATTCCATCAGGTTCTAATGACCCTTATGCCCTTCGTCGTGCGACGCAAGGTGTAGTTCGTATATTGGATGCCTTTGGTTGGCACATTGCTATGGACGAGCTGATTGATAGCCTTTATGCTTTAACATTTGACAGCTTGACTTATGAAAATAAGACAGAGGTTATGAACTTTATCAAGGCTCGTGTTGATAAGATGATGGGTTCTACTCCAAAAGACATTAAGGAAGCCGTTCTTGCAGGATCAAACTTTGTTGTGGCAGATATGTTGGAAGCAGCAAGTGCTCTCGTAGAAGCAAGCAAGGAAGAAGACTTCAAACCATCCGTTGAATCACTCTCTCGTGCCTTTAACTTGACTGAGAAGGCAGAAGGAGTAGCCACAGTTGATTCAGCTCTCTTTGAGAATGAAGAAGAGAAAACCTTGGCAGAAGCAGTAGAATCACTCGTTTTGTCAGGGACTGCCAGTCAGCAATTGAAACAGCTCTTTGCTCTTAGCCCAGTCATTGATGCATTCTTTGAGAATACCATGGTTATGGCTGAAAATGAAGCAGTCCGTCAAAATCGTTTGGCAATCTTGTCTCAATTAACCAAGAAAGCAGCTAAACTTGCACGTTTTAACCAAATCAATACCAAATAAAATCTGTTAAACGGATTAAATCTTATCATAAAGGAGAGAAACATGGATCCTAAAAAAATTGATCGTATCAATGAGCTTGCCAAAAAGAAAAAAGCAGAAGGCTTGACATCAGAAGAAAAAGTGGAACAAGCTAAACTACGTGAGGAGTACATTGAAGGTTATCGTCGCTCTGTTCGTCACCACATTGAGGGAATCAAAATTGTGGACGAAGAAGGTAATGATGTTACACCAGAAAAACTACGTCAGGTACAACGTGAAAAAGGATTACATGGTCGTAGTCTTGATGATCCAAATTCATAATATGTATTCTTTCTTTTTTAAAACTAAATGACTATAACATGAGATTTCCTTTCTCTTTTTACATAATACAATTTTAAAACTCCATTGAAACAGTTGTCTCTATAGAGTAGGAATTCCTGAAGAACAGCTTAGGTGACCTTCTTTATCGATGAGGATGGCTTCGATGCCCTCAAAACTTTCGACTTGCCAGAGGATAGAAGCATGTCTTTCTCCAAAGAGTCGAGTCGTTCAGATTTCGCCATCGACTGATTTATCAGAGATGATTGTTAGACTCGCTAGTTCCGTTTCAACAGGATATCCTGTTTGATTAGACTTCCTGCGAAACAATATATGGTAGAATAGTTCTATGAATTATGAAGCAAGTAAACAACTAACTGATGCACGATTTAAGCTCCTGGTTGGTGTTCAGCGCACGACTTTTGAAGAGATGTTAGCTGTATTAAAAACAGCTTATCAAGGTAAACACGCAAAAGGGGGACGAAAACTCAAATTAAGCCTAGAAGACCTTCTTATGGCCACTCTTCAATATGTGCGAGAATACCGCACTTATGAAGAAATTGCGGCTGATCTTGGTATCCACGAAAGCAACTTAACCCATCGGAGTCAATGGGTTGAAGTAACTCTTGTTCAAAGTGGTTTTACGATTTCAAGAACTCCTCTCAGTTCTGAGGACACGGTAATGATTGATGCGACGGAAGTAAAAATCCATCGCCTTAAAAAACAATTAGCGAATGATTCTGGTAAAAAGAAATGCCGCGCTATGAAGGCTCAGGCGATTGTCACAAGCCAAGGGAGAATTGTTTCTTTGGAGATCACTGTGAACTATTGTCATGATATGAAGTTGTTCAAAATGAGTCGCAGAAATATCGGACAAGCTGGTAAAATCTTGGCTGACAGTGCTTATCAAGGACTCATGAAGATATATCCTCAAGCACAAACTCCGAGGAAATCAAGTAAACTTAAGCCATTAACTCTTGAAGACAAAGCCTGTAACCATGCACTATCTAAGGAGAGCAGCAAGGTTGAGAATATTTTTGCCACAGTAAAAACGTTTAAAATGTTTTCAACAACCTATCGAAATCATCGTAAACGCTTCGGATTACGAATGAATTCGATTGCTGGCATTATCAATCATGAACTAGGATTCTAGTTTTGCAGAAGTCTAGTAGTAAAATAAACTAAAAATCTGTTGCATAATAATGATAAAAACGATATAATGAAAGCGTCTTCGATATTGATGATATAAAATCATTAAAAATTAGCAAAAATCGTTTAATTAGTTAGTTTATAATCTATTGGTCTTCTTCAGTCTAGTGTATCTGCTAAGACCGTTCTTAAAAGTTATCGCTATGATTGGAATACCTACTATAGGTCTAGTATGAATTACCACAGATATGGATATATTGTCATTCCGGAATGGTCTCGTTATTATAGCTATTCTGAGTATAAAGTTGGCGGAGGCTGGAACTACGATCGTTATGAGGTAGTAAACCATTACAAAGGAGGCTATTGATCCTTAAAGAGTGAGAAAAAGGAGGACTGGATATGTTACAGCTTACTCATGTGACCTTAAAAACGCGACAAGTCATCTTACAAGATGTAGATTTCACCTTTGAAAAGGGCAGTATTTATGGCGTTCTTGCTATCAATGGCTCTGGAAAGACGACCCTGTTCCGCACCATTAGCAACTTAATTCCCATAAGTAGTGGACATATCGCAGCTCCTCCTTCTTTATTTTATTATGAGAGCGTTGAATGGCTGGATGGAAACTTAAGTGGGATGGACTACCTTCGTCTTATCAAAAACATCTGGAAGTCAGGTCTGAACTTGAGGGATGAAATTGCCTATTGGGAAATGTCGGACTATGTCAGCCTTCCCATTCGCAAGTATTCCTTAGGCATGAAGCAACGCTTGGTGATTGCCATGTATTTCCTCAGTCAGGCCAAATGCTGGCTTATGGATGAGATTACAAATGGCTTAGATGAGTATTATCGACAGAAGTTTTTTGATAGGCTAGCACAAATCGATAGACAAGAACAGCTGGTTCTTTTAAGTTCCCACTATAAGGAAGAGTTGGTTGATGTCTGCGATAGAGTAATAACCATTCATCAGGGGCAGATAGAAGAGGTTCCGTTATGAAAGATATTAGCCTATTTTTATTAAAGAAAGTTTTCAAAAGTCGTTTAAACTGGTTCATCTTACTTTTATTTGCATCTGTACTCGGTGTTACCTTTTATTTAAATAGTCAGACTGCAAACTCACACAGCTTGGAGAGCGAGTTGGAAACCAGTGTTGTAAAATATGAGAGAATCATCAATGAAAATGAAGTGAAGCTTTCCCAAATGTCTGACACCAGCTCGGAGGAATACCAGAGTGTTAAAAGTAATTTAGACTTGCAAAAAAATTTTTTAACGCAAAAGAAAGAAATTTTGAATTTACTAAAAGAAGGACGATGGAAAGAAGCCTATTATTTGCAGTGGCAAGATGAAGAGAAGAATTATGAAGTTATGTCAAATGAACCGACTGCTAGCTCTGACTTTAAAATGGCGGTTGACCGCCAACGAAAGATTTACCAAGCCCTGTATCCCTTGAACATAAAAGCACATACTTTGGAGTTTCCGACCCACGGGATTGACCAGATTGTCTGGATTTTAGAGGCTATCATCCCAAGCTTGTTTGTGGTTGCTATTATTTTTATGCTAACGCAACTATTTGCAGAAAGATATCAAAATCATCTGGACACAGCTCAGTTATATCCTTTTTCAAAAGTGACATTTGCTTTATCCTCTCTTGGAGTTGGAGTGAGCTATGTAACTGTGCTGTTTATCGGAATCTGTGGATTTTCTTTTCTAGCGGGAAGTCTGATAAGTGGTTTTGGACAGTTAGATTATCCCTACCCAATTTATAGCTTAGCGAATCAAGAGGTAACTATTGGAAAGATACAAGATGTGTTATTTCCTGGCTTGTTCTTAGCTTTCTTAGCCTTTATCGTCATTGTGGAAGTCGTGTATTTGATTGCTTACTTTTTCAAGCAAAAAATGCCTGTCCTTTTTCTTTCACTCATTGGGATTGTTGGCTTATTGTTTGGCATCCAAACCATTCAGCCTCTTCAAAGGATTGCACATCTGATTCCCTTTACTTACTTGCGTTCAGTGGAGATTTTATCTGGAAGATTACCTAAGCAGATTGATAATGTCAATCTAAATTGGAGCATGGGGCTAGTTTTACTTCCTTACTTGATTATCCTTTTGTTAGTGGGGATTTTATTTATCGAAAGATGGGGAAATTCACGTAAAAGGGAAGTTTTTAATAGATTCTAGCTTTCCTATAGGTAGGGAAAATAAGTAAAAACTAACATAGAGAGGGAATCAACTTGATTCTCTCTTTTTGATTCGAAAACCAAACCAAAATACAAACACAAACTTTTCAAAAAATAACTTTTTATCTTGACAAGAGCTAGAAAACTTGGTATCATATAAAAGTTGAGAAAAGCAGAAGTGAGAGCTTCTCGCCTTGTGACATTAAGTTGCCTGGCCCTACGGATGAAAAGTTTCGAAGAAACGCTATCATAACGTGCGGGCTTGTATATTTACGAGTCCGCTATTGTTTTTCTCTAATAAAACAAAAGAGGTGAAAACCATAGCAAAGCAAGACTTATTCATCAATGATGAGATTCGTGTACGTGAAGTTCGCTTGATTGGTCTTGAGGGAGAACAGCTAGGCATCAAGCCACTCAGTGAAGCGCAAGCTTTGGCTGATAACGCTAATGTTGACCTAGTATTGATTCAACCCCAAGCCAAACCGCCTGTTGCAAAAATTATGGACTACGGTAAGTTCAAATTTGAGTACCAGAAGAAGCAAAAAGAACAACGTAAAAAACAAAGCGTTGTTACTGTGAAAGAAGTTCGTCTAAGTCCAACAATTGACAAGGGTGACTTTGATACAAAACTTCGTAATGCACGTAAGTTCCTTGAAAAAGGAAATAAAGTTAAGGTATCTATTCGCTTTAAGGGTCGTATGATTACCCATAAAGAGATTGGTGCAAAAGTTTTAGCCGAGTTTGCTGAAGCAACTCAAGATATTGCCATCATCGAACAACGTGCTAAAATGGATGGACGTCAAATGTTCATGCAATTGGCGCCAGCGACTGACAAAAAATAATTGTCAGAAAGTTAAATAAAGGAGAAAAAATCATGCCAAAACAAAAAACACACCGCGCATCAGCTAAACGTTTCAAACGTACAGGTTCTGGTGGACTTAAACGTTTCCGTGCTTACACTTCTCACCGTTTCCACGGAAAAACTAAGAAACAACGTCGTCATCTTCGTAAAGCATCTATGGTGCATTCAGGAGATTACAAACGTATCAAAGCAATGCTTACTCGCTTGAAATAATAGCTTGACTGTAAGTAAATAATTCTAGGAAATATTTGGAGGAAATAAAACATGGCACGTGTTAAAGGTGGCGTTGTATCACGCAAACGTCGTAAACGTATTCTTAAATTAGCAAAAGGTTACTATGGAGCTAAACACATCTTGTTCCGTACTGCAAAAGAACAAGTAATGAACTCTTACTACTATGCATACCGTGATCGTCGTCAGAAAAAACGTGACTTCCGCAAATTGTGGATCACTCGTATCAACGCGGCAGCTCGTATGAACGGACTTTCATACTCACAATTGATGCATGGTTTGAAATTGGCTGAGATCGAAGTTAACCGTAAAATGCTTGCTGACTTGGCTGTTAACGATGCAGTAGCTTTCACAGCTCTTGCAGATGCAGCTAAAGCAAAACTTGGTAAATAACAACTGATGAGACTGGAACAGGATTGTCCAGTCTTTTTAAAAATAAAGGAGAAAGATATGGCTTCAAAAATGCTACACACTTGCTTACGAGTAGAAAATCTTGAAAAATCAATCGCATTTTATCAAGATGCTTTTGGTTTTAAAGAATTGCGTCGCAGAGATTTTCCAGACCATGCCTTCACGATTGTCTATCTAGGTCTTGAGGGTGATGACTATGAGTTGGAGTTGACTTATAACTACGATCACGGTCCGTATGTGGTTGGTGATGGGTTTGCCCATATCGCCCTCAGTACACCTGATCTTGAGGCACTTCATCAAGAGCACAGTGCAAAAGGCTATGAAGTGACTGAGCCAAATGGTCTACCAGGAACTACACCAAACTATTACTTTGTCAAAGACCCTGATGGCTACAAGGTCGAAGTCATTCGTGAAAAATAATTTCGTGCAAGTTAAGTAGAATGTTCCTTTTCTACTTGACTTTTTTTAGCTGAAAGAGTATACTAATAAAAATTCAACCTTTAAGGGGAGTCCAGAGAGACTCACAAGGTGTCAGATAAAAGAATAGTGCAATTTTCTAGAGGAGACTTTTTGAATGTGCTCTCTTGTGTTGTACGATTTTAACTGAGGCCTTGCACTAGCAAGGTCTTTTCTTTATCTGGTCCCCTTAAAATTTAAGGAGGAAAAGTTATGAATCCCACATGTAAGAAGCGTTTGGGTGTCATTCGGTTGGAAACCATGAAGGTGGTTGCACAAGAGGAAATCGCGCCAGCAATCTTTGAATTAGTCCTAGAAGGAGAAATGGTTGAAGCCATGCGAGCAGGCCAATTTCTTCATCTGCGTGTACCGGACGATGCCCATCTCTTACGTCGTCCTATTTCAATTTCGTCTATTGACAAGGTAAACAAGCAGTGTCACCTCATTTATCGGATTGAGGGAGCTGGGACTGCAATTTTTTCAACCTTAAGTCAGGGAGACACTCTTGATGTGATGGGGCCTCAGGGAAATGGTTTTGACTTGTCTGACCTTGATGAGCAGAATCAGGTTCTCCTTGTTGGTGGTGGGATTGGTGTTCCACCCTTGCTTGAGGTGGCCAAGGAATTGCATGGACGTGGAGTGAAAGTAGTGACAGTCCTCGGTTTTGCTAATAAGGATGCTGTTATTTTGAAAACGGAATTGGCTCAGTATGGTCAGGTCTTTGTAACGACAGATGATGGTTCTTATGGCATCAAGGGAAATGTTTCCGTTGTTATCAATGATTTAGATAGTCAGTTTGATGCTGTTTACTCGTGTGGGGCTCCAGGAATGATGAAGTATATCAATCAAACCTTTGATGATCACCCAAGAGCCTATCTATCTCTGGAATCTCGTATGGCTTGTGGGATGGGAGCTTGCTATGCCTGTGTTCTAAAAGTACCAGAAAGCGAGACGGTCAGCCAACGCGTCTGTGAAGATGGTCCTGTTTTCCGCACAGGAACAGTTGTATTATAAGGAGAAAATTATGACTACAAATCGATTACAAGTGTCTCTACCTGGTTTGGATTTGAAAAATCCGATTATTCCAGCATCAGGCTGTTTTGGCTTTGGACAAGAGTATGCCAAGTACTATGATTTAGACCTTTTAGGTTCTATTATGATCAAGGCGACAACCCTTGAACCACGTTTTGGGAATCCAACTCCAAGAGTGGCAGAGACGCCTGCTGGTATGCTCAATGCAATTGGCTTGCAAAATCCTGGTTTAGAGGTTGTTTTGGCTGAAAAGCTACCTTGGCTGGAAAGAGAATATCCAAATCTTCCTATTATTGCCAATGTAGCTGGTTTTTCAAAACAAGAGTATGCAGCTGTTTCTCATGGGATTTCCAAGGCAACTAATGTAAAAGCTATCGAGCTCAATATTTCTTGTCCCAATGTTGACCACTGTAATCATGGACTTTTGATTGGTCAAGATCCAGATTTGGCTTATGATGTGGTGAAAGCAGCTGTGGAAGCCTCAGAAGTGCCAGTTTATGTCAAATTAACCCCGAGTGTGACCGATATCGTTACTGTCGCAAAAGCTGCAGAAGATGCGGGAGCAAGTGGCTTGACCATGATCAATACTCTGGTTGGAATGCGCTTTGACCTCAAAACCAGAAAACCAATCTTGGCCAATGGAACAGGTGGAATGTCAGGTCCAGCAGTCTTTCCAGTAGCCCTCAAACTCATCCGCCAAGTAGCCCAAACAACAGACCTGCCTATCATTGGAATGGGGGGAGTGGATTCGGCTGAAGCTGCCCTAGAAATGTATCTGGCTGGGGCATCTGCTATCGGAGTTGGAACAGCTAACTTTACCAATCCTTATGCCTGCCCTGACATCATCGAAAATTTACCAAAAGTCATGGATAAATACGGTATTAGCAGTCTGGAAGAACTCCGTCAGGAAGTAAAAGAGTCTCTGAGGTAACCTGCAATCAATCTGTTCTTGATTTTTTATTAGTTTGTAATATGAATTTAGGAGAATTTTGGTACAATAAAATAAATAAGAACAGAGGAAGAAGGTTAATGAAGAAAGTAAGATTTATTTTTTTAGCTCTGCTATTTTTCTTAGCTAGTCCAGAGGGTGCAATGGCTAGTGATGGTACTTGGCAAGGAAAACAGTATCTGAAAGAAGATGGCAGTCAAGCAGCCAATGAGTGGGTTTTTGATACTCATTATCAATCTTGGTTTTATATAAAAGCAGATGCCAACTATGCTGAAAATGAATGGCTGAAACAAGGTGACGACTATTTTTATCTAAAATCTGGTGGCTATATGGCCAAGTCAGAATGGGTAGAAGACAAGGGAGTCCTCTACTATCTTGACCAAGATGGAAAGATGAAAAGAAATGCTTGGCTAGGAGCTTCCTATGTCGGTGCATCAGGTGCTAAGGTAATAGAAGACTGGGTCTATGATTCTCAATACGACTCTTGGTTTTATATAAAAGCAGATGGCCAGCACGCAGAGAAAGAATGGCTCCAAATCAAGGGGAAGGACTATTATTTTAAATCTGGTGGT
This sequence comes from Streptococcus pseudopneumoniae IS7493, assembly GCF_000221985.1. Taxonomy (NCBI): domain Bacteria; kingdom Bacillati; phylum Bacillota; class Bacilli; order Lactobacillales; family Streptococcaceae; genus Streptococcus; species Streptococcus pseudopneumoniae. The sequence continues at coordinate 1,375,547 of NC_015875.1, read as the reverse complement.
TATTTACTAACAAGTCAGTGGATTGACCAGGCTTATGTGAATGCCACTGGCGCCAAAGTACAGCAAGGTTGGCTTTTTGACAAACAATATCAATCTTGGTTTTACATCAAAGAAAATGGAAATCATGCTGACAAAGAATGGATTTTCGAAAATGGTCACTATTATTATCTAAAATCAGGTGGCTATATGGCAGCAAATGAATGGATTTGGGATAAAGAGTCATGGTTTTACCTCAAATCTGATGGTAAAATAGCTGAGAAAGAATGGGTCTACGATTCTAAAAGTCAAGCTTGGTACTACTTCAAATCTGGTGGCTACATGGCAGCCAATGAATGGATTTGGGATAAGGAGTCATGGTTTTACCTCAAGTCTGATGGCAAAATGGCTAAAAAAGAATGGGTCTACGATTCTAAAAGTCAAGCCTGGTACTACTTCAAATCCGGTGGCTACATGGCGAAAAATGAGACAGTAGATGGTTATCAGCTTGGAAGCGATGGTAAATGGCGTGGAGAAAAAGCTACAAATGAAAATGCTGCTTATTATCAAGTAGTACCAGTCACAGCAAATATCTATAATGCAGATGGTGAAAAGCTCTCCTATATATCGCAAGCTAGTGTTGTTTGGCTAGATAAGGATAGAAAAAGTGATGACAAGCGCCTGGCTATTACTATTTCTGGTTTGTCAGGCTATATGAAAACAGAAGATTTACAAGCGCTAGATGCCAGTAAGGACTTTATCCCTTATTATGAGAGTGATGGCCACCGTTTTTATCACTATGTGGCTCAGAATGCTAGTATCCCAGTAGCTGCTCATCTTTCTGATATGGAAGTAGGCAAGAAATATTATTCGGCAGATGGCCTGCATTTTGATGGTTTTAAGCTTGAGAATCCCTTCCTTTTCAAAGATTTAACAGAGGCTACCAACTACAGTGCTGAAGAATTGGATAAGGTATTTAGTTTGCTAAACATTAACAATAGCCTTTTGGAGAACAAGGGCGCTACTTTTAAGGAAGCCGAAGAACATTACCATATCAATGCCCTTTATCTCCTTGCCCATAGTGCCCTAGAAAGTGACTGGGGAAGAAGTAAAATTGCCAAAGATAAGAATAATTTCTTTGGCATTACAGCCTATGATACGACCCCTTACCTTTCTGCTAAGACATTTGATGATGTGGATAAGGGAATTTTAGGTGCAACCAAGTGGATTAAGGAAAATTATATCGATAGGGGAAGAACTTTCCTTGGAAACAAGGCGTCTGGTATGAATGTAGAATATGCCTCAGACCCTTATTGGGGTGAAAAAATTGCTAGTGTGATGATGAAAATCAATGAGAAACTAGGTGGCAAAGATTAGTCCTATAATTGGATATGATTTGAGTGAATAGTATGTTAAAAATCCTGATTTTAAGTAAAATCAGGATTTTTTCATGGATGCGATTTTTTCTGGGTCTGGTGTGACACGGAGGGTCTTTTGTCCTGTGTAGGTGACAAAGCCGGGTTTTCCACCAGTTGGTTTGTTGAGTTTCTTGATTTCAATCATATCTACCTGCACCAGATTTGACAGGCGACCTTGAGAGAAGTAGGCAGCTAGTTCTGCTGCTTCTGTCTTGACTTCATCAGATGGGTCAAGATTGCCTGAGATGACAACGTGGCTTCCAGGAATGTCCTTGGCATGGAACCAAAGTTCCTCTTTGCGGGCCATTTTAAAGGTTAGCTCCTCGTTTTGTAGGTTGTTTCGGCCGACATAGATGATGGTTTTGCCATCGCTTGCTAGATACTGTTCTGGTTTTTTGCGTTTCTGGATTTTCTCCCGTTGTCTTCTGCGGATAAAACCTGTTTGAATCAATTCTTCACGGATTTCAGCGATTTCTTCCAGCCCAGCTTGGTTAAGGACGGTCTCCACACTTTCCAGATAGAGAATGGTTGCCTTAGTTTCCTCAATCAGATCAGTCAAGTATTTGACAGCTTCTTTGAGTTTCTGATACCGTTTAAAATAGCGTTGGGCATTCTGGTTGGGAGTCAAGGCCTTATCAAGGGCAATTGTGATGGGTTGATTGGTGTAATAGTTGTCTAGGATAACCTGATCTTGGTCGTTAGGCACTTGGTGGAGGAAGGTTGTCAGCAATTCCCCTTTTTGACGAAATTCTTCAGCATTGTCTGTCGCCAGTAATTCTTTTTCCTGTTTTTTGAGTTTGTGTCGGTTTTTCTGAAGTTCATTTTCAACACGACGAATGAGTTCACTGGCTTGCTGTTTGACACGGTCGCGCTCAGCCTTATCCTTATAGTAGGTGTCCAGCAAATCAGAAAGACTGGTAAAAGGCTCTCCTACTTGATTTTTAAAAGGAATTGGACTGAAGGATGTCTCAGTCAAGCATGGCTGGGTTTCTTGATGGAAAAAGGTACGGAAAGTAGACAGTTTATCACTAACCAGAATCCTTTCCAATTCATTTGCCGTATCGCGTCCCAGACCTTGAAAGAGGCTTTGAAGATTTTTAGCTGTCGTTTCCTGTGTTTGCAGGATTTCAAAGAGTTTCTCGTCCTTGATAGTAAAAGGATTGAGAGATTCCGTACTTGGCGGAGCGATATAGGTCGATCCAGGAAGCAAGGTGCGGTAGCTATTTTGTGAAAAACCAACGTGTTTAATGACTTCGAGAATTTTGTGGCTACTTTTATCAACCAGTAGAATATTACTGTGTTTCCCCATAATCTCGATAATCAGGGTAGCCTGGATATGGTCTCCAATCTCGTTTTTATTGGAAACTGTCATTTCCACAATACGGTCATTTTCCACCTGCTCAATCGACTCAATCAGGGCCCCCTGTAAATACTTTCTCAAAACCATGATAAAGGTAGAAGGTTGGGCTGGATTTTCAAAAGTCGTTTGGGTCAGCTGAATGCGTCCAAAAACGGGATGGGCAGAAAGGAGCAGGCGGTGACTTTGGCGATTGCTGCGGATTTGCAAGACCAACTCTTGTTCAAAAGGCTGATTGATTTTCTGGATGCGACCATTCACTAATTCGCTTCGCAATTCCTCAACTATGTGGTGTAAAAAAAATCCATCAAATGACATCGTTCTCTCCTTGTGATTGTATTCCATAGTATTATATCAAAAAGGTAGAATAAAATCATGGAAATGTGGTATAATAAAGCCAAGTAAAGAGAAACGAGAAGCACATGTATATTGAAATGGTAGATGAAACTGGTCAAGTTTCAAAAGAAATGTTGCAACAAACCCAAGAAATTTTGGAATTTGCAGCCCAAAAATTAGGAAAAGAAGACAAGGAGATGGCAGTCACTTTTGTGACCAATGAGCGTAGTCATGAACTTAATCTGGAGTACCGTGACACCGACCGTCCGACAGATGTCATTAGCCTTGAGTATAAACCAGAATTGGAAATTGCCTTTGACGAAGAGGATTTGCTTGAAAATCCAGAATTGACAGAGATGATGTCTGAGTTTGATGCCTATATTGGGGAATTGTTCATCTCTATCGATAAGGCTCATGAGCAGGCCGAAGAATATGGTCACAGCTTTGAGCGTGAGATGGGCTTCTTGGCAGTACACGGCTTTTTACATATTAACGGCTATGATCACTACACTCCGGAAGAAGAAGCGGAGATGTTCGGTTTACAAGAAGAAATTTTGACAGCCTATGGACTCACAAGACAATAAACGAAAATGGAAAAATCGTGACCTGATATCCAGTTTAGAATTTGCTTTGACAGGTATTTTTACTGCTATCAAGGAAGAACGCAATATGCGAAAACACGCAGTGACGGCTCTAGTGGTCATCCTTGCAGGTTTTGTTTTTCAGGTGTCACGAATCGAATGGCTCTTTCTCCTATTGAGCATTTTCTTGGTAGTAGCCTTTGAGATTATCAACTCTGCTATTGAAAATGTGGTGGATTTGGCCAGTCACTATCACTTTTCCATGCTGGCTAAAAATGCCAAGGATATGGCGGCTGGCGCGGTATTAGTGGTTTCTCTTTTCGCAGCCTTAACAGGCGCATTAATTTTTCTCCCACGAATCTGGGATTTATTATTTTAAACAGTAAGAGGAAATTATGACTTTTAAATCAGGTTTTGTAGCCATTTTAGGACGTCCCAATGTTGGGAAGTCAACTTTTTTAAATCATGTCATGGGGCAAAAGATTGCCATCATGAGTGACAAGGCGCAGACAACGCGCAACAAAATTATGGGAATTTACACGACTGATAAAGAGCAAATCGTCTTTATCGATACGCCAGGAATTCACAAGCCTAAAACAGCTCTCGGAGATTTCATGGTTGAGTCTGCCTACAGTACCCTTCGCGAAGTGGATACCGTCCTTTTCATGGTGCCTGCTGATGAAGCGCGTGGTAAGGGAGACGACATGATTATCGAGCGTCTCAAGGCTGCTAAGGTTCCTGTGATTTTGGTGGTGAATAAAATCGATAAGGTTCACCCAGACCAGCTTTTATCTCAGATCGATGATTTCCGTAACCAAATGGACTTTAAGGAAATCGTTCCAATCTCAGCTCTTCAAGGAAATAACGTCTCTCGTCTAGTGGATATTTTGAGTGAAAATCTGGATGAAGGATTCCAATATTTCCCAGCTGACCAAATCACAGACCATCCAGAGCGTTTCTTGGTTTCAGAGATGGTTCGTGAGAAAGTCTTGCACCTAACTCGTGAAGAGATTCCGCATTCTGTCGCAGTAGTAGTGGATTCTATGAAACGAGACGAAGAGACAGACAAGGTTCATATCCGTGCAACCATCATGGTCGAGCGTGATAGCCAAAAAGGGATTATCATCGGTAAAGGTGGCGCTATGCTTAAGAAAATCGGTAGCATGGCCCGTCGTGATATCGAACTCATGCTAGGAGACAAGGTCTTCCTAGAAACCTGGGTCAAGGTCAAGAAAAACTGGCGCGATAAAAAGCTGGATTTAGCTGACTTTGGCTATAATGAAAAAGAATGCTAAGTAGAGGTGGGCTCATGCCTGCTTCTTGTTTTTACAGAAGGAGGACTTATGCCTGAATTACCTGAGGTTGAAACCGTTCGTCGTGGCTTGGAAAAATTGATTTTGGGTAAGAAGATTTCGAGTATAGAAATTCGTTATCCCAAGATGATTAAGACGGATTTGGACGAGTTTCAAAGGGAAGTGCCTGGTCAGATTGTTGAGTCAATGGGACGTCGTGGTAAATATTTACTTTTCTGCCTGACAGAAAAGGTTTTGATTTCCCATCTGCGGATGGAGGGCAAGTATTTTTACTATCCAGACCAAGGACCTGAACGCAAGCATGCCCATGTTTTCTTTCAGTTTGAAGATGGTGGCACGCTTGTTTATGAGGATGTTCGCAAGTTTGGAACCATGGAACTCTTGGTGCCTGACCTTTTAGACGCCTACTTTATTTCTAAAAAATTAGGTCCTGAACCAAGCGAACAAGACTTTGATTTACAGGTCTTTCAATCTGCCCTTGCCAAGTCCAAAAAGCCTATCAAATCCCATCTCCTAGACCAGACCTTGGTAGCTGGACTTGGCAATATCTATGTGGATGAGGTTCTCTGGCGAGCTCAGGTTCATCCAGCTAGACCTTCCCAGACTTTGACAGCAGAAGAAGCGACTGCCATTCATGACCAGACCATTGCTGTTTTGGGCCAGGCTGTTGAAAAAGGTGGCTCCACCATTCGGACTTATACCAATGCCTTTGGGGAAGATGGAAGCATGCAGGACTTTCATCAGGTCTATGATAAGACTGGTCAAGAATGTGTACGCTGTGGTACCATCATTGAGAAAATTCAACTAGGCGGACGTGGAACCCACTTTTGTCCAAACTGTCAAAGGAGGGACTGATGGGAAAAATCATCGGAATCACTGGGGGAATTGCCTCAGGTAAGTCAACTGTGACAAATTTTCTAAGACAGCAAGGCTTTCAAGCAGTGGATGCCGACGCAGTCGTCCACCAACTACAGAAACCTGGTGGTCGTCTGTTTGAGGCTCTAGTACAGCACTTTGGGCAAGAAATCATTCTTGAAAACGGAGAACTCAATCGCCCTCTCCTAGCTAGTCTCATCTTTTCAAATCCTGAAGAGCAAAAATGGTCTAATCAAATTCAAGGGGAGATTATCCGTGAGGAACTGGCTACTTTGAGAGAGCAGTTGGCTCAGACAGAAGAGATTTTCTTCATGGATATTCCCCTACTTTTTGAGCAGGACTACAGCGATTGGTTTGCTGAGACTTGGTTGGTCTATGTGGACCGAGATGCCCAAGTAGAACGCTTAATGAAAAGGGACCAGTTGTCCAAAGATGAAGCTGAGTCTCGTCTGGCAGCCCAGTGGCCTTTAGAAAAAAAGAAAGATTTGGCCAGCCAGGTTCTTGATAATAATGGCAATCAGAACCAGCTTCTTAATCAAGTGCATATCCTTCTTGAGGGAGGTAGGCAAGATGACAGAGATTAACTGGAAGGATAATCTGCGTATTGCCTGGTTTGGTAATTTTCTGACAGGAGCCAGTATTTCTTTGGTTGTACCTTTTATGCCCATCTTCGTGGAAAATCTAGGTGTAGGGAGTCAGCAAGTCGCTTTTTATGCAGGCTTAGCAATTTCTGTCTCTGCTATTTCCGCGGCGCTCTTTTCTCCTATTTGGGGTATTCTTGCTGACAAATACGGCCGAAAACCCATGATGATTCGGGCAGGTCTTGCTATGACTATCACTATGGGAGGCTTGGCCTTTGTCCCAAATATCTATTGGTTAATCTTTCTTCGTTTACTAAACGGTGTATTTGCAGGTTTTGTTCCTAATGCAACGGCACTGATAGCCAGTCAGGTTCCCAAGGAGAAATCAGGCTCTGCCTTAGGTACTTTGTCTACAGGCGTAGTTGCATGCACTCTAACTGGTCCCTTTATTGGTGGCTTTATCGCAGAATTATTTGGCATTCGTACAGTTTTCTTACTGGTTGGTAGTTTTCTATTTTTAGCTGCTATTTTGACTATTTGCTTTATCAAGGAAGATTTTCAACCAGTAGCCAAGGAAAAGGCTATTCCAACAAAGGAATTATTTACCTCGGTTAAATATCCCTATCTTTTGCTCAATCTCTTTTTAACCAGTTTTGTCATCCAATTTTCAGCTCAATCGATTGGCCCTATTTTGGCTCTTTATGTACGCGACTTAGGGCAGACAGAGAATCTTCTTTTTGTCTCTGGTTTGATTGTGTCCAGTATGGGCTTTTCCAGTATGATGAGTGCAGGAGTCATGGGCAAGCTAGGTGACAAGGTGGGCAATCATCGTCTCTTGGTTGTCGCCCAGTTTTATTCAGTCATCATCTATCTCCTCTGTGCCAATGCCTCTAGCCCCCTTCAACTAGGACTCTATCGTTTCCTCTTTGGATTGGGAACCGGTGCCTTGATTCCCGGGGTTAATGCCCTACTCAGCAAAATGACTCCCAAAGCCGGCATTTCGAGGGTCTTTGCCTTCAATCAGGTATTCTTTTATCTGGGAGGTGTTGTTGGTCCCATGGCAGGTTCTGCAGTAGCAGGTCAATTTGGCTACCATGCTGTCTTTTATGCGACAAGCCTTTGTGTTGCCTTTAGTTGTCTCTTTAACCTGATTCAATTTCGAACATTATTAGACTTCCTGCGAAACAATATATGGTATAATAGTTCTATGGATTATGAAGCAAGTGAACAACTAACTGATGCACGATTTAAGCTCCTGGTTGGTGTTCAGTGCACGACTTTTGAAGAGATGTTAGCTGTATTAAAAAGAGATTATCAAGGTAAACACGCAAAAGGGGGACGAAAACCTAAACTAAGCCTAGAATACCTTCTTATGGCGACTTCAATATGTGCGAGAATATCGAACTTATGAAGAAATTGCGGCTGATCTTGGTATCCACGAAAGCAACTTAATCCGTCGGAGCCAATGGGTTGAAGTAACTCTTGTTCAAAGGTGGTGTTGCGATTTCAAGAACTCCTCTCAGTTCTGAGGACACGGTAATGATTGATGCGACGGAAGTAAAAATCAATCGTCCTAAAAAACAATTAGCGAATGATTCTGGTAAAAAGAAATGCCACGCTATGAAGGCTCAAGCGATTGTCACAAGTCAAGGGAGAATTGTTTCTTTGGAGATCACTGTGAACTATTGTCATGATATGAAGTTGTTCAAAATGAGTCGCAGAAATATCGGACAAGCTGGTAAAATCTTGTCTGACAGTGCTTATCAAGGGCTCATGAAGCTATATCCTCAAGCGCAAACTCCGAGGAAATCCAGCAAACTCAAGCCGCTAACAGCTGAAGAGAAAGCCTGTAACCATGCGCTATCTAAGGAGAGAATCAAGGTTGAGAATATTTTTGACAAAGTATAGTAGATTGAAACTAGAATAGTACACCTCTACTTCTAAAACATTGTTAGAAATCGATTTGACTGTCTTGATCGATTTGTCCTGTTCTTATTTCATTTCACTATAAAAACGTTTAAAATATCTTCAACAACCTATCGAAATCATCGTAAACACTTCGGATTACGAATGAATTTGATTGCTGGTATTATCAATCATGAACTAGGATTCTAGTTTTGCAGGAAGTCTAATCAAGAGGAAAGTAAATGACGATTAAGGTAATTGCGACAGATATGGATGGGACCTTGCTGGATGCTAGAGGCCAGCTTGATCTCCCACGCTTGGAAAAGATTGTGGATCAGTTGGATCAAAGGGGGATTCGTTTTGTCATCGCGACGGGGAATGAAATTCACCGCATGAGGCAACTCCTGGAGCACTTGGTGGATCGAGTGGTTCTGGTGGTTGCTAATGGTGCTCATATTTTTGAAAACAATGAATTGATTCAGGCTCAGACTTGGGATGATACCATTGTCGATAAGGCTTTGGCTTATTTCGAGGGTCGAGCGTGTCAGGATCAATTTGTTGTAACAGGGATGAAGGGTGGTTTCGTCAAGGAAGGTACCATTTTTACAGACCTTGAAAGTTTTATGACTCCAGAAATGATTGAAGAATTCTACCAACGAATGAATTTTGTGGATGAATTAACCTCTGACCTCTTTGGTGGTGTGCTCAAGATGAGTATGGTTGTTGGTGAGGAACGTTTGAATTCGGTATTGGAAGAAATCAATGACCTCTTTGATGGCCGTGTTCGGGCTGTATCGAGTGGCTATGGTTGCATTGATATCCTCCAAGCTGGAATTCATAAAGCATGGGGCTTGGAAGAATTACTCAAGCGCTGGGACTTGAACCCCCAACAGATCATGGCTTTTGGCGATAGTGAAAATGATGTTGAAATGCTTGAAATGGCTGGAATTGCCTATGCGATGGAAAATGCTGATGACAAGGCCAAAGCTGTGGCGACTGCTCTAGCGCCAGCCAATAGCCAAGGAGGAGTTTACCAAGTCTTGGAAAACTGGCTAGAAAAAGGAAAATGAAGTGGCAATACAGTTATTAGAAAATTGGCTCCTTAAGGAAGAGGGCAAACTCCAAACCAAGTATCGTCACTTAAATCAGGTTTCAGTTGTAGAGCCAGATATTCTTTTTATTGGGGATTCCATTGTCGAATATTATCCTCTGCAGGAGTTGTTTGGGACTTCAAAGACAATTGTCAATCGAGGAATTTGTGGCTATCAGACAGGACTGTTATTAGAGAATCTGGATGCGCATCTGTACGGTGGGGAGGTAGATAAAATTGTCCTTTTAATTGGGACGAACGATATTGGAAAAGATGTGCCTGTGAATGAGGCTCTCAATAATCTCGAAGCTATCATCAATCCATTGCTCGCGATTATCCACTGACTGAGATAAAATTACTTTCCATTTTGCCAGTTAATGAAGGCGAGGAGTATAAGCAGACAGTCTATATCCGCACGAATGAAAAAATTCAGAACAGGAATCACGCCTATCAAGAGCTTGCTTCTGCCTATATGCAGGTGGAATTTTTGTCAGTTTTTGACAGTTTGACAGACCAGGCGGGCCAACTAAAAAAAGAATATACAACTGATGGACTGCACCTCAGTGTTGCTAGTTATCAGGTTTTGACAAAAGCCTTGAAAGGCTATCTTTACTAAATAGCTAAATAAAGTTAAATTTGAGCATAATATCTTGTAAAAAATTCTAAAATCCTTTAAAATAAAAAGTGATGGAGGAATTTATGAATGTAAATCAGATTGTACGGATTATTCCTACTTTAAAAGTTAATAATAGAAAATTAAATGAAACATTTTATATTGAAACCCTTGGCATGAAGGCCTTGTTAGAGGAATCAGCCTTCCTATCACTAGGGGACCAAACAGGTCTTGAAAAGCTGGTTTTAGAAGAAGCACCAAGCATGCGTACTCGTAAGGTAGAGGGACGAAAAAAACTGGCTAGATTGATTATCAAGGTGGAAAATCCCTTAGAAATCGAGGGACTCTTATCTAAAACAGATTCGATTCATCGATTATATAAAGGTCAAAATGGCTACGCTTTTGAAATTTTTTCACCAGAAGATGATTTGATTTTGATTCATGCAGAAGATGACAGAGCAAGTCTAGTAGAAGTAGGAGAAAAGCCTGAATTTCAAACAGATTTGGCATCAATCTCTTTAAGTAAATTTGAAATTTTCATGGAATTACATCTCTCGATTGATATCGAAAGTTTCTTGGAACCATCTGAAATTGGGGCATCCCTTGATTTTATTCCAGCTCAGGGTCAAGATTTGACTGTGGACAATACGGTTACCTGGGACTTATCTATGCTCAAGTTCTTGGTCAATGAATTAGACATAGCAAGTCTTCGCCAGAAGTTTGATTCTATAGAATATTTTATTCCTAAGTCTGAAAAATTCTTCCTTGGTAAAGATAGAAATAATGTTGAATTGTGGTTTGAAGAAGTATGAAGTGGACCCAGATTATTAAAAAAATAGAAGAACAAATCGAGGCAGGGATTTATCCCGGAGCCTCTTTTGCGTATTTTAAGGACCATCAATGGACAGAGTTCTATTTAGGTCAGAGTGACCCAGAGCATGGCTTGCAGACAGAGGCAGGACTAGTTTATGACCTAGCCAGTGTCAGCAAGGTTGTTGGGGTTGGTACGGTTTTTACCTTTTTGTGTGAAAAAGGCAAATTAGATATTGATAAACCAGTAACAGATTTTTTAGCTGAGAGTGATTATCCAGACATCACTATTCGCCAGCTCTTGACTCATGCAACAGACCTTGATCCTTTTATTCCTAATCGTGATCTTTTAACAGCCCCTGAATTAAAGAAAGCGATGTTTCATCTCAAGAGACGAAGTCAGCCAGCCTTTCTTTATTCGGATGTCCATTTTTTGCTTTTGGGCTTTATTTTGGAAAGAATCTTTAATCAGGATTTGGATGTGATTTTACAGGAGCAAGTTTGGAAACCTTGGGGAATGATAGAAACCCAGTTTGGGCCTGTTGAGCTTGCTGTTCCAACAGTTAGAGGTGTCGAGGCAGGTCTGGTACATGATCCCAAGGCTCGCCTTTTGGGCAGACATGCAGGTAGTGCTGGTTTGTTTTCGACTGTAAAGGATTTACAAATCTTTTTAGAACACTATTTAGCAGATGATTTTGCAAGAGATTTGAGTCAAAATTTTTCACCTTTGGATGACAAGGAACGTTCTTTGGCATGGAATTTGGAAGGAGATTGGCTAGACCATACGGGCTATACAGGTACCTTTATCATGTGGAATCGTCAGAAGCAAGAAGCGGCCATTTTCCTATCGAATCGTACCTATGAAAAGGATGAGAGGGCTCAATGGATTGTAGACCGCAATCAAGTGATGAACTTGATTCGCAAAGAAGAGTAAGGAGAGACATGTCAAATAGTTTAAAAGGGACTTTACTAACAGTTGTGGCAGGGATAGCTTGGGGCTTGTCAGGAACGAGTGGCCAATACCTGATGGCACACGGAATTTCAGCTCTGGTCTTGACCAACTTGCGCCTTTTAATCGCTGGTGGAATTCTCATGCTCTTGGCTTATGCCACTGCAAAGGATAAAATGCTGGCCTTTTTAACGGATAAGAAGAGTTTGCTGTCTCTTCTTATTTTTGCTCTAATTGGTCTATTCCTCAACCAATTCGCCTATCTAACTGCTATTCAGGAGACCAATGCAGGTACCGCGACAGTACTTCAGTATGTTTGTCCTGTCGGAATTTTGATTTATAGCTGTATCAAGGATAAGGTGGTACCGATACTGGGAGAGATAGGTTCTATCATATTAGCCATCGGAGGGACCTTCCTGATCGCCACTCATGGGCAGTTGGACCAGTTATCTATGACACCTTCGGGACTGTTCTGGGGGCTCTTTTCTGCTCTGACTTACGCCCTGTATATCATTTTGCCCATAGCCTTGATTAAGAAGTGGGGGAGCAGTTTGGTCATTGGTGTGGGAATGGTCATAGCTGGTTTGGTCGCCCTTCCTTTTACAGGGGTTCTACAGGCCAATATACCGACTAGTCTTGATTTTCTCCTTGCTTTTGCGGGTATTATCCTTATCGGGACTGTCTTTGCCTATACAGCCTTTCTAAAAGGAGCCAGTCTGATTGGGCCGGTCAAGTTAAGTTTGTTGGCTTCAATTGAGCCAATTTCGGCTGTTTTCTTTGCTTTCCTAATCATGAATGAACAATTTTATCCTATTGATTTTCTTGGCATGGCAATGATTTTAATTGCAGTAACACTGATTTCTTTGAAAGATTTACTCTTAGAAAAATAAAAAGACTCTTTGTCGTCCGTGACAGAGAGTTTTTGCCTAGTATTTTATACTCAATGAAAATCAAAGAGCAAACTAGGAAACTAGCCGCAGGCTGTACTTGAGTACGGCAAGGTGACGTTGACGCGGTTTGAAGAGATTTTCGAAGAGTATTAATTATTTTCAAGATAAAATTCAAAACGTTCGCCTACATATTGACTTTTTACGTATTCAAATGCAGTACCATCTTCTAGGTAGGAAACCTGAGTCAAACCAAGAATAGCATGTCCTTTTTCAACTTCCAAATAGTGGGCAATCTTTTCTTTAGCAAGGCGAGCATAGATGGTCTGATGTGATTTACCAATACGGTAGCCATGTTTTTGCAGTGTTTGGAAGAAATGACTAGTGATTTCTTCTTTTTTAAAGTCCTTAATGAATTTTTCAGGAATAGAAGCAACTTCATAAACCAGAGGGACTTTGTCGGCATAGCGGACCCGCTCCATTCGGATAATGTTTTCGGTTGGAGAAATTCCTAACTTAGCAACTTCTTGCTCATTGGGAATGGTTTTTCTGTAAGAAATGAGCTGGCTAGAGGGTACTTTACCTTGGGACTTAACAATTTCAGTAAAACTGGTTGTCCCTCGCATCTTTTCTTGTACCCGAGTACTGGAAACAAAGGTGCCACTTCCTACCCTGCGTTCCAAAACGCCTTCTTCAACTAATAGAGATACGGCTTGGCGAAGGGTCATGCGACTGACCGCAAACTGCTCTGCCAAGTCTCGTTCACTGGGAAGTCTCTCACCAATGGCCCAACGATGTTCGTCAATATCCTTTTTAATCTGATCATGGATTTTCATATAAGCGGGTAGCATATTTTTCACTTCATTTCTATCTTTTCTCTATTGTACCCCAATAAACTAGAAAAAGTCAATCTTCGCCTTGTTTAGTTGGTAATTCGCCCTTATTTGTGATAGAATATTGGAAAAAGATATTTCTTTTGAGAAAGGAAAAAGATGAGCAACATATCAACTGATTTGCAAGATGTAGAAAAAATCATCGTGCTGGATTATGGTAGCCAATATAACCAGCTGATTTCACGCCGTATCCGTGAGATTGGCGTTTTTTCAGAACTAAAGAGCCATAAAATTTCAGCTGCTGAAGTTCGTGAAATCAATCCTGTAGGAATTATCCTATCAGGTGGTCCAAACTCTGTATACGAAGATGGTTCATTTGATATTGACCCAGAAATCTTCGAACTCGGAATTCCTATTTTGGGAATCTGTTATGGTATGCAATTATTAACCCATAAACTTGGAGGAAAAGTTGTTCCTGCAGGTGATGCTGGAAATCGTGAATACGGTCAATCAACCCTAACACACACACCATCAGCGCTTTTTGAATCAACACCTGATGAACAGACTGTATTGATGAGCCATGGTGATGCAGTTACTGAAATTCCTTCTGACTTTGTTCGTACAGGTACATCAGCTGACTGCCCATATGCAGCCATTGAAAACCCAGATAAACACATTTACGGTATCCAATTCCACCCAGAAGTTCGCCATTCTGTATACGGAAATGATATCCTTCGTAACTTTGCCCTTAACATCTGTAAGGCTAAAGGCGACTGGACAATGGATAACTTCATTGATATGCAGATCCAAAAAATTCGTGAAACCGTCGGTGATAAACGTGTCCTTCTTGGCCTATCAGGTGGGGTTGACTCTTCAGTTGTTGGAGTTCTTCTCCAAAAGGCTATTGGCGATCAATTGATCTGTATCTTCGTAGACCACGGTCTTCTTCGTAAAGGAGAAGCGGACCAAGTTATGGACATGCTTGGTGGTAAGTTTGGTTTGAATATCGTCAAAGCAGACGCTGCTAAACGTTTCCTTGACAAACTTGCTGGCGTTTCTGACCCTGAACAAAAACGTAAAATCATCGGTAACGAGTTTGTCTATGTATTTGATGATGAAGCCAGCAAGCTCAAAGATGTGAAATTCCTTGCTCAAGGAACTCTTTATACAGACGTTATCGAGTCTGGTACGGATACAGCTCAAACTATCAAGTCACACCACAACGTGGGTGGTCTTCCAGAAGACATGCAGTTTGAATTGATCGAACCATTGAATACTCTTTACAAGGACGAAGTTCGTGCCCTTGGTACAGAGCTTGGTATGCCAGACCATATCGTATGGCGCCAACCATTCCCAGGACCAGGACTTGCTATCCGTGTCATGGGTGAAATCACTGAAGAGAAACTTGAAACTGTTCGTGAGTCGGACGCTATTCTTCGTGAAGAAATTGCTAAAGCTGGTCTTGACCGCGATATTTGGCAATACTTCACGGTCAATACAGGCGTTCGTTCAGTTGGGGTTATGGGTGACGGTCGTACGTACGACTACACAATTGCAATCCGTGCTATCACCTCTATTGATGGTATGACTGCTGACTTTGCCAAAATTCCTTGGGATGTCCTTCAAAAAATCTCAGTACGTATCGTAAACGAAGTGGATCATGTTAACCGCATCGTCTATGATATTACAAGTAAACCACCTGCAACTGTTGAGTGGGAATAATTTTAAACTCACAAAAAATGCTTTGAAATCAGTGTTTCAGAGCATTTTTTGTTCTTTCTGTAAATAATTTGCAAACTATAGTAACTGTTGACTTTTACTTAACCATTTTTCGATTGTAAGTTCAAAATGGTCAATTACTATTATATTTTCAGGAATCGTATCAAAATCAAATAATAAATTATCTGAATGAGTTTTTATAACTACTCCAAAATCAAGTTTTTTAGAATTTATAGCATTCTGTAATAAAGAGATACTCTCATTCAGGCATTCATTATTTTTTTGAATTTTTATAGGTATCGGTTTTTTTTGAAAATGTTTAGGTAAAAAACCATCAATTCCTTTATTTCTTTGAACAATTTTTGCCTGTAATAATTTAAGAATGTTTTCCTCTTCCTCAGTTTTGGTTCTATATGCTTCGATTCCTTTATTCAATAAATTTGAACTTGTTTTTATAACATTTTCCAGACGTTGCTGAGTTATATTGATAGCTTCCTCAGATAAATCAATCCCCATATAATTTCTATTCAAAATTTTGGAGGCTACTAAAGTAGTTCCACTTCCACAGAATGGGTCTAAAACTATATCATTTTTATCAGTAGCAATCTTTATAATTTGTTCTAATAACAGAATAGGTTTTTGTGTAGGATAACCTACTCTTTCTTTAGCTTTTGGATTAAGAAATGGTATATTCCAAACATCTGAAAGGGGAACTCCATTTTTCTCTTTTGCTAGAATATAGTTACCATTATTATCAACTTTATATATAGTTTTAGAGTTTCCATCTCGTTTTCGTTCCACTAGTATTTGGTCGATATTTGTAGTAGAAGAATACTCTGTAAAAATTGTATTAAATTTAAAATCTTTTGACTTTGAATAAAAGTAAATGTTTTGATGATTGTTCAATAATCCCTTTTTTGAATTAGACCACCGTTTATAGTTCCATATAATTTCGCTTTGAAACATATCTGCTCCAAAGATATTATCTAAAATTAATCTAATATGATGATTTGCAATTTTATCACAATGAACGAAAATACTGCCACTATTTTTTAGCACTCTTTTGCATTCTTCTAATCTTACAGATAAAAATTCTTTGTAATCCTCAATCGAAGTCCATGTATCTTCAAATTGAAACCTATATTGAGGATCTTCACGATGCCAAAGGCAATAAAATCGACCGTGCTCCAAATCCAATGGAACTCTTGACTATTAAAGTCCCACAACCTGTTCAAGCTGGAGACATGGTTCGAGCTCTTAAAGAGGGTCTCATCAATCTTTATAAGGAAGATGGAACCAGTGTCACAGTTCGAGCTTAATGTAGTTGTTTAGTGTTAAAAAATTATGCAAAGCTCCATATACAACACTTAAACGAGATTAAAGAATGGCGAAATCCCTTGATGCGCAAGGGATTAGCTGTCCTTTTTTATTTTTTAAGTGATAAAGTCGAAGCTTAGGTATCAAAGCATATTAAATTAAACAAAGAAGGGATATCATCGATATTTTGAAATCCTATATTTAAACTTAACACTCTCTATTTTTTATGGTAGAGAGTTTTTTTGCTAATAAAATCTTACAAAATGACATTTATATATTGCATTAAGTTAGATATATGATATAATGTTGTTAAAAAGAGGCGCAACTTTTTAAACTCAATAAGAATCAAAGAGCAAACCATGAATATTGATGGAGGAATAAAAAATGGAAGTTATAAATGTAAGTAAGCATTATGGTCATTCAATCATTCTCAAAGATATAAATTTTGCACTTAACAAGGGTGAAATTGTTGGTCTAGTAGGGAGAAATGGAGTTGGTAAGAGTACGTTGATGAAAATTCTTGTTCAGAATAATCAACCGACTTCAGGTAATATTATAAGCAGTGATAATGTTGGGTATTTAATCGAAGAACCAAAATTATTTTTATCTAAAACAGGTTTAGAGAATTTAAAATATTTGTCAAATTTATATGGTGTTGACTACAATCAAGAAAGATTTAGAAGTTTGATTCAAGAGTTAGATTTGACTCAGTCTATTAATAAAAAAGTAAAGACCTATTCTTTGGGTACAAAACAAAAATTAGCTTTGCTTCTAACTCTCGTTACGGAACCTGATATATTGATTTTAGATGAACCGACTAATGGTTTAGATATTGAATCATCACAAATAGTTTTATCGGTTCTAAAAAATTTAGCTTTACATGAAAATGTGGGAATTTTAATATCGAGTCATAAATTAGAAGATATTGAAGAAATTTGTGAGAGGGTTCTTTTCTTGGAGAACGAGCTTTTGACATTTCAAAAAGTAGGAAAAGATAGTCATAATTTCTTGTTTGAGATAGCTTTTTCATCAGCTACAGATAGAGACATTTTCATTACCAAACAAGAATTTGGGGATATTGTTCAGGAAGAGGGACTGAGAATTACTATGTCTGGGAATATTCAAAGTAGTGAGCTTTTTAAATTTTTTAACGAAAACTCTATTAAAGTAGTTGATTTTGAAACTAAAAAAGAGACGCTTAAAGATATTTATCTAAATCGTTCAAAATAAAGGAAGGTTATCATCATGAAATTAAATAAATTGAATTTTCTTAAGGAAAATATAAGAAATTTATATTCATCAAGCGTAATATATCTCGGTTTGCTTATCTCGTTTATACCGCCGATATTGGTTACATTCTTTATTCTAAAGACTCAAGGGACATCGCTTGGTATTAAGCATATTTCAAATTTTTATGCTATGCTCGGTATGTTAATGGCTGTTATACATGCTAATCGAGTCATTAGCAGGGATTTTTCCCACAATACGGTAAGTTTGTTTTATAATCAACAGAAGAATCGGATGATTTACGTCTTGTCTAATTTTCTATATGCCATCTCAGTTTCCATTATTTATGCTTTGAATGGCATTGTGTTACTAGTCATAGTAAGTAAATTGGGTATTCCAGGTGATTTAGGATTAGATTTTATAGTAGCTATTGTAGTCAATACAATTTTGTTAGTCCTGTTTTATTTTCTATTATCTTACATTTTCTATTTATACAAATTGAAAAGTGGCTTGGTATTTGGTATTTTAGTAGCTTTACTACTCTTTATCCCTAATATATTAAATACGATGATGATGAATACTAGTAATGATTTGTTTATCAAAGCAATTGAACTTCTTCCTTTTTATTCTTTACCTGTATTTGTGGCTTCAAATACGATGTCTATTAGTCAGTATCTTGTGGTAATCACTACAATCATTTTATTGTACTTTTTCACTCTTAAGAAAAGCAAGAAGTATTCATTTTAGTTTCATTTAGTATTATTTTGCATACCTAAAATACAATAAAAAAATCAGTCATCTTGGTATGCTCCTGCTTTCACTATTCAACACGTTTTTGACTTATACTAGGCTCATTTCCAAAAGCATTATATAATAGTGATATGAAACCAACTAAACTAAACAAGAAATATAAGCAATAAAAACTCGTTTAAAAGATCCTACTAAAGCTAATACTAAATAAAAATAAAAGAGTAAA
Organism: Streptococcus pseudopneumoniae IS7493; assembly: GCF_000221985.1. NCBI lineage: Bacteria > Bacillati > Bacillota > Bacilli > Lactobacillales > Streptococcaceae > Streptococcus > Streptococcus pseudopneumoniae. The sequence goes on along the minus strand of NC_015875.1, from coordinate 1,356,783 downwards.
CTAGGAAGTTTATTTCAAACAACCTAAAATACTGATTTTCGGCTGAAGATAATACTGGAGTGCTAATTAATGGGGTTATAATAAATAGTTGACAGCTTGTGTTGGTTTTGGATTTTTTAAGAGTAGATGAGTATTAAAACTATAAGGAGGACGCCGGTGGCTAAAAATTTAAAATTAAAATTAGCTCGTGTAGAGCTTGATTTAACTCAAGGTCAACTGGCAGAGGCTGTGGGGGTGACGCGCCAGACTATTGGTTTGATAGAGGCGGGGAAATACAATCCCAGTCTCTCACTCTGCCAGTCCATTTGCAGATGTTTAGGGAAAAGCCTAGACCAACTATTTTGGGAGGAAGAAGATGAAAAATAGATTTTATTATTATCAATTACTTGACGAAAGAGAAGAACAACTAATCAATAAAGCTGGGGCAGAATCCTTTTCCCTCTTTATTGGGCTTGTACTTCTAAGCTATTTGGTGGCAGTGTTGGCTCCATCTCTTTTTAATCCGAATTTTCTAGTCTATACTCTGATAGTAGGAATTTTCTTCTTTTTCAATCGTGCCCGTTATCTGGGAGTGACCTACTATAGTCGTTTTCATTTTACGATTTTGGGTTGTTTTTTTCTAACCTTGGCGATTACGGCTCTTTTGATGTTGCAGAATTATCAATTCAACATAGAAATTTATCAGCACAATCCTTTGAACATTAAATACCTGTCTGTTTGGGTCATTACTTATGTCATTTACCTTCCTTGGGTTTTTATAGGCAATCTCGGTCTGAAGAGCTATGGAGAATGGGCTCAGAAAAAATTTGAGCAAGACATGGATGAACTGGAGAGTAGTGAATAGCTTGTTACTCTTTTCTCAATCCAGCTAAAATGTGATATAATAGTACTAATTTATTGGAATACATGAAAGTTCTTGAAAATTTTCATGGGTTTCTAGCTAAGGAAGTAGGAAAAGTATGTATCCAGATGATAGTTTGACATTGCACACGGACTTGTACCAGATCAACATGATGCAGGTTTACTTCGACCAAGGGATTCACAATAAAAAGGCGGTCTTTGAGGTTTATTTCCGTCAGCAGCCTTTTAAAAATGGCTATGCGGTTTTTGCAGGTTTGGAAAGAATTGTGAATTATCTTGAAGACTTGTGTTTTTCAGATAGTGATATTGCCTATTTGGAGTCGCTAGGCTATCATGGGCCATTCTTGGACTATCTTCGCAATTTCAAGTTGGAGTTGGCCGTTCGTTCTGCCCAAGAAGGGGACTTGGTTTTTGCTAATGAGCCTATTGTGCAGGTGGAAGGCCCTCTAGCCCAATGTCAGTTGGTCGAAACAGCTCTTTTGAACATCGTTAACTACCAGACCTTGGTGGCGACTAAGGCAGCTCGTATTCGTTCGGTCATCGAAGATGAACCCTTGATGGAGTTTGGGACACGTCGGGCGCAAGAGATGGATGCGGCTATCTGGGGAACACGCGCAGCGGTGATTGGTGGTGCCAATGGAACTAGTAACGTGCGTGCTGGTAAACTCTTTGACATTCCTGTCTTGGGGACCCATGCCCATGCCTTGGTACAGGTTTATGGTAACGACTATAAGGCCTTCAAGGCTTATGCTGCGACCCATAAAAATTGCGTCTTTCTTGTGGATACCTATGACACACTTCGAATTGGGGTACCCGCTGCCATTCAGGTGGCGCGTGAGCTGGGTGACCAGATTAATTTCCTTGGTGTCCGCATTGACTCTGGGGATATTGCCTACATTTCCAAGAAAGTCCGTCAGCAATTGGACGAGGCTGGCTTTACAGAAGCTAAGATTTATGCTTCAAATGACCTAGATGAAAATACTATCCTCAACCTCAAGATGCAAAAGGCCAAGATTGATGTCTGGGGTGTGGGAACTAAGCTGATTACAGCCTATGACCAGCCAGCTCTTGGTGCAGTTTATAAGATTGTGGCAATCGAAGATGAAAATGGGAACATGCGCAATACGATTAAGCTGTCAAATAATGCTGAAAAAGTGTCTACGCCAGGTAAGAAGCAGGTGTGGCGCATTACCAGTCGTGAAAAAGGCAAGTCAGAAGGCGATTATATCACTTATGACGGCGTAGATGTTGCCAGCATGACAGAAATCAAGATGTTCCATCCGACCTATACTTACATCAAGAAGACGGTTCGTAATTTTGACGCTGTTCCTCTCTTAGTGGATATCTTCAAAGACGGGAAATTGATTTACAACCTGCCTAGCTTAACTGAGATTCAGGACTATGCTCGTAAGGAATTTGACAAGCTTTGGGATGAATACAAGCGCGTGCTCAATCCGCAGCACTATCCAGTGGATTTGGCGCGTGATGTATGGCAAGATAAGATGGACTTGATTGATAAGATGCGCAAGGAAGCCCTTGGTGAAGGAGAAGAAGAATGAGTTTGCAAGAAACGATTATCCAAGAGCTGGGTGTCAAACCAGTGATTGATTCCCAGGAAGAAATCCGTCGTTCTATTGATTTCTTAAAAAGATACCTGAAAAAACATCCCTTTCTTAAAACCTTTGTGCTAGGGATTTCTGGAGGACAAGACTCAACCTTAGCAGGACGATTGGCTCAACTGGCCATGGAAGAATTGCGAGCAGAAACGGGAGACGACAGCTACAAATTTATCGCTGTTCGTTTGCCATATGGAGTGCAAGCTGATGAAGCAGATGCTCAAAAAGCCCTAGCCTTTATCCAGCCTGATGTCAGTTTAGTCGTCAATATTAAGGAATCAGCTGACGCTATGACAGCTGCAGTTGAAGCGACAGGTAATCTTGTTTCAGATTTTAACAAGGGCAATATCAAGGCTCGTTGCCGTATGATTGCTCAGTATGCCCTTGCTGGTGCCCATAGTGGAGCGGTCATTGGAACAGACCATGCTGCGGAAAATATCACAGGTTTCTTTACCAAGTTTGGTGACGGTGGTGCGGATATTTTACCCCTTTTCCGTCTTAATAAACGTCAAGGAAAACAACTCTTGAAGGAACTTGGTGCAGACCCAGCCCTTTATGAAAAAATCCCAACAGCAGACCTAGAAGAAGATAAACCAGGTCTAGCTGACGAAGTAGCCCTCGGAGTCACTTATGAAGAGATTGACGACTACCTAGAAGGCAAAACAATCAGCCCAGAAGCCCAAGCAAGAATCGAAAACTGGTGGCACAAAGGCCAACACAAACGCCACTTACCCATCACCGTATTTGATGACTTTTGGGAGTAAAAAGGTCCGGGGGACCTTTTTAGCTTCTTGCCCTGAAATTAAAAAGCAAGAAAAACCTCCACTGGAGGTTTTCAGCCTCTCATCTTGAAATAAGAAAGTGAGAGAAGGTCTGGGGGATCTTGAACCCCGAGTTTAGAAATAAGAAAATGAGGCAGATTCAGTAACTCGAAGAGTTCGATTTCATCGTCTTACCCCTGCAACGATGACTAGGTTTGAAAAAGCTTGCTAGAGCGCATTTCAAACCAGGCAGCGACTGCGTCAAGAAATTAGAAGACAAACTCGTTTTCTAGCTGTTACTGAGTTGAGCCTTTTTACTACGAGCATAGAAATAAGGAAGTGAGGTAGCATCATGAAATCTATCGGTACGCAAATATTACAGACAGAACGTTTGATTTTAAGAAGATTTGTGGAGAGTGATGCAGAAGCCATGTTTCAAAATTGGGCTTCATCCGCTGAGAATCTGACCTATGTTACCTGGGATCCCCATCCTGATGTCGAGGTGACTCGAAATTCGATTCGTAACTAGGTTGCTTCCTATACTAATCCCAACTATTACAAATGGGCTATTTGTCTCAAAGAAAACCCAGAGCAAGTGATAGGAGATATCAGCATCGTTGCAATAGATGAGAACAATTCTTCTTGTGAAATTGGCTATATTTTAGGAAAAAACTATTGGGGTCGTGGTCTTATGACAGAGGCCTTAAAAGCTGTCTTGGACTTTTGTTTTACTCAAGTAGGATTTCAAAAAGTCAAAGCTCGATATGCCAGTCTCAACCCAGCTTCAGGTCGTGTCATGGAGAAGGCTGGAATGTCCTATCTACAAACGATTGTTAATGGTGTAGAGAGAAAAGGCTATCTTGCGGATCTTATTTATTATCAGATAAGTAGGGAAGAATGTTGAATTCTATTTTCTGTTTCTATCAAAGTCAACTATTTATTGTAAATATAATAAATGGCATTCTAAGTTTATTTGCAACTTTAAAATAGCATATTGATTAGTACAAGACAGATGTTCTAGTTCCTTCTTTAATCTGGTTTAGTATTAGTTAAAAAATCGCTTTAAGCTTGTAACTAAGAGGGAGCTAATCGACTAGATTCTCCAGCCGAACAGGTGGTAATGTGCTTTTTATAGTGTAATCCTAGCTGTTGTTAAATTTAAAATAGAATCCTCTATCGAGTTAGGGAATTAAATTCCACCAATTTTATTTATGTTTTTTTATCAAAATATCTAACATTAAAATAGTCTCATTCTGATGCGCAAACTATTCTATTTATACTGCATAGTTGTATAAGGAATGATGAAAGATGAGTGAAAGTTATCAAGTTGGAATGTTTGTATCTAAATATATTAGCATGTATTTAGATAAGATGTCTGCAATCCTCTATATATGAGATTGATTACGATATAGTTAAAGTGTTAGTTCAATAATTAATATATCATTTTAAGTTTATTTGATGTATGAAACATATTGTTTAACATTTGCCAGAAAATATGCTATACTAAGTAGTAACTTTTAGAAGGAGGATGTAATGGCAAAATCTAATACCAATAAGCGCTATGCATTACGTAAACTCGGAAAGATTTTTGGTTCTGTGATAGTCGGGCTAACTTTATTTTTAGGAGGAATCCTGAATACAAGTTTTGTTCATGCTGATGGAACAGGAGTGACATTTATTAAAGACGATACCCGCCGTAAAGGAGAGGAACCGGAGACTGATGTTGATGAAGTAGGAAATATTATCGTTAAGGTTCCGGCTAAGGATAGCGTTGAAACAAAAGTAATTCCAATCGAAACAGAGTATGAAGCGGATCCAACTCTTGATAAAGGGAAAAAAGTAGATGATTCAAATCGTCAAGGTAAACTAGGTGTCAGAACTATTACTACTACTTACAGAATTGAAAATGGTAAAGCAGTAGAGGATACTTCTACAGAAAAAGTAACAACGCCGATGGAAAAGAAAATTATAAAAGTCGAAACTAAACCTACTGTTCGTGTTGAAGAGATTGAATCAGAGGAAGTTAAGTTCGAAAAAGATTTAGAACATCAAAAAGGAAGCAACCCTAAGACTATACCTGGAGAAAAAGGAGATAAAGAATGAATAGAAAAGACATGAAAAAACAATATTCTCTTAGGAAAATTGGAAAGTATGTAGGTTCTGTTGTTATTGGATTATCGTTTGCAGCGGTTATGAATAGCACCAGCACCGAAGTCCAAGCAGCACAACAACCTCCATCAGCAGAATCATTTGAGTCTACTGACGACGAAATAAGTGAGGAAGGGTTTACTACAGTCGTAACCGATAACAAAACAGCTGAAGCTATACCTTTTGAAACAAAATATATAGCTGACGACACTATGGAATTAAATACTAAAAAAGAAGTAACACCTGGAAAACCAGGATTAAAAGCATTTAAGAACAAAACTTTCTATAATTATGAAACAGGAAAAACAACAATCATTGCAACAACTCCCGAGAAGGTCATAATAACAGAACCCACAACACAGGTAATAAAAGTCGGAACTAAACCTACTGTAATTACTGAAAAAATTGAGTCTTCTATTAAATATATAAAAGACCCTAATAGACCTATCGGAAGTGATGTTATAACTGAAAGTGAAGGGGAGGATGGTATTAAGAAAATTACCACTACCTATTCTTTAAACGAAAAAACTGGAGAGGTTACGGTTAAAAACAACACAACTACTATTGAAAAAAAAGCGCAAGACATCGTCTATAAAGTCGGAGCTCAAGATAAAATTCAAGAAACTACGATTAATCATAAAACAATATATGAAAAAGATGATAATCTTGAAGTTAGAAAAAGAAAAATAAAGACCCCAGGAGAAGATGGAAAAATAGTTACGACTACCTCATATAATGTATCTCCTATTAATGGTACACCTACTCCTAATACACCAATAGAAAAAAGAACAGAACCCAAAACTGAAGTGATAACAATTGGAACTAAACCTACTGTTCGTGTTGAAGAGATTGAATCAGAGGAAGTTAAGTTCGAAAAAGATTTAGAACATCAAAAAGGAAGTAACCCTGAGACTATACCTGGAGAAAATGGAACTAAGGAAATTACTACAACATACAAATTAGATACAAATACCGGAGAAGTCTCAGAACTAGAAACAACCGAAAAAATACTAACTCAACCTACTCCTACTGTTGTAAAAGTCCCTGCTAAAGATAAGATTGAGTATAAAGATATTCCAATAGAAGCAGAATACGAGGCGGACCCCACGTTAGAAAAAGGGAAAAAAGTAGATGATCCAAATCGTCAAGGTAAACTAGGTATCAGAACTATTACTACTACTTACAGAATTGAAAATGGTAAAGCAGTAGAGGATACTTCTACAGAAAAAGTAACAACTCCTATGGAAAAGAAAATCATAAAAGTCGGAACTAAACCTACTGTTCGTGTTGGAGATATTGAATCAAAAGAAGTTAAGTTCGAAAAAGATTTAGAACATCCAAGAGGAAGTAACCCTGAAACTATACCTGGAGAAAATGGAACTAAGGAAATCACTACAACATACAAATTAGATACAAATACTGGAGAAGTCTCAGAACTAGAAACAACTGAAAAAATACTAACTCAGCCTACACCTACTGTTGTAAAAGTTCCAGCTAAAAGTAAGGTTGAGCGTGAAGTTCTGCCTACAAGTGTTATCCGTTTTGAAAAAGATGAAACTAGAGACCGTAATGAAAATCCTGTTACAATTGACGGAGAGGATGGCTATGTAATCACGACAAGGACCTACGATGTTGATTCAGAGACTGGTAAGGTTACCGAAAAGGTTACCGTAGAGAAAAAAGAAGCCACGGATACAGTTATTAAAGTTCCAGCTAAAAGTAAGGTTGAGCGTGAAGTTCTGCCTACAAGTGTTATCCGTTTTGAAAAAGATGAAACTAGAGACCGTAATGAAAATCCTGTTACAAATTGATGGAGAGGATGGCTATGTAACTACAACAAGGACCTACGATGTTAATCCAGAGAATGGTCATGTTACCGAAAAGGTTACTGTAGACAGAAAAGAACCGACAGACACAGTTATCAAAGTTCCTGCCAAGAGCAAGGTTGAAGAAGTTCTTGTTCCATTTGCTACTAAATATGAAGCAGACAATGACCTTTCTGCAGGACAGGAGCAAGAGATTACTCTAGGAAAGAATGGGAAAACAGTTACAACGATAACTTATGATGTAGATGGAAAGAGTGGACAAGTAACTGAGAGTACTTTAAGTCAAAAAGAAGACTCTCAAACAAGAGTTGTTAAAAAAGGAACCAAGCCCCAAGTTCTTGTCCAAGAAATTCCAATCGAAACAGAATATCTCGATGACTCAACTCTTGATAAAGGTCAAGAAATAGAAGAAGCAGGAGAAATTGGTGAAATTACGCTTACTACAATCTATACTGTAGATGAACGTGATGGAACAATTGAAGAAACTACTTCTCGTCAAATTACTAAAGAGATGGTAAAAAGACGTATAAGGAGAGGGACGAGAGAACCTGAAAAAGTTGTTGTTCCTGAGCAATCATCTATTCCTTCGTATCCTGTATCTGTTACATCTAACCAAGGAACAAACGCAGCAGTAGAATTAGCTAAACCAGTTGCTCCAACAACAGGTTGGAAACAAGAAAATGGTATGTGGTATTTTTATAATACTAACGGTTCCATGGTAACGGGTTGGGTACAAGTGAATGGTTCATGGTACTATCTCAACTCTAACGGTTCCATGGCAACAGGTTGGGCACAAGTGAATGGTTCATGGTACTATCTCAACTCTAACGGTTCCATGGCAACAGGTTGGGCACAAGTGAATGGTTCATGGTACTATCTCAACTCTAACGGTTCCATGGCAACAGGTTGGGAGCAAGTTGATGGTTCATGGTACTATCTCAACGATAATGGTTCTATGGAGATAGGTTGGCTACAAAATAATGGTTCATGGTACTACCTCAACAGCAACGGTTCTATGAAAGCCAATCAATGGTTCCAAGTTGGCAGTAAATGGTATTATGTAAATGCATCGGGTGAGCTAGCGATCAATACAAGTATAGATGGCTATAGAGTCAATGATAATGGTGAATGGGTGCGTTAACAGATTCCTCCCTGCGACACAATTGATAATAGTATGTCTGAATATATAATTATGTATAAAAAGCTATAGATAAGGTCATCTTATAGCGACTATAAAAAAGTGAACAAGCCTAGTCTTCTGTACATTAGAATTCAGGTTTGTTCACTTTTTGTTTAGTCTTTGATTTTGAGACTAAGGAGAGTCAGGGTCAAAGTAGTGAATGATTCTGAAACCACTCATAATAGTCTCTTGAGAGGACAGATAAGAGTAACAAATATGGTGCTACTCATGTATCTTGTATTTTGATTTACAAACAGCGAAGAAAATATAGGAAGCTGAAATAAAATATAGATGAATCGATTTGGAGAGTCAACGCAATCTATGGCAATATTTTCGCAGCTAGGGGGAAACATTTTAATTTTAATGTACTAGGCGTCTTCTACAGATAGCTAGAGTTTCAATTGTAGATATTCTTTGAAATAATATCTTAGCGATTTATTGGTATTAGAAGATTTAGAGAAATTCTTTCTCAATAAATAAACATGGCGTCACCAAAACTGAAGAAGCGGTAGTGTTCTTGGATGGCATGGTGGTAGGCATCTAAGACTAATTCACGGCCAGCAAAGGCAGAAACCAACATGACCAGAGTTGATTTTGGCAGATGGAAGTTGGTTGAGAAGGCATCCACGACTTTCCATTCATAGCCAGGTTTGATAAAGATATTGGTCCAGCCAGAATCTGCTTGTATTTGTCCATCAAACTTGGAACCAATAGTCTCCAAGGTGCGGATAGAAGTGGTTCCGACAGCGATGACACGGCCACCATTTTCCTTAACAGAGCGGAGGGTGGCAGCTGCCTCCTCAGAAAGTTGGTAGAATTCTGAGTGCATTTCATGTTCGTCCAAATTGTCCACAGAGACAGGTCTAAAGGTTCCGAGTCCGACATGAAGAGTCAGATAGACTAGATGAACACCCTTAGCTTGGATTTCTGCCAGCAGTTCTTTGGTGAAGTGAAGACCAGCAGTCGGTGCTGCAGCAGAACCGCTTTCCTTGGCGTAGACGGTTTGATAACGTTCACGGTCATCCAGTTTTTCGTGGATATAAGGCGGTAGCGGCATTTCACCCAGACTTTCCAAGACTTCTAGGAAAATTCCTTGGTATTCAAAGCGGACAATGCGTCCTCCGTGGGTCAATTCTTCTGTAACGACAGCGCTGAGGCGACCATCACCAAAGCTGATACGAGTACCGACCTTGAGGCGTTTGGCAGGTTTAGCCAGAACTTCCCACTCATCTCCAGCAGTATTTTTGAGCAGGAGAAGTTCCACATGGCCTCCTGTCTCCTCTTTTTGACCATAGAGGCGGGCAGGGAGAACGCGGGTGTCGTTCATGACAAGAGCATCACCAGGTTCCAGCATATCAATAATAGAGTGGAAGTGTTTATCCTGCATTTCTCCCGTCTCACGATTGACGATGAGGAGTTTAGAGGCATCACGTTTTTCAAGGGGCGTTTGGGCAATCAATTCCTCAGGTAAGTGGAAATCAAAATCAGCTGTATTCATATATCTGTTCATTCTTTCTAAGTTCTAATCCTATCCATTATAACATGTTTCAAGTTTGGACGCTCTTTTTTTAGAAATTAAATCGTTTTCACTTGACAAAAATTGGTCTATACCATATAATGAATATAGATAGAAACGGAGGATGAAAAGATGAAAGTCATTAAAGTTGAAAACCAAGTTGAAGGTGGAAAAGTTGCTTTTGAGATTTTGAAGGAAAAATTGGCCAACGGCGCTCAAACCCTAGGACTTGCGACTGGAAGCAGTCCGCTTGAATTTTACAAGGAAATTGTTGAAAGTGACCTCGATTTTTCAAATCTAACCAGTGTCAACCTTGATGAGTATGTAGGTCTTGATGGCGACAATCCTCAGTCTTACCGTCATTTCATGCAAGAAAACTTGTTCAACCAAAAACCATTTAAAGAAAGTTTCTTGCCTCGCGGGGTTAAGGATCATGCTGAAGCTGAAGTTGAACGCTACAACCAAATTTTGGCTGACCATCCAGTTGATCTCCAAATCTTGGGAATCGGTCGCAATGGGCATATCGGCTTTAATGAGCCTGGTACTCCATTTGACAGTCAAACGCATCTAGTCGAACTGGACCAGTCTACTATCGAAGCAAACGCACGTTTCTTTGACAAGATTGAAGACGTCCCAACCCAAGCCATTTCAATAGGGATTAAAAACATTTTGGATGCCAAGTCAATCCTTCTCTTTGCTTACGGTGAGTCAAAAGCAGAAGCCATCGCTGGAACAGTGTCTGGCCCAGTTACTGAGTCTCTACCAGCAAGTAGCTTACAAAATCACCCTGATGTGACTATTATTGCGGATGCTGAAGCGCTCAGCTTACTTGAAAAATAAAAAGCAATGTTCTGTTGAACGCTTTCAACTCTTGTATAAATGTAAGAAAAAATCAAAATTAAACCGCATTTTTGCTTGACAATTATTCCTTTTACGTGTAGAATGAAATAGATATTGAACTTGAAGGGAGTGAAAAAAATGTCTAAAACAGTAGTACGTAAGAATGAATCTCTTGACGACGCACTTCGTCGTTTCAAACGTGCGGTTACTAAAGCTGGTACTCTTCAAGAAACACGCAAACGTGAATTCTATGAAAAACCTTCTGTAAAACGTAAACGTAAATCAGAAGCAGCTCGTAAACGTAAAAAATTCTAATTTGAAATGAAAGGCTGGAGAAATCTAGTCCTTTTTCTTTTAATACTCTTCGAAAATCTCTTCAAACCACGTCAACGTCTCCTTGCCGTAGATATGGTTACTGACTTCGTCAGTTTCATCTACAACCTCAAAGCAGTGCTTTGAGCTGACTTCGTCAGTTCCATCTACAACCTCAAAACGGTGTTTTGAGCAGCCTGTGGCTAGTTTCCTAGTTTGCTCTTTGATTTTCATTGAGTATAAATAAATACTCCAAAGCCTGCAAAAATCTGAAACTTCCTCCTACAATTTGATATAATAGAGAGAAGAACTCGATTGAAGGAGGAAATGATGTCGGTTTTAGTAAAAGAAGTGATTGAAAAGCTTAGACTAGACATTGTCTATGGCGAACCAGAATTGCTTGAAAAGGAAATCAATACAGCAGATATTACGCGACCTGGTCTTGAAATGACAGGTTATTTTGACTACTACACGCCAGAGCGGATTCAACTTTTGGGGATGAAGGAGTGGTCTTATCTGATCAGCATGCCTTCCAACAGCCGTTATGAAGTTTTGAAAAAAATGTTTCTACCTGAGACACCAGCGGTCATTGTTGCCCGTGGTTTGGTGGTTCCAGAGGAGATGTTAAAAGCAGCCAGAGAATGTAAGATTGCTATTTTAACCAGCCGTACAGCGACAAGTCGTTTATCTGGAGAGTTATCTAGCTATCTGGATTCTCGTTTGGCAGAACGTACCAGTGTTCATGGGGTTTTGATGGATATCTATGGGATGGGCGTCTTGATTCAGGGAGATAGTGGAATTGGTAAGAGTGAGACAGGTCTGGAACTTGTCAAACGTGGTCACCGCTTGGTAGCTGATGACCGGGTCGATATCTTTGCCAAGGATGAGATTACTCTTTGGGGTGAACCGGCTGAAATCTTGAGACACCTGATTGAAATTCGTGGGGTTGGGATTATCGATGTCATGAGCCTCTACGGTGCCAGTGCCGTCAAGGATTCTTCACAGGTTCAACTTGCTGTCTATTTGGAAAACTATGATACACATAAGACTTTTGATCGTCTTGGAAACAATGCAGAGGAAATAGAAATTTCTGGCGTAGCCATTCCTCGTATCCGCATTCCAGTTAAAACAGGTCGTAATATTTCTGTCGTGATTGAGGCAGCTGCCATGAATTATCGTGCCAAGGAAATGGGCTTTGATGCGACCCGTTTGTTCGAAGAACGACTGACAAGTCTCATCGCTCGAAATGAGGTGCCTAATGCTTGATCCAATTGCTATTCAACTAGGCCCTCTAGCCATTCGTTGGTATGCCTTGTGTATTGTTACAGGTTTGATTCTTGCGGTTTATTTGACCATGAAAGAAGCGCCTAGAAAGAAGATCATACCAGACGATATTTTAGATTTTATCTTGATAGCCTTTCCCTTGGCTATTTTAGGAGCTCGTCTCTACTATGTCATTTTCCGTTTTGATTATTATAGTCAGAATTTGGGAGAGATTTTTGCCATTTGGAATGGTGGTTTGGCCATTTACGGTGGTTTGATAACTGGGGCACTTGTACTCTATATCTTTGCTGATCGTAAACTCATTAACACTTGGGATTTTCTAGATATTGCGGCGCCTAGCGTCATGATTGCCCAAAGTTTGGGTCGCTGGGGCAATTTCTTTAACCAAGAAGCTTATGGTGCAGCAGTGGATAATTTGGATTATCTACCTGTCTTTATTCGTGACCAGATGTATATTGAGGGGAGCTACCGTCAGCCGACCTTTCTTTATGAGTCCCTATGGAATCTACTTGGATTTGCCTTGATTCTGATTTTTAGACGAAAATGGAAAAGTCTCAGACGAGGTCATATCACGGCCTTTTACTTGATTTGGTATGGTTTCGGTCGTATGGTCATCGAAGGCATGCGAACAGATAGTCTCATGTTCTTTGGCCTTCGAGTGTCTCAATGGCTATCAGTTGTCCTTATCGGACTGGGTATTTTTATCATTCTATATCAAAATCGAAAGAAGGCCCCTTACTATGTTACAGAGGAGGAAAACTAAATGTTAGAAGTTGCATATATTTTTGTTGCCCTTGCTTTGATTGTATTTTTAGTGTATCTAATCATTACTGTACAAAAGCTTGGCCGTGTTATCGATGAAACAGAGAAGACGATTAAAACCTTGACTTCAGATGTGGATGTGACCTTGCATCATACCAATGAATTGCTGTCTAAGATCAATGTCTTGGCAGATGATATTAATGTCAAGGTGGCAACGATTGATCCACTCTTTAGTGCTGTTGCAGATTTATCTCTATCTGTTTCAGACCTCAATGACCATGCGCGTGTCTTGAGCAAGAAAGCTTCATCAGCTGGTTCAAAAACACTCAAGACTGGGGCAAGTTTATCAGCTCTTCGTCTTGCAAGTAAATTTTTAAAAAAATAAAAAAGGAGAATCCTTATGGGTAAATTATCCTCAATCCTTTTAGGAACCGTTTCAGGTGCAGCTCTTGCCTTGTTTTTAACAAGCGACAAGGGCAAACAAGTTTGCAGTCAGGCTCAAGATTTTCTGGATGATTTGAGAGAAAATCCAGAGTATGCCAAGGAGCAGGTCTGTGAAAAACTGACAGAAGTCAAGGAGCAGGCTACAGATTTTGTTCTTAAAACCAAAGAACAGGTTGAGTCGGGTGAAATCACTGTGGACAGCGTCCTTGCTCAAGCCAAATCATGTGCTCGTCAAGCGACAGAAGTATCAAAATATCGATTCAATAATCTCAAAGAGCAATGGCAAGAAAAGGCCGAAATTCTTGATGAATCAGAAGAGATTGTGATTGATATCAAAGAAGAAAAAATCTAGATTTGATGAGACTGGGCAAAAACTCAATTCTAGGAGAAAATGAAGTAGATCTTCCCATAATCAAACGCATAGTATCAAGGTTTTTCAAGGCCTGATATTATGCGTTTTTTGATTTTCATTGAGTATTATGGTATAATGGCAGTGTTGAAAGTGAAATATTTACATTTTTTATATTTTACTGATATTTTATTAATATTAAGCAATTCATTTTTTTATGATTAGAAATCAATGTGGTAGTTTATAATCAAGCAGAGGAAAAGTTCTAAAATTTTAGTCAAGAAAGGGTTTAGTATTTTGTCAAGGGAAAATAGTAGAACTCTCTATTTTGTAAAAAATAGCTAGAAAGAAAGTTGGTAAAATGAAAGATATTTTTAATAAACGTCAATGTTTTTCGATTCGAAAGTTTTCTGTTGGAGTGGCTTCTGTATTAATAGGCATTGCTTTGTTTACACCATCCCAGGGAGTACTTGCTTCTACGGAAAATTCTCCATCTTCTGTGGATAAAAGAGAAGAAGTTCAACCTATACTAGATAATCAAAATAATCCTTCTTCTGAGTTAGATACCAGAGATGTTCCAATAGGATCTACAAGGACTACAGAACCCGTCAGATCTGGGAATAAGGAAAATAATAGCTTGACCACAAGGGATTTCGTGGCGGGTGAAGACAGATCAAGCACTCCAGCGGTGAGAGCAGCATCAAATCCTTCCGAGGTTAAAAAGTATGAATTAACTGATGAGTATGCTAAGCAAATAAAAGCAGGAGTAATCGGTTCAGAAGGTAATAAGCTTGATAGTTTATTGTTAAACGGCTCTAAGTTAAGTCCAGAAGCCTATACAGATGATGATTACTTGAAGGATAAAGAAGAACTTTATATTTATGAAAAAGGTGGGAAAAAGTATGTAGGTTATAATAGTCATCCCTTATTAGAAGATACTGACGGTGATGGTATTATTGACAGTAAAGAAAAGCCAGATGAAAAATTAAAATGGAATGTAAGTGAGCGCGATATGATTATGTTCATGGAATTATCCTACCGTGATGATAATTATATTGATAGAGTGCTGGATCATAAGAGACCCTTAACAGAGTCAGAGTTATATAAAAAGAATGGTGACAGTAAACCACGTTATGAGTATATGATGATGAATAAGGAATTGGGGCCTTATTGGGAAAGGAAGAAAAGTTACCATACCTCCAGTGGACTAGATGCTGTCTTGTATGAAACGAAGAGTGATTTCTTATATTTACCAAATGGAACTGCACAAGTATTAGCCTTTCGTGGAACAAGTGATGCCAAAGATATAGGAGCTGATATAACACTTGGATTAGGAAGCAATCCTCAACAAGGGATAGATGCAGAAAATATTATGCATGAACTAGCTAAAGATAAGAGTATTACTAATCTTTATTTGACAGGTCATTCTTTAGGAGGATATTTAGTACAACGGGCAATGGTTGAAGCTTATCAGTTGGCATATTCTGACAGCAGAGTCATGTCTCCTAAAGAACAGTTGGCTTATAGAAACGTTTATAATAATGTATTAAAAAAAGGCACAACCTTTAATGCTCCAAAAGTTGTGACCAATTTGCTTTCCAGTCGTGAATTTTGGCAAAAAGGTTTAGATAGCAAAAAAATAGCCAAGTCTGGTAAAATGACTCATTATATTGTTGATAATGATTTGGCGATAAGAAAAGGCGTCAGCAATGATAGTGATGTTGTTATAAATGTTGGACGAACCAGTGGAGGTCACAGTTCACGTTCTTATTTTGAAGCTGATATGATTAATAGACGATCAGAGTTTATATCTGGGAAACGAATTTCCTTAGATGGGACAGGTTATCAAGATAAAAACATTGCAACAGTTAAATCTGTAGAAAAAGTTGGAGAAACTGTTGTATATAGTAAACGCGGAGATGACATCATTAAGTCAATAACTGTGAGTATGAAAGATCTCGATACAGGACAGATTACTAACAATACAATTGATGAAGTGTTTAAGAAAGATGGAGCCAAATCTACAGTTGTCGTTACCCAACTTGAGCCAAGTGTACGTTATGAAAAAGATGCCACAAGAGCTAAAGGTGAAGCTAATGTAACAACAACTGGTACTTCAGGTACTAGTACAGTAACAACAACTTATAGTGTAGATCCTAACACTGGAGATCTGATTGAACATGTAGGACAACCAGTAGTTAAGCAACCGGCAATAGAAACAGTTGTCAAAGTCGCAGCCAAGGATGAAGTAGAATACATTAAAAAAGGAGACGACGTTGTTAAGAAGACAACAAGCTACACAGTAAACTCAAAAACTGGCAGCCTTACTTCGACTAAGAAGGAAGAAGTAGTCAATAAAGGTGGCGCGAAGGATATAGTTGAGTATAATTCAGTTGAACCCAAAACAGTTTATTTAAAAGATGAAAACAGTCCAAAAGGTACTGATACCGTTCAATTTCTAGGGAGATCAGGAAAATCTAAAGTCATCACAACCTATAGCGTAAATCCAGTAAATGGAGCCCTAACTCCATCAAAAGGGGGATCAGAAGTCGTAACTCTACCAATAGCTAGAGTTGTAAAAGTAGGAGCTAAGGATAAAGTAGACGTAGAAACAATCCCATCTCCAGTAAAATACGAAAAAGATGCTAGTCGAGAAAAAGGCCAAGCCAATATTACTGTTCCAGGAAAAGACGGAAGTAAGACAACTACCACGACTTACACAGTAAATCCAGACAATGGGGAAGTTACTCCAAATGAAGGAAATCCAGTAATAGTAAATCCAACAGAAACAATCGTTAAAGTCGCGGCTAAGGATCAAGTAGTAGAAACGCCAATTGAGCCCACAGTGGTTTATGAAAGAGATGACACTCGTGACTTTGGTACACCAGACAAGCCTAGAAAAGGAGCAAAAGGAAAATCTGTAACGACTACAAGGTATGACGTTAATCCAAATAATGGAACAGTCACAGAACAGGTTGGTAAGCCAGTGGTCACCCCAGCTGGTAAAACAATAGTTAAGGTTGGAGCTAAAACTAAGGTTGAGAGTAGCAAGGATGACCAAGGTCGTGAAGTTATCAACACTACAACTTATGAAGTTGATCCAAAAACAGGTAAGGTAACTTCTACAACAGTAATTACTTACGGGACAAGGAAAGAACTAACGATTGAGAAGATGGTAGTACCATCTCCAGTAGTTTACGAAAAAGATGATACGAAAGAAAAAGGTACAGTCCCAACTACTGTTAAAGGTGAAGATGGTGAAGACACTATCACAACAACTTATACTGTGGACACTAATACTGGAAAGATTACAGCAAGTGAAGGTAAACCAGTTCGTACGAAAGAACCAACGAATACAGTCGTCAAAGTCGCAGCGAAGGACAAAGTAGAAAAAACAGAAATCTCATCACCTAAGAAATATGTGAAAGATGATACACGCGACAAAAATCAACCAAATGTGGAAGAAGCAGGCCAAGCAGGTTCAAGTACTATCACAACAACATATAGTGTTGATTCTACTACAGGCGCTATTACAGAAACAGTAGGAAAACCAGTAGTAGTAAATCCAACAGCAACAATAGTCAAAGTCGCAGCCAAGGACAAAATAGTAGAAACACCAATTGAACCTGAAGTTGAATATGTTAGAGATGGTGAACGAGAAGTTGACACACCTAATGAACGTATTGAAGGAGCTAAAGGTAAAACAGTTACTACAACCACTTACGATGTAGATTCAAAGGACGGTCATATCACAGAACACGTTGGCACCCCAGTCGTCACCCCAGCAGGTAAGACAATCGTTAAAGTAGGAGCTAAAACTAAGGTTGAACAATCTAAAGATTCTGAAGGTCGTGATGTGATTGAGACCACTACCTATGAAGTTAATCCAAAAACAGGTAAGATAACTCCAACAACCGTGCTAACTTATGGGAAAACGAAAGAACCAACGAATACAGTCGTCAAAGTCGCAGCCAAGGACAAAGTAGTAGAAACCCCGATTGAACCTGAAGTTGGATATGTTAGAGATGGTGAACGAGAAGTTGACACACCTAATGAACGTATTGAAGGAGCTAAAGGTAAAACAGTTACTACAACCACCTATGATGTAGACTCAAAGGACGGTCATATCACAGAACACATTGCTAATAATATAACAACACCAGCTAAGGTAACACCAGGTAAAGTCACTCCAGCAACTCCAGTCACACCTGCTACTAATGGAGGTTCTGATCAAGATACACCTGCACCAACAACTCCAATTCCAGATGCAGTTACTCCGAATGAAAATCATGAAGATACTACAGATGCTAGTGATAGTGATAACGGAGCTAAATCAAATGATTCTCAAAATGTATTGCCAAATACAGGAACAGAATCAAATGCGACTCTTGCATCTCTAGAACTTCTTGGTCTGCTAGGCGGTCTCGGACTTGCTCTTGGAACGAAAAAAGAAGACTAAAAATTTAGTCAAATGAACATTCATTCTTTTGTATTGTAAAGACAAACTAGATTGGTTCTGGGAATCGTGTTCGTCATAAAATAAAAAGAATGTTTAGATAAAGAAAGCGAACAATGCTAGGATTTTGTTAAAGGGAATTCTAAGTATTGTTCGCTTTTGTGGTATAATAAGTACTATGCAGAAAAAACCAACGTCAGCCTATGTGCACATCCCATTTTGTACCCAGATTTGTTATTATTGTGATTTTTCAAAAGTTTTTATTAAGAATCAGCCAGTCGACAGTTATTTAGAGCATCTGTTAGAAGAGTTTCGTTCTTATGATATTCAAAAGTTGCGGACCCTCTACATTGGTGGTGGGACACCAACAGCCTTGTCAGCTCCGCAACTGGAGGTGTTATTGAAGGGCTTGACTAAAAACTTGGACTTGTCTGCCTTGGAAGAGTTGACCATTGAAGCCAATCCAGGCGACTTGGACGCGGATAAGATTGCTGTTTTGAAAAACTCGGCTGTCAATCGTGTTTCGCTAGGCGTGCAGACCTTTGACGACAAGATGCTGAAAAAGATTGGGCGCAGTCATTTGGAGAAGGATATTTATGAAAATATCGACCGCCTGAAATTGGCTGGTTTTGACAACATCTCCATTGATTTGATTTATGCGCTGCCTGGTCAGACCATGGAGCAGGTCCAGGAAAATGTGGCTAAGGCCATTGGACTGGATATTCCCCACATGAGTTTGTATAGCTTGATTTTGGAAAATCATACGGTCTTTATGAACCGTATGCGACGAGGGAAATTGCCTCTGCCTAAGGAGGAACTGGAAGCGGAGATGTTTGAGTACATCATCACTGAGCTTGAGCGAGCAGGCTTTGAGCATTATGAGATTTCTAATTTCTCCAAACCTGGTTTTGAAAGTCGCCACAATCTTATGTACTGGGACAATGCTGAATACTATGGCATCGGTGCTGGAGCATCTGGTTATGTCAATGGTATTCGCTATAAAAATCATGGTCCCATTCGCCATTATCTTAATGCGGTTGAGGAAGGCAATGCTCGTATCACAGAGGAGTACCTGAGTCAAAAAGAGCAAATGGAAGAAGAAATGTTCCTGGGACTCCGCAAGAAATCAGGAGTCTCCATGGCGCGATTTGAGGAAAAATTTGGACGGTCTTTTGATGGACTTTATGGAGAAATTGTCAGAGACTTGGTTCAACAAGGTCTCATGCAAATAGACGGTGATCGCGTGCGCATGACAAAGAGAGGTCTCTTTTTAGGAGACACCGTAGCAGAACGATTTATTTTGGAGTAGGATGATGGGCTTAACTTATCAAATGAAAATGAAAATTCTTTTTGATATGGCTGACATGAACGGTCATATCAAACTTCCAGATGTGATTTTGCTGTCCCTACAAGTTTCAGGGATGCAGTCGATTGAACTGGGAGTTAGTGATAAGGCCATTTTAGAAGAGCATAATCTGGTCTGGATTATCACAGAATACGATATTGAGGTGGTTCGTTTGCCTCGTTTTGCGGAAGAAATTACCATCGAAACGGAAGCCCTGAGCTACAATCGGCTCTTTTGCTACCGTCGCTTTACCATTTATGATGAAGCAGGTCAGGAACTCATCCACATGATGGCGACCTTTGTTCTCATGGACCGAGACAGTCGAAAAATCCATGCTGTCGAACCTGAGATTGTGGCTCCTTACCAGTCTGAATTTAATAAAAAGCTTATCCGCGGGCCAAAGTATGAGTTCTTGGAAAATCCAATTAGCAAGGATTACCATGTCCGTTTTTACGACTTGGATATGAATGGTCATGTCAATAACAGTAAATACTTGGATTGGATTTTTGAGGTCATGGGAGCGGACTTTTTGACCCACTATATTCCCAAGAAAATCAATCTCAAGTATGTCAAGGAAGTTCGACCAGGTGGGTTTATTACATCGGCTGTTGAAAGGACTGGACTGGAAAGCAAGCATGAGATTACAAGCGACGGGGCTACCAATGCCCAAGCTATCATCACATGGCAAGAAATAAAAAAGGCTTAGGGAGAAATAGATGAAATATAAAGGCTATTTAATTGATTTAGACGGAACCATTTATAAGGGGAAAGACCGAATCCCAGCAGGAGAGGCTTTTGTCCATGAATTGCAAAAGCGAGACATCCCCTATCTCTTTGTGACCAACAATACAACCCGTACTCCTGAGAGTGTTCAAGAAATGTTGGCTCAGAATTTTAATATCGATACGCCTCTATCGACTGTCTACACAGCGACTTTGGCAACTATCGACTATATGAATGACTTGGGACTGGAAAAGACTGTCTATGTTATCGGAGAATCAGGGCTCAAGGAAGCCATCAAGGCGGCTGGCTATGTGGAAGACAAGGAAAATCCTGCCTATGTGGTAGTAGGTCTGGACTGGCAAGTCGACTATGAAAAATTTGCCACAGCAACTCTAGCTATCCAAAAGGGAGCTCATTTTATCGGAACCAATCCTGACCTCAATATCCCGACAGAGCGTGGTCTTTTGCCAGGTGCTGGTTCACTGATTACCCTGCTTGAAGTAGCAACACGAGTGAAGCCTGTTTATATCGGAAAACCCAATGCCATCATTATGGACAAGGCGGTTGAGCACTTAGGCTTAGAACGTGAAGAGTTGATTATGGTTGGAGATAACTATTTAACTGATATTCGAGCAGGGATTGACAATGGCATTCCAACGCTCCTAGTAACGACTGGTTTTACTAAGGAAGAAGAAGTAGCAGACCTGCCAATTGCACCGACACATGTGGTTTCTAGCCTTGCGGAGTGGGATTTTGATGAAAACTAAACTGACCTTTTGGGCCTCTATGCTCTTTCTCCTCTCCCTCTCAATCCTTATGACCATTTATCAGGCTTGGATTTTTTATCCGCTGGAAATTCAGTGGCTAAACTTAACGAATCGAGTCTATCTAAAACCAGAAATCATTCAATACAATTTTCATATTTTGATGAATTATCTGACCAATCCATTTAGTCAGGTCCTAGAGATGCCAGATTTTCGTTCGTCAGCAGCTGGTCTGCACCACTTTGCAGTGGTCAAGAATCTCTTTCATTTGGTTCAGCTAGTAGCTCTAGTGACACTGCCAAGTTTCTATGTCTTTGTCAATAGGATTGTGAAAAAGGGCTTTTTGTCTTTATTCAGTAAGGGACTCTTGACTCTAGTAGTCTTGCCTGTGCTGATTGGACTTGGGGGAGTTTTGATTGGTTTTGACCAATTCTTTACCCTTTTCCATCAAATTCTCTTTGTGGGAGATGATACCTGGCTTTTTGACCCAGCCAAGGATCCAGTGATTCTGATTTTGCCAGAGACCTTCTTCCTTCATGCCTTCCTCCTCTTTTTTGCCCTCTATGAGAGCTTCTTTGGCTATCTGTATCTGAAAAGTCGTAGGAAGTGAACCGAAAGCTGTTTTTAATTTGTATATATAAAAATACATATCGTTTAAAACCATCGTTAAGAGTGAATTAACCAAATCCAATTGTGTCAATCGTTCGCGAACAGTCTATTTTTCTTGAAAAAATAGGCTTTTTTTCTAAAAATCTCTAGTCAAGCGCTTTATTTTTTTGTATAATAGAAGTAGCAAAGTATAGATAAGAAGAGAAAAGCATGATTACACTATTTCTATCACCGAGCTGTACATCATGTCGTAAGGCTAAGGCCTGGTTAGAAAAACATAAGGTTCCCTTTGTGGAACACAATATTATGACCAGTCCTTTAACAAGAAAAGAATTGCAACACATCCTTTCCTTGACCGAAAATGGTACTGATGACATCATTTCAACTCGTTCAAAAATTTTTCAAAAATTGAATATTGATGTAGAGAGTATTTCGGTATCGGAATTGCTTCATTTGATTGAGCAGTATCCTAGTCTTTTGCGTCGTCCAATTATTATTGATGCCAAGCGTATGCAAATCGGTTTTAATGAAGATGAGATTCGTGCTTTTCTCCCTCGTAGTTATCGTAAGCAAGAACTAAAAGAAGCAAGAATGAGAGCTGGTATTAGTTAATGAACAAACAGTATAGTTACCCACTAGATTTGTCGTGGAGCACTGAAGAACTTGCTTCAGTGCTTTCTTTTTTTAATGATGTTGAAGCTGCCTATGAAGGCAAAGTAGAGGCTAAAAAGTTACTGGACTCCTATAAGGGATTCAAAGCGGTCGTGCCAAGCAAGAGCGAAGAGAAACGTTTGGGACGAGAATTTGAAACAGTGAGTGGTTATTCGCTTTACCGAGCAGTTCAGGCTGCCAAGGAAAAAGGGGAAGGAAAGATTTCTCTTGGAAAGTAAATTTGAATTTGCTAAAGAGCTAATTAAGAAAGCAGGACAGTACATCCTTGACCACATGCAGGAAGACTTGCGCGTTTAGACCAAGTCCTCTCCAACAGATTTGGTGACCAGACTGGACAAGGAAGTTCAGGAACTCTTGGTGGGTGAAATTCTATCCTGTTATCCTGAGGATAAGATTTGTGCTGAAGAAGGGTGTCTGCGAGCTTCAGTTCAAGAGGGCAAGGTTTGGGTTATTGATCCCATTGATGGTACCAATAACTTTGTCGCCCAGCAGGAAGATTTTGCTGTCATGATGGCTTATTTTGAAAATGGTCAGGGACAGTTTGGCCTGATTTATGATGTGGTCAAAGAGGATTGTTATCACGGTGGTGGAGCCTTTCCGGTTTGTCGAAATGATAAGCCCCTAGCTCCCTTTAAAGCAAAACCACTTGGAGATTTTCTCATTGCAGGGAATAGTGGTATGCTGGAAATCAATGAATGGGGATTGGCTGATTTGAGTCGAGCGGTTCTTGGTGTTCGTGTCTATGGAAGTGCGGCCATTAGTTTTGCCAAGATTTTGTCAGGGCGTTTGTTGACCTATCTCACTTATCTGCAACCATGGGATTATGCCGCAGCTAGTATTTTAGGGGAAAGTCTGGGCTATCGGGTTGTGACCCTTTTTGGTGAAGCTCCTGATTTTCAAACCAGACAGCTGGTCATGATGGTGCCTCTTGAGATGCAGGAGGAAATTCAGTCCTATATTTACGAAAGGAAAAGAACTTAAATGCAATTTCCAGAAGGATTTGTTGAAAAATATAAAGAAATACTAGGAGATGAGGCAAGAGATTTTCTTGCCTCTTTTGAGGAGGAAGCGGTTTCGGCCTTTCGGGTCAATCCCTTAAAAGAAGAGCAACTTTCCTTTTCTGATGCCATTACTCAAACCCCTTGGGGCCACTATGGGAAGGTTTCAGGGAAATCGCCTGAGCATGCTACAGGTTTAGTTTATTCGCAAGAACCTGCTGCTCAAATGGTGGCTCAAGTAGCCCAACCCAGTCCTGGTATGAAGGTCTTGGACTTGGCTGCTGCACCGGGGGGCAAATCAACTCAACTGGCAGCCTATCTAGCAGGGGAGGGGCTACTTGTTTCCAATGAAATTTCAAGCAAACGGGCTAAGATTTTAGTAGAAAATATGGAGCGATTTGGAGCGACAAATGTCGTGGTGACCAATGAATCTGCTGATCGTTTGGCCAAGGTCTTTAAAGGCTATTTTGACCTTATTGTCCTTGATGCCCCTTGCTCAGGGGAAGGGATGTTCCGTAAGCAACCAGATGCTATGGACTATTGGAGCTTAGATTATCCGAGTCAATGTGCAAGTTTGCAAAGAGAAATTCTAGCGGATGCAGTGACCATGTTAGCTGAAGGTGGTCGTCTGGTTTATTCGACCTGTACCTGGGCACCCGAGGAAAACGAAGAGATTGTCAAGTGGTTGCTGGAAGAGTATGATTTTGATTTGTTGCCAGTAGAGCATATCAATGGAATGGTAGCTGGTATTGACCTGCCAGAAACGGCTCGGATGTACCCCCATCAGTTTAAGGGAGAGGGTCAGTTTGTAGCCCATCTACAGTGTAAGGGTAACAATCCAACTCCTAAATGTAAGGCAAGTAAGAGCAATCTTGGTCGAGAACAAGTTGCCTTGTGGCAAGAATTTGCCCAAAACCATTTGAAGGTCAATCTACCGGGAATCTTGCAGACTTTTGGGGACCAACTCTATCTCTTACCAGAACTTTTGCCAGATTTAGGGAAGCTCAAGATTGCTCGCAATGGACTGCATCTGGGCACTTTTAAGAAGAAACGCTTTGAGCCCAGTTTCGCTCTTGGTCTAGCCTTGAAACCGAGTCAGGTCGAACAGTCGGTTGAAATTGGCCAAGAAGCGTTTGTCAAGTATGTGGCTGGAGAAACTGTTCAGCTGGCAGAAAGTCTGCCAAATGGTTGGTACCAAGTTTTGGTTAAAGGCAATGGCTTGGGCTTTGCAAAGGTTACTGGAAATGTTTTGAAAAATTATTTTCCAAAAGGCCTCAGATTCAAGTGAAAATGCTAGTCAAATATCTTATTCTATGTTATAGTGAAAGTATGGATTTTTTTAGTAGGATGATTCTTGATATCTTGATTGCCATCACATGTAGTTTTACTACTCAATGAAAATCAAAGAGCAAACTAGGAAGCTAGCCATAGATAGCTCAAAATACTGTTTTGAGGTTGCAAATAGGACTGACGGAGTCAGTTACAAAGCATTGCTTTAAAGTTGTAGATAGGACTGACCAAATAGGTACATACCTATAACAAGGCAAGGCTGACCTGGTTTGAAGAGATTTTCAAAGAGTACAAGAAGTTTAGTTATTAGCGTTCTTACCGCTTGTAAACTAGATTTCCCATAAAATAGAATCTTTTCCTTTTAGTTGTAAACTAGTCTGGGAGAGTAGAGAGGTTTGAGATACCTTTCTAGCTTTTGGATTATCATCTAAGGAGAGTAACCTTTTCCTTGCATTAAAAAGGGGAAAAAGAGACACGAAATGACTATAATGGGTGACAATGGGGGAAGGGATAGACAAGAGATTTTATCCACATATGAAAAAAGGAGGTTAGAAAAGAGTAATATAGCCTATATTATATAAATAATCAATTGCGCAGAAATTTGGTAAGAATTCATGCGTCAACTCATAAAGAACTACTTAAAAAATTCACAGTATTCATAATTATTTTCGAGGAGAAAAACAGTGAAAAAAAGAAAAAAGCTTGCTCTGTCTCTTATCGCTTTTTGGCTGACGGCTTGTCTAGTAGGCTGTGCTAGCTGGATTGATCGTGGAGAATCCATAACGGCTGTTGGCTCAACTGCCTTGCAACCCTTGGTTGAAGTAGCGGCAGATGAATTTGGCACGATCCATGTTGGAAAAACGGTCAATGTCCAAGGGGGAGGTTCTGGTACAGGCTTGTCCCAGGTTCAGTCTGGGGCAGTTGATATAGGAAACTCAGATGTATTTGCTGAGGAAAAAGACGGAATTGATGCTTCTGCTCTTGTTGACCACAAGGTCGCGGTAGCTGGCTTGGCTCTGATTGCCAATAAGGAGGTCGATGTTGATAACCTAACGACAGAGCAACTTCGTCAAATCTTCATAGGTGAGGTAACCAATTGGAAAGAGGTTGGTGGTAAGGACTTACCCATCTCTGTTATCAATCGGGCAGCCGGCTCTGGCTCTCGTGCTACCTTTGATACTGTCATTATGGAAGGTCAGTCCGCCATGCAAAGTCAGGAGCAGGATTCAAATGGAGCGGTAAAATCAATCGTATCAAAAAGTCCAGGAGCTATCTCTTATTTATCTCTTACCTATATAGATGATTCGGTCAAAAGCATGAAGTTGAATGGCTATGACTTAAGTCCAGAAAATATAAGTAGCAATAATTGGCCCTTGTGGTCTTATGAGCATATGTATACATTGGGGCAGCCCAATGAGTTGGCTGCAGAATTTCTCAATTTTGTTCTCTCGGATGAGACCCAAGAAGGGATTGTCAAAGGATTGAAGTATATTCCGATTAAGGAAATGAAGGTTGAAAAAGATGCTGCCGGAACTGTGACAGTGTTGGAAGGGAGACAATAATGAATCAAGAAGAATTAGCTAAGAAAATGTTGCTTCCATCAAAGAATTCTCGTCTGGAGAAATTAGGAAAAGGTTTGACCTTTGCCTGTCTTTCTTTGATAGTCATCCTTGTGGCCATGATTTTGGTTTTCGTAGCGCAAAAAGGCTTGTCGACCTTCTTTGTCAATGGTGTGAATATCTTTGACTTTCTTTTGGGAGGAACTTGGAATCCTTCTAGTAAAGAATTTGGTGCCCTTCCTATGATTTTGGGTTCCTTTATCGTTACCATTCTCTCAGCCCTTATCGCAACACCCTTTGCTATTGGTGCAGCAGTTTTTATGACCGAAGTATCACCAAAAGGGGCGAAGATTTTGCAACCAGCTATTGAACTCCTGGTTGGGATTCCTTCAGTAGTGTACGGATTTATTGGCTTGCAAGTCGTCGTTCCCTTTGTTCGCAGTGTCTTTGGTGGGACTGGTTTTGGGATTTTGTCAGGGATTTCCGTCCTCTTTGTCATGATTTTGCCGACCGTAACCTTTATGACAACGGATAGCTTGCGTGCGGTTCCTCGTTATTATCGTGAGGCCAGTTTCGCTATGGGAGCTACTCGCTGGCAGACTATCTGGCGTGTGATCTTGAAGGCGGCCCGTTCTGGTATTTTCACTGCAGTGGTCTTTGGGATGGCGCGTGCCTTTGGTGAGGCTCTAGCTATCCAGATGGTTGTCGGAAACTCAGCTGTTATCCCAACTTCCTTGACCACACCAGCTGCAACTTTAACTTCTATATTAACTATGGGAATTGGGAACACTGTCATGGGAACTGTAAATAATAATGTTCTCTGGTCACTGGCCTTGGTACTGCTCTTGATGAGTTTAGTTTTTAACAGTGTGATTAAATTGATTACGAAAGAAAGAGGAAAGAAAAATTATGCGCGCTAAGAAATTAGATAAACTTGCAACAGCTGTCCTCTATACGATTGCTAGCATCATTGTGACAATCTTGGCTTCCTTGATTCTCTATATCTTGGTTCGGGGCTTGCCCCATATCTCTTGGTCTTTCTTGACTGGAAGGTCTTCTGCTTTTCAAGCAGGTGGTGGGATTGGCATTCAGCTTTACAATTCCTTTTTCCTATTGGTCATTACTTTGATTATTTCTGTACCTCTTTCTATGGGAGCTGGGATTTACTTGGCTGAGTATGCTAAAAAAGGTCCTGTTACCAACTTTGTGCGGACTTGTATTGAAATCTTGTCCTCTTTACCATCAGTGGTGGTGGGTCTCTTTGGTTACTTGATCTTTGTAGTCCAGTTTGAGTATGGATTTTCAATCATTTCAGGCGCCTTGGCCTTGACAGTCTTTAACTTGCCTCAGATGACGCGTAATGTAGAGGATAGTTTGAAACATGTTCACCATACCCAACGTGAGGCTGGTCTGGCTCTTGGGATTTCTCGTTGGGAGACAGTGGTTCATGTTGTTATTCCAGAAGCGCTTCCAGGTATTGTAACGGGTGTCGTCTTGGCATCTGGTCGTATCTTTGGCGAAGCTGCAGCTCTGATTTATACAGCAGGGCAATCGGCGCCAGCTCTTGACTGGTCTAACTGGAATATCCTCAGTGTGACTAGCCCCATCTCTATCTTCCGTCAAGCAGAAACCTTGGCTGTCCATATCTGGAAAGTCAATAGTGAAGGCACTATTCCAGATGGAACTATTGTATCAGCAGGTTCTGCCGCTGTGCTCCTAATCTTTATCCTGATTTTTAACTTTGGAGCTCGTAAGTTCGGAAACTATCTACACAAGAAATTAACCGCTGTCTAAAGGAGAAGCCATGTCAACATATAACTGGGATGAGAAGCATATCCTTACCTTTCCTGAAGAAAAAGTAGCCCTTTCTACTAAGGATGTCCATGTTTACTATGGTAAAAATGAATCCATTAAGGGGATTGATATGCAATTTGAAAGAAATAAAATTACAGCTTTGATTGGTCCGTCGGGATCGGGGAAATCTACCTACTTACGCAGTCTCAATCGCATGAATGATACTATTGATATTGCTAAAGTAACTGGGCAGATTCTCTATCGTGGAATTGATGTCAACCGTCCAGAAATCAACGTTTATGAAATGCGTAAACACATTGGAATGGTTTTTCAACGCCCTAATCCATTTGCTAAGTCAATTTACCGTAATATTACCTTTGCGCATGAACGTGCTGGAGTTAAGGATAAGCAAGTCCTAGATGAAATCGTAGAAACCTCCCTTCGTCAGGCTGCCCTCTGGGATCAGGTTAAAGACGATCTCCACAAGTCAGCCTTGACCTTATCAGGTGGTCAGCAACAACGTCTCTGTATTGCTCGTGCCATCTCTGTTAAGCCAGATATCCTCTTAATGGATGAGCCAGCCTCAGCCTTGGATCCGATTGCGACCATGCAACTAGAAGAGACCATGTTTGAGCTCAAGAAAGACTTTACCATCATCATTGTAACGCATAATATGCAGCAGGCTGCTCGTGCAAGTGACTATACAGGCTTCTTTTACTTGGGTGATTTGATTGAGTATGACAAAACTGCAACTATTTTCCAAAATGCCAAGCTACAGTCCACCAATGACTATGTATCTGGTCACTTTGGTTAGAAAGGAAACCGTATGACAGATGCGATTTTACAGGTATCAGACCTGTCCGTTTATTATAATAAAAAGAAGGCTTTGAATAGTGTTTCCCTATCTTTCCAACCTAAGGAAATTACAGCCTTGATTGGTCCATCTGGATCAGGGAAGTCAACTCTCCTCAAGTCTCTCAACCGCATGGGAAATCTCAATCCAGAGGTGACCACAACTGGATCCGTGGTGTACAATGGTCACAACATCTACAGTCCGCGTACAGATACGGTTGAATTACGTAAGGAAATCGGAATGGTTTTCCAACAACCTAATCCTTTCCCTATGACTATCTATGAGAATGTTGTCTACGGGCTTCGTATCAATGGAATTAAGGATAAGCTGGTTCTGGATGAAGCCGTAGAAAAAGCCTTGCAAGGTGCCTCTATCTGGGATGAGGTCAAGGATCGTCTACATGATTCAGCTATTGGATTGTCAGGTGGTCAACAGCAGCGTGTCTGTGTGGCCCGTGTCTTGGCAACCAGTCCTAAAATCATCCTCTTGGATGAGCCAACTTCGGCTTTGGATCCGATTTCAGCTGGTAAAATTGAGGAAACCTTGTATGGTCTAAAAGACAAGTACACCATGCTTCTGGTAACCCGTTCCATGCAACAAGCTTCACGTATCTCTGATAAGACAGGATTTTTCCTAGATGGAGATTTGATTGAATTTAATGATACCAAGCAGATGTTCCTTGATCCCCAACACAAGGAAACGGAAGACTATATTACAGGAAAATTTGGATAAGGAGATGAAAGATGTTACGATCTCAATTTGAAGAAGATTTAGAGAAATTACATAACCAGTTCTACGCTATGGGACAAGAAGTGCTCTCACAAATCAATCGTACGGTGCGTGCCTTTGTCACGCATGACCGTGACCTGGCAAAAGAGGTCATCGAAGATGACGCAGAAGTAAATGAATACGAAGTGAAACTGGAAAAGAAATCATTTGAAATGATTGCACTCCAACAACCAGTCTCTCAAGATTTGCGTACAGTCTTGACTGTCCTTAAGGCTGTATCAGATGTGGAGCGTATGGGGGATCACGCTGTAGCCATTGCCCAGGCAACCATCCGTATGAAGGGGGAAGAGCGCATCCCAGCTGTAGAGGAAGAAATTCAAAAAATGGGACGTGAAGTTAAAAGCGTTGTTGAAGCAGCACTTGATCTTTATCTTAATGGTTCTGTTGACGACGCATACCGGGTAGCCTCCATGGATGAGCAAATTAACCACTATTTTGAAACTATCCGTGACCTTGCGACTGAAGAGATTAAGAAAAATCCAGAAGCCATTGTTACGGGTCGTGATTATTTCCAAGTTATTTCCTACTTGGAGCGTATCGGTGACTATGCTAAAAATATCTGTGAATGGGTTGTTTACTTTGAAACAGGTAAGATTGTCGAATTATAAAATAGTTTAATTCTGTATAAAAAGGAGCTTGAAATCAACTGATGGCTCCTTTTTTTGAACGAAAAAATATTTTTGAGATAAAAATTTAAAAAACACTTGACAAGCAACTTAGATATCGTTATAATTATACAAAATTAACAGAGGGGTTGTTTATTTATGAAATCAAAAAAATGGATATTTGTTTTATGTAATTTTCTTGCAAGTTTCTTCTTAGTAGCTTGCCAGTCAGGTTCTAATGGTTCTCAGTCAGCTGTTGAGGCAATTAAGCAAAAGGGGAAATTAGTTGTGGCAACCAGTCCTGACTATGCACCCTTTGAATTTCAATCATTGGTTGATGGAAAGAACCAGGTAGTCGGTGCAGACATCGACATGGCTCAGGCTATCGCTGATGAACTTGGGGTTAAGTTGGAAATCTCAAGCATGAGTTTTGACAATGTTTTGACCAGTCTTCAAACTGGTAAGGCTGACCTAGCAGTTGCAGGAATTAGTGCTACTGACGAGAGAAAAGAAGTCTTTGATTTTTCAATCCCATACTATGAAAACAAGATTAGTTTCTTGGTTCGTAAGGCTGATGTGGAAAAATACAAGGATTTAACTAGCCTAGAAAGTGCTAATATTGCAGCCCAAAAAGGGACTGTTCCAGAATCAATGGTCAAGGAACAATTGCCAAAAGCTCAATTAACTTCCCTAACTAATATGGGTGAAGCAGTCAATGAATTGCAGGCTGGAAAAGTAGATGCTGTTCATATGGATGAGCCTGTTGCACTTAGTTATGCTGCTAAAAACGCTGGCTTAGCTGTCGCAACTGTCAGCTTGAAGATGAAGGACGGCGACGCCAATGCCGTTGCTCTTAGAAAAAATAGTGATGATTTGAAAGAAGTGGTAGACAAGGTCATCCAAAAACTTAAGGATGAAGGAATTTACCAAAGCTATCTTGAAAAAGCAGCAAGTCTAACTGAAGTTGAAGAATAAGAAAAAGCAGAGTTGGATGTCATTCCAATTCTGCTTTTAAATAGTTTAAAACCTTTTCCAGATTGTCTAGGGACACCTTGGCAAATTGATAAGGACAGGTGCTTAAATAGGCCTCTTCAAAGAAGTCCAAGCCTAGTTGACTGTGTTTGAGATTGGCGATTTTAGGATACTGTCTCAGGTCTAGCAATAAACCATCGTGAAGAGGAAAATGAGGAAGAGGACAGGGGCTGTAAGCTAGTCTTTCCTTGATTTGTTTTTGGTAAGTTTCTTGATTATTCAAGCGAGTCAGACGATTTTTCTCAAACAATTGACTATCGATATAGAGTGATAAGGCCTTTTGCATGATGAGGTTGCTGTCGTAGTCTAGGATATTTTTGTAGGCCACAAATGCTTCTTTGATAGCATTTGGAAGAATGAGTGCTGTAATACGAAGGGCTGGAAAGAGACTGGTCGAGAAGGACTTGATATAAATGACACGCTCCTCTGTATCAAGATAGTGGAAGGTTTGGCCCTTCTTGGAGTCCAAATCACCCAGATAATCGTCCTCTACGATATAGACATCATACTTGGCTGCTAAGTCAAGAATAGCTCGTTTGTCCTGCTCAGAATAGGAATGGCCTAGAGGATAGTGAAATCGAGGAATGGTATAGAAAAACTTAATTTTTCCTGTTTTGAAGTGGCCTTCCAGTTCCTTCAAGTCAATCCCATCAATGCCTCGTTCAATCGTTTGATAGTCCAGACCCTGAGCAATCAAGAGGCGATTCATTCGATGGTAGGTCGGTTGTTCCACCAAGATTTCCTTGGCTTGGCTAGGGAAGGAAATTTGAGAAAGGATAAACAAGGCTTGTTGGGTTCCAGAAGTCAGTACCAGTTGGTCAGCCTTGCAGTAGAGGGCTTGGTCAAAGAGGAGTTGGTGAATGGATTGTCTTAAGTCTTCTAAACCTTCTTGATTTTCATAGTAGTTGAAGAGGTAGTTTTCCCGGCCAATCAAAGTTTCATTGACACAGAGTCGGAAATCGTCATAGGCGCTGGCGTGTTCATCCGTAACCTCGATTTCGAGGTCTTGGTGTTGCCCTTGTTCTAGGACATAGTAGCCACTCTGGGGCTTGGCATAGAGGTATTGTTCGTGCCGTAATTCCAGCAGGGCGCGCTGAACGGTGTCCTTGCTACAGTGAAAGTCAAGGCTTAGTTGACGGATAGAAGGCAGGCGACTTCCCGTCGGAAAGCGTCCAGACTCGATACCATTTTTCAGATAGGAAACGACCTCTTGGTACTTGCTTTGTTTCTTCATTCCAGACCTCCCTTGATTTTGTTACATTGTACCCTTTTTTTTCCTTCTTGGCAATGTCTAGGGTGTTTCTCTCGTTCACATCTAAGAGCAAATGTGGTATATTCCCATCTTTAATACTTTTTTGAAATCAAAGAGCAACCAAATGCAGATGTGACAGTTTTTCGGAACTTTTTTCTCTTTAAAACAAAATATGTATTTTTATCTGGAGTTGGTTTGTTTTAAAAAGTTTTCATGCTAATTTCCCCGTATTACTTGCACATATTTTTAGGAAAAAGCTTGAAACCGTTTTCTAGTTGTGGTATAATAGAATTGAAAAATAAAAGTATACGAATGACTTGTTAGAAAGGAGTTTTAAATCAGAAAATCAAGTTATTTTATCAGTAATATATATTTGTGACTTGAAGGAGTGTTTTTTATGAAATTTAAAAAAAACTGTAACTTCAGCTCTTGTTGTATTATCACTATTTTCTATTATGTCTCCTTCTATAGTTTCTGTTAGAGTATTTGCTGATGATGTAACTACTACGGAAGTTTCTGAAATTAGTACCCAAGAACAAAAATAAATGGATGATGTAGCTAATGTTCTTGATCAAATGTTTAGAAATGGAGTTAATGAAAAAAATTTTACTGAATATGTTTATAAAAACTTTTCTCAAAAAGATATTGCTCTTGCGGAAAATAAATTAGAAACTAATATTAATAATCTCTATGACAGAGTCCCTTGGGATGAGATGGGAGGATGTATAGCGAGAAAAATACGAGAAGAATTTTTTGCTATGACCAATGTTTCGCTAATTGTTAAGTATGCGCAGAAAAAGGCTTGGTTAGAATTAGCTAAAGTGGTACTAAGATTTGTTAAAGCTAATGGACTTAAAACAAATATTTATATCATTGCTGGTCAGTTGGCTATTTGGGCAGTTCAGTGTGGTCTGGAATAATGCGTGATAAAAACTTTTTAATAAAAGATGGGATTATTAGCTTTTTGATTGGATTTGTATATGCATATTTAGTGTTACAAAAATTTATCCTTTGGAAAATCCTTTTGTTTGCATTTATTTTTGCAATTATTAATACAATATTTATGTTTGCTAGGAACAAAAAATAAATAATGATTTAGTTAAATAAAAAAAGGCCCCTAGGGAAGTGTGTTCCTTAGGGGTTGTTGTGCCAGTTCAAGTTTTGTTTCTGTCAAAATCTCAGGCTACCCGTCGGAAAGCGTCCAGACTCGATGCATTTTTCAGATAAGCTACGACCTCTTGGTACTTGCTTTGTTTCTTCATTCCAGACCTCCCTTGATTTTGTTACATTGTACCCTTTTTTTCTTTCTTGGCAATGTCTAAGGTGTTTCTCTCGTTCACATATAAAGCTAAATGTGGTATACTTAGGAGTAACATTTATAGAATAACAAACAAGAAAGAGAATGGATAAGAACGTGCAGGAACCAGTGAAATTATTTCAATACAATACCCTTGGAGCCTTGATGGCTGGCCTTTATGGTGGCACCATGACAGTAGGAGAATTGCTAGAGCATGGAGACCTTGGTTTGGGAACCTTGGATTCCATTGATGGGGAATTGATTGTCTTGGATGGCAAGGCTTATCAAGCCAAAGGCTCAGGAGAGCAACCGGAAATTGTAGAAGTATCACCAGATGCCCTTATTCCTTACGCAGCAGTAGTACCACATCAGGCAGAGGTCATTTTCCGCCAGCGCTTTGAGATGACAGACAAGGAATTGGAAGAACGGATTGAGTCTTATTATGACGGGGAAAATCTTTTCCGCTCTATCAAGATTCGTGGGGAATTTTCACATATGCATGTGCGCATGATTCCTAAGTCGGCACCAGATACCAAGTTTGCTGATGTCGCAACCCATCAACCTGAATATAGTCGTGACAATGTGGCAGGAACCATCGTTGGTTTCTGGACGCCAGAGATTTTCAATGGGGTCAGTTTGGCAGGATATCATCTACATTTTATCTCAGATGATTTGACCTTCGGTGGGCATGTTATGGACTTTGTTATCAAGGAAGGCATTATCGAGGTGGGAGCTGTTGACCAATTGGATCAACGTTTCCCAGTCCAAGATCGTCAATACTTGTTTGCTAAGTTCAATGTTGACGAGATGAAAAAAGATATTGAAAAGGCAGAATAGGAGAAGAAAATGACCATTCATATTATCATTACCATGGTGCTGTTGCTGGCTTTCTTGCTAGGGAGCGTTTGGTATACCAAAAAGAAATACCAGATTAATCTAGCTGTTTTGGGCTTGGGGGCTGTAGCCTTCTTTGTCTCTACACAGATTTTGGAAAAACTAGTGCATATCTTGGTTTTACATCCTCAAAAAGACGGTAGTATTGCCCTCTTGCAAGACCATCCGCTTGTCTATATCATCTATGGACTAGCCATGGCAGCATTTTTTGAGGAAACTGCTCGTCTTATTTTCTTCAAATGGTTGGAGAAAAAGAGAAGTTTGGAAAAGGCAGACGCCTTGGCCTATGGGTTAGGGCATGGTGGCTTGGAGTTGATTTTCCTAGGTCTTACTAGTTTGCTTAATCTCTACTTCGTTCTCTCAGCAGTTCAAACGCAGGATCCACAGGTCATGCAATTACTGTCTGAAAATATGTTGAAAACTATTCAGTCGCTATCAGTCTGGCAGATTTATTTGCTTGCTTTTGAGCGAATCTTGGCGCTAGGTTTCCAATTACTCTTGACTGTTTGGGTTTATCAAGCTGTTCGTCAGAAGAAATGGATTTATCTCCTAGCAGCTTATGGCCTACATGCCCTCTTTGACTTAGCACCATCTCTAGTCCAAGTTGGCTGGTTGACCAATCCAGTCTTGGTTGAAGTTGTCCTAGCACTTGAACTTGTTCTGGTTGCCTATGGAACCAAGGCTATCTTTTGCAAAAAATCATAAAAAGAGGGGAAACCTCTTTTTTTGTTTAAAATAAGCCCAAGATTTTTTTAGGGTCGTCAAATGGTCTTAAAAATGGTATAATGGAATGAATTTTGTAAAAGGAAGAGTGACATGTCTGTAAGAGAAAAAATGCTTGAAATCTTAGAAGGAATTGACATCCGTTTTAAGGAACCCTTGCATAGCTATAGTTATACAAAAGTAGGTGGAGAGGCCGATTATTTGGTCTTTCCACGAAATCGTTTTGAGTTGGCTCGCGTTGTTAAATTTGCCAATCAAGAAAATATCCCTTGGATGGTTCTTGGCAATGCCAGCAACATCATTGTTCGTGATGGTGGGATTCGTGGATTTGTCATCTTGTGTGACAAGCTCAATAATGTTTCTGTTGATGGCTATACTATTGAAGCAGAAGCTGGTGCTAACTTGATTGAAACAACTCGCATTGCCCTCCGTCATAGTTTGACCGGCTTTGAGTTTGCTTGTGGCATTCCTGGAAGTGTTGGTGGTGCTGTCTTTATGAATGCAGGTGCCTATGGTGGTGAGATTGCCCACATCTTGCAGTCTTGTAAGGTCTTGACCAAGGATGGAGAAATCGAGACCCTGTCTGCTAAAGACTTGGCTTTTGGTTACCGTCATTCAGCCATTCAGGAGTCTGGTGCAGTTGTCTTGTCAGCTAAATTTGCCCTTGCTCCAGGAACTCATCAGGTTATCAAGCAGGAAATGGACCGTTTGACGCACCTACGTGAACTCAAGCAACCTTTAGAATACCCATCTTGTGGCTCGGTCTTTAAGCGTCCAGTCGGGCATTTTGCAGGTCAGTTAATTTCAGAAGCTGGCTTGAAAGGCTATCGTGTTGGTGGCGTAGAAGTGTCAGAAAAGCACGCAGGATTTATGATCAATGTCGCAGATGGAACGGCTAAAGACTACGAAGACTTGATTGAGTCTGTTATCGAAAAAGTCAAGGAACACTCAGGTATCACGCTTGAAAGAGAAGTCCGTATTTTAGGTGAAAGCAAGTAGGAAGCTTTGGCTAAAAAGCTGCTGCTATGTCATGGAAAGGGGGTGAAAGCCTATCGTTAGTGCAGATGTATGCAGGTGGTTTTACACCCTGCAAGAAGTAGTGGCGGCCTGACAGAGCCCTGATCTGTTAATCTATGAAAAAGAAGGAATAAATGACAATTGAAAAAACCAATTATTGAATTCAAAAACGTCTCAAAAGTTTTTGAAGACAGCAACATCAAGGTTCTCAAAGACATCAACTTTGAGTTGGAAGAAGGGAAATTCTACACCCTTCTAGGTGCATCTGGTTCGGGGAAATCAACTATCCTAAACATTATTGCAGGTTTACTGGATGCGACGACAGGAGATATCATGCTAGACGGTGTTCGTATCAATGATATTCCAACCAACAAGCGTGATGTCCATACGGTCTTCCAATCCTATGCCTTGTTTCCACATATGAATGTGTTTGAAAATGTTGCCTTTCCACTTCGCTTGCGCAAGATTGACAAGAAAGAAATCGAGCAACGCGTAGCGGAAGTTCTCAAGATGGTTCAGTTGGAAGGTTATGAAAAACGTTCCATCCGCAAACTTTCTGGAGGACAACGTCAGCGTGTGGCCATCGCCCGTGCTATCATCAACCAACCCCGTGTGGTTTTGTTGGACGAGCCTTTGTCAGCGCTGGACTTGAAATTAAGAACAGATATGCAGTACGAACTGCGTGAACTGCAACAACGATTGGGCATTACCTTTGTCTTTGTCACACACGATCAGGAAGAAGCTCTTGCCATGAGTGACTGGATTTTTGTCATGAATGATGGCGAGATTGTCCAGTCTGGAACACCTGTGGACATCTACGATGAGCCAATCAACCACTTTGTTGCCACCTTTATCGGTGAGTCAAATATCTTGCCAGGAACCATGATTGAGGACTACTTGGTTGAGTTTAACGGCAAACGCTTTGAAGCGGTCGATGGTGGGATGAAGCCAAATGAACCTGTCGAGGTTGTTATTCGTCCAGAGGACTTGCGGATTACCCTTCCTGAAGAAGGCAAGCTCCAAGTTAAGGTGGATACCCAGCTCTTCCGTGGAGTTCACTATGAGATTATTGCCTATGACGAACTTGGAAATGAATGGATGATCCACTCGACTCGTAAGGCCATCGTGGGTGAGGAAATCGGTCTGGATTTTGAACCGGAAGACATCCATATCATGCGTCTCAACGAAACTGAAGAAGAGTTCGATGCTCGTATCGAAGAATACGTGGAAATTGAAGAGCAAGAAGCAGGTCTGATCAATGCAATCGAGGAGGAAAGAGATGAAGAAAACAAGCTCTAAACTCTTTGTAGTGCCCTACATGCTTTGGATTGCCCTCTTTGTTCTGGCACCCTTGGTCTTGATTTTCGGACAATCCTTTTTCAATATTGAAGGCCAGTTTAGTTTAGAAAATTATAAATCTTACTTTGCGTCACAAAACTTGACCTACCTAAAAATGAGTTTCAACTCTGTACTCTATGCAGGAATTGTGACCTTTGTGACCTTGCTTATCAGCTATCCAACAGCCCTCTTTTTGACCCGTCTCAAGCACCGTCAACTCTGGCTCATGCTGATTATCCTGCCAACTTGGATCAATTTGCTCCTTAAAGCCTATGCCTTTATCGGGATTTTTGGTCAGAATGGCTCTATTAACCAATTCTTGGAATTTATCGGAATCGGTTCACAGCAGTTGCTCTTTACCGATTTCTCCTTTATCTTTGTCGCAAGCTATATTGAGCTTCCTTTTATGATTTTGCCGATTTTCAATGTCTTGGACGATATGGATAACAATCTCATCAATGCTAGTTACGACCTTGGTGCGACCAAGTGGGAGACCTTCCGTCATGTCATCTTCCCTCTGTCTATGAACGGCGTGCGAAGTGGAGTTCAGTCTGTCTTTATTCCAAGCTTGAGTCTCTTCATGCTGACCCGTTTGATTGGTGGGAACCGCGTTATCACCTTGGGGACGGCCATTGAGCAAAACTTCCTGACCAATGACAACTACGGTATGGGTTCTACCATCGGTGTGATTCTTATCCTGACCATGTTCATCACCATGTGGGTGACCAAGGAAAGGAGAGAACGATGAAAAAATTTGCCAATCTATATCTGGGACTGGTCTTTCTTGTCCTCTACCTGCCGATTTTTTACCTGATTGGTTATGCCTTTAATGCAGGCAACGACATGAATAGCTTTACAGGCTTTAGCCTGAGCCATTTTAAAACCATGTTTGGCGATGGTCGTCTCATGTTGATTG
This sequence comes from Streptococcus pseudopneumoniae IS7493, assembly GCF_000221985.1. Taxonomy (NCBI): domain Bacteria; kingdom Bacillati; phylum Bacillota; class Bacilli; order Lactobacillales; family Streptococcaceae; genus Streptococcus; species Streptococcus pseudopneumoniae. The sequence goes on along the minus strand of NC_015875.1, from coordinate 1,317,958 downwards.
TGACCCAGACCTTTTTCTTGGCCTTTCTGTCAGCCTTGATTGCGACCATTATCGGGACTTTCGGTGCTATTTACATCTACCAGTCTCGTAAGAAATACCAAGAAGCCTTTCTATCACTCAATAATATCCTCATGGTTGCGCCTGACGTTATGATTGGTGCCAGCTTCTTGATTCTTTTTACTCAACTCAAGTTTTCACTTGGCTTTTTGACCGTTCTATCTAGTCATGTGGCCTTCTCTATTCCTATCGTGGTCTTGATGGTCTTGCCTCGACTCAAGGAAATGAACGGCGACATGATTCATGCAGCCTATGACTTGGGAGCTAGTCAATTTCAGATGTTCAAGGAAATCATGCTTCCTTATCTGACTCCGTCTATCATTGCAGGTTACTTCATGGCCTTCACCTATTCGCTAGATGACTTTGCTGTGACCTTCTTTGTAACGGGAAATGGCTTTTCAACCCTGTCCGTCGAGATTTACTCTCGTGCTCGCAAGGGGATTTCGCTAGAAATCAATGCCCTGTCTGCCCTTGTCTTTCTCTTTAGTATTATCCTAGTTGTTGGATATTACTTTATCTCACGTGAGAAGGAGGAGCAAGCATGAAAAAACTCTATTCATTTTTAGCAGGAATTGTAGCCATTATCCTTGTCTTGTGGGGAATTGCGACTCATCTCGATAGTAAAATCAATAGCCGAGATAGTCAAAAACTGGTTATCTACAACTGGGGGGACTATATCGATCCAGAACTCTTGGAGCAATTCACAGAAGAAACAGGCATCCAAGTCCAGTACGAGACCTTTGACTCCAACGAAGCCATGTATACCAAGATTAAGCAGGGTGGAACGACTTACGATATTGCCATTCCAAGCGAATACATGATTAACAAGATGAAGGACGAAGATCTCTTGGTACCGCTTGACTATTCAAAACTTGAAGGTCTTGAAAATATCGGACCAGAGTTTCTCAACCAGTCCTTTGACCCAGGAAATAAATACTCTATCCCTTACTTCTGGGGAACACTGGGAATTGTCTACAATGAAACCATGGTAGAGGAAGCGCCTGAGCATTGGGATGACCTTTGGAAGCCAGAGTATAAGAACTCTATCATGCTCTTTGATGGGGCGCGTGAGGTGCTGGGACTAGGACTCAATTCGCTAGGCTACAGCCTCAACTCAAAGGATCCCCAGCAGTTGGAAGAGACAGTGGATAAGCTCTACAAGTTGACTCCAAATATCAAGGCTATTGTGGCGGATGAGATGAAGGGCTACATGATTCAGAATAACGCTGCTATCGGCGTGACCTTCTCTGGTGAAGCCAGCCAAATGCTGGAGAAAAATGAAAATCTACGCTATGTGGTTCCGACTGAGGCCAGCAACCTTTGGTTTGACAATATGGTCATTCCCAAAACAGTCAAAAACCAAGATGCAGCCTATGCCTTTATCAACTTTATGTTGAAACCCGAAAATGCTCTTAAAAATGCGGAGTATGTCGGTTATTCAACTCCAAACCTACCAGCTAAGGAATTGCTCCCAGAGGAAACAAAGGAAGATAAGGCCTTCTATCCCGATGTTGAAACCATGAAACACCTAGAAGTTTATGAGAAATTTGACCATAAATGGACAGGGAAATATAGCGACCTCTTCCTACAGTTTAAAATGTATCGGAAGTAGGAGTTAGCAGTCACGAAATGAATCAGTTAAGCTGGTTCGTTTTTTAGAAAAAATAGAAATCATGGTATAATAGTTTTAGGCAGAGAGTTATTAGTATTGTTTATAGCATCTCTGAAAATTTAATTCTAAAGGAGTTCAAAATGAGCCAGACTACGCAAGTGCATATATATATATATATATATATAACCTAATAAAAAAATGCGAAAAATATAAATTGAAACCTACTGAAAATCCAGTAGGCTTTTTGCGTTTCTTGGAGGTATCTAATGGCTAAAAAGTTATTAAATATCACTGAGATTGAGGATAGAACTAAGGTTTTAGTAGAGAATCTTAATAAATCGACATTCATTATTGAATTTGTTTCATTGTTTGACATTACTAAAACGACCATAACAAGAGCAAGTAAAGTGGCATCTGATGATTTTATAATAAAAAACAAATTGTATTTTCGTAAAGTTGAAAATCAGCCATTACTTACTCTGACTGAGATTGATAAAGAGTTAGAGGATCAGGTTCGTAAATCTCGATTTATTATTACAACAGATTTTCAAGAATTATATGCAAAGGATACACAGACAGGGCTAACTCTAGCAATTTCTTTTAATGATTTACCAGCCCATTGTGATTTCTTCTTACCTTGGAATGGTATTGAAAAGATTGATTATGATAAGGAAAATCCTGCTGATGTAAAAGCGGCAGAGCGTTTCACCAAACTTTATGATGAACTAATTTCTATCAATCCTGAACTAGCAATCACTGAAACTGATGGTAAATCATTTAATCTATTTTTGATCCGTGTTCTTTTTCTACTATTTGCAGAAGATACAAATATCATCTCCAAGGGAGCTTTCACAAATGTTATTAAGATGAGGACATCCGAAGATGGTTCTGACTTAAATGAGTGTGTTAGAAAGTTATTTACTGTTTTAGATATGCCTGAATGTAGTCGTCAGGATTTGGAGTCGTGGTTATCAGATTTTCCCTATGTAAATGGTAAGCTTTTTTCAGAGCCACATCATGACCTTATTTTCAATAAAAGAACTCGTCAATTACTCATTGAAGCAGGGGAATTGCTAAACTGGAATGAAATCAATCCAGATATTTTGGGCTCAATGATTCAAACCGTGGCAAATGCAGAAGCGAGATCAACATCGGGTATGCACTATACTAGCGTGCCCAATATTATGAAGGTCATCAAACCACTATTTTTAGATAATTTACGAGCAGCATTTACGGAATTAGAAGAACGAGCTGATTACTATATAGGAGGTGGTGACTTTAGCGAGGAACATCGTCGCAAGGAATTACGACAAATCTTACCTAAGTTAGAAGATTTACTCACTCGTATGGCCTCTATCAAGTTTTTAGACCCTGCCTGTGGTTCTGGAAATTTCCTCATCATTACCTATAAAGAACTTCGTCGTTTAGAAATTAATATCTTAGTCAAACAGCGTGAAATTCGTGACTCCTTGAATGAAAAAGCTGTTTATCAAGGAGAATTGATTGCTGATGCATCTAAGATTTCTCTATCCCAGTTTTCAGGAATTGAATTGGATGATTTCGCTCATGAAGTAGCAAGGCTATCCTTGTATGTAGCAGAACACCAGATGAATGTGGAAATGGAAGAAGCTCTTGCTGATGTCCATCCAAGGCTACTCCCCTTAAGAGAAGCTGGAAATATCGTTTGTGGGAATGCTCTAAGAATTGAATGGGAAACTGTGTTGAATGTCAAGGCAGATGACGAAGTTTATATATTTGGAAATCCGCCGTATATAGGCTCTAAAAAAATGACCTTGGAACAAAAGAAGGAACTGGAAAATGTGATTTGTTCAGAAATTTCTTCTAAAAAATTAGATTATATTTCGGGATGGTTTTATAAGGCAACTCACCTTATTTATGGTAAAAATGCTCAATATGCTTTTGTAACAACAAATTCAATAAATCAAGGTGAACAAGTTTCAATTTTGTGGAGTGTTCTTCTACGATATGGTCAAATTTCCTTTGCGTATCAATCTTTTAAATGGAACAATAGCGCGGCCCATAATGCAGGGGTTACAGTTACGATTATTGGATTTTCAAATAAAAATGATAAGAAAAGAATTATATATAGTGATAAGGGAGAAAGTTATGGAAAGAATATAAATCCCTACCTAACTTTTGCAGATGATATTATTGTATCTAATCACAATGATGCAGAGAAGTTAAATAATTTTCCAAAAATAGTCTTTGGGAATATGCCAAGAAGTAAATATCTAATACTGACAAATGATGATAAAAATAAATTAGTTCAAAGATATCCTGAAACTGAAGTGTATTTTAAAAAGTATATTGGAGCAGATGAGTATATCAATGGAAATTTTAGATATACTATTTGGATTGATCAAGATGAATATACTAAATTAGATAAGATCCAGGAATTCCATCAATTATTTGAAAATGTAAGACAAGAACGCCTGAATTCTCAGGCTGCTGGAACAAGAGAAACTGCATCCACACCATGGAAATTTGTACAACGAGGTGAATGGGACGAAGCATATGAAAAAGGCGATATAGAAGGTTGTCAAGCCATTATTGTTCCACGTGTATCATCAGAATCTCGTACTTATGTACCTATGGGATTTATTGAAGATGACACAATTGTATCAGATTCTGCCATGGTTATTTACAATGCTCCTATCTGGCTTCTTGGTATCTTAGAATCCAAAATGCACATGGTTTGGCTTCGTTCAATTGGTGGTAAATTAAAGACAGATTATCGTTATTCAGCTGGGTTGGTCTATAATACATTCCCAATTCCAGAACTTTCGGAATCTCGGAAAAGTATGCTTGAGGATGCTGTTTTTGAAATGCTGGATGTTCGAGAAGAAGAAGGTGGAACCTTGGCTGAATTGTACGGTGGAGCCAATAAGCCGATGAACGAACGTCTTCGCCAAGCACATGAAAAAATTGATGGTATCGTAGAACGTGCCTACCAGCAAAAAACTTTTGAATCAGATGAAGAAAGGCTCAGTGTCTTATTGAATCTGTACAAAGAAATGACAGAAAAGGAAGCGAAATGACCTCAAATATATTTGAAATCAATTACAATGGTACAGGTGCTAGTCAATCAAATAATGCACTTGGAATGCGTGAAATGCAGGCGCGTGTATATGCTAAGAGAACTTCTCAACACTTATTGATTAAGGCTCCTCCTGCCTCTGGTAAGTCGAGAGCTCTGATGTTTATTGCTCTTGATAAACTACATGCTCAAGGCCTGAAAAAAGCTATTATAGCAGTCCCAGAAAGATCTATCGGAAAATCCTTTCGTTCAACAAAATTGACTGAATATGGTTTTTACTGGGACTGGGAAGTGCTTCCAAAAAATAATTTGACTGAACAAGGAACCAGCAAAAGTAAGGTAAAACAGTTTGTAGACTTTATGCATTCAGAGTCGCCTGACGATAGAGTTCTAATCTGTACGCATGCCACCTTGCGTTTTGCCTTTGAACAGCTGGCTGATAGTGATTTTAATGATGTTCTTTTAGCTATCGATGAATTTCATCATGTATCTCAAGATGATAATTCAGTTTTAGGGAATGCTTTGAGAAACATATTAGCCAATTCAACAGCTCATGTAGTGGCTATGACAGGATCTTACTTCCGTGGAGATTCTGTCCCTATTTTGGCACCTGAAGATGAGCAAAAATTTGATAAGGTATCCTATACTTATTATGAACAGTTGGAGGGGTACAAATATCTGAAAAGTTTTGCTATGGGTTATAACTTTTATCGTGGTCGTTACACGGATGCTTTGCACGAAGTACTGGACACAAGCAAGAAAACTATTATTCATATTCCCAATGTAAACTCAGGTGAATCAACCAAGGATAAGTATGATGAAGTTGACCGAATTTTAGACGAACTGGGGCAAGCCGTTCCAGACCCTAAGACTGGATTATGGTTGGTTACTGAGGAAACAGGTCGTGTATTGAAGGTCGCTGACCTTGTCACAGAAGAAGGGCGTGAAAAAGTACAGGATTATCTAAACAAGATGACCAGTTTAGATGATCTCGATATCATTATCGCACTTGGTATGGCTAAAGAAGGTTTTGACTGGCCTTATGCTGAGTATGCTTTAACGATTGGCTATCGTCAGTCGCTGACAGAAATTGTTCAGATTATAGGTCGAGTAACACGGGATAGTTCCAATAAGTCACATGCTCAATTTACCAATCTCATTTCTCAACCAGATGCTCAAGATGATGAAGTTTTCTTTGCTGTGAATAATGTTATGAAGGTTATTACAGCTAGCCTATTGATGGAGTCTGTTTTAGCACCAAATTTTAAGTTCAAACGAAAAGATCGAGAAGACCAGAAATCTTCTGGTGCCGAAATGTTTGTGAAAGGCTTAAAAGAGCCTAGCACTCAAAGAACAAAGGATATCATAGAAAATGATTTGAATGACTTACGTGCTAGTATATTGCAAGAACCGCGTATCCAAACTGCAATTGCTGCGGGAACGGATGCAGAAGTCATTAATAAGCAAATGATTCCAGCCATCATTAAACAAATCTATCCTGACTTAAGTGGGGCTGAAGTTGAAGAAGTTCGTCAACAGTTTATTAGTCAATCGGTAGTTCAATCAGCTGAACGGAAAGAGGGAGTAGGGCAAACAGACTTTCTAAAAATGGCAGATAAATTTGTGAATATTGATGACTTATCCATTGATTTGATTGATCAGATTAATCCTTTCCAGAGAGCTTACGAAGTTATATCACGTGAAATTGATGCTCCGACTTTGCGTCTAATACAAGATTATATGGATGGTCAGAAGATGGAGTTTTCTGAAGAAGAACTGTTAATTCTTTATCCTCAAATTAAGCAGTTTTTAAATGAAAATGGTCGTCATCCAGATAAATCAAGTCATGATAAGTACGAACAGAGACTTGCTTATGCTTTGTTACAATTGTCTCAGATGAAGCTGAAGATGGAGAGTGGTAATGACTGATTTTAAAAACTTAAATGACATATTTAACGATTCTGATTTTGAACATTTAATAGCTCCTTTAAAACCTAAGAAAAAAATAGTTACAGATCATGAAGTAGAGAAATTTTTAGAAATTATAGATTGGGTGAGAGAAAATAATGGGCAAGAGCCACAAAAGTCTAGAAATATTAAAGAACGCAGTTTATTTTCTCGATTGAATGGTATTAGAAAATCTCCTGATAGCATCCGAAAGTTAGAACCTTATGATGAATTTGGGCTACTAAAAATAGATATCGTTGAGTCCGAGACCCCTATTTCAAGTCCTGCTAGTTTAACAGATATTTTATCAGATGAATTGTTTGAGTCGGTAAATAGTGCTGAAAAATCGTTATTTGATGTCTCACGTTATAAACGAACGATTCAAGCGCGTGATAAAATACGAACACGTAAACGGATGGGCAATTTTGAAGATTATCAAGGATTATTTACTCGTGTTCATGATGAAATTAGTGAAGGTCGCCGTCAAGTCAGAAATTCTGATGTAATAAAAGAAAAAGAAATTAAACCTGGTATGTTCTATGTTGATAATGGAGTAATGGTTTATGTTGCTTCTAAAGGAGAAGACTTCACTGACAAGAATGGCTATACAAACGCTGAACTTCATCTCGTATATGAAAATGGTACAGAAAATAAGAAGGCCTTACTCCGTTCTTTTGTCTCAAATTTACACGATAGAACCCGACATGGACGAATGGTAACAGAATTGATAGAAGATGTGATGACTGGCATTAGTCCGAGTGAACGCATTACAACTGGATATATCTATGTAGTGAAATCCTTGAGTAGCAATCCTCAAATTGCTAACATCCGTAATCTCTATAAAATCGGTTTTACACAGGATCAAATTGAAAAACGGTTAGCAAATGCAGAAAAAGAAGGAACCTATCTTTATGCTCCTGTCCGTTTAGTAGCTAGTTTTGAGGTTCAGAATTTCAGCGCTCTAAAATTAGAAACGACTCTTCATCATTATTTTGCAGACAAACAGTTAGACATAGAATTAATAGCACCAAATGGAGAGAGCTTTGTTCCTAAAGAATGGTTTTTAGTATCGCTAGATGAAATCCAAGAAGTGATTGAAAAAATTGGATTTGAAATTAGATTCAAATAAAGAAAGACACTATTTATAAGATTATTTAATATTTAGAGAACACAAAATATTTTAGACTGATTAAACTAAAAGGAATAATAGGAAAATGAAAGAACTGAAATTATTGAAATATGCTACAATTGTATTTATGGTTTTTATCTTCTTTTGGGTAAGCTTTGGTGGTTATATCTTAGGAACTCAAAGAAGTAATGAAATAGAAACAGTCAAAGAAACACAACGATATGAGATGCTAGATTATGAAGCAGAGTTAGAAGACGCTGAGATTTTGGGTAAGTTTTGGAATAAAAAAGGTTACTACATTGTGGTGTATGATAAGACTATAAAAGCTCCAGAATTGTTCAAGGTGGAGTTTTCTGAGTGGAAGCGTCTGGATATAGGGGAAACCTATTAAACAGTGTTAGAAGGCAAAATAGAGCCTTCTGAGATGTATTAGAATAAAAGTGCTATTAGTTAAGATCATTTCCAGTTGACGCAAGCTTAAAAAAACGTTATAATAAGAAAGTTGAGAATTGATTTTCACTTGTCTTAGTCCAGAGAAATGGCGGTGCTGCGAGCCATCTAAGCTAGAAAGTCATGCTACTCAATTTAACAATTGCATAAGAATAAGAGAATGACAAGTTCATTGAATGAAGGTGGTACCGCGGTTTTTCGCCCTTCGTGATATGAGCTTGTCTTTTAGTTTTTGGAGGTGTTGATGAAAACATTTCTTGTCAAACAAAAGTTTCGTCTTGGAGGCGAACGCTTCGCTATCAAGGATGACAGGGGAGAAATCGCCTATCAGGTGGAGGGATCATTCTTTAAGATTCCTAAAACCTTTACCATCTATGATGTTAATGGTGAACAAGTCAGTCAGATCAGTAAAGAAATCTTGACCTTGCTTCCACGTTTCGAGATTCAGCTTAGGGACGGTTCAAATTTCGTTATTCGTAAGAAGTTGACCTTCTGGCGAAATAAGTATGAGTTTGATAATCTGGGTCTTCGTATTGAGGGCAATATCTGGGACTTGAATTTCAAATTGCTGGATGATCGTGATCAGATGATTGCAGAAATTAAGAAGGAACTCTTCCATCTGACCTCTACCTATACCGTAACGGTTCTTGAGGACACTTATGCAGACCTAGTCATTTCCCTCTGTGTCGCGATTGACTATGTGGAAATGCTGGAAAGCCAATCACATTAAACAAGTAAATAAGGAGACAATATGAAACAACTATCTAGTGCACAAGTACGCCAAATGTGGCTTGACTTCTGGGCGACCAAAGGTCACTCTGTAGAACCATCAGTTAGCTTGGTTCCTGTAAATGACCCAACACTTTTGTGGATCAACTCTGGGGTAGCAACCCTTAAGAAATACTTTGATGGGACCATCATTCCTGAAAATCCACGTATTACCAATGCCCAAAAGGCTATCCGTACCAACGACATTGAAAACGTAGGAAAGACTGCGCGTCACCATACCATGTTTGAAATGTTGGGTAACTTCTCAATCGGGGATTACTTCCGTGATGAAGCTATCACTTGGGCTTATGAGCTTTTGACAAGCCCTGAGTGGTTTGACTTCCCAGCTGAAAAACTTTACATGACCTACTATCCAGACGATAAGGATTCTTACAACCGCTGGATTGAAGTGGGAGTGGATCCAAGTCACTTGATTCCAATCGAAGATAACTTCTGGGAAATTGGTGCGGGACCCTCTGGACCAGATACAGAGATTTTCTTTGACCGTGGAGAGGCTTTTGACCCAGAAAATATCGGTCTTCGCCTGCTTGCAGAAGATATCGAAAATGACCGTTATATCGAAATCTGGAACATCGTATTGTCACAATTTAACGCAGACCCTGCTGTTCCTCGTAGCGAATACAAGGAATTGCCACACAAGAACATTGATACGGGCGCTGGTTTGGAGCGTTTGGTGGCGGTTATCCAAGGGGCTAAGACCAACTTTGAAACGGACCTATTCATGCCGATCATTCGTGAAGTGGAGAAATTGTCTGGTAAGGTCTATGACCAAGATGGCGATAACATGAGCTTTAAGGTTATCGCTGACCACATCCGTTCTTTGTCATTTGCCATCGGTGATGGTGCCCTTCCAGGAAATGAAGGTCGTGGTTATGTCCTTCGTCGTCTCCTTCGTCGTGCCTCTATGCATGGTCAAAAATTGGGCATCAACGAGCCTTTCCTTTATAAACTCGTTCCAACTGTTGGAAAAATCATGGAAAGCTACTACCCAGAAGTGCTTGAAAAACGTGACTTTATTGAAAAAATCGTTAAGAGCGAGGAAGAGTCATTTGCTCGTACCCTACACTCAGGTCAACACTTTGCCCAAAGCATTGTAGCTGACTTGAAAGAAAAAGGTCAATCGGTCATCGCTGGTTCAGATGTATTCAAACTCTATGATACTTATGGATTCCCAGTTGAATTGACTGAAGAAATTGCTGAAGAAGCTGGTATGACTGTGGACCGTGAAGGTTTTGAAGCAGCCATGAAAGAACAGCAAGAACGCGCGCGTGCGTCAGCTGTCAAGGGTGGCTCAATGGGTATGCAAAATGAAACTCTTCAAAACATCACTGTAGAAAGTGTCTTCAACTACAATGCTAGCCAATTGTCTTCTAAATTGGTAGCTATCGTGGCGGACAATGCAGAAGTAGAAGCTGTTTCAGAAGGAACTGCCTCTCTTATCTTTGCGGAAACGTCATTTTATGCTGAAATGGGTGGACAGGTAGCTGACCACGGACAAATCTTGGATGAGTCAGGTAAGGTTGTGGCTACTGTGACCAATGTTCAGAAAGCCCCAAATGGTCAAGCCCTTCATACAGTTGAAGTCCTTGCACCGCTTGCCTTGAACCAAGAATATACCTTGGCAATTGATAGCAATCGCCGTCACCGTGTCATGAAAAACCACACTGCGACTCACTTGCTTCACGCTGCCCTTCACAATATCCTTGGAAACCACGCGACACAAGCAGGATCTCTTAACGAAGTTGAATTCCTTCGCTTTGACTTTACCCACTTCCAAGCAGTGACTGCTGAAGAATTGCGCGCGATTGAACAGCAAGTCAACGAGAAAATCTGGGAAGCTCTTGAAGTGAAGACAGTTGAAACGGATATTGACACTGCCAAAGAAATGGGAGCTATGGCCCTCTTTGGTGAGAAATACGGTAAAGAAGTCCGTGTTGTTACTATCGGTGACTACTCTATCGAGCTTTGTGGTGGTACCCACGTTGGCAACACTTCTGAAATTGGCCTCTTCAAGATTGTCAAAGAAGAAGGGATTGGATCAGGAACTCGCCGTATCTTGGCAGTGACTGGTAAGGAAGCCTTTGAAGCCTACCGTGAACAAGAAGATGCTCTTAAAGCAGTCGCAGCAACTCTTAAAGCACCTCAACTTAAAGAAGTACCTCACAAGGTAGAAGGACTTCAAGAACAACTTCGTCAATTGCAAAAAGAAAATGCTGAATTGAAAGAAAAGGCCGCAGCTGCAGCCGCAGGCGACATCTTCAAGGATGTTAAGGAAGTCAACGGTCACCGTTACATTGCTAGTCAAGTGTCTGTATCTGATGCTGGTGCCCTTCGTACTTTTGCAGATAACTGGAAACAAAAAGACTACTCTGATCTTCTTGTCCTAGTTGCCGCTATTGGTGATAAAGTCAATGTCCTTGTAGCAAGCAAGACAAAAGACCTTCATGCAGGAAACCTTGTCAAAGAATTAGCACCAATCGTTGATGGACGTGGTGGTGGTAAACCAGACATGGCCATGGCAGGAGGAAGCAACCAAGCTAAAATCCAAGAATTGTTGGATGCAGTAGCAGGTAAATTGTAATTGAGTAAAGATCTATCCATTTGGGTAGGTCTTTTTGTGAATGCAAAAAAGCCAAATCCGATTGGACCTGGCTTGGTTATTATGAACTATTAGATGGTATTGACTGCCCAGACACTTACGGATCTAGCTGAGACTGGGAATTGTCCATAACCTTCCTCATCGATTGTAACATGACTTTGGTGGTTTCCAAGTAAGTCTATGAAAGTTTGGTTAGCCCATTCTTGGCCGACAAACATTGACTTGCTGTTTTCTTGGTTATTTGAGATAAGGACTGCGATTGGGGATTGATGTTCAGCACCTGAACGTACCCAACCGATACAGTTTGCGTCATCAAAGTAGTCTGTTTGCTCTCCATAGGCCAAATCTTTTCGGATGGCTAGGAGACGGTCAAGGACTTCTTTGAAATCTTGTTGAGCATATTGCCCTGAAATCCCATAGTAGTCGCCGTAAAAGACACATGGAAGGCCATTTTGGCGTAACAGAATGAGGGCATAGGCTGCTGGTTTGAACCATTCTTCAACGGTAGACTCAAGAGCCTGACCTCGTTGTGTATCGTGGTTGTCGACAAAAGTCACAGCCTTGTCAGGTTTGAGTTCAACCAAGCTATCTGTGAAAATGCTACGAAGATCGTAGTTGGAACCTGCTCGACTAGCATCAAAGAGATTCTGGTGGAGACGAACATCGACAAGATCGAATCGTTCTTCCGTTTTTTCAAGATAGTCTAGGTTGGCTTCCTTGTCTGGGTTCCAAAATTCACCAAAAACGTAGAAATCGTCACCGTATTTTTCCTTTATATCACGGATAAAATTGCGCATAAAGAAAGAATCAATGTGCTTAACGGCATCCAAGCGGAAACCAGCTACACCAGTCGTCTCCATGAACCAGTCAGCCCAGTCATAGATATTTTGGATGACTTCAGGATGTTTAAAGTCTAGATCAGCATACATGAGGTAGTCGTAGTTACCGTTTTCGTTATCGACCAATTCCTCGTTAGCCCAGCCCTTGTTATCCCCTTGAATCAGATAAATCCCAGACTTTCGGCGTTTGGCATCATAGTCTGTACCGGTGAAGTGGTACCAGTGCCAGTGGAAGTCATTATAGGTATCTTGGCGACCATCGAAGGTAAAGCTAGTCCAGCCGTTGATGATGAAGGGTTCTCCGAGTTCGACTGTACGGTCAACAGGATCCACCTCAATAACCTGAAAGGCTTCCCTGTGATCGGCAGCAGCCTTGTGGTTGAGAACTACATCAGCCATAGGTTGAATTCCCTGTGCTTTTAGAGCTTGAATAGCTTGAAGATAGTCTTCTTTAAAACCATACTTGGTGCGGACAGTTCCTTTTTGGTTAAACTCTCCTAAGTCGAATAAGTCATAGACCCCATAGCCGACATCTTTTTCATTGGTAGCCTTGAAAGCTGGTGGCATCCAGACATGGCTGATACCGAGATCAGCTAGGTGTGGAGCATCTTCAGCCAGACGCGTCCAGTGCTGACCGTCGTGGGGCAGATACCATTCAAAGTATTGCATGAGTGTTTGATTTTGCATGATGTTTCCTCTTACTTGTCAATCTTGTTCTTTATTCTATCATAAAGTATCTCTTGGCGCAAACGTTTGCGTAAGAATAGAAGGAAACTATTGTATCTACTTAAAATAAAGTGTTGATTTTTTTGTATCAAAGTGCTAGTATAATAGTATGTGATATAGATAAAGATAGGAGTCATCCCATGATTGAATTTCAAAATGTTAGTAAGTTGTATGGTGATAAAGAGGCTTTGAGCAATCTCAATTTGCAGATTGAAAATGGGGAGATTATGGGCTTGATTGGCCATAATGGTGCTGGGAAATCGACCACCATAAAATCCCTAGTCAGTATCATTTCGCCCAGCAGTGGTCGTATTTTGGTAGATGGTCAGGAGTTATCGGAAAATCGCTTGGCTATTAAACGAAAGATTGGCTACGTAGCAGACTCGCCTGACTTATTTTTACGTTTAACGGCCAATGAATTTTGGGAATTGATTGCTTCATCCTATGGTCTGACTAGCTCTGACTTGGAGGCTAATCTAGCTAGGCTATTGAACGTTTTTGATTTTGCTGAAAATCGCTATCAGGTTATTGAAACCCTTTCTCACGGAATGCGTCAGAAAGTCTTTGTCATCGGGGCACTTTTGTCTGATCCTGATATTTGGGTTTTGGACGAACCCTTGACTGGTTTGGATCCCCAGGCTGCCTTTGATTTGAAGCAAATGATGAAGGAACATGTACAAAAAGGCAAGACGGTCTTGTTTTCAACTCATGTCCTAGAGGTAGCTGAGCAAGTCTGTGATCGGATTGCCATTTTGAAAAAGGGACATTTGATTTATTGTGGTAGCGTAGAGGACTTGAGAAAAGACCATCCAGACCAGTCTTTAGAAAGTATCTATCTTAGCCTTGCTGGTAGAAAAGAGGAGGTTTCAGATGCGTCTCAAGGTCATTAAAAAATTAGTTGATATCAATATCCTCTATTCATCTCAAGAAGCTAATCTGGCTAACCTACGAAAGAAGCAAGCTAAAAATCCTGGAAAAAAAGTAAATGTTTCCGCTAGAGTCCTAAGTTCTTACATTTTTTCCAGTCTCTTGATGCTCATCATGTTTATAAATATAGCCATTCATTTTCCTTTTGAGGAAATACCAAGTTTTTTTAGTAGCATGGTTGCTATTTTACTGGTGCTTGCCTTTTCAACTTCTTTCACTGCATTTTACAATGTCTTTTATGAGAGTAAGGACTTGGCATCGTATAGGCCCTATGCCTTTAAAGAATCAGAGATTATAATTGCTAAAGGACTGTCTGTTCTCTTGCCAGCTCTAACTGGAATTGTACCAATCCTAGCTTATTTTCTAGTCCTCTATATTAGGCTAGCTCCTTCTCTATGGCTGGGTTTGCCTTTGATGCTACTGTCCTTGACCCTATTATTTGTCTCTGTTACTTTAGTGATGGTAGTGGCAGTACATTTCTTGGCTCAGACTAGGGTCTTCAGAAAGTATCAGTCTATTTTTTCGAATGTGATGATTGGGATAGGAGTTCTCATACCTTTAATATATGTCTTCTTTCTACAGTCGACTTCTGGACGTATTGTTGACAAAGTTAGAGACATTCCATTTCTCCTTTATCCTATTCATCTCTTTTACAAAATAGCAGTGGAGCCTTTTTCGACAGAAGCCATCCTGGGTCTGCTCGCTTGGATAGGACTAACTGTCTTCGTGCTTTACTTGAGCAAAAAGAAGGTTTTTCCTCGTTTTTATGACGTGATTCTGCTTAACAGTGAGGAGAAGGTCAAGAAAGAACGTCGCAGTAAGGAGAGAATTTCAACTACTAAAAAGGGATTTTTCCGTATGGTTTTACGCTACCACCTCACCCTCTTGGGACAGGGGACTGGCGTGATTACAGTGCTTTTTACAAGTGCTTTCCTTCCTTATCTCATGATGATCGGTCTGATTTCCAAAATCCGAGATTCTCAGATAGTTCCAGACATTCATCCTCCATACTGGTTACCCTTGTTTTTTGTAGGAGTGTTTATAGCAGTTGTCAATAACAATATCACCAGCCTACATTCAATTGCCTTGTCCTTGGAGAGAGAAAATGTTGATTTTCTTAAGAGTTTACCCTTTGATTTTGCTTGTTATGTGAAAGTGAAATTTTGGATTATATTTGCTGTCCAGTCCTTTTTACCAGTTCTGACTTTATTTGGACTTTCTCTATATCTAGGCTTGCCCATCCTTTCGATGATTTACCTCCTTGTGGCATGGATCCTTGCCAGTGTCATCCTTTCTTGCCACAATTACTTTAAGGACGTGAAAAATCTGTCAACCAATTGGAGTAGCATTACAGACCTGGTAAACCGTTCAAATCGTATAGTAGCAATAGTTTTGATTTTTATTTATAGTGCAATCTTAATGGCCCTTGTAATAGGGAGCTTATTCTTGGTTCGGTCTCTCGTCCCTGTCCTTGCCATCAGCTTGGGAGTAGGAGTTCTTATCCTCTTGCTTGCTCTTGCTATTTTTGGCTATCATTACTACCTGTCACGCATATTGGCAGAAATAGAAAAAAGATGAGCTAGTTGGTTGCTTGCTTGATAAATTCAATTCGACAAACGCTTTTATAGTTTGTTAGAATGTAGTTGTAAATGATTAAGATTGGTAATCAAAAATATATAGGGAGGAATGTTTTGAATAAGAAATATAACATAGTTCTATTTTTGTTGTTTATAGTTTATTTATTGGGATATTTTTCAATTTCAAAAACTTTCATTCCTATAATGTGTGTGATCCAAGTATTTTTGATAGAACATATATTTAAAGTTCGAAATAGAATGATGCAAATAGGTGAAATTTTAATTATTGTTGCTTCTATGATATTATTTATTGATAGTATATTGAGTTTGTAACAAAAGTCTTCTCTATAGAATCAAATTTTCCAGATACCTGCTGAGGCTGATTTATCTTCTCTCTATGCCTTCTCATCTTTATTCTACTATCTACGTCACTAAACTTGACAGACACATATTGCAGGTACAGCCTCTCCAGCTACAATCTCAAAGTTAATACTCTTCGAAAATCTCTTCAAACCACGTCAGCTTTGCCTTGCCGTAGATATGGTTACTGACTTCGTCAGTTCTATCCACAACCTCAAAACAGTGTTTTGAGCTGACTTCGTCAGTTCTATCCACAACCTCAAAACAGTGTTTTGAGCTGACTTCGTCAGTTCTATCCACAACCTCAAAACAGTGTTTTGAGCTGACTTCGTCAGTCTTATCTACAACCTCAAAGCAGTGCTTTGAGCAGCCTGCAGATCGCTTCCTAGTTTGCTCTTTGATTTTTGTTGATAAAAAGAAATGCTCCTCCAAGACGGAAGAGCATTTTTTATTGTGATTTTGATTCGGTTTCAGCCGACTCTGGGTGGAGTTCTTGGTAACTTGGTGCCTTGAAAAGGTCAGTACTAGTTTTGCCTTGTCGTTGGCTAAAGAGGCTGGTTGACTGACTTCCTTTTTCTTGCTCAATCTTTTGCAGAATGGGCAAGGAATTGAGGTAAGAAATACTTTCTGTATCAACTTTTCCAAGATGATCTGCTTGGTAGAAACGGATCAAATCGCCAGTTTGAATCTGGTCGCTGATTTTCAGCTGTTGACTAGCTGCTTGACGAACAATTTCTATTTCAGTCTGAGTTTGTTCATCAAGATTGCTGATTTCAAGACCACTTTCAGTGTAGTAGGTTCGTCCGTCGTAGCTGGTATATTTGGGTGTGACGAAGGAATTGGCAGTTCGAAAGGCAACGATTTCTTGATGGTCTGGAGACAGAAGGTCTTGCCCAACTTGAAGGAAGGAACTGGACTCAATACCAAGGAGGTGTTCGAGAGTCGGTAAGATATCGATTTGTCCACCGTAGGTATTGATGATTTGTCCTTTTTCATAGCCAGGCATGACCACCATAAAAGGCACTCGTTGCAACATGGCATTGTCGTAATTCGACCAGTTCTCAGAAGTCTTTCCAATCAAGGGTGCCAGCTCAGGATTGCGGGAGTTGGAAATACCATAATGGTCTCCGTAAATGACGATGATGGATTTTTCATAGAGGCCACTTTCTTTGAGATAGTCAAAGAAGGCTTTAATGGCACTGTCCAGATAGTTGGCTGTTTGGAAGTAGCCATTGATTGTTTCATCTTTGGTCTTAGCCAGTGGGAAACCAAGCTCATCGCCAGTCAGATTGCTAGCATAGGGATAGTGATTGGACACCGTGATATACTTGGCATAAAAAGGCTGCTGCAAATGCTCCAGATACTGAATAGAATCTTTCATCATGATTTTATCATTTAAACCATATTGGAAAGAATTGCTACTGTCTTGCTTGGTGAAGTAGGATGCATCAAAGAAGTATTGATAGCCCCATTGTTTGTAGGTCGTATTTCGGTTCCAGAAGGTCCCAATATTACCGTGAAAGACAGCACTTGATTGATAGCCATTTTTTGTTAGGATAAAAGGCGCTGCCTGCTGGGTATTGGTACTTCCATAGTTGACCATAAAGGAACCTTGGTCAAGTCCAAACAAACCAGTCTCTAGCATGGTTTCCGCATCTGAGGTTTTACCAGCCTTGACTTGGTTAAAGATATTCGAAAAGGCTAGTGTAGATTGCGAATGGTAGAGGGAATTAAGAAAGGGAGTGACTTCATGCTCAGTTCCATCTAGGTTGAGTTTATAGTCAAGTAGGAACTGCTGGAAGCTCTCCAAGTGGAGATAAATCACATTTTTTCCTTTGGCCAAGCCAAAATAGTCTGGATTGGGCTTAGCCGAATGCTCTTGAATATAATCTGTAATAGGTTGAAGGTCAGTCTCAGAGGCCTTAGCCCGTTCTTTATTAGCGCTATAGGATTGGTTGGCACTATAGCCTAAAAAAGCTGGTAAACTGAGGGCGCGGACAACATAATAATTCGAAAATCCTCGCGATAGGAGATCGGGACGCTCAATTTCAGCCAAGAAAAGGTTAGCTGAAAAGAGCAGGGCAGAGAGAGCAGTGATGGCAACACTGGAGCGGAATTTGAAAGGTCTCCTATCCAGCTGGATGAATTTTTTATAGAAAAGGAAAGCCAGCAGTGGGAAATCCATAAAATAGATGAAATCCCAAAAGCGCAGTAACTCTAATTCTGCAGTACCAACAGACACCTTGCTGACCACCTTCATGGTATTAGCCGTGATAAAGTCACTAAATTCTCGATAGTAAAAGACGTTGGAATAAAGCCAAATGAATAAAAGGCTATAAATAGCTATACTCAGACCATAAAAGATTTTGGTTGACCGAGCATAGAGGGCTAGAGCCAGCAGGAGTAGCCCCAAGGGAAGGGGATTGAAAAAGGCGATAAAGGCAAGGTAATTTCCCTGCAACTTGCCCACTTGAATATCTAAATTAAAGTCAACGGCATAGGCTAATAAGGTTTTGAGCCAATAGAGGATTAAAAGGGTTAGGACAAAACCCAGTCTGGTACCCATGGCTTTTTGGATTTTGTTAAAATTGCTTTTCACACATTTACTTCCTAATTTTTTATTAGTATTAGTATACCATTTTTTAAAAGAAGAGTAAAAAAGCAAGGGTAGTTTCTTTTTTGAGAATTGTCTAAAAGTTTGATATAATGGTAGTTATGAATAGAATAAGAGTTAGCAAAAGGGTTGAAAAGAAGCTTGCTAAGGGGCTAGTTTTACTAGAAGCCAGTGATCTTGAAAATGTCAATCTTAAGGATCAGGAAGTAGAAGTGCAGGGTCAAGAAGGAACCTTTCTTGGGACTGCCTACCTTTCTCAGCAAAACAAGGGCTTGGGTTGGTTTATCAGTAAAGACAAGATCACCTTCAATCAAGCTTTCTTTGAAATGCTGTTTAGACAAGCTAAAGAAAAGAGAAGAGCCTACTATCAAGATGATTTGACAACTGCCTTTCGTCTCTTCAACCAAGAGGGAGATGGCTTTGGCGGTCTGACAGTGGACCTCTATGGCGACTATGCTGTCTTTTCTTGGTATAACTCTTATGTTTATCAGATTCGTCAGACCATCTCAGAAGCCTTTAGACAGGTTTTTCCTGAGGTGTTAGGGGCCTATGAGAAGATACGCTTTAAGGGTTTGGACTATGAATCTGCCCATGTTTATGGTCAAGAAGCACCTGACTTTTTCACTGTTCTGGAAAATGGTGTTCTGTATCAAGTCTTTATGAATGATGGCTTGATGACAGGAATTTTCCTAGACCAGCATGAGGTTCGTGGTAGTCTGGTCGATGGCTTGGCTATGGGCAAATCCTTGCTCAATATGTTTTCCTATACAGCAGCTTTTTCAGTAGCTGCGACCATGGGAGGAGCAAGTCAGACAACTTCTGTGGACCTAGCCAAACGTTCACGAGAATTGTCTCAAGCGCATTTTCAGGCAAATGGAATCAGCACAGACGACCATCGTTTTGTGGTCATGGATGTCTTTGAATATTTCAAGTATGCCAAACGAAAAGGCTTGACCTACGATGTGATTGTCCTAGATCCGCCTAGCTTTGCTCGGAACAAAAAACAGACCTTCTCTGTGGCCAAGGATTATCACAAGTTGATTTCCCAGAGTCTTGAGATTTTAAATCCAGGAGGGATTATCATTGCTAGTACCAATGCTGCCAATGTTTCCCGTCAGAAATTTACAGAACAAATTGATAAAGGCTTTGCAGGAAGAAGTTACCAGATTTTAAATAAATACGGTCTTCCAGCAGACTTCGCCTATAATAAAAAAGATGAAAGTAGTAATTACCTCAAGGTGATTAGTATGAAGGTTAGTAAATGAAATTAATCGTTTCAGTAATGCCAAGAAGTTTAGAGGAGGCCCAGGCTCTGGATGCCACAAGGTACCTGGATGCCGACATCATTGAATGGCGTGCCGACTATCTGCCTAAAGAAGCGATTTTGCAGGTGGCTCCAGCTATTTTTGAAAAATTCGCAGGTCGTGAGTTGGTTTTCACGCTACGAACTCGCTCTGAAGGGGGAGAAATTGACCTTTCTTCAGAAGAATATATCCATTTAATCAAGGAAGTGGTGCAACTCTATCAACCAGACTATATTGATTTTGAGTACTATAGCTACAAGGATGTTTTTGAGGAAATGCTGGACTTCCCAAATCTCGTTTTGAGTTACCACAATTTCCAAGAAACACCTGAAAATATGATGGAAATCTTGTCAGAGTTGACGAGCCTAAATCCAAAACTTGTCAAGGTTGCGGTGATGGCTCATACGGAGCAGGATGTGCTAGACTTGATGAACTATACACGGGGCTTTAAAACCCTCAATCCTGAGCAGGAATATGTAACTATTTCTATGGGTAAGGTGGGCAAGGTTTCTCGTATCACTGCGGATGTGACTGGTTCGAGTTGGTCTTTTGCCAGTCTGGATGAGGCTAGTGCCCCTGGTCAGATTTCTCTAGCTAGCATGAAAAAAATCAGGGAGATTTTGGATGAAGCTTGATGGCTATACACGTTTAGCTGCAGTTGTTGCCAATCCTATTAAACATTCTATTTCTCCCTTCATCCACAATAGGGCCTTTGAGGCGACAGCTACCAATGGTGTTTATGTTGCTTGGGAGATTGAAGCGAGTGATTTGGCAGAAACAGTAGCCAATATTTGTCGCTACCAGATGTTTGGCATCAATCTGTCCATGCCCTATAAGGAGCAGGTGATTCCTTATTTGGACGGGCTGAGCGATGAGGCGCGCTTGATTGGTGCGGTCAATACGGTTGTCAATGAGAATGGGAATTTGATTGGATATAATACAGATGGCAAGGGATTCTTTAAGAGTTTGCCTTCTTTTACAATTACAGGTAAGAAGATGACCCTGCTGGGTGCAGGTGGTGCGGCCAAGTCCATTATAGCGCAAGCCATTTTGGATGGTGTCAGTCAGATTTCGGTCTTTGTTCGTTCCGTTTCTATGGAAAAAACAAGACCTCACCTAGACAAGTTACAGGAGCAGACAGGCTTTAAAGTGGACTTGTATGCTTTAGAAGATGTTTCGGAACTGCAAGCAAGGATTGCCGATTCGGGCTTACTGGTCAATGCGACTAGTGTGGGCATGGATGGTCAATCATCCCCAGTTCCAGAAAACATCAATCTGACAGAGACTCTCTTGGTCGCAGATATCATTTACCAACCCTTTGAAACGCCATTTTTGAAATGGGCTAGAAGTCAGGGCAATCCAGCAGTCAATGGTCTGGGAATGTTGCTCTATCAAGCTGCAGAAGCTTTTCAACTGTGGACAGGCAAGGAAATGCCGACAGAAGAGATTTGGCAGTCTTTAACAGAAAAATACCAATAAAGAAAGGGAGACTCTCCTATGAAAATCAGAATCGATATTCCTCATCATCCTTATGATATTCAGATTGAAAAAGGTTGTCTGGCTCAGGCTGGTCAATGGTTGCGAGAACTGTGGCAACCACAAAAAGTGCTAATCGTAACAGACAACCATGTAGCTTCTCTTTATGCTGAGAAGGTCAAACTCAGCCTAGAAGATGCTGGTTTTCAGGTAGCTGTTTTTGACTTTTTAGAAGGGGAAGAAAGAAAGAATTTAACTACTGTTCAGAAAGTATATGAATTTCTAGTTAAGCAGGGGTTGACTCGTAGCGATGGAATCGTGGCTCTCGGCGGTGGTGTCGTTGGGGACCTGGCTGGTTTTGTAGCCTCTACCTATATGCGGGGTATTCACTTTGTTCAGATTCCGACCAGTTTAACTGCCCAGGTGGATTCGTCTATCGGTGGAAAGACAGGCGTTAACACTCCATTTGCTAAGAATATGGTGGGTACCTTTGCCCAACCAGATGGGGTTCTGATTGACCCGCTTGTCCTTGAAACGCTTGGAAAAAGAGAGTTGATTGAAGGGATGGGGGAGGTCATCAAGTATGGCTTGATTGAGGATCCAGAACTGTGGGCTCTTTTGACGGAGCTGGATGGTTCTGTTGAGAGCATTCTGGAACATGCAGAGACCTTGATTGAACATTCTTGTCAGGTCAAGCGCAAGATGGTAGTTGAGGATGAGTTGGACAATGGTGTTCGCCTTTACCTCAATTTTGGCCACACCATTGGTCATGCCATTGAAGCGACGGCTGGGTATGGGAAAGTCATGCATGGTGAAGCTGTTGCCATGGGAATGGTGCAGATTTCCAAGGTGGCTGAGGAAAAAGGCCTTATGCCAGAAGGAATAACTCAGTCCATTACAGCTATGTGTCAGAAATTTGGCTTGCCTGTTGACTATGAAAACTGGGATGTTGACAAGCTTTATCAGGCTTTGACTCATGACAAGAAAGCGCGTGGCAACATCTTGAAATTGGTCTTGGTGCCAGAGCTTGGTTCAGCGACCATTCACCCAGTTTCTCTGGAAGAGATGAAAGACTACTTGGTAAAATAAGGAGAGTGTATGAGATATTTAACTGCAGGAGAATCACACGGCCCCCGTCTGACAGCTATCATTGAGGGAATTCCAGCTGGGCTTCCTTTGACAGCTGAGGATATCAATGGCGACCTTAAACGCCGTCAGGGTGGCTACGGCCGCGGTGGTCGTATGAAAATTGAGAGCGACCAAGTTATCTTTACTTCGGGCGTTCGCCACGGGAAGACGACAGGGGCGCCTATTACCATGGATGTCGTCAATAAGGACCACCAGAAATGGCTGGACATCATGTCTGCAGAGGACATTGAAGACCGCCTTAAAAGCAAACGAAAAATCACCCATCCTCGTCCAGGTCACGCCGACTTGGTTGGGGGCATCAAGTACCGTTTTGATGATTTAAGAAATTCTTTGGAGCGTTCATCAGCTCGTGAAACCACCATGCGGGTAGCAGTGGGGGCAGTGGCCAAACGCCTCTTGGCTGAGCTGGGTATGGAGATTGCTAATCATGTCGTGGTTTTTGGTGGCAAGGAAATCGATGTTCCTGAGAATCTCACAGTTGCTGAGATTAAGAAACGAGCTGCCCAGTCTGACGTTTCTATTGTCAACCAAGAACGGGAACAGGAAATCAAGGATTACATTGACCAAATCAAACGTGACGGTGATACCATCGGTGGGGTTGTGGAGACAGTCGTTGGAGGTGTTCCAGTTGGTCTTGGTTCCTATGTCCAATGGGACAGAAAATTGGATGCAAGATTGGCCCAAGCAATTGTTTCTATCAATGCTTTTAAAGGGGTGGAATTTGGTCTTGGATTTGAAGCTGGTTATCGTAAAGGCAGCCAAGTCATGGATGAAATTCTCTGGTCTAAAGAAGACGGTTATACCCGCCGTACCAATAATCTAGGTGGCTTTGAAGGTGGTATGACTAATGGGCAACCCATCGTTGTTCGCGGCGTGATGAAGCCCATCCCTACTCTCTACAAACCACTTATGAGTGTGGATATCGAAACCCATGAACCCTACAAGGCAACAGTCGAAAGAAGTGATCCGACCGCTCTTCCAGCAGCAGGAGTGGTTATGGAAGCCGTTGTGGCAACGGTTCTGGCACAAGAAATCCTTGAAAAATTCTCATCAGACAATCTAGAGGAATTAAAAGAAGCGGTAGCCCAACACCGAGATTATACAAAGAACTATTAAGGAGTTCCTATGGCAAAAACAATCTATATCGCAGGTCTTGGTTTGATTGGAGCCTCTATGGCACTTGGTATCAAACGCGATCATCCAGATTATGAAATTTTAGGGTATAATCGCAGTCAAGCTTCGAGAGATATTGCCTTGAAAGAAGGCATGATTGACCGAGCAACGGATGATTTTGCCAGTTTTGCTCCTCTGGCTGATGTCATCATTTTGACCTTGCCAATCAAGCAGACCATTGCTTTTATACAGGAGTTGGCAGGTTTGAACTTGAAAGAAGGGGTCATTATTTCAGATGCTGGTTCGACCAAGTCAGCCATTGTGGATGCGGCGGAGCAGTATTTGGCTGGCAAGTCTGTTCGCTTTGTCGGGGCCCATCCCATGGCTGGTAGTCACAAGACAGGGGCAGCTTCTGCGGATGTCAATCTTTTTGAAAACGCCTATTATATCTTCACACCTTCGAGGCTGACAAGTCAGGACACGCTTAAGGAAATGAAGGATCTGCTTTCAGGTCTTCATGCTCGTTTTATCGAGATTGATGCCCAGGAGCATGATTGTGTGACTTCTCAGATTAGCCATTTCCCTCATATTCTGGCTTCTAGTCTCATGGAGCAGACTGCGGTCTATGCTCAAGAACATGAGATGGTAAGGCGCTTTGCGGCCGGTGGTTTTCGAGATATGACCCGAATTGCGGAAAGCGAGCCGGGTATGTGGACCTCTATTCTCTTGTCCAATCGTGAGACTATTCTAGACCGAATTGAGGATTTTAAGGAACGTTTGGAAGCGATTGGTCAGGCCATTAGTAAGGGGGATGAAGAGCAAATTTGGAATTTTTTTAACCAAGCGCGTGAACAACGCCAGACCATGGAAATCCATAAGCGTGGTGGTGTGGATAGCTCTTACGACCTCTATGTTGACGTTCCTGATGAAGAAGATGTCATCCTGCGGATTTTGGAACTGCTACGTGGAACTTCCTTGGTTAACATCCACATCAACGAGGAAAATCGTGAAGATATTCACGGAATCCTACAAATTTCATTTAAAAATGCTCAAGACTTGGAAAGAGCCGAGCATCTCATAACAGAAAATACCGACCACACAGTCGTCATCAAATAAGGAGAAAAATATGCCTAAAATAGAGCTTAAATTCATATTTGGTGTTATCTTTATTTCTTTTATCTTACTTAGAGCTTACGCTGTTAAAAAAGATGTGAAAACTACTTCAGAAGCCAGTGTTGAGACAAAAAATGAACCATCCAACAAGGAAATAAGTTAAGAGAAAACCAATTCAAAGTATGTAGACGATAGAATTATTAATGAGTTTATCAATAGCTATAATCAAAATTCTAATAGCCCATTAGAAAATATCAAAAAAGGAAATATAAAAATAAAATATAAAAGTAAATATTTCGCATCAAGCTACGGATACTACTTGGAGCTTTTACATGCAAATGATACTGATAAAATCAATGTAACAATAAATCAGACAAATGAAAATAGTGAATCTGGTGTTGCAGGAATGAAAGAAGTATTTCATGATATTGTTAAATCGATTGAATCATCCTTATCTGATGATGAGATAGAGAACTATTTTGATAATCTTATGTCAAATGAAATAAAAACAGGTTCTAATTTAGGAACTTTGAAGATAGAGTATATACCAGATAAGGAATTAAGCAATGGACATTCAAGAGGTCATATAAAAGTGATTGCACAATAATAAAGACCACAGAGTGACTAGTAATTTAAAAAGAAATGAATAAGGAGAAAATCATGTCAAATATTTACGATAGTGCAAACGAACTCAGTCGCGGTCTACGCGAATTACCAGAATACAAGGCTGTTAAAGCAGCTAAAGATGCGATTGCAGCAGATGCTGAGGCAAGTAAAATCTTTACAGAATATGTTGCCTTCCAAGAAGAAATTCAAAGACTAGCCCAGACAGGGCAAATGCCAGACGCATCCTTCCAAGCGAAAATGGAAGGCTTTGGTAAACAGATTCAAGGGAACAGCCTCTTGTCAGAATTCTTTACCAAGCAACAACAATTGGCCATTTACCTTTCTGACATTGAAAAAATTGTTTTCGAACCAGTTTCAGAATTGCTAAAATAAGAAAAGAACTATCCTAAAGTCAGAATTTTTAAGGAATTTCTGGCTTTTTATGATAAAATAGGTAAAAGTATTGCAAGTATGAGGTCCAGTATGAAACTAAAAACAAACATTCGCCACTTACATGGCAGTATCCGCGTTCCAGGTGACAAGTCTATCAGCCACCGTTCCATTATCTTTGGAAGTTTGGCTGAGGGTGAGACCAAGGTTTATGATATTCTGCGAGGTGAAGACGTTCTTTCGACCATGCAGGTTTTTCGTGACCTTGGTGTTGAAATTGAGGACAAAGATGGGGTTATTACCATTCAAGGTGTGGGTATGGAAGGCTTAAAAGCTCCGCAAAATGCCCTTGATATGGGAAATTCTGGTACCTCGATTCGCCTGATTTCAGGTGTCCTTGCAGGTGCAGATTTTGAAGTAGAAATGTTTGGAGACGACAGTCTTTCCAAACGTCCTATGGATCGTGTGACGATTCCTCTGAAAAAAATGGGCGTTAGCATTTCGGGACAAACTGAGCGAGACCTGCCTCCTCTTCACTTAAAAGGGACGAAAACCCTAAGACCTATTCAGTATGAGTTGCCAATTGCCTCTGCCCAAGTCAAGTCAGCCTTGATCTTTGCGGCCTTGCAGGCTCAGGGGGAGTCAGTGATTATCGAAAAAGAGTGCACCCGTAATCATACTGAAGATATGTTGCAACAATTTGGTGGCCATTTAAGTGTGGAGGGCAAGAAAATCACAGTCCAAGGGCCACAAAAATTGACAGGGCAGAAGGTGGTCGTACCAGGAGATATTTCCAGTGCAGCCTTTTGGTTAGTCGCAGGTTTGATTGTTCCAAACTCTCGTCTAGTGCTGCAGAATGTGGGTATCAACGAAACGCGCACCGGTATTATTGATGTCATTCGCGCCATGGGTGGAAAATTGGAAATGACTGAAATTGACCCAGTCGCTAAATCTGCTACCTTGACTGTTGAGTCTTCAGACTTGAAAGGAACAGAGATTGGCGGTGCCTTGATTCCACGTTTGATTGATGAATTGCCCATTATCGCTCTACTTGCGACCCAAGCCCAAGGTGTAACAGTTATCAAGGATGCTGAGGAACTTAAGGTCAAGGAAACAGACCGCATTCAGGTGGTGGCAGACGCCCTGAATAGTATGGGAGCAGATATCACACCTACAGCAGATGGAATGATTATCAAAGGAAAATCCGCTCTTTACGGTGCTAGAGTCAATACGTTTGGAGACCACCGAATTGGCATGATGACAGCCATCGCAGCTCTCTTGGTTGCAGATGGAGAAGTGGAACTTGATCGGGCAGAAGCCATCAATACCAGCTATCCTAGCTTCTTTGATGATTTGGAGAACTTGACTCATGGCTAAGGTGTTACTAGGCTTTATGGGTGCTGGCAAATCGACTATTGCAAGAGGTTTAGACCCAGACTACCTTGATATGGATGCTCTGATAGAGAAGCGTTTAGGTATGTCCATTGCGGAATTTTTCGCGGAAAAGGGCGAAGCGGCCTTTCGTCAGGTAGAGTCAGAAGTCCTAGCTAATTTACTACAAACAGACCAAGTCGTGTCAACTGGAGGAGGAGTGGTTATTTCTCA
The DNA here is from genome assembly GCF_000221985.1 of Streptococcus pseudopneumoniae IS7493. Taxonomy (NCBI): domain Bacteria; kingdom Bacillati; phylum Bacillota; class Bacilli; order Lactobacillales; family Streptococcaceae; genus Streptococcus; species Streptococcus pseudopneumoniae. The sequence continues at coordinate 1,290,518 of NC_015875.1, read as the reverse complement.
GAGAAATCGTGACTTACTCAAGACTAATACAGATAACATCTACCTGAAAGCAGATTTTGAAACCCTCTACCAACGTATCGCAGCTGATAAGGATAATCAGCGCCCGCTTTTTCTAAATAATAGCAAGGAAGAACTTGCAGCTATTTTCCAAGAAAGACAGGTTTGGTATGAGGAAGTGGCTAGTCGGATTTTGGATGTGACCAAGCTAAGTCCGGAGGAAATTATAGAGGAACTAAGATGAAAATTGCTTATCTAGGTCCCAAGGGATCATTTTCACACCATGTTGTGCAGACAGCTTTTCCTAATGAGGAATTGCAGGCTTTTGCCAACATTACAGATGTCATCAAGGCTTATGAGCAAGGATTAGTGGACTATTCTGTGGTGCCAGTTGAAAACTCTATTGAGGGTAGTGTTCATGAAACCTTGGACTATCTTTTTCATCAGGCTCACATCCAAGCAGTAGCAGAAATCGTTCAGCCTATTCATCAGCAGTTGATGGTGGTTCCAGGCCATACTAAGATTGAAAAGATTTTTTCACATCCACAGGCCTTGGCTCAAGGAAAGAAATTCATCGATGAACAATATCCAGAGGCTCAAATCGAGGTAACAGCTAGTACAGCTTATGCGGCCCGTTTTATTTCCGAACATCCAGACCAGCCCTTTGCAGCAGTTGCACCTAGAAGTTCTGCTGAAGAATATGGATTGGAACTGATTGCCGAGGATATTCAGGAAATGGAAGCCAATTTCACACGTTTCTGGGTTCTAGGAGCTGAAAAGCCTTCTATTCCCTTGCAAGCACAAACTGAAAAGATGAGTTTGGCCTTGACATTACCTGACAACCTTCCAGGTGCACTTTATAAGGCCCTGTCGACCTTTGCTTGGCGAGGAATTGACTTGACAAAAATTGAAAGTCGTCCACTCAAGACAGCACTGGGTGAATACTTTTTCATTATCGATGTGGATTATACCGATAAGGACTTGGTCCACTTTTCCCAAAAAGAATTAGAAGCGATTGGAATCCAGTATAAAATTCTGGGTGCCTATCCTATTTATCCAATATCAGACCATGGAAAGGAGAGAAGATGAGTAAAGAAAATCCCTTAAGTCATCATGAGCAGTTGCGTTATGATTATTTGCTAAAAAATATTCATTATCTCAATGAGAGAGAAAAAAATGAGTTTGCCTATTTGCAAGAAAAGCTAACTCTTGCTAGGGGAAATAGTAGCTCTAGCTTGGAACAAGAAAGAGAAGAGCAGGTTGACTTACCAAGCTATGCGAACCGGAGTCGCTCACAATCCAAATCACAAGCACTCTCTTTCCCTCCAAAAAAGAAAAGACGGAAGCTCCGTCTTAAACGAATTTTTATGGTGATTTTTTCACTTTTGGTCTGTGTGGCTTTGGCCATGGTATTCATGTTTTTGCGTGGTTACCAAGATGCTAGCGCAAAGAAAACTGCTGATGCTAAGGCAGCACAGGTTCAAGTCTTTAATGGTCAGGACACTAGAGATGGAGTTAATATTTTGATTATGGGGACAGACGGTCGAATCGGTCAAAATAGTGTTGAGACACGAACTGACTCTATTATGGTATTAAATGTCGGGGGCTCAGATAAGAAAATGAAGCTAGTCAGTTTCATGCGTGATAATTTGGTCTATATAGATGGTTATAGTCAAGTGATTAATGGTAGAAAACAGACAGATAACAAGTTAAACGTAGCCTACGAGTTAGGAGAACAAGAGGGGCAAAAAGGGGCAGAAATGGTTCGCCAAGTCTTGAAAGATAATTTTGACTTGGACATTAAGTACTACGCCTTGGTTGATTTCCAGGCCTTTGCCACAGCGATTGACACGCTTTTCCCTGATGGGGTGACGATTGATGCTCAATTTTCAACATTGAATGGGCGTCCCCTAACAGAAGCTACAGTCGGAGATGATTTATATGCTACCGAGACTGAGTCTCCAACCCAAACCATTAAAGTCGGAAAACAGCAGATGAATGGCTCGACCCTGCTCAATTATGCTCGTTTCCGTGATGATGATGAGGCGGATTACGGCCGTACAAAAAGACAGCAACAAGTTTTAACAGCAATTTTAGAGCAAATTAAAGATCCCACTAAACTTTTCACTGGTTCTGAAGCTCTTGGAAAGGTTTTTGCTATGACCTCAACCAACGTACCCTATACTTTCCTCCTAACAAACGGTTTATCTGTTTTGGATGGAGCAAAAAATGGTATTGAAAAATTGACGATTCCAGAACTGGGTGACTGGGTAGATGCCTATGATGTTTATGGAGGCTTGGGCTTGCTGGTTGATCAAAACAAATATCAAACCAAGCTCGCTCAAATGGGCTTGAGATAAGATAATACTCAATGAAAATTAAAGTGCAAACTAGGAAGCTAGCCGCAGGCTGCTAAAAACACAGTTTTGAGGTTGTAGATAAGACTGACGAAGTCAGTTACCTATACCTACGGCAAGGTGAAGCTGACGTGGTTTGAAGAGATTTTCGAAGAGTATAAGACAGAAAAATCAAAGTTTGATAGCTATTTGGATAGCAGTCAGGCTTTGATTTTTTACAGTCTGCAATAGATTTTCACCCCTTGTTTGTGGTATAATGAAACGATACGATAGAAAGAATAATGAACAATATGACTGATTTAAAAGCAATTCAGGCTCGTAGTCTGGAGATGGCTGAATATTTTGTGGCCTTTTGTAAAGAACATGATTTGCTCTGTTATCTCTGTGGCGGAGGCGCTATTGGTACCCTTCGAAACAAGGGATTTATTCCTTGGGACGACGACCTAGACTTTTTTATGCCTCGTAAAGATTATGAGAAATTAGCAGAATTATGGCCTCGTTATGCAGATGAACGTTATTTCTTGTCAAAGAGTCACAAGGATTTTGTCGACCGTAATCTTTTTATTACCATTCGTGACAAGGAAACGACCTGCATTAAACCTTACCAGCAGGATTTGAATTTGCCACATGGTTTGGCCTTGGACGTTTTGCCTCTGGATTATTATCCGAAAGATCCAGCTGAGCGGAAAAAACAGGTTCGCTGGGCCTTGATTTATTCACTCTTTTGTGCCCAAACTATTCCAGAAAAGCATGGTGCTCTCATGAAATGGGGAAGTTGCATTTTACTGGGTTTGACTCCAAAATCTCTCCGTTATCGCATCTGGAAAAAAGCTGAGAAAGAAATGACTAAGTATGATTTGGCTGATTGTGATGGCATTACAGAATTATGCTCAGGTCCTGGCTACATGAGAAATAAGTACCCAATCGCATCTTTTGAAGACAATCTTTTCTTACCATTTGAAGGGACAGAGATGCCTATTCCAGTTGGCTACGATGCCTATCTCAGCACTGCTTTTGGAGATTATATGACGCCACCACCAGCAAATAAGCAAGTACCGCATCATGATGCTGTCATCGCTGATATGGATAAGTCTTATACAGAATACAAGGGAGAATATGGTGGCTAAGAAAAAAATCTTATTTTTTATGTGGTCTTTTTCTCTCGGGGGTGGAGCAGAGAAGATTCTATCAACCATTGTTTCAAATCTGGATCCAGAAAAGTATGATATTGATATTCTTGAAATGGAGCACTTTGACAAGGGATACGAATCTGTTCCCAAGCATGTAGGCATTTTAAAATCCCTTCAAGATTATCGCCAAGCTAGATGGTTACGAGCTTTTTTGTGGAGAATGAGAATTTATTTTCCAAGGCTGACTCGTCGCTTGCTTGTAAAAGATGACTATGATGTTGAAGTTTCTTTTACCATTATGAATCCACCACTGTTGTTTTCTAAAAGAAAAGAAGTCAAGAAAATCTCTTGGATTCATGGAAGTATCGAAGAACTTCTTAAGGATAGCTCTAAAAGAGAATCACATAGAAGCCAGTTGGATGCTGCGAATACAATTGTAGGGATTTCAAAAAAGACCAGCAATTCTATCAAGGAAGTTTATCCAGATTATGCTTCTAAATTACAGACAATCTACAATGGATATGATTTTCAGACTATTCTAGAAAAATCTCAAGAGAAGATCGATATCGAGATTGCTCCTCAAAGTATCTGTACTATCGGACGGATTGAGGAAAATAAGGGTTCTGACCGTGTAGTGGAAGTGATACGATTATTACACCAAGAGGGAAAAAACTATCATCTCTATTTTATCGGGGCTGGTGATATGGAAGAGGAACTGAAAAAACGAGTCAAAGAGTATGGGATTGAGGACTATGTACATTTCCTTGGTTATCAAAAAAATCCTTATCAGTATCTATCTCAGACGAAAGTTCTCTTGTCTATGTCTAAACAAGAAGGTTTTCCTGGAGTGTATGTGGAGGCCTTGAGTCTGGGACTCCCTTTTATCTCTACGGACGTTGGAGGGGCTGAGGAATTATCCCAAGAAGGACGATTTGGACAAATCATTGAGAGCAATCAAGAGGCAGCTCAGGCGATTACTAATTACATGACTTCTGCCTCAAACTTTGATGTCGATGAGGCTAGCCAATTCATTCAACAATTTACAATTACAAAACAAATCGAACAAGTAGAAAAACTATTAGAGGAGTAGCATGGAAACTGCATTAATTAGTGTCATTGTGCCAGTCTATAATGTGGCGCAGTACCTAGAAAAATCGATAGCTTCCATTCAGAAGCAGACCTATCAAAATCTGGAAATTATTCTTGTTGATGATGGTGCAACAGATGAGAGTGGTCGCTTGTGTGATTCAATCGCTGAACAAGATGACAGGGTGTCAGTGCTTCATAAAAAGAACGAAGGATTGTCGCAAGCACGAAATGATGGAATGAAGCAGGCTCACGGAGATTATCTGATTTTTATTGACTCAGATGATTATATCCATCCAGAAATGATTCAGAGCTTATATGAGCAATTAGTTCAAGAAGATGCGGATGTTTCGAGCTGTGGTGTCATGAATGTCTATGCTAATGATGAAAGCCCACAGTCAGCCAATCAGGATGAGTATTTTGTCTGTGATTCTCAAACATTTCTAAAGGAATACCTCATAGGTGAAAAAATACCAGGAACGATTTGCAATAAGCTAATCAAGAGAGAGATTGCAACTGCCCTATCCTTTCCAAAGGGATTGATTTACGAAGATGCCTATTACCATTTTGATTTAATCAAATTGGCCAATAAGTATGTAGTTAATACTAAACCCTATTATTACTATTTCCATAGAGGGGATAGTATTACGACTAAACCCTATGCAGAGAAGGATTTAGCCTATATTGATATCTATCAAAAGTTTTATAATGAAGTTGTGAAAAACTATCCTAACTTGAAAGAGGTCGCTTTTTTCAGATTGGCCTATGCCCATTTCTTTATTCTGGATAAGATGTTGCTAGATGATCAGTATAAACAGTTTGAAGCCTATTCTCAGATTCATCGTTTTTTAAAAGGCCATGCCTTTGCTATTGCTAGGAATCCAATTTTCCGTAAGGGGAGAAGAATTAGTGCCTTGGCTTTATTCATAAACATTTCCTTATACCGATTCTTATTACTGAAAAATATTGAAAAATCTAAAAAATTACATTAGAACGGGGGTGAGCAAGTGATTGATGGAAAACGATTATTATTTAGTTTGACCATAGTCAGTTATGCCTTGACGCTAGTAAGTGGAATTGTGTATCTGTTTAATAATAACAATGTTAGCTTGCTTTCTACTTTATTGTTCTTACTGGTTAGTAGCTTAATTGCCTGCTGGAATGACATCAAGTATTACTTAATCCATTTTATTTTCTATTTAACCATTTTTGTCTTTCTGGTATCAAGACCGACCATTGATTATTTTAGGGATGGCGCTCTGGATACCTATCATCCCATAGCCTATCGTTTTGCCTTTATAGTTGTCATGGTTTCGATTCTGGGCTTGACGACAGGAGGCATCTTGGCTCGTTATTTCATAGCTAGGAAGAAAATAAAAGTAGCAAATATAGGAAATTCTCTAAAAGAGGTTTATATCAAGCGGTTACGCTTTGTTTCGCTAGGAGTTTTTCTTCTCACCTATCCTTTCTATTTCATTCGGTTATTCGAACGGCTCCTGTATCGCTTGCAGACTTCCTACTATGCCTACTATGCAAATTTTGAAAGTAAACTGCCTTATTTTACCTACATTTTGTCTACCTTTACGGTCTATGCAATGTGTATGTATCTGGCAACCAAGCCAAAGAAATTGCAGGCCACAGCAGTGCTTGTCTCCTTTATTGCAGCTAATACCATTCATTTGGCAATCGGGACACGAAATCCCTTTATTTTAAGTATTCTATTTGCTTTTGTTTATTACTTTATGCGGGAGCAAACTGAAAAAGGAAAATGGATTGGGTTTAAAGAAAAGTTAGCGATTTTTGTAGGTTCTCCTATTCTCATGTTAGCGATGGGAGTGCTCAATTATGTACGGGATAATGTCCAAGTTTCCCATACAGGTTTCTGGGATATCTTACTTGACTTTATCTATAAACAAGGAACTAGTTTTGGTGTCTTGGCTCGAGGTTTTCTATTTAACAGTAGCCTCCCTTACCGAGATTTCCGTAATTTTACTTTTGGTCCTGTTCTTGATTATTTTGCAAGGGGAAGTTTGGGGGCTATTTTCGGAGGAAAAGCCTTTGAACATACAACCAATAGTGTGGAACTAGCTATTGATAGTAATAGTTATGCTCACAATTTATCCTATCTTGTTTTGAACAAGGAATATTTGAAAGGACATGGTATCGGAAGTAGTTATATCATGGAGTTGTATACAGACTATGGTATGATAGGAGTCTTTCTACTTAGTCTCTTACTCGGTATGTTATTCATAGCCATGCTGCAAGTAGCCTATCGCTCTAGAACAATCCTATTTGCCTTGTCCTTACTCATCTTGAATAATCTATTCTTTATGCCTAGAAGTAGCTTTTCAGAAAGTTTCTTCAATTTATTTACAATGCAATTCTGGGGAATTATTCTTGTGATGGTATTTGTAGCAAAAATGCTTACAAAAGAGAACCAGTATCTACTCAACAAAGGAGAAAAAAATCATGTTTGAACATTATTCAGTAGCTGATTTGTTTGCAAATCTTTATAAAAAACGAAAAGTAAATATTTTAGCTCTCATCGTTTTATTTGCTCTCATTGCTGTACCATTTACAATTAAAGCAGTTAGGAATAAAAACACTGTCAAAGATACAACAAGTTATTCAACTTATCTTAGCTATAAAATCACTCCTCCAGAAGACTCAGCTAAAACAATTTTGAATCATCAAATTGGTGGTTATAGTGATTTTTATGGGAAATTGATTGATGGTAATTTGAATGGAGCTTATCTTTTCAATGATGTAGAACCCAGTGAGTTGAAAAAAATTGCCAGTGAATTAGACACGACAGAGACAACCTTGAAAAATTCAACGAATGATTATTGGTGGAAAAAATTGACCGTCTACTATATGATTGACGATGCAGGGGTTGGTGTGAAAATTTTGACATCAAGTAAAGATGCTAATGATTTGTTAGAGCGAAAAATTGATGGATTGATTGAGAAATTTAAACACACTTTTGCAAATGTAAAAATTGAAAAATTGGAAACCATCAACTCTAAAGAATTGAATGCAAACGGTGAGACAGCGCTTGGATTGAATGTGAAGAATTTGATTCTCCGTTTAGCTGTTATTGGAGTAGTCTGTGTGATTTTGGTTGTGATGGGAAATGTATTGGTTTATCTCTTTAATCCAACAATCAATAGAGCAGGTGATTTTTCTCAGTATCAAATTGATTTTGTAACAGAGATTACAACAATTGCTAACCTAGCAGATGTCTTGTCATACAAAAATGCTGGACAAGAATTAACAATCGTTAGCTCAAATAAAGCTATCCTAGATAAATTGAAACAGAGTCAAGAGGCTTTAAAAGGAATGCATTTTGTAGATTTACAGGATGTATCATCTCTTTTGGAAAGAGATACAGTCCTTCTTGTTGAAGAGTACGGAGTGACTCGTTATAAGAAATTTGAACAAAGTCTTCAAATTTTTAGAAACTTAAATCGTTCTATCCTCGGTGTAGCAACCTTTAAACTATAAGCTTTCTGATGTATTAGGTCTTCAAAGTCGAACAAGAAGTTTGATTTTGAAGGCTTTTTCTATCTGTCTGCAGAAATTTTCTCTTGGAGTCTCCTATAGAAAGACCCTAGGGAAAATCTATCCGTATAGAGGAGCCTTCTTTTGATAAAATCGTAAAAATCTAGTATAATAGATAGAACTGAAAGTATGAGGTTACTAGCAATGAAAATGAAACAAATTAGTGATACAACTTTGAAAATCACGATGTCTTTAGAGGATTTGATGGATCGTGGCATGGAGATTGCTGACTTTCTTGTCCCTCAAGAAAAAACAGAAGAGTTTTTTTATGCTATCTTGGATGAGTTAGAGATGCCTGATAGCTTTCTAGATACAGGTATGTTGAGCTTCCGTGTGACTCCAAAACCTGATAAGGTTGATGTCTTTGTAACCAAATCAAAGATTGACCAAAATCTAGATTTTGAAGATTTATCGGATTTACCAGATATGGAAGAATTGGCTCAAATGTCGCCAGATGAGTTTATTAAAACCTTAGAAAAGAGCATCGCAGACAAAACTAAGGATGATATCGAAGCGATTCAATCTTTAGAGCAAGTCGAAGCCAAGGAAGAAGAGCAGGAGCAGGCTGAACAAGAAGCTGAGAGTAAGAAAGAACCTTACATCTACTACATCCTTTCTTTTGCTAAGTTGGCTGACTTGGTGGCTTTTGCTAAGACAGTGACTTTTGAGATGGAAACTTCTGAACTCTACAAGATGAATGAGCGCTATTATTTGACCATTTTAGTGGATATTGAAAATCATCCAAGTCCATATCCAGCTTGGCTGTTGGCCCGTATGCGCGAGTTTGCGGACGATAGTGATATCAGTCGTTCAGTCTTGCAGGAGTATGGCCAAGTCTTGATGAATCACGATGCAGTGACCAATCTGCAAAAGATTGGATAATCACTTCTGGAAAATTATTTCTAGATTTTAGGAAGAGCGAATCATCAGATTCGTTTTTTTCTTTTCTAGACTGAAATAGTGATTTACTATGATAGGAATTTTCACAAAATTCTGTTATAATGGCTATATTAGAAAATTTCGAGGAGATAAAGATGACAGTTAAAATTGCTTTACTAGGATTTGGTACCGTTGCAAGTGGTGTGCCTTTCCTCCTAAAGGAAAATGGAGAAAAAATCAATCAATCAGCACATTCAGAGATTGAAGTTGCTAAGGTATTGGTCAAGGATGAAGATGAAAAGAATCGCTTACTTGCAGCAGGGAATGACTTTAACTTTGTAACCAATGTGGATGATATTTTATCAGATCAAGACATTACAATCGTAGTGGAATTGATGGGGCGTATCGAACCTGCTAAAACCTTTATCACTCGTGCCTTGGAAGCTGGAAAACACGTTGTTACTGCTAACAAGGACCTTTTGGCTGTCCATGGCGCAGAATTGCTAGAAATCGCTAAAGCCCACAATGTAGCACTTTACTACGAAGCAGCAGTAGCTGGTGGGATTCCAATTCTTCGTACTTTAGCAAATTCCTTGGCTTCTGATAAAATTACGCGCGTGCTTGGAGTAGTCAACGGAACTTCCAACTTCATGATGACCAAGATGGTGGAAGAAGGCTGGTCTTACGATGATGCTCTTGCGGAAGCACAACGTCTAGGATTTGCAGAAAGCGATCCGACGAATGACGTAGATGGGATTGATGCAGCCTACAAGATGGTTATTTTGAGCCAATTTGCCTTTGGCATGAAGATTGCCTTTGATGATGTAGCCCACAAGGGAATCCGCAATATCACACCAGAAGACGTAGCTGTAGCTCAAGAGCTTGGTTACGTAGTGAAATTGGTTGGTTCTATTGAGGAAACTTCTTCAGGTATTGCTGCAGAAGTGACTCCAACCTTCCTACCTAAAGCGCACCCACTTGCTAGTGTGAATGGCGTAATGAACGCTGTCTTTGTAGAATCTATCGGTATTGGTGAGTCTATGTACTACGGACCAGGTGCGGGTCAAAAACCAACTGCAACAAGTGTTGTAGCTGATATTGTCCGTATCGTTCGTCGTTTGAATGATGGTACTATTGGCAAAGACTTCAACGAATATAGCCGTGACTTGGTCTTGGCAAATCCTGAAGATGTCAAAGCAAACTACTATTTCTCAATCTTGGCTCCAGACTCAAAAGGTCAGGTCTTGAAGTTGGCTGAAATCTTCAATGCTCAAGATATTTCCTTTAAGCAAATCCTTCAAGATGGCAAAGAGGGTGACAAGGCGCGTGTCGTTATCATCACACACAAGATTAATAAAGCCCAGCTTGAAAATGTCTCAGCTGAATTGAAGAAGGTTTCAGAATTCGACCTCTTGAATACCTTCAAGGTGCTAGGAGAATAAGATGAAGATTATTGTACCTGCAACCAGTGCCAATATCGGGCCAGGTTTTGACTCGGTCGGTGTAGCTGTAACCAAGTATCTTCAAATTGAGGTCTGCGAAGAAGGAGATGAGTGGTTGATTGAACACCAGATTGGCAAATGGATTCCACATGATGAGCGTAATCTCTTGCTCAAAATCGCTTTGCAAATTGTACCAGATTTGAAACCTAGACGCTTGAAAATGACCAGTGATGTTCCCTTGGCGCGTGGTTTGGGTTCTTCCAGCTCAGTTATTGTGGCTGGGATTGAACTAGCCAACCAATTGGGGAAACTCGACTTGTCTGATCATGAAAAATTGCAGTTAGCGACCAAGATTGAAGGACACCCTGATAATGTGGCTCCAGCCATTTATGGTAATCTCGTTATTGCAAGTTCTGTTGAAGGGCAAGTCTCTGCTATCGTAGCAGACTTTCCAGAGTGTGATTTTCTAGCTTACATTCCAAACTATGAATTACGTACTCGCGACAGCCGTAGTGTCTTGCCTAAAAAATTGTCTTATAAGGAAGCTGTTGCTGCAAGTTCTATCGCCAATGTAGCGGTTGCTGCCTTGTTGGCAGGAGACATGGTGACCGCTGGGCAAGCAATCGAGGGAGACCTCTTCCATGAGCGCTATCGTCAGGACTTGGTAAGAGAATTTGCGATGATTAAGCAAGTGACCAAAGAAAATGGGGCCTATGCAACCTACCTTTCTGGTGCTGGGCCGACAGTTATGGTTCTGGCTTCTCATGACAAGATGCCAAGGATTAAGGCAGAATTGGAAAAGCAACCTTTCAAAGGAAAACTGCATGACTTGAGAGTTGATACCCAAGGTGTCCGTGTAGAAGCAAAATAAAGAATAGAAGATAGGATGGGGAAACTCTTGACCAGAGGGTTTCATATCCTTTTTGTGAAAAGAAGTTTATACTCAATGAAAATCAAAGAGCAAACTAGGAAGCTAGCCGCAGGCTGCTCAAAACAGTGTTTTGAGGTTGTGGATAGAACTGACGAAGTTAGCTCAAAATACTGTTTTGAGGTTGCAGATGTGAGCTGACGTGGTTTGAAGAGATTTTCGAAGAGTATTAGTTAAAAACGTGATAAAGGAGAAATAAAGATGGCAGAAATTTATCTAGCAGGTGGTTGTTTTTGGGGCCTAGAGGAATATTTTTCACGCATTTCTGGAGTGCTAGAAACCAGTGTTGGCTACGCTAATGGTCAAGTCGAAACGACCAATTACCAGTTGATCAAGGAAACAGACCATGCAGAAACGGTCCAAGTGATTTACGATGAGAAGGAAGTGTCACTCAGAGAGATTTTACTTTATTATTTCCGAGTTATCGATCCTCTATCTATCAATCAACAAGGGAATGACCGTGGTCGCCAATATCGAACTGGGATTTATTATCAGGATGAAGCAGATTTGCCAGCTATCTACACAGTGGTACAGGAGCAGGAACGCATGCTGGGTCGAAAGATTGCAGTAGAAGTGGAGCAATTACGCCACTACATTCTGGCTGAAGACTACCACCAAGATTATCTCAGGAAGAATCCTTCAGGTTACTGTCATATCGATGTGACCGATGCTGATAAGCCATTGATTGATGCAGCAAACTATGAAAAGCCTAGCCAAGAAGTGTTAAAGGCCAGTCTATCTGAAGAGTCTTATCGTGTCACACAAGAAGCTGCTACAGAGGCTCCATTTACCAATGCCTATGACCAAACCTTTGAAGAGGGGATTTATGTAGATATTACGACGGGTGAGCCACTCTTTTTTGCCAAGGATAAGTTTGCTTCAGGTTGTGGTTGGCCAAGTTTTAGCCGTCCGATTTCCAAAGAGTTGATTCATTATTACAAGGATCTGAGCCATGGAATGGAGCGAATTGAAGTTCGTTCTCGTTCAGGCAGCGCTCACTTGGGTCATGTTTTCACAGATGGACCGCGGGAGTTAGGCGGCCTCCGTTACTGTATCAATTCTGCTTCTTTACGCTTTGTGGCCAAGGATGAGATGGAAAAAGCAGGATATGGCTATCTATTGCCTTACTTAAACAAATAAAACAGAGAGTGGGGCTTCCCACTTTCTTCATTTCTAGAATATGAATAGAAGGGATTTATGAAACACCTATTATCTTACTTCAAACCCTACATCAAGGAATCAATTTTAGCCCCCTTGTTCAAGCTGTTAGAAGCTGTTTTTGAGCTCTTGGTTCCCATGGTGATTGCTGGGATTGTTGACCAATCTTTACCTCAGGGAGATCAAGGTCATCTCTGGATGCAGATTGGCCTGCTCCTTATCTTTGCAGTAATTGGCGTTTTAGTGGCCTTGATAGCTCAATTTTACTCAGCAAAGGCAGCAGTAGGCTTTGCTAAGGAATTGACAAACGATCTTTATCGTCATATTCTTTCCTTGTCCAAGGACAGCAGAGACCGTCTGACAACTTCTAGTTTGGTCACTCGCTTGACTTCGGATACCTACCAGATTCAGACTGGTATCAATCAATTCCTGCGTCTCTTTTTGCGAGCGCCCATTATCGTTTTTGGTGCCATTTTTATGGCTTATCGAATCTCAGCTGAGTTGACTTTCTGGTTCTTAGTCATGGTTGCCATTTTGACCATTGTCATTGTAGGGTTATCTCGATTGGTCAATCCTCTCTACAGTAGTCTCAGAAAGAAAACGGACCAACTGGTTCAGGAAACGCGCCAGCAATTGCAAGGGATGCGGGTTATTCGTGCTTTTGGTCAAGAAAAACGAGAGTTACAGATTTTTCAAACCCTTAACCAAGTTTATGCTAGATTACAAGAAAAGACAGGTTTCTGGTCTAGTTTATTAACACCTCTGACCTATCTGATTGTCAATGGAACTCTTCTCGTTATTATCTGGCAAGGCTATATTTCAATTCAAGGAGGAGTGCTCAGTCAAGGTGCTCTTATTGCTCTTATCAATTACCTCTTACAGATTTTGGTGGAATTGGTCAAGCTAGCCATGCTGATCAATTCCCTCAACCAGTCCTACATCTCAGCTAAGCGAATCGAGGAAGTTTTTGCTGAGGCTCCAGAAGATATTCATTCAGAATTAGAACAAAAGCAAGCTAGCAGTGATCAGGTTTTACAAGTTCAAGAACTGACCTTTACCTATCCTGATGCGGCCCAGCCTTCTCTGAGAGACATTTCCTTTAATATGAAGCAAGGGCAAATCCTTGGTATCATCGGAGGAACTGGTTCTGGTAAATCAAGCTTGGTGCAAGTCTTACTTGGACTTTATCCAGCAGACAAGGGGAGTATAGACCTTTATCGAAATGGACGTAGTCCTCTTAATTTGGAGCAGTGGCGGTCTTGGATTGCCTATGTGCCCCAAAAAGTCGAACTCTTTAAGGGAACCATTCGTTCTAACTTGACTCTAGGTTTACATCAAGAAGTATCTGACCAGGAACTCTGGCAGGCCTTGGAGATTGCGCAAGCTAAGGATTTTGTTAGTGAAAAGGAAGGGCTCTTGGATGCCACTGTTGAGGCAGGAGGTCGAAATTTCTCAGGTGGACAAAAACAAAGGCTGTCTATTGCTCGCGCAGTCTTGCGCCAAGCTCCATTTCTCATCCTAGATGATGCGACCTCGGCCCTCGACACCATTACCGAGTCTAAGCTCTTGAAAGCTATCCGAGAAAATTTGCTAAATACGAGCTTAATCTTGATCTCTCAACGAACCTCGACTTTACAGATGGCTGACCAGATTCTCCTCTTAGAAAAAGGAGAGCTCCTAGCTATCGGCAAGCACGAGGACTTGATGAAATCTAGTCAAGTTTATCGCGAAATCAATGCATCCCAACATGGAAAGGAGGACTAGCATGAGACGACAAACTGCAAACCAGACGCTCACACGCTTGGCAAAAGATTTAGCAAGCAATCCCTTCCTCCTTTTCCTAGCCTTTCTAGGAACTATTACCCAGGTTGGCTTATCAATCTACCTACCTATCTTGATTGGGCAGGTCATCGACCAAGTCCTAGTGGCTGGTTCTTCACCAGTTTTTTGGCAGATTTTTCTCCAGATGATCTTGGTAGTTATAGGAAATACTCTGGTACAATGGGCCAATCCTCTTCTTTATAATCGCCTAATCTTCTCTTATACCAGAGACTTGCGAGAGCGAATCATCTATAAGCTCCATCGTTTACCGATTGCTTTTGTGGAGCGGCAAGGAAGTGGAGAGATGGTCAGTCGGGTAACCACGGACATCGAACAGTTAGCAGCTGGCTTGACCATGATTTTTAACCAATTTTTCATTGGTGTCTTGATGATTTTGGTTAGCATTCTAGCCATGCTGCAAATTCACCTCCTCATGACTCTCTTAGTCTTGCTGTTGACGCCACTTTCCATGGTGGTTTCACGCTTTATTGCCAAACGCTCCTATCATCTCTTCCAGAAGCAAACAGAGACAAGGGGAATTCAGACTCAGTTGATTGAAGAATCGCTTAGCCAGCAGACTATTATTCAATCTTTTAATGCTCAGGTAGAGTTTATCAAAAGACTGTGTGAGGCTAATGACAACTACGCAGGCTATTCGCAGTCGGCCATCTTTTATTCTTCAACGGTCAATCCTTCGACTCGCTTTGTCAATGCGCTCATTTATGCGATTCTAGCTGGAGTAGGAGCTTATCGTATCATGATGGGGTCAACCTTGACCATTGGGCGTTTAGTGACTTTTTTGAACTATGTCCAACAGTATACCAAGCCCTTTAACGATATTTCTTCAGTGCTAGCTGAGTTGCAAAGTGCTCTGGCTTGCGCAGAGCGCGTCTATGCTGTCTTAGAAAGTCCTGAGGTTGCTGAAACAGGCAAGGAAGTCTTGACCAGTGACCAAGTTAAGGGAGCTATTTCCTTTAAACATGTCTCTTTTGGTTACCATCCTGAAAAGATTTTGATTAAGGATTTATCTATTGATATTCCAGCTGGTAGCAAGGTAGCCATCGTTGGTCCGACAGGTGCAGGAAAATCAACCCTTATCAATCTTCTTATGCGTTTCTATCCTATTAACTCAGGAGATATCTTGCTGGATGGGCAATCCATTTATGATTATACCCTAGTATCATTGAGACAGCAGTTTGGCATGGTGCTCCAAGAAACCTGGCTCAAGCAAGGAACCATTCATGACAATATTGCTTTTGGAAATCCTGAAGCCAGTCGGGAGCAGGTGATTGCTGCTGCCAAAGCAGCCAATGCAGATTTTTTCATCCAACAGTTGCCACAGGGATACGATACCAAGTTAGAAAATGCAGGAGAATCTCTCTCTGTCGGTCAGACCCAGCTCTTGACTATAGCGCGAGTCTTTTTGGCTATTCCAAAGATTCTTATCTTAGACGAGGCAACTTCCTCCATCGATACACGGACAGAAGTGCTAGTACAGGATGCCTTTGCAAAACTCATGAAGGGGCGCACAAGCTTTATCATCGCCCACCGTTTGTCAACCATTCAGGATGCGGATTTGATTCTTGTCTTGGTAGATGGCGACATCGTGGAGCATGGCAATCATCAGGATCTCATGGCTAGAAAGGGTAAGTATTACCAAATGCAGCAAGCAGCAGCTTTTAGCTCTGAATAAGCCATTCTCTTTTGAAAGTTTATGGACGAAAAAAGTTGCCTTCGGGTGACTTTTTTGTTACAATAGCTAGAAAAATTGTTCACTGTAATACTCAATGAAAATCAAAGAGCAAACTAGGAAGCTAGCCGCAGGTTACTAAAAGCACTGCTTTAAGGTTGTAGATAAGCTCAAAACACTGTTTTGAGGTTGCAGATAGAACTGACGAAGTCAGCTCAAAACACTGTTTTGAGGTTGCAGATAGAACTGACGAAGTCAGCTCAAAACACTGTTTTGAGGTTGCAGATAGAACTGACGAAGTCAGTAACCACACCTACGGCAAAGTGAATCTGAAGTAGTTTGAAGAGAGTATAACTTGTCTTTTAGAAAAGGAGCCTATAATGAAAGTCTTTCAGAATGTAAATATCGTGACTTGTGATCAAGATTTCCATGTTTATCTTGATGGAATCTTAGCAGTCAAGGATTCTCAAATCGTCTATGTCGGTCAAGATAAGCCAGCGTTTTTAGAGCAAGCTGAGCAGATTATAGACTATCAGGGAGCTTGGATTATGCCTGGGTTGGTCAATTGCCACACCCATTCTGCTATGACAGGTTTGAGAGGAATTCGGGATGATAGCAATCTCCATGAATGGCTCAATGACTATATCTGGCCAGCAGAAGCTGAGTTTACTCCCGACATGACTACTAAGGCGGTCAAAGAAGCTCTGACAGAGATACTCCAGTCAGGAACAACAACCTTTAATGATATGTATAATCCCAATGGTGTGAATATTGAGCAGATTTATCAGGCAGTGAAAGATTCCAAGATGCGTTGTTATTTTTCTCCGACTCTTTTTTCTTCAGAGACAGAAACAACTGCTGAGACTATAAGCAGAACTCGATCCATCATAGACGAAATCTTAAAATATAAAAATCCAAATTTCAAGGTTATGGTAGCACCTCATTCTCCCTATAGCTGCAGTAGAGACTTGCTGGAAGCGAGTTTGGAAATGGCAAAAGAGCTTGCTATTCCAATCCATATCCATGTGGCGGAGACCAAGGAAGAATCAGGCATTATCCTGAAACGATACGGCAAACGCCCCCTCGCCTTTCTAGAAGAACTGGGTTACTTAGATCATCCGTCTGTCTTTGCTCATGGGGTCGAATTAAACGAGCGAGAAATTGAACGCTTGGCAACTTCTCAAGTGGCTATTGCTCACAATCCTATCAGTAATCTCAAACTGGCATCAGGAATTGCTCCAATTATCCAGCTCCAAAAAGCAGGAGTAGCAGTCGGAATTGCGACTGACTCGGTCGCTTCCAATAACAATCTTGATATGTTTGAGGAGGGACGGACTGCAGCCCTTCTTCAGAAGATGAAAAGTGGAGATGCCAGCCAATTTCCTATCGAAACAGCTCTCAAGGCACTGACAATCGAAGGGGCTAAGGTTCTAGGAATGGAAAATCAGATAGGAAGTCTAGAAGTCGGCAAGCAGGCAGATTTTCTCGTTATTCAACCACAAGGCAAAATCCATCTCCAACCTCAAGAAAATATGCTCTCTCACCTAGTTTATGCTGTCAAATCCAGTGATGTTGATGATGTCTATATTGCTGGAGAACAGGTTGTTAAGCAAGGTCAAGTTCTGACAGTAGAACTTTAGAAGAAAAATCACGAAAAATTTTAAAAAAAGTTTGTAAAAATCTTGCATTCTTTTTTTGACTATGCTATACTTATATACGGTTTGAAAAAACTGCCTAAGACAGTAGGGGAGCTCGACTCATAAATATCCTACCGAGGACAAAACGTATCATGTAAAAAGAAGCGTATTGTACTTTCGTGTCTAGGTTTGGGCGCGTTTTTCTTTTGGAAAAATTCCCCAAGCAAAATAATTACGGAGGTGAACACACTAATGAGTGAAGCAATTATTGCTAAAAAAGCGGAACTAGTTGACGTAGTAGCTGAAAAAATGAAAGCTGCTGCATCTATCGTCGTTGTAGACGCTCGTGGTTTGACAGTTGAGCAAGATACAGTTCTTCGTCGTGAGCTTCGTGGAAGCGAAGTTGAGTATAAAGTCATTAAAAACTCAATCTTGCGTCGTGCAGCTGAAAAAGCTGGTCTTGAAGATCTTGCATCAGTATTCGTTGGACCATCTGCAGTAGCATTTTCTAACGAAGATGTTATTGCACCAGCGAAAATCTTGAACGACTTTTCTAAAAACGCTGAAGCACTTGAAATCAAAGGTGGTGCAATCGAAGGCGCTGTCGCATCTAAAGAAGAGATTCTTGCACTTGCAACTCTTCCAAACCGCGAAGGACTTCTTTCTATGCTCCTTTCTGTACTTCAAGCGCCAGTGCGCAACGTTGCTCTTGCAGTCAAAGCGGTTGCAGAAAGCAAAGAAGACGCAGCTTAATCTTAAGCTACGTAGCGTAGCCTAGCTACGAAAATCTATTATAAATTTAAAACATATTTGGAGGAAATAACAATGGCATTGAACATTGAAAACATTATTGCTGAAATTAAAGAAGCTTCAATCCTTGAATTGAACGACCTTGTAAAAGCTATCGAAGAAGAATTTGGTGTAACTGCAGCTGCTCCTGTAGCTGTTGCTGCAGCTGGTGCTGCTGACGCTGGTGCTGCTAAAGATTCATTCGACGTTGAATTGACATCTGCAGGCGACAAAAAAGTTGGCGTTATCAAAGTTGTACGTGAAATCACAGGTCTTGGTCTTAAAGAAGCTAAAGAACTTGTTGACGGTGCACCAGCACTTGTTAAAGAAGGCGTTGCAACTGCAGAAGCTGAAGAAATCAAAGCTAAATTGGAAGAAGCTGGAGCTTCAGTTACTCTTAAATAATAGAGCGACTACATTAGTAGCTTAAAAACATGATTAAATCGCTATTCTTAGGAGTAGTGGTTTTTCTTTTTGTTTAAGAAGTTGGCGAGTAAGTAATACTCAATGAAAATCAAAGAGCAAACTAGGAAACTAGCCGCAGGCTGCTCAAAACACTGTTTTGAGGTTGCAGATAGAACTGACGAAGTCAGTAACATATCTACGGTAAGGCGACGCTGACGTGGTTTGAAGAGATTTTCGAAAAGTATAAAATAGATTGAATTTAGAATAGTCCACTGAGTTTTATAAAACATTGTTAGAAATTGGTTTGAATTCCGCAATCAATTTGTTCGGTTTTTATTTCATTTAATTTAATTAAATTAGAATTTCCCAACCGTTTAACTCAAGATAAAAATCCCCAATCGAAGCGATTGAGGATTAAGCAAATGAATCTTAAACAATACCTTGGGCAATCATAGCGTTTGCTACATTTTCAAATGCAGCAATGTTTGCTCCTGCAAGATAGTCTTTATCAAGACCATATGTTTCTGAAGTTGTTTTAGCTGTGTTGAAGATGTTTGTCATGATGTCTTTGAGACGTCCATCAACTTCCTCACGAGTCCATGAGAGGCGAAGACTGTTTTGGCTCATTTCAAGGGCTGAAACGGCTACACCACCAGCGTTGGCAGCTTTGGCAGGTCCGTAGAAGATACCATTTTCTTTGTAGATTTTGATGGCATCAAGGTCGCTCGGCATGTTGGCACCTTCAGATACACAGATAACGCCTTGAGCAACCAAACGTTTAGCTGCTTCACCGTTGATTTCGTTTTGAGTAGCACATGGAAGCGCAATATCATAGTTTCCAGCGTAAGTCCATACAGAACCTTCGTGATATGTTGCAGTTGCTTTCTCAGCTGCATACTCAGTCAAACGAGCACGACGTTTCTCTTTAACATCAACCAAAAGATCGAAGTCGATACCATTTTCATCGATGACATAACCGTTTGAGTCAGATACAGAGATGACAGTAGCGCCAAGTTCAGTCGCTTTTTGAAGAGCGTATTGAGCAACGTTCCCAGAACCTGAAATAACCACTTTCTTACCAGCAAAGCTATTACCGTTAGCTTTCAGCATTTCTTCAGTATAGTAAACCAAACCGTAACCAGTTGCTTCTGGACGAATCAAGCTACCACCAAATTCAAGAGGCTTACCAGTCAAGACACCAGCATCAAATTGGTTAAGACGCTTGTATTGACCATAAAGGTAACCAATTTCACGTCCACCTACGCCGATATCACCAGCAGGTACGTCAAGTGATGGTCCGATGTGTTTTTGCAACTCAGTCATGAAGCTTTGGCAGAAGCGCATCACTTCAGCATCTGTTTTACCTTTAGGATCGAAGTCTGATCCACCTTTACCTCCACCGATTGGAAGTCCAGTCAAGACGTTTTTGAAGATTTGTTCAAATCCGAGGAATTTCAAAATCCCTTGGTTTACAGTTGGGTGGAAACGAAGTCCTCCTTTGTATGGTCCAACAGCTGAGTTGAATTGAACACGGTAACCACGGTTTACTTGAATTTTTCCATCACGGTCAACCCAAGGAACACGGAAAGAAATTACGCGCTCAGGCTCAGTAATACGTGCCAAGATATTTTCTTCGATATACTCAGGGTGTTTTTCAAATACAGGTTCCAAAGTGTTGAAAAATTCTTCAACAGCTTGGAGGAATTCAGCCTCGTGCCCATTACGAGCTTTTACAGTTTCAAACACGCTTTGGATATATTCTTTAGCAGATGTCATATCGTTCTCCTTTTGTTATCATATTTTATTACATGAGCTATTATAGCAGAATTTTTTTAAACTGTAAAGAGAAAAACAAAAATTTTCTAAAAATTCTTTCAATTTAGTTTTAAGACTTTTTGAAAATAGACAAAAAACGAACCTTTTTCTTGTAAATATCTTTCTCAAAGAGAAAATCTGAAAATATGCTATAAGAAAAGAAAATGTTTAGCAATTCAGAAATCACTTGTTAATTTATCCATGATATGTTAGATTTGCCAGCAAAACTATGACCATTTTGGAGGAAAGAAATATTTACATCTCCTTATTCAGGGCAGGATTTTCTATACAAGTATAGATGTCTTGCTGGAGTTGGATCATGGAACCCAAGCGGTTATTGAGATTTAGAACTATCATCAGAATTTTTTCATTAGACTTGTTCGGTAACCATAAAGTACTATACTATCTATGAACAAGACCCAGAAAAAGTAGCCTTATTTCTTAAGAATTTTAATAGTTTAAAGCACTTAGCACCTGTTTATATTGATGAAACAGGATTCGATACTTACTTTTATCGAGAATATGGTCGCTCATCAAAGGGTCAGTTAATAGGAGGTAAAGTCTCTGGAAGAAGATATCAGGGGATTTCTTTGGTTGCAGGTCTAACAAATGGTGACTTAATCGCTCCAATGACCTACGAAGAGACGATGACGAGCGACTTTTTTGAAGCATGGTTTCAGAAATTTCTCTTACCAACATTAACCACACCCTCAGTTATTATTATGGATAATGCAAGATTCCAATAGAATAGCTAGGATAGAATTCTTGTGTGAAGAGTTTGGGCATAAACTTTTACCCCTTCCTCCCTACTCACCTGAGTACAATCCTATTGAGAAGACATGTGCTCATATCAAAAAGCACCTCAAAAAGGTATTACCAAGTTGCAATACCTTTTACGAGGCTCTTTTGTCCCACTCTTGTTTCAGTTTGTTATAAACACCTAAGATAAGAGCTATACTAGGTAAATAAAAATCTCTATACTATTTGAAAGTGAAGACTACTCACTGTGAGATAGTATAGAGTATTTTTGTTGTAGTTAAACCATCCTACCCATTCCCCATTGTAATTAACACGGTAACCGTCTGGTGTAGTCGTATTGATTGCTAGAGCACCAGAGCTATAAGCATAGTACCATTTGCCAGATACCTTCATCCAGCCTGTTTTCATAGCACCTGAACCGTCGAGATAGTACCAAGTCTCACCGTCTTTCAACCAACCTGCTTGCATCCAGACTGAACTATCGAAGCGATACCAGATATTATCTAATTTTGCCCACTGATTGTAAGGGTAAAATCCCATCAAGTTGCATAAACTACCAACGCGAGCCAGCTTGTCGCCAAAAACCCATACTTTTACCTACTTCTTGCATTTGGTTAAAGAAATTGTAGGAATTATTCGTTGTACTCTTATTTTCATTTTTGATTTTATGAGTTCCGATAGCCTTCAAATTTTTGTCAAAAAGATTCGCCTTAGTCGCAAATGTTTGAATCTGAGAAGAGTAGGCTTCTATGTATTGAATGGCTTTTCCATAACCACCAGCTAATTCTTCAGAGCCACCAGATGATGTTCCGAAACTTTGTGCAACGGTAATCCATCCATTTTGAGTAACAGGGTTTTCAAAGGCTGCCAAACCCATATAGGTCAATTCTGGATTGATTAAGGATTCGTAGTGTCCAGTTTGATCAGAGACATTTGCTCCGCTACGAGATTTATAGAATATATTTCTCAATGGTACGCGCAACACCGTCTTCTTCGTTGCTTGCTGTAACGGCATCCGCAAGAGATTTGACATAATCGCTTGCATTTCCCATAGCAATACCGAGGCCGGCAAACTGGAGCATTTCAATGTCGTTATTGGCATCGCCCATGGCCATAATCTCTGAGGAATCAATCTTCAAAATATCTGCTAGTCGAGAAAGAGCAGTAGCCTTTGTCGTACCAAGTGGCATAGCTTCATAAATGACAGGCTGCGAACGAACTCCACTAAATCGTTGGCAGAGTTCCTCAGCAAAACGTTGCTCAAAATCGTCTGTTTGGCTCTCTGTTCCTAAAAACATACCTTGGAACATACGAAACTTGCCACTAGTCGCTTCCTCAAGAGAAATTTCAGTCAGGTCTGAAAAGACTAGTTTGGCATCATTTTGAATGATTTCATTAGGTTTGCCACCGAGGACAAAATAATGCTCCTCATCAAAAAGAGTCAACTGAACATCACTTTTTTCAGCTAAGTCATAGAGGTATTCAATGTCAGATGGACTGAGTTCCTGCCAGTCAACTAGCCCCCAGTCACTAGTCTGGTGAGTTGAACAACCGTTGTTAACAATGACATACTCATTCTGGAGGTCGAGTCCTAATTTTTGATAGTAGGGGAGGACACCGAAAAGCGGGCGACCCGTACAGAGAACCAGTTTGACACCTTTTTCAATGGCTTTGTGAATAGCAGTAATGTGAGCTTGTGGGATTTCCTTGGCTTCATTGAGGAGGGTTCCGTCCATATCCAAGGCTAGTAGTTTAATCATAAGACTTCCTTCTTTATCTTTTGGTATTATTATAGCATATTTTGGAGAAGAAATTGATAGGAAGCTTGGGGCTAATTGATTTTACAGTTTAGGATGTTTTGATAACAATTCATGATTTGGAGAGGATATTTTGCAAAGATATGCTATACTAAACTTGTTATACAGTTAAGCAAACCATTATATTCAATAGTCTAGTCAAGGAAAACAGAGGATTTAATATGAAAAAACGGATTATTCAGATTTTACTAGCATTGTCCTTAATTTTTTACAACTCAACTTGGTTTTGGAGGCTTTTCAATCATCTCGCAAAGCCTTATCTACCAGCAAGTCGTGAGTTTTTTCAGATTCTACTTTTGCTGGAAAGTGGTGTTCTTTTGTCAGCAGTCATCTATCTACTAGTTTTTGCAGGAAAGAAGACTTTTCATTTCAAGTGGCAGCTGAGGTACTTTATCTACCTTTTACTGGCCTACATCATGTCGTATATGTCGGACTTCTTCTTGTCTTATTTCATACCCTCGACTTCAAATCAAATCTCTTTGAATGAAACGATAGAAATGATGGGGAGACAGGAATTACCCTATTTCTTGCTCATAGCTTGCTTCATCGGCCCTATTGCTGAGGAATTGATTTATCGCGGTGTGCTTATGACAACCTTTTTCAAAAACTCGCCTTGGTACGGAGATGTCTTGCTTTCTGCTATTATTTTCGGTTATATTCATGTCAATTTTGCTTTAACTCCTCTTGCTTTTTTCATTTATGCTAGTGGAGGTCTCATTTTAGCTCTATTGTATCGCATGACAAAAAGTCTCTACTATCCAATACTAGTTCATATTTTCATCAATATCGCTGCCTTCTGGAATGTGTGGTTACTCCTATTTTCAGGAAGTTAGCTTACTAAAACAATGTCGGAACTTTCCGGCATTTTCTTTTCGATATTGGAGTGGTGTGTATCCAGTTATTTTTTGAATTGATTTTGAAAATAAGGTTGGCTTGAGAAAGGCAGATAGTGAAGATAGTTAAGAAGAATAGGATGTTCTTTTTTCCTTTTTGGAAAACTTCTAAAATATGGTATAATGAAAAGATAAAGAAGTTGGGGGTAGAAGATGAACATTCAACAATTACGCTATGTTGTTGCCATTGCCAATAGTGGTACTTTCCGTGAAGCTGCTGAAAAGATGTATGTTAGCCAGCCGAGTCTGTCTATTTCTGTTCGTGATTTGGAAAAAGAGTTGGGCTTTAAGATTTTCCGTCGGACCAGCTCAGGGACTTTCTTGACTCGTCGTGGTATGGAATTCTATGAAAAAGCGCAAGAATTGGTTAAAGGATTTGATATTTTTCAAAATCAGTATGCCAATCCTGAGGAAGAAAAGGATGAATTTTCCATTGCTAGTCAGCACTATGACTTCTTGCCACCAACCATTACGGCCTTTTCAGAGCGCTATCCTGATTATAAGAACTTTCGTATTTTTGAATCAACTACTGTTCAAATCTTAGACGAAGTGGCTCAAGGGCATAGTGAGATTGGGATTATCTACCTCAACAATCAAAATAAAAAGGGTATTATGCAAAGGGTTGAAAAGCTAGGCCTTGAAGTCATTGAATTGATTCCCTTCCATACTCACATTTATCTCCGCGAGGGGCATCCTTTGGCTCAGAAAGAGGAATTGGTCATGGAGGATTTAGCAGATCTACCAACGGTTCGTTTCACTCAAGAGAAAGATGAGTACCTTTATTATTCAGAGAACTTTGTTGATACCAGTGCGAGCTCACAGATGTTCAATGTGACAGACCGTGCTACTTTGAATGGCATTTTGGAGCGGACGGATGCCTATGCGACTGGATCTGGATTTTTAGATAGCGACAGTGTCAATGGCATCACAGTCATTCGTCTCAAGGATAATTTAGATAATCGCATGGTCTATGTTAAACGTGAGGAAGTGGAGCTTAGTCAAGCTGGGACTCTCTTTGTAGAAGTCATGCAAGAATATTTTGATCAGAAGAGGAAATCATGAAAAAAAGAGGAATAGTGGCAGTCATTGTATTGCTTTTGATTGCGCTGGATCAGTTAGTTAAATCCTATATCGTCCAGCAGATTCCACTGGGTGAAGTACGCTCTTGGATTCCTAATTTCGTTAGCTTGACCTACCTGCAAAATAGAGGTGCAGCCTTCTCCATGTTACAAGATCAGCAGTTGTTATTTGCTATCATTACACTTGTCGTTATGGTAGGTGCCATTTGGTATCTACATAAGCACATGGAGGACTCACTCTGGATGGTCTTGGGTTTGACCTTGATTATTGCAGGTGGTCTTGGGAACTTTATTGACAGGGTAAGTCAGGGCTTTGTTGTGGATATGATCCACCTTGACTTTATCAATTTTGCAATTTTCAATGTGGCAGATAGCTATCTGACTGTTGGAGTGATTATTTTATTGATTGCAATGTTAAAAGAGGAAATAAATGGAAATTAAAATTGAAACTGGTGGCCTGCGTTTGGATAAGGCTTTGTCGGATTTGACAGAATTATCACGCAGTCTCGCGAATGAACAAATCAAATCAGGTCAGGTCTTGGTCAATGGTCAAGTCAAGAAAGCTAAATACACTGTCCAAGAGGGCGATGTCGTCACTTACCATGTGCCAGAACCAGAGGTCTTAGAGTATGTGGCTGAGGATCTTCCGCTAGAAATCATCTACCAAGATGAGGATGTGGCCATCGTTAACAAACCTCAGGGGATGGTTGTGCATCCGAGTGCTGGTCATACTAGTGGAACTCTGGTAAATGCCCTTATGTATCATATTAAGGACTTGTCTGGTATCAATGGGGTTTTGCGTCCGGGAATCGTTCACCGTATTGATAAGGATACGTCAGGTCTTCTCATGATTGCTAAAAACGATGAGGCGCATCTAGCACTTGCCCAAGAACTCAAGGATAAAAAGTCTCTCCGCAAATATTGGGCGATTGTTCATGGAAATCTACCCAATGATCGTGGTGTCATTGAAGCACCGATTGGCCGTAGTGAAAAAGACCGTAAGAAACAGGCTGTGACGGCTAAAGGGAAGCCTGCAGTGACCCGTTTCCACGTCTTGGAACGCTTTGGCGATTATAGCTTAGTGGAGTTACAACTGGAGACAGGGCGTACCCATCAAATCCGTGTTCACATGGCTTATATTGGCCATCCAGTCGCTGGTGATGAAGTCTATGGTCCTCGTAAGACTTTAAAAGGACATGGCCAATTTCTCCATGCCAAGACTCTAGGTTTTACTCATCCGAGAACAGGTGAGACCTTAGAATTTACAGCAGATATCCCAGCAATTTTTAAGGAAACATTGGAGAGATTGAGGAAGTAAGAATGAAAAAGAAATTAACTAGTTTAGCACTTGCAGGCGCTTTTTTAGGCTTGTCATGGTATGGAAATGTTCAAGCTCAAGAAAGTTCAGGAAATAAAATCCACTTTATAAATGTTCATGAAGGTGGCAGTGATGCGATTATTCTTGAAAGCAATGGACATTTTGCCATGGTGGATACAGGAGAAGATTATGATTTCCCAGATGGAAGTGATTCTCGTTATCCATGGAGACAGGGTATCAATACAACTTATAAGCATGTTCTAACAGACCGTGTCTTTCGTCGTTTGAAGGAATTGGGTGTCCAAAAACTTGATTTTATTTTGGTAACCCATACCCACAGTGACCATATTGGAAATGTTGATGAATTACTGTCTACCTATCCAGTTGACCGAGTCTATCTTAAGAAATATAGTGATAATCGTATTACTAAGCCTGAACGTCTTTGGGATAATCTGTATGGCTATGATAAGGTTTTAAAGACTGCTGCTGAAAAAGGTGTTTCAGTTATTCAAAATATCACACAAGGAGATGCTCATTTTCAGTTTGGAGACATGGATATTCAACTATATAATTATGAAAATGAAACAGATTCATCAGGTGAATTAAAGAAAATTTGGGATGATAATTCCAATTCCTTGATTAGCGTAGTAAAAGTCAATGGTAAGAAAATTTACCTTGGGGGCGACTTAGATAATGTGCATGGAGCGGAAGATAAGTATGGACCTCTCATTGGAAAAGTTGATTTGATGAAGTTTAATCATCACCATGATACCAACAAATCAAATACCAAGGATTTTATTAAAAATTTGAGTCCGAGTTTGATTGTTCAAACTTCGGATAGTCTACCTTGGAAAAATGGTGTTGATAGTGAGTATGTTAATTGGCTCAAAGAACGAGGAATTGAGAGAATCAACGCAGCCAGCAAAGACTATGATGCAACAGTTTTTGATATTCGACAAGACGGTTTAGTAAACATTTCAACTTCCTACAAGCCTATTCCAAGTTTTCAAGCTGGTTGGCATAAGAGTTCATATGGAAACTGGTGGTATCAAGCGCCTGATTCTACAGGAGAATATGCTGTCGGTTGGAATGAAATTAAGGGTGAATGGTATTACTTTAACCAAACGGGTATCTTATTACAGAATCAATGGAAAAAATGGAACAATCGTTGGTTCTATTTGACAAACTCTGGTGTTGCTGCTAAAAATTGGAAGAAAATCGCTGGAATCTGGTATTATTTTAACAAAGAAAACCAGATGGAAATTGGTTGGATTCAAGATAAAGAGCAGTGGTATTATTTGGATGTTGATGGCTCTATGAAGACAGGTTGGCTTCAATATAAGGGGCAATGGTATTACTTTGCTCCATCAGGGGAAATGAAAACGGGCTGGGTAAAAGATAAAGAAGCCTGGTACTATATGGATTCTACTGGTATCATGAAGACAGGTGAGATAGAAGTTGCTGGACATCATTACTATCTAGAAGAATCAGGAGCTATGAAGCAAGGCTGGCTTAAAAAGGCAAATGATTGGTATTTCTACAAGACAGATGGTTCACGAGCTATAGGTTGGATTAAAGACAAGGATAAATGGTACTTCTTGAAAGAAAATGGTCAATTACTTGTGAATGGTAAGACACCAGAAGGCTATACTGTGGATTCAAGTGGTGCCTGGTTAGTGGATGTTCCGATCGAGAAATCTGCTACAATTAAAACTACAAGTCATTCAGAAATAAAAGAATCCAAAGAAGTAGTGAAAAAGGATCTTGAAAATAAAGAAACGAGTCAACATGAAAGTGTTACAAATTCTTCAACTAGTCAAGATTTGACATCCTCAACTTCACAAAGCTCTGAAACGAGTGTAAACAAATCGGAATCAGAACAGTAGTAGAAAAGAAGGTTTTAGGGCCTTCTTTTTCCTATCAACTCTTTTCTATTTCCTGTTATTCATGTTATAATGGATAAATATGAATAATCGGAGTGAGACTATGAAATACAAACGGATTGTCTTTAAGGTGGGTACTTCTTCTCTGACAAATGAGGATGGAAGTTTATCACGTAGTAAGGTAAAGGCTATTACCCAGCAGTTGGCTATGCTGCACGAGGCTGGTCATGAGTTGATTTTGGTGTCTTCAGGTGCCATTGCGGCTGGTTTTGGAGCCTTAGGATTTAAAAAGCGTCCGACTAAAATTGCTGATAAACAGGCTTCAGCAGCGGTAGGACAAGGGCTTTTGTTGGAAGAATACACGACCAATCTTCTCTTGCGCCAAATCGTTTCTGCACAAATCTTGCTAACCCAGGATGACTTTGTAGATAAGCGTCGTTATAAAAATGCCCATCAGGCTTTGTCGGTTTTACTTAGCCGTGGGGCGATTCCTATCATCAATGAGAATGATAGTGTTGTTATTGATGAGCTCAAGGTTGGGGACAATGATACTCTGAGTGCACAGGTGGCGGCCATGG
This sequence comes from Streptococcus pseudopneumoniae IS7493, assembly GCF_000221985.1. NCBI lineage: Bacteria > Bacillati > Bacillota > Bacilli > Lactobacillales > Streptococcaceae > Streptococcus > Streptococcus pseudopneumoniae. The sequence continues at coordinate 1,261,496 of NC_015875.1, read as the reverse complement.
TCCAAGCAGACCTTTTGATCCTCTTGACAGACGTAGATGGTCTCTATACAGGAAATCCTAATTCAGATCCAAGAGCCAAACGTTTGGAGCAAATCGAGACTATCAATCGTGAGATTATCGATATGGCCGGTGGAGCTGGTTCGTCAAACGGAACTGGGGGCATGTTAACCAAAATCAAAGCTGCAACTATTGCGACAGAATCGGGTGTTCCTGTTTATATCTGCTCATCCTTGAAGTCAGATGCCATGATTGAAGCGGCTGAGGAGACCAAGGATGGTTCCTACTTTGTTGCGCAAGAGAAGGGGCTTCGTACCCAGAAACAATGGCTGGCCTTTTATGCTCAGAGTCAAGGTTCTATTTGGGTTGATAAAGGGGCTGCGGAAGCTCTCTCTCAACATGGAAAGAGTCTTCTCTTATCTGGTATCGTTGAAGCAGAAGGAGCCTTTTCTTACGGTGATATCGTGACAGTATTTGATAAGGAAAGTGGAAAATCACTTGGAAAAGGACGCGTGCAATTTGGAGCATCTGCTTTGGAGGATATGTTGCGTTCTCAAAAAGCCAAGGGTGTCTTGATTTACCGTGACGACTGGATTTCCATTACTCCTGAAATCCAACTACTTTTTACAGAATTTTAGAGGTAAACTATGGTGAGTAGACAAGAACAATTTGAACAGGTACAGGCTGTTAAAAAATCGATTAACACAGCTAGTGAAGAAGTGAAAAACCAAGCCTTGCTAGCCATGGCTGATCACTTAGTGGCTGCTACTGAGGAAATTTTAGCGGCTAATGCCCTCGATATGGCAGCGGCTAAGGGGAAAATCTCAGATGTGATGTTGGATCGTCTTTATTTGGATGCAGATCGTATAGAAGCGATGGCAAGAGGAATTCGTGAAGTGGTTGCCTTCCCAGATCCAATCGGTGAAGTTTTAGAAACAAGTCAGCTTGAAAATGGTTTGGTTATCACAAAAAAACGTGTAGCTATGGGTGTCATCGGTATTATCTATGAAAGCCGTCCAAATGTGACGTCTGATGCGGCTGCTTTGACTCTTAAGAGTGGAAATGCGGTTGTTCTTCGTAGTGGTAAGGATGCCTATCAAACAACCCATGCCATTGTCACAGCCTTGAAGAAGGGCTTGGAGACGACTACTATTCACCCAAATGTGATTCAACTGGTGGAAGATACTAGCCATGAAAGTAGTTATGCTATGATGAAGGCCAAGGGCTATCTAGACCTCCTCATTCCTCGTGGAGGAGCTGGCTTGATCAATGCAGTGGTTGAGAATGCGATTGTACCTGTTATCGAGACAGGGACTGGGATTGTCCATGTCTATGTGGATAAGGATGCAGACGAAGACAAGGCGCTGTCTATCATCAACAATGCTAAAACCAGTCGTCCCTCTGTTTGCAATGCCATGGAGGTTCTGCTGGTTCATGAAGACAAGGCAGCAAGCTTCCTTCCTCGCTTGGAGCAAGTTCTAGTTGCAGAGCGTAAAGAAGTTGGGTTGGAACCAATTCAATTCCGCTTGGATGAGAAAGCCAGTCAGTTTCTTTCAGGTCAAGCAGCTGAGGCACAAGACTTTGACACCGAGTTTTTAGACTATGTCTTAGCTGTTAAGGTTGTGAGCAGTTTAGAAGAAGCGGTTGCCCATATTGAAGCCCATAGTACCCATCATTCGGATGCCATTGTAACGGAAAATGCTGAAGCTGCAGCTTACTTTACAGATCAAGTGGACTCTGCAGCTGTCTATGTCAATGCCTCAACTCGTTTTACCGATGGTGGACAATTTGGTCTTGGATGTGAGATGGGAATTTCTACTCAGAAATTGCACGCGCGTGGTCCCATGGGCTTGAAAGAGTTGACTAGCTACAAGTATGTGGTTACTGGTGATGGACAGATAAGGGAGTAAGAGATGAAGATTGGATTTATCGGTTTGGGGAATATGGGTGCTAGCTTGGCAAAATCTATCTTGCAGACTAGGACGTCAGATGAGATTCTCCTTGCCAATCGTAGTCAAGCTAAGGTAGATGCTTTCATTGCAGACTTTGGTGGTCAGGCTTCCAGCAATGAAGAAATGTTTGCAGAAGCAGATGTGATTTTTCTAGGAGTGAAGCCTGCTCAGTTCTCAGACTTGCTTTCTCAATACCAGACTATCCTTGAAAAACGAGAGAGTCTTCTTTTGATTTCGATGGCAGCTGGATTGACCTTGGGAAAACTCGCTAGTCTTCTTCCAAGTCAGCACAGAATTATTCGTATGATGCCCAATACCCCTGCTTCTATCGGACAAGGAGTGATTAGTTATGCCTTGTCTTCTAATTGCAGGGCTGAGGACAGTGAGCTCTTTTGTCAGCTTTTAGCCAAGGCTGGTCTTTTGGTTGAACTTGGAGAAAGCTTAATAGATGCAGCGACAGGTCTTGCAGGTTGTGGACCAGCCTTTGTCTATCTTTTTATCGAGGCCTTGGCAGATGCAGGTGTTCAGACTGGATTGCCACGAGAAACAGCATTGAAAATGGCAGCTCAAACTGTGGTAGGAGCTGGACAATTGGTCCTTGAAAGTCAGCAACATCCTGGAGTTTTGAAAGACCAAGTTTGCAGCCCAGGCGGTTCGACTATCGCTGGTGTAGCGAGCCTAGAAGCGCATGCTTTTCGAGGAACGGTCATGGATGCAGTTGGTCAAGCCTACAAACGAACACAAGAACTAGGTAAATAAGAGGTGGATTTGTCTGCCTCTTTTATGGTGGTTGATACTCTTCGAAAATCTCTTCAAACTGCGTCAGCTTCCATCTGCAACCTCAAAACAGTGTTTTGAGCAACCTGCGACTAGCTTCCTAGTTTGCTCTTTGATTTTCATTGAGTATGAAATGAGAAGACAAAAAGATTGTCACAAACCCCTATTTTTTTGATAGAATAGAAGTAGTAAAAAAGAAATGAGTTAGACATGTCAAAAGGATTTTTAGTCTCTCTTGAGGGACCAGAGGGAGCAGGAAAGACCAGTGTTTTAGAGGCTCTGCTACCAATTTTAGAGGAAAAAGGGGTAGAGGTGCTGACGACCCGTGAACCTGGCGGAGTCTTGATTGGGGAGAAGATTCGGGAAGTAATTTTGGATCCAAGTCATACTCAGATGGATGCGAAGACAGAGTTGCTTCTCTATATTGCCAGTCGCAGACAGCACTTGGTGGAAAAAGTTCTTCCAGCCCTTGAAGCTGGCAAGCTGGTCATTATGGATCGTTTTATCGATAGTTCTGTTGCCTATCAGGGATTTGGTCGTGGCTTAGATATTGAAGCCATTGACTGGCTCAATCAGTTTGCGACAGATGGCCTCAAACCCGATTTGACACTCTATTTTGACATCGAGGTGGAAGAAGGACTGGCTCGTATTGCTGCTAATAGTGACCGCGAGGTTAATCGTTTGGATTTGGAAGGGTTGGACTTGCATAAAAAAGTTCGTCAAGGCTACCTTTCTCTTCTGGATAAAGAGGGAAATCGCATTGTCAAGATTGATGCTAGTCTCCCTTTGGAGCAAGTTGTGGAAACTACCAAGGCTGTCTTGTTTGACGGAATGGGCTTGGCCAAATGAAACAAGATCAACTAAAGGCTTGGCAACCAGATCAGTTTGACCGTTTTGTCCGTATCTTAGAACAAGACCAGCTCAATCACGCCTATCTCTTTTCAGGTTTCTTTGGAAGCTTGGAAATGGCGCAATTTTTAGCTAAGAGCCTCTTTTGTACGGATAAAGTTGGCGTCTTACCATGTGAGAAATGCCGAAGTTGCAAGCTGATTGAACAGGAAGAGTTTCCAGATGTCACCTTGATTAAGCCAGTCAATCAGGTCATCAAGACAGAACGCATTCGGGAATTGGTGGGACAGTTTTCTCAAGCAGGGATTGAAAGCCAGCAACAGGTCTTTATCATCGAGCAAGCGGATAAAATGCATCCCAACGCAGCCAATTCTCTGCTCAAGGTCATCGAAGAACCCCAGAGTGAAGTTTATATTTTCTTCTTGACTAGCGATGAGGAAAAGATGTTACCGACAATCCGAAGTCGGACTCAGATCTTCCACTTTAAAAAGCAAGAAGAAAAACTTATCTTACTCTTAGAACAAATGGGACTTGTTAAGAAAAAAGCGACTCTTTTAACTAAGTTTAGTCAATCGCGAGCTGAAGCAGAAAAGTTGGCTAATCAGGCAAGTTTTTGGACCTTGGTCGATGAAAGTGAACGCCTGCTGACTTGGTTAGTAGCTAAGAAAAAAGAAAGTTATCTACAGGTTGCCAAATTAGCCAACTTGGCAGATGATAAGGAAAAACAGGATCAGGTTTTACGGATTCTTGAAGTTCTCTGTGGGCAGGACCTCTTGCAGGTAAGAGTAAGAGTGATTCTACAAGATTTACTAGAAGCTAGAAAAATGTGGCAAGCTAATGTCAGCTTTCAAAATGCCATGGAATATCTGGTCTTGAAAGAAATATAAACTCAAAAATGAATGATAAAGAAAGGAAAGGGCTGTTTTATGGACAAAAAAGAATTATTTGACGCGCTGGATGATTTTTCCCAACAATTATTGGTAACCTTAGCCGATGTGGAAGCCATCAAGAAAAATCTCAAGAGCTTGGTAGAAGAAAATACAGCTCTTCGCTTGGAAAATAGTAAGTTGCGAGAACGCTTGGGTGAGGTGGAAGCAGACGCTCCCGTCAAGGCCAAGCATGTTCGCGAAAGTGTCCGTCGTATTTACCGTGATGGATTTCACGTATGTAATGATTTTTATGGACAACGTCGAGAGCAGGACGAAGAATGTATGTTCTGTGATGAGTTGTTATACAGGGAGTAGGCATGCAAATTCAAAAAAGTTTTAAGGGGCAGTCTCCCTATGGCAAGCTGTATCTAGTGGCAACGCCGATTGGCAATCTAGATGATATGACTTTTCGTGCTATCCAGACCTTGAAAGAAGTAGATTGGATTGCTGCTGAGGATACGCGCAATACAGGGCTTTTGCTCAAGCATTTTGACATTTCCACCAAGCAGATCAGTTTTCATGAGCACAATGCCAAGGAAAAAATTCCTGATTTGATTGGTTTCTTGAAAGCAGGGCAAAGTATTGCTCAGGTCTCTGATGCCGGTTTGCCTAGCATTTCAGACCCTGGTCATGATTTGGTTAAGGCAGCTATTGAGGAAGAAATTGCAGTTGTGACTGTTCCAGGTGCCTCTGCAGGAATTTCTGCCTTGATTGCCAGTGGTCTAGCGCCACAACCACATATCTTTTACGGCTTTTTACCGAGAAAATCAGGCCAGCAAAAGCAATTTTTCGACTCGAAAAAAGATTATCCTGAAACTCAGATTTTCTATGAATCGCCTCATCGTGTAGCAGATACGTTGGAAAATATGTTAGAAGTCTACGGTAACCGCTCGGTTGTCTTGGTCAGGGAATTGACTAAAATCTATGAAGAATACCAACGCGGTACCATTTCTGAGTTATTGGAAAGCATTGCTGAAACGCCACTTAAAGGAGAATGCCTTCTCATTGTTGAAGGTGCCAGTCAGGATGTGGAGGAAAAAGACGAGGAGGACTTGTTCTTAGAAATCCAAGCCCGTATCCAGCAAGGCATGAAGAAAAATCAAGCTATCAAGGAAGTCGCTAAGATTTACCAGTGGAATAAAAGCCAGCTCTACGCTGCCTACCATGATTGGGAAGAAAATCAAGAAAATGACTAATACTCTTCGAAAATCTCTTCAAACCGTGTCAACGTCGCCTTGTCGTAGGTGTGGTTACTGACTTCGTCAGTTCTATCCACAACCTCAAAACAGTGTTTTGAGCTGGACTTCGTCAGTTCTATCTACAACTTCAAAGCAGTGCTTTGAGCAACCTGCGGCTAGTTTGCTCTTTGATTTTCATTTAGTATAAACAGGGAAGTTTGCCTTCTTCCCTTTTTTTGTTATACTAGTAGAAGAAAAAAATAGAAAGATTTGTGGGAGTGAAAAAGTCCGGGGGACTTTTTCAGCTTGAGCCAAGAAATTCGAGAGCGAGGAAAGTCTGGGGGACTTTTTCAGCTTGAGCCAAGAAATTCGAGAGCGAGGAAAGTCCGGGGGACTTTTTCAGCTTGAGCCAAGAAATTCGAGAGCGAGGAAAGTCTGGGGGACTTTTTCAGCCTGAGCCAAGAAATTCGAGAGCGAAGTAAGTCCAATGGACTTTTTCAGCCTGAGCCAAGAAACTCGAAAGCTCGTAAGTCTGATTGGCTTTTTCAATGTGAATCTTAACTTCACACTCCCAAAGAGGTATTAGTGTCGTGTCTCAATCTTATATCAATGTTATCGGTGCTGGTTTGGCAGGTTCTGAAGCAGCTTACCAAATCGCAGAGCGTGGTATTCCAGTTAAACTTTATGAAATGCGTGGTGTCAAGTCGACTCCTCAGCACAAAACAGACAATTTTGCTGAGTTGGTTTGTTCCAATTCTTTGCGTGGGGATGCTTTGACAAATGCAGTTGGTCTTCTCAAGGAAGAAATGCGTCGCTTGGGTTCTGTTATCTTGGAATCTGCTGAGGCTACACGTGTTCCTGCCGGTGGAGCCCTTGCGGTGGATCGTGATGGTTTCTCTCAAATGGTGACCGAAAAAGTGGTCAACCACCCCTTGATTGAAGTGGTGCGTGATGAAATTACAGAATTGCCAACAGATGTTATTACAGTTGTGGCGACTGGTCCCTTGACTAGCGATGCCCTGGCTGAAAAGATTCATGCCCTTAATAATGGCGATGGCTTCTATTTCTACGATGCAGCAGCGCCTATTATCGATGTCAACACTATCGATATGAGTAAGGTCTATCTCAAATCTCGTTATGATAAGGGAGAAGCAGCCTATCTCAATGCTCCAATGACCAAGCAAGAGTTTATGGATTTCCATGAAGCCTTGGTCAATGCGGAAGAAGCACCGCTCAATTCTTTTGAAAAAGAAAAGTACTTTGAAGGATGTATGCCAATCGAAGTCATGGCCAAACGAGGCATTAAAACTATGCTTTATGGTCCTATGAAACCAGTCGGTCTTGAGTATCCAGACGACTACACAGGTCCTCGTGATGGAGAATTTAAAACCCCTTATGCGGTGGTTCAACTTCGTCAGGACAATGCAGCTGGTAGCCTCTATAATATCGTCGGTTTCCAAACCCACCTTAAATGGGGAGAGCAAAAGCGCGTTTTCCAAATGATTCCAGGTCTTGAAAATGCGGAGTTTGTTCGTTATGGGGTCATGCACCGCAATTCTTACATGGATTCACCAAATCTTCTGGAGCAGACCTACCGTTCTAAGAAACAACCAAATCTCTTCTTTGCTGGTCAGATGACGGGTGTGGAAGGCTATGTAGAGTCCGCAGCATCAGGCTTAGTTGCAGGTATTAACGCGGCTCGACTCTTCAAGGGTGAAAGTGAGGCTATTTTCCCAGAGACAACAGCGATTGGAAGTCTAGCTCATTACATCACCCATGCCGACAGCAAACATTTCCAACCAATGAATGTCAACTTTGGGATTATCAAGGAGTTGGAAGGCGAACGTATCCGTGATAAGAAGGCTCGTTATGAAAAAATTGCAGAGCGTGCCCTCAGCGATTTAGAGGAATTTTTGACTGTCTAATTTTTTTGAAAGAATCGCTCATGATACTATAAAAATCTTAGAAATTGTGATAAAATAGGTAGGATAAAAGAAGGAGAGTGAAAATGGCGAATCCCAAGTATAAACGTATTTTAATCAAGTTATCAGGTGAAGCCCTTGCCGGTGAACGTGGCGTAGGGATTGATATCCAAACAGTTCAAACAATCGCAAAAGAGATTCAAGAAGTTCATAGCTTAGGTATCGAAATTGCCCTTGTTATCGGTGGAGGAAATCTCTGGCGTGGAGAACCTGCAGCAGAAGCAGGTATGGACCGCGTTCAGGCAGATTACACAGGAATGCTTGGGACTGTTATGAATGCTCTTGTGATGGCCGATTCATTGCAACAAGTTGGTGTTGATACGCGTGTGCAAACAGCTATTGCAATGCAACAAGTGGCAGAGCCTTATGTCCGTGGACGTGCCCTTCGTCATCTTGAAAAAGGCCGTATCGTTATCTTTGGTGCCGGAATTGGTTCACCTTACTTCTCAACAGATACAACAGCGGCCCTTCGTGCAGCTGAAATCGAAGCGGATGCTATCCTTATGGCTAAAAATGGGGTCGATGGTGTTTACAATGCCGATCCTAAGAAGGACAAGACAGCCGTTAAGTTTGAAGAATTGACCCACCGTGACGTTATCAATAAAGGTCTTCGTATCATGGACTCAACTGCTTCAACCCTCTCAATGGATAACGACATTGACTTGGTTGTCTTCAACATGAACCAACCAGGCAACATCAAACGTGTCGTATTTGGTGAAAATATCGGAACAACAGTTTCAAATAATATCGAAGAAAAGGAATAAGAAAGATTATGGCTAACGCAATTATTGAAAAAGCTAAAGAGAGAATGACCCAGTCTCACCAATCACTTGCTCGTGAATTTGGTGGTATCCGTGCTGGTCGTGCCAACGCAAGTTTACTCGACCGTGTACATGTAGAATACTATGGAGTAGAAACTCCTCTTAACCAAATTGCTTCAATTACCATTCCAGAAGCGCGTGTTTTGTTGGTAACACCATTTGACAAGTCTTCATTGAAAGACATCGAACGTGCCTTAAACGCTTCTGATCTTGGTATCACACCAGCTAACGATGGTTCTGTAATTCGTTTGGTTATCCCTGCTCTTACAGAAGAAACTCGTCGTGACCTTGCTAAAGAAGTGAAGAAAGTCGGTGAGAATGCTAAAGTGGCTGTCCGCAATATCCGTCGCGATGCTATGGATGAAGCTAAGAAACAAGAAAAAGCAAAAGAAATCACTGAAGACGAATTGAAGACTCTTGAAAAAGACATTCAAAAAGTAACAGATGATGCTGTTAAACACATCGACGACATGACTGCCAACAAAGAGAAAGAACTCTTGGAAGTCTAAAAATAAACAGAAAAACTCAGTTGGCATTGCTGGCTGAGTTTTGTTCGAAAGAAGGAAATATGAATACAAATCTTGCAAGTTTTATCGTTGGACTCATCATCGATGAAAACGACCGTTTTTACTTTGTTCAAAAGGATGGCCAGACCTATGCTCTTACCAAGGAAGAAGGTCAACATACAGTAGGGGATACGGTTAAAGGTTTTGCCTACACGGATATGAAGCAAAAACTCCGCTTGACAACTCTAGAAGTGACTGCCACTCAGGACCAATTTGGTTGGGGACGTGTCACAGAAGTTCGTAAAGACTTGGGTGTCTTTGTGGATACAGGCCTTCCTGACAAGGAAATCGTTGTGTCACTCGATATTCTCCCTGAGCTCAAGGAACTCTGGCCTAAGAAGGGTGATCAACTCTACATCCGTCTTGAAGTGGACAAGAAAGATCGTATCTGGGGACTCTTGGCTTATCAAGAAGACTTCCAACGTCTGGCTCGACCTGCCTACAACAACATGCAGAACCAAAACTGGCCAGCCATTGTATACCGCCTCAAGCTGTCAGGAACTTTTGTTTACCTGCCAGAAAATAACATGCTTGGTTTTATCCATCCTAGCGAGCGCTATGCAGAGCCACGTTTAGGGCAAGTTTTAGATGCGCGTGTCATTGGTTTCCGCGAAGTGGACCGCACTCTGAACCTCTCCCTCAAACCACGTTCGTTTGAAATGTTGGAAAATGATGCCCAGATGATTTTGACTTATTTGGAAAGCAATGGCGGTTTCATGACCTTGAATGATAAGTCATCTCCAGATGACATCAAGGCAACCTTTGGCATTTCTAAAGGTCAGTTCAAGAAAGTTTTAGGTGGTCTTATGAAGGCTGGTAAAATCAAGCAAGACCAGTTTGGGACAGAATTGATCTAGGGTGACATATGAGAAAATCATTTTACACTTGGCTCATGACCGAGCGCAATCCTAAAAGTAACAGTCCCAAAGCTATCCTAGCAGACCTAGCCTTTGAAGAATCAGCTTTTCCAAAACACACAGATGATTTTGATGAGGTGAGTCGCTTTTTGGAAGAACATGCCAGTTTCTCTTTTAACCTAGGAGACTTTGACGCTATCTGGCAAGAATACTTAGAACACTAGCATGATTCATTGGGTTTGGGCTAGTAATTTCTCCATCCCTTTGCTATAATAAAAAGAAATAAAAGGATTAGAGAGGTTCTTTATTTGAAGGAACATTCAATAGACATTCAACTGAGTCATCCAGATGACCTGTTTCATCTTTTTGGTTCCAATGAGCGCCATCTTCGTTTGATGGAAGAAGAGCTTGATGTGGTGATTCATGCTCGTACAGAGATTGTACAAGTCTTGGGGGGGGAGTCAGCTTGTGAGGAAGCTAGACAAGTTATTCAAGCCTTGATGGTTTTGGTAAATCGTGGAATGACAGTCGGCACACCAGATGTAGTGACTGCGATTAGCATGGTCAAAAACGATGAAATCGACAAATTTGTCGCCCTTTATGAAGAAGAAATTATCAAGGATAATACAGGGAAGCCTATCCGTGTCAAAACACTAGGTCAAAAACTTTATGTGGACAGTGTTAAACAGCATGATGTGACCTTTGGAATTGGGCCAGCAGGTACAGGGAAGACCTTTCTTGCAGTGACCTTAGCAGTGACTGCACTTAAACGTGGGCAAGTCAAGAGGATTATCTTGACACGTCCAGCGGTGGAAGCAGGAGAGAGTCTAGGTTTTCTTCCGGGTGATCTTAAGGAGAAGGTAGATCCTTACCTTCGACCTGTTTATGATGCTTTGTATCAGATTCTGGGGAAAGACCAAACAACTCGACTCATGGAGCGTGAAATTATTGAGATTGCGCCCCTTGCCTATATGCGTGGACGGACCTTGGATGATGCCTTTGTCATTCTCGATGAGGCGCAAAATACGACCATTATGCAGATGAAGATGTTTTTGACTCGTTTAGGTTTTCATTCTAAGATGATTGTCAATGGAGATATCAGTCAGATTGACCTGCCACGCAATGTCAAGTCCGGTTTGATTGATGCCCAAGAGAAACTCAAGAACATTCACCAGATTGACTTTGTTCATTTTTCAGCCAAGGATGTGGTTCGCCACCCAGTTGTCGCTCAGATTATCCGAGCCTATGAACCAGAACCGGTTAAAAAAGAAGAGAGTGAAGAATTAGATTCTCAACCTCTATATGAAGGATAGTTCTTTTGTACTTAAAGTTATCTCAATACTAAATCTATAGTAGATTGAAGCTAGAATAGTACGTTGTGACTGCTAAAACATTTTTAGAAATTAATTTGACTTTCCTGATTGATTTGTTTATATCTTATTTCAATCTACTATAAGTTTGCTTTTTAAATGTTTTATTCAATATCCTTATATTAGATTAGAAAGGTTTCAAGTGGAAGAAACGTATGGAATCAATCTTTTTAAAACTAGCTCAGTATCCCATAGTCGAGACAGAGCGTTTGTTGCTTAGACCTGTAACTTTGAATGATGCGGAAGCAATGTTTGACTATGCCTCGGACAAGGATAATACACGTTACACTTTTTCAACCAATCAAAATGTAGAAGAAACCAAGAATAATATTGCTCAGTTCTACTTGGCTAATCCCTTGGGACGCTGGGGGATTGAATTAAAAGATAACGGCAAGTTTATCGGAACCATTGACTTGCACAAGATTGATCCTGTTCTTAAGAAGGCAGCTATTGGCTACATTATCAATAAAAAGTATTGGAATCAAGGATTGACGACAGAAGCCAATCGTGCCGTAATTGAGCTAGCTTTTGAGAAGATAGGAATGAATAAGTTAGTTGCTTTACACGATAAGGCTAATCCCGCGTCAGGAAAGGTCATGGAGAAATCAGGCATGCGTTTTTCCCACGAAGAAGCTTATGCTTGTATGGACCAGCATGAAAAAGGCCGAATCGTGACAAGAGTTCATTATGTCTTGACCAAGGAAGACTATTTTGCAAATAAATAAGCAGTTGAAAAGAAATTTTTCGACTGTTTTTTCTTCCTCTTACGAATAATCTAAGAGAGGAGAAAATATGGAAGCAATTATCGAGAAAATCAAAGAGTATAAAATCATCGTCATCTGTACTGGTCTGGGCTTGCTTGTAGGCGGATTTTTCCTGCTAAAGCCAGCTCCACAAACACCTGTAAAGGAAACGAATTTGCAGGCTGAAGTTGCAGCTGTTTCCAAGGATTTGGTATCCGAAAAGGAAGTGAACAAGGAAGAGAAGGAAGAACCCCTTGAACAAGATCTAATCACAGTAGATGTCAAAGGTGCTGTCAAATCGCCAGGGATTTATGACTTGCCTGTAGGTAGTCGAGTCAATGATGCTGTTCAGAAGGCTGGTGGCTTGACAGAGCAAGCAGACAGCAAGTCGCTCAATCTAGCTCAGAAAGTTAGTGATGAGGCTCTGGTTTACGTTCCTACTAAGGGAGAAGAAGCAGTTAGTCAACAGACTGGTTCGGGGACAGCTTCTTCAACAAGCAAGGAAAAGAAGGTCAATCTCAACAAGGCCAGTCTGGAAGAGCTTAAACAGGTTAAGGGACTGGGAGGAAAACGAGCTCAGGACATTATAGACCATCGTGAGGCAAATGGGAAATTCAAGTCGATTGATGAACTCAAGAAGGTCTCTGGCATTGGTGCTAAGACCATAGAAAAGCTAAAAGACTATGTTACAGTGGATTAAGAACATCCCCATTCCCCTAATTTACCTGAGTTTTTTGTTACTTTGGTTTTATTACGCTATTTTCTCAGCATCCTATCTTGCTTTGTTGGGCTTTGTTTTTCTGCTAGTCTGTCTCTTTTTCCAATTTCCATGGAAATCAACAGGCAAAGTTTTAGTGATTTGTGGAGTCTTTGGCTTCTGGTTTCTGTTTCAAAATTGGCAACAGAGCCAAGCGAGTCAAAATCTGGCGGATTCTGTTGAAAGGGTACGGATTCTGCCTGACACTGTTAAGGTCAATGGTGATAGTCTGTCCTTTCGCGGCAAGGCTGATGGACGCATTTTTCAAGTCTATTATAAACTCCAGTCCGAGGAGGAGAAAGAAGCCTTTCAAGCTTTAACCGACCTGCATGAGATAGGACTAGAAGGGAAGCTTTCGGAGTCAGAAGGGCAGAGAAATTTTGGTGGCTTTAATTACCAAGCCTATCTGAAGACTCAGGGAATTTACCAGACTCTCAATATCAAAACAATCCAGTCACTTCAAAAGATTGGCAGTTGGGATATAGGAGAAAACTTGTCCAGTTTACGTCGAAAGGCTGTGGTTTGGATTAAGACGCACTTTCCAGACCCTATGCGCAATTACATGACAGGACTCTTGCTGGGACATCTGGACACCGACTTTGAGGAGATGAATGAGCTTTATTCCAGTCTAGGAATTATCCACCTCTTTGCCCTATCTGGCATGCAGGTAGGTTTTTTCATGAACGGATTTAAGAAACTTCTCTTGCGATTGGGCTTGACCCAAGAAAAGTTGAAATGGCTGACTTATCCCTTTTCCCTTATCTATGCGGGACTAACTGGATTTTCAGCATCGGTTATTCGCAGTCTCTTGCAAAAGCTACTGGCTCAACATGGGGTTAAGGGCTTGGATAATTTTGCCTTGACAGTGTTTCTCCTCTTTATTGTCATGCCAAACTTTTTCTTGACAGCAGGAGGAGTCTTGTCCTGCGCTTATGCTTTTATCCTGACCATGACCAGCAAAGAAGGGGAGGGGCTCAAGGCTGTTGCTAGTGAAAGTCTAGTCATCTCCTTGGGCATATTGCCCATTCTATCCTTCTATTTTGCGGAATTTCAACCTTGGTCCATCCTCTTGACCTTTGTCTTTTCCTTTCTATTTGACTTGACCTTCTTACCGCTCTTGTCTATCTTATTTGCCCTTTCCTTTCTCTATCCAGTCATTCAACTGAATTTTATCTTTGAATGGTTGGAGGGAATGATTCGCTTGGTCTCGCAGATGACAAGTAGGCCGTTTGTCTTTGGACAACCTAATGCATGGTTTTTAATTTTATTGTTAATTTCCTTGGCTTTGGTCTATGATTTGAGGAAAAATATCAAAAGAGTAGCTGGCTTCAGCTTACTTATTGTGGGTCTCTTTTTCTTGACCAAGCATCCACTGGAAAATGAAATTACCATGCTGGATGTGGGGCAAGGAGAAAGTATTTTCCTAAGGGATGTAACTGGGAAGACCATTCTCATAGATGTAGGTGGCAAGGCAGAATCTGATAAGAAAATTGAAAAATGGCAAGAAAAGGCGACGACCAGCAATGCCCAGCGAACCTTGATTCCCTATCTCAAAAGTCGAGGAGTAGCCAAGATTGACCAGCTGATTTTGACAAATACGGACAAGGAACATGTTGGAGATTTGTTGGAGGTGACCAAGGCTTTTCATGTAGGGGAGATTTTAGTATCAAAAGGAAGTCTGAAACAGAAGGAATTTGTGGCAGAACTACAGGCGACTCAAACCAAGGTGCGCAGTGTGACAGCAGGAGAGAACTTGCCAATTTTTGGAAGTCAGTTAGAAGTCCTATCTCCAAGGAAAATTGGAGATCATGAAGATACCCTGGTTTTGTATGGAAAACTCTTGGATAAAAACTTTCTTTTCACTGGAAATTTGGAGGAGAAAGGAGAGAAGGACATGCTGAAGCACTATCCTGACCTAGAAGTGGATGTTTTGAAAGCTAGCCAACATGGCTCTAAAAAATCATTAAGTTCAGACTTTTTAGAACAGCTCAAACCAGAGATGACTCTCATCTCAGTTGGAAAGAACAATCGAACGAAACTCCCCCATCAGGAAACTTTGACACGACTGGAAGGTATCAATAGCAAAGTTTACCGAACTGACAAGCAAGGAGCTATACGCTTTAAGGGGTGGAATAGTTGGAAGATTGAAAGCGTTCGATAGGAAAGATAAATATTATTATTAGACTTCCTGCGAAACAAAATATGGTATAATAGTTCTATGAATTATGAAGCAAGTAAACAACTAACTGATGCACAATTTAATCGTCTTGTTGGTGTTCAGCGCACGACTTTTGAAGAGATGTTAGCTGTATTAAAAATTAAACACGCAAAAGATGGATAAAAACCTAAATTAAGCCTAGAATACCTTCTTATGGCGACTTCAATATGTGCGAGAATATCGAACTTATGAACAAATTGCGGCTGATTTTGGTATCCACGAAAGCAACTTAACCCATCGGAGTCAATGGGTTGAAGTAACTCTTGTTCAAAGTGGTTTTACGATTTCAAGAACTCACCTTAGTGCTGAAGACACGGTAATGATTGATGCGACGGAAGTAAAAATCAATCGCCCTAAAAAAACAATTAGCGAATGATTCTGGTAAAAAGAAATGCCACGCTATGAAGGCTCAAGCGATTGTCACAAGTCAAGGGAGAATTGTTTCTTTGGAGATCACTGTGAACTATTGTCATGATATGAAGTTGTTCAAAATGAGTCGCAGAAATATCGGACAAGCTGGTAAAATCTTGGCTGACAGTGCTTATCAAAGGCTCATGAAGATATATCCTCAAGCACAAACTCCACGTAAATCCAGCAAACTCAAGCCGCTAACAGCTGAAGAGAAGGCCTGTAACCATGCGCTATCTAAGGGGAGCAGCAAGGTTGAGAATATTTTTGCCAAAGTATAGTAGATTGAAACTAGAATAGTACATATCTACTTCTAAAACATTGTTAGAAATCGATTTGACTGTCTTGATTGATTTGTCCTGTTCTTATTTCATTTCACTATGAAAACGTTTAAAATATTTTCAACAACCTATCGAAATCATCGTAAACGCTTCGGATTACGAATGAATTTGATTGCTGGCATTATCAATCATGAACTAGGATTCTAGTTTTGCAGGAAGTCTATTGTCAAAAATGTGATGGTAATCTTGTCCATCGACTGTCAGGTGACGTTCATAAATGCCTGAAGTCACGACAGATTGATTGACAACGGGAATGGTCATTAAGTGATTTCCCCTCGGATTGGCTGAATCTTGAATCTCGATTTGCCAAGGGTTATCCCCTCTTGTCTGATTTTTTCCAATGGTCAGGATACTCCCTCCCAGATTGATCAAGGCAGAAGTCATACCCTCTTTTCTAAGAAATTGGGCACCCTTTATCTGCACTATAACCCTTGACTAAACAACCTAAATCGATTTTCATTCCTTTCTGCTTTAAGAATACAATGGAAGTAGAAGAATCTAACTCGATATCATGAGGATTGATTAGAGACAGCACCGCTTCAATTTCTTGAGGTTGTGCAGCTTTGGCATCTGAAAAACCAATGCGCCAGGTTTGAATTAGGGGACCAATACTGATGTTGAGCTGGCTATAGAGTGCTAGGCTATGCTCTAAACCAAGTGAAATCAGTTCAAACAGGTCTGGATGAACAGTGACGGGGGCTATTCCTGCTTGATAATTGATTTCCATCAACTCAGATTCTTGACTATTGGCATTGAAATGGTATTCAAGCTTTTTGAGCAAATCAAAGGATTTTTGGAGTAAGATATCTGCTCACTCATTAACTAATGAAATAGTGATAGTGGTTCCCGTTAGGAGTTCAGAATGTGAACGAAGAGGCAAGCTAGCAACTTTTTTCTTTTGTAGAAAATAAGTTGCAATATCAAATAATTATATAAATGGAAGACCATGTATTTTATTTTCATGTTATTATAATACCATAAAGCTAGAATTTTCATAAATTAAATTTGGAAAAAGTCAAGAAATATGCTTAAAAAAATTCATTAGGCTTGAAATTAGGATAAATGGAGAATTGTTTTTGATAAAAAATGATAAAGTAATAGCAAACCTCTGGTAAACGCTGACAATAAATGGTATACTAGTAAGGTAAATTTAGAATGAAAGTAGGAAATTTTTTATGAGTAAAATTGTTGTAGTCGGTGCTAACCATGCTGGTACAGCATGTATTAATACTATGTTGGATAATTTTGGAAATGAGAACGAAATTGTTGTATTTGACCAAAACTCTAGCATCTCTTTCCTAGGGTGTGGAATGGCTCTTTGGATTGGTAATCAAATTGACGGTGCTGAAGGCTTGTTCTATTCTGATAAAGAAAAATTGGAAGCTAAAGGTGCTAAGGTTTACATGAACTCACCTGTTCTTTCAATCGACTATGATAACAAAGTAGTCACAGCCGAAGTTGAAGGAAAAGAGCACAAAGAATCATACGAGAAATTGATTTTCGCTACAGGTTCTACACCAATCTTGCCACCAATAGAAGGTGTTGAAATTCTTAAAGGAAACCGCGAATTTAAAGCAACTCTTGAAAACGTACAATTCGTGAAATTGTACCAAAACGCTGAAGAAGTGATCAATAAACTTGCTGACAAGAGCCAACACCTTGACCGTATCGCCGTTGTTGGTGGTGGTTACATTGGTGTTGAACTTGCTGAAGCCTTTGAGCGTCTTGGAAAAGAAGTTGTCCTTGTCGATATCGTTGATACTGTCTTGAACGGTTACTATGACAAAGACTTTACACAAATGATGGCGAAGAACTTGGAAGACCACAACATCCGCTTGGCTCTTGGTCAAACTGTTAAAGCAATCGAAGGTGACGGTAAAGTTGAACGCTTGATTACCGATAAAGAAACTTTTGATGTGGATATGGTTGTTCTTGCGGTTGGTTTCCGTCCTAACACAGCTCTTGCTGACGGTAAGATTGAACTCTTCCGAAATGGTGCTTTCCTTGTAGATAAGAAACAAGAAACTTCAATTCCAGGTGTATTTGCAGTTGGTGACTGTGCGACTGTCTATGATAATGCTCGTAAAGACACAAGCTACATCGCCCTTGCTTCAAACGCAGTTCGTACTGGTATCGTTGGTGCCTACAATGCTTGTGGACATGAATTGGAAGGAATCGGTGTTCAAGGTTCAAACGGTATCTCAATCTATGGTCTTCACATGGTTTCAACTGGTTTGACTCTTGAAAAAGCAAAAGCTGCAGGTTACAATGCGACTGAGACAGGATTTAACGATCTTCAAAAACCAGAATTCATGAAACACGATAACCATGAAGTAGCGATTAAGATTGTCTTTGACAAAGATAGCCGTGAAATTCTTGGTGCCCAAATGGTTTCACACGATATTTCAATCAGCATGGGAATTCACATGTTCTCACTTGCTGTCCAAGAGCATGTAACAATTGATAAATTGGCATTGACAGACCTCTTCTTCTTGCCACACTTCAACAAACCATACAACTACATCACAATGGCTGCCCTTACAGCTGAAAAATAAAAATGATGAACTATCTGGTCTTAAGTTAAGGTCGGATAGTTTTTTAGGTACGACGGGTCATGGCCTACATCTGAGGAACAAGTCCTCTGTGGGCACTAGCTACCGATGAACCTAATAGCGACCCTCAATCCTGACTATCGTGAGGTAGCGGACGAAGACGGTCTGGAGATAGACCCTGACGTTAGAATAAAAACCGTTAGAGGAAAGAATAGCGAAATCCTGGTTCTAGGAACAGAGAGGTGCTAGGAAAGCCTATCTAGCAGATGAGATAGCCAAGACCTCTAAAGTCCAAATAGGTAGTCGTAACTTATATCTGTAAGTCATGAAAGTAATTGAATTCGGACTAAGGTTTGTGTGAAAAAGATAAATCTTCCTAGAGTCCAAAGATTCTGCGTCCGATTTCCTATTTTCACTGTAACCTTTTAACGTCCTCTGTTATAAAGGAAGAAAGATCTAGGACTGATCCCGTGAGGTTTCATGAGCGCCTAAAGCATAGTAACAAGGAATCATGAGAAGTCAGCAGAAGCCATAGTAGTGATGAAGTTTCTGTAGTAGTATTAAATGGTCCAGTTGTATTTCCCAAAAGATGTGCCAATACAATGTATTACATAAATCGAATTTTAAATCTTAGGAAGTAGAAATTTTTAATGGTAGTAGATTTTCAAAGTGGTGAAATATGTTGAGGAATTTATTTTCTTTTCAAACATCAGATATTATTTATTTTGATAATGCAGCTACAGTTCCCAAGCCAAAAGCTGTTGTTAATAAATTAACAGAAGTTTATTCAGGAATTCCAATAAACATTAAGAGACATAATTCAAAAAATGATTTAATTTTTTCTAATGAATATGAGGCTGTTAAGAAAAAAATTAAAAATTTTCTAAGTGCCAGTAACTACAATGTGCTTTTCACTAAAAGTGCTACGGAGGCTTATAACTTACTTAGTAGGTCTATAAAATATAATAAAGGTAAATTAGGTGTGTCTGTATTAGAACACCATTCTAATTATTTACCTTGGAAAATGTTATAGTTGCTTAGTTTCAAACAAGCATGTTATAATAAAGCTATGGCATATAGTACAGATTTTAAACAGCGAGCATTAGATTACATCAAAGAGGGGGCACAGCCATGTCGAGGCAGCCAAGGTTTTTGATGTTGGCGTCAGAACTCTCTTCACGTGGGAAAAGAACTTACGTGAACAAGGACACTTAGAGAGGAAAAAGCGAGTCGTCAAAAACCGAAAGATTCCTTTAGAGGAATTGAAAGCCTTTGTAGAGGCTCACCTTATTCACCAGATTTGAATCCTATTGAGCAAGCATGGGCTATCTTGAAAAAGAAAGGAACAGATTTATTAAGGGAAGTCCCAACTATTTTTGAATGTTTGGAACGCTTTTTTAAAACTAAATGATTATATAATTGAAATAAGAAGAAAATCATTATCAGAAAATTATAGGAGGTAGTAAAATTGACTTGCTTAATCAGTGTTATTTTATTACATCAAGGAGATAAAAATAGTTTATTAGAGTCTTTATTAATAGTTGATAGACAAACATTTAAAGATATAGAAGTTATTATTGTAAAGCCAATATAGAACACCTTTTGTTGGTTTATTTATTCTTCCTGATGATTATTATAAACTTACAAAGGATTTTCGGTACTATATGGAACAAGAACTTGTTTTCGAAGAGGAACTTGTTTCACCGAGCTGGACCCATGAAGTTTATCCTTTGGGGCACTTAGGGGATATAGATATTCATTTTCTACATTATTCTAGTATTGAAGAAGCACGGACTAAGTGGGAAAAAAGAAAAAACGCATAAATTGGGATAATCTATATTTTAAATTTGATAATAAAGATTCAGCTAGTGAAGAAATTTTAAATAAGATGGATAATCTTCCTTATTCTAATAAATTAATTTTAGTCAATCGTCCATATAAAAATTTGAAAAGTCAATGTGTTATTCCAGGTCAGGAACATCTTCCAGAACTGGCTATTATGTCTGATCCATTAAATACTTTTGATATCATGGCTTGGTTAAAAAAGGTGGCAATGCTCTTTAAGTGCAAGTTATTGCGCTGTAGCATATAAATCTATTCCCTACATATTTTTTAAATGTTCTACGAGTTAATTTAAAATGTTTAGCTTGTGGTATAATAGTTTCATGGATAAAAAATATGAAAAAATCTCTCAGGATTTGGGAGTGACGTTAAAGCAAATTGATACCGTTCTAAGTTTGACAGCTGAAGGGGCGACTATTCCCTTTATGGCGCGTTATCGCAAGGACATGACTGGTAGTCTGGATGAGGTGGCGATTAAGGCTATTATTGATTTGGATAAAAGTCTGACAAATCTCAATGACCGTAAGGAAGCTGTCTTAGCTAAGATTCAAGAACAAGGTAAGTTGACCAAGGAATTGGAAGAAGCTATCTTAGTTGCCGAAAAATTAGCAGACGTTGAAGAACTCTATCTTCCTTATAAGGAAAAGCGTCGTACCAAGGCAACCATTGCCCGTGAAGCTGGACTCTTTCCTCTTGCTCGCTTGATTTTGCAGAATATAGTTGACTTGGAGAAAGAAGCTGAAAAGTTCGTCTGTGAAGGATTTGCGACTGGCAAGGGAGCCTTGACCGGTGCAGTTGATATTTTGGTCGAAGCCTTATCGGAAGATGTGACCTTGCGTTCTATGACTTATCAGGAAGTGCTGAGACACTCTAAACTCACTTCTCAAGCCAAGGATGAAAGTCTTGATGAAAAGCAGGTTTTTCAGATTTATTATGATTTTTCAGAGACAGTTGGAACTATGCAAGGCTATCGTACCTTGGCTCTCAATCGTGGGGAGAAGCTAGGTGTCTTGAAGATTGGTTTTGAACATGCGACGGACCGTATTCTTGCCTTTTTTGCTACTCGTTTCAAGGTGAAAAATGCTTATATTGATGAAGTTGTTCAGCAATCCGTTAAGAAAAAGGTCTTGCCTGCTATCGAGCGCCGTATTCGTACAGAATTAACCGAGAAGGCAGAAGAGGGAGCTATTCAACTCTTTTCTGACAACCTGCGCAATCTTCTCTTGGTTGCTCCTCTAAAAGGGCGCATGGTTCTTGGATTTGACCCAGCCTTTCGTACAGGTGCCAAGCTAGCTGTCGTTGATGCAACTGGGAAAATGCTGACAACTCAGGTCATTTATCCTGTTAAACCAGCATCAGCTCGTCAAATCGAAGAAGCCAAGAAAGATTTGGCAGACTTGATTGGTCAATACGGTGTAGAGATTATTGCCATCGGAAATGGTACTGCTAGTCGTGAAAGTGAAGCCTTTGTGGCGGAAGTTCTTAAAGATTTTCCTGAGGTTAGTTATGTCATCGTAAATGAAAGTGGTGCTTCGGTCTATTCTGCCAGCGAACTTGCTCGTCAGGAGTTTCCAGACTTGACCGTTGAAAAACGCTCTGCTATTTCTATCGCCCGTCGTTTGCAGGACCCCCTTGCTGAATTGGTCAAAATCGATCCTAAGTCAATCGGTGTCGGTCAATACCAGCATGATGTCAGTCAGAAGAAACTGTCTGAAAGTCTGGACTTTGTCGTGGATACCGTGGTGAACCAAGTCGGTGTCAATGTCAATACAGCCAGCCCAGCTCTTCTTTCACACGTAGCTGGACTCAATAAAACCATCTCTGAAAATATCGTCAAATACCGTGAAGAAGAAGGAAAAATCACTTCACGCTCCCAAATCAAGAAAGTTCCTCGTTTGGGGGCTAAGGCCTTTGAACAGGCAGCTGGTTTCCTTCGTATCCCTGAAAGTAGCAATATTCTTGATAATACAGGAGTTCACCCAGAAAATTACGCTGCCGTTAAGGAACTTTTCAAACGCTTGGACATTAAGGACCTGAATGAAGAAGCCCAAGGCAAACTCAAGTCTCTTTCAGTCAAGGAAATGGCGCAAGGGCTAGACCTTGGTCCCGAAACTCTTAAAGATATCATTGCAGATCTTCTCAAACCAGGTCGAGATTTCCGTGATTCCTTTGACGCACCTATGCTTCGCCAAGATGTCCTGGATATCAAGGACTTAGTGGTTGGGCAGAAGCTAGAGGGTGTGGTGCGTAATGTCGTTGACTTCGGTGCCTTCGTTGACATTGGAATTCACGAGGACGGTCTCATTCATATTTCCCACATGAGTCGCAAATTTATCAAACATCCTAGCCAAGTGGTGTCAGTTGGAGATTTGGTGACCGTTTGGGTCAAGAAAATTGATACTGAACGTGAAAAAGTCAATCTGTCGCTCCTAGCTCCAGATGAATCTAACTGATTACGTCAAGCAGGTTTCGCTAGAAGACTTCGGCAGACCTTTTATCCATCATGCCCAGTGGAATAGGCGTCTACGTTCGACAGGTGGGCGATTTTTCCCCAAAGATGGGCATTTGGATTTTAATCCCAAGGTTTATCAGGAACTGGGTCTGGATGTTTTTAGGAAAATTGTCCGACATGAACTCTGTCATTATCACCTCTATTTTCAAGGGAAGGGCTATCAACACAAGGATCGGGATTTTAAGGAACTTTTGGAAGCAGTGGATGGATTACGCTTTGTGCCAACCTTGCCAAATAGAAACTCCAAGCCAATCAAGCTTTATCGTTGCCAATCCTGCCAGCAAACTTATCAGCGCAAGCGAAGGATTGATACCAAACGCTATCGCTGTGGAGTTTGTCGAGGAAAGTTGCTACTAGTAAATCAGCCTGAGGACTGATGAAAGCCGAGCCTACCCGTGATATACTATGTCTAACCTAGCAGAAAGAGGAAATATCATGAACAGTAAATTTTATAAAATGAGACGAAATCGCATGATTTCAGGAGTTCTGGCAGGTCTGTCAGACAAGTGGAACTTTGATGTTACCCTTGTTCGTTTTCTATTTGCTATTTTTACAGTCGCAAACTTTGGACTTGGTGTGATTATCTATATCATCCTAGCTTCTGTCATGCCAACCAAGGAAGAAATCGAAGCAGAAATGTACGGAACAGGCCCACGCAAACGCAAAGAAGCCCAAGCCATTGACGATAATGAAGGCTGGTTTTGGTGAGGTTTTACAAAAGATTTAGAATAAGCAAAAAGCTTTAAATCAATAGTCTAAACTGCTTGATTTAAAGCTTTTTTACTTTTAATAATATTTTTCCAGCTTCATCTACAAACTAAAAGCATTCTTTTGAACTCATGTTTCTAATCTATTTTTCATGCTGAGACAATACATTTTTGGAAAAATGGTGGATGCTGATAACAACTGATAACCAGCAAATAGCATAAGCAGTAGCTGTAAATTCTGTACCGATAAAGTATGTTT
This sequence comes from Streptococcus pseudopneumoniae IS7493, assembly GCF_000221985.1. Lineage (NCBI taxonomy): Bacteria > Bacillati > Bacillota > Bacilli > Lactobacillales > Streptococcaceae > Streptococcus > Streptococcus pseudopneumoniae. The sequence continues at coordinate 1,237,879 of NC_015875.1, read as the reverse complement.
TTTCAACTAAGAGTTGACCGATGAATGGAGAGAGGAGATAGAGAAGTCCGATGAGTATATATTCTTTGTGTTTCATTAAGGCGCACCTTCTTTCCTTATAGGTAGTTCGATTTGAAAGTGTTGAATTTAATGGCATGTTATCTAGGTAAGCTTACTCAAATGATAGTTCCGATTCCCCCTTTCCAAAGTAAGCCTTTTCACACTTATATTTTACAATTTTAAAAATAGGAAATCAAATCATTTTATAAGTAATTTTGCCTACATTTCCCCCAATCTTACAAAAATGTAAGATTAAAGTCCTTTTTGTAAGGTTAGGTTATGGCAAGAGGTCTTTTTTTGATGTAAACTAGACTCATAAAGAACAAAGGAGTAACATCATGAAACAAATCTTACAGAAGAAAACAAGAAAACCAAGCCACAAAGATATCGAGCGTGTTCAACTGGGATGCGCTATGATGCAAGCAACATTTCATTTAATGGGATATTAAGAAAGGAGATTCTCATGACACTTTTAGATGTAAAACACGTTCAAAAAATTTATAAAACTCGTTTTCAGGGCAACCAAGTAGAAGCCCTCAAGGATATTCACTTTACCGTGGAAAAAGGTGACTACGTTGCCATCATGGGTGAGTCTGGTTCTGGTAAATCCACTCTTCTCAATATCCTAGCTATGCTGGATAAACCAAGTCGTGGGCAGGTTTATCTTAATGGAACGGACACCGCAACCATTAAAAATTCCCAGGCTTCTAGCTTCCGTCGTGAAAAATTAGGCTTTGTCTTCCAAGATTTTAACTTGCTAGATACTCTTTCTGTTAAGGACAATATCTTGCTTCCGCTTGTCTTGTCAAGAAGACCTATTACGGAGATGATGAAGAAATTGGTGGTGACAGCTGAGAATCTAGGTATCAACCAATTGCAAGAGAAGTACCCTTACGAGATTTCTGGTGGTCAGAAACAGCGTGTAGCAGTAGCACGCGCCATCATCACAGAACCTGAAATTCTCCTTGCGGATGAGCCAACAGGTGCCCTTGATTCCAAGTCCTCTGCAGCTCTTCTTGATGTTTTTGATGAAATCAATGAGCGCGGCCAAACCATTCTCATGGTAACCCACTCAACAGCAGCAGCTAGCAGAGCTAAACGTGTACTCTTTATCAAGGACGGCATTCTTTACAATCAAATCTACCGTGGAGAGAAGACAGAGCGTCAGATGTTCCAAGAAATCTCTGATACCTTGACTGTCATGGCAAGCGAGGTGAATTAGTATGTTTCGATTAACTAATAAGTTAGCGGTATCGAACTTGATTAAAAACCGCAAGCTCTACTATCCTTTTGCGCTGGCTGTTCTCTTGGCAGTCACCGTCACCTATCTCTTTTACTCTCTAACCTTCAATCCAAAGATTGCGGAAATCCGTGGAGGAACAACCATTCAGGCTACACTTGGATTTGGTATGTTTGTCGTCACCCTTGCGTCAGCCATTATCGTCCTCTATGCCAATAGTTTTGTCATGAAAAATCGTTCCAAGGAACTGGGGATTTATGGCATGTTGGGATTGGAAAAGCGCCATCTAATCAGTATGACCTTTAAGGAGTTGGTGCTATTTGGAATTCTAACTGTTGGTGCAGGGATTGGTATTGGGGGCTTGTTTGACAAGTTGATTTTTGCTTTCTTGCTCAAACTGATGAAATTAAAGGTAGAACTAGTCGCTACCTTCCAGATGAAAGTTGTCATTACAGTACTTGTTGTCTTCGGTTTGATTTTCCTAGGTCTCATGTTCCTGAATGCTCTTCGAATCGCCCGTATGAATGCCCTTCAGCTCTCACGTGAGAAAGCTAGTGGTGAGAAAAAAGGTCGTTTCCTACCTCTCCAAACGATTCTTGGTTCGATTAGTTTAGGGATTGGCTATTATCTTGCCCTTACGGTAAAAGATCCTCTTACAGCCTTAACAACCTTCTTCATAGCTGTTTTGCTGGTTATCTTTGGTACTTATCTCTTGTTTAATGCAGGGATTACAGTCTTCCTACAAATCTTAAAGAAAAATAAGAAATACTATTACCAACCTAATAACCTCATCTCTGTTTCCAACTTGATTTTCCGTATGAAGAAAAATGCGGTTGGACTAGCAACCATCGCTATCTTGTCAACAATGGTTTTGGTAACCATGTCAGCAGCGACAAGCATTTTCAATTCCGCAGAATCCTTTAAAAAAGTTCTAAATCCTCATGATTTTGGGGTTTCAGGACAAAATGTTGAAAAAGAAGATTTAGACAAACTCTTGAGCCAGTTTGCAAGTGACAAAGGTTATAAGATTAAAGAGAAAGAAGTGATTCGTTATACTTACTTTGGTGTTGCAAACCAAGAAGGAAATAAGTTAACTATTTTTGAAAAAGGACAAAATCGTGTTCAACCTACAACAGTTTTCATGGTATTTGACCAAAAAGATTATGAAAATATGACTGGTCAAAAACTGTCTCTTTCAGGAAATGAGGTCGGACTCTTTGCAAAGAATGAGGGAGTTAAAGAACAGAAAGCTCTAACTCTAAATGATCATCAATTTTCTGTCAAAGAAGAATTTGATAAAGATTTCATTGTCAACCATGTCCCAAATCAGTTTAATATTTTGACTGCTGATTACAATTACCTTGTTGTACCTGATTTACAATCCTTTTTGGATCAATTCCCAGATTCGGCTATCTATAATCAGTTTTACGGCGGTATGAATGTAAATATCAGTGAAGAAGAACAACTCAAGGTCGCTGAAGAGTATGAAAAATACCTCAATCAGTTTAATGCTCAATTAAACACAGAAGATAGCTATGTTTATGGTAGCAATCTAGCAGATGCTCGTTCTCAGATGAGTGCCCTCTTTGGTGGTGTCTTCTTTATCGGTATTTTCCTATCCATTATCTTTATGATCGGAACCGTTCTGGTCATCTACTACAAACAAATTTCTGAAGGATATGAAGACCGTGAGCGCTTTATTATCTTGCAGAAAGTCGGTTTAGATAAAAAGCAAATTAAGCAAACCATCAACAAACAGGTTTTAACTGTTTTCTTCCTTCCTTTGCTCTTTGCCTTCATACATCTCGCCTTTGCCTACCATATGCTTAGTCTGATTTTAAAAGTGATTGGTGTAATAGATACGACTATGATGTTGATTGTGACCTTGTCTATCTGCGCTATCTTCCTCATCGCCTATGTGTTGATTTTCATGATTACTTCAAGAAGCTATCGCAAGATTGTGCAAATGTAAAAAAAGATACCTCGACTTCAAAATCGAGGTATTTCTTGTATTTTATACTCAATGAAAATCAAAAAGCAAACTAGGAAGCTAGCCGCAGGTTGCTCAAAACACCGTTTTGAGGTTGCAGATAGAACTGACGAAGTCAGCTCAAAACACCGTTTTGAGGTTGCAGATAGAACTGACGAAGTCAGTAACATATATACGGCAAGGCGAAGCTGACGTGGTTTGAAGAGATTTTCGAAGAGTATTAAATACTGAAAAGTTGTCCGAGTAAGAAGGTAACGCCCATAGTTAAGAGACCAATAGCAAGGTTCCGAATCATAGCTGTTTTGGTTGGGGCTTTTCCAAGTTTGGCACTAGTATAACCAGTGAGAAGAAGGGCCACACCGACGATAAGGACAGTAACAGGGATGCGGTATTCACTTGGGAAAATGGTCACTGAGAGCATTGGAGGCAAACTTCCAAGGAAAAAAGAAATAAAGCTAGAGATGGCAGCATGCCAAGGATTGGTAAACTCTTCATACTCAATACCGTATTTTTCCTCTACCAGAGCCTTGAGTGGATTTTTAAGAAAGATCTTATTAGTCAAGGGTTGGGCAGAAGTTTTGCATTCTCCATTTTGGATATAAGCAGCATAGAGGGATTTTTTGGCTAGTTCCCTATCTTGGTCTAGCAAGAGTTTTTCTCGCGAAACGGCAGCTTCCTCGGTATCTTTTGGAGTTGAAACGGATACATATTCTCCACCAGCCATTGAAAAGGCACCAGCTAAGATAGCCGCAAAACCTGATAAAAAGATAATCCAGATATTGGTCGTGGCACTGGCAACTCCGATAACCACACCAGCAATGGAAATAATTCCATTGTTAGCATCAAGAACACCCGCACGCAGGATATTTAAACGACCTGCAAAATTTGAATCAATTTCGTGATTTGTTTCTGACATACTAATCTCCTTTTTATCCAGTATAAAGGAAAAATATAGGGAAATCAATCTTTTAAAAGTATCTGAAAAAAGTTGCACGATTTTAATGATATAAAAATGTCGACATCTTTTCTGATAGATCAAACACCGAAGGTAAAGAGTATAGAATAGCATAAAAATTTTAAATTAAATAGGATAAACATTTTGTTCACTTTATAATCGTTTACAAGAGAATAATGAGTATTAAATCAAATAAAATCCAACTATTTTGCGAACTTTTTATATTTTTTTCGTAAAAGGCTTTACAAGTTCTTAAAAACATGATATAGTAATAAAGCTTAGAAAATGAGATGATGTTTTCTAGCAAATATAAACCCGAGTAAAAAATGCCTACGGACAGGCAGGGTTGAATGCCGAAGCGTGGTTGAAAAACCACATTATTGATAGGGTTAAAAGCCTACTTTTATAAGTTGATGTTAGGACACTTGTCCTAATTCATAAATTTTTAGTGTGGTGAAAGCACACGTCATCTTGTGAAACGATCAATAAAGTACGTAATATTTGCTACTAGAGAGTTAGGAAACATCGGGAACAGACATACTCAACAGAAACAAACATAAAAACGTCAGAAGATTGCAGAGCAGGTGGAAACCTGCTCTTTTTTCATGAGTCAACCTTTAGTCGCCTTTATCTTCTTGAGGCACTAAAAATACGGTAAAGGAGTAAGTCTTGAAGAAGTTAGATCAAAACCAAGCCCCAATTTATGAGGCTTTGGTGAAGTTACGCAAGAAAAGGATTGTTCCCTTTGATGTTCCAGGTCACAAGCGTGGACGAGGAAATCCAGAACTTGTCGAACTGTTAGGAGAAAAATGTGTAGGCATTGATGTCAATTCGATGAAACCCTTGGATAATCTAGGACACCCTATTTCGATTATTCGAGATGCAGAGGAGCTGGCTGCAGATGCTTTTGGAGCTAGCCATGCTTTTCTCATGATTGGTGGAACAACCTCATCGGTGCAGACTATGATTTTGTCAACCTGCAAGGCAGGAGATAAGATTATTCTTCCGAGAAATGTTCACAAATCTGCCATCAATGCGCTGGTTCTATGTGGTGCCATTCCCATCTATATCGAGATGAGTGTAGATCCTAAGATTGGTATCGCTTTAGGTCTTGAAAATGACCGAGTAGCCCAGGCCATAAAGGACCATCCAGATGCCAAGGCCATTTTGATTAACAATCCTACTTACTATGGCATCTGTTCAGACCTAAAGGGTTTGACAGAAATGGCTCATGAAGCTGGCATGATGGTTTTAGTAGATGAAGCCCACGGAGCGCATTTGCATTTCACTGATAAACTTCCAATTTCTGCTATGGATGCAGGGGCTGATATGGCAGCAGTTTCCATGCATAAGTCTGGTGGGAGTTTGACCCAAAGCTCCATTTTACTTATCGGGGAGCAGATGAATTCTGAATACGTTCGTCAGATCATCAACCTGACCCAATCAACATCTGCTTCTTACCTGTTGATGGCTAGTTTGGATATTTCACGTCGCAACTTGGCCCTTCGTGGTAAAGAGTCGTTTGAAAAGGTCATTGAACTGTCTGAGTATGCTCGCCGTGAAATCAATGCTATCGGTGGATACTATGCCTACTCAAAAGAGTTAATAGATGGTGTGTCGGTCTGTGATTTTGATGTAACCAAGCTGTCAGTTTACACTCAGGGTATTGGCTTAACAGGTATCGAGGTTTATGACTTCCTACGAGACGAATACGACATTCAGATTGAGTTTGGTGATATTGGCAATATCTTGGCCTATATTTCGATTGGTGACCGCATCCAAGACATCGAGCGCTTGGTCGGTGCTTTGGCTGACATCAAGAGACTCTATTCACGAGATGGGAAGGACTTGATAGCAGGAGAATATATTCAGCCCGAGTTGGTGTTATCTCCTCAGGAAGCCTTCTATTCAGAGAGAAAAAGTTTAACCTTGGACGAATCTGTTGGACAAGTCTGTGGAGAATTTGTCATGTGCTATCCTCCAGGGATTCCTATCTTGGCTCCTGGTGAACGCATTACACGAGAGATTGTGGATTATGTCCAATTTGCCAAGGAACGTGGTTGCTCCCTCCAAGGGACGGAAGATCCAGAGGTCAATCACATCAACGTCATTAAGAGAAAGGAGATCTAGATGGATTTATGGTTTTCTGAAGTTCATACTCCAGATGTGAAATTGTCCCTGAGAACAGCCAAGCAACTCTACGCTGGTAAAAGTGAATGGCAGAATATCGAAGTCTTGGATACCCCAGCTTTTGGGAAAATACTGATTTTAAATGGGCATGTCTTGTTTTCAGATGCGGATGATTTTGTCTACAACGAAATGACGGTTCACGTCCCCATGGCTGTGCATCCCAATCCCAAGAAAGTTTTGGTAATAGGGGGTGGCGACGGTGGTGTTGCCCAAGTATTAACACTCTATCCAGAATTGGAACAAATCGACATTGTGGAACCAGATGAGATGTTGGTTGAAGTCTGTCGTGAGTATTTCCCAGATTTTGCCGCAGGGCTAGATGATCCTCGTGTTACCATTTACTATCAAAATGGGCTACGCTTTTTGCGAAACTGCGAAGATGACTATGATATTATCATCAACGATGCGACAGATCCATTTGGACATACGGAAGGGCTCTTTACCAAGGAATTTTACGGTAACAGTTACAGAGCCTTGAAAGAAGACGGTATCATGATTTACCAGCATGGGAGTCCTTTCTTTGACGAAGATGAGTCAGCTTGTCGAAGCATGCACCGCAAGGTCAATCAAGCCTTTCCAATCAGTCGGGTCTATCAGGCCCATATCCCAACCAGCCCAGCTGGCTATTGGTTGTTTGGATTTGCATCGAAAAAATATCACCCTGTCAAAGATTTTGACAAGGAAGGCTGGAAAAAACGCCAGCTTTTCACAGAATACTACACTGCAAACTTACACGTGGGAGCCTTTATGTTGCCCAAATATGTAGAAGACATTTTAGAAGAAGAGGAAGGAAAAAAATGAGTCGTTTATTAGTTATTGGATGTGGGGGTGTTGCCCAAGTTGCTATTTCAAAGATTTGTCAAGATATCGAAACCTTTACAGAGATTATGATTGCTAGCCGTACTAAGTCAAAATGTGATGACTTGAAAGCGAAGTTAGAAGGTAAAACAAGTACAAAGATTGAGACAGCTAAACTTGATGCTGATAAGGTTGAAGAAGTGATTGCCCTGATTGAAAGCTACAAGCCAGAAGCTGTTTTGAACGTAGCTTTACCATATCAAGATTTAACCATTATGGACGCTTGTTTGGCAACAGGTGTTCACTATATCGATACAGCCAACTACGAGGCTGAGGATACAGAAGATCCTGAGTGGCGTGCCATCTATGAGAAACGTTGTAAGGAACTTGGCTTTACAGCCTACTTTGACTACTCATGGCAATGGGCTTATCAAGAGAAATTCAAAGAAGCAGGCTTGACTGCTCTTCTTGGTTCTGGTTTTGACCCAGGTGTGACCAGTGTCTTTTCAGCTTATGCCCTCAAACACTATTTTGATGAAATCCACTATATCGACATTTTAGACTGTAATGGTGGAGACCACGGTTATCCATTTGCGACAAACTTCAACCCAGAAATCAATCTCCGCGAGGTTTCTGCGCCAGGTTCTTACTGGGAAGATGGGAAATGGGTCGAAGTCGAAGCTATGTCTATCAAGCGTGAGTATGATTTCCCTCAAGTTGGACAAAAAGATATGTATCTCCTCCACCATGAAGAAATCGAATCATTGGCTAAGAACATTCCAGGTGTTAAACGCATTCGCTTCTTTATGACCTTTGGTCAATCTTACTTGATGCACATGAAATGTCTTGAAAATGTTGGACTCCTTCGTACGGATGCCATTAACTTTAATGGCCAAGACATCGTTCCGATTCAATTCTTGAAAGCCTTGCTTCCTGATCCTGCTAGCCTTGGACCGCGCACGGTTGGTAAAACCAATATCGGTTGTATCTTTACAGGTGTCAAAGATGGCGTTGAAAAGACTATCTACATCTACAATGTTTGCGACCATCAGGAATGTTACGCAGAAGTTGGTTCACAAGCTATTTCTTACACGACAGGCGTTCCAGCCATGATTGGGACAAAATTGGTTATGAACGGTACTTGGAAACAAGCTGGAGTTTACAACCTTGAAGAATTGGATCCAGATCCATTCATGGAATCTCTGAATGAGTATGGCTTGCCTTGGGTTGTGGTTGAAAATCCACAAATGGTGGACTAATGAAGCTAGAACAAGTACCAACACCAGCTTACGTCATTGACTTGGCAAAGTTAGAAGACAACTGTCGCATTTTACAATATGTACAAGAAGAAGCCGGTTGCAAGGTTTTGCTTGCCCAGAAGGCATATTCCCTCTACAAAACCTATCCCATGATTAGCCAGTATCTATCTGGTACGACTGCTAGTGGACTTTATGAAGCCAAATTGGCAAGGGAAGAATTTCCTGGCGAAGTCCATGTTTTTGCACCTGCTTTCAAGGATGCAGACTTGGAGGAATTGCTGGAGATAACGGACCATATCGTCTTTAACTCAGAGAGACAGTTGCGTAAGCATGGAGCTCGTTGTCGGGATGCTGGTATAAGCGTGGGGCTGCGACTTAACCCTCAGTGTTCAACTCAAGGAGATCATGCTCTCTATGATCCTTGTGCACCAGGTTCTCGTTTTGGCGTTACACTAGATAAAATTCCTAGTGATTTGCTGGATTTGGTGGATGGTCTTCATTTTCACACCCTTTGCGAGCAGGGTGCAGATGATTTAGAGACAACTTTGAAAGCAGTAGAAGAGCAGTTTGGTTCCTATTTGCATGAGGTCAAATGGCTCAATATGGGGGGCGGCCATCACATTACAAGAGAAGACTATGATGTAGATTTGCTGATTTCAGAAATCAAGCGTATCCGAAAAACTTACAATCTTGAAATCTATATCGAGCCGGGTGAAGCCATTGCGCTCAATGCGGGTTATCTAGCAACTGAGGTATTAGATATTGTCGAAAACGGTATGGAAATCTTGGTTTTAGACGCCTCTGCGACCTGCCATATGCCTGATGTACTTGAGATGCCCTATCGTCCACCTTTGAGAAATGGCTTTGAGTCACAGGAAAAAGCCCATACCTACAGACTTTCTTCTAATACCTGTCTGACTGGCGATGTGATTGGTGATTATAGTTTTGAAAATCCAGTCCAAATCGGAGATAGACTTTATTTTCAAGACATGGCCATTTATTCTTTTGTCAAAAATAATACCTTTAATGGTATTGGATTGCCAAGTCTCTATCTCATGGACGAACAGGGAGACTGTAGCTTACTCAAAGCTTTTGGCTATCAAGACTTTAAAGGAAGATTATCATGATGGACAGTCCAAAAAAATTAGGCTATCACATGCCAGCAGAGTACGAACCCCATCATGGTACCCTCATGATATGGCCGACTCGACCAGGATCATGGCCTTTTCAAGGAAAGGCTGCTAAAAGAGCATTTACTCAGATCATCGAGACCATAGCAGAAGGGGAAAGAGTCTATCTTTTGGTGGAGCAGGCCTATCTATCTGAAGCCCAATCCTATCTTGGAGACAAGGTTGTTTATTTAGACATTCCCACCAATGATGCCTGGGCGCGTGATACTGGCCCAACCATTCTCGTCAATGATAAAGGTAAGAAATTAGCCGTGGATTGGGCCTTTAATGCTTGGGGAGGCACCTATGATGGTCTTTATCAAGATTATGAAGAGGATGACCAAGTAGCCAGTCGTTTTGCTGAGGCCTTGGAAAGGCCTGTCTATGATGCTAAACCTTTTGTACTGGAAGGAGGCGCAATCCATAGCGATGGTCAAGGAACTATTCTCGTAACTGAAAGTTGCTTGCTTAGTCCTGGTCGCAATCCTAACTTGACTAAAGAGGAGATTGAAAACACATTATTAGAAAGTCTTGGTGCTGAAAAAGTTATTTGGCTTCCTTATGGTATTTATCAGGATGAAACCAATGAACACGTCGATAATGTTGTTGCCTTTGTTGGTCCTGCAGAGCTTGTTTTGGCTTGGACAGATGACGAAAATGATCCCCAGTATGCCATGTCAAAAGCAGATCTCGAACTCTTAGAACAGGAAACAGATGCAAAAGGTTGTCACTTCACCATTCATAAACTTCCAATTCCAGCTCTTCATCAAGTTGTAACCGAAGAGGATTTGCCAGGCTACATCTATGAAGAAGGAGAAGAAGAGCGATACGCAGGTGAACGACTAGCAGCTTCCTACGTAAACTTTTATATTGCCAACAAGGCTGTCCTAGTTCCTCAGTTTCAAGATAAAAACGACCAAGTAGCCTTAGATATTCTCAGTGAGTGTTTCCCAGACCGTAAAGTTGTCGGAATTCCAGCCAGAGATATTCTCTTAGGTGGTGGCAATATCCACTGTATCACCCAACAAATCCCAGAATAGGAGAAAAAGATGAGAAATGTAAGAGTTGCAGCCATTCAGATGCAATGCGCCAAGGATGTGGCAACAAATATTCAAACCGCAGAGCGTTTAGTACGTCAGGCTGCAGAACAAAGCGCACAAATTATTCTCTTGCCCGAGTTGTTTGAACGTCCCTATTTCTGTCAGGAACGTCAGTATGACTACTACCAGCATGCCCAGTCGGTGACAGACAATACAGCTATTCAGCATTTTAAAACCATTGCCAAGGAGCTAAAGGTCGTTTTACCAATCAGTTTCTATGAAAAAGATGGTAATGTCTTGTATAACTCTATTGCCGTCATTGATGCAGATGGTGAGGTGCTGGGTGTTTATCGAAAGACCCACATACCAGATGACCATTATTATCAAGAAAAATTTTATTTCACACCTGGCAACACAGGTTTCAAGGTCTGGGATACTCTCTATGCCAAGATCGGAATCGGTATCTGTTGGGATCAATGGTTCCCTGAAACAGCCCGCTGTCTTGCGTTAAATGGTGCTGAATTGCTCTTTTATCCTACAGCCATTGGTTCAGAGCCAATTTTAGATACGGATAGTTGTGGTCATTGGCAACGTACCATGCAAGGACACGCAGCAGCAAATATTGTTCCAGTCATCTCAGCCAATCGTTATGGATTGGAAGAGGTCACGCCTAGTGAGGAAAATGGCGGACAGAGTTCCAGTCTTGACTTCTACGGTTCCTCCTTTATGACGGATGAAACAGGAGCTATTCTAGAACGAGCTGAAAGACAAGAAGAAGCTGTTCTGTTAGCTACTTATGACCTAGACAAGGGAGCAAGTGAACGCCTAAACTGGGGCTTGTTTCGAGATAGAAGACCAGAAATGTATCAACGAATTACGGACTAGTAGGGGAGAAATGAGAGGTTCATTCTGCTAGACTAACTTCTTATTAGCAACTATAAGATACTATGGTATCTAGTAAATCGATTTTTATGATTCACTATTCTTTTATCTTGATTAGTCCGTATTTTATACTAGACTTCCTGCAAAACTAGAATCCTAGTTCATGATTGATAATACCAACAATCAAATTCATTCGTAATCTGAAGCGTTTACGATGATTTCGATAGGTTGTTGAAAACATTTTAAACGTTTTTACTTTGGCAAAGATGTTCTCAACCTTGCTTCTCTCCTTAGATAGCGCATGGTTACAGGCTTTCTCTTCAGCTGTTAGCGGCTTGAGTTTGCTGGATTTACGTGGAGTTTGTGCTTGAGGATCTATCTTCATGATTCCTTGATAACCACTGTCAGCCAAGATTTTACCAGCTTGTCCGATATTTCTGCGACTCATTTTGAACAACTTCATATCATGACAATAGTTCACAGTGATCTCCAAAGAAACAATTCTCCCTTGACTTGTGACAATCGCTTGAGCCTTCATAGCGTGGCATTTCTTTTTACCAGAATCATTCGCTAATTGTTTTTTAAGGCGATGGATTTTTACTTCCGTCGCATCAATCATTACCGTGTCCTCAGAACTGAGAGGAGTTCTTGAAATCGTAAAACCACTTTGAACAAGAGTTACTTCAACCCATTGGCTCCGACGGATTAAGTTGCTTTCGTGAATACCAAAAACAGCCGCAATTTGTTCATAAGTTCGATATTCTCGCACATATTGAAGAGTGTCCATAAGAAGGTCTTCTAGGCTTAATTTAGGTTTTTATCCATCTTTTGCGTGTTTACCTTGATAAGCTGTTTTCAATACAGCTCACATCTCTTCAAAAGTCGTGCGCTGAACAGCAACAAGGAGCTTAAATCGTGTATCAGTTAGTTGTTTACTTGCTTCATAATTTTATTGTATCATATTTTTGTTTCACAGGAAGTCTATTATATTTAAGGATATTTGAAAGCTGTATTTTAGAAAAACAATTATGGAGTTTTGATATTTTCTTAGTTTCAAACAAGCATGTTATAATAAAGCTATGGCATATAGTACAGATTTTAAACATCGAGAATTAGATTACATCAAAGAGGGGCACAGCCATGTCGAGGCAGCCAAGGTTTTTGATGTTGGCGTCAGAACTCTCTTCATGTGGGAAAAGAAAGACGTGAACAAGGACACTCATACTAAACTAAAATAAAAAAGCATTATATAGTAGTAATATGAAATCAACTAAAGAAGAAATCCAAGCTATCAAAACACTTTTAAAAGACTCTAGTACAGCTAAATATCATAAACGCCTTCAAATCGTTCTATTTCGTCTGATGGGTAAATCTTATAAAGAGATTATAGAGCTTTTAGGCTGTAATCAAACAACGATTTGGCCAACTGTAAAAAAATATGAGGAGTTCGGACGCGATTCTCTCCTTCAAGAAACACGTGGTTGTCGTAACCATGCATATATGACAATTGAGGAAGAGAAAGCCTTTCTTGCCCGTCATTTGAAGGCTGCAGAGGCAGGAGAATTTGTTACAATTGATGCCTTATTTCAGGCTTATACAAAGGAGTTAGATCCTTCCTACACACGTGATGCCTTCTATCAACTCTTGAAGCGCCATGGTTGGCGAAATATTAGGCCACGTCCAGAACATCCCAAGAAAGCAGACTCTCAAACCATTGTCGCGTCTAAAAATAAAATCTCAATTCAAGAAGACAAGAAAGCGCTTTAAAACCAGTAGGCATTTTCGTAAGGTTCGCTTGATGTACCAAGATGAGTCTGGTTTCGGTAGAATCAGTAAACTGGGATCTTGTTGGGCTTCAATGGGAGTAGGTCCACATGTCCATAGTCACCATATACGAGAATTTCGCTATTGTTATGGAGCTGTTGATGCCCATATTGGAAGATATCATGAATCAACTTCAAGATGTTATACAAGGACTGGAGAAGGAGGTGATAAAGTCCATCGTTAATCGGAGATGGAATAGAATGCTTTTTGAAAGCAGATGAGTATTAGATTATGAAGCAGAGCTGGAAGACGCTGAGATTTTAGGAAAGTTTTGGAATAAGGAAGGTTACTATATTATAGTTTATAACAATGCTAAAAAAGCCCCTGAACTGTTCAAGGTAGAGTTCTCTGAGTGGAAGCGTATGCATATAGGGGAGACATATTAGACAGCGTTAGGGGGATACACTTACTTTTAAGTATCAAAAAAATAAGCACTTCCGTAATTGGAAATGCTTGTTTTTTGATATGTTTAGACTCTTATACTCAATGAAAATCAAAGAGCAAACTAGGAAACTAGGAAACTAGCCGCAGGTTGTTCAAAGCACTGCTTTGAGGTTGTAGATAAGACTGACGAAGTCAGTTACATATATCTACGGCAAGGCGACGTTGACGTAGTTTGAAGAGATTTTCGAAGAGTATTAGTCTTTATTTTCGTATGGCAAGATCAAGTTCAAGATGATTCCTGTCATGGCTGAAAGAGCAGTACCTGAAAGTGTAACTGGACCAAGTTTAAGGACAGCTCCTCCAAGTCCAAGAACCAACATAGCACTTGCGATGATGAGGTTTCGCATTTGAGCGAAATCAACACGTTCTTTAATCAAGACTTTCAAACCATTGCTGGCGATAACCCCATAGAGAAGGATTGACATACCACCAAGTACAGCGTTTGGAATAGTTGAAATCAAGGCAGTGAATTTACCAAGGAAGCTGAGGGCAATCGCGATGAAGGCAGCGTTACGGATAACTGAGACAGAAGCGATACGAGTCATACCGATAACCCCTGTATTTTCTCCGTAAGTTGTATTGGCTGGTCCACCAAGGAAGGCAGAAACAGAAGTTGCGATACCGTCACCAAGAAGAGTACGGTGAAGACCTGGTTCTTTTAAGAATTGACGGCCACAGATTTGACCCAAAACAGTATGGTCTCCGATATGTTCAGAAATTGTTACGATAGCGATTGGCAAGATAGCGATGGCTTCTGGACCAAAGTAAAGATTGTATTCTTTAAAGGCACCACCTGTGTTAAATGGCAAGTAGAAACCAGGAATTTCAAACCAGTTAGCTTTAAGAACTGGTGTAAAGTCAACCAAGCCAAGAGTTAGTGCGAAGAGGTAACCACCGATAATGGCAAAGAGAAATGGAATGATTCGTAGGAATCCTTTTCCCTTTGTATTGATAAAGGCAGCAATCAAGAAAGTAACAACTGCTACAAGAGCATTTTTCCAGTTTCCATCAGCTACAAGACCAGCGTTGGTAACAGCTGAACCTGCAAGTCCAAGACCGATAACGATAATCATAGGTCCGATGATGATTGGTGGCAAGAGTCTATCAATCCATTTTGTTCCTACAAATCGGATGCTGGTAGCAACAAGGACATAGACCAAACCAGTCAAGATAACTCCAGTTTGAGCAGCAGATATATCTCCTCCCATTTCCTTCATAGCTAGTGACATAGCTGTGATAAAGGCGAATGAAGAACCTAGATAAACTGGAACTTTAAAACCAGTAGCAATCATGTAGATGAGTGTTCCAACACCTGAAGCAAAAAGGGCAACAGATACAGGCATTCCCAAAATCAAGGGTACCAAGATGGTCGCACCAAACATGGCGAAAACGTGTTGGAAGCTAAGGAGAGTTCCTTTTCCAGTCGAAGGACGTTGGTCAACGTCTAGTAACAAATCAACAGTTGATTCTTGTTTCATATAAACCTCACTTTTGGGCATCAAAAAAGAGCCCATTATTTTACAGCAATAGGCCCTCAGAGTAAGACTTCTCTAAAATCTAGATTTTAGAGAGTTTCAAGTATTTCTGCGTCTTCGTCACCTCACGGGATGACATTAAAAACCTTTGCTTAGGATAGTATAGCAGAAAAAAATGATTTTGTAAATCATTTTTTCCCGAGCCTAAAAATAAGAGAGCGAGGATGACTTTGTAAACATTTTTTACTAAAAAATTTAAAGCGGGCGTTTGTTGGGCATGCCAGCCTTTCTCGGATATTTATTTGGTGTTTCTTTTTTCTTTTCCACCACTGTGATATAACGCGGATTTCCATTTGGTAGGGCGTAGTTGAGATTGTCTTCGACTTTACTGAAGAGGAGGTTGAGGGCATTCTTAGCTTCTAATAACTCCTCAGGAGCATTGCTGGCCTTGAGTGCCAATAGTTTTCCGCCAACTTTAAGGTAAGGAATTGTCAATTCAGATAAGACCTGCATACGGGCAACCGCACGAGCTGTTACAAAATCATATTGAGCACGGAAGTTTTTGTCTTGTGCCAAGTCTTCTGCACGTCCATGGTAGAAATGAACATCGTCCAAATCCAGTTCTTGAGCCAAGAGTTGTAGGAAGTTGATGCGCTTATTGAGTGAATCAATGATAGTCACATCTAGCTGAGGATAGAGGATTTTCATCGGCAGACTAGGAAATCCTGCCCCAGCTCCGATATCAAGAAGTTTGATAGTTTCATTGGGAATCAAACCTTGAAGAATGGGTGCAATCGAATCGTAAAAATGTTTGAGATAAACTTCTTCCTTATCCGTAATGGCTGTTAAATTAATCTTTTCATTCCACTCGACTAAGAGCTCAAAATAACGTTCAAATTGTTTTTTTTGCTGGTCAGAAAGTGGAAGATTTTGCTCGGCAAGCAAGTTGTAAAATGTTTCTGGTTTCATAGTTATTTCCTTCTTTAGTATCATCTTATTTTACCACAATCATTAAAAATTTGATATACTGGTACTAATCTAAAAGCAGAAAGGACTTATATAATGACTTGGATTATTCTTGGAGTTTTAGCTCTTATTGTTATTTTTGTGATTGTTAGCTATAACGGTTTGGTTAAGAATCGTATGCAAACAAAGGAGGCTTGGAGTCAGATTGATGTTCAGTTGAAACGTCGAAATGATCTCTTGCCAAACTTGATTGAGACTGTAAAAGGTTATGCCAAATATGAAGGTTCTACCCTTGAAAAGGTGGCAGAACTGCGTAACCAAGTGGCGGCAGCGACTTCACCAGCAGAAGCTATGAAAGCTAGTGATGCCCTTACTCGTCAGGTTTCAGGTATTTTTGCAGTTGCAGAAAGCTATCCAGATTTGAAAGCTAGTGCCAACTTTGTTAAATTGCAAGAGGAGTTGACAAACACGGAAAATAAAATTTCTTACTCTCGTCAACTCTATAACAGTGTTGTCAGCAACTACAATGTAAAATTAGAAACTTTCCCAAGCAATATTATCGCTGGAATGTTTGGATTTAAAGCAGCAGATTTCCTTCAAACACCAGAAGAGGAAAAGGCAGTTCCTAAAGTTGATTTTAGCGGTTTAGGTGACTAAGATGTTGTTTGATCAAATTGCAAGCAATAAACGAAAAACGTGGATTTTGTTGCTGGTATTTTTCCTACTCTTAGCTCTTGTTGGCTATGCGGTTGGTTACCTCTTTATGCGGTCTGGGATTGGTGGTTTGGTTATCGCACTGATTATCGGCTTTATCTATGCCTTGTCCATGATTTTTCAATCGACAGAGATTGTCATGTCCATGAATGGAGCGCGTGAGGTGGATGAACAAACGGCACCAGACCTCTACCATGTAGTGGAAGATATGGCTATGGTCGCTCAGATTCCTATGCCCCGTGTTTTCATCATTGATGATCCAGCCTTAAATGCCTTTGCGACAGGTTCTAATCCTCAAAATGCGGCTGTTGCTGCGACGTCAGGTCTATTAGCTATCATGAATCGTGAGGAGCTAGAAGCTGTTATGGGACATGAAGTCAGTCATATCCGTAATTACGATATCCGTATTTCGACTATTGCCGTCGCCCTTGCTAGTGCTATCACCATGCTTTCTAGTATGGCTGGTCGTATGATGTGGTGGGGTGGCGCAGGTCGCAGACGAAGTGACGATGACAGAGAAGGAAATGGCTTAGAAATCATTATGCTCGTGGTTTCCCTACTAGCTATCGTGTTGGCTCCCCTCGCTGCAACTTTGGTGCAACTAGCTATTTCTCGTCAGAGGGAATTCCTAGCTGATGCTTCCAGTGTTGAGTTGACGCGCAATCCTCAAGGAATGATTAATGCCCTACGTAAGTTAGACAATAGTAAACCCATGAGTCGTCCTGTCGATGATGCCAGCAGTGCACTTTATATCAATGATCCTAAGAAAGGTGGAGGGTTCCAAAAACTCTTTTATACCCACCCACCTATCTCAGAACGGATCGAACGTTTGAAACAGATGTAAAAGAATCCAGAGGTCGTCTCTGGATTTTTGCTATGTTGCAAATTTATAAATCGTCTAAATTAACTAGCTCCAAACCGTGTTCTGTCAAGCGGTAGATGCTTGAACAGACCTCTTTTAAGAAACGACGGTCATGCGAAACAGTGATGAGACCGCCCGGATAGGTTGCAAAGAGTTTCCTGATGTGGGGTTGAGAAGTGGGAGAAAAGTTTCGTGTAGGTTCATCCAACAGGAGAAAGTTTGGTTTGCACAAGACTAAATCCAAAAGCAGGAGTTTACCCTGTTGTCCGCCAGATAAGGAGCGAATTTGATGCTGCATTTCTGGATAACTGAAATTGAGACTGGCTAGGTGAGATTGGATTTTTTGTAGTTCCTCTTTTTCCCCAGTTTTGCTGAGATAGGCTATTGGGGATAAATCTAATTGTAGTTTTTTATGGTAATCTTGTGGCATAAAACCAAGTAAAATCTCTCTTTTATCATTCAGAAGTTGCTGTAATTTGGCTAACAGAGTTGATTTCCCAACACCATTTGGGCCGATGATACCAATTTTTTCTTGGCCACGGACAGTTAATTGTAGTTCTTGCACCAAAATTCGGTCGCCAATGGATAAATTTTCTTTTTCCAGTTGGATTAAGACTTTAGAAGCAGGTAATGGCTGTATATCTGAGAAGAAAAGTTGGATTTCTTCCTCTTCAAGTGGCTTTTGGGTCATGGACTGAGCTGCCTTTTCGTAGCGTTTTTCTTGAGAGAGGATATTTTTCATCTTTTTAGCCAATAGGCGACCGGTAGTACTGTCTTTGGTAGCTCGAAGCGCAGTTTCTACATTTTGCTTGACTCGCCGATGTTTTTCCATGGTTTTATCATAGGCTCTTTGGTCGTTAGCAGCTTGTTGGCTTTGTTTGGTAAAATTAGCCTTTCTCTGGTCGCTATAGCTATCATAGTCTAAATACTCTACTAGCGTTTCTGCTTCTTTACGGTGCTTGACCAGTCGCAAGTGAACAATAGTGTCTGCCGTTTCAGAAAGAAAGTCTTCATCATGGGAAATGAAAATAACAGTTTGCCGAATTTTTCGAATTTGACCTTTTAGCCAATCAACCGTCTTAAGGTCCAGATCATTTGAAGGTTCATCTAAAAATAGAATCTCAAAGGGTTTGGCTAACTCATGGATGAGCTGAATTTTCAAAGCTTCGCCCCCTGATAGACTGCCAATTTCTTGGTTGCTAGCGAAACGGTCGCTATCAAAATGCAATTCCTCAGCCAAACGATAGAGGATACTGTAGTCTAAATCAGTAAAATCCAAAAAGAAGTAGTCGTGTAGACTTTTCTTTTTCAGCTCTTCGGGGAGTTTTTGAGGAATGTAAGCGAGTGACTGATAGTCAGACTGGATGTCACCCCTGATAGTGAAATCAGGCAAAGATTCCCCCATTAAAGTTTTAAGCAAGGTTGATTTACCATTTCCTTCTTCGCCGATGATAGCTACCTTTTCCCCGTCTTGGATGATCATGCTGAGGTCAGAGACAAGGTCTCGTAAATTTTTGTTCTGTGTGATGGTCAGGTGATTGATTTTTATCATATGATTACCCTTTCTAGAATGTTGATAGTGCATAACAAAAAGCTCTACTTTACCTAGTAGAGCCAAAGTCTATGTCAAAAAAACTCTATCAATACTCTTCGAAAATCTCTTCAAACCACGTCAGCGTCGCCTTACCGTAGATATATGTAACTGACTTCGTCAGTCTTATCTACAACCTCAAAGCAGTGCTTTGAGCAACCTGTAGCTCGCTTCCTAGTTTGCTCTTTGATTTTCATTGAGTATAAAATGCCAGAAAAAGAGCATAAGAGCACACAAAAAGAGACAAAAACAAGATCTACTAAATAAAGGTTCTTTATTTGATAGACTTAGTTGTTCATGTCTCCCTTACCTCCGAGTATTAGTACCTCTATCCTATACCTTTCAGGAAATTTTGTCAACAGAAAACTGGAAATTCTATGCTCTAAAATCCAAAAACAGGTACCTAAAGAGTTAGTACGTGTTTGACATGCTCGTAATGGATTTTATCATAGTTTCGCCAAGCAGTGCGTGCTTGATCGTTTAGTTTTAGGCTACCCAGTCCAATCAGAGGACTGGTGGGTTGGTAAAATTTCTCAAGATCAATTAAGATACTGTTGTTCAACTTTTCCGTTTTTTTGAGCTCTTGCATAGTAGTGTTTAGCAGCTCTTGTAGTCTAATATCATCTGCCGTACCCTGTTTACAGTTTTGGTAGCTTTTATTTAACTTGGATAGGAGTTGAATGAGTTTCTTGTCTTCCATGTGAGCATCCTCCTTGATCTGATGTAGTATAGCAATAAAAAAAACAAAAATGTCATAGTAAATATGTAAAAAATTCGAATTTTATTTACAAAGTTTGGTGGGCTGATTTGTAGGCTTTTCATGGTATAATCAAGAGAGTAAATCTTTATGGAGGAAGTATGAAATTAAATATTCAAGAAATTCGTAAGCAGTCTGAAGGCTTGAACTTTGAACAAACGTTAGACTTAGCCGCAGACCTGCGTGCACGTAATCAAGAAATTTTAGATGTAAAAAATATCCTTGCAGTTGGGAAAGTACAGTACGAAGACTGTATGTATTTCTTAGATTATCAACTATCTTATACCATTGTTCTTGCTTCAAGTCGCAGTATGGAGCCAGTTGAGTTAGTTGAATCTTATCCAGTTACGGAAGTTTTCATGGAAGGCGCAACCAACCAGCTAGATCAAGAAGTGCTAGATGATGATTTGGTCTTGCCTATCGAAAATGGAGAACTTGATCTTGCTGAGAGCGTGTCAGACAATATCCTACTAAACATTCCTATCAAGGTCTTGACGGCTGAAGAAGAGGCTGGTCAAGGATTTGTGTCAGGAAATGACTGGCAAATCATGACTGAGGAAGAATACCAGGCCCAACAAGCAGTTAAGAAAGAAGAAAATAGTCCTTTTGCTGGCTTACAAGGACTATTTGATGGAGACGAATAATGGTCTTGTCAAAAAAACGAGCACGAAAGGTGCTAGAAGAAATCATTGCTTTGTTTCCAGATGCCAAGCCCAGTCTTGATTTCACCAATCATTTTGAACTCTTGGTTGCGGTCATGTTGTCAGCCCAGACAACGGATGCAGCGGTAAATAAGGCCACGCCAGGTCTCTTTGCTGCCTTTCCAACGCCACAAGCCATGTCTGTTGCAACAGAAAGTGAAATTGCTTCACACATTTCTCGCCTGGGACTGTATCGAAATAAGGCTAAATTCCTTAAAAAATGTGCCCAACAGTTACTAGACGATTTTGATGGTCAAGTCCCTCAAACACGTCAGGAATTAGAGAGTTTGGCAGGTGTTGGTCGCAAGACAGCCAATGTTGTCATGAGTGTAGGATTTGGGATTCCAGCTTTTGCAGTGGATACTCATGTGGAGCGTATTTGCAAACACCACGATATCGTCAAAAAATCAGCGACACCACTTGAGGTGGAAAAGCGGGTCATGGATATCTTGCCGCCTGAGCAGTGGTTAGCAGCCCATCAGGCCATGATTTATTTTGGAAGAGCCATTTGCCATCCTAAAAATCCAGAGTGTGACCAGTACCCACAGTTATATGACTTTAGAAATTTATAAGATGGTGTACCAAAAGTTTTTGCTTGATTTTAAGCATGCTTTGTGCTATAGTAAGTGATAATTAAATATTCCTTTAAACCTGTCCCGTGAGGCAGGCAAGGAGCGTGATAAAGTAGAAGGGTGAAGTCTATACTGTTTGCAGTAGGGTTCGCTTGGCTATACATTTCAAGTCTCCTTGTTTAAGGAGACTTTTCTTTTTGGAGGTTTGTCATGAAGACAAAAGAAGTTGTAGACGAATTGACCGTCAAACGAGCGATTACGCGTATTACATATGAGATTATCGAACGCAACAAAGATTTGAATAAAATCGTCTTGGCTGGTATTAAAACTCGTGGTGTCTTTATCGCCCACCGAATCCAAGAACGTTTGGAGCAACTAGAAAATCTTTCAGTTCCTGTTGTGGAATTGGATACTAAACCCTTCCGTGATGATGTTAAAAGTGGAGAAGATACTTCTTTGGTTTCTGTCGATGTGACAGACCGCGAAGTTATCTTGGTGGATGATGTGCTCTATACAGGTCGTACCATCCGTGCTGCTATTGATAATATTGTAGGTCATGGTCGTCCTGCGCGCGTGAGTTTAGCAGTTCTAGTCGATCGTGGACATAGAGAATTGCCAATCCGTCCAGATTACGTTGGAAAAAACATCCCAACCAGTCGTTCTGAAGAAATCATCGTAGAGATGGCAGAACTTGATGGCCAAGACAGAGTTCTGATTACTGAAGAAGCTTAGAAAGCTAAAGGAGTAGCCATGTCAGAAAATCAACAAGCATTGAACCATGTGGTATCCATGGAAGACCTCACTGTCGATCAAGTGATGAAATTGATCAAGCGAGGAATTGAGTTTAAAAACGGAGCTCAGCTTCCTTATGAAGACCATCCGATTGTTTCCAATCTTTTCTTTGAGGATTCTACACGGACGCATAAGTCCTTTGAAGTGGCAGAGATTAAACTGGGATTGGAGCGACTTGACTTTGATGTGAAAACTAGTTCAGTCAATAAGGGTGAGACACTTTATGATACCATTTTGACTCTGTCTGCTTTAGGAGTGGATGTCTGTGTGATTCGCCACCCTGAGGTTGATTACTACAGAGAGTTAATTGCTAGTCCCACGATTACGACTTCCATCATCAATGGTGGAGATGGTTCGGGCCAACACCCTAGCCAGAGCTTGCTTGATTTGATGACTATTTATGAGGAATTTGGTCACTTTGAGGGTCTCAAGGTTGCTATTGCAGGTGACTTGGATCATTCACGTGTTGCCAAATCCAATATGCAGATTTTGAAACGCTTGGGAGCTGAACTTTACTTTGCTGGACCTGAGAAATGGAGAAGTCAAGAGTTTGCAGATTATGGACAGTTTGTAACCATTGATGAAATCATTGATCAGGTGGATGTCATGATGTTTCTTCGTGTGCAACATGAACGCCATGATAGTGGTGCAGTCTTTTCCAAAGAAGACTACCATGCCCAACATGGCTTGACTCAAGAACGTTACGATCGTTTGAAAGAAACAGCAATCCTCATGCACCCAGCTCCAGTCAACCGTGATGTAGAAATCGCAGACCACTTGGTTGAAGCACCAAAATCACGGATTGTCCAACAAATGACCAATGGTGTCTTTGTTCGAATGGCAATCTTAGAATCCGTATTGGCGAGTAGAAACGCCAACTAAAACACAAGACGTTAAAAGACGCCAGTGAGCGTCCACGAGAGGTGAAAATATGACAAAAAGACTTCTAGTATTAGAAGATGGCACAGTTTTTGAAGGCAAGGCCTTCGGAGCAGATATTGATGTAACAGGCGAAATCGTCTTTAATACAGGAATGACCGGCTATCAAGAATCCATTACAGACCAGTCTTATAATGGACAAATCTTGACCTTTACTTATCCTTTGGTAGGAAATTATGGAATCAACCGTGATGATTACGAATCTATTATTCCAACTTGTAAGGGAGTTGTTGTTTTCGAAGAAGCACGTAGAGCTAGTAACTGGCGCAACCAAATGACCTTGGATGAATTTTTGAAAGCCAAGAAAATTCCAGGTATTTCAGGAATTGATACGCGTGCCCTTACCAAGATTATCCGTAAGCATGGTACCATGCGTGCAACCTTGACCCATGTTGGGGATAGCATGGATCATGTGACGGACCAGCTCCAAGCGACAGTCTTGCCGACAGACAATATCAAACAAGTTTCTACTAAAACATCCTATCCAGCTCCTGGAGTTGGTTTGAGCGTAGTGCTAGTGGACTTTGGTCTCAAGCACTCAATTCTACGTGAACTTTCTAAACGCAACTGTAATGTGACCGTTGTTCCTTATTCGACAACGGCTGAAGAAATTCTCCATCTCAATCCTGACGGAGTTATGTTGTCAAATGGACCGGGAAATCCAGAAGATGTTCCACAGGCACTGGATATGATTCGTGGTGTGCAAGGAAAAATCCCAATCTTTGGTATCTGTATGGGACACCAACTTTTTGCTATGGCAAACGGGGCTAAGACTTACAAGATGAAATTTGGTCACCGTGGATTCAACCATGCAGTACGTGAAATTGCTACAGGACGTGTGGATTTTACAAGTCAAAACCATGGTTATGCAGTTAGCCGTGAGGATTTGCCAGAGCATTTGATTATCACCCACGAAGAAATCAATGATAAGTCAGTTGAAGGTGTGCGTCACAGATACCAACCTGCTTTCTCTGTTCAATACCATCCAGATGCAGCTCCTGGTCCTCATGACGCTAGCTACCTATTTGACGAATTTATCGAGATGATGGAAGCTTTTAAACAATCAAACTAAGAACGAGTAAAAGCTCGTCGGAGAATTTATTTAATGGCAACCCGAGAGTTGCCGAATAGAAAGGAGACGATACATTGTTCGCGGAAGTGAACACGCCCTAAGAACTGTGTGAAAAAGATAAACATCGTCTTGACGCTAAAGGCGTCTGCACCGAGTTTTCTATTTTCACTGTGTTCTTTACGGGCTTTGTATCATAAACTATGCCTAAACGTACTGATATTCAAAAAATTATGGTGATTGGTTCTGGTCCGATTATTATTGGTCAGGCTGCTGAGTTTGACTACGCTGGGACCCAGGCTTGCTTGTCGTTGAAAGAGGAAGGTTATGAGGTTGTTTTGGTTAACTCAAACCCTGCCACCATCATGACGGACAAGGAGATTGCGGACAAGGTTTATATCGAACCGATTACACTTGAGTTTGTGACACGAATTCTTCGCAAGGAACGTCCAGATGCCTTGCTCCCAACACTCGGTGGTCAGACAGGTCTTAATATGGCCATGGAGTTGTCTAAGAATGGTATTTTAGATGAGCTAGGAGTGGAACTTCTGGGTACTAAATTGTCTGCTATTGACCAAGCAGAGGACCGCGATCTCTTTAAACAATTGATGGAAGAATTGAACCAACCAATTCCAGAATCTGAAATTGTCAACACAGTAGACGAAGCAGTTGCCTTTGCAGCAACAATTGGCTACCCAGTCATCGTCCGTCCAGCCTTTACTCTTGGTGGTACTGGTGGTGGTATGTGTGCCAACGAGGAAGAATTGCGTGAAATCGCTGAAAATGGTTTGAAATTGTCACCTGTTACCCAATGTTTGATTGAGCGTTCGATTGCTGGCTTTAAGGAAATCGAATACGAAGTCATGCGTGACTCAGCTGACAATGCTTTAGTTGTTTGTAACATGGAAAACTTTGATCCAGTTGGGATTCACACAGGGGATTCCATTGTATTTGCCCCTGCCCAAACCATGTCAGATTATGAAAACCAAATGCTACGTGACGCGAGTTTGAGCATCATTCGTGCCCTCAAGATTGAAGGTGGATGTAACGTTCAGCTGGCCCTGGATCCCCACAGCTTTAAGTATTATGTTATTGAAGTAAATCCTCGTGTATCGCGTTCGTCAGCCCTTGCTTCTAAGGCGACAGGTTACCCGATTGCTAAGTTAGCTGCTAAGATTGCAGTAGGTTTGACCTTGGATGAGGTGATCAACCCAGTTACAGGTTCAACCTATGCCATGTTTGAGCCAGCCCTTGACTACGTTGTTGCCAAGATTCCACGTTTCCCATTTGACAAGTTTGAAAAGGGTGAGCGCCGTCTTGGTACTCAGATGAAGGCCACTGGAGAAGTCATGGCAATCGGTCGTAACATTGAAGAATCTCTCCTTAAAGCTTGTCGTTCCCTTGAAATTGGGGTGCATCACAATGAAATGCCTGAACTTGCATCAGTTTCTGATGATGCCTTGATTGAAAAAGTAGTCAAAGCCCAAGATGATCGTCTCTTCTATGTATCAGAAGCCATTCGTCGTGGCTACACACCAGAAGAAATTGCTGAATTAACTAAGATTGATATCTTCTATCTGGATAAACTCTTGCATATCTTTGAAATTGAGCAAGAATTAGGTGCCCATCCACAAGATCTGGAAGTTTTGAAAACAGCCAAACTCAATGGCTTCTCAGACCGTAAGATTGCTGAACTTTGGGAAACGACTGCAGACCAAGTTCGCCAGCTTCGCTTGGAAAACAAGATTGTCCCAGTCTACAAGATGGTAGATACTTGTGCGGCAGAATTTGACTCTGAAACACCATATTTCTATTCAACCTATGGTTGGGAAAACGAGTCTATCAAGTCTGATAAAGAATCTGTACTTGTCCTAGGTTCTGGTCCAATCCGTATCGGGCAAGGGGTTGAGTTTGACTACGCAACCGTTCACTCTGTTAAGGCTATCCAGGCGGCTGGCTATGAAGCCATCATCATGAACTCAAACCCAGAGACCGTTTCTACAGACTTCTCTGTATCAGACAAGCTTTACTTTGAGCCATTGACATTCGAAGATGTTATGAATGTCATCGACTTGGAGCAACCAAAGGGAGTTATCGTTCAGTTCGGTGGTCAAACAGCTATCAACCTTGCGGAGCCATTGGCAAAAGCAGGTGTGACTATTTTGGGAACGCAAGTTGCTGACCTAGACCGCGCCGAAGACCGTGACCTCTTCGAGCAAGCTCTTAAAGATTTGGATATTCCACAGCCACCAGGACAAACGGCTACCAATGAAGAAGAAGCAGTACTTGCAGCTCGCAAGATTGGTTTCCCAGTCCTCGTTCGCCCATCTTATGTCTTGGGTGGTCGTGCTATGGAAATCGTTGAAAACGAAGAAGACCTTCGTTCTTACATGCGTACAGCGGTTAAGGCTAGTCCTGACCATCCAGTCCTTGTAGACTCTTATATCGTTGGACAAGAGTGTGAAGTTGATGCCATTTCAGACGGAGAAAATGTCCTCATCCCTGGTATCATGGAGCATATCGAACGTGCCGGTGTCCACTCAGGTGACTCAATGGCCGTTTACCCACCACAAACCTTGTCGCAAAAGGTGCAAGAAACAATCGCAGACTATACTAAACGCCTAGCAATCGGTCTTAACTGCCTTGGAATGATGAACATCCAGTTTGTCATCAAGGATGAAAAAGTCTATGTTATTGAGGTCAATCCACGTGCCAGCCGTACCGTTCCATTCCTTTCTAAGGTGACCAATATTCCTATGGCTCAAGTAGCGACTAAGCTCATTCTTGGTCAAAGTTTATCAGAACTTGGCTACCAAGATGGACTTTACCCTGAAAGCACTCGCGTTCATATCAAGGCACCTGTCTTCTCCTTTACCAAACTAGCTAAGGTAGACAGCTTACTTGGTCCTGAAATGAAGTCAACAGGGGAAGTTATGGGTTCTGATACGACTTTGGAAAAAGCTCTCTATAAAGTCTTTGAAGCTTCTTACCTCCACTTGCCAACTTTTGGTAACGTTGTATTTACCATCGCTGATGATGCCAAAGAAGAAGCCTTGAACTTGGCTCGTCGTTTCCAAAATATTGGCTATGGAATCCTCGCGACAGAAGGGACAGCAGCCTTCTTTGCCAGTCATGGATTACATGCTCAGCCTGTTGGAAAGATTGGTGATGATGATCAGGATATTCCAAGCTTTGTTCGCAAAGGAAGAATCCAGGCTATCATTAACACAGTAGGAACCAAACGAACTGCTGACGAAGATGGTGAGCAAATCCGCCGTTCAGCCATTGAACACGGTGTACCACTCTTTAC
Source organism: Streptococcus pseudopneumoniae IS7493 (assembly GCF_000221985.1). Taxonomy (NCBI): domain Bacteria; kingdom Bacillati; phylum Bacillota; class Bacilli; order Lactobacillales; family Streptococcaceae; genus Streptococcus; species Streptococcus pseudopneumoniae. The sequence goes on along the minus strand of NC_015875.1, from coordinate 1,210,301 downwards.
AGCCCTAGATACAGCTAATGCTATGCTTAAGGTACTTGAAAGCCGTAGTTTTGTCACAGAAGCAATTTAAATAGAAAAAAGAGAAGGTGTAACGATCTTCTCTTTTTTGTTATATTTTTTCTTGTAAACTACTGCTTAATCAGCTTTTGCGATAAGCTTTAATACTGTGGCTATACCACTCTTGCATTTCTTTTGATGGTGGTGTCATATAATCCCCATACATCTGGGTTAAAAATTGATCATATTTTTTAGGGACGGGCAACATACGGTCTTCAAACTCAGTTAAGATGAGTTCTTTAAAGGTATCAACTGGGAAGACTTCTTTCATACCTTCCTTACCAATCCCAATTCCTCCTTCATATTGAGGAGTGCTGGTTGAAGCATTTTTGACTAGCTGATCAATTTTCTTGTAAAAGTAGCGAGGATTGACCAATCGGAGGGCGTACCAGCTACATAATCTTAGAAAATCTTTTAATTTGCTATCACCGTGAACTGCGCGTGATTTTTTGATATAGGCTAGTTGACGAAGGGCTACATACTTATAACTCTTATCGACAATGCTCAAGTCTGTAAATCGATCAATTGGGAAGACATCGATAAAGAGACTGGTGTCATGACGCTTGTACTTAACATGGTCTTCGATAACAGTAGAAGTATCCAAAATCGATGCGAAATTATGGAAGTACCAAGAAGAAGTGTCGTAGGAAAGAACCTTGTAGCGAGGGTGATTTTCTTCTTCAATAATCTTCAGTAAACGCTCATAATCCTCACGATAGAGAGAAATATCAATATCATCATCCCATGGAATCATACCTTTGTGGCGGATAGCTCCAAGCATGGTTCCATAACTGAGAAAATAAGGAATATCATGTTTCTTACAAGTCTCATCAATATAGTCTAGCAGGGCTAGTTGAATTTCTTTAATTTCTTTTTTTTCTAAATACTGCATCCTAATCCTCCAATTTGTAAGCGTGAAATTCATGACTGTAGAAGCGTTTTTCTTCTGGTGGTAGGGTCATATAATCTCCATAAAATTGTGTCAAAATAGTATCATATTTTTCAGGTGCGGGAAGGCTTAAATTCTCAAAGGGTAAATCGATTGTTTTATCGAAAGTACCACTTGGAAAGACTTCCTTTTCCTTAAATTTTGAAGGGATAAAGGCCATATACTGACCATTTTCACGACTATATTTTTGAATTTCTTTCTCGATTTTATGTGCAAAATAACGAGGAGAAACAGGTCGAAGGAGTAACCAAAAGGCTGTTCGTATCCAATCTTTTAAAAGGTTATCTTTATAGACAATATTTTTATGTTTACTGAAAGATAGAAGTTTGAAGCTTTCCAGCTTATAACAAGTATCAATGACCTTAGGATCATCAAAGCGATCCATAGGGAAAATATCGATAAAGACACCAGACTCATAGGTTTTTGTATTTCGAGTATCAATAATTTTAGTCGTACTGTCGGTTATTTTGATAAAGTTGTTAAAGTAGTTCTTATCAGTTTCTAAGGAAAGGAGCTTATACTTGCTTTTTTCCTTTTGAAAGATGTTTATAAATCGTTGGTAATCTTCTCGAGGCATGGACAAATCAATATCGTCGTCCCAAGGGATAAAGCCCTTATGTCGAACCGCCCCAATCAGAGTACCGTAATTGATAATATAGTTTATATTGTGCTTTTTACAGAGAGTATCAATATAATCCAAAATTTCTAATTCAATTTGTTTGGCATCTTCAATGGTTAGTTGTTTCATTTTAAACTCCTATGATCTTTTGAATTTATTTTTTAAGGCTAGGACATGGTTTAAAAATTCATAGAAAATGCTATCTTTTGTGAAGACGAGTAGACCAATATAAGAGATAGCTGATAGCAAGACAATCAAACCAGTATTAATCAAAAATGGCAAATTAATGACCATATCCACAGGATACAAGAAATTGATCAGGAAATAAATTCCCACGAAAGAAAGTGAAAAGAGCGAGTATCGAACAGTATAGCCAAAGATATGTCCCAAGTGAATGAGCTGTTTCCTATGGATGAAAACGATATAGAAAACAAGTAGAGAGGCCTCTGATAGCATAGTTGTCAGTAAGTAGTATTCAGGAGCCACGATATGGTTGAAAAAGAGGAGACTATTTAAGCCCAAATTGAGTAGCCCAGCAAAGACTGTATAGACTGTGATACGTTTTTCATAGCCGTTTGTAAAGAGAATTTGGGAACCAAGAATGGTATCTAGTGCCAGGATAATCGTACGAAAAGCGAAGAGAGAGGTTAAGATACCGCCTCCGATATATTTTTCACTACCGTAAAGGAGGATGGCATTTGGTCCTAAAACCATGAGTCCAAAACTCAGTGGAATGATAAAGAAGTTAAAGATTCGACTACCTCTATTAACCAGAGAAACATAGGCTTCTTTGTCTCCTTTACCCAAATAGTAACTGAGACGAGGCACACTCACTCCGATAGCTCCTGTTACAACACCAGCTATAACGGTCACAATTCGTTGAGCCATGGTATAGTAACTAACGTTGACATCAATCCCTGTTTTAACGAGGAAGAGGCGATCTAAAAAAGTGAAGAGCATATTGGCATTGGCAAAGACTAACATGGCTGTCAGAGGGAGAAAGAGTGGTTTAAAATCACTTAGGTGAATCTTAACAAGTTTGATGTCTCTTTTAATCCAAAAATAACTAATCAGGTAGTTAATCAGAGTCGATAAACTCATCACAAGTGTATAAACAACAATATCGTGTTCATTCTTGACAAACAGGAAAATAGAGACCAGCATCAGGATACGGATGAAGGCAGTCTTGTAAAAGAGAAAACTGTAATTTTCCAGAGCTTCATTGACCCACTCGATTGAAAAAATCTGGGCAATGAGTTGAATCCCCATAACAAGGTAGACTTTTTTGATGATTGGATTATCAGTAAAGAAGAGAGGATAGGCTAGGATATAGACAGCAGTGGTCAAAATCGTACAAGCTATGCACAAATAAAAAAGACTAGAGAAGGTTCTATTCAGATCTTTTTTGTTATCCTTGACATTACTGATGGCCCGTAAACCGTAGTTATAGACCCCATAAGTCGCAAAGGGCAAGAAAAATGACAAAATAGTGTCAACTGAGTTGAAGTAACCATAGTCAGTTCGGTCCAAGACACGCGCTACATAGGTTCCAGTTAAGATGGGAAAAATAATATTCAAGACACGAATTCCCATGTAAGATAGAGCATTTAATTTTATACTTTTCATTCAATTTACCTCGTTTTTCATTATATCATAAAGTCAGCTAATAAGAAATGAAGGGCAGTAATACTCTTCGAAAATCAAATTCAAACCACGTCAGCGTCGCCTTACCGTACTCAAGTACAGCTTACGGCTAGCTTCCTAGTTTGCTTTTTGATTTTCATTGAGTATAAGTCAAGTAATCACTTTGAAGTCTCAAATCTTAATTTTAAGTTTTCTTTAAGGAAAGTATATTATTCTGAAGAACTCTAAAATTTCACAGCCATTTATTGGTAATGACTACAGAATTCCTAGTCATTACTAGAAGTGGACTAATTTCTATGAATAATGGAACTGCTTAATCCTCCTATTCTAGAACGGGATGACTAGTATTTCTTTTATGATAGGACTAGATTGTGGTATAATAGAGAGAATAAGTTTTTTTAGTAAGACAAAGGAGAAAATAGATGATTTATGCAGGAATTCTTGCTGGTGGAACTGGCACACGCATGGGAATCAGTAACTTGCCAAAACAATTTTTAGAGCTAGGTGATCGACCTATCTTGATTCATACAATTGAAAAATTTGTCTTGGAACCAAGTATTGAAAAAATTGTAGTTGGGGTTCATGGAGACTGGGTTTCCCATGCAGAGGATCTTGTAGATAAATATCTTCCTCTTCATAAGGATCGTATCATCATTACAAAAGGTGGTGCTGACCGCAATACAAGTATTGAGAAAATCATTGAAGCCATTGATGCTTATCGTCCGCTTACTCCAGAGGATATCGTTGTTACCCACGATTCTGTTCGTCCATTTATTACACTTCGCATGATTCAAGACAATATTAAACTTGCCCAAAATCATGACGCAGTGGATACAGTGGTAGAAGCGGTTGATACCATCGTTGAAAGCACCAACGGTCAATTTATTACAGCTATTCCAAATCGTGCTCACCTTTATCAAGGACAAACACCTCAAACATTCCGTTGCAAGGACTTCATGGACCTTTACGGCTCCCTTTCTGGTGAAGAGAAGGAAATCTTGACAGATGCATGTAAAATCTTTGTGATCAAAGGAAAAGATGTAGCCTTGGCCAAGGGTGAATATTCAAATCTGAAGATTACAACCGTAACAGATTTGAAGATTGCAAAAAGTATGATTGAGAAAGACTAGTAAAATGATTAATCAAATTTATCAACTAACTAAGCCTAAGTTTATCAATGTCAAATATCAGGAAGAGGCTATTGACCAAGAAAATCATATCCTTATCCGTCCTAATTATATGGCGGTCTGTCATGCGGATCAGCGTTACTACCAGGGAAAACGTGATCCCAAGATTTTGAATAAAAAGCTTCCAATGGCAATGATTCATGAGTCATGTGGAACCGTTATTTCTGATCCGACAGGAACCTATGAGGTTGGGCAAAAAGTTGTCATGATTCCCAATCAGGCTCCTATGCAGAGTGATGAAGAATTCTATGAGAACTACATGACAGGGACCCATTTCTTATCTAGTGGATTTGATGGCTTTATGAGAGAGTTTGTTTCTCTCCCTAAAGATCGTGTGGTGCCTTATGATGCTATCGAAGATACGGTTGCAGCCATTACAGAGTTTGTCAGTGTCGGTATGCATGCCATGAATCGCTTATTGACCCTTGCTCATAGCAAGCGGGACCGAATCGCCGTTATCGGAGATGGAAGTTTAGCTTTTGTAGTTGCCAATATTATCAACTATACTTTGCCAGAAGCAGAGATTGTGGTTATTGGTCGTCATTGGGAAAAATTGGAACTTTTCTCATTTGCTAAAGAATGCTATATCACTGATAATATTCCTGAAGATTTGGCCTTTGACCATGCTTTTGAGTGTTGTGGTGGTAATGGTACTGGACCGGCTATAAATGACCTGATTCGCTACATTCGTCCTCAGGGAACGATTCTCATGATGGGCGTTAGCGAGTATAAAGTCAATCTCAATACACGCGATGCCTTAGAAAAAGGCTTGCTCTTGGTTGGTTCCTCTCGTTCTGGTCGCATCGATTTTGAAAATGCAATCCAAATGATGGAAGTCAAGAAATTTGCCAATCGTCTTAAAAATATCCTTTATCTAGAAGAACCTGTAAGAGAAATTAAAGATATTCACCGTGTCTTTGCTACCGATTTAAATACAGCCTTTAAAACTGTGTTTAAGTGGGAAGTATAAGTGCTGGAGGTTAATTGTGGAGAAAATCATTAAAGAAAAAATTTCTTCCCTACTTAGTCAAGAAGAGGAAGTCCTCAGTGTTGAACAACTGGGGGGGATGACCAATCAAAACTATTTGGTCAAAACAACAAATAAGCAATACATTGTTAAGTTCTTTGGTAAAGGGACAGAAAAGCTTATCAATCGTCAAGATGAAAAGTACAATCTTGAACTACTGAAGGATTTAGACCTAGATGTAAAAAATTATCTTTTTGATATTGAAGCTGGTATCAAAGTAAATGAGTATATCGAATCTGCGATTACGCTTGATTCAATGTCAATCAAGACCAAATTTGATAAAATTGCTCCAATATTACAAACTATTCATGCTTCTGGCAAGGAATTAAGAGGAGAATTTGCTCCTTTTGAAGAAATCAAAAAATACGAATCCTTGATTGAAGAGAAAATCCCTTATGCCAACTATGAAGCTGTTAGAGAAGAAGTCTTCTCCTTAGAAAAAAGACTGGCTGACTTAGGTGTTGACAGAAAATCTTGTCATATCGATTTGGTACCTGAAAACTTTATCGAGTCACCACAAGGACGACTTTATCTGATTGACTGGGAATATTCATCAATGAACGATCCAATGTGGGATTTGGCTGCTCTCTTTTTAGAGTCCGAATTCACTCGTCAAGAGGAAGAAGCCTTCTTATCTCACTATGAGAGTGAGCAAACACCTGTCTCTCGTGAAAAGATTGCCATTTATAAAATTTTACAAGACACTATTTGGAGTCTATGGACAGTCTACAAAGAAGAGCAAGGTGCAGATTTTGGTGACTATGGTGTGAGTCGTTACCAAAGAGCTGTTAAAGGTCTAGCTTATTATGGAGGTTCAGATGAAAAATAAAAATGGAGTTTCTTTTGGTCTACTCTCAGGTATTTTCTGGGGGTTAGGTCTAACGATTAGTGCTTATATCTTTTCGATTTTTACAGATTTGTCGCCCTTTGTGGTGGCCGCTGCTCACGATTTCTTGAGTATCTTTATCTTACTAGCTTTTCTCTTGGTAAAAGAAGGAAAAGTTCGTCTCTCAATTTTCTTAAATATTCGCAATGTCAGTGTTATCATCGGAGCCTTGCTAGCAGGTCCTATCGGTATGCAGGCCAATCTTTATGCGGTTAAGTATATCGGAAGTTCCTTAGCTTCATCTGTATCGGCTATTTACCCCGCGATTTCAGTTTTATTGGCTTTCTTCTTTTTAAAGCACAAGATTTCGAAAAATACTGTGTTTGGGATTGTCTTGATTATTGCAGGGATTATTGCTCAGACCTATAAGGTTGAACAGGTCAATTCCTTCTACATTGGGATTCTTTGTGCTTTGGTTTGTGCCATTGCATGGGGAAGTGAGAGTGTTCTTAGCTCTTTTGCCATGGAAAGTGAATTGAGTGAAATCGAAGCCCTCTTAATCCGTCAAGTGACTTCATTCTTGTCCTATCTTGTGATTGTGCTCTTCTCTCATCAGTCATTTGCAGAAGTGGCCAATGGACAATTGCTAGGTCTTATGATTGTCTTTGCAGCCTTTGATATGATTTCCTACTTGGCTTATTATATCGCTATCAATCGCTTGCAACCAGCCAAGGCTACAGGTCTTAACGTGAGTTATGTAGTTTGGACTGTCTTGTTTGCAGTTGTTTTCTTGGGTGCACCGCTAGATATGCTGACAATTATTACGTCACTTGTCGTTATTGCTGGAGTTTATATTATTATTAAAGAATAAAGGAGATTCGTGTGAAAGCCATCATCTTAGCAGCGGGATTGGGAACTCGCTTGCGTCCTATGACTGAAAATACCCCTAAAGCCTTGGTTCAGGTTAATCAAAAACCTTTGATTGAATACCAAATTGAGTTTTTAAAAGAAAAAGGAATTAATGACATCATCATCATCGTTGGTTACCTTAAAGAACAATTCGATTACTTAAAAGAAAAATATGGAGTTCGCCTCGTTTTCAATGATAAATACGCTGACTACAATAACTTTTACTCTCTCTATCTTGTAAAAGAAGAGTTGGCTAACAGCTATGTTATTGATGCGGATAACTATCTCTTCAAAAATATGTTCCGCAATGATTTGACACGTTCGACTTATTTTAGTGTTTATCGTGAAGATTGTACCAACGAATGGTTCTTGGTCTATGGAGATGACTACAAGGTTCAAGACATTATTGTTGATAGCAAGGCAGGTCGCATCCTTAGTGGTGTATCCTTCTGGGATGCTCCAACTGCAGAAAAGATTGTCAGCTTTATCGATAAGGCTTATGCAAGTGGCGAATTTGTTGATCTCTACTGGGACAATATGGTTAAGGATAACATCAAAGAGCTAGATGTCTATGTTGAAGAATTAGAAGGTAATAGCATCTATGAGATCGATAGTGTCCAAGACTATCATAAATTAGAAGAAATTCTTAAAAACGAAAATTAAAGATTTTGTATGTGAGTTATAGTCTCGATAAAAATAGTTACATCAAAATGAAATAGGAATTAGGTGAATCAATTGGGGAAGTCAAATTAGTGTGTTCGTCTCCTATTTCAATCTACTATACAAGAAAAGTGCAAATAAGAAATCTCCAGATTAGGAACCATCAGTGAGTTCTCTAGTTTGGAGATTTTTCAATATACTTCGTTATTGGACGGTTACAATTGAGTGTTATCTAGCTTCTGGCTCATTTATTTGTTGATTTAGCCCCATCCCTATCCAGCGGATATGTCGGTGTAATGGAATCCCTAGACAGAGGCGAAACTAAGTCCTTATTTAGTACTCGATCTGTTCCTTGTTGAACATAAGCCACGATAAGACGTAGCGGTTTATCGCCTATGGATTGCTTTTTATACTGAGTCGGATATAATACTGATGTTCCATCTGCTCCTACTAGCCCCCATGCAACGATGTCATAACCTTCTGCTGAGGTTTCAATTCCACCAAAATTTTCATTATGTCCACCTTGAACCAAGTACATTTTCAATTGAGAGCCTTGCGGAATATTAGAACTAGAGAATCCATTTGGTGGAGTAGGAATTTTCCCCTTAACTATAGGTTTTTCTCCTGCTTTTCCCTCTACATCTTGTTGAGCAGTCTTTCCTGGATTTAGTGGAGATTCATCAAATTCTGGTTTTGGTAGTTGATACAGAACCTCTTGAATCTTACTAGACACGTGACCGCTTCCTTCAGTTACTGTTAAGGTTGTATTGTATAGCCCATAGAGATTTTTAGGAGACTGACCGGTAATAGTTAAAACAGCTCGTTTTCCATTACTATCAATTCTTGTTTTGATTGTAGCCCAAGTTTTACCGTCCTTACCCACCGTTGGGAACCCTGATAAAGAAATATTTCTAATAGTTCCAGTTTCTACAGTAGCAATATATTTTAAAGGTATCTCGTTTAAGTTTTGACCGTTATATAAATTACGAGTGTCTCTTTCTCTTCCTGAATCATCCCTAGATCTTTTTTCGTTCCCGGTACTTCCTGTAGCAAACCCATAAACAAGACCGGAAACACTTCTACGATTCCTGGTTCCTCCAGTTTCCTCTGCATCTTTCTTTAGATGAGCAGCCTTTTTATACTCCTCAAGTGCAGCATTAAAGACCTCCTGATTGACAAGCCCATTTTCTGATTGCCCCAATGCTTCGTTGAATTTATCATAGGCTTCCTTGAGTTTTTGGACTTGTTCTGGATTTTCAGTGCTGGTCTTCAGTTCTTGGAGGAGATGATGGATTTTGTCCGATAGAGGATAGCTTCCTCTACCTAAATAGGAGATTTTAACTTTGATTTAACAGAGATAGAATCATAATAAGAATGATACAGCAAACTGAAGCTAGAATAGTAGACCTTGTTTTTTAAAATATTGTTAAAAATTAGTTTGAATTTCTCAACTAATTTTATTCAGTTACTACTTTATTATGCTATAAAAAATCAAACGCTCCCTTCTCATGATGGCAAAAACCAGCATGTAATAAAAAATTAATAATTCTGACATTTAAAGATAAATAGCTTGCAATCATTGATAAAATCAGCTACCATAAGTAAGTAAGTAAGTAAGTAAGTAAGTAAGTAAGTAAGTAAGTAAGTAAGTAAGTTTTTTTATCCCGATTATGATATAATAATTAAGATAGAGAGACTGTGCTAGTGGGAGAAACGATATTTTCCGCTAGATGTAAACATAAGACTTCCTTTCCTAAAAAACATGACAAAATGATTAATAATTGCTAAACCTACTAGACAGTTATCCTAGTTTTTTGAATAGAATGAATAGATAAAAGGGGTTACGAATATGACGCCAGAAGAAATGTACCTGACAGATCGATTGGATGTACAGATAGCTCATTTTTTAAAGAAAAGCGTTCAACATCGTAGACGCTATAAGGTATTAAAAATAACAGAAATCGTGGCAGGTTTTCTCATAGCTGTTTTTTGTGCTATTCCTATGCCAGGTGATCGCTACCGTTTGATTTCGGTTGCTTTGTCCAGTCTAGGCTTGCTGTGTGAGGGGATTCTCAATTTGTATAATGCCAAAGAACACTGGATTTCTTACCAAAAGACTGCGCAACTCCTGGAGAGAGAAAAATTCCTCTATCAATGTCAAACGGAGAAATATGCAGGAAAAACCAAGGCTTTTGCCCTATTTGTCAAGACATGCGAAGGTATTATCTCAGAGGAAATCAACCAGTGGGAAAGTAGCCAGTCAAAAGAAGTGGCAGCTAGTGCAGATGCTCCAGAGAAAAAAGAGTAGGAGGTGGAGGAAATGTATCAATCCAGCTACCTATTGCCCTTGCTCTGGTTGAAAAAAGAAGTCGACAAGGAAAAGATGAGCGCAACTCAGTGCCAGATATTTTTCTTTTACTATCAAATGTTTGAACTCTTATTTGCTAGAGAAAGCGACTTGAGAGACTTATGTCTGGGAAGGCAAGGTTTTTATTTCTCGCAGTTAGAGAAAGATTTGCTTTCTGGAGTTTCCCAATTTCTAAAAAACTTGGAGGGAAAAGGGACTCTCAAGGCTAACCAAGAAGTATCAGCTCGCAAAGCCCTTTTTCTAGCCTTGACAACTAGCCAGTCAGATTGGCAAGAGTTAGCTCCTGTTTTTGATTTTTATCAGGCTGTCGGGAGACTTGAACATCCTTCTCTCTTGAGTTCTCAGGACAGACAAGATCTGATGTGGATTTACCAGTCAGCTTTGGAGAAGGATTATAGTGTCAAGGTAATTGGCGACAAGCATTTTGTATTGAAGAGACAAGATGCTACTAAATTGACAGGGCGCCAAACTCAAACTTTGGAAATTCTGAGCCAATCAGAAGACTTGGTCAATCCTGTCTATGTTACATTAGGAGAAAAAGGGGGTGCTCTTGCTTGATTAAGAGAGGAGATGTTGTAGCTCTTTATTTGCCTTTTCCAAGTATTAGTAGCGATTTGGCTGTGAAGAATCATATGTATATCTGTATTGACAACAGCACGACTAAAAACAAAGAGTTGGTTAAAAATCAGACCTTCAAACCAGCTCTCTTGACCAGACGTTTGGTCAAGAACTTTATGATAGAAGAGCCGGATCTAGCTCGTAATCCTTTTACAAGACCAACCTTGATTGACTTAGATAAGGTATTTATGTTGGATAATACGGTCATTCCGACTTCTTATCTAGCCAGACGGCGACGCAATGTCTCAGAAGAATTGTACGAGGAAATTTTGGATCACTTAGTCCAACCACGGCTGATTTCGCTGAACAAGTCTGAGTTTATGCAACTCAATCCAGGAACTTATTAGGAGGTAGAAGATGACAAATAAAGCAGTAAATGACTTTATACTAGCTATGGATTATGATAAAAAGAAACTCTTGACCCATCAGGGAGAGAGTATTGAAAATCGTTTCATCAAAGAGGGGAATCAGTTACCCGATGAGTTTGTTGTTATCGAAAGAAAGAAGCGGAGCCTGTCGACAAACACAAGTGATATTTCCGTGACGGCTACCAATGATAGTCGCCTCTATCCTGGAGCGCTTCTCGTAGTGGATGAGACCTTGTTAGAGAATAATCCCACTCTTCTTGCGGTCGATCGTGCTCCGATGACTTATAGTATTGATTTGCCTGGTTTGGCAAGTAGTGATAGCTTTCTCCAAGTGGAAGATCCCAGCAATTCAAGTGTTCGCGGAGCGGTAAACGATTTGTTGGTCAAGTGGCATCAAGATTATGGTCAGGTCAATAATGTCCCAGCTAGAATGCAGTATGAAAAAATCACGGCTCACAGCATGGAACAACTCAAGGTCAAGTTTGGTTCTGACTTTGAAAAGACAGGGAATTCTCTTGATATTGATTTTAATTCTGTCCATTCGGGCGAAAAGCAGATTCAGATTGTCAATTTTAAGCAGATTTATTATACAGTCAGCGTAGATGCTGTTAAAAATCCAGGAGATGTGTTTCAAGATACTGTAACGGTAGAGGATTTGAGGCAGAGAGGAATTTCTGCCGATCGTCCTTTGGTCTATATTTCGAGTGTTGCTTATGGGCGTCAGGTTTATCTCAAGTTGGAAACCACGAGTAAGAGTGATGAAGTCGAGGCTGCTTTTGAAGCTTTGATAAAAGGAGTCAAGGTAGCTCCTCAGACAGAGTGGAAGCAGATTTTGGACAATACAGAAGTGAAGGCGGTTATTTTAGGAGGGGACCCGAGTTCGGGTGCCCGAGTTGTAACAGGCAAGGTGGATATGGTAGAGGACTTGATTCAAGAAGGCAGTCGCTTTACAGCCGATCATCCAGGTTTGCCGATTTCTTATACAACTTCTTTTTTACGGGACAATGTAGTTGCGACCTTTCAAAACAGTACAGACTATGTTGAGACTAAGGTGACAGCTTACAGAAACGGAGATTTACTCTTGGATCATAGTGGTGCCTATGTTGCCCAATATTACATTACTTGGGATGAATTATCCTATGATTATCAAGGTAAAGAAGTCTTGACTCCTAAGACTTGGGACAGAAATGGGCAGGATTTGACGGCTCATTTTACCACTAGTATTCCTTTAAAAGGGAATGTTCGCAATCTCTCTATCAAAATTAGGGAGTGTACCGGACTTGCCTGGGAATGGTGGCGTACGGTTTATGAAAAAACCGATTTGCCACTAGTGCGTAAGCGGACGATTTCTATTTGGGGAACGACTCTTTATCCTCAGGTAGAAGATAAGGTAGAAAATGACTAGGAGGGGAGAATGTTTGCGACAAAAAGAGTGAATGGTGATTTGTTTTCAGGACTGATCACAGATGTAGATGAGGAAATCATGAATAGCGATCAGAATCGTCTTGATATTGACACTATTGTCATTCACCACAATGGAGGGTTGAGTGATGAAGGGGCTAGAAGTACTTGGTATGTCTCCACAGGGCAGGGCACATCTGCTCACTACCAGGTGACTCCTGATAAGATATGGGGATGTGTTGGTGAAGAAAGTGTCGCCTATCATGCTGGTGACTATGAGGTCAATCGGCGTTCGATTGGTATTGAACACTTAAATAACCGTGGAGAACCTGACTGGACTATTGCAGAGGAAACCTACTGGAACTCAGCACGTTTGATTGCAGATATTTGTGATCGTTATAATTTGCCAATCAATCGTGAGACCATCCATCCTCACCAGGAATTTACTGCTACAGATTGCCCTGGGGGGATTGATCTAAATCGACTCATCCAGATGGCGGCTGAGATTCATGCTGGCGATAGTTTCCAAGTCTCAAAAGAGGAACAGCCTCGAGATGGGAATGGAGAGTATCTAGTGCGTGTGGTAGATGATGATCTCTACATCCGAACAGGCCCAGGTCTGGCTTATCCTGACCAAGGTTTTTGTCCTCTTGGGACTTTTACCATCATGCAGGTAGAAGAAGCAGATGGCTATACTTGGGGCTTGTTGAAGTCGGGTAGGGGCTGGATCGCACTAGACTATACAGAAGAAATCAAATAGAAAAAGGAAGGAAGAATGAATGAAACTAAAAAGTAAAGAAGAGCGCAAAGGGGAAAAGGTTTTTCGTTACTCAATAAGGAAGTACCACTTTGGTGCTGCCAGCGTTGCCGTTGCTGCGCTGATGTTTTTTGCCAACGGGACAGTACAGGCACAAACACCTGACATTTCTCCAGCGACAGAAAGCGGAACGACTAGAACCAGCGCCCTTGTAAGCGATTCCTCGGGGGGGGGTATCTGAAGAGCTAAGTGAAGAAAGTTCTGTCACAGACCCCAGTCGCCTAGAGCGTTCTGGTCAAGGTAATCAAAAGCCTCAAGAGACATCTAATGAAAACCAATCTCTGACAAACGCTAGCGAGAAAGGCAAGGAAGAAAAGCCAGCAGAGGCAAACCGTCCTACTGTAGATAAGTCGCTAGCCCAGTCTGCACAATCCAAGCTACAAGCCTTGCTTGCCAATCTGACACTGGACTCTATGAAAGAACTTCACGCTCGTGTAGAAGCAGGTCTAGCACAAGCTAAAGCTGTCCTTGAAAATCCACAGGTTAGTCAAGAGGAGGTCAATGCCCAGACTCAAGCCATGAGGGAGCTGACTGAGGAAGTCAACAAGGCTTTGGCTGGTGGAGTCACTTCTCCAGCTGAGCTGGGAGAAGGAAGGAGTGCGACTCTGAGTGAACCGAGCCCGGCTCCTAGACGGGGGCGACGTGGTAGGGGATCGCTAACCTCTCCTGCAGCACCAGTGTCAACAGAAAACCAAGAAAAGGAGGAGACAGCGGAGGAGGCTACAGACTACACAAATGGGTCAGGTAGTTATCCTCTATCAGAAAACATCCATAAACTCCTCCAAGAGCTGAAGACCAGTACTGAAAATCCAGAACAAGTCCAAAAACTGAAAGAAGCATACGATAAACTAAATGAAGCACTTCAGACAAAGGAAGATGGGTTTGTTGACCAGGAGGTCTTTAATGCTGCTCTTGAGGAGTATAAAAAAGCTAGTCACCTGAAAAAAGATGCAGAGGAAACTGGAAAAACTAGGGGTCGAAGAAGTGTTTCTGGACTTGTCTATGGGCTGGCTACTGGAGGTCCAGGGAGAGAGAGAAGATCGACGAATTCGAACGGCAATGAAAAAGATAATGTAGCACTATTGAATGGTTCTGATCTGAACGACGTACCGTTGAAATTTATTGCTACTGTATCAACTGGAGGAATTCGCGAGTTTACATTAACAGGCTTTCCGGATACTGTTGGAGGTAAGAAATGGGCGACCATCACTACAACTTATTCTAATGATAGAAAAAGAGCCTTGATAACGGTTAAGGGTAAAACACCAAAAAATATATACGGACTATACAATGTAAACGTAGCTGTAACCTTAAATAGTGGACATGTAGAGAGTAAGAACCAGGAAGTTAGGTACCAACTTCCACAAGCGGAATTTGACTTATCTCCATTAGGGAATGGGCATACAGCTCAGCAAGATGTGGAGGGTAAAGCCAAAGCCAAGGGGAACGACAGGCCTTTACTTCAAACAAAAATTCCTTTGCCACCAAATGGGAGCATAACTTCAGCTAATATTCCTAATAATGGTCAGCTGAGAGTCTTCTTGGTTCGAGGTGGAAGAAATGAAAAATTTGGCGATGTAGCAACTAATGCAGAGGGTTATGACATTGTTGCGTGGGGGATAGTTGGAGGAAACGGAACGGCACCAATCTATCCAACTCAATATCTAAAAGAATCTATAGGTGATCAACCCTTGCGCTTGGTTACTGCTTATGTTCAGCAAAATACAAATAATATAAGCAGCAGTGACTTTATTTCACCTCTTTCTAACGATTCTATCAGGCCGACGAATCCGGTGGATAGGGATGGAGCGATTACCTCTCTGGAAAGTACAGCGAATACGAAGAAAGCGTCATTTGACACGGTTCAGCACTTAACAACAGAAGAGAAGAAAGCGGCGATTAAGAAGGTTGAAGACGCCTTGGCAGAAGCGAAACGCAAGGTCAATGAAGCGACTGACCAAGCAGGCGTTGAGAGAGCTAAGCAGGCTGGAGAATCAGCGATTAACCAAATTACCGCCACAGCGACGACCAACAGCAACGCGATTACCTCTCTGGAAAGTACAGCGAATACGAAGAAAGCGTCATTTGACACGGTTCAGCACTTAACAACAGAAGAGAAGAAAGCGGCGATTAAGAAGGTTGAAGACGCCTTGGCAGAAGCGAAACGCAAGGTCAATGAAGCGACTGACCAAGCAGGCGTTGAGAGAGCTAAGCAGGCTGGACTCGATGCCATCAACAACATCAATCCAACCGCTACAAGAAATCGCAGAACTCCTCCGCGCCGTGCTCGTAGAAGTGTAGGATTTGTAGGAAATTCCCAAACAGGTACAAATCCATCGATTGTGGACAAGTCAGAACTTCAGTCTCTAGTAGAGGATCTGGAACGTCGCCTGCAAGATATAGAAGGTCTATCCCCTGAGGTACTTGAGGAAGCACAGCGTATCTTGAGAGAGGCGCAAGCAGCTCTTGCTAATGACTCCTTGACAGCTCAAGAATTGGCGGAACTCCTTGCCAAAGTTAGACAGGCTCTTAATTCTATACAAGCTGGTACATCAGTTGATAAGAGTCAGTCTGCGTCAAACTTAAATAAAGAAGCAGAAAGTGCCAAGGGAGCTAAAAATGAGACAGAAGTCCCTCTATATGGTGTCTTAGGAGCTGCAGTTCTTTCTCTTCTAGGAGCTCTCCTCTTTGCAGTAGTTCGTAAAAAATCCTCTCAACTAGATAAGCTTTCAAGAGAATTGCACCAGCTTGTAGTTGAGCTAGAGGCTAGCGACAAGGATAAAAAAGTTCTAAACAAGGCTAAGAAATTAGCTGATGAAGCACGACTCTTTGTAGATAGCCATCAAAAAGATTCTCAAAAAGAAGCAGAACTAATTTCTAAAATCAAGACTGTTCTCAGTCAACTCAAAGAAGAAGTCTAGTTTTGAAGAAAACACTACTTTCAGGAACTGAGTGAGTAGGTTTGTAGCTATGATGAGGAAATAAGAAATCTCCAGATTAGGAACCATCAGTGAGTTCTCTAGTCTGGAGATTTTTCAATATAATTCGTTATTGGACGGTTACGATGTTTTTTGATTTTTTTGATTTTTTTACGAATAAATAGATGAGTAGAAAAAGAAATGGAGATATTTATGAAAATCACAAACTATGAAATCTATAAGTTGAAAAAATCAGGTTTGACCAATCAACAGGTTTTGAAGGTCCTAGAATATGGCGAAAATTTCGATCAAGAACTGTTGTTAGGTGATATTGCAGATATATCAGGTTGCCGTAATCCAGCCGTTTTTATGGAACGTTATTTTCAGATAGACGATGCGCATTTGGAGAAGGAGTTTCAAAAATTTCCATCTTTCTCTATTTTAGACGACTGTTATCCTTGGGATTTGAGTGAAATATACGATGCGCCTGTACTTTTATTTTACAAGGGAAATCTTGACCTCTTGAAATTCCCGAAGGTAGCGGTTGTGGGTAGTCGTGCTTGTAGCAAACAGGGAGCTAAGTCAGTTGAAAAAGTCATTCAGGGCTTGGAAAATGAACTAGTTATCGTCAGTGGATTAGCCAAGGGGATTGACACAGCAGCTCATATGGCAGCTCTTCAGAATGGCGGAAAAACCATTGCAGTGATTGGGACAGGACTGGATGTGTTTTATCCTAAAGCCAATAAACGCTTGCAAGACTACATCGGCAATGACCATCTGGTTCTTAGTGAATATGGACCTGGCGAACAACCTCTGAAATTTCATTTTCCTGCCCGTAATCGCATCATTGCTGGACTTTGTCGTGGCGTGATTGTAGCAGAGGCCAAGATGCGCTCAGGTAGTCTTATTACCTGTGAGAGAGCAATGGAAGGAGGGCGTGATGTTTTTGCTATTCCTGGTAGCATTTTAGATGGACTATCAGACGGTTGCCATCATTTGATCCAAGAAGGAGCAAAATTGGTCACAAGTGGGAAGGATGTTCTTGCGGAATTTGAATTTTAAAAATGACCTAAGCTAGAATTCTGAGAAAAAATCAATTTTTAATAAAAAATGAAGTAAATCTTCCCACAATAAAACGCATAGTATCAGGTGTTTCACACCTGATATTATGCGTTTTTTCTAAGTTGAGAAGTAGAGTAGAGGATTTTTCTCATAGGAAGGAAAGTAATTTAGTGTAATTGAGAAAGGAGAGTTGCTTGCGACTAATCTTGGTCAGCTTACTGTCAAGAGGGCTTATCATCTAAAATCTTGTCAGTGAGGAAAAATAAATTCTTCAAGAGTAGAGGTTGTAAGCGGTTTGTTAAGAAAGAATTCAAAGACCTTGACAGATAAAAATAAAATGGTTATTATAAAAAATGGTCTGAAAGTTATGATGACACTCTTGGAAAATCTTTTTAAATCAGCTCAGCTTTGCCTTGCTGTGTTTCGAGCAGGCTACGGTGAGTTTCCGAGTTTGATTTTCATTTACTAGAAATGAAGCTGATGAGAGATAGCAGTAGACATTTGCGTCAGGATATTATGGAAAATGATAAAAAGACCTCATGAGATTGGCATATCAGACTACTAAAGCATTGAGTTTGTTAGGATTTTATACTCAATGAAAATCAAAGAGCAAACTAGGAAGCTAGCCGCAGGTTGCTCAAATCACTGCTTTGAGGTTGTAGATAAGACTGACGAAGTCAGCTCAAAACACTGTTTTGAGGTTGCAGATAGAACTGACGAAGTCAGTAACATCTATACGGCAAGGTGAAGCTGACGTGGTTTGAAGAGATTTTCGAAGAGTATTGGCGACTAGTTAGCTAGGAAAGGAAGATATTTGTGACAAATAATAAACTGTATTCGTTGGTAGAATTTAGAAATAAAATATACGAAGAATTAGAACTCTCCAGAAGTGATTTAGTGATTTTGCTATGTGCCATGCTTATCGCCTCTATCGGATTAAATATGGATTCGACTCCCGTGATTATTGGAGCCATGTTAATCTCTCCTTTGATGACACCTATTCTGGGAGTGGGGCTCTCTCTAGCTATATTTGATTTTAAATTGTTAAGAAAATCTTTTAAAATATTAGCTATTCAAATACTTGCCAGTTTAATAGCTTCAACACTTTATTTTTATCTCTCTCCCATTTCGTATGCTAGTTCGGAGATTGTTGCTAGAACCTCTCCGACTATTTGGGATGTTCTCATTGCTTTTGTAGGAGGGATAGCAGGTATTATTGGTGCTAGGAAAAAAGAGACCAATAATATTGTCCCTGGTGTCGCTATTGCAACCGCCTTGATGCCTCCTCTTTGTACGGTAGGTTATGCTATTGCTTCTGCTAATCTAAAATTTATCATAGGCTCCTCTTACCTATTCCTCATCAATTGTAGTTTTATTGTCATTGCGACTTATATAGGTGTTAGGTTGATGATGGTTAAGAAGCACTATTTTAGAGATAATGAAGAAGACTCTAAAATGCGCAGGATTTTGCTTCTAGTTGCTGTTTTGCTGATGATTCCGAGTTTCATCTCTGCAACGACTTTAGTCAGAGAAACGTTGAAAAAAGAGTCCCTTAATAAATTTATATCAGAGCAGTTTCAGGGGCATAATATTTTGAAAAAAACCTATTCTAAAAAGAATCATACCCTAAAGCTAACCATTTCAGGAAATTATTTAACAGAAGAGGAGCTTGATATGATTTCCAGTAAGAGGGGGGACTATGGTTTAAGTGATGTTTCTGTTCAAGTTTCACAATTGTCTGATTCAGAACAACTTAGCAAGGAAGAACTGGTAGAATATTTCTTCCAGTATATCAAGGATAAGGAAGCAAAAGAAAAGGAAAAAGCCAAGAAATTTGATACAGAGTCTGAGGATCAATAATTTCTTGAGAATAGCTGGTTTTTCTCGTGAGTCTTCTATGTATATCAAAGGAAGATGCGGTCTTAAGCATAAAACTTTTCTTCTATTATAGTAGCTAAGTCTTGACAGTTATGGCAAAATGGTTTACACTTTATAAAGTTTATTACTTTGAAAAGGTGTGATACTGTGGCTACGGCAACAAAAAAGAAAAAATCAACAGTTAAAAAAAATCTAGTAATCGTGGAGTCACCTGCTAAGGCCAAGACGATTGAAAAATACCTAGGCAGAAACTACAAGGTTTTAGCCAGTGTCGGGCATATCCGTGATTTGAAGAAATCCAGTATGTCAGTCGATATTGAAAATAATTACGAACCACAATATATCAATATCCGAGGAAAAGGTCCTCTTATCAATGACTTGAAAAAAGAAGCCAAAAAAGCTAATAAAGTCTTTCTCGCAAGTGACCCGGACCGTGAAGGAGAAGCGATTTCTTGGCATTTGGCCCACATTCTCAACTTGGATGAAAATGATGCCAACCGTGTGGTCTTCAATGAAATCACCAAGGATGCGGTCAAAAATGCTTTTAAAGAACCTCGCAAGATTGATATGGACTTGGTCGATGCTCAACAGGCACGCCGTGTTTTGGACCGCTTGGTAGGCTATTCGATTTCGCCTATTTTGTGGAAAAAGGTCAAGAAGGGCTTGTCAGCAGGTCGCGTACAGTCCATTGCCCTTAAACTCATCATTGACCGTGAAAATGAAATCAATGCTTTTCAGCCAGAAGAATACTGGACAATTGATGCTATCTTTAAAAAGGGAACCAAGCAATTTCAGGCTTCCTTCTATGGAGTGGATGGTAAAAAGCTGAAACTGACTAGCAATGATGAGGTTAAGGAAGTCTTGTCTCGTCTGACCAGTAAAGATTTTTCAGTAGATCAGGTGGATAAGAAAGAGCGCAAGCGAAATGCTCCTTTACCTTATACCACTTCATCAATGCAGATGGATGCTGCCAATAAAATCAATTTCCGTACTCGAAAGACCATGATGGTTGCTCAACAGCTCTATGAAGGGATCAATATCGGTTCTGGTGTTCAAGGTTTGATTACCTATATGCGTACCGATTCGACCCGTATCAGTCCTGTAGCGCAAAATGAAGCAGCAAGTTTCATTACGGACCGTTTTGGTAGCAAGTATTCTAAGCATGGTAGCAAGGTCAAAAATGCATCAGGTGCTCAGGATGCCCACGAGGCTATTCGCCCGTCTAGTGTCTTTAACACACCGGAAAGTATTGCTAAGTATCTGGATAAGGATCAGCTCAAGCTTTATACTCTTATTTGGAATCGTTTTGTAGCGAGTCAGATGACAGCTGCTGTCTTTGATACTATGGCCGTTAAATTGTCTCAAAATGGAGTTCAATTTGCTGCCAATGGTAGTCAGGTTAAGTTTGATGGTTATCTTGCCATTTATAATGATTCTGATAAGAATAAGATGTTACCAGATATGGCTGTTGGAGATGTGGTCAAACAGGTCAATAGCAAACCAGAGCAACATTTCACCCAACCGCCTGCTCGTTATTCTGAAGCGACACTGATCAAGACCTTGGAGGAAAATGGTGTTGGTCGTCCGTCAACCTACGCACCAACCATTGAAACCATTCAGAAACGTTATTATGTTCGCCTTGCAGCCAAACGATTTGAACCAACAGAGTTGGGAGAAATTGTTAACAAGCTCATCGTTGAATATTTCCCAGATATCGTAAACGTGACCTTTACAGCTGAAATGGAAGGCAAGCTGGATGACGTCGAAGTTGGAAAAGAGCAGTGGCAACGTGTCATTGATGCCTTTTACAAACCATTTTCTAAAGAAGTCGCCAAGGCTGAAGAAGAAATGGAAAAAATCCAGATTAAGGATGAAGCAGCTGGATTTGACTGTGAAGTGTGTGGCAGTCCAATGGTTATTAAACTTGGTCGTTTTGGTAAGTTCTACGCTTGTAGCAATTTCCCAGATTGCCGCCATACCCAAGCAATCGTGAAAGAAATCGGCGTAGAGTGTCCAAGTTGTCATCAGGGACAAATCATTGAACGTAAAACCAAACGTAATCGTCTCTTCTATGGTTGCAATCGCTATCCAGAATGTGAATTTACCTCTTGGGATAAGCCTGTTGGTCGTGACTGTCCAAAATGTGGCAACTTCCTCATGGAGAAAAAAGTCCGTGGTGGTGGCAAGCAGATTGTTTGTAGCAAGGGTGACTACGAAGAAGAAAAGATTAAATAAGAAGAGAGTCCTGAAAGTGAATTTCAGGCTCTTTTGGTTGGAACTTGACAAAATTCATCATTTTATGCGAAACTAGAAGAAGATTATTTTATACTCAATGAAAATCAAAGAGCAAACTAGGAAACTAGCCGCAGGTTGCTCAAAGTACTGCTTTGAGGTTGCAGATAAGACTGACGAAGTCAGGAACCATACCTACGGTAAGGCGACGTTGACGTTTTTCGAAGAGATTTTTGAAGAGTATTAATTAGGAGTAGTTATGCGTCTTATCTATCTGATAATTGGTTTTTTATCACTGGCTTTGGCTATTATTGGGGTTGTCTTGCCCTTGTTGCCGACAACGCCTTTCCTTTTGTTGTCTATTGCTTGTTTCTCCAGAAGTTCCAAACGTTTCGAAGACTGGCTTTATCATACCAAGCTCTATCAAACATATGTAGCTGATTTTCGGGAAACCAAGTCAATTGCGCGTGAACGTAAGAAAAAAATCATCGTATCCATCTACATCTTGATGGGAATTTCCATTTATTTTGCCCCTCTCTTACCAGTCAAAATCAGTCTGGGTGCTTTGACCATCTTTATCACCTATTATCTCTTTAAGGTTATTCCAGACAAAGAATAAGTAAAATTTGTAACTATTTCCCTTGATAAAATTGAAAGCATATTCACAATAATATGATATAATAAATTTAAAGTAATCTTCAAGGAGAATCAAATGGTTTACGAATTTTGTGCTGAAAATGTGACCTTGCTTGAAAAAGCTATGGAGGCTGGAGCTCGTCGAATCGAACTCTGTGATAATCTAGCAGTTGGTGGGACAACACCAAGCTATGGAGTAACTAAGGCAGCAGTTGAACTGGCAGCTAACTATGATACGACCATCATGACCATGATTCGCCCACGTGGTGGCGACTTTGTCTATAATGATATGGAAATTGCTATTATGCTAGAAGACATTCGCTTGACTGCTCAGGCTGGAAGTCAAGGAGTTGTATTTGGAGCTTTAACTGCTGACAAAAAGTTGGATAAACCTAATCTGGAGAAGTTGATAGCTGCGTCAAAAGGAATGGAAATTGTCTTTCATATGGCCTTTGATGAATTGAGCGAAGAAGACCAGTTAGAAGCTATTGACTGGCTCAGCCAAGCCGGTGTCACTCGTATCCTAACTCGCGCTGGTGTGTCTGGCGATTCACTAGACAAACGTTTTCCTCACTATCACAGAATTTTGGAACATGCTAAAGGTAAGATTGAAATTCTACCAGGTGGGGGGATTGACCTTGACAACCGTCAAACCTTTATCGACCAGCTAGGTGTGACACAACTACATGGTACTAAGGTTGTCTTTTAAAAAATAGAAAGGGACTGCTGCTTAGGGTAGCAGTTTTCACTTATGTTTGAAATTTTTAAATCCTATCAGTTTAATCACGAAAAGGCTAAAGCTTTTGGTTTTGTAGAAAATAGTGGAGTCTGGACCTATAGTTGCCAGATTTTGCAGGGTGACTTTGTCATGATTGTATCCATCACTGCTGATAATGTGAGTTTTCAAGTCTTTGACCAGGAAACGGGCGACCTCTATCCTCAAGTTCATATGGAAAGTATGACAGGAAGTTTTGTTGCAAGTGTCCGTGAGGCTTGTCTGGAGATTCTCTACCAGATTCGGAAGGCTTGTTTTGAGGTGCAAGATTTTATCTGTCCTCAGACTAAGCGAATCCTGACTCAAGTTCAGGAACAGTATGGAAACCAGTTGGAATATCTGTGGGAAAAATCACCTGATACGGCAGTCTTAAGACATGAAGGTAATCAAAAGTGGTATGCTGTCTTGATGAAAATCTCTTGGGATAAGCTGGAAAAGGGCAGAGAAGGACAGGTGGAAGCAGTCAACCTCAAACACGACCAAGTAGCAGACTTGCTTTCACAAAAGGGCATTTATCCAGCCTTTCATATGAACAAACGCTACTGGATTAGTGTGGCGCTTGATGATACTTTATCAGATAAAGAAGTACTAGAATTGATAGAAAAAAGTTGGAATTTAACTTCTAAAAAATGAAATATTTCAAGGATTTTCAATAACTTTCAATTAGCTAAATATTCTATACTGAAGAAATTTTCAGAAAATATTTGATTTTTTCTTGACAAGTGCTTTTGCCTGTGCTAAAATACTAAACAAGATATCAAACGAAGGAGAAAGTCAAACATGAAAACAGCTAAGTTTAATCAATTTGCTTTGTTGTTGAGGTACTCGGGCTAGTGCAAAAAGCATTAGTCCTGTTTGGCTTACCAAGCGGGAGTGAATCAACATCTCGCTTGGGTTTCTGAGCGAGATGTTTTTTTAAAATCACATTTGGAAAAGGGGAAATCTTATGCGAACAGTTGAATTTCTAGATACCAGTCTTCGGGATGGAGAGCAGACACCCGGTGTTAACTTTTCAATCAAGGAAAAAATTGCCATTGCAAGGCAACTGGAGAAATGGGGTATTTCAGCCATCGAAGCTGGTTTTCCGGCGGCGAGTCCAGACTCATTTACGGCAGTGCAGGAGATTGCTAAGGTCTTGAAGAAAACGGCGGTGACTGGTTTGGCACGTTCGGTCAAGTCTGATATTGATGCTTGTTACGAAGCCCTCAAGGATGCCAAATATCCACAGGTTCACGTCTTTATCGCTACCAGTCCCATTCATCGTAAGTATAAGCTCAATAAGAGCAAGGAAGAGATTTTGGAAGCTATTAAGGAGCATGTTTCTTATGCCCGTTCTAAGTTTGAAGTGGTCGAATTCTCTCCAGAGGATGCGACCAGAACAGAGTTGGATTTCCTCTTGCAAGTTGTTCAAACAGCGGTCGATGCAGGTGCAACTTATATCAATATCCCTGACACGGTAGGATTCACCACACCAGAGGAATACGGAGCTATCTTCAAACACTTGATTGAGAATGTCAATACAGATCGTCAGATTATCTATTCACCACACTGTCATGATGACCTCGGAATGGCAGTAGCTAATAGCCTTGCTGCCGTCAAGAATGGGGCAGGACGTGTTGAAGGAACTATCAACGGTATTGGGGAGAGAGCTGGAAATGCTGCCTTGGAAGAAATTGCAGTAGCCCTCAATATTCGCCAAGATTACTACCAAGCAGAAACCAGTATTGTCCTAAATGAGACAATCAATACGTCAGAAATGGTTTCTCGCTTCTCAGGAATTCCAGTTCCTAAAAACAAGGCTGTGGTTGGTGGTAATGCCTTTTCTCATGAATCTGGTATTCACCAAGATGGAGTTCTTAAAAATCCTCTCACTTATGAAATCATCACTCCTGAATTGGTCGGTGTCAAGAGTAACAGTCTTCCGCTTGGAAAATTGTCAGGTCGCCATGCCTTTATTGAGAAACTAAGAGAATTGGCCCTAGATTTTACAGAAGAGGACATCAAACCACTCTTTGCTAAGTTCAAGGCACTGGCAGACAAGAAGCAAGAAATCACAGATGCAGATATTCGAGCGCTGGTCGCTGGAACTATGATTGAAAACCCAGAAGGCTTCCATTTTGATGATTTACAACTGCAAACCCATGCAGATAATGACATTGAAGCGCTTGTTAGCCTGGCTAATATGGATGGTGAGAAAGTCGAATTTAATGCGACAGGACAAGGTTCTGTTGAGGCTATCTTCAACGCTATTGACAAATTCTTCAATCAATCCGTTCGCTTGGTGTCCTACACTATCGATGCGGTGACGGATGGAATCGATGCTCAAGCTCGGGTCTTGGTCACTGTTGAAAACAGAGATACAGAAACCATCTTTAACGCAGCAGGTCTTGATTTCGATGTGTTGAAGGCTTCGGCTATTGCCTACATCAATGCCAATACCTTTGTTCAAAAAGAGAATGCTGGTGAGATGGGACGTAGCGTTTCCTATCGCGATATGCCTAGTGTGTAAAGGAGAATACTATGACAAAGAAAATAGTAGCTCTAGCAGGGGATGGAATTGGCCCAGAAATCATGGAGGCTGGTTTAGAGGTTCTGGAAGCTCTAGCTGAAAAAACAGGTTTTGACTATGAGATTGATAGACGACCTTTTGGAGGTGCAGGTATCGATGCTGCAGGGCATCCCTTACCTGATGAAACCCTCAAGGCAAGTAGAGAAGCAGAGGCCATTCTCCTAGCAGCTATTGGTAGTCCCCAGTATGATAGTGCAACGGTTCGGCCTGAACAAGGCTTGCTAGCTCTCCGTAAGGAACTCAATCTTTACGCTAATATTCGCCCTGTAAAAATCTTTGACAGTCTCAAGCATTTGTCACCACTCAAACCGGAACGAATTGCTGGTGTAGACTTTGTCGTGGTGCGTGAGTTGACAGGTGGGATTTATTTTGGGGATCATATCCTTGAAGAGCGCAAAGCGCGTGATATTAACGACTATAGCTATGAGGAAGTAGAGCGGATTATTCGCAAGGCCTTTGAAATTGCAAGAAATCGCAGAAAAATCGTTACTAGTATCGATAAGCAAAATGTTCTAGCGACATCAAAACTCTGGCGGAAAGTAGCTGAGAAGGTATCACAGGATTTTCCAGATGTAACCTTGGAGCACCAGTTGGTGGACTCAGCTGCCATGCTCATGATTACCAATCCTGCTAAGTTTGATGTCATCGTGACAGAAAATCTTTTCGGAGATATTCTCTCTGATGAATCAAGCGTTCTATCTGGCACACTTGGAGTTATGCCATCAGCCAGTCATTCTGAAAATGGACCAAGTCTCTATGAACCTATTCACGGTTCAGCACCTGATATTGCTGGTCAAGGAATTGCCAATCCTATCTCCATGATTTTATCAGTGGCCATGATGTTGAGAGATAGTTTTGGACGTTATAAGGATGCGGAGTGTATCGAGCATGCTGTTGAGGCAAGTTTGGCAGCTGGTGTTTTAACAAGAGATATAGGTGGACAGGCTTCGACTAAGGAAATGACGGAAGCTATTATTGCAAGGTTATGAAGTTAGATGAAAAAATTACTCTTGCCCTCTTGATTTGGAATGTCATGATTTTCATCATTTATGGCATTGACAAATCCAAGGCGAGGAGAAGAGCTTGGCGCATTCCTGAGAAAATCTTACTTATTTTAGCCTTTACTTGTGGTGGTTTTGGTGCCTGGCTAGCAGGAATCATCTTTCACCACAAGACTCGAAAATGGTATTTTAAAACAGTTTGGTTTCTCGGGATGGTGTCCACACTAGTAGCCTTATATTTTATTTGGAGGTAATGGATGGCAGGAAAATCGATTTTTGATAAATTATGGGACCGTCATGTCATCACAGGAGAAGAGGGGCAACCCCAACTCATGTATGTGGACCAGCACTATATTCATGAAGTGACCAGCCCTCAGGCTTTTCAAGGACTACGAGATGCAGGTCGCAGATTGAGACGGCCAGACTTGACATTTGGAACCTTTGACCACAACGTCCCGACGGTCAATATCTACGATATTAGAGATGTCATTTCCAAGGCTCAAATTGATAAGCTGGCTGAAAATGTTGAGGAGTTTGGGATTGAACATGCGGCCCACGGTTCTGAAAAACAGGGAATCGTGCACATGGTAGGTCCAGAAACAGGACGGACGCAACCAGGAAAATTCATTGTTTGTGGGGACAGCCATACGGCAACCCACGGAGCTTTCGGAGCTATCGCCTTTGGAATTGGGACCAGCGAGGTCGAGCATGTCTTTGCTACCCAGACCCTCTGGCAGGTCAAACCTAAGAAAATGCTGGTGGAATTTACAGGTGTTCCTCAAAAAGGAGTTTATTCTAAGGATTATATTCTCGCCTTGATTGCCAAGTACGGTGTTGCCTGTGGTGTTGGCTATGTGGTGGAATATCGTGGGCAAGCGATTGATGCACTGAGCATGGAAGAGCGAATGACCATCTGCAATATGTCCATCGAGTTTGGCTCTAAGATGGGAATCATGAATCCAGATCAAACCACCTATGACTATCTCAAGGGACGCGAGTGTGTTCCCGAAGATTTCGAGGAGGCTGTGGCTGATTGGAAAACAATTGTCAGCGATGATGATGCTGTTTACGATAAGGTTATCCAGATGGATGTCTCAGACTTAGCTCCTATGGTAACCTGGGGAACCAATCCTGCTATGGGAGTTGACTTTGACAGCAGTTTCCCAGAAATTAAGGATATGAATGATGAGCGAGCCTACAATTACATGGACTTGGAGCCTGGTCAAAAGCCAGCTGATATTGAACTAGGCTATATCTTTATCGGTTCTTGTACCAATGCTCGTCTCAGTGACTTGCAACTGGCTGCGCGATTTGTCAAAGGAAAGAAAATAGCCCCCAACTTAACGGCTATCGTAGTCCCAGGTTCTCGTCCTGTCAAACGAGCTGCTGAGAAGTTGGGCTTGGACAAGGTATTTCTAGATGCTGGCTTTGAGTGGAGAGACCCTGGTTGCTCCATGTGTCTGGGGATGAATCCTGACAAGGTTCCAGATGGCGTTCACTGTGCCTCAACCAGCAACCGCAACTTTGAAGACAGACAGGGATTTGGTGCTAAGACTCACCTCTGCAGTCCAGCCATGGCAGCTGCAGCAGCTATCGCAGGGCGCTTTGTAGATGTTCGGAAAATGCCAGAAGCCCAGTAAGGAGAGGATATGGAGAAATTTACAGTTTATACGGGAACGACCGTTCCTCTCATGAATGATAACATCGACACCGACCAAATCCTTCCCAAGCAGTTTCTCAAGTTAATTGATAAAAAAGGCTTTGGTAAGTACCTCATGTATGCTTGGCGTTATTTGGATGACAAGTATACTGAGGACCCAGACTTTGTCTTTAACCGACCTGAATATCGTAAAGCTAGTATTCTCATTTCAGGGGATAACTTTGGGGCAGGGTCTTCGAGGGAACACGCAGCTTGGGCTCTAGCGGACTATGGTTTCAAGGTCGTAATTGCAGGATCTTTTGGTGATATTCATTACAATAATGAACTCAATAATGGCATGTTGCCTATTGTACAGCCCAGAGAGGTTAGAGAGAAACTAGCACAGCTAAAACCAAGTGACCAGATAACTGTGGACTTGGAACAACAAAAAATCATCTCACCAATTGGAGAATTCACTTTTGAAATCGATAGTGAGTGGAAACACAAACTCTTAAATGGTTTGGATGATATCGGTATTACCTTGCAGTATGAAGATTTGATTGCTGCTTATGAAAAACAACGACCAGCCTACTGGCAGGATTAGAAGAAAAATAGAAAAGGAAATAGAACTATGACAAAACACATTCAATGGAACGGAACACTTTCACAAGAAGGCTATGACATTTTAAAAGGTGAGGGCGGATGTATCGTTTGCCCTACAAAAGTTGGTTACATTATTATGACTAGTGACAAGGCAGGTCTTGAACGCAAGTTCGCAGCCAAAGAGCGTAATCGTAACAAACCAGGTGTTGTTCTCTGCGGTAGCATGGATGAGCTTCGTGCTTTAGCACAACTCAATCCAGAAATTGAAGCCTTCTACCAAAAACATTGGGATGAAGATATTCTTCTTGGTTGTATCCTTCCTTGGAAACCAGAAGCCTTTGAGAAATTGAAAGCTTATGGGGATGGCCGTGAAGAACTGATGACTGACGTTCGTGGTACTAGCTGTTTCGTTATCAAGTTTGGGAAAGCTGGTGAACAATTGGCTGCCAAACTTTGGGAAGAAGGCAAGATGGTCTATGCCTCATCTGCAAACCCATCTGGAAAAGGAAACCGTGGTAAGGTAGAAGGTATCGGAGAACGCATCGAAGGAGCAGTGGACCTTGTCATTGAAGCAGATGACTATGTGGCATCTATCCAACCTGACAAAACGATTGAAACACGCTACGAGCAAGGTGTGATGGTCTCTATGGTCGATAAAGACGGCAAACTCATTCCAGAACAAGGAGGAGCTCGCTCAACTTCACCAGCTCCAGTTGTAATCCGCAAAGGGCTTGATATTGATAAGATTATGATGCATCTGTCAGACACCTTTAACTCATGGGACTACCGCCAGGGAGAGTATTATTAAGATAAAAAGAAGTCTAGTGTAACGAGGGAATAAAGCTTTCTACACTAGACTTTTTCTTTAGAAATTCTTTTCTTTTTTTGATAGATATGATATGCTAGATGCAGAATATATTAATAGAATGTGGTTTCTGCAAAGTAAAATATCTTACTTTGAACGAAACAAATATAATTTACGTCTAACAATAAATTTTTAATAAGCAAGGAAAACACAATGGTTTCAAAACAAACTTTCATTGACAGGATAAAAAAAGAATTCCCAGATGCAATTGAAAATCAAACAAAAAGTTATATTTCTTTTCAGGTTAAGAATAGGAAAGGGAAGTTGCAAAATTTTATAGAGATTAATTTTCAGAATAAAGGAATAAAGATTGCCGTTCTCTCTAAGAGTCTTCGTGATTCAGATATTTTGTTGTTTAATAAGAAGCCTGATTCATTCGGTTGGACACTTGATGCTGAGTATTTTATTAAGGACGAAAATTCATTAAATGAGATTTTACCTTTTATAAATAAATCTTATGAGTTTGTAAAAAGTGGAGTTAACTTAGAGCGTTATAAAGTCTTCAGAGAATTTTTGTCTAAATTTGTGAATCAAGCAAATATCTATAATTCGAAAGATATAAAAATGAAACGTTCTCAAAAATTAGATGGAGCTGAATATCTTTATCCTGCTCTGACTATTGAGGGTATTCCGTACAAAGTTGAAATGCTTAACACAGGTCATTTTGGTCCAAAGAGTGGTGATGGATATATTAAGTCACCTTACTTTGGCTATCGGCTGAGTGACATTGATAACTCATGGATAAATATAAGGTGTGGTTTTCAGAGATTTAAACTCACAGAATTTAAAATTGTAAAATGGTATAGTAATAATCGAGATGAAGATTTAGAGTATAAATACTTTGTCAAGGACTTAGAGTTGGAATCAACTGCTGAACCTAACGATATTTTAAAAGAGTTTTATGATAATTTCACTAGTTTTTATAGAGAATCAGAAAAGGAAGAGATAAACATGTCAGAAAATATCAACGAGTATAAGAATATCTTATTACAATCCAAAAACCTCATCCTCCGCGGTGCTCCTGGCACGGGAAAAACTTATCTTGCTAAAGAAATTGCTAAAGAATTAACGGATGGCAACGAAGATCAAATCGGCTTTGTACAGTTTCATCCATCTTATGATTATACGGATTTTGTTGAGGGGTTAAGACCGGATTCAAATGAGGATGGCAGTATATTTTTTAAATTAAAAGAAGGTATTTTTAAGAAGTTTTGTCAGAATGCTATAGATTCTAAGAAGATTGGAGGTCAAGATAATTTTGATGAAGCTTGGGATCTTTATCTTGAGTATATAAATAACAGAGATGAAAAAGAATATTTGACAGAATTTTCCTATCTAACAGTAAATAGTCGAAATAATTTTAATATCAATTATGAAACTAAAGCCCAAGGAACTGTCTTAACAAAATCTTATGTTTATGAACTATATAAAGATGAAAACTATCTGAAACAGCCCTATTATCATAACCAAGGAAAAAAAGTCCTTGAAACTTTAAAGAAAAGATTTGGTTTGAAAGACTATATTTCTCCAGAAGAGGTTGAAACAGACAAAAACTTCGTTTTCATCATCGATGAGATCAATCGTGGGGAGATTTCTAAGATTTTTGGTGAACTCTTTTTCTCTATCGATTCTGGTTATCGTGGTGAAAAGGGAAGTGTTTCTACCCAGTATGCTAATTTACATGAGACTGATGAGAAATTTTATATCCCTGAAAATGTTTATATCATTGGGACTATGAATGATATTGACCGCTCAGTGGATACCTTTGATTTTGCTATGCGTCGTCGTTTCCGTTTTGTTGAAATTACTGCTGAGAGTCAAGTTGGTATGCTAGACGATGTTCTCGGTGATGAAGCAAAAGAAGCGAAAAAACGTTTAAGAAACTTAAATGCTGCTATCGAAAATGTTCAGGAGCTAAACAGTCATTATCATATCGGACCAAGTTATTTCCTTAAGTTGAAGGATGTAGATTTTGACTATGAATTACTCTGGTCTGATTACCTCAAACCACTTTTGGAAGATTATCTACGTGGTTCTTATGAAGAAGACGAAATACTGAATACTTTGAAAAAAGCATATGATTTGAGAAATCAGCAAGATATTGGTGATGACGATGCAGTTAACTGACAATCAACAGGCCTTAAACAAAGAAGAGTTTATCACAGAATATCCTAAAATTAGTCAAGTTCTTTTAGATAGAACTCTAGATAATCTTTCTCAAGAAGATAGTATCTTTATATTTCCAAACGACCTGAAAAATTCTCCTGATTTGGATAAGGACCAAAAGATTTTGGAAACAGTCAATCAGAAAATTAAGACAGGGAATGTGATTGGATTTCTGGGGTGTGGTCAGGAGAGATTAACCATTTCTTCTCGCTTTTCGAGTAAAAGTGATGACTATTTTTTGCATTATCTATTGCAGAAAGTTCTAAATATCAATCTCACTAGTTTGGATGTTGTTTTATCGCGCGAGGAAAGACTCTATCAGCTTTTAATCTACCTCTTTCCAAAGTATTTGGAAGCTGCTATGCGAAAGGGACTTTATAAGGAATACCAGAGGTTTTCCCATAATGATAGTCATATCAAGGGAGTGATTGATGTAGTAAATCATCTCAAGAAAAATCTTCCTTTCACAGGTAATATTGCTTATACTACAAGAGAATTTACTTATGACAATCCGATGATGCAGCTGATTCGTCATACTATCGAGTACATTAAAAATCAAAAATCTCTAGGAAGAGGCATCATTTATACTAATCGTGAAAATATTACAGAAATAATTCGTGTAACACCTTCGTATAAACAAGCTGATCGTGCTAAGATTATAAGACTAAATCAAACAAAACCTCTTCGTCATGCCTACTTTCGAGAGTACAGAAAATTGCAAGAACTTTGTCTGATGATATTAAACAGAGAAAAGCACGGTTTTGGATATCAAGAGCAAAAAATTCATGGCATTCTCTTTGATGTTGCTTGGCTTTGGGAAGAATATGTTCATACCTTGTTGCCAAAAGATTTCATACATCCTAGAAATAAGGATAAGACGGACGGTATTTCAGTATTTTCTAATCGTGAAAGAAAAGTATATCCAGATTTTTATCATAAAGAGTTAAAAATCGTCTTAGATACTAAATATAAAAAACTGGAATTGACTGAAAAGGGAATCAACCGTGAGGACTTATTCCAGCTGATTTCCTATTCTTATATTTTGAAAGCTGAGAAGGCTGGTCTTGTTTTTCCGAGCAAGGACAAGGTTGTTGATAATGAGATAGGAAAGCTAGCAGGTTATGGAGCTTTGTTAAAGAAATGGTCTATCCAAATTCCTCAGAAGTCTTCATCCTATAGTGAATTTTGTGAAATGATGGAAAACTCCGAAGAAATTTTTAAAAATAATATTACTAAAGAAGTAGGGAGAAAATAATCTCTCCTCTTTTTATTGTTATTTATACAGCAAAATCCGAACATTATATTTTAATTTATAAAATTATTTGACAAAAACTGTACTTTGATTTATAATTAATTAAGGATACGCCGGAAAAGGCGTAGTGATGCGCAAGCATAGGTAGGTCATTACAAAAGAAACGAGACATCGATATGTTAAATGAATTTCCAATTTTTGATTACGAAGATATTCAATTGATTCCAAATAAATGTGTGATTAAAAGCCGTGCAGAAGCAGATACAAGTGTCACTCTAGGAAATCACACCTTTAAACTACCTGTTGTGCCAGCTAATATGCAGACGATTTTGGATGAAAATGTAGCAGAGCAACTGGCTAAAGGGGGTTACTTCTACATTATGCATCGTTTTGATGAGGCAGGACGCATTCCTTTTATTAAACGCATGCACGATCAAGGGCTCATTGCTTCCATTTCTGTCGGTGTTAAGGACTATGAATATGAGTTTGTTAGCCAGCTCAAGGCTGACGCTCCAGAATACATCACGATTGACATTGCTCATGGTCATGCGGATAGCGTGATTTCTATGATTCAACACATAAAGAAAGAATTGCCAGATACCTTTGTCATTGCTGGAAATGTAGGAACACCAGAAGCGGTGCGCGAATTGGAAAATGCTGGTGCGGATGCTACTAAAGTCGGAATCGGTCCTGGTAAGGTTTGTATTACCAAGGTTAAGACTGGTTTTGGTACAGGTGGTTGGCAGTTGGCTGCTCTACGCTGGTGTGCTAAGGCTGCACGTAAACCGATTATCGCTGATGGAGGGATTCGCACTCACGGTGATATTGCTAAGTCTATCCGTTTCGGTGCCAGCATGGTTATGATTGGTTCCCTCTTTGCAGGACACATCGAAAGTCCAGGGAAAACGATTGAAGTCGATGGTGAACAGTTCAAAGAATACTATGGTTCAGCTTCACAATATCAAAAGGGTGCTTACAAAAATGTGGAAGGCAAACGTATCTTGCTTCCTGCCAAAGGTCATCTGCAAGACACTTTAACTGAGATGGAACAAGACCTTCAAAGTGCTATTTCTTATGCAGGTGGACGTCAGGTTGCTGACCTTAAACACGTTGATTATGTTATCGTGAAAAACTCAATCTGGAATGGGGATGCTTCCCACTAAGATGGGCTATCCGTCTAGAAAAAAACTTGTTATTAGAGCAAATTTCTGTTATAATAAAACAAGTTTCCACCCTTAGTGTAATGGATATCACGTAAGATTCCGGTTCTTGAGATGGGGGTTCGATTCCCTCAGGGTGGATGTAAACATCCTAAAAAAGCCTTTAATAGGGCTTTTTTCTTTACACAGCCCTAAATTGGCCCTTAAAATTGAAAATCTCTTTTTAAAGAATTCCCAAATGCTTTCCAGTCCCGTTTTAAAGTGACTCAGGGGGCTTTTTTTGATATAATAAAAAGGACTGTTATCAGTTAGAAAGAGGTTGGTATGAAAGAATTACAAACTGTACTAAAGAACCATTTTGCAATCGAATTTGCAGACAAAAATTTACTGGAAACTGCCTTTACTCATACGAGTTATGCCAATGAGCACCGCCTCTTAAAAATTTCACACAATGAACGCTTGGAATTTTTAGGAGACGCTGTTCTACAGTTATTGATTTCAGAATATCTGTATAAAAAATATCCTAAAAAGCCTGAGGGTGACCTGTCTAAACTCCGTGCCATGATTGTCCGCGAGGAAAGTTTGGCTGGTTTTGCGCGTGATTGCCAGTTTGATCAGTTTATCAAGCTTGGTAAGGGGGAAGAAAAGTCTGGTGGTCGCAATCGTGATACCATTCTTGGTGATGCCTTTGAAGCCTTTCTTGGTGCCCTCCTTTTGGATAAGGACGTGACCAAGGTCAAGGAATTTATCTATCAAGTCATGATTCCTAAGGTTGAAGCAGGAGAGTTTGAGATGATTACAGACTACAAAACCCATCTCCAAGAGTTACTTCAGGTCAATGGCGATGTGGCTATCCGTTATCAGGTGATTTCTGAAACGGGTCCTGCCCACGATAAGGTCTTTGATGTAGAAGTTCTTGTTGAAGGCAAGAGCATTGGTCAAGGTCAAGGTCGTTCGAAAAAATTAGCAGAGCAGGAAGCTGCCAAAAATGCCGTTGAGAAAGGGCTGGATTCATGTATTTAAAGGAAATCGAAATTCAGGGATTCAAGTCTTTTGCTGACAAGACCAAGGTCGTCTTTGACCAAGGTGTGACGGCAGTCGTTGGTCCCAATGGATCTGGAAAGTCTAATATTACAGAAAGTTTACGTTGGGCCCTGGGGGAGTCAAGTGTTAAGAGTCTCCGTGGGGGCAAGATGCCAGATGTCATCTTTGCCGGAACAGAGAGTCGTAAACCGCTCAATTATGCTTCTGTAGTTGTGACTCTGGATAATAATGATGGATTTATCAAGGATGCAGGTCAAGAAATCAGGGTAGAACGCCATATCTATCGTAGCGGAGATAGCGAATACAAGATTGACGGCAAGAAAGTCCGTCTGCGTGATATTCATGACCTTTTCTTGGATACTGGTTTGGGACGAGATTCCTTCTCTATCATTTCCCAAGGGAAGGTTGAGGAGATTTTCAACTCCAAGCCTGAAGAACGCCGAGCTATTTTTGAAGAAGCTGCAGGAGTTTTGAAATACAAGACTCGTAGAAAAGAAACAGAGAGTAAACTGCAGCAAACTCAGGATAATCTGGACCGTCTTGAGGACATTATCTACGAGTTGGATAATCAAATCAAGCCTCTTGAGAAGCAAGCTGAAAATACCCGTAAGTTTCTAGATTTGGAAGGTAAACGCAAGGCTATTTACTTGGATGTCCTTGTTGCTCAAATCAAGGAAAATAAGGCTGAACTAGACTCGACAGCAGAAGAGTTGGCACAGGTTCAGGAACTCTTAACTAGCTATTACCAAAAGCGTGAAAAATTAGAAGAAGAAAACCAAACTCTTAAAAAGCAACGCCAAGATTTACAAGCTGAAATGACCAAAGATCAGGGCAGTTTGATGGACTTGGCTAGTCTGATTAGTGATTTAGAGAGAAAATTAGCCCTATCGAAATTAGAATTTGAGCAAGTAGCCCTGAATCAACAGGAAGCACAAGCTCGTTTGGCTGCTTTGGAGGATAAGAGAAATTTACTAAGTCAAGAAAAATCTGATAAAGAAAGCTCTTTAACTCTGTTAGAGGAAAATCTAGTCAAAAATAATCAAAAACTCAATCGTTTAGAAGCTGAATTGCTAGCTTTTTCAGATGATCCTGATCAGATGATTGAGCTTTTGCGTGAACGCTTTGTGGCGCTTTTACAAGAAGAAGCTGATGTCTCAAACCAGCTGACCCGTATCGAAAACGAGTTGGAAAATAGTCGTCAGCTTTCTCAAAAACAAGCAGATCAACTAGAAAAGCTGAAAGAACAGCTGACTACAGCTAAAGAGAAGGCTAGTCAGCAAAAAGAAGAGCTTGAAACTGCCAAGGAGCAGGTTCAAAAATTATTGGCCGATTATCAAGCTATTGCCAAGGAGCAAGAGGAGCAGAAAGCTTCCTATCAAGCTCAACAAAGTCAACTATTTGACCGTCTGGATAATCTCAAAAACAAGCAGGCCAGAGCTCAGAGTTTGGAAAATATTCTGAGAAATCATAGTAACTTTTATGCAGGTGTTAAGAGTGTTCTCCAAGAAAAAGATCGCCTTGGTGGGATTATTGGTGCAGTCAGTGAGCACCTGACTTTTGATGTGCATTATCAAACTGCCCTAGAGATTGCGCTTGGAGCCAGCAGCCAGCATATCATCGTAGAAGATGAAGAGTCGGCAACCAAAGCCATTGATTTCCTTAAACGAAACAGAGCCGGTCGTGCAACCTTCCTTCCATTGACAACGATCAAGGCGCGTACGATTTCTAGCCAGAATCAAGATGCTATCGCTGCAAGCCCAGGTTTTCTTGGGATGGCAGATGAGTTGGTGTCGTTTGATAAGAGACTAGAAGCCATTTTCAAAAACTTGCTAGCCACGACAGCGATTTTTGATACCGTAGAACATGCGCGTGCAGCAGCGCGCCAGGTTCGTTATCAGGTTCGTATGGTGACATTGGATGGTACAGAGTTGCGCACAGGTGGTTCTTATGCAGGTGGTGCCAATCGCCAGAATAATAGTATCTTCATCAAGCCAGAACTGGAGCAATTACAAAAAGAAATTGCTGAAGAAGAAGCAAGCTTGCGTAAAGATGAAGAGAGTTTGAAGACCTTGCAAGAGGAGGTGGCTAGACTGACAGAAAGATTAGAAGCCATCAAATCTCAGGGTGAGCAGGCTCGTATTCAGGAGCAGGGCTTATCCCTCGCTTATCAGCAGACCAGTCAGCTAGTTGAGGAACTAGAAACTCTTTGGAAACTCCAAGAAGAGGAATTAAATCGTCTTTCTGACGGAGATTGGCAAGCAGATAAGGAAAAATGCCAAGAGCGTCTTGCTACCATTGCCAGTGACAAGCAAAATCTGGAAACTGAGATTGAAGAAATTAAGTCTAACAAAAATGCTATCCAAGAACGCTATCAAAACTTGCAGGAAGAGGTAGCGCAAGCTCGCTTGCTTAAGACAGAACTGCAAGGACAAAAACGTTATGGAGTTGCAGATATTGAACGTTTAGGCAAGGAATTGGACAATTTAGATATCGAGCAAGAGGAAATTCAGCGCCTTCTTCAAGAAAAGGTTGACAATCTTGAGAAAGTTGATACGGATTTACTCAGTCAGCAGGCCGAAGAAGCTAAAACTCAGAAAACAAACCTCCAACAAGGTTTAATTCGCAAGCAGTTTGAGTTGGATGATATTGAAGGTCAACTGGATGATATTGCTAGTCATTTGGATCAGGCTCGCCAGCAGAATGAAGAGTGGATTCGCAAGCAAACACGTGCTGAAGCTAAGAAAGAAAAGGTCAGCGAGCGCTTACGCCATTTACAAAGTCAATTAACAGACCAGTATCAGATTAGCTATACTGAAGCACTAGAAAAGGCACATGAATTGAAAAACCTCAATCTGGCAGAGCAAGAGGTGCAGGAATTAGAGAAGGCTATTCGCTCACTGGGTCCTGTCAATTTGGATGCTATTGACCAGTACGAAGAAGTCCACAACCGTTTGGATTTCCTAAATAGCCAGCGAGATGATATTTTGTCAGCGAAAAATCTGCTTCTTGAAACCATCACAGAGATGAATGATGAGGTAAAGGAACGCTTTAAATCAACGTTTGAAGCTATTCGTGAGTCCTTTAAAGTGACCTTCAAACAGATGTTTGGCGGAGGTCAAGCGGACCTCATTTTGACTGAAGGAGACCTGCTGACAGCTGGGGTTGAGATTTCTGTTCAACCTCCAGGTAAGAAAATCCAGTCTCTTAACCTCATGAGTGGTGGTGAAAAAGCCTTATCAGCTCTTGCTTTGCTTTTCTCCATTATTCGTGTCAAGACCATTCCTTTTGTCATCTTGGATGAGGTAGAAGCTGCGCTGGACGAAGCTAATGTTAAGCGTTTTGGGGATTACCTCAACCGCTTTGACAAGGACAGCCAGTTCATCGTCGTAACCCACCGTAAGGGAACCATGGCAGCGGCTGATTCTATCTATGGAGTGACCATGCAAGAGTCAGGTGTCTCAAAAATTGTTTCGGTTAAGTTAAAAGATTTAGAAAGTATTGAAGGATGACAATTAAACTAGTAGCAACAGAAATCGGGATAAGGAAATTGATACAATATTTAATTTTTATCTAAACCATGAAATAAGAGCTGCAGTTGAAGATATTCTGAAAATAGTTTATTATAAAGATATAAAAAAGCGGGGTATTGTAATGGAAAAGTTTAAAAAATTGAAGAGATCTAACTATATAAGTGGTAAATTTTATTCTGATAGAGATGATTATATAGAGTATATTTCCAAGAAATATAATATTCCTAAAAACGAGGTTTTGGAGAATGACGAGTTAGTTATCGAGTTAACACAAAATTGGTTTAAGCAAGGTCAAGTTGGCTGTGGATTTGCGCAATATATGGCAGGTGATGCTGATAAATTCGGTTGGCGTTTTATTGTTGAGAAAGAATCTGAGTACACTAAATCTTCAATAAGTAAGCTATATGGTAGAATTAATGAACATTTGCAAGCTTCAGGAGATGAGGTACTATCAATATTATTTCCAAATATTGATTCTGATGTTAGATTTGCAGAGTTAATTCAGTCACTAGTAGAGTACACTCCATTTTTTATTGAAAATACTCAAGAATATTCTGAGGAATTAATATTACTTTCACTCAGACTGGATATCTCGGGTAATAAAAATAACTCATGGATAATGGCACTGGGACCGTTTAGTAATTTTCCAGCAACTAGGCAATGTCCAATTACACAAATCGTAATAAGGTTAAAGGTTAAAGATACTGGACGCATGTATCATAAGGCTAAAAATGTTAGTGATGCTCACAATGCTGATATGCCAGTAGATATGATAGAACCAAGGAAGCAAGATGCTTTATGGGAGCTTTCTTTTAAAAATACAGAGCGAGTTTTAGGACATAAGCCAGATAATTTATCTGCGGCAAAATATACATGTCCTATTCCAAAGAAGATTTATAAAAATTTATTTAAAGGGTAATCTATGAAAAAATACTTAATTAATTTAAATGGTGCAAATAATATAACTAAAAAGACGATAGGTAATAAGGCCTATTATGTAAATTTATTAGAAAAAATAAAAGTCAAAACCCCACATTCTTACGCCATTTCTTCAGAGTTTTTAATGGATTTAATAGGGAGTGATTTCTTTGATGTTAATAGTGATTCTACAAATTTGGGAAATTTACTACAGAAGAAATTAATAGATTCAAAGTATAATCCACTTTGGAATGATTTATTCAATGAGATTGAAGATGCTTATGGTGTTAATAAAAGGATTGCAATTCGAAGTACCTCATTAAATGAAGATAATACTGATACAGCAAGTGCGGGTAATTACACTACAGTGTTAAATGTCAAAATGAATCATTTTGACATAGTTAGTGGAGTAATGAGAGTATTCGAGTCTTATATAAAATACAAATATACATGGAAAGAAAAACATGTCATATTTCCGGTATTAATTCAAGAGTATATTGACTTAAAATACAATGGGGTGGCATTCTCTAGAAACCCGTTAACTATGGAAAATGAATTTATACTAGAGATAGGAAAAAGTAATAAATCTGTTGTTAATGGAGAAATTAACTATGTTTCGATATATAGCATAGATAACGAGCAAGTGGAAGAGACGCAAGAAGAAAAGCAATTTAAAGAAGATAATGAATATAAAGATAAGATTCAGGAGTTAATTTATGAAGTTGAAGAATTAGCTGGATTTAGTAAGACAGGAGTAGATTTAGAATGGGGACTTAGTCAAGATGGTCAATTATTTGTATTTCAAATACGAGCAATCACAACGAAACCTTTATTTTTTGAAAGAGCTCAAAAGGATAAGTGCTTTTTCATCGATTTAGATTCAGACGAAGTGCATAAAATGGGGTTCCCGAAATTTCAAAAGGGGCTGATTTCTAAGCAATGGAAGAAGCGACATTGGATGAAACAAATCCTCCGTAATGCAGGTATCAACAGAGATTATAGACTTGGATTCTTAGTATTTGATAAAGTTAGAGCAAGTGAGGTTACAATTCAGAGTGAGATTGATAGGATATTTTCAAGTCAAGAATTATTACTTATATTTGAGACTCAGGATGGGAAAAAACAAAATAAGATAATAAATAGAAGTGAATTTAGCACTTCAATAGATTCAATTGCTATGTTGGGTGGGATTAGCATAGTTTGGGTAACTGAATTTCATAAACCAATTTTGTCTGGCTATTCTAAAATATTAAACCAGAACATTATAATAGAATACATTGTAGGTGATTTGATTGGCTTGAAGAATGAAGTGATAAATTATATGTCTGAGGTTATTCTTTCTGTTAATGGGATTAAAATACATGAGTGTATTTCTGAACAGAAAATACAGTATTCTTTTGATCAAACAAACAATTCGGTTAGAGTGGATTATTATGAACCGGTACCAAAAATCTCAAATGAACATTTGAATCAAATACGAGATATAACGACAACCTTAGATATAGAATATAGGGGTGTGGTCGTAGAGTGGGTATTAACTGATAGAGGGGTTTTAGTATATGATATGTCCGACGATAAATCAGTTATCAATGATAACTATCAAACTATTGAAGGGTATCGTGTGATTTCCACTGGATCTTTATCTGGAAATATTATAGAGCTGGATGAGATTTTATTTTCTAAGCTAGCGATGCAAAATAAAACCTTAGTTAGCGTTGTACCTAGTGTAAACGAAATGGAAAATGTTGAGAATAACTCTATATTGAAAGAATTAGAAATGAAAATATCAACAGTTTCCAATCCTATATTGCTAGCACCTTATCCAGATATAAGTTTATTTCCTTTATTAAATAAAGTATCGGGATTTATTTTTAAATCAGGCTCCGTGTTAGGTCATTTGAGTATTCATTTGCGTGAAAGAAAAGTACCAGCAATTATCTTAGATGAAAGAAAGATAGCAAAAGATACGATAGATTTAATTATTTAATGTCAGACAATAAGCTCACATTAGTAATACATCTGATTATAAGTGGATTATACGAGTACGAAAGATAATATTAACTCATATTGCTGATATTAATTAACGTAGTAAATTGGAGAACAAAAAGGATGAAAAAGCTGATATATACTTCTTACGATGGTGATAACATCCATTTAATTGAACTTTTTATAAGTTTTGTATTAAATACTGGCAATATTCCTGTCAATCCAACTAACAATTTGGGTTACTATTTGTCAACTACTTATTATGAGAATAATAAGTTTGAATGTGTCAAAGATTGTGTATCTCTTGAGCTAATTTGTGATGAGCTTTGGATTTTTTCTGATAATGAAAATCACCAATTACCTGAAGGTGTGATATTTGAATTTTTAGAATGGAAAGCTAATAAGGGCTCTAATGTGAAGATTATCCCGATTGATATAGTTAAAAAATTTTTTTCAGGGGAATGGGTTTTATCGCTTAATGAATTTGACTACTCATGTGACGAAGTATACAAACTATTAAATAGGGAAAAATGCAAAGAATTGGAACAGACAATTTTTCTTACAAATCAATTGAGGAGTGTCCTACTATTAGACTTGGATGACAAATATTTTAAATATGCTGATTGGGTAAAACAAAAGGCATTTGAAGAGGGGTATGTACCTTTAATCACATGTGTGACTGTGCCAGTATATAAGTTAATCGAATGTCAGATATTTGAACCCGCAGATAAGTATTATAGCATAATAAGGAATAAAGTTAAGTATTTTAGACAAGTCGTTGAGTATGATGAAAGGGAGTGTACTCATAGATATGAAAGTGTATGGACATTACAATATTGTAGCGTCCCTAAATATGTGAGCAAGAACTGGGCTATGACAGAGATAGAAAATAATGAAAACAATGAAAACAATAAAAAAAGTTAGAGTAACTAATTATTCTTTGAGTAAATCACTGGACTGTCTTGAGAGGATGGGGAAATTATTCCCAATTGTGAGAATTGATGACAGTGCTTGTAGAATTTTTATTAGAAATAATGATACTAATTATTTATTTGAA
Organism: Streptococcus pseudopneumoniae IS7493; assembly: GCF_000221985.1. Lineage (NCBI taxonomy): Bacteria > Bacillati > Bacillota > Bacilli > Lactobacillales > Streptococcaceae > Streptococcus > Streptococcus pseudopneumoniae. The sequence continues at coordinate 1,167,560 of NC_015875.1, read as the reverse complement.
GTCTCACAATGTGGTAATGATTTTCAAGTCACTATGCTATTAGGTGAACTAAGTGATAGTGAGACTCAGCAGATGTTTAACAAAGTATTTAGTATTTTTGATTTACATAATAATAATTATAATAAAATAGATGCTTATGCTTACGGAACAGTAGACTCCACAATATTGTTTAAATCATTAAAGGGACTCCGAATCATAAAGGATACAAACATCTTGAATTGTATAATACGAACGATTATTAGCCAACAAGTTAGTTTGAAGGCTGCCTCAAATATAGTTAGAAGATTTATTGAGTATTATGGAGATAGCATAGAATTCGAAGGAACTCACTACTTTCAATTTCCTACAGCTGAATTCATTGCTACAAGTTTAACCGTTACTCAACTAAGGGAAATTGGAATTCCCTTAACACGTGCAGACGCTATCATTAGTTTAGCTATTAAAGTACGCAAAATGGAGAAACCTTTAGATGATTATTCATATAGTGAATTGAAAGATATTGTGATCTGTATCAAAGGTATAGGTAAATGGACAGTTGAAATGTTAGGTTTGTTTTATTTTACAGCCCCGGATATTGTACCAGTTGCTGATCTAGGCTTGCATCGGGCTATTGAATATCTATATAATTTACCTGAAAGAAGTATATCCAAAATAAATGTGAATAGTGTAACAAACAATTGGAGTGGTAATAAATCTTTGCAGGTTTATTATATTTGGGAATATTGGATGTTAAACAAAGAGGAAAATTGATTTGATAATTTTGGAAGACGGAAACTTTAAATTGACAGTTTCAATAATTATAAAGAGTGGGGATGAGGTGCTTCTTCAGTTACGTGATCAGACGGGCTATATGGACGGATATTGGGATTTAGGTGTCAGTGGACATGTTAAAAATCAGGAAGAATTAAGGGATGCAGCAGTTCGAGAAGCTCATGAAGAATTAAATTTGGAAGTTGTTCCAGAAAAATTGAAATTCATTACGATGATACAAAATGTTAGAGATAATTATATTTATACTTATTTTCTTTATGATCTCCCAATTGATGGAGAAATTAAATATCGTATAAACGAGCCTAATCAAATAAAAGGTTTATTTTGGTCCAAGCTTTATAGTTTACCTAAAAATATACTTCCACAAAACAAAGTAGCCATAGAAAGCTACTTACATAATATTTATTATGAAAAGATCTATTATGAAGGAGGAGACAGATGATTCTAGCTGTAATTAAACGAAATTGGCAAATGTACAAGAGATACTTTCCAATTACTTTATTTTTGAATAGAATCTTAGATGCATTTTTTCAACTAATAGTATTTTGGTTGATAGCTAATTATATGTTTACTAATCAATCAAAGATTGGCTCTGGTTATTTTATTAAAGACTACTTCACCTACGCTGCTATAGGAATGATATTTTATAATGTGTCTGTAGCGGTTCTAATGAATGTTGGTAGGTCGCTAATTACAGAAGTCAAAGAAGGTACTCTAGAAAGTTTACTAATAACACCTTATAAAGTTAGAAAATATTACTTTGGGGTTTTTATCGAACAATTGGGACGAACTTGTATAGAATGTATGTGTACAATCCTTCTTGCTTTGATGTTAGGGGCGGAAATTTTAAGTATATCTCCTGTTGTATGGATATTAGGAACTGTGTATGTTTCGCTTATTTCGTTTTGTATGGGAGTGTTACTTTCTAATATTATGCTGTGGTTGCGAGACACATTTCTTAGTCAAAATACACTCTTTGTAGTAATATTTTTATTATCAGGTATAACATTTCCAAGACATATATTGCCAATACCATTGAGCTTTATTGGTGAACTTATTCCATTGACTCATGCACTAGAATTTATCCGTATGCTTATGACTTCTAACTATACTTATAACGACATATTTAATGTGGTTTTAAAAGGTTTGATAGGGGCAGTAATATATTATCTTGTTGGTTTATTTTACTACAAGAAAGTGGAGCAGAAAGTTATTGGATACATCTCATATTAAAAAATAAGGGGAGATAAAAGTTGTTAGAAGTAAAAAATGTAAGTAAGCATTATGTTATAAAAAAAAGAAGCAAAATTTTTAGCAGTTCTAAAATTAAAAAGAATGCAGTAAAGAATGTATCAATAAATATACCTAAAGGAAAAATTATAGGAGTTTTGGGTGAAAATGGTGCAGGAAAGACTACTCTAATTAAAATGATGACGACATTGCTTCTACCGGATAGTGGAGAAATTTTACTAGATGGTAATGATATTAATGATGACCTGGCTCTTACAAGAAAAAAAATCAATGTTATTAACGGTGGTGAACGAAATCTTTATTGGCGTCTTACAGCTATTGAAAATCTTGTATATTTTGCCTCGCTATATAATATATCGAGGGATGATGCATTAAGTATCTCAGAACCATTACTAATTGAGTTCGGTCTGTGGGAAAGTCGCGATATTCCAGTTGAACAATATTCGAAGGGAATGAAACAGCGTCTTCAAATCATTAAAGGATTACTTAACAATCCTAGCTACCTCTTTCTAGATGAGCCTACAATTGGATTAGATGTTAGTGTTTCTAGGGATCTAAGAGAAAGAATTAAAGATATTGCTAATAATAAAAATAAGGGAGTTTTGCTCACAACACACTATATGGCAGAAGCTGAAGAATTATGTGATTATATTTATATACTGAACAAGGGTAGAATTATACTAGAAGGAACGAAAGACGAAGTACTGCAGAAGCTTTCTTTAGATAAGGAAGTTATTATTAATCTTATCGAGACTGGTACAGATGATCGGTCTATACTAAATCTGAATAATATATTTCCCGAAAGTGAAATAACTGATGTGGATGGAGAGTGTGTATTTAGGCTGAAGTTAAAAGATCGAGAGGTTACAGAAGTGCTAAGTACTTTAACGTCACATGGGTACAAATTCAATAAACTACAAGTAATTGAACCGTCTCTTGAAGACGCTATAATTAAATTAAAGAAAGAGAATAAAGATGATTAGTATGTTTAGGGCTGAATTGAGGAGAACATTATTAAACGATAGTATAAATCGCTTCTATTTATTTTCACTTATTATTTGGCCACTTTTTTCTTTTATCCATACGTTTTATAATTTGAGTTTGTTTCCTATTGAAAAATTAAAAATTGACAATATTAATTCAGAACAGCAGCTATATTATTTTATTTTTATAGGCTATTGTGTTTTTATACTATTTTCAAATGCTGTGCAAAGTTCATGGCGTCTTGGTTCGGAAAGAATTCAAGGTACATTAAGCCAAATATTTTTAGCTCCAATTAACAAAATAAGGTGGATATATATTAGAAGTTTTTCACTAGTTTTGAGTAACTCATGGTTTTTCATATTATTGTTTATTTTAGGTATTTTTTTATATAGCGAAAAGGATTTTATTTCCGTTCTTAAAATTACGTTAGCTATTATAATAATGATAGTAGCGGTATGGATTTGGTCCGCCTTCATTGCAAGCTTTTTCATAATAATGCGAGACGGGACATTATTATTTGTATTAATTCAAGGTCCACAAGATACTTTTAGTGGTGTCCAAGTACCTTTGAGCATATCCCCAAAATTTGTAAGAATTATTGGAAGCTTATTCCCTCTATCATATACAATCTCTTTACTAAGGGAAATACTAATTGGTCAATCCTTACTAAAAATATCATCAATTTTCTTTGTGTTTTTAGTAGTTAATATTTTAATAATATTAACTACAATAGTTGTGCTAAAACTTGGAGAGGCTCATTTAAGGAAAAATGGTAGTATCGATTTCTATTAATATTAACGGAAAGACTTGCCTTTTATTGCTATTTATAGTATACTTGTATAGTAATCATATATAATAAGAGTGTAGTTCTTAATTTTTAGAAAGGAGTATAGTGTATGGCAAAGAAAAAATACCAAACACCTAAAGTATCTGAGTTAAAATCAGCAGCTGGAATTAATGTTAAGGCTTAACAGGATTGTGTTATAGAGTTAATTTTAAAAACCATCTTAAGTCTAATACTTAAGATGGTTTTATCTTTTTTTAAAAAACAGGAGAAATCATTGATTAGACTAGTTTTAGCAATAATTGTTGTATTTTGGATTGCTTTGCCTCTATCTTATCAAATTCAAAGCAAAATTAGAGGTGATTTACTTTTACGTATTGTCAGGATATTAAGTATTAATATTCCATATCTAGCTATATTTCTTATTATAAAGTATCCATCATATAGTTTTTTTATAAATTATATGATTTTATTACCAATTATTTTAAGTATCATATATATTCTTATTGATTTTAAAAATTTATCTTATTCAAATAATCCTGCAATATTTTCATATTTTGGGGAGGTCAGGAAAGAACAATTATTATCACGTTTTAGCGAGGTTACCGTGATGCCTCTTATAGAGGAACTGTTTTATAGAGGAACAATCCCAATCACAGGCTCTATAAAGGAAATATTGATTATCTTTTTACTAACAACTTTATTGTTTAATCTAGCTCATTATATTGGACAGAGTAATGATATAACATTTCACTTGAAACTATTCATCCTATCTTTATTCTCATTTCTAATATACTATTTTACACATAATATTATTTATTCAATTATTTTCCATGTATTGTGTAATATACCTTGGTTTGTTACTAATTATAGAATGTACCTTTATAGCAAAAAACAAAAGAATGAGGTGTTTTAATGAATCATTTAAATAATAATGCTAAAAAATTAGCAGAAAATTTATTATCGAGATTTAGTATCTACGAGGAATTCAATATTCTTAATATAAATACAGTATTTGTTGCAGGTTCAATTTTTGAAGGTTTTGGTAATAGTCGCTCTGATATAGATATATTCATAATTTTAAATAGAATTGATGATCAAGTTCTAACAAGTTTTGTCAATCAAAATCAAGATTTTTCATTATTCAAACGTGAACATAAAAGAATGTTAACGATTACATATAGAGAGGTTGATTATGACATTGAGTTACATGAAGTAGATGCTATCCAGAATTATGCAGAGCTTGTTAATAGAGGACAAGGATCGAAATATAGTCCTTATTATGATTTTTTTCATCGATTAAAATTTGCGCAACCACTTGGTGGAGTAGAATTTTTTAGAAAATTAAAAAATTCTATAGACTATAACAAGTATAATTTGATTGTCCCTCTAGGAGTGAGGATGTATTATAGTATTAGAGTTACAGATATTCAAGGAGCTTTTGAAGAAGGAGCATATGACACTTCTCTATATATGGCATTGTCTTTGTTAGAAGACTGCATTAGTTCCTACCTTTCACTTTTTGGTGAGACTAATCCAAATAAAAAATGGTTAATTAAAAAAATACACAGACTTGAGAAATCTAACCAGCTGAATATCAGCTTAAGTGAATCAATGGTGATATCATACAATCAGATTGATTTTTCGGATGAACTAAGTTTAAAGGCTAAGACAGTCATAGTATTAAAAGAATGTCAAAAAATAAACTTAGAGTGCGAAAAATTAATTGCGCAATACACAGAATAAATCTATTTTGTGGCATTAGTGAAATAAAGTTTTTTATTAAAATATTGTAATTTAAATCATCAAAAGGAGAGGAGAACTAAGAATGTTAGAAAAGAATCCTTTTGTCACTGAAAAATATCAGGACAACAATTTATTCCTAATTTATAATAATAAGGTTCACATCCTTACAGGTATTGCTCCATTTATTTGGGAAAGCATCAGAAATGGAATCTCTAGGGAGTATTTGTTAGCAGAAATATTAAATAATTATGATGTAAAGGAGAAGAAAGCCGAAAAAGATTTAGAAAAAATTATCAAAAAATTATTGGTGTTAGGTGTCTTAACTGAAAAATAGGAATATATTCAAAACATCTAGTAATAATCTTTGTAAGCGCCCAATAACGAAGTATATTGAAAAATCTCCAGACTAGAGAACTCATTGACAGTTCCTAATCTGGAGATTTCTTATTTGCACTTTTCTTGTACAACTTTAATCCATGGTAAATAAACCTCTAAAACCTCTTTGTTTACGAGAGTTTCCTCGTTTGGAAGACATTCTAGAAGATAGGATAGATATTTTTCACTATTTAGTTGATGACGTTTAGCTGTTTCCAACAAACTCATAATAATAGCTGTTGCTTTAGCTCCTTCAAAACTTTGAGAAAACAACCAATTTTTACGTCCCATAACCAATGATTTAATGGCACGTTCAGCTAGATTATTGGAAAGGACCAGATGCCCGTCTTTCAAAATGGCCTTAAAGGTTTCTTCATACTTGAGACTGTATTCAATTGCCCTTCCTAGTTTTGAACCAGGTAAAACTGACTGACGCCGACACCAAGCAAAGAAGTCTTCCATTAGGGGGTGGAGCTCTTCTTGACGTTTCTGTAGTCGTTCATCAGCTGGCAAAACCTCCCAGTCTCTTTCCAAGGCAAATAACTGGTCACAATAAGCTAAACCTTTAGCTCCTAAGGATGATTTATCTGCTTGCTTGGGGGTCGCTTCAAAAAACTTCCTTCTCACATGTGCCCAACATCCAACAAGTTCAGCCTCTTCCAGTTGACGATAAGCTTCTAGCGGTTCGCAGTTTACCAAGCTTAGCGTCGCCTTGCTCCTAAACCTTGGACTGCTATCGCATAGGCAGAACTAGAGGACTAAAGTCCTAAGTTACTGCCGCAACATATCACAATGCACATATCCAGAATAATCTCCTAGGAATTCTTGTACTACCGAACCACTCCGACGCTGATCATGATGGTAAAGAGTGATGCCTTGTTCCTCAGTTTTCCCTGACAAAAAGGTCCAATAGTAGGTCAGATGGCTATCACTCTCTAAAACCCGATAAGAGGTTTCATCCGCATGAAGAAGAGATTGTTCTAACAACTTTTCTCGTAAAAGATTATAAAGGGGCTCCAAATAATAGTGACTCGTCTTGATATGCCAATTAGAAATTTCCTTACGTGTGATTGGTAAACCCATCTTAGCCCAATCTTCTTCTTGGCGATAATTGGGTACCTTCAGATTAAACTTCTGATGGATGGTGTGAGCGATAATAGAGGCTGAGCCAAGGCTATGCGCCAAAGGGGCTTTAGGGACAGGAGCTTTTACAATTTTATCACTTGGATTATTCTTACTGCATGCTTGGCACTTGTAAGCGTGTTGAATATGATCAACTCTTTTTAATTGCGCAGGAATAAAGACCAATTCTTGTCCTTGAAGGCTCGCTCCAATTTCTTTTAGCTCTCCCTGACAGTTAGGGCAAATGCAGACCTCTAAGCGATGATGAACTTCTTCTGAATTAAATTGGGCAAGAAGAGATTGACGTTTCCCTTTAACTTTCTTACGTTTGTAGGTGATTTCTTCTCTTTCAACTGGGTAAGTCAGAGTCTTCTTCCAGATTTTGTTCCTCCTCAAAAAGACTGAGTTGTCCAGAGGGGCAAACACTTTTCTCAGAGGATTTTCCATAGAGCTTTTGCGTTAGATAAGCCACTTGTTCACGCAGAAGGGCAAGTTCATTGGTGAGACTATCAATTATAGCACTCTGTTGTTGAATGATTTTCAATCTTCTCCCATAGACTTTCCTCCTTATTTCCTAACTTTATTATATAGTGTATTGAATCTATAACAGTACACCTTGACTGCTAAAATATTTCTATAAATTAATTTGACTTTCCTGATAGAGATGTTCATATCTTATTTCAATTCACTATACTAAAAAGAAAGTCCTCATTTCAATAGAAATCACGACTTTCTGATGAATTTATTTTGGGAGTGATAGAAAAGCCTTTCATAAGCCAGTTTACTTGTTCAGGTGTGAGAGCTTTGACATCCTTTTCTGTACTTGGCCAAGTCAGTTTACCGTTCTCAAAGCGTTTATAAAGTAGCCAAAATCCCTGACCATCCCAGTAAAGGGCTTTAAAGCGGTCTTTACGTCCACCACAAAAGAGAAAGACTTGACCTGAAAAGGGATCTAATTCAAAGTGGGTTTTAACGAGATAAGCTAGTGAATCAATGCCTTGTCTCATATCGGTTTTCCCACAAACGAGATAGACCTGCCCTAGGCTAGATAGATGAATTGCCATAGAGCAACACCTTATCCAAAAGTTTTTCTATCATTTCTTGATTGAGAGCTTGAAAAAACTGAGTTCAAGCTTTCCAATACGAACTGTAAGCAGAAGATCATTTCTCTTTTTAGAATCAAAACGATGAGATTGTGGAACCTCTACAGGAACAATAGGTTGTGGCATTACAATATCCTCCAATAGTTTTACTTTACTAATAGTATACAGGAGGTCTTCCATGAATGATAGATACCTTGTTATGACGCGCTTATGTTTATCAAGCGTCTAATCTCAAATGGATTAGGCGCTATTTGCTTTTTCTATGGTATAATAGAAGATGGATTTATTAATTGGAGTATGAAGAATTTATGATTAAACTAGTAGCAACGGATATGGATGGAACCTTCCTAGATGGGAATGGACGCTTTGATATGAACCGCCTCAAGTCTCTCTTGGTTTCCTATAAGGAAAAAGGGATTTACTTTGCAGTGGCTTCGGGGCGCGGATTTCTGTCACTAGAAAAATTATTTGCTGATGTTCGTGATGACATTATTTTCATCGCAGAAAATGGTAGTTTGGTCGAATATCAAGGTCAGAACTTGTATGAAGCGACCATGTCTCGTGAGTTTTATCTGACGACTTTTGAAAAGCTGAAAACATCACCTTATGTAGATATCAATAAATTGCTCTTGACGGGTAAAAAAGGCTCTTATGTTCTAGATACGGTTGATACGACCTATTTGAAACAGAGTCAGCATTATAATGAAAATATCCAAAAAGTAACGAGTCTGGAAGATATTACAGATGACATTTTCAAATTTACGACCAACTTCACAGAAGAAACTCTGGAAACTGGGGAAGCTTGGGTCAATGAAAATGTCCCTGGTGTTAAGGCCATGACAACTGGCTTTGAATCTATTGATATTGTTCTGGACTATGTCGATAAGGGAGTGGCTATTGTTGAATTAGCTAAAAAACTTGACATCACGATGGATCAGGTCATGGCTTTTGGAGACAATCTAAATGACTTGCATATGATGCAGGTTGTGGGACATCCTGTAGCTCCTGAAAATGCACGACCAGAAATTTTAGAATTAGCAGAGACTGTGATTGGTCACCATAAGGACCAGTCGGTTATAGCTTATATGGAGGGCTTATAATGGCAGATATAAAATTGATTGCATTGGATTTGGATGGGACCTTGCTGACTACTGATAAAAGGCTGACGGATCGTACCAAGGCAACCTTAAAAGCTGCGCGTGATCGTGGTATTAAGGTTGTATTGACCACTGGTCGTCCCTTAAAAGCCATGGATTTCTTCCTCCATGAGCTAGGGACTGACGGCCACGAAGATGAGTATACCATTACTTTTAATGGTGGATTAGTTCAGAAAAATACAGGTGAAATCCTTGATAAGACAGTCTTTTCATATGATGATGTGGCACGCTTGTATGAGGAAACAGAGAAATTATCACTGCCTCTTGATGCTATTTCAGAAGGAACTGTTTATCAAATCCAATCGGACCAAGAAAGTCTTTATGCCAAATTCAATCCAGCTTTGACCTTTGTTCCAGTGGACTTTGCAGACTTGTCTAGTCAAATGACCTACAACAAATGCGTGACTGCCTTTGCTCAAGAACCCTTGGATGCAGCCATTCAGAAGATTTCTCCAGAATTGTTTGATCAATATGAAATCTTTAAATCACGTGAAATGTTGCTAGAGTGGTCACCAAAGAATGTTCACAAAGCAACAGGTTTGGCAAAACTAATCAGCCATCTTGGAATCGATCAAAGCCAAGTCATGGCTTGTGGAGATGAGGCCAATGACCTTTCTATGATTGAGTGGGCAGGGCTCGGTGTTGCCATGCAAAACGCTGTTCCTGAAGTTAAGTCAGTCGCAAATGTGGTAACTCCAATGACCAATGATGAGGAAGCTGTCGTCTGGGCTATCGAAGAATACGTGCTAAAGGAGAACTAAGATATGGGATTATTTGACCGTCTATTCGGAAAAAAAGAAGAACCTAAAATCGAAGAAGTTGTAAAAGAAGCTCTGGAAAATCTTGATTTGTCTGAAGATATTGAGCCTGCCTTCACAGAAGCTGAGGAAGTTCCTCAAGAAGAAGCAGAGGTTGAAAGTTCTGAATCAGCTGTGTTTGAAGAAGAGGAAAATCAAGAGACAGTTGAAGAAAATAACAATTTAGAGCCAGTTGTAGAAGTTCAACAAGAAGAAGTCGAAGAATTTCCAAACTCAGAAGAAGTCCCAGAGGAAGAGAATACTGAGCTCCTAGAAACTGTAGAAGAAAATAATTCTGAAGTTATTGAACCAGAAAGGCCTCAAGTAGAAGAAACTGTTCAGGAAAAATATGACCGCAGTCTCAAGAAAACTCGTACAGGATTTGGTGCCCGCTTGAATGCCTTCTTTGCTAATTTCCGCTCTGTTGATGAGGAATTTTTCGAGGAACTGGAAGAACTACTGATCATGAGCGACGTCGGTGTGCAGGTAGCTTCAAACTTAACAGAGGAGCTCCGCTACGAAGCCAAGCTTGAAAACGCCAAAAAACCTGATGCACTACGCCGTGTCATTATTGAGAAATTGGTTGAGCTTTATGAAAAGGATGGCAACTACGATGAAAGCATCCACTTCCAAGATGGCTTGACGGTCATGCTCTTTGTTGGTGTGAATGGTGTTGGGAAAACAACTTCTATCGGGAAACTAGCTCACCGCTACAAACAAGCTGGTAAGAAGGTCATGCTGGTTGCGGCAGATACCTTCCGTGCAGGTGCAGTTGCACAGCTAGCAGAATGGGGACGCCGTGTGGATGTTCCAGTTGTGACTGGACCTGAAAAAGCTGACCCAGCCAGTGTAGTCTTTGATGGCATGGAACGTGCTGTAGCTGAAGGTATCGATATTCTTATGATTGACACCGCTGGTCGTCTGCAAAACAAGGATAACCTCATGGCTGAGTTGGAAAAGATTGGTCGTATCATCAAACGTGTTGTACCAGAAGCACCACATGAAACTTTCTTGGCTCTTGATGCATCAACAGGTCAAAATGCCCTGGTACAGGCCAAAGAATTTTCAAAAATTACCCCTTTGACAGGAATTGTCTTGACTAAGATTGATGGAACTGCTCGAGGTGGTGTGGTTCTAGCCATCCGTGAAGAACTCAATATTCCTGTAAAATTGATTGGATTTGGTGAAAAAATCGATGATATTGGAGAGTTTAACTCAGAAAACTTTATGAAGGGTCTCTTGGAAGGCTTAATCTAATCAGAAACAAAAATCCTGCAAGGAACAAACTTGCAGGAATTTTTTTTATTCTAAACGACCATCTTGACGATAGGCGATATCTGGTTGCCAAGTCCATTTGGCACCGAATTTTTCAAGTAAGTCAAAGCTTGCTTGAGGTCCCATGCTTCCAGCTTTATAGTCATGAAGTGGGGCACCATTTTCAGCCCAGAGTTCTTCGATACGGTCAATCAATTTCCATGACGCACCAACTTCATCCCAGTGGCTAAAGTTAGTTGAGTTATTATTTAGGACATCATAAATCAATTTCTCGTATGGTTCTGGAGAAGCACCAGTTGCGGTTGCATCTGTACGGTAATCAAGTGAGTTAGGGGCCAAGTTAAATTCTTCTCCTACCTGCTTCCCATTTAGACTGAGAGAGAAGCCTTCTGTTGGTTGGATATAGATGGTTAAAATGTTTGGAGCAAGTGGCTCACCAAAGATAGAGTCCATTTGTTTAAAGACGATGTTGACATGAGTTCCTTTTTCAGTCAGACGTTTACCAGTACGGAAGAAGAAAGGAACACCACGGAATCGATCGCTATCTACAAAGAAAGCACCAGATGCAAAGGTTTCAGTTGTTGATTCTGGATTTACATTTGGCTCGCTACGGTAAGAGATGTATTTCATGCCATCAATCTTACCTGAACGGTATTGACCACGGATAAAGTGTTCTTTAAGCTCTTCATCTGTTGGATGATAGAGGTTTTTAAAGACCTTAATCTTTTCAGCACGAATCTCGTCTTTTGTGAAGCTTGCTGGCTTGTCCATGGCAAGGAGAGAAAGAAGTTGTAGTGTATGGTTTTGTACCATGTCACGGAGGGCACCAGATTGGTCATAGTAGCCACCACGTTCTTCTACACCCAAGCGCTCCGCAAAGGTAATTTGAACATTGTCGATAAAGTCTTTGTTCCAAACGTTTTCAAAAATCAAGTTTGCAAAGCGAACTGCAAAGATACTTTGGATCATTTCCTTACCAAGATAATGGTCGATACGGAAAATTTGTTCTTCATCAAATGTTGCTAGGAGCTCGTCATTCAACTTGCTTGCAGTTGCGTAATCTGTACCAAATGGTTTTTCAACGATTAAACGTTCAAAACCTTTACCGTCAACAATGTTTTCAGACTTGAGGTGTTTTGCTATAGTTCCAAAGAACTGAGGCGCCATAGACAAGAAGAAGAGCTTGTTGTGTTCAGCTTGGTACTTGTCATTTAGTTCAGCCTGCAATTGACGCAAAGCAATGTAGTGTTCTGTATCGTTGACATCATGACTTTGATAGTAGAAGTGGCTAGCGAACTCCTGAGCCTGTTCGGTACTATCTGCCAAATCAAGGATTGATTCGACTACTACAGATTCAAAATATTCCTTGCTCCAAGGACGACGGGCAGTTCCAATAACGGCAAAATGTTTGGAAAGATTGCCGGATTTATATAGTCTAAATAGGGAAGGGTAGAGCTTGCGTTTAGCCAGGTCTCCACTCGCACCGAAAATTGTAACAATAACCTTAGATGACATCTAGCTACCTAATTTCTATTTTTATTCCTAGTCTTGCTAGGTATGAGGAAACCTCATTTCATAAACTTAATTCTAACATAATTTTCCGAAAAATCAAAAAATCCAATACGAGATAGAAAAAAACTGCAAGGAAATCCTTACAGTTTGAGTTTAGACGTTTAAGACCTTGTCCAAGAACTCTTTCAGACGAGGGTGTTGAGGGTTATCAAAGATTTGATCAGGTGTTCCGTCTTCAAGGAATTCACCATCCGCAGTAAAGATAACACGGTTGGCAACCTGACGAGCAAATCCCATTTCATGGGTTACGATAATCATGGTCATACCTTGCTCAGCCAATTCCTTCATAACGTTTAGTACGTCTCCGACCATCTCAGGGTCAAGGGCAGAAGTTGGTTCATCAAAGAGCATGATATCAGGATTCATTGCTAGTCCACGAGCGATAGCCACACGTTGTTTTTGACCCCCTGATAGGCTATTTGGGTTAGCATTAGCTTTATCTGCTAGTCCAACCTTGTCAAGCAACTCCATTCCTAATCTCTCAGCTTCTTCCTTAGTCATCAACTTGTGCTCAATAGGAGCAAAGGTGATGTTGTCCAAAACAGACATGTGTGGGAAGAGGTTGAAGTGTTGGAAAACCATGCCTATATTTTCACGGACGTGGTCAACGTTGGTTGTTTTTTCAGTTAAGTCATAACCGTTCACAGTGATATGACCACTCGTAACTTCTTCTAGGAGATTGAGACTACGAAGGAAAGTTGACTTACCAGAACCTGAAGGCCCGATGATACAGACAACGTCTCCTTCGTAGAATTTAGTTGTAATCCCTTTTAGGACCTTATTTTTTCCATATTGCTTATGTAAGTCATTTACATCAATTTTTAGTTTTGCCATTAACGAATCCTCTTTTCTAAGCGTTTCGCTAGTCTAGTCAAAAGTGTGATAATTACAAGATAGAAGATAGCAAGGATTGCATACATCTTGAAACTTTGGTAGTTACGGGCAATGATAATCTTACCAGTTTGGAAGAGTTCAACCAAACCGATAGCAGATACGATGGTTGTATCTTTAAGAGCGATAACGAATTGGTTGACAAAGTTTGGCAACATCAATTTAGTTGCTTGTGGCAAGATAATCTTACGCATGGTTTTTCCATAAGAGATACCCAAGCTTCGGCTGGCTTCCATTTGACCAACTGGAACGGCCTGAATACCACCACGAACGATTTCAGCGATATAAGCGGCTGCATTGAGCGATAGGGCAATGGTACCAGCTACAAAGTCGTTAATTGGACTTTGTTGTCCTGTGATAGACTCGATGAAATTTGGAATTCCCCAGAAGATGAAGGCTGCAAGAATCATCAATGGGATACCACGAATGACATCAACGAAAATCTCAGAGATCACACGAAGAGATTTGTAGGGGCTGACACTAAACATACCGAAGATAATCCCGATGACAATGGCAATAGCAAATGAGATAAGAGCTAGAGCAAGAGTGATACCAAGGCCACTAAGGAGCTGTTTGTAGTTGTTTTGAAGCAAGCCCCAGATAGTTGTTTCGTCAACAGTGCTTGTTGAAGCAGTTGATGACTCACTAGCTAGGTATTTGTCAAGAATCTTTTGGAATTCTCCGTTTGCTTTAAGGTTTGCAAGTCCGTTATTGAACATTTCAATCAGTTCTGGATTTGATCCTTTTTTAACGGCAAAGGCTGTTTCACCGATTGGAGTTCCAGCGATTGGAGTTTTCAATTTTTGTCCTTGGCTGATAGAATATTTGAGAACAGGCTCATCATCCATAACAGCATCGATGGCACCAGTATTTAAACTGTCATACATTGATGAACCATCAGCGAAGGTTTTGATTTTGTAGCCGTATTTGCTTTGATTTTCTGTTAGGAAGGTTTGAGAAGCAGTTCCGTTTTTAACACCAACTGTCTTCCCTTTTAAATCTTCATAAGAAGCAATGGTGCTTGATTCTTTGACACCAAGGATAGTATTGGCAGTGTAGTAGGATTCTGAGAAGTCAAAAGTTGCCTTACGAGCATCTGTGACAGACATACCAGCAATGATACCATCAGCTTGTCCAGCTTGAACAGCACTGATAGCAGCATCGAAACCAGGGTTGGTGATTTCAATTTCAAAACCTTGGTCTTTAGCGATTGCCTTAATCAATTCCATATCAATACCAGTAAATTGGTTACTTGAGTTTTGGAAAACAAAAGGTGCAAAAGAAGAATCGCTGGCAATAATGTATTTAGCTTTAACAGGAATGGCTTTTAATCCTGCTAGAGTAGTTGTAGTTGGCACTGCTGAAGATGATGAAGCAGTCCATTTCTTAATGATTTTATCAAGACTACCATCTTTTTTCATTTCAGCCAAGGCTTGGTTAAATTCAGTAACTAGGTGCTCGTATTTGCTTCCTTTTTTAACACCGAAAGCAAAGCTACCTACAGCTTCCCCATCCATTTCAATATGGAGGTCTTGCCCTTGGTTAATGGCATACTCTATAACAGGTTTGTCATCCATCATGGCATCGATGGCACCAGCACTCAAGCTGTTGTTCATCAAATCACCAGTGTCAAATGTTTTAATAGTGAAGCCGTATTTATCTTTGATTGTTTCAAGGAAACGTTGAGCGGCTGTTCCGTTTTTAACACCAACAGTTTTGCCAGTTAATTGGTCGTACTTGCTAATTTTGTGTGCCTTTGTAGTTGCAATGACAACTTTTGTATCATAGTAAGTATCAGACATGGTGAAGACTTTTTCACGTTCTTTCGTCTTTGTCATCCCTGCCATGATAGCGTCAGCTTGACCAGCTTGAACCGCATTGACCGCTGCATCAAATCCAGGATAGGACATCTGAATATTCCATCCTTTAATCTCTGCGACTTTGTTAATAATGTCAACATCAATTCCTTTATAAGTTTGATCTGAATCTTTAAACTCAAAAGGTGCATAGGCGGTATCAGACACAATCTTAATCGTCTCTGCTTTTGCAATACCTAATGAGAAAATTGGGAATAAAATTAGCAAAAATGCTAGAAATTTTTTCTTCATTTTTAGTCTCCTTTTCCGAATATTTTCCCATTATATCAGAAAAAGTAAAAAAAGGCAAATTTTTATATTTCTGTGTTAGAAAATATAACATCCATAATTCTTGTTTTGTCTTGAATCACACAACAGAAGTGCTATAATAAAGGTATATCATATAGTAAAAGAGGATAAAGTTATGAAAGACAAAAGAATCTTAAAAGACTTTGAAACTTCTAAAATGAGTTTAAACATTTACACAAGCCCCTTGTTAGCTTTATTTTTCGTCTATATATCTGAGTTCATATCTTCTCTATTTTTTGGCCTTAGTTTTTTAGCATTGATCGGGCTATTTAGCAATCTTGGTATGGGTGGTCAAAGAATTGCAGATTTCCTTCAAATGTTATTTCAGAATTTATCTGATAAATCAAGTGACATCCATTTGATATTTGAATTACTGTCCTTTGGTTTTATCATCTTAACTGTGTTTAGATGGACTAGAAAAGTAGAGAAAAGACCGATTCGAACCTTGGGATTCTATAAAGAAAATTTTTTAAGTGCCTTATTTAAAGGATACGGTCTTGGTCTATCCCTCTTTATACTTGCTTTGGCTGGACTAGTAGTGTTGGGGCAGTATCAATTTGATTCCATTCACTTGGATACTTATTCGCTAGCTTTTACTTTATTTACAATACCTTTTTGGATTTTACAGGGAACGGCAGAAGAATTGGTTACTCGTGCTTGGTTGATTCCACAATTGGCTAAGAGAACCAATCTTAAAGTCGCTATTATCATATCTAGTAGTCTCTTTACCTTACTTCATTTAGGAAATTCAGGCATAACTTTCTTATCTGCAATTGATCTCTTTTTATTTGGGGTTGCCATGTCCCTATATCTTCTTAAAACAGATACTATATGGGGTATAGGTGGTATTCATGGAGCCTGGAATTTCGCACAGGGAAACCTCTTTGGAGTATTAGTTAGTGGTCAGTCTTCAGGAACCTCAATCATGAAATTTACTCCACAAGGCAATCAAGACTGGCTTTCTGGTGGGTCTTTTGGTATTGAGGGTTCCATCGTGTCCAGTATTATTTTGTTTGTGCTGATTCTTTATCTCGCTTATCAATTAAAGAAAGAAAATGAAAGGATGTGACTTCGGTCCGTCCTTTTCTTCGTGAAAATGCTATAAGTATGCTAAAATAGGAATAGCACATGGAGAGAGGATTCTTATGATTAACCGCATTACAGATAATCAATTTAAACTAGTATCAAAATATCAACCATCAGGAGATCAACCACAAGCTATCGAACAGTTGGTTGATAACATTGAGGGTGGAGAAAAAGCTCAGATTCTGATGGGGGCGACCGGAACAGGGAAGACCTATACCATGAGTCAGGTCATTTCCAAAGTCAATAAACCAACTCTGGTTATTGCCCACAATAAAACTCTAGCAGGCCAGCTCTATGGGGAGTTTAAGGAATTTTTCCCTGAAAATGCAGTTGAGTACTTTGTGTCTTACTATGATTATTACCAACCTGAGGCCTATGTCCCTTCTAGTGATACCTACATTGAGAAGGATAGTTCTGTCAATGACGAGATTGACAAGCTCCGCCACTCAGCGACTTCAGCCCTTTTGGAGCGTAATGATGTTATTGTCGTGGCCTCGGTCTCTTGTATCTATGGTCTGGGTTCGCCCAAGGAATACGCAGATAGTGTCGTTAGTCTCCGTCCAGGTCTTGAAATTTCTCGTGATAAACTCTTGAATGACTTGGTCGATATTCAGTTTGAACGTAATGATATTGATTTCCAACGGGGAAGATTTCGCGTTCGTGGGGATGTGGTGGAGATTTTCCCAGCCTCTCGTGATGAACACGCCTTTCGAGTAGAATTTTTTGGAGACGAAATTGACCGTATCCGTGAGGTTGAGGCCCTGACTGGTCAGGTATTGGGAGAAGTGGATCATTTAGCGATTTTCCCTGCAACTCACTTTGTGACCAATGACGACCACATGGAAGTTGCCATTGCAAAGATTAAAGCAGAATTAGAAGAGCAACTAGCTGTCTTTGAAAAGGAAGGCAAACTGCTTGAAGCCCAGCGTTTGAAACAGCGGACAGAGTATGATATTGAGATGTTGCGTGAGATGGGCTATACCAACGGGGTTGAGAATTATTCTCGCCACATGGATGGACGTAGCGAAGGTGAGCCTCCCTATACGCTTCTCGACTTCTTTCCAGATGATTTCTTGATTATGATTGACGAGAGTCATATGACCATGGGACAAATCAAAGGCATGTACAATGGAGACCGTTCTCGTAAGGAAATGTTAGTAAATTACGGTTTCCGTTTGCCGTCTGCTCTGGACAATCGTCCTCTCCGTCGTGAAGAATTTGAAAGCCATGTGCATCAGATTGTTTACGTTTCAGCGACACCTGGTGACTATGAAAATGAACAGACCGAGACAGTGATTGAGCAAATCATTCGACCAACAGGTCTTTTGGATCCTGAGGTGGAAGTTCGTCCGACTATGGGACAGATTGATGACCTCTTAGGTGAAATCAATGCCCGTGTTGAAAAGAACGAGCGTACCTTTATCACCACCTTGACCAAGAAAATGGCAGAGGATTTAACCGACTACTTTAAAGAAATGGGTATTAAGGTCAAGTACATGCACTCGGATATCAAGACTTTAGAGCGGACAGAGATTATCCGTGACCTGCGTTTGGGTGTCTTTGATGTCTTGGTCGGAATCAACCTGCTCCGTGAAGGAATTGACGTTCCTGAAGTGAGCCTCGTAGCTATTCTCGATGCTGACAAGGAAGGTTTCCTTCGTAACGAACGTGGTCTTATCCAGACCATTGGTCGTGCTGCCCGTAACAGCGAAGGTCATGTCATCATGTATGCGGACACAATGACCCAGTCTATGCAACGTGCTATCGATGAAACTGCCCGCCGTCGGAAAATCCAGATGGCCTATAATGAAGAACATGGTATTGTGCCTCAGACAATCAAGAAAGAAATCCGTGACCTGATTGCTGTGACCAAGGCAGTTGCTAAGGAAGAAGACAAGGAAGTTGACATCAATAGCCTCAACAAACAAGAGCGCAAAGAACTGGTCAAGAAACTAGAAAAACAAATGCAAGAAGCCGTCGAAGTGCTTGACTTTGAACTGGCGGCTCAGATCCGTGATATGATGTTGGAAGTCAAGGCCTTGGATTAGGGGAATAGTATGATTTATTTAAGAAAGTTAAAGAGAGAAGATTTGATGTCTTTATAGGAAATGGATTATTCACAACTTAATCCAGTTTGGAAACAGTATGATGCTCCCTATTATGATGATTATCAGTATTTTTCAAATTTTAAAGAATTCGAACTACAAAAATCAGAATCCATTTTAAGCAACTCAAATCGCCTTGGTATTTTTGTTGATGATAAACTAGTTGGGACTGTTTCGCGTTATTGGGTATGTAAAGAAACAAGATGGATGGAATTGGGAATTGGTATTTATGATAAAAAATTCTGGAACACTGGTATTGGGAAAGTTGCTATGTTGCAGTGGATAGATAGGACGTTTCAGGATTACTTGGAGTTGGAGCATCTGGGTTTGACAACTTGGTCAGGAAATCTTGGTATGATGAAACTTGCTGAAAAATTAAGAATGAAAAAAGAAGCTCATATTCCAAAAGTTCGTTATTATCAAGGTAAATATTTTGATAGTATTAAATATGGTATTTTGAGAGAAGACTGGGCGAAAATAAATGACGGTTATTATCAAATCAATGGAAACTCCTGAAGAGATAGAAGGTAAATCCCTTGTTCACTGGCAAACGTGGAGAGAGGCTTATGATGACCTTTTGCCTGCAGAATTTCAGGAGACAATGACATTAGAAAGATGTCGACTCTTTAGTCAAAAGTATCCAGAAAATACATTGATTGCGATAGATGATCTGAAGGTAGTTGGTTTTATCAGTTATGGTAACTTTCGTGATGAGACTATTCAAGCTGGTGAAATTATTGCTTTCTATGTTTTAAAAGACTATTACGGAAAAGGCATAGCACAAAAGTTAATGAAAGCGGCTTTGACTGCTCTTAATCATTTTTCTGAAATTTTCTTATGGGTATTGAAAGATAACAAGCGAGCCATTGCTTTCTATCAAAAAATGGGTTTTACTTTTGATGGACAAGAAAAAATACTTGAACTTGGAAAGCCTATGAAGGAAAAACGGATGGTATTCTATTCTAAATAATTCTCAAAAGTAAAAGCTAATATGGTACCAAGTCTGAAAATTTAATAACTTAGAAAGCGAGTAAATTTATGTCCCGTTTCCAATTAACGATTTTAACAAACATTTGTCTGATTGAAGACTTAGAAACTCAGCGCGTGGTGATGCAGTATCGCTCTCCTGAAACCAATCGCTGGTCTGGTTATGCCTTTCCAGGAGGCCATGTAGAAAATGGCGAGTCTTTCGCGGAGTCTGTCATTCGTGAAATCTACGAAGAAACAGGATTGACTATCCAAAATCCTCAACTGGTCGGTATCAAGAACTGGCCACTAGATACAGGCGGGCGCTACATTGTCGTTTGTTATAAGGCAACTGAGTTCTCTGGTACCCTTCAATCTTCAGAAGAGGGAGAAGTTTCTTGGGTGCAAAAAGACCAGATTCCAAACTTGGATCTGGCCTATGATATGCTACCTTTGATGGAGATGATGGAAGCTCCGGATAAGTCAGAGTTTTTCTACCGCCACCGTACAGAAGACGATTGGGAAAAGAAAATTTTCTAGTCTTTTACTAAATAACCGAGCTGATCCAAGGCCTCCTCGATATAGTGGAGGTCTTGTTGTGTTTCTTGTGTAATAGTAATAATATATTTGGAAAAATATATGTACTATGAAATAAATTTAAAATATTTTTAGAAAAGTATTGACAAATAAAAAGAAAACGTTTACTATAGAATAAGGGAACGGTTCCACAACGTAAGAAGGAGGAGTGATGACTACAATAAAACAGGTTGCTGAAGAAGCTGGAGTATCAAAATCAACGGTTTCAAGATATATATCAAAAAAAGGTTATGTTGGAGATGATGCGAGAGAGAAAATAAAAAATGCGATTAAAAAATTAAATTACACACCAAATGTATTAGCACAATCTTTGAAAACCAAAAAAAACCAAATGGTAGGACTTTTATTGCCAGATATTTCAAATCCCTTCTTCCCAAGATTGGTTCGAGGCGCTGAATCATATTTGAAAGATAAAGGTTATAGAATTATGGTTGGTACGATTTCAGACCAAGAATCTTTGAGTGAATATGTTAACTTACTGTTGAAAACAAATGCTGCTGGCATTATTACTACACATGACTTCACAAAAGAATATCCAGATTTATCATTACCTGTTGTTGTAGTTGACCGAATTAGTAAAGATACAGGTTACGGTGTTTTTTCTGATAATCAGTCAGGTGGTCGTTTGGCTGCTGAAGCAATCTGTAATGCAGGTGCTAAACAAGTTCTGATTATTAAAGTTTTAGATGATAAAGCCGAGAATATCGCGGAACGGTTTGAAGCAAGTTTAAACTATTTGAGGAATAAATCTTTAGAAATTTGTATTGAAGAAAGTGAAACGTTTGACTTTGAAAAAATTCAAAAAGAAGCTAAAGAGAATCTAAAAAGAAATCCAAATATCGATAGTATTATAGCACCTTCTGATATTCATGCGATAGCTTATATTCATGAAATTTTAGCAATTGGTAAAAAAATTCCAGATGATATTCAAATCATTGGTTATGATGATATTGTACTTAGTCAATTTATTTACCCTTCTTTATCAACTATTCACCAATCATCATATAAAATGGGAGAACAGGCTGCAAAGCTAATCTATAATATGGCAAATAAGTTCTCTATAGATGAAGCTAAAATTAAACTACCTGTTAGATACGTAGAAAGAAATACATTAAGGAGAAAGTAATGAGTAAAATTGTTGTTGTTGGAAGTATTTCAATGGACTTAGTTATGAGAACAAAAAGGATTCCAGAAGGAGGTGAAACGATTTTTGGGGATTCGTTTAATATAGTTCCAGGTGGAAAAGGTGCAAATCAAGCTGTAGCTATTGGTAGATTATCCAGTGTAGAAGATAATATTTACATATTTGGAAATGTCGGAGAAGATATTTTTTCAGCAGATTTATTAAGTAATCTGCAAAATAATAATATTTCTACAGAATATGTGGGAACGGTACCACAATATACAGGAGCTGCACAAATTACTTTATATGGAGGTGATAATAGGATTATTTATTATCCCGGAGCGAATAATTTAGTTAAAACAAATGATTGGAAAAATGAGTGGGAATTAATTAGTGATGCAAGTATTGTTGTATTACAGAATGAAATACCACATGAAGCCAACCTATCTATAGCTAAATTTTGTCAAGAAAATCAAGTTAAGGTACTTTACAATCCTGCACCAGCTAGAGAAACAGACATAGAGATGATTCCTTTTTGTGATTTTATGACTCCTAATGAGCATGAATGTTCAGAGCTTTTTCCAGATAAGAAATTAGAAGAAATTATTAAAATTTATCCTAATAAAATGATTGTGACATTAGGAGTTGAAGGTTCTATTTATTATGATGGGACAGTAGTTCAGAAGATTCCTGCTATAAAAGCAGAAGTAGTTGATACTACAGGAGCAGGAGATACGTTTAATGGTGCTTTTGCTTATGCTATCTCAAAAGGAAAAGAGATGAATGTTGCATTGTCCTTTGCAACGATTGCTTCACATCTTTCTGTTCAAAGATTTGGAGCGCAAGGAGGCATGCCGAGTTTGAAAGAAATAAAGGAGCATTCAGGATATGAAGAAATATGGGATTTTAAATAGTAATATAGCAAAACTAGCTGATGATTTAGGTCATATGGATTTGGTTTGTATCGGAGATTTAGGATTGCCAGTTCCAAAAGGTGTTGACAAAATTGATTTAGCATTAAGAAAAGGTAGTCCAAGTTTTTTAGAAGTTTTAAAAGAATATTCAGATCATGTACTTATTGAAAAAATTTTCTTAGCAGAAGAAATTAAGGAAAAAAACAAAGAACAGTGGCAAGCAGTTTTAGATCTTTTAGAATCGAATATAATTATTGAATATATTAGTCACGAAGAATTGAAAGCTATGAATACTAAAGTTAAGGCAGTTATTCGCACTGGGGAAGATACACCATATTCGAATATAATCTTGCAATCAGGAGTTATTATTTAGAAGGGGGTTGCCTATGAAAATTGAAATGAAGAACATTTCAAAATCTTTTGGGAATAATCGTGTTTTAGAAAGTATTGATTTGGTTCTTAATTCAGGAGAAGTTCATGCTTTAATGGGAGAGAATGGTGCAGGCAAATCAACCTTAATGAATATTTTAACTGGACTTTTTCCAGCTACTTCAGGAACTATTTTTATTGATGGAAAAGAAAAAACATTTTCTAATCCTCAAGAGGCAGAACGGTTTGGACTGAGTTTTATTCATCAAGAAATGAATACTTGGCCAGATATGACTGTACTTGATAATCTTTTTTTAGGAAGAGAAATAAAAAATTCGATTGGGTTTTTAGATAAAGCTAGTATGGAAAGGAAAGCTAAAGAAGCATTTAAACGTCTTAATATCTCTATTCCTCTTGATGCAATCATTGGTCAATTATCAGTCGGACAACAACAAATGATAGAAATAGCAAAATGTTTATTATCAGAAGTTTCCTTGTTAATTATGGATGAACCCACAGCAGCTTTAACTGATCGTGAAACTGAAACACTTTTTAAAGTGATAGAAGGATTAAAATCTGATGGTGTAGGTATTGTGTATATTTCACATCGGATGGAAGAAATCTTTAAGATTACAGATCTTATAACTGTTATGAGGGATGGGTTTGTAATTGATACCAAGAAAACGAAGTTAACCAATGCGGATGAATTAGTTCAGAAGATGGTAGGTCGTGAATTAGAAGATTATTATCCAGAAAAAAAGGCTGAGATTGGGAATATTGTTTTTCAAGCTAAGAATCTTTCTGGTGATGCTTTTACGGATATTTCTTTCTATGTACGTCAAGGGGAAATTCTTGGTTTTTCTGGTTTGATGGGTGCTGGTCGTACTGAAATAATGCGAGCAATTTTTGGAATTGATTCTTTAAAATCTGGTCAAATTATAATAAACGAAGAACAACTGATAATTAAAAATCCTTTTGAAGCAATTAAGCATGGAATTGGTTTCTTAACAGAAGATCGTAAAGATGAGGGATTGATTTTAGATTTTTCTATTAAAGATAATATGACTTTACCTAGTACTCGAGATTTTGTTAAAAATGGTATTTTTGATAATAAAACAAGTGATATATTTGTACAACGTTTAATTGATAGGCTACGAATTAAATCAGGTTATCCAGATAAGGAAGTTGGAACACTTTCTGGTGGTAATCAACAGAAAGTAGTTTTAGCAAAATGGATAGGTATTGCACCAAAAGTACTGATTTTAGATGAGCCAACTCGTGGGGTAGATGTTGGTGCTAAGCGTGAAATTTACCAATTAATGAATGAATTGGCTGAACGAGGTGTACCGATTATTATGGTCTCTTCAGATTTACCAGAAGTGATTGGAGTCAGTGATCGCATTATGGTCATGCATGAAGGTAGAATTAGTGGGGAATTAACACGTCGAGAAGCTACACAAGAAAAAGTTATGCAACTAGCTACAGGAGGACAATAGTGTGAAAAATACTATGAAGTATATGTCAGAATTGACAACAGTAATAGCATTGATAATTTTAATGGCTGTCATCACTATTATCAATTCAAATTTTTTAACAGCAAATAATCTGTTAAATTTACTATTGCAAGTAACATCAAATGCACTGATTGCTTTTGGAATGACTTTTGTTATTCTAACAGGTGGAATCGATTTATCAGTAGGATCAATTTTAGCCTTATCCAGTGCGCTAACAGCTGGTTTATTAGGATCTGGAATGCCTGTTGCGTTAGCAATTCTCAGCTCTTTAATTTTGGGTTGCATTCTGGGGATGATGAATGGGTTATTGATTTCCTACGGGAAATTAGCTCCATTTATCGTTACTTTAGCAACTATGACTATTTTTAGAGGCGCAACACTTGTTTATACAAATGGGAATCCTATTACAAAAGGATTAAGTGATACATTCTTATTTCAATTTTTGGGGCAAGGTTACATAGTAGGAATTCCATTTCCTGTAATTATTATGTTTATTGTATTTATTGTTTTATATGTTTTACTTCATAAAACAGCATTTGGTAAATCTGTATATGCTATAGGGGGGAATGAAAAAGCAGCATATATATCAGGTGTGAAATTAAATAAAGTGAAAATTATCATTTATTCAATATCAGGTATGATGGCTTCAATTTCTGGATTGATTATAACATCACGCTTAAGTTCTGCTCAACCAACAGCAGGTGCTAGTTATGAAATGGATGCTATTGCAGCTGTTGTTCTTGGGGGAACCTCATTATCAGGAGGTAAAGGTCGTATACTGGGGACCTTAATAGGTGCTTTAATTATTGGGGTTTTGAATAATGGACTTAATATTATCGGTGTGTCAGCATTTTGGCAACAAGTAGTAAAAGGAGTTGTAATCTTAATTGCTGTTCTGATTGATCGTTTTAAAGTTGTAAAACAGTAGAATCATTTTCAATTTTTTTGGAAATAGCAACAATTTATTAGATGACGTACAATAATCGGGATGGAAACTATCCCTATAGATATATATTACGAGGAGTAATAACATGAAAATTATTAAAAAAATTAGCATTTTTGCTTTGTTTGTAACATTTATTTTTGCTTTAGCAGCTTGTGGAAAAACTGGTTTAGGAAATTCATCAAATGATAATAAATCTACGACTCAAAAGTCGGCAAAAGAATTAAAATTAGGAGTTTCTATTTCGACTACTAACAATCCCTATTTTGTGGCTATGAAAGATGGTCTTGAAAAAGCTGCAGGAGAAAAAGAAGTAACTTTGAAGATAGCAGATGCACAAGATGATGCTGCTAGACAAGCAGATGATATTCAGAATTTTATTAGTCAAAATGTAGATGCTTTACTAATTAATCCAGTTGATTCTGATGCAATTGTTACATCTATTAAAGCTGCTAATAATGCAAATATTCCAGTAATCTTAATTGACCGCGGTAGTAATGGTGGTGAAGTCTTGACAACTGTTGCTTCTGATAACGTAGAAGCAGGTAAAATGGCTGCCGAATTTATTACCAAGCAATTGGGAGAAAAAGCAAAAACTTTTGAATTATCAGGAGTTCCTGGTGCTTCTGCAACAGTAGATAGAGGTAAAGGATTTGAACAAATTTCAAAGACAAATTTAGATGTTCTTTCTAGTCAATCCGCTAATTTTGATCGCGCAAAAGCTTTGAATACAGCGCAAAATATGATTCAAGGAAACAAAGAAGTACAAGTAATCTTTGCACAGAATGATGAGATGGCGTTAGGAGCTGCACAAGCAGTAAAAGCAGCTGGTCTTAGCAATGTATTAATTGTTGGTATTGATGGTCAACCAGATGCACATGATGCTATTGCCAAAGGTGATATTACTGCCACTATTGCTCAGCAACCAGCTAAGATGGGTGAAATTGCTATTCAATCAGCAATTGATCATTATCAAGGGAAAAAACTAGAAAAAGAAACAGTTTCTCCAATTTATCTTGTGACTAAGGATAATGTTGATCAACATAACTGGTGATATATTTAATAAGTAGGTACTTATTCATCTTCATTCAATGTAGTTTTTAAATATCATTGTTACTATTTGAGCTATTGGATTCAAAAAGACCAGATTCCAAACTTGAATCTGGCCTATGATATGCTACCTCTGATGGAGATGATGGAAGCTCCGGACAAATCTGAATTTTTCTACCCTCGCCGTACAGAAGACGATTGGGAAAAGAAAATTTTCTAATCCTTTACCAAATAACCGAGCTGATCCAAGGCCTCCTCGATATAGTGGAGGTCTTGTTGTGTTTCGGCTTCGACTAGGTGGTAATGGATGCCATCTGTCAATTCAGACAGAGGTCTAAAGTCAGAATGCTCGACTTGTTCTAGAAAATGTTGCACATCTCTGCGACAAGACAGTTTAAGCAAGGTTTCAATTTCTCCATAAACGGGATGGTCAATAAAGGTATTCTGGACACGCCCTCCATTATCGACGATAGCCAGGAGTTCTTGACCGATTTCTTCAACTTCATGTTTGACTTTGAAAAGTTTGTGGACGTATGGATTGACATCAACTTGCTTATAGACGTAGCCACGATTAGTGGATAGGATAGGAGCGCCATCGGCTCTTAAAATTGCAATGTCCTGTACAATGACCTGACGTGTGACATGAAAATGTTCCGCCAAACTTTGGCCATTAAGGGCTTTAGGAGCTTCTTTCAAGAGTTGGAGCAGGGCTTGTTTGCGATCTTTTGTCATAGTTTTTCCTTTTAACGGCGTTTTCGAAGCACTTTATAGACAGCTAGTGCTAATGTATAGTCTACCATACTATGGATAATTGTACCAAATCCAACTAGTACAAATAGAACATAAAACATATTTTCTACATTGGTACCGGAAGTTGTGTAAAAAAGGACACAGGCCAATACTTCAGCAAGGGCATGAACAACAGCCAAAACAAAGTTGAAAATCCAGGAAGATTTTGGTTTATCTAGGGTATCGGGGAATTTTTGTAGGTAAAGAGCCCCCAAAGTCCCAAAAAAGATATGGGAAAAAGCTCGAAATACGATAACCATGGGGTAGCCAGCCATCAAGAATCCAAAACTAGAGGCTAGGATGACAAAAACAGCCATTAAGGGCGACAAGAACATAGCGATAAAAATAGCGATGTGGCTTCCCAAAGTGTAAGAAGCAGGTGGAATGACGATCTTGAAAGGCATAACAATTGGAATCAAAATCGCAATAGCTGTTAAGAGGGCAGTCATTGTCATAAATTGTGTCTTTTTCCGTGTATTCATAAGAATCTCCTTTTTATTGTATATACACTAGTATAGTACAATAAAATAGACAATAAAGCAAGGATTTACTTAGGTTTATAGGTTGTTTTTAAGTTAATACTCTTCGAAAACCTCTTCAAACTACGTCAGCTTCCATCTGCAATCTCAAAACCGTGTTTTGAGCAACCTGCGGCTAGCTTCCTAGTTTACTTTTTGATTTTCATTGAGTATAAATATTGGTAAAGATTTCACTGAAAAGAAACTGTATAGAGCAAAATCTCCACCTTCAGGTTTGAAAGCGGAGATTGTTTTTATTTTTTCAAGGTTTGTAGTCGTGGAACAATGGCTAGGGTTAGAATTGCAGAAATGACCAATTCAGCAATTGAATTTGTTGAGATAACGGTTGCCAGAAGAAGTTGGATATTTCCATTATAAACATTTCCAAATAGGAAGAAGATTCCTCCAAGGACAAAGATAGTATTTGTCAAGGAACCAAGAGCCCCAGCTAAAATCAGACCAGTCTTGTTTTTCATCAGTTTATAGACTAAGTAAGGAGTTAAACCAATCAAAATACGTGGGACAATGGCAATGATAGCTGAGTAGATGTTTCCGTTTGGTACGAATGGGGAGAAGAGGTAGCTTGTCGGTAGAATTGTAATCGTGTTAACAGTTAAGCTAAGCAGCCCCATCAAAAATCCAAGTGTAATCCCAACGCGTGGACCGTAAATAATGCTGGCAATAATGACAGGAATATGAACGATGGTCGGTTTGATTGGAAATGGAAAAAGGTTAAAGATAAGTGAGCTCAGAAAGTGTATCACGAGCATGGTTGCAAAAAAGATAGCAATGGGTGCAATATTAGAGCGTTTTTTCATCGAGAGTTTCCTTTATTCTTTCTAAAATAATTGTGAGGTCAGCTAATGCTCCTCGTCCGTGGTCGCCACAAGCTAGTAGGGATTCCTTAGGAGCAATCAGCTGATAGCCGTAGGCTTCTAATGTTTTCAGATTAGCCTGAGTTGCTGGATGGTCATACATTTTTGTATTCATAGCTGGTGCGATGAGTTTGGGAATATGACTGGGCAGGGCTAGAGCTGTACAGGTTACCATGTTATCCGCAAAGCCGTGGGCTAGTTTTGCAATAGTGTTAGCAGTTGCAGGGGCCACGATAAATAAATCCGCCTTTTTTCCAAGTTCGATATGATTGACTTGATCAGGATAGGGTTCCTTCATAACATCCAAGTGGACAGGATTCTGCGATAAGACCTGTAGTGTTAAAGGTTGGATAAACTCTGTAGCAGCCTGAGTCATTAAGACAGTGACTTGATGACCCTGTTTTTTTAGAGAACTGACTAAATCTGCCGACTTGTAAGAGGCGATTGAGCCCGTTACAGCCAAGAGAATGTTTGCCATAGCTTTCCTTTCTATGAATGATAGGCTTGAATTTTTTCAAGGAGGAGTTCTGCAATTTCTTCTTTAGTCTGGGCTGTTTGAAGCTGATCTTTTTCGACAAAGATAGCTCGGTGCTGATCTGCTGAAATTTGAGTCAGGTCATTCGCGATGATTAAATCTGCTTGATTCTTGATAAGACTTTTTCGTGCAATGTCAACCAGATGATCTTCGGTAACATCAACCAGCAGTTTGAAACCAATCAGATGAATAGTAGGATTCCATTCCTTGACTAGGGATATGATTTTGGGTGTCTTTTTAAGGAACAAAACCTGAACCTCATCAGTTGAAGAAATCTTGGCCTGATGATTCTGCTTGTTTAAAAATTCTTCTAGATTGGAGCTAGCCTGAACTTCCTCAAGCCCTGTCATATAAACAGGAGTGTAGTCAGATACGGCCATTGAGTGAATCAAGACCTGATAATCCTGAATACGTTCTTGCATTTCAAGGAGAAG
The DNA here is from genome assembly GCF_000221985.1 of Streptococcus pseudopneumoniae IS7493. Lineage (NCBI taxonomy): Bacteria > Bacillati > Bacillota > Bacilli > Lactobacillales > Streptococcaceae > Streptococcus > Streptococcus pseudopneumoniae. The sequence continues at coordinate 1,137,749 of NC_015875.1, read as the reverse complement.
GTCGTTTGTATTGTTAATTTCTTGAATGCTTAGGTTGGGATGGGCTTTTGGCTTCAAAGCTCGTTTTGTCGTCATTAAACAAACTTCATGTCCTGAAGCAAGCAAAGTCTCTGTGATGATTTTGCCCAAGCGACCTGTAGAATGGTTAGTGATAGAGCGGACGCTATCGATAGCTTCACTGGTACCGCCCGATGTAACTAAAATTTTCATAGCACTATTGTACACAAAAATAAACGGTAAGTAAAATGAAAGCGATAAAATTTTGGTAAAAGGAAAGAATATAGTTTCAAACTATAAAGCCATATAAAATTTAAGAAAGGGCTCTAAAAATCTTAAAAAAATGGATATTTACGAACGTTTAGAGAGTTTGAGGATGTTAAAAATCTTGTTTTGTGATATAATGAATTATCATATAAGAGGTTAGAGGAGTTTTGAATGAAAACAGATATTGAAATCGCACAGAGTATTGAGTTGAAGCCAATCGTTGATGTTGTAGAGAAACTTGGTATTTCTTACGATGATTTGGAGTTGTATGGAAAGTACAAGGCTAAGCTTAGCTTTGATAAAATTCGTGCAGTTGAGAGCAATCCAGTTGGGAAATTGATTTTGGTTACTGCCATCAATCCAACACCTGCAGGTGAAGGAAAATCAACTATTACCATTGGTCTTGCGGATGCCTTGAACAAGATTGGCAAGAAAACCATGATTGCTATCCGCGAACCGTCTCTTGGTCCAGTCATGGGGATCAAGGGGGGTGCTGCTGGCGGTGGTTATGCTCAAGTTCTACCAATGGAAGACATCAACCTTCACTTTACTGGAGACATGCATGCCATTACGACTGCCAACAATGCTCTTTCTGCCTTGATTGACAACCACTTACATCAAGGGAATGAGTTGGGAATTGACCAACGTCGTATCCTCTGGAAACGCGTTGTGGACTTGAATGATCGCGCCCTTCGTCATGTAACTGTTGGACTTGGTGGCCCTCTAAACGGTATTCCACGTGAGGATGGATTTGACATTACAGTTGCTTCTGAAATCATGGCCATTCTTTGCTTGGCAACGGACATCGAGGACTTGAAACGTCGTTTGTCCAATATCGTTATTGGTTATCGCTATGACCGTACGCCTGTTTCTGTAGGTGATTTGCAGGTTGAAGGTGCCTTAGGATTGATTTTAAAGGATGCTATTAAGCCAAACTTGGTTCAGACAATTTACGGTACACCTGCCTTTGTACACGGTGGTCCATTTGCTAATATCGCTCACGGATGTAACTCTGTCTTGGCAACAAGCACAGCCCTTCACTTGGCTGATTACACAGTTACTGAAGCTGGTTTTGGTGCAGACCTTGGTGCCGAGAAATTCCTTGATATTAAGACACCAAACTTGCCAACATCTCCAGATGCAGTTGTCATTGTCGCAACCCTTCGTGCTCTTAAGATGAATGGTGGTGTGGCTAAAGATGCTTTGACAGAGGAAAACGTAGAGGCAGTTCGTGCCGGTTTTGCCAACTTGAAACGCCATGTTGAGAACATCCGTAAGTTCGGTATTCCAGCAGTTGTAGCAATCAACGAATTTGTATCTGATACAGAAGCTGAAATCGCAGCCTTGAAAGAACTTTGTGCTTCTATTGATGTGCCAGTTGAACTAGCAAGTGTCTGGGCTGATGGTGCAGAAGGTGGAGTAGCACTTGCTGAAGCGGTTGTCAAGACTATCGCTGAAAATCCAGCTAACTATAAACGTTTGTATGATAATGACCTTTCTGTCCAAGAAAAGATTGAAAAGATTGTTACTGAAATCTACCGTGGTAGCAAAGTAAACTTTGAGAAGAAAGCTCAAACACAAATTGCTCAAATCGTTCAAAACGGTTGGGACAAATTGCCAATCTGTATGGCAAAAACTCAATATAGTTTTTCAGATAATCCAAATGCACTTGGAGCACCTGAAAACTTTGAAATTACCATTCGCGAATTGGTGCCAAAATTAGGTGCAGGCTTTATCGTTGCCTTAACTGGTGATGTCATGACCATGCCAGGACTTCCAAAACGACCAGCTGCTCTCAACATGGATGTTGAAAGCGATGGAACTGTACTAGGCTTGTTCTAGTGGATTGAAATTGACTTTGAGAGACTGGGTAAAAACTCAATTTCAGGAGAAAATGAAGTAAATTTTCTCATAATAGAGCGCATAATATCAAGGTTTTTCAACACCGGATATTATGCGTTTTTTGAGTTTAAATATTTTTGCCCTACCTATTTCTTATTTGCTGCAAGCAGTTCATCAATAAAATTTAGTCCTCTTTCCCTTGGGAAGAGGCTTTTTATACTCAATAAAAATCAAAGAGCAAACTAGGAAACTAGCCGCAGATTGCTCAAAACACTGTTTTGAGGTTGCAGATAAGACTGACGAAGTCAGGAACCATACCTACGGCAAGGCGACGTTGACGTGGTTTGAAGAGATTTTCGAAGAGTATTAATACTAGGAAAAGGACAGTTAAAACCTTCTGTGTTATACTAGAGATATGTTAGATTTGAAAGAATACGGTATTGTCATGTGGCCGGAGGAGAAGATTATTTCTTTCCGTCAGAAACTTCTCAGTTGGTATGATGAAAACAAAAGAGATTTACCGTGGCGTAGAAGTAAAAATCCTTATCATATCTGGGTTTCTGAAATTATGCTCCAGCAGACCAGGGTGGATACAGTTATCCCTTACTACGAAAGATTCCTGGACTGGTTTCCAACTGTCGAAAGTTTGGCGAATGCGCCTGAAGAGCGTTTGTTGAAGGCTTGGGAGGGACTGGGATATTATTCTCGAGTACGCAATATGCAGGCTGCAGCCCAGCAGATTATGACTGACTTTGGTGGCCAATTTCCAAACACCTATGAAGGAATTTCTAGTTTAAAAGGGATTGGTCCTTACACAGCAGGAGCCATTTCCAGTATCGCTTTTAATTTGCCTGAGCCAGCGGTCGATGGTAATGTCATGCGGGTTTTGGCGCGTCTATTTGAAGTCAACCACGATATTGGGATTCCAAGTAATCGAAAAATTTTTCAGGCAATAATGGAAATCCTGATTGACCCAGAACGGCCAGGTGACTTTAACCAAGCTTTGATGGACTTGGGCTCAGATATTGAGGCGCCTGTAAATCCCAGACCAGAAGAAAGTCCAGTGAAGGACTTTAGCGCGGCATATCAGAATGGAACCATGGGCCGTTATCCAATCAAGGCTCCCAAGAAAAAGCCTGTTCCTATTTATCTTAAAGCCTTGGTGGTCAAAAATACACAGGGACAATTTTTACTTGAAAAAAATGAAAGCGAAAAGCTATTGGCAGGATTTTGGCATTTCCCACTGGTAGAAGTAGATGACTTTTCGCAAGAGGAGCAGTTTGACCTCTTTCATCAGGTTGCAGAAGAAAGTGTGAACTTTGGTCCCAGTCCAGAAGAGAGTTTCCAGCAGGACTATGACCTAGAAGTTGATTGGCTTGATGTTTGTTTTGATACAGTCCAGCATGTTTTTAGTCATCGAAAATGGCATGTTCAAATTGTAGCAGGTCAGGTGAGTGACTACCATGATTTTTCAGATAGGGAAGTTCGCTGGCTTTCACCAGAAGAGTTTAAGAATTACCCACTTGCCAAACCCCAACAAAAAATCTGGCAGGCTTATGCAAAAGCCAACTTAGACAGTAGCAAAGACTAGCTATTGTGTCTTCTTGCTATTTTTTTGGTATAATAGTAGAGAAAAAGGTGAACATATGAAAAAAATATTAATTGTAGATGATGAAAAACCAATCTCAGATATTATCAAGTTTAATATGACCAAGGAAGGGTACGAGGTTGTAACTGCTTTTAATGGTCGTGAAGCGCTAGAGCAATTTGAAGCAGAGCAACCAGATATTATTATTTTGGATTTGATGCTTCCAGAAATTGATGGCTTAGAAGTTGCGAAGACTATTCGGAAGACTAGTAGTGTGCCTATTATCATGCTGTCAGCTAAGGATAGCGAATTTGATAAGGTTATCGGTTTAGAGCTTGGTGCAGATGACTATGTAACCAAACCCTTCTCCAATCGTGAGTTGCAGGCGCGTGTTAAAGCTCTTCTGCGTCGTTCTCAACCTATGCCAGTAGATGGGCAGGAAGCAGAAAGTAAACCTCAACCTATCCAAATTGGGGATTTAGAAATTGTTCCAGACGCCTACGTGGCTAAAAAATATGGAGAAGAACTAGACTTAACCCACCGTGAGTTTGAGCTTTTGTATCATTTGGCATCGCATGCAGGTCAAGTCATTACGCGCGAACACTTGCTTGAGACTGTCTGGGGTTATGACTATTTTGGTGATGTCCGTACGGTTGATGTGACTGTCCGACGTCTGCGTGAGAAGATTGAAGATACGCCCAGCCGACCAGAGTATATCTTGACGCGCCGTGGTGTAGGGTATTACATGAGAAATAATGCTTGATTTACTGAAACAAACCATTTTTACCAGAGATTTTATCTTTATTCTGATTTTGTTAGGTTTCATCCTTGTTGTGACCCTCTTATTACTGGAGAATAGACGTGATAATATTCGATTGAAGCAAGTCAATCAAAAGGTTAAAGATTTGATTGCAGGAGATTATTCCAAGGTTCTTGATATGCAAGGTGGGTCTGAAATCACCAATATTACCAATAATTTGAATGACTTGTCGGAGGTTATTCGTCTCACTCAGGAAAATCTAGAACAAGAAAGTAAGCGGCTAAATAGTATTCTGTTTTATATGACAGATGGGGTCCTTGCGACCAATCGTCGGGGGCAGATTATCATGATTAACGATACAGCCAAGAAGCAACTGGGGTTGGTTCAGGAAGATGTTCTGAATAGAAGCATTTTGGAAGTACTCAAGATAGAAGAAGACTATGAATTGCGTGATTTGATTACCCAAAGTCCAGAATTGTTGCTAGATTCCCAAGATATCAATGGCGAATATTTGAACCTTCGAGTTCGCTTTGCCTTGATACGTCGAGAGTCTGGCTTTATTTCAGGTTTGGTGGCTGTTTTGCATGATACGACGGAGCAGGAGAAGGAAGAACGCGAACGGAGACTCTTTGTTTCCAATGTTAGCCATGAGTTACGGACTCCTTTAACCAGCGTGAAATCCTATCTTGAAGCCTTGGATGAGGGGGCTTTGTGTGAAACTGTAGCACCAGACTTTATCAAGGTGTCTCTGGACGAAACCAACCGTATGATGCGCATGGTGACGGACCTCCTTCATCTTTCACGGATTGATAATGCCACCAGTCACTTGGATGTGGAACTGATTAACTTTACTGCTTTTATTACCTTTATCCTCAATCGTTTTGACAAGATGAAAGGACAGGAAAAGGAGAAAAAATATGAGTTGGTGAGAGATTATCCCATCAATTCTATCTGGATGGAAATTGATACAGATAAGATGACACAGGTTGTCGACAATATTTTAAATAATGCTATTAAGTATTCGCCAGATGGGGGTAAAATCACTGTCAGAATGAAGACAACTGAAGACCAGATGATTTTATCCATTTCTGACCAGGGTTTAGGGATTCCTAAGCAGGATTTACCACGTATCTTTGACCGTTTCTATCGTGTGGATCGTGCTAGAAGTCGTGCACAAGGTGGTACAGGTCTAGGACTGTCTATCGCTAAAGAAATTATAAAACAACATAAGGGCTTTATTTGGGCCAAGAGTGAATATGGCAAGGGTTCAACCTTTACCATTGTGCTCCCTTATGATAAGGATGCAGTGAAAGAAGAAGTATGGGAGGACGAAGTAGAAGACTAGAATGAGTGAAATAGGCTTTAAATACAGTATTTTAGCGTCGGGTTCCAGTGGAAATTCCTTTTATCTGGAAACCTCAAAAAAGAAGCTTTTAGTAGATGCAGGCTTATCTGGTAAGAAAATTACCAGCCTACTTGCTGAAATTAACCGCAAGCCAGAAGACCTGGATGCCATCTTGATTACCCATGAGCATTCAGACCATATCCATGGAGTAGGCGTTTTGGCTCGCAAGTATGGTATGGATCTTTATGCCAATGAAAAGACCTGGCAGGCTATGGAAAATAGCAAGTATCTCGGTAAGGTAGACTCGTCGCAAAAGCATATTTTTGAAATGGGTAAAACCAAAACCTTTGGAGATATCGACATCGAGAGTTTTGGTGTCAGCCATGATGCAGTCGCACCGCAGTTTTATCGCTTTATGAAGGATGACAAGAGTTTTGTCATGCTGACTGATACAGGTTATGTTAGCGATCGTATGGCGGGAATTGTCGAAAATGCGGACGGCTATCTTATTGAGTCCAATCATGATGTAGAGATTTTGCGAGCAGGTTCTTACGCTTGGCGACTCAAACAACGAATCCTATCTGACCTCGGTCACCTTTCTAACGAAGACGGTGCTGAAGCTATGATTCGTACCTTGGGAAACCGCACTAAGAAAATCTACCTTGGGCATTTATCTAAGGAGAACAATATCAAGGAACTGGCTCATATGACCATGGTCAATCAGCTGGCTCAAGCTGATCTGGGAGTCGGAGTGGACTTTAAGGTTTATGATACCTCACCAGATACCGCAACACCCTTGACGGACATATAGAAAGAACGCTGAGAAGGTGTTCTTTTTATATTGACTGAACACCTAAAAAGTAATACAATGGTGTTACCATTAAAAAAGGGAGTGCAAAAGATGACTACTATTACATTAAAAGTTTCTGAAGCTGATAAAACATTTATGAAAGCAATGGCTAAGTTTGAAGGAGTTTCTCTGTCGGAACTTATCCGCACCAAAACTCTTGAAGCTCTAGAAGACGAATACGATGCTCGTGTGGCAGATTTAGCCTATCAAGAGTATTTAGAAGACTTGGAAAAAGGAGTTGAACCCATTACTTGGGAAGAAATGATGCATGATTTAGGCTTGGAGGATGAATAATTTGTATAAATTAGTTCCGACAAGACGATTCATCAAGCAATTGAAAAAATTGGACCGTTATACGCAGAAGCTAATTACAAACTATTTACAATCCAATGTTTTGGAAGACCCAAGACGACACGGAAAGGCTTTGGTTGGTAATCGCGTTGGTCAATGGTGCTATAGAATTGGTAATTATCGAGTTATCGTACAAATTGTAGATGATGAATTAGTCATTGCTACTCTAGAAGTTGGTCATAGGAGAGATATTTATTGAATTACTTTTTTCAAGTAAATTTTCATTTTTTTAAATATGATATAATAGGGCTTACAATACAAGAGAGGTTGCTTTATGGCAATAGATATTAGTGAGGAGCAGTTGGCTAAGGAGTCTGCTGATTTATTAAAAATACTTTTAACAGATAGAACAACAAAGAAAAATATAGTTTGGGCGACGCATTCTTATAACTTGTTAGGAAAAGGCTTTAGTCCTAGTGATGCTATTAGTCCAAGTAAGGTTACTGGAAACTATGCTAACTTGATTCAGCCCAGATCTGAAAAATCCAAATATGAGCAAAAAGATCGTACAAAAATAAGGGCAGAAGTGTTTACACCAACTTGGTTGGTCGCAAAGCAAAATGGATATGTAGAATCGGAACTAGGCTCGTTAAGTCTTGAAGAGTATGTTGACTTACGGTGGTTAGAGATAACTTGTGGTGAAGCACCTTATATGGTAACTCGCTATGATACAGTGACTGGTAAGGAAATTCCATTATCTGAACGAGTTGGTTTTGTTGATAGAAAATTGCAGCGCATTAGTCGTGAGGTCTCAGATGAAGTCACCTTTTATGAATTTGTAAAAAAAGCTTATCGAGCTTCTTATGGCTATGAGTATCAAGGAGATTCTCTCCTTTTGGCGCGTGAAAATCTTTTGGCAACTTTTGAGGACTATTATCTAGCTAAGACTGGAAATCAACCAACATTAGAGCAGAAGAAAGAGATTGCAACTATCATCTCTTACAATGTCTTTCAGATGGATGGATTGAAAAAAAGTAGTCCTTATTCAGCTAAACAAAGGCAAGCTCAACAATTGAGTTTGTTTGCGGATGAGCTAGAGGTCCAAGATGTAGAAGAATCTAAAACCCATATCAAAGACTGGAAAAAGAATAGAATGATAGGTTTTGAGCGCCTATCTAGCGAGGAAAGTGAAATGAAATTTGATGTCGTGATAGGAAATCCGCCGTATCAGGAAATAGGAGAAGCTAGAGATGAGCCGATATATCACTATTTTATTGATGAAGCTTATAAAATCGCAGATAAATCTATACTAATCACCCCAGCAAGGTTTTTATTTAAAGCTGGTCAAACTCCTAAAAATTGGATGGAAAAGATGCTTGAAGACAAGCATTTAAAAGTTCAATTCTATGAACTTAAAAGCGGTAAAGTATTTACAGGAACGGATATTAAGGGTGGAGTAGCAATAACTTATCGTGATGTTGATAAAGATTTGGGACCAATCGGAGTATTTACTATTTTTGAAACTTTGAATGGTATTGTAAAAAAAATCGAAAAACATCCAGAATTTGAAACTTTTTCTGATTTAGTTTATCCTCAAGGTATTTATAGATTTTCAAATAAACTTTTTTCTGATTATCCAAATGCTGAAAAGCTGCAAGGAAAAGGAACAAAAAATAAAATTGTTTCGAAATCACTAACTCAGTTAGATTTTGTTTTCAAAAACAACGAAGAAAAAGACCATGTTGCTCTACTTGGAAGAATTGGCTCCGAACGTGTTTATCGATATATTAATAAAAAATATTTAGATTTACCGGAAACATTCGAAAATTATAATGTTTTTGTACCAGAAGCTAATGGAAGTGGTGCCTTAGGTGAAGTCTTATCAACACCCCTAATCGGGGAACCCCTAATCGGGCATACAGATACTTTTTTATCTATTGGTAATTTTAAAACAAAATTTGAAGCCGATGCTTGTATTAAATTTATTAAAACTAAATTCGCTAGAGTATTATTAGGTGTTTTGAAAGTTACTCAGCATAATTCACGCAAAACTTGGTATTACGTCCCCCTCCAAGACTTTACGGTCAATTCGGACATTGATTGGACACAATCAGTGGCTGATATTGACCGCCAGCTTGATCAAAAATATGACCTTTCTCCTGAGGAAATTTCCTTTATTGAGAATCATGTAAGGGAGATGGATTAGAAAAGTATTTTTATTTGACAAATAGTGCTCAATGATCTATAATAGATATATAGGATTAGGTCAGGAAGCATACGATGCCCTGACCCTTTTTATTTTATAGGAGATAAGTTTGAAGGAACATAAAACATTTAATCAACAGTTAACAATCTTAAGAAATAGGGGTGTTGTAGTCCCAACGAATGGAAAGCCAAAGAGATTTTTAGAACAAGAAAACTATTACAATGTTATAAACGGTTATAAAGATTTATTTTTAGTAAAGGACAGCAATAATCGACCTGTTGAACCTGAAATTTATCAAAAAGGAACCCACTTTAACGAACTAAAGGCCTTGTTTTTATTTGATAGAGAGCTAAGGATATTATTATTGAAATATTTATTGATATTCGAAAATTCAATAAAGACCACAGTTGCATATGAATTCTCTAAAAAACACCCTCGTAAGAATGCTTATTTAGATATTGCAAATTTTGTAGACAATGATCCTAAAAAAGTTCTTCAACAAATCTCTATCTTAACCAAGACGATTCATGATAAGGTAGATAGAACTGGCGCTATTAAACATTACATTGAGGAACATGGGGAAGTAGCACTTTGGGTTTTAGTTAATTTTCTTACAATGGGAAACATTGCTAATTTTTACAATATTTTAACGGATAGTACAAAGAATATCATTGCAAAATTTTATACAGATAAATATAGAATACAAAATAAAGACAATACATTTAGACTATCTAGTGCAGATTTAAGTGCATGTTTGAAAGTGGCTAACCTAGTTAGAAATATCTGTGCACATGATGAACGACTGTATAATGTTAATTTAAGAAATGTCAGAATATCTCAAATAGCAAATCATTTTGGGATAAGAAGATATGATAATAAACGTTTTATAGTGGTTATTCTATTTTTAAAAATTGTACTTGATAAGAAAGATTTTCAAAGATTATATAAAGCTTTAATGAATCTATTCAATCAGTATGCTGATGAATTTAAAACTGTAGTGTTTGATGACATTTTAAACACGATGGGAATTGATTTAACAGAGTTAGAAAAATTATCTTAGTTCTTTAAAAAAAGGAATACTTATGCCAGTAGAAATTAAAACTTCTAAAGAGATTCATCCTAAAATCTATGCCTACACCACACCGACAGTAACCAGTAATGAAGGCTGGATTAAGATTGGGTATACAGAACGTGATGTCACACAACGTATCAAGGAGCAAACGCATACAGCTCATATAGCTACAGATGTCTTATGGACTGGTGATGCAGCTTATACAGAAGAGCCTGATAAGGGGAAAACTTTCAAGGATTATGATTTCCACCATTTCTTGTCTTTCCATGATGTAGAACGTCGTCCTAAGACGGAATGGTTCTATTTTAATGGAACTCCTGAAAAATCTAAAAATCTATTCGATAAATTTGTTCAGCATGATTTGTCTGGTTATCAACCTGGAAAAGGACAGGACTATACTCTGCGACAAGAGCAAGAAGAAGCAGTTGCTAAGACATTAGCTTATTTCCAAGAACATGCTGGAGGCAAATTTCTCTGGAATGCCAAACCACGATTTGGTAAAACCTTGTCTACCTATGACCTAGCTCGTCGAATGGAAGCTGTTAATGTCCTAATTGTAACAAACCGCCCTGCCATTGCTAACTCATGGTATGATGATTTTGAAACATTCATAGCAGGTCAGACGACTTACAAGTTTGTTTCTGAATCAGATAGCCTTAAGAGTCGTCCAACTTTGTCACGTAAAGAATTTGTTGGTATTTTAGATGACGATGTAAGACAACTTGCTTTTATCAGTCTCCAAGACTTGAAAGGTTCTGTTTATTTAGGTGGAGAGCACGATAAACTCAAATGGGTGACTGATCTGCATTGGGATTTGTTGGTTATTGACGAGGCTCATGAAGGAGTTGATACCTTTAAGACAGACCAGGCTTTTAACAAGATTCGACGGAATTTTACTCTGCATTTGTCAGGTACACCATTTAAAGCATTGGCAAAGGGAGAGTTTACCGAGGAGCAAATCTATAACTGGTCTTATGCGGATGAACAGTCTGCCAAATCGACCTGGTCTCCTGAGCAAGAAGAGGAAAATCCTTATGAAAGCTTGCCTCAGTTAAATCTCTTTACCTATCAAATGTCTCAGATGATTGGTGAGGAGTTAGAAAAAGGTGCTCAACTGGATGGCGAAAATATCGACTATGCTTTTGACTTGAGTGAATTTTTCGCTACAGATGATAAAGGGAAATTTATCCATGAACAAGATGTCAGAAATTGGTTAGATACTCTGTCAAGCAATGAAAAATATCCATTTTCAACCAAAGAACTTCGGAACGAACTCAAGCATACTTTTTGGCTGTTAGAACGTGTAGCCTCAGCTAAAGCTTTAAAAGCTCTACTAGAAGAACATCCCATCTATGAAAATTATGAGATTGTGTTAGCTGCTGGCGACGGGCGTATGTTCGAGGATGACGATAAAGTCAAACTCAAATCCTTGGACTTGGTTAGAAAAGCGATAGCAGAGAATGACAAAACCATTACCCTCTCCGTTGGTCAGTTGACGACAGGGGTCACTATCCCTGAATGGACAGGTGTATTGATGTTATCAAATTTGAAATCACCTGCTCTTTATATGCAGGCTGCATTTCGTGCTCAGAACCCATATTCATGGACCGATAGCAAAGGAAATCATTTCCGCAAAGAAAAAGCCTATGTATTTGACTTTGCGCCGGAAAGAACCTTGATTCTCTTTGATGAGTTTGCCAACAACTTATCGCTTGCGACTGCAGGAGGCGGCGGGACTTCGACAACTCGTGAAGAAAATATTAGAGAATTATTAAACTTCTTTCCAGTTATTGCCGAAGACCGTGCTGGTAAGATGGTTGAAATTGATGCCAAGGCAGTTCTAACCATCCCTCGTCAGATAAAAGCTAGAGAAGTCCTTAAACGAGGTTTTATGTCCAATCTCTTATTTGATAATATTAGTGGTATTTTCCAAGCAAGTCAAACAGTTTTAGATATTTTAAATGAGCTGCCAGTTGAAAAGGAAGGGAAGGTACAAGATAGTTCTGATTTATTAGACTTTTCAGATGTTACAGTCGATGATGAGGGAAATGCAGTAGTTGACCATGAAATCGTAGTTAATCAACAAATGCGACTTTTTGGAGAAAAAGTCTATGGACTCGGTCAGTCTGTTGTTGAACTGGTCACTAAGGACGAGGATAAAACTCAAAAGCAACTAGTCAATGACTTGAGCAAGACAGTTTCTTCAGTGATTGTAGAGGAATTGAAAGTTGGATATGATGACCTTAAAACTCGAGAAGCAGACCACATCAAGAAACAAATTACAGCAATATTTGAGAATGAAATTCGAAAAAATGATATCGAAAGAAAAATTTCTGAAGCTCATATCAAGCAAGAATTGCAGCAACAAATCAAGGAAGCGGTTGATAAGGAGCAAAAGGATAAGATTCAAGAAGATTTTGATAAACGTTTAGAAGAAAATAATCTCATTCACAAAGAAAAACTAGAGCAAACACTCAAAAAAGAAGTGGAAAAAATGCCTGAGAAGTTTATCGAACAGGTTGAGATAAAACGTGTTGAACAGTTAAAACAATCAGCTCAAGATGAGATTCGTGACCATCTTCGAGGATTTGCACGAACAATTCCAAGTTTCATCATGGCCTATGGCAATCAATCTCTAACACTTGATAATTTTGATACCTTTGTTCCTGAGCATGTTTTCTTTGAAGTGACTGCTATTACGATTGACCAATTTCGTTATTTGAGAGATGGTGGACAAGATTTTGCAGGACATCTCTTTGATCGAGCAACATTTGACGAAGCTATCCAAGAATTTCTTCGTAAGAAAGAGGAGTTGGCGGATTATTTTAAAGACCAAAAAGAAGATATTTTTGACTATATTCCACCGCAGAAGACCAACCAAATTTTCACTCCTAAACGGGTAGTGAAGAGGATGGTAGATGATCTTGAAAAAGAAAATCCAGGAATATTTGATGATCCATTTAAGACATTTATTGATTTGTACATGAAGTCTGGTCTCTATATTGCTGAACTTGTTAAGCGACTATATAATAGCGAAGGTTTGAAAGAGGCCTTTCCAAATTCTGAAGAACGCTTAAAACATATCTTAGAAAACCAAGTTTATGGATTTGCTCCGTCTGAGATTATCTATAACATTTCCACTAATTTTATATTTGGCAATCTTTCTAAAGATATCAGTAGGAAGAATTTTGTTTTAGTAGATACCATTCCAGCGGCTAAAGAAGGGCGCATTCAAAAGTTGGTTGATTCCTATTTTGAAAATAATTAAAAAGAAGGCTGAGTCAAAATTCTTTGAAATCAGAAAAAACGCATAAGATAAGGTATTGACAATCCTTGATATTATGCGTTTTATTGTGGGAAGATGTATAATGGATTGAAATAAGATATGAACAAATCAATTAGGAATTTAAAGCATTTTATAACAACGTTTTAGAGTGATAGGGTGCTATTTCAACTTCAACCTACTATAATACAGAAAAAAACAACTCCCTGATGATTCAAGGAGTTGTCTATAGTTAAATTAATTTTTAGAAGCTTCTTAGAATTCTGGATTTTTCCATGCTTCGTCAATAATAGCTTGCAATTCTTTAGCAGATGCTTGCATTTTTTGAGTTTCTGCATCGTTCAATGGAATGTTTACTGGACGAACGATACCGTGTGCTCCAACGATAGCTGGTTGACCGATAAAGACGTTCTCAATTCCGTATTGACCTTCTTGGAATACGGAAAGTGGAAGTACTGCGTTTTCATCGTCAAGGATTGCTTTAGTGATACGAGCGAGGGCTACAGCGATACCGTAGTATGTAGCACCTTTCTTGTTAATGATTGAGTATGCAGCGTCGCGAACAGAAATGAAGAGTTCTACAAGGTCAGCTTCATTCAAGTCACGGTTAGCTTGCAACCATTGTTCCAATTTTACACCGGCAACGTTAGCATGTGACCAAACGGCAAACTCAGAGTCACCGTGTTCACCCATGATATAGGCGTGAACTGAACGAGCGTCAACACCGATTTTTTCAGCAAGGGCTTGACGGAAACGAGCTGAGTCAAGTGAAGTACCTGAACCGATAACGCGTTCTTTAGGGAAACCAGAGAATTTCCAAGTTGAGTAAGTCAAAACGTCAACTGGGTTAGCAGCAACAAGGAAGATACCTTTGAAACCTGATTCAACAACTTGAGTTACGATTGATTTGTTGATAGCAAGGTTTTTACCTACAAGGTCAAGACGAGTTTCACCTGGTTTTTGAGGTGCACCTGCAGTGATCACAACAAGGTCAGCGTCTGCACAGTCAGAGTATTGAGCTGCATAGATTTTTTTAGGTGAAGTGAAGGCAAGGGCGTGACTAAGGTCAAGCGCATCACCAACAGCTTTTTCATGCAATTGTGGAATTTCGATAATTCCAAGCTCTTGTGCAATTCCTTGGTTAACAAGTGCAAAAGCGTAAGATGAACCTACAGCACCATCACCGACAAGGATAACTTTTTTGTGTTGTTTAGTTGAAGTCATTGTTCTAAACATCTCCTTAATTTTATTAGGGGATTTTCCCTAGACAACTTCATTCTATCACTTTTAAAAAACTTTGTCACGAATATGCCGTATAGTTCTCTATGTAAACGTTTTAGTGGTTTAGAGGCTGAAATAGATGGAAATTTATGGTATAATGTTGTTACTTACTAATTGTGAAATGAGGCATTTATTAATGCAGGATAAAAATTTAGTGAATGTCAATCTGACAAAGGAGATGAAGGCTAGCTTTATCGACTACGCCATGAGTGTTATCGTAGCGCGAGCTCTTCCTGATGTTCGAGATGGCTTAAAACCTGTTCACCGTCGCATTCTCTATGGAATGAATGAATTGAGTGTGACTCCAGACAAACCCCATAAAAAATCTGCTCGTATTACAGGGGACGTCATGGGTAAATACCACCCACACGGGGATTTCTCTATCTATGAAGCAATGGTCCGCATGGCTCAATGGTGGAGTTACCGTTACATGCTTGTAGATGGGCATGGAAACTTTGGTTCCATGGATGGAGATGGTGCTGCCGCCCAGCGTTATACTGAGGCACGCATGAGCAAGATTGCTCTGGAGATGCTTCGTGATATTAACAAAAATACGGTTGATTTCGTTGATAACTATGATGCTAATGAACGCGAACCCTTGGTCTTGCCAGCTCGTTTTCCAAATCTTTTAGTTAATGGAGCAACTGGTATTGCTGTTGGGATGGCTACCAACATTCCTCCTCATAACTTGGGTGAAACCATTGATGCAGTGAAGTTGGTCATGGACAATCCTGAAGTGACTACCAAGGACTTGATGGAAGTCTTGCCTGGTCCAGATTTTCCAACAGGTGCCCTTGTCATGGGGAAATCAGGCATTCATAAGGCTTATGAAACAGGTAAAGGTTCTATTGTCCTTCGTTCTCGTACTGAAATTGAAGAAACTAAGACTGGCCGTGAGCGCATCGTTGTAACGGAATTTCCATACATGGTCAATAAAACCAAGGTACATGAGCATATTGTTCGTTTGGTTCAGGAAAAACGTATTGAGGGCATCACAGCAGTTCGTGATGAATCAAACCGTGAAGGTGTTCGATTTGTTATCGAAGTTAAGCGCGATGCCTCAGCCAATGTTATCCTCAATAACCTCTTCAAGATGACCCAGATGCAAACCAACTTTGGTTTCAATATGCTTGCTATCCAAAATGGTGTACCGAAGATTTTGTCCCTTCGTCAGATTTTGGATGCTTATATCGAACACCAAAAAGAAGTGGTTGTTCGTCGGACACGTTTTGATAAGGAAAAAGCGGAAGCGCGTGCGCATATCTTAGAAGGTCTCTTGATTGCGCTAGACCATATCGACGAAGTGATTCGTATCATCCGTGCTAGTGAAACAGATGCAGAAGCACAAGCTGAGTTGATGAGTAAGTTTAAGCTTTCTGAACGTCAAAGTCAGGCTATTTTAGATATGCGTCTTCGTCGTTTGACAGGTTTGGAACGCGATAAGATTCAGTCAGAGTATGATGACCTCTTGGCTCTGATTGCGGATTTAGCAGATATTCTTGCTAAACCAGAACGTGTTTCTCAAATCATAAAAGACGAATTAGATGAAGTTAAACGTAAATTTTCCGATAAACGCCGTACAGAGTTGATGGTTGGTGAAGTCTTGAGTCTTGAAGATGAAGATTTGATTGAAGAATCGGATGTCTTGATTACCCTTTCTAACAGAGGCTACATTAAGCGTTTGGATCAGGATGAATTTACTGCTCAAAAACGTGGGGGTCGTGGTGTGCAAGGAACGGGAGTGAAAGATGATGACTTTGTTCGTGAGTTAGTGTCAACTAGCACCCATGATCACCTGCTCTTCTTCACAAACAAAGGACGTGTCTATCGTCTGAAAGGCTATGAAATTCCTGAGTATGGTCGAACTGCCAAAGGGCTACCAGTAGTCAATCTCTTGAAATTGGACGAAGGTGAAAGTATTCAGACTATTATCAATGTTGAGTCTGATCGCAGTGATGATGCTTATCTCTTTTTTACAACCCGTCACGGTATTGTGAAGAGAACCAGTGTTAAGGAGTTTGCCAATATTCGTCAAAATGGTCTCAAAGCGCTGAATCTAAAGGATGAAGATGAGTTAATCAATGTCTTGTTGGCGGAAGGAGATATGGATATTATCATTGGTACCAAGTTTGGTTATGCAGTTCGCTTTAATCAATCAGCTGTTCGTGGTATGAGCCGTATCGCCACTGGTGTGAAAGGTGTGAATCTCCGTGATGGAGACACAGTAGTCGGAGCGAGCGTAATTACTGATCAAGATGAGGTTCTTATTATTACTGAAAAAGGATATGGTAAGCGTACAGCTGCTACTGAATATCCAACAAAAGGTCGTGGTGGTAAGGGAATGCAGACAGCTAAAATTACCGAAAAAAATGGCTTGCTGGCCGGTCTTATGACTGTTCAAGGGGATGAGGATTTGATGATTATCACTGATACAGGTGTCATGATTCGAACCAATCTTGCCAATATTTCACAAACAGGACGCGCAACTATGGGAGTTAAAGTAATGCGCCTGGATCAAGATGCTCAGATAGTGACCTTCACAACGGTTGCAGCGGCAGAAAAAGAAGAAGTTGGGACAGAAAATGAAACAGAAGGTGAAGCATAATGTCTCAAAAAAATAATCAAAAGAAAAACAAACGAAAAAATCTGCTGACAAATATCCTAGCAGGATTTCTGATAGTACTGTCACTGGTTTTGATTTTTAATGCGCAAATTCGAAATATTTTCATGGTCTGGAATACCAATAAGTATCAAGTTAGTCAGGTATCAAAAGAAAAAATAGAAGAAAATCAGGATACAGAAGGAAATTTTGATTTTGATTCGGTCAAAGCGATCTCTTCGGAAGCTGTTCTAGCTTCTCAATGGGATGCTCAAAAATTACCAGTTATTGGGGGAATTGCAATTCCTGAATTGGAAATGAATTTGCCGATTTTTAAAGGACTTGATAATGTTAATCTCTTCTACGGCGCTGGTACAATGAAACGCGAGCAAGTAATGGGAGAAGGAAATTATAGTCTAGCTAGTCACCATATCTTTGGTGTTGATAATGCTAATAAAATGTTATTTTCTCCTTTAGATAACGCTAAAAATGGTATGAAGATTTATCTAACTGATAAAAATAAAGTTTATACCTATGAAATCCGTGAAGTCAAACGTGTGACACCGGATCGTGTTGATGAGGTTGATGATAGAGATGGGGTAAATGAGATTACATTAGTAACCTGTGAAGACCTTGCTGCTACAGAACGTATTATTGTAAAAGGTGATTTGAAAGAAACAAAAGATTATTCACAAACATCTGATGAAATCCTAACAGCTTTCAATCAACCATATAAACAATTTTATTAATACAAATCAGTGAAATCCAGAATTTCACTGATTTTTTTAAGATTTTCATAAAAATATAGTAAAATGAAATAAGAATAGGACGAATCGATCAGGACAGTCAAATCGATTTCTAACAATGTTTTAGAAGTTTATGTGTACTATTCTAGTTTCAATCTACTATACTTGCCAAAAGGTGTGGGCTCCATCTTTACCTTCCATGTCAAAGGTGGGGAGGCAGAAGCACGCAAGGTCATTGATCATTTAGAAATCTTTTCTGACCTAGCAAACGTGGCAGATGCCAAATCGCTTGTTGTCCATCCAGCAACAACCACTCACGGTCAATTGTCAGAAAAAGACCTCGAAGCAGCAGGAGTCACACCAAACCAAATCCGCTTGTCGATCGGACTTGAAAATGTAGAGGATTTGATCGAAGATTTGCGCTTGGCCTTGGAAGAAATTTAAAGAAAAAGAAGATAAACAGTGGGTTTCGACTCACTGTTTTTGATTTTCCCTCAGGCATGATATAATGGTTACAGAAGTCTAGAAAGAGGAACGATATGAACGAAATCAAATGTCCCAACTGTGGGGAAGTCTTTACAGTAAATGAAAGTCAGTATGCTGAACTTTTGTCCCAAGTGAGAACAGCAGAGTTTAATAAGGAATTGCACGATCGCATGAAGCAGGAACTGGCCTTGGCTGAGCAAAAGGCCATGAATGAACAACAGTCTAAACTGGCTCAAAAAGACAAAGAAATTGCTCAATTGCAGAATCAAATCCAAAACTTTGATACAGAAAAAGAATTGGCCAAGAAAGAGGTTGAACAGACAAGCAATCAGGCTCTCTTGGCTAAGGACAAGGAAGTACAGGCCTTGGAAAACCAATTGGCCACCTTGCGTTTGGAACATGAAAATCAACTACAGAAGACCCTCTCTGACCTAGAAAAAGAACGAGACCAGGTTAAAAATCAGCTCCTACTGCAAGAAAAGGAAAACGAGCTTTCTCTTGCTTCTGTTAAGCAAAACTACGAAGCCCAGCTCAAGGCAGCTAGTGAACAGGTTGAATTTTACAAGAATTTCAAAGCCCAGCAGTCTACAAAAGCTATCGGAGAAAGTCTGGAACACTATGCAGAGAGTGAGTTTAACAAGGTCCGCAGTTTTGCATTTCCAAATGCTTACTTTGAGAAGGATAATAAGGTTTCAGCGCGTGGGTCTAAGGGGGACTTTATCTTCCGTGAATGCGATGAAAATGGTGTTGAAATCATTTCCATCATGTTTGAGATGAAGAATGAAGCTGACGGAACAGAGAAAAAGCATAAGAATGCAGATTTTTACAAGGAATTGGACAAGGACCGTCGGGAGAAGAACTGTGAATATGCCGTTTTAGTGACCATGCTTGAGGCCGATAACGACTACTTTAACACAGGGATTGTTGACGTCAGTCACGAGTATGAAAAGATGTATGTGGTTCGTCCTCAATTCTTTATTCAGTTGATTGGGCTCTTACGTAATGCGGCTCTTAATTCTTTAAAATACAAGCAGGAGTTAGCGCTTGTTCGCGAGCAAAATATCGACATTACACATTTTGAGGAAGACTTGGATGCCTTTAAGCTAGCTTTTGCTAAGAACTATAATTCAGCTTCGACCAACTTTGGAAAAGCTATTGATGAAATCGACAAGGCCATCAAACGCATGGAAGAGGTTAAGAAATTCCTGACTACATCTGAAAACCAACTCCGTTTAGCTAACAACAAATTGGAAGATGTCTCTGTTAAAAAATTGACCCGGAAAAATCCAACCATGAAAGCGAAATTTGAAGCATTGAAGGGGGAGTAGAAAGCAAAAATGAACGGTATTATCAACTTAAAAAAAGAAGCAGGAATGACCTCGCATGATGCGGTTTTTAAACTGCGTAAGATTTTGGGCACCAAGAAAATTGGTCATGGTGGGACCTTGGATCCAGATGTAGTGGGTGTTTTGCCCATTGCGGTTGGCAAGGCGACCCGCATGGTCGAGTTTATGCAGGACGAGGGCAAGGTCTATGAGGGGGAAATCACTCTGGGCTATTCAACGACGACCGAGGATGCTAGTGGGGAA
The DNA here is from genome assembly GCF_000221985.1 of Streptococcus pseudopneumoniae IS7493. Lineage (NCBI taxonomy): Bacteria > Bacillati > Bacillota > Bacilli > Lactobacillales > Streptococcaceae > Streptococcus > Streptococcus pseudopneumoniae. Next base: position 1,117,547 of record NC_015875.1, on the reverse strand, counting down.
GTTGTCGCAGAGACGCCTGTTTTGTCACCTTTAGATGAAACCATTGTTGATGAAGCGATTGCGAGCTTGACTGGACCTATTAGTCAGATTCCGCCTATGTACTCGGCAGTTAAGGTTAATGGTCGCAAGCTCTATGAGTATGCGCGTGCTGGTCAGGAAGTGGAGCGTCCAGAACGTCAGGTGACCATTTATCAATTTGATCGAACAAGTCCGATTTCTTATGATGATTACCTTGCACGCTTTACTTTTCGTGTAAAATGCAGTAAAGGGACTTACATCCGTACTTTGTCAGTTGATTTGGGTGAAAAGCTTGGTTATGCGGCTCATATGTCCCATTTGACTCGTACTAGTGCTGCTGGCTTACAATTAGAAGACGCACTGACCTTGGAGGAAATTGCTGAAAAAGTAGAGGCTGGGCAATTAGATTTTCTCCATCCTTTAGAGATTGGGACAGGTGATCTTGTCAAAGTTTTCCTAAGTCCAGAAGAAGCTACAGAAGTTCGCTTTGGTCGTTTTATTGAGCTAGACCAAACGGACAAAGAACTGGCTGCCTTTGAAGATGATACATTGTTAGCCATTCTAGAAAAACGGGACAAACTCTACAAGCCAAGGAAGGTTTTTAGCTAGATCCTTTAGGAATAAAAATCGGGTGATAGATAACAATTGCTTGATAAAACCCCATACTAATAGTAGAATGGGGTTGGGAATTATAATATTCCAATTGTTGCGAGTTGTAGATACTCAAATAATCTATATAGAAATTTAGAGGTGTGAAATGAAGCAATTTAAAATTCTTTCAGATAAATATTTAGAGTCCATTACAGGTTCTGGTGGGAACTCAGGCCCAGGAGTATATTGTGTAGACGTTAAAGGTCGAGCAAAATGCAGTATCAATCATGGAGAGTTTTGGGGGTACACGGGAAGTGTAATAGTCAATGGCTGGATTAATTATGGTCCATGGGCACCTAGACCAGGATTTGGTGTGATAATTCCATGATGCAAAATGAGTTTCGAGAAAGGGTGGAGCAACTTCTTCAACAAAAAGAAATAAATGAAAATAGTGAGTTGAGTCACCTGTTTCGTCTTGCTATACAAAATTTAGACAGAAATGAAAAATACCAATCGGTCATGGCCAATTTGAGTCAAGGGTTGTCGCTTTACCTCATGACGCATCATTACCAGGCACCTAAGTCTGTCATTGATTTTGGTTTATGGATTGCCAAAGCTCCTAGCCAGGAAAGAGGGAGACTGGCTTTCTTGCAGATGCTTGCTCAAACCCTACAGGGCTTTCGTTAAAACTATCGAACATCAGAGGGAAGGCTCTGGTGTTTTTTGCTGATGAGACTATAAATTTTGTAAAAAATGTGATAGAATAGACGACGGATAAAATAACGGAGGATAGCATGCAAAATAGACCAATCATTATTGGAGTGACAGGTGGTTCTGGTGGTGGTAAAACCAGTGTTTCAAGAGCCATTTTATCGCATTTTCCTGATGAAAAGATTTCCATGATTGAGCATGATTCATACTACAAGGATCAGTCTCATTTGACCTTTGAAGAGCGTATCAAAACCAACTATGACCATCCATTTGCCTTTGATACAGACTTGATGATTGAGCAGATGAAGGAATTGTTAGCAGGGCGTCCGGTGGACATCCCGACTTATGACTATACAGAGCATACACGGAGCAGCAAGACCTATCGTCAGGAGCCTCAGGATGTCTTTATCGTTGAGGGGATTTTGGTCTTGGAGGACAAGCGTCTGCGCGATTTGATGGATATCAAGATTTTTGTGGATACGGATGACGATGTGCGTATTATTCGTCGTATCAAGCGTGATATGGAAGAACGTGGCCGTAGCCTTGATAGCGTTATTGACCAGTATCTAGGTGTGGTTAAACCCATGTACCATCAGTTTATCGAGCCGACTAAGCGTTATGCTGATATCGTCATTCCTGAGGGAGTCAGCAATACAGTAGCTATCGATTTGTTGACGACCAAGATTGCAAAGATTTTGGAAGAAGCTCGAAATAGTAAATAAACAGAATTGGAGGCCTTGCCTCCTTTTTCTATTTTTCCCTCATAATGGTACATAAATGGAGATTTTTAGGCATATTTTTGGTATAATAATACCCATGAAAGAGCAAGAAAATGAATAGTAGGTGGAGATGGAAAAGTATTTATCGGTAACAACTTTGACCAAGTATCTGAAAATGAAATTCGATAAAGACCCATACTTGGAGCGGGTCTATTTAACTGGTCAAGTTTCCAACTTTCGTAAACGACCTACTCACCAATATTTCTCCCTAAAAGATGACCATGCAGTTATTCAAGCGACCATCTGGTCTGGGGTTTATCAGAAATTAGGCTTCGACCTGGAAGAAGGAATGAAAATCAATGTGATTGGGCGTGTGCAGGTCTATGAACCAAGTGGTAGCTACTCCATCATCATTGAAAAGGCTGAACCTGATGGGGTTGGGGCGCTTGCGATTCAGTTTGAACAACTCAAGAAAAAATTGACAGAAGAAGGCCTGTTTCAAGAACGCTTCAAGCAAGCTCTACCCCAATTTTCTAAGAGAATTGGTGTAGTAACCAGTCGCAGTGGAGCCGTGATTCGAGATATTATCACGACCGTCAGCAGGCGATTTCCAGGCGTCGATATCCTACTTTATCCAACTAAGGTGCAAGGTGAAGGCTCTGCGGAGGAAATTGCTAGAAATATTGCGCGTGCTAATCAAGGGGACGATTTGGATTTACTCATTATTGGTCGTGGAGGTGGTTCTATTGAGGATCTCTGGGCCTTTAACGAAGAAATTGTGGTACGAGCTATTTTTGAATCTCGTTTGCCAGTTATTTCTAGTGTGGGGCATGAGACGGATGTGACCTTGGCAGATTTTGTGGCAGATAAACGAGCTGCAACACCAACGGCTGCTGCTGAACTAGCCACACCTGTGACCAAGTTGGATCTATTAGCTCATTTGCAAAATCAAGAAAAACGAATGGCAACAGCGGTCCGAAATGTCCTATCTAAGAAACAAGAAGCTTTGAAAAAATGCAGTCAATCTGTTATCTTTAGACAACCAGAACGTTTGTATGATGGCTATATGCAACGCTTGGATCAACTGCAATTGCGTTTGAAACAAAGTTTGCGAACACGGATTTCTGATAACAAGCAATTAGTCCAAGCAAGGACGCATCAACTGGTTCAATTATCACCTGTTACCAAAATCCAACGCTATCAAGACCGTCTAGGTCAGTTGGATAAGCTCCTCCGTAGCCAAATGGCGCTGGTTTATGATGCCAGGGTTGCTGAAGTCAAGAGACTTTCAGAAGCCTTGTTGATGTTGGATACCAGTCGAATCCTGGCGCGTGGTTATGCTATTGTCAAAAAAGAAGAGTCCGTTGTAGATTCGGTTGAGAGTTTGAAGAAAAAAGACCAAGTAACGCTTTTGATGCGAGATGGTCAAGTAGAATTAGAGGTTAAAGATGTCAAAACAAAAGAAATTTGAGGAAAATCTAGCAGAACTGGAGACCATTGTCCAAAGTTTGGAAAATGGTGAAATTGCTCTGGAAGATGCGATTGCTGCCTTTCAAAAGGGCATGGTCTTGTCAAAAGAACTCCAAGCGACGCTGGACAAGGCTGAAAAGACCTTGGTCAAGGTCATGCAAGAAGACGGAACAGAAAGTGATTTTGAATGAAGAAGCAAGAAAAATTAGCTCTTGTCGAGTCAGCCTTGGAAGACTTTTATGGAGGCCAGCAGTTTGCCTCTAGTTTGCGAGAGTCTGTTCTCTATTCCATTCATGCTGGTGGCAAGCGTATTCGACCTTTTCTCTTGTTGGAAGTTCTGGAAGCCTTGCAGGTGGCTATCAAACCTGCTCACGCGCAGGTGGCTGCAGCCTTGGAAATGATTCATACAGGGAGCTTAATTCACGATGATCTTCCAGCTATGGATGATGATGATTACCGTCGGGGACGATTGACCAATCATAAGAAATTTGGTGAAGCTATGGCCATTTTGGCAGGAGACGCTTTGTTCCTAGATCCTTACGCCTTGATAGCGCAGGCAGATTTGCCAAGTCAGATTAAGGTAGACTTGATTGCCAACTTATCCCTTGCTTCAGGAAGTCTGGGTATGGTAGCAGGCCAGGTTTTGGATATGGAAGGCGAACACCAGCACTTGTCTTTGGAAGAACTCCAGACCATTCATGCTAATAAGACTGGAAAACTGCTAGCCTATCCCTTCCAAGCAGCTGCTATCCTAGCAGAATTGGCACCTGAGATGCAGGTGAAGCTGAAAACTGTTGGTGAATTGCTTGGGCTTGCTTTTCAGGTCAGAGACGATGTGTTGGATGTGACCGCTAGTTTTGAGGAAATCGGCAAGACACCACAAAAGGATTTGCAGGCTGAAAAGTCAACCTATCCAGCCTTGTTAGGCTTGGAAGAGGCTATTGCCTTTTGTAATCAGACTTTGGATCAAGCTAATGCCAAATTAGAAGAAATTGCCCAGCAGGTCCCTTTTGATATAGGATCGATTGTAAGTGTAGTAGAAAGTTTGAGAATCAATGGCTAAGGAAAGAGTGGATGTACTAGCTTATAAACAGGGCTTGTTTGAAACGCGAGAACAAGCCAAGCGCGGTGTCATGGCTGGTCTAGTCGTAGCAGTTCTTAACGGAGAACGATTTGACAAACCGGGAGAGAAAATTCCAGATGACACCGAGCTAAAACTCAAGGGTGAAAAACTCAAATATGTTAGCCGTGGTGGCTTGAAACTGGAGAAGGCCTTGCAGGTCTTTGATTTGTCAGTAGAAGGGGTAACAACGATTGATATCGGTGCTTCTACTGGAGGTTTTACCGATGTCATGTTGCAAAATGGTGCTGAGTTGGTCTTTGCAGTCGATGTCGGTACCAATCAGTTGGCTTGGAAATTACGCCAAGACCCACGGGTTGTCAGCATGGAGCAGTTCAATTTCCGCTATGCTGAAAAGACTGATTTCGAAAAGGAACCGAGCTTTGCCAGCATTGATGTGAGTTTCATTTCCCTAAGTCTGATTTTGCCGGCCTTGCACCGCGTCTTGGCTGAACAAGGTCAGGTCGTGGCTCTGGTTAAGCCCCAGTTTGAAGCAGGACGTGAGCAGATTGGGAAAAATGGAATTATTCGCGATGCCAAAGTCCATCAGAATGTCCTTGAATCTGTCACAGCTATGGCAGTAGAGGAAGGCTTTTCAGTCCTTGGTTTGGACTTTTCTCCCATCCAAGGTGGACATGGAAATATTGAGTTTTTAGCGTATTTGAAAAAAGAAGAGTCAGCAAGCAATCAGATTCTTGCTGAGATTGAAGAAATAGTAGAAAGGGCGCATAGTCAATTTAAAAATGAATAAAAAAGAGAGACTTGAAAAAATTAGACGATTTGTGACAGATTATCAAATCGGTACACAAGAAGAAATCGTAGAACATTTGAAAGAGGCAGGCATCACTGCCACTCAAGCGACAGTATCCCGAGATATCAAAGAGCTAGGCATTGTCAAAATTCCTTTGAGAGACAATACCTATGTCTATGAATTGCCAAAATCAATCGTGAAAAGTTTGCAACTGGCTGAAGACAATATTGAGTCAGCTGAATTGATGGATAAGATGATTAATCTCCAAGTTATTCCAGGAAATACGGCTTTTGTAAAAGCTCAGTTAATCGAGACTTTTACGGACAAGATTTTTAGCTGTTTAGCTGATGATAGCTCGATTTTAGTCATTGCCAGAAGTGAAAGTCTAGCTGAGGAAATCTTTGCACAAGTAAAAAATTGGTAGGTCTATATGTTACTTGAAATTTCGATAAAAAACTTTGCCATTATTGAGGCTATTTCTCTCAATTTTGAAAAGGGGATGACAGTCCTGACTGGTGAAACGGGTGCAGGGAAGTCGATTATCATTGATGCCATGAATATGATGTTGGGAGCTCGTGCTACGACAGATGTTATTCGTCATGGTGCACTAAAGGCAGAGATTGAGGGGCTTTTCTCAGTTGAAAATAGTCGTTTTTTGCAGGAAATTTTTGATGAGCAAGGTTTAGAATTGGGTGATGAGATTATCATCCGTCGAGAAATCTTGCAAAATGGTCGTAGTATTAGTCGTGTCAATGGCCAGATGGTTAATCTGTCTGTTTTGCGTGCTATTGGGCAACATCTGGTAGATATTCATGGTCAGCATGACCAAGAAGAGTTAATGCGCCCTCAACTTCATATTCAAATGTTGGATGAATTCGGTGACGTAGCTTTTTGGGAATTGAAAGAAACCTATCAAACGAGTTTTGATGCTTATCGAAAAATGCGTAAGCAGGTTCTGGAAGTTAAGAAAAACCAACAGGAACACAAGGCACGTATCGAAATGTTGGAATTTCAAATGGCAGAGATTGAGGCAGCAAACTTGCAAGCTGGAGAAGACCTGGCTCTCAATCAAGAGCGAGAGAAGCTCCTCAACCATAAAAATATTGCGGATACACTGACTAATGCTTACAGTATGTTGGACAATGAAGAGTTCTCGAGTCTGGCCAATGTTCGTTCGGCCATGAATGACATGGAAAGTGTTGAAGAGTACGACCCTGAATACCGTGAAATTTCAAATTCTCTGTCTGAGACCTACTATGTCTTAGAAGATATTAGCAAACGTTTGGAAGCTATTATTGAGGATCTTGATTTTGACGGCAATCGTCTCATGTTGGTTGAGAATCGTTTGGACCTCCTTCATACCATTACCCGTAAGTATGGTGGGACTGTAGACGATGTCTTGCTTTATTTTGCCAAGATCACGGAAGAATACAATCTCTTGACAGGCAATAATCTTTCGTCTGAGGACATGGAAACAGAGCTTAAGAAGTTGGAAGTCAATCTTGTCAATTTGGCAGGTCAGCTTGCCTCTGCTCGTCATGATTTGGCCCAGCAGCTAGAAGCAGAGATTAAACAAGAACTACAGGATCTGTATATGGAAAAAGCCCAGTTTCAGGTTCGTTTTAGCAAGGGAAAATTCAGTCGTGAGGGAAATGAAATGGTTGAGTTTTATATTTCAACCAACCCTGGTGAAGACTTTAAACCCTTGGTCAAGGTTGCTTCTGGCGGGGAATTATCTCGTCTCATGCTAGCCATTAAGTCTGCCTTTTCACGTAAAGAAGGCAAGACTAGCATTGTCTTTGATGAGGTGGATACAGGAGTTTCAGGTCGTGTAGCTCAAGCTATTGCACAGAAGATTCACAAGATTGGCCAACATGGTCAGGTTCTGGCTATTTCCCATTTGCCACAAGTGATTGCGATTGCGGATTATCAATTCTTTATTGAGAAGATTAGTAATGACCATTCAACGGTTTCGACTGTTCGTCTCTTGACGGTTGAAGAGCGAGTGGAAGAAGTTGCTAAGATGTTGGCCGGTGATGATGTGACGGAAGCAGCCCTGATGCAAGCCAGAGAATTGTTGAGAAACAGGGAGAAATAAGATGACAGACTATTATGTAATTGGAGATGTTCACGGAAAAGCTGGGATGCTAGAAGACCTTCTCAAAACATGGGATGGTCAGACCCAGTTACTCTTTCTAGGGGATTTGATTGACCGTGGTGAAGATAGTCGCCGTGTCCTAGAGATGGTTAAGGACTTGGTCGATAATCAAGGGGCAATCTGTTTGTCAGGAAATCACGAGTATATGTTTTTGACTTGGCTCGATAACCCAGAAGAAAGCTATGACCACTATCGTCGCAATGGTGGAGATACAACCATTAATTCTATCCTAGGTCGTCCCTTGGATGCCTCAGTTGACGGGGTTGAAGATGCTAAGCGTGTTGCTACTGAAGCGGCAGATTTGGTCGAATTTATTCGTCAAATGCCATTTGTAGTAGAGACAGACAAGTATATCTTTGTACATGCTGGTATTGATTTGACCTTGGATGACTGGCATGAAACCACAGATTACAAGAAAGTATGGCTTAGAAAACCATTCCACGAAGCAGAAAATCATACTGGAAAAATCATTGTCTTTGGGCATACACCGGTCTATGGTTTGTTACAGCAAGAGCGTGGTACTGCTGAGCTTTGGACTACAGAAGATGGCAAGATTGGAATGGATGGAGGAGCTGTCTATGGTGGTGTCCTTCATGGAATTGTCTTTACAGATCAAGGAATGACAGAACACCACTTTATCGAAAATGACGGCTTTGTTGCTGAAGATTAGTACTCCTAGCAGGGTATGGTCTTGTCAAAATGTCAAAAACAATTTATAATAAATAGATACCCTGAAAGGAAGAGAATCATGAACTTAGAAGAATTGAAAAAACGACAGGAGAAGATCCGTAACTTCTCTATTATCGCCCATATTGACCATGGGAAATCAACTCTAGCAGACCGCATTTTGGAAAAGACAGAGACCGTTTCAAGTCGTGAAATGCAGGCCCAGCTTTTGGATAGCATGGATTTAGAGCGAGAACGTGGGATTACCATTAAACTCAATGCCATCGAGCTGAATTATACTGCAAAAGATGGGGAAACTTATATTTTTCACTTGATTGACACGCCGGGGCACGTTGACTTTACCTATGAAGTTTCACGTTCGCTAGCTGCCTGTGAGGGAGCGATTTTAGTAGTTGATGCTGCTCAAGGGATTGAGGCTCAAACCCTTGCCAACGTTTATCTGGCCTTGGACAATGATTTGGAAATCATGCCAGTCATTAATAAAATTGACCTGCCGGCTGCAGATCCAGAGCGCGTGCGTACAGAGATTGAAGATGTCATTGGTTTGGATGCCAGTGAAGCAGTTTTGGCTTCTGCCAAGGCTGGAATTGGTATCGAGGAAATCCTTGAGCAAATCGTAGAAAAAGTGCCAGCACCAACGGGTGATGTGACGGCGCCACTTAAGGCCTTGATTTTCGACTCGGTTTACGATGCTTACCGTGGGGTTATTCTCCAAGTGCGTGTCATGGATGGGGTGGTTAAACCTGGTGATAAGATTCAACTCATGAGTAATGGCAAGACCTTTGATGTGACGGAAGTTGGTATTTTCACGCCGAAAGCTGTTGGTCGTGATTTCCTTGCGACTGGTGACGTTGGTTATATTGCGGCTTCTATTAAGACGGTTCAGGACACTCGTGTAGGTGATACTGTTACCTTGGCAACCAATCCTGCTGCAGAGCCATTACATGGCTACAAACAGATGAATCCTATGGTCTTTGCGGGTCTCTATCCAATTGAATCCAACAAGTACAATGACCTACGTGAAGCCCTTGAAAAATTGCAACTGAATGATGCTAGTCTCCAATTTGAACCAGAAACATCTCAGGCACTTGGATTTGGTTTCCGTTGTGGTTTCCTTGGACTTCTCCATATGGATGTTATTCAGGAACGTTTGGAACGTGAGTTCAACATCGACCTCATCATGACAGCTCCATCCGTTATCTATAAGGTTAATTTGACCGACGGTGAGTCTATGGATGTGTCCAACCCGTCTGAATTCCCAGATCCAACTAAAATTGCGACCATTGAGGAGCCATATGTTAAGGCGCAAATCATGGTACCACAGGAGTTCGTCGGAGCAGTGATGGAATTAGCTCAGCGTAAGCGTGGGGACTTTGTGACGATGGACTATATTGATGATAACCGTGTCAATGTTATCTATCAAATTCCACTGGCTGAAATTGTCTTTGACTTCTTTGATAAGCTTAAGTCTTCGACTCGTGGTTATGCAAGTTTTGACTACGAATTGTCAGAATATCGCCCATCTAAGCTAGTGAAAATGGATATCCTTCTCAACGGAGACAAGGTGGATGCCCTCAGCTTTATCGTTCACAAGGACTTTGCCTACGAACGTGGGAAACTCATCGTTGATAAACTCAAGAAAATCATCCCTCGCCAACAATTTGAAGTTCCAATCCAAGCGGCTATTGGACACAAGATTGTCGCTCGTACTGATATCAAGGCCCTTCGTAAAAACGTACTTGCTAAATGTTATGGTGGTGACGTTTCTCGTAAACGCAAACTCCTTGAAAAACAAAAAGCTGGTAAGAAACGTATGAAAGCTATCGGATCAGTAGAAGTTCCACAAGAAGCCTTTCTTAGCGTCTTGAGTATGGATGAAGAATAAGTTATCAGAATTGTTTTTCTTGTTAATAGGAATTTATATAAGAATCAATCGTAAAGCAGGCTTAGATGGTCTGCTTTTTTATAAACTATCAAGAAATCGGAGAAAATAATGGTATAGTAGATTGAAACTAGAATAGTACACCTCTACTTTTAAAACATTGTTAGAAATAGATTTGACTGTCCTGATAGATTTGCCCTGTTCTTATTTTTTCATTTCACTATAAAATTTTAAATTTGTGACCATATCTTGACTGTATTTTCCTCTCTTTTTCGAATAAATAAATAGAATAATCAAATCTAGATTAAAAAATGTGCTATAATGAAAGGAGAAGCAATATGACTGTACGTCATCCGGGCATTAGCCCGACCAATGATTTGGTTGCTAAGAAGATTTTTAGCAATCCGGAAATCACTTGTCAATTTATTCGCGATATGCTGGATTTACCAGCCAAAAATGTGACCATTTTGGAGGGAAGTAACATTCACGTCTTGCCTTCCATGCCCTATTCGGCGCAAGATTTCTATACCAGTATAGATGTTTTGGCGGAGTTGGATAATGGTACGCAAGTTATCATCGAAATTCAGGTTCATCATCAGAATTTTTTCATCAATCGTTTATGGGCTTACCTTTGCAGTCAGGTCAATCAAAATCTTGAAAAAATTCGTCAACGAGAAGGTGATACTCATCAGAGTTATAAACACATCTCACCAGTATACGCTATCGCAATTGTGGATAGTAACTACTTCTCAGATGACTTGGCTTTTCATAGTTTTAGCATGCGAGAGGATAGGACAGGTGAGGTTTTAACAATTACAAACAATGGACAGGAAAACCATCTGGTTAAGATGGCATTCTTGGAACTAAAAAAATACAGAGAAACCAGCAAAGACGAGGTTCGCAAGCCATGGTTGGAGTTTTTCGGGAATAAACCCTTTACCCAAGAACCTGAGCGAGCCATCAGCCAAGCAGACCAACTGCTAGATTACAAGAGCTGGTCCGAGGAGGACAGGGAGATGTTTAGTCAACTACGTATGCGAGAAGAACAAGCCTTATTAGCACAGGACTATGCCTTGGAACAAGCTGAAGAAAAAGGGTTGGAGAGAGGTCGTGCAGAGGGGCTTGAACAGGGATTAGAACAGGGATTAAAAGTAGGTTTAGTAAATCTAGTCCGCCAAGGTCTTCTGACTTCTGAGGTTGCTAGCCAGCAGTTGGGCATAACCGTCGCTGAGTTTGAGGAGCTATTGAAAAAATACAAATAAGCCCTAAAAAAATACAGAGAAACCAGCAAAGACGAGGTTCGCAAGCCATGGTTGGAGTTTTTTGTAACTCTCTATCTCCTAGATAGGGTTCGATAAAATATAGTGATTTCGGAGTTAGCTAGCTAATAATCTAATCTATAAGAATCCCTAAGCAAGGGGTTAGAATCTATAAACTGGCCTATGATTTAGTTTTATCCATAAATGATAAAAAAGAGAGTATGCGTGGCTACTACAGAAGAGAGGCTTTTTAAGCATACAATGCTAGGATTTGTTTTTATCAATTAGCTTTTGATCTGCTTAACATCAGGTGGAAACACTTCGAAACAAACCGTAACTAAAATGTTATCAAATTGTAATAAAACCTTGATTTGTATATGTTTCTCAAGACAGAATCGTCAGGAAGCTTGATAGAATAGCTTTGTACAGCCTATCCATATATATATATATATATATATGGATAGGCTGTCTTTTTCTTGGTACTAAGTGAGATAAAGAAGTCAAATGATTATCTTTTTAAAGTAATTTAAGGTATAATAGTTTAGTCATATCAGGTTGAATGATTGAGTGCATTTTTGATTCACAAGGCAAACCTTTGCATTGTGTTACAGTTATGGACTCAGTAATTACACTTGAAAAAATTTAAACTAAAAAGGGGAACATCTAATATGTTTTATAGTGAGAAGGACGATAGAGAAAAACAATTACGTTTTTCGATTCGGAAGGTTAGTTTTGGAGCGGCCTCGGTAGCCGTGGCGGCGCTGTATCTCTTTATGGGAAGTGGAGCGGTATCTGCTGCGGAAGCGCAGACCATACAGTCAAATGAGGAGGTGGCAGCTGATAAGGATTCGGAAACAGAGAAAAAATCAGAGGATCCACAGCTAACCTACGCTGCTCCTGCTGCAAAAGAACAAGGATCTGCAACCAATACTGAAGCAGGGGATGAAGGCAAGCAAGAGAGTCATCCAGGGACCAAAGAGGAAGAAGTCAACTCATCTGAAAGAAGCGAAACTACAACAAAGACTCAATCGGATGAAGACTCTGTGAGTGGGGACTCTAGCTCTCCAAAATCTGAAGGTGAAGGTACAAGATCAGAAGAAGCAAGCAGCAAGCCAAAAGTACGTAAAAGACGTGATGCACCTGCCCCAACAGCGACTCCAACCGATGACGATTCAGATGAAAATCAGACTTATAAAGCTCCAGGGAATGATGCAAGTGTAGATACATTGGCGAACAAATTAAAAGAACTACCTGAAACAGTAGAGAATGAGAAAAAACTTGCAAACATAGATCAGGTTGCGGCTGCCAAGAGTATAGACCCGGGTACAGTAAAAGAATTAGATGAGTTCGGAGGGTGGAAGGCTGTAAGAGATTCAGCAGGAAATGGGAAGTTTGCTGTTGCAAGAAAAACAGCAGACGGTGTCTTTCCAATTGAAACGGTTAACACAGTAAAAGAAAATACCAAAACAAATAAAACATGGACAACTGAATCTGTGTTTGATCGTAGTAATGAGTATGCCCTCTTTTTGTCCAAAGTTAGGACTCTAAGTACTAAAAGTGAACAAACCTTTGATGGAACATCATATATGGAAAATAATGAAGGACCTGGTATTGCTAAAGGTATAAAAAGTTTTAATGGGATAGAAAAAACATTTGGAGTATATTCACCTACTGTAGGAACTAGTACAACGATTCAATTTAAAACAGGCTATACAGGAGATATTAACGGGAAAAAAGCGTTATATAAGGTCGAATTAATAGGTTACAAAGAAAATGCAGAGGCAACGCTTTATAATGTTACTTTCGATCCTTCACAAACTAAAAGTACTGATGATATGAAGGTGACGGCTGCAAGCGAGAAACAAAGCACTAACTTTACTAGTTCTAGAACTTCTACAGATAAAAATGATTTGAACCAGAAATTAGCGGAAACTCAAAATACACCAAAAGGAACAGCAGGAACCTTCACAAGTAAAGCGATTGACATTCCTAAAGGATATACGAGTTATAAGATTCGTATTAGTTCTGCGGATAATTTACGTTTAGGTATGGGGTATCAGGTGCCATGGGACCATTATGCTCTACCAGTTGTTGGAACAGGGTTTTCAGTTACTCAGGACACTAGGAAAGTAGCTAAGGACTTAGCTAAAAAAGTTTATGATGAATTAGCCAGACAAAAAGAAGAAGACACAAAATGGTCTACTCCTGAAACCAAGGCTGATTATGAAGAAAAATTAAACAAAATTAAGGGGAATTTGGATATTACATCTACTACTGCTAATTACAAAATAGTAGTGGAAGAGGCTCTAGAAAAACGGAAACAGCTGGACGAAGAGCAGCAAATAAAAAACAAAGCCAAGAAAGCAATAGAAGATAAGCTTAAAGAGAAAGAAACAGCGATTGAAAAAAATAGCAAGCTAAGCCCAAGAGAAAAAGCAGCGGCTACGGAAGAAGCTAAGGCGGAAGCGGATAAAGCTACGACAGGGATAATGGATGCTCAATCTCAAGATGACGTTACCACTAAGCAAACTGATGGAACTGCAGCTATAGACAATGTGAATCCAATAGGAATAGACATGGCGGTAGAGGCCATAGCAGCCGCTGCAGCAGTGAAAATGGCTGAGATAGAGGATAATGATAAATTATCAGAAGACGAAAAAACTGCAGCTAAGGAAAAAGTTGTGGCGGCTGTCAGAGAAGCAGGCGAAGCTATTAAGCAAGCTAAGGAAACCAATAATCAAGATGGAGTTGATCGAGCGCAAGTAACTGCAATCTCTAAAGTAACTGCAATCAACCCAGTAGGAAAAGAAAAGGCTAAAAAAGCTATTCAAGATGAGTTGGATGCCAAACTGCAAGCCATTGACAACAACGATAAGTTGAGTCAAGATGAAAAAGATAAAGCTAAAGGCAGACGCAACAGCCAAAGCTCAAGCGCAGAAAGAAGCCATCGATAACCAGCCAGCCAATGCGAATACACCAGAGGAAGCTACGGAGGCTCAAGGTATTGTTGATACAGCTCAAGCTACAGGACAAGCCGACATTAAGAAGGTGCGGTTACCGTAAAGTAAAACGATTGGAGGATATTTTAATGCAACAACCTATTGTTCCTGTAGAGATTCCACAATCTCGTCGTTTTGATTCTAAAAAGAGAAATGATATTCTGCTTAAAATTCAGCAGAAAATCATTTAGAAGATAAGAAGAATGTTCGTCTCTTAGAAGCCAATCAGGTTGAAGAATTAGGGTTTGAGATAGAAGTTTTATAAAAAATCAAAAAAATAAACAACAAAAACAAACACAAACTATTGACTTTTTCAAACAATAGTAGTATATTATGTTTGTGAGGACTAATTGACTGTTTTTTAAAGACAGCCAATACACTGCTGGAATCCAGCCTAGAAAAAATAAAAAGGAGTATACAATATGTCTATTGTTATCGGTGCAGATGCTGCAGGTTTGAGATTGAAAGAAGTGGTGAAAGACTTCTTAGAAAAAGAAAACTTCCACCTTGTGGATGTTACAGCTGAAGGTCAAGACTTTGTTGATGTGACTCTCGCTGTTGCTGCAGAAGTAAACAAAGAAGAACAAAACCTTGGTATCGTGATTGATGCTTATGGAGCTGGTCCATTTATGGTCGCAACTAAGATCAAAGGAATGGTTGCTGCAGAAGTATCTGACGAACGTTCAGCTTATATGACTCGTGGCCACAACAACTCACGTATGATCACTATGGGTGCACAACTTGTTGGTGATGAATTGGCTAAAAATATCGCTAAAGGATTTGTTAACGGTCAATACGATGGTGGACGTCATCAAATCCGTGTCGACATGTTGAATAAAATGTGCTAATTAGATTATAGTAAGAAAGGTAAGTTAAAAATGAGAATTGCAATTGGATGTGACCACATCGTAACAGATGAAAAAATGGCGGTTTCAGAATTTTTGAAATCAAAAGGATATGAAGTTATTGACTTTGGTACATATGACCATACACGTACTCACTACCCAATCTTTGGTAAAAAAGTAGGGGAAGCTGTAACTAGCGGTCAAGCTGATCTTGGAGTATGTATCTGTGGTACTGGTGTTGGTATCAACAACGCTGTAAATAAAGTTCCTGGTGTTCGTTCTGCCTTGGTTCGTGATATGACAACAGCCCTTTATGCTAAAGAACAATTGAACGCTAACGTTATTGGTTTTGGTGGTAAGATTACTGGTGAATTGCTTATGTGTGATATCATCGAAGCTTTCATCCATGCTGAATACAAACCATCTGAAGAAAATAAAAAATTGATTGCGAAAATTGAACACCTTGAAAGTCACAATAATCGACAAACAGACGCAAACTTCTTCACTGAATTCCTTGAAAAATGGGATCGCGGAGAATACCACGACTAAGAGGTGACCTATGATTTTAACAGTCACAATGAACCCATCCATTGATATTTCCTATCCCTTGGATGAGTTGAAGATTGATACTGTCAATCGTGTGGTGGATGTAACCAAAACGGCTGGTGGTAAGGGACTCAATGTTACCCGAGTACTTTCAGAATTTGGGGATTCAGTTCTTGCTACTGGTTTAGTAGGTGGCAAACTTGGTGAGTTTTTAGTTGAAAATATTGATGATAATGTTAAGAAAGATTTCTTTTCTATTCAGGGAGAAACTCGTAACTGTATCGCTATTCTTCACGGAGACAACCAAACAGAAGTTCTTGAAAAAGGTCCTGTAGTATTGGAACAGGAAGGTCAAGACTTTTTGGAACATTTCAAAAAACTCTTGGAGTCAGTTGAAGTAGTAGCTATCTCAGGCAGTCTGCCAGCTGGCCTTCCAGTTGATTACTATGCGAGCTTGGTAGAACTTGCTAATCAAGCTGGCAAGCCTGTTGTCTTGGACTGCTCTGGTGCAGCACTTCAGGCTGTTCTTGAATCACCCCATAAACCAACAGTCATCAAACCAAATAATGAGGAATTGTCTCAACTTCTAGGAAGAGAAGTTTCTGAGGATTTGGATGAATTAAAAGAAGTCCTTCAAGAACCCTTGTTTGCAGGTATTGAATGGATTATCGTTTCGCTTGGTGCCAACGGTGCCTTTGCCAAACATGGTGACACTTTCTACAAGGTAGATATTCCTAGAATTCAGGTAGTCAACCCTGTCGGATCTGGAGATTCTACAGTTGCTGGAATTTCTTCAGGTTTACTTCATAAAGAATCGGATGCAGAACTACTCATCAAGGCAAATGTCCTTGGTATGCTCAATGCTCAAGAAAAAATGACTGGTCATGTCAACATGGCCAACTATCAAGCTCTATATGATCAATTAATAGTAAAAGAGGTATAAAATGGCTTTAACAGAACAAAAACGTGCACGCTTAGAAAAACTTTCTGACGAAAATGGTATCATCTCAGCTCTTGCATTTGACCAACGTGGTGCTTTAAAACGCCTCATGGCTCAACACCAAACAGAAGAACCAACAGTGGCTCAAATGGAAGAACTTAAAGTTTTGGTAGCAGATGAATTAACTAAATACGCTTCATCTATGCTTCTTGATCCTGAATATGGACTTCCAGCAACTAAAGCTCTTGATGAAAAAGCTGGTCTTCTCCTTGCTTATGAAAAAACAGGTTATGACACAACAAGTACAAAACGCTTGCCTGACTGCTTGGATGTTTGGTCTGCAAAACGTATTAAAGAAGAAGGTGCAGATGCAGTTAAGTTCTTGCTTTACTATGATGTAGATAGTTCAGACGAACTCAACCAAGAAAAACAAGCTTACATCGAACGTATCGGTTCTGAGTGTGTGGCTGAAGATATTCCATTCTTCCTTGAAATCCTTGCTTACGATGAAAAAATTGCTGACGCAGGTTCAGTAGAATACGCGAAAGTAAAACCACACAAAGTTATTGGTGCTATGAAAGTTTTCTCAGACCCACGCTTTAACATTGATGTCTTGAAAGTAGAAGTTCCTGTTAACATTAAATATGTTGAAGGATTCGCTGAAGGTGAAGTAGTTTATACACGTGAAGAAGCAGCAGCCTTCTTCAAAGCTCAAGATGAAGCAACTAACTTGCCATATATCTACTTGAGTGCTGGTGTATCAGCTAAACTCTTCCAAGATACTCTTGTATTTGCTCATGAATCAGGTGCAAACTTTAACGGAGTTCTTTGTGGCCGTGCAACATGGGCTGGATCAGTTGAAGCATACATCAAAGATGGTGAAGCAGCAGCTCGTGAATGGCTTCGCACAACTGGTTTTGAAAACATTGACGAACTCAACAAAGTTCTTCAAACAACAGCAACTTCATGGAAAGAACGCGTGTAAGCAAGTCCTCCTAGGTTAGGAACATGAATCTAAAAAAATTTTAAAAAAGTTGTATGTAAAGGTTTACAAAATAACTTACTTGTGCTACACTTAAATCACAAGTTAATATGAATTAGAAAGTAACTAGATGAAGTATAATAAAAATAAGGTATAGTTTATTTTACGAGCTAGGAAGGAATAATACGGAAACAATATTGCCAGAATAAACTATATTTAGACGCACATTTCAATTCGTTGTTTTATAAAAGGAGAAGATAAATGGCTACTAAAAAGAGTTTTAAAGCGTTAGTTGTAGGACTAGGTATTGTTTCAATATTCTCATCAGCCTTACCTATGGTTAGTCATTCTGTATTTGCAGATAGTGCCCTAACTAGAGTAGATAAAGCAAATGATATTGTTTTGAATGTTGATGGGAATAAATTTTATAATGTTTCGGTTTCAGAAGATATTGTAAATGCTGGTCAAATTTTGGAAGATTATTTTTATGTAGATAAATTTGGAAATATAAATTTAAAAGGTACTCCTGAAGAGTTAGCAAAAAATATTGGTATTTCTGTACAAGAAGCAAGTTTGATGTATGAAGCTGTAAAAGAGTTGCCTAACGTTTACGAAAGAGGTCCTGTAGGTTTTCGTTTCAATCTTGGTCCTCAAGTGAGGGGGATGGGTGGCTGGGCTGCTGGAGCTTTCGCTACTGGATATGCTGGATGGCATTTAAAACAATTTGCGGTTAATCCTGTTACGGCTGGGTTTGTTGCTGTAATAAGTGGTGCGATTGGCTGGGCTGTAAAAACTGCTGTAGAAAATTATTGGACAGTTGCTGTAGCTACAGTAGAAGTGCCGTTTGTAAACCTTGTTTACACCATAGATTTACCTTAAAGGTTATTTCTTTATGAATAGTTCGTTTAAAAAAATAACCGTATTTTGTTTTATAGTTTCTTGTGTTCTTTGTTTATTAGATTTAATGAATTTTAAAAATGTAGCTACTTTTTTATTTTTCTGTCTTCCTGTTTTTGTTTTGATTTACAAAAATAAATAAAAACAGATCCTCTGTTTGATGAATTTTAGAACATAGTTAAGTTTAAAAAAAGTTGTATGTAAAGGTTTACAAAATAACTTACTTGTGCTATACTTAAATCACAAGTTAATACAAGGTGAGTGTTACTAAGTAATATTAGGCATGATCACAGGTGAATTAGAAATCGGCTGATTTTCTAGTTCATTTGTGGTCATTTTTTATACTCATATACCTTTAAAATATAAAAGGAGGTTGACATGTATCGAATTCTAAATCCAATGAATCACAATGTCTCGCTTGTCAGAAATGATAAAGGAGAAGAAGTGATTGTGATTGGTAAGGGGATTGCATTCGGAAAGAAGAAGGGAGATTTGATTGCTGAACATCAGGTTGAGAAAATCTTTCGGATGAAGACCGAAGAGTCCAGAGAAAATTTTATGGCTCTCCTCAAAGATGTTCCGCTTGATTTTATCACAGTGACCTATGAAATCATTGATAAGCTTTCCAAGAAATATCACTATCCGATTCAAGAGTATCTCTACGTAACCTTGACAGATCATATTTACTGTTCTTACCAAGCTCTAACTCAAGGAAGGTACAAGGATAGTAATCTGCCAGATATTTCTGCCAAGTATCCTGTCGCTTTTCAAATCGCAAACGAAGCTTTTGAAATTTACCGTCAGAAGTTAGCAGATCATTTTCCTGAGGATGAAATTATTCGGATTGCTTATCATTTCATTAATGCCGAAGGTGAAAATGAAGTGGAACTTGTGGAGTCGATTGATAAGAGGAAAGAAATTCTCAGGAATGTTGAGGGAGTTCTAAAGGAATATGCAATTCAACGAACCAAAGAGAATAACCATTTCTATGATCGCTTTATGATACATTTGAATTATTTCTTGGATTATTTAGACAGATCTAGAGATGATAACCAATCACTTCTGGATATGGAAGATCATATTAAACAATCCTATCCAAAAGCCTTCGAGATTGGTTCCAAGATCTATGATGTGATTACGCAACATACGGGTCTTGATTTGTATAAAAGTGAACGAGTTTATCTAGTTCTACATATCCAACGTTTATTGTCATAAAAATTATTTAAAATTATATAAGGAGAATTCTATCATGAATAGAGAAGAAGTAACATTGTTAGGTTTTGAAATCGTGGCCTATGCTGGCGATGCTCGTTCAAAACTATTGGAAGCCTTGAAGGCTGCTGAAGCTGGTGATTTTGAAAAAGCGGACGCTCTGGTAGAGGAAGCTGGTAGCTGTATCGCAGAGGCACACCACGCGCAAACAAGTCTATTGACTAAGGAAGCAGCTGGCGAGGATTTGGCTTATAGTGTAACCATGATGCATGGCCAAGACCACTTGATGACAACTATCTTATTAAAAGATTTGATGCACCACTTAATCGAACTCTACAAGAGAGGAATTAAATAATGAATAAACTAATTGCATTTATCGAGAAAGGAAAGCCTTTCTTTGAAAAACTATCTCGTAATATCTATCTTCGTGCTATTCGTGATGGTTTTATTGCTGGTATGCCTGTTATTCTCTTCTCAAGTATCTTTATCTTGATTGCCTTTGTACCAAACTCATGGGGCTTTAAATGGTCTGATGAAGTTGTAGATTTTCTGATGAAACCTTACAGCTATTCAATGGGGATTCTAGCTCTCTTGGTAGCTGGTACAACAGCTAAGTCATTGACCGACTCAGTAAACCGTAGCATGGAGAAAACCAATCAAATCAACTATATGTCAACATTGTTGGCAGCAATTGTTGGTTTGTTGATGTTGGCAGCTGACCCAATTGCAGGTGGTTTTGCAACAGATTTCCTTGGAACAAAAGGTTTGCTTTCAGCCTTCCTTGCTGCCTTTGTTACAGTAGCTATCTATAAGGTCTGTGTTAAGAACAACGTCACTATTCGTATGCCTGACGAAGTTCCACCAAATATCTCACAAGTCTTTAAAGATGTGATTCCATTCACTCTCTCAGTTGTTTCACTTTATGCTCTTGATTTACTAGCTCGTCATTTTGTGGGTGCAAGTGTAGCTGAATCAATCGGTAAATTCTTTGCACCACTCTTCTCTGCAGCTGATGGTTATCTAGGTATTACGATTATCTTTGGTGCCTTTGCCTTCTTCTGGTTTGTTGGTATTCATGGTCCATCTATCGTTGAACCAGCAATCGCAGCGATTACCTATGCCAATGCCGAAGTCAACTTGAACCTTCTCCAACAAGGGATGCATGCTGATAAGATTCTTACTTCTGGTACACAAATGTTTATCGTTACCATGGGTGGTACTGGTGCGACACTAGTTGTTCCATTCATGTTCATGTGGTTAACAAAATCAAAACGTAACCGTGCAATCGGACGTGCTTCAGTAGTTCCTACCTTCTTCGGTGTAAATGAACCAATCTTGTTTGGTGCACCACTTGTGTTAAACCCAATCTTCTTCATTCCATTTATCTTTGCTCCAATCGCAAACGTATGGATCTTTAAATTCTTTATCGAAACTCTTGGAATGAACTCATTTACTGCTAATCTACCTTGGACAACTCCAGCTCCACTAGGTCTAGTTCTTGGTACGAACTTCCAGGTTCTATCATTCGTTCTAGCTGCCCTCCTAATCGTGGTTGACGTAGTCATTTACTATCCATTCCTTAAAGTCTATGATGAACAAATTCTCGAAGAAGAACGTTCAGGTAAATCTAATGACGAATTGAAAGAAAAAGTTGCTGCAAACTTTAACACTGCAAAAGCAGATGCTATTCTTGAGAAAGCGGGTGTAGAAGCAGTACAAAATACAATCACTGAAGAAACAAATGTCCTCGTTCTCTGTGCAGGTGGAGGTACAAGTGGTCTCCTTGCAAATGCTTTGAATAAGGCAGCAGCAGAATACAATGTCCCTGTGAAAGCAGCAGCAGGTGGCTATGGTGCTCACCGTGAAATGTTGCCAGAGTTTGATCTTGTTATCCTTGCTCCTCAAGTTGCTTCAAACTTTGAAGACATGAAAGCAGAAACTGATAAACTCGGTATTAAACTTGCGAAAACAGAAGGCGCTCAATACATCAAATTAACCCGTGATGGAAAAGGTGCTCTTGCATTTGTACAAGCTCGATTCGATTAAGGCTAGGGACTCTGAAATAGTCTCCTATCGTTACGGAAATCGCTATGGCGAATTTCCTAATCGCCTTGTTAATTCGTCGGTAAAAAGATTATCGTTTTTACCTCCTCATGTCACAATTCGATTAATAATAGGGACTCTGAAATAATCTCCTATCGTTACGGAAATCGCTATGGCGAATTTCCTAATCGCCTTATTAATTCGTCGGTAAAAAGATATCGTTTTTACCTCCCCATGTCACAATTCGGTGACTTGCTACAAGAAGTGAGATGGAGAAGGATGGCTCACTGACTCCTCTCCTCTCACTTTTATTTTATTTAAATCAAGAAATAGGTGAAAAAAATGACAAAAACATTACCAAAAGATTTTATTTTCGGTGGCGCAACAGCTGCCTATCAAGCAGAAGGTGCTACACATACTGATGGAAAAGGACCAGTTGCGTGGGATAAGTATCTTGAAGATAACTACTGGTACACTGCCGAACCAGCCAGTGATTTTTACAATCGATATCCAGTTGACCTCAAGCTAGCAGAAGAGTATGGTGTCAATGGCATTCGAATTTCTATTGCTTGGTCACGTATTTTCCCGACTGGTTATGGTCAAGTAAATCAGAAAGGTGTTGAGTTTTATCATAATTTATTTGCAGAGTGTCACAAACGTCATGTTGAGCCCTTTGTAACTCTTCATCACTTTGACACGCCAGAAGCTCTCCACTCAAATGGAGACTTCTTAAACCGTGAAAATATCGAACACTTTGTAGACTACGCTGCCTTCTGTTTTGAAGAATTTCCAGAAGTAAACTATTGGACAACCTTTAATGAAATTGGGCCAATTGGTGATGGTCAATACTTGGTTGGGAAATTCCCTCCAGGTATTCAGTACGACCTTGCCAAAGTTTTCCAATCGCACCACAATATGATGGTTTCTCATGCGCGTGCAGTTAAGCTATATAAAGATAAAGGTTATAAAGGTGAAATTGGTGTTGTTCACGCTCTACCAACTAAGTATCCTTTGAATCCTAAAAATCCAGCAGATGTTCGTGCAGCAGAGTTGGAAGATATTATTCACAATAAATTTATCTTGGATGCAACTTATCTGGGTCACTATTCTGAAAAGACCCTGGCAGGGGTAGAGGCTATCTTGGCTGCCAATGGTGGAAAGCTTGACTTGCGTGACGAAGATTTCGAAGTATTAGAAGCCGCAAAAGACTTGAATGACTTCCTTGGAATTAACTACTATATGAGTGACTGGATGGAAGCCTTTGATGGAGAAACTGAAATCATCCATAATGGTAAGGGTGAGAAAGGAAGTTCTAAATACCAAATCAAAGGTGTTGGTCGTCGTGTAGCTCCTGATTATGTACCACGTACGGATTGGGATTGGATTATCTACCCTCAAGGTTTGTATGACCAAATCATGCGCGTGAAGAAAGATTATCCTAATTATAAGAAAATCTACATCACTGAAAATGGTCTTGGATATAAAGATGAGTTCGTTGATAACACTGTTTACGATGATGGCCGTATTGATTATGTCAAACAACACTTAGAGGTTTTGTCTGATGCGATTGCAGATGGAGCGAATATAAAAGGTTACTTTATTTGGTCATTGATGGACGTCTTCTCATGGTCAAACGGTTATGAGAAACGTTATGGTCTCTTCTATGTAGACTTTGAAACGCAAGAACGTTATCCGAAGAAATCAGCTCATTGGTACAAGAAAGTAGCGGAAACTCAAGTGATTGAGTAGTAGAATGAGTCATTAGATATAGAATTTTAGTGAGGCAAAAAGATGTTCAAAAATTTTATCCAATCTATTTATGAAAAAGTTTATATTATCAACTTTGAAAAATGTTCTCAAATACCGTGTTTGACGAATGAAGAACTGAAAAGCCTTGGGAAATGGTATGTCTCGACCGGTAAAGAATGGATTTGTCATTCAGACTATGAGCTGGAAGAATTTAAAAATCTATTTTTAAATTTTATCAATCCTGAAGAATGGGATACTATCTCCTTTGATTCAGATTTTATGCCGTTTCAACAATCGTAACCAATTTCCAAAAAAGTTAAATCTTATACCTAGTACGCTGCAAAACTCTTATCTAATCACCTTGCTTATACTCAATGAAAATCAAAGAGCAACTTTAAACTAGGAAGCGAGTCGCAGGTTTCTCAATGCATAGCTTTGAGGTTGCAGATAAAGCAATTGGGCAAAAAGTCTTTGATACAGAAAAACGCATAATATCAGGTGTTGAAAACCTTGATACTATGCGTTTTATTGTGGGAAGATTTACTTCATTTTCTTCTGAAATTGAGTTGTTACCCAGAATCTTTCAGTTGATTAAGGCTTGATGACTTTAGTAAGTTTAGATAGTTCAAAAAGGATTGAATCACTTAGTTTAGAATCTGAAACAATAGTATC
Organism: Streptococcus pseudopneumoniae IS7493; assembly: GCF_000221985.1. Taxonomy (NCBI): domain Bacteria; kingdom Bacillati; phylum Bacillota; class Bacilli; order Lactobacillales; family Streptococcaceae; genus Streptococcus; species Streptococcus pseudopneumoniae. The sequence goes on along the minus strand of NC_015875.1, from coordinate 1,093,296 downwards.
AAGATTTGATACATTATAAAAAGTATAAAAATCAAACTTATTGAACTTACTATGATCTGCGAGTAAATATTTTTTATTAGAATTATTTAAAGCGATGCGTTGAGCCTCTCCCTCTTCCTCGCTAAAAGTAGCTAGAGCCCCGTTTTGAATACCATTACAGCTAACGAAAGCTTTAGAAAATTGGAGATTAGAGAGATTTTGTAGGGTCAATGTGCCAACAAAAGCACCTGTAATATCGCGATAATTTCCACCTATCAAAATCAAATCTGTTAATTTTCGTTCGCTTAAAATCAGAAAAACAGGTAGACTGTTGGTCACGACGCGGATATTGTCAATAGGCAACTCACGCGCAAAAAATTCTAATGTTGTTCCTGGTCCAATAAAAATAGTTTCTCTTTCTTCTACTAGACTGCCTGCAAAACGGGCTATTTCTTGTTTTTCTGCCGTTTGGAGGGCTTGTTTTTCAATATTTGATCGCTCATTAGTCAAAAGGGAGTTGGTTCGAAGTTTTTCAGCTCCACCATGCACACGAATCAGCAAATCTTTATCAGCTAATTCCTGTAAATAGCGCCTTGCAGTCATATCTGAAACGGCTATTTCGTCCATAATCTGTTTAACCGTTATGGTTCCTTTACTATTTACTGTTTCTAAAATTTTGGTTAATTTTTCTTGTTTGAGCATATTATCACCTCGTTTCCTACTACTATCTTACCATAAACTAGCTCATCATTCAAATACAAAAACAACAAAATAAAACAAAAACAAAAATATCGAGGTTTATTTTCAAAACTTTCGATATTTTTGTTGGGTTATAACTTTGATGTTTCTAGTTTACTTTTTGATGATTGAGAGTGGTGGAGAATTAGTCTAAACCGTAGTTATAGTCATCGTCTTGCATGGCTTCAACTTCGCCAAGAAGGTAACCATTTCCGACTTGAGAGAAGAAGTCATGGTTGGAAGTTCCTGTTGAAATACCGTTCATAACGATTGGGTTGACATCTTCAGCTGAATCTGGGAAAAGTGGATCTTGTCCCATGTTCATGAGAGCTTTATTGGCATTGTAGCGAAGGAAGGTTTTAACCTCTTCAGTCCAACCAACACCGTCATAAAGACTCTCTGTGTAGCCTTCTTCATTTTCATAAAGAGTATAGAGTAGGTCGTACATCCATTCTTTGAGTTTTTCTTGCTCTTCTTCAGGCAATTCATTGAAACCAAGTTGGAATTTGTAACCAATGTAGGTTCCGTGAACAGACTCGTCACGAATAATCAATTTAATGATTTCTGCAACGTTGGCTAGTTTGTTGTTACCGAGATAGTAGAGGGGAGTGAAGAAACCAGAGTAGAAGAGGAAGGTTTCGAGGAAGACGCTGGCAACTTTCTTTTCAAGTGGGCTGCCGTTTAGGTAGATTTCGTTGACAATCTCAGCCTTCTTTTGTAGGTAAGGATTGGTATTGGTCCATTCGAAAATTTCTTCAATCTCAGCCTTAGTATTCAAGGTAGAAAAGATTGATGAGTAAGATTTAGCGTGGACAGATTCCATAAATTGGATGTTATTGAAAACAGCTTCCTCATGTGGTGTACGGATGTCTGCGCGAAGGGCTTGAACCCCAGTTTCAGATTGCATAGTGTCAAGAAGGGTTAAACCACCAAAAACTTTTCCGACCAAGTCTTTCTCTTTGTTAGATAGCTTTCTCCAGTCATCCAAGTCGTTTGATAAGGGAATACGTGTATCGAGCCAAAATTGCTCCGTCAGTTTTTCCCAAGTTGATTTGTCGATGACATCTTCGATGGCATTCCAGTTAATGGCTTTGTAGTAAGTTTCCATTTAAAATCTCTTTCTGTATTTAGTATTGCGAACTCACAATTATTTCTACTTTACCATAATTCTATAGGAGTATCGCACAAAAAGTCGGAAGCCCGACTTTTAAAATGTTACATAAATTATGTTATGACATAGTAGATTTGATTTTATCAGTGCTGCTTAGGGAAAAATAATGTTTCTATGCTAGAAACTAAATCACACAGCTTTCACATTGGTTGGCGCCGACTTCTCCACCGTCATCTGTAAAGGTACGGACGTAGTAGATAGACTTGATTCCCTTGTTAAAGGCATAGTTACGAAGGATGGACAAATCACGTGTCGTTTGTTTATTTTCCCTCTTCCATTCGTAAAGGCCTTTTGGAATGTCACTACGCATGAAGAGGGTGAGTGAAAGTCCTTGATCCACGTGTTCAGTCGCAGCAGCGTAAACATCGATGACTTTACGCATATCCATATCGTAGGCAGAAGTGTAGTAAGGAATGGTTTCTGTAGACAAGCCAGCAGCAGGGTAGTAGATTTTACCAATTTTCTTCTCTTGGCGTTCTTCGATACGTTGCGTAATCGGGTGGATAGAAGCAGAAACGTCGTTGATATAGCTGATAGAACCATTTGGCGCTACAGCAAGGCGATTTTGGTGGTAAAGACCATCTTCTTGAACCTTGTCGCGAAGTTCAGCCCAATCAGCAACACCAGGGATAAAGACATTTTTGAAGAGTTCTTTAACACGGTCTGATGTTGGAACAAATTCACCAGTTACATACTTGTCAAAGTAACTTCCGTTAGCATAGTCTGATTTTTCAAAGTTGTGGAAGGTAATACCACGTTCACGCGCAATATTGTTTGACTCAACCAAGGTCCAGTAGTTCATAAGCATAAAGTAGATGCTTGTAAATTCAACAGACTCAGGCGATCCATATTCAATCAATTGTTGGGCAAGGTAGCTGTGAAGTCCCATGGCACCGAGACCAAAGGTGTGGGCTTGGCTATTTCCATGGTCGATAGTAGGAACAGCTACGATGTGCGAACTATCTGTAACGAAAGTGAGGGCACGAACCATAGCACGGATAGAACGACCAAAGTCAGGTGAAGTCATCATGTTGACCACGTTGGTTGAACCAAGGTTGCATGATACGTCTGTTCCCATTTGAAGAAATTCTTGAGCATCATTGATCAAGCTTGGTTCTTGAACTTGAAGAATCTCAGAACACAAGTTACTCATGATAATCTTACCATCAACAGGATTTGCACGGTTAGCCGTATCAATGTTGACGACATAAGGGTAGCCAGACTCTTGTTGTAATTTAGAGATTTCAGTTTCCAAATCACGCGCCTTGATTTTTGTCTTGCGGATATTTGGATTTGCGACCAATTCATCGTATTTTTCAGTAATGTCGATGTAGTTGAATGGCACACCGTATTCTTTTTCTACAGAGTAAGGACTGAAGAGGTACATTTCTTCATTTTTACGAGCCAATTCGTAGAATTTATCGGGTACTACAACACCAAGTGATAGGGTTTTGACACGAACTTTTTCATCGGCGTTTTCTTTCTTAGTTGAAAGGAAGGCGATGATATCAGGGTGAAAGACGTTGAGGTAGACAACACCGGCACCTTGACGTTGCCCCAATTGGTTGGAGTAAGAGAAGCTGTCTTCAAAAAGCTTCATAACTGGAACGACCCCAGAAGCTGCTCCTTCATACCCCTTGATAGGAGCTCCAGCTTCACGAAGGTTGCTGAGGGTAATTCCCACACCACCACCGATACGTGAAAGTTGAAGTGCTGAGTTGATAGAACGTCCGATAGAGTTCATATCATCAGTTACTTGGATTAGGAAGCAAGATACTAACTCCCCACGGCGAGCACGTCCAGCATTCAAGAAGGAAGGAGTAGCAGGTTGGTAGCGTTGGTGGATGATTTCATTGGCAATATCGATTGCAACAGCTTCATTCCCATCAGCGAAATAAAGGGCGTTAAAGAAGACACGGTCTTCCATACTTTCAAGATAGTATTCACCGTCATTAGTCTTCAAGGCATATTGATTGTAAAATTTATAAGCAGCCATGAACGACTTGAATTGGAAGTTTTGATCTTTGATAAATTGTGACAATTCTTCCAAGAACTCTGGACGGTATTTCTTGATAAAGGCTGTTTCGATGTAGTTATGTTCAATGAGGTAGTTGATTTTATCTTTAATTGAATCAAAAACCATAGTGTTTGGAACGACATTTTCTTTAAAGAAGGCATCCAAGGCTTCCTTATCTTTATGAAGCATGATTTGTCCATTAACAGGACGGTTGATTTCGTTATTAAGACGGAAGTAAGTCACGTCTTCAAGATGTTTTAATCCCATAAAATTTCCCTTATCTAATTACAAAAGAAAGGCATCTAAGTTAGCCCTAGAAGCAGTTTCTTCTGGATGATGTACTAAGATTATGCTAATTGTTTCAGTTTTCCTGGTTGGAAACCTGAAAAGACTTCAGTTGGTGTTTGGATAACAGGAGCTGCGCTGAAACCGAGCTCTTTAACTTGATCGATGTACTCAGGCTGCTCATCAAGATTGATTTCACGATAAGAGACATTATTACTGTCCAAGAAACGTTTGGTCATTTTACATTGGACACAATTGTTTTTAGAATAAACGGTTACCATTGTGTAACTCCTCTTCAAAATTTAATACTATCTTAGTATATCAGAAAATAAAATTTTGTCAATGATTTGAACTAAATATAGTGGTCTTTTTTTATAGTCAAGCTCACAAAACACAATATGTAGTGTTTATTTTATAAAACAGCAATGATTATCCTATAAACTGTTTTTAAAGAAACTATATCCTGTGTTTGTTATCTAGGATAGAAGATTTTCAGCAAGTTATCTGAAAGGAAATTGAAGGAAAATCCAGAAAATGCTTGAAAAAAATCCTAGAAGATGATATAATACCAAATTGTAAGGGTTATCACATATAACTCAAAAAAGAAAGAACAAAAGGAGAGTCAAACTATGGCTTCTAAAGATTTCCACGTAGTGGCAGAAACAGGTATTCACGCACGTCCAGCAACATTGTTGGTACAAACTGCTAGCAAATTTGCTTCAGATATCACTCTTGAGTACAAAGGTAAATCAGTTAACCTTAAATCAATTATGGGTGTTATGAGTCTTGGTGTTGGCCAAGGTGCTGACGTAACTATCTCAGCTGAAGGTGCAGATGCAGATGACGCTATCGCTGCAATCTCAGAAACAATGGAAAAAGAAGGATTGGCATAAGGGAAATGACAGAAATGCTTAAAGGAATCGCGGCATCTGACGGTGTTGCAGTTGCAAAAGCATATCTACTCGTTCAACCGGATTTGTCATTCGAGACTATTTCAGTCGAAGATACAAACGCAGAAGAGGCTCGTTTGGATGTTGCTCTTGAAGCTTCTCAAAACGAGCTTTCTCTTATCCGCGAGAAAGCTGTAGGTACGCTTGGTGAAGAAGCGGCTCAAGTTTTTGACGCTCATTTGATGGTTCTTTCTGACCCAGAATTGATTGGTCAGATTAAAGAAACAATTCGTGCTAAGAAAGTCAATGCAGAAGCAGGTCTTAAAGAAGTGACTGATATGTTCATCACGATCTTTGAAGGCATGGAAGACAACCCATATATGCAAGAACGTGCAGCGGATATCCGCGACGTGACAAAACGTGTATTGGCAAACCTTCTTGGTAAGAAATTGCCAAACCCAGCTTCTATCAATGAAGAAGTAATCGTGATTGCGCATGACTTGACACCATCTGATACAGCTCAATTGGACAAAAACTTTGTAAAAGCTTTTGTAACAAACATCGGTGGACGTACAAGCCACTCAGCTATTATGGCACGTACACTTGAAATTGCAGCTGTATTGGGAACAAATAACATCACTGAAATCGTCAAAGACGGTGATATCCTTGCCGTTAACGGAATTACTGGTGAAGTGATTATCAACCCAACAGATGAACAAGCGGCAGAATTTAAAGCAGCTGGTGAAGCTTATGCTAAACAAAAAGCTGAATGGGCACTTTTGAAAGATGCTCAAACAGTGACTGCTGACGGTAAACACTTCGAGTTGGCTGCTAACATCGGTACTCCAAAAGATGTGGAAGGTGTTAACAACAACGGTGCAGAAGCTGTTGGACTTTACCGTACAGAATTCTTGTACATGGATTCTCAAGACTTCCCAACTGAAGATGAGCAGTATGAAGCATACAAGGCTGTTCTTGAGGGAATGAATGGTAAACCAGTGGTTGTTCGTACAATGGATATAGGTGGAGATAAGGAACTTCCTTACTTCGATATGCCACATGAAATGAACCCATTCCTTGGATTCCGTGCCCTTCGTATCTCTATTTCTGAAACTGGAGATGCAATGTTCCGTACACAAATCCGTGCCCTTCTTCGTGCTTCTGTTCATGGTCAATTGCGTATCATGTTCCCAATGGTTGCCCTTTTGAAAGAATTCCGTGCAGCTAAAGCAGTTTATGAAGAAGAAAAAGCAAACCTTCTTGCTGAAGGAGTTGCAGTTGCGGATGACATCCAAGTTGGTATCATGATTGAAATTCCTGCAGCAGCTATGCTTGCAGACCAATTTGCAAAAGAAGTTGACTTCTTCTCAATTGGTACAAATGACTTGATCCAATACACAATGGCGGCAGACCGTATGAACGAACAAGTTTCATACCTTTACCAACCATATAACCCATCAATCCTTCGCTTGATCAACAACGTTATCAAGGCAGCTCACGCTGAAGGTAAATGGGCTGGTATGTGTGGTGAGATGGCTGGTGACCAAACAGCTGTTCCACTGCTTGTCGGAATGGGCTTGGATGAGTTCTCTATGTCAGCAACATCTGTACTTCGTACACGCAGCTTGATGAAGAAACTCGACACAGCTAAGATGGAAGAGTACGCAAACCGTGCCCTTACAGAGTGTTCAACAATGGAAGAAGTTCTTGAACTTCAAAAAGAATACGTTAACTTCGATTAATGTGTGATCAACCTTGTAACCTAGTTGCAAGGTTTTTTGGGCGCATTTTGGAAAAGTATGGTCTAATACTCTTTCAAAATCTCTTCAAACCACGTCAGCGTCGCCTTAACGTAGATATGCTCACTGACTTCGTCAGTCTTATCTACAACCTCAAAACTGTGTTTTGAGCAACCTGCGGCTAGTTTCCTAGTTTGCTCCTTGATTTTCATTGAGTATAAGATAAAAGCAAAGGTCTAACAAGTGATGTAGCCCTTTTGAGTTATACAAGCAAATTACCATGAAAAAGCTGTTGTTGGAGCATTGAGCGCTTCTAACCATTGTTTATTTTTCGCAGGGCAAAGAGTTACGGATATACCTGCCATATCCAGACTGGTCATAAATGTTCCTGATTTTATAAATGTAATAGTGATTCCTTCAATTTCTAAGAGTTGAAGGAGATCATTGATAAATATACCCATTTCTAAGTTGCTGGTAGTGCCTAGATTATTTACAAGCAATATAAATTGATCACCCTTTTTCCAATGATAGTGCAATCTTAATTTACTTATAATTTCATTTGCAAGGATTTCCGATGATTGGAATGGGACTATACGATAGCCTTCTTCGCCATGTATCCCAATACCATAAGAAATATTTCCTTCTTCTAAGTTAAATAGTGGAAGGGTGGCTTGGGGGAGACTAGCCGATTTCGTTGCAAAGCCAATTGTTGCGATTTCGGTAGCAAGTTCATAACCTAAATCAGTTAGTTGCTCGATGTCAGCACCGTTCTGAGCCGCATATCCTAGGATTTTATGAAGTAAAATAGTCCCTGCAAGCCCCCTTCCTCTAATTTGAAATCTATTGTGAGCTTCAATAGAAATATCGTCGTGTGCTAGACTATAGCCGACCTTAATTCCTTCTTGTCTAGCAGTATTAATGGCCCAGCTAAATTCTTTGATGTCTGCTTCGAAATTTTTTACAATGATGAAGACACCGTGACCATTGTTTAAAAAACGAATGGACTCTAAGATTTCAGTTCTTGTAGGAGGAGTAAATAATTGGCCATAGATAGCAGCGGTAAGCATTCCTTTTCCCACATATCCAATATGCGCAGGTTCGTGACCGGAACCTCCACCCGACAAGATTGGAACCTGATGAGGGTTGCGATTTTTTTGATAGACTAGTGGTAAAGTAGGGTGTTTTTCTAATTCAGGATGACTGCTGACAGTTGCTGAAATGTAACTTGAAATAATTTTCTGTTTATGATTTGAAATAAATGTCATTGTGGTCTCTCTCCAATAATTGTCATGATTAGAAAGTCTGGTTGTGGAACTGGACTTTTTTTATTGACGCAAGCCTTCACGATTTCTGCTAGAGCATGTGAGTGATAATCTAGCAAAAAACAAGTATAAGCAGATGAATCGCTATCAATCTGACCATATTCTCTTAAAATTTTTGATACAAGCAAGCGACAGTAGCTGATAAAGTGGTCATAGAAGTTATTTTGCCCTTGAATATCAAAAAGTTGAATATAAAAATCACGCTCTTGTTCGAAATAAAGAAATAATTCTTGTAATAGTTTTTGGCCTGAAATGAAGTCCAAGTTATTGGTGATATACTCGGTTAAGTCAGTTTCAAATATCCAGTCTAACAGTTCATATTTGTCAAGAAAGTGATTGTAAAAGGTCTGTCTACGAATGCCAGCTGATTCCATGATATCTACAATGGAGATTTTATCAAATTCTCTAGTAGCTAATAGGTCTCTAAATGCCTTGGCAATCCGTTTTTTTGTAATGAGTGATGATGCCATAGGAAGCCTTTCTTTTACTTCCTTCATTTTACCAAAAAAATGTTTGAAACGGGTTTAAAAGGGGACAAATAATAGAATCTGTCCCTTATCATCCAGCAATAAAAAGTATATAATGAAATCGAAAACAAAGATACATGCCGAAAGGAGTTTCTCATGAAAAAAATTATAAATGAACCGACACAAGTTGTTGATGAAATGTTGCAGGGGTTGTCATTCATGCATGATGACTTGGTTCAACGCTTAGATGGTTTTGATGTTATCGTTAGAAAGGCAGAAAAGACAGGAAAAGTTGGACTCATTTCAGGTGGAGGTTCAGGACATGAACCCAGTCATGCTGGATTTGTAGGAGATGGAATGTTGTCTGCTGCCATTTGTGGAGCAGTCTTCACTTCACCTACTCCGGACCAAATTTTAGAAGCCATTAAGGCGGCTGATGAAGGTGCTGGAGTTTTCATGGTCATCAAGAACTATTCTGGTGACATTATGAACTTTGAAATTGCACAAGAACTTGCTGAAATGGAAGGTATTGATGTAGCAAGCGTTGTGGTTGATGATGATATCGCTGTTGAAAATAGTCTCTATACCCAAGGGCGTCGAGGTGTTGCAGGTACTATATTAGTCCATAAAATTTTGGGGGCTGCAGCTCGTTCTGGTAAATCATTATCTGAAATGAAGGACTTGGCAGATAAACTTGTCTTAGAAATTAAAACAATTGGTCTTGCCTTGTCTGGAGCAACCGTTCCTGAGGTTGGGAAACCAGGTTTTGTTCTAGAAGATGATGAATTTGAATATGGAGTTGGTATTCATGGTGAGCCAGGATATAAAAAAGAGAAAATGCAACCTTCAGCACAATTGGCCTCAGAATTGGTTGAAAAATTATCTGAAGGTTTCCAACTTAAAGCTGGCGAACGCTATGGCCTTCTCATCAATGGTTTAGGGAGCACACCTCTTATGGAACAATACGTATTTGCAAATGATGTGGCTAAATTACTCCATGAAAAAGGTGTTGAGTTGGCATTTAAGAAAATTGGAAACTATATGACCTCAATCGATATGGCTGGTTTGTCATTAACATTGATTCGATTGGCAGATGATGAGTGGTTGGATGCTCTAAATGCACCTGTTACTACCCCAGCTTGGTAAACTCAAGGAGGAAATGTCGCATGAATGTTGAACAAGCTCTTGAATGGATGAAGCTTTTTAATGAAAAGATTCAAGAACAGAAAGATTACCTTAGTGAGTTAGACACTCCTATAGGAGATGGAGACCACGGTGGAAATATGGCGCGTGGCATGGCTGCAGTTATGGAGAACTTAGAAGGAAAGCAATTTGAAACAAGCAGTGATGTGTTTAAACTTGTCTCAATGCAACTACTGAGTAAGGTAGGCGGTGCTTCTGGTCCTCTGTATGGCTCTGCTTTTATGGGCATGGCCAAGGCTGATTCTAATTCGAAAATAGAGGAAATCTTACAAAGCGGTTTGGATATGATTGTCAAACGTGGGAAAGCAGAAGTTGGAGAAAAGACAATGGTTGATGTTTGGGCTCCTGTTATTGCTGCCTTGTCTGCTGGCCAATTGACTCAAGAGGTTATTGATAAGGTAGTGAATGCTACCAAAGATTTACTTGCAACTAAAGGAAGGGCATCTTATGTAGGAGAACGTTCTCTTGGACATATTGATCCTGGATCATTCTCATCAGGATTACTCTTTACTGCTCTTTTAGAAACTGGGGTGTTTTAATGGGAAGTATTGGTCTTGTTATCGTTTCACATTCCAAAAACATTGCACAAGGTGTCGTTGAACTGATTAGTGAAGTAGCTAAAGAGGTCCCGATTACTTATGTAGGAGGAACCGAAGATGGAGGAATTGGAACAAGTTTTGATCAAGTAGATAGGGTTGTTTCCGAAAATCCAGCAGATACTTTATTAGCCTTTTTTGACCTAGGTTCTGCTAAAATGAACTTAGAAATGGTGGCTGATTTCAGTGATAAAAGTATCATGATAAATAGGGTTCCAATTGTAGAAGGTGCCTATACTGCAGCTGCTCTTCTTCAGGCTGGTGCAGAACTGTCAGTTATTCACACACAGTTGTCGGAGCTTGAAATCAATAAATAAGGAATCTTACTATAACTCTTTTTATAGGTGGGCTATTGATTATCTCAACTATCAAAGTTTAATACTCAATGAAAATTAAAGAGCAAACTAGGAAGCTAGCCGCAGGCTGTACTTGAGTACAGCAAGGTGAAGCTGACGTGGTTTGAATTTGATTTTCGAAGAGTATAAGTAAATGATTTCAAAATCAGAAAAGGATTGCTTGGGCAGTTCCTTTTTGTTTAAAAGGAGTAGAATTATAGTGTTTCTAAATTGTTCATCATTCAAAACTGATTGTGATAGGACTATTCTAGCTTTAGAATCCTTCAAAAATTAAAGTTTAAGGCAATCAATTACTTAGAAGAGTACGAAAACATTTAGTTTATAGGAATTCTAGACCTAGAATCACATGGATATTTATGAAGTTAGGGTATTCGATAGTTAGGATTGTTCTATTCTGAACGATTTGAGCTGTCAATTGTATAGAAAGTGTTCGAATTTTTTTCAAGTGATTAAATTAGTTAATTGTATGAGGTGCTTTATGATATAATGTTCTTAATGAATTTTCAGAAAGGAAAACCTCAAATTGTCCTACAAATTTCTACTCTTCGACCTCGACCACACTCTTCTTGATTTTGATGCTGCTGAGGATGTGGCTTTGACCCAACTTCTAAAAGAAGAAGGAGTTGCGGATATTCAGGCTTATAAAGATTATTACGTTCCTATGAACAAGGCTCTCTGGAAAGACTTGGAGCTGAAGAAAATCAGTAAACAAGAGCTGGTTAACACGCGCTTTTCTCGTTTATTTGCTCATTTTGGACAGGAAAAAGACGGTAGTTTTCTTGCCCAACGTTACCAATTTTACCTCGCCCAGCAGGGACAAACACTATCGGGCGCTCATGATCTCTTGGACAGCCTCATTGATCGTGATTATGACTTGTATGCTGCGACAAATGGCATTACTGCCATTCAGACAGGACGTTTGGCTCAATCTGGTCTAGGACCTTATTTCAATCAAGTCTTTATCTCTGAGCAATTGCAAACTCAAAAGCCGGATGCTCTATTTTATGAAAAAATCGGTCAGCAGATTGCTGGATTTAGTAAAGAAAAGACGCTGATGATTGGAGATTCTCTAACCGCCGACATTCAAGGTGGCAATAATGCTGGAATTGACACGATCTGGTACAACCCTCATCACCTCGAAAATCACACACAAGCCCAGCCAACTTACGAAGTCCATTCTTACCAAGACTTGCTGGATTGTTTGGATAAAAATATTCTTGCAAAGATCACATTTTAAAGGAGACGAGCTAATGATTACAAAAAAAGCTAATATTACTATTGAAGAGTACATTGAAATGTCTGAAGTTGATTTTAATGAAGCTGTTAATTATGAATTTACATCTGACACTTGTCAATTAGCAAATAGTATTTATCAATCTCTTTTTAAGTTTTTTGATAAGAAAAATTTCTCTGGCGATTTAATTTTTACTTGGAAATCTTCATCATTAGTCAAAGAAGGGGATTATATTGGGAGAAGGGATTCACAAGTAGATAATCTTAGAGTAATAGGAAATATATTTCCGAATTATCTTACTAATCGAAAATATAGCCTCAATATGAATCGTAATGGCTGTATGGGAGATTTTCCTCATGATTTTTTTGATATATACCTAGATCATGTAGCAAAGTATGCCTACGAACAAAAAGTTAATAATATTAAAGAGTATTATCCTTTAAAAAGAGCGATTTTACACCAAGAGAATGCATTGTATTTTCGATTGTTTTCTAATTTTGACGACTTTTTAGAAAAAAATTATTTAAAAACTATATGGCAAGTTTCTAAAGAAACTCCTTTTTCTGAAATGGATTTTAATATGTTTAAAAATATTTCAGAAAAGATAATCTTCGAAAGAGGTAGTAAAATGCTTAATGATTTAAAAAGTAATTATAAAAAATAGCCAGTCTTTATAAACTGTATTCACGTATTCAAATCGTATATATAGTCGATTTATTAAATCTTTAGATAAACTGTAAAAAGTGGTTTAGATAACCACTTTTTGCTATAATAGAGGCAGTAAAAATGAAGGAGTCGGCTATGGAACACTCGTCTTGGCATGCTTTGATTAAGGCGCAATTACCTGAGGGTTATTTTAGAAAAATCAATCAGTTTATGGAGCAGGTCTATGCTCAGGGGACTGTTTATCCGCCCAAAGAAAAGGTTTTTCAGGCTCTCTTGACAACACCGCTTGAAGAAGTTAAGGTGGTGATTCTAGGGCAAGACCCCTATCACGGGTCAGGTCAAGCGCAGGGTCTGAGTTTTTCTGTACCTGACTCTATCCCAGCTCCGCCTTCCTTGCAAAATATCTTGAAAGAATTGTCAGATGATATCGGAGTTAAGAAATCTCATGATTTGACAGCTTGGGCTGAACAAGGAGTCTTGCTTCTTAATGCTTGTTTGACAGTTCCTGCTGGACAGGCCAATGGTCATGCTGGTCAGATATGGGAGCCCTTTACAGACGCTGTGATTCAGGTGGTCAATCAACTAGATAGACCAGTTGTCTTTGTACTCTGGGGAGCCTATGCTCGTAAGAAGAAGGCCTTAGTTACCAATCCTCACCATCTGATTATCGAATCAGCCCATCCCAGTCCTTTGTCAGTTTATAGAGGATTTTGGGGTTCCAAGCCTTTTTCCAAGGCCAATGCATTCTTAAAAGAAACAGGACAAGAGCCAATCGATTGGCTTAGATAAGGAGAAAATATGCCTCAGTTAGCGACAATTTGCTACATTGATAACGGGAAAGAACTGCTCATGCTCCACCGTAATAAGAAACCCAATGATGTCCATGAAGGGAAATGGATTGGTGTGGGTGGTAAGCTAGAGCGTGGTGAGACACCTCAGGAATGTGCAGCGCGTGAAATCCTTGAAGAAACAGGGCTCAAAGCCAAGCCAGTTCTAAAAGGTGTTATCACTTTTCCTGAATTTACGCCAGATTTAGACTGGTACACCTATGTTTTTAAGGTGACAGAGTTTGAGGGCGACTTGATTGACTGCTATGAGGGGACGCTAGAATGGGTTCCCTATGATGAGGTTTTGAGCAAGCCGACTTGGGAAGGTGACCATACCTTTGTTGAGTGGCTTTTAGAGGACAAACCCTTCTTTTCAGCCAAGTTTGTTTATGATGGGGATAAATTGTTGGATACCCAAGTTGATTTCTATGAATAAAGGAGAAAGCAGATGCTACTAATCAAAAATGGTCGTGTAATGGATCCCAAGTCTGGTTTGGATCAAGTTTGTGATGTCTTAGTTCAAGATGGGAAAATTATCAAAATTGCGCCTGAGATCACGGAAGAAGGAGCAGAAACGATTGATGCTACTGGTCTTGTAGTTGCTCCTGGCTTGGTCGATATTCATGTTCATTTCCGTGAACCTGGTCAAACCCACAAGGAAGATATTCATACAGGTGCCCTAGCAGCCGCTGCAGGCGGTTTTACAACTGTTGTCATGATGGCTAATACTAGTCCAACCATTTCAGATGTAGAAACCCTGCAAGAAGTTCTCCAGTCAGCTGCTAAGGAAAAGATTCATGTTAAGACGGTTGCGACCATTACTAAGAATTTTAATGGGCAAGATTTGACTGACTTTAAAGCACTCTTAGAAGCTGGAGCTGTTGGTTTTTCTGATGATGGTATTCCGCTTGAAAGTAGTAAAGTTGTCAAGGAAGCCATGGAGGAAACTAAAAAGCTTAATACCTTTATTAGTCTTCATGAGGAAGATCCAGGTTTGAATGGGATTCTTGGGTTTAACGAAAATATTGCTAAAGAACATTTCCATATCTGCGGTGCGACTGGGGTGGCTGAGTATGCTATGATGGCGCGTGATGTCATGATTGCCTATGCAACCAAGGCCCATGTTCATATTCAGCATTTGTCTAAGGAAGAAAGTGTTAAAGTAGTGGAGTTTGCTCAGGAGCTAGGTGCGCAAGTCACAGCAGAAGTAGCGCCACAGCATTTTTCTAAGACCGAAGCACTCCTCTTGACACAAGGAGGTAATGCCAAGATGAATCCTCCACTTCGTTTGGAGTCAGACCGTCGTGCTGTTATTGAAGGTCTCAAATCAGGTGTCATCACAGTCATTGCGACTGACCACGCGCCTCATCATGTAGATGAAAAAAATGTTGAGGATATTACCAAAGCGCCATCTGGTATGACTGGCTTAGAAACATCCCTGTCTCTCGGCTTGACCTATTTAGTAGAAGCTGGTGAGTTGATCTTGATGGAATTACTTGAAAAAATGACATACAACCCAGCCAAGCTTTACAACTTTGAAGCAGGTTACTTGGCTGAGAATGGTCCAGCAGATATCACTATTTTTGATGCCAAGGCTGACCGCCTTGTGGACTCCCATTTTGCTTCCAAAGCAGCTAATTCACCATTCATCGGTGAAACCTTAAAAGGGCAAGTTAAATATACCATCTGTAAGGGACAAATCGTTTATCAAGCTTGATAGGAGTTGGAATATGAATTATTTTCGAAAACGTAGGGAAAGACAAGCAAAATCTAATAGTGGAATTTGCTGTCCCGCAGCTAATCGTTCTAAAATTCAATATGAAACTAAAGAAAAAGCTGACCATGCGGTTCAATATGATAATGGAGGTTTAGTTAGAAGCTATTATTGTCGTACATGTGCGTGTTGGCATACTACTTCAAAATCTAATAATCCTCCGCTAAGTTTGAAAAAATATGGTCTGAAACTCTTTGGTTTAGATAAATCAGAATAGAAAGAGAAGTATGTATAAGACAAAGTGTTTACGAGAGAAGTTAGTATTATTTTTAAAGATATTTTTCCCAATCCTGATCTACCAATTTGCCAATTATTCTGCCTCTTTTGTTGACACTGCAATGACAGGTCAATACAATACTATGGACTTGGCTGGTGTGTCTATGGCAACCAGTATCTGGAATCCTTTCTTTACCTTTCTAACAGGAATTGTGTCGGCCTTGGTACCCATCATTGGTCATCATCTTGGTCGAGGCAAAAAGGAAGAAGTTGCATCTGATTTTTACCAGTTCATCTATCTAGCCTTGGGTCTATCTGTGGTCTTGCTGGGGATGGTGCTTTTCTTGGCACCACCAATCTTGAATCATATTGGACTAGAAGCACCAGTGGCAGCAGTAGCGGTTCGCTATCTTTGGTTTTTATCTATCGGGATTATCCCCTTGTTGCTCTTTAGTGTCATTCGTTCCTTGCTGGATTCGCTGGGCTTGACCAAACTGTCCATGTACCTCATGCTTTTGTTACTTCCTCTCAATAGTGGATTTAACTATCTCTTGATTTACGGGGCCTTTGGTGTTCCAGAACTGGGAGGTGCTGGTGCTGGTTTAGGAACATCCTTGGCCTACTGGGTCTTGCTGGGGATTTCTGTTCTGGTTCTATTTAAACAGGAGAAGCTCAAGGCTCTACATCTTGAGAAACGAATTCCGCTTAATATGGATAAAATCAAGGAAGGAGTTCGTTTAGGTCTGCCTATTGGGGGGACTGTATTTGCTGAGGTGGCTATCTTTTCCGTGGTTGGCTTGATTATGGCTAAGTTCTCGTCCTTGATTATCGCTAGTCACCAGTCAGCTATGAACTTTTCAAGTCTCATGTACGCCTTTCCTATGAGTATCTCATCTGCTATGGCTATTGTCGTTTCCTATGAAGTGGGAGCCAAGCGATTTGATGATGCGAAAACCTATATTGGTCTAGGAAGATGGACAGCCCTCATTTTTGCGGTCTTCACCTTATCCTTCCTTTACATTTTTAGGGGAAGTGTGGCTAGTCTTTATGGTAACAACCCAGAATTTATCGATTTGACAGCACGTTTTTTGACTTACAGTCTTTTCTTCCAGTTAGCAGATACCTTTGCAGCACCTCTTCAGGGAATTTTACGGGGGTATAAGGATACCGTTATTCCTTTTTACCTTGGTTTGGTTGGTTATTGGGGGGTGACACTCCCGGTAGCTATGGTATTCGACTCTCTAACAGATTTTGGAGCTTATTCTTACTGGATCGGTTTGATTATTAGTCTAATTGTAAGTGGGGCTCTCTACCGTTGGCGTTTAACTGTGATTATGAAGAGATTTGAATCCAGAAAAGCTTGATTTTTAGAATTCCTACAAGCAAAAATATCAATCCTTATCTGCATTATTTTTGCTATAGTTAAATTAGTAGTAGGAAAATGAGAACTTCAAAAATATAGAAACAATTGATATTCCACACCACTTTACTGGGATCAGATATAAAGAAAAAGAAGTTGCTTATTTTTAGCAGCTTCTTTTTTTGATAAATATTTTACATAAGTTATATTACGTAAAATTATAAACTATCCAAGGCATTTTTTTGTTCATCATTGACGATATGGGTATAGAGGTCAGTGACTTGTGTACTGGCATGTCCTAGCTGGTGACTGACCAAAACTTGCGATTTAGTAGCATCATAGAGCCTAGTTGCTAGGGTATGGCGCAGTTTATGGGGTGTTACACGGACTTTGAAGTCCTCTGAGTATTTAGCAACCATTTTCTCAACGCTGGAAGCGTCAATACGATTGGGAACACCTCTATAGAGTGTCAAAAAGAGGGCTGTGTCTGTTTTTTCCGTCTTATAGCGTTGATTTCGAATGGCCAGATAATTCTCTAAATAAGGCTTAGCAAAGGCAGCAACATTGACCGAATCGCGTTTGCCACCTTTTCGAGTGACATCAATAACCATCATTTTTAGATTGAGATCTCTTAAATCCAGATTAACAGCTTCAGATAAGCGAACACCCGATGCCAAGAGAAGGGCAATAATGGCTAAATCTCGTTCTTTATTTTTGTTGAATGATGAGAGAGCTCGATTTGAAAGCTGTTGTGGGTACTCTTGGTCAATATAAGTTAGAAAACCTTCTGTTTCATCACCTAAAAAGAGTTTTTGCTTGATGTTTTCAGCTCTGGCAGCAAGGGTCTCTTTCTTTTTCTTTGTTGAAACTTTCTTCATTACATTACGATAGAAATAAGGTTCGCCCTGGTCGTTTTCAACCTCCTCGGTCAGATACTTGTAAAGACTGGAAAGCGCTGATAAGGTCCGATTGATGGTTGTCTGAGAAACACCTTGTTTGCTTGTATTGGCATTCAGCAAAGGACGTTCTCGAAGATAAAGGATAAAAGCCTCCATATCTTTCTTTGACATGTTTTCCAAGACAGATAAAGGAATATTAGACATTTTATCAGCGTTTGAGATACCAGACTCCAAAACCCAGCTGAAAAATCGATCATATTCCTTGAGGTATTCGTACAAGGTTGTAAAACTGTAAGGAACAGCAAGCTTAGATTGGTAGTATTCAAGAATATACCAGGGCATGATTTGTTTTAGTTTGTCGATTCGTTCCAGTAAAATCTCACGTTTCATGTATTTTCTCCATAAATAAGTCTATTAGTAGTATAGCATGGACTTATTTATTTTTCAAGAAAATTATAGTTTTTCGGAAAGATGATATAGAGCTTTTTAAAGAAGACTTAGACCTGAGTAAAACAGATCTAAGTCTTTGGAGTTTCTATTGAGAATCATTAGCTAGTGCTTTTTCTAGTTTCCAAATACTAAACCAGAATGAAATAGTCAACAGAATAAAGAAAATCATAAAGAACTCACCCATTAAACTTCTGTTAATACTACACAACTGAAGAGCTATATAAGGAGCTATGAGATACAAAATACATTGTATAATTGCTATTGTTTTCTTTTTCATGATTTTAATCTTACTGTACAGATTTGATACAGTAAACTCCTTTCTAGCTTTATGCTTTATCATTTCTAACTTAATTATAGTCTTATTTTACCAAAGTTCAATTATTTGTATGTAAAATTCCTCATCAGTAAAAAATAACCGATCTCATTGCTGAGAATCGGTTTTCTAAATAAATCAGGTCAGCTGTTTGCATAATATAAATTATGTAAACAAACTCTACAACAACAAATCTTTGACTTTCCCAATTTCGCTTTTTGGAATAACCAGGTGAATCATATTACCCAGATACATTCTGGTTGAGCCGTTAACTGTTTGGCTCTTTCCATTATGGACTTGGGTAGTGATGAGGACGTTGTGTGGTAAGTTGAGTTCGTGTACTTGTTTTCCAGCAATCTTATCAGAAACTGGTATTTCGATAAGGGTAACTTCTCCTTCACTGGATACTTCTTCTGGAAGCATTTTTTCCAGCATGGCTTCATAGACTGGTGTACCCTTGAGCAAATCCATGATAATATAAGAAACAAGAGTGACAAGACCAAGTGGCATGAGGTTGCGAATATCTCCTACCATCTCAGTTACGAGGATCATGGCAGTTAAGGGAGCTTTTGATATTGCTCCAAAATAGCCACTCATTCCTAGAATGACAAATATAGGGAATTGCTCTTGACTGACAAGTCCAAGATTGACGCAGATAACACCAACTAGGGCACCAAGTAAGGAACCAAGCGCCAAAATTGGTAGGAAAATGCCTCCTGGAAGACCACTTCCATAACTAATCATGCTCCAGATAAAGCGAATTAAAAAGTAAGCTAATAGAACTTGGAAACTAAAATCTTGCTCAGTTAAGGAAAGAACAAGCTGATTTCCACCACCAAGGACGTGGGGTAAAAAAATTCCGACTGGTATGATGAGAATGAAGGCCAGAATTGGATAATAAGCTCTATCCAAATGGATTTTTTGACCAATCCAATCATAAAGTCTACCGACATCGAGCACAGCTTTTTCATAGAGAAAACCGGAAAATCCAAGGAAAATTCCCATCACAAGATAAATCCAGTATTGATCTAGGGTCATGAGAGGAATGTTATCTGGCATATCCAATACTGGTGTCAAACCGAACATGAGCAGAGACACAAAGTTTGCTACGATGCTGGCTGCTAGTGTAGAAACCCAGAAAAAGCGCGAAAAATGGTGATAAACTTCTTCTACTACAAAGAGGAGGCCTGCTATTGGTGCATTAAAGGCTGCGGCTAAACCTGCTGCAGCTCCACTGGCAATTAAGCAACGTTCCTCTACTGGACTGGATTTGAGCCACTTGGCAATTCCTTTACCACCAACTGCTCCCAGTTGGATACTTGGCCCTTCACGCCCCAGCATAAGGCCACTTGCAATAGCAAGAATTCCTAGAATATATTTTTTCCAAAGAACTCCCCACCAATTGAGGGTCATGAGACCTTTCAGTTCGGCTTCGACTTGCGGAATTCCTGAGCCTTTGATATCTTTTTCTGATCGAGTTAATTTAGCACTGAGCCAACAGATGATTAGATAAAACAGGCCGATAATAAATAAATTAACAAATAGGTTAACAAATAGGTGTCCTTGATCTTGATAAAGTCCTTGTATCAGGTGGAAGCCCTTTTCAATTAAGAAACGAAAGGATCCGACGATAATTCCAACGACGAGGCCGACAATGATTCCTCGACCAACTTGGGATAGTATAGTGCTGGATGCAAAGGCGAATTCTTTCTTAGAACGGACTATTTCCGACTGTTCCTCCATGGTATTTCCTTTCAATTAACTTTCTTTTTTACCTAAAACCAGTGATTTAACGGGTTCAAAGCTGGTTCGGTGAATTGGGGTAACTCCTAGTTTGTCAAGTCCTTCCAGGTGTTTAGCAGTTCCATATCCTGCATTAGCAGCGAAATCATAGCCAGGGAACTGCTGATCGAATTCCTTCATCAATTTATCACGGGTCACCTTGGCTACTATAGAAGCTGCTGCGATAGAGAGGGAATTAGCATCACCTTTGATGATGGAGGTTTGTGAAATGGGCAACTCCAGTTTCATGGCATCTATCAAAAGGTGCTCAGGTTGAGGACTGAGCTGGGAGATTGCTTCCTGCATGGCCAGTTTAGTTGCTCCGTAGATATTGACTTGGTCGATGACCTGATTATCCATGATACCAACACCAATTGACAAGGCTTGGTCTTGAACTGCTTGGAAAATCTCCAGATGTTTCTTTTTAGGAATTTTCTTGCTGTCATTGAGGCCTCTAATCTTACAATTTTGAGGTAAAATAACGGCTGCAGCGACTACAGGACCAGCAAGAGGACCTCGGCCGACCTCGTCAACACCTGCTATCAAGGTCAATCCTTGCTTGTAAAGTTCTTTTTCATAGGAAAGCATGGATTCCAAACGAAAATCCTCATCCAATTCAGCCTGAATGGCTTTTTTACGCTTGCTGATTTCCTTTTGAACTCCAGAGCGACTATCCTGTTCGAGTTGTAAAAAAAGAGGGTTATCTAAGTCCTTGACCGTTGCAAGAAGTTCTTTTATTTCTTTAATCGTCGCCATAGAGGTCTTTCAATGTATCTAAGGTATAGTTACCGAGTTTGCCATCACGGACTTCCTTCACGAAGAGACTGTAAAAACGGTCATAGTCATCACGGAAACCGAGGGCACGGGTCATATCCATAATAATCACAGGCGCTTCCTCTTCAATTTTCATTTGTTTGAAGCGTTCAGCCAACTTTTCTGGATAATGTTCTTTGAAATAATTGAGGCCAAAAATAGTTACCTCATCCATAGGAAGCAACTGGTCTTTGATAGCTCCAGTCAAGGCCAGTTTCAGTGCAACAGTTTCATCCTCAAACTTAGGCCAGAGAATCCCCGGTGTATCCAAGATTTCCAGGTCTTTATTGGTTTTGAGCCATTGTTGCCCCTTGGTAATCCCTGGCTTGTTTCCAACAACAGCAATTTTCTTACCAGCCAAACGATTCATCAGAGTTGATTTACCAGCATTTGGAATCCCAATAATCATGGTACGCAAGGTTTCAATCTGAATACCACGTCCTTTCTGACGAGCAATCTTATCGGCCATGAGCTTTTTGGCCGCATCTGTTACAACTTTTACAGTCACTTGCTCTTTGGAATTGATAGTCAGCGTCTGGATTCCCTGTGATTCAAAATACTGACGCCATTCTTTGGTCATTACTGGATCGGCCAAGTCCGCCTTGTTTAAAATCAGGAGTTTCGGTTTATCACCAACAATCTTGGTCAACATAGGATTTTGACTAGATAGAGGTAAGCGTGCATCCACCAAAATCGTTACAAAATCAACAAATTTTAGATTTTCCTGCACCTGCCGACGCGCTTTAGACATGTGACCAGGAAACCATTGAATAGTAGCCATTGAGTTTTTCCTTTCATAGCGAGGATTTAGATACCCTATTTTATTTTACTATCGTTTGAACACATAGAGTTTTCAAATGGATGATGTCCAAACAGTTCTTGTTTTATGACATAGAAATCTACTTTATATTATATCATGCCTTCTTTATTTTGTCCGATGATAGCCTTTCAAGTACCCTATATATAGTAGATTAAAACAAGATGTGAACAAATCGATTAGGAAAGTCAAATTAATTTCTAGAAATATTTTAACATCTATAACGTACTATTCTAAAGTAAGTGCGTCATAACAAGGTATCGTATCTATCCTAATTCCCCAACTTCCGGTATACTAGATAAAAATAGTTATCGGAGGAAAGGTAGTGTACTATGATGATTCAACTAAACGATTTAGGTCAAGTTCACCTTGAGTAAAAGAGTCCGGTGGACTCTTTTAGCCTAAGCTAAATTTTAAAAAGCGAGGGTGGTTGTTTTCTCAAAGTTTTGAAGGAGCTAAAGCAAGAGCTATTATTATGAGTTTGTTGGAAACAGCTAAACGTCATCAACTAAATAGTGAAAAATATCTATCCTATCTTCTAGAATGTCTTCCAAACGAGGAAACTCTCGTAAACAAAGAGGTTTTAGAGGCTTATTTACCATGGACTAAAGTTGTACAAGAAAAGTGCAAATAAGAAATCTCCAGATTAGGAACTATCCGTGAGTTCTCTAGTCTGGAGATTTTTCAATATACTTCGTTATTGGGCGGTTACGGTGCAACCAAGACACTTCCGAGTAACACCGAACCAACAATACATTTTATTTTCCGAATGGAAAATTTATCTTTTTTAATAATGACAATTCTAATTCTCTACATTCACTTTTTATTTCCTAATAGTAAACACTATTTTTTATTCTCAAAAATTGAACTTCTAAAATCATCGGTTTGGTCAAGATAGGCTTTAAAGATTGCTCTCTTCAACTTATGAACCGCACTATCATATTCTGGATTATAGTTATACCAAGAATAACGATTATCTTCTGCATCCTTACGAACAGCTTCATCCATTAATTTCTGTAATTCAGTCACGCTATTGATAGTTTTTGTTTCGCGAATATACCAAGGAATTGATGGATCCTTAAATGACACTGTATTTAATTGTCCAAACTTATCTTGGCGTTCTTTGTACATAGCTTTCTTGAATTCTGTCCAAGTTTTATATTGACCGTTAAATACCTTTTTCAAAACCAAGTCATCTGTCACCAATCCGCGTTCTTTACCATAAATAGTTATCTTTTTACCATTTTGTTTGGCTTCTTCTTCGTATTGGTTTGAGATATATGGTACCATACCATCTTTAAAGCCTTTAGCAGCTAGTAGTTCATAGGCTATACGACGTCCCATCAGGTCACCTGGTGTTCCTATATCACTACTTAATGCTGCATAAATTGGTGCAAATAACTTAATAGTGAAGTAGCCATTTCTTTCGTATTCTTTAGACTTGTATTCACGAGCTGAAAGGATGTTATTATCAATCAAACTCTCAAAGCTTGTCAGTTTTTTAGCATCTTCTACTGTCAAATCTTTGACTACATTTGTTGCGTAAACCTTATTTCCATCTTCACGATCTTCTACATACTTGTTCTCAATTTTTCTAAGAGCTTCCATTTTCTGATAATTGGTAAGGTTCTCTGTAATAGATTTTCCTTCGAGATATTCCAACATGTAAACGACATCGAACATATTGTGGACGTAGTTCTGAAGATCTGTTGCGTCTTTAAATCTCGTGGTTGGATCAAGTACTTGTAATCGTTGTCCTTCTGTACTATCAGATTTTGAATGTTTCAAGATCGAGTTGATGGTGATGGTTGCGTCATTTGGATGGTCTGGCGCTTGTAATAAGCCTTTGGCGAAGAACTCTGGTCCCAAACCACTTCTTCGACCATATCCTCCAAGATAAATGTCCTGATCTGAATCGTGCGTCATTTCATGAGTATAAGTGATAGCTCCATCCTTATCCAACATACGATAACCCATATAATAAACGGCATCCCCTGTAGCATAAGCACCGTGTTGATTATGTCCAACATTATTTCCAACAGGTCCAAAGAAATGTTTCATAGCAGGATTTGGATCATCAAAATCTGCTACTTTTTTAGCCTTTCCTTCAGTATTATCATTTCCAAATTTATAGGCATCATAAAGCAAGATATTTCGATAAAGCTTTTCACGCCCTTTTTCATCTAGAATACGATACCAATAATCATAGTGATCTCGTTGACGCTCTGCTGTTTCGTGAGCACTCTTTTCAACAAACTTATTGAGCTTATCACCAGCCTTATAGTCACTATTGCGATAACGATCATAAGCACCAAAGCCTAGACTAGAGATAGTTGAAATGACAAATACTGATTTTTCTGGCAAGGTAAGTAGAGGTAGTACCATGTTACGATATTTCCAGCTGTCGCTAGTGATTCGATCATAGACACCGATAGAGTACTTGCTACCAGCTTTTTCCTGGTTAGCCCTCACTTCTGGAATATTAGATTTTTCTTCAACGATATAAGCCTTGGTCTGTGATTTAAACCAGTCATTGTTAGTTTGAGTAGGTGCAAATGCTTTACGATAGCCTTCTAAAGCACTAAACAGGTCTTTTGTACCGTAGTTATTCGTCAGCAAGGCATTGTAAGTAACCACATTATTTTTTGCCAAGAGATTGTTGTAGCCAGATTTACCTAGTTCAATAATTGTATCTAGCGGAGAGGTATTTCCCTTACCAAAGAAATCCATATGGAACATAAGCAAATCTTTTGCGCTAGCCTTATCAAATTTGAAATCATACCAGCGTTCTAGATAGGTTAATCCTAGCATCAAGGCTTCTTTGTTTCGCTTGATTTTATCAACCATGTAATTGTCAATAGCACTATTATTTCCAGTAACAGCAGCATCAGCTGAAAGTAATTTTTTAAGAGTCTCAGTCAAGTGCTCTTTGGTTTTAGCGAATTGTTCATCTAGATAGAGTTCTGTTAATTTAACATTATCAGAGATTCCTAACAAATTCTTAAGAGCAGATGGATTATACTGCACTGTATTTAAGTCGTTTTTAACTCTGTCTATTATAGATGAATAATCTTTTAGGAAAGCATTTGGTGTGTATACTAGACCTGTAGTTCCAATAGTATACTCAGCCAGATTTGCAAAATCACTATGGTAGGTTACGTTTACTTTCTCAGATGTTCCATCTTTGTAATGTAGTAATAAGTGATTGATAGAGTGCTTGTCTGAAGTAATATCTGAAACCACTTCCTCATTTTTCATAGCGACAACAGATAACAATTCTTTCTTAAATAGATTATTATCAGCTGACAATTGATTTCCATACTTCACAATGGTGTCTCTATTATAGAAAGGCAATAATTTTTCTATATTTTTATATGCAACTTCTCTTGCCGCTTGATAATGAGTGGCCTTGGTATAATCTACATCCTGTTTAGCAGAATTTGTGAAATCTTCCACGGTTATAGTTTTCTTTGTAGTAATCTGGTCTTTCTTGGCTTGAACTGCTTCTTTTTCAATCTCAGTACCACGTTCTACAGTGGAATCAACTGACATTACCTCATCTCCAACTGCTTGAACATTAACTACCTTATTGTCTTTATTACTGTAAACTGCTGTTTTCTTCATACCATTGAAGTGGTAACCAGAAATCGCATTCCCATTTGTAATATTCATATCGCTTAGGACATTTTGTAGAATCCCAGAATTGTCCTCCGTGCTAGAGCCATTTGTCCAAAGGGAACCTGCAACTCCACCAACTCTAGCGAATGGTTTAGCATTATTTATTTCACCTTCAGCATAACTATTTTTTACAGTTGCATTATTTTCTACGATACCTGCAATTCCACCAATTGTTTGATTAGAATGTTCTCCATTACTTGAAATGGTTACTGTTGAAATAGAATGATCTACTACAGAATTAGATCCAGTTAATTGTCCTACTAAGCCACCAATTGCATACTGAGACTTTGTAACAAAGGTATTTGTTATTCTTCCGGTGAAGCTACTATTTCTTACTGTAGAATTATCAACTTTTTGGACAAGTCCTCCGATACCTAGCTCACCAGCAATGATTCCATTTGCGTGAACGTTATCTAAAGTTGAAGAATTTGTGGCTTCCTTAGCAACTGATGCGACATGATTCTTACCAGAAATATTAACATCTTTTAAGGTGAGATCCTTAACAGTAGCTCTATTTAATGTATTGAATAATGGCTTTTTCAAATTATAGATAGCATAATGTTTACCTTGATGACTACCAATCAATGTCCCTGTAAAGTTATTTGTAACATAACTTTCTTGGTTTTCATTTAACTCAAACTCGCGAGCATTCATTGTTGCACCAAGTGTGAATGTTCCACTTGGTCTACTATTCATATCAGTTATTAATTTTTTAAATGATGTGTAGATAGGGCCATCATTTTGAACAAGTTTTGGAAGATAATATGTAAAATTGTCTTGGTATTGATTGTCTACAGATTGCTTCAAGTGTTCCAATCTAGCTGTGATTTTATAGACTGGTTTGCCATCTTTTGTAGTATCCTCAATGTTTGAAACTGGAAGCAGTACATCTTTAAATTTAGCTGACTTCACCTTAATGAAATAAGCAGATTTATTATCTGGTACTTTATCCAAACTTGTATGTTGTTTTGATTGATTATCTTCATAACTATAGAGCTCCACATCAGAAACACTTCTTAGTTCTATTGTTTTCTCTTGAACTTCTACTTTTTTATCAGGTTCTACTTCATTTTCTTGTTTAATTTCTTCGTTTCCATTTGAATTGGCTGTGTTTGATTCGCTTGAAACATCCTCAGTTGAATTTCCGTTTGATTGTTCTGGTTCTGTTTGTCCGCTCTCTGTTATTGGATGAGCAGAATTTTCAGGTTTGTTTGTTTCTTCAACTGAGGTTGTCGAATCACTAGGAATACTGGACATTTCCCCAGTATTTTCTTTAGATGTATCTGGTGATACATTCTCTGAATTCGTTGTTGTTTCTTCTGCAGGTTGAACTGGATTTTCTGCTTCTTGATTTGAGGTACCTTC
Organism: Streptococcus pseudopneumoniae IS7493; assembly: GCF_000221985.1. Lineage (NCBI taxonomy): Bacteria > Bacillati > Bacillota > Bacilli > Lactobacillales > Streptococcaceae > Streptococcus > Streptococcus pseudopneumoniae. Next base: position 1,066,339 of record NC_015875.1, on the reverse strand, counting down.
TGTAGAGCCTTCTGTTGGATTTACTGGAACTTCTTCTACAGTTTTTTCTGAAGTTTCGTCTTTTGACTCATCTTTTTCAGGTTTGTTTGTTTCTTCAACTGAGGTTGTCGAATCACTAGGAATACTGGACATTTCCCCAGTATTTTCTTTAGATGTATCTGGTGATACATTCTCTGAATTCGTTGTTGTTTCTTCTGCAGATTGAACTGGATTTTCTACTCCTTGATTTGAGGTTCCTTCTGTAGTGACTTCTGTTGGATTTACTGGAACTTCTTCTACAGTTTTTTCTGGTTCTTGTTCTTTCGGCTTCTCGACTGGAGTTGCAGAATGAACTTCTGAAGCGTCTGTGGATTCTTCTTTAGTCTCTCCTGAGTTTTCTCCTGGCTTAGGAGTTGCATCTTCTCCTTGTTTTCCAAGATTCTCTCCGTTTTGAGAAGAATCTACGGTTGGAGGTGTAGAGTGACTTTCCACTTCTGAGTTCATATCACTAGATAATGTATCAGCTTTAGTTTCAGTGGACTCTGTAGCTACATTACTACTATTAGGATGTTCACTTTCCTCCAGTTCTGTCTTAGGAAGCTCATCCTTTGGAGCATTTATCTTGGATTCTTCATCCGTCTGAGGACTGCTCATTGTAGATGAAGTATTCCCTTCCGAAGCGTCTTCTGTGTTGGGGGTTTCCATTTTAGAAACATTTGATTCTAGTGAACCCTCTTCTTTGACCTTATCAGTTTCTTTCGGTTTCTCGACTGGAGTTGCAGAAGGAACTTCTGAAGCGTCTGTAGATTCTTCTTTAGTCTCTCCTGATTTTTCTCCTGACTTAGGAGTTGCATCTTCTCCTGAGTTTGTTGTTGATTCTTCTGCAGATTGAACTGGATTTTCTGTTCCTTGATTTGAGGTTCCTTCTGTAGAGCCTTCTGTTGGATTTACTGGAACTTCTTCTACAGTTTTTTCTGAAGTTTCATTTTTGGAGTCATTATTTTCTGGTTTATTTGACTCTCCAACTTTATTTGTATCACCTTGATTAGATTCAGTTGGTACTGTTTGCCCATTCTCTTCTGTTATTGCATTACCAGAATTTTCAGGTTTTGTTGAAGTTTCGTCTTTTGACTCATCTTTTTCAGGTTTGTTTGTTTCTTCAACTGAGGTTGTCGAATCACTAGGATTACTGGACACTTCCCCAGTATTTTCTTTAGATGTATCTGGTGATACTTTCTCTGAATTCGTTGTTGATTCTTCTGCAGATTGAACTGGATTTTCTGTTCCTTGATTTGAGGTTCCTTCTGTAGAGCCTTCTGTTGGATTTACTGGAACTTCTTCTACAGTTTTTTCTGAAGTTTCATTTTTGGAGTCATTATTTTCTGGTTTATTTGACTCTCCAACTTTATTTGTATCACCTTGATTAGATTCAGTTGGTACTGTTTGCCCATTCTCTTCTGTTATTGCATTACCAGAATTTTCAGGTTTTGTTGAAGTTTCGTCTTTTGACTCATCTTTTTCAGGTTTGTTTGTTTCTTCTACTTCTTTTGGCTTCTCGACTGGAGTTGCATCTTCTTTCTGTTTTCCAAGATTCTCTCCGTTCTGAGAAGAATCTACGGTTGGAGGTGTAGAGTGACTTTCCACTTCTGAGTTCATATCACTAGATAATGTATCAGCTTTAGTTTCAGCGGACTCTGTAGCTACAGTTCCAACTTGTCCATCCCTAAATTCTGGAACAGCCTCATACTGTCCGTTAATCACTTGTATTTTTGATGGATTCTCTATAAAATTCGGTGCAATCGTATAATCTACCTTTTGTTGATCTATTGGAGTGGCTACTGATTTCTCTTGATTACTTACCTTAGAATCAGAAGTCGTTTTTCCCTCTTTGATATATCCAATATAAGTGTAACCTGAAATATCTTTAGGAAGAGGTAATTTTTCTCCAGAGGTCAACTCATAGTCAGTATTGTAATTCAGTAAAAGATTATTTTCTAAAGCATGGGCTGATACTAGGATACCGTTTCCTATCCCTGCAACCAATACTAAATGTAATACCGTTTTATTCTTAATTTTTTTCTTGGAAACAGCAAAAACTAAAATCCCCAGAGCTGCTAAACTAGCACCAGCAACTAAGGCTTGCATCTCATTCTTGCTTCCAGTATTTGGTAATTCCGCCAGTTGATTTTGAGAATTTAACTTATAAACAAGATAATAAGTCTCATCATCATTCTCCACGTATGTCGGAATATCATATACAAGCTGCTTCTTTTCTTCTGATGATAGCTCTGACTCTGTCACATATTTGTAGTGAACACCTTTAGTCTCTTGAGCAGCCACAGATGAACTAGCTAATACAGACATAAAAAATAAACTCGAAATCGTTGCAGATACAAGTCCTACTGATAATTTTCTAAATGAAAAACGTTCTTGTTTTTCACCAAAATACTTTTCCATTATTCCTCCTTGAAATAAAATTTTAAAAATATGTAAGCCTAACTTTTTTATATTAGTGTACTATCTATAAAAAAGGGAACATACTTTAATTATACTCTTTATTTAGCAAAAAGTCTTAAAATTGAGTTGCGTTTTCATACTTTTTTTATATATAAAATACCAAGTAGTAGTTTTGCAATTCCCTATTATTTTTTGGATAAAATGTAACCTACCATGAAATTTCCACGGCAGGTGTTACTCATATCACTAATCGTTCTAAAAATGGTTTGATGCAGTTGAGGAGAACTCCTTCTATCCAGCTTTCTTGTGCTGAGGATAGATGTTCTGTCTGAAGGCTTTCTTTTAAAAAGTCTCGGACTTGTTCTGGTGCGATTTCAAACTCAAAGGCTTTCATTTTATAGAAAAAGTCTAGCAGATGGTCTGATAAGTATTCAGTTGAAAAAGGCACTTCTCCACTTTTTCGATATTCTAATAAGAGCCGAGCAAAGCGGGCTTTTTCTTCAGGAAGCTCACGAAAATAGGAATTGAGGAGCCAGGTCTGCTTCTGCTTTCTTTCAATTGGATCCTGACTAGCAATTCGTTGGTCTTTTTCCAGCTCTTTTTGGTATTGTTTGGCCTTGATAGCCCGTTCTGTCCGATTTTTACCAAAAAGAATTTTCTCCCACTTGCGTTCTTCTTGAGTCAGGGTCTCTGTAAAGCCAAAGTAATCTTGATAAGCACGCTCTGCTGGGCCCATAGCTAGAACCAGATTGTCTGCATATTGCTTGGCGATTTTATCCCTCTTCTTGCGCTCTTTCTCTGCCTGAATACGGAGTTCTTGTTCGTAGTCAATTTTCTCCTTACCTAGCTTGACAAGGTAGAGTTGGTCATCTGGTTTTCCAAGTAAAAAGGGTTTGATACACTTTTCAAGAACTTCTTCCATACGAGCCTTCTTCTTGGGCTCTGCCTTGGTCCAACTTCCTCCTTGAAAGACTTCTAGGAAGAGATGGTAGTCTTTCTCAGGTGAGAACTGATTTCCACGATTGGGTTTAAAAACACCTTTTTCCCAGAGCCATTTTAGAAGTCGCTCGTCAAAGTCACTTTTATTGACCTTGATTTTTTCCCTTTTCTGGATTTTTCTGGTCAGATTTTCAACCTTTCTGAGTAGTTTTTCTTCCTCTTCCAGTTGCTGGTCAAGGGTCAATCGATGAAAATGACGAACACAGTCGCTACCTATCGGAAAGAGGCGTTGGCCTGTGACACCGTTAAAGAGTTCATAAGCGTATTTGATGGCATTTCCACAGACACAATTGCTACGGCCGATACCGTTAAAAATCAAGGAAACTTCATTCCATTCCTTGGTAGCTTGTTCCCAAGTATCCGCTTTTGAAGCCTGTAAAACCGCATCATGCAGGGATTTTCTAACTGGAAGTGTCATGAGGTCTCCTTTCTAAATTATACTTTTACAACTTGAACCTCATCTTTACCTAGTAAAATCAAGTATTTCTCAATATTTTTAATCGAATAGGCTCGAGATAAAGCCTCTCCGTATAGGGCTAACTGACCACGATAACGGTCTATGAGTTGACTTGGTTCATCATAGCGGTCTGTCTTATAGTCGAACAGAACAATTTTGTTTTCGTAAAGCAGATAGCCATCAAGGATACCACGGACAACGAAGTCTTCCTGACTCTTTTGGTCTCGTTTGAGCATGGAGAAAGGTTGCTCACGATAGAGATGGTTGGTATTAGCGAGAATTTCCTGACCGAGTGCTGTGTCAAAGAATGCAAGAATTTTAGCAAGATTAATCTTGTCTCTGACAGCTGGGCTGGTTTGAACTTGTTGGAGAGTTTCTGTCAGGCTAGCAAGCGTTGGTAGCTGACTGAGATCCATTCTCTGCATGAGTTCGTGGGTAGCACTACCAATCTCAGCTCCTGTTATCTTTTCTTTGCTTGAAAAATCTGGTAAATCAAAGCTGATTTTCTTGTCTACTGACTGTCCTTGACTTGCAATCTCAACACCTTCCATATCCATAACAGGTTCGTAGAATTTCTTGATTTGACTTGGGGTTTGAACACTAGGAAGTTCAATGGCTGCGCGGTGAAGAGTATTATAAACTTCCACCTCTTTCAGCATTTCAAGAGCTTCCTTAATGGTTTCTGATTGGCGATTGTCTGCTTGGGAGCTATCTTGGAGAGGGCTTTTAGTTTCCAACTGACCGATAGCTTCTCTAGTCAGCTGATCTTCACCAACAAAACGATAGCTAAAGTTGAGATGATCCTTGGCAAATACTTTACTGATAGCCCAAATCCAATCTTGGAAATTCCTTGCTTGAAGTCTAGTAGTGCTATTTAGTTTTCCATTTTTAGCTGCTGGGTATTCCTTGGCTTCCAGCTTTTCACGAGACCCCTTACCGACAAGGTAGAGCTTTTTCTCAGCCCGTGTCATAGCAACATACAGTAGACGCATCTGCTCAGAATAGCTTGCCAGCTGTAATTCTTCTTCGTTCTGTCTATAGGTCAAGCTAGGAACGGAGAGTTTGATAGTTTTAGGATAGTGATTTTCCACTGCTCCTGTCTCCATTTTGGCAATATATTTGATACCAAGACCATTCTGACGGCTGAGAATGACCTCTGACATGCTGTCTTGCTTGTTAAAATCCTGATCCATATTGAGGATAAATACGTAAGGAAACTCCAGCCCTTTACTCTTGTGGATGGTCATGAGCTCTACAGCATCCTTGGGCGGTGCGACGGCCACGCTTGCCAAATCGTGCTGGGCTTCTAAAACTTGGTTAATCATACCAATAAAACGAGACAAGCCCTTGAAATTGCTCTTTTCAAACTGGTCAGCACGCAGTGCTAGGGCATAGAGATTGGCCTGTCTAGCAGGACCATTTGGTAAAGCCCCAACATAATCATAATAAAAACGGTCGTTGTAAATCTTCCAAATCAGGTCATAGAGGGAGTGGGTTTTGGCATACAAGCGCCAAGAAGCCAAGATATCCATGAATTGGTTTAGTTTCTCAGCTAGAGCCGTGTGAATCAAGCCTTTTTGACTACTTGCCATTTTTTGTGCATTGACCAGTTTCTCATAGAGATTTTCTTGGACTTTATCCTCTGCTTTCTGAAGGGACAAACGTGCTAACTCGTCCTCATCAAAACCAAACATTGGAGACTTCATAAGGGCAACCAAGGCATAGTCTTGCAGGGGATTGTGAATGACACGAAGGGTGTCTAACATGACTTGCACTTCTAGAGATTGGAGATAATTGTTTTGCTCTCCGTCAGTTTTGACAGGAATTCCATACTCAGACAGGGCGAGAAGAATCTGGTCATTACGACTGCGACTGGAGGTCAGAAGGGCAATTTCCTTAAAGGAAACACCTTTTTCCTGATGAAGCTTAAGGATTTCCTTAATAACTAAGCGCATTTCGCCTGTTAGTTTAGTATCAGCTTGGCCCTCTTCTTCCTCACCTGTGTCGTCCTTATCGTAGAGGAGAAATTCTGCCTTGTTGTCTGGATTGGGAGTCAGTTTGGTATTGGCAAAAACAAGTTGGTGCATGTTATCATAGTTGATTTCGCCGACCTCTTGGTCCATGAGACGTTCAAAGACATGGTTGGTTGCTGATAGCACTTCTGAACTACTACGGAAATTTTTCTTCAGGAGAATCAGCTTGCCTTCTTGGGGATTTTGCGCATAGCGTTGGAATTTCTCATTGAAAATCTGCGGATCTGCCTGACGGAAACGATAGATGGACTGCTTGATATCTCCCACCATAAAGCGATTGCGACCATTAGACAGCAATTCCAACATCCGTTCTTGAATATGGTTGGTATCCTGATACTCATCGACCATAACTTCGTGGAAGCGCTCCTGATAAGCCTCACGAACTTGTGGGAAATTCTCTAAAATCTCAATGGTGTAATGGCTAATATCAGCGAATTCAAAGGCATTTTCCTGTCGTTTTCTCTGACGATAAGCCTCCACAAAATCACTCATGAAGGCTTGGAAGGTTTTAGCTAGTTCCCAGGAGTCTTCATGGTAACGTTCTTGATAGTCGAGAATGGTTATCTGATCTGCTAGTTGTCCTAGTTTAGCAAACTGGGTCTTTCTCTCTTCGTTGTAGGCATCGGCCAGTGGCTTCAAATCAGCCTTACGACTGGCATTAGTCAGTGCCCGACCGTTTTTCTCTTTCGAAATGGCGATAACACGTGTAAGCACTGCCTGATAAGCCGGACTATCGGACTCCTGATTTAGGGAGCCAATTTCATCCAGAATCAGCTGGACATTTTCTAAATAGGCAGCCTTGGGAAACTCCTTGGCATCATTATCCAGATGATAACGGAAAAAGCTTTCCAAATCCCAGAGAGCTTGCTGGATTTGCTCAGTTAGTTTTCCTTTTTCACTGGTAAAATCAGCTTTTTCAAAGCCTTTGAGGAAAGATTTACTCAGCCAATTCTGAGGATTACTGGTGGATTGTAGGAAGTCATAGATTTTATAGACTTGCTGGCGCAGTCCCCGTTCATCCTTGCCTCGCCCAGCAAAGTTTTTCAGCAAATGACTAAAGGTCTCTTTCTGTTTACCTTGGTAATGCGCTTCAAAGACCTCATGGAAGACTTCGTTTTTGAGAAGAAGTTGCTCGCTCTGGTTTTGTAAAATCCTGAAATTAGGCGCAATATCAATCAGATAACCGTGTTTACCAAGGAATTTTTGTGTGAAGGAGTCCATGGTTCCGATGGCTGCGTTGGGTAGGTCTGCCAACTGGTGTCCTAAGTGTTGTTTGAGCTCGACATCGCCACTTTCTTGGATTTGTTGGCTGATTTTTTTCTCCAAACGCTCCTTAAGCTCTGTCGCAGCCTTGACGGTAAAGGTTGAGATAAAGAGTTGAGAAATTTCGACACCACGCGCCAATTGATCTAGAATGCGCTCTGCCATGACAAAGGTTTTACCAGAGCCAGCTGACGCTGAGACAAGGATATTCTGACCAGAAGTATAGATGGCTTCGATTTGTTCGGCAGTTTTCTTTTGTTCCTTGCTCGAATTTGCTTCTGCTTCTTGCAGTTTTTGAATTTCCTCCTCAGTTAAAAAGGGGATGGGCTTCATCGATTCAACTCCTCTCTTATTTTTTCAAACCAAGCTTGCTTGAGTTTCTCTCCGACCAGGCGCTTGCCGTCAGCCAAGTCCAACTTTTCTAGGAAACGGGCTTGACCTAAGTGGTAATTAGCTTCAAAGCCAGTAATAGCCTGATGCTGCTGAACGTAGGGGGCAATGCTTCTACCATTTTCGGTATAAGGATTGATAGCGAACTGGCCTGATAAAATCTTCTCTGCTGCTTTCTTGTATAGATGGGCATTGTAGTCTAGTAGGAGCTGGAATTCCTCATCCGTCAGCTGATTAGCCTTGTTTTTGTTATAAAATTCGCCCAAATGACTGCTTTCTTTTTCTAAAAAGAGGCCTTGGTATTTCATAGACTTGCTAGCTTCTACTACTGCACCTGCCAGACTTTTAACGGCCATCAGAGATTGGACAGGCTCAGCCATTTCCAAGTACATGGCACCGAAAAAGTTCTGTTCCCCCTCTCTTTTTAGGGCAGCAAGATAGGTTGGTAACTGGGAATTGAGCCCATTAAAGAAATGAGGAAACTGGAACTGAGTTAAACTCGACTTGTAGTCTACCACTCCAATCGCTCCATCAGCTTTCAAACGGTCAATCCGGTCAACCTTACCTCGTACAAAGACACTGCGCCCATTATCCAATTGAATAAAGGCCTGCTCTTTACCCCCGAAGTTCGCCTCTTCTTTGATGGTTTCGATGGCTGGATTGTGTCGGAGAATATGTCCAGTCGTCCGCGCCACATCAAGCAGAACTTCTTTAGTAAACTGGGCTTCCAAACTTTCTTGATAAATAGCTTCAAATTCGCGTTCTTGACTGGTTTCTTGAATAGCTTGTTCTAAACGTTGGTCAAAAGAATCTTCGTCAGGCAACTGCAAGGCTCGTTCAAAAATACGGTGTAAGAAATTCCCGTGACTACGGGCATCTGGACGCAGGCGCAATTCCTCCTGCAAGCCTAACACGTAGCGAAGAAAATAACTGTATTCATTGCGGTAAAACTCCGTCAAACCGGAGGTAGACAGGTAAAACTCCTGATCAGTTGGATAGAGAGCTTGCAAGGTGTCCTTGGCCAAGGGCTTACTGCTTGGACTGGTTGGAAGGGCAGGATTTTTCAGACCTTGCTGATCTAACTTTTTACCCATGACACGCGCCAGAACCTTAATAAATGTCAAATCTTGCTCAGTCTCACTCATCTCGCCCTGCTGGTGATAGGCAACCAGACTGGACAAAAGACTGTGATAGGACCCCATATCTTCCTTAGACAGCCCTTTGTGATTCATCCTCTTCTCTCTCCGACTAAATCCAAAATGGACTAGCTCTTGAAGATAGGCTGATTCCTTGCTTTCACTTTCATTAAAAAGGCTTGGAGCCGACAAAACCAACTGCTTACGGGCAGAATTGACCAAGGAAAGCATAGTATAGCGATTTTTCTTGAGGTTCTCACTGCTGGCAATCAGCAATTGTGCTCCCTCTTCAGTCGTTTGGTTTAAATTTTGTCTTTCTTCGTCTGTCAAAAGGCTAGTATTTTGCGCGATTTTTGGTAAATGGTCCTGAGTCAGCCCAATAGCATAAACAAAGTCAGCTGTCAGAGGAGCAATCAAATCGTAACTCTGCACCAGAACGGTGTCCACTGTTGCTGGAATGGTGCGATACTGAGATAGGCTCATCCCAGAATGAAGCAAGGCAAGGAAGTCCTCTAGATTAACTTGCGAACCAGCAAAAACGGTCGCAAATTGTTCTAAAACATGACAGAATGCCTTCCAAACTTCGTCCTGTCTTCCCTGTTCAAGAATTTCCATAGTGGCTGTCAAATCTTGTAACTGCTTGGTCACAGCTCCTTCTTTTAGAAAAGAGTTCCACTTTTGCAAGAGATTTTCAGCCTTTTGTTTTCGACTGGCAAAGAGGGTTTCAAGAGGTGTTAAAATACGCAGACGAAGAGCATTTAAACGTTCCAGATTAAATTTTCCATGGTGGGATTTGGTAAAGGTTTGCTGAAAGGCTTGCAAGCCATTGATACCAAGATAACGGATATATTGCTCAAAAGCATCAATATTCGCTTGGCTAAGATCAGTATACAAACCTGTTCTGAGAAGATTTATCAAATCTTCTTGACGGAAACGATAGCGTTTTAAAGCTAAAATAGACTCAACAAACTGTGTCAAAGGGTGGTGCGCCATGGATTCGCTTTTGCCTAGATAGAAAGGAATCTGATACTGGTCAAAAATAGTTTTGAGAGATAACTGGTAAGAAGTTACATCCCCCAAGAGAATACGGAAATGCTTGTAACTCAGGTCTGAGTTCTCATGCAATTTCTGACGGATGCTACGGGCTACTAGCTCCAACTCCTCCTTTTGCGTCAAGGAAGACCAGATTTGTAAGTTGTCACGGTCCTTCTCATCGACATCCAAAGTGAGCTCTGTAAAGTCATAAGACGCTTCTAGCAAACGAGAGGCCTTGTCAAAACTATCCATCTTCTTATGAGACTGAGAACGGTCCTGAGCAGGCGTTTGGTATTTAGAGGCTAGATGATGGAGAAACTCCACACTAGCTTGATAGAGATTGCCTTCAGAGAATGGACTGGCATAAGCTTTCTTACTAGCATAGGCTCCAATGACAATCTCAACACCCTTGCCATGAAGTAGGTCCACAATTCTCTCTTCTTCGGCAGAAAAACGGGTAAATCCATCAATAACCAAGGCGATTTGAGTAAAATCACTACTAACTTTATCATTCTCAATAGCCTCAATCAAATGGGATAACTGACTTCCCTGAGCTAACTGCCCTTGGTTAAGATAGGCCGTTACTTTCTCAAAAATCAAGAGTAAATCGGCCCTCTTGTCCTCATCCGTCAAACTCTCCAAGTCCAAAAAACTCATCTGAGCCTTGGTCATCTCGTGGTAAAGCTCTATCAACTGCTGGATAAATTGAGGATCCTGCTTGATGGCGCCGTATACTCGTAAGTCTTTGGGATCAAGTTCGGCAAGACATTTGTAAAAGGCCATCCCAAGACCAATGTCATCTAGACTGGTCTTAGCAGGCAAGTCATTCAAGACTAGGTATCGAGCCATTTGAGCAAAGCGCGTAACAGTAATCTCAAAAGAAGCATACTGGGACAAGCATTCCAGCACGGCGCGTTCCTTTTCAAAAGAAAGAGAGTTGGGGGCGATGTAGAAGACCCGCTTGCCCGCAACAACTAGCTCCTCCGCCTCTCTGGTTAGAATTTTAGTCAAAGAAGTCCGAATATCAGTATAAAGTAATTTCATCTCTGCCTCGTTGGAATTTTTCATTACCTTTTATTATACCATGATTAGCCTCGTAAATCCGTTAAAATATTTAGGCCATCCTTTCTTTTCTTCATCATCTGCTAAATCTTAAATACTTAGCTTTACTTGTATTAGATAGAATAAATCTGCCTACTGAAAATCACATAATGAAAAAAGCCTCGGTAACAAGGCTTTGAGTTCTATGATTGTTTCTTAGGTACGGAATACACTTCAATGTGTTGTCCTAGTACCTTGATGTCGACTGGTAGATTATCTGATTTATCGCCATCAACATCCGACTCTAATTCGATATCAGAAGAAATTTTAATAGTAGGTGCTTTTATATATTCAATATTCTTGATAGAATGATTGAACTATAGTAAATTGAAACTAGAATAGTACACCGTGGATGCTAAAATATTTCTAGAAATTAATTTGATTTCCCTAATCAAGCTGTTCGTATATTATTTCAACCTACTATAAATCGTCTAAGAGAAACAACCGATAAGAATTGGCACAAAAGCGACCGTATTTTTGTTACCAATACAGGAAAACCAGTTCATAGTTCCGTCTTGAGCAAGTCTCTCCAGCGAGCAAACGAACGCCTTAAAAAACCAATTCCCAAACATCTGTCCCCTCACATCTTCAGACACACCACTATTAGCATCTTAGCAGAAAATAAAATTCCTTTAAAAACAATCACGGACGGGGTTGGTCATTCCGACTCTGAAGTCACTACTTACATCTACACCCACGTCACAAAGAACATGAAAGATGAAGCAATCAATGTACTGGATAAAGTTATGAAAAAGATTTTTTAAAAAGTTTTGCCTCTCTGCTGACCGTTAATGATAACACCTGAATGAAGATACTGACGAATCAAGGATTCCCTATCTCCGTCTTCGATAATATTATGTACTAAGGACATCAATCTATCTTGAGGAACCCTATCGAAAAATTTCTCTAGGTCTATATCCACTATCCACTCATAGCCGTCATTTAAGTACTCTAAGAGCTTGGACAATGGCTTGTTGGATTATCCTATCCATCACTGTCGGAATCCCAAGCTGAAGGACACCTCCATTGGGTTGGGGGATTTCAACTCGCAGGACTGATTGAGGTTTGTATTTCCTCTGTTTTATCAGTTCTTTAGTCAGGCGCCAGTTTTGTCTGAGATAATTATCCATCTCTTCTATAGTCATTCCATCAATCCCAGCTGAGCCCTTATTGGATTTTCCTTGATTGTAGGCTTCCAGCATATTTTCGCGTGATACTATCTTATCTAGCAATTTTGACATGTGCCTATTCCTTTCTTGTTTTGGTGCCTGAGGGACATCTTATATTGGTGAACCTTCATCTAGTCAATACGTGACAGAGTCCAGTTCTATCAGACCGTTCGTTTTACAGACACAAGTGAAGTAGGATTACTTCGATCTGTCGTTTTCTCTTTCTAGCGACAGACCTCAAACAGTCTCTCCCCAGACTGTTTGAGTATTCACCCCTTCGCTCCACTTCCATTACAGAAGTTTCCTCACTACTATGGGTTCGGCTGACTTCTCATGATTCCTTGTTACTACGCTTTCAGCGCTCATGAGACCTCACGGGATAAGTCCTACATCTTTCCTCGTTTATACAAGATATGAGGACGTTAAAAGGTTAGAGTGAAAATAGGAAATCTGACGCAGAGTCTTTAGACTCTAGAAAGATTTATCTTTTTCACACAAACCTTAGTCTGAATTCAATTACTCTCGTGATTTACGCATATAGGTTACGACTACCTTTTTGGACTTTAGAGTTTCTGCCCCCCTTATCCGCTATATACGCCTTACTATCACGTTCCTGTTCGTAGAGCCACGATTTCGCTATCCCTTCCTCTGACGATTCTTATTTCCAGTGTCAGACTTAAAACGGTCTATCCCCAGACCGTTTTAATCCGCTACCTCACGATAGTCAGGCTTGGGAATCGCTATTGGGTTCACCGGTAGCAGGTGCCCACCGAGGACTTACACCTCAGATGCACGACATGCCCGTCGTACCAAAAATAGCCCTTCGGAAAAAATCCGAGGGGCTAGAAACGTTGTTAAATCAACGGCCGAACTTTTGAATTTCAAGGTTCGGGATAAAATAGTTTACTGAACTACTTTATTTTTTCAAGTTGTAGAATGATTTCAATCCACGGTATTCTGCTACTTCACCAAGTTGGTCTTCGATGCGAAGCAATTGGTTGTATTTAGCGATACGGTCTGTACGTGAAAGTGAACCAGTCTTGATTTGTCCTGCGTTAGTTGCAACTGCGATGTCAGCGATTGTTGAATCTTCAGTTTCACCTGAACGGTGTGATACAACGGCAGTGTAACCAGCTTCTTTAGCCATTTCGATAGCTTCAAAAGTTTCAGTAAGAGTACCGATTTGGTTAACTTTGATAAGGATTGAGTTAGCAGCACCTTCTTGGATACCACGTGCAAGGTAGTCAGTGTTTGTTACGAAGAAGTCGTCACCAACAAGTTGTACTTTCTTACCAAGACGTTCAGTAAGAGCTTTCCAACCATCCCAGTCGTTTTCATCCATACCATCTTCAATAGTGATGATTGGGTATTTGTTAACCAATTCTTCAAGGTAGTCGATTTGTTCTGCAGATGTACGAACAGCAGCACCTTCACCTTCAAATTTAGTGTAGTCGTAAACTTTACGTTCTTTATCGTAGAATTCTGATGAAGCACAGTCAAATCCGATAAATACGTCTTTACCTGGTACATATCCAGCAGCTTCAATCGCAGCAAGGATAGTTTCAACACCATCTTCAGTTCCTTCAAAACGAGGAGCAAATCCACCTTCGTCACCTACGGCTGTTTCCAAACCACGAGATTTAAGGATTTTCTTAAGAGCATGGAAGATTTCAGCACCCCAACGAAGAGCTTCTTTGAATGATGGCGCACCAGCAGGTACGATCATGAATTCTTGGAAAGCGATTGGAGCGTCAGAGTGAGAACCACCGTTGATGATGTTCATCATTGGAGTTGGAAGAACTTTAGTGTTGAATCCACCAAGGTAGCTGTAAAGTGGGATTTCAAGGTAGTCAGCAGCAGCACGAGCTACAGCGATAGACACACCAAGGATTGCGTTTGCACCCAATTTACCTTTGTTAGGAGTACCGTCAAGAGCGATCATAGCACGGTCGATAGCTTGTTGATCACGTACATCGTAGCCAATAATAGCTTCAGCAATGATGTTGTTTACGTTGTCAACAGCTTTTTGTGTACCAAGACCACCGTAACGAGATTTGTCACCGTCGCGAAGTTCAACTGCTTCGTGTTCACCAGTAGAAGCTCCTGATGGAACCATACCACGTCCGAAAGCACCTGATTCAGTGTAAACTTCTACTTCAAGTGTTGGGTTACCGCGTGAGTCTAGGACTTCGCGAGCGTAAACATCAGTAATAATTGACATTTTTTACTCTCCTTATGAGTTAAATTTTTTACACCTCTATAATACCTTAAAACCCCTCCTTTTTCAAGAAAAAACGTTATCTTTGTGCAACTTTTCCTTAACTTTATAAAGTAATCGCTTTCTTTTGTCTGTTTTATTCTAACTTTTATGATATACTGTTTTCATGACAGATTTATCAAAACAATTACTTGAACAAGCTCATGGTGGAGCAAAATTAAATCCGGATGAGCAAAGACGCTATCTTGGTACTTTTGAGGAAAGAGTTCTTGGATATGCAGATATTGATACAGCAAATAGCCCTCAGTTAGAAAAAGGATTTTTATCTATTTTAGAAAACCTTCAGGAAAAAGCAGAGCCACTATTTGTGAAGATTTCACCAACTATCGAATTTGACAAGCAAGTTTTCTACTTAAAAGAAGCAAAAGAAACTGATAGTCAAGCTACCATAGTATCTGAAGAGCATATTACTTCTCCCTTCGGTCTGGTTATCCATAGCAATGCACCCGTTCAAGTAGAAGAAAAGGATCTTCGACTTGCTTTTCCAAAACTTTGGGAAGTTAAAAAGGAAGAACCATCCAAAACATCCTTATGGAAAAAATGGTTTGGCTAAATATTGCGCATAGTTAATAAGTGCCCAATATTGGCAGCCGTGTGCTCCAGATAGAGACTGGCATTTTTCAAACTATCTTCTAAAGGTTCACTTTTCTCCAAAATAGAAAAGACAGCTTGGATATTTTCAAATGGTAGGGGAGGTAAATCTTCAGCAAGACTACCGCAAATAGCAATAACAGGAACTCCAACAGGGGTTCTTTTTGCAACACCTATAGGCGCTTTCCCAGCAAAGCTTTGACTGTCAAGTCTTCCTTCTCCAACAACAACCAAGTCAGCATCTGAAACTTTCTTATCAAAGTTGATTAAGTTCAAGCAGGTATCAATTCCAGACACGATATTTGCCTGAGCAAAGGCACACAAACCGCCAGCAATGCCTCCACCAGCTCCTGCTCCTTTAATTTGCAATATTGCAGGTGAGACTTTTTCATAAAAGTCTTGGATTGCTTGATCTAGGACTGGAAACATAGTAAGATTTAGGCCTTTTTGCTTGCCAAAAGTGTAAGTCGCACCTTGATGACCACATAAGGGACTCACGACATCTGATAAAATATGAATTTGAACACCTTCAGGAATTTTATAGCGATTTTCTGTTGAAACAGAAGCTAAGTTTAATAAGGATTGACCGGAAGCAGGCAAGACATTTCCGTCCCTATCATAAAATTGATAACCTAAACCAGCAGCAATCCCCAGTCCTCCATCATTACTGGCCGTGCCACCAACACCGATATAAATATCTTTAATCCCTTTAGAAATGAGATGGAGAATCAACTCTCCGATACCACAAGTTTGGATTTGAAGTGGATTTCGTTTCTCTAGCGGAATTTTTCCAAGACTAACCAAGTCAGCTACTTCAAATAGTGCCAGTTGACTTTTTTGAAAATAGCGCATGGCTTCTTTTTGTCCAAAAGGGTCTGTCACTTGGATCCATTTTTCTTTTAGGTCAAGAGAATGTCGGATAGCATCTACAGTACCTTCTCCCCCATCACCAACAGGGCAGAGGAGACATTCTACATCTGCTATCGATTACTGGAAGCCTCTTTTTATTGCTTCAGCTACCTGTTGAGCTGTCAAGCTTTCCTTAAACGAATCCGGTGCAATTACAATCTTCATATTTTCCCTCATTCTAAACAGTCAATCAAAGGAAGAACTTCTAAAAAATCCCTCTTGTCAACATGATGTGGTATTTCTTTTTTGAGTACTTCTTTGGCACAAAAAGCGATTCCCAGTCCTGCTGATCTCAACATCAATAAATCATTGGCCCCGTCACCGATTGCAATCGTTCTTTCTTTAGAAAGTTTTAGTTCCTCTCTCCATTGTTCCAGAGTCTCTTTTTTAATCTGGGGACTGATAATTTGTCCAACTAATTTCCCTGTTAGATGACCGTCTTTGACTTCAACTTGGTTTGCAGAGAAATAGGCAATCCCTAGAGATTTTGATAATCTCTCAACTATTGGTGTAAATCCACCGGACACCAGACCAACTAGGATGCCATTCTTTTGGAGAATGGAAATGAATTCCTGGGCATTTAGCGATAGATGAATTGAGTTGAAGACGTTATCAAAGACCAAAATAGGAAGACCTTCCAACAAGGACACTCTTTTTCTTAAACTGCTTTCAAAGACCAACTCTCCTCGCATTGCCCGACTTGTAATCTGCGAAATTTCCGCCTCATGACCTGCCTCTCTCCCTAAAAGATTAATCACTTCTTCTAGGATTAAGGTTCCATCTACATCCAAAACACACAAGCCTTTTACTTGAGACATCAGTTCTCCTCTCTAAATAGCCTAAAAATCGTATGAAGTCATCATACGATTTTATCTATTAATTAACTAAACTATGGTACAAGTCAAGGTATGACTTGCAGGCTGTATCCCATGAGAAGTCACTCTCCATAGCTTGTTTTTGTAGGTTTCTCCAAATGTCTGGATGGTTTCTATACAAGTCCAATGCTGTTTGGAAAGTCCAATTTAACCAGTAAGGAGATAGATTGTCAAAGCTAAAGCCAGTACCGCTTCCTTCGATTGGATTAAATGCTTTAACGGTATCTCGCAAGCCTCCAACTTCATGGACCAATGGCAAGGTTCCGTAACGCATAGCCATCATTTGAGACAAGCCACATGGTTCAAAACGACTTGGCATGAGGAAGAGGTCACAAGCAGCGTAGATTTCTTGAGCAAGTTTGACATCAAAAGTGATATTTGCTGATAGCTTGTCTGGGTATATCTGAGCAAACCATGAGAAAGCTCCTTCAAAGCCTGGATCTCCAGTTCCCAAAAGAACAATCTGAACATCATTTTGCAAGATATGGTGAAGACTTTCGACCACCACATCAAAACCTTTTTGACGTGTCAAACGAGAAACAATTCCCACCAGTGGAACGTCAGCTCTAACTGGCAAGCCAACTCTTTCTTGCAATTTTGCCTTGTTTTTGGCTTTCCCAGACAAATCTTCCTGATTGAAATGATAGTCTAAAAGAGCATCCGTCTGAGGATTATAAAAATCAGCATCAATCCCATTCACGATACCAGATACTTTACCAGACTCCATTCTAAGAATCTGATCCAAGTTACATCCGAATTTACTGGTCATAATTTCCTGAGCATAACTAGGTGAGACGGTTGAAACACGATCCGCATAGAGAATACCTGCCTTCATCCAGTTCAGACAGTTGTTCCAGCGAAGGGTACCATCAGCATAACGTTCAAAGCCAACTCCAAACAAGTCCCATAACATTCCTTCTGAAAATTGTCCTTGGAATTCCAAATTATGAATGGTTAAAACAGTTTTTATTCCTTGATAGGCTTGAATCCAACGGTATTTTTCCTTTAACAAGAAAGGAATCATGGCTGTATGGTAATCATGAACATGGAGAAGGTCAGGAATAAAGTCAATCCTTTCCATAGCCTCAATGGCAGCAAGTTGGAAAAAGGCAAAGCGCTCTCCGTCGTCAAAATCACCGTAAACATGACCACGGAAGAAATAATATTGGCTGTCAACAAAGTAGAAGGTTACACCATTTAATACTGTTTTCTTAATTCCACAATACTGTCTGCGCCAACCGACGCTCACCTCAAAATGAAGAACATCTTCAATCTGATTTCCAAATTTAGCCTCTACCATGTCATAGTAGGGTAAAATCACTGCAACTTCATGTCCCGCTTTTACAAGTGATTTAGGAAGAGCGCCAATGACGTCTCCCAAACCACCTGTTTTTGAAAAGGGTGCACCCTCTGCTGCTACAAATAAAATTTTCATGAATGAATATCCTCTGTTACTTTGCTACCTTTCTTAACGACAACTGGATGTTCTGCAGTTCCTCGAATCACAACACCAGGCTCAACTTCAACACCCTTGTCCAAGATAGCATATTCTACCTGAGCTCCTTCTCCAATCACAACACGAGGGAAGAGTAGGCTATCTTTAACCAGGCTATCCTTATGGATATGAATATTACGTGATAGAACAGAATTAGCCACTTGACCTTCAATGATACTACCAGACGCAAACTGAGAAGTACTTACCTTAGATGTATTAGCATAGTAAGTTGGTTCTTCGTTCTTAACCTTTGTATAAATCTTTTGGTTTGGTGAGAAGAGAGAATAGAATTTCTGTGATTCAAGCATATCTTTATTAGCTTGGTAATAAGACTCTACAGAGTGAATATTGGCTAGGTAGCCTGTGTACTCGTAGGCGAAAGCTCCCTCTTTTGCAGCCAAATCACGTAAAACATAACGCAATTTCTCTGGATGTTCTTTTTTAGCTTCTTCTTCCAAGCGTTCAATCAACCACGGTGTATCAACGACAAAGATATCTGTAGACATATTGAACGTTTCAGCTGTTGACTTGCTATCAAAGAGTTTATGAGAAAGAACATGGTCTGTTTCATCCACTTCTAAGATTGCATTTACTTCTGAAATATCTTTCTTAGCTAGTTTTTTATAAACTACAGTGATAGGCCCTTTTGTTGTACTATGTAGATGGAAAACTTGGTTCAAATCAATGTTAATCAAGACATCGCAGTTGAGGGCAACCGTTTGGTTTGATCCAGAGCGTTTTAAATAAGTAAGAAGCTGTTGGTAGTATTCTTTTCCTACTGTGCTACTCTCCACACGAGTATTGTAAATACCTAGATAATAGTGACTGAGAAGGGTTGATAAGCCCCACTCGCGTCCTGAACGGATATGGTCAAAGACTGAGCTGATATTATCCTGCTGGAAAATACCAAAGACACTACGAACACCTGCATTAGCAAGGCTTGAAAGTGGGAAGTCAATCAAACGATATTTCCCACCAAATGGCAAACTTGCTACTGGACGGTGGTCTGTCAATGTCGACATATCGTGAAAACCAACTGTGTTTCCTAAAATGGCAGAATATTTATCAATCTTCATCTGTTGCTACCCCCACTACTTCATTATATCCTACAACTTGTACTTCATCTGTTCCATCAATTTCGACACCGTCAGAAATAATCGCACCTTCACCAATAATGGCACGTTTAATCTTAGCTCCTTGACCAATGATAGCTCCACTCATGATAACTGAATCAACAACTTCCGCTCCTTCGCGAACTTGCGCGCCTGTTGAAAGGATAGAATGTTTAACAGTTCCATCAACGAAACATCCGTCTACAACTAATGAGTCTTCCACATCAGCATTTGCTCCGAGGAAGTTTGGTGGTGAAATCAAGTTTCTTGAGTAAATCTTCCATTGACGGTTACGACTATCCAAGGCATTCTCTGGAGAAATGTACTCCATGTTCGCTTCCCAAAGAGACTCAATCGTACCAACATCTTTCCAGTAACCGCTAAATTCGTAAGCATAAACACTTTCACCTGACTCAAGGTAATTTGGAATGACATTTTTACCAAAATCTGACATATCTACATTGCTCTTTTCAGCAGCGACTAACATATTACGAAGGCGTTGCCAATCAAAAATGTAGATTCCCATAGAAGCTTTTGTAGATTTAGGTTGAGCTGGTTTTTCTTCAAATTCAACAATACGATTGTTAGCATCTGTGTTCATGATACCAAAACGGCTTGCTTCTTTAAGAGGGACGTCTAAAACGGCTACTGTCAAGCTGGCATTATTATCCTTATGAGACTGGAGCATATCATCATAGTCCATTTTGTAGATGTGGTCCCCAGACAAAATCAAGACATACTCAGGGTTGACACTGTCGATATAGTCGATATTTTGGTAAATAGCGTGACTAGTCCCTTCAAACCAACGATTTCCTTCACTGGCAGAATAAGGTTGAAGAATAGAAACACCAGAATTGATACCATCTAGTCCCCAGCTTGAACCGTTCCCAATATGATTGTTGAGAGCAAGAGGTTGATACTGTGTAATGACCCCAACATTATGAATCCCTGAGTTGGCACAGTTTGATAGGGCAAAGTCAATGATACGGTAGCGCCCACCAAATTGCACAGCTGGTTTTGCGATGCTTTGAGTGAGTTTACCGAGACGAGTTCCTTGCCCACCAGCAAGAATCAAAGCTAACATTTCATTCTTCATTTTCTACTCCTTTTTGGTTTTTACTTGTGACAGTTTTATCAGATTTCAAGCGGCGTTTGATTTTCCAAACACTTGCTCCCATAGCCGGTAGGGTAAAGGTCAAGGTCTGCTCATAATCTTTCCATAGTCCTTCTTGCGTTTGAACAGTTTGATTATGTTCTTTCCAAACGCCTCCCCACTCTTCTAACTCAGTATTCCAGACTTCTTCATAAATCCCTGCAACAGGCAGACCGATTGTAAAATCTTTTCGTTCAACAGGTGCCATATTAAAGACGCAGACTAGCATGTCGCCCTTCTTACCCTTACGGATGAAGGAAAGAACACTCTGGTCTCGATTATCCGCATCAATGATTTCAATACCATCATAGCTGGTATCGATTTCCCACAGACAGCGATGATCTTTGTAAAACTGGTTTAGCTGAGAAGTGAAATACTTCATCTTAGCATTCATAGGGTCTTCTAGATTAGACCATTCCAACTGCTCTTCAGATCTCCATTCTAGGAATTGGCCGTATTCACTACCCATGAAGAGCAATTTCTTACCAGGGTGACAAATTTGGTACGTATAGAGATTGCGCAAGCCTGCGAATTGATTATAGCGATCTCCCCACATCTTGTGCATCATACTCTTCTTGCCATGAACAACTTCATCGTGTGAGAATGGTAGGAGATAATTCTCCTTGAAGACATACATAAAGCTGAAAGTCACTAGGTTAAAGTCGTATGTACGATAAATCGGATCTTCTTCATAGAAACGGAGAATATCATTCATCCAGCCCATATTCCATTTGTAGTCAAAGCCAAGACCATCTGAATCCTTTGTATCAGTAATCTGAGTAGCTGATGAACTTTCCTCAGCTATCATCATCACATCTGGATGAGCTAGTTTAATGACATCATTCAAGCGTTGAAGGAAATAATATCCTTCATAGTTGAGATTACCGCCATCTTTATTCGGTGTCCATGGGGCATCATCGTAATCTAGATAGAGCATGTTGCTAACCGCATCCACGCGAATACCGTCCAAATGGTAAAAGTCAATCCAAAACTTAATGCTAGAAATCAAGAAGGACTGGACTTCATTCTTCCCAAGGTCGAAATTGAGTGCTCCCCAACCATAGTTATGAGCCTTATTATGGTCCTGATACTCAAAAGTCGGTGTCCCATCGTAATAGGCTAAGGCATCATCATTAATAGTGAAGTGACCAGGTACCCAGTCCACAATAATCCCAATATTGTTTAAGTGACATTCCTCAACAAAATCTTGAAACTCTTCAGGACGACCATAGGCATGCTCTAAAGCAAAGTAACCCATAAGCTGATAGCCCCAACTCAAACCGAGAGGGTGAGACATCAAGGGCATAAACTCAATGTGAGTATAGTTCATCTCAACTAGGTAAGGAATGAGTTCATCTTTCAATTGAGCAAAACTATAGGGACTACCGTCTGGATTTCTCTTCCAAGAGCCAGCATGAACCTCGTAAATATTGACAGGACGCTCTTCAAAGCTTAAGCGTTTTCTACGGGCTAGCCAGAGTCTATCCTTCCATTTTTTCTCTGGAATCTCTGTTAAAATCGCTCCAGTACCAGGTCGTGCCTCATACCGTACAGCCAAAGGATCAATCTTCATAAGCTGATGACCATTTGCACGTGTGATATGGTACTTGTAAATTTGGCCTTCTTGAGCAAAACTGGTAAAGACTTCCCAGACTCCAAATTCATTCCGTTCCATCGGAATCTGATTTTCTACCCAATTGGTAAAATCCCCTACCAAGTGAACTGCCTGAGCATTGGGTGCCCAAACTCGGAAAGTATAGCCAGACTCACCATCTTTTTCTTCCCTATGCGCTCCCAGATAATGCTGGAGGTGAAAATTCTCACCTGTCATAAAGGTGCGCAATGCTTCTCTTCTATCCATATACTCCCTTTCTGCTGTAAGCGTTTTCTGTGTTTTTATTATACTACTTTTTTAGAGAAGATTCAAGTAAATTACTATACTTCTTTAAAATTATTTTGAAAATCTACAAAAAGTTCACTTAGTTGTTCAATTGTAAATTAATATTTTTTCAAAAAAATTGCGAAAATGCATTTCTTTTTCTACTACAATACCAAAAAGTTCGTATTTTTTCTATGATTATTATTATTTTATAGCAAAAAAATAAAACCAGGAAAACAATTTCCTGATTTTACACGTTTGATGAAAATATATATCAAATTTTCTATACGAGTGAGTTATCAACTAAGTTCTTTCTATTCGTTCACTTCCAATGATCTGTTAGAATAGCGAGATAGATGGTCTTTATAAAACACTCAAGACAGCTAGACTAATATCATCTAACACATTGTCTTCTTTTGAGCGACTGTTGGTTACCAACATAGCTAAATTTCCTGCATTTTCAAATGGATAGGGTTCTGATTTAGCATTCACAACCACCAAGAGGTGTTCTTTCCCATGAACTTCATAGATAAGGCAGCCGCTATGTTCAATTGCAGAATGCACAAAGACATGATGGTAAATTTCATCATAGCTAGAGTAAGAAAAGGCACCAGTTTTTGTCTTCAATCGGATGACTTGACGGATAAACTCAATACTGTCTTGACGCTCATTAATCAAGTTCCAGTTCACTTGGTTCACACTGTCAGGAGCATTATAGCTATTCATCGCACGCTCTCTATCATCATGGGTCAACTCACCATTTTCACCAGTCGCAACCAGTTTGGTACGACCAAATTCTTGACCGATTTCCATAAAGGCCATCCCCTGCATGAGCAGATTCATGGCTGTGGCTGTCTCGACCTTGCGCATGATTTGCTCTGAACTTTGGTCTGGATGAAGGGTTGCCAATAAATCGTGAAGATTGTAATTGTCATGGGCTTCTACATAGTTAAGCACCTGATTTGGATGTGTATAGCTTCCTAATTCACGACTTCCTAGGATTGCTTTAGCAAGAATTGGCTCTGTCGCAGCACCACTGACAAAACCTGACTTGATAGCACCATAAACTTCTCCCCCTTTGACAGCATCGCGCTGATTGTCATTAAAGAAACCAATATTTGGCATCTGGTAGGCATTGTCCTTCTTGGCCTTATCATAAGGGGCAAGACCTGTTCCCATATCCCATCCTTCTCCATAGAGGATAATGTTAGGGTCGATTTCATCTAAGCTTTGACGAATCATCTGCATAGTCTTGACATCATGAATCCCCATTAAGTCAAAACGGAAGCCGTCAATATTGTATTCCTGAACCCAGTATAGAAGAGAATCAATCATATACTTGCGGAACATTTCGTGTTCACTGGCTGTTTCATTTCCAACGCCTGTTCCATTCTGGAAGGTACCGTCTGGATTCATACGATAATAGTAATCAGGGACAGTTGTTTGGAAAGGTGCATCAACAACTGAGAAGGTATGGTTATAGACCACATCCATAATAACACCAATACCCGCATCGTGGTAAGCTTGAACCATGGTCTTCAAATCACGAATAACCTGAGCTGGGTCGTCTGGATTAGTTGAAAAACTAGTTTCTGGCGCGTTATAGTTTTGTGGGTCATAACCCCAGTTGTAGGTTACATTCCCATCCTCATCGTATTCTTTGTGACGGTCTGCAATTGGTTGCAACTGAACATAATTGTAGCCCAGCTTCTTGATGTAATCAAAAGCAGTTGCTTGGCCGTACTGGTTAACTGTTCCAGTCTGTGCAGCACCTAAGAAAGTTCCTCGAAGATGTTCATCCACACCTGAGGTCGGTGATTTGGTCAAATCACGAATGTGCATTTCACAAATAACTGCCTTACATGGATTTGCCAAGCGCCAAGTAGCCTCTGAACCGTGCTTGACCTCGAAGTTTGCAACTTGCTTTTCTTCATGGCTCAGGATAGCTGAACGTTTGCCATCAGGACTGGTCGCGATGGTATAGGGATCGCGTGTCACTGTTTGGTGGTGAGGGAATTGGACTTGATACTGATAAGCCTTACCAGTCAAATCTTCCTCAACATCCAAACTCCAGACACCGATTGTATTGTCCTTGTGATTATAAGAGTAGCTATTGCCTCTCTCCATCTCAAAGGTCTTCCAAACAGGAGCATCATTAGCAGCTGATTCATAAACGACAACCTGCACTTCTGTCGCTGTTGGAGCCCAGAGAGCAAAACGAGCCTGATTGTCCTCTACACGGCAACCCAATTCCCCTTGGTAGCCCCAGTGGTGGTCGAAACTAGCGCTATTGATAGCCTTGTCAAAAGCAAAAGGATTTTGATTTTTATAGAAAGGACTTGCAATTGCAGGATTTTCAGAATAATAAATTCTATCATCGCCTTCCAAAATCCAGACCTCTGTTAAGAGGGGATAGTGATTAAAACGGATAGCATATTCTTTACTAGTTTGGCCTGTGTGAACCACAAAATTCAAGCTTTCTAAGGGATGAGCACTTGGGTGTTCAAAGCTAAATAAGGCTCCAAAATAATCTTCTTGGTAAGTTAGTAAATCAATTCGTTGATCCTTACTCTTTACAAAAGAGCAAGTGTCGTATTCACCATTCTTGCGATGGTAATGAATGCGCATAGGGTAGTTATACATTTTTATTTTTCCTTTTTACTTTTTAATTCGTTTCTATTTCACTAATAAATTCTTGACTAATCTCGTCTCGATTGACAAAAAATTCGATGTGATGATGGCAGACTTGAAGTTCAACTGGGGTATCTCCTCCATATTCCCCATCTAGGTTCAGCATAAATGGTTCTTGGTCATCTAAAACTTCTAAACGTAGTTTGCTAGTTTTAAGGTATTCGATATTGACGTCTGAGACATGCTGACCACCATTAATGGCCTGTATCAATAAGCCCAACATATCAAATAGCTTGTCTGTCTTGACCAAAATCAGAGTAAAATTACCATCGTCTAACTTGGTATCAGGCGCTAACTGCTCAAAACCTCCAATGGAATTGGTCAAGGCAACAAAAATCAAGGACACCTCTCCTTCAAAGACCCCCTGATCGTGTGTGATTCTCACTGGACGAACCTTGGTCTTAGGAAACATTTCAATGCCTTTAGCAACATAGGCAAAATAACCAAGACGCGTCTTGACTTCACTTGGAACACTGTAAGTCAATTCGGTTAAGGTTCCAGCAGCGGCAATATTAATAAAATATTTGTCGCCAAAAGCTCGTCCAATATCCATATGAATGGTCTCATTTTTAGCAATAATCTGAGCAGCCGCAACAGGATCACCCATTGGAATTTTTAGGGCACGCGCATAATCATTAGTCGTACCTGTTGGGATGATAGCAAGCCGAGGTCTCTTATCGAGCGAGGCAACCCCATTGACTACCTCATTAATTGTTCCATCACCACCTGCAGCAATAATCAAATCAAAACCAGCTTTGGCTGCTCTCTCAGCTTCTTTTTGTGCCGAAAGAGGTTCTGTAGTCGTTTGAAAGGCACTGGTTTCATAGCCAATATTTTCCAAAACATCCAGCACTTCTGCTATATTTTTCTTGATAATTTCCTGCCCTGAGGTTGGGTTATAAATTAAACGCGCACGTTTTCTTTCTTCTGTCATTGTTACAAACTTTCTAGCCAAGCTTCATCTCGAACTTCGATAGCAAGTTCTTGCGCCTTTTGAAGTTTACTTCCAGCATCTGCTCCTGCCACGACGAGGTCGGTCTTTTTAGACACACTGCCTGTCACTTTGGCCCCCAGACTTTCGAGTTTACTTTTAGCTTCTGAGCGCTTGAGCCGTTCCAATTTTCCAGTCAATACCACTGTCAAACCTGACAAGGCTGCATCCGCTACTACTGTCTGACCTTTATAGTCCAGATTGACCCCAGCTTCTTTTAATTCTCTGAGAAGAATTTCAGAGCCTTCTGTAGCAAAGTAAGTCTGAAGACTCTTGGCAATCACACCACCCAGGCTTTCAATACTAGCCACTTCCTCTGGATCTGCCTGAGCCAGATTTTCGATTGAGAGAAAATGTTGAAGTAAAAGCTGACTGGCCTTACTGCCGACATGACGAATTCCCAAACCAAACAAGAGTTTCTCGGCTGAATTTTCCTTAGATGCTTGGATAGCCTGATATAGTTTAGAAGCGGACTTTTCCTTGACCCCCTCTAAAAGGAGAAAATCTTCTTCTTTCAAACGGTAAATATCTGCCACATCCTTGACTAGATCTGCAGCAAATAATTTCTCAACTACTGATGGTCCAAGGCCTGTAATATTCATGGCATCTCGAGAGGCAAAGTGGATCAAACCTTCCATGATTTGAGCAGGGCAACGCGGATTGATACAACGGAGAGCCACTTCATCTTCAAAGTGCAACAAGTCAGAGTTACAACTTGGACAGTTTGTAGGAATATCTAGTTTCTCTTCAGAAACCCGTTTGGACTCTACCACACGTAAAACGGCAGGGATGATGTCCCCGGCCTTATAGACGATGACCGTGTCGTCTTTGCGAATATCTTTTTCAGCAATATAATCCACATTGTGCAGGGTCGCACGGCTAACAGTTGTACCAGCAAGCTGAACAGGTGTCAGATTTGCAGTTGGGGTTACAACACCGGTACGACCAACTGTCCAATCAACTGATAAGAGTTGAGCTTCTTTTTCTTCAGCAGGAAACTTGTAGGCTACTGCCCACTTTGGAGCCTTGACGGTAAAACCGAGTTCTTCTTGGCTTGCTAGGTCATTGACCTTGATTACAACTCCATCAATATCATAAGGCAGATTTTCCCGTTCCTCTCCTACTTCTTGGATAAAATTCCAAATCTCATCCATGCTTTCAGCCAGAATTCGTTTAGAATTGACTACAAAACCAAGTTGTTCTAGGTGCTTCAAAACCTTTTCTTGGCTGTCACGAGTTGACGGGCTGGCTTCTTGATAGAGAAACGTTGCAAGATTGCGCTTGGCAACTACTGCTGTATCCAGCTGACGTAGTGTGCCTGCCGCCGCATTACGGGGATTGGCAAATTCAGGCTCTCCATTTTCTTGGCGAGCTTGATTAACCTGGTCAAAAGAAGCGCGTGGCATATAACATTCCCCACGAACTGTGATATCTAGTTCTTCTGGCAAAGTTAAAGGAATGTCTTTAACACGCTTAAGATTTTCTGTGATGTTCTCCCCAACAGAACCGTCTCCACGTGTTGCACCTGCAACTAAAATCCCCTTTTCATAAGTCAGCGAGATAGATAAGCCATCGATTTTCAGCTCACAAATATAGGTTGGATGAGCCACTTCCTTACGAACACGCGCATCAAAAGCTTCAAGCTCCTCACGTGAAAAAGCATCCTGCAAACTATAAAGAGGATACTGATGACTGTATTTTTCAAAACCATCTAAAACCTTACCACCAACACGATGGGTCGGACTGTCTGCTAATACTTGATCTGGATAGGCAGTTTCTAACTCAACCAACTCTCGGTAAAGACGGTCATACTCACTGTCTGAAACCGATGGATTATCGCTGGTATAGTACTCAGTCGCATAGCGATTGAGCAAGGCGACTAACTCATTCATTCTTTTATTCATAAGACCATTTTACCATAAACTAAGCCCTCCTCACAAACGAGAAGGGCGGAAAAAATACTTAGTTTGAAATTATTTTTGAAACTCAAGCAGCCTTATATCAATTTTTCAAAATGAGTTCGAACATAAATAAACGATATACAAGACAAGATGATAACACCACTTCCAATTATCAGGAAAGAAGAGAGATGTACACTTGGCAAGACTGTCATAAATCCTTTTGCAATAGGCATAAATAGAATAGCTAAGGTAAAAATCGTACTTAGTACTCTCCCAAGAAATTCGCTCTCAACCTTGGTTTGTACTTGAGTAAAAAAGTGAATATTAAAAATCGTCATAAACAATTCACAAACTAAATTTCCAGAAAAGGAAAGAAAAGTTGGCAGTGGTAATCCCATCATAAAAACTCCGACACCTGTCAAAGCCAGTAAAATCAAAAGATTATAAACATTAGCTTTAATTTTACTAGCTAGAAGAGCCCCAATGATGGAACCAATAGCCCCCATAGTTAAAATACTTGCATAGGCTCCTTCTGACCCGTAAAGCTGATTCGAAAAGGGGAGGAGAAATTCAAAAGCTGCAAAAAAGAAATTGACGCTGGAAGCTACCAGCAAAAGGAAAAAAATTTCTTGCTGATGCCAGATATAGTGTAACCCATCCTTGATATCTACAAAAATATCTCTCCCAGTAAAAGCCTTTTTCTCTTGAACTTTTGCTTCCTCTTTCGGAAGGAAAGCCACTAGAACAAAAGCAATGAAAAAAGTCAGCGAGTCTAGCAGTAGCGTCATATGGAGACTTGCAAACTGTAAAACAAGGAAGGAAAGAACAGGAGAGCTAACACCTACAACCTGCAAAACCAGCTCTAAGCGAGAGTTATAGATCACAATCTCATCTTTCTCCACCACTTCAGTTATAATAGCTTTATTGGCTGTACGAGAAAAGGCAAAAGCAATAGCCTGCACAATGTTAGCAACAATCAAAGCTCCAATCATCCAGCTGTCATTCCTTATAAAAGAAATAGCCAGACAAAGAATCCCACAAATAAGGTCTGTCGTCATCAAAATTTTGCGACGAGAAAAACGGTCTGAAATGACTCCACCAAAGGGATTTACGAGAATAGATGTGACGAGTTCAGAAATCTGATACATTCCTAAAACAGTCTGCCCGATAGTCCCCATGGAAGCCAACCAGACACTATTTCCATAATCATAGAGCATATTTCCTATCTTGTTAACAGCTCCACGGCTAATCAACTGTACGGCATAGCGATTCATATAAAAACTCCTCTCAAATTTTGAAACTATTGTATCAAAACTGAAAGGTGCTTTTTATTTTTTCCCTTATTTGGGAAAATTAATCTTTGACAAATTTTTCGTAATGTTCCTGATAGTAGGCTACTTGCTCTGGGAGATCTAGCACATCAAAAATATGCATGGCCTCTTGCATCTGCTTACAACCTTCTTTACACTGTCCTTTTTGATATAAGGCAAAACCATTTAGATAATGGAAAATATTACGCTCATAAAGCTTAATACCTTTACCAATAATCTTCTCTGTATAAGTCTCAAAATAGCTTGCATTGTCAAAAGAAAGATGCTCTAAACAATGCTGGTAACAATTGAGGGCCAAAATCAATACTAATCTCTTATGGCGACCAATCTCTAGGTAAAATTCCTCCCTCTCCATAACTTCTCTACCAATCCGAGTTACATAGTCCACATCGTAGAAACTATAGAGGTTTCCGAAAAGAATCAACTCATACATGGTCCATTCTTCCGTTTTAAAGAGATAATCTGCTACCTTATCCAAATCATCTTGCTTCATATCATAACTCGAATCTCTTTGACAAATCAAACCTTGTAGCAAAATCCAGTTCAGCTCAAAATAAAGGGGATTGATCGAACTCTTAGCCTTTTCAAGTTGTTCCCTTTGAAGCTTTTGAAAACCTGCAATATCATTTGAGTAGTAAAGCGGAATAATCTGCGCCATCATAGCAACATGTTCATGATTTTGAAAATCCCTAGCCTTGTCCATGAAATTTTCGATTGTGACATGAATGTTATCCAAAATCTCAAAGAAACGTGAGACTGCTAGGTCAGACTCCCCAAGCTCAAAGCGAGATAACTGAGAGGTAGAGCAGGACTCGCCTGCAGCCTCCTTTAAAGAATAATTTCCACTTGTCCGAAATTCACGAAGTACTTTTCCAAGACGTTCCATCTTTACACCTGCTCTGATAATTCTTCCCACTCAAGCATGGCTTCTTCCTGACGATGGCTGATTTTGTCCAGCTCTGCCTGCAATTCCATCAGTTTGTCGGCATCGTTTGTTTCCAACATTTGTTCAGAAATGGCTTGACTTTGACTTTCTAACTCTTCAATTTCAGCTTCTAGACTTTCTATTTGTCGCATGAGCTTACGAACTTCTTTTTGACTTTCTTTCTGAGCTTGATAGTCATTAACTGGGCTTGCTTCTGTTGCTTGATTGCTGGTTGAAGCTTCCTCAGTTTGAATCATTTCTACTTCTGATTTCTTCTCAACATAGTAATCGTAATCTCCAAGATAGAGAGTTGATCCATTCTCTGACAATTCCAGTACATGAGTTGCCACACGATTGATAAAGTAACGGTCGTGGCTGACGAATAGAAGAGTTCCATCAAAGTCAATCAAGACATTTTCTAGCACTTCCTTGCTATCAATATCCAAGTGGTTAGTTGGCTCATCCAGAATCAAGAAGTTGTTGTTCTCCATAGACAGTTTAGCTAAAAGTAAGCGAGCTTTTTCGCCACCAGACAGCATGCCGACTGATTTTTTGACATCATCTCCAGAAAAAAGGAAAGCACCTAGGCGGTTACGGATTTCAACTTCCGGTGTCAATTTGAAATCATTCCAAAGTTCATCCAGTACAGTATTACTTGGTGTCAGCTTGCTTTGAGTCTGATCATAGTAACCAACCTCAACATTAGCGCCAAAGCGTTTTTCACCCTTGATAAACGGAATCTGATCCACGATAGATTTGATAAAGGTTGACTTGCCAATACCATTGGGACCAACGATGGCAACAGCATTCATCTTACGAAGGTCTAGGTTAATCGGTTGTGACAGGACTTCCCCATCATAGCCAATAGCCGCATTTTCAACAGTCAAAACAACATTGCCCGACGTTTTTTCAGACTGGAAGGTCATATTGGCTGATTTCTTACCCGCTTCAGGCTTGTCCAAACGTTCCATTTTTTCCAGTTGTTTGCGGCGAGATTGGGCACGTTTGGTCGTCGAAGCACGGACTAAATTGCGATTGACAAAATCTTCCAGAGCAGCAATTTCCTTCTGTTGCTTTTCATAGTTTTTTGCCTCAGTAGCTAGTTTTTGCTCCTTCAACTCAACAAAACGAGAGTAATTCCCCACATAGCGATCCAAGGAATGCTTGGTCAAATCTAGCGTAATTGTCGCAACCTTGTCTAAGAAATAACGGTCGTGGCTGACAATAATGAGGGCACCGCTATAGTTTACCAAGTAATTCTCTAGCCAGGCAATGGTTTCAATATCCAAGTGGTTGGTTGGTTCGTCCAATACCAAAAGATTGGGCTTTTCAAGTAGCATTTTGGCTAGAGCCAGACGGGTGTTTTGACCACCAGAAAGCTCAGCAATTTTCATCTGCCACATAGATTCGTCAAACTTGAATCCATTTAAAATCGCTCGTATATCAGCTTCATAGGTAAAGCCACCTGCTTGGCGAAAATTCTCAGATAAGCGGTCGTAATCTGACATCAGTTTATCCAAATCAGCACCAGACTTTTCTCCCATCTCCAACTCCATCTGACGCAGTTGTTTCTCAGTCCGACGCAAATCATCAAAGACATGAAGCATTTCATCGTAGATAGTGTTTTCAGATTCAAAACGGCTATCTTGGGCTAGGTAAGATAGAGAAATATCTTTTTTCTTATTGATTTCTCCACTAGTTGGCTCCTCTTCTCCAACCAAAATCTTCAAAAGAGTAGACTTACCTGCTCCATTTTTCCCAACAAGAGCAATCCGGTCTCGTTCATCAACCTGCAGGTTAATATTATCGAAAAGAACCTCTCCTGCAAAAGAACGTTCAATTTTATTAGCTTGTAAAATAATCATACAAGTAGTATAGCATGTTTCCCTAAGGCATTCAAGATAATGGTAAGTATTTTAGCGAAGGGTTTATAACATAAAATAAATTATGTATATTTTATGTTAGATTCCTTCGCTATCTTGTTGGATTTTCTAACCAGCCAATCTTGCTTCAAATAGTTATCGCACAAGTCTATTATTTAATTCTTTTCATTATATACGTACGTATAGCAGATTGAAATAAGATGAGAACAAATCGATTGAGGAAGTAAAATTAATTTCTATAAATGTTTTAGAAATTGTTTCGTACTATTTTAGATTCAACTACTATATATACAATATTTTCGGAGCATTCAACTTTTTAACTCTATTTATTACTAGATTTCATAATTAAAAAGCCTACTGACCAAGCTAGAAAGCTTGATACAATAGGCTTTTAAAAGGCTGATTATTTAACAGCGTCTTTAAGAGCTTTACCAGCTTTGAATGCTGGAACTTTAGAAGCTGCAATTGTCATTTCTTTACCAGTTTGTGGGTTGCGACCTTTACGTTCTGCACGCTCACGAACTTCAAAGTTACCAAAACCGATCAATTGAACTTTTTCACCAGCTGCAAGATAGTCAGCTACTGCTGCAAATACAGCTTCAACTGCTGCCGCTGAGTCTTTCTTAGTCAATTCTGTAGCTTCTGCTACTTTAGCGATCAAATCTTGTTTGTTTGCCATGTTAATGATTCCTCCAAATAATTTCTAATTAACAAATATAATCATATCCTAAAATCCCTTTTAGGTCAAGTTAAAAACGCTATTTCTTCCCATTTTCTTTATTTTTTTAGGAGTGGTAACGTACCAAAATAGCCCAAGCGTTCTCACCCGTGTGAGTTTGAATAATGGAACCTGTTTCTAAAACAGAAATTGGCTTTTCAACATAAGCTTGTAAGCTTTCTTTCATCTCTTTTGCCCAATCAGCACTACCAGAATATGAAATTCCAATCTCTGCTACAGAACGTTCAGAGAGAGATGTTGTCAACTCATCTAACCATTTTTTAAAGGTTTTAGTTCCACGACCTTTAACCATTGGCTGCAATTCATGGTCTTTCATTTGCATGACAACACGGATATTGAGAAGGGAGCTCAACAATCCAGTTACACGGCCAATTCGTCCACCTTTGACAAGATTTTCCAAAGTTGAAACGCCAATATAGAGTTCTGTGTGGTTTTTAACCTCTTCTACATGAGATAAGATTTCCTCCAACTCTTTGCCTTCTTGCGCTAATTTTGCAGCCTCAACAACTTGGAATTTCAAAGCTTGGTCAGTGAAGGAACTGTCAATAACTGTTACGTCGGCAGTAGATAGGCTAGCACCTTGACGCGCTGCTTCTACAGTCCCCGAAAGAGCATGGGACATATGAATAGCAAGAATCTGGCTGCCATCCTTACATAGGTCTTCAAAAACTTCAGCGAAGACACCTACAGGCGGTTGACTTGTCTTAGGAAGATTCTTACTTGCTTGCATCAACTGAAGAAATTTACCTTCTTCTTTCAAATCAGCATCAGAATAAACAACATTATCAATCATTACAGATAATGGAACAATTGTAATATCTAATTGTTTTACGAGTTCTGGTTCAATAGTAACAGATGAATCGGTTACAATCTTAATTTTTGTCATAGTATCAATCTTTCTATTTTAGGATTCAGATTGGTTTTCTTACTTTTAATTATATCAAAAAAAGATTAAAAATCCTAATGGAGTCAATCAAATTTTCCGTAAAAATTTGATATAATCAACTTATAAGAAAAGAGGTGTTCTATGATTAAAAAAATTTACCCCATTTTAACCATTTTACTAGGTGCTGCTATTTATGCTTTTGGTCTGACTTATTTTGTAGTTCCTCATCATCTCTTTGAAGGAGGGGCGACAGGTATTACCCTCATCACCTTTTATCTTTTTAAAATCCCTGTTTCGCTCATGAACTTGCTGATTAACATTCCCCTTTTCATCCTAGCTTGGAAAATATTTGGAGCAAAATCTCTCTATTCTAGTCTGCTTGGAACCTTATCTTTGTCTGCCTGGTTGGCTTTTTTTGAGCGTATTCCCCTTCATATTGATCTTCAAGGTGATTTACTAATCACAGCCCTTATAGCGGGAATTCTATTGGGAATTGGCCTTGGAATTATCTTTAATGCTGGAGGTACAACTGGCGGAACTGATATTCTAGCTCGTATTCTCAACAAATACACTCATATATCAATGGGGAAACTACTTTTTATCTTAGATTTTTGTATTCTCATGCTTATTCTCCTAATCTTCAAGGATTTGAGATTGGTTTCCTACACGCTCTTATTTGATTTTATCGTTTCTCGTGTCATTGATTTGATTGGTGAAGGTGGCTATGCTGGTAAAGGCTTTATGATTATTACAAAACGTCCTGACCAACTTGCTAAGGCGATCAATGATGACCTAGGAAGAGGTGTTACTTTTATTTCCGGTCAAGGCTACTATAGTCAAAAAGATTTGAAGATTATCTACTGTATTGTCGGCAGAAATGAGATTGTGAAAATGAAGGAAATGATTCATCGAATCGATCCGCAAGCCTTTATAACCATTACAGAAGCCCACGAAATCCTTGGAGAAGGATTTACCTTTGAAAAAGAATAAAAAGAGGTAATGTCGTGACCTCAAAAGTTAGACTAAATCATCTATCTTTTGGGTTACAAACAACCTCTTTTTTGTTTACTCAAGCTCTTAAGACCAATTCCGAGCTACTTCTTCATCAGCCTTTAACTGATCCACTAATTGATTAACTGAGTCAAATTTGGTCATATCTCGAATGCGATCATGCCAATAAACCATGACGGTTTCCCCATAAATATCTTGATTAAAATCAAAAATATTGACTTCAAAACGTGCTTCTTCTCCATCAAAGGTCACGTTTTTCCCGACACTAGCCATAGCACGATACTTCTGTCTTTGAATCTCAACATCAACGACATAAACGCCATCTGCTGGCATATAAGTACGGTCTAAAAGCACTAAATTAGCTGTTGGATAACCAATCGTGCGACCACGAGCATTACCATGAACCACCATACCTCTTGATGGAAGCGGTGCCCCCAAAAGTTCTCCTGCTTCTTTCACATTTCCATCTAAAATAGCTTGACGGATACGAGTTGAACTAATCTTTCCTTTCTCATCTTCTACAGGTGGAACAATGATAACTTCTCCATCAAAGTAATCCTTTAAATCTTCTGCTGTTTTTTTGTCAGAACCAAATGTATAATCAAAACCTGCAACAATAATTTTGGCATTCATAGCCTTGATATAGGTTGCAAAAAATTCTTCTGCCGTGAGACTAGCGAATTGACTACTAAAATCAAGGAGATATAATTCTTCTACACCTTCACGCTTTAATTTTCTTTCACGTTCAGCAGGATTTAAAATATGTAAAAACAGATCAGGATGATAAGGCTCTAAAGCGATCTTTGGAGATTCATTAAAGGTCATAACCACGATAGGCAACAAATCCTTTCTCGCAGCCTTATTGGCAACACGAAATAATTCTTGATGCCCCTTGTGTATACCATCAAAATAGCCGAGAACAACGACTGAATCAGATGGTGTGCCAATATCTTTTTGGTTTTTTATAGGAATAGTAATAATCATAAAATAATTATATCATAGCGATAGCTATTTCTGGAACAGAAAATCTGAAATGTCGTTTTTTTCACCTGAAGTGTAGCTGTTTTCAAAAAGCACTTCATTCTATCGTTGCTCAACTATGAACTTTGCAATATTCTTCTCAAAAACTCTTAGGACATCTTCAAAAGTTTGAAAGGAGTGATTAGACTTGTTAGGTAACCTTAAAGTGTCATACTATGCTTATGTATGAAAAAGCAATGCAACTAACTTCTGAGAACTTTAAATTACTAATTGGTGCCGAAAAGGTAGAATTTAGAATCGAGGTACACCTATGGCTGTAAAATTTACAAAACGAGACAACTTGTGCAAGATATTTGAAGAGTTTCCTAAACTCCCTGATTTGAAGCAAGTCACTTTCCCTGATGACAAAGAAAAAAGCCAAAGCAGTAAAGAAAAACTAGATGACTGATTTTCAACAACTCCCATCCAGTGTGCTTCAGATTGGAGCTATTTTTCTCTCCGTCTGTTAGCTTGGATTCTCAGACAGTTTCAGTTAAAGAATATCATTTTCCCTTATCAGAAGGAACGGCTCAAGCCATTCAGACAAGTTAAGGGACGACAAGCCAATATTTGAAACCAGATACCAGTTCTTATAGTCAATTGAAATAAAATCTGAAGAAATCGAGTAGGAAACTCAAATCAATTTTTAGCAGTGTTCTATTCCAGATTCAATCCACTATACATATTAAAAAGTATGGGTACCAAAACAAAAAAACAGGCTCTCCGAAAAACTCGGAAAGCCTTATTTAATGCTACTTCTAGCTTCCTCGCCTTTACATTTCAAGGCTCAGGATAAAAAGGTTCACTGAACCTTTTTATTTAGCGATTGGGTAAACAGAAACTTGTTTTTTATCGCGTCCTTTACGTTCAAAGCGTACTACGCCTTCAACTTTAGCGAACAAAGTATCGTCTCCACCACGTCCAACGTTTACACCTGGGTAGATGTGTGTACCACGTTGACGGTAAAGGATTGATCCACCTGTTACAGTTTGTCCGTCAGCTGCTTTAGCTCCAAGACGTTTTGCTTGTGAATCACGTCCGTTTGATGTAGAACCTCCACCTTTTTTGTGGGCGAAAAGTTGCAAGTTGTTAAGAGTCATTTTTAACATAATGTTTTCCTCCGTGTTAGTTTTCTGTGATAACTCTGGTTTGGACGAACTCAGAAGAGTTCTCCGATAAGTTTGCCATACCTAAGAAAAATGATTCAAAGAATAACTGGGTCATTTCTCTCTGGTGTGAAGGCAGGTCTTTTGGAATCTCAACCATCAGATAGCCACCTTCATCTTCGTTTAATTCTAGGATTGGTTCATAGCCTGCAAATTTCTCAATGGAATTGATAAAGTTAATGGCAAGCGTAGAAACCGATGCACACACGACATCTAAGCCGTATTCGCCACTCTCGGCGTGTCCAGTAATTTCCGCACTCCTCAGCTCGCCATCTTCGGCTCTCTCAAAGACTGCCTGTATCATGTGTTCTCCTTAAAATTAAGCGTTAATTGCGTTGATGACAACTTTTGTATATGGTTGACGGTGACCTTGTTTACGGTGGCTACCTTTTTTAGGTTTGTACTTGTAAGTAACAACTTTCTTTTGTTTTCCTTGTTTTTCAACAGTTCCAACTACAGTAGCTCCAGCAACAAGTGGAGTTCCGACAACAGTGTTTTCACCACCAACAAGAACAACTTCGTTAAAAGTAACTTCTTGACCAGCTTCAACGTTCAATTTTTCAACGTAAACTGCTTGACCAACTTCAACTTTAACTTGTTTTCCGCCAGTTTTGATAATTGCGTATGTGCTCATTATGCACCTCCTATGATTTTTATGGGTTTCCCCGATTTTTTGTGAAGACTCGCCTAGCATCGTGGGACGAACCACTTAAACTTGAATAATCAAGCAACGATGTTCGTGCGGTTGCACAGGAACGTGCATAGTCAACTCTCTAAGTATA
Organism: Streptococcus pseudopneumoniae IS7493; assembly: GCF_000221985.1. Lineage (NCBI taxonomy): Bacteria > Bacillati > Bacillota > Bacilli > Lactobacillales > Streptococcaceae > Streptococcus > Streptococcus pseudopneumoniae. Next base: position 1,028,702 of record NC_015875.1, on the reverse strand, counting down.
GCATATCTCCTATTTTCTTACAAGTAATAACACCTAAAATGAAGCTTTTTCTTTTACTTTTTTCCGCCACGAGGCAAAAAGCATACTGAGATAAAAAATGCTCATCATAATAGGAACACCAAGAATGGTCTTTTCATGATAGAAAATCGTCAAATAAGCTGAAAAGACAACACCAAGGACAAAACTACTAAGCAGGCTAACAAATATGAACCCTTCACGCAAAAAAGGTGTGTGCTTGGTTCGGAAATAATCCCCAAAAGCTAGCATGGTTCGTTTGATATTCCCTGTCATAAAAGCGTTATTGTAGGCAATACCCGATACTTCTCCAAAAGCAGTTGTCACCAGTCCCATACAGAAGGCCAAGGGCGGCACTAGATAGATATTATCTACAGTCTGCGGAACAAAACCAATAATGATTGATAGGATTGCCAAAGGAATCAGTGACAGAATTGGCTTTTTTACAATTCTCAATTTTTCCTTATAAATGGTTAGTAAAAAAACTCCCAGCATAAACGCTATTAAGGTTAAAAGCTTATCCCTAACATCCGAAACATTATTCTGTATTAGCTCTACCGAAAGAAAGACAACATTTCCAGTTTGTCCAGCTACAAGGGTATTCCCACGAACAATAAAAGTGTAAGCATCCACATATCCAGCACAAAACGTCAAAAAAAGTGCTAACCTTTTAGACTGACGTGATATTTTTCTTATAGGTAATAACCTCATTTTCCCTCCCATTGTATTTTCTCTTAGAATATTGTACCATTTTCTTTCTAAAAAATCGTAGGCTACCATTTAGATTTTACTATTAGCATAAAAATAATAAACAACTATTTTTCCAAAAATAGATAGAGGTAACATATTGGTAAACAAAGCATACGAACCTTTAGTAAAATCATTTCCATGAAACTAGAATAGAGCCCCTCTTAGCAAAAATCATTATTTTAATTTATTTCTAATTACTCCTTGACATAAATAACTCTTACCAATAAAAGACTATGTCTTAAAAAAATGATATAATAAAATCAATACTTGGGCTTGATGGCTATGCTACTAAGAACAATTAGGATAGAAAATCAGGCACTTGTTAACAACAAGGATTATCCCCTTGAGATGAAAGGAACTTTAGAAATCTTATGATGAACATGCAAAACATGATGCGCCAAGCACAAAAACTTCAAAAACAAATGGAACAAAGTCAAGCTGAACTTGCAGCTATGCAATTTGTTGGCAAATCTGCTCAAGACCTTGTCCAAGCGACCTTAACTGGAGATAAGAAAGTTGTCAGCATTGATTTCAATCCAGCTATCATTGACCCAGAGGACCTTGAAACTCTTTCTGATATGACCGTTCAAGCCATCAACTCTGCTCTTGAACAAATCGATGAAACTACCAAGAAAAAACTGGGTGCTTTCGCTGGGAAATTGCCATTCTAAAAACAAGGAGCTAGAACAATACTTGTCGATAACAAAGGCTAAGAAAGGTGCAAAAATTATAAAAAACGCATAATAGCAGGTGTCAAAACACTCAATATTATGCGTTTTCTAATGAAAAAATTCTCTTTTCATACTCATTTAAAATCAAAAAGGGAATTTATCGTTTTACGGACATGTATATTACAGATTTCTATAGGTCGTATATAGACAGGATATCATCGCTTGGAAGTTGTCCTTTTTGACACCAATCAGTAATTTAGTTCCCAGGAGTTAATGGCAGTGCTTTTCGTACATAGTTTCATAACTACAGTATAGCATAGTATATCGCTTTATAGTTTTCACTATTAATGAACAGCTTGGGCTGCTGTGATAAGGGTTAACTTGTAAACATCATCTGCATTACATCCACGAGAAAGGTCGTTAACTGGCTTGTTCAAACCTTGCAAAACAGGTCCTACAGCCGCAAAACCACCAAGACGTTCAGCCATCTTGTAGCCAATATTTCCTGCCTCTATACCTGGGAAGATAAAGACATTTGCTTGACCAGCTACTGTACTTCCCGGAGCTTTCAGAGCTGCAGTTTCGGGAACAAAGGCCGCATCAAATTGCAACTCACCATCGATTTCAAGGTCAGGACGCAAGTCGTGAGCAATTTTAGTTGCTTCTACAACCTTATCAACGCTTTCACCAAAACCTGAACCTTTAGTAGAATAGCTTAGCATAGCAATTTTAGGCTCGATTCCAAACATCTTAGCTGTGATTGCTGAGTTGATGGCAATTTCAGCCAAGGCTTCTGCATCAGGATTGATATTGATAGCACAGTCTCCAAATAGGTAACGTTCAGAGCCACGAACCATGAGGAAGGCACCTGAAGTACGAGTTACATTTGGACGAGTTTTGATGATTTGAAGGGCTGGACGAACTGTTGAAGCAGTTGAATGAATCGCACCTGACACCATTCCATCAACCAAGCCCAAGTAAACCAACATAACACCAAAGTAGTTTACATCTTCAACCAAAACCTTGCGTGCATCTTCTTCAGACATTTTGCCCTTGCGACGCTCCACTAGGGCAGCAACCATTTCTTCAAATTGAGGATAATGTTGAGGGTCAATGACTTCATAACCATCCATGATCCCTTCAATTTCAAGATAAATTTTAATTTTTTCAGGATTTCCAAGCAAAACAGGAATCACTTCTGTTTCTTTTACCAAGCGTTTAGTTGCTTGAAGAATACGAGGCTCTTCCCCTTCAGGGAGAACGATACGAGCATTTTTGCCAACTAGGTTGGCTTTGAGACTTTCAAAAACTTCCATGAGTTTTCTCCTTTAAAATAATAATTATACTCTGAATCAGTTTTTATAGAGTATTAGTTGATAACTGGGTAATAAGGTTGCTAAAATCATCCGGCAAGGGACTTTCTAACTGCAAATCTTGCTCTAAAAATGGATGATAAAAGGATAGGTAATGGCAATGCAGAGCCTGACGTTGGATGCCGTCGTCCAGACTACCACCATACAAGTCATCTCCCAACAAAGGAAAACCAATATGAGAAAAATGGACTCGGATTTGGTGGGTTCGACCAGTATGCAAGCGAATATCGACCAAGTGAATATTTCCATAGGAAGCGACAATCTTATATGATGTATGGGCATACTTTCCACCTTTAGCTACTCTTCTAGTGATAATAGAGTCTTCATCACGCGCAATCGGAGCAATAATTTCCCCCTCTGACTCCAAATATCCATCTCCTTTAACGAGGGCAAAGTAGCGTTTTTCAATGGACTTCTTCTGCAACTGCTTGTCTAATCGTGCGTGGGCATAGCCGTGCTTGGCGAAGAGCATCAAGCCAGAAGTGTCCCTATCAAGTCTGGTCACAATGTGAACCTGCTGATTTTCATAATTTTGCTTGACATAGTAACCCTTAATAAAATTGGCAATGGTATTAGAGTGATTGACACTAGGAATAGAAGCCACTCCATAGGGTTTATTTAAGACTAGAAAATGGTCATCCTCATAGAGAATATCCAGTGGGCGCTCGATTGCTTCTAGAGTTTCAAAGCCTTCCTCAGCGGGAATGTCAATGGTAACGCGGTCTCCAAGATCCAATAGATAGGTTGCATTTTGTGGTTGGTCATTGACCAGAATAGCTCCACCACGAAATTTAATCTTGGCCAGCAATCCCTTAGAAACCTCGTGCTTTTTTAAGAAGGTCTTAACCTTGACATGTTCATCTGCGATAAATTCAAACCTCATTCGTCCACCTCGCCGATAAAGGCATCCTTAACGCGGTTCCAGAAACTGGTATGGCTAGGAGTCGCGACAAAGTGAATCTTATGATGATCAATTTGATACTCGATTCGCTCGATACTACGAAAAGAATAGACACTATTGTCAACCGAAATGGTGTGGTAATCATTTCTTGTTGGAATGAGTTCAATCTTATCCTTCTTAGGCACAATAATGGAAGAGCCCAGCGTTCGATAGACACGATTATTAAGGCTGGCAATTTCCGTTAATTGCAAAGCTTCAATGGTAGGATGTAAAACAGCACCACCAAGAGACTTGTTATAGGCAGTACTACCAGTCGGTGTCGAAACTGTTAGCCCGTCTCCACGAAAACGTTCAAAGGGAACACCATTGATGACAATATCTGCCACCATGGTTCGATCAGACCTGCGAATGCTGGCTTCGTTGAGGGCACGAAAAATCTTGACCTCTCCATTTCCAAGAAAAACCTTCACATTTAGAACAGGGTAAGAAACCCTTGCTCCGGTATCTAGCTGCAAATTGGTCATTAACTTATCCAACTCAAAATCACGATAATCGGTATAAAAGCCCAGATGTCCTGTATGAAGACCGATAAAGCGTACCTTATCAAGTTGGTCTTCGTACTTATGAAAGGCCGACAAGAGCATGCCATCTCCACCAATGGAAATGACAATGTCCGGACTGCTATCATTGAGTATAAACTGATTTCTCTTCAAACGATCTCGCAATTCATACAAAACCCTTTGACTCTGCGGTTTTCTATTGGCTATCAGATCAATTCGTTTACCTGTATTCTTCATCTGTATCGTCACTATTTCCTACACCGTCATTTAATTTTCTACTCAAAGGATCAAAAAGTGCCTGGGCTTCTTGGATATCATCACGAATTTCACCCATTTCTTCATCCAACTGATGGGCGATTCTAGCTGTAATTTCCAGTCGCTTCTTAATCTCCTCTGGGAAATCCCCTTGGTACTTGTAGTTGAGAGAATGTTCTATCGTTGCCCAGAAATTCATGGCCAAGGTACGTATTTGAATTTCTGCCAAAATAGTCTTGGCTCCATTGATGGTATCAACCATATATTCTACTACCAAATGATAGGAACGATAGCCTGATGCTTTTCGATGAGTAATGTAATCTCGCTCCTGTATGATTCGCATGTCCTGACGCTTGTGCAAAATCTCCACTACTTCCTTAACGTCATCTACAAACTGGACCATCACACGCAAACCAGCAATATCCTGCAAATCGTGCTCCAAGGTCGCATAAGTAATACCACGACGGGCCATTTTTTCTTTTATACTCTCAATTGGCTTGACTCGACCGGTCACAAATTCAATCGGAGAATGCTTATTTTGCTTACGATATTGCTTACGAATGCCACGAAGTTTAATCTTTAACTCACCAACAGCTTGAATGTAAGGATCTAGAAATTCTTCCCATTCTAAGGTCATATATTCTCCCTTATTCTCATATTATCCTTCAAAAATATCTTTGATTTTTTCTCCAGATTCATATACAATAAATACAATGCTTATTATACCATAAGTGAAAAACGTTTACAAATAGTTATCATCACTTGTAAATAGTTGAGTTTTTACTTATTTTTCGTTAAAATCATTTACACTAATTTCCATCGTTTTTTTAAATCGTATTCATCTTCGTATTCATTTTTACAATCATCTTTGCCCGTATAGTTGAGAAGGTTGCAATTTAATTCTAATAGTTTATAAATAGAAAACCGTGATTACTCACAGTCTTTTAAAAATAAAATAAAAAAACTCCATCAAAACTATTGACATTATGCAACCAAAGTTGTATAATGGATACATAAGGTTAAGGAGGAAACCTTAGACAAGGAAACTAGTAGAAAGGAACATGAAATGTTTAAGTTCAAAAAGAAACCACTCAAAGCAAAAACAAATAAGCTAGTAGTCAAAATAAACTTATTTATAATCAGCTTTGAATGGCACATCGAATTTGGATAGTGAAAAATCACTATCCACCCCTTCGGGGGTGTACTTAAATTATAACAGGAAAAACAATGAAAGTAAATCTTAAAGTTAGAAAAACCACCAAGCGTGAAAAAGTTGAATTTATTATTGGACTTCTTCTACTCCTATTTGCAGTTTGGTATTTTACGAGGTAATATATGTCAGTAGATATTGAAGCTATCCGCTGGCTTTTAGACAACGCCACAGCCTATGCTATTAGCAAAAACTGTGGCATGTCTATTCAGGCCGTGGACAAGTATAAAAATGGTGTATCGGATATTATGAATATGCGTCTAAAACACGCTATCAGCATGATAACATACGCCCAGGAACTTAAAAAGCAGTGATTTCGGTCACTGTTTTTTATTTTTAACAAAACACCGTTTTTGACAATAATACACCACGATTTCCTCTCCATATTCTTCATGTAAACGCTTTTTTGAACAATAGGATTGTGATTTTGCTTTCTAATCGTTCAAAATGTGTGTTTTTGAAAAATAAAAAAACCGCAAGCCTGAGCCTGCGGTGAAAAATTATTCTTTGTCTTTGTTTTTATTTTGATTATTCCCTGTAAACAAACCAATTAGCCCTAATGCAGTAGTTCCAGTTAAGACACTACCTGCAATTTGTTTATCTGTTGCTATTAAGTAAATTCCACCAATAATAACAACGAGGGCGATTAAAAAGCCAAATAACTGTCCCAATTTATGAGAAGCAATATTCCCTGATAAGTATTTATCTTCCATCTCTCTACGATGTTGGCTTTCTGCAATACCATTATCAATAATCTTTTGAGCAGCATCCGGATATAGCTCTTTATATCCTTTGAGAATATCTGGATGAGGTAGGTCACCTTGATAGATTTCCAACTTCTGTAAAACTACTTGACGCTGTTCATGTGGTAAGCGCTCGACTTCATCAACAATATTATTGACTTCAATCAAATCTTTATTCTCGGTATCCAAATTTCATTACCTCTTTCTGAATGCCCATCGTTGATTTCTTGTAATCACTTTTGACTTTCTTCCAGTCTGGGACTGTATCAGCTTTTACTTTCGAAATGTTCTGGTTAAAGCTAAAAACAGGCAATACAATTGCTGTCATACCAAGTAAAAAAGACTTAAAGTATTGAGGTTGTTTTGTATTTTTTAACATCCCAAATTCCTCCTACTCGCTCCATAATATTTTTTTGAATTAACTTGATTATGACATCTTTCTTTAAAAAAGTCAATGTTTCTTACTCTTTTTAACAAAAAAATCCCCACAAGGACGAGTCCTGTGGGGTAGATAAACATTTTAGAAAAGTTTTCCTTTCCTTTTATTTTTTTAAATTATTTAGTCGTAATCAAGCCGTCTGGCTCTACTGTGAACTCTGGCTTGTCTGCCATTGTTCCGTCTGGTTTGAGGTAGTACCAGCCTGTTCCGTCCGCAGACTGGATAAAGGCGTTTGATACCATAGCACCTTCTTTACCGTCAAGGTAATACCAAGTATCTTTGTACTTGACCCATCCTGTCTTCATAGCGCCCTCTGTGTCAAAATAATACCACTTCTCAGCGATTTTCTTCCAGCCTGTCGCCAGTTCGCCTGAGTTATCAAACCAGTACCAGTTGCCGTCTGTGTGCTTCTTCCAGCGGTTCGCAAGCATGTAGCCTGAGCCGTCGAAGTAATACCAAGTGCCGTTGACCTTCTCAAACTTGTCTTTTGGATAAGAGCCGTCTGAGTGTACATACCAATAGCCTGTATCGTTCTTCTTCCAACCTACTTCAATTGTCAATCCACTTTCAATATCCTGCTTGAACTGTTCGCGGCTAATGCCCCATTTGGCAAGATAAGGATACGGGTCAACGTGGTCTGAATGGTTGTCTGGTTGGTTATTGGTACAGTATTCATGTGTTTTGATACCTTCCAAACTGCTTGTATCAAGCGTTTTCGGCAAACCTGCTTCATCTGCTAGATTGCGTAAGAGTTCGATATAGAGACGGTAGTCTGTCATGAACTCTTCTTTAGTTGAATGGCTTTCAATCAATTCAACTGCCGCATAGCTTTCCGCATTCCAATCGCCCCCAACGTCCCAGGCACCATTGTTTACAGGACCGACCTGCAGGACACGACCGTTACCAACCACATGAGAGAAGAAACCAAGCTCAGGGTTCTTTCTGTAGTGGTAGTCTGCCTCATTTTGAGCGGTAGAATTACGGTTCCCCGTAGAGTGAGCGTGCACTTGTCGATATGGCGCATAGCCTACTTGTGGCAAGCCTGTACGTAGTCTGCTTGTATCGATATCCATCTCTACTCCCTCCAAGCGTCGTTCATCTGCTTCACTGCGGACTCCACAAAGGTATCCAAGTCCTTATCGGTCATGCTGATCTTATATTTGGTCAGCTCTGCCCGGATTTTAGTGCGAGCCTGTGCCAATTTTTCATCACCTTTATAACCTGTCTCTTGAGCCACCTGCTCAACGGCATGAACTGCGTTCTTGGCTAGGATTTCAGCGATGATTACCGCTTTCTCTCCGCCTTTTCGCAAAAGATAGTCTTTCACCATTTTCACGATACTGCCTACTGCTACTGCTAAAAAGCCTGTCGCAAAAGCGATAATAAATTCATTAAATTCCATATTTCTTACCTCCCACTAAAACGGAAAATCATCTTCCTCAAGGGCGTATCCTGGCATTTGTTCCTCAATATTCGAACGGTTAGCAGTATCATCACGCTTTTCAAGTCGCTCAAAACCATCTGCGACCACCTCAGTCAGATAGACCCTGCGCCCCTCCTGATTCTCGTAGTTCCTTGTCTGGATGCGACCCGTCACACCGACCAGATTACCCTTCTTGCACCATTCTGCGAATAGCTCCGCCTGCTTGCGCCACATCATACAGTTGATAAAGTCTGCCTCTCGCTCGCCGTTGGCTCCCTTGAAATTCCGATTGACCGCCAGAGTAAAGGTAGCAACCGCCACATTCGACGGTGTATGTTTTAATTCAGGGTCTTTCGTCAAGCGCCCCACTAACGTAACATTATTAATCATCTTTCTTTTCCTTTCCTGTCGCACATTCCACAACTGAGTAACCGATAAAAAAGCACAGAAAAGTTATTCCAAATTCTTTAATAAATTCAATCATTTTCTTCTCCTCCTGAAAAAGTTGCTAAATAGTAACAATCCTTCGCACCATAGTCAAACCGTGTCGTCCGCTGACCAATGTGCTTCTGAAACCTTGGATGAGTGATAGCCGAGAAAGCCCACTGATGGTCTTCCATCTGCTCAATGAGATCATCGACATTGTCAAACCTCCCAAGGTAAAACTTGCAGTGCCCGTTGTAGACGAAGTAAAGCTCTAACATCACTCCACCTCGACAGGGTAAAAGTTCCCAAAGGAACCCCTCAAAGCCTTTCCAACCTGTAAGGCTGCCGCCCTAGAAACAAACCGCATGGCTTTCTTCTCCTCAGAACACGAAATATCCAAGCCAGTCACACCGATAACAGCGGACATCAGAAACGGCTTATCCTCTCGTGTCCCATGCTTTAAAATAAACATCAGCCACCTCCGTTCTAAAAATAGTGCTTCCGCTTGTTTGTCAAGTCGTTGAAAACCATCAAATGGTCTTTATCCACCCCCTTCATCAGTCTGGACATAAAGGGTCTGCCATATCTTTTCTGAATATCAGCAGAAGTCAAATTGGTGGTAATGATTGTATTTGAACGCTTATTCAGGATATTGTAGAGGATAGTAAACGACCACTCACTATCCTTTTCCATGCCCAAATCATCCAAAACCAAGAACTTAGCACTGGCAATTTTATTGACCAGAAACTCTTCCTGACTAAAATCAGCTTTAATCTTCATCAACAAGTCCGTCACATTGATAAAAATCGCAATCTCTTTCGTGTACTCAGATAGAGCCTTAACCATCGCAAAGGCCAAATGGCTCTTACCAGTTCCAGCTTCTCCTTGTAGCACGATGTTGTTCCTAGCACCCTCAGACCACTCACGACAAATCCTCTTTGCAAAAGCTAGCTTTTCCGCTTCTTTTTCGGTTGGTGTTTCAAAATTGTCCAAAGTCGCATTTTTCAAAACTTCATCATAAAGAGAAAACTTCTCAAGATAGTATTTCCTCTCTCGCTCATTCTCAGCGTCGGCCAGTTCATTCACTCTTGCTTGATTCTCCTCATGGATCCGCTCAGATTCACACATGCGGCATACAACACTCTCAGTCCGCAATATCTTTATCAAAGGAATGTTATGCTTTTCGCAAAACTCATCTTGTTGTTCTGTATTCCTGTGATAAGATAAGGCAATCTCCTCAAACACATTGTCTACCATGACAGACGACCTCCACATTCATGCCAGCTAGCCATTTCAGACAAGCATGCAACCACTTGATGAATTGGTTGGTCTGCTAAAAGAGTTTTCTTCTCGTAGCTTAACGGATAATAGTCAATCTCGAATTGTTCAATTAGTTCTAGTATCCCCATTCGTCCTTGGCCTCCTGTTCTTCTTTCTTATTCTTATCCTTATTCTTTTTCTCTGATTGACGAACCTGTTCAACAGTGGTAACATTGTTCATCTGCCAATTTCTTAAAATCCCACCAATATATTTGATGTTAGGCTTTCCTGAGTTAATAGCAGTCTTCAGTGCTTCTTTCACCAAATCCACATCATTCTCATTTAGGAGATGGTTGATTTCTTCAATTTCAAATCCAGATAAGAGCCTACGAAATTCAGATTGAAAAAGTTCTAAGATATTTTCTTGACCACCACTACTAGTAGTAGTAGTTATTCTTTTCTTATTCTTATCTTTATCTAATCTATTCTTATTCTTATCTTTATCTTCTTCTAGTGCGTTACCGTCCGTTACTGTAACGTTACCTGTAACGTTACCAAGAGCAAGATTTTTCTGTTTTTTACGGTATTTGGCTACACGGTTGCGTGTCTGTTCCTTTATTTTCTCCATTCCGTCAACGTTTTGATGTTTTTCCCAATTTGGCAAGCTAATAATACCATCGATAATCTCAATCATCCCAAACTGTTCAAAAACTCCAATAGCCATTCTTACTGTATTCAATGGTCTACGAAAAATAGTAGCTAACATTTCATCTGTATAGTGAACCTTATCAGTCATCATCAACAAACCATTACTGTTATGTTTTCCAGCAAGTGTCAAAATCTTGAACCATATCACTAAGATGGCATCAGGATCAGGCAAGGCATCAATCAGGCAAATCTTTTCATCGTCAAAAATATCGGTTGTGATTTTTATCCACTTAATTTCAGACATACCTAGCACCCCACTTCCTACGGTTAGCGCGATACTTCATTCGCATATCCTCATAGATGTACCTGCCTTCCAGCTCCATTTTTTCAATCTTTAGCAGCTTATTTTTAAGCTCCACATCACGATAGTCCTTAGCTAGTTTTTTATAGTCTGTTAGGTATTCTTTGACTAGTAATAGATTTTTATAATCGTTTTCCCATGTCGTAATAAAATGTCTTGAAGTTGATTCCCTTCCTTCCAGTTCTTTAACAATCATAATCAGGTTATCCAGCGATTCAATCAATTCTTCCATTTCCTGACCTCATCATGACAAAAGTCTGATTGCAGACTGTTTAGGTTCTGGCAAAGCTAACGGCTCAGGGCGCAATCCTACAGGCGGTTCGTTGTCGTAGGTGAAACCCTTGAACTCTCTACGAATATTCTTGCGAATTTCTTGCCATTTATCCTCTCTACCACGTTCATAAGCTTGGTTATAGCCTTGGGTAATCATAGACGCAAATTCTTGCTCTTCTCGTCTTTCTTTTTCCTTACGCTCCTCTTGCAATTTGATATGACGGCAAAGCCCTGCAAATCCAATCAGCAAAGCTCCAACACCCATAAGCTGGTCTAAAATCGGTGGTTCAAACATTTTTTAATCTCCTTATGCTCTTAATTTTCGTACTTCTTTTTCTAATTCCAAAATTTCATAAACATCATTGATATCATACATAATATCTTTCCCTTGCTTACGAAATCTTAATCCTTTACGTTCTAACTTTTTAATATAGCCATGAGTAAAGCCGAACTTCTTCATCAAAGCCTGTTGATTGATTGGCATGCGATCATTCTCTAATTGCTCCTTGACCTGCTTTTCAGCAAAAGCCAATAATTGATTTGTGAACAATTCAGCACTTTCGCCGTCTAATCGTAATTGTAACGTTATACCTTCCATTTTCTACATCCTCTCAACTATGCGGGCAAGCATTTTTGTGATATAATGGTTTAAATTGTTTTAGTATGCGCCTGACTTCGTCAGGTGCTTTTTTGCGTTGTTGTCAAACTGTTTTACTTTCCAGCGCTCTGAGTTCTATCTCATGGCTGACTTGTCTAAATAGCTTCTCACACGCTATTTTAGCTTCTCTGTACGTTGTAGATTCACTGATGAAGTAATCAGCAAGTTCGATAATTTTATCTTCCATTCAACCTCCTATATCAGCCTCAAGACTGATGTAATCCTCCTAAATTGCTATAATACTCTTGACTAGGACCTCTCACCGTTTTAGTCAAAATTTCAATGGAAAGGAGGTTCAAAAAATGAGTAAGCTTAGCCATAAGCCAAACCACGTTGTTAAGAAACTAACCTGGGAAAATCTCGATAATATTCTATTATCTTATTTTTCAGAGTCGACTACTGATAAACCTAGCGCAGTAATTCAGTTATCTGATTTTGAAATGTCTAAAGCTGAAATTATCGAAGAAGCAACTGCTCAAGGTTATCAAGTTATCGATAATTCTGATGGTTACTTAAAGTTTCTATAACGAATTTTAAAGATGATATATTTGTACGATTTACATCAATATCTCTTTTTAACTTAGCAATCTGTCTATCAGATTGCTTTTTTCTTTTCCCACTATACGGATATCGTCTTGGTCTCATTTTCTTTCCCTCCCTACGCTTGACTAAATGCGTTCAGTTCCATGATTTTCATCTTGGTATTGGTGCTTGGCTCCCACGTCATCCAGTAAGCTAGAGCGGCATCCGCATGCTTCTTGGGTAGCAAGTCATAGCGACTAATGTTGAAGTGGTCTTTAAAGTCAATCTCAGCTTGTCTAAATACCGACTGAGCAAAAATCTTATCCGCATAAGCTGGGCTATCAATGCCACCCAGGCAAGCCACAACCCTAGCCTTACGCTTCTTCAGGAGCGACTGAGCATAGCTTGGATGAATCGGTTGCTCACTCTTGAGGTAGTCAATATCCTCCAGCATGGTCGTCTGTTGCTCACGCAATTTCTTCTGGCCAGTGAAGAGAGCGATAAAAGCATCCTCGTCCAAATCCTCGCGAATAAATCCGCCCTGCTTACGAATAGCTGGCAAGACCTCTGATGTCACCCAGCGCTTGAACTCCTTAGCTTGAGGCAACTTGCTGGATAAGATAAGAGAGTAGAGACCAGATTCGTTGATGATCAACATATCCTGTGTTCCACCACTAGTAGGGATGCCCTGTTTTAGGGCGTCCTCTTCATCAACGTGAAGAGCAATCGCATTTCTAGCCTTGCTATATCCTAGGATGTCTGCAACATCTTTCCCAACGAACCACGGCTCGTCATCAATTGTCAAAGTACGGACTTTCTGCCCGTGAAAATTAAAAATTTCGTTCATAATATTCCTTTCTAAATTTGATATAATGAAATAAAACTCGCCAGAGCTATTTAAGTAAAGTATTTTTAAACGACTGTTTGACAGATACTATATGAGGCGCTTCACGGTTATTTATATAATCAACCTGAATAAGTGTCTCTGGCACTTCATCTTTCTTTGTTTCCCAAATTATCTTGATACCTTGAAGACAAATATCTTCTGTTTGAAAATCAACCCCGTTCAAAATAACTCGTGGAATACTAGAGTCGCTATCTATCTTAATTTCTAAATTTTGAATTGGTAGTAAATTTTTTGATAGGCTGCTCATATCTCTTTCCTTCCTATTGTTCTCCCCATTTTGCTATAATTAAAGCAGATCCTTGAGAAATTCTTCAAGTTCCTTACGCTGAGACTCAGCAAGCTCTGCTCTTTCAATAGCTTGTTGAGTCATCAGTGTTTTAAGACTACTACTTAATTTTTTTCTATCGATGTAACTATTTTTAAATCCCTTATTTGCCATATCTTCCTCTCCTTTCTATTTTTCTCTCCTTTTTGCTATAATAAAAGCAGAAAGGAAGTGATCTAACGCCACAAATCACCAATGATAATGTCCAGATTTGGACACTCTATATCACAGTAATAATTGCAGTTATCGGTTTTGTTTTTAATACCATTTCACTCTGGCAAACAAAGAAAGCTACAGAGGATATGGCAAAGCCTTATATTAATGTTTATGTAGATGTCTATGCAGTTAAAAATCAACAACGTACCTTTGTTTTTAAAAACTTTGGCCAAACTCCAGCATATATAGATAATATTCAGATAGATGGCGAATTGGATCCATTGAATTCTGTACACCGCTTCAACTCACTTATCGGAAATATGATTGCCCCAGGACAAAAATTTACATCATCAATAGACCCAGATTATAAAGGTCGAATTACACTGACAATTACTTACTCCGATAGCAAGAAACACAAATATATAGACAAGTTTGTACTTGATGCTACATTGGCATCTGCAATGTTCTACACTGTAAACGAGAGCAATAAAAGCGATTCTCCAGCTACAGCTATCAGACAATCGACCATGGCTCTATTACGCGATCTACGATAGAACCATCTCCGAGCGATTTTACAGTTCAAACATCACGTAAGAATTCAATTTTTATCTCAACAGTTTCATCGACAAGTGTATTGGCGATGATTTTATTTTTTGCGTCAATCGCTTCGTTCAAGTCTTTACAAGTTAATTCATAAAATACATTTACATTTGCATTCATCTCTTCCCCTCCTACTCCAGCACCTTACTGCCGACTACCAATCGTTTAACGACAACGTCCATCTCCTTAAATTCAGCATTCTCTGCACAGTAGCGGACGCTCTCGCTGATGATGTGACAAATAGATACGCCGTATTCGTTCGCCAGCTCCGTAGCGATCTCCCAGGCATCTCTGTCAATCCGTGTTACTTTTTGCGCTGCGTTGTTCATAGTATTTCCTCCTACAACATATCTTCTACCCTACACCCTAGCGCCTTGGCAATGACCACCGCCTGCGACAGCGTCACCGCCTTCAGGTCGTTCTCGATCCGTGACAAGGTCGTGTAGTCTATCAAGGTTCGCTTGGCAAGCTCACGCAAGCCCAGCTTTTGAGCCGTTCTCAGCTCCCTCATTTTCGCTCCATACATCGACTTCTTCCTTTCTACTAATAGGTCTTTTCAAAACTGTTGGTACTTGTCAACAGTTTTGATAGAATTATTCTATCGATTTTGAAAAAGTTTGACCTTTTTGACTTTTGTTAGATGTACATGAGAATTTCTCAAGTTGTTTTTTTAAAATTAAGCTCCTAGTAAATCTTTGGAGCTTACGCCATATTTCTCATAAATTTTTAAAAGATGTTTTGGCTTAATTTTATAAATATCTTTTTCCCATGATTCAACTGTTTGTGCGCTGACGCCTATACTTGCGCCAAATGCCTCTTGAGATAATTTCCCATTCTTTGCACGAATTTCTGCTATTGTTATTGTTGGTTTAGGCAACTTAGTACCTCCTTTCTAGCAGTCACTAAAAGAACCAATGCCAGATAAATAATGCCCAGATAAGTGCAACAACCAACCAACCAAGCCTATATTTCCAGCGTCCTATTTTTTTATCTTCTGCTTTCATTTTTCTAAAAGACATGCTATAATCGTATTATCAAATAGGGTTTTGGGGCTTACGCCCCTCCCCCTCTCCCTTAGTCTTTAACTAGAGCTAAGAGATATTTGATAATCTCAACTATTGCTGGTATCAATGCTGAGATGATGATTGCCTTGGACTCATTGCTCCAAGGCTTTTTATGTCGCCTGGATTTCTTTGTCCGTTTCATCTTACGACTTAGCATGTCTTTCCTCCTTGTTTTATTTAGTTGATTACCTCAACCATGATTTAATTATACTTGATTTTTTCTCAAGTGTCAATAGTTTACTTGAGATTTTTTCATTTTTTTTGATTTTTTCTATACTGTACTTGATAATTTCTCAAATATATTATAGAATATAGTTGAGAAAAAGAGGTAAAACAAATGGAAAACATACAAGAAATATCTTATAGAATTAGAGAATTACGTTTAGCAAATAATTTAGAACAAACAGAAGTAGCTGATTACTTAGGGTATAAATCAGATACAACGGTCTCGAAATGGGAAAATGGAAAAAATTTGCCAACTGGTGCTAAATTAGTGAAATTAGCAAAACTTTTCAACACAACAACAGATTATATTCTACACGGTAAAGATATAAATACCACAGCGTCCCCAGATTTGCTCACACAGCAGATAACGGACAAGGTGGTACAATTAACCCCAGATAATAAAAAAATCGTGCTACGGACTTCTGAGGAGCTTCTGGAGAGACAAAAAGCAAACGGCGAGATGTACACAGAACAAAACGAAGAAGAAACGAAGATAAACGAAGTGTCGGAAGTTATCAGCTTGTATCAAGTTGAGGTTGTATCTGAGACGGCAGCAGCTTCTGGATTTAACTATGGATTTGGGTACGACGATACAGACAGAGAGACTATAGAGGTTGACGAGCAACCACCACGTCACGATATTGCTACCAAGGTCAGCGGAGACTCCATGCAGCCTGACTACCAAGACGGAGACATTCTCTATTTAGTAGACAAAGGACTGACCACCTACAACGGAGACCTAGCAGTTATCGCATACGGAGACCGTTCTTACTTCAAAAAGATCTATACCGAAAACGGACGCTTACGCCTCGTATCACTCAATGACAAGTACGAAGACATCACCCTAGACTTCCCACCAGCCGAAGACACACACATCAAGATCTATGCAGTAGTCGGGGTGTATAGAGGGGAATAAAATGAACAAAGAAAATCCATATTTTGAACAAACCAAACAAAACTACATAGAAGTTGAAAAACTCTATAAACTTGGTAAAGCAAAACATACATCTTCTAAATACCGATTTCTTGCGCCAGCAGTTAAAAGACAATCTGAACAATTCTTATTTGAAGCTAAGACTCAAAAAAGAAAATATTGGAAATTCAGTCGTGGCTCTCTGATATTCGTAGAGTTTGGTGTAAATATAGGCGGAGAATTATCAAATAATCATTGGGCTATTGTCTTAGACAAAGTAGATAGTCCCTATAAAAAAACACTTACAGTAATTCCTCTAACATCTAAAAATCAAATAGATACTGTACTCATAGACGAAGTCATTGCGGAATATCCTTCTATTTTGCTTGATGAATATATTGAAAAATTACACAAAGAATTATTTGCCTACCTAAAATATTTAGATTCCAATAATGCAATTACTGAAGCTGCCTTATTGGATGTCTACCAAGCTTATACAGAACAATTTTCAAACGAAATAATTCAACCTAAGATAATAGACGGTGACAACCTTAAACGGACACAATCAGAAATAACTGACGTTATTGAATTAACTCAATATTACAAAAAATACATTAAGCGTTCTTATGCCAAGTGTAATAACCTTCAAACAATCAGCAAAGATAGAATTTTAAAGAAAAATAGATTAGATCCAATCGGAAAAATGAAGGTATCTGATAACACATTGGACAAAATTAACGAAAAGTTAAAAGAATTATACCTTTTCTAATCTCTTGACATTTTTTAATAATTATATTACAATACAGCTATTAGGAGTTTAGCTCCATAAAGTTTACATTTGGATTTTAGATCCATATCGTGATGGTAGCCGTATTTGATACGGCTACTTTTCTTTTTATCTAGCATCTCTTTCCATTCTGGAAACAACTCAAAAAATCCCCACACTCGCCATCGCCAAACTTTGAGTGTGAGGATTTAACTTTCCATCTAGCAAGCAATGGAAAGGATGATAAAAAAATACAACTATAGTTTATCATAAGTTCTACACCTTTTCAACTATGCGGGCAAGCAATCGAAAAGAAAGGACTTTTTATGATAAAAAAATACATCACAAAAAAAGGAGAGACTAGATATCTCTTTCAAACATACCTGGGCATAGACCCTGCTACTGGAAAAGAAAAACGCACAACACGACGTGGTTTTAAAACCATAAAGGAGGCAAAGGCTGCCGAACGTGACCTTCTCTTAGACGTTGAAGAAAATGTTTTTTCAAACAATGAAGATTTTCAGAACCCTACTTTCGCTGAAGTCGCTGAGTTATGGCTTGATAGCTATAAAAGTACTGTAAAACCAACAACCTATCAGAACGTTAAGAAAAAACTTCGTATTATAATTGACTCATATTTTACAGATATGAAAATTCAGCAGATCAGTGTAGCTTATTGTCAAAAGGTTGCTATCCAGTTAAGTAATCGCTATATCCTATATGCCAATTACTACTCTGTAATCAGCCGTATTTTCAAGTATGCCGTTTCTCTTGACATCATTAAGTTAAATCCCTTGGACAAGATTATCAAGCCTAAAAATAGACCCTTAAAGGGCAAAGAGAACCACTATACAAAACAGGAACTAACGGAGTTTCTTAAAGTTTACAAAGTAAATTGTAAGCCAGTAGACTACACCTTTTTTCACTTGCTCGCTTTTTCTGGATTGAGAACTGGAGAATCAATTGGCCTCATGTGGTCAGATGTTGACTTTGAAAATAAGTTGTTAAGCATTTCTCGCACGGCTGTCGTGATTGGTAAAAAACAAACTGTTCAGGATCCTAAAACCAAAAGGAGTAAGAGGGTTATCACCTTAGATGATGAAACTCTGAATGTTTTGAAACTCTGGAAACGACAGCAAATAAAAGAATATTTCCAGGCTGGTGTGCCTTACAAACGTGAATCGAATTATATATTTACGAATAGTTTCGGAGGATGGATTTCTCCTTCAGCTGTTAAAGAGAGACTTAGAAGATTCTTTTGTGAACATAAAGATGTCAAAAAAATCACTCCTCACGGTTTCAGGCACACACACGCTTCTCTCCTCTTTGAAGCTGGTATTACAGCCAAAATTATTTCGGACAGATTAGGTCACAACAATGTTCAAACAACCCTTGATATGTATACCCACATCAATGATAATCAA
Source organism: Streptococcus pseudopneumoniae IS7493 (assembly GCF_000221985.1). Lineage (NCBI taxonomy): Bacteria > Bacillati > Bacillota > Bacilli > Lactobacillales > Streptococcaceae > Streptococcus > Streptococcus pseudopneumoniae. Next base: position 1,009,834 of record NC_015875.1, on the reverse strand, counting down.
CGTTTTGAAGTCGTTGATCAGCTCATGGATTTCATTCGCTCCAGCTAAAAGTAGAGTCGTATTCAATCTCGTATTCACTTTTGGTTGACATGCTAGAAACCCACTGATTTCAAGGGACTAGGAAGCTGTGAGCAGTTTATACCATAATCCGCTTTCAACGATAAAGAAAAGGTAAGAAAAATGAAACATTTAGAAATTGAATTGAAAACACTATTGAAAAAAGATGAGTATGATCGTCTAAAAGACCAGTTCACAGGTGTCACTCCTGTTCTTCAAAAAAATTACTACATCGACACACCTGATTTTGAGCTGCGAGAAAAGAAAGTTGCTATGCGCATTCGAACTTTTGAAGACTGGGCAGAATTGACACTCAAAGTCCCGCAGAGTGTTGGAAACATGGAATACAACCAAAAATTGCAACTAAAAGATGCTGAAAACTATCTGAGCAAGAAAGAATTTCCTCAAGGGATAGTATTGGATGAATTGGCGAAACATGGTATCCAAACTAGTGAATGGCAGGTTCTTGGTTGTCTAACAACGCTTCGCTATGAAATGCAAACAGCTATTGGCCTCATGGCACTGGATGAAAGTCAGTACTTTGATATGACAGATTATGAATTAGAGCTTGAAGTGGAAAATCATGAGCAAGGCAAACAGGATTTCCAGCAATTTTTAGAGGAAAATCAGATTTCCTATCAAAAAGCTCCTTCAAAATTGGTTCGATTTGTCAAAAGCATGAAAAATAGCTGAAATAATCTCCATTTTTTGGTAAAATAGAAAAGATAAAAATACACAGGTTCTAGTTCATATATGTAAGATAAATATCACTAGGATTTAAAAAGTTTACAGAGGACGGTCTATAATGTCAGATAGAAAAAACATGAAACTTTTCGCACTCAACTCTAACCAAGAGATTGCACAGAAAATTGCTGAAGCTGTTGGTGTCCCACTTGGAAAACTATCGTCACGTCAATTTTCAGACGGAGAAATCCAAGTGAATATCGAAGAAAGTGTCCGTGGTTATGATGTTTACATCATCCAATCAACAAGTTTCCCTGTCAACAACCACCTAATGGAATTGTTGATCATGGTTGACGCTTGTGTGCGCGCAAGTGCCCACAGTATCAACGTTGTCCTTCCATATTTTGGCTATGCACGTCAAGACCGCATTGCTTGTCCTCGTGAGCCACTTACAGCAAAACTAGTTGCCAATATGCTGGTTAAGGCTGGGGTTGATCGTATCCTGACTCTTGATTTGCATGCCGTTCAGGTTCAAGGTTTCTTTGATATTCCAGTGGATAATCTTTTCACTGTTCCCCTATTTGCAAAACATTATTGCGATAAGGGCTTACTTGGCTCAGATGTTGTTGTTGTTAGCCCTAAAAATTCAGGTGTCAAACGTGCTCGTAGCTTGGCTGAGTATCTTGATGCTCCTATCGCCATTATCGACTACCCTCAAGACGATGCAACTCGCAACGAAGGATATATTATCGGTGATGTCGAAGGTAAAAAAGCTATTTTAATTGACGATATTCTGAATACAGGACGTACCTTCTCTGAAGCTGCTAAAATCGTTGAACGTGAAGGGGCTACAGAAATTTATGCTGTTTCTAGCCACGGTCTCTTCGTCGAAGGAGCTGCTGAACTTCTTGACAATACTAAGATTAAAGAAATTCTTGTGACTGATTCAGTAGCAACAAAAGAAAAAACTCCTAAAAACGTATGCTACATCACTGCTAGTGAGTTAATTGGTGATGCCATCGTCCGTATCCACGAAAGAAAACCAGTCAGCCCACTCTTTGCTTACAACAAAAAGAAATAAGGTGATTCTTTGATTTATTTGGACAATGCTGCGACGACTCCTATGTCAGCAGTTACTATTTCAGCTATGACCAAGGTGATGCAAGAAACCTACGGAAACCCTTCTAGTATTCATGGTCATGGTCGTCAAGCTGGCAAACTTTTGCGTGAAGCCCGTCAGGAACTAGCTCAATTACTGGGAACAAAACCTCAACATATCTTTTTCACTTCTGGTGGGACAGAAGGCAACAATACTGTCATCATTGGCTACTGCCTTCGTCATCAAGAACAAGGAAAACATATCATCACAACTGCCATTGAGCACCATGCCGTCCTTGAAACCATTGATTACTTGGTTCAGCACTTTGGGTTTGAAGCAACCATTATCCAGCCAGAAAATCAAGAAATCACCGCCCAGCAAATTCAAAAGGCCTTACGTGACGATACGATTTTGGTTTCTACCATGTTTGCCAATAATGAAACTGGAAACCTACTGCCCATTGCTGAAATTGGCCAAATACTCAAGCAACACCCTGCTGCCTATCATGTCGATGCAGTTCAGGCTATTGGTAAAATCCCAATTCACCCAGAAGATTTGGGCATTGATTTTCTCACTGTTTCTGCCCATAAATTCCATGGTCCTAAGGGAATCGGCTTTCTCTACGCATCTAGCATGGACTTTGATTCCTATCTACATGGCGGAGACCAAGAACAGAAAAAACGTGCAGGAACTGAAAATTTAGCTGCCATCGTAGGCATGGTTGCAGCCCTAAAAGAAAATTTAGAAAAGCAAGAAGAACATTTTCAACATGTACAAAATCTAGAAACTGCCTTTCTGGCAGAGCTAGAGGGAGTTCAGTATTACCTGAATAGAGGAGAACATCATCTTCCTTATGTTCTCAATATTGGATTTCCTGGCCAGAAAAATGACCTCTTACTCCTTCGTCTAGATTTAGCTGGAATTTCTATCTCTACTGGCTCAGCTTGCACTGCTGGCATTGTCCAATCCAGTCATGTTCTTGAAGCCATGTACGGGGCAAATTCAGAACGTCTGAAGGAATCCGTTCGCATCAGTTTGTCACCAGAAAATACTGTTGAAGACCTACAAACCCTCGCAAAAACCTTAAAAGAAATTATCGGAGGTTAGCCATATGGCATTTGAAAAAACCATTCAGTTAAAAAATTGTCGTTACGACTACACTCTTAGCCCTTCTGTTAAAAAATTTACCCTCAAGGACAACACCTTTTTTGAAACAAAGGTTGGTAACTACGAACTAACCCGTCTACTTGAAAAAGTGCCAAACAGTGGTGAAGGATTCCAACTCAAAATCATCATTAACAAGGAACTTACAGGGGCTAAAATCAATATCACTGACAAGTTTGGCCTTCGTCTAGTTGATATTTTCAAATCAGAAGACCACCACATTCATCAGGAAAAATTCTACTTCCTCATGGATAGTTTAGTAGAACGTGGTGTCTTTACAAAATCTGAAAGATAGGTACCATATGTTTGAATTGACCTATAAGGACAGCTATCATGTAGAGCGTACACTCAAGTATGAGGATTATGAAGCTCTCATGCTGGCTTTGTCAGGATGTGTGACCCTGCCAGATACACTTTATGTAACTTCTCTGACTTTTAATAGCCAGAAAATTTATCAGGGTCTGGTCGGAGACCTCTACCGTTTTCTATCACATACAGATTTTTTACATCAAAACTAAGATTTTTCTTAGTTTTTTCTTGTTTTTGTTGATTTTTTCACAATGTTTCTATAAAATAGAAGAATAGAAAGGTTGTGATTTTGTGAAAGATAAACAGTTTGCTATTCCAAAAGCTACAGCGAAAAGACTCTCTCTCTACTATCGAATTTTTAAGAGATTTCATGCAGAAAAGATTGAACGTGCCAACTCTAAACAAATTGCAGAGGCTATCGGTATTGATTCAGCGACCGTACGTCGTGATTTTTCCTATTTTGGTGAACTTGGTCGTCGTGGTTTTGGCTATGATGTCAAAAAACTCATGACATTTTTTGCCGATTTGCTCAATGATAACTCCATCACCAATGTCATGCTGGTTGGTATTGGAAATATGGGCCATGCCCTTCTCCACTACCGCTTCCACGAACGTAACAAGATGAAAATTATCATGGCCTTTGACCTAGATGACCATCCTGAAGTCGGTACCCAAACTCCTGACGAGATTCCCATTTATGGAATTTCTCAAATCAAGGATAAAATCAAGGATGCCGATGTCAAGACTGCAATCCTGACCGTTCCCAGTGTTAAGTCACAAGAGGTTGCTAATCTCTTGGTGGATGCTGGTGTGAAAGGTATTCTCAGTTTTTCACCAGTCCATCTGCATTTACCAAAAGACGTGGTCGTTCAGTATGTCGATTTGACAAGTGAACTCCAAACCCTCCTCTACTTCATGCGAAAAGAGGATTAGAAAGCGAAAATCATTTTATGAAAAAACCAGTTATAGGGATTACAGGAAACGAAAAAACTCATCCAGATGATGACATCATGATGAGCTACGCAGCAAAAGGCTTTGTGGAAGGCGTTAAAGACGCTGGAGGGATTCCCATCATCCTACCGATTGGTGATCAAGAAATGGCTAGCCACTATATCAGTTTGATTGACAAGCTCATCTTGACAGGTGGACAAAATGTTAATCCAAAATTCTATGGCGAACCGAAAACCATTGATAGCGATGACTACCACCTTCAAAGAGATATCTTCGAACTGGCCCTCATCAAGGAAGCTATTAAACAGAAAAAGCCCATTTTCTCTGTCTGCCGTGGTACCCAACTCTTTAACGTTGCCATGGGTGGAACTTTGTACCAAGATATAGAAGACCATTGGCAGGATTGTTCTGCCGAGTACACAACTCAACGCTTGGTAACAGAACCTGATACTGTTCTTCGAGAAATCTATGGAGAAATCTCCCATATCAACTCCTTCCACCATCAGAGCATCAAGGATTTAGCACCAAATTTAAAGATTGCGGCTCATGATCCTAAAGATGGTATCATTGAGGCTGTCATGAGTACGGATGATGTTGCCTTTCTCGGTGTCCAATGGCACCCAGAATTTCTATTTGAAAATCGTCCCAAAGATAAAAACCTCTTTGACTATGTTGTTAATGAACTTTAGATTAAATCCGTCTTTTCACGATAACTAAAGTAATTAGAATGAGAGACAATCAAATGGTCCAAGAGAACAATACCCATCAGGTCGCAGGCTTCTTTGACAAGTTTAGTGACATGATCATCATTTCGGCTAGGCGATACCGCTCCTGAAGGATGATTGTGAACCAAGATGAGAGAGGTCGCCATATGCTTGATGGCATAGTGAAGAATCTCTCGCGGTTCAGCGATACTACGAGTTGCAGAACCGATAAAAATGGTCTGTTGATGGATGATTTGATTTTGAGTATTGAGATAGAGCGCCACCAGGTGCTCTTGTTTTTTGTCCCCTAATTCCTGTTGCATCTTCTTGGCCAACTTTTGACTACTGAGAATACTTTCCATCTCAAGAGTCTCGTGTTTGTGAATACGATGCCCCAGTTCAATCATAGCTTGCAATTCTATGGCCTTAACACGTCCAATACCAGACAGACTCTGCAATTCCTGCAGGGTCATTTTTTTCAAATCCGTTAGGTTTGAAAGATTGTTCAAGACTTTCTGGGCAATTTCAAAAACACTAGCTTGACGTGTTCCTGTCCTGAGTAAAATAGCTAGTAACTCTTGATTACTGAGCGCTTCTACTCCTTCCTTGGCCAGTCTTTCTCTTGGTAATAGTGAATCTTCTTGGAATGAAATACTATACATAAAAATCCTCCTCACTTTATTATTCGTGAGAAGGATGAAAAATTAGATTTTTTTCTCAATTGGGGCTACACTAGCTAAAAGTTTTTTCAAACCTACTTCTGGGAAATTGATTTTTAATTCCTGCCTAGCACCGCTACCTGAAACTTCCAGAACAGTTCCCTCTCCCCATTTCTTGTGGAGAGCAATATCTCCAATGGACCAATTTGACTCACTAGACTCTGATTTTGCCCCAGCTGTAAATTGACTAAACGGAAGGCCACTTGACTGGATAGTTTTTGGGGTCGCACTGCGTTTACGGTCTTGGAAGGCCTGCGCCAAACTCATACCTTGACCGAAGGCAAGGCCACCACTACTATATGATGCTTTAAAGCTTGTATTTGCTGGACGAGCCAGACCTTGATACTCAAGTAAGTCTGAACTGATTTCGTTAATAAAACGAGTGGGACGGTTGTAGTTGGTACGACCAAAAAGCAGGCGTGAGTTGGCATTGGTCAGATAGAGAATTTTCTCTGCACGCGTAATTCCTACATAGGCTAGACGACGCTCTTCTTCCAATTCATCTTGATCCTCAGCTGCACGACTAAGTGGAAAGACATTTTCTTCCATCCCAATCAAAAAGACAACTGGAAACTCGAGACCTTTGGCAGCATGCAGGGTCATCAAGGTCACTTCTGATGTCTCCTGACTACCTGAATCTGTGTCCGCAATCAAGGCCAAGTCATTTAAAAAACGACTCAGTTTATCCAGACCAGTTTCTTCTTCTGGCCCATCAGAGGTGTCATCAAAGTTTTTCGTCACAGAGAGGAACTCCTCGATGTTTTCTACACGAGCCTTGCTTTCTAAGGTCGCTTGGGCGTTAAGAATATCGACATAACCTGTTTTTTCTAGGACGGACTCAACCAACTCAGTAATGCTTAAGTGGTCCAGTTGCTCTCGCAAATCTAACATCATATTTGCAAAATCCCAGATAGACTGGGCTACTTTACCCTTGATACCAGACAACATGATATTGGCTGAAGCATCTAGCATAGACATGTTTTGCATATTTGCAAAGTCACGAATTTTCTCAACAGTACCTGGCCCAATTCCACGTTTTGGTTCGTTGATAATACGCTCAAAACTGATATTGTCACTCAAATTAGCAATAAGATTAAGATAAGCGATAATATCGCGGATTTCCTTACGGCTGTAGAACTTGGTTCCACCAACCATGGTATAAGGAATGTTTGACTTGAGCAGGGCTTCCTCAATAGTACGAGACTGGGCATTAGTCCGATAGAGAACTGCAAAATCCTTGTGAAGGAAGTTTTGACTGCGACTAAGTTCATCGATGGTTCTGGCTACAAATACAGCCTCATCTAGCTCATCATCGGCACGATAGTAAACGATTTGCTCCCCATCAGCATTTTGAGTCCAGAGATTCTTGGGACGGCGATTTTTATTATTTTTGATAACCTCATTAGCCGCTTGGAGAATTGTTTTAGTGGAACGGTAATTCTCCTCCAACAAAACCACCTTGGCTTGGGGATAATCTTTCTCGAAATCCAAGATATTCTGCATATCCGCACCACGCCAACCGTAGATAGACTGGTCCGCATCTCCAACCACACAGATATTTTTAAAACGGGAAGCCAAGAGTTTGACCAATTGATACTGGGCATGGTTGGTATCTTGGTACTCATCAACATGGATGTACTGAAATTTCTGCTGGTAGTAGGTCAAGACATCAGGATTTTGATCAAAGAGACGCAGGGTCAGCATAATCAAATCATCAAAGTCAACCGACTCCGACTGACGCAGTTCTTTCTGATAGGCTGTATAACACTGGGCCACAATTTGCGTGTACATATCTCCAGCTTGGGCAGCATAGGCAACATCATCAATCAGATCATTCTTAGCATTGGAAATAGTTCCTAAGATGCTCCGTTCATTCCATTTTTTCGGATCCAAGTTTAACTGCTTAAGAATGCGTTTCATAAGAGTTCGCTGTTCACCAGGATCTACAATAGTAAAATTGCGGTTGTAGCCAATATGGTCTGCATCACGACGCAGAATACGCACACACATGGAGTGGAAGGTCGCAATCAGACAGTCCTGAGTGGCTGGATTGAGGCTATAAGCACGCTCTTTCATCTCACGCGCAGCCTTGTTAGTGAAGGTAATAGCCAAGATATTCCAAGGATTGACCAGCTTTTCATCGATTAAATAAGCGATACGGTGGGTCAAAACTCGGGTCTTTCCAGAGCCAGCCCCCGCCATAATCAACAAGGGACCTTCTGTCGTTTGCACCGCCTCAGCCTGACGGTCATTCATTCCATTTAATAATGCGTTCATCTTCTCTTCCTTACTCTTGAAGTCAATATTTCTATTATATCAGAAATCAGGGAAAATAGAAACTTTACGGGGAGTAGCAAAATATAGCGGATTGAAACTAGAATACTACACTGTAGGTTTCTAAAACACTCGACTTTTTCACTTAATTTTTTCATGAACTAGCTCAATACATCAATATAAAAAAAGGTAAATTTAAGATTGGCAATACGAACGTTAAACAGAATTCCATTTCTCTTTTTAAAACCAAAACAACGATATCGTAAAACCTCTACAGGAACGATAGATTGCGACACTAAAATATTCTCCCCTAGTTTTGCTTTACTAATAGTATATAGGAGGAGAGCCCTGAATCCTAGACCCTCTGTTATGATGTGGTTACAAACAGAGTTGGAAAAAATCTTAAAGTCAGAAAAACGCATGATATCAGCCCCTAACACTTGATACAATGCGTTTTATTATGAAAAGATCTACTGGATTTTTTATCAAAATAAACTTCCAGTAGTCTTTTCAATTTTTATTAATAAGTTCCTTCTTCACCTTGGCTAGTCAAGATAACAGGTCCATCTTTCGTAATGACAAATTGGTGTTCATACTGACATGACAATCCACCGTCAATGGTCTTATGCGCCCAACCGGTTTTCATATCTGTATCGATTTCCCAGTCACCTGTATTAATCATTGGTTCAATAGTCAAGACCATTCCTTCACGGAGACGAAGTCCACGACCAGCAATACCATAGTTAGGAACCATTGGTTCTTCGTGCATGGTTGGGCCAACACCATGACCAACCAAATCACGCACTACACCGTAACCACGACTTTCAGCGTATTCTTGAATGGCTGCACCAATATCACCAATACGGTTCCCAATAACAGCTTGCTCAATCCCCTTATACATTGCTTCTTTAGTTACATCCATCAAGTTTTTCACTTCTTCGGACGGTGTACCTACAGCATAAGCCCAACAAGAGTCTGCTAAACCACCAGAATAGCTCTGAGTGTATTTCTTCATTTGCTCAACATTGTTGAAGTTTAATTTTGAGACATTCAAATCAGACTTAGCAATTGGACCTCCCAAAACCATGTCAACCTTGAGCAAATCACCATCTTTCAAGATATAGTGACGAGGGAAAGCATGAGCTACTTCATCATTAAGAGAGCAACAGGTAGCATAAGGATAGTCCATCATGGCACCGTCAACTCCAATCTGAAGCGGAAGGAAATTTTCTTCCTTACAACGACGGCGAACGTATTCTTCAACTTCCCACATATCTACGCCAGGCTTAATCAAATCACGCAAGCCAATATGGATACTTGCTAAAAAATCACCGGCCTTATCCATAGCTTCGATTTCACGAGCTGATTTTAATGTTATCATTTTTTCTCCTAGTTTCTAATTAATTTTAACGGTTACATTTGCTTTTGAAACAATCTGATGACCATGATAAATATCGTAATCAATAATAGCTGACCGTCTAGTATGGTGGATAATGCGTGCTTGAATGCGCAGTGTATCATCTATCTGAACAGCCTGCAAAAAGTAGATGAGCATCTGCTCGATAATGAGATTGCGACCACTATTCACAACTAAATCTTGGGTCATGTGAGTCAGTATCTCCGCTAATACACCATTAGCCAAAACACCGTTTTTCTCAAGCATAAAGGGTTCCACTGTAATGACGACTTCATCATGGTGATAAGCGAGTTTTTGACCAATCTGCTCAGAAAAAGTTGGTAGAGCAGAAACTTGGGAACGACTCATCTTCTCCATGACATCTCGTCGTGTCACAACTCCAAGCAAGGTTTGATTATTCCGAACAACCGGTACCATTTCAAAGTCTTCAGCAATCATCCGTTGACTCACATTGGCAATATTTGTCGATAATCCAACTAAAAATAAACTACGAGACATGACCTTGTCAATTGTGGTACTTGGTGACTTATCACCAGCATCTCTCATGGTTACAATGCCAACAACAACCTGATGTTGATTGATAACAGGAAAACGACTGCTACGATTCTTGCGTACCAAGTACAAATAATCTTTAACGGTGTCTGTCTCTCTCAGAAAACCATACTCATGACTTGGACGATAAAGCTTCTCAACTGTCAAAATATCAGTCTTGATTTGGACATTTGACAAGGCTTTATTAATCATAGTCGCAACAGTGAAAGTGTCATGCTTGCTTCTTAGAACAGGAATCCCTTTTTGATTTGCCAGTTTAAGCACATCATCATGAACATGAAAACCACCTGTAACCAAAACGGCATTTTCATTTTCCAGCGCTAGTAATTGGATACGGGTCCGGTCTCCGACAATCAAGAGTCCCCCATCATGAAGGTAGGATAGGATGTTTTGTTCAGTCATGGCACCGATAGAGAACTTACTAAATTCTCTCTCTAAACCTTCTTTCCCAGCCAGAACCTCAGAAGAAGTCACCTCTGCAATTTCAGCAAACGCTAATCTCTCTATAGCAACTTTCTGGGATTTAACACGAATTGTTCCACTTCTAGGACGGGTCTCCACAATTCCACGGTTTTCAGCTTCTTTAATAGCCCGATAGGCTGTTCCATCACTAACTCCTAGATGATTGGAAATACTACGAACACTGACTCTTTTACCTACTGGTAATTCCTCCAAATAGCTTAGAATTTCCTGATGCTTACTCATTGAACTCTCCTTTTACATACCGAAATTCAAGATAATCCCGCATTTTTCTTGTGTAACGATCACTTCCTTTAAACTGACGAATCAATCGAAATCCAGACTTAAGGGCAACCCGTTGACTTGCTTCATTTTCGAGATGGGTAATAATAGATAATTGTTTTAAATCAAATTCTTCAAAAGAAAGCTGACAAATTTTTCTAACAACCTCTGTCATAAATCCTTGCGACCAAGCATCTTTTCTCAAAAAATAGCCAAGCTCAGCTTCTTTTTTGATTTCATCTAACTTCTCAAATTTAATAGAACCAATCATTTGTTGATTTTTCTGGTCACAAATTGCCCACACTCCCAAAGGGGACTTCATAAAGTAATTGGCAAGTGCATACTGACTTTCTTCCAGACTTGCCTGCGTTGGGAAAATAAATTGAAGATTTTCTGGATTTGAAGCTACCTCGTGGAAGTCCTGATTATCACTAAAAAAGAAAGGACGCAAATACAAGCGATCCGTTTCAAAAAAAGAAAACATTGCTAATTTGGTCCAAATATTCATAAACACCTCTACGGTTTAATACTCAACAAGTCTAATATCCGCTCCTAGATTACGTAATTTTTCGATAATATCAGAATAACCACGTAAGATAAACTCGACATTGATAATTTCAGTTTGTCCCTCGGCCATCAAACCAGCAATAACTAAAGCTGCACCTGCTCTCAGGTCAGTTGCTTTAACACTGGCTCCACGTAAACTACGTCCACCCGTGTACAAAATATGACCATTTGTTGTCGAAATGTTCGCATCCATCTTTACTAGTTCAAAAACATGATTTACACGTTTTTCGTAAATCGTATCGACAATTGTACCACGACCATTCGCTCTTAGTAAAAGTGGGGTAATCGGTTGTTGCAAATCAGTTGCAAAGCTTGGGTAAGGAGCCGTCTTAATATTGATTGCTTTCAAATTAGACTGTTCCTCGACAAAAATGCTGTCTTCAGATACAGTCATTCTCACTCCCATTTCTTCCAACTTAGCAATAAATCCTTCTAGGTGTTCGTAAAGAACATTATTGATACGAATTCCTTTACCAACTGCAGCAGCTAAGGAAATATATGTTCCAGCTTCAATGCGGTCTGGAATCACCTGATGACGGGTCCCATGTAATCTTTCGACACCATCAATAATGATGATATTGGTTCCTGCCCCACGGATATGGGCACCCATATTATTCAAGAGGGTAGCTACATCAATAATTTCAGGTTCACGGGCTGCATTTTCAATAATAGTACGACCATTTGCTTTAACCGCAGCAATCATCGTATTAATCGTTGCTCCTACACTAATCGTATCCATGTAAATACTTGTACCATGAAGTCCTGTATCTTTAGCAGATAACTTCATGTTATCTCCCTCGTAGCTAACAGTGGCACCCATAGCTTCAAAAGCCTTAAGGTGTAGGTCAATCGGACGAGGACCAAGGTCACATCCTCCAGGCAAGCCAACTGTGGCTTCACCAAAGCGACCTAAAAGACTTCCATAAAAATAATAAGATGCACGAAGACTATTGATTTTCCCATAAGGCATTGGAATATTTTGAACACCTCTTGGATCAATCTCCAAGACATCGTCATAACGCTTAACAGTAGCTCCCATCAATTCCATAATTTCGACAAGACTGGCTACATCCGAAATATCTGGAACGCAATCCAAAGTCACCACATCATCAGCCAAGATAATAGCCGGAATTAAGGCCACAACACTATTTTTAGCACCACTAATAGTGATTTCACCTTGTAGTGGTAATCCACCATTGATAACAATTTTTCTCATTCTAAGTTTTCAATACTCTCTCAAGATTTCTAATAAGGTCTTTAAAATAAATTATATCATAAATGCAACCTTTTTTCCATCCTTTTCAATTTTATTGGATAAATCAGAGTTGATGAGTTAGTCACTGATACTCAATGAAAACCAAAGAGCAGATTAGGAAGCTAGCCGCAGGCTGCTCAAAACACTGTTTTGAGGTTGTAGATAAGACTGACGAAGGCAGCTCAAAACACTGTTTTGAGGTTGCAGATAGAACTGACGAAGTCAGTAACATATATATACGGCAAGGCGACGCTGACGTGGTTTGAAGAGATTTTGAGTATAATCTTTCTCGAAGCGCTATTACCCCTTTTTTGTCCCCTGAAATCGAGTAGGAGCTAAGACTAGCTCCCTTATCTAAGTATCGGAATACGGCTGTTCAACTAAACTTTAGAAAGAACTTCTCCCCCTTCTCTCAGTTCACAGAAGCGTTTTATACATACCGTCCTATATTTCATGAACAAGACGTTTTCAGGCTAGCATCCTATCAGACAATCTATTTTAAAGATAACCGTGACTCAGGATCACTTCTATCTGTCGTTTTCTCTTTATAGTGATAGACCTCACGGGATAAGTCGTACATCTATCCTCGTTTATACAAGATATGAGGACGTTAAAAGGTTACAGTGAAAATAGGAAATCTTAGTACGAATTCAATTACTCTCGTGCTTTATGTACTACCTTTTTGGAATTTAGAGTTCTGAGCCCCCTTATCCACTATATACACCTTACTATCACGTTCCTGTTCGTAGAGCCACGATTTCGCTATCCCTTCCTCTGACGATTCTTATTTCCAGCGACAGACTTAAAACGGTCTATCCCCAGACCGTTTTAACCCGCTACCTCACGATAGTCAGGCTTGGGAATCGCTATTTGACTCGCCGAGAACTTTGACATCAGATATACTATAACAAAGTGAAATAAGAATCAAACAATTTAATTTTAAAATTCAAATCAATTGATAACAATATTTTAGAAGATATCCTGTGCTATTCCAGATTCAGTTTGCTATACATGCCCGTTGTACCACAAAATCCCGTGTCTGATGAGGCACGGGATTTTTTAGCTTCTTTACTGAGATGGATTGTCTTTTTTAGTTCGTGCCAATCTCAGAGCACGATTTGGATTGAGACGATTAAATAGTTCTTCCAATTTCTTTTCATTCCAAACATCTGCGGCGGAAACAAAATTGCCATCCGCATCTCGGAAAGATATCGGTTTATCTCCCATACTAGTCTCCTAGTCTACAAATTCAAATTCAAATTTACCAATGCGGACCAAATCCCCATCCTTAGCACCACGCGCACGAAGGGCTTCATCAACCCCCATACCACGTAATTGACGGGCAAATTTCATGACTGATTCGTCACGATCAAAGTTGGTCATATTAAAGAGTTTCATCAGTTTTTCACCGGAAAGTACCCATGTCGCATCGTCATCACGGCTAATTTCAAAGGCTTTCTCTTCCTCGTCAAATCCATAGTAAGCTTCTTCTTCCATATCGGACTCGTCGTAAAGCAAGAATTCTGGTGTCTTGTCTAACAATTCAGCTGTAGCATCCAAAAGTGTAGCCAAACCTTGCTTGGTCAAACCAGATATTGGGAAAATAGCTGGTAGCTCTTCAAATTCATCGTAATTTTCAGCTAATTTCTTCTTGAATTCTTCAAGATTTTCCTGACTCTCAGGCATATCCATCTTATTAGCTACAATAATCTGTGGACGCTCCATGAGACGAAGATTATATGACTCCAACTCCTTGTTAATGGCCAGATAATCCTCATAAGGATCACGACCTTCGCTAGCTGACATATCAATGATGTGAAGGATGACACGTGTACGCTCAATATGACGGAGGAACTGGGTTCCCAAACCAACACCTTGACTAGCCCCTTCAATCAAACCTGGCAAATCGGCTACTGCAAAGGATTCACCTGATTGGGTGCGAACCATACCTAGATTTGGCACAATGGTCGTAAAGTGGTAGGCACCAATTTTAGGTTTAGCTGAGGTAATAACACTGAGCAGTGTTGATTTCCCAACAGATGGAAAACCTACTAAACCGACATCTGCCAAGATTTTTAGTTCCAATTGTAACTCACGTTCCTGACCTGGTTCTCCATTTTCAGAGATTTCCGGTGCAGGATTTTTTGGTGTTGCGAAACGAATATTTCCACGACCACCACGACCACCGTGGGCAACGATAAATTCTTGACCATGTTCAATCAAATCTGTCAAGACCTTGCCAGTCTCTGCATCACGAACAGTCGTACCTTGTGGTACTCGAACTCTAAGGTCCTCAGCACCACGACCATGCATCCCTTTGGTCATTCCTTTCTCACCAGAATCAGCCTTGAAATGGCGATTGTAGCGGAAATCCATGAGGGTACGTAGACCTTCATCTACAACGAAGACGACATTGCCTCCACGACCACCGTCACCACCCCAAGGACCCCCATTAGGGACATATTTTTCACGGCGAAAGGCAACCATGCCATCACCACCATTACCAGCCTTGACCTTGATCTTGGCTGTATCTAAAAACATACTCATTTTTTCTTCTCACTTTAAAAAAGGGCTGGGAAATCCCAGTCACAAAATTTTCTTGAATCTATTTTATAGATTACTGAGGGCACCAATTGCAGTTGCAAAAATACCCAAAATACTTGCTACTAACATGATAAGTACGATAAGCAAGGTTAATTTCTCAAACATCGTTTTTTTACGTTTTCCATTATCTCCAAATGCCATTTTTATCTCCTTCGTTACATTCTATTTTCTATTATCTTAGCATGAATTGAGCTAGTTTTCAATAGTCACTTGCTACTGGCGCAATAATCCATAAAATGATATAAGCTACAATTCCTGCCCCATAACAAAATGCAAGAACACCCCATATTACACGAACAATAGTCGGATCAATATCAAAATAATTTGCGACCCCAGCACATACTCCAGCAATTTTTTGATCACTACCACTTCTCATCAATTGTTTTTTCATAGCTATTCCTCTTTCTATTCTTCATGGTCTTTCCAATAATCTCTGATGCTGATTAACTGTGTTTTTGAAGCCCTCAGCATTCGTCTAGAGCCTTTTACGGGCACAGCAACCACCTGTTGCGGTAAATACAAAACTGTCTTAAAGATACGCTGGCTGACCGTATCATCTTTTGCTAAATCTTTCTGGAAGTTATTTGAAATAATGGCATCCAGATAAAACTCATGCACTCGTTTTCCAAAGTTCTCAGCTGAAATCTCGTACAATTTCTCTGATAAGGTATGCTCATCCATATCTGGAGTTGCAATCAGGGCTTCCAAAATAGCTCCGGCCAAATCATGTTCCCCATAGTACAAGGTTCCAAACATTTTATCACTGATCAGATTATCCAGATAAGGATTTCCATGAGCAATGACAGGCGTTCCACTAGCTAAGCTTTCCAAGTAGGTCAAGCCTTGGGTTTCACTTGTCGATGCCGAGATGAAGAAATCCGCCGCCTTATAGTAAAGAGCTGTCTCACTAGGAGCAATCATCCCTGTAAAGACAACAGAGTCTTGAATCTCTAGTTTCTGGGCTTGCTCTTTGAGGTCATCCAGATAAGGACCATCCCCAGCTACCACCAGTTTAACCTTGTCTTCCTCTTTCAGAACTTCTGCAAAGGCTGCTAATACTGCTTGAATATTTTTTTCATAGGAAATTCTGGAAAGACTCAGCAACATCTTTTCATCATCTTGAATCTCTAGTTTACTACGCAGTTCTTTCAAATTTTCTTGCTTGATTTCTGGACGCTCAAACTTGGCTAATTCAATCCCTGTAGGAATAACACGTTTTTCAACCTTGACTTTATAGTCAGATAGCAAGTCTCGGACAATCTCACTCGGGCAAATGACTCCATCCACATCATGCAGAAAACCTCTAACCAGATACTTGACCATACTAGGACGAATCAACATACCCTTAGCAATATAATGTACATAGTCTTCGTATTGGGTGTGATAGGTATGGATGACTGGAATCTTCAATTCACGCGCAATCCAAATCCCCAACAAGCCAAGAGAAAATTCTGTCTGAGTGTGGATAATATCCAGTTGATATTGTTTAGCAATTTCAAGCGCCTTGCTAAAACCTCGGTAGGCAAAGCGGCGATCCTTAAAAGCAAAGAAGGGAACACTTGGAATGCGGATAATTTGCCAATCTTCATAACGATTGACATCCTTATCTGTTGTCGTAAAGATAAAAACAGCATGTCCCTGCTTTTCAAGTTCTGTTTTCAAGGTTCGAATACTGGTCGCAACACCTGAAACCTGAGGAAAATAGGTATCTGTAAATAAACCAATTCGCATAGATTACCTCACTTTTTACTTTCTCCCTAAAGCGGCTTGTTTTTCATAAAAGTCCAACCAGATTTGTAACAGATGCTCTTCTGAATACTCTCTAGAAATATTCTTAGCTTTTTCTTTGAGATCTTTTAAGGCAACAGGATTTGCTTGATATTCTAAAATAGCCTCTTTCATCTCTTCTCTATCTGCTGTCGCCCGATAATTTCCCTCCAAAATCACCTTATAGAGATCTAAATCACGCAACATAATAGGAGCTTCGCAACTGGCAGCCTCTAAAATAGTCATGGGGAAAAGTTCATTGTAACTGGGCAACAAGAAAAGATTCGCTAGGGCATACAATTCGCGCATCCGCTCTGGTGACACGATACCTGGAAACATCAAATTTTCAGGTGGATTGTCCATCATTTTCTTATAGCGTTCATAACCATCTGTCATACCACCAAAAGAGAAACCACCGGCCCATATAAAGGTAATCTGAGGCAATTCCTCAGCCAGACGGATAAAGTCATCAATCCCTTTACGTTTTTGAACTTGACCAGCACCTACTACGATAAACTGATTTTCACTAAGACCTAGCTCTGTTCGCAGTCTCACTACCTCTTCTTGTGGTAGAGGATGCCATTTTTCCTTGTTTACAAAGTTAGGAATATAAGTCACTTTTTCACGTGGAATACCCGCTGCCACCAAATCCTCAATAAACATCGGATTGACCACAACCAAGTGCTCCATCCGATTGTAAAAAGAAAATACATAGCGTTTAACAATTCCCTTTAAGAAAAATGGAATTTTCAAACTCCCCTCAAGTGTATCAGGTAAGAAATGCACATAGCCAATTTTCCTTCCTGAGCGTTTCTTTTGGAAGGTTGATAAATAATAGGGGAAATCAATTGTATGAAAGTGAGTCACATCTGTCTCTATTGGAAGATTTTCTGTAACAAGCAATTGGTCCTTGGCATCACGGTGAAGAAGACGAACTAATTCACGGTAGGCACCTGAAACTCCTTGTCCTGCTACTTTCTCACTTGAACTCAACATATTGATGCGTAATTTCTTTTTTTCCATAACTACCATTATATCATTTTCTTTGAATAAAATCAGCAAAAGAAAGGAGAGACTAGAGGAAAAGAAGGGAAATTTCCTCGCTTTTCCAATAATCTCTCACATGCTATTATATGTTTACTTAATGCCTAGGGCAATGCGGGCATAGCGACTCATTTTTTCAACTGTCCAGGCTGGATACCAAACCAATTTAACCTCAGTATCCGTTACTTCTGGAACCTCTGTCATGGCATCATAAATCTGGTCTGTCAAAAGGTCTGCTAGGGGACAACCCATAGTTGTCAACGTCATATCAATCTCTGTTTGCCCTGTGTCACCGTCAAAACGAATCTCGTAGATCAAACCAAGATTGACAATATCGATTCCCAACTCAGGGTCGATGACTTCTTCCAAGGCTGTTAAAATTCGTGTTTTGATGTTATCAATTTGCTCTTCTGTATAAGCCATATTTTCCTCACTCCTAGTCTTCAATAAAATCACGAAGCGGTTTGCTGCGACTTGGTTGGCGTAGTTTTCTCAAAGCCTTTGCTTCAATCTGACGGATACGCTCACGGGTTACGTTAAAGACTTTACCCACATCTTCAAGGGTGCGCATTTTCCCATCATCTAGTCCGAAGCGTAGACGCAAGACGTTTTCTTCACGGTCTGTAAGAGTATCCAAGACCTCATCCAATTGCTCACGCAAAACGATACGAGTTGTGTAGTCCACTGGATTTTCAATCACTTCGTCTTCAATAAAGTCCCCAAGGTGGCTATCATCCTCTTCACCGATTGGTGTTTCAAGCGATACTGGCTCTTGGGCAATCTTCAAGATTTCACGTACCTTGTCAGGAGTCATATCCATACGTTCAGCGATTTGTTCTGGCGTTGGATCTTGTCCCAATTCTTGAAGGAGATTACGTTGTTCACGAACCAATTTATTAATAGTTTCAACCATGTGGACTGGGATACGGATGGTACGAGCTTGATCCGCAATAGCACGAGTGATGGCCTGACGAATCCACCAAGTTGCGTAAGTTGAGAATTTGAATCCTTTAGAATAGTCAAACTTGTCAACTGCCTTCATCAAGCCCATGTTCCCTTCTTGAATCAAGTCAAGGAACTGCATACCACGGCCGACATAACGCTTGGCAATGGAAACAACCAAACGAAGGTTGGCTTCCGCAAGACGTTGTTTGGCTTCGATATCACCAGCTTCAACAGCTAGTGCCAATTCTTTTTCCTCTTCATTGGTCAAGAGAGGAACGACACCAATTTCTTTCAAGTACATACGGACAGGGTCGTTAACCTTAGCCGAAGTTGAACCAATCAAGTCCTCGTCGCTGAGTTCTGGCTCTTCTTCTGCACTAAGAACACGCGCACTTGGATTTCCTTCGTTATCTGTGATAGAAATCCCTGCATCCTGAATTCGTTGCAAAAGGTCTTCAACCCCATCAGCATCCAAGGTAAAAGGAACAACTAGACTAGCATTGATTTCATCGTCTGTTGCTGTCCCTTTTTGTTTATGATTACGGATAAATTCTGCTACTTGTACGTCAAATGTTGTTACTTCTTTTTGTTTTGTTGCCATTATTACTCCATTCTTCTCTTTTGGGAAATTAAACGTTCCAATTCTTCTAGGGCTGTGTCCGTATCTCCTACATGGCTAGCTTCCTGCACCTTCTTTTTGATTCTCATATTGTCCTGATTCAAGAGAGCCTTGTTTCGAGTCATTTCTACTTCACTAAGCTCCTGCGGTGACATCTCGGCAGGTAAATCCTGAGCTAAGACTTGGTACCAAGCTCTTTCAACTTCCTCTGTCTGTTCTGCTAAAACTTCTGGAGGAAGATTCCCATACTGGCCAAGCAAGTCATATAAAACCTGAAATTCAGGTGTGTCAAATGCAAAGTCTTCTCGCAAACGGTAATCGTTCAAAACAAGAGGAGATTCCATCATTCGATAAAGTAGATGGGCTTCTGCCCTCATAATAGCCGATAACTGCTTGGTGACAGGCATGGTGATTGGCGTCGGTCTAGAAATTCCTTCCATGCGATTCTGCCTTTGTACCTGACGGCTCTCATTAACAATCTGCTCAATCTGGGCATAATCAAAGGACGCCAGACTGTCAGCTAAAATATGAATATAGCTGTTTTGAGCAGTGATAGACTTTTCTTGAACAATCAAGGGAGCTATTTTTTCAATAAACTCAATCTGGGCCTGCAGATTTTCACTGTTTTCAGGCTTGTACTGGTGAATGTAAAACTCAATCGGACTAATACGAGTTTTTGTTAATAGATAGGCCAAGTCTTCTGGTCCATTTTTTTGTAGATACTCATCTGGATCCAAGTTATCAGGCATGCTGACGATTTGAACAGGTATATCACCAATTTCGTCCAGCGCTTTCAAAGTCGCGGCTTGCCCAGCCTTATCGCCATCGTAAACAAGAACCAACTTCTTGGTTAACCTTTTCAGATGCTCAACATGCTCACGACTCAAGGCTGTTCCCATGGACGCAACAGCGTTTTCGATTCCAGCCCGATAGGCTGCGATGACATCCATGAACCCTTCCATGAGGTAAATCTCACTGGCTTTACCAGAAGATTTTTTTGCCCTATCCATATGATATAATTCGTAACTTTTGTTAAAAATTGCAGTCGAACGGCTATTTTTATACTTAGAAGTTTGTGAATCCGTTTTCTGCCAGATACGACCTGAAAAGGCAATGACCTTTCCCTGGTCATTTGTCAGGGGAAACATAATCCGATTGTGAAAGGTGTCTACAAATTGATTTGCATCTGAGAGGTAAAACAGTCCTGAATCTAGGAAATCCTCATCACGATACTGACCAGACAAACGTTGATAGAGATAGTTTCGTTCTGGAGGTGCTAAACCAATCCGAAAATGCTTGAGCACTTCATCTGTCAAACCACGCTGATAAAGATAGTTTCTGGCCTCCTCCCCCATAGTCGTTGTCATGAGAATAGCATGATAAAATTTAGCCGCATCTTCATGCATATCATAAAGAGCTTGGTGAGGCGAGGCTGGTTTCTGTTCACTATAAAGCGGTTTTTCCACCTCAATCCCAACACGCTGACCTAAAATCTGCACAGCCTCCATAAAGGGAACCCCTTGGTACTCCTCGATGAACTTAAAGACATCACCTGAGCGACCACAACCAAAACAGTGGTAAAACTGCTTGTCCTCTACAACGTTGAAAGAAGGTGTTTTTTCACCATGAAAAGGACAGAGCCCTAGATAGTTCCGTCCTGCCTTTTGTAAAGAAATCACATCTCCTATGACTTCCACAATGTTGGCATTGTTTTTGATTTCTTCAATGACTTGTTTGTCAACCATACACAATACCTCCATGTTATCATAGTTTACTTTATATAGTATACTTTATTTCAGAAAAAAAGTAAACCATTTCACTCGTTTTCCCTACTTTATTCAAAGAGTTGATAATAATCAGAGATTTTCATTTTTGCTTTTTCTTCTTGGTTCAAATCTTGGATAATTCGTCCTTCTTTCATGACAATTAATCGATTGCCATACTTAAGAGCATCTTCCATATGATGAGTAATCATAAGCGCTGTCAGCTGGTCATTCTTAACAAATTCATCTGTCAATTCCATCAAAGCAACACTAGTCTTTGGATCAAGGGCTGCAGTATGCTCGTCTAACAAGAGTAATTCAGGACGCTTCAAGGTTGCCATCAAGAGACTCAAAGCCTGTCTTTGCCCACCTGATAAGAACTCAATCGGTGTATTCAAGTGTTTCTCAAGACCATTTCCTACTTTTTCAATGGTCGCCTGAAATTCATCCTTATAAATAGTCAAGCGTCGTGGTAACAATCCACGCTTTTCACCACGAAACTTGGCAATCAAGAGATTCTCTGCCACTGTCATACGAGGAGCTGTCCCCATCTTTGGATCTTGGAAGACTCGAGATAGATACTTAGCCCGCTTTTCTGGTGAAAACTTGCTAACATCTTCACCCAAAATACGGATAGTTCCACTGGTTAGTGATAAGGTTCCTGCAATAGTGTTAAAGAGAGTTGATTTCCCAGCACCATTTCCACCTAAAATCGTGATGAAATCCTGTTCAAAAATTTCTAAGGAAACATCATTTAAAATAATCTTCTCTTCATCAAAGCCATTTTTAACGATTTTGGTTGCATTTTTTAATTCTACAATTGCTGTCATTTGCTTAACTTGGCTCCTTTCAAGATGGTTTGCTTAAATGTTGGAATCATGAGGCAGACTGCTAAAATCACGGCGCTGTACAAACGAAGGTAACTTGTATTAAAGCCAAGCGCAATAACCGCCCACACTAAGAATTGATAAGCGATAGAACCTACAACGATGGTAACCAGACGTTCTGCCAAACTCAAACTCTTGAAAATAACTTCTCCAATAATCAAACTTGCAAGCCCCACAACGATAACCCCGATCCCTCGAGATACATCAGCATACCCTTCTTGCTGGGCAATGAGAGCTCCTGCAAGGGCAATCACACCATTTGATAAGACCAAGCCCATGAGCTCCATGCGTCCAGTATGAATCCCGAAACTTCTAGCCATATCAGGATTGTCACCTGTAGCAATATAGGCTTGTCCGAGTTTGGTATCCAAGAAAAAGAGCATGAGAGCAATAACAAAACTGACAAAGATAAGACCTGTCAAGAGTTGGTTCAAATCTGAATCAAAAGGCAAAACATCCTGGATTTGCTTGGTTCCAAGTAAGCCTAAATTGGCACGTCCCATAATCAAGAGCATGATAGAGTGACAGGAAGTCATCACCAAAATCCCTGAGAGCAAAGTTGGGATCTTCCCTTTTGTATAAAGAAGTCCTGCTGCCATACCAGCCAAACAACCTGCTCCTACAGCAAGCAGTGTCGCTAAAAAAGGGTTCACGCCTTTGGTTATCAGAGTGACAGCAACAGCTCCCCCAAGAGGGAAGGAACCTTCTGTTGTCATATCTGGAAAGTTCAAAATCCTAAATGTCATAAAGATTCCCAGACCTAGAATAGCCCAGACAAATCCTTGAGAAATAATGGAAACAATCATATTTTATTTAATCCTTTCTATATTCATCTTTTTAAAAAATGGGAAGAGTCTCCTCCTCCCTACCTTATTTATTCGATGACTTGTCCTGCTTCTTTGAGAACAGACTCAGGAATCGTAATACCTAGTTCTTGAGCTATTTTTTTATTGATCACTGACTTACCAGTTGAAAAGACATTGACTGGGGTATCAGCTGGTTTTGCACCTTTCAGAACTTGCGCAATCATTTTTCCAGTTGCCACACCAAGGTCATGTTGGTCAACTACAACGGATGCCAAACCACCTACTTCTACCATAGCTGCCGCACTTGGATAAATTGGTTTCTTAGAACTTTGATTGCTAGAGACAACCGTTGGAAATCCTGATGCAATGGTGTTATCAATTGGAACCCAAATAGCATCTACCTTGCTAGTCATAACAGTGACAGTTGAGGCAATTTCATTTGTTGAAGGAACTGCAAATGTTTCCACTGTCAGACCTGCTTTTTCAGCATAAGCCTTAAATTCTTCGACCTGTGTTTTTGAATTGTCTTCGCTACTTGAGTAAAGAGCTCCGATTGTTTTCACATTCGGTGTCAGAGTCTTGATGAGTTCAACTTGTTGTTGAGCTGGATTGTGGTCAGATACCCCTGTAACGTTGCCACCTGGTCTTTTCAAATCTTTAACCAAGTTAGCACCAATTGGGTCTGTAATAGCAGCCATGATAACCGGTAGGTCTTTTGTGGCACTAGCCAAACCTTGAGCAGCTGGTGTTGCGATACCAACCACAAGATCATTCCCATTTGCAACCAATTGTTTACTCATTGTCGCAACCTTACTTTGGTCACCTTCTGAGTTCATAAAGTCGATTTTCAACTGGTCATCTTTATAACCTTCTTCTGCAAGTCCAGCTTGAATCCCTTTATAAATCAAGTCAAGGGATGGATGGCTCACAAATTGAAGCACACCAATCTTGGCTATTTTCTTCTCATCCTTATTATTCTGAGCTTCTGATTTATTCATTGAAGAATAAATCAAGCTTCCTGCTACTAAGACTGCTAATGCAGCGATAATTCCAATTAAACGTTTATTTTTCATTTTATTTCTCCTTTTTAATTCCTTTAAAATACTTCACTTATCTAATACTCTTCGAAAATCTCTTCAAACCACGTCAGCTTCACCTTGCCGTAGCTATGGTTACTGACTTCGTCAGTTCTATCCACAACCTCAAAGCAGTGCTTTGAGCAACCTGCGGCTAGCTTCCTAGTTTGTACTTTGATTTTCATTGAGTATAAACAAGCGACGCCATCGTTTTCTTTCCATACTAACCTCCATCAAAAAAGTCCTCACACAAAAAACTTGTGTGAGGACGTCGATGCGCGGTACCACCTCAATTATAGGGAATTTCCCTATCGCTCTGTCTCGCAATAACGAGATGCACTGTAAGGTGTGCTCACCGAATTTTTATGATTTCAAATTCTAAATAGCATTCAGCCCAATTTTCATCATCGCCACTTATCTGTTTTCAGCTACCACAGACTCTCTTGAAAGTTTGTACGATTACTTTTCTGAATGGTTAAATTATATCATTTTTAAACTACTTGTCAATAGTCTATTAGAATTTTTTTGATCTTCACTTTTGAAAATGATTAGCCTGAATTACGCAATCCTGTCGCAATTCCGTTGATGGTGATATGAATCAATCGTTCTTGATCACTGGACAATTCTCCACGACGTTGGCGTTTAATCAACTCTAACTGAATATAGTTGAGAATATTAAAGTAAGGCATACGGTAATCCAGACTCGCTTTTAGATATGGATTGTCAGCTAAGAGTTCGTCATGTCCTTCAATAGCCAAGATAACGTTCTTAGTAACTTGCCATTCATTTAAAATAGTCTCATAGATGACCTTAACTTGCTCATCTTCACAAAGTTTAGCATATTCAAAAGCAATATTCATATTTGATTTTGACAAAACCATATCAACATTTGAAAGAAGCGATTGGAAGAAAGGCCAATTTTGGTACATATCTCGTAAGATAGCAATATTCTCTGGATTTTTATCGATAAATTCCTTGAAACTTGAACCAACTCCGTACCATCCAGGGAACATAACACGACTCTGTGACCATGAGAATACCCAAGGGATGGCACGCAAACCACCGATTTCAGTAATCGTCTTACGAGCGGCTGGACGAGAACCAATATTAAAGCTTGAAATAGCCTTGATTGGACTTGACTCGAAGAAATAGTCATAGAAATGCTCATTACCAAAGACCAAATCACGGTAGATATCGTAACTACGGTCCACTACTTGATCCATAATGGCTTCATAACGATTTGAGGTATTGGTATCGCTCTTCTTCTGCGTAATCATACGGTTAATAGCTGCCGATACTAGCATTTCAAGGTTATAGTAGGCAGCATCTTTGTTACCGTATTTATTGCCAATTACTTCTCCTTGCTCCGTCAAGCGGATACGATCCTTGATAGACTTGAGCGGTTGAGAGGTGATAGCCTCATAGGTTGGCCCACCACCACGACCGACAGTCCCACCACGACCATGGAAGAAGGTAACCTTAACGCCAAATTCATCTCCAATAGCAGTCAATTGTTGTTGAGCCTTGTAAAGGGTCCAACATGATGATAAGTAACCGCCATCTTTATTACTATCAGAGTAACCAAGCATGATTTCTTGGTAGTTATTGCGTGAAGCAATCCATTTTTTGGCAAGGCTAAGAGAAAGATATTTTCTCATTGTTTCCTCTGAATGATCCAAGTCTTCAATTGTTTCAAAAAGGGGAACAATCTGAACACGCGCCCTTTCCGTATCCACCAATCCTACTTCTTTTAATAGAATAGCTAATTCTAGCATATCAGAAAGGCTGGTAGCATGTGAAATGATGGTCTGACGGATGACATCATCGCCCAACTTATCTTTCAAAACACGAGCCGTCTTAAAAATAGCTAGTTCTTTTGCTAATAATTCTGATTTTTCTGCGTGAGTCGCAGAAAGAATTCGGGGATCTTCTTCTAATTCTTTCAAGAGAAGGTCACACTTTTCTTCTTCACTCAACTCACTATAGCGAGAATGAATTCCTGCTGATTTCAAGAGTTCTGCCACACAGGCTTCATAGACGCTAGAGTCTTGTCGCATATCAATTGATGCTAGGTAAAAACCAAATATCTCTACTGCCTGCAATAATTCCACAAAATCACCTGAAATCAAGGACTCGCCCTTATTTTCTAGTAGAGAATCTCGAATGGCAATCAAATCCTTGTAGAAATCATTGGCGGTTTCATAGCGAGTCCCAACTTCCTTATCCTCAATCAGATAGGTTTTTGTTGCTTGGATTTTTGATTGAATATCAAACAAGGCACGACGGTAAAGCTCTTTTTCGCGGTAAATCGAGTTATCCTTGGATTGACGAGCCATTTCTCTGACTTGCTTGCTGACGTTGACAATGCTAGTTGAAAGAGAAAATTCACGATAAAGTTGGTAAATCTTTTCATCATAATAGTTCATGATGACTTCACACTGAGTAAGTGCAGACTGTTTCAAGGTCTCTGCTGTAACAAAGGGATTACCATCACGGTCTCCACCAATCCACATTCCCATGGTGATCGGTTTAGCCTGTTTTAAATTCAATCCATGCGCTTGCGCTAAGCGCTTATACTCCGTCGTCAAATGAGGTACAGCTTTCAAAAAGGAGCTGTTGTAATATTCCATAGCATTCGTGATTTCGTTAGTCACTTTTAATTTTTTCTCACGAATCATGTCTGTCTGCATGATAATTTCGATATAACGACGCAAATCATTGTGCCATTTTTCTTTATTGATCAACCCCAACTTAACATCACGGTATTTACGCAAAAGACTATGAATATGATTTGTTAAATCCAACATACTTTTGCGTTGCACTTGTGTTGGATGGGCTGTCAAAACAGGGACAACATTCAAGTGTTCAAGAATTTCAGCGGCATTTTCTTTTTCAGCAACCATTTTGATCGTTGTTGATAATTTACCTAAATAGTCCTGATCAATATTATTTTGATGATTGATTTCATAAGCTAAATCCACATCCTCTGAAATATTAATCAAAAGAGGTAAGATTGAAAAATAGCGTGAAATATAGACCATTTCATCATTTGATAAGCTAGTCACTAGACGGTTTAGACCTTGATAATCTTCCTGCGTTGATAATTCTTTCAACTGCATGATTTTTTCAAAGGTCTCTGGGGCAAGCATATTTTTAGTAATATCTTCCAGCAATTCTGTTAGAATCAATACTTCTTCTTGCACAACACTTTTATTACTATAATTTTCTAATTTTTGAAGAGACATAGACTATCCTTTCTTTATTCTACTTCACAGAAGGTTCATTGGTTGATTTTCCAATTCTCGGTACAACTTAGCGCGTTTTTCACTGGCATCAATATTTAAGACAAAGGCCACTGCCACTGATAAGACTAGAAGACTATTCCCCCCCTGGGATAAGAAGGGGAAGGTTACTCCTGTAGATGGAATCAAGCCCGAAATCCCTCCGATATTGACAAATACCTGAACCAACATCATCCCTCCGACACCGAGTGCAACCATGGCATTGAAAGGATTCTCCGCTCGGATACCGACCAAGATAATCCGCAAAATCATGAAAAACAAGAGAGCTAAAATAAGACTGGCACCAACAAAGCCAAATTCTTCAATCACGATAGAAAAGACAAAGTCTGTATGAGCTTCTGGTAAATAACCTCGTTTTTCAATCGAATTCCCAAGACCTAGACCAAACCAACCGCCATTGACCATGGCAAAATAAGAATTAGCTAACTGGTGACCCGCATCCGCACGATCGGCAAAAGGATTAAAAAAGGCACTAAAGCGCTTGGCTACATAGCCAAATACTGGAATTTTTGAAAAGGTCTCAACACCGATTAGGCTGATAGTGGTCAAGAAAAAGACAGAAGCGGCAGATACGAGGGCCAGAATGGTTGAAAACCAGCGATAAGCGATTCCACTAACTGTATACATAATCAAGGAAACCAAGACTAAAATAGTCGCATTTCCTAAATCAGGGAAAATTCCCAAACTTCCAATCAGAACTAGGAGAACGAATCGCCAATCATTAAAAGCACGGGGAAGCCATTGATTTTGAGTCAAAACTTGAAAATCATAAATAGCTATTTCTTCTTGCTGTTTGGAGAATCGGTGAGCCAAATACCAAATAATAATGATTTTTAAGTACTCAGCTGGCTGAATAGTTACTCCTGCAACCGAAATCCAACCGTATGCCCCGTTTACGGAAATACCAATAAAACGAGCTAAGAACAATAAAAGCATTTCTATCAATATAACTAAAATGATTAGTCGCTCATTTCTCAAAAAATCTAGTCTCAATTTATAAATTAAGGCAATCAGTATCAAACTAACAATCCAAAAGATTCCTTGGTTTCGAACCAATTGCAAGGCGCTCTTGCCTTCTTCAATTAAAATAGCGCTGGTGGTCGAATAGACCACAATCAAGCCCAAAATAGATAAAAGCAAGTAAGGAATCAAGATGGAATAATTTAATAAGTGCCTCTTACTAATCTTCATAGTATCACCACTCTACTAGGATACAGACAAATCTGTTCCAAATTCCGTTTTATTTTCTAGTTTTGATTGCTATTATACCATTTTTTCAGAAAGAAAAAAACTCTTACCTTACAATCCTTCGAATTTTACTGTTTTTACAGAATTAAGGCAGAATTTGAAATCGTAAAACCATTTTGAATAAGAGTTGCTTCAATCCATTGACTCCGACTAATTATGTTGCTTTCGTGAATGCCAAAATCAGCCGCAATTTGTTCATAAGTGCACTATTCTCGCATGTATTGAATAGTTACCATGAGGAGATCGTCTAGGCTTAATTTGGGTTTTCGTCCACCTTTTGCGCGTTTACGTTGATAAGCTGTTTTTAACACAGCTAACATCTCTTCAAAAGTCGTGCGCTGAACACCTACAAGGCTCTTGAAACGGCTATCGCTTAATTGCTGACTTGCTTCAGAATTCATAGTTTTATTGTATTATATTTTGTTTCGCAGAAAGTCTATTATTCCTTTCGTTCAAAGGTTTCTACGCTTTTAGCAACAAAGCTACACACTGAGCGTTTCGGACTTACCTTATCGTTTCGTCGGTTTTCCTCTTCATTCTACGAGTCCTATCCCATAGATGGAGCATCTACTTCTACTTCGCTGATACCTCAGCTTGTACAAGCAGTGATACTGCCTCAACATGGTAAGTCTGCGGAACTCAAAAGGTTTGGGGAACCTTTTAAGGATTAACTACGTTTCTCCAACAAGCTTACACATTCGACATGGTGCGTCTGAGGAAAAAGATCTACCGGCTGGACTTTCTTCAATTCATATCCCAATTCTTGGTAGAGTTTGATATCACGCGCCATAGTAGCAACATTACAGGAGATATAGGCAATGCGGTCTGCTCCTGTTTGGCTACTTGCCTTGATAAAGCTTTCTGTGAGTCCTTTTCTTGGTGGGTCCACTAGGATAAGGCTTGGTTGAATACCTTCCTTGAGCCAATTTTTCATAGCATTTTCAGCTGTGTCACAGACATAGTTGGCATTTGAAATATTGTTCAGTTGAGCATTCTTCTTACTATTCTCAACCGCTTCTGGAATTACTTCAACACCATAGACTTCCTTGACGTGTTTCGCAACAGAAATACCAATCGTCCCGATACCAGAATAGGCATCAATGACCACATCATCTTCTTTTAATTCAGCAAAGTCAATAGCTGTTTGATAAAGTTTTTCAGCCATTTCAGTATTGACTTGATAAAAGGCAGGGCCAGCGATTTGGTAGTCATTTCCCAACATCTGGTCAGTGATAAAATCTTGTCCATAAAGCGTACGCCATTCCTTACCAAAAATAGCATTAGTGTTCTGGTCATTGATATTTTGCATAACAGACACAATCTCTGGAAACTGCTTGATGACTTGTTCAATCAATTGGTCAACACGAAAAACTTTGGGACGAGTTGTCACCAAAATGACCATGATTTGCCCTGAATAGTGCCCACGACGCACCACAAGATTTCGAATCAAGCCAGATTGTTCCTTTTCATCATAAGGTTTCAAATCATAACGACGTAGCAAGTCACGTAGACCTACTACTACCTCATCAATCACAGAATCTTGTATAAAGAAATCTTCCAAAGGCATGAGGTCGTGGGAATTCTTACGGAAAAATCCTGTTTCCAAAACACCATTCACTCGACGAACAGGGACCTGTGCTTTGTTACGGTACTTGACTGGATTTTCCATACCTAAAGTTTCAGCAACCTCTATATCATCAATTCCAGCAATCTTATATAGACTGTCTTTGACTTGCTTGGTTTTAAACTTGAGCTGTTCTGGATAGGCAAGATGACCTAAATCCGCGATTCCTGAACGCAGGTAAGCCAAATCTAGATCTTGATTACGGTGTGGTGACTGGACAAGGTATTCTTCTACTTTTCCAAAACCAATCTTTTTATTAACCTTGAGGACACGCATGAGGATTTTTTCACTCGGTAAAGCATTCTCTACAAAAAAGACCAAACCATCTACCTTGGCAACTCCTGCGCCTTCATGGGTCAAGTCAACAATTTCAACTTCTACAATGTCATTTTTCTTTAACATTCTCTTCTCTTTCTATTAGCCGACAAAAAAGACGGCAACGTTACGGTTACCATCTATTATACCATGAAATTTCTTAAGAACCAAAACTCTTGAAGAAGTTGGCAATGGCTTGCCAGAGGGAGCTTAAAAAGTTCCCGCCGTCCTCTAGCGCCTTATCAGCATCAAAGTTAAGGTTGATATTTTTAAAACTGTCACCAGCTTGTGATACGATACTTTGTTTAAGGTCATTTAGGGTTTTAGTGAAGTCTGCATTGCTGAGGATATCACTTTTTGAGAGATTTAAAGCAAAATTGATGATGATATTGATCTGGTTTCCTGTTATGACCTGATCAAGTTTGTAATTTTTCAAGGTATCTTCAACAATCTTGCGGACATCTTCTTCTGTCAGATTTCCCTTACTTTCTTTAGCTTTGGCTAGTCCTGACTTGATATCAGCTAGTGCAACGTTTAATTTATTAGCATCATATCCAGTTTTGTCCTTATTTTCAGCATTGATATCAGACAAAGCCTTCAACTCTTCTTGAGCCAAATCTTTGTTGGCTTGTGGCACCTTAGCTCCATTAGCTTCTAGCGAATAGTAAATCCCGGCTAAGGCACTCTCACCTGTAACTGGAATAGGTGCTGCTACAGTGATTTTGGCGTGTTCCACACCCAAGGTTACTGCTGCATTTCGATACATATCCTGAGTCACTTTAGTGATGTTTTCTGGTGTTTCAATCTTGACCTCAAGGGGCGACTTGTCACCTAGTTTTTGAATCTTGGCTGATGAATACAACTGTAAACTAGAGTCATTGGCCACATTCATGATTTTAGAATAGACATCAGGCGTCATAGTCTTGAGTTCTTTAGTATCTGTTGAGGCATTGTAGCCTAGTTTTTTTAAAGTTTGATTTTTTTGGTCTTCAGATAATGAAGAACCTAGGACATATTCAGGTTGAACATAGGTTTCATCGATGACTTTTTGAACATCAGTTGCTGCATGGACACTATTCATAGCTGTTACTGCCCACAAGACCGCAGCACTAGTCAGAAAGAGTTTCTTTCTCATAGGGAATTCCCTCCTTTACCTTTCTAGAGTAATATATCTATCTTAAAGAAAGCTTATAACAAAAACACCTGGTCTAGCCAGATGTTGAAAAGAGAGTGAAACATTTGATGATGTAAAGGTTGAGTTGCACCTGTCTAGAATAATAATAGTTTCCTCCATTTACATAGAGTTCGGCACCGTGAAAAATGGAAATGGGGTGAATATAACTATAAGTCTTTCCAGTGGTATTGCCAAGCAAGGGAGCAACAGTATCACGAGAGTACTGTTTGGCCAGAGCCAAGGTATTTTCCTTGCCATTTTGTGCGATAAAATCGATATAGGCAGGTCCAAAATTATAGGCTTGAACAGCTGTCCAGACATCTACCCCCTTCTTCTGGGCCAGATAGAGATTGTCTGTCAGAGTTTGCACACCTTGTCGAATGCTAGAAGCATTATCATTGATGGTGTTGGTGGAACCACTTGCAGACTCACTAGACTGCATAACATCGCCTTCTTTTCCTTTTGTTTCGGTATAAATCATAGCGAGCACAAGCTCTTCGTTTGCTGGGGTATCTTTTTCACTCAAGATTTCTCGCACCATGGGTTGATAGGTCATAACTTGCTTAACATCTTGGTGAATGCGGTAAGCTTTATATCCAGCAAAAAGGAAGACTGCTAGTACAAGCACTCTTCGAATTCGTTTAAACATTATTTACTTTGAATATCCTCGATATTTTTGATTAAGATAGAGTAGGTTCCATTATCATTTTGGATAAACTCAACAGACTCGGCGTCTTGATAGACGTTATTGGGAACGATGAGCTCAATTCCATTTGACAAGGAAAGTTTTTGGTTTTCAAATTTTTTAAGCTGACGACTGGCATCAATTTCATCAAACTGAACTGGTTCTGGTACTGCTTCTTTGACTTGGTCAATAAAGCTTAGACGAGCTGTCATGTTGTTATCAAAAAGGTCGTTAGCCAATTTCTCAGGCGATAATTCATTGCTTTCTTCCAGATTGTTAAAAATAGCTGATTTGACCTTGGATTGAAATTGAAAATCATCTGTGTTAAAAGATTCGGCAATTCTCTGGGCTGTCTTTTCCAGTTCCTTGATGGATTTCTTGGGTGAAATCTTAGGGGCGACGGCAAGAAGATTTTCTGAAAAATAGTTCAAGAAAGCCCCGTTGTACTTGATTCGTTTTTCAATCAGATGATACTTGCGACTCTGAAGATTGACCACCAAGGCTTCGTCAGCACCCGTTCCAAATCCAGGCAGGTTATTCTGAGTCAGCTTGATTGGATTATCAACTTCTCCACCGAGGTGGGTCAAGGTCTCACGCAGGGCAATTCGCAAGAAAGCGAAATGTTCTACACCTTCTTTAGAAAATTGCACAAAAATCAAGTCATTAGTTTTTAGATTTTCAGAAATACTGAACTCCTCTTTCCAGAGATTAGCCAGTGTTACTGATGTCTCCAACAAATCGTCTGTAATGTGATTGAAGAAGGGATTTTCTTCTTCGAAAATCCCAGTCTTGGCTTCATCTGAATACACACGTTCAATTTTTTTACGTAGGTATTCTTCGATTTTTGGAGTGATATTGAGAAATTTATCCGCTAGAAACAGCTCGGTATCATCTGGGCTAAACTGGTGAATAATGGCTTTCTTAATATAAATGTCCATAAAAGTTTTAGTCCTCGTATAATGGGAAGGCATCTGTCAATTCTTTGACTGCACTTCTCACTTCTTCTAATACAGCCTCATTTTCTGAATTCTTAAGGGTTTTAATGATGAGTTCAGCCACTTTGCGACTTTCTTCTTCACCAAATCCACGTGCAGTAATAGCTGCTGCTCCGATACGAATCCCACTTGTCTTGAATGGCGACAAGGTTTCGTAAGGGATTGAATTTTTATTTAGGGTAATATTGACTTCATCCAGCAAGTTTTGAGCAACTTTTCCGTTTTCTACAACCTTAGTCACATCAACAAGGAAGAGGTGGTTTTCAGTTCCGCCAGAAATAATACGGAAATCAGGGGCTTGCAAGAAGACATCTGCCATAGCCTTGCTGTTCTTGATAACATTGGCAGCATATTCCTTGAAAGCTGGATCCAAAACTTCTTTGAAGGAAACTGCCTTAGCAGCCACAACATGCTCCAAAGGACCACCCTGAATACCAGGGAAAATAGCTGAATTGATTTTCTTAGCTAAATCCTCATCATTGGTCAAAATCAAACCACCACGAGGACCACGAAGGGTTTTGTGGGTCGTTGTTGTAGTGATATGAGCGTATGGCACTGGGCTTGGGTGAAGACCAGCTGCAACCAAGCCAGCGATGTGGGCCATATCAACCATAAGCTTAGCCCCAACAGCATCTGCAATTTCACGGAATTTTGAAAAGTCGATAATTTGAGAATAGGCTGAAGCACCTGCTACAATCAGTTTTGGTTTTACTTCTTGGGCTTGTTTCAAGATAGCATCAAAATCCAAGAGTTCCGTTTCAGGATCTACACTATAAGAAACAAAGTTGTAGGTTTGACCAGAAAAACTAACAGGAGCTCCGTGGGTCAAGTGTCCACCTGCTGCCAAATCCATCCCCATAACGGTATCACCTGGCTCAATCAAGGCCATGTAAGCCGCACAATTGGCTTGGCTTCCTGAGTGAGGTTGGACATTGGCGAATTTAGCACCGAAAATTTCTTTTGCGCGTTCAATGGCTAGAGATTCTACCACATCTACTACATCCGTTCCACCATAATAACGGTGTCCTGGGTAACCCTCGGCATATTTGTTTGTCAAGATAGACCCTTGAGCTGCCATAACAGCCTTGGAAACTACGTTTTCCGAAGCAATCAACTCGATATTATTCTGTTGGCGTTCTTCTTCTTTGGCAATAGCATTCCAGAGATCAGCATCGTATACTTTAAAATCATCTTTGTCAAAAATCATAGGTCTTCTCCTTTATTGTGTGACTAGTCCATTAGTTTGATTTTACAATAAGAAAATAAACTAAAAGATGCGAATAAACCGTTTCTGCACTTTATCACAAGTATAACCAACTTTTTCATAAAATGCATGAGCTCCCAGACGATGATCGGCAGAATTTAAGCGGATAAACCCATAACCACGTCTTTTTGCTTCTTCTTCCAACCCTTGTAGTAAACTTTTACCAATACCTTGACCTTGCGCTTGAGGTGAAACTGCTAAGGCTAAGATATTAAATCCTGCTTTAGAATAAAGTGATTCATAGACCTCAGCGTGGACATATCCAAGTAAGACATGACTAGCTGCATCCTCATAGCCAAGAAGGAAATGATGTGAATCCTGAGATAATCTAGCTAGTTGACTAGCTGTGTCCTCTGGACTAAAAGAATAGCCTAAGGCTTCTTGGTTAATTTCACAAATGGATTTCACATCAGTTTCTCTTAAATCTCTTAGCATTTCATGCCTCCTCAAAAGAAATCTCTGGCAACCTAGCAAGTATATCTTCTCGCTTAATGGCCCCTTGGCGTAAGATTTTCACCTTATCTCCAGACAAATCCAAAATCGTTGAATCCTGTCCAGTTAGAAAAGCATCGTCTTCTAGACCCAGAACCTCTTGGTCAAAATCCTTCAGAATTTGTTCAAAGGTTACTCCACTTGCCTGACCTGAAATATTGGCAGACGGCCCAATCAAGGGACCTGTCTCTCGAATCAAATCAAGGGTAATCGGATGACTGGGCATCCGAAATCCAACAGTCGCGAGGCCAGAATTGACCCAATAGGGAACTCGGTCATTGGCTTCAAGGATAATGGTCAAGGGACCTGGTAAAAAGGTCTCTACAAGTTTTTGTAGATAAGTTGGCTGATTCATAGAAAAGTGCAAGATGTCCTCTAGAGAGGCGATATTGAGGTTAAGCGCCTTGTCTCTTGGACGACGTTTAAGTTGGTATACATGATTAACCGCTTTTTCGTCTAGAGCCTTGGCAAAAAGACCGTAAACCGTCTCTGTAGGCAGAACGACAGCTCCACCATTTTCCAACTCTTGTCTAATCCTGTCCATCATCAACCACGACCATCCTATCTTGACCAAATTGGTCCTTGAGTGTTCGAACTCGCTGTTCAGGAAGATGTTTCCTAAAAAGTTCAGGAACACTTTGACCTTGCTTGTATCCAATTTCAAGGTAAATCTTACCACCATCTTTTAGATAGTCTTTTGCATCTTCCGCAATTCTACGGTAAATAGCTAGGCCATCCTCGTCTGCAAAGAGAGCTAGATGAGGCTCTGAATGCAAAACATTCAAGCCGACCTCTGACTCATCTTCACGAGAGATATAGGGTGGATTGGAAACAATTATATCATATTTTTCAGAAATTTCTGTAAAACAGTCAGATTTTTTTAAAAATATTTGAAGATTTTGATTTTTAGCATTTTCGCTAGCTACATCTAAAGCATCTTGGGAAATATCTGCTGCTGTCACTGACCAATCTTGTTTGTTTTTTGCTAAGGCGAGAGCAATAGCTCCACTACCTGTTCCAATATCCAGAACTGAAAGATTCGTCTCAGGATTTTCAGCTAGGATAAGCTCCACCAATTCCTCTGTCTCTGGACGAGGAATCAAAACCCGCTCATCAACTGTTAACTGCATTCCATAAAAATCTGCCTGTCCAATGATATACTGTGCCGGTTTATGAGCTGCTAACTGTTGGTAAATTCTTTTTACAAATACTTCTTCCTCTTCCGTCACTTCCTGCTGGAGGGCAAAAACAAAGTCTGTAAAAGATAGATTTTTCAGGCTACGATAGACAAAAGAGAGGCTTTCTGCTTCCTCTCCTTTTCTTATCAACTCTTCTTCAAAATCTGAAAATAATTGAGCTAATTTCATTATTTGTTTAATTCTTCTAATTTTTGCGTTTGGTCATAGAGCACCAAGGCATCCACAACCTCATCCAATTTACCAGACAAAATGGTATCTAGTTTTTGGAGAGTCAAGCCGATACGGTGGTCTGTGACACGGTTTTGTGGGAAGTTATAAGTACGAATCCGTTCTGAACGGTCACCAGTACCGATTGTCGACTTACGCTCAGCATCTTGTTCATCCTGAGCAATCTGAGCAAAGTGGTCAGCAACACGCGCTCGAATGATTTTCATGGCCTTCTCACGGTTCTTCTGCTGGGTACGTTCTTCCTGCATCTCAACCTTTATATTGGTTGGCAAGTGAACGATACGAACGGCAGTCGCAACCTTATTGACGTTCTGTCCACCAGCACCAGAGGCATGGTAGATGTCAACACGAAGGTCTTTTGGATCAATGTCGTATTCAACTTCTTCAACTTCTGGCATGACAAGTACTGTTGCTGTCGAGGTATGAACACGGCCTTGGCTTTCTGTCACAGGAACACGTTGCACACGATGAGCACCAGATTCGTACTTGAGTTTAGAGTAAACAGATTGACCCGAAACCATGGCAACCACTTCTTTGAAACCACCGACACCATTCATAGAAGCCTCCATGACTTCAAAGCGCCAACCTTGGGCTTCCGCATACTTTTGGTACATGATTAGGAGGTCTCCAGCGAAAAGTGCTGCTTCGTCTCCACCAGCAGCGCCACGGATTTCAAGGATAATATTCTTGTCATCGTTTGGATCTTTAGGAAGGAGCAAGATTTTCAGTTTTTCTTCGTATTCTTCTTTTTCAGCCTTGGCATCTTTGAGCTCTTGCTTGGCCATTTCTTCCAAGTCCGCATCTCCGCTTGATTCCTTAATCATCTCTTCAGCGTCAACGATGTTTTGAAGGACTTGTTTATACTCACGGTAGGCTGTTACGGTGTCACGAGTGGAAGCTTCTTCTTTTGAAAGTTCCATGAAACGCTTGGTGTCCGAAACCACATCTGGGTCACTGAGCAACTCTCCTAATTCTTCATAACGGTCTTCTACAGCTTGTAGTTGATCATAGATGTTCATTTTTCTTCATTCTCCTTATTGATTTCAGGCGCAAAATAATGTTTACGGCAAACCGAGATATAGGTTTCATTGCCACCAATCTGAATCTGCTCACCATCGTAAACGGGCAGTCCATCTTGCGTACGCAACACCATGGTTGCCTTTTTCTTGCAATACTGGCAAATAGTCTTGATTTCGTCGATCTTGTCTGCTAAAAGCAAGAGATACTTGGAACCTTCGAACAATTCATTGCGAAAGTCATTTTTCAAACCAAATGCCATAACGGGTATGTCTAACTCGTCTACAACACGAGCTAGGTCATAAACATGATGACGTTTGAGAAACTGGGCTTCATCGACCAAAACACAGTATGGTTTCTCAGGTAAATCTCGGATAAATCCAAAAATATCTGTTGACTCCTCAATTGCAATGGCAGAGCGTTTCATGCCAATACGACTCGACACATAGCCAACACCGTCACGAGTATCCAGAGCCGAGGTCATAATCACAACACTTTTTCCCTGCTCCTCGTAGTTATAGGCCACCTTGAGAATCTCAATCGTCTTACCAGAGTTCATGGTCCCATAACGATAATACAACTGTGCCATGTTTCTTGCTTCACGTCCATTTCTAAATTTTTGCTACATTCTAGTATATCATAATTTTCTTAAGCTTTAAACGGCAAAATGTGGTAAAATAGAAGAAATCAAAACTAGTGGAGGAAGCCATTATGCCATTTGTACGCATTGATTTATTTGAAGGACGCACGCTCGAGCAAAAGAAAGCTCTTGCTAAGGAAGTAACGGAAGCTGTTGTTCGCAACACTGGAGCTCCTCAATCTGCTGTCCATGTCATCATCAACGACATGCCAGAAGGAACTTATTTCCCACAAGGGGAAATGCGCACCAAATAAGCTAGCTTAAGCAGAATTGCTTAGGCTTTTTCAATCTCCAAGTAGCATTCATTGAAGAAATAGTTCAAATTTGTTACAATTTGAAAAGAGACTTGGAAAAATTTCCAAGAAAAGAGCCATTTATTAAAGGAAACATTATGATTACACGTGAATTTGATACCATCGCTGCTATCTCTACTCCACTAGGTGAAGGGGCTATTGGTATTGTCCGCCTGAGCGGAACAGACAGTTTTGCTATTGCGCAAAAGATTTTTAAAGGGAAAGACTTGAGACAGGTTGCTAGCCACACTCTCAACTACGGTCACATTATTGATCCTCTGACTGGTAAAGTCATGGACGAGGTCATGGTTGGGGCTATGAAGTCTCCAAAGACCTTCACTCGTGAGGATATTATCGAGATTAACACCCACGGTGGAATTGCGGTGACCAATGAAATTCTCCAACTAGCGATTCGTGAAGGAGCTCGATTGGCTGAACCTGGTGAATTTACTAAACGTGCCTTCCTAAACGGTCGTGTGGACTTGACACAGGCTGAGGCAGTAATGGACATCATCCGTGCCAAGACAGACAAGGCTATGAACATTGCTGTCAAACAATTAGACGGCTCCCTTTCTGACCTGATTAACAATACCCGTCAAGAAATCCTCAATACACTTGCCCAAGTCGAGGTTAATATTGATTATCCTGAGTATGACGATGTTGAGGAAGCCACTACTGCTGTGGTCCGAGAAAAGACAATGGAGTTTGAACAATTACTAACCAATCTCCTTAGAACAGCCCGTCGCGGTAAAATCCTTCGTGAAGGAATTTCCACTGCCATCATCGGACGCCCCAACGTTGGGAAATCAAGCCTTCTCAACAACCTCTTACGTGAAGATAAGGCAATCGTAACCGATATTGCTGGTACGACACGTGATGTCATTGAAGAATACGTCAACATCAACGGTGTTCCCCTAAAATTGATTGACACAGCTGGTATTCGTGAAACGGATGATATCGTTGAACAAATCGGTGTCGAGCGTTCGAAAAAAGCCCTCAAGGAAGCTGACCTAGTACTACTAGTGTTAAATGCTAGTGAACCACTAACCGCCCAAGACCGCCAACTCCTAGAAATCAGCCAAGAAACCAACCGAATTATTCTCCTTAACAAAACTGACCTGCCAGAAGTTATTGAAACCTCTGAACTTCCAGAAGATGTCATTCGCATTTCAGTCCTTAAAAATCAAAATATCGATAAGATTGAAGAGAGAATCAACAACCTCTTCTTTGAAAATGCTGGTTTGGTTGAGCAAGACGCAACCTACCTGTCAAATGCTCGTCACATTTCCCTGATTGAAAAAGCAGTTGAAAGCCTACAAGCTGTTAACCAAGGTCTTGAACTAGGGATGCCAGTTGACTTGCTTCAAGTTGACTTGACTCGTACTTGGGAAATCCTCGGAGAAATCACTGGAGATGCTGCTCCAGATGAACTCATCACCCAACTCTTTAGCCAATTCTGTTTAGGAAAATAAGAAAAATCCATGCTCGTTATTGCGGTCATGGATTTTATTGTCTTATTAGTAATCTGGTCTTAAGACACCTGTTACAGTTGCCTTAGTCGCTTCGTAGTCGCCATCTACAACAACCTTGATAATGCGTTTGGCATCTTCTTCTGGTGCTGGAACAAGAGGTAGACGAGTTGGTCCAGCTGCAAATCCCATATAGTTAAGAACTGCCTTGACAGGAGCAGGACTTGGATAAGAGAAGAGGGCATTGACCTTAGGAATGAATTTACGTTGAATAGCTGCAGCTTTCTTCATATCGCTTTCTGCAATAGCAGTAAACATCTCGTGCATCTCATCTCCATTTGTATGAGAGGCAACAGAAATAACCCCATCCGCACCAAGATTCATGGCATGGAAAGCATCTCCATCCTCACCAGTATAGACCAAGAACTCTTCTGGTTTGTGCTCAATCAAGTAAGCCATATTAGCCAAGCTAGTACATTCTTTGACACCGATAATATTTGGATGATCAGCCAAGCGAAGCATGGTTTCTGGAGTCAATTCGACAACCACACGACCTGGAATGTTATAGATGATAATTGGTAGATCCGAAGCATCTGCAATGGCTTTAAAGTGCTGATACATCCCTTCTTGAGAAGGTTTGTTATAGTAAGGTACAATAGCAAGTCCAGCAGCAAAACCGCCAAATTCCGCTACTTCTTTGACAAACTCAATAGAGTCACGCGTATCATTAGTACCTACACCCGCAATCAAA
The DNA here is from genome assembly GCF_000221985.1 of Streptococcus pseudopneumoniae IS7493. NCBI lineage: Bacteria > Bacillati > Bacillota > Bacilli > Lactobacillales > Streptococcaceae > Streptococcus > Streptococcus pseudopneumoniae. The sequence goes on along the minus strand of NC_015875.1, from coordinate 969,134 downwards.
GGAACGCGTCCATTGACAATCTTTTGTACAGCCGCAAAGAGTTCCAACTCCTCATCGTGGGTCAAGGTTGGACTCTCAGCAGTGGTCCCTGCGAGAAGAATTCCATCCGTATGATGGGCCAATAAATGCTCAATCAAGGCTGGAATAGCATCAAAGTTGATGGAACCATCCTCGTGGAAGGGAGTAATAAATGCTGTGATGATTTTACACTCTTTTAAATCTTGATAAGACATGAAAACACCTCTCTATTTCAAAGAAGGAGTTCATCTGAACTCCTAAACGATATGACTATTTTAATTCAAATTTCAATTCGGCAGTTGGACGAACCAATCCACGTTCGTGGAGAGTTTCAGCAATCTGAACTGAGTTCCAAGCAGCACCTTTGAGCAGGTTGTCTGAAACAACCCACATGTGGATTCCTTTTTCAGCATCCAAGTCTTTACGGATACGACCAACAAAGGTATCACGCGAACCAACTGCATTGATAGCTTGAGGATAAATTTGATGAGCTACATCATCTTCAAGAACAGCACCCGGGAAGGCTGCGATAGCTGCTTTGACTTCTTCGATTGGAGCCACTTCTTTTGTTTCGATATAAACAGACTCAGAGTGAGCTGATAAGACTGGAATACGAACACATGTTGCAGATACTGCAATGCTATCATCTTCCATGATTTTCTTAGTTTCCTTGGTCATCTTCATCTCTTCGTAAGTGTAATCATTGTCAGTGAAGACATCGATTTGTGGAAGAGCATTAAAAGCGATAGGATAATGTTTCTTATCACCACCTGAAGGCAAGATTTCCGCATGCAAATCACGTGGGTTTACACCATCATTCAAGACTTCACGAAGTTCACGTTGTGTCTCAAGAATTGCTCCCATACCAGCACCTGAAACTGCTTGGTAGGTTGAAACAATGATACGGTCCAAGCCCCATTTTTGGCGAACTGGCTCAAGAGCCACCATCATTTGAATTGTTGAACAGTTAGGGCAGGCAATGATCCCATTGTGGGCATCAAGTGCGTGAGCATTGACCTCTGGAACAACCAAAGGAACGTCTGGATTTTGACGGAAGTAAGATGTATTATCTACTACTACCGCTCCAGCTTTAACTGCGTATGGTGCATACTTAGCTGATGTCGAACCACCTGCTGAAAAGAGAGCAATATCAACTCCCTCAAAAGCTGTCTCAGTCGTTTCTTCAATCGTAATATCTTGGTCTTTAAATTTCAAAGTCTTGCCTGCTGAACGTGCAGAAGCAAGTAAACGAATTTTATCGATTGGAAGTGTTGATTCTTCCAACATTTTTATCATCTGAGCACCGACAGCACCTGTCGCGCCGACTACAGCAACTGTATATCCCATAAATAACCTCTTTCGGAATTTTCTAAAAATTTCTATAATAGAAGTATTATACTACTTTTTCCATGAATTGCAAAGCTTTTTTATCATTTTTTGAAAAATAAAAATCCCCAGTCGCTAGACCAAGGACTAAGAGGCATCTTCATGTGATAAGCAGGTTCACACAACTCATCAAGGTCCGCTCCTGCGTTATGACCTCCTTATGCTCAATAGTAGTCCGAAGACTACCTATCGACTCATCGCATATTCTATATTACTAGAGATACTTGATTTTGTCAATAAGAAATTTTTTCGATCGAGTATAACAAAAAACTCTCGTATTCAAGAGTTTCCCTATACATATCATGCTAATTGCCGGGATTGAACCGGCGACCTCATCCTTACCATGGATGCGCTCTGCCAACTGAGCTAAATCAGCTTACTTAAGAAGTATACTATATTCAGAAAAACTTGTCAAGTTTCCTTAGAAATTTTCCATAGGAAAAAGCCAGGTAAGAACTACCTAGCTTATCTTCTTCTATTTACTTAAATCAATTCGACGACCAATTTTACCAATAATAATCGCTCCAATAATCAATGAAGCAAATTCACCGATTCCTGTTGTAAACCAAGTAAGGAAGAATGGTAATTCTGCTACAATATTTAACTCTGCAGCGATAGTAAACATGGAAATTGAAAAGAGGATTGAAAAGAAGAAATGATCTTTTCGAATCAATCCGTTAAAGAGGTAATCCTTGCTATATTTTGCAAAAAGCCAAACACCTAAACTGAGGAATACTAAGGTTGAACCACCACCAACAAAGACATCTAGCAGTCCGAAGCTAAAGAAATTAGCAATCATACAACCGATGGTAACTCCGATGATGTACTTAGGATTGTAAAAAGCCATAAAGTTCATCATTTCTGAAATACGAAACTGATAAGCACCATAGCTGATGGCATTTAGAGGCGGTGTGACAGTCAAAACGACGTAGATAGCAGCGACGATTGCAATATCTGCAACATCACGAATAGTTAATTTTTTCATCTTTTCTCCTTTGGCGGTTGCCCGCGTGTAATATGCTTGGTGAAAGAAGCTAAGCACCAAGGGTTGCTTTATTCAACCTTACTAGTATAGCACAATAGCCTGCTTTATGCTATACTTAAAGCATGAAAAAACCTATTCAAAAATTTTTTAACAATGAAATCTTAGCCTATCTCTTTTTTGGCCTTGCAACAACTCTAGTTTCGATTCTCTCGCGATTGGTCATTTATCAACTAAGTCATCAGGAACTTCTTGCTACTGCCCTAGCAAATATTATCGGTATCCTCTTTGCCTTTATCACAAATGATACGATTGTATTTAAGCAAGCAAGGAAGAATCGGCTTATCCGTTTAGTGAAATTTTCTCTTGCTCGCCTTTCTACTTTTCTGTTAGACTTGTTTTTAACTTTTCTCTTTGTAACCCAATTTCCTCACATCATAGGTCAATTCGTAAATGAAAACATTGATAAGATAAATGCTATTGAAACAATAATTGCACAAATACTCATTATTATCATCAATTATATCTTGAGCAAGATCTATATTTTTAGAAAATAATGCTCCATTTATGAGCCTTTTAATTGCCTTCTATAATGATTTAGGATACAATGAAACACGAAACATTGAAAGGAAAACAGTATGTTAAAAAATCTAAAATCGTTCTTGCTTCGAGGAAATGTTATTGACCTTGCTGTCGGTGTTGTCATTGCCTCTGCTTTTGGTGCTATCGTTACTTCACTTGTAAACGACATTATCACTCCTCTTATTTTAAATCCCGCTTTGAAAGCTGCTAAAGTTGAACGTATCGCTCAACTTTCTTGGCATGGAGTCGGCTATGGTAACTTCTTAAGTGCTATTATCAATTTTATCTTTGTGGGTACCGCCCTCTTCTTTATTATCAAGGGCATTGAAAAAGCACAGAAACTCACTGGTATAAAGGAAGAAAAAACTGACGAAAAAAAACCAACCGAATTGGAAGTCCTTCAAGAAATCAAAGCCCTTCTTGAGAAAAAATAATCGATTAAAAGGATCTAGCGCAAAGCTAAATCCTTTTTTCTTTACTCTTTGGGTAACTTGCCTGCTTTTTCAAGCATTTTTTTGATAAGATAAGGCATCTTAACATTCTCCCGCCCTTTTTTCTCAATCAGTTTTTTCACAAATTCTGGCATTTGTAAATCTTGAGATTCAGCCAAAATGTTTTTCGTCTCGTCTGAAGGAACTAATTCATCAAAGGTTTCTTCTTCCGGGAGAAATTCCTTAAACTCTTGATGTTCATTGGCTCTGACTGTATTGACCAAGGCATCAATTAAACGAGAATCCGTATTTGGCATTGGTGGACGATGGTAGTTCACACCCAATTCTTGACACAAGTCATAACATTCCACATCATTATCAAACAAGACCTCAATATGCTCGCTAATGAAGCTGATAGGAACAAAAATATAATGGTCTGGATGTTCTGTCTGTTCTCTGAGATACTCCAAAACATCTGGCTTAATCCATGGAATCCCAATATCACTCTCACTCTGCCAAGTATTGGTATATTGTTCAGAACTCAAGCCTAGTTTTTCAGCGACTAACTTGCTATTTTCGAAAATTTGGTCAATATATGGGTCACCAAAATCCAAGGCAAAAATGGGCACACTGTGGGCTGAAAAGATGACTTTAAAGCTATCCTGCTTTACTTCTTCTTTTAAAATCTTAGCAATTTCATCTGCCCAATAGTTTAAGAGCTCTTCTTCCTGATACCAGTCCTTAATGACCAAAAATTGAATTTGTTTGCTTTCTAAAAATTTTTCATAGCCCATGACAGAGTAGAAAGAATAATGAGGCTCCAAAATCAAACAAATACACTGTTCAATGCCGTCTGCTTCCATCTGACCAATCACATCTGGAATAAAAGGGCTGGAAAACTTATTGGCAAAATAGACACTATATTCATTTCCTAGCCTAGCTTCTACCAAGGCAACCTCTTGACGGGTAATTCTTTGCAGAGGTGTGCCCCCAATTCGTACATAATTATCATAGAGTGTTTGAATTTCATGGTCTTGAGGTCTCACTCCACGACGAATATTTGTGAAAAAATCAGCCACACCTTCAAAGGTAATCTCTTCTGGTGAACCAAAGGTCATCATTAAAATTGCTTTTTTCATAATCGCTTCCTTGTGATATTTTTATCAAGTTTATTTTATCATGAATCCACTGATAAGTAAACGCTAACATAGCAGATTGCCCTAACTTCTGTCTTTTGTTTTTCTCTTCTTTCTATGATACAATGGAAAAAATGAATTCAAAAGGAGTTTTTTATGACTTATCCAAATCTCTTGGACCGCTTCTTGACCTACGTTAAGGTCAACACGCGCTCTGATGAACACTCTACTACTACTCCAAGTACACAGAGTCAGGTTGACTTCGCAACAAATGTCCTAATTCCTGAAATGAAACGTGTTGGACTGCAAAATGTTTACTATCTACCGAATGGTTTTGCTATTGGAACCTTGCCAGCCAACGATCCGTCTTTAACACGTAAGATTGGTTTTATATCGCACATGGATACTGCTGATTTTAATGCTGAAGGAGTCAATCCACAGGTAATTGAAAACTACGATGGTGGTGTGATTGAACTAGGGAATTCTGGTTTCAAACTGGATCCAGCCGACTTCAAGAGTCTTGAAAAATATCCAGGACAAACGCTCATCACAACAGATGGAACAACCTTGCTAGGTGCTGATGACAAGTCAGGAATTGCTGAAATTATGACAGCCATTGAATATCTAACTGCTCATCCTGAAATTAAGCACTGTGAGATTCGTGTTGGTTTTGGTCCAGATGAAGAAATCGGTGTTGGTGCCAATAAATTTGATGCAGAAGATTTTGATGTGGATTTTGCCTACACTGTTGATGGTGGTCCACTAGGTGAACTTCAGTACGAGACTTTCTCAGCCGCTGGTGCTGAATTGCATTTCCAAGGCCGTAATGTCCACCCTGGTACTGCCAAAGGGCAGATGGTCAATGCCCTTCAGCTAGCAATTGATTTTCATAATCAACTTCCAGAAAATGACCGACCTGAGTTAACTGAAGGTTACCAAGGTTTTTACCATCTAATGGATGTGACAGGTAGTGTTGAGGAGGCGCGTGCAAGCTACATCATTCGTGATTTTGAAAAAGATGCCTTTGAAGCGCGTAAAGCATCCATGCAATCTATCGCTGATAAGATGAATGAAGAACTTGGGAGCAACCGTGTCACTCTCAACTTGACAGACCAGTACTACAATATGAAAGAAGTCATTGAAAAAGATATGACTCCAATTACCGTTGCTAAAGCCGTTATGGAAGATCTAGGTATCACGCCTATTATCGAACCAATCCGGGGTGGAACAGACGGCTCTAAGATTTCCTTTATGGGAATCCCAACTCCGAATATCTTTGCAGGTGGCGAAAATATGCACGGACGTTTTGAATACGTTAGCCTTCAGACTATGGAACGTGCAGTTGATACCATCATTGGCATCGTAGCTTATAAAGGCTAAAAAGACGAGGTGGCTCAGCTACTTCGCCTTTCTTTTTATTCTACTGGTTTTTCTTGATTTCCAGTAGTTGTAGAAGATTCTGTTGTTTTATTTTCTGAAGTTGATTCAGCAGGTTTAGAATCTCTTGTATTGCTTGGTTTGTTTTCGTCGCTAGCAGTTTCAATGTTAGATCTGCAGTTGCGTTTGGTTGGTTCTCAGCACTGGTGTTATCACCATTTGCTTCAGCATTTCTTGCTGGACTTGTTTCTTCACTTGCGCTAGCTTTTGACTGGATTTGGTGATTCAAAACTAGCATAGCTTTTGTCAATTCAAGTAAAGCTGCTTTGTCTTTACTCTTAGCAGAAAGTTGATCTAGTAATGCATCCACTTTATCAAAGTCCGCATCAGATCCATTATTACTTTCTAAATAAGAGTGAAGCGATATGAGAATATCGTAGAGTTTTTGATAGAGTACAAGTGTCTGAGGATCTTGCTCTGCATTTTCCTTTTCTTGTTGAAGGGCACTAGCGATACGAGTCAATACATCTTTTACCTGGCTGTTTACTTCATCCAAGTCTGCATCAGCCTTGTTTGTAGCAGCTTTGAGATTTTCTACTTCTTCTGCCAAGGATTGTCTGATTCCTTCTTCTTGGATTTGCTCCAAGAGTTGATTTGCCTTGTTCAAAAGACTTTCTACTTCTTCCTTGCTATCTGTCGCAGATTATTGGTTGCTATCTACCATGTACTCCTAAAACAGGAGAGTTATAATCCAAGATTACAAGGCCTTACAGAAATAAGAAATCCAGATAAGACAATGTTCGTCCAAGACGCTATTCGCTTCGCACAGCAGCACGGATTCAATATGCTTTAATTTTAAAGTTTAGGTGTCAAGACCTCTTTTTAGTGTGCCCAAAATTTAGAGAAGTAATCAATCAACTAACTTTTATTTTTTTCAAACTTTCAGTAAACTGTCCTAAGGCTAACTCAATCTGTCTTTGTTTGATTGGATCCTCTTTATAGACGTTTCGACTTTCAGCAAGAAGTTGATCTACTTTTGCTAAAACTGTTTTCTCATCAAAGGCCCCAGGCTGATAGTTGGATTTCAGGGCTGGAATCTTGTTTTTCAAGGCTACTTCATATCCCTTAGTTTGCACCTTGATGTAGTGATTGTGGTCTCCGTAACTCATGACAAAACCTGATTCATCTTCAGCAATAATACGATTGGCATCAAAGCCGTGTCCACCTTCTTCATGTTCCTCATGTGAAACACTAGGATTGGCTGCAAGAGACGGCGAAGGTGCTACTAGACCATTGTTTGGAAGAGTCGGTTGCCCAATTACGGTCGATTTTGGAATGTAATGGAAATGATCACCATGTCTTACAATATAAGCTGTTGCTGTTTCCTCGACAATATCTTTAGGATTAAAGATATAACCATCAGATGTTGAAGAGATAGGCTTATTTGTAAGTAATGAGGCATGATTCAAAGTAGATGGACTACTTGAAAGACTTCCTAGACTAGACGCTGCTTCATGAGGTTTTTCATTTGTAGAGACCGTAGAACCAGTTCCGCCTATAGGCACCATTCTAGCAATCTTTTCTTCTAAAGGAGAGAGTTTGCTGTAAGGAATAAAGTGGTAATGGTCGCCATGCGGAATCGCAACTCCATTTGGCGTACGACTGATAATCTTAGCAGGGTCAAAAACCAGACCGTCTGATTCACTGTAACGTTGGTCACTAGGTGAATCGTAGAGTTCTTTCAATAGACTTTGGAGATTTTCAGCTTTGCTTTCTGGCTTGCTAGTTGATTCTTTCTCTATAGCTTGATTAGTATTATCACTAGCTGTTGAAGAATAGCTTAGCTGACTTGGTTGCGTATTTTTGCCAGCTAAATGAGCTTTTGCTGCTGCTAATTCACTAGCAGACAAATCACTTTTTGGAATGTAGTGATAGTGACCTCCGTGAGGAACGATATAAGCATCACCCGTATCTTCGATAATATCAGCTGGATTAAAGACATAATCATCATCTGTCGTATAACGTCCCTGAGACCTTGCTACAGCGACATCTGAGCTGACCTTCTCATTATCTTTGACATGTTCTTGTTTTTGACGATTGATTTCATCTTTGGTTCGAACATTATCAGCATGAGCTGCATCTTTCAGGTAGACATAATATTTTCCATCGACCTTGATGATATAGCCACCCTTGACCTCATTAACAATATCAGCGTCTTTAAGTTGATAGTTTGGATCCTTCATCAAGAGTTCTTCACTAAAGAGGGCATCATAAGGAACTTTCCCATTATAGTAATGATAGTGGTCACCGTGTGACGTTACATAGCCCTGATCTGTAATTTTGATGACAATTTGCTCAGCCTGAATTCCTTCTTTCTGGCTAACCTGATCTGGTGTCAAGTTTTCACTTTTCTGACTTGACTGACTGCCATCCACATAAGAGACACGATTATTGTCCTTATTTTCCTGCGAACGATGCTGGTTTTGTCCATAGGCACATAGACTCAAGGATACGATAACAGCTGATCCAGCTGCTATATATTTTTTACTGAATTTCATAAATCCCTCATTTCAATAAATGATGAAACTTTTTCTTAACTTCTTTTTTCTCGGTTAAACAATTTTTCTAAACCGCTTATTTAACCATTTAATTAACCAGTAAATAGTTTACTATTTAAAATTATAGAGAAATGAAATAAGAATAGGACAAATTGATCAGGACAGTCAAATCAATTTCTAACAATATTTTAGAAGTCAAGGTGTACTATTCTAGATTCAATTTATTATACTTCTGTCAAGTTTCTGTTACTTTCTTCTAAAAAAGAGAAGCAACACGAAAGGTTACTTCTCCATAAAATATGCTTCATTCTTTTTACTACTATATAGGAGTCGGTTGACTCTCTTTTAACAAAGCCAAGAGCCTATCTAATTCTGCTGAAATAGTGTTACTGTCTTTCGTTCCGAAAAGAAGACTGCTGTTTAGACCAGACAATGTCTCCATAGCATTTTGGCGAGTACGAGAATCTGTTACTTTTTCTAGCAAGGTCTCCGCCTCTGCTATCTTAACGTCAATAACAGAACGCTCTACTTGTGGAACTTCATCCTCATCTGTAGTATCTTCAGCTTCTTCCTCTGTCTCTTCCGCATCAGTGCTTGGTCTATAAAGATTATCTGCTGAAGGATTTAAACCAGCGTGATTCTCTTTTTCATCAGATTCAGAATGAGTTGGCTCACTTACTTCATCATGTTCCTTATCTTCATCAGGTTTACCGTTTTGGTCTGCCTTATTTTTACGAACATGGTCGCTAGCATTACCCCAACCATTATCTGAATGAGGACGTTGGTCAGGATGTTCAACGTAGTATTTCACTGTCGCAAATAAATCTTCTAAGGTATAGCCTTCAGGAGCTGAGTAAAGTCCTTCATCAAACCATGCAAACTTAAGGTTATGATAGTGATCAAAGTGAGGAATTATAAAGTGACCATTTTGTACAGCTACAGTATACTGTAAATGATTCGGTATTTTTTCTAATGGTACCTTTTTCTCAGCTTTTACGCGGTTATAGATAGCTTCTGTCCCTGTTGCCTCTGGTTTTGCTTCTGTTGCTTCAGTAGAATTTGGAGCTTGTAAGCCTTTTTCTTTAGCATAAGCCTGAGCTGCTGCTCTTTCAGCTTCAGATAAGCTGTCTTTTTTAATCCAGTGGCTATGGTTCAAGTGTGGAGTGACGTAGGCATTTCCTTCATCACTTTCAATATCATGCTCATCAAAGATATAGCCATCCTCTGTTGTATATTTACCTGCTAATTTCGCTAATTTAATTTCATCGTCTGTATAGGCAATTTGAGCATTTGGTTTGCCAAGTCGCTCTGGATGGGTAATTGGTGCTAGGAATGCCAATAAATCATCTACCAATTTTACTTTATTAGAAGATTCATCATTCAAGCGCTCTGCTAATTTGTCTAAAGTTTGGAAATCAGAAACGCGACCTTTATTTTCAGACAAGGCTTTATGAGCCTGGGTTAACAGATTGTAGGCTTTATCATAAAATTCTTGGTCACGAGAAGCGACATTTTCTTTTTTAGCAACTAGAGCATGTGTCTCTTGAGTTTTCTTAGACAAGAGATTTTCAATAGCATCAATCTTATCCTTAGCCAAGTCTTTAGCAAAAACATAGTGACTGACACCAGCAATTTCCACAACATATCCTTCCCCAACTTTTCTAACAACCTGTTCTACTGTAAAATCAGTTTGTTTTTTCTCAGTTGATGGTTGAGCTTGCGGTTTTGGTGCTGGTTTCAAATAATTCATTCCCGGCAAGACTGCACCATTTTGTCCCTTAATAGCTATCATACGAGCCAATTTTTCTTCCAAAGGTGACATTTGTGAATAAGGGATAAAGTGATAATGGTCTCCGTGCGGTACAGCAACACCATTAGCTGTACGATTTGTTATTTGTGCCGGGTCAAATACTAGTCCATCCGATTCTACATGGCGTTCTGATAAGGGTTTAGCATACAATTCACGTAAAAGGCTTGGAATGTCTTCCCCTTGATTTTGATGATAAGTTGGAGTGACAGTCAAATTGTGGTTCTCTGACAAGCTTGGTTGAGCTGGATTTGCATTATGACTAGAACTTGAAGAAGGACGAGACCCCTGCTTCCCATTCCAATAGGCTTGGGCTGCAGCCAATTCTCCTGCAGACAAATCACTCTTAGGAATATAGTGAAAATGATTTCCATGCGGTACAACAAAAGCGTCACCTGTATCTTCAATCACATCTGTTGGACTAAAGACATACCCATCATCCGTTGTATAGGCTCCTCCAGTTGCTCTATTCGGTGCCTGCGTATTGAGATTAAAGTTTGCTTTAATGGCTGAACTTGGTTTCGCAGGACTGCTTGGTTTCGTATTATCAGAATGCTTTTGAACTGGCTGACCTCCAATTGGTAGATTTCGAGCCAATTTTTCTTCCAAGGCAGACATTTGCGAATAAGGAATGAAATGGAAATGATCTCCGTGAGGTACTGCCACACCATTTGCAGTACGTTTTGTAATCTGTGCTGGGTCAAATACTAATCCATCAGACTCCACATGACGTTGGCTAAGTGCCAAAGCGTACAATTCTTGAAGGAGACTAGCTAAATCCTCATTTTGACTCTCAGGAGTTGTTGTAAGATTTTGAGGAGTTTCAGATGGACTCGTTCTCACACTAGATCTTGTTTCTCCCCTGCTAGAACGATATTCAACCGTACTTAATTGACCGCCTTTTCCAGATAAGAAGGCTTGGGCAGCAGCTAATTCACTGGCAGACAAATCACTCTTAGGAATATAGTGGAAGTGATTGCCATGAGGAACAATATAGGCATCGCCTGTATCTTCAATGATATCAGAGGCATTAAAGATATAACCATCATCCGTTGTATAACGTCCTTGGGCTCTGGCTGCAACTACCGCCTGATTGTTTGAACCGCCACCGTGATTACTACTATGTTCCTGCTTCTGACGTTTAATCTCTTCTTTTGTCCGAATATTATCCGCATGGGCCGCATCTTTAAGGTAAACATAGTATTTACCGTTTACCTTAATGACATAACCACCCTTGATTTCATTGACAATGTCTGAATCCTTCAACTGATAATTCGAATCTTTCATGAGGAGCTCTTCACTGATGATGGCATCATAAGGAACCTTGCCATTATAGTAATGATAATGGTCTCCATGAGAAGTCACATAACCTTGATCCGTAATCTTGATAACAATTTGTTCAGCATTGATTCCCTCTCTCTTACTGACTTCATCTGGTGTTAAGTTCTCTGCCTTTTGACCAGCCTGATTACCATCTATATAAGCAACTCGATTAGACTCTTTCTTAGCCTGACCAGCTTGGTAACGACCAAGTTCATAGGAACAAACACTTAGGGCAAGAACTGCCACTGAACCTGCTAGATATTTTTTATTGATTTTCATTTTTTCCTCACTTTAATTCTTCTGCTAGAACACTTATATTTTCTTCAAGATTTTCTAAATAGGTCTTGTCATTTTGTGGGTCTGCCTCTAAAGGATTCAGAGTTTTAAGACCTACACCTGTTGATTTGACAAGAGTTTCAGCTACTTTTGAAGAAGCGTTACTTTCTGTAAAAATCGTTTTAACCTTATAGGTTTTAACAAATTCCTGAATTTCTGTTAGTTGTCTTGGACTTGGTTCTTGTTCCGGAGAGATACCTGCAATACCAAGTTGATTGAGTCCAAATCGCTTAGCTAAATAAGAAAAGGCTGTATGTTGTGTTACAAATGTTTTCTGAGTCGCTTTTTCAAATTTAGGCTGGAATTTCTTAGTCAATTCTTGAGCTTTTTTGATAAAGGCTTGCGCATTTTTTTGGTAAGTTTCTTTATGCTCACTATCCGCCTCCGAAAGCTTATCAGCGATAATCTGAGCTTCTTCGCCAGCTTTTTCAGGATCTAGCCAAGTGTGAGGGTCATAGAGCGTTTTTTCATCAACTCCATCCCCTGCTTCTACATCTTCTAGCCCTGGGACGCGGTCTAAAGTCATTCCCTCTGAAGCCTCTAAAACCTTCACTTTGGATTTTTTTAGATTGGGATCTAAACTTCCTGCCCAAGATTCGAGCGTATGTGAATGGTAAACAAAGACATCTGCATCATAGATGGCTGCGATATCATTTGCCGAAGGTTCAAAGGAGTGAATCCCACTACTTGACTGAATCATCCGAACATCATTCAAGTCACCAGATACTTCCTTAACCATAGCATAGATAGGATAAAAACTGGTCACAATTTTCATCCCCTTTCCTGTCTGACTTTCCTTTTGACTACAGGCTCCTAGCAATAAAAGAAAGACACTTAACAAGACTAAAAATAAATTTTGTTTCTTCATGAACAACTCCTTAACTGTTTAATTAACTAGTAAACATTCTACTCCTAAAAACTTAATCTGTCAAGATATTTTTAGAAAAAATTTGAAATTTCTTTCACATATAAAAATCTGCTGAGTTTCAACAACTCAACAGACTTTTACTTTATTCTTCTATGGTAGAATGCTTATAGCCATAAGTGAAGTAAATAATACTTCCTACTAACAAGGCAACTAGGAAAGCAATCCAAGTTTCCATATTATACTGTAACATAAAGGATAAACAAATGATGATTGATAAAATCGGTAACAGGGGTACCAAGGGTGTTTTAAATTCCCCAGCTTTTGGCATCCCTTTTTCTTTCCGTAAGCGAATCAGGCCGTAAGCCAGCATGATTAAGTAGGCCAAGGTACAAATGTTTAAGAAGGCTGCAATACTAGCTAGCGGGAAGATTCCTGCTGCTACTGCTGAAGCTAGACCTGTTAAAATAGTAGCATTCTTTGGTACCTTGCTAGTCTTCGTTAGTTCTTTAAAGGCGGCAGGCATTAAGCCATCGCGCGCTAAACTGTAAATCATACGCGATAGGGCATAGGTCATCGAGATACAAACTGTAATCAAGGTCAAGATAGCCACTAATGACACATAGTTGGCTGCCCAACTGATCCCAACGCTACGAAGGGCAAAGGCAACGGCATCATTGACATTTAAATGACTATAGTGAACCACACCAGTCAAAACAAGCGTCACCAAGGCATAGAGAATGGTTACGATAGAAAGCGATAAGACAATCCCTCTAGGAATATTTTTTTGAGGAGTCTTGACCTCATCTACAGCCATAGAGATGGATTCAAATCCCAAAAAACCGAAGAACATCAAGGAGGCACCAGCCATAATACCAGTACTAGCACCATAGATTTGTCCAAAACCATAAGGAGCAAAATTACTCCAATTATCAAGTTTGATATGCCAAATTCCTACTAAAACAAAGAGAGCTAAAGCCGAGAATTTCAAAATAACTAGAATAGAATTAAAGCGTAAGGCTGCTTTAGCATTGAGTAAAACAAGCGAGGTCACCAAGACCAAGACAAGAATAGGCAATAAATCAACAAATGTCCCTGCTTGAGGATTAAAGGTACCATTTAAAGGCTGAGGAAGGGCTATCCCGTATTGAGAGAGCAAGCCTTTAAAATAAGCTGCCCAACCCGAAGCTACGCCTGATATGGCTGTCATGAACTCCATCATGGTTAACCAACCAGCCAACCAGGCTGGGAATTCTCCTAAAATAGCATAGAGATAACTGTAGGCACCACCTGTAGCAGGTACTCGTGAAGCAAATTCTGCAAAAAAGAGGGCTGATAATCCCACACACAAGGCAGAAATGACGATTGAAATCACTAGGGCTGGACCAGCAAGTGTGGCAGCTGCAGTACCTGTAATTGTAAAGATGCCTGTCCCTACCATGGCTCCGATACCCAGCAAAATCAAATCCCATAACTTCAAATGCCTGTGCATCTCCGTTTTATCCAAACTTACATTCTTTGTTCTAAATATATTCATATTTCTTCTCCAAATAAAATGATGATTCTATTTTACCATAAATATAGGAGATTTGTGACTATTTATAAAATATTTTTCTAAAAAAAAAATCTGACTACATCTTGTAATCAGATTTTTATCGATTCTAGTTCATTTCTTTAAATGCTGCTTCTGCATCCGCATTACTGATAGCACCAAATTGAATCTTTCCAATCTTTCCTTGACTATCAATTAGGTATTCTGTAGGAATGCTTCGAATTTGATAAGCTTGGAAGGTTGTTGCTTTAGTATCATAAAGAACTGGGATATCTTTATATCCTTGTTCTTGGAACCATTGTGGGAATTGATTAACAGTTTTTTCACCTTGAATTCCTGGTGCAATGACAGTAAGAATTTCAAAATCGCGATCTGGTTTTGCAGCTAATTCCATCAACTCAGGCATACTTTTCTTACATGGACCACACCAGGAAGCCCAAAACTTCAAGTAAACCTTTTTACCCTTAAAATCAGATAACTTGACTTCTTTACCATCCATGGATTGCAAGGTGAAGTCTGGAGCATCTTTCCCAACAGCAATTTGCTGTACAGGCGTTTCTTGTTTTGGCTGTTGTGGGGCTTGAGTTTTTTTAGTTTCTTCCTCACCACAGGCTATCAATACAACTAATGACAAGAGACTTAAGCCAGCAAACATTACTTTTTTCATCATTTTCTCCTTTATTCAAAAATTCCAGCTAGAACATTTACTTGTCCTAATAGTAACAAAATTCCCATTAAAATAATGAGGAAACCACCAATTTTCTTCATTAGCATCATATGACGTTTGATTTTACTAAAATAAGGCATGACTAGACCTGAAGCTAGAGCCAAGACCAAGAAAGGAAGAGCCATCCCCAGAGTGTAAATAAGAGTATAGATAGCACCTTGCCAAGCTCCATTGCCTCCAGAAGCCGCAAGCGCTAAAACAGAACTTAAAACTGGACCAATACAAGGCGTCCAACCAAAGCTAAAGGTAATACCGAGTAAAAAGGCTGACCAATAACGATTGGCTTCTGATTTCTTAAAAGTAAAGCTTTTTTGAACCTCTAATTTCTTAAAATGAAAAATTTCCATCTGGTGAAGTCCCAAAATGATAATAATTGTTCCCATAACATATCGAAACCAATTTGCATAGAGAATATGACCAAAGTAACCAGCACCAAAGCCTAGAATAAAGAAAATGAGTGAAATACCTGCGATAAAGCAAAGTGTTCGAATCAAGCCTGACCAGAGAACCTTTCTCCCAAATAAAGAAAAGCTTTTTGCGCTTTCCTGATCATCCAATAAAATCCCAGCATAGACTGGCAGAAGAGGAAAAATACAGGGAGAAAAGAAGGACAAGACCCCTGCTAAAAAAACGGAAATTGAAAATACTATCGTTTCCAATAAAGAACCAACTTTCTTAAGATTTCTAATCCTATTTTACTATATTCAATTTCATTTGTATGCTTTCTGCTACGCAAAATCGTATCGGGCACTACTGGACCAATCTTTTCTTTTGCTAGTCAAGGCGGATCTTATCCCCCAAAATAGCCAAAAAGCAACGACAAGGGTTACTCGTCGCTGCTTTTGTGAACGAAAATGTCTTTTAGATCTGACATTTCATAAATCAAGTTTTACTTGAGTTTGGCAAGGATTACTTTAAGCTCCTCTACTAGTTTAGCTTCTGTCTCTGCTGAGCCATTTTCCTCTTTCACGAAATCAAGGGTTTCTTGGAGAAGGTTTTGGGCTTTAGCAAGGACTTTTTTATCTACTTTTTCTGCATCTAGCTGTCCAAGAACTTTTGTCAATTCCGTGCTTAATTGCTGGATTTCTGACTCTTTCTTACGGCGAACCAACCAGAAGGCAATCACACCTAGAAGGGCGAGTAGACCGACTACAATCACTCCTGCTGGAACTGAGTTTGTTTCAGTCATCTTATCTGAATCCTTACTATCTTCCGTTCCTTGTTTGGCATCTTTCTTGTCCTGTGCAGGCTTGCTGTCGCTAGCATTTGCTTTCACATCTTTGAGAGAGTCCAAGGCAGCCTTCACAGACTCTACTGCAGTACGTAGACCTTGCTCTGTCAAGGCACTATCTTCCAGAGCTTTTTGAGCATCTAGGAGGACCGCCTTGGCTGCATCGATTTTCGGATTAGATACTGTTGCCAAAGCTTTCAAGCGTTGGTCTAACTCTTGAGTCAAGGCACGAAGTTCAGACTTGTCAACTTGCTCTTGAGCTGGAGCTTGCGTGCTCGTTGAGCTAACTGAAGGACTTGCTGCCGCTCTAGGTGCTTGAGTCGGAGCTGGAGCAGGACTTGCAGGTTGACCCGAAGCAGTTGGTTGAGACGGTTGTGGAGCTGGCTCAGATGGAGCTGTTGGAGTCTCAGTAGCTCCTTGGTCTGGCTGAGTAGGAGTAGATGGTTGCGATGTTACGTTATACGAATCGGGAATTGGATAATATCGTTTTGATGGCAAGCTGACTGGTGTTGAAGAAGCACTAACTTCACTATTACCATGTTTAGCTGTCGCACTTACTTGAGTTCCTGCACTAGCCGCATTATGGGAAATTGTAACAACACCACTTACTCCATCAATGCTGACACCTGATTTTGTTGGTGTTAGGCTCCAGCTTGACCCTGATTTCGTAGCTACAACTTTGTCGCTTCCAATGCTAATTTCTACATGGTCTGCATTCGCACTTGGTGTTACCGTTACATTGGCATTCGCTTCGCTAGAGGCAACTGTTGGTTTTTCAGGTGTTGCTTCTTTAGCTACTGGTGCTGTCGCTCTTCTTTCATCACTAAACCAGGAACCACGTTCTCGTGGATTACCATCGTTTACGTTATTATTTACTTCGATAACAGTGAGTGCTCTAAATTTATCTGTTCCTATCTTATTAACTCCAGACTTATAATCAGACTGGGTAATAGTAATTTGGCGTGCAGAACCATCCCCATCATTATTAGGAGATATATCTTTAGAGGCAAGTATATTATAACCTTCCGGATAAGCTAATCCATCCGTACTCCCTCCATAATTAGAAATATCCGAACCTCCGGTTACCAAATATACTTTCATCTTTGCGCCATTAGGTAATTTAGGAACATAAGGAATTGTCACATCAATATTAGGTTTTTCATTAGCTTTACCTGCTAAGCTCGGGACACTTGCATCTGTACTATCATTTGGTGTATTAATAGTCGGCTTCTGAAAAGGGAGATAGTATCCAAATTGTGTCGTCTGACTACCGCTTGAAGTAGTTACTGTTACATTCAATAAATACTGACCCCTGCGCGGAGTAATTCCGTCGAAAGTCAAAGATGCTTCACTCCCATTGACAGAAGATTCGACCTTTAACCCCATGTTTTCATGACCAGTTACAGATATGCTAGTAATTTTCTCATGATTTGATTTAGCACTAATTTTCAAAATATTACCAAATACTCTATCTCCACCTGGTACTACTAGTATATTAGAAACTTCTATTTGTTTACGTACTGCATTCCATCTCCCAATTGTTAATCCTGCTATATTCCGTCTTTTTCTTACATGAACTCCTCTTTCCTCAGAATTTTCCTCACTATCATTTTTTGACATCATCACTTGATTACCATCTAGTAACTTGTGAGCTTTTTCGACAAGTTCTCCAGAAATCTTTCCGTCGTCTGAAAGTCCTAACTTTTCGTTGATAGTATCTGCTAAGTTTTTAAAAGCTGCTGCCGACTCAGGATTGGATTCTTTCAATCTTTTAGATGCATCTATCAATTTATCATATAACTGATCCCCATCTTCTTCTTGAGATTGATCTATCTTATCTTCTCTATTAGCTTCTTCTTTGATAATTGAGGATTTTTCTTCCAACTCTGGTTGTACTTCTTTTTTATCTTTTTCTACCTCGGACACAGTAGATAATTCACCAGATACAGGTTTAACTACACCATCAACTTTTTCATCACCTTTATTCTCTACTGTTGACTTAGCTTTTCCTTCACTATCTTTAGATGAAGTTCCTGGCTCTTTTTTTCTCTGTCTCTTGAGTGTTTGGTTTAGCTCCTTCTTGTTCTACGTTAAGATTTTGATTGCTTGTATCTGATGGCGGTAAGACAGATGGATTCCCAGTGTTGCCATTTCCATCCTGACTGACCACTTCTGTATTTACTTCCGCCGCCTGGACTTCTGTCGCTGGATTAGCTATAAAAAAGACAGACCCTAGCAAGACTGAGACTGCTCCAATTGAAAACTTGCGTATAGAAAAGCGTTGACGCTCATTCATTTTAAACTGTTTCATAGTTTTTCCTTTCTTTCTACCCTGTCTTTGCTCCTCTAGCCATGTTCATGCAGGCATCAACTCGCAATAAAAACAGGAAAACATGACCTTTTTTCATCTTAAACAAATGACAAAAAGGCCCATTGTCTACTAATACTTCATTATATCAACTTAGTTCCCTTCCTTCAACCTCACTTTGTTTTAGAAAATCGATGATTATATATATATATATATATATTTCTTATTTTAAAGGATTTAGAGGCTCCTTATTTGTAAATTTAGTATATTTTTCGTTATTTTCAGAAATTTTAAATTTATATGACATTCAAAAGAAGCTGTTCGTCTTGCTATCTATCGCCAGCAAGAACTATCCTAGACTCAGCAAATAAAAAAACAGGCTCTCCGAAAAATACTTACCTATCACGGAAGGAATAGTTGTTCCTCTTTTTTATTACTAAAATTCAAAGAATTCCAGAGCTTTTTTCAAGAGCAAATCCGTATATTCTGGATCTTCTTGGGCTACTTCTATTTCCCGCTGAACTTTTTCCAAATCATCTGTAATCACTCCATCTACTCCTAAGTGAAGAGATTTGCTGATAGCTTCTGAATCATTGACAGTCCAAACATAAAGTTTCTGATCCGTTGTCCATAGTTTGCTTACAAAATATTCATCCAAGGTTGAGTACTCCATAGTATATCCTGTCGCCCTTGTTTTAGGAAAGACAGAATTGTAGGGCATGATGAAATAAACTGGCAGTTCGGCATCATACTGTCTTACTTTTTCGACAACATGGTAGTCTAAAGACTGGATTTGATGTCCATAAATCTTGAGCTTTGCAGCATAACGGGCTAAAAAGCGGTCCATCATGTCTGGACTATCTTTTTTACTGGTTTTAATTTCAATTAGTAATTTTTGACCAAGTTCGTTGGCTCGACTGAGATAATCTTCAAAGCTTGAAATTTTAGTCTGGTAGCCATTTTCAAAAATATCAATCCCTTTAAGCTCCTCCAAGTTTAAGTCTTGAGGACTTTTATTGATACCTGCTAGATTTTTCAAGTTAGCATCATGTATCATGACAAACTGCCCATCTTTTGTTTCCTGCACGTCCGTCTCCACCAAGTCTGGTTTGAGTTGTGCTGTAGTTTCCAAGGACTCTACTGTATTTTGAATCCCATTTGCATTGGAAACCCCTCGGTGAGAAATAAGCTGAGGTAGATGAACCATGGGAGCCTCCAGATAAATATAACCTTCTAAGGCAAAGAAAAGACTGGCACAAGTCATGACTCCCCATCGCATGATGTGATCTTTTTCTCTCCGAGGAAGCATATCCAGCTCCTTTCCTGTCAAAAATGAAACAAATTTAACCAAAAAATAAGTCAGAGCCATATAATAGAGATTTTTAATCACGACAAAATTCAAAATACCAAGAATCAGAGACTCTCTCTGAGTGATATCATCTACCAAAGTTTGAGCCAATAATAAAGGAATCAAAGGAAGATAAAATAATAAATGTGCTTTGAGCAAGATGTAAAATAAATTCCAAGCATAAAAAGTAACTCTCTTCTTGGTTTTCTCCAAGCTAAACATCACTGCTTCTCGAACAGTCAGCTGATCATATACAATCTTCGGAAGGGCAAACATCAATCTGACAGAGACATAGAGAAAGATAAGAGATAGAAGTAGGATGCTCAGCCACCACATCCAATATTTATCTTCTAAATAAGCTTGGATAAACTCTGGAATGACGATTTTATTAAGATAATAAATCTTCAGCATTTTCCGTATAAAAGGAAAAAGCATAGCTATATAGAAAAAGATAAACAAGGCTTTAGCGCAAGTTAGCTTTTTCATAAATCCAAAACTTTCATGGAAAACCTTGCGGATATACTCAATTAGCCTTCGCTTTTCATTATAGAGGAGATGACGAGCACCAATAAAGAGGAGTCCTATTTGAAAATAAGCAACCAGAAGGTTAATTACAATCAAGGCTAAAAAAGCTAGACTAATCAATGGAGAATGAGTAAGGATGGCTAAGACATTGTTATAGGAAATAAAAAGATAACCTGTCTGATCTAATAAGAAGCTAGCCAACCATGAATTGAATGGTACCCACAAATACTCCACTATCATAAAAATCAAGAAAAAGAGAAAGAGGATTTTATCAAGATTGAGGTAAATCTGTTTAAGACCCAATTTTTTAGGTTTTTCAGGTTTCATAGGCACTCCTAGTCAAATAATTGAGACAAGTCCAAGCCACCAAAAGGATTGTTTGATAAGCTACTTTCTGTCTCTAACAATTCCCTAGCTTGATCCGACTCTAAGAAGGATTCGTAAACACGCGCCGTCATCCGAGCATCCTCTAAACTATTATGAGACTGACCTTGAAATCCAAGAAATGAGGCAACAGTTTGCAATTTGAGATTGGCAATACCATGTAAATCTGAACTCCGACGTTCAAAAGCTTCATCATACAAATCCACCTTGTACTGTTGGCTATAGTCTAAACCATGCTCTGCTAAAATAGGTAAATCACTTTTAGCAGCATTGTAGCCTATCATCAGCAAAGAACCCACAAACTCTTGGAATTCTTCTAAGACTTTCTCAACTGGAGGAGCATCTTTTAAGGTCTCAGCTGTAATCCCGGTCAAACCATTGATAAAGCTTTTTAGAGGGACACTGGTATGAACATAGGAATCATAAGCATCGATTTCCCGACCATCTCTAAAACGCACTGCCGATACTTGAATCAAGTGTGTTTGTCCTTCGTGCTGATTAAATTCTAAATCAAAAGCAATGTAATCTTCTAATCGTTCCATTCTCTACCTCTCCTCTACTGTCTCTATTCTAATCAACTATACTATTCACAAACAAAAGAAGCCATCAGGTTAGCATGTAACCTAAACAGCTCCTTGATTATCCTCCAAATAAACGAGCAAAAAAGCCTTTCTTAGTGGATTGGACTTCTTCTTTTGCTTGGTCCAGCTCTAGCTTAAGATTTTCTTGATCCTTCATGGCTTGAAGGGTCAATTGTTGTTGCTGATCGAGTTGTTTGTCTTTCTCAGCAATCTGACGGTCTTTGATACGCATCTGCTCGTCTTTTTCTGATAACTGACGATCCTTGGCTTTTAATTGTTCATAAAGACGAAGAATTTCTGCATTCTTCTCATCAACCAGAATCTCCATCAGTTCACGTTGCTTGACATCTTCACTGACAGGCTCATCTTCAAAAATCGTTTTTTTATAGATTTCTTCTAGCTTAATCAAGCCACTTCTGGTAACGACTGTTACCCCTTTGTCATTTTTATCTGTGTCTTCTTCTGGTAATTCTTTGACACGGTTATTGATTGCTTGGCGAGATAATCCTAAGACCTCTGCAATCTCACTGACGGTCATTTCAATACTCATAATATCCTCTGAAACGTTTTCTAGCTTTTCTTTACTTAAATCTTATCATAAGCTAGAAAAACTGTCAAATTTTCGCTTAATTTAAGGCCTTCAAAAAGGCTAATAAGACTTGGGCAGAGCGACGTCCAGCTTCGATAATAAACTCATCAAAAGAGATGTTTGCTTCATGGTTGGCATTGTCACTCATAGCTCGGATGACTAAGACTGGAAGATTAAGAGCATGCGATGCCTGAGCAATAGCTGCTCCTTCCATCTCAACTGCTAAAACTTCTGGGAAATGAGACTTAATCGCTTCTATCTTATCATTTCCTGCAACAAAACTATCTCCTGTAGCAATCAAACCAAGATACCAGTTCTGGTCCAATTGAGATAAACTCTCTTGGATTTTGGCAACAAAGGTTTTATCTGATTCGAAATAAAGCGGTTGTTGCGCCATTTGTCCATAAGCATAGCCAAAAGCTGTGACATCCACATCATGATAGGCTAATTTGTCAGCAATCACGACATCCCCAACAGCGATACCCTCTGCTACTGCTCCAGCAGATCCCGTGTTAATCAAAGCATCCACTTGAAAATGATCAGCCAAAATCGCCACACTCATAGCAGACATGACCTTACCAATTCCACTTTCTACAAGAACGACTTCATGCGAGGCAATGCTTCCTGTATGATAGGTATTCCCCAAAACAACTTGCTCTTGGGCATTGTCTAAATGCTGGACTAAATAAGCCAGTTCTTCTGGCATAGCTGCAATAATTCCTATTTTCATTTCAATTCCTTTTCTATTACAACAGTTTCATTGCTAAGACAAGCAAAATCAAGAGAAAGATGACTGCAAATAAGATTTTATTCAGTTTAGAATTGAAGACATTTCTCTTGGTGTTTTCAATGCGACGGCTTTTATGAATAGACGGTTCGACCTGAATCTTCAAGGTTTCCTGGCTAAAACCATGATCCTTAGGATTGGCATAACCAAAACGGGAAGAAGAGGTTGGTAAAATTTTTGTCTCCTCATTATCATCTAGCAAAGGAGGACCTGAAATTTTTTCGCCTCTATTAGCCCTTTCAATCATTTCATCCGTTAATAAAGGTTTACCCATATTGACCTCCTCTATTTTTTGTGCAATTCCCAATATTGAACAGCCATAATTGTCTTGGCATCACAGATATGACCTGATTGGATCAATTCCTTGGCTTCTTCTAAGTTCACTTCAAGGACTTCCAAGGTCTCATCGTCATCTTGGGGACGCGGATTTTCTACCCTTGTCAAATCGCTGGCTATGTATAGTTTTAACTTTTCATTACAAAAGCCAATGGCTGAGTAAAAATCGTACAAGAGTTCTAACTTCCCTGTATAAGCTGTTTCTTCCTCTAATTCACGCAGAGCTGCTGCCACAGGGGCTGTGTTTTCTCCTACCTCCAATTTTCCGGCTGGAATTTCGTAAGAGACAGCCTCGATAGCTTTGCGGTACTGCTTGACCAAGATAAGTTTTTGTTCATCCGTTACTGCTAAAACACAGACAGCCCCATTGTGGAAAATCAAATCCCGTTGGGCAGTTCCCTTGCCTTCTGGTAATTCAACCTGATCTTGGACCAGTTTAAATATTGGTCCTTGATAGATTTCTTTTCGGCTAAGCGTTTTTTCTTCAAACTCCATGATAGGTTCCTACTGGTTCTTAGGATGATGAGGAAGACGTGTTGCATATTCGTCTTTATTGATCTGACGACCACGACCAATAGCAATAGCATCCGCCGGCACGTCTTTAGTAATAGTTGAACCAGCTCCAACAAGAGAATTGTCACCCAACTCAACTGGGGCAATAATGGTTGAATTTGAACCAACAAAGACATTGTTTCCAATGACTGTCTTGTATTTGTTTTTGCCGTCATAATTGACTGTAATGGTTCCTGCACCAAAATTAACATGACTACCCACTTCACAGTTTCCGATATAAGTCAAATGACCAGCCTTGGTATTCTCGCCGATAGAAGACCCTTTCACCTCAACAAAATTTCCAATATGTGCTTGGCTAGCGATACTTGAACCTGGACGAATGTGGGCATAAGGTCCGACAGTCACGCCGTCTGCAACACTGCTTTCCTCAATCATAGAGTTGGTAATAACAGCTCCTGCTCCTATAGTGCTGTCCACTACATACGTACCGTTTGTCAAAACAGTCTCAGCACCAATTTTCGTTTGCCCCTTCAAGGTAACATTGGCTTCGATTTGAACTTCAGGCGCAATCTCAACATCAATATCAATATAAGTTGCCTCTGGATTGACAAAGCTAACACCATTGACCATGTGTTTATGATTGATGCGACGACGCATAACTGACTCAGCTGTCGCAAGTGCCACACGGTCATTTACCCCAAGACTTTCATCAAAATCTTTCAAAGTATAAGCGCCAACTTTTTCACCAGCTTCACGGAAAATGCCAATAACATCTGTAATATAGTATTCTCCTTGAGCGTTATTGGTATTGATATTTTTCAAAGCCTCAAACAAACGCTCGTTATCAAAGACGTAAGTTCCAGTGTTGATTTCCTTGATTTGTTTCTCAAAATCTGTGGCATCCTTCTGCTCAACAATGCGAAGAACCTCTGCATTATCATTACGAACAATTCGTCCATATCCGAAAGGATTATCTGTTTCAGCGGTCAAGATAGTCGCCACATTTTTATGATTGATGTGGAAATCAATCAAGTTTTTCAAGCTTTCACCAGTGATTAAAGGAGTATCTCCTGCAATAACCAAGGTGTGACCTGACAAACCTTCTAAGATAGGCTCTGTCATCATA
Source organism: Streptococcus pseudopneumoniae IS7493 (assembly GCF_000221985.1). Taxonomy (NCBI): domain Bacteria; kingdom Bacillati; phylum Bacillota; class Bacilli; order Lactobacillales; family Streptococcaceae; genus Streptococcus; species Streptococcus pseudopneumoniae. The sequence goes on along the minus strand of NC_015875.1, from coordinate 944,326 downwards.
ACTGCATGGCCAGTCCCTAACTGTTCAGATTGAGTCACAAATTCTGTCTGTCCAGCCAAGACCTGCTCAACCAATTCTGCCTTGTGTCCGACAACTGTTACTGTCTTTTCAGGTTGGATAGCTCCCACACTACGGAAAACATGTTCCAACATAGAAATACCCGCAACCTTGTGCAACACTTTTGGCAAATCAGATTTCATGCGAGTCCCTTTACCCGCTGCTAAAATAATGGCAAAATTTGACATAATCTTCTCTTTTCTCTAGAAATTCCCTTTTATTATACCATATTTCAAATCATTCCGCGCTCTTGAATGAAAAAATGCTCTAAAGTCCTTTCCTTAACCCATTTTTTTGATTTTTTTTGATTTTTAGGGTAGAATTATAAGATATGAGAAAACAAATTCATCCACTTATTTTATTTGGTTTTTTTGGGATCATAATTTTCGTTTTAATCATCAATCGCCCACTTAATGACAACCAATCCTTTAAAACAAAATCCAATATAGCACAGATTGAAGCACAGGCTTTGAAACACTTAGACAAACCGATTATTGACCTCTCTGGCTGGCAGCGTCCTGAGGAAATCAACTACGATGCCCTCTCACAAAATATTTCAGGCGCTATTGTTCGTGTTCACAGCGGTGCTCAAACGACAAAAGAAAATGATGCTTCCTTTATCAATGGAATAGACAAAGCCTATAAGAGTCATATCACTGAACTTCAAAAGCGGAATGTCCCCGTTGGGGTCTACGCTTATGTAGCTGGAAAAAGTGTCCAAGAAATGGAAAAAGCCGCTGAAGTTTTCTACAATGCTGCCTCTCCTTACAGCCCTAGTTACTATTGGCTAGACGTAGAAGACAAAACCATGTCCAATATGAACGAGGGTGTTGAAGCCTTTCGAGCAAAACTAGCATCACTAGGTGCTAAAAACATCGGCATCTACGTTGGGGTCTATTTCATGGAAGAACATAGTATTGATACAGGCAAGTTTACCTCTGTTTGGATTCCGTCCTACGGCTCTAACTCAGGATTTTTGGAGAGCAGTCCTAAAACTGACTTAGATTATGATATTCACCAATACACATCTAAAGGAAAAATTGCCGGCTTTGACCACGATTTGGATATCAACGTCATCTCTCCCTTAAAAAACAAAGAAGAAACCTTTAGAAAAATCTTTTTAAAACCTTAAAAGCATTTGTTTAGCATTTGCTTTTTCTTTTTGTGTTTGATTGTGATACAATATAGTAAGGATTTTTTGAAATAGAAATAGTTGGAGGAACTATATGCTCTCATGGTTAGCACGTATTATTAAAGGGATTGTGATTGCTCTTGGATTTATTCTACCGGGAATTTCCGGAGGGGTTCTAGCAGCAATCTTAGGCATTTACGAACGAATGATTGGCTTTCTGGCTCATCCTTTTAAAGACTTTAAAGAAAATGTTTTATACTTTATTCCAGTTGCCATCGGTATGCTTCTGGGAATTGGCCTATTTTCTTACCCGATTGAATACCTGCTTGAAAATTACCAGGTCTTTGTCTTATGGAGCTTTGCGGGTGCCATCATTGGTACAGTTCCTAGCCTTCTCAAAGAATCAACTCGAGAATCTGACCGAGACAAGATTGATTTAGCTTGGTTCTGGATAACCTTTATCATTTCTGGATTAGGACTCTATGCCTTAAATTTTGTCGTTGGAACCTTAAGTGCCAGCTTTCTTAATTTGGTCCTAGCAGGTGCACTGCTGGCTCTTGGCGTCTTAGTTCCTGGCCTCAGTCCATCAAATCTACTTTTGATTTTGGGTCTCTATGCTCCCATGTTGACTGGTTTTAAAACCTTTGACCTCTTGGGAACCTTCTTCCCGATTGGAATTGGTGCAGGTGCAACTCTCATCGTTTTTTCAAAATTGATGGATTATGCCTTAAACAACTACCACTCACGCGTCTATCATTTCATCATCGGTATCGTCCTTTCAAGCACCCTTTTGATCTTGATTCCAAATGCAGGAAACGCTGAAAGCATCCAATACACTGGTATTTCTCTTGTTGGGTATGTCATCATCGCCTTCTTCTTTGCGTTGGGAATTTGGCTTGGTATTTGGATGAGCCAATTGGAGGATAAGTATAAATAATGGCAAAAAAAGTTAAAATCAAAAAAACATTGGTAGAACAAATCCTATCGAAAGCAGGTATCCTACATCAAGGGATTCAAATCAATGCCCTGGAAGGAGAGCTTCCTCAAGGTTATGAACGAGATCAGATTTTCAAAACCTTGGCTCTTTTGGGAGATAAAACAGGGCCGATTATCGGAATTGTGCCTATCACTCAACACTTGGCTGAGAAGAAACTAGCCAAAATTTCTGGCAATAAAAAAGTGAGTATGATTCCACAAAAGGACTTGGAAAAAACAACTGGCTACATTCATGGAGCCAATAATCCTGTCGGAATTCGTCAGAAACACAATTATCCCATTTTTATCGATAAAATCGCCCTAGACTTGGATCAAATGATTGTCTCTGCTGGCGAAGTTGGTCACAGCATTATCGTCGCGCCACAAGACTTGGCTAACTTTGTAAAAGCCGACTTTGTAGATATTTTGGAGGACAGCAAGTAATGAAACTCTACTTTGTCCGCCACGGTCGTACCGTCTGGAACCAAGAAGGACGTTTTCAAGGTGCTAGTGGAGATTCTCCCCTTCTTCCTGAATCCATTGAAACCCTAAAACAACTTGGCCAATATCTCAAGGAAATTCCTTTTGATCAGATTTATTCAAGTGATTTACCTCGAGCTGTCAAATCTGCTGAAATTATCCAAAGTCAACTCAAGACGCCCTGTCCTTTAGAAAGTGTTCCTAATATTCGTGAATGGCAGCTGGGGAAGTTGGAAGGTTTGAAAATTGCAACCTTGGAAGCTATTTACCCGCAACAAATCAAAGCTTTCCGATCTAATCTTGCTCAATTTGACACTCAAATGTTCGGAGCTGAATCCCTCTATAGCACAACACAACGAACTATCCAATTTATCAAATCATTAAAAGATAGTCCAGCTGAGCGTATTCTAATTGTCGGTCACGGTGCCAATCTTACTGCCAGTCTTCGTACTCTTCTAGGATATAAAGAACCACTTCTTCGTAAAGATGGCGGTCTAGCAAATGCCAGCCTAACCATTCTAGAAACCCATGATTTTGAAACATTTACTCTCGATACTTGGAATGATACTTCTTATCAATCATAATTATAGCCTAGCCTTCTGAACTAGAACCATAGGAGATATAGTCAGTTGAAACAAAAATAAGACAAAAGAGCCTCGTAAAAAGGTATTGCAACTTGCCAATACCTTTTTGATATGAACACGTGTCTTCTCAACAGGATTGTAGAGCAAAATGAAATAAGAACTGAATAATGTGATTTTGAGAATTTAAATCAATTTATAAGAATGTTTTAGAAGCAATGATGTACTAGTTCAGATTCACTTTTCTATACTAATACTCTTCGAAAATCTCTTCAAACCGCGTCAACGTCGCCTTGCCGTATATATGTTACTGACTTCGTCAGTTCTATCTGCAACCTCAAAACAGTGTTTTGAGCTGACTTCGTCAGTTCTATCTACAACCTCAAAGCAGTGCTTTGAGCAACTTGCGGCTAGTTTCCTAGTTTGCTCTTTGATTTTCATTGAGTATAAGATGAGTAGGGAGGAAGAGGTAAAAGTTTATGCCCAAACTCTTCACATAAGAACTCTAGCTTACCCATTCTATGGAATCTTGCATTATCCATTAAAACTTCCAGACTCATACTCTTCTAAAATCTATTCAAACCACGTCAGCTTCACATTATATATGTTGGTGACCTCATAAGACTTATCTGCAACCTCAAAGCTGTTCTTTGAGAAACCTACAGCTAGCTTTCTAGTTTAATCTTTGCTTTTCACTGAGTAGCAAGTTAAAAAATGAGGCTGGTCAAAAAGTCTTGAAAATCAAAAAACGCATAATATCAGGTATTGAAAACCTTGTACTATGCGTTTTATTGTGGGAAGATTTACTTCATTTTTCCTGAAGTCGAGTTTTTTCCCTGACTCATTGATTTGGACTATTCTTTTGATGAACTGCTTGAGCTTGAATCTCCGCCACCAATATATTGGGTAAAGATATTTTGGAAGGCTTGGTCCTTAACCTTGATATTAGCTGCTTGTAATTCTTTTCCGATAATGCTTTGAACAAATGTTGAATCATTTTGTTTTTGAGTCAAGATAACAGTTTTTAATTTTTCTTTGTAGTCATCGATATTAGATGATTTTTCTGTTTTCTTAATGAGTTTTACAATGTAATATTGGCTACTGTAGGCTTGTGTTCCAGTTGCTGTAATCACATCAGAAATGCCATTTACATCTAAAGCGAAAGCGGCTTTCTTGACTTGCTCAGGTACTTCCGTTGAAGCAGAATCAAAGGTAATTTCTCCACCATTTGCTTTAGTTTTCTCATCAGTTGAGTTATCTTTGGCTAATTGAGCAAAATCAGCACCTTCTGCCTTGGCTTTTTCGAGAACTTCTTTGGCCTTATCTTCATTATCAAGACGGATGATTTGAACCGTTACATCTGGAGTGTATTCGTCAAAGGCCTTCTTGTAAGCATCATCTGTCAATTCAGCTTCTGCTGCCTTCTTAACTGCCAACTCAACTAATTTACTTGTACGAATTTGAGCTTTACGTGTTTCAAGAGTCATACCTGCTTGTGACAAGACACGTTGGTAGTTTTCACCATATTGTTTTTCTTCTTCGGCAATAGTATCATCAACCTCTTTATCATCAAGCTCTGAGCCATATTGTTTTTCAAAAACTTTTTGGATGGTCATATTTAACAAGACTTGTTGGGCTGAAGGGTTGCTTTTCACTTGCTCATAAAATTGATGTTCTGTGATGACATCCCCTTTCATGCTGATAAGGTCTGCCCCTTCTGAACCTTTCGAACAAGCTGCTAAAGTTGCTACTGATAATAGTGTAATGGCACCTGCCAATAGTTTTTTCTTCATGTCTACTCCTTTGAGATAAGTGTTACTCTATCTATTTTACTATATTTTCTTAAATTTTTCTGAAAATCATTCGCTGTCAGGCAATTGAACATCTGCTACATTTTTACGAAGCATGAGAATGCCGTCCCCCAGAGGTACTAATGTTGCGGTGAGTCCTGGATTGTCTAAGGTTGCATCAAATAGTCTTTGAAGTCCTCGATAAATGGTTCGCTGGCCACGACGAACTTCCATAATGTCCTTGGCAACATCACCACCTTGAAAAATATCATCCAAGACAACCACACCTCCAACTTCCAAATGTTTGAGGATTTCTGGCAGAAAGACGATGTATTTAGACTTGGCAGAATCCATAAAGACGAAATCATAAGACTCTGTCAGTGTAGATAAGACGTCTACCGCATCTCCCTCTAGGAGAGTGATTTGCTTGCGACTGTCAAACTGGGCAAAATTTTCCTTGGCAAAACCAATCATTTCTGGATTACGGTCAATGGTTGTAATCTTAGCATTTGGCGCATGCTCTGCCATCAAGAGAGCTGAAAAACCGATAGCCGTCCCAATTTCCAGAATGTTTTTAGGTTGCATGGTTTCCATGAGAAACCTGAAATAAACAACCGTTTCATGGGGAATAATGGGAATATTTTCCTTGCGGGCAAAGTCTTCCAATTCTTTCAAGGAACCTGTGACTTGCTTTTGACGCTGACGCATCAAGTCTACAATTTCTTCCTTGACGACAGGGCGACGCATGTTATGGTTGGCATTTTTACTATACGATTCAACCATCTTACGCCAATCCCAATTTTTCAACAAGGGCTTCAAACTCATTCAAACGACGTTCAAAGACTGCAAAGGCATCGTTGAGATAGTCTTCCTTCTCCATATCAACGCCAGCTTTTCTCATGACATTAAGTGGATAGTCAGATTTACCTGCCTTGAGGTAGTCGATATAGCGGTCACGGTCTTCTTGACTACCATGGACAATTTTTTCAGCCAAGGCTGAGGCCGCCGCAAAGCCTGTTGAATATTGGTATACATAGTAGTTATAGTAGAAGTGTGGAATCCGAGCCCACTCGTATTGGATTTCCGGATTGTCTTCCTTACTCAAACCATAATACTCTTGGTTCAAGTCAGCATAGAGTTTATTTAAGAAATCGCTTGTCAAGACTTCACCATTTTGATCCGCTTGGTGAATCGCGTGTTCAAACTCAGCAAATTGAGTTTGGCGGAAAACTGTCCCACGGAAACCGTCTAGGAAGTTATTGAGAATAGCAAAGCGCGTTGCATCGTCTTCCACTTCTTCCAATAATTTCTCCGTCAAGATATTTTCATTGGTCGTTGAGGCAATCTCAGCCAAGAAGATCGAATAATCTCCGTAAACATAAGGTTGCGTTTCACGAGTATAGCTTGAATGCATACTGTGACCTGTTTCATGAACAAGAGTAAAGAGATTGTCCAGATTGTCCTGCCAGTTAAGAAGCATAAAGGCATTGGTATCGTAAGAACCACCAGAATAGGCACCTGAACGCTTTCCTTGGTTTTCGTAAACATCAATCCAACGCTCGCTGAAGGCACGTTTAACACGGCTCAAGTAATCCTCACCCAAGACTGCCAAGGCATCTTCTGCTTTTCTCAAGGCTTCTTGGTAGGTAAAACTATATTCAACAGATGAAAGTGGTGTGTAGACATCGTACATCTTGAGATCTGAAATTCCCAAGATTTTTGAACGAAGTTCAAGGTAACGATGCAAGAGTGGCAAATGCTTGCGAACTGCTGCTACCAAATTGTCATAAACATTTTCTGGAACAAAATTAGCCGCTAGGGCTGCATGACGAGCGCTCTTGTAGTTGCGAACTTTAGCACGATAGTTTTGCACCTTAACATTGGTTTGCAAGGTTTTAGCATAGGTGTGTTGGAATTGTTCGTAAGTCGCATAAAGGGCTTGATAGGCCCCACGGCGAATCTCACGATTTTTAGACTCCATCAAACGTGTGTAGGTCCCATGAGATAGCTGAACTTCCTTACCATCATCGTCGAGGACATAAGGGAACACAATATCCGCATTGTCCAAAATAGCGAAGGTTTCGCTTGCTGAACCAAAGATTTCTCCAGCTCCAGCTAATAATTCTTCTTCGCGTTGTGAAAGAACATGATCCTTTCCTTGCAAAAGCTTGTCAAAATAGTGTTGATAAACCTGCAATTTTGGTTGAGACTCTAAAAAGTCAGCATACTGCTTTTCACTAATTTCCATAAATTCAGGATCATAGAATGAAAAGGCTTGGTCTAGCTGACTATAGAGTGTCATTGCTTTGGCATAGTACTCTTGATACTTAGCTTCACGTGTATCCTGATCATTCTTCATATGAGCATAAACGTAAAGCTTCTCCATCTGGCGTTCCATTTCAAGAGAAAATTCAGTAATTTCGAGTAGGCTATCCGCACTATCCAAGAGATGGCCTTCATACTGGGCTACTGTCTCCAGCTGTTCTGTTAAATCTTTTAAGGCTTCTTCCCAAGCCTGGTCAGTTGGGTAGATCGTTGATAGATCCCATGTATCTTTTTCATTTATTTCGTTTCTTTGTAATACCATTAGATTCCTCCATCCTTTCTATTCTACCATATTTTTCAAGAAATATTGCTGATAAAAGGCTGGTGGATAAAGCTTTTGCCAATCATTTTGAGGATTTTCTTGGTAATAGATTTGAAAATACTGATAATAGCTGGTCAAATCCTTCTCAATTTGGCAAAAATCACCTACTAGTGGTCGAATTTGTGGATACCATTCTTTCAGCCCATAAGTCAGGACATTTTCTCCCTTTTGATAGGCTTCTGCTTGTTCTTTCATCCAAATGGGATTTTGATAGTACAGTTGTTGCCGGATATAACAACAGATGTCCTTATCCTCAGAAACTGTAAAATGAGATATTTTTTGTTTCTTATAGGGAAAACGTAATATCTCCAGTAGACTACCTTGACCACAGGGAAATTCCTTGATTTGATAATGGAGTTTACCTCGAAGATCCTGGTGTATGAGATATTTAAGCCTTAAAATCTGCTTTCCCTTGTCTACTTCCCAAACATAAAAGCCCATGTTTTGACTAAAATAGAGAAAACCTTGTTGCAGACGAGTCAAACGCTCCTTGAGCCAAAGTTTTTCTCCCAGTAGCCACAGTACTTGGTAACCCTGGCTACGATAACCCTCACTGCGCTCTTTAAGAACTTTTTGTGGCAAGGGACTACATTGAACCTCTAAAGCTAGATTGCCATTTACAAACACATCCGCAATCTGTTTAAGTTCTGGAAGCAGGTATTCTAATTGAACCTCTGAATCTTTTTTCAACCAGTGATAAAGTGATTCCTTATTGGCCAGATGTTCTGAACTTTCATTTTCAGAGGAATAATCACAGTCTTTTAAGGATTTATGGGCAAAATGGGTCCGTACACTTGGTCCTTGACGCAAACGAAGCTGACCTCTACAAGCTGGGCAGGTGTATGCTTGCTTCTCAAGCTTATCCTCTAACACATTTACCAATTTTCCCCTAGCATCTCTCGCAACAAACATGATTTCCCTCCTTTTCTATATTATTCGTAAAAAAGAAAAAAGATCAGGAAAATTCCTAATCTTCATTCATTTTTATTTGATTTTCTTGGCTAGCATGGTCGCAAAGCGTAGTTAAATACGATTGCCATTTTCATCGCGACGGTGCAAATGGCCTGGATTTTCATTGTACTTAACCAATTCCCAATCCTTGTAATAGTCTGCCAATTCCCCTTCTTTAAAGGTGAATGGGAAGTTCACTGAGCAAGGATAATCCTCCGTGTCCATAGCACAAACGATAAGATTATAGCCACCAACACTGGTTTGCTCCTGCATATTTTGAATAATAGCTGGAATGCAGTCTGCTTGTAGAAACATGAGAACAACAGTTGATACGATAAAATCATATTCTTGCCCAATGCTAGCTGAATTGATATCGTAAAGACCAACAGTCATGTCCAGATCTTCTTGCTCCACAATACTTTGCAAGATTTCAAGGGTCAGGTCATTTTGATCTACAGCCGTCACATCAAAACCTTGCTGGGCTAGAAAAAGAGAATTGCGCCCCTGACCACAACCCAAATCCAAAGCTTTCCCTGGTTTTACTGTCTGCATGGCCTCTAGAACCTCTGAATGAAAAGGATTGGTATTGTATTTCTTAGGGAAATAATCCTCAGGTTTACAATAAAATTCCAAGTACCATTCCACATCATCTGTGGCAGCTTCCACTCGGTGCCAGACTTGTGGTTGTGCCATGGGATTATCTGCCCCTGCTTCAAAGAGGTGTTCAGCTAGAACTTCCCCTTCTTCTGTCAATTCAATAAACTTGAGAGCTCCCTTCAAGACAGTAATTTTCCCCAAGTCCCAACTTTTGTATTGTGCTTTTGCTGAACAGCTTCAGGCATGGTTTCTTTAGTCTACAAAGGCATGCGTTTATAGGCAACTAATTTTTCCATTTTCAATTCCTCTTTTTATCGCTGATTAACAGCTTTCATCACGCGCGCGATGTCGCGGTTTTGCTCACGACGTTTGATAGACTCTCTCTTATCGTAGTCATGCTTCCCTTTAGCTAAACCTAAAAGAAGCTTGGCATAACCGTCTTTGATATAGACTTTAAGAGGAACCAGGGTCATTCCTGTCCCTTTAGTCTCTTGTTCCAACTTTTGGATTTGCTTTTTATGGAGCAGGAGTTTACGACGACGTTCTGGTTCTTGGTTCCAGATATTGCCCTCTTCGTAAGGAGCGATATGGACATTGCTCAACCAGACCTCTCCATTTTTTACTTGGGCAAAGCCATCCTTGAGATTGATTCGAGCAGCTCGTACACTCTTGATTTCAGTTCCAGTCAGAACCATCCCTGCCTCTAGCGTATCTATGATTGTATAGTCGTGGCGCGCCTTTTTATTTTGTGCGACGACCTTTCCCTCGCCCTTTGCCATGCTTGGCTCCTTTCTTAGCTACTTCCTTGTAAAAATGTTTCTTTCCTTTTTTCTTCTTGTCTTTTTGTGAATGCTTGCGCTTATCATTTGAGCGTCCTGATGTTCTCTTATCTTCCTTCTTATCTGAACGACGATTTGAACCACGCCCTCTGTCACTACGATTAGACTGTTTTAAGCCTTTTTCAATCACATCAAACTCACTTGGGATGTAAGAGAAGTCAATTTCACCCGTCATCTTGTCGGCTCTTTCAACTCGGATACGGATTTGCTGACCTACACGGAAAGTTGTTCCTGATTTCTCCCCACGAAGAGTCAAATCACGCTCATTGAAATGATAAAATTCAGGTAGATTTGTGATGTGAATCAAGCCTTCAACTGTGTTTGGCAATTCAACAAAGAGACCAAACTTGACAATGCTGGACACAACCGCATCGTACTCTTCGCCCACGTATTCTTCCATATACTCAGCCTTTTTCATGGCTTCGACTTCACGCTCAGCCTCAATGGCACGACGTTCACGGTTGGAAGACTGGGTCGCAATCTCTGGAATCACTTGCTCAAAATGCTCTACTATTTCCTTAGAACGGCCGTAATCACGAATCATACGGTGAACAAGAAGGTCTGGATAACGACGAATCGGACTAGTAAAGTGAGTATAATAGTCAGCCGCAAGTCCATAATGCCCGTGATTATACTCCGAATAACGAGCCTCCTGCATGGAGCGAAGAAGCATCATGGACAATACATCTGCATAAGGTTCCCCCTCAACTGCTCGCATAATATCTTGAAGTGCCTCTTGACTCATTTCACTAGCAGTCCCATAGATTCGAATACCGAAACTCGAAGCATAATCAATAAACTTCTGAACCTTTTCAGCCTTAGGCTCCTCGTGAATTCGATAGATAAAAGGTAGGTCCAGCTTGCTGAAATGCTCGGCAACTGTTTCATTGGCCATCAACATAAAAGACTCAATCATCCGCTCGGCAACACCACGCTGACGAAGAACGATATCAACAGGCTTACCTTGTTTATCCACTAAAATCTTGGCTTCATTGGTATCTAAATTGAGGGCTCCACGTTTCACACGCATGTTTTCTAGCCTTTCGTGAAGTTTGGCCATAAGTTCGATACTAGGAACAATTTTCTGATACTCTTGTCTCTTTTCCTCGTCGCTTGCTAGGATATCATTGACATCGCTATAGGTCATACGAAAACTGGTCTTGATAACTGTTTGTGTAATGGTATAGTTGACCACACGACCATGTTTATCAATCTCCATAATGGCAGACTGGGTCAGACGGTCAACTTGGGGATTGAGAGAACAGATGCCATTTGATAGTCGTTCTGGAAGCATTGGAACCACACGGTCAGTCACATAGACAGAAGTTGCGCGGTTAAGAGCTTCCTTATCAAGGGCAGACCCCTCGGTCACATAGTAGGAAACATCTGCGATGTGAACACCAAGCTCCAGATTTCCATTTTTCAAGGCCTTGATATGCACCGCATCGTCCAAGTCCTTGGCGTCAGCACCATCGATGGTAAAGATAATCTCATCTCTTAGATCCAGACGACCTTCCGTATCCTTTTTAGACGGAGCATCAGGCACACTTTCTGCTTCCTTGACAACAGCTTCTGGAAACTCGGATACAATGTCCATTGATTCCAAGACCTCAAGAACATCAATTCCGACATCTGTTGAGTGTCCCACCACATCGAGAACACTCGCGACAAAGAAATCATGTTTCTTGCTTGGGTATTTATCGATAAAGACCTTGAGAACTTCTGTTCCCTCCAGTTTAAGGGCTGGTTTCTTAACATAGATGGGTTGGCTGATTTTCTGATTTTTCGAACGGATATAGCCTGCATACTTAGGTTTTTCCTGATCCAGAACGATTTGACCTACAACAGTTGTCAAACTGTGTTCTAAGATATCAATAATTTTTGCTTCTGCTGCTGTTCCCTTATTGCGGTCAGCGACTTTCTTAATCACTACCTCAACGGTATCACCATCAATAGCATAGTTGACATCGTTTTTTCCTACAAAAAGGTCGTCCTCCTCGCCTTCCAGACTAACAAAGCCAAAGCCATTTTTATGGGCATGAAAAATCCCCTTGAGGGTAATCTCATGTTTTTTCTTAATTTCTAATGTCAGACTACCATCTTCTTCAAAGCGTATCTGATGCTTTCTTTCCATTAGGGACAAGGTTTTAATCAACTCACGAAAATCCTTGGAACTATCTTTTCCCAAAGCCTGAGCCAAATCATTAACAGTCACCTTTCCCTTATCTTGTAAATATTCTTTTATTCTATCTTTCATATTTTCTTTCTAGATTTTTTAATTTTCTTTTACTGTAAAACCTTCTCAAACATCCTTTCATACTCAATAAAAATCAAAGAGCAAACTAAAAAGCTAGCCGCAGGTTGCTCAAAACACCGTTTTGAGGTTGTGAATAGAACTGACGAAGTCAGCTCAAAATACTGTTTTGAGATTGCAGATGAAAGCTGACGTGGTTTGAAGAGATTTTTGAAGAATATAAAAACAAAAAGAGGCAAAGACCTAGTCCTGCCCATTATTTTCTTATCTACTTGATAATACCGTCAATGCTAAGGCAATGGCTAGCCAGAAAAAGACTAAAATCCCTGTCAAACGCTGCATCACAGCTTCGAAACCGCGTGCTTTACTGCGTTCAAACAAATCACCTGAGCTGGCATCAAATACATTGCTGGATTGGTTTTTAGTTGGTTGCATGAAAATCGCAATCACAATCACAACAGATAATACTAATAAAATGGTTAATAATAGGTTATACATATCAAACTCCTTACAATCCCTATTATTTTACCATAAAATCTACTTAGATTCAAGATGTAGGGTTACTTTTCTTTCCTTGGGACAATACTTTAAAACCTCAATCTTGTCTGGATGGGTTTTTGAATTTTTACTGGTTAGGTAATTGATACTGCCACAAGAGGAGCATTTGAGATTAATTTTTACTCGCACTAGATTTCCTTTACTTTTATTAGACTTCCTGCAAAACTAGAATCCTAGTTCATGATTGATAATGCCAGCAATCAAATTCATTCGTAAGCCGAAGCGTTTACGATGATTTCGATAGGTTGTTGAAAACATTTTAAACGTTTTTATAGTGAAATGAAATAAGAACAGGACAAATCGATCAAGACAGTCAAATCGATTTCTAACAATGTTTTAGAAGTAGAGGTGTACTATTCTAGTTTCAATCTACTATACTCTGTCAAAAATATTCTCAACCTTGATTCTCTCCTTAGATAGCGCATGGTTACAGGCTTTCTCTTCAGCTGTTAGCGGCTTGAGTTTGCTGGATTTCCTCGGAGTTTGCGCTTGAGGATATAGCTTCATGAGCCCTTGATAAGCACTGTCAGCCAAGATTTTACCAGCTTGTCCGATATTTCTGCGACTCATTTTGAACAACTTCATATCATGACAATAGTTCACAGTGATCTCCAAAGAAACAATTCTCCCTTGGCTTGTGACAATCGCCTGAGCCTTCATAGCGTGGCATTTCTTTTTACCAGAATCATTCGCTAATTGTTTTTTTAGGGCGATTGATTTTTACTTCCGTCGCATCAATCATTACCGTGTCCTCAGAACTGAGAGGAGTTCTTGAAATCGTAAAACCACTTTGAACAAGAGTTACTTCAACCCATTGGCTCCGACGGATTAAGTTGCTTTCCTGAATACCAAAATCAGCCGCAATTTGTTCATAAGTGCGGTATTCTCGCACATATTGAAGTCGCCATAAGAAGGTATTCTAGGCTTAGTTTAGGTTTTCGTCCCCCTTTTGCGTGTTTACCTTGATAAGCTGTTTTCAATACAGCTAACATCTCTTCAAAAGTCGTGCGCTGAACACCAACCAGGAGCTTAAATCGTGCATCAGTTAGTTGTTTACTTGCTTCATAATTCATAGAACTATTCTACCATATTTTGTTTCGCAGGAAGTCTATTCAAGCTAATCCCACTTCAATCCCACATGTTCGTTCATTTCTTTATAGGCTGTATCAATTCGTTCCTTAGTCGCTTCATCTAACTGGTCACGATGACTGCCACCCTCGATAAAATCTTCCAAGATATAGGTTTGATAATGATATAAAGGATAGCCTTCTGGTGAAAAGGTTCCCTTTGGTGTTCGATTGACCCAAGTAGGATGAGCTTTAGCTGTTCCGATAGTTGTTTTTCCATCCTTCTTCTTAATGGTTACATCCATGAGAACGCCACGTTCAGTCCACTTAGCATTTTCTTCATCTCCCATAGATTCAATCCGTTGATTGGAAATGAAGTTCCCCATTGAATAGATAATGAGTTTCTTGTCTCCATCTTTTTCAACCGTTTCAGATGGTTCCACAACGTGAGGATGCCCTCCAAAGATAATATCCGCCCCCCAATCAATCATCTTGTGATAAAGAGCTTTTTGTTCCTCAGTTGGTTCCAATCGATACTCCACACCCATCTGAGGCATGATAATGGTGATATCTGCTTCCTTCTCTGCCCGTTCAATTTCAGCCTTCATCTTATCTTCGTTTAAATCTGAAAGATAACGATTATAGTCTTCCTGAGAAATATACCGTTCAATTCCATTGAATCCATAGGAATAGGCCAAAAGAGCAACCTTGATGCCATTCACTTCCTTAATGACCAACGGAGCCTGATCACGTGGTTCATGCGTATAAACTCCGATTGGAGTGATTCCAGCTTTTTCAATAATATCGGCCGTTGAAATAACTCCCTCAATTTGCGAATCCAAAATATGATTATGAGCTAAATCCAGCACATGATAACCTGCATCCTTAATGGCATCCATAACTTCAGCAGGAGCATTAAAGAGAGGATAACCCGCTAAATAATGATCCTTATTGATGGTTCCTTCAAAATCACCAATAGCTAAATCTGCTTGCTTAAGCCAAGGTGTCACATACTCAAAATTCTCATGAAAGTCATAGGTACCGTCTTCTTTTTTAGCTGAAAAGAAAAGTCCATCGTGGTAGAGCAAATCTCCGTTGGCCATAATTCTAGCAGATTTTTCCTCTTCCTGCTCCTGAGACTTTTGCTTAGTCCCCTCTTGAGAAATAGTATCTCGTTTTTGACTGGTTAAAGGGATTCCTTGGAAACTTTCAAACAACAAGACCAAGCCCATTGATAAGGCAACTGCTAGCAAGAGTACCGCCACAAATCCTTTATTGCTCCACCTGCGATAACTCCTAAAAAAGTTTACCAAGCCCTTCATAAAACGAAAAGCTAAACCACCCTGATTCCGATTTTGTCTTCTTTTCATCTTCATTCTCCCTACTTTCTTATGCAAGCCTTTTCTTTTTATTATAACACAGATAAGGATTTCTTTCACAATTGATACTCTTCGAAAATCTCTTCAAACCACGTCAGCGTCGCCTTACCGTATATATGTAACTGACTTCGTCAGTTCTATCCACAACCTCAAAACGGTGTTTTGAGCTGACTTCGTCAGTTCTATCTGCAACCTCAAAACAGTTTTTTGAGCAACCTGCGGCTAGCTTCCTAGTTTGCTCTTTGATTTTCATTGAGTATGAATTGAACTTCCTATCTATTTTCTATAAATCCTAAATGCCATAATGCTTTCAATTCTTGTCATTTTGTGATATCATGTAGAGGAAATGAACTAATCCACAGTGGCTTATTCCAAGTATACCACTTGGGCTTTGGCAGTAGCTAACTGCACTAAACATAATATAAGGAGAGAAAATGTCTGCAATAGAACGTATTACAAAAGCTGCTCACTTAATTGATATGAACGATATTATCCGTGAAGGGAATCCTACTCTACGCACGGTTGCTGAGGAAGTCACTTTCCCCCTATCTGACCAGGAAATCATCCTAGGCGAAAAGATGATGCAATTCCTTAAACATTCCCAAGATCCTGTCATGGCTGAAAAAATGGGACTCCGCGGTGGTGTTGGACTGGCTGCTCCCCAGTTAGATATCTCAAAACGCATTATCGCTGTTTTGGTACCTAATATTGTTGAAGAAGGCGAAACTCCACAGGAAGCCTACGATTTGGAAGCCATTATGTACAATCCAAAAATCGTCTCTCACTCTGTTCAAGATGCTGCTCTTGGCGAAGGAGAAGGTTGCCTGTCTGTTGACCGTAACGTGCCTGGCTATGTTGTTCGCCATGCCCGCGTTACTGTTGACTACTTTGACAAAGATGGAGAAAAACACCGTATCAAACTCAAAGGCTACAACTCCATTGTTGTTCAGCATGAAATTGACCACATTAACGGTATCATGTTTTACGATCGCATCAATGAAAAAGACCCATTTGCAGTTAAAGATGGTTTACTGATTCTTGAATAAAGAAAATCCCGTTGCAAGACGGGGTTTTGTGTTATAATAGAGGCATGAAAACAAATGATATTGTCTATGGTGTCCACGCCGTTACCGAAGCCCTCCTTGCAAATACAGGAAACAAACTCTACCTCCAAGAAGATCTCCGAGGTAAGAATGTTGAGAAAGTCAAGGAACTAGCTACAGAAAAGAAGGTGTCCATTTCTTGGACATCAAAAAAATCTCTCTCTGAGATGACTGAAGGTGCTGTTCATCAAGGTTTTGTTCTACGAGTGTCTGAATTTGCCTATAGCGAGCTAGATTACATCCTTGCAAAAACACGCCAAGAAGAAAATCCACTTCTATTGATTCTAGATGGTCTAACTGATCCCCATAATCTGGGTTCTATCTTGCGAACAGCCGATGCGACCAATGTTTCAGGTGTCATCATTCCCAAGCACCGTGCTGTCGGAGTAACTCCTGTCGTTGCCAAAACAGCCACAGGTGCTATTGAACACGTTCCAATTGCCCGAGTGACAAACCTCAGTCAAACCTTAGATAAACTCAAGGATGAAGGCTTCTGGACCTTTGGAACGGATATGAACGGTACTCCTTGCCACAAGTGGAATACAAAAGGGAAAATCGCCCTCATCATCGGAAATGAAGGAAAAGGCATCTCTAGCAACATCAAAAAACAGGTCGATGAAATGATTACCATTCCGATGAATGGACATGTTCAAAGCCTCAATGCCAGTGTTGCTGCAGCCATTCTCATGTACGAAGTTTTCCGAAATAGACTATAAAAAAGTTTCCAGTCATCTGATTGGAAACGGTTACTGATTAACTATGTTCTGTGATAAACTTGTAGGCTTCTTGACCAGCGATAGCTCCATCTCCAACTGCTGTTGTTACTTGGCGAAGGTCTTTCAAGCGAACATCTCCAACTGCAAAGATACCGTCGACTGCAGTTTTCATGTGGTTATCTGTCACAATCCATCCTGCCTGATCTTGGATATTCAATTCTTTAACAAAATCGCTAAGAGGGTCCAATCCAACATAGATAAAGACACCACCGAAGGCTTGTTCTGTCACTTGACCTGTTTTCACATTTTCAAATACGACTGATTCTACTCGGTTTTCACCCTTGATTTTCCTTACTACAGAATCCCATATAAAGCTGATTTTCTCATTGGCAAAGGCGCGATCTTGTAAAACCTTTTGGGCACGAAGTTGGTCACGACGGTGAACAATGGTAACAGTCTTAGCAAAACGAGTCAAGAAGAGGGCTTCTTCAACAGCTGAATCTCCACCACCAACTACCAATAAATCTTGGTCACGGAAGAAAGCACCATCACACACAGCACAGTAAGAAACACCACGACTGTTCAGTTCTTCTTCTCCAGGCACTCCCAAAGGACGGTGTTTAGAACCAGTTGCTACGATAACTGTACGTGTTTCATATGTTTGGTCATCAGTCATCACTTTCTTAAAATCACCATGGTCTTCGACATTTTCAACATATCCATAAATGTGCTCAACACCGAGATTTTCAAGCGGTTCAAACATCTTTTCTGCCAATTCAGGTCCACTAATATTAGCATATCCTGGGTAATTTTCGATATCAGATGTATTATTCATCTGACCACCTGGCAGACCACCTTCAATCAAAGCTACTTTCAAATTGCTTCGAGCAGCATACAAGGCTGCAGTCATCCCTGCAGGTCCAGCACCGATAATAATAGTATCGTACATATAGTTTCCTTCTTTCTTGTTGTAACTATCTTTATTCTAACTCTTTCTTGTCAATCACGCAAGGATTATGCCTTGAAAACAAGAATTAAACTCATAACCGCAAAGGATAATACTGGAACAACCAAGACCCCAATCATAATCATATCATAGAGATGGGCTTGGCGAGCCTTGGCTGTCTTATCAACTCCCGACATGGCTCTCAGTCCAATCCAAATTCCTAAAAAAATCAGGACGAGGATGGTGGTTAAGATCAAACTCTCGAAATATAAAGAAAATAGTTGCAGTAGCATGATTTCTCTCATTTCTATCTTTTTTAAAGAGTAAACTCAGCTAGTCCAGCTAACTGAGTTTTTCTTTATCTATTATATCAAATATAAGTCCGTTTGTAACTAGCGAAGAATTCTTTTGTCCGCTCTTCTTTAGGATGGTGGATAATCTCATCTGGTGTTCCAGACTCGATGATTTTCCCCTTATCTAAGAAGAGAATCTTATCAGCCACTTGGGCTACAAAGGACATGTCATGACTGACCAAAATCATGGTCTGACCTGACTTAGCAGCATCTGCAATAGACTTCTCTACTTCACCGACCAATTCTGGGTCAAGGGCTGAAGTTGGTTCATCTAAGAGCAAGACATCTGGTTTCATAGCAAGCGCACGCGCCAAGGCAACCCGTTGCTTTTGTCCACCTGATAAATGGCGAGGGTAATGGTTTTCACGATCAGAAAGCCCAACCTTAGCCAACTCTTCCTTGGCAATCTTAGTCGCTTCTTGGTCAGATAATTTCTTGACAACAACCAAGCCTTCTTTCACATTATCAAGTGCTGTACGGCGCTCAAACAAATTAAACTGCTGAAATACCATAGATAACTTGCGACGTAGGGCAAGGATTTCTTCTTGAGTGATTTTAGAAAAATCAACCGAGAAATCATCAATCTGAATCGAGCCACTATCAGGTGTTTCAAGATAATTGAGACTGCGAAGAAAGGTTGATTTTCCAGCTCCTGAAGAACCAATCAAGGCTACAACTTCCCCTTTTTGAATATCCAAGTCCAGATGATCCAAGACAGTCTGTCCTGAAAAGGATTTGCTTAAATTCGAAATCTTAATCATTAACGAAGGTCTCCTTTCACATCTGTTTGCACTGTATCTGGTGCAGAAATAGCCATTTTTCTCTCGATGAAACGACCAAGGCTCTCAATTCCGATATTGACTACCCAATAAACAAGAGCAACGGAGATGAAGCGCTCAAAATAACGATAATCGGCACCACCCAAAATCTGAGCTTGGGCAAAGACTTCCACAACACCCGCACTAAAGGCTAGGGAAGTTCCCTTGGTCAAGCCGATGAGGGAGTTAATCAAGGTTGGAGTTGCCACAACTGCTGCATTTGGAATAATCACTCGTCGATAAACTTGCGCTCGGGTCATACCCAGACTGCGTGCCGCCTCAATCTCACCAGGGTTAACTGAGAGAATGGCTGCACGAATGGTTTCACTAGCATAAGCTGCCTCATTAAAGGCAAAGGCGACAATCGCAAAAGCAGCGGCTGGAATCGCATTGATATTGAGACCAGTTCCCCATTGCTGATTGAGAGCTTTCAAAGCCAAAGGAATTCCGTAGTAGGTCAACATGAGCTGCACTAAAATCGGTGTCCCTTTTAAGAAACTAACAAAGAAGGCCTGCAAGGGATATAAAATCTTGACACGATTGATCTTCACAATGGCAAAAAGAAGCGCCAAAACCAAGCCAAAAAAGGCACCACCAATTGTCAACATAATCGTTGTTGGAAGTTGTTGAACAATTCTCGGAATTCCATCAAAGACCGAACGCAAGCTAAAAAGCTTGCCATCCGGAATCAATTGCATCAAGTTTTGATACCAATCTGATGCTAAAATCGTTGTAACATTCATAAAAACATCCTCTCCTGATAATGATTCATTCTACCATACTTCTGCCGTCAATGAAATTATTTGCTACGGTCAGATACAGTCTTTGTCTACCTACTAGTTTATCATACTTTAAAACAGGGAGGTTATATATTTTATCTATCAGAGAGATAAGTAAAAACTATTTCAATCCCAATTCTTCATAAGGTTTTCGATAACCGATTTGTTTAACAGTTCCATTTTCTACTAAAATTGGCCGTTTTAACAACATGCCGTCGCTTGCTAGCAACTCAGCTGCTTCTTGGTTTGACAGACTTCCTACCTTATCTTTTAACCCTAATTCACGGTATTTGATTCCACTGGTGTTAAAAAATTGCTTCAATTCAAACCCTGAGGTTTCCAGCCAATTCAAAATGACTTCTTGGCTAGGTGTTTCTTCCACGATATGGACGGCTTTATAGTCCACACCTAATTTATTTAATTCTTGTTTTGCTTTTTTACAAGTTGAACATTTGGGGTATTCGATAAATTCTAACATGTGCTTCTCCTTCTATTTGTTTCTATCTTTAAAATCTACTCCTTCATGCTCCAAGAGCCAAGCTTTCTTTTCCACTCCTGCAGCATAGCCTGTCAGACGCTTGCCTGCTCCCAACACACGATGACAAGGTACTAGGATAGACCAAGGATTGCGTCCCACTGCTCCACCAATTGCTTGAGCAGAAGCCACTTGCAGGTCTTGAGCAATTTGTCCATAGGTCACTGTCTGACCATAAGGAATTCCCTGTAAATAGGACCAAACTCTCTTTTCAAAATTTGTTCCAATTGGCGCCAAGAGCAAGTTGGATAAATCCTGAGGCTCGCCTTTAAAGTAATCATCTAAGCAAGCAATAACTGGGTCTAAAATAGGATGACTAACAACTTCTTCTATCGTTTCATCTCCTAGTCCCCTCTCAAAATGCTTCTGCTCCTGAACCCAAATTCCATACAAATAATGGTCATCAGCTACAAGTGATAGAATACCAATTGGTGAGGAGTAGAGGATTTTTACATACTTCTTTTGCATTATTTCTTTAATTTTTGATAGGCCAAGCGTTCGCCATCAACTGGAACCTTACCAACCTGTTTAAAACCGAGTTTTTCAAAAATATGCTGCATAGCTTTGTTTTCAGCATGCGTATCTGAGCGAAAATCTAGATAATCAAAACCTTCAATCAAGCCCTCTAAAAAGGTTTGAGCAACTCCCTGTCCCTGCACATCTGCTGCCACAGCAATACGGTGAAAGACTAGGTACTCTGACTCCCCAACTTGCCAGTTGCCTTCATAAATGGCTTCATAGGCTGCCTCTGGACTCTTGGTCACAGCAGCATAGGCTAGTAGTTCTCCCTCTTCCAAGGCTACATAGGCTTGACCTGAGATAATATCTTCAATAATAATATCAGCATTTGGATAACCATTTTGCCACTGGTCACTACCAGCATCCGCTAAACATTTTTTAGCATCCTCCATCACTTGCATGATGTCATCTACTTCATTTGGAAAAGCTAAACGAATCTCCATCTTTTCTCCTCATTTCTGACTAGTTTCTCCCATCCTAGCATAATTTAAGTCTTTCTACAAGCAGTTAAAACTTGACTTTCTGTTTTTGTTATTTTATAATCTAGTTATTAAAACTAGATAAAAAGGAGTTGAAAATGAAAACTACCTTTTCCTACCCAAAATGGGCAGAAATTCCAAATATTGACCTCTATCTGGACCAGGTTTTACTCTATGTCAATCAGGTCTGTGCCCCTATCTCTCCTGATAAAGACAAAGGCCTGACAGCATCTATGGTTAACAATTATGTCAAACATGGTTACCTGACAAAACCTGACAAGAAAAAATACCAACGTCAACAGATTGCCCGTCTGATTGCTATCACAACCCTCAAGTCTGTATTTTCGATTCAAGAAATCGCTCAGACACTGAATACTCTACAAAGTCAAGCAAGTTCAGAGCAACTCTACGATGCTTTTGTGAACTACATGAACCAAGGAATTGACCCAGCTAACCCTATCATCCAAACCAGCTGCCAAACCGTTAAACTCTATCATCAAACCCTAGCCTTAATCCATCATACTCAAGAGGAGGTAATCCAATGAACACTAGTCTTAAACTCAGCAAACAACTCAGTTTCGGAGAAGAGATTGCTAATAGTGTGACCCATGCTGTGGGTGCAGTCATCATGCTCATCTTACTCCCTATTTCATCCACCTATAGTTACGAAGCACATGGCTTTTTATCCTCTATCGGCGTTTCCATTTTCGTTATCAGTCTCTTTCTCATGTTCCTCTCATCCACCATTTACCACTCTATGGCCTATGGTTCGACCCACAAATACGTCTTGAGAATTATTGACCATTCTATGATTTATGTGGCTATCGCAGGCTCTTATACGCCAGTCGTCTTAACCTTGATGAATAACTGGTTTGGCTAT
The DNA here is from genome assembly GCF_000221985.1 of Streptococcus pseudopneumoniae IS7493. Lineage (NCBI taxonomy): Bacteria > Bacillati > Bacillota > Bacilli > Lactobacillales > Streptococcaceae > Streptococcus > Streptococcus pseudopneumoniae. The sequence goes on along the minus strand of NC_015875.1, from coordinate 921,891 downwards.
CTGATTATTGCTATCCAATGGGGAACGACCATCTTTGGTATTCTCTATAAAATCCTTGCTAAAAAAGTCAATGAAAAATTTAGCCTTGCTCTTTACCTGATTATGGGCTGGTTGGTTCTGGCTATCATTCCTGCCATTATCAGTCAAACGACACCAATTTTCTGGAGTCTCATGGTAACTGGCGGACTCTCTTATACAGTTGGGGCTGGATTTTACGCCAAGAAAAAACCTTATTTCCACATGATTTGGCATCTCTTTATCCTAGCTGCGTCCGCACTCCAATACATCGCCATTGTTTATTACATGTAAAACTCTAAGCAGGCAGAGCCTGCTTAGAGTTTTATAATCGAATTTCCTAAAGAGGAAGCAATATGAAAGCCGTCATTGCTTGTGCTCATAAGATCTTCAGAATCATTTACAAACTACTCTCCACCAAGCATACTTATCAAAAAGAAAAGGCGCTAGGACTGAGGAAACATTTCTAACGCAAAAACTAAAAAAATTTCAATTATAGTATAGCACAGGAAGTGATTTTTTGCGCTTTTTTACTATCTTTTTTCTTCACATATATTTATAAAGTACTGGTGCAAGCGCACATCATCAGTCAATTCTGGATGAAAAGAAGTTACCAACATATTTTTTTCTTGGGCTGCAACGATTTGATTATCAACTGTTGCTAGAATTTCTACATCTTCTCCAACACTGCTGATAATTGGACCACGGATAAAGGTCATTGGAATCTGACCAACTCCCTTACATTCTGCTTCCGTATAGAAACTTCCTAGTTGGCGTCCATAGGCATTGCGCTCGACCACCATATCCATTGTTCCAAGATGACTCTCGTCCTGAGAAGTGATTTCCTTAGCCAGCAGGATCAAGCCCGCACAAGTTCCAAAGACTGGTAAACCAGATAAAATAGCTTCTCTTATAGGAGTCATCATATGTTGATCTCGTAAGAGCTTGCCCATGGTTGTAGACTCACCACCAGGCAAAATCAAACCCGACAAGTCACTCTGAGATTTCTGAAAATCCTCTAAATTTCTGATTTCAACACTCTCGACTCCTAATTTTTCTAGCACTTTTACATGTTCTGCAAAGGCACCTTGCAAGGCCAATATTCCGATTTTCATCTATTTTCCTCTCTCTGCCATGAGAATTTGGATTTCATTTTCATTGATACCAACCATGGCTTCTCCTAAATCTTCAGAGATTTGAGCTAGGATTTGAGGATTACGGAAGTTAGTCACAGCCTTAACAATGGCACTCGCTCGTTTAACAGGATCTCCTGACTTGAAAATACCTGAACCGACAAATACACCCTCTGCCCCTAATTGCATCATAAGTGCAGCATCTGCTGGCGTTGCAACGCCTCCAGCTGCGAAGTTTACAACTGGCAATTTCCCATGTTCATGGACGTATTGAACCAATTCTACAGGGACTTGCAATTCCTTGGCAGCAACATAAAGTTCGTCCTCGCGTAGGTTTTGAATACGGCGAATTTCCTGATTCATCATACGCATATGGCGAACAGCTTGGACAATATCTCCTGTACCCGGTTCTCCTTTAGTACGAATCATGGAAGCACCTTCAGCGATACGACGCAAGGCTTCCCCCAAGTCCTTAGCTCCACAGACAAAAGGTACTTGAAATTCTTTCTTGTCCACATGGAAACGATCGTCAGCTGGAGATAAAACTTCACTCTCATCGATATAGTCAATCTCAATAGCCTCTAAAATCTGAGCTTCAACAAAATGCCCGATTCTAACCTTAGCCATCACTGGAATGCTAACCGCTTCTTGGATTTCCTTAATCATCTTTGGATCACTCATACGGGAAACACCACCAGCTGCACGAATATCAGCTGGAATCCGCTCCAAAGCCATAACAGCAGCCGCACCAGCAGCCTCTGCAATACGAGCCTGTTCAGGATTTTGAACGTCCATGATAACCCCACCTTTGAGCATCTGTGCCAAATTTTTATTTAATTCATAACGATTTTCAGTCATTTGTTTTATCCTCATCATTTATATTGGTAGCTACCATTTCATTTTAAAATAGAACAGAGTGAATCACAAGATAAAAAAAGAAGAATTGTGTGGGTACAGATTGAATCGAGTAGGGGCTAAGACTAGTCCCTCTCACACCACCGTAGGTGCCGTTCGGCATAGGGCAGTTCAACTAATACTCATATCTATTTTCAAAAAGCATTCTGGTTCATTCTCTTTTAACGATGGACTTTACAACACTCCTCTCTAATCCTTGTATGATCTCTTGAAATGTATCAATGCCAGCTTCCAAGGTTTGAAATGCTTTATTCTGGAAGCCACCTTCACCAAGCTCTTTCTGCATCTGTTCAATAGGATTCATCTCTGGCCTGTATGGGGGAATAAAGGGAAAGCCAATATGATTTGGAATAGTTAAGCTACTTGATGGATGCCCTAGGGCATGATCCATGACTAGTAAAATAAAATCAGTTGGATAGGCCTGTGACAGTTCTTGTAAACAAGCTTTCCTCCATTCAGTATGGCATCCTCCGGCAAGCAGGAAAAAGGATGCTCCTCTATAAGCATCAACAGCTCTCTAACAGTAAGAGAATTCATGCACGGAATGACTATGGACAGGAGGACCTATTCCTTTAGGTGGCTAACAAGATCCTAGTTTACTGCCTATCCGAAACCAGCCTCATCTTTGATGCATGAACCCAAGCTTACGAAAGCATCTACTATCTTTAAAGCGTTTTCTTACCTTCTTGAATAGAGATGGGATGTTTAGACGCGGCAATGGTTTGAGCGCCTGCTTTCTTAGGATCTAGGGCAACAGTGCGCCAGCTATGTCGCTTCAACAGTTGACAGAAAGCATCACCTGTGTAGGAACGACTAATCTCCTTTTGATAGGACTGAAGAAATGGAGTATCACTAAACCTCCTGAGAAACAATCTCTAGAACACTTGTCCTACAACGGCCTGTATATCCTAGTCCGGTACGTTATAAGCAATGAATTCATTTTTATTACAATTCAATCTAGATTTTGCAGGAAATCTACTGTAACAACTTCCTCTTCCTCTGAAGTTTTCAAATGACCGGAAAACTATCTATTCCTTGACTGTCATATAAACGTGGTTACAACCACCACGTCTTTCTTGAAGGAGAGAGTCCGAACCTAACTCCTCATCCTTCTTTAAATTTCACCAAACTACAGTCTAGACGCTCTATCATCTCTTGATAGGATTTTCCCATCAAACAAAGCAGAACGATTGGAAGACTTTGTGTTAGAGGCTTAGTAAGGTCTTTAAAGAGAAAGGTGATTTCTTGTTTAGCTAATTTCATGTTACTATCGTACAATGCTTTTTGAAGTATGTCTAGTATTAACCACTCTTTTCATCACCCCACTACAAGTTGATAAAGAGCCACAAAACTTCAAGACTTTTCTAAGTATTTTCGATATAAGCATTAAATATATTTCAGAAAAAGCAACATTAACCTCCCTTAACTGAAACAAACTCAAGTTCACTAAATTGGTTAATAATTCTTTTCAAGTCTTTATCTGCTTTTTTCTCTGATACATCATATTCAGATGTTAATTTTCTCAATAAGTGGTCATATGAAATTGAAGTATCAATTTTAGACCATATAAAAAGATTTCTCTCTCCATCACTTATAACATTGATTTTACTTCGAGTATCCTTTAAATTATCATTAATATCAATTCCATTAATTGTAATTTCTCCTGAATCTTGTTTTAGAAGCGTTGTCATCATTTTTATTAAGGTTGTTTTGCCTGCCCCATTTTCTCCTAAAACTCCAATTATTTTTCCTCTTGGAATTTTTAATGAAACATTATTAATAGCTTACTTTTTCTTTTTAGTAAATTAATCTTCGTTTTTGTAAGATAACTTTTAGATACATTTTTTACTTCTAACATCGGAATTCTCCTAAATTGTTAAATATTCGATCACTTTCTTCTCCATCTTTTTATAACTGAGCAAGCCAATCACAATAAAAACTAATGAGAGAAGTAAAACTTTAAAAATCAATAGACATAGTTGAAGCGATTCCAAATCTCCAGAAGATATTAGTCTAACTATCTCTAAGCCATAAGTAATTGGTAATAAATCACCAACACATTTTAGAAAATCAAGAAGCACTGTCCTAGGAAATGTAACACCAGATACTAAAAATATCAAAATAAATAACGTATTCTGACTTATAAATGTATCTCTTAACCAGAGCATTATGTTAGCAACAAAAACACTCATAGAAAATGATATTAAAACAATAACAACATAACTCTCAACAGCCAATAGGATATTGGAGTTGCCATGAACTTTGCACCGAGCAAAATAGAAATAATAAAAAGTGAACAAAACTCCATAAAAGTTCTTCCAAGCTGTTCAATGAACACGCCTATATAATAGCTGAAAATACTATATGGAGTTATAAATAAACTTTCCAAGGTTCCCTCTCGAACCTCAACCATCAATGAACGCCCTACATTCATCAAAATAGCAACAGCAACATTGTAGTAAAGCATCCCAGCAGCAGCGAAAGTAAAATAATCAATCACTTCTACTTGACTAACTACTAATTTGTTATTAAAAAGATAATGAGCAATTAACCAATACCCTAAAAGCTGAAAAATGGCATCTAACAATCGATTCAGGAATAGAGCTACTGGAAAAAATCTAGTATACATTTGAAAATTTCTAATTATTAATGCCTTAATCAACTTTCGATAATCTCCATTTCTACTCTTTTATAATCGTGCCAATCTCACCTCCTGATAAAAGAAGTGCATTCGCATCATCAGTATCAATATGCATTTCCAATCTATATTTATCACTCACTCTGCAATGAACATCATGCAAAGTAGCACTTTTTTCGCTTTTTACTTCAACAGAAACTATATCTCCATTTTTAAGACCCATTTCCTCAGCTTCTTCTGTGGCAAAGTGAATATGTCTATTAGCAATAATGCACCCTTCATCTAAATTAACTCTTCCATTAGGTCCTATAATGGTAATCGGTGAAGAGTTTTCAATCTCACTCGAAGTACGTACTGGTGGAGTTATCTTTAATAATCTAGAATCTGTTTTAGAAACCTCAACTTGTGTATAAGGACGAATTGGTCCTAATACCCTGACACGATTAATCTCGCCAGATGCCGACTGAATTGTAACCTGTTCTTCAGCAGCAAATTCACCAGGCTGATACAAATCTTTTAACTTGTTTAGTTGGTATCCTTCACCAAATAAAATATCTAAATGTTCCCTCTTTAAATGAACATGTCTAGCAGAAATGTTAATGATTACTTGATTAATTTCCATGATAATTTATCTCCTTTTCCTATTTATAATACAATATTTTTTTCTGATTCATTATACTCAAAATGAATCAAAGCCTCTTTATTCAGATACATACCCTCTTCATTGAGTAAATGATTCAAATCAGAGTTCCATTGTGACGGTTTATCTCCTATACTTTCTAAGTTCTCAACAAAAGTATAGATATAAAAGTTTGTTGCTCTATATTTTTCACCTCCTATATTAAAATCTCTAAATAAGCTTATTGCTAATATTTTATAGTCGCTTAGTTTCAAACAAGCATGTTATAATAAAGCTATGCATGTAGTACAGATTTTAAACAGCGAGCATTAGATTACATCAAAGAGGGGGCACAGCCATGTCGAGGCAGCCAAGGTTTTTGATGTCGGCGTCAGAACTCTCTTCACATGGAAAAAGAACTTACGTGAACAAGGACACTTAGAGAGGAAAAAGCGAGTCGTCAAAAACCGAAAGATTCCTTTAGAGGAATTGAAATCCTTTGTAGAGGCTCATCCAGATGCTTTTTTACGGGAAATTGCGGCACATTTTGATTGTGCTATCCCTTCAGTATGGGCAGCTTTAAAGCAGATGAAGGTCACTTCAAAAAAAGATGACGAGCTTTAAGGAACAAGACCCAGAGAAAGTCGCTGAGTTTCTTGATATTTTGGATAACCTAAACGATTTACCAATCGTATATATTGATGAAACAGGAATCGACCGCTATCTCTATCGTCCTTATGCAGGGGCTCCTAGAGGGGAGAAAGTCTATGAAAAGATTAGCGGACGTCGTTTTGAGCGAACTTCAATTGTTGCAGGACAAGTAGACGGAGAGTTTATAGCTCCCATGATTTACACGAACAGCATGACAAGCGATTTCTTTGTGGAGTGGTTCAAAATGCAACTCCTACCTGCTTTGAAAACACCTCATGTTATTATCATGGACAATGCTAGTTTTGATCCCAAGAACATTTTGGATGAACTCTGCATCCAAGATAAACACTTTTTCTTACCTCTACCGCCATATTCACCGGATTTGAATCCTATTGAGCAAGCTTGGGCTATCTTGAAAAAGAAAGTAACAGATTTATTAAGGGAAGTCCCAACTATTTTTGAATGTTTGGAACGCTTTTTTAAAACTAAATAACTATATAATAAAAAATAAGGGGACACGAAATGGACACCAAAGCTAAAAAGTTCACACTTGCAACGATTTCAGCTCTATCACTTCTTGGGGTAGGAATTGTTACATCACAATCAGTAGCCACTAATGATAGGCTGGTTTCCACTCAAGCAATCAATGGTCAATCCTACAATATCTTAAACTCTTAGGTCACTAGTACTTCTTCTGGTACTACTCTAGTTGGGATTGAAGGGACTTTCTTAACGCCATATAAACAGGCTATCTTAGACCGTATCAATGCCATTCGAAAAGAAACAACAGACGAAGGTCTAGTTACTAGCTATGTTCCTATCAAATGGTCAACTGCACTAGAAAAAACAACCTTCATTCGTGCAGCAGAAGCTTCGATCACCATTAATCACACACGCTTGTCTAGTAAGGACATTTGGAGCCCCTGGTCTTCAGGAAATTTCTCACTAGCAGAAAACTTGGCTTGGAACTATGACGGATTTATGACAGCTATTAATCAATGGTATGAGGAAAAAGCCGATTATGTTAATACTAAACTAAAATCAAAAAGTATTATATAATAGTAATATGAAATCAACTAAAGAAGAAATCCAAACAATCAAAACACTTTTAAAAGACTCTAGTACAGCTAAATATCATAAACGCCTTCAAATCGTTCTATTTCGTCTGATGGGTAAATCTTATAAAGAGATTATAGAGCTTTTAGACTGTAATCAAACAACGATTTGGCCAACTGTAAAAAAATATGAGGAGTTCGGACTCGACTCTCTCCTTCAAGAAATACGTGGTGGTCGTAACCATGCATATATGACAATTGAGGAAGAGAAAGCCTTTCTTGCCCGTCATTTGAAGGCTGCAGAGGCAGGAGAATTTGTTACAATTGATGCCTTATTTCAGGCTTATAAAAAGGAGTTAGGTTCTTCCTACACACGTGATGACTTTTATCAACTCTTGAAGCGCCATGGTTGGCGAAATATTAGGCCACGTCCAGAACATCCCAAGAAAGCAGACGTTCAAACCATTGTCGCGTCTAAAAATAAAATCTCAATTCAAGAAGACAAGAAAGCGCTTTAAAACCAGTAGGCATTTTCGTAAGGTTCGCTTGATGTACCAAGATGAGGCTGGTTTCGGTAGAATCAGTAAACTGGGATCTTGTTGGGCTCCAATGGGAGTAGGTTCACATGTCCATAGTCACTATATACGAGAATTTTGCTATTGTTATGGAGCTGTTGATGCCCATACAGGCGAATCATTTTTCTTAATCGCTGGTGGATGTCATACTGAGTGGATGAACGCCTTTTTAGAAGAGCTTTCACAAGCTTATCCAGATGATTATCTTTTACTCGTTATGGACAATGCCATATGGCATAAATCAAGTACCTTAAAGATTCCGACTAATATTGGCTTTACCTTTATTCCTCCATACACACCAGAGATGAACCCCATTGAACAAGTGTGGAAAGAGAAAGGCATCACGTGTGTAGGAAGAACCTAACTCCTTTGTATAAGCCTGAAATAAGGCATCAATTGTAACAAATTCTCCTGCCTCTGCAGCCTTCAAATGACGGGCAAGAAAGGCTTTCTCTTCCTCAATTGTCATATATGCATGGTTACGACCACCACGTATTTCTTGAAGGAGAGAGTCGAGTCCGAACTCCTCATATTTTTTTACAGTTGGCCAAATCGTTGTTTGATTACAGTCTAAAAGCTCTATAATCTCTTTATAAGATTTACCCATCAGACGAAATAGAACGATTTGAAGGCGTTTATGATATTTAGCTGTACTAGAGTCTTTTAAAAGTGTTTTGATTGTTTGGATTTCTTCTTTAGTTGATTTCATATTACTATTATATAATACTTTTTGATTTTAGTTTAGTATAACAATTCATACCTTTGTATCTCTTTTGTTGTTTCTTCTTTTTTATCATTATCAACCCCAACAGTCACAAAGTTTACTCCAATAAATATAACCATGTAAAACAATACCAAGGCAAAGCCCAAACCCTTTAATAACTTCATTTTCTTTTCTCTACTTTCTTTTTTTGTGTTAGTCTTTTTAGTTTATCTTAATTATATATACTCTTAAAACCCAAGGGGTAAAAATCCCCCCTTACAATCCTACCATTTCATCAAGCCAGCTAGAGAAATTGTCTTCCTTTGTATCTTCCTCATTCCATTCAAAATCTTCCAAGTATGTTCTATTAGTGATTAGTTTGACACGTTTGTTTTGGTATTGGGGATCTAAATAGAATAGGGGGTCTCTTCACTATACAAGTTAGCGAGGACCCGAACTCTTTTCCTATACTCTACTCGTTTTATTGGACCACTTTTTGAGACAATTCTAGTGTATATGTTTTATACAATTGATGGCAAGTTTGATTCTCTCCTATTTTAATCAAGGAAACACAAGGTAAGACAAGTCCTGACCAGATAGACTCTAGTATTTCCTCACGATTTGAATGTTCTTCTAACTTGGCAACAATCTGAGGAGCCATCTTATAGTAGGATTCAATTTCCTCCTGACCACCATCTTTAAAAGCTAGATAAGAATCCCTGAATTTTCGCAAAGTCATCAATTCAGCACAGTCATCTGCCAATCCCTTGTAAGTTACAGCTGCTTCTGTCAAATAACAACCTCTTTGTTCAATCTGATAGTAAGCATCTGGTTCACCAAAAAATCCAGTTTTAGAGCGCACATATCTCTCTGCATCACTCCTACGTTGTAAAACAGCTACTTCTCTTCCCTTACGATATACAATAAATTCCATTTCTTTTACCTCCCTATCTTACAATATTTAATAATTCCTCATAACTTGAAACCACATCATAGATGTGCTGATCATTAATCAATCCAGCTTGAGCTAACGCTTTAAAATGAGCACGCGCACAGGAAATTTTTGCTTGCTCAGCTTGTTTTAATTGAAGACTAGACATAGAGCCTTTTGTTTCTGCAACAAAATAGATATGCTTGACACTACCTTCACGGAAGGCGATTGCCCAGTCAGGGTTATAGTTTCCAAGTGGAGTCGCAATACTGAACTTCCCTGGTAACTTCACATAAACACGAACATCCTCGTATTGTTCCAAAGATTCTTTAAACGTCTTCTCCGTATTTGAATCAACTTTTACAAAATTGTAAATCCCTTTTTTGGATTCAAGTAAGTGATCATCTGATCTGTTAGCAGTTTCAGGATTGTCATAAAACAAGTCCATATCATACTCTTCATTTAACACATTATACTGAATATGCTTGATAATTTGACTTGCTTTTTGTTCATTAATAAGCTTTGAAACCTTAAGAATAAACTCTTCTGGATTTTGTTTAAACTTGTCAAATTGGTAGACATAGATTTTACTTAATATTTCCGCAACCAATTTACGAGTTAAACCAGTCTGCTCAGCAATCTCCCCTAGCAAATCATATTTGGTCATAATCTGCGAATCCGTTAGATATTCTTGTTGGCGATCATTTTCAGCTACCGTAAAGTTCAGTCCCTCTTCTTTACTCATATCTGCTGCACTTGCTTGAGTTATTTGGAAACTTGGTTTGCTAACGACTAATTTCTCATTGATATAGTCAACCGAATGTTTTACCAATTCCGCATCATCAAATTCTACTTGATAGCTGGTCTTTCGATTGATTTGCTTCCAGAGATTTAAGAATTCTTTTCGAGCAATATTTTCTTGATTGACCTCATTTGAGAACTGAATGACTGAATGATTGGCATTTTCAATTTCATACTGTCCAACATGATAAACGCTCTCCAATATCTCTACCAGCTTATCCTCATAACCTGCTAGTGTTTCAGACAGTTGTAACTGATGATTTTCTTTTGCAGTAAAATATTCTGTAGTTAATTGCCCTTCACGGTCTATATAGCCTTGTCGGATCAAATCAAAGTGAATCGAATCTGCTTGTTCCTTGGTAATTCGTATTGTTTGTCCTTCTTGATTGGTTAGAACTTTATTCGCAAAAAGACTAACATCCACTTTTGCAGGACGATCTGCTAAGAGTTCTTTGATTTCTTCTTGTAGACTTCGAGCAAATTGATCATAACTTTCATTTGCAATTACTGTCAGTTTATTGATTTCATGAACATCATTTCCTAAGAGTTCAAAATCCTGACGAATTCCGTTTTGGTCAACTGCCAAACGCATACCACGACCGATTTCTTGACGTTTACGGGTTTCTGCTGAAGATTGCTTCAGCGTACAGATTTGAAAGACATTAGGATTATCCCATCCCTCTTTTAGAGCTGAGTGAGAAAATAGGAAACGAACTGGCTCTTCAAAGCTCAACAAACGCTCCTTGTCCTTCATAATCAAGTCATAGGCATCGGTGTCATTTGAAAGATTACTTTTCTTTTCACTGGCAGATTTATAATCTACGAAAATGGTCTTATCTGACTTCTTCACTTTATCTACCGAAAAGTAACCAGCATGAACTGAATTTCCCTCAAGATTAGCCTCCAAATATCTACGATAAGGAGTTGGTTCCTGTGTTCGGATAAACTGGTTTACTTGATTTCGATATTCTTCTTCAAAAATCTGAGCGTATTCACCATTATAGGCATCATTATGTTCATCATATTGTTTATACTTGGCCACTTCATCGATGAAAAATAGGGATAATACTTTAATTCTTCGATTGTACAGTTTACTTTCTTTTTCGAGATGACTTTTTATAGTTTCTCGGATTTGAATTCTTCTGATGCTCGACTCATCCACTTCCCCTATCACTTCACCAACATGAAGTTCTTGCGTCACGCCAACTTGAAGTTTGTTCTCCCTTGCATCAAAGTGACTAAGGGTCATTCCTTTATAAGCAGATAAATTCCCTGATTCAGCGTATAAATCAAAGGGTTCTTCCACTACCTTCAATTTCCTTTTGACACCTGACTGCGTTTTTACTTCAAACTCAATTTTTGCTTTGGGGGCTCCTGTTTTTTGTGGAATGATTTCTTGTAGATATAGATATCCTTGTGTCCCGGTCGTCCCAGTTTGCTCAATAGCCTTAACCGCAATCTTCTTCACTAATTTTTGATTGTAAGCATCCATGGCATCCAATCTATAAACCATATCATGTTTTTCTTTATGGGTAGCCGAATAACGTAGTGTAAATAATGGCTTAAAATCTTTTAGTCTTTCCTTTGTCTGTTTCCCTTCAACAGACTGAGGTTCATCAATAATCATAATCGGATTCATAGCTGCCAAGACATCAATTGGACGGCGCCAACGGAAACTTTCCTGTTCAGAATGAATCCGTCGCGCATCTTTGCCTTTTGTATTAAAGGCTTGAGAGTTGATGACCATGATTTGAAGGTCTGACGAATTGGCAAAACTATCCAAATCACCTAAACGTGAAGAATCGTAGACAAAATAGCGTGGTTGCTTCCCATACTCCATCTGAAAGTGACTTGACATGATCTGTAGAGACTTGAGAACCCCTTCACGAATGGCTACACTTGGAACGACAATGACAAATTTAAGCCAGCCATAGCGTTTATTCAACTCCATAATTGTACGGATATACGTGTAGGTCTTCCCTGTTCCCGTCTCCATCTCTATGGAAAAATTATAAGCTTCTCGTCCAGCAATCATATCAATCGATAGTTTATCAGAAGGACGCAAACCATAACGAGTTTGCATAGTATGAACATTTTCTCGTATACTTGTTTGACTCAATTGAATCGGTGCATTTCGATAAGCATCTAAAACCAAATCTACCTCATCTGACTTGAGACGACCTGGATCCGCCATATACTGAACTCCAGTATGTTTGGCTTGCCCTTGAAATAAATCTGCAATGGCACTAACCGCATCCAACTGAAATTGTTGTTTTTTAAATTGTAGTTTCATAATTCTATATTCTTTTTATTAAATTCACATAAACTATTTCACATCTATAACTATATTTAATAGTTACGCCATATTATATTTCTTTTTAATTTCTTTCACTTTTGATGATGTAATATCGTTAAAATACTCTTTTTCCCACTTCATTGCATCACTAAGTACAAGACAAATAGAAATAAGTTTTTGATTATCTTCTTGTATCTTTCCGTCTTCAACTTTCTTGATAGTATCTTCAAGTTCTTGAATGAATTCTATGGCTAAACTATACATTTCCTTATTAGATAAAAAATATAATTTAGTTATATTTTCATCAATTGCCTTATGTTGCTTTTTTAGATTAGAAACTGTATGATTTGCAAGCAAGTATTCCAAAAGTAGAACAAAATCACTATACAATATCATCCTTTTTTCAAATAAATGTTGTTTTAAGTTATCTTTAAAAGCATGTCTAGTAACCCAGATTGCAATGCTGATAGAAACAATAATCGCAATCGAATCTACTATAATCCCTCCGATACTTATCCAATTATCAGTTGTCAGCTGATAGAACATCGCCTACACCACCTTCACTTTCGTATGAGGTGATAATTCTTTAAATATTTCACTTACGTTAATTTTATCTGCTGAATTGGCAAATGAACTATCACGGAAAACAGTACGGAGTGGTTGTGCTTGAGCGATGTGACGGATAACTTCTTCAGAGATTTCATCTTCAAAACAAGCCATGAGTGATCCTTGATCTACATCATAAACTTCTGCTCCTGCTACTTTCTCCCAATCAATAGCTAATGACAATTCCATGCCCCATGTCAGCATAACTTGGAAAAGTAGGTCAAGCCCAGTACGTCCTTCCTTGATATTGGATACACTATCAAAAAGTTCTCCTTGGATAAATTGATCTGGCCGAGCTGAAACATCTTTGAAATTAGAAGAGTCTAACTTATAAGCCTTAAATCCAAAGTCCTGCTTGCCAACCAACTCAGGATGCTCCTCCTGAATCTTGGCAGCAGCACGACGAATCCGCTCACGTGAAATCTGATCAATAGTTTCATAACCTGCTTCTTTAGCAGCAGACTTATCAGCTACTTCTTCATCCAAAGTACATAAGATAAACTTACGATTTCCACCATCTTCAGCATTCAGTTGCATAACTGCGTCTGCCGTAGTACCAGAACCACCGAAGAAATCAAGAATAAGGGCGGTTTCTATACTTGCACCTAATCCTAACAAATTTAATAATAGTTTTGTCGGCTTAGAAAAATCGAATACTCTAAAATCAAATAACTTCTTAATTTCAGTATTGGCACGTTGATTTGTTCCAAACTCTACATTCCAAAAATCATTAGATAGTTGACCATTCTTCATTGCATCACTTAAATATATCTTTGTTCTTGGAACTCCTCCATTTTCTGGCCAATGAATTTTGTCATCTTTTAAAAGTTGGTGAAAATCTTTTTCCGAAACCATCCATGGTCCCATAAGTACTTTTCCAGCAGGACTTAGAATTTCATAATTAAACCTTCCTCGAACTTCATCACGTAGGATGCCTCTCCCATATTTTCCTTTTGAATCTTCATAAGCATATTCTTTCTTAGCTGTATCTGAAAGTGGTAACCGTCCATATGTAACTCTAGAATAATCCTTTGAATACACATATATATATTCTTTTACTCTAGCAGCTTTACCTATATTAGGCTGATTATCACTTCTTCTCCAAGCAATCGTTTGAACGAGATTCTCTTCCCCAAATATCTCATCACAGATAGCTTTGAGGTTAGCTTGTTCATTATCATCGATAGAAATAAAGATAACACCTGAATCCTTGAGGAGGTTACGAGCTAGGCGGAGGCGTGGATACATCATATTAAGCCAGTCTGAGTGATAACGGGCCGAAGTTTTTTCATTTTTTGTAAGCCCAACTACCTGGCGTCCTTCTTCATCCAAAAGTTCCATCTCTTCCTTCAACTCTTCATCTGTTTTTTGGAACTTATCAGAATATACAAAGTCTTTCCCTGTATTATAGGGTGGATCGATATAAATCATATCTATTTTTCCTAGATAGGATTCTTGTAAGATTTTCAAGACTTCTAAATTATCTCCAGTAATAAAGACATTTTCACTGTTTTCAAAGTCAACACTTTCATCAAGATCTGGTCTTAGGGTTTTAGTAGTTGGTCGCCCAGCTTCTGCAATAGCTTCACGCTTTCCAACCCAAGTAAACTCATAGGATTCTCGACCATCCACAATTTCCTCTGATAAAAACTGTTTAAGCTTCTCAAAGTCAATCGCAGGACGTAATCTGCCGTATTCATCCCTCTTTTCCGTCAGAACTTCAGGAAAAAGTTGACCAATTTTTGAAATATTATCTGTAAAAACATCTTTTGAAGTGAGAGTTAATTTCTCAAGTCCAGAGTTTTCACCTGCGTGCTGTGCTGTGCTGTGCTGTGCTGTGCTGTGCTGTGCTCATGGTAGTATCCTTTCTTAGCTTTGTCAAGCTTTTGTAATTTTAATTTTCTAACAAATTAAGTTGGCTTATCCTATCTTTGTAATGCTTCATTTTTAATACATTACAGCTTCATTTTATCAAAAATAAGGATTGAAATCAAAAGAGTTCTCTAATCTCAATTTCTGATTTTTCTTTATATTTATACTCTTCAAAAATCTCTTCAAACCACATCAACGTCGCCTTACCGTATATATGTGACTGACTTCGTCAGTCTTATCTACAACCTCAAAACAGTGTTTTGAGCAGCTTGCGGCTAGCTTCCTAGTTTGCTATTTGATTTTCATTGAGTATTATTATTTTTTATTCTTTACAGATTCAAAATAGACCTTTATTATTTTTCTAAAAAAGGAAAGCTCTGCGGCCTTCCTTCGTCTTACTTGCGTTTCTTCTTCGCTTTCTTCATTTTGTTAGCCATGCGTTTCATGGACTGTTTCATGGCAAATTCACCGATTTTACCTTTGAGTCCACCACCAAACATCTGACTCATATCTGGCATTCCTGCTCCTCCGAGAGCTGACAGGTCAGGCATACCGCCTTGTCCCATCATTCCTTCAAGGGCAGACATATCCATTCCTCCCATATTTGGCATATTTTTAGGAAGGTTGTTTGGATTGATTCCCATTTGCTTCATCATTTTGTTCATATCTCCAGACATAACACCCTGCATGAGTTGTTTAGCCTGGTTAAAGTCTTTAATGAATTTATTAACTTCGACAAATGTATTCCCAGAACCAGCTGCGATACGACGTCGACGGCTTGGATTTAGCAAATCTGGATTTTCACGTTCTTCAGGTGTCATAGAAGACACAATGGCACGTTTGCGAGCAATCTGGCGTTCATCCACCTTCATGTTTTGAAGGGCTGGGTTGTTGGCCATACCTGGAATCATCTTGAGCAAGTCTTCCATCGGCCCCATGTTTTGCACCTGATCCAACTGATCAATGAAATCATTGAAATCAAAGGTGTTTTCACGCATCTTCTCAGCCATTTCAAGAGCCTTTTGCTCATCGTATTCCTGAGAAGCTTTCTCAATCAACGTAAGCATATCCCCCATGCCAAGGATACGGCTAGACATGCGGTCTGGGTGGAAGGTCTCAATGTCCGTAATCTTTTCACCTGTACCAGTGAACTTGATTGGTTTTCCGGTAATGTGACGAACAGATAGAGCCGCACCACCACGAGTATCGCCGTCAATCTTGGTAAGGATAACCCCAGTCACTTCCAACTGATCATTAAACTCACGCGCAACATTGGCTGCTTCTTGACCAATCATAGCATCAACGACGAGCAGAATTTCATTTGGTTGAGCCAGTGCTTTTACGTCACGAAGCTCGTTCATCAAAAGCTCATCAATCTGCAAACGACCTGCCGTATCAATCAAGACATAGTCGTTATGATTAGTTTGGGCTTGCTCCAAACCTTGACGTACAATCTCAACAGCTGGTACTTCTGTTCCAAGTGCAAAGACAGGCACATCAATCTGTTGACCCAGTGTCTTCAGCTGGTCAATAGCAGCTGGACGATAAATATCCGCCGCAATCATCAAAGGACGAGCATTTTCTTCCTTCTTGAGTTTGTTGGCCAATTTACCAGCAAAAGTTGTTTTACCAGCCCCCTGCAAACCAACCATCATGATGATTGTAGGAATCTTAGGTGATTTGATAATTTCTGCCGTATCAGAACCTAAAACGGTTGTCAATTCCTCATCAACGATTTTAATAATCTGTTGCGCAGGATTAAGTGTATCAATGACCTCATGGCCGACTGCACGCTCACGAACTTTCTTGATAAAATCCTTTACAACAGGCAAGGCAACGTCGGCCTCGAGCAAGGCCAAGCGAATTTCTTTGGTTGCCTCTTGGACATCAGATTCAGAGATTTTTCCTTTTTTACGTAGATTTTTAAAGACGTTCTGCAAACGTTCTGTTAAACTTTCAAATGCCATTTTTCTTCCTCTTATTCTCTATTATCAATGCTTGTTAAAATTTCTATCTGCTCCTGCAGAAAGTCATCCTTGGGATAGCGCTCCAAAATCTGATCAAAAATCTGACTGCGGACAATGTAGTCCGAGTACATGTGCAATTTCATCTCATAATCTTCCAGAATCTTTTCTGTTCGCTTGATATTGTCATAGACAGCCTGACGACTGACACCGAACTCCTCGGCAATCTCAGCAAGGCTGTAATCATCAGCGTAGTAGAGCTCGATATAATTCATTTGCTTATCTGTCAAAAGCGCTGCATAAAATTCAAAGAGCGCATTCATACGATTGGTTTTTTCGATTTCCATAACTTTTATTATACCAAAAATTAGCCTAATCTACCACATTAGGAAGCCAATCCGAGAAGATAGCCAGGTAAATTTGAAAAAGACATGAGACTAGCCCCAAGTAATTTCCAATTGATAGCTGGCAAAGGGATGTCCCTCTTGATTTTGTAGTTGATAATCTAGTTCAATCTTTTGCCCATCAACTTCATAGCGACTGGTTTGGATAACAAATTCCTGCATGCCCATTGGTGTAGGAATGTCGGCTAAACTATCACTATCCTTTAGAAAGCGCATAATGGTCTTGGGATTTGAAAAACGGCTCATCACCAGTTCTTGACCATGGAATTTAATCACTACTTTTTCCTTTTCCTCATTATAGAAAAGCAGGTAGCTATAATCTCCCTTTTCATGCACTTCCACGTCATAAAGTTGGTCAATCACTTCCAACTGCTCATCAAACTGAATCGTATTTCGCATCCGAATCTTCACATCAAGTCCTCTTTCTTGTCTCTTGTCCTACTATTTTACCAAAAACTCTAGCTTTTTGCTATAATGGTCATATGAACGAAAAAGTATTCCGTGACCCTGTTCACAACTACATCCATGTCAATAATCAAATCATCTATGACTTGATCAATACAAAAGAATTTCAACGTTTGCGCCGTATCAAGCAACTGGGAACTTCCAGTTATACCTTCCACGGTGGAGAACACAGCCGCTTCTCCCACTGTCTAGGAGTCTATGAAATTGCACGACGTATCACGGAGATTTTTGAAGAAAAATATCCTGAGGGATGGAATCTTGCCGAATCCCTCCTCACCATGACCGCTGCTCTCCTCCATGACCTGGGTCATGGTGCCTACTCCCATACTTTTGAACATCTCTTTGATACAGACCATGAGGGCATCACCCAGGAAATCATCCAAAGTCCTGAGACGGAGATTCACCAAGTCCTGCTACAAGTGGCGCCAGACTTTCCAGAAAAAGTTGCCAGTGTCATAGACCATACCTATCCTAACAAGCAGGTGGTGCAACTCATTTCCAGTCAGATTGATGCGGACCGTATGGACTATCTCTTGCGCGACTCCTATTTTACAGGAGCATCCTATGGGGAATTTGACCTGACTCGCATCCTCCGAGTCATTCGTCCTGTCGAAAATGGTATCGCCTTTCAGCGCAATGGCATGCACGCCATCGAAGACTACGTCCTCAGTCGCTACCAGATGTACATGCAGGTTTATTTCCACCCCGCAACACGCGCCATGGAAGTTCTCCTACAGAATCTTCTCAAACGCGCCAAGGAACTCTATCCTGAGGACAAGGATTTCTTTGCCCGAACTTCTCCACACCTCCTGCCTTTCTTCGAAAAAAATGTGACCTTGTCTGACTATCTAGCTCTGGATGATGGTGTGATGAATACCTACTTCCAACTCTGGATGACCAGTCCTGACAAGATTCTTGCAGACCTGTCGCAACGCTTTGTCAACCGCAAGGTCTTTAAATCCATTACTTTTTCACAAGAAGACCAAGACCAACTCGCTAGCATGAGAAAATTGGTTGAGGATATCGGCTTTGATCCCGACTACTACACTGCCATTCATAAGAATTTTGACCTCCCTTATGATATCTATCGTCCCGAATCTGAAAATCCACGGACACAGATTGAGATTTTACAAAAAAATGGTCAACTGGCCGAACTCTCTAGCCTGTCTCCTATCGTCCAATCCCTTGCTGGCAGTCGCCACGGAGATAATCGTTTCTATTTTCCGAAAGAAATGTTAGATCAAAACAGTATCTTTGCTAGCATTACCCAGCAATTTTTATACTTGATTGAGAACGATCATTTTACCCCAAATAAAAACTAGAAGAGGAAATTTATGAGTATTAAACTAATTGCCGTTGATATCGACGGAACCCTTGTCAACAGCCAAAAGGAAATCACTCCTGAAGTTTTTTCTGCCATCCAAGATGCCAAAGAAGCTGGTGTCAAAGTCGTCATTGCAACTGGCCGCCCTATCGCAGGTGTTGCCAAACTTCTGGACGACTTGCAGTTGAGAGACGAGGGTGACTATGTTGTGACCTTCAATGGTGCCCTTGTCCAAGAAACTGCTACAGGGCATGAGATTATCAGCGAATCCTTGACTTATGAGGATTATCTGGATATGGAATTTCTCAGTCGTAAGCTCGGTGTCCACATGCATGCTATTACTAAGGACGGTATCTATACTGCCAATCGCAATATCGGAACATACACTGTGCACGAATCAACCCTCGTCAACATGCCTATCTTCTACCGCACACCTGAAGAAATGGCTGACAAGGAAATCGTCAAGTGTATGTTCATCGATGAGCCTGAGGTTCTCGATGCTGCAATTGAAAAGATACCAGCAGAATTTTACGAACGCTACTCTATCAACAAGTCTGCTCCTTTCTACCTCGAACTCCTTAAAAAGAATGTAGACAAGGGGTCAGCCATCACTCACCTAGCTGAAAAACTCGGATTGACCAAAAATCAAACCATGGCTATCGGTGACGAAGAAAATGACCGTGCCATGCTGGAAGTCGTTGGGAACCCCGTTGTCATGGAAAATGGAAATCCAGAAATCAAAAAAATCGCCAAATACATCACTAAAACAAATGACGAATCCGGTGTTGCCCATGCCATCCGAACATGGGTACTGTAAGAGGGTATGAATAGACGAAAACCGCTCAGTTGAGCGGTTTTTATAGTAAAATGAAATAGGAATAGGACAAATCAATTTCTAGTAATGTTTTAGAAGTCCAGATACACTATTCTAGTTTCAATCTACTATAGTATCTAATTACATACCCCCTGCTGGAATCGATAAATAGAAAAAACCTTATTTTAAGGCTCTTCCTATACTATTTATCAATAACCCTCTTTTAGAGTATGTCCGTAAGTTTGAATAATTTGTTGTATATCTTTATGCCTTAGTAATCTTGAAACAGCCCATATATCAACACCTTTTGATAATAGACTTCCTGCGAAACAATATATGGTAGAATAGTTCTATGAATTATGAAGCAAGTGAACAACTAACTGATGCACGATTTAAGCTCCTGGTTGGTGTTCAGTGCACGACTTTTGAAGAGATGTTAGCTGTATTAAAAAGAGATTATCAAGATAAACACGCAAAAGGGGGACGAAAACCTAAACTAAGCCTAGAATACCTTCTTATGGCGACTTCAATATGTGCGAGAATATCGAACTTATGAAGAAATTGCGGCTGATCTTGGTATTCACGAAAGCAACTTAATCCGTCGGAGCCAATGGGTTGAAGTAACTCTTGTTCAAAGGTGGTGTTGCGATTTCAAGAACTCCTCTCAGTTCTGAGGATACGGTAATGATTGATGCGACGGAAGTAAAAATCAATCGACCTAAAAAAACAATTAGCGAATGATTCTGGTAAAAAGAAATTTCACGCTATGAAGACTCAAGCGATTGTCACAAGTCAAGGGAGAATTGTTTCTTTGGAGATCACTGTGAACTATTATCATGATATGAAGTTGTTCAAAATGAGTCGCAGAAATATCGGACAAGCTGGTAAAATCTTGGCTGACAGTGGTTATCAAGGGCTCATGAAGATATATCCTCAAGCACAAACTCCACGTAAATCCAGCAAACTCAAGCCGCTAATAGCTGAAGATAAAGCCTGTAACCATGCGCTATCTAAGGAGAGAATCAAGGTTGAGAGTATTTTTGACAAAGTATAGTAGATTGAAACTAGAATAGTACACCTCTACTTCTAAAACATTGTTAGAAATCGATTTGACTGTCTTGATTGATTTGTCCTGTTCTTATTTCATTTCACTATGAAAACGTTTAAAATATTTTCAACAACCTATCGAAATCATCGTAAACGCTTCGGATTACGAATGAATTTGATTGTTGGTATTATCAATCATGAACTAGGATTCTAGTTTTGCAGGAAGTCTAATAAATATAAACCGTAAATATGCCTGCCTGCTTTTGCTATCATGGTTTGGCTACCTATCCCAAGTTCGGATAAAAATACTTTCAAGTATTTATTCAATCCATAATTTGTAGAAAGTTTATACCTTCTATCACAAGAGACCAAATCATATTTCTTTAATTCTTCACGATTATAAAGAACCTTATCTTGTTCCTCTTTCAATGCATCCAATACAGATATTAAATCTTCATCAATAATAATTTCTCTTATGGAAGTATTCGTTTTTTGAGGAATAAAATTTGTCGATTTCTAGCAAATCTTCCATACGTTTTTAGAGTTTCTCTTTCATTTTCTATTTTATAATTCACCTTCTAATTCTCTTATAATCGAGTGTAAAGATTCTTTCGTTTTGGGAACAGATTCCTTCAATATACCCTCTATAATTTTAAAATTTAAGTTAGAATAATTATGATAAATAAAATTTCTAAAACCTTTTATCTGAGTCCAGTTTATCCTATCTGAATACTTCTGTTTTACTTCCTCTGATAATTTGCCTAACGATAACTGTTCTCCTACCTGTCCTAAATTCATAGCGATAGAATCAACTACCATATCATCATCTAAAGGTAAATTATATCTTCTTGCTTTATACAAAACAGCATCGGCCTTATCAAGATATAAAACCATATCCTTCAAATATGCTATATCAGTTTCAAGAGATTGACTTCTCATAAATAACCTCTCTATCATTCAAAAAATTTTTCTTGACTAACTTCCCAATGTTTGTTTTTGGAGAAAGTAAATCACTAACCAATAGAATATCTATATTACCATCAAAAATAGTCAAAAGTCTACCATATACATCAAAATATATAGAATCATCCTCTAACTCCAAAGCAATATCAACATCACTTTTCCCATCAGCTTCGCCCCTAGCATAAGAGCCAAATAGATAAATTTTAGATAAATCATATTGTTTAGCAACAGGAACAATTTTTTCCTTTATCTGATCTATTGTATAAACCATAACCGAACCCCTTTAGATTATATCTATCCACACTTTTATTTCACCTTACTCAGAATCAAGTTTAACTTCAAAAGGAATACTTCTTGTCAACACACTTTGCTTCAAAAATAACTTCACAGCAGTTGACATATCCAACCCCAACTCATTAAAAATCGCAGTCGCTTCTTTTTTCAATTCATCATCTACTCTTACAGCAATTTGTGACATAGCATTTCTCCTTTTCTTCTTGTATATCTATTGTATCACTTTTACCAATACATATCAAACTTATTCCCTAATAAATACAGTCTTTAAATTTAAACTTGCAACTTCTTCTCTAATGCTTGTGCCAAAACTTCTGAATAGTTAATCTTTTCTCGATCAGCAAGACGAACTAGCCATTCAGGAACGGTCACGTTCTTTCTAATCGCCTTGTTACTTCTCACAAAAGGCGCAGGATCAACTTGAATCATTGATACAAAACCATCTGAAACTTCAATCTTTAAAATATCACTTGGAGTAGGCAACGCCATCCCTTCATCGATATAAGAAGCTAAAACATTTTCAAGCATTTCTCGAGCATTTTTCATCGCTTCTTCGATATTTTTTCCTTCTGTACCACCACCAAATTCTGGAAATTCTACCCAATATCCTGTTCCTTCTTTATGAAAAATAGCTGGATACGTTTTTAACATTCTACTACCCCCAACATTCTACTACCTCTGATGTAAAAAGACTTAGGAAAGTAAAAATTACAATCCTAAATCTTTGAGAATCTTTCTCTCCAATCCCTTTCCCAAATCTTCATTTCCATGAACTGGAATCGTGACAAGATAAGAAAAACCCTCTTTCTTAAAATGATGATGACTTCCTCTTTGACGAACTTCAACCCATCCATTCTCAAGAGCTAGTTTCACCATTTCTTTACCTGTAAGTGGCATATATATTCGTTACCTCCTTACACTTACTATTATACGCATTATGTGTATAATAGTCAAATTAAAACAAACCACTTTTTCTCAATAACTACAAAATAAAATAGACCAGCTTCCTGATCTACTTTATTCTATATTCATTGACTTTTGGTCAAATTTTGGTCACACTTTGGTCAAAGATTCCAAAAATACTAACCTATTTTAAAAAACTAAATTGTGATGATTGCCTACAAATAAACACTTTAAATATTCTTTATGTTTCTTTACGCTTCTTATTATGCCCCCTGCAGGAATCGAACCTGCAACTACTCCTTAGGAGGGAGTTGTTATATCCATTGAACTAAGGGAGCTAGATAAAAACTCTGCTGAAAAAGCAGAGTTTTAGTCGAATTAACGACGGATTTCTTTGATACGAGCTGCCTTACCTTGAAGAGCACGCAAGTAGTACAATTTCGCACGACGTACTTTACCGTAACGAACAACTTCGATTTTTTCAACACGTGGAGTGTGGATGGGGAAGATACGCTCAACACCTACACCGTTAGAGATTTTACGAACTGTGTAGTTTTCTGAGATACCAGCACCTTTACGTGCGATAACAACACCTTCAAAAATCTGGATACGTTCACGGTTACCTTCGACAACTTTCGCGTGTACACGAACAGTGTCACCAGGACGGAATGATGGGATATCTGTACGAAGTTGACCTTCAGTCAAGCTTTGGATTAATGGATTCATTTTATTCTCCTATCTTTGTCAATCTTGAGGAATCTTCCTCAGCGGATAAACTGTATTTTTGTGCGTCCATTACACACAAGATACAGTTTACCAAATTTCCACAAAAAAGTAAAGAAATTTATAGCAGAATTCCTAAAAAAATCGCAATCAAACCACCGAGGTAGGTCAAAGCTAAATAAGAATAAAATCCCTTCCTATCACTTAACAATCTTTGGAGTTCGTCATTCAAGGTCGAAAAAGTTGTCAAACCTCCACAAAATCCTGTTGCTAAAATAGCATAGACTTCCTTAGACTCCACATGATTGTAGAATAATCCAATTAAAAAACAACCTAGAAGATTGACTATGAGCGTTCCGAGGGGCAATTTAGAAGTTTGATTGTAGCGGGAAAAGAAATAGCGCACTAAAGCTCCGAAACCACAAGCAATTGCAAGATAGACGATTACCATTTCTTCCTCCCTAGAAAATAAGCTAAGAGTAGGCCTCCACCGATGCTCAAAAGCAAATACAGGACTAAACTAAGATAACGCCCTGTATCAAGCAGCTTCACAGTATCAAGCATTAGGCTGGAAAAAGTTGTTAAACCTCCACAAAAGCCCGTCCCTAGTGCTAAAATCAAGCCCTTACTAGTCCCCTTATAGACCAGATATCCCTTGACAAGATAAATCAAGCAGAAAATTCCCAGATAGTTGACAAAGAGAGTGCCCCAAGGAAAGTCTGGACTGGCTGATAACCAAGTAGAAACAAGGTAGCGCACAAGTCCGCCCAACATAGCAGCTATAAAAATGCCTAGCGGATAAAATTGTTCTTTTTTCATTTGATATTCTGATTCTGATAATCACGCGAACGTTTGAGTATGTCCGAAAAAGTCGCGACAATAGTTTCCTGATAGCGCTTATCTCCTACACGACTTCTAACCTTTTCAAAAATAACCGCTTCTCTCTTAGTATCTAAAATCGGTTTACCTGAAGCTTTCTTATAGGCAACTACACCCTCAACCAAATGCATTCGTTCTTCTAAGAGCTTGACGATTTGGTCGTCGATTTGATCAATTTCTTGACGAATACTATCTAAATCCATACAGTCTCCTCCTTTATTTGAATTATTGTATCAAAAAGCCACCAAATAGGCTAGTAAAATCCTAACTCACGATAAGAAAAATGCACTGATTGATTACATCAGCGCACTTTTATACTTATCCTACTTTAGCAGCCAATTCTTCTGCGAATTGTTCCAAGCGCTCAATGTCTTCTTCCTCAGCAGAGAGATCAACTTTAACACATTCTGAACCTTTTTCTGCTCCTGTCGAAACAAAAACACGATCAAAGTCATCAACAGCCCTACAGAATTCATCGTAGAAGGTATCTCCTGAACCAACCACTCCGTAGATTTTGCCATTCAAGTTGAGATCTGCTAGGTCTTCGTAGAAGTCCATCATCTCATCTGGCAATTCACCATCACCATAAGTATAGGTCGCAACGATAGCGATGTCAGCTTCCAAGAAGTCTGAAGCGTCAACAGTTGTACATTCATCAACATCAACATCCAAGCCCAAGTCACGTAATTTGTCTGCTACAATATCTGCAATTTCTTCGGTATTACCGGTCATACTGGCAAATACAATTTTTGCTAATACCATATCGTCCTCCTCAATTTATCTTTCTCCATTATATCACATCTTTTTCATTTTAAAAATAAAAATTCTTGTGCTACAATGAAATGAGAAAGAATTGAGGTTATTTATGGAAATTTGCCATCAAATTTTAGAAAAAATCAAAGAATACGACACGATTATCATTCATCGTCATATGAAACCAGACCCTGATGCCTTGGGAAGTCAAGTAGGCTTGAAAGCCTTGCTGGAATATCATTTCCCTGAAAAAAACATCAAAGCCGTAGGTTATGATGAACCGACTCTTACTTGGATGGCTGAGATGGATCTTGTTGAAGATAGTGCCTACCAGAGCGCACTTGTCATCGTCTGTGATACGGCGAATACTGCTCGTATCGATGATAAGCGCTATAGTCAAGGTGATTTTCTCATTAAGATTGACCACCATCCAAATGA
Organism: Streptococcus pseudopneumoniae IS7493; assembly: GCF_000221985.1. Classification (NCBI taxonomy): domain Bacteria; kingdom Bacillati; phylum Bacillota; class Bacilli; order Lactobacillales; family Streptococcaceae; genus Streptococcus; species Streptococcus pseudopneumoniae. The sequence continues at coordinate 896,110 of NC_015875.1, read as the reverse complement.
TGATGTATACGGTAACCTATCTTGGGTAGATACTAGTTCAAGTAGCGCTAGCGAGATGATTACCCTATTTGCCCAAACAACCCAACTGGCCTTGTCAGATCGAGCTGCTGAGTTGCTCTTTGCAGGAATTGTTGGCGATACAGGTCGTTTCCTCTACCCTTCTACCACTGCACGGACTCTTCGCCTGGCTGCTTATTTGAGAGAACATAACTTTGACTTTGCGGCTCTCACTCGCAAAATGGACACTATGAGTTACAAAATTGCTAAACTTCAAGGCTACATCTACGACCATCTGGAAGTGGATGAAAATGGTGCTGCTCGTGTTATCCTGAGTCAGGAAATCTTAAAACGATTCAATGTCACCGATGCTGAAACTGCAGCCATTGTCGGTGCACCTGGACGCATTGACAGCGTCAGTCTCTGGGGAATTTTTGTGGAGCAGGCTGATGGCCACTACCGCGTTCGCTTACGTAGTAAAATCCATCCTATCAATGAAATCGCCAAGGAACATGATGGTGGAGGCCACCCTCTAGCAAGTGGTGCTAATTCCTATAGCCTAGAAGAAAACGAAATCATCTACCAAAAGTTAAAAAACTTGCTTAAAAACTGATAAAATACTTGCCAAACTTTTCAGAATCTGATAGACTAGTATGGTAACAATCTATGGCTCGCAAAGAGACCATGGCAGAAAGGAAATATTGTAAAATGAAAAAAGATATCCATACAGAATATCGCCCAGTTGTCTTCATGGACACAACTACTGGTTACCAATTCCTTAGCGGTTCAACAAAACGCTCTAACGAAACAGTTGAGTTCGAAGGCGAAACTTACCCATTGATCCGTGTGGAAATTTCATCAGACTCACACCCATTCTACACCGGACGTCAAAAGTTCACTCAAGCAGATGGACGCGTGGATCGTTTCAACAAAAAATACGGTCTCAAATAATGAGAAAAAGACAGCTTCGGCTGTTCTTTTTTGTTTCTTGAAATCAACTGCTGTTTTCATGTTCCAAACTAAAAAAACTTTACACTCTCGATAGTTTCTAGAGTACAAAGTTTTCTCTTGCCTAAAAAATATAAAAGATATATACTAGCTATATATAGTATAGATTGGAGATATACCATGACGACATCACTTACTAAACAGTACAATTTTAAAATCAATGAGTCATCAATGGAACAAGCTAGAGCTATCATCAAGGAAAAAGGAATGACTATGACGGATGCTATTAGTCTTTTTATCGAGCAGATTGTACTCGAACAGGATTTGCCAATAAAAACTGCAGAAGATATACATCGTGAGCGATTGATTCAGGAACTACAAGCCCAATCTGAACGCTCCTTAAGAGAATATGAATCCGGACAAGGAACTTCCCTAGATGATATGAGGCTACGATATGACTTATAAAGTGATTCTATCTACCGAAGTGAGTCAAGCAATTGACAGTATCCATGACTACATTACTACTGTTCTTTTATCACCTCAGTCTGCTAAGAATACTGTAGCCAGAATTTTAGACGGCTTAAAAAGTTTAGAAACTTTTCCTGAAGCTGGCTTTGATGCAGATGAAAAAATCGGACTAAAAATCAACAGTAAGTACCCTACGCGAGGAAAAATTATCGGTCAGTATATCTTGCTTTACTTTATCGACCAGACTCAAAGAACTGTTTTTCTTTCCCACTTATTTCACACCAAAAGTGACTATGTTACCTTGCTCCAAAGCAAAAATAACAAAAACTCAAAATCATCATTTTAATGTCCACCACTCTCTTAATAACCTTGTACTTATAAGGAACACAGTCTTCATTTTAACTAAAAAATAAAAAAACTTTGCACTCTAGCTAGCCACACAATGGTTTCCAGAGTACAAAGTTTTTTAATTAGACCAGATTTAATCTTCCTTATCTTGATTTTCAGTTCCTTTAACTGCTTTTTTAAATTCAGATAGCATTTTACCGATTGACTCGCCTAGTTCAGGTAATCGTTTTGGTCCAAAAATCAAGAGAGCTCCTAAAACGATGATAATCAATCCTGGTGCTCCAATATCACGTAAGATTCCCATTCCTCTCTCCTTTCTGCTTGCGTTTCATAATGTGTTTGCTAATAGCAATACTTAATTCATAGAGTAATATCAAGGGGGCAGTCATTGCCAAATCGCTGACAAAGTCAGCTGGTGTCAAGATGACTGCAAGTACCAATAAGATAAAATAGGCATATCGGCGATAAGCAATCAATAATTCTGGTCCAATGAGGCCAATCGACGTCAAAAAGGCAATGATAACTGGTAATTCAAAAACCAGAGCCATGGGTAAGGTCGTTTGAAAAACAAAGGACAGATAATTTTGGGCTGTTAACTGCGTTTCAAATAGTCCTTCTCCTAGCCCTAATAAAACCTGAAGTAAGGCTGGTGTTACAAAGTAAAAACCAAAAGCCAGTCCAACTAGAAAACAAAGGAAACTAGCTGGAATATAGGCAAAAATCGCTCTAGCTTCTTCCTTCTTTAAACCGGGTTTGATGAAAGACCAAATATGATACACCGTGTAAGGCAAGGTGATGGTAAAGGCCATCAGACTAGCCAAACGTATGTATATCCATAAAATATCATTGGGTCCTAAAACAATCAACTTTTGCTGAAAAGATTGGGTCACATACTGGTAAATCTGGTCTGCAAACAGCAGAGAAGCAGAGAATACCAAAAAGAAACAAATGACTACTGCCAATAGTCTCTTTCTAAATTCTACCAGATGTTCAACGATTGTCAATTCTTTTCTATCCATTTATTTTTCACCCTGTCTAAAAGTGACAATCAAGACAATAATAACAAAGACTAGCTGGCTAACCAAGCCTTCCCAACTTGGATAAATTCCAAGCAAGTCGATCGTTGGAAAGCCTGTCACTAAGTGATTTGGTGCCATATTGGTCAACTGAAGAGCATGGATACTAACCCCCAGCATCTTGAAGGCTAGGGCATAAATCATCCAAGTCAGGATAAAGAAGACCTTATGTGGCAGGAAGAATTGACTGGCCTTGTTCATCACAACGGCAATAATTACCAGAACCAGCAAGGCAAGTGAAATTCCCAAGACAAATTCAAAACTGGAAATTCTTGGTAAAATCCCAACATAAAAGAGAATGGTTTCTGCTCCCTCACGGAAAACAGCTAGAAAACTGAGGGCAAACATGGAAATAAAGGAGCCTGTTTTGGTCACTGTTTCCATTTGTGACTCCATAAAGGTATTCCATTTTTTGACCGAGGATTTGCTGTGGAGCCAGATTCCAATCAAAATCATCATAGCTACTGCAAAAATTCCCACTGCTCCTTCGATGATTTCACGATTGGAGCCTGATGTTACTGCTGGAAAGGCAATTTGCAGGATAAAAGCAATAAGGAGACTAGCCATGATTCCAGTGATAGCACCACCATAAACCCACTTGAGTCCCTTTCGCATCTTGGCTGCTTTCAAGGTCGTCACCAAGGCCATGACGATTAAGAGAGCCTCTACCCCTTCTCTCAGGAGAATCAGCATGGCATCAAAGGCATTGTAACGTGCGCTAGTATCAATTTGTGATAAATCTGCAATCAGTTTTTCTAATTTTTCTTGGTATTCCTTCTCACTTCCCTTGACCATAATCACAGGGCTTTCACTTTCCACTCGAGTATAGAGGGAAGGATTGGTCGTGCTAACAGAGCCTTCAATCGTTGGCCAGATAGTGATGAATTCCTTCATGCTAGCTGCTCCTGATGCTTGATCACCAGCTTGGAATTGTTCCAAAGCCTTTGTCAAAAGGGCAATACCGTCTTTAAGACTCAAATCAGAAGATGTTGCTACGACTGCTTTTCCAGCTACAAAATCATCAATAGCCTTTTTTAAGTCCTCAAAGGAAATCTGGATTGAATTAAAATCTGTAGGCTCGGTTTCCATACTACTACGCAAGAAAGAAATAGCTGTTTCAACACGTCCATAATGGGCCGTACTATTGTCACGAACCACACTTTCATTGATGGTCCAAGTGGAATTCATTTTCTTAAAGGCCTCTCGGACCTTTTCCAAATCTTTGGAAGTAATAGCCTGTTCCAAGGCTTCAAAACGTAGACTCAGACGGTTGACCAATTTTTCCTTTTCCGCATCTAGGTCAATAGGATTTTGTTCTTTTTCAAAAGCTAATAGGGCTGCAGAAATTTCGGTGAGTTTGTCTTCAGTAATCTCGCCTGATTGAGCTAACTTTTCCTTAACAACTTTACCAGCCTCAGAATTGCTGTCTTCTACTCTTTCGAAGTCTGATGCCATCTCCTGAACGAGTTTCTGAGCCTCAGACTGACTCCCATTTTTGACCGCTTTAGAAGCATCTGTGATTTTCACAAAGTAAAAATTCAGACTTTCTTGGGCACCTACTGGGGAAAGAATTAAAAGTGACAAAGCTAAAACTAGTAACCAGCTTTTAGCCTTCCAATAATTTCTGACCAATGTAGCCCCCTTTCTCCACACCACCAAAGCAAGCAAAGAGTCCACTACCGATATGAGTGATGTATTCATTCATCTTATCAGTAGCGCCTAGATTGGTTTGAACCTTGACAAAGTTATCAGGATCCTTCTGGAAAGAAATAAAGAGCAAGCCCGTATCAAACTGGCCAGTTTTTTCATCAATTCCATCAGAGTAAGAATAAGAACGACGCAAAAGCGGCTTGTCCACTTCCTTAGCCAAACGAACATGCGAATCATCAGGCAAAAGACTCAAATCCACTTCATCAAACTCATTTTTCTTACCGAAAGGGGCACCACTTTCCTTGTAACGACCAAAGGTATTTTCTTGTTCTTCAAGACTAGTACGATCCCAAGTTTCTAAAAACATCTGAATCCGACGAACTGCCATATAAGAACCATTTTCCATCCAGTCCTTACTATCAGCCCAAATGACGCGGTCAAAGTCTTTCTCCTTGGTTGGATTTGCTGTTCCATCCTTAAAACCAAAGAGGTTACGCGGAGTCTCCATTCGATCCCCGATAGCTGCAAAACCAGACTGACTCCAACGAAGGGTCACGGCATTTCTCCCCTTACGGATGAGATTGCGAATAGCGTGAAAGGCAACCTGCTCATCATCTGCACAGGCCTGGATGACAATATCTCCACCAGTATATTTTTCACGCAATTGCTCTTTAGGAAAAGGCGGTAAATCCCTGAAAACTTGAGGACGCTTGTTTTCCAAGTTCATCTTTTTCAAGAAACTCGCAGACACACCAAAAGTCAGCGTCAAACGATGAGGGTTGAGCCCGACTGTCTCACCAGTATCACTCGGAGGCAAGAGAGCATTCTGGCCATCTTTTTTGACCAATTCCCCCTCAACCAACTTGGCACTATAATCCGTCCAATCCTTGAATAGCTGGATAATCTTATCGCTATCCGTCGTATGCAGGTCCAAGACAACAAAATAGATATTCTTTTGCATGGGCGTACTAATCCCAGCTTGATGCTTGCCATAAAAAGCAATTTTTTCATTTCCGTACGAGATTTTTTCCTGACTTCCTAGCTTAGGTGCGAAAAAAGCAGAAGCACCAGAGAGTCCTAGCGCTAAACCAGCCCCTCCAATCCCTGCTTTTTTTAGAAATTCTCGACGGTCCATTTTCTTCTCAAAAAACTTTTCGTCTTTTTCAGTCATGACTCTTATTCTCCACTAAGAAATTTACCCATTTGTGATAGAGGTTCACCAAGTTTTGTCACAGCTTCTGACAATTCTTTGGTATCTTCTGTTGTCAAATCTGTATAGAGCTTGTAGTGTTCCTTGTCGGTCATGTGTTTGTCCAACAAATCATTGACAGACTTGAAGTCCGCTTCCAATTCTTTAACTAGGTTAGCGTCTGATTTTTCAAGCAAAGGTTTAAAGAGTTGGAAAATCTTCTCAGCTCCCTCGATATTGGCACGGAAGTCATACAAGTCTGTATGAGAATAAATTTCCTCTTCCCCTGTAATCTTACTTGTTGCAACTTCGTTAAGCAAGTCGACTGCCCCAGTCAGCATAACCTTGTAGTCCACATCAACAGTTGCAATCTTGGCTTTCAATTCCTTGATATCATTGACCAACTGATCACCATAGCTTTCAGTTCCTTTAGTTGTATTGTCTTCCCAAAGGATACGCTCAATACGGTGGAAACCTGACCATCCCTCTTCTGTCTTGTTTTCGTCCATGTAGTCTGCCAAACGGAAGTCAATCTTGACATCTGACTCACCAAAACTCTCGGCAATCGGTTCTGAACGCTCATAGGACATACGAATCAGTGGATAAACCTTCTTAGCTTCTTCTAACTTGCCTTCTTTCAAAAGTTTGACAAAGCCTTCTGTATCTGTCAACAGTTTATCGATTTGCTCTTGCACAAAAGTCTTATAGTCAGCAGTGGCCTTATCAAGCATTTTCTGCTTGTCTTCAGACAAGGCTGTCACCTTGGACGAATCACTCGTATTGCTTGGCTTAGATTGGTTATTAGCACAAGCTGTCAATAGCAAGGCTGAAGATAAAAGGACAAAACCTAGTTTTTTCATTGTATACTCCTATCGGTTCAGGAAACCTGAATTCATTTTACGTTTCATTATACTATGTTTTTTCTAATCTGTCAATAAATTTTCAGACAATTTAATGTTATGTTTTCTCAATCTACCAGACTTAATACGACTTTGTAACTTGTAATCTTGTAAACGATACATGGTCGGAACATAAAAGAAATCACCACTTTTATGTAACTTAATCGCAACTTAATCGCAACAAGAACATTATTATCAAATCTTTTTACATATTCAAAACTGGCGTCTTTCTCTCGTGGATTGATGCCGACGAAATCTGGGTTCCTTAGTATGAGTTCCAGGTCTTCAATATGATGAATCACATCATTGTGATGGCCTTTTATCATATGGCTTCTCAAACCGTCTTTGTTGACCTTTATGTCGCTCGCTTCAAGAACAATATCAAAAATTTCTTTTACTTCATCGGTAATCTGACCGATTTTTTTCATGATCCATAATTTCCTCCGTTATTCCACAACTATTATATCACAATCATAGTGTATATCAGGATATATCAAACTCTATTATTCGTTAGATACTCAATTTTAACTTTTCCCTTTTCCTCAAAATAATAGTATAATAGAGGTAGAATTTAGAATCGAGGTACACCTATGGCTGTAAAATTTACAAAACGAGACGACTTGGACAAGATGTTTGAAGAGTTTGCTAAACTCCCAGATTTGAAACAAGTCACTTTCCCTGATGACAAAGAGAAAAAAGCCAAAGCAGAAAAGAAAAGCTAGATGACTGCTTTCCAACAACTCCCATCTAGTGTACTTCAAACTGGAGCCATTTTTCTCTCCATTATCATTGAAGCCCTCCCCTTCGTTCTGATAGGAAGTATTGTCTCAGGGCTGATTGAGGTCTATATCACACCTGACAAGGTTTATCATTTTCTCCCTCGAAATCGTTGGGGAAGAATCTTTTTTGGCACCTTCGTTGGAATACTTTTCCCCTCTTGTGAATGTGGAATCGTCCCGATTATCAATCGTTTTCTGGAAAAGAAGGTTCCCAGTTACACGGCCGTTCCCTTTCTTGTGACAGCACCTGTTATCAATCCCATTGTTCTTTTTGCGACCTATTCTGCCTTTGGCAACTCCTTCCATGTCGCCCTATTACGAGCTCTGGGTTCCATTCTTGTGGCTGTAATACTAGGAATTTTTCTAGGATTTTTCTGGCAAGAACCGATTCAGAAAGAAAATCGTCTGACTTGTCATGAGCATGATTTTTCTTACTTGAGTTCTGCAAAAAAAGTTTTTCAGGTCTTTGTGCAGGCCATTGATGAATTTTTTGATACGGGGCGTTATTTGGTATTTGGCTGCCTCTTTGCTTCTATAATACAGGTCTACGTTCCGACTCGGATTCTGACCTCTATCAGTGCGACCCCTCTTTTTGCCATCCTGCTCTTGATGATTTTATCCTTTCTTCTTTCGCTCTGTAGTGAGGCGGATGCCTTTATAGGTGCTTCTCTTCTCTCGAGTTTCGGTTTGGCTCCAGTTCTGGCCTTTCTCGTCATTGGCCCAATGCTGGATATCAAAAATATTCTCATGATGAAAAATTACTTGAAAGCACGATTTATTAGTCACTTCATTACGATTGTGACTCTGGTCGTTTTAGCCTATTCTCTCTTGATTGGAGTCATCCTATGATTCGATTTTTAGTTTTAGCTGGCTATTTTGAACTGACTATTTACCTCCATCTGTCGGGCAAACTAAACCAGTACATCAACATGCACTATTCCTATCTGGCCTATATCTCCATGGTGCTTTCCTTTATCTTGGCAATTGTTCAATTGTATATCTGGATGAAGCAAGTCAAAACCCACAGTCATCTGAACAGCCGATTGGCCAAGATGACGAGTATTTCTCTTCTGGCTATTCCACTTGTCATCGGCTTAACTTTCCCAACTGTTAGCTTGGATTCTCAGACCGTTTCTGCTAAAGGTTATCATTTCCCCCTATCGGAAGGAACGGATCTAGCCATTCAGACAAGTGAAGGGACGACAAGCCAATATTTGAAACCAGACACCAGTTCTTATTTTTCAAAATCAGCCTATGAAAAGGAAATGCGAACGGCGGCGGATAAATACTTGTCCCAGGATAGCATTCAGATCACTAATGAAAACTATATGGAGGTCATGGAGGCTATCTACGACTATCCAGATGAGTTTGAGGGCAAGACAATCCAGTTTACAGGCTTTGTCTATAACGACCCCAGTCATGCCAATAGTCAATTTCTGTTCCGATTCGGCATTATCCACTGTATCGCAGATTCTGGTGTCTATGGATTGCTGACCAAGGGAAATACCCGGCAGTATGAAAACAACACTTGGATTACGGCCAAAGGAAAACTGCTCAATCACTACCATAAAGAACTCAAACAAAATCTCCCAACCTTGGAAATCGACAGCTTTACAAAAGTCGATAAACCAGAAAATCCCTATGTTTATCGAGCTTTTTAAGAAAATCAAGATAAAAACGAACAAGTTCTCTTCTGAATGACAGAAAAGAGCCTGTTCGTTTTTTTTGTTATATGAGAATTAGTGACTTGTAGATTTTCATCTTATACCATTTCAAGCCATACAAGCAACTCAGTGAGAATAAGAGAGCCACTCATTAATCATACTAGCGATTTTTTTGGGTGCTTGAGTATAAAGCTCATGGCCAACGTTTTCTAGAAAAATAGTATCAAAATAATCTGGTAATTCTTTTAGTGTTTCCTCTCTCCATGTAGCTTCATTAGGATAGCGAGGACTAATAAACAAGGTATCTCCCACTTCTCTCTTAAAAGCTTGTATTTTTCTCCGTAAGCGGAGTATCGCTTCTATATTTTCATAATTTATAGCCAACTCATATCTATTATACTCAGAATTCCAGTGATAGGACTGCCTTACGGCTTTCTCCATATTTTCTGACCAATGCTTTGCTTCAGATTTTTCTTTAGAAATAAGAAGAGCTAAGTCCGAAACAATTTGAGATTTGATATAATTTTTAGTTTCCTCTAACTCTGTATCTAAAGGTAAAATCTTATCTAAATCTAGATAGCCACCATCCAAAAGAATCAGTTTCTTCACTTCTTGAAGTTCCGATGCGAGATAACGAGCCAAATCTCCTCCAAGAGAATGGCCTATCAGACAGATAGATTCTTCCTCTTCTATCGATTTTTTAAACCATGATTTCAATTCTGTTTCATCTCGAAGATGTTTTTCATATGGATTTAGAAAATAAACCTGAGAATCTAGTTCTTGAAGAAGATCCTTGCTATGATAGACATTACTTCCCAAACCACCAATAAAATATTTTTTCATTCTCTACTTAATACTATGCTTATTCATCTTTTGTTCAAAGATAGTTGTGATAATCTGACGTAATTCTTCTCGTTCTTTTTCTGGAATCTCACCACTTGTTTGAGCTGCAGCGTAAAGCTCAGGGTGTTCGATTGAAATGCGTTTAATCGTACGTGTCGTAGCATGTTTTCTGACGAAAAACGGAATGCGCTTAATCAAGTCTTGTGGTACTAGTGCAAAAATCTTCTCAGCAGTTTCCTTGTCACTAATCTTAGACGTAGTCAGCCCCTTCTTAATCATTTCCTGTTCTTTTTCTGTAAAATCTTTTAATTCCATCTGATTAGTCCTCCTATTTTCTCTAAGTTAAATTATATAGCAATCTGGATAAAACTACAAATGGACTATCTGGAAATAGGTGCAATACTGTAAAGACGAGTCTGTTCTTTAATTATAAATCTTCCTCCTCAGTCACTTCCCATACTTCTGATTGATAGCCATTCCCATCAATATCGTATCTTTGGATATAGCCAATAAATGTTTCATTTTTTCGTGGTTTCTGGCTATTAACGATTGAAATAACCCACCAACTCATCAAAAATAGAAATAAAAGTCCTAGGATTACTGTCATATCATACCACCATTAAAGTTTAACCCACTTATCATTATCCATGATAAAAGGCTGAGCCAGTCCCTCGCCTGTATAATCCGCATACTTGGTGCCTAAATACTTGTAACAATCTTCCTTGCTGGCAAATTTAATCGCTTGGTAGGGCTCTTCGAAAGTCAATTTCTCTACAAATAAGAAACCATCATCAGCCGGTACTAAGACTCCAACGTGGCCTACAAACAGATACTCACCATCCAGATTGTCGTGCAAGACTACAGATAGCATTCGAGCTTTGTCGTTGAATTGAAATTGGGAGAAGAATGTTTCCATCTTTTCAGCGTGAACCTTGACATCCGTCGTTGCCTCAGTTGGAACTCTCGAAAATAGAATATCAAACTCTTCCTTATCTTGTGAATCAAAGACCTTCCCCTTATCAATCGCATCGTTATCTAGGAAAAGCAATTGATCATTCTTATCAAGTTTTGGAATGGTGACTGAATTTTTCAAAAGACAATAACTATTGATACGGCAGTTGGTTCCAACAAAATCACCCTTCTTTTGATTCCAGAGATGACTGATTTTTTCAACATCGTATTCTGTGTGAGTAAAGGAAGTGAAATCTCCTGATAAGCCAGTTGAGCCGACAATGGTATTGTAATCATTAACGAGATTAAAAAAGGCATCAACACTATTTGGATCCAAGTGAGCTGATAAGAGAGATTTGACCTCTTCTGTACTTACCTGATTGTTTAGGTTGGTGTATGAAGCTTTCCATGGAACTTTCGTTGAACTACTTTGCCTTTGACTCGTCCCATTCGAAGTTGTAGCATCTTGCTGACAAGCTGCCAAGCCTAAAAACAAAGCTGAACAGATTCCTAATATGGCTAATTTTCTTGATTTCTTCATCTTTTTCTCCTAAATGTCTTGGATTAAAGTTTCTTTAACTACTGATTTACAGATATTGATTACTTTCTCATTTAATATGCTCATCGTCTTTCCCTCCGATTTGTTTTTTTTTGTTATTTCCTTAAGCTTGATTTAATTATAATAGGCGTTTCGTGCTCTGTCAACAATTTTTTTACGAAAACACAACAAAGTTTTCATTTTCGTGGATTTCGCGTTATGCTTTACTTATAAAAACAGAAAGCGATTTCATTCGTAGATAAAGAAGAGATTGCGATTGTTAGAGGCTAAAAATAAAACAATACAGACTAGTAATGGTTGGACTCAATAAGAATTGGGTACTAAGATAGGTATAAGTAAAAACACCATTGGAAATTATGAAAAAAGGGTTAGGTCTACTAAGAAAAATACTATATTTGACTTAGCTAAAGTATTCAGTAGCTTGATTGATGCATCTTTCCTCCAGTTCAAAAGGATTCTCCTAGCGATATCCAATCTATCTACGACCAACGGGCATCACCCAGACAAGGTAAATTCCCGACCTATGCCGAGAGGCAACTGTATGAGAAGAAAAACGATGATAAACGAAGTATCGCAAAAATCATCAGACTGGACGACTACAGACAGACTACTTGCTCTCGTGTTAGGTAGTTTATCTCTGCAGGTAGCCGCTCGATGCAGGACGACAATTTAGATATGGAGTTTCCATTCTATGAGGATGAAATCCCAGACGACTACGACGCAATCGCTTATATCGTCAGCAAGTCCATGGAGCCAAAGATAAGAAACGGCAACTACCTATTTATCAAGAATCCCCCACAGATTGACTATAATACCATCGTCATCTTCCAAGTAGACGGTGCTAACTAGGTCAAGAAACTTCGCCAAGGCTACCTCAAAAAACTCAATCCCGAATACCCCGACATCCACCTAGACGAAAGCACCCATATTCGTACCATCGGGAAAGTTGTCAGGCTGTATAGGGAGAATTAAAAAAGGGGGAGAATGGCGATATAAAACAAACAGATTTTAAAAGATTCGAAAAACTTTGAAAAAGTTCATTCTACATTTCAAAAAAAGAATAAGTGACCTAAAGCAGATTATATTTTGTTAAACAATAGTGATATGTAAATTTAGAGAAAGGCATTTAAGATCACTTTTCAAAAGGCAAATACTAAACTAACGAAACCGATAAACCAGCCCCTTAGTTCCCATATTTTCAGGCACACACTCCTTAGTACACTAGCTGAGAAGAATATCCCATTAAAAGCTATAATGGTTAGAGTGGGACACAAAGACGCTAAAACAATAAATAACATCTACACTCACGTAAGTAAAATAATGGAGCAAGCTGCTTTGGAGGTTTTAAATACCATATCATTAAATCGAAAATATATCAGATCGAATCTAGACAAGTAGATTGCGATTGCTAAAACATTTGTAGAAATTCATTTGACTTTTCTAATCAATTTGTGCATATCTTATTTCATACTCAATGAAAATCAAAGAGCAAACTAGGAAGCTAGCCGCAGGTTGCTCAAAGCACTGCTTTGAGGTTGTAGATAGAACTGACGAAGTCAGCTCAAAGCACTGCTTTGAGGTTGTAGATGAAACTGACGAAGTCAGTAACCATACCTACGGTAAGGCGACGCTGACGTGGTTTGAAGAGATTTTCGAAGAGTATTACCTTCAAGAAGCTCCATTGATGCCCCACCACCGCGTCACAAATACCTACACTGACACAAAAAGGTGACATAGCCACCTTTTTGGGCTCTATAATATTTGTAGTGGGTAAATCCCCTATGGATATCATTAATAAGGATACATACAAGGAACTCATCGCCAAACTGGACTATGAAGCTCCATCTTGTCCTGAGTGCGGAAGTCAAATGAAGAAATATGACTTTCAAAAACCTTCTAAAATTCCTTATCTTGAAACGACTGGTATGCCTACTAGAATTCTCCTTAGAAAGCGTCGTTTCAAGTGCTATCATTGTTCTAAAATGATGGTCGCTGAAACTTCTATCGTCAAGAAAAATGACCAAATCCCTCGTATTATCAATCAAAAAATTGCGCAAAAGTTGATTGAAAAGACTTCTATGACCGATATTGCCCATCAGCTGGCCATTTCAACTTCAACTGTCATTCGAAAGCTCAATGACTTCCACTTTGAGTGTAATGTTAGAAATCTGCCTGAGATTATGTCTTGGGACGTTGAAACAGTCCGGGGAGTGACTGTTTCAATCGGGAGATGGAGATGAGCTTCATTACGCAAGATTTTAACAATCTCAATATCATCACTGTTCTTGAGGGAAGAACACAAGCTATCATTCGTAATCACTTTCTTAAGTATGATAGAGCTGTCCGATGTCGCGTCAAAATTATTACTATGGATATGTTTAGCCCTTATTATGCCTTGGCTAAACAGATTCGCTTTCAAATTTCTAGGCTCAGGCTGAAACAGTCTCCCAGACTGTTTCACTCCCGAATGCTAAAATCGTTCTAGATCGCTTTCATATTGTACAACATCTTAGCCGTGCTATGAGTCGTGTGCGTGTCCAAATCATGAACCAATTCGATAGAAAATCTCATGAATACAAGGCTATCAAGCGCTACTGGAAGCTCATTCAACAGGATAGTCGTAAATTGAGTGATAAACGTTTTTATCGCCCTACTTTTCGTATTCACTTGACCAATAAAGAGATTCTTGACAAGCTTTTGAGCTATTCAGAAGACTTGAAACACCACTATAATCTCTATCGGCTCTTACTTTTTCACTTCCAGAATAAAGAGCCTGACAAATTTTTCGGACTCATTGAGGACAATCTAAAGCAGGTTCATCCTCTTTTTCAGACTGTTTTTAAAACCTTCCTCAAGGATAAAGAAAAGATTGTCAACGCCCTTCAACTACACTATTCTAACGCCAAACTGGAAGCGACCAATAATCTCATCAAACTTATCAAGCGCAATGCCTTTGGTTTTCGAAACTTTGAAAACTTCAAAAAACGGATTTTTATCGTTCTGAATATCAAAAAAGAAAGGACAAAATTTGTCCTTTCTCGAGCTTAGCTGACTTCAACCCACTACAGTTGACAAAGAGCCAAAAAAAGCCTATCACACAAGCTCTAAAGCTGGATATGATAGGTTTTTATATTTTTCTTAACGTACTGTGCGGATACGCATTGTATTTGTACGAACAGCTTCTCCTACTGGTACACCAGCAACGATAACGATATCATCGCCTGACTCAACGAGACCTGCTTCTACCGCTTTACGTTCAGCGATTTCGAACATATCGTCAGTTGAAGATGGAGCATCTGTCAACATTGGGATAACACCCCAGTTCAACATCAATCCACGTTCTGTCAATTCATCAAATGTCAATGCTAAGATGTCAGCATTTGGACGGTATTTAGAAATCAAACGTGCAGTATGACCTGTCTTAGTAAGAGTTACAACCAATTTGATATCCATTGAGTTAGTAGCATCTTTAACAGCTGAAGCCATTACTTCTGTCTTAGAGTTACGTTCAAATGAATCTGAATCCAAACGTCCGTATTCATTAAGAAGAGTTTGAGCGTTCTTGTCTATTGTAGCCATTGTAGTTACTGACTCGAGTGGGTATTTACCGTTTGCAGACTCGCCTGACAGCATTGTAGCGTCAGTTCCGTCGATAACAGCGTTGAATACGTCTGATACTTCTGAACGAGTTGCACGTGGTTTTTCAGTCATTGTTTCAAGCATGTTTGTTGCAGTGATAACAACTTTACCTGCAGCATTGACTTTCTTGATAATCATTTTTTGGTAAACTGGAACCATTTCGAATGGTACTTCGATACCCATATCACCACGAGCGATCATGATACCATCAGCTGCTTCGATGATTTCATCCAAGTTATCGATACCTTGTTGATTTTCGATTTTAGCGAACAATTGAACATGCCCGTTTCCAGTTTCTTCACAGATTGCACGAACTTCGTTCACGTCTTTTGCAGTACGTACGAATGAAATCGCAATAAAGTTGATACCTTGTTCAAGACCAAAGCGGATATCGTCGTTATCACGTTCAGCAAGGGCTGGGAAAGGAATTTTAGTGTTAGGAATATTCACACCTTTTTGTTTAGCGATGATACCATCGTTTTCAACTTCCACTTCAAATTCACGAGTTGCGTCATCTTTAGCAACCACACGAAGACCAAGTTTACCGTCGTCAACCAACACTTGACGACCAACTTCAACATCATCATAGATATCCAGAGCACCAGCAACGTTCAATGCAATCACTTCACGAGTTGATTTGATTCCTTGTTTAGTTGCAACACGGATTTTCTCACCAGTTTTGTATGAATACTCTTTAGCTTCACCTTCGAACAATTCTGTACGGATTTCTGGTCCTTTTGTATCAAGAAGGAAACCAACTTTTTTACCTGCAAGTTTTTCAGCAAGTTTAACAGTTGCCATACGCTCACCTTGTTCTTGGTGGTCACCGTGTGAGAAGTTGAAACGGAATGTGTTAGCACCAGCTTCAATCAATTGAGCAATGTTTTTAGCTGAAGCTTCAACATCAAGTTTTTCACCCCAGTATCCGTCCTCACCGAATTTTTTACCACCACGGATTTCTACCGCAGGACCCAAAGTTGCAACGATTTTTACACGTTTGTTCATGATTTTTGTGACTCCTTTATAGATATGACCTTTTTGGTCTTATTAACTAAATTGTAAATTATGACAAGCTCTTATTCAAGCTAGATAGCTCAATATCGGCTTTGTGTGGGTTGTTAACTACAATCTTACCTTCTGCAGTAAGGCTAAACAATGCTCCTTCTTCTGCCGTTCCAAGAATTGGGTTTTCAACCATTTTCTCGTTACGGATACCAACCGCAACACCACCAATACCTTCTTTAAGAAGTTTAACAGCATGGGCACCCATACGTGACGCCAATACACGGTCACGCGCAGTTGGAGAACCACCACGTTGAATATGTCCAAGTTCTGTCACACGAAGGTCGCTTGTATCTCCAGCTTCTTTAAGTTTTTGACCAAATTCAGCTGCTGACATCACACCTTCAGCTAAGACGATGATATTGTGTTTTTTACCACACTCATAACCACATTTAATGCTTTCTACGATGTCTTCAATCTTGAATCCTTCCTCAGGAATGATGATTTCATCTGCACCAGTTGCAATACCAGCCCAAAGAGCGATATCACCAGCGTTACGTCCCATAACTTCAATAACAAAAGTACGACGGTGACTTGATGATGTATCACGAATCTTATCAATAGCATCCATAGCAGTTGTAACCGCTGTGTCAAAACCGATTGTAAAGTCAGTACCAACGATATCGTTATCGATTGTACCTGGAAGACCGATAGCAGGGAAACCATGCTCAGTCAAACGCATAGCGCCGTGGTAAGAACCGTCTCCACCGATAACAACTACACCTTCAATGCCGTGTTTTTTCAATTGCTCAATCCCTTTTAGTTGCCCTTCAAGTTGAGCGAACTCTGGGTAACGAGCTGAGTGAAGGAAAGTACCACCACGAGAAATGATGTCTCCTACTGAAGCTGCATCTAGGGGATGAATTTCACCGGCAACCATACCAGCATATCCGTCATAGATACCAAACACTTCCATTCCTTCTGAAATTGCTTGACGAACAACTGCACGGATAGCAGCGTTCATACCAGGGGCGTCTCCACCACTAGTCAAAACAGCAATACGTTTCATATTGGTTTATGCTCCTTTTTCTTTTAACAGTCTTCTTGATTATACCACATTTGATTTTAAAATTCTTCTATTTTCCGTATTTTTAGCGATAAATCGTTTTCATAACGATTTCATTCAATTTCTCCTCTAATTCATCAGATTTAACTACAAAATAATGGGGAGAAACGATGGTTTTCTGTTCCTCCTCATACCGGATGATGACTGGGATTGAGCCTTTAAATTGTTCTAAAATACGTGAAATTTCTTGATCCGATTCATGATTTTTCACCTGTATCCAAAAGCGTTCAGCAACTGCTTCTCTTATTTCTTGTGCAATCATTTGCAGACGGCCATCACGTGATTGTATTTTTCCTTTTATATAGTAGAAGGCTCCCTCTTTTATTTCCTGTCCAACCTGACGATATAAGTCTGAAAAGAGAGTGACGTCCAATTTTTTCTTACTATCATCTACCTGTAAGAAGGCCATATTTTCACCCTTTTTGGTACGAATCACTTTTATTTTCTGAACTTCAACCAAAATAATAGCATAGCTATTTTCTGACAAATTTCCGATTGGGGTAATTGGGTAAATAGCTTTACT
Organism: Streptococcus pseudopneumoniae IS7493; assembly: GCF_000221985.1. Classification (NCBI taxonomy): domain Bacteria; kingdom Bacillati; phylum Bacillota; class Bacilli; order Lactobacillales; family Streptococcaceae; genus Streptococcus; species Streptococcus pseudopneumoniae. The sequence goes on along the minus strand of NC_015875.1, from coordinate 878,449 downwards.
TGCGATAGTTTGTAGTGGATGTTTGCTGACACCTATCCCTAAAAGCTCTTGTTCCATATAGAATTTTTCTTGTTCCGTCCAATCCTCCGATTCCTGCCAACTATAAATAGTATCTCCAAATAAACTTCCCAACTCTTTCACAAATTCAAATAGATTGGCTAAGTTATTAAATACTTTTTGACGATTTTTTTCAAATAAATCAAAAAGACCAACTTTTACCAAAGGTTCTAGCAGAGGTAGTTTCAGATAATTCTCAGGTAATTTAGCTATAAAATCTTCAATGTTAGAATAGGGTCTATTTTCAATAATCCAGAGAGCTAAATCATTACTGACTCCCTTAATCGATTTCAATCCTAGATAGATGGACTTGTTGGCAATTTTATCGTGATAGGGAATGGTGTTGATGGACAGAGGAGCCACTTCAAAGCCTGCTTCAAGTGCATCTATTAAGTAATCACTGTTGGCAGAATTCAACATGACCTGATAAAAAATGGCTGGATAATGCGTTTTGAAATAAGCCAACTGGAAGGCCAAAGCTGAGTAAGCATAGGCATGTGACCTGTTAAAACCATAACCTGCAAACTTCTCCATGACATCAAAGACCTGCTCTGCTTTTTCCACAGTATGACCAGCTTCTAAGGAGCCTTGAATAAAGGAAGCTCTCATCTCATGCATGGCAGAAGCATCCTTTTTCCCCATAGCTCGACGCAAAATATCGGCCTTCCCAAGACTAAATCCAGCAAACCGCTGAGCTACCTGCATAACCTGCTCCTGATAGAGCATTATGCCGTAGGTTGGAGCCAAAATATCCTCCAGTACTGGATCCAGAACAGTCACTTCTTCCTGCCCATGCTTTCTTGCCACAAAATTATTGATATAGTCACTAGCACCTGGTCGATTTAGGGAAGTAGTTGCTACAACATCTTCAAAACAAACTGGTTGTACACGTTTTAGCAGGCGAATGGCACCAGGTTGCTCAAATTGAAAGATACCTTTTGTATTGCCAGAGGCAAATAAAGCTAACGTCTCTTTGTCTTCCAAATCTATTTCTTCAATTTTAAGGTGAATATCTTCTGTTTCAGCAAGCAATTCTTGCATTTTCTGGACAAAGGTCAAATTTCGCAGTCCCAGAAAGTCCATCTTCAAAAGTCCGCTAGCCTCAACACCATGAGCATCATACTGAGTCAGTGGAATTTCATCACCATGTTTCAGAGGGATGTAGTTGGTCAAATCTTGGTCACTAATCACAACACCAGCCGCATGGACGGAGGTTTGTCTTGGATAGCCCTCTATCTTGCAAGCAATGTCAAAGGCTTTTTGGTATTCTAACTTACTATTGATTTGCTGACGAAACTGGAGATTACCCTCATAAGCTGACTTAAGATTATCACGAAAACTGATTTTTTTAGTAATTGCGGATAATTCATACTCGGGTACACCAAAGCGTTTCAAGACATCACGCAGAGCTTGCTTGGCTCCAAAGGTTGAAAAAGTAACGATTTGAGCCGCATGTTTACTACCATATTTATTACCAACATATCTGATAAAATCTGGACGATAAATATCAGGAATATCAATATCAATATCAGGCATGGTATAGCGTTCACGATTGAGAAAGCGTTCAAAAATCAGATTTTTCTCTACCGGGTCAATCCCTGTAATATCCAAGGCATAGGAAACCAAGCTACCTACTGCAGAACCCCGTCCCATCCCCATATAATAACCATTCGAACGTCCAAAACGCAGCAAATCCCAGACAACCAAGAAATAATCATCAAAGCCCATATCATGAATAACAGCCAATTCTTGGTCTAGTCGATCTTGATATTCTTTACTAGACAATCCCTTCTGGGCAAGCCCAAGCTCAGCGCGTTCTCTCAACTCTTCTACTGCTGGTCTAGCTGGGTTAAAACGAGGCAGTTTCAAACTAGTATCCAAATCGTAAGAAATACCTGAAATAAGCTTTTCTAAGTTTTCCAAGGCTTGAGGAAAACGTTCTTGGAACAATTTCTCTAAAGAACTTGCTGATATAAGGACATCTTGTCGTGACCGCAAGGGAACTTCTCTAAGCGGTAGATTTTCTTTAATCGCTGTTAAGACTTGCAGAACTTCTCTATCCCTGCTTTCAAAGGCATCGACCCGATAAAGGGGCAAGATTGGATGATGAAATTCGCTTGTCAGTGTTTCTGGATAAACTCCGATATAATAATCACAGCCTAGATTTAGTGATTCAAGCTCTTCAAAATAAGGCACAATGACTGCAATATCCTCCAGGTACTGAGACAGGACTGACCAACTTTTCTCCCCCTGCATCTTGGCTGTTGAAAGCTTCATCAACTGCTGATAGCCTACACTAGATAGAGCTAAAAAGCGCAAATTCACATCTTTGTCATCTACAAGCACATTCATTTCAAGCCCTAACAAAGGATGAATGCCATATTTTTTTGTAACCTCTAGAAAGTCAAAAGCACCATAAAGATTGTCAACATCCATCATAGCCAAATGAGTGTAGCCGTATTCTTTAGCTGCTCTCACATACTTGTCAATCGAAATGACGCTCTCCATAAAACTATAGACTGTTTTTGTATCTAGTTGTGCGATCAATTTACACTTCTCCTCTATCCTTCTCACTATATTATACCATTTTCACATATAAAAGGCTTCTCTTGAGAAAAATTTCATCAGCTTACTAATTTATTTTTTATTCATTTGTGTTTTTGTCATTATTTTTTATATTTATACTATATTATATATAAAATAGAAAACATACAATATAAATCTCCTAGAATTTTTATATTATACCTATTATGTCTATTATTACACTGTTCTCTATATTAAGTTTAGCACTTTATTCATTTTTATTGGATTATTTCCTTTTACAGTTAACAATTCCCTTTCTGCTTTTTTTTTGATATAATAACCTTAACTATCATTCTATATGGAGGTTCTATGCGTTTTAATCAATATAGTTATATCACTTTCCCAAAAGAAAATATCTTATCTGAACTAAAAAAATATGGCTTTGATTTACAAAACACAGCCAATCCCAAGGAATTACTGGAAACTTTTTTACGTCGCTTTTTTTTCACTTATGAGAACACCGACTATCCACTCTCCTGCTTAGCTATAGATAAAGAAACTAACATATTAACTTTTTTCAAATCTGACAAAGACTTGACAGCAGATATTTTTTATACTGTTGCCTTTCAACTTTTAGGCTTTTCTTATTTGATTGACTTCGAAGACAGTGAAGCGTTTCGTAAAGAGACTGGATTTCCTATTGTATACGGTGACTTGATTGAAAATCTCTATCAGTTACTCAATACTCGCACCAAAAAAGGAAATACTCTTATCGACCAACTTGTCAGTGATGGTCTTATTCCAGAGGATAATGACTACCACTACTTTAACGGCAAGAGTTTGGCTACTTTTTCTAGCCATGATGTCATTCGTGAAGTCGTTTACGTTGAGTCTCGTGTCGATACTGACCAAAAAGGTCTACCAGACTTAGTCAAGGTCAGCATTATTCGTCCTCGTTTTGATGGAAAAATCCCTGCCATCATGACAGCCAGCCCTTATCATCAGGGAACAAATGACAAGGCAAGCGATAAGGCTCTCTACAAGATGGAGGCCGAGCTTGAGGTTAAACCTGCTCATAAGATTGAACTAGAGGAACCTCAACTCAATCTCGTCCAATCTCAAGGCCAAGCTGAACTTGTGTCAGAAGCTGAGGAAAAGCTAAGTCACATCAACTCTAGCTATACACTCAACGACTACTTCCTCCCACGAGGTTTTGCCAATCTCTATGTTTCAGGTGTTGGTACCAAAGACTCTACTGGTTTCATGACTAATGGAGACTACCAGCAAATTGAGGCTTATAAAAATGTCATCGACTGGCTCAATGGTCGTTGCCGTGCCTTTACCGACCATACGCGCCAGCGTCAAGTCAAGGCTGACTGGTCAAATGGAAAAGTAGCCACAACTGGAATTTCTTATCTAGGTACCATGTCCAATGGTCTGGCGACTACAGGTGTCGATGGTTTAGAAGTCATCATTGCCGAGGCTGGAATTTCTTCATGGTACAACTACTACCGAGAAAACGGTCTGGTGACTAGCCCAGGTGGTTATCCAGGTGAGGACTTTGACTCCCTTGCTGAACTAACCTACTCTCGTAATCTCTTGGCTGGCGACTATATCCGTGGCAATGAAGCTCACCAAGCTGACTTAGAAAAAGTAAAAGAGCAACTGGATCGCAAGACCGGCGACTATAACCAGTTTTGGCATGATCGCAACTACCTGCTCAATGCCCATAAGGTAAAATCAGAGGTTGTCTTTACCCACGGTTCACAGGATTGGAATGTCAAACCACTTCATGTTTACCAGATGTTCCATGCCCTTCCTGCTCACATAAACAAGCATCTCTTTTTCCACAATGGCGCCCATGTGTACATGAACAACTGGCAGTCCATTGACTTCCGTGAATCCATGAATGCCTTATTAACCAAGAAATTATTGGGACAAGATACAGATTTTCAACTTCCGACCGTTATCTGGCAGGACAATACTGCTCCTCAGACTTGGTTATCTCTTGATAACTTTGGTGAGCAAGAAAACTTTGAAACCTTCTCACTCGGTCAAGAAGAACAGGTCATTCAAAACCAGTACTCAGATAAGGATTTTGAACGTTATGGTAAGACCTACCAGACCTTCAATACGGAACTCTATCAAGGGAAAACAAATCAAATTACTATTGACCTTCCTGTGACTAAGGATCTTCACTTGAACGGTCGTGCCCAACTTAATCTTCGTATCAAATCCAGTACAAATAAGGGGCTCTTATCTGCCCAACTGCTAGAATTTGGACAGAAGAAATACCTACAACCTTATCCAGCTATTATCAGTGCTAAAACCATTGATAATGGACGCTACCACATGTTGGAAAATCTCTGTGAATTACCATTTAGACCAAATGCACAACGAGTCATGACAAAAGGTTACCTTAATTTACAAAATAGAAATGATTTACTGTTAGTAGAGGATGTTACTGCAGATGAATGGATGGATGTGCAATTTGAACTGCAACCTACTATTTATAAGCTAAAAGAAGGAGATACTCTTCGTTTAGTCCTCTATACGACTGACTTTGAAATCACCATCCGTGACAATACCGACTACCACCTGACTGTCGACCTCTCTCAGTCCACGCTTACCATACCTTGCTAAAAGGAGTTACATTATTATGAATAAATCAGAACACCGCCACCAACTCATACGCGCTCTTGTCGCAAAAAACAAGATTCATACACAGGCTGAATTGCAGTCCCTTCTTGCTGAGAACGACATTCAAGTGACCCAGGCAACCCTCTCACGCGACATCAAAAATATGAACCTATCAAAAGTCCGCGAAGAAGATAACGCTTATTATGTTCTTAATAATGGTTCCATCTCAAAATGGGAAAAACGTTTGGAAAACTATATGGAAGATGCCCTCATCATGTTGCGACCTATTCAGCACCAAGTCCTACTCAAAACTCTTCCTGGTCTAGCACAATCGTTCGCTACAATTATTGATGCTCTTGATTTCCAATATATTATCGCAACCCTTTGTGGCGATGATGTCTGTCTCATCATCTGCGAAGATGCAGAAGCTGCTCAAAAGTGCTTTGAAGAACTGAAAAAATTCGCCCCACCATTTTTCTTTGAAGAATAATAAATGACTACAACTAACAATTATGCTTCAAAAAACCTGGTAGAAAGTCTTTAACATCAGAAAACGCATAATATCAAGTGTTTAAAACCCTTGATATTATGCGTTTTGCTTTATCCTAGGAAGATTTATACTCTTCAAAAATCTCTTCAATCCGCATTAACATCGCCTTGCCGTAGGTATGGTTACTGACTTCGTCAGTTTCATCTACAACCTCAAAACAGTGTTTTGAGCAGCCTGCGGCTAGTTTGCTCTTTGATTTTCACTGAGTATTACTTCATTTTCTCCTGCAATTGAATTCTTGCTCGGCTTTTTGTTTTCTATTTCTTTAAAATCAAAGTAGCTCTTTTGTTAATAACTCGATCAACAAACATCGTGGTACAAGTATCTACTTTGAAATTTATCAGCCACTTAACAACTGATACTGTATTCTAGGAAAACGATGACATTCTTCCTAATAAAACTTCTCATATATAACATAAATTTCTACTATTTTTAATTTTAAATGAGTCTCAGCATGGCAATCACTTTAGAATTTAAGCCACTTCTCCAGCTCGATTATTGATAAGTTCAATGGTTTGAACAATATTACGAAGTACTGGTAGTTGGTGTTGAAAGAGTAGCTGAACAGATCCATGAGATTTAAACGGCTCTTGCGTTAACACTTTCATCTCTAAGCAACCATTTTCTACAATGTAGTCTACAATCAATTTCACAAATGAAATCTGCCTAGCATTAAGATTCTCATCCGACAAAAATTTAGAAAAAATACGATTGGCAGACTCTCTATCTAAGCCAATAATCTCACGCACCAATCTCGGAATTGCCTTATTTTCATAATGATGTTGGTAGTCTGATTTGCTACCTAATTTTTCCCAGAGCAATTTTTCAAGTGCAAGCACATCATCAGATGTCAACTTTTCATTATGGTATAGCTTAGAAATGGACTCTTCATCCAGATGAGTTTTCAAGTAATGCTCAACTTTTTCATTGTAAGACCGAAGATCGTTGACCTGTAAAAATGCTGTGGTCTCGTGAACAGTGGAGAGTATACGGTCTTCAAAGTTAACATAGTAGGGTTTACGGTCTGTTTTATCCAAAAACTGTAATAAATCTCGAATAGCAAGACGAATTTTTTCCAAATCAGACAAGCTAACTTCTTTCCAAAATTCAGGCTCCTGTACTTTCCTGATAATTTCAGCCTGCTCAAAAACCTGCGGGATATTGCCAATGGCAGAAAGAGCTCGAGCCGTCTTCATCACTTGGGAAATATGGACAGTGGAAGATTTAGCTGTCAGTTGCCCCAACTGAATATGAAGCAACCACAAATCAAATCTCCTCGCCATCTCATCTTCTTTATCTTCATCAAATAGAAGCGGAGAGAGATTGTTTTGAATGGTTTCACTTGTAACAGCAGTTAGATTCTGCCAACTTTCCAATTTCCTATAGCTATAAACTGTATCTAAAACCATACGAACCCTGAAGTCCAACTCATTTAAGCTCTCTATACGACCTTGAAGTTCTGAGACAAGCTCCTGACGGTATGCTCTCGCAAACTGATCTTCTTGGTATTGGAGTCCCTGAAGTTCTCGAATCAAGTCCACTTTGATATTAAATAAACGCTGAGTCAACGAAACAATGTGACGACCCTCTCCATCTCTTGGATCTGCACGAAAATAATCAAAATTGTCCCCATAATCAAATACCAAGAAGTTTTCCTTATCCTGCTCAGGTCCAAATAAATCTTTACATAGACGGGTTCCTCGACCAATCATCTGCCAAAACTTAGTTTTAGAGCGTACTTTCTTGAAGAAGACTAAATTAACAACTTCTGGTACATCAATACCTGTATCTAACATATCGACAGAAATCGCAATTTGAGGATACTTCTCCTTAATTTTAAAATCATCAATCAAGGTCTGATAATGCTTAATACTATAATCAATCACCTGAGCATAGTCGCTCCCTTTTTCAGGATAGCGGTTGTTAAAAATACCTCTGATATATTCCGCATGGTCATGATTTTTAGCAAAAATAATAGTTTTACCAATTTCATCACCCGAGGCTGTCTGAATTCCTCTTGTCATGAGTTCATTTAAAACAATTTCTACTGTACTTTTATTGAAAATAAAAGAATTAAACACACTCCCATCAATATCTTTTTCACAGCTATCGTCTTCAAATTTGCTATCAAAATGTTCCTTTTCTTCTTCGGACAAATCATCATAATGTAGACCATCCGTAGGTAGTTTCAGTTTGGTTTCGATAGAATGATAGGCTACTAAATATCCGTCTTTAACAGCTTCTTCCAAATCATATGCATATGTTGGAACCCCATTCTCCAAATTAAAGAATCCATAGGTGTTTTTATCTAAATCTTGACGCGGAGTAGCGGTTAAGCCTACAATCCTTGCATCAAAATAATCAAAAATGGACTTGTATTTCTGATAAATAGAACGGTGAGATTCGTCAATTATGATAAGGTCAAAATGCCCAACAGTGAAAGGGCGTTGATTTACTTCTTCTTGACCACTAATCGCTCCAATCATAGTCGGATAAGTTGAAAAGACCATACGACTTGATTGAGCTCCTTCTTTATCTTCTAAGAAGTTACAAACGGAAAGATCTGGGAGTAATTTTCTAAACGAATCATAGGCTTGCTTAACCAAGGAAGTTCTATCGGCTAAGAAGAGAACGTTTTTTACCCAGTTATGACGTGATAAGGTATCAACTAGAGAAACTGCTGTACGAGTTTTCCCAGCCCCAGTTGCCATAACCAAAAGTGCCTGTCTACGATGATTAGAGAAAGCTTCACAAACGCTTGCAATCGCATGTTTTTGGTAGTGACGCCCGGAAATATCGTCTCTAATTTTACTAGAAATATCCTCAAGTGGTTTTTGAAGATGACGTCTATCCATCACTAATTGCAATTCTTCTTGAGAGTAAAAGCCTGCAATCTGGCGTCGGTTCGGACCATCAAGTATATAGTGCTTCAACCCATTTGTAATAAAGCAAATTGGCTGATAGCCGATATGTTTCTCCAGAGCTTCAGCATATTCTTTGACCTGTACTTCCCCTACTTCTGGATTGACAGAGGCTTTTTTAGCCTCTACAATCGCTAAAATTTTCCCATTTTTACCATAAAGTACATAGTCACAGTAACCAATTCCTGAACCGTGCTTCAGACCATCAACAGCTATCTCAACACGACAGTTTTCTTCAAATATCCATCCTGCTAGACGGAGATCGATATCAATAAAGAGTTTTCTTGTCTCTGCCTCAGATAATTGATCAATATGGAAAGGTACATCTTGCCGTTGCGCTGCAGTCTCACGTTTTTCAGTATAAGTCTCTTGAACTTCTACGGACTGAGCAGCCATCTGTTCATGAAAATCAGGCAGTTCTGGTAAACTGTCTTGTAACTTTATCATAGATTGTGGAGTTTCTCGGTATTTGATGTTTGCTGAAAGTGGTAAGCACTTCTCATCAAAATAACGCTCCACAAACTCATTGCTGTAACAATAATCGATAAAATTAACAAACTGATACAAATGATGCAAAGCTAAAATCGCTTCTCGTTCCTTAATTTCACCACCATGAGCAGCATGGTTTCCCCACCGAATCAACAGAACTATCTGCTTGTGGAGTTCAGAATCTACGATATCCCTAAAATCATCATCCCATACTAAAGAAGATAGAGTAGCACGATAGGGAGCTTCTAAATATGAATCGTGACTATATATCCAATGGACAGCCTGCTCTAAAGCACGACGCGCCATAAAGGCAGTAGCCACAGTTGATGTAGCAATCATATTCTCAGCTTCAATGCAAGGTTTTGAAAAAGATTCATATTCGTCATTTTTTAAAAGAAAGCTAAAATTTCCCATTTTTTTCTCACTTTAAACAAATAGTTTAGCTATATTATACTAAATTTCAAGCTATTTCTCCACACTTTTATAGCTATCTCACAAGCCTTTTAAGAGATGAATTTTTGGTGTGAATGCTTGACATTATTTTGATTGACCATGGCATAGGCCAGGGTTGTGTCAATCTTGCTATGACCTAGCAGTTTTTGGACTTGCTCGATAGGCATACCTTTATCAATTGCCTTAGTCGCTAAAGTTCTTCTGAACTTATGTGGGTGAACCTTTTGTATACCGAGTTTGTCTCCTAACTTTCTTAAGCGAATCTCTACACCAGCAATTCCAAGCCTCTGGACTTTTCCAACTAACGTTACAAAAAGAGCAGGGTGACTATCTTTTCTGTCGTTAAGATAGTTTCTTAAATGAATTTTCGTCCGAGCGTCAAAATATACTGGTCTCTCCTTCTTTCCTTTACCAAAGACAACACACTCTCTGTTTTCAAAATCAATATCTGAACGATTCAACTGTACAAGCTCCCCTACACGCATACCTGTCGATGCTAGTAGGTCTATTATTGCCAAATCTCTCAAATTTTCACAGTTATCGCGCATAATTTCCAAATGTTCATCAGTATAAGTTTCCTTCACATTTTGCTCAGTCTTAATTTTCTTTATCCGTCGAATGGGATTTTTAATGATATATTCCTCTTGCTCAAGCCAAGCAAAAAAAGAAGACAATATACGCCTAATATTGTCTAAATTCGCCTTACTACAATCCTTTTCAGACTGGTAATTTGCTAAATAACTCCTTAAATCATCTGTTGTGAGTTGTGTCACAGACTCTTTAATAGCATTAAACAAGTTTTCAATCGTCCTCTGGTAATAACGAATTGTTTTTGAGCTACAGCCCTCTACCTGTTTGGCAGTGATAAAGAGTTGCAACAGGTTATTATTCGAATACTTCTGCTGCTTTTTTCCGTCTACTAGATGATGTTCTAAACTCTCTCTCAACACTAGTAATTGTTCATTATTTAAAAGAGGTAACATTTCTTGCATGATAATTGTAACTTTTGATTCCATAATTTCTCACTTTCTTATTCATCAATAAAAAGAGACAATATCAGTTTCTGCATTACAGAATTCTAATATTGTCTGTTCATTTATTTTCTTGTGCTCATTCAAATCCAGCATACTAGGTTACTTTTTGACCTTTTCTCTAACAGAATGTTCAGAAACCCATTTGGAGTAGCTTATCATTTTTTCATCTGTTAAGGATTCTACTGCGATAGTTACACACATATTTACCGCTTCTTCAACCGTTACAGAAAAACGATAGCCATTTAATTGTAAAAATTTGACCAAAACGAAGAAAGCAGTTCGTTTATTAGCATTGGCAAAAACATGCTTCTTTATCAATTGGACAAATAGTATCGTTGCTTTATCAAAAATTGTTGGATAAAGAGGCTTCCCAAAGACAAATTGTTCTGGTAAGTTCACAATCATATTTAAGGCAGAAGGACTAACTGTTTGAATTTTCTCATTTGGAGAATACCGTTGAATTGCTAAAGCATTTATTTTTTCAATTTGCTTTTCTGTCAGATAGATTGTCATTTTTCCACCAAAGCTTTGAAAACATCGTCGTATTCGTCAAATATTTTATCTAAATTTAAGTCAAAGGCATCATCAGATACATAAGAAACCTGCTGCCCCAATTCTTCAGGAGTAAAGATAATCTCACCACTTGGTAACAATTTCGCTTCGTATTTTACACCACTTGGAATATTAAATTCACTTGGAATCGTAATGGTGATTGAATTTCCTTGTTTTCTTGTTTTTACTACCATCTGATTTCCTCCTTTGTTGTATTATAACAAATCATTACCGTAATTACAATGGCAGAATATCAGCCAAAATACTCCTGCATCAGAGATTTCTTCAAAATTTCAAGTTCTTCCAGAGATTTTTGGATTGCCACGAGCAAGTTTAGTTCATCTAACTGCAATTTTCTTTTAGTAATAAGCCTTTTAATCGTATTAAGAATACAGATAATGTTCTCTTGTTCCTCGATACCTAGCAATTCTAATTGTAAATCAAGTAATATATTCTTGTTTAAATGAGGAATTGTTGCCCCTGTTGAATGATCTCGTAAATACTGCGATTTACTTTCCAAAAAGACTCCCAAGTAATCTGATATAATTTTTTCTTTGTATCGCTCATTCTTTTTTAAGACCGTAATTGTACTACCAACAGCTCCCGATAACCCACAACCAATTGTTCCTGCATTAGCACCATCCCATGCTATCAGAATATCATCTGGGAGTGCTTCAGTCATATTTAAACTTTCAGTGAATTTTAAATTATTATTATTTCTTAAATCATCTATTTGAATATAACGTTGGCTTAGAGTTGTTTGTTCAGCAAGTACAGTGGCTTTCTTGCCTTTTTTTAGAGATAAGACTTCCCCCAACTTCACTTTTTTCATACAGCCACCTCCCTACTTGAGTAATTTTTCTAATTCAGCCAAGCCAGCTTGAATTTCTTTTTCTAAATCATTGATTTTCTTTAAGATGACCTCTGTTGGTTCATACTCAACTTTTTCATACTCAATCTCTTTATATTTATTGATAGACAAATCATAATCATTTTCCTTTATCTCATCAACTGGAACAAAGAAAGATTGATCCGTTCTCTGACGTTCTGCTTCTTTTTCAAGATGATGAAAGCGTTCGATAATATCTGGAATATCATTGTCGCTAATCGGTTGTCGCTTATCATCCAAACTTAAACCATCCGCTTTCATATCGTAAAACCAGACTTTGTCAGTACCACCATTACCAGTTTTTGTAAAGATGAGAATGGCAGTTGAAACTCCAGCATAAGGCTTGAACACACCACTAGGCATTGAGATTACAGCATCAAGCTTATGATTCTCTACAATTTCCTGACGAATTCCTTTATGAGCTTTAGACGAACCAAAAAGGACACCATCAGGTACGATAACTGCTGCTCGTCCACCTGGTTTTAAAGTTCGCAAGAAAAGAGAAAGAAAGAGTAATTCTGTTTTTTTGGTTTTTACGGTTGCAAGAAGGTCATTAGAGGTTGAATTGTAGTCAAGTGAGCCCTTAAAAGGAGGATTTGCTAAAACCAAAGTATATTTATCGGCTTCTTCATTATCTTGAGACAGCGAGTCAAGGTAACTGATTTGTGGATTTTCTACTCCATGTAGCATCATGTTCATCGCCCCAAGTCTCAGCATAGTCGTATCCGTATCATTTCCATGAAACATCTGATTATGAAAATGATTGATATTATCTGTATTGGTTTCCCATTCATCTTTCTTACGTTTTAGGTAACGGCTAGCAGATACTAAGAAGCCCGCAGACCCCATAGCGGGATCTGAGATAATATCTTTGATAGTCGGTTGCATCAACTCAACCATCATATCGATGATGTGACGAGGCGTACGGAACTGTCCATTTTTACCTGCGGTTGACAATTTTGATAACAGATATTCATAGATGTCTCCGATATCAGTAATACTTTGTTTATCGTTATCAAACTCTACATCTAATCCCCTAGTGGGAAAAGCATCTAAGATAGAGATTGCCTTTTGAAGCGTAGCTGGTTTATTTATTTGGAAAATAGCCTCTCGCATATAGCGTGAAAAGGCTGTATCATCTGTGTCTCCCTTGAGATTTTTAATAAAAGGAAAAATCTCCTGAGTCATTAAACGATAAACTTCCTGAGCATCTCCTATATTTTTAAAAGTTGACCAACGGTATTCAGGTTTATCTTTTGGAAAAACTCCCTCATAAGGAATCCCTAGAAATTCAGCATCACTTTCACGTCCAAGCTCGACACTATCCAAATCTTTCATAAATAAGAGATAAGTCAACTGTTCAATATTTGTTAAAGGATTTGCGTTTCCTTCTGTCCAAAGAATTTCCCACAACTGATCGATTTTATTTTTTAATTCGCCTGTAATCATAACTTCCCTTTTCTTTAGTTTTAAAACTTAGTAATATCATTATTTTATCAGATTTCAAACAAAGCTTCAATTAACTATATCTATGCGTCACCTGAATATTTTAATAGACTTGTTTGGTATCTTGAAAACTATATCATATAGGTGTCGTCATGGATCCTTTTAGCTGATTTAAGGATACAAAAACATAATACTATGACTCAATTGAAATATTAAAATTCAATTTCTGACCACCTAATCCTGCTTCAAATAGTTATCGAACAAGTTTTATGATAGCTACCTTGTTAGGATGCTCTTATTTTTTATCAGACAAAACAAAAGGATTAAGAAAGTCATTTTCCTTAACCCTATAGTCCCTTAAGCCTGACGTTGTCCGAAATCTGCAATCATCTGATCCATTTCTTGTCGACTCGGGGTTGTCAGCATATAAAGGTAATCTCCTTGAAGTTCCGCAAAGGCAGCTGGCATGATTTTTTTAACCTTGAACTGCTGGCTATATTTGGCAAGCAAGTCCTCCTCAGAATAGACATAGTGAGCATTTGCACGGCGAGAAGTAGCCAAACAATACTGAGCTTCAAAGTCTGACGCTGGGAACTCTTCTCCTGCTACAATAGCAGCATATCCACGATAGAGATCCAAAGAGTGAGCAAAGTTATAAACATCAATGGTGAAACCACCTGCAGGACGGTTATTGTACTCAATGGCGATATAATCGTCTCCTTCGCGGAAGAATTCGATATGGAAGAAACGTTCTTTCATGCCAAATTCCTTGACAATTGCCTCACCATATTTACGTAATTTAGGATCCATATCCTTGAGAACGTAATAAGAATTGTCCATCTTGTAAATCATGAGATCAAGCGGTGTATAGGCGTAATCAAAGGTTGTTGAGAAGACAATTTTACCATCCTTGTCCACAAGACCATCAAAGGTGCAAATTTCGCTGGAAGAGACAAATTTTTCAAAGAAATAAACGGTCGAATGGTCCCATTCTTGCTTGAAGTGATTGATATCGTCTTCTGTCTCAAGTTTAAAGGTTGCGGCTGCTCCCACTCCATTATCAGGTTTGGCAATCATTGGAAGACCAATTTCTTTCACTGCTTGATCAACATCTGCTTCCGTTTTGATAACAGCTCCAGGTACTACAGGAACACCTGCTTTTTTGAAAAGCTTCTTCATTTCAGACTTAAATTTCGTCTTTTTGAGATCCTCTGGTTTGGCACCAAAAACATTGAATTGCTCACGAAGACTTGCATCTAACTCAAGCCAGTATTCATTATGGGATTCGATGCGGTCAATCGGGCCATGTTTATAGAAAAGGAAAGCAACTGCACGTTTGACTTCATCTATATTTTCAAGATTATCAACACGGAAATATTCGGTCAGGCTATTGCGCAAGGGCTCATCCAATTGCTCATAAGGTTCTTGGCCAATCCCCAAGACGTTGATTCCTTTGTTAGCTAGTTCAATCGTAAACTGTTGAAAGTTTTGTGGATAGTAGGGAGAAATAACAAGGTAATTCATAGGTCACTCCTTTTATAAATAGAGATTGCCGAGGAAATAAGGCATTTGTTTGCGCCACCATTCCCAGTCGTGGGCGACATCGTGTCCCCATTCAGCAAACCAGACTGGAATTTGTTTCTGGTCAAAGGCTTCTTTAAGCTTGTAGAAGGATGGCAAGCCATCTTGTTCCCAGGCACCGAGACCCGTACACAACACAATCTCTGCCTGACGATAACGATCAATAAACCAGCCGTCGTTCTGGTTCCAGATATAATCTACTGGCGAGTTTTGGTAAATAGCATCGTCATTGTAGTAATCGCCGACAAAGAAACGTGCGTCGTAAACACCACTAAGAGCGATCACTTTGGTAAAGACATCTGGATGCTGAAGGAAGAAATTGAGTGCATGGTAGGCTCCCATAGAGCAACCTGTCGTCATCATGCCATCAAACCAACCTGTCTTGTGCTTGATAAAAGGAATGGCCTCCTCAATCACATAACGTTCGTAGGCACGGTGCATTTCCGCTTGGTCGTGACCGTTTTTCCAAGTGGCCAACCAGCTCTCACTGTCTACACTGGATAGGGTAAAGAACTGAACACGACCTTCCTCGATAAAGGAAGCACAGGCATCAATCATGCCAAAATCATAGTATTCATTGTGACTACCACCTGATGAAGCAAAGACCACAACTGGAATCCCAGCATGACCATAACGATTAAGGTACATTTCACGGTTAAGATTGCCACTCCAGTGGCTAAGGTTTTCAATATGCATATTTTCTCCTTTCTTACTTTACCAGTTTTCTGCAAAAAATCTCAGACAGTCTGGTAAATTCTCCGACCAAGGGATTTCACTATGGATGGCACCAGACTGAACTTTCAAAACAAGATTGCCCAAGTGTACTCCCCCTGCTATCAAATCATGGTAATAACGAAGCGATGAGTCGATATAGGCTTGTTTGATATTGCCAGCCATCAAGGTCTTGTCTGTATCATCCGCTTCTTCCGTTCCTACATAGATGAAGATACGCTGGTCAGGCGACAGTTTCTGGCGCTCGATATAGCGGTTAAAGGCTTCTTGGTGGAGCCAGTTAGCAGATGAAAAGACTCCTAGACAACCAATTTGGTCTTGGTATTCCAAACCGATAAATTGGGTAATATTTCCTCCTAGTGAGGAACCAATCATAGCCGTATGTTGGCGATCAGCTTTGGTACGGTAGGTCTCATCGATAAAAGGTTTGACTACCTCCATGACAAACTCGGCATACTCCACACCCTTACCGCCAAACTGCTGCCCTGGGATAGGAGATTCTTGGAACTTCCAAGCCGCATACTCATTCATCCGCCCCATACCATCATTGTCAATAGCAACGACAATCATGCGACTGATATCAGGATTACGCTTAATAGCTGGGATAATCTTCCATGAATGACCAATGAAAGACTCCTTGCTATAAAAAACATTTTGCCCGTCATGAAAGTAAACAACAGGATAGGAACGATTCGTGTCTTTCTCATAATCTTTAGGCAGAAGAACACGCACACGGCGCTCCTTACCTGTATAAGGAACCTTGAGTTTGTGTTCTTTCATTTTTAGATAAAAGTAGGATTGATTCATTGTCAGAAAACTCTCTATATTCAAAATTTATTCTTATTATATCACAGTTTAAGAAAAAAAGTCAGTTTTTCTTCCATTTTTGGATTAAAAACTAACTTTTTCATTTAATTTTCTAAATTCTTTTGGATTTTCTGATTAGAGCAGATTGTCAATCAAGTCATCGACTTCATCTTTTTCAGCCTGCGGTGTGATCTCAGTAATCATAATTCCAGCCACTGCTCGCTCAACTAAACCTTCAACATCCATACGTGCTTCATACTGCTCTGCATTCTTAATCTTAGGATTAGTCTTTGGACGATCTGGCGCAAAAATCGTACAGCAGTCCTCAAAAGGCTGGATAGAAATGTCAAAGGTATCGATTTCCTGGGCGATGTCAATGATTTCCAACTTGTCCATGGTAACCACAGGACGAATGATGGGAGTGTTGGTCACAGCGTTAATAGCCTGCATGCTTTCCAAGGTCTGGCTAGCTACTTGACCAAGACTTTCCCCATTGATAATAACCAAACCATTTCGTACCTCACGAATACGGTCGGTAATCCGCATCATAAAGCGACGAGTCAAGGTCATGAGATAGGCTTCTGGCGCCTTGGCCTTGATTTCCTCTTGAATCTCTGTGAAAGGCACCTCGATAAACTGGATATTTCCCCCAAACTTGGTCAATTTACGAGTCAAATCTTGGGCTTTTTTAAGGGCTCCAGGACTGGTGTAAGGTGGACTGGCAAAGTGAACTGCTTCAATATCTACCCCACGCTTAAGCGCTAGATAACCTGCTACAGGTGAGTCGATCCCTCCTGACAGCATGAGCATGCCTTTACCTGAAGTTCCAACTGGCAAACCACCAGCCCCACGAATAGTTTCATAAGAAAGATAGGCTGCTTCTTCACGGATTTCCACCTGAAGATTGATGTCAGGACTTTTCATTCGAGCTTGCACATTTGGAATGGCTTCGAAAACAGCTCCTCCAAGTGTTTGATTGAGTTGACGACTATCCAACTCAAAGTTGTGGTCGCTACGCTTGCTAGAAATTTTAAAGGTCATACCATCCTTGTAGATGTCCTGCATAATCTCTTGGACAGCAGACTTCAGAACTTCTACAGATTTTTCAACCTTATAAACAGGGGAAAAGTTTTGAATTCCAAAAACTTGTTTGAGCGATTCTGCTACTGCTGTGTAATCTGCTCCATTGAGGTATGCATGGGCACGGTCGCGATCTGCTGTTACCTTAACTTGGGGATAGATAGACAAAACGTCTGAAATATTATTACGAAGTTTATTGATGAAACGCATACGGTTTTTGCCCTTGGTTGACAGCTCACCGTAGCGAATCATAATTTCTGAATATTGCATGAATGCTCCTATCTTACTTTTCTAGTTTGATTGTAAATCAATTTTAACTTGGTCAAAAACTGCTCGACCTGACTCATATCATTTTCAAGGTCTAGACTAAGACGCACAGCTGAATGGGCCTTATCTTTATCCACTCCCATGGCAATCAAGGTGCCTGCAGGTTTTCCTGCCTTGGACGAACAAGCCGAGGTCGTTGAGATAAAAATATCATAGTCTTCAAAGGCGTGAACAATGACTTCTCCACGAACACCCTTGATTCCAAAAGTCAGGATATGAGGGGCAAAGTCTTCCTCATCTGAAAAGACAAATATATCCGAATAGTCCAGAAGTGCTTGACGAATCACTGCCTTCATCTGGCCAGTCTTGCTAGTGAAGATATCTAGCTTTTCCATAGACAAACGGAGAGCCTTGGCTGTCGCAGCAATCCCTGCCACATTTTCAGTTGTCGAACGGTAATCACGTTCCTGACCACCACCTGTCAACAGAGGCGTAATTTTCTTACCAGACTTGATATAGACAAAACCAACACCACGAACTCCGTGGAACTTGTGACCAGAGAAAGTCGCGAAATCCACTCGTTCTGTCAGATACTTTTCAGTCGGAATCTTGGCAAGCGCCTGAACCGCATCAACGTGGAAGGAAATAGTCGGCTTGTCTGCCAATAGTTTTGAAATAGCCTCAATAGGCTGAATAGAGCCAATTTCATTGTTAACTGCCATGATGGAAACAAGGGTCGTATCCGGTCGTATCAAATCTGCTAACGCTTCAACATCCACAAATCCTTTGTTATCAACTGGAGCAAAATCCACTTCAAAACCTTGACTTTTCAACCAGAGGGCTGACTCTTTGACTGCCGGATGTTCAATGGATGATACGATGATGTGCTTGCCAAACTGGGCTTTTTCAAAGGCCACACCCTTGATAACCCAGTTATCACCTTCTGTCCCACCAGAAGTAAAGAAGATTTCATCACTTTTCTTGCCAATCAAATCTGCAATTTGCTGACGGGAAGCATCTAAAATTCGTGTTGCTTGGTCTCCCAAACGATGGAGACTAGATGGATTTCCTAAAATTTTTGAAGCCACCTGTATATAGGTTTCAAGGGCTTCAGGATAGGGCTTGGTCGTCGCCGAATTATCAAAGTAAATCATGTTTTCTCACGCTTTCTAAAATCACTCCTTCTATTGTATCATGAAACGGAGCCTGCGACAAGAAAGGGCAATTCCTCTTTTTTTAAGATTTTTTTAAAGAAATGCGGTATAATAAATTTTAATCAAAGGAGAGAATGTATGTCTAATTATCGTAGAACTTCAAAACCAAAAACAGAACACATCAAAAAAGGCTTTACAGTCTTTCAAAAAACCGTTGCTACAATCGCTAGTATCCTTGGCTTGATTACCGCAAGTATCACGATTATGAACGCCTTGGATAATAACAAAAATACTAAAAAGGAACCTACAACAAGCCAGACGACAACAATTGTCAAAGAAATTCAAAAGGAATCCCCTCAGGAAAATACTAGTCCCAATAAGGAAAATAAGACTTCTCAAGAAAAAACACAACAAGAAGAAACGCCAAAATCCAGCGTCAAGGAAGAGAAAAAAGAAGAGCAGAAAGCAGCAACTCAGGATTCTTCTACTTCTACTCCAAGTAAACCTGCCACTGAAAATGAAAAACAGTCCAATAATACACCAACTTCGGAAAATAAAACTAATCAATAATCACTAAAATAGCTTCCTTCCAAATTTGGAAAGAAGCTATTTTTTATTGCTGCAATACTTTTCTTGGTTTGGTACCTTCAGCTGGACCGATGACACCTGCCATCTCAAGTTCTTCCATGAGGCGGGTCGCACGGTTAAATCCAACTGATAAACGACGCTGAATCATAGATGCGCTGGCTTTCTGCGTCTCGATGACTAAAGCTTTGGCTTCTTCAAAAAGCGGATCTCCACCAGATTCACCATCTGAAAATTCACCTTCATTTTCAGAAACTTCACCTGGATCAAAACTCTCATCGTAGTCCGCATCTGCCTGAGCCTTGATAAAGTTTACGATACGTTCGACATCGTCATCCGAGATAAAGGAGCCTTGAAGACGAACTGGATGATTTTCATCAATCGGTTTAAAGAGCATGTCTCCTCGACCAAGCAGTTTTTCTGCTCCATTCTCATCCAAGATAGTACGGGAGTCTGTCCCTGATGAAACCGCAAATGCGACACGAGATGGGACATTGGCCTTGATCAAACCAGATATGACATCAACGGATGGACGCTGGGTTGCAAGAATCATGTGGATACCGGCAGCACGTGCCTTCTGTCCGAGACGAATGATAGCGTCTTCCACTTCCTTGCTGGCAACCATCATGAGGTCAGCCAACTCATCCACAATCACGACAATGAGCGGTAGCGGAACCTGCTTGTACTCAGACTGGGCATTGAACTCTTCTACCTTGGCATTAAAGCCTGCAATATTCCGAACTCCCACCTTGGCAAAGAGTTCATAACGATTTTCCATCTCATCCACGACCTTTTTCAAAGCCTTGCTGGCCTTACGTGGATTGGTCACGACTGGAATCAAGAGGTGGGGAATATCATTGTAAACAGACAATTCAACCATCTTGGGATCGACCATCATAAATTTAACTTGGTCAGGTCTCGCCTTCATGAGGATGCTAGCGATAATGCCGTTAACAGCTACTGACTTCCCAGAACCCGTTGAACCTGCAACTAGCAAGTGGGGCATTTTGGAAAGGTCAAAAGCTCTTGCAGTGCCATTAACCGCCTTTCCTAGAGGAATTTCCAAGAGATTTTCTGCTTTCGTTTGCGATTGTTCCCATAGTTCTCGGAAAGAAACTGTCGCAATCTCAGAGTTTGGTACCTCAATTCCCACTAAAGATTTCCCAGGAATTGGTGCTTCGATTCGGACATCCTTGGCTGCCAAGGCTAGAGCGAGATCATCTGCTAGATTGGAAATTCGGTTGACCCGTACTCCCACTGCTGGCTTGACTTCATACTTGGTCACTGATGGCCCAATTTCAGCCCGTTCAACCGTTACCTTGATACCAAAGCTAGCAAAGGTTTCTTCTAGAATTTTGATATTTTCCCGAACGATTTTCTTCTCTTTAGACTGGTCTTTGGGTTTATCTGGTGCAAAGAGTTGTAAACTTGGAAGTTTGTATTCAAGGGCTTCTTTGGCTGAAAAATCGACCTGAACATCTTCATCATCTGAGCCATCTTCCTGTTCAGCGAATTCAAGTTCAGCTTGAGACAGGATGATTTCTGGTTCCACCCACTCTTCTTCTGGAAAAGGTGGAGCGTCAAGTACAACACCTGCTGTCAGAATTTCACCCGTTTCCATATCAACAGGAGGCAAATCGAGTAAGGCTTTTTCAGCCGCTTCTTGTTCTAATCTAGCCTCTTTCTCAGCCTTTTGGCGAGCTTTTTCTTCTTGTTTGACAAAGCGTTCCTCTTTTCGACGCTCATGTCCTTCCCTCCATTTGGCAAAGCCTCTACTGAAAAATTCAGCAATATCATAAACAGACCAAGGACTGACTAGGAGAGTACCCACTAAAATCAAGATAGAACCAATAAAATAAGTACCAATATTTGAGAAGAGAAAGGCGATTGGCACATAAAGGCCAACACCAATCAAGCCACCTCCAGCAAAACTGGTCGTTCGAAAACCAGTTAAATCCGTCACAACCTGAGCCATGGTCCCTTTTAGAACGGACTTGTCCAAACCATATTTCCAAACCAAGTAGGCCTCAAAAATCAGGAGCAAACCTGCAAATATGGTGAAAAAGCCAGATAAGATCCCTTCCTGTTTTCGTATCCACTTGAAGAAGAAGAGATAGAGCAGGATACCAAATATTGCCAAATAGGCTAGGCTACCCACCAACAAGCGAATTAAATTGTAAAGGGTTATACCTGCAGCCCCTAATTTGAAAGCTGCGAAAATCAATAAAATCGCGATTCCCAACGAAATCAACATTCGTTGAATCGCTTCTTTTCTTTCGAGTTCTGCTTTAGACGATCTCCGTCTTGTTTTACTTGTATTCTTGTTTGCCATTCTTCTATTATACCATATTTCACAGCCATTTCAGGAAAGGTCAATATTCTCCTTGGATAGTTCAGTATTAAGATATTCAAATAAAATTTTCTTATCCATAGTTTCCCTCTCTAAGCAATTTCAGAACATCTTTTTGATAGCCTTTATAATCCAGCTGACTGTTCATCAAAAAAAGAAGATATGCAAAGTTTTGAAATTTTGATATAATAAAACTATCAAAAAGTAAAGGAATGATTGGTATGAACGCAATCACAGCTCACAGCTCACAGCTCACAGCTCACAGCTCACAGCTCACAGCTCACAGCTCACAGCTCACAGCTCACAGCTCACAGCTCACAGCTCACAGCTCACAGCTCACAGCTCACAGCTCACGCTGATTATGTAATCGGACGTGTTTTTTGTCAAGCACTAAAACAGGCTTTTTCACATTTTTGTGAGGAAGTCTTTTCTGTTATTTATCAACTCCATGAGCTGATTGTTGGAGGTGTAAAATGACACCTCTAGCTATTGATAGAAGTTGGCAATCTGGAAATGAAAGAGCTGACAATTTATTTTTCTGGAGAAATTTCGGTTTTGATGAAAAAGATATTTTAATCGAAAATACTGATGGTATCATTAACGGAGCTCTGTTTGAATTTAAAAATAGCATTGCTGATCTTAATGCTGTGCTTGTTCAAGCTATCCACTATCTGTCTAAATTAAGAATTAAAGGTGGTATTCCTATACCAAGCAAAATCGTTTTAGTTGATATTAATAAAAATCGTGCTAGTGTTTATGATGCAACTCAATATCGTTTAGAAATTTTACAAAATTATACAAATAGTGCATCAAAAAATGTCAATCAGAAGACTTTAAAAGATGCTACTAATCCTGAAAAAGTAATTGAATTTGATGTTTTTCAACCAAATAGCCCTAAAAATCGTGAATTGCGTGAATTATTCCAAATAGACAAGTATCAAAAGTTTGAAATTGATTTTCCAAACATTTTAGGGTGGGCTAACTACATATACCGCCACGATAAAACAACAACAAAATCTCAAATGTTTGAGATGCTCAAACAACCATCTAATTCAATAGTCGAAAACTATATCTTACCTTGGTGTGGAGACGAAAGCGATTTTGACACCGTGATGGACGCATTAAATGACCCTGCAAATAGAAAAGATTTAGGAGCCTTTTATACACCATTACCTTATGTTAAAGAAGCAACTAAACTTGTTCGTCAAGCTATTAGCAGTCTTCCTAAAGGTATGGACTATGTTATTTTAGATAGATGTGCTGGTACAGGAGCATTAGAGTACTATTTAACTGAAGAAGAGTTAAGCCATGTTATCTTGAATACTTATGAAATAAAAGAATGGCTTGTTTTGTATAACAAATATATTGGGAAGGTACGAGCTATCATACCACCACTTTCAATGGTACAAGCAAACAAGGGAAACTTAGTAACAGGTGGGGATGCCTTAGCACAAGAGTTTTTATCAATTCCAATGGAAACAGATGGAAAACATAATACATTACAAGAAGTCATAGATGACAAAAATGTTGCGATTATTGGTTTTGAAAATCCCCCTTATTCTAGCGAATTAGCTCGTGCTCAAGAAGGAAATGTTAAATCGATAGATAAATCTAGCCATATAAGGAAATTGATGTCCGATGAATTTGTTGGTGATAGTAACCATGCAAAAGATTTGCTAAATCAATTCGTTTGGTCTTTTGAAAAATACTTTATGAGAGATGAAAACGACTATTATATTTTATTTGCTCCTGTTAAGTATTGGAAATCAGTTGGTCTGATGCAAAAAATCTTTATTGATGGTTTTCTAGCAAACAGAGGGAACTTTAAAGCACAAGAAAGTTCCGTTTTGGTAGCACTTTGGAAAAACGATCAAGATAACGAAACTGAAAGTATTACTGTAACTGCTAAAGAAATATGGAGAGATAATAAAAAATGGGGAACTGGGAAAGGAGCGACAGTCATTGATGTACCTGAGGATGCTATTCTTAAAGATGTGAAGCATGTCACTATAAAAAAAGTATACAAAACGCTAGGAGAATACTATTCTAAAAAGTTAAAAACAGATGTGTTATCTAAAATTGCTACTGGCTACGATGGTAAAGAAGTGCCATTAAAAAGCTATGGAAAACCTGTTTATAATGACAATATTTTAGCGGTTATAGAAGCCAGTGGTTTTGGTACTACTCCGCAGGACATAAGAATGACTAGAATTGCTATTTATCATGGACGAGGTAGTCAAGTTAGAACAAATAATTACGCAGAGCAAACTGCTTTGTTTGTTGCCAAGCAATACCCTCAAAAAAACTGGTATGAAAGGGATGTTTACTATACAACTGCTGATAAAGGGGATTTGTATACAGAGGATACAGATTTTCTTAGAAAAGCTACATTATGGACTTGTATCTCTCAAAAAAACCATTGTTTGAGCTTTGATGGTTCTGATGGAAAGTTTTATAATAACGAAATGTGCCTAGATGAGAACTCTCTAGTTCGTAAAGAATTGGTCCAACAAGAAAAATATGGAAAACTTGATAGAACTGACTTAATGTTGCTAGGTGTCTTCGATGAATTACTTGAACTAGCTAAAAATACTCAAGAATATAATCCAAAATACAATTATGGTACTTATCAAATTGAATTGGACATAAATACATCATACAAAGATGGTAATGATAAAAAGATATTCAACAATGAAAAAGTTAACACTAAACTAAAAGAACTTAAAACAAGGTTAGCTGAATACTACGAAAATGAACTTGAAAGTAAATTATTTGAGTATGAACTATTGAAATAGTGAGAAGACGATTTCCAAACGGAAATCGTCTTTTTCGATATTGTTGAAATACTACAGTTTGTGGTTAGTTTAAACTGGTATATAGTTCCCTTTTATTTCACTGCTTGAGGTTTGCGTAGGTAACCATAGACCACACCACTTACAATTGCTCCTACCAAGACAGAAACGAGGTAAAGAAGAGCATTTGAAGTAAGCGCGATAACGAAGATTCCTCCATGTGGCGCCATGAGTTTGATACCAGTAAGACCAACGAGGCCACCTGCTACTGCTGAACCAAGGATGAAGCTTGGAATCGCACGAGCTGGGTCAGCGGCACCAAATGGAATTGCTCCCTCAGTGATAAATGACAAGCCCATGATGATGTTTGTCAAACCAGAGTTGCGTTCTTCCTTAGTAAATTTATCTTTGAAAAGAAGAGTTGCGACAAAGATTGCAAGTGGTGGCACCATTCCTCCAGCCATAACTGCTGCCATAGCCACAGAACCACCTGAAGAAACAGTTGCTGCAAGCGTACCTGTACCAAAGACATAGGCAGCTTTGTTAACTGGTCCACCCATATCGACAGCCATCATTCCACCAAGGACGATACCGAGAAGGACAGCTGAACCGCCTCCAAGACCGCCTAGGAAGTCATTCATAGCAGTGTTGATTGCTGCCATTGGGATATTAACAGCTAGCATGACAAATCCTGTCAAGATTGTTCCAAGAAGTGGCAAGAGAAGGATTGACTTAGCACCTTCAAGTGAACGAGGAACTTTAACGTATTTCTTGATAGCAAGAACCAAAGCACCTGCGATAAATCCACCCACAAGGGCACCTAGGAAACCAGATGAGACACCTGCAAGAGTTGAAGTTGCTTCACCACCTGCAGCATAAGGAATTTTACCAAATGCAAAACCTTCTTTGGCAATAGCACCAGCCACGAAACCTGCTACCAAACCTGGTTTTTCAGCGATAGAGTAGGCAACATAACCTGCAAAGACTGGAAGCATCAAGCCAAAGGCTGCACCACCAATTTTCATGAACATAGAAGCTAGTTCATGGTAGGAACCAAGACTACCAAGATTTTCATTTGGAACACCCAAAGCACCGTCAATCAAGAAGGCAAGGGCAATCATGATACCACCACCGATAACGAATGGTAACATTTGAGAGACACCACTCATCAAGTGTTTGTAGAAGGCACCACCAAGGCTTTGTTTTTCGTTAGAGGCTGTTGCGGCTTTGGCACCATTAGCGGCACGGTAGACTTCCGCATCTCCTGAAATAGCCAAGTTGATCAATTCTTCTGTCTTACGGATACCGTCAGCAACTGGACGATTGATCAATGGTTTTCCATCAAATCGATCCATTTCAACGGCCTTGTCTGCTGCAATGATAACAGCTTTAGCCTTACGGATGTCTTCCGCAGTTAGTTGGTTGCCAACACCGCTAGCACCGTTTGTTTCGACCTTAATGCCAACACCCATTTCAGCAGCCACTTTTTGAAGGGCTTCTTGGGCCATGTAAGTGTGGGCAATACCTGTCGTACAAGCTGTAACAGCCACGATAAAGTCAGCAGATTCATTGGCAGGTGCTTGAACAGGTTCCTCAGTTTTTTCTGAAGCTTTGTCAAAAAGTTCAATAACTTGATCAGCTGATGTTGCTTGACGAAGTTTATCAGCAAAGCCGTCTTTCATCAAGTATTGAGACAATTCTGCCAAGGCTGCCAAGTGAGTATCATTGGCGCCTTCTGGAGCTGCAATCATGAAGAAGAGGTCAGTTGCCTGCCCATCCAAGCTTTCGTAGTCAACTCCCTTGTTTGACTTAGCAAAGAGAACCGTTGCTTCTTTGACAGCAGCGTTTTTGCTGTGAGGCATTGCTATTCCGTCACCCAAACCAGTAGAAGTCAAGGCTTCACGCGCCAAAATGCCTTCTTTAAAGGTTTCAAAATCTGTTACATAACCGTGGTCTGTCAAACTTTTAATCATCTCCTCGATGACAGCTGTTTTTTCAGTTGCCTGCAAATCCAGCAACATGACATCTTTTCTCAATAGGTCTTGAATTTTCATCTTTTTTCTACCTCAACTTTTTCATATGTTTCTTTAATAAATTCTGCTGTTGCCAAGTCATCTGAGAAGGTGGTTGCCGTTCCGCAAGCCACTCCCCATTTGAAGGCTTCTACTGCGTCTTTTGATTTGACAAATTCACCTGTAAATCCAGCGACCATAGAATCACCAGCCCCAACTGAATTTTTAACTGTCCCTTTGATTGGTTTAGCAAAATATGATCCCTCAGATGTTACCAGAAGGGCACCATCCCCAGCCATAGAGATAATGACGTTTTGAGCTCCTTTGGCCAGTAACTGACGAGCATAGTTCTCGATTTCATCTAAACTTTCGAGTTTCACTCTAAAGATCGCTCCAAGTTCGTGATTATTTGGTTTGACCAAAAGTGGCTGATAGTCCAAACTATCAATCAAGGTCTGTCCTTCAAAGTCACAAACCACTTGCGCACCAGTCTGGCGCGTCAAGGAAATCAAATCCTTATAGATAACATTGCCTAGATTTTTAGCACTTGAACCTGCAAACACAACCGTATCTTCTGCTGTCAGACTAGATAAAATAGCTTTCAATTCTTCTAGCTGAGCTGGTTCCACATTTGGACCCCTTCCGTTGATTTCTGTTTCTTGGTCTGCTTTGATTTTAACATTGATACGAGTATCTTCTGCCACTTGGACAAAACGTGTCTCGATTTCTTCATCAGCCAAAGTATCTGTGATAAATTTACCAGTAAAGCCACCGATAAATCCCGTCGCTGTATTTGGAATATCCAAGCGTTTCAAGACACGACTGACATTGATTCCTTTCCCACCAGCAAACTTATCATCACTGTCCATACGATTGACACTACCGACTTGGACTTGGTCCAAACGAACGATATAGTCAATGGATGGATTGAGTGTGACTGTATAAATCATACTTCTATTACCTCCGTTTTCTCCTTAATAGCCTGCAAGAGCTCATGCCCTTGGCTTGTGATAACAATAGCTCGCTTGAGTGGTGCTACCTTGGCAAAGCAAGTTTGTCCAATTTTAGACGAATCCACCAAGACATAGGTCTGTTTGGCATTCTCTAAAATAGCACGCTTCACAGCCCCCTCCTCCATATCAGGAGTCGTATAATAGCCATCGTCCACACCATTCATCCCAATAAAGGCACGGTCAAAGTGCAATTGGTTAATCTGGTTGAGAGCAACGCCCCCGATACTAGCATCCGTCGCTGTCTTGACGCTTCCTCCAACTATGACAGTTGGAATCTGCTTTTCAACCAACTGAGCGGCATGGTGAATGGAGTTGGTCACAACAGTAATATTCTTATTGACCAATTCATGAATCAAAAAGGCTGTAGTTGTTCCAGCATCGATAAAGATGACATCTTGTTCCTTGATGAGAGAAGCAGCTTTCTGAGCCAGCAACTTCTTTTCTTGAAGGTTTTTGACAGATTTCTCTTGAATGGTTTCTTCTTCCTGCAAGGAATGAGGCAATTCTGCTCCACCATGCACGCGACGAAGCTTGTTTTCTGCTTCCAATTCATCCAAGTCTCTTCGAACCGTTGATTCTGACGTTTCTAACAAACTAACTAATTTTTCTAGAGAAACTACATGATGTTGATTTAACTCCTCTAAAATCAGTTGCTTCCGCTCTGTTTTTAACACCGAATCACCTCCTGTTATCGTTTACACTATTCATTCTATCACACTTTCTTTTAAAGTCAAGCATTTTTTATCATTTTCTTCCAAATTCTATCATTTTTCTTATTTACAGAATTTTTATTGCAAGATAAGGACCTTTATGGTAGACTATTTAAGTAAGTATTGGAAGATTACTCAAGAGGCTTAAGAGGCCGTGTTGGAAACGCGGTAGGCGTGTAATAGCGTGCGTGGGTTCGAATCCCATGTCTTCCGTGGAAAAGAAAAATTATTTCTAGGATGCAACAAATGTTGTATCCTTTTTTGTATCCCTTTTTTACAAATAGAGTCTGTTTTAGGGGCTGACTTTTTAGCAAAAGAATACCAAGGAATACCAAAGACAAAAACAAAAAACGTTGATTTAACAACGTTTTACCAAGGAATGCAAAAGAATGCAAAGGAATAATGGAGCCGGTGGGAGTCGAACCCACGTCCAAACACCTGCCAACATATTTGTCTACAACCATAGGTTATGTATTAGTTTAACAGCCCCTCGACACATAACTCAAGCCTAGAAACTGCGAGTCTATCAATCTCTTATCAAGCCGCTAGACAAGACTCAATCGTATCTCGCTAATAATAAGACCTGTCATTGAACACGAGCAATCCAAATCGGGTCACGCCTGCTGGTTTTTAGGCAGCTAGAGCGTAAGAAGTGTTATTTTTTGCAGTTATATTTAACTGAGCGTTTACGTCGCCACACGAGTCGCAAAATATGCCTCATAATGCCTGTCGAATCCGTAACGACCCCAAAAGACAATAAAACTATTATACCTTATCTAACACAAAAATGCAAAAAGAAATCACATACCTAAAAAAGATACTATTCGAGAAATTTAGCAAACTGGGATACTAACTACAACTTTCTCAGTGCATAACTTTACGATTATGAATAGAACTTACGAAATCCAATTAACACATACCTAAGATGAAGCTATCTGTTTTGAAGAAATTCACGAAGAGAATTATTCTAAAATACTTTCAGATGAGAATTTTCCTACTCTCTTTGTTTCAATCCATTTGAGTTTAAAAACTATAAAATCAATCCTTATATTATTCGGACTACGTTTTACTTGTTGTGCTAAAATAAATAAATTTCATTCAAACTTTAATAGACTATGAAAACCAGTGGAACTTACCCTGACACGGAATTCCACTGGTTTTTTCGATTTTTATCAGATTAACTTCTACTATTTTTAGCTGTGAAAATTAGTTGAGGACTTTAACTTATTTTCAATCTTCTAATCTAAAGGCCACTTCTAGTAAAGAAAAATCATGGTTCTCCTGACTTTTACTTAGCTAATTCTCTTTCTCGTTCTTTCATTATTTTATGATTTTCATACAAACGGGATAAGAACTTAGAAATTTCTTTTAAGATAGAATAGGTTGGCACTGCGACAATCATTCCAACTACACCATAGATATTGCTTGACAACAAAAGTAAAACTAAAATCGTGATTGGATGAACCTTCATAACACTTCCTACGATTCGAGGATATAAGATATTGCCATCTACCTGCTGAACAACAAGCATATAAATCACTGCAATCAGCATTCTATGGGGATCAGTGAATATATTTGCGATGATCATAGGAATCAAACCAATACTTGGCCCCACATAAGGAATTAAATTGGCTACACCAGAAAAAATAGCAAAAACTAAAGCATATTTTAAACAAATAATACTATAGCCAATATAAGCTAAACAACCTATAATGATTGCGTCAATCGAAACTCCACTAATATAGCGAGCAATCGTCGCATTCAAATTCTTTAAGAGGCCTGCAATATGCAAACGATCCCTCTTTAGAATCGTTCTTTCAAGCATGGGCAAGAATTTATGTCCATCTAGTAAGAAATAAACCAAAAAAACTGGAGTCATAATCAAAATCAAAACAGTACTGATAAGAGCTGACAAGACGCTCCCCACACTATTTGATACGCTATTTAGGATCTTTTGAAGAATATCAACATAGGATAAGTTTAACTGCTGAATTGTAGCTTCTACATCCAAATTCTGGAGCGCAGGATAATTAGATAAGTCTATGATTAAGTC
The DNA here is from genome assembly GCF_000221985.1 of Streptococcus pseudopneumoniae IS7493. NCBI lineage: Bacteria > Bacillati > Bacillota > Bacilli > Lactobacillales > Streptococcaceae > Streptococcus > Streptococcus pseudopneumoniae. Next base: position 847,759 of record NC_015875.1, on the reverse strand, counting down.
TTGTACTCGACTATAAATAGTTTGACTAGATATAATCAAGCTAGATAACTGATTAATCAAAATAGGTAAGAGATAGACAACACCTATGACCATCCCCCAGACCAAAGCACACAAGGTAATTAAAATACCAAGCAAACGATTGAGTTTACAGACTTTATTTAAGAAAGTAACAATAGGGTTTGTCAAATAATAAAGAAAGCCCCCTAATAAAAATGGAATCATAATTGTATTAAGCACGCTAACAAAAGGGTTAATCAAAGACCCCATCTGTCTCCATAGGTAAAAGATGATTGTTAAGAGTAAAATTTCTGTGGTCCAAAAAAATAATTTATTTCTACGAAACATGAGTTACCTCCCTCACTCTATTTTACCATATTTTCAAAAAGCTTAACGGATGAATTATTAAAGCAAGAATATTTTTTTTCTTTATGATAGAATAAGACTACTATGAAAAAAATATTTTTAACTTTATTAACTGTCTCCCTTTTAGGAGGTGCTTCTACTGTTGCTGCTCAAGATTTTAATATTGCTGCAAAACATGCCATTGCTGTTGAAGCAAATACTGGAAAAATACTTTATGAAAAAGATGCAACTCAGCCAGTCGAAATCGCTTCTATTACAAAACTGCTTACCGTTTACCTGGTCTATGAAGCTCTGGAAAACGGAAGTATTACCCTCTCCACCCCAGTAGATATTTCTGATTATCCTTATCAATTGACGACAAATTCTGAAGCCAGTAATGTTCCTATGGAGGCTCGTAATTATACTGTTGAAGAGTTACTTGAAGCAACTCTGGTATCTAGTGTCAACAGCGCCGCTATTGCCCTAGCTGAGAAAATTGCTGGCTCAGAAAAAGATTTCGTCGATAGGATGAGGGCAAAACTCTTGGAATGGGGAATCAAAGATGCCACGGTTGTCAATACAACTGGTCTTAACAACGAGACTCTAGGAGATAACATTTACCCAGGTTCTAATAAAGATGATGAAAATAAGCTCAGTGCTTATGATGTTGCCATCGTTGCCCGCAACCTCATCAAAAAATACCCACAAGTTTTGGAAATCACCAAAAAACCTTCTTCTACTTTTGATGGGATAACAATCACTTCAACCAACTACATGTTAGAAGGTATGCCTGCTTACCGTGGTGGTTTTGATGGACTGAAAACAGGAACAACAGATAAGGCTGGAGAGTCTTTTGTTGGTACTACTGTCGAAAAAGGCATGAGAGTCATCACAGTTGTTTTAAATGCAGACCATCAAGACAATAATCCTTACGCTCGGTTTACAGCTACCTCTTCCCTAATGGATTATATTTCTTCTACATTTACACTTCGCAAAATCGTTCAGCAAGGCGATGCCTATCAAGATAGCAAAGCCCCTGTACAAGATGGAAAAGAAGATACCGTCACTGCAGTGGCCCCAGAGGATATCTATCTAATTGAACGTGTTGGGAACCAATCTTCCCAATCTGTTCAATTCACTCCCGATTCTAAAACAATCCCAGCACCACTTGAAGCTGGAACAGTGGTTGGCCATCTGACTTACGAAGACAAGGACTTGATCGGTCAAGGTTACATCACCACAGAGCGCCCTAGTTTCGAAATGGTTGCAGACAAGAAAATGGAAAAAGCCTTCTTCTTAAAAGTTTGGTGGAATCAGTTTGTCCGCTTTGTTAACGAGAAATTATAAAAAAAAAAAATCGCGATTTAAACCGCGATTTTTTTTATTACAAATTCATCTTCAAAGTTCTTGATTTTGAGTAGATCTAATGCTCAATGAAAATCAAAGAGTAAACTAGGAAGCTAGCCGTAGGTTGCTCAAAGCACCGCTTTGAGGTTGTAGATAAAGCTGACGTGGTTTACACTTTGATTTTCGAATAGTATCAAAGTCCTTGATTTTGAGTATATCTAAAATCAAATTTTACCCAACTGACCCTTCCATCTCATAGCTAATCAAGCGGTTCAGCTCAACAGCATATTCCATTGGAAGTTCTTTTGTGAAGGGTTCAACAAATCCCATAACAATCATCTCAGTTGCCTCAGATTCTGACAATCCACGACTCATGAGGTAATACAATTGTTCTTCTGAAATCTTAGAAACCTTAGCTTCGTGTTCCAAAGCAACTTGCGAGTTGTGGATTTCATTAAATGGAATAGTATCTGATGCCGACAAGTCATCCATGATAATGGTATCACATTCAATGTGAGAAACAGATTTCTTAGAGTTCTTGTTAAAGGTTACTTGACCACGGTAGTCAACCTTTCCTCCGCCTTTAGCGATGGATTTAGACACGATAGACGAACTGGTATGTGGAGCATTGTGAATCATCTTGGCACCAGTGTCCTGGTGTTGCCCTGCATTAGCAAAGGCAATAGAAAGCATAGTACCACGCGCCCCTTCTCCATCTAGGCAAACAGATGGGTATTTCATGGTTGTTTTGGCACCCAAGTTTCCATCAATCCACTCAACAGTCGCATCTTTCAAGGCTTTGGCACGTTTCGTTACCAAGTTATAGACGTTGTCAGACCAGTTTTGAATGGTTGTATAACGCATATAAGCTCCTTTTAAGGAAAAGATTTCTACAATGGCAGCATGCAAGCTGTTACTTGAATATGTTGGCGCTGTACACCCTTCAACGTAGTGGACACTTGCTCCCTCATCAACGATAATCAAGGTACGTTCAAACTGACCTGTATTTTCGTTGTTGATACGGAAGTAAGTTTGAAGTGGAATATCCACTTTGACCCCTTTTGGTACATAGATAAAGGTTCCACCTGACCATACTGCCGAATTGAGGGCAGCCAACTTATTATCTGTTGGTGGTACCAACTTAGCAAAGTATTGTTTAAACAAATCTGGGTATTCCTTGAGAGCAGAATCCGTATCTGTAAAGATAATACCTAACTTCTCAAATTCTTCCTTCATGTTATGGTAAACTACTTCGGACTCATACTGGGCAGAAGCTCCAGCAAGATAAGCACGTTCAGCTTCTGGAATCCCAATACGTTCAAAGGTTTCTTTAATTTTTTCAGGAACCTCATCCCAGGAACGAGCTGGTTTATCAGATGGTTTTTGGTAGTAGATCAAGTCATCAAAATCAATCTCTGATAAGTCTGCTCCCCAAGTTTGCATGGGCATTTTTTTGAAGGTTTCATAAGACTTCAAACGGAATTCTAACATCCACTCAGGTTCTCCCTTGGCAGCTGATAGTTCACGAATGACATCCTCATTCAATCCTTTTCCTGTCGATAGGACAGGCTCTACATCATCATGGAAACCAAATTTATATTCACCAAGATCAATTGGTTTTGGTTCTACTCTTTCTTCAGCCATAATATCCTTTCTTTCATTCTTCATTTCTACTGATTCATAAGACAAAAGAAACTTGTCTTATTGATTTTCTTGATTTTCAATTGTTTTCTTCAGGGCATTCCAAGCTAGAGTTGCACACTTGATTCGTTGAGGGAATTTGGCAACACCTGACAAGAAGGCTGCATCTCCAAGACTATCTTGTCTGTCATCTTTTTGCCCTTGAACCATTTCAGAAAAAATAGTTGCAAGTTCTAAAATTTCTTGTTTGGTTTTTCCTAAAACTGCATCTGTCATCATGCTGGCAGAGGCAGTTGAGATGGTGCAACCTGAATTTAGAAAAGCAATATCTTCCAAACGGTCCTCTGCATCAAACTTGACAGAGAGGTTGATGACATCTCCACAGGTCGGATTGTTGAGACTGATTTGCTCAGCGTCTTCTAACTTCCCTTGGTGATGTGGATTTTTCGAATGGTCTGCTACCACTGCCATATAAAGGCTATCTAGTTTAGAAAGTGCCATTGAAAAACTCCTTTGTCTTTTGTAAGGCATCGACTAGCTTATCGCAATCTGCCTTGGTATTGTAGATATAAAAACTTGCACGTGCTGTTGCTGGAACATCCAAATACTGGAGCAAGGGTTGCGCACAGTGGTGACCCGCACGAACTGCCACACCTTCATAATCCAAAGCCGTTGCAAGGTCGTGAGGATGAAGGTCGCCTAGGTTAAAAGCAATGACACCTGAACGTTGAGCCAAGTCCTGTGAACCATAAATAGTCAGTCCTTCAATCTCCTGCAGTTTTGGATAGACGTATGCGATCAATTCCTGTTCATGGGCTTCAATGGCATCCATACCAATCTTTTCCAGATAATCCACTGCTGCTGCCAGTCCGATAGCACCTGCCATGTTAGGAGTTCCAGCCTCGAATTTCCAAGGTAATTCCTTCCAACTAGCAGATTGCTCGTAGACAAAATCAATCATCTCGCCGCCAAATTCAAGGGGTGACATTTGTTCTAAATACTTCTCTTTTCCGTACAGAACACCGATACCAGTCGGACCAGCCATCTTGTGACCTGAAAAGGCAAAGAAGTCCACATCCAAGTCCTGGACATCGATCTGCATATGAGGCGTAGATTGAGCACCATCCACCACCATGATGGCTCCAACTTGGTGGGCCAATTGAGTGATTTCTTTGATTGGATTGACCACACCAAGAACATTGGAGGCGTGAGCTAGCGAAACAAACTTGACCTTGTCAGACAATTTAGCTCGCAAATCCTCCATATCCAGGGCACCGTCCTTAAGATAGACATAGACAAGCTCTGCCCCAGTCTTACGGCAGGCTTCCTGCCAAGGAATGATATTAGAATGGTGTTCCATGACGGAAATCAAGACCTGGTCTCCCTCAGCCAGGACTTCCTCAGCATAACGCGCTACCCAGTTAAGACTGGTTGTCGTTCCTCTGGTAAAGAGAACTTCCTTTGTAGACCCTGCATTGATAAACTTACGAATGGTTTCACGAGCCGCCTCATAAGAAGCTGTCGCCCTTTCTGCCAAGGTATGAACCCCACGATGAACATTGGCATTGTCCTGCTCATAATAGCGGTTGATTGTTTCCAGAACTGCTAGTGGTTTTTGTGTCGTTGCAGCATTGTCCAGATAGACCAACGGTTCATCGTTGACAATTTGGTCTAAAATTGGAAAATCCTTGCGAATCGTTTCTACATCTAACATCGGCTTCCCCTTAGCGTTTTGACAATTTCTCTTCGATAGTTGCAATCATTTCATCACGAACTTCCTTGACTGGAATCTCAACGATAACAGATCCAAGGAAACCACGGACAACCAAGCGTTCTGCAGTTGCCTTGTCCAAACCACGACTCATGAGGTAGTACATATCTTCTGGATCCACCTGACCGATAGAAGCAGCGTGACCAGCAGTTACGTCATTTTCATCAATCAAAAGAATTGGATTGGCATCTGAACGCGCTTGGTCTGAAAGCATAAGAACACGACTCTCTTGTTGCGCATCCGCTCCCTTAGCACCCTTGATAATGTGACCGATACCATTGAAGGTCAAGGTCGCTTTTTCAAGAATAACCCCATGTTGGAGGATATTTCCGATTGAGTTGCAGCCATAGTTAGTTACTCGAGTATCAATTCCTTGTACCTGACGGCCACTTGAAAGAGCTATAACTTTCAGGTCAGCATGGCTACCGTTACCAATCAAATCGCTATCAAAGTCAGCAACGACATTCCCTTCGTTCATGACACCAATAGCCCAGTCAATGCTTGCATCGTTGCCTAATTTACCACGACGGCTAATGTAGGCAGTGACGTTTTCACCTAGACGGTCGATAGCCGCAAACTTGACTTGAGCACCAGAACGTGCAATTACTTCTACTGTGATATTAGCAGTTGCTTTGGCACTTCCTTCACCGCGTGACTCTAAACGCTCCAGATAACTAATCTTAGAATTTTTACCAGCGATAATCATAATATGCTTGTTAAACGGCACATCGCTATCGCTATCTTGATAGAAAATTCCTTCGATTGGTTCAGCAATTTCCACGTTATCAGGAATATAGAGAACAGCACCACTATTGAAATAAGCTGTATGGTAGGCTGCCAACTTATCATCGTCATACTTGACAGATGACATGAAGAATTCCTCAACAAGCTCTGGAATTTCTTCTAAAGCTGAGTGGAAGTCTGTAAAGATGATACCCTGTTCAGCCAACTCAACTGGAATTTGCTCAAAAACAGTTTGCGTTCCTACTTGCACCAACTTCAAGTGGTTATCTAGTGCAGTGAAATCTGGAACATTTGCTGATGGCTCGCTTTCTGTAATCGTCCCATCCCCCAGATTCCAACGGTGGAATTTGACACGCTCAATAACTGGTAATTCCAAAGTCTCAATCTTATCAAAAGCTTTTTGACGGAGGTCAGCCAACCAGCTTGGTTCAGCGTGCATTTCTGAAAAAAGTTTAATATTTTCTCTAGTCATTTACTTCTCCTAAAAGATACGAGGAAATTACAATTCTTCCTTGTAGTCGTAGCCAAGTTCTTCAGCTAGTTTTGCGTATCCTTCACGTTCCAAACGCGCAGCCAATTCTGGACCACCAGAAAGGACAACACGCCCTTCCATCATCACGTGTACCACGTCTGGTGTGATATAGTTCAAAAGACGTTGGTAGTGAGTGATGATCATAGCACCAAAACCTTCACCACGCATGGCATTCACACCTTTAGAAACAACTTTAAGAGCGTCAATATCAAGACCAGAGTCAATCTCATCCAAAAGGGCAAAAGTTGGTTCCAACATCAAAAGTTGAAGAATTTCATTACGTTTTTTCTCACCACCAGAGAAACCTTCATTGAGATAACGTTCAGCCATTTCTTCTTTCATGTTGAGCAATTCCATTTTCTCGTCCAACTTAGTGATAAACTCACGAACTGAAATCTTTTCATCATCTTCTTTACCAGCATTCATAGCGGCACGAAGAAACTCAGCATTGGTAATTCCAGGAATTTCAGATGGGTATTGCATAGCAAGGAAAAGTCCCATACGCGCACGCTCATCTACTTCCAACTCAAGGATGTTTACGCCATCAAACAAAACTTCACCTTTGGTTACTTCATAGTTTGGATTTCCCATGATAGCGGCAGAAAGAGTCGATTTACCAGTACCATTTGGTCCCATGATAGCGGCGATTTCTCCTGTTTTCAGGGTCAGGTTAACCCCTTTTAAAATTTCTTTTCCTTCAATCTCAACGTGAAGATCTTTGATCTCTAATACTGACATGATAGTTCCTTTCTTTTTCAAGACTTTTACAGTACTTACTAGAAAAACGTCTGATTTCCCCAGAAATAGAGTAAAAGGTCTATAAATATACTTTTCTAGTATAACAAAAAAAAGCCTAAAAGGCTTTGATTTTGTCTGGAAGCTGAGGGCTAGTCTTTCCTATTAAAATGCTGATCGATGACATCAACGATTTTGCCCATCACATAACTGACTCGGAAATTTCTGAAGAGTAAAATTGCCCAAAAGGCTGCCATAATATAGCGACCAGTCATCCAAGCTTCATTGAAAAAATAGGTCTCAGCAGCTGTAAACAGCGCCATAATAATAAATTGTTGTTTATTCATAAACTTATTGTATCATGAAATCTTTCTTTAGTCTTCCTCTACCTTCACTTTATCAGCCAAAAATTCAAATCCTTCTGGAATCAGACTTTCTTCTGCTTCTTTTTCAGTTTGAGAAGATTTGGCTTTAGCTGAAAAGGCTGCGCGAACTTCTTTCCATTCCTCCATGGAAATGGCTAAAATCTCAGGTGAAAAACCTGCTGCCTGACTGAGAATGTTGCCAAACATAGTGTTGAGATTGTCTCGTTTCATGGTTTGACCAGCATTGAAGTTAGATTCAAAAGCAAGAATGGCATGGTGTTCATTGGCTGCAACCGGTTGAGAACCAACTAGTAGAGCCTTATCAGGACCTCCAAGACTTTCAATCACCTCTCCCCAGGCATTCTGCAAGCGAATCAGATTTTGACGTGCTAAATCAGGATTTTCGACAGCCTCTTGTAAGATAGATTGAACTTTATTGCGATCCACACGATAGACTGTCTTGCCTGTTGCTGGGCGACTAGGAGTTGGACTAGTTGGCTTGGGCACAGTTCCCACATTGGCGAGTTCTTGTTTGAGACGTGTCACTTCCTGTCTCAGTGCAGAAATTTCATGTTCAACTGCACCAGAAAGAGCTAGTTCAGGATTAATCTCCGCTAAACGAATAGTCATCATCTCAGCATAAATCTTGGGCTGCAAACTAGACTTAATATCTGCTAAACTCACTGTCGCTAAGCGAATCATTTCAAACAGATTTTCTTGAGGAAGTGCCAAATTTTCTACAAAGACTGGACTATGATGAGTATTTTCTCCCCCTGTTTGAACAATTAACAAGTCTCTTAAATAGTGCAAAAGATCGGTCACAAAACGAGTCATGCTCTTACCATTGTCAAAGAGAAGATTTAAGCAAGCTAATGCTTTGGGAACATCCTGCTGGGACAAGGCAGCCACATAATCATCTAAGGCTGATAGGCTAATAGTGCCAGTAATTTCTTCAGAGATGGCAGTCGTCAGCTCATTTCCCTGTGTCAAACTCAGGGCTTGATCCAAAATAGACAAGGCGTCTCGCATTCCACCTTCAGCCCGTCTGGCAATGATTTCCACAGCCTCTGGCTCAGAACTGATATTTTCTTTTTCTAAGATATAGCGGATATGTTCCTTAATATCCTGTGTTTTAATCGATTTAAATTCAAAACGTTGGACACGGGATAGAATAGTGGCAGGAATCTTGTGCAATTCAGTAGTAGCCAAAATAAAGACCACATTCTGTGTTGGCTCTTCCAACGTCTTTAGAAGGGCATTAAAAGCCCCTGTAGACAGCATGTGAACCTCATCTATGATGTAAACCTTATAACGAGCAAGGCTAGGCGCATAGGTAGATTTATCACGAATTTCGCGAATTTCATCCACCCCATTATTAGAGGCTGCATCCATTTCAATGACATCTTCTAAACTACCGTCCGTCACTGCCTGACAAATATAGCAGTTATTACAAGGTTCACCACCCACTTGATTGGGACAGTTCATAGCTTTGGCAAAAATCTTAGCTACACTGGTTTTTCCCGTTCCACGTGGACCAGAAAAAAGATAGGCATGACTTATTTTCTCTTGTTCTACTGCTTGTTTAAGAGTCTTAGCCACAACTTCTTGACCAACCAACTGGGAGAAGTTTTGACTTCTATATTTTCGATAAAGTGCTTGATACATTAAGATTTTTCCCCAAACATTGTAAAGTCCCATGCTGTCTTTTCAAGCAAAATAGCGACAAATTGTTCCAAATAATCTCGATCCATTGCATCGTAATCCTCAATCTCTGAAGAATCCAGATCCAGAACTCCAAGTAGTTGGCCATTCTTTATCATCGGCACCACAATTTCACTTTTAGCTAGACTATCACAAGAAATATAGTTGGGATAGGTCCTTACATCACCAACCAGGACTGTTTCCTGCAACTCAGCAGCTTCACCACATACGCCCTTGCCTAGTGCAATACGGATACAGGAAACACCTCCTTGGAAGGGACCTAAAACCAATTCCTTTCCATCGAACAAATAAAAACCTGCAAATACGGTATTAGGAAAACGTGATTTTATGAGAGCACTGGCGTTGGAAAGATTAGCCAAAACATTGGTTTCGCCTTCCAATAGGAAGGACAATTCTTCATTTAACATTTGATAACGTGATTGTTTTTCTGATTTTAACATAGAACTATTATATCAAAAAAGGAGCAGAGACAAAAGAAAAAATCCCTTGTTTAGTAAACAAAGGATTTTGTGAATTTTCAATTTGATTAAAGTTCGATATCACCAAACAAATCAGCCATTGAAAATCCTGTTTGTGTTTCTGGAAGTTCGAAATCACGCTTCTCTTGACGTCTTGGACGACGTGGACGAGCAGCACGTTTTTCTTCTTTTTGTCCTTCTTCTTGAGCTGGACGTTCTTCAAGAGCTTTAATAGAAAGTGATACACGCTCTGCATCTGCGTTAACTTCAAGAACTTTAACTTGAACTTCTTGACCAACTTTAAGAGCTTCTTTTGGATTTTCAATACGTTTGTGTGAAATTTGTGATACGTGAACAAGTCCATCGATACCTGGCAATACTTCAACAAATGCACCGAAGTCAGTCAAACGTTTAACTGTTCCTTCTACTACATCACCTTTAGCCAATTTTTGCTCAACACCATCCCATGGTCCTGGTACTGTTGCTTTAAGTGAAAGTGATACACGTCCTTCTTCTTCGTTAAGATCAAGGATTTTCACTTCAATTTCTTCACCAACAGTTACAACTGATTTTGGTGAAACGTTACGTTCATGTGACAATTCAGTCAAGTGAACCAATCCGTCAACACCACCAAGGTCGATGAAAGCACCGAAACTTGTGATACGAGCAACTTTACCAGTTACAACATCACCAACAGCAAATTTACCAAATACTTCAGCGCGAGCTGCTGCTGTAGCTGCTTCAACAACTTCACGACGTGAAAGGATGAAGCGGTTTTCTTTAGCATCAACTTCTTTGATTTTAGCGTCAAATTCTTGACCTACAAAACGCTCAGTGTTACGTACGAAACGAGTATCCAACATTGAAGCTGGGATAAATCCACGAACACCTTCAAATTCTACTGAAAGTCCACCTTTAACGGCACGAGTTCCTTTAACAGTAACAACTTCTTCTTCGCGACCAACAAGTTTGTCCCATGCTTTGCGAGCTTCAAGGCGTTTTTTAGATACAAGGTATGTAACTGTATCAGTATCTTTACCAACTACTTGACGAAGTACAAGAACATCCAATACTTCTCCTACTTTAACAAAGTCATTGATATCTGCATCGCGATCGTTTGTCAATTCGCGAAGAGTCAAGACACCTTCAACACCAGTTCCAGAGATTGCAACGTTAGCTTGAGTCGCATCAACTGTCAATACTTCAGCACTAACAACATCACCAGTCTCAACTTGGCTAACGCTATTTAGCAAATCTTCAAATTCGTTCATCTAAAAAATCCTCCAACAATCAAGTTTTTTCTTAAACTTGACATACTTATAATTTTTTTCCTAAGCACTCGCAAGGACATGTTCATATCGTTCACGTCTTTCAATTATAAAAATAAAATACCCTAAGATATTTTGCTTTTTATCTTGATTATTACCTAAGAACTGGGGTAGCTGGATTCGAACCAACGCATGAGGGAGTCAAAGTCCCTTGCCTTACCGCTTGGCTATACCCCATTGATGAAATGGAGAGAGAGGGATTCGAACCCCCGAACCCGAAGGAGCGGATTTACAGTCCGCCGCGTTTAGCCTCTTCGCTATCTCTCCTACAATCAACATGGACTATTATATCATGAAAATTTCAAAAAAACAAGACTTATTTTGCTAAATTATAATTTTCAATCAAAATTTCCACAGCTTTTTCCAATTTTTTATAAAAACTATCGACATTCCCATTCTTTATGATGGCAAATTGTCCCTCTAATTCGGCAATTTCTCCGATAACTTTTTTACCAATGATCAAGGTATAGCCTTCAAAACTGTCTTTTCCTACATTAACTTTGGCATCTGCTACTTGAATTTCGATTTTTTTATCTTTCTTACTCATTTCATACCTCTCTTCACTTTTTCTATTGTACAAGAAAATCCTAAAACTAGCAAGAAAAAACTCTATATCAGGCTTGTCTGATATAGAGTTTTATGTAAACAACCTCAATCGATTTAGCATAGCTAATAGTTAGTAAACAAGCATAATTGACTATCCTTTTTAGGTTATCAGTGAGTCTCACCACCTACTAACTGCAAATCCTTATCTTTGTAGTCTACAATAGCTTCAATAGCTACCTCTATGCCTCTTACAATATCGCATAGACTCATTCCTGCAGTATTCGGCTTATTTACTACTTGTTCCATCATATATGGAATATGCATGAAACCTGCTCTCATATTAGGGAATTTTTTATCCACTAAATAAAGAGCTTGGTACATCAAATGATTGCAAACAAAGGTTCCTGCACTATTGGACACAACTGCTGGAAGTCCCTGTTTTTTAATAGCTTGTACCATCGCTTTGATAGGTAAACTACTAAAATAGGCCGATGCTCCATCAATACGAATCGGTGTATCAATTGGTTGATTGCCTTCGTTATCAGGTATGCGAGCATCATCTTGATTAATAGCCACTCGTTCAGGTGTTAAGCCGGTCCTGCCGCCTGCTTGTCCAATACAAAGTACAGCATCTGGTTGATATCGTAATATTTCTGCCTCTAAAACTTCTGACGACTTATAAAAAACCGTTGGAATTTCTACCCAGCGAACTTCGGCCCCATTAATCTCAGATGGTAATAATTTTACAGCCTCCAAAGCTGGATTAATCTTTTCACCTCCAAAAGGATTAAAACCTGTAACCAATATTTTCATTTTATTTTCCTTTACTAAAATGCGAGAAAGTACATTAAGAATATGTGAATAACAATCATTACTAGAGCAACACCTGCTTGAGCCTTTATAACGCCATTCTGATCTTTCATATCCATCAATGCTGCTGGTAGAGCGTTAAAATTAGCAGCCATTGGGGTCAATAAGGTCCCACAATAACCTGCTGTCATGGCAAGAGCACCAGCCACAATTGGATTAGCTCCTAGAGCAAATACAAAGGGAACTCCAACACCTGCTGTAATAACGGTGAATGCTGCAAAAGCATTTCCCATAATCATTGTGAATAGAACCATTCCAAGAACATAGGCCAAAACTCCTATAAAGCGACTATCTGAAGGAACAATACCGCTAATCAGATGAGAGATAACATCACCAACACCTGCTACAGTAAAAATAGCCCCCAAAGCCCCTAATAATTGAGGAACAATCCCACTTGTTGAAACTTGCTGAGTCATTCGATTATTTTCTGATAACAGACTCTTAGGGTGACTATTGGTAATCACAAGAACAGAAATTGTAGCAAACAAGGCGGCAAGGCTAATCGAAATCTTGCTAAATTCTGGAATCATTTGCGCTAAGACCAACGCAAGTATTGCCATCAGCATAACTGGAATAAAAATTTTATTTTTCAACCTGTTAGATTCAATATTGGCTTTCATTTCATCTAAGGATGGCAAGGTTCCGATACGGACTTGCTTAAACAATGTTAGCAGCGATAATAGGATTACAATAATACCAATACTCATATTTGGCATATAGGAACCACCTATAAACGTAATAGACAATAGAGTCCAAAATGCAGATGTCCCAAGTCGAACTGGGTTTGTTTTATCTTTATAACTACAATAGGCTGTATGGAGAAATTGACAACCAATCACAATATAGGTCAACTCTAATAGTTGCTTTGCCAACTCTGTCATTTTTGTTCTCCTCCCCTAGTCTTTTTTGATATCAATTTTTTATCAAATAAATAATTGTAAATCCCTACTACAATAAGTGTTATAACAGCAACAATAATAGATGTAGAAGCAATCCCTGCATAATTGCTTTCATAGCCTAACTGATCTAATGTTCCCCCTATCAAGAGGACTCCCCCAGCACCTACAAACGTATTTTGAGCAAAGAAATTTCCAAAATTTTCATTCGCAGCCGCACGCGCTTTTATTGTCTCATCTTCAACCTCTGTTAACTTTCTACCTAATTGAGACTCTGCTGCTGCTTCTCCCATAGGTTGAACCAAAGGTCTGACAAACTGAGGGTGTCCTCCTAGACGAATTGAAAAGAAACCAGCTAACTCTCGAATAAAGAAATAAACTGTATAGAAGTTTCCAACTGTCAGACCTTTAATCTTTCGAATCAAATCAATTGATCGTTGCTTGAGTCCAAAGGTTTCTGACAGCCCCACAAGAGGCAAGGTAACCATAAAAATCGTGAGCACTCGCTGATTGCTAAATTCTTTTCCCAAAATCTCCAAAAATTCAACAAGAGAAACACCTGAAACTAAAGCTGTAACCAAACCAGCTAAGACTACTGTTGCAATTGTATCAAATTTTAAAATAAAACCCACAACAATGATTGCTATTCCTATTAGCTTAATCCACTCCATATCAAACTCCTTTATATCCAAAATGACAGTATTTTTAAAATTTTATCAAGAGCAATACCATTCTTTATTTAATATGCTTTTCTAATTCTTTTTGGTATTTGCTATTGGATTCCAATTTTTCTTTTTGCCATTTTTTAAGAGCTTCGTCATATTCTTTTGTTGTAACAATATCTTTTTGCAATTTCATTCCTTTAAAGATATATGGATCTCCCTTAATACCAACTTGTGAGTATGGTTTTGAGAATGGTACTACATTACTTACAACTGGAGAACCACCAGATGAAGCTGTTGGCATCAATAATGAACTATCTGTCAACCAAGCTTGAGCTTTGGCATATTTTTCATATCTCTTCTCTAAGTCAGTGGTCTCAGAAACAGCATCTTCTAACAACTTCTTATATTGATCCAAACCAAGTTTAGCGACAACATCCTTATCTTTTCCTTTCGTAATACCAAGGTGTTTCATGGCAGAACCAGATTTTGGATCCATAATATTCAAGTAAGACGCTGGATCTTGATAGCTTGGAGCCCATCCTGTACTGTTCAAATCATAGTCTTTTTGAGAAGGAGCAACATTGCCGTATTTATCATTTTCCATCAAACCATCAACAACATTCCCGATAATATCTGTTGTGGATGTACGCGTTGCTATGCTGTAGTCCAAGGATGCTGGATCCACTGCATAGACATAAGAAAATGTTGTCGGAGCATCTGCTTCTTTATCAGCTTTCCCACAGGCTGCTAAAAGAGCTGTTGTGCTTAGGATAAGTCCTGTTGTTAAAATCCACTTTTTTGATTTCATAAAAATCTCCTTTAATATATTTTTAATCTACTTTTACAATCCAACCTTCTGGCGCTTCAATATCACCAAACTGAATACCTGTCAATTCATCATAGAGTTTACGAGTCACAGGGCCAACTTCTGTTTCACTATAAAATACATGGAAATCATCACCGTGTTGAATACCTCCAATTGGAGAAATAACCGCTGCTGTACCACAGGCACCTGCCTCTACAAAACGGTCAAGGTTATCAATTGGAACATCTCCTTCAATAGGAGTTAAGCCCAAGCGATGTTCTGCCAAATAAAGTAAGGAATACTTGGTAATAGATGGCAAGATAGATGGACTCAATGGCGTTACAAATTCATTATCAGCTGTAATTCCAAAGAAGTTAGCTGATCCAACTTCTTCAATCTTTGTATGTGTTGATGGATCTAGGTAAATAACATCTGAGAAATGACGTGACTTGGCCAATTTCCCTGGCAAGAGACTGGCAGCATAATTCCCACCAACCTTAGCCGCACCTGTACCATTTGGAGCGGCACGGTCGTATTCATCCTGAATCAAGAAGTTGGTAGGGACCAAACCACCTTTAAAGTAATTTCCAACTGGCATAGCAAAGATAGTAAAAATATACTCCTCTGCTGGTTTTACCCCGATAATATCTCCGACACCAATCAAAAGTGGACGAAGATAGAGGGTTCCACCTGTTCCGTATGGTGGTACGTATTCTTCATTCGCACGGACAACTGCTTTACAAGCTTCTACAAACATGTCTGTCGGAACTTGTGGCATCAAGAGACGGTCACATGTACGTTGCAGGCGTTTAGCATTTTCATCAGGACGGAACAGTTGAACACTGCCATCCTTAGTACGATAAGCTTTCAAACCTTCAAATGCTTGTTGTCCATAGTGGAGACTTGGAGAAGACTCTGAAATATGCAAAGTTGCATCCTCTGTAAGCTCTCCTTGATTCCATTGTCCATTTTTGAAATGAGCAAGATAGCGATAAGGTAATTTCATATAGGAAAAACCAAGGTTTTCCCAATCAATCGTTACTGTCATATTCCACTCCTTATTCTAAAAACCTATTTCTTATATTCTACACTATTTTTCTAAAATAGCAAGTATATTTTGTAATTTTCAGAAAATTTCTTCAATAAAAAGAACCAGCTCTTAGAACTGATTCTTCATTTCACTTATTTAGCTTCAGTAAATACTTCTTTAAGATAGGCATCAAAAACTTCTTCATCAGAAATCGTATCAGAAATGAAGCTTCCGTTACTAGTCCGTTCTGACAAATTCAAGTCTTGTAATCGGCTTTCGTAGATTGTTCCTTTGTTGGATTGAACAAGCAGAGTTTGGTCGTTCTCTTCCACTTCTGTACTGAAGAGGTCACCAACGAAGCCTTGTTCTGCAACCGCTCCTGCCAAGAAGACACGATGCGGTTTGTTTTTTAACTCACGCAAGACTTGTAAGCCACGTTTGGCACGACTTGTTGCCGGAATTTCGTCAATAGAAACACGTTTCAAACTTCCACGTTGGGTCAAGAGGTAGAAGGATGAGGTGTTACAGATAAAGGCGGATTGGAGAACATCATCTGCTTTCAGGTTCATAGCTTTGACACCTGCAGCCTTAGCACCGACAACTGGTACCTCTTCGATATTGAAACGAAGGGCATAACCATTTTGGCTAACCAAGAGAACATCATCCAGTTTAATCGGAGCCACTGCTACAATCTGGTCTGTCTCGTCTTTGAGCTTAGCATACTTTACAGACTTAGATTTATAGGTCCGCCATGGAGAGAATTCTTTGCGTTCTACACGCTTGATTTGACCGAAACGAGTCGCCGCAAAGTAGGTTGTCGCATCATCAAACTGATCCACTACTTCCACATAAAGAATTTCTTCGTTCGTTTCAAAGTTTGTAATGGTTTGGCTCAGATGTTCCCCGATATCCTTCCAACGAATGTCTGCCAATTCATGAATTGGTCGATAAATGACATTTCCAAGCGTCGTGAACATCAAAAGATGCTGGGTTGTCTTGGCAGATTGAACAAAAATCAAACGGTCGTCATCACGTTTGCCAATTTCTTCCAGCGTTGAAGCGGCAAAGGAACGTGGGCTGGTACGCTTGATGTAACCTGCCTTGGTCACGCTGACATAGGTATCTTCTTCAGCGATCAGACTAGCTGTATCAATCTCAATTGCTTTCGCAGTGTCTTCTAACGAACTCAAACGTGGTGTCGCAAATTTCTTCTTGACCTCACGAAGCTCTTTCTTCATGAGATTGTACATAGTCCGCTCATCCCCGATAATAGCCGCCAGCATGGCAATCTTTTCACGAAGTTCTGCTTCTTCTTCCTGTAAGACAACCACATCGGTATTGGTCAAACGATACAATTGCAAGGTAACGATGGCCTCAGCCTGCTCCTCTGTAAAATCATAGCTAACTTTGAGATTTTCCTTGGCATCCGCCTTATTCTCAGAAGCACGGATAAGCGCAATGACTTCGTCCAAGATTGAAATCACACGAATCAAACCTTCGACGATATGGAGACGTTTTTCAGCCTTTTCCTTATCAAAGCGTGAACGCGCCAAAATCACTTCACGACGGTGGGCAATATAGCTAGACAAGATTGGGACAATACCGACCTGACGAGGTGTGAAATTGTCAATCGCCACCATGTTAAAGTTGTAGTTGATTTGCAGGTCAGTATATTTAAAGAGATAGTTGAGAACGAGCTCTGTATTAGCGTCTTTCTTAAGTTCAATAGCGATACGAAGACCGTCACGGTCAGACTCATCGCGAACCTCAGCAATACCTGCCACCTTACTATTGACACGAACATCATCAATCTTCTTGACTAGATTGGCCTTGTTGATTTCATAAGGAATCTCAGTAATAACAATTTGTTCCTTACCACCTTTTAGCTTTTCAATCTCAGTCTTGGAACGAACAACAACGCGCCCTTTCCCAGTTTCATAGGCCTTCTTGATTTCATCACGACCCTGGATAATCCCTCCAGTCGGGAAGTCTGGTCCAGGCAAGAATTCCATGAGTTTATCCACCTTGGCAGTTGGATGATCAATCATGTAGACTGTCGCATCGATAACTTCGGCCAAATTATGGGGAGGAATATCTGTGGCATAACCAGCCGAAATACCAGTAGAACCATTCACCAAGAGATTTGGAAAGGCTGCTGGCAAGACTGTCGGCTCTTTCTCCGTATCGTCAAAGTTCCAAGCAAAAGGAACGGTCTTTTTCTCGATATCCTGAAGAAGATAACCCGCAATCTCAGACAAACGCGCCTCAGTATAACGCATAGCCGCAGGCGGATCTCCGTCCATAGAACCGTTATTACCGTGCATTTCGACTAGAATCTCACGATTTTTCCAGTCCTGTGACATACGGACCATGGCATCATAGATAGAATAATCACCGTGTGGATGAAAATTCCCCATGATGTTACCGACAGACTTGGCCGACTTACGGTAGCTCTTGTCAAAAGTATTGCTATCCTTATTCATAGAATAAAGAATACGGCGCTGAACCGGCTTCAACCCATCACGAATATCTGGCAAAGCCCGGTCTTGAATAATGTACTTGGAGTAGCGACCAAAGCGCTCTCCCATGATGTCCTCCAGGGACATGTTTTGAATGTTAGACATAAGATACAAAGCCCATAAAATACCAAGTGAAAATAGAAAATTCTTAAAGCGAGCGATGTTCGCAAGAGAATTTATCTTTTTCACACAGCATTTAGGGCGTGTTCAACTCCTTTCAAAGAATGTAGAGTAGGTTTTTACAGAAAAGGTTTTCAGTTATGATATAAAGGGACGATTTGGCTTGCCAAAAATGTCTGTAGAAAAATAGAAAATCGATGTAGGGCTCGATGAAGTCAAGACGATTTGACTTTTTTCCGAATAAAATTAGTCCCGTGTTCAGTTACTACAAATAACCAAACGACCCTTTCTGTAGTTTAATGTGTTTAAAATGCGTTGCTTCAGTTAATAAGAAATTTCACATAGCATTCAGGGCGCGTTTAACTCCTTTCGAAGAATGTAGAGTAAATACTATGGAAAAAGAAAAAATATAGAGTAAGTCACTTCCATCCAATTCCTGTATCGTCATTTCCACTTGAAATGTCTACTCCACAAATCCTCGTTTATACTTGATATGGCTGGCGATATTACTATCTACATCTTTCTTATCCCAAAGTTGGAGTTCCCATGGGTAATAAAAATTACTTTTATTTTTAAAATAGATATGAATACCGACATAGCCATCTTTATCACGTAAATACCAGTTTTTTAGTCCGTAAATCTCTTGCCAATCATCTAGTTTCTCCATGACTTGAGCTATCTCTTTGGAACTTAAAATCATACGAGCACCAAAAATATCATTAAGAATTGAATTCACAGGATAGCCCTCTTGACGCTCTGAAAAACGTATAATTTTATCTAAAATAGACTCAGAAGTTTTGACACGATAAACATAGGCAATATCTTGGACATCCGCTTTCATCAGATAATCATTAATTGACTCATGTAAATTCAGACGGTAGGACAAAATCGCTTTAGTCGGAACTTTTGAAAAGGTATGCTTGAGATTTATTTTTTCCACCTTACCCGTTTCAAAATAATCTTTAGAATATTCTCGATGAATACGATTAATCTCTGTAATGAGGCGTTCCACTTTTTCAATCATGAGTCTCCTCCTCTCGCTTTTTCATTTTTCCAGTTATTCCCAAACTTCTTCACTCTTTCCTCAGCATACTCAATCATCTTCTCAGCCACTTCTTTATCGTAGTCAAAGCCCAGCTTTTGAGCAAGTCTTTGAGCTTCTCTATGGAAAAGTTGCATCGTAGTCAATAAAGACTGAGTGATTTTATCTATACTTGAAAAATCAAGCAAATCTGAGAATTCCTTCTTTTGCTCAGCAGGTAAATAGTTAAAAAGATGCTTATAATTCTTGCCGACGTCTACTTTCCCCCTATCACTTGCTACCTGCCAAGCCAAAATTTTCAAGAATTCTTGCTGACAAATGCCGTAAAGATGGTCAATCGCGTAGATGAGCTGATTCCGACAAATCCCTTTAACCACGTAAGATGACACCCACCAAAATTCATTGCAGGAATTTTTAAAATCTGTCTCAGTAGCTGGATGTATCCAGAAACGCTTTGGACTGGGAGAATAGGACTCAAACAAGCCCTTCTTATCTTCTAAAACAGTGAATCCTGCTTCACTGTCCACCCATTCTTGAATGTGTTCTTTAGGACAAAGAGTCAAATCGATACGATTGCCATCTTCAAAGAGCATGAGGTAGAGACGACGATGGTCAAGCTGGACATGCTGTTCAATCAGGCGTTTGCCAAACTGATCTAGCCAAGAAAGGTCACTCGTCAGATTATCTAAATCATCCACGATATAGACCACGTCATAGTCTTGAAATTCATCTGTTTGAACCTTTTGGTTTGTCCGTGAACCAGACATGGCGATAGCTTTAACTTGTAAAGTTTTGGCAGTTTGTAAAATCAGATCTAGCATTTCTGTTTCAATTCTCATGTCAGCACCTTCTCATTTTATAGGTTACCAAGCGTCTGATTCTTCTTACTGGATAGTTTTTATACTATAATTCCCCTGTCTTGTAAAGACTGTATCCTTCGTAGTAGTATGAAGCATCTACTCTCTTAAAGAAACTGGTCTGAGTAAGGTCATCCGTCAAGTTATTGAGGAGCAAATACTTGAGTTCTCCAGTCGATACTGCACTACGCTTCATGGCATTCAGGTATTCATCCTTATCTATAGCATTCCAGTCTACCACTTTGCCCAGTTTCTGACGAAGCATACAATCTAGCCAAATCCGCATTGCGCGTCCATTCCCCTCACGGAAAGGATGGGCAATATTCATATCCGCATACTTATCAACTACTTGATCAAAATTATCATGAGGAAGTTTGTCAATATACTGCAAGGATTGCTCTAAAAAAATACGGGGGGCAAATTGAAAGTTATCCTTTGCAATATTGACATCACGGATTTTTCCAGCGAAATCATAGATACCTGAAAAAAGATAGTGGTGAATAGCTGACAGCCCTGCAAATGTCCCAACTTCCATCTTGAACAAGTCTCCTGTCTGAAAAAGCAGGGCGGCTTGTTTTTTTGTCAGTTTTTCTTCTGCATCTGACAGCTGGGCTGAGTTTGTAATGCCTAGTTTATTTTCCAATACCATATCTTCCCCTTATTAACGCCATTTTGTATAGAAAACAGGGTGCCCTTTAGCAATATGTTCTTTCAGTTCATCTGGCAACTTAAACTCTACAATGTCTGTAGTAACCCTTGGTAAGTAAGCAAAATCTCCGTTGAGTCCGCTAAAATAGAAACCATTTTCCTTAGCCTCTTTGTCCAATGAAAATATCACTTTTGGAATAAAATACTCATAATCAGGCTCTCTATTACAAATCATATTTCTTACATCCAAAATAGATGTTTTCGCATCCAACACATCAAGTACTTTCCCATACTCTGCATGACTTATTTTGAACAATCTAATCTTTGCAGCTCCTTTAGGTTTCTTATTCTCCATTTACTGGATCCTCCTTCTTACTTTTTTCAATGTAAACTTTTTGTAAGGTGTAAATAAATAGCTATTATCAAAACTCAACTTGTCCTTTTTAGGGAAAAACTGCCTAAAAATTAGGACAGCTACTCCCTAAAAAGGACAGATATACTGAACTATCTTGCTACTACTTCCTTAGTCGCAGCAATTTTTTTGTCAGCCCAGATGACTAAATCCTTGATAACTAATTTCTCCACTGCTCGAACAAAGTCAGACATAAATGTATAGTCGATTTGATTATTTTTGATAGGAAGCTTAACATCTGTCTCTTTTAATACTTTTTCATTAAAAGAGCTACTTCCCCAACTAAATGTAGAGAAACTCTTTCTTAATGAAGTAATTAAATAAAGAGCTTTATACCTATCCAATTCTACTTCTTTAGTGCGCAATACCTTAATTTTATCTCCTGTGAAATAGGGTTCTTTTTGATAAAACATCGTTGCCGTATCTTGACCAAAACTAATTGTGTTGGCAGGATTGAGAAATTCTTCACTCTCTGTAATATAACCTCGAATCCCATTGTTACTATCTCCACGAGCTACATAAGGAAACTTTCCTCCAAACTCAATCATATTTGCATTGAATTTCTTTTTACTACTGGATAAGTTAAAGACCTGAGAAAGTTGGAATACCTCCGACTCCTCTACTCTTAGTATCGGAAAGTTTTGCAAACTTGTCAAGTACTTTTTCATCATTTTTTGTAAGATGATAATCCCTAAGATTTGTTACAGTTAGATAAGACTCAAGCGTCTCGATGCGTTCAGACTCGAGCGCTTTGATGTAGCTTTCCATGTATGAAAATGCTAATTTGTTATTGAGAGTTGGAAGTTTAACTAGGAGGTCATGAGATTTAGAAAAGCGTAGCTTATTTCCAAAATCAAATTTACCAACTAAAGATTTTTGAATTGAAGATGCTAAAAATAACATGGAGTGTTCACTATACTCTTCGTCATTCCAGTAGACACCCACATCATCTGATGCGCTAAATTCATAATTTCGATAAAAAACATTTCCAAAAATATCAATAGTCAGAGAATTTTTTGGAAAAATAGTCATCTTATTCCCAATATGTCTAACGACACCCGTATTAGTCACTCCTGCCATCACAAATGGTAAAAGGCCATCTATCTGATCTGCTTTCGTTAGACGGGAACCCTGAACAATATTACCAAATAAATCTCCTATCCGATACTCTCTCCACTCGCCCCCACTTGCTTCAAATTCCTCTTCCAATTTTTGAAGGCGAGGGCTTAGGCTTTTTTTGAGCTATCTTCCCCCTTGTTTTTCAGGAGTTGTTCCACTTCCCAAGCTAAGTAGTCAGTAACAGTCTTTTTAAAATCATCCAAGGTTGGTTTTGTATCAATGATCTGGTGCTGTTCGAAATTCCAATCATTACCCTTGTCAGTGATAAAGTCCTCAATAAAGATAGCATCTAAATCCCAAAGTTCTTTACTCACTTCCGCTCTCTTTCCAGCCTTATAAATTTTAATCACATCTTGGTAACGCTGGATAGGATTATCAACCTCTGAAATACCTCGCTTAGCACGTTTAAAACCGTCATTTCTAAAGTCAATAAATTTAACCGTCTGGTCGTAATCGTGTGCCTCATGAGCCTTAAAAATGTAGATAGAAGTCTGGACTCCTGCCATGGGAACAAAAAGGTCAACAGGCATTTTGATAGAAGCAAGTAGGGTATGCTTTTTCAAAATAGCTTTAGCTGTCTTTGTTGCCTTACCAGAACCAGCACTATCTTGAATGATAATGGCACCTAGGCCACCACGCTCCATCTTATCCAAACCATAGGCTATAAAAGGAAGACCATTTTCTTCATAAGAGAAAGGGGGATTCAGCAAGACACGATTAGCTTTAAAATCCGTAAACAGACTCTCAGGATGATTGAATGCAGAACCTTTTTCAATTCGACTAGATCCATCTCCACGAAGAATCATATTGGTTGTCGCTAAGGTATACATCTCTGCATTAAGTTCTATTCCTAGCAGGTTATCTTTCTTGAGCTTCGCAATCTCCTCGTTGGCTCGAGAAGTCCCCTTCCCAAAACTGATATTTGCATGATCTATCATCAACTCCATCGCTGAAATGAGGAAACCAGCTGAACCAGTCGCCAAATCCATAACCTTGCTCTCACTTGTTATCCCAGAATTTGCGCCATCATTTTGGTAACATAAGGAGGGGTCAGAACAATACCAATTTCTTTTCCATCTCCCAAAGCATACTTTAGAAATTCGGAGTACATCTCCCCCATAATATCGATATGTCCACCCAAACCATCAATGGACTTGAAAATATTCTCATAGATAAAAGTGAAGATTTGCTTGGTAACAGAATTTTCCTTTTGAGGGAGAAGTTGTGCTACTTCTTTGTCATTGGTAATCAACTCGTCACGCTGGCTATCTTTGGAAATTTCTCCAAAAGAAGCCAACATGAGAGTTTTCTTATCTTCATTGATTTCACGTTCATCTAGGAAAGCCTTGATTTGATCAACAACTTTCTTACCATCACGCTTGGTTTCAGACTGCACACCTTTTAAATCGTCAGGTATTAAGCCCTCATCAACCTTTTTGCCCTTACAATCTACGATATCCTGCATAGATAATAGCATACCAGACACATAAAGCACCCGTTGAGGAGCTGTGATATTATGGTTGTGCATCAATTTATTGAGCTTTTTAGCATAGCCTTGCAAGGTCGCTTGACTATCAATCAGAATTTGGTGTTTTTCTTCTTCGCTCAAAACAGCATCTTTGTAGAATATCTCAAAGGTGGACTCATTTTCCAAAAAATCAAAAGTCGTTACCTTTGATAGCTCTTTATAGGCATTAGGAGCAGAACCAAAGACATAATAAACTTTGATAGTCACATTTTCTTCGTTATCACCTGCAACACCAACTGCGACGGCTTCATGATATTTACCACTATCAATAACTGCCCTCGCATAATGCAAAACCCCATTCACCGCAAAATCACTAATTGATTTATCATCAAACTTAATACCGTCCTTTGTTTGAGCAACTAGCTTAGATAATTTGAGTTTGTTTTCAATCAAGATAGGAACTTGTTTGTATTTTTCAATATGAAAATCTGGTTTTCCAAAATTAGTCTTAGTTTGCGTCTTAGCCGCTCCCTTAAGCGCCTCTTTGAGATAAGCACTCATAGCAGATTCTTCATTATAATCCTGCAATTTTTTCAAACCAAGATTTTCAAACTGCTTTTTCACATAGTCATTCACATCCGACTCTAATTTCCAGTTTACTAACATATTATTTTCTTTCATTAAAACACTGTCGCTTCTTCCAGCGTAAACTTGACATTATCCTCAATCCATTTACGGCGTGGTTCGACCTTGTCTCCCATGAGAACATTGACGCGACGTTCGGCGCGGGCTAGGTCTTCAATGGTGACACGGATGAGTGTACGGGTTTCTGGATTCATAGTTGTTTCCCAGAGTTGATCCGCATTCATCTCACCAAGTCCCTTGTAGCGTTGGAGGGTTGCGCCTTTGCCAAACTGATTGCGGAGTTCTTCTAGCTCTCCGTCCGTCCAAGCATAGGCCACTTCTTCTTTCTTGCCTTTGCCTTTGGACATCTTGTAAAGAGGTGGGAGGGCAATATAGATATGGCCTACCTCAACTAACGGACGCATGTAACGGTAGAAAAATGTCAAGAGCAAGGTCTGGATATGGGCACCGTCTGTATCCGCATCGGTCATGATAATGATCTTGTCATAGTTGGCATCTTCAATAGAGAAGTCAGCCCCCACACCAGCACCGATGGTATAAATCATAGTGTTGATTTCCTCATTTTTGAGAATATCCGCCATCTTGGCTTTAGCTGTATTGATAACCTTACCACGAAGAGGTAGAATAGCCTGGAACTTGCGATCACGGCCTTGTTTGGCAGAACCTCCGGCAGAATCTCCCTCAACTAGATAGAGTTCATTCTTAGCTGGATTCTTAGACTGGGCTGGGGTCAATTTCCCAGACAGCAAGCCCTTGTCTTTCTTATTTTTCTTCCCATTTCGGCTCTCATCACGCGCCTTACGTGCTGCTTCACGAGCATCACGGGCCTTAATAGCCTTGCGAATGAGGTTAGAAGCCAATTCTCCATTTTCCATGAGGAAGAAGGTCAACTTATCCGCCACAATGCCATCCACAACCGGACGGGCAAGAGGGCTTCCTAGCTTGTCCTTGGTCTGACCTTCAAACTGGAGGTGTTCTTCAGGAACCAAGATAGAAAGAACAGCTGCTAACCCTTCACGGTAATCTGACCCTTCAAGGTTTTTATCTTTTTCCTTGAGAAGCCCCGTCTTACGCGCATAGTCATTCATAACCTTAGTGATAGCAGATTTGAGTCCTGTCTCATGCGTTCCGCCGTCCTTGGTACGAACGTTATTGACAAAGGACAAGATGTTATCTGAAAATCCATCATTGTACTGAAGAGCTACTTCTACTTGAAAACCATTATCCTCACCTTCAAAGTAGAGGACAGGCGTCAAGGTTTCCTTGTCTTCGTTTAAATAAGAAACAAAGTCCTGTACCCCATTTTCATAGTGAAACTCAACAGACTCATCTGTTCGCTTGTCCGTCAAGGACAAGGTCACATTTTTCAAGAGAAAGGCTGACTCATTGAGACGTTCTGAAATGGTATTGTACTTGAAGTCTATCGTAGAAAAGATACTGGCATCTGGCATAAAAGTAACCTTGGTACCTGTCTTAGACTTGGGTGCTGTACCGATTTTCTTCAAAGTCGTAACAGGTTTTCCACCATTTTCAAAACGTTGCTTGTAGACTGCACCGTCACGAGTGATTTCTACCTCCAGCCAACTAGATAGAGCATTTACAACGGAAGAACCAACCCCGTGGAGACCACCAGATGTCTTATAACCACCTTGACCAAATTTTCCTCCAGCGTGGAGAATGGTAAAGATAACCTCAACAGTTGGGATTCCCATAGCGTGCATACCTGTCGGCATCCCACGTCCGTGGTCTTGCACAGTCAAACTCCCATCTTTATTGATGGTCACATCAATACGATCACCAAATCCAGACAAGGCCTCATCGACTGCATTATCGACGATTTCCCAGACTAGGTGGTGGAGACCAGCACCATCGGTCGATCCGATATACATCCCTGGACGTTTTCGGACCGCATCCAACCCTTCTAGCACCTGAATGGCATCATCATTATAATTGTTAATATTGATTTCCTTTTTTGACACAAGGAACCTCCTATTCGTTCATCTTTACTATTCTACAAGTTTTCTAAGGATTTTGCAAAATTTTTCTTTCTCCGCTGTGACAATTTCAGAAGAGATTCTCTGCCTTTCTTCTCCATTTCATGATATAATAGGAGTATGATTACAATAGTTTTATTAATTCTAGCCTATCTGCTAGGTTCGATTCCGTCTGGTCTCTGGATTGGACAAGTATTCTTTCAAATCAATCTGCGCGAGCATGGTTCTGGAAATACTGGAACAACCAATACTTTCCGTATTTTAGGTAAGAAAGCAGGTATGGCGACCTTTGTGATTGACTTTTTCAAAGGAACCCTAGCAACACTTCTTCCAATTATGTTTCATCTTCAAGGTGTTTCGCCTCTCATCTTTGGACTTTTGGCTGTTATTGGTCATACCTTCCCTATCTTTGCAGGATTTAAGGGTGGCAAGGCTGTCGCAACTAGCGCTGGAGTGATTTTCGGATTTGCGCCTGTCTTCTGTCTCTACCTTGCAGTTATTTTCTTTGGAACCCTCTATCTTGGTAGTATGATTTCGCTATCTAGTGTCACAGCATCTATCGCGGCTGTCATCGGAGTTCTACTCTTTCCACTTTTTGGTTTTATCCTGAGCAATTATGACCCTCTCTTCATCGCTATTATCCTGGCTCTTGCTAGCTTGATTATCATTCGCCATAAGGACAATATCACACGCATCAAAAATAAAACTGAAAATTTGGTCCCTTGGGGATTGAACTTGACCCACCAACATCCTAAAAAATAAAACGCCAGTTCTATATGTACTGACGTTTTTTGTATGCTTATTTTGATTTGATATAGTTGATACCATCTGCTTTTGGTGCGACTGCTTTTCCAAAGAAAGCTGCCAAGACTAGAATTGTCAAAACATAAGGTGCGATTTGAAGGTAAACCGCAGGAACTCCTTGTAGGAACGGCAATTGAGAACCGATAACAGCCAAACTTTGTGAAAGCCCAAAGAAGAGACTAGATAGCATGGCTCCGATTGGATTCCATTTTCCGAAAATCATCGCAGCAAGAGCGATAAATCCAGGTCCAACAATAGTTGTCACTGAAAAGTTAACTGAGATTGATTGAGCATAAATCGCTCCGCCAATTCCACCTAGGAAACCTGAAATAATAACTCCAAAATATCTCATCTTGTAGACATTGATTCCCAAGGTATCCGATGCTTGAGGATGTTCACCGACAGAGCGGAGACGAAGACCAAATCGAGTCTTGAAGAGGATAAACCAAGCAAGGAATGAGAAGGCAATGGCCAGATAACCAAGAAGACTAGTTGACTTGAAGAAGATATCACCAATCACTGGGATATTTGCCAAGACTGGGAAATCAAAGCGTCCAAAAGTCTGACTTAGGTTGTCGGTTTGTCCTTTGTTATAAAGAACTTTCACCAAGAAAACAGCCAAGGCAGGCGCCATCAAGTTCAAGACAGTACCGCTGACAACATGGTCTGCACGGAAATGAACCGTTGCTGCTGCGTGGATGATAGAAAAGATTCCCCCTACCAATCCTGCTACAAGCAAGGATAGCCATGGGGTTGCTGCTCCAAATTGTTCTGCAAATTCAAGGTTAAAGACAACTCCAGAAAAGGCACCCATAACCATAATTCCTTCAAGACCGACGTTTACCACACCACCACGTTCAGAGAAAACACCACCAATACTTGTAAAGATGAGGGGTGCTGAATAAATCAGCATAGAAGACACCAAGAGGGTGAGCAAGGTTGTAATAGACATCTTTACTTACCTCCTTTAACTTGTTTTTTCGGTTTGACAAAGCGTTCGATAAGGTAATGAACACTGACAAAGAAGATAATAGACGCTGTTACAATGCTAACAAGCTCAGACGGTACCTGCGCCGCATTCATACCAGGAGCTCCAACTTGGAGAACACCAAATAGGAAGGCTGCAAAGAGAATACCAATTGGTGAGTTGGCCGCAAGCAGACTAACCGCCATCCCGTTAAATCCGACAGCTAATGATGCCCCTTGAACATAGACGTTCTGGAAGGTTCCAAGTCCTTCAACAGCTCCACCAAGACCAGCCAAGGCACCTGAAATAATCATTGAGAGGATAATCGTTCTTTTTGCAGAAATACCAGCATATTCTGAAGCATGTGGATTAAGACCAACCGCACGAATTTCAAAACCAAGGGTTGTTTTCTTGAGCATAAACCAAATGACTGCAACGGCAATGAGAGCAAAGAAAATACCAATATTCATCCGTGAGTTACCAGTCAATTCAGATAACCAAGGTGTCTGATAGGTTGCATTAGCCCCGACACGAATGGTCGAATCTGTACTTTGCATGAATTCTTTAGGGAAGGCATGAATAAAGGCATTCCCTACATACAAGACAATGTAGTTCATCATGATGGTGACGATAACCTCTGACGTCCCTAGATAAGCTCTAAGAATACCCGGAATCGCTCCGACAATCCCACCAGCAATCAAGGCAATCACGATGGTTGCTAGAATCATCAAGGGACGGGGCATATCTGGATGCGACAAGGCAAACCAACCACTTAAAATCCAACCTGCCAAAGCCTGACCAGGAAGCCCAACGTTAAAGAAACCTGCACGACTGGCAACAGCAAATCCAAGACCAATCAAGACCAAAGGCCCCATTGCACGGAAGATTTCTCCAATCCCACGCAGGCTACCAAAGGATGTATAGAACAATTCTTCGTAGCCCCAAATAGCATCATAGCCGAAGATCCACATGACAATGGCTCCAAGTAAAATTCCAAGGAAGACAGAGATCAAGGGAACCGAAATTTGTTGTAATTTTTTAGACATCACTCTTCTCCTTTCCCAAGTTTCCACCAGCCATCAAGACACCAAGTTCTTGTTTATTGGTTGTTTCTGGTGACACAATACCTTGAATCTTACCATCATGAATAACGGCAATACGGTCTGAGACGTTTAAAATCTCATCCAATTCAAAGCTGACAACTAGAACAGCCTTACCATTATCACGCTCTTCAATCAAGCGCTTGTGGATATATTCAATGGCACCGACATCCAACCCACGAGTTGGCTGGCTGACGATAAGGAGATCAGGATCACGATCAATTTCACGAGCAATAATTGCTTTTTGTTGATTTCCTCCTGAAAGTGCAGCTGCAGGAACAAATTCACTGGCAGCACGAACATCAAATTCTTCCATTAGCTTTTTAGCATAAGAAGTAATATTTGAATAGTTCAAAATTCCATTTTTACTATGTGGTTCTTTGTAGTAGGTTTGAAGGGCAATATTTTCAGAAATCATCATCTCTAAAATCAAACCATCACGGTGACGATCTTCTGGAACGTGCCCAACACTTAGCTCTGTAATTTGTCGTGGATGCAAGCCTACAATTGAATCTCCTTTTAGCTCAATGCTACCAGATTCAACCTTGCGAAGACCTGTGATGGCTTGAATCAGTTCAGACTGACCATTTCCATCAATCCCCGCAATTCCAACAATCTCTCCAGCACGAACATCCAAGGACAGATTTTTCACAGCTGGGACACCGCGGTTTTCATTGACCACCAAGTCTGTAATAGACAAGACCACTTCTTTTGGTTGAGAGGCTTGTTTCTCCGTTTTAAAGGAAACAGAACGTCCCACCATCATTTCTGCCAAATCAGCATTGGTAGCCCCTGCAATTTCGACGGTTTCAATTGATTTCCCACGACGGATAACTGTAACGCGGTCAGAAACTGCGCGAATCTCGTCCAACTTGTGGGTGATCAAGATAATTGATTTTCCTTCTTTGACAAGATTTTTCATAATAGCCATCAACTCATCAATTTCTGATGGAGTCAAAACAGCCGTTGGTTCGTCAAAGATAAGGATATCAGCCCCCCGATAAAGGGTTTTTAAAATTTCTACACGTTGTTGGGCTCCGACTGAGATGTCTGCTACCTTGGCAGAAGGGTCAACAGCTAAGCCATAACGTTCAGAAAGAGCCTTGATTTCTTTGCTAGCTCCAGCAATATCTAGTACACCATTTTTAGTCAATTCACTTCCTAAAATGATGTTTTCAGCCACCGTGAAAGCTTCTACCAACATAAAGTGCTGGTGAACCATTCCGATTCCCAAGCCAGCTGCTTTAGATGGTGAATCGAGATTGACAACTTGACCGTTGACCGCGATTTCACCACTAGTTGGTTCAAGAAGTCCTGCTAACATGTTCATGAGCGTGGACTTTCCAGCCCCATTTTCTCCTAAAAGTGCATGAATTTCACCTTTTCGTAGGTGCAGGTTGATGTTGTCGTTGGCAACAAATTCACCAAACACCTTGGTAATATCACGCATCTCAATGACATTTTCGTGTGCCATGTGCTCTTCCTTTCAGAGTCTTATTTTATTTCAATAAAACTTGCTATTTTATCTAGTAGCAAGCTTTACTGAGACAAAATGACTTTGTCTCAACTCTTAAAAAAGCGGCCGAGGGCCGCTTCCTAAGAAATGACTTCCATCCATTATTTTGCAGGAACTTTTACGCTTCCATCAAGGATTTTAGCTTTAGCATCTTCGACAGCTTTTTTACCTTCTTCTGAAAGGTTTGTTACTACCAAGTCAACCCCTTTATCCTTCAATGAGTAAACGATTACTTGACCACCAGGGAATTCACCTTTTTCTGCTTTGTTAGAAATATCTTTTACAGTTGTACCAACTTGTTTCAAAGTAGATACAAGAACAAAGTTTGATTCTTTACCATCTTTAGAAGTGTATTTACCTTCTGCTTCTTGGTCACGGTCAACACCGATAACCCAAACTTTTTCATTTTCAGGACGGCTTTCGTTAAGTGATTTTGCTTCTGCAAAGACACCAGCACCTGTACCACCAGCTACTTGGTAAACAATATCTGCACCGGCTGCGTATTGTGCGGCTGCAATTGTTTTACCTTTAGCAGCATCACCAAATGAACCAGCGTAGTCAACTTGTACTTTGATAGATGGGTCTACTGACGCAACACCAGCCTTGAATCCTGCTTCAAAACGAGAGATAACTTCTGACTCCTGCCCACCTACAAAACCAACTTGTTTTGTTTTAGTTGTTTTTGCTGCAGCTACACCTGCAAGGTAACCTGACTCATTATCAGCGAAAGTTACGCTCGCAACATTCTTTTGATCTTTAATCACATCATCAATCAAGACATAGTTCAAGTCAGAATGTTCTTTAGCTGCTTCTTCAACCGCATTGTGAAGGGCAAAACCAACACCGAAGATTAGGTTGTAACTTCCAGCCGCTTGTTGCAAGTTGTTAGCGTAGTCAGCTTCACTTGTTGATTGGAAGTAAGTGAAACCGTTATCTTTTGAAAGATTGTGTTCTTTACCCCAAGCCTGCAAACCTTCCCAAGCTGATTGGTTGAATGATTTGTCATCAACACCACCAGTATCAGTGACGATTGCTGCTTTTGTCTTCACATCAGAAGATGAATCTGCCTTACGAGAAGAGCGGTTACCACATGCAGCAAGTCCAACTGCTGCCACTGCTACTAGGCCAAGACCTAGCCATTGTTTCTTGTTCATTACTGAACCTCCTAAATAAGATGTGCAACGATGTTGCAAGTATGGATTGGTTGGCCGCAAGGACCGTGCCACTCAGAGAGCGACTCAGACTAATTTAAGTCTGTAAAAGAGTATGGAAGTAATTCCCCGACCGTCATCTCGACCGTCGATTTATCTTTTGCGACTAAGGTCACTTTTAGATCTTGTTCAAAAAATTCGACCATTACTTGGCGACAAGCACCACATGGTGAAATCGGTTTTTCAGTTTGACCATAAACAATCAGCTCTGAAAATTCTCTTTGCCCTTCAGATACAGCCTTAAAAATGGCTGTTCTCTCACCGCAATTGGTCAAAGGATAGCTAGCATTTTCGATATTCACTCCCGTGTAAACACTTCCGTCTTTGGCTACTAAAACTGCTCCGATAGGAAAGTGAGAATAGGGGACATAGGCATGTTTGCTGGTTTCAATTGCCAGTTCAATCAACTCAGTAGTCGCCATCTGCCAATTCTCCTTTTAGAATGGCTACCCCAGCTGACGTTCCGATACGGGTCGCCCCTGCTTCTACAAAGGCTAGAGCATCTGCATAAGAACGAGCTCCACCAGCAGCCTTGACACCCATCTCAGTTCCAACTGTTTCACGCATTAGTTGAACATCTGCTATCGTAGCACCACCAGTTGAAAAGCCAGTAGATGTTTTGACAAAGTCAGCTCCAGCTTTTTGGGCTAATTGGCAAGCCACAACTTTTTCTTGGTCTGTCAGAAGGCATGCTTCAATAATGACTTTCACTAACTTGTTACCACTTACTTCCACGACTGCGCGAATATCTGACTCTACCAAGGCTAAATTGCCTGATTTGAGAGTCCCAACATTGATCACCATATCAATCTCATCTGCACCATTTTGGATAGCTTCTTTTGTCTCAAAAGCTTTCACAGTTGAAGTTGTTGCCCCCAAAGGGAAACCTACTACTGTGCAGACCTTGACATCTGTGCCTTCAAGCCCTTTTTTGGCATGTTCAACCCAGGTCGGATTAACGCAAACACTGGCAAAATCATACTCCCTAGCCTCAGACAACAAACAATCAATTTGATTTTCTGTTGCATCTTGTTTTAAAAGCGTATGATCGATATATTTATTTAATTTCATATTCGGATTCTCCTGCTGTTTATGAGATAATTTCTATAATTTCTCGTAAACTTTGCACCCTATCATTTATTTTAACATATTTTTGAAAATCTGTAACTAGCTGAGGAGAAATTTTTCCATTTGTGTATACTTTTGCAACAATTTCTCCCGTTTGAACGGAATCTCCAACTTTCTTTTCAAAAACAATTCCTGTTTCATAGTCCAAGGCATCAGACTTGACTGCACGGCCTGCCCCCAGTCTCATGGCATAAAGCCCAAATTCCATTGCTGGAAGAGCTGAAATGACACCCGTTTCCTGAGCAGGGATTTCCACCACATGGGACACATTTACAGGACGATAGAGGTCTTCTAAGTCTCCACCTTGGACTTGGACCATTTCCTCAAACTTAGCCAGCGCTTGGCCATTTTCAAGATGTTGGCGAACTTCTTCAACTGTTTTATTTACATTTGCCAGACCAAGCATAATTTGAGCCAATTCACAAATAAAGTGGGTAATATCCTGACGTCCTTGACCTTGTAGAATCTCCAATGCTTCAAGGATTTCCAGACGATTTCCAATCGCACGCCCTAAAGGCTGGCTCATATCCGTAATCACCGCTACTGTCTTCCGGCCAACAGCCTTACCAAGTTCCACCATGGTTTGAGCCAACTCACGCGCCTCATCAACCGTCTTCATGAAGGCGCCCTCACCGACAGTTACGTCTAGCAAAATAGCATCCGCTCCTGCCGCGATTTTCTTGCTCATCACCGAACTCGCAATCAAAGGAATCGTGTCGACAGTTGCGGTCACATCACGGAGGGCGTAGAGAAGTTTATCTGCTTTAACCAGCTGGTCTGATTGCCCAATGACAGATACACCAATATCCTGAACCTGACGAATGAAATCTTCTTGACTGCGCTCGACTTGATAGCCCTTAATGGATTCCAATTTATCAATTGTCCCACCAGTATGGCCGAGACCACGACCACTCATTTTTGCCACAGGCACACCAAAGCTAGCAACAAGAGGAGCTAAAATCAAGGTTACCTTATCGCCGACACCACCAGTAGAATGCTTGTCAACTTTCACACCATCAATGGCAGACAGGTCAAACTCTTGCCCAGTCTTGACCATCTTCATAGTCAAATCTGAGATTTCTCGTGTCGTCATTCCTTTGAAATAGACAGCCATAGCAAAGGCAGACATTTGATAATCAGGGACAGTTCCTGACACATAGCCTTCTACCAGCCATTCAATTTCACTTGAAGTCAATTCTTGACCATCTCGTTTCTTTTGGATTAAATCAACTACTCTCATTCTTTCACACTTCTAAGGATATAGTATCCCTTATCTTTTTTGACGATTTCACAATTACCAAACACATCCTCCATCTTGGACTTAGCACTTGGAGCCCCTTGTTTTTTCTGGATGACGATGGTCAAATCCCCACCAGTTTCCAAGAAATCTTTACTTTTCTCGATGATTTCATGAACGACTTGCTTGCCCGCACGGATAGGAGGATTGGAAATGACATGGTCAAATCGCCCTTGAACTCTTGCATAAATATTAGATTGAAATATCGTCGCTTTTACATTATTTTTTTCAGCATTTTGTCGCGCCAAATCCAAGGCACGATTATTGATATCGACCATGGTAGCCTGAACGCCATAAGCCTTAGCTAAAGACAAGCCCAAAGGTCCGTAACCACAGCCTACATCAAGGACAGTTTCTCCTTGGTTGACCTCCAGACACTTGAGCAAGAGTTGACTTCCAAAGTCAACCATCTTCTTGCTAAAAACACCTGCATCCGTCAGAAAGGTCATTTTTTCTCCCAACAATTCTACTCGCAACTCATGTATGTCGTGAGCAGCGTCAGGATTTTCTGCATAGTACATTTTATTCATGAAACTATTTTACCATAATTTGACTTAAATTGTAAATCGTTTACAAACTGATAATAAAACGAAAAAGACTGAAGAAAGCTAGCCAAGAAGACCTTTTCTTCAATCTCTTTCAATTATTGGAAACGAATGACAAATCATGTAGGAGCAGATATCTCATAGTCTATTGTCTGTAATTAGGCTCATTTTTATGACTATTGCTTAACCTTCAAATACTTTATTATCAACAAAATTCCCAACAGGATGTTTAGATAAAAGCCCAACTGATAAGTTTGTGTCAGGATTTCCAAACTTGTCCAAAGTCGTATCAAATCTTCTAGCGATCTTCTAGCGAAATAACCCTCTGTCGCAATCCATAGAACTAAAAAGAAATAACTACCAGCAGCAAGCCATTTCGTCCACCGTTTTTTTAGGAAGAAAGCAATCAAAAGCGAACAGATAAAGACAGCTGTTACAATGGCATGTTCCATCAAAAAAGTAAAACCGTAATAGATTTCCACAAAGCGTCTACCATTATCCGCATTGACTCCTTTTATAAAAGGTAAGGCAAAACTTAAAATAAAACAGAGTTCCAATAGGTAACGTTTCAAGATTTTCATAGTACACCTCCTATAAGTTATAAACCCCAAAGCCCCCTTTATAGCTGATAAGTCAGTAGAAAGCAGCTCCTACTTCATCAATAAATTGTTCATCCTCTATCTACTTATATTATATACTATTGACTTACCACATTCAAGAAACCGCTTTATTTTTTTAACTTTTTATGGTATGATAGACAAAATATCTAGGGGAAAACAAATGACCAACGAATTTTTACATTTTGAAAAAATCAGTCGCCAAACTTGGCAATCTTTACATCGAAAGACGACACCTCCTTTGACAGAAGAGGAATTAGAATCCATCAAGAGTTTTAATGACCAGATTAGCTTGCAGGATGTTACCGATGTCTATCTCCCCCTAGCCCATCTCATCCAGATTTACAAGCGTACCAAGGATGATTTGGCCTTTTCAAAAGGGATTTTCCTTCAACGTGAAAGCAAATCCCAGCCTTTTATCATTGGGGTTTCTGGGAGTGTTGCCGTTGGAAAATCCACAACCAGTCGCCTACTTCAAATCCTACTGTCCCGTACACTTACAGATGCTACGGTTGAGTTGGTAACAACTGACGGCTTTCTCTATCCCAACCAGACCTTGATTGAACAAGGGATTTTAAATCGTAAGGGATTTCCTGAAAGCTATGATATGGAAGCTCTTCTCAACTTCTTGGACTGCATCAAAAATGGACAAGATGTGGATATTCCTGTCTATTCTCATGAAGTCTACGACATCGTACCTGAGGAAAAGCAAAGTGTCAAAGCTGCTGATTTTGTGATTGTTGAAGGAATCAATGTCTTTCAAAATCCACAAAACGAACGTCTCTATATCACTGACTTCTTCGACTTTTCCATCTATGTTGATGCTGGAGTGGATGATATTGAGAGTTGGTATCTGGACCGTTTCTTGAAAATGCTGAGCCTAGCCCAAAACGACCCTGATAGCTACTATTATCGTTTTACTCAGATGCCGATTGGGGAAGTGGAGTCCTTTGCCCATCAGGTCTGGACCAGTATCAATCTCACAAATCTACAAAATTATATTGAACCAACCAGAAATCGTGCGGAAGTGATTCTTCATAAAAGCAAGAACCATGAAATCGATGAAATTTACTTAAAAAAGTAATTTTCCCTTGTCAAAACGTAAGTTTTCAGATATAATGGTATAGTTAGTAAATATGGAGGTAAGAACATTGGCAAACATTAAATCAGCTATCAAACGCGCTGAATTGAACGTTAAACAAAACGAAAAGAACTCAGCTCAAAAATCAGCTATGCGTACTGCTATCAAAGCTTTCGAAGCAAACCCATCTGAAGAACTTTTCCGTGCTGCTAGCTCAGCTATCGATAAAGCAGAAACTAAAGGTTTGATTCACAAAAACAAAGCAAGCCGCGATAAAGCTCGTCTTTCAGCTAAACTTGCTAAATAAGAAACAGTCCATAGAGGCTGTTTTTTTGTCTCCAAATAGGAAAAGGTAGAAAATGAAAATTGCAATTATCGGATATTCTGGTGCTGGTAAGTCAACGCTAGCTGAAAAGTTATCTCTCTACTACTCCATCCCAAAACTTCATATGGACACACTCCAATTTCAACCTGGTTGGCAAGACAGTGACCGTGATTGGATGTTAACCGAGATGAAAAATTTTCTCACCAAGCATGAAGCTTGGGTCATCGATGGTAATTATTCTTGGTGTTTTTATGAGGAAAGAATGCAGGAAGCTGACCAAATCATCTTTCTCAATTTTTCACCATTTACCTGTCTCTTTCGAGCTTTTAAGCGTTATCTTAAATACCGGGGAAAAGTCAGAGAAAGTATGGCTAAGGGATGCCCCGAGCAATTCAACTGGGAATTTATTCGTTGGATTCTCTGGGATGGTCGAACAAAAAATGCTAAGGATAGATACCAATATTTAAACAATACTTACCCAGAAAAGATGCGTATTCTCCATTCTCAAGCAGAGATTGATTATTTCTTGCAATCTCTTAAAAAATAGACGATAGAGCAACATTTCATTAAGGTCACAGTATGAACTGAATGACTAAAAAAGGAAGATTTTCATCCAGAAAGTCTTCCTTTTGTGTTCTCTTTTATTCAGCAATCAAGGTTTCTAGACCAACCTTCATCATATCTGTGAAGGTATTTTGGCGTTCTTCTGCAGTTGTGTCTTCGTCTGGATTGACCAAACTATCAGATATGGTCATGATAGCAAGCGCATCAACATGGTGCTGAGCAGCCAGATAGTAAAGAGCTGCTGCTTCCATTTCCACAGCCTTGACTCCCCATTTACCAAGCTCGATGTTCTTTTCAAAGTAGTTTGAATAAAAGACATCAGAAGACAAAACGTTCCCAACGTGGGTGGTCATACCGAGTTCTTTGGCGATATGGTAAGCCTTATCTAGCAAATCAAAGCTAGCGATTTGTGGGAAATCGTACTGTGGCCAGTCATTGCGGATGATGTTAGAGTTGGTTGCAGCTGCCTGAGCCAAAACCAATTCACGGACGTGAACATCTTCATTCAAAGAACCCGCAGTTCCCACACGAATCAATTTCTTCACACCGTAGTCAACAATCAACTCACGCGCATAAATCGAAATAGATGGCATTCCCATCCCAGTTCCCATAACAGATACACGGTGGCCCTTGTAAGTACCAGTGTAACCAAACATGTTACGCACTTCGTTAAAACAAACAGCATCTTCAAGGAAATTCTCCGCAATAAACTTAGCACGAAGAGGATCCCCAGGAAGAAGAATTTTATCAGCAATTTCACCCTGCTGAGCAGCAATATGGATAGACATAATTTATGATACAAAGAGCGACAAGAAAACGACTGAAAATTAGGAATCTGACGAGAAATCCTGATTTTTCAGTCAGATTATCTATTTTCCAAGTTTTCCGCTCGTGTTCAAATCAGAACACACGCTCTACCTTTCTTTATTTTATATTGAGAAAGATACCAAACCCGTCAAAAAGCAAAGGGAAAATAGGAGTTGAGTGCAGTGAGCGATGCTCGCTAGACCAACTATCTTTTTCCCACTGCTTTTAGGGTGGGGTCAATTCCTTTCTTTCTTAACTTTGATGATATTGAGAAGATTAGACCGGATTCAATTCAAACCCGAACTCCCCTTCTCTTCTGAGTTTTAGAAAAGTTTTCCGCTCATGTTCAAATCAAAACACATGCTCTACCTTTCTTTTTTATATTTTATATTGAGAAAGATACCAAACTCGTTAAAAAGCCAAAGGGAAAATAGGAGTGGGGCGCAGTGAGCGATGCTCGCTAGACCAACTATCTTTTCCCACTGCTTTTATGATGGGTTCAATTCCTTTCTTAATTTTGATAATATTGAGAAGAGTAGATCGGATTCAATTCAAACCCGAACTCCCCTTCCTTTCTAAGTTTTTCCGCTCATGTTCAAATTAGAACACGCGCTCTACCTTTCTGTTTATACTCTTTGAAAATCTCTTCAAATCACGTCAACGTCGCCTTGCCGTAGGTATGGTTACTGACTTCGTCAGTTCTATCCACAACCTCAAAACAGTGTTTTGAGCTGACTTCGTCAGTTCTATCCACAACCTCAAAACAGTGTTTTGAGCTGACTTCGTCAGTTCTATTTACAACCTCAAAGCAGTGCTTTGAGCAGCCTGTGGCTAGTTTCCTAGTTTGCTCTTTGATTTTCATTGAGTATTAATTTTGTTCTCTCACAGATAGCTACCTGAGTCCTATTCGAGCTCAGGTAGTACTTCTCTTATAAACTAAATCATCTCATTCTTGAATAGTAGGATTTTTTACAAGACATCGTCATCAGAAATCTTAGAATTTAATGTTGTTCCCCAATGGGTAATTTTACGGTGGGGTTGAGTTAAAATTGGTCTGTTTTCATAGATTGTTTGCCACCTATTCCATAGTAGACCTGTCTTTTTCTCAATCTTAATTCGCAGATTTCTCATATTTTCTTTGATTGGGAGGTTGAGGACAAAACCTGCAGTCTGGTTGCGACCGTTTCCTTCCCAAGAACGACTACGAACAACTTGGTTTCCATCTTTGTCTACTGTAACTTCTTCCCAAGTGATAGAGTAGCGGGCAATGTAAGCTCCACTATGTTGAATTGTCAATGTTTTATCTTTGGCAGGAGTCTGACTGATTGGTTGAACTGGCTTAGAAACTTGTGTCGCCGTCTCACCATTCGTAGCTATAAAGCGGAAAACTTCTACTTCTGCAAGACTGAGGGCTTGATTGTTCTTACGTAGTTGCACACGAACACGGCGTCCCAATTTCCCATTTAATTGAACATCCAAGCTCGCTCCGTCAAGTTTAGAAACATACTGTCTAGCAACTTCTTTCCCTTTTTCATCATATAAAATCACATCAAAGTCTGACAGACGTTTAGAAAGTTCTCCATCCCCACGGTTATGAAGGCGAACAAGTCCTACCTGTTCTGTACGACCTAAATCAACTTCCCACCAAGGCTGGTTTTCAAATTTTGTATGGGTAATTGATTGCTGGCTATAACTACTATTGGCATTGCCATCCAAGGCACGACTAGCATCTCCTCCAAAATCAGTAGAACTTTGCTTAGCTTGTTTTTTCCAAGCGATATTCTCAGCACGATATACTTGGACTTCTGCAAGACTGAGGGCATTATAGCCTTCTAGCTCAATTCGAACATAGCGCGCTTTTTTATGGTTAATCGCAATTTGTGCTGACACATCTTTAAGAGATGTTATGCGTTTTCTCTCAATTTCTTTACCAGAACTGTCTAAAAGAATGACATCAAAGTTTGCCAATCTATCCTGAGCAGTGTCTGTTCGGTTGTAAATATTGATTTGGCGAATGGTTTCTTCTTTAGCCAAATCTACTTGCCACCAAGGCTTAGATTGGAAGTTGGTATGAGTGACAGAATTGTGACCATAGTTACCATCAACTTTGCCATCCACAGCTCTTCTAGCATCTCCTCCGAAAGCTGTCGAACTTTGAGTAACCTGTTTTCCTAAGGCAATATTTTCCATTGGTTCAGCGCTTGGTTGACTAGAAGATTGAGGCAGAGCCTGTTTCTTAAAGAATCGCACTTTATCCAATTTCGGATCACGATAACCA
This sequence comes from Streptococcus pseudopneumoniae IS7493, assembly GCF_000221985.1. NCBI lineage: Bacteria > Bacillati > Bacillota > Bacilli > Lactobacillales > Streptococcaceae > Streptococcus > Streptococcus pseudopneumoniae. The sequence goes on along the minus strand of NC_015875.1, from coordinate 806,898 downwards.
TGTTTGTCTAAGGTAGCTCGTTTACCAATATTAAAGTTAAGAATATCATTCATTCGACTTTCAAAATAGCCACGAGAACGGTGTTTAAAGCGTGAATTACCTGTAAATGTAACAATATCACGATCATTATGAATCAAGGGAGTCACAACATTATCATTATCAACCACATAATGCTTAATTTTTCCACTAACAGCTAATTTACGGCTTTCCAAACCAACATCCCAGAAATCATTCTCAGCATTCCAAACCGCTCTGGAAGTAATCACTTTAGGCGCACTGAAAGTCGTCACTTTTCGCAATACATGGTTATAAAAATCAGGATATTTTTGGTAAGCTTCAACCGCTGCAATCTGAGCTAGGTAGCCTCCAAGAGAATGGCCTGTCATATACAACTTGGTAATACTTGTATCCTTGGCTAATTCCCCAACAACCTTGCGGATATCATCCGCTTGCGCTGGTTTATTTCCTCCTAACAAAACAAAATCTGCACTTAAATCTTTCGCATCATTCCGTCTTGTTCCACGTATAGCCAACATGTGCACCGTTCCATCTTTGAGATAAGGAAGGTCGCTCTTGGTCTCAAATAAGAAAGCATCCAAGCCACTATCTGTATGGTAGGCTTTTTTCATCTTCCAGAAAGAAGCCAATTCATTGTGCATGAGTTTGTATTCTTGACGGTCAAGATAGAGACTAGGGAAAGGATTCTTATGATCTAAAATTTTCTCAATATAATCATCGTCTCGATAGGCTAACTCCATAAAGAGAAGAGAATCACGGTCTGTGACATACCATTCTTTCTTATTGTCATCTTCTCCATCTGCCAAACCATCCCCATCACTGTCTGCTAGCAAGGGATGACTGTTATATCCTAGATAATCCTTACCATCTTTGTTGTAAACATAAAGTTCATCTTTGTTTTTGATGCCATCTTGGTCATCATCCCCTTCCAAATCAAGAACTTTTTCACCGTAGAGAGATTCATCAATCAAATCATTTTCTAAATGCAATTCCCCTTTGGAAATCTTCACCAAATCTTCTGCTGTTAGAGAACGAGTATTTGTTGGTTTTTCTGTCACAGCTTCTTCTTTAGTTTCTTCTACAGGAGCAAGAATAGGTAAGTATTGAGCTGGCTCGGTTATCTCTACTTTTGACTCTTCCCTTTTGTTTTCAAGAACTTCACTTGCTTCCGGAAGCGTTTGAGGAGCTAGTCTTGACTCCTCTCTAAGAGGAGTTTCTAGTTTTGGAGTAGCATTTTCCGGCTCTCTCAATTCCTCCTTAGAATCTAGCACTCTTGTTGCCACTTCAGATGTTACATCTTGCTGTAGTTCATTGGCTGAAATTCCAGCTGGAGCTAGAAATGCAAAGCCGACTGCAACAGATACAACTCCGATACTTAATTTTTTTATGCCAAAGCGCATCATTCGTTGACCAATTTTCATTATTCTTTATCTTTCTTTTCGTTTATTTATAAGCAGACTCAAACTAAATCTCCTTGTGCTATATATAGGACAAGGCTAAGAAATTCAGAAAGTAAATTCATTCTTATCTTTCCTTATCATCCTAGTCTGCTTGGCTAGGAAACTAATGCTAGCATCCTAGAATCTTATCTTTCACAATGCTAACTATCAGACTCTTTCAGTTACAAGAGTAGGAAGAAACCCATAGTCTACCTATGTTTCTTCTTTGTTCCGAATAGTCAACCATGAAAGGAAAGAGGCATTCCCCCTTTTAAATCTTTTTTCTTACAATTCTGCAAGAATCGCTTTAAGCAAGCCTTTAAAGTCACCTTTGACACGTTCGGTTACTTCTACAACTTCTTCGTGATTGAGTTCTTCTTGGAAACCAGCCGCAAAGTTAGTAATACATGAAATTCCTAGAACTTTCAAACCTGAATGGGCTGCCACGATCACTTCAGGAACCGTAGACATACCAACTACATCTGCTCCCAGTGTCTTATAAGCACGAATTTCTGCTGGTGTTTCATAAGTTGGACCAGTTACACCGATATAGACACCTTCATCAAGCTTGATACCCTGTTTTTTAGCCACTTCATGGGCAGTAGCACGGTATTCTGGAGTGTAGGCCTTAGACATATCTGGGAAACGTGGACCAAAGTCATCCAAGTTTTCACCCATCAATGGATTTTGCCCCGTCATATTGATATGATCTGAGATAGCCATCAAAGTACCAGGGCCATAACCAATACCACCAGCTGCATTGGTTACAATAACACCTTCACATCCAAGAACTTTCATGACACGTACTGGGAAGGTCACAACTTCCAGAGGATTTCCTTCGTAGAAATGGAAACGTCCTTGAAGAGCCAAGACCTTGCGACCTGCCAGTTCACCATATACCAATTTCCCAGCGTGACCAACTACTGTCGAACGGCCCCAGTTTGGAATCTGAGCATAGTCTACTACAACTGGATTTTCGATTTCTTCTGCCAATTCTCCAAGTCCTGATCCAAGGATTAGACCGAACTCAGGCGTTTGGATTCCCTTTTCTTTCAGGAAAGCAGCTGTTTCATTTATTCTATCTAAAAATGTCATTGTGTGTCTCCTTTATTAGTTTTTAGCATTTGACCGGTTTTGTCAAAGGTTTTTGCATTGCGAATGGTAATATGGCGATAGAAAGGCATCTTGAGCAAGTACTTGTGATAGGCAGTCTTAGAGTAGGATTCTTCAGAGAATTTCCCCCAGAAAATCCCAAGTCTTCCAAAATGAAGAACTTCATCTTCCAGTTTCAAACTATCTACTTTCTCAATGACTTGATCCACATCCAAACTCTCCGTGTAGAAGAGAAAATCTTTTCGTGCCAAGTCTCTGTTCCACCAAGCTGGTAGATTTTCAAGTTCCGCCTCAAAGTCCTCTAGACTCAGTAAAGAAAAGCTCTGAATAAATGGATAATGGACTGCAAAGAAAGTCTCTAGCTTTTCAACCAATTGGGCTTTGGAATCTATCGAAGTAAAGAAAATATTGCCACTATTGATGTAGCTCTCAACCTTTTCCAGTCCCAAGTTTGTCAATTCTTGACGAAGCTCCGCCATGACGACCTTATTCTTACCACCAACATTGATACCTCTCACCAGCAAAGCATAGCGCGTCATCTTATACCAATTTATCTAAGAAACTTTCCCCAATCATAGCAGTTTCCACACCAAAGTTATCGGCAACAGTCGCTGAAATATCTGCAAAATGTCCTACTGGAATGAGACCATTTCCTTTAAAGGCAGGGCTATAGGCCAACAATGGAATATATTCCCGAGTGTGATCCGTTCCTGCATACGTTGGGTCATTTCCATGGTCCGCAGTAATCAAGAGAAGGTCATTCTCTCTCATAGCTGCGATAATTTCAGGTAAGCGTTCATCAAACTCATGCAAACAATCACGGTAACCGTGAGCATTACGACGATGGCCGTAAAGGGCATCAAAGTCAACTAGGTTTGTGAATGAGAATCCTTTTTCAAACTCAGCAAGTCCCATAGTCTTCAATAGTGTATCAATTCCATGACTATTTGACTTGTTGTGACCCATGTCATGGTTGATACCAGCACCGTTAAAGATATCGTTGATTTTACCCACAGCATAAGTATCGATACCAGCCTCATTCAATTTATCCAAAACAGTTGGGGAAAATGGAGATACAGCCAAGTCACGACGGTTTGCCGTACGAGTGAAGTTACCTGGTTCACCTACATAAGGGCGAGCAATGATGCGACCAAGAAGGGCAGGACGCTCAAGGGTAATCGAACGAGCGTATTCACAGATACGGTACAATTCATCCAAAGGAATAATGTCTTCGTGGGCAGCAATCTGCAAAACAGGGTCAGCTGAAGTATAGATAATCAACTCTCCAGTTTCCATCTGACGTGGTCCAAAATCATCGATAACGGCTGTTCCTGAGTAAGGTTTGTTGGCTTCACGAATGACCTTACGTCCTGAGAATTCTTCGATTTTTGTCAAGATTTCTTCTGGGAATCCGTTCCAGAAAGTATCGAAAGGCTCCGTAATGTTGAGTCCCATGATTTCCCAGTGCCCAGTCATGGTGTCCTTACCAAGGGATACTTCTTCCAATTTTGTTGCATATCCAGTTGGATTGCTTTCTGCCGGTACTGTCTTAAGAGGAGTTTCACGAGGAATATTTCCAAGACCGATTTTAGCCATATTTGGCACATTCAAACCAACTGTTTTGGAAATGTGTCCCAGTGTGTCAGAAGCTCCATCTGGAACCCCTGCATTGACAAAGTTATTAGCATCTGGTGCTGCACCGATTCCTACAGAATCCAGTACCACCAAATGAATACGATTAAATTTAGACATCTTATGCCCCCTTCTATTTTTCTTTTCTTGAGGTTAAAATCTGAACCCCATCTCGTCCAGCAACGATTACTTTATCCACCATTTGGTTGAATAAACCGTGTTCTACGACACCAACGACATGATCCAATTCTTGTCCGAGAGCAATTGGATCTTCGATGACATCCAAGTCAAGGTCAATGATAAAGTTCTGCATATCGGTCACAAAACGTTGGCCATCTTTTTCACGGAAGCTTGGTTTGTAGCCAGCTCGTTCAAAATGACGAAAGACCTGCTCTGCACCATACTGAACCACTTCTACTGGCAATTTAAAAGCACCTAGTTTTTCGACCAGCTTGCTTTCATCCACCACCCAAATGTATTCTTTTGATGGTGTTGCGACCACCTTTTCCATGAGAAGGGCACCACCACCGCCTTTAATTCCATTAAACTGACTATCCACTTCATCCGCGCCATCAACCGTCACATCGACAAAGTCTACTTGGTCAATAGACTTGAGCGGGATATTAAGGCCTTCTGCCTGTTTAGTGGTCACACTAGAAGTTGTTACAGCTGTAATCTGCAATCCTTCTTCCTTGATACGACGACCGATTTCTTCTACAAAATAATAGGCAGTCGAGCCTGTTCCAAGTCCAACGACCATTCCATCGCTCACGAACTCAGCAGCCTTGATACCTGCCATTTTCTTCAGATTTTCCACCGATTTACCTCCATCATTCTCAGTTCTTATTCTACTATGAAATCGCTTTTTATTCAAGTAAAAAGATCAAATTTACATTTTTTATCAATCTTTCTTTGAAAACATGCATTTTATTTTTATAAAACGAATAAAAATGAATTTATCTTTTATGTATTTGCTTTGTTCATCTCTTTCCAGTTCCAAAAACAAGACCTTAACTTTGATACGTCTAGTTTAGCATTAAAGCAGGCGCATTTCAAGAATCATAAATTAAGAGAAGGAAGTGGGTTTATCTATCTATTTTAAACAAGTTTATCTTTGCTTACCCTCTCTTGTTGACAAATAATTTTCATTACTTTAGGAATACAATTACTAATCTCCGTTGGCAAAACCACATACTGTTCTTGAGCTAGTTCTTGGGCAATAGCTGAATGAAGATGGGTCGCTACCGTCACACATTCGTAGAGACTGGCCTGTCGGAATTGGCCTGCAAATCCTGCAATCATTCCAGCGATAGTATCTCCCATTCCCCCAGTCGCCTGATAGGGACCACCAACCTGTAACTGGTAATAATCAGATTGGCTAGCTTGCCAAATACGAGTAGCCGGACCTTTCTCCACCAAAATTGTTCCTTGAGGAAATGAAGTCAGGGCACTAGCTGTTGCATCTTCCTTTTGCTTTTCAATAGCAATACCAGACAGCTTTTCCCATTCTTTTTGGTGGGGAGTTAGGATAAGCTGGTTAGACGGAAACGACAAACTTGTCCTAGCAAGAATGGTCAGGGCACCACCATCTACAATCAAAATCTGATTCTGTTTTAAGCTAGCAAAGACCTGTTTGACTAGATCTTCTCCAAAAGCATCGTCTCCTAAACCAGGTCCCAGCAAGACAACTTCTGCCTTCTCCAACTGCTCTTTTAACAATTGCTTGTCTTGAAGAGAAAATGCCATAGCCTCAGGTAAATGGCTGTGCAGAGCTGGAATATTTTCCCTGTCCGTTCCAACGGTCACCAATCCTGCACCACTCTTAACAGCAGCTAGTGCAGCCATAATGATAGCACCTCCATAAGGATAAGTGCCACCAAGCAGCAGCAGACGACCATGGTCTCCTTTATGACTTGTACGAGAACGTTCAATAATAACTTTTTCTAGTAAAGTTTGATCAATCACTTTCATCGTTTTTTCCTCTCGCTTTTATTATACAACAAAAAGGAGGCGCAGACCTCCTTTTGTAATCTTATATCTAAAATTTAATACTCATTTCTGCCATTTCAGATATAGCTATAGAAAATACACTCTCTTCAGCGATTTTTCTCTTATTTTCTATCCAATGTCCGAAGTGCTGCCTGATAAGTTTGCTCCATTAGCATGGTAATGGTCATAGGGCCTACACCTCCAGGAACTGGTGTGATGTGGCTAGCAAGTGGGGCAACTGCCTCATAGTCAACATCTCCACAGAGCTTCCCATTTTCATCGCGGTTCATACCGACATCAATGACAACCGCACCTGGTTTGACAAAGTCAGCAGTCACAAACTTGGCACGACCAATTGCGACCACAAGAATATCTGCTTTTGCAGCCACCTTGGCAAGATTATGGGTGCGTGAGTGGGTCAAGGTCACTGTTGCATTTTTGGCCAAAAGAAGCTGGGCCATGGGTTTTCCAACGATATTAGAACGACCGATGACGACCGCATTTTTACCTTCCAATTCAATCCCATATTCATGAAACATTTCCATAATTCCTGCAGGTGTCGAAGGAATCATAACTGGATGTCCAGACCAAAGACGTCCCATGTTTAGGGGATGGAAACCATCCACATCCTTTTCTGGGTCAATGGCCAACAAAACCGCCTCTTCATCAATGTGTTTTGGTAATGGCAACTGGACCAAAATCCCATGCCAAGCTGGATCTTGATTGTATTTGGCAATCAAGTCTAACAATTCCTCTTGAGTAATGGTATCTGGAACTCGCACTACTTCGCTACGGAAACCAGCCGCAAGAGCTGACCTCTCCTTGTTGCGAACGTAGACTTGGCTGGCAGGATTATCTCCCACCAAAATCACTACCAAACCAGGCACTAGACCTGTTTCTTCTTTTAGTTTTGCAGTCTTTTCAGCCAACTGTCCTTGTAATTTAGCTGCTAAAGCCTTCCCATCAATAATCTGTGTCATATCACTTCTCTTTTCTTTCAAATATCTTCCATTATACCAAAAACTGCCAGCACCCTCTAACACTTCTTTCCTAGGCTATCCTATAGTTTCAAACTATAAGAAAAAGCTCTGGTTGAGCTTTTCACTAATCTTGTCTTGAAATTTTAAAATAGATTATAAAACCTTACTCAAGAAATCTTTAGTCCGTTGTTCTTGGGTTTGTTCAAAAATCTGTTCTGGTGTTCCATCCTCAACAACCACACCGTCTGCCATAAAGATGACACGGTCTGCCACCTCACGGGCAAATCCCATTTCATGTGTTACGATAACCATGGTCATTCCTGATTTGGCTAGATCTTGCATAACAGCCAATACCTCACCTACCATTTCAGGATCCAAGGCTGAAGTTGGCTCGTCAAAGAGCAAAACATCTGGTTCCATGGCCAAACCACGTGCTATGGCAATCCGTTGTTGCTGTCCACCTGACAAACTCTGTGGATAAGCAGTTGCCTTATCTGGTAAACCAACTTTTTCCAAAAGTTCCTGAGCTCTCTTCTCAGCAACTGCCTTGCTTTCACCTTTGGTCCTGATAGGTGACAAGGTGATATTTTCCATCACAGTCATATTAGGAAAGAGATTGAATTGTTGGAAAACCATCCCCATCTTCTCACGCATGGCAAACAGGTCATTCTTCTTGTCCGTAATATCGACTCCCTCAAAGATAACCTTTCCTTTAGTTGCTTCTTCCAACAAATTCATAGAGCGAAGCAAGGTAGATTTCCCGCTCCCTGAAGGACCGATGATAACGACAACTTCTCCTCTTTTAATCTCGAGGTTGATGCCCTTCAATACTTCATTCTTTCCAAATGATTTATGTAAATTTTCAATTTTTATCAAGGTTTCTGTCATTATTTCTTATCTCCTTGTCCCATACGTTTTTCAAAAGCTTTCAAGGCTACGGTCAAAATAGAAGTCATAATCAAGTAATAAAAGGCTGCAAATAAAAGTGGTGTTAAAGGTAGATAGGTTGTTGTAGAAACTGTTGTAGCTCCGTTCCACAACTCCATGACACCGATAGCTGATAAGAGGGAGCTATCCTTGATAATGGTAATAAATTCGTTCCCCAATGCTGGCAAAATATTTTTGATTGCTTGTGGCAAAATCACATAGCGCATCGCATTTTTAGGACGAATCCCTAGCGAATAAGCCGCCTCTAGCTGACCTTTTGGAACTGCATTGATTCCAGCACGAACAGTCTCAGAAACATAAGCACCACTGTTCATAGAGATAATCAAAATCCCTGGAATCAGACGAGAAAGATCAACACCTAAAATTCCAACCTGAATAGTCGGAGCATTGATATGCATAAGAGCAAAGGCAATCATAATCTGAACCATCATCGGTGTCCCACGGAAAATCCAAACGTACAAGTTGGCCAGCCAAACAAGCGGTTTAAACTTTGAACGTTGCCCAAAAGCCAAGACAACCCCCAAAATGGTTCCCAAAAAGACAACACAGATAGAAATGAGAACCGTCACAACAGCCCCATAGTTAAAATAAGGTAAATACTTAGGTAAAAAAGAAAAATTCATAGTCACACTGCTTTCTAAAATAGAATACTGTATGATTATAACGTATATTGAATTAAAATTCAAATCTTTTATCCAATTTATTTAAAAATCTTTAAACTAGCAGAATTAGCGAGAAATTTTAGTTTTTTTCTAGTCAAGTTGGCCTCCTTTATGGTAAAATAGTAACGATAAGAAATGAAGGAGAATCAAAATGGAATCACATTTGGTTAGAATCATCAACCGCCTTGAAGCAATGGCAAACGATGGCGGAAATTTAAAACGTAATTTTGAACGTGAAGGAGTTGTTGTTGCAGAAGTTGCGTACAGCCACGACGAAGAAAACGGCTCAATCTTTACCCTTCGTGACGTAGAAGCTCGCGAAACGTATACGTTTGATAGCATTGACTTAATTGCAATGGAGATTTACGAACTTCTCTACTAATCTAAAACAAGCTGGGATTGTCCCTGCATGTCTAACCAAAATCCTTTTTGTCTCACAAATAGGATTTTTTTATAGTCCAAATTCACAAAAATTTTCATTGTAACAACTTTTCAAAGCTGCAATCTTTTTACTTGCTTTACACCCCAATCCTGTTATAATGAGAGTATAGGAATTTGACTATTTTTGACCTTTAAACAGATCAGGATAAAGAAAGAAATGAGGTAGATGTATGCTTTGTCAAAACTGTAAAATCAACGACTCAACAATTCATCTTTACACCAATCTCAATGGAAAACAAAAACAAATTGACCTCTGTCAAAACTGCTACAAGATTATCAAAACAGATCCTAACAATAGCCTCTTCAAAGGTATGACGGATCTGAACAATCGTGACTTCGATCCCTTTGGTGATTTCTTCAATGATCTAAACAATTTCAGACCTTCTAGCAATACTCCTCCTATTCCCCCAACCCAATCAGGTGGAGGTTACGGTGGAAACGGCGGTTATGGTTCCCAAAATCGTGGATCTACTCAAACTCCGCCACCTAGCCAAGAAAAAGGCCTGCTGGAAGAATTTGGTATTAATGTAACTGAAATTGCCCGTCGTGGAGACATTGACCCCGTTATTGGGCGCGACGATGAGATTATCCGTGTCATCGAGATTCTCAATCGTAGAACCAAGAATAATCCTGTCCTTATCGGTGAACCTGGTGTCGGAAAAACGGCCGTTGTCGAAGGTCTAGCTCAGAAAATTGTCGATGGCGATGTGCCACATAAACTCCAAGGTAAACAAGTCATCCGTCTGGATGTGGTTAGCTTAGTTCAAGGAACGGGGATTCGAGGACAATTTGAAGAACGCATGCAAAAACTCATGGAAGAAATTCGCAAACGTGAAGACATCATCCTCTTTATCGATGAAATCCATGAAATTGTTGGTGCTGGTTCTGCGAGTGATGGTAATATGGACGCAGGAAATATCCTCAAGCCAGCCCTTGCTCGTGGAGAACTGCAACTGGTCGGCGCTACTACCCTCAATGAATACCGTATCATTGAAAAGGATGCTGCCCTCGAGCGTCGTATGCAGCCTGTCAAGGTTGATGAACCAACCGTGGAAGAAACAATCACTATCCTCAAAGGGATTCAAAAGAAATACGAAGACTACCACCACGTTCAATATACCGATGCTTCGATTGAAGCAGCTGCAACTCTTTCCAATCGTTACATCCAAGATCGCTTCTTACCTGACAAGGCCATTGACCTCCTAGATGAAGCTGGTTCTAAGATGAATTTGACCTTGAATTTTGTAGACCCTAAAGTCATTGATCAGCGCTTGATTGAGGCTGAAAATCTCAAGTCTCAAGCTACACGAGAAGAAGATTTTGAAAAAGCCGCCTACTTCCGTGACCAGATTGCCAAATATAAGGAAATGCAAAAGAAAAAGGTCACAGACCAGGATACTCCAATCATCAGTGAACAAACCATTGAGCATATTATTGAGCAGAAAACCAACATCCCTGTTGGTGATTTAAAAGAGAAAGAACAATCTCAACTCATCCATCTAGCCGAAGATCTCAAGTCTCATATTATTGGCCAAGATGATGCAGTCGATAAGATTGCTAAGGCTATTCGCCGTAATCGTGTCGGTCTTGGTACGCCTAACCGTCCAATTGGAAGCTTCCTCTTTGTCGGACCAACTGGGGTCGGTAAGACAGAACTTTCCAAACAATTAGCTATCGAACTCTTTGGTTCTGCTGATAGTATGATTCGCTTTGATATGAGTGAATACATGGAAAAACACAGTGTGGCTAAGTTGGTCGGCGCTCCTCCAGGTTATGTTGGCTATGATGAGGCTGGTCAATTAACTGAAAAAGTTCGCCGCAATCCATATTCTCTCATCCTTCTCGATGAAGTGGAAAAAGCTCACCCAGATGTTATGCACATGTTTCTACAAGTCTTGGACGATGGTCGTTTGACAGATGGGCAAGGACGGACCGTTAGCTTCAAGGATGCCATCATTATCATGACCTCAAATGCAGGTACAGGTAAGTCTGAAGCCAACGTTGGATTTGGGGCTACTAGAGAAGGACGTACCAACTCTGTTCTCGGTGAACTCGGCAACTTCTTTAGCCCAGAGTTTATGAACCGTTTTGATGGCATTATCGAATTTAAGGCTCTCAGCAAGGATAATCTCCTTCAGATTGTCGAGCTCATGCTAGCAGATGTTAACAAGCGCCTCTCTAGCAACAACATTCATTTGGATGTAACTGACAAGGTCAAGGAAAAGCTGGTTGACCTAGGTTATGATCCAAAAATGGGAGCACGCCCACTTCGTCGGACTATTCAAGACTATATTGAGGACGCAATCACTGACTACTACCTTGAAAATCCAAGCGAAAAAGACCTCAAAGCAGTTCTGACTAGCAAGGGAAACATTCAAATTAAGTCTGCCAAAAAAGTTGAAGTAAAAACTTATGAAAAAGAAGTATAAATCCTATAGAAAAGGAGTAGAAAATGAAAATTTTCTGCTCTTTTTACTAAAATAACTATAAGTTCTTGACAGCTCTGCCTTTGTCCATTATGATAATAATAAAGATACTAGATAATGAGGAAAATGCAATGGCAAACCCAACTTTCGGAGAAAAAAAAGCAAATACAGACTATGTTGCACGCTATGGAGTGTATGCAGTTATCCCTGACGCTAAACAAAAACAAATTGTTCTTGTTCAAGCACCTAATGGCGCTTGGTTCCTACCAGGTGGCGAAATTGAAGTAGGTGAAAATCATCAGGAAGCCCTAAAGCGTGAATTGATTGAAGAGCTTGGTTTCACAGCTGAAATTGGTACCTATTATGGACAGGCTGATGAATACTTCTACTCTCGTCATCGTGATACCTACTACTACAATCCTGCCCACCTCTATGAAGCGACTTCTTTCAAAGAAGTGCAAAATCCACTAGAAGACTTTAATCATATTGCCTGGTTCCCTATTGACGAGGCTATCCAAAATCTTAAACGTGGTAGCCATAAATGGGCCATCCAATCTTGGAAAAAACAGCATAAGATTGACTAATACTCTTCGAGAATCTCTTCAAACCACGTCAGCGTCGCCTGACCGTAGATATGGTCACTGACTTCGTCAGTCTTATCTACAACCTCAAAACTGTGTTTTGAGCAACCTGCGGCTAGCTTCCTAGTTCGCTCTTTGATTTTCATTGAGTATAAATCAAGCGACTTTATTCAAAAAGTGCTATAATAGAATTAGAAAATCGGAGGAAATATTATGAAGCTTATCAATACGACAAACTCACACTCGCAACTTGTAAAAAATCAGCTAGAAAGTACCGATGCAACCCTTGTTGAGGTTTATTCTGCAGGGAATACAGATGTTATTTTTACCCAAGCGCCGCTTCACTATGAAATCCTCATCTCAAACAAACACCGTGCTATTCGTGAGCCTGAAATCGAAACCATTCAAGAATTTTTCTTGAAACGTAAAATTAATAAGGACTCTATTGATGAAGCCAATATCAAGACACTCTACTCAGAGAAATTAATTGGAATTTCAATCCCAATCCAGTGAGGAAATTGAGTAAAAACTCTACTTGAGCGAAAGTCCAATAAGTCTTCCCACAATAAAACGCATAGTATTGAGGTACACTCGCTATTATGCGTTTTTATATAGTAGATTGAAACTATAATAGTACACCTCTACTTCTAAAACATTGTTAGAAATCGGTTTGACTGTCCTGATCGATTTGTCCTATTCTTATTTCATTTTATAGTCATTTAGTTTTAAAAAGCATTCCAAACATTCAAAAATAGTTGGAACTTCCCTTAATAAATCCGTCACTTTCTTTTTCAAGATAGCCCATGCTTGCTCAATAGGATTCAAATCTGGTGAATAAGGTGGTAGAGGTAAGAAAAAGTGTTTATCTTGGATGCAGAGTTCATCCAAAATGTTCTTGGTATGAAAACTAGCATTGCCCGGAATCTAATGCTCGCTGTTTAAAATCTGTACTATATGCCATAGCTTTATTATAACATGCTTGTTTGAAACTAAGCAACTATACTATAATTTGAATCCTTTTGCTCACGATACTACTATAGAAATCAAGCATGAGTAAAACCAGTGGAACTTACCCTGACACGGAATTCCACTGGTTTTTATGATTTTTCTCAGACTAACTTCCAATTCTACTAGCGGTGGAACTTACTTTGGGAATTTAGCTTGTATTCTCTACTCACTTTTTGAAAAAGTTACAAGTCCAATAACTGACAACAAGAGAGAAATTCCAGAAATACTTAGCATAATAGAAATCATGTTATTCTCACCAGTGGCTGGTAACTGTTTTCCTTCTTTGATGACTGTAGCTAAAAGCACTTGTTGATCACTTCCAGCTAGTGTTTTATTCTCATGCTTAGCTTCTATATTGGAATGATGTATTGTAATTGATGTAGCTTTCTCAATTTTATCATTGCTAATTGAAGGCTTAATAGTTGAGACTTGTCTATTTTGACTTACTAATTTAACAGGTTGCACTTGAGAAACTGGCTTGATCGTTACAACTGGTTTAGCTGGAATAACTGGATTAACTGGTGCAACTGCTTTAGTTGGATCAACCGGCTTAACTGGTACAACTGGTTTGGTTGGAATCTCTACTTTATTAGCCTTAAGTTTTACAACCGTTTCTTTTAGAGCTTTGATTACTTCATTAATTTCTTCTTGACTAGCTTCTGCATTTTCCAAAAGTAGCTTAGCTTTGTTGAAAATAAGATGATATGCATCTTTCTCCTCTTTGCTAGCTGTCAAAAATCTTGGATCTTTTTCTTGGAACTTCACTTCATCCTCGATAACATTCTTTAGGCTCATAAAATCTGTTTCTTTCCCATTCAGCTGGTCTTGAGCTTGCAAGAAAGTGGTCAACAGACGGTCAATTTCATCTTGAGTTATCAAATCTTTTGTAATTAATAATGCCAAGAGTTTAAATTCACGATCATATTGACCTTTGCGTTCTTGATCAGAATTTATATATTTACCTTTTTTAACTGTCTCAGCATATGCTTTAATGGCATTCTTCAATGATGTGATATCAGATTCCTTACCATCCAATGTTTGCATAGCAGACTCTAAAGCCTTAACAATTTGGTCAATTTTATCTTGGTTAAGTTTACTTCCCAATGCTAGTTGCGCATCTTTGACACTTTGCTCAAACATCTCTTTTAAATTCTGTTTTGTATTATAATATCTTGGAGTTTTAACTACTTCCATTTGTTTATTTAAAGCTGCAATCAGAGCTAACTTAGAAACAACTGAAAGTGACAAAACATTATTTTTACCAAACAGAACTTTAAATGGTTGAAGATTATCAAGTAATTCATAACCGTTTGACAGATTTACAAGAACTTTATATTCACCAGTAACCACTTTCTTACCATAAGAATGTTTACCATATGTTTCAGCTGGCAAGACTTGACTCTGACCGTCTTCACCTACTAAAGTAATCATTGTAGTTCCAGGAACAGCTTGATTAAAGCCAACCGTTACTGGGGCATATTTCATTTTGTTAGCCAAGAAGGTAATAGTTTGAAAACTATTTTCTTTCGTTAAATCAAATTCCTTAGATAGAGCACTCACAAATTTCAACTCTGTACGATCATAGCTAAAAATTTCTGCAACATAATGCCCAAATTTCAAGAAATTAGTATCTTTTGACTTATCAACGGTTACATATTGACCTTCGCTATTTTTAATGCGATAAACATAAGTTGTATCAATCTCATCATTGGTTTTATTGTTTAGTATAGCAATTTTTACACGACCACTATTTTCTTCACCTACAAGATCTTTGAGAGATATAAAATCTACATTTCCCGCAAAGTCTTCCACATAATAGAAGATTTTCGATTTATCAATGTTCTTAGGAAGTGTATAACTACCATCTTCATTTTGTTTGATAATCTGATACTGTTCGATTTCTGAATCTGCCGCCTCTCTATTTTCAGAAGGACGAATATAAAAGACTTTTTCTAGAAGAATTCCGCCATTTCCGACATCCTGAGGTTTACGAGCTATAAATTGTTCTTGATTTTTTTGAGAACGAATATATCCCGAAGTAATCAGAGGTTTTTGTGTATCGATTTGAATTTTAAATATTGTGTATTGTTCTTCAGCTCCAGGGACATCTGGCTTATAACTAATAACATAGTCATAAATTCCATCAGAGACTCGATTTCCATTAGAATCCTGTCCTCCCCAAGCTGTTTTATCTACAATGTAACTTCTTGGATTTCTAGTATCGCCATCAAAATAATTTTTCACAAGGTCTGTTGGACGACTTTGCCAAATAGGCTGACTGTGTGTTGTATCCGAAGAATCATAAACAGTTGCACGAAGATTTACCAAGTTTCTATAGACAAGAGTTTTAAATTGAACAGAATCTTTATTACCATCATCGTTCGGCGAGATAGCAAGGCGAACATTACCCTTTTCATCTAATTGAAGATGGTATTTTCCTTCATCATCTTGTTTCACTCCGAGTACAGTCACTCGATTTCCTTGACGCTCTGCTTTTAAAACATTTACATCATTTTCAGAACTTGTTAAATAAGTTACATCGTCTGAAGGTGAAATTCCTGGATTATCTTTATCAATTTCAGAGTAAAATCCACTGTTTCCTTCCTTAATCAATTGATAAATTGGTTTTTCAATTGCAGGTAGATTTTGGAATTCTCCCTTAAATCCCATAAATGGTAAACCAATAACAGAACCATCATCTGCAGGATTGACAAATCTAACAAATCCTTCTAGAAAATAACCATTTGGCATTATTTTGCTAAGTTCTTCAGTAAACTTACTTGTATCTACACTAACTGTTACTGTCTTCGTACTATGAGCTTTCACAGTTACTTCGGGCCAAACTGTTTCAGTTAGTTTTCGTGGACGGAGAGTGAATTTTCCTTCTTCAACTTCGTCCGTATTTGTATTTACAATCATCTTCAATGTTCGGTCTTTATCCGAAATATTATGAATTGTAACTTCAAAGGTAAATTTATCACCAACATTACCAAGAGTAACACTTGGATAATTATTTGCACCTGTTACAAATAGATCTGTGCTTGTTGCCGCCATCGTGTCAACTACGCCAGCACCTTGGTGACGTGGAGAAGTATAGGCTCCAGTTTGTTTATTAAAATGTGGTTTTGCAGTAGACATAATTAAAGCTTTTACAATCTCTGAAATTTGACTAGCTGATAATTCAGGATGTTTCTTTGCTAAATATTCTTTGACTAATGCTGCGACACCAGCTACATGAGGGGCCGCCATACTTGTTCCACTTATACTTCCATAACTATTGTCGTTAAATGATGAATAGATATTTCCACCAGGTGCAGTAACATCTGGTTTCAATTGTCCATCTGTTGTAACTCCCCAACTTGAAAAATCTGACAATTGGTCTGCAACATCTGATTTACGATTATCCATCTTGTGATTAAAGACAATTTTATACTGACCAGACTTAAGAATTTCACCATAATATTTTGAAATAAAGACAGATGGGATTTTCTTAGCATCACCTGTAACAGACATACTAACATTTGCACCTTCAACGTTGTTATAAATTAAAACTCCAGCTGCACCGTGTTGAAGAGCATTTTTAATCTTATCAGAGAAATGGATTTTACCACGTTGAATCAGTGCTAACTTACCTCTTACATCAATATTAGCAAAATCTTCTTCACGACCAATACCCGTTGCTACATATTCGTATTCTTTCCCTTTTTCAAAATCTTTTTCTGTTTCAGGTCTATTAAAATCAAACTTACCATAATCAAGGGTAGCGTCATTTTCTAAACCTTTTACTTCAAAGACTTCAGTAGTTAGAATTTTATTATTAATCGAAGCAACAGAAATTGAATCTTCTACTGTAGAGGGATTTCCGACGAGACCATAATCAGGATTTTCTGCTAATGGTTGTGAAAAACCTCTACCGAAAGTATTGCTATTACCAGCAGCAATAACAACAGATACTCCTTTAGTGCGTGCTCTTTTTACTGCTTCAATAATATCTGAACCCGCATCTACAGTTGAACCCGCACCTGCACCCAAACTCATATTGATCACATCCGCACCTAACGCAACTGCGTCATCAACGGCTTTTACATAGAGGGCAGAGGCTGTAGTTTTATCTCTATCTGAAAAAACTCTCATAAACATAATTTGAGCTTCTGGCGCCACCCCATAAACCTTCTCAGAATTCGGGGCTTTATTAACTGGATTTCCAGCTACAATACCAGTAACGTGCATTCCATGAGACTCTTTTTCAGCCTCTTTTATATTATCAGTTCCATCAAAGTAATCATAAGCATATACTACCTTGTCACTGTACCATTTTCCATAGTCAATACCGGCAGCTTTTTTAGCTTTTTCGATATCATCCTGATTTTTAAATTTCGCCTTTGACGGATCAGAAATACGCAGAACTTCATGATTCAAATCAAGGCCTGAATCTATAACAGCGACTACAGTTCCTTGCCCTTTGTGTCCTGCTTCCCATGTTTTAGGGACAGTAATCATTTCATTACTGGAGATACTATTTGGCTTTTCTTTATGTCCACTTTGAGATAACGACTGTGATTGTGAACTTTCGGAAGAAGAACTTCTTTCTACTGCTGATTCTTCCTTCTTCTCTTCACTTTTTATAGCAGTCTTTTCTTTCTGTGTGATTACATTCTTGTCTGACTTATTATCTCTATATTCTATAGAATCATCTTGTTTTACTGACGCTGTCGCTTCTGTTTTTTCCTTTGAAGAAGAATCTAGAGCATTCTTGTCAGCCGTGACTGACGGTGCGAGCTTATTTGAATCATCTAATTTATTAATTATTACTGCATGTGTAACTTGATTGGATGTTTCAAATTTCCCCTCAGCAGCACTAACCTGTACTGAAGCAAATCTGCATGCAAAGACCGATAGCAGAAAAATCGTTGCTATTTGGTACTTTTTATGACAAAAATCTTTGCAGTCTCCCATAAAATCACTCCTTTTTATTTAAATTAAAAGTATTATATCCTAAATTATCTGAAAATTCTATCAAAAACTTATTTTGTAACAAAATTGTAATATTAATCACTCTTCTCATGTAATTTAAACATAAAGAAATTTAATCTCGATTAATACAAGACTAAATTTCTTTATTAAATAATTACTTTCCATTCAATTACTCATTAAGCAAAAACCTTACTAATCACGGTCATAGAATAGTTCATGTGCTTTTATAGTAGATTGAAACTAGAATAGTACACCTCTACTTCTAAAACATTGTTAGAAATCGATTTGACTGTCCTGATCGATTTGTCCTATTCTTATTTCATTTTACTATAATCGTGAATTAAGCATTTCAGGAACTGTGACAAACGTAACCGTACAATAACGAAGTCTATTGAAAAATCTCCAGATTAGTGAACTTAGCGATAGTTCCTAATCTGGAGATTTCTTATTTTCACCTTTCTTGTACAACTTTAGTCCATGGTAAATAAGCCTCTAAAACCTCTTTGTTTACGAGAGTTTCCTCGTTTGGAAGACATTCTAGAAGATAGGATAGATATTTCTCGCTATGTAATTGATGACGTTTAGCTGTTTCCAACAAGCTCATAATAATAGCTCTTGCTTTAGCTCCTTCAAAACTTTGAGAAAACAACCACCCTCGCTTTTTAAAATTTAGCTTAGGCTAAAAGAGTCCACTGGACTCTTTTACTCCGTCCCATTTTAGCGTGACTACCACGCTTTGTTCTATCTTTCTTCATATTTAAATAATATCAAAACCAAGCATTAATTTCAATGATAAATAAGTAAACTCATGGCTTTTGAGTAAAGAAAAAAGCTTAGAATGAACTAAGCTTTTTAAAAACGAATCGTTTCACGTGTTTTCTCATATGAGGTAACAAAGCGATTGGTTACACCAGGCTCTGCCACTTCCAATGCTTGAGAAATCTTGTCAAATGAAGCGTGATAATCAAATTCTTTTTCAAAAATATCTAAAGCTTCGTTAAATGCTTCTTGAATGCGTTCATCAAATGAGCGATAGCGGTTAGAATATTGCAAGAGTTGCTCTGTCAAAGTTGCATATTGTACAATATTATAAGTTTCCGTTTCTAAAGCTTCCATATCATTCGTTGCAATTTCAAGAACTCGGGTAACAGATTCAATGTTAATCATTTTTTGTTCTAACTCAACCATTAAATCCTCGGTATTATTGCTTGCCGTAAAGAATAACTTCAAGAAAGTTTGTGGAATACCTGGCAGATTGCGTTTTTCCATGTATCGCTTGATAGTATGGAGACGATTGACATAAACATTGGCCTTTTGACGTGCATTAATATCATCTTTCTCAATTTGTGTCAGGCGCTCACTAACTGAAATTTGCTCATCTTCAATATCTTTTAGTTGAGTTTGTAAATCCTCAAGATTTTCTTCAAGAACTGAATAAGCTTGGGTTGGCTCTTCTTGATTTGAAGTTACCTCAACAATAGCTGCCTCAAAACTCTCTAATTCTGTCTGAATACGACGAACATGGCTTGCAACTGTCTCAGGAAGTAAATAGGTCTTGTTCAAACGTGCAATATCTTCTCCCAATAAAGTATTATTCTCTTTCATATGTTGAAGGTAAGTTGGAAGAGTTGCAAGTAGATTTTCCACTACTTTCTGAGCAGCAATTTCTCGAGTAAAAATATTATACAAGGCATTGATTTCCTCTTGTGCCTGTCCATTCTCATATTCGGCATTATCCAATTCCAACTGACGAATATTCTCTTGGTTTTTCTTGAATGCTTCATAAAGCAAGTGGAAACGTGCTTCAATATCCGTTTCAACAAAATGATAATTAGCATCTAAGAGCTTACGATAACCATCTTCTAAATCTTCTAGTTGATCTGGTAGCTCTTTAGATAATGTTGTTACAATTGCTGGTATACGATCAACGATATGTGTCAAAGCCAAGATATGATTTTCAGCATTATCCAAAATCACAGCAGCTTCCACAGGGTCACCCGATGAATTCAAGGTTACAAATTGTGAAAATTCAGATTGGATATTTTCTAATTGTTTTTCAATTTCATCCAAGGCTTGACCATACTGTTCTGAATTTTCAGCAACTCTATGCTGAAGTTCCTCAAATAAATCCAAAGCATGAAGAACACGACCACTATTTTTAGATTCTTGCTTCTCTAAGTCTGCCAAAGCATTGCGAATTTCAGCAATATCTTCTTCAATCAAAGTAATTTGACTCTCAATTTGGTCAATTTGATGACTGGCCTTGAGAAAACGAAATGAATGGTTATAGCCTTCTGCTTCAAAGAGATTATTTTCAATATCGGCAAAAGAGTTGAGAGATAAATCGACCCATTTTTGATTCCATTCACGGAAAGCCACTTGACTTTGTCCAATCAAGTGCATATTTTTTACAGCTTCCACTTCATCATTTACTGGAAGATTGTATAGTTCTTCTTTTCTTTCTTCTAGCGCCTCTAATCTCCCCTCGTTTCGCTTACGTAGAAAGATTGCCACTACATAAGCCAGAACTAAAATGACTGCAATTGCAACCATTAAATAAATTAGTTGTCCATTAGACATATCAAACTCCTTTTTTACTTGAAACAATCGTAACGATTATATCATATTTTTTAGACCAAGGGAACTACTTCTCCCTATTTTTTAGACATCAAGTGTACTATAGACAGCATTTTCTTCGATAAACTCACGACGAGGCTCTACTCGATCCCCCATCAACATATCAAAGATTTTATCTGCTTCTGCAGCATCATCTACAGAAACTCTAGCCATCAAGCGATGTTCGGGATCCATGGTTGTTTCCCACAGCTGATGATCGTCCATTTCACCTAGCCCCTTATAACGCTGAATAGTCGGTTTGGTACGACCTTCACTATAACGGGCTAAAGCTTCTTGGAGTTTGATTTCTTGATCTGCACCCGGCTGGATATATTCTTTAATCTCGCTTCCAACCTTGACACCATAGATTGGTGGTTGGGCAATATAAACATAACCAGCTTCTAGGATTGGTTTCATATAACGATAAATCAAGGTTAAAAGAAGGGTACGAATGTGGGCTCCATCGACATCGGCATCAGTCATCAAAACGAGTTTTTGGTAACGGGCTTTCGAAACATCAAATTCTGCGCCAAACCCTGTTCCCATCGCTGTAAATAGACTACGAATCTCTTCGTTAGCAAGAATCTTATCCATGCTAGCTTTTTCAACGTTCAAAATCTTACCGCGAATTGGAAGGATAGCCTGAAACTCACGATTACGACCAGATTTGGCTGATCCACCAGCTGAGTCTCCTTCGACGATGAAGAGTTCTGTTTCAGCAGGATTGTTAGAAGAACAGTCTGCTAGTTTCCCTGGAAGGTTGGAAATTTCCAAACCAGATTTTTTACGAGTGACTTCACGCGCACGCTTGGCAGCCACACGAGCCTTGGCAGCCAAAATCCCTTTTTCCACGATACGCTTGGCAATCTGTGGATTTTCCATGAGGAAATCGGAGAAGGCTTCACTGAAGAGGCGATTGGTAATCTTGACCACTTCGCTATTTCCCAATTTGGTCTTGGTTTGTCCTTCAAACTGTGGATTTGGGTGTTTAACTGAGATAACTGCAGTTAATCCTTCGCGGACATCTTCCCCAGTTAAATTATCTTCATTGTCTTTCAGTAACTTATTCTTACGAGCATAATCGTTGATAACACGTGTCAAGGCTGTACGGAAACCTTGTTCATGCGTTCCACCTTCATGGGTATGAATATTATTGGCGAAACTCATGACATTTTCATGGTAACCAGTTGTGTACTGCATGGCTACCTCAACTGTGATATCATCCATCTCACCGTCTGTATAGATTGGTGTATCAAAGATTACATCCTTGTTCTCGTTTATATATTCAACGTAACTAGCAATCCCACCTTCATAATGATAATGCTTGGTTTGTTCCAAACCTTCACGCTTATCTGTAATTGAAATTTGAAGACCGCGATTTAGAAAGGCCAACTCTTGAATCCGTTTATTTAATTTATCAAAATCAAAGATTGTTGTTTCAGTGAAGATTTTTGGGTCCGGTGTGAAGTGAACAGTTGTTCCTGTTTTATCCGTATCTCCAACTATTTCAAGATCTGCGACAACATGACCACGACGGTATTCTTGGTAATGAATCTTACCATTTTTGTGAACATGAACGTCTAATTGAGTTGAAAGGGCATTAACGACTGATGACCCTACTCCGTGAAGACCACCTGAAACCTTGTATCCGCCACCGCCGAACTTTCCTCCAGCGTGAAGGACTGTAAAGACGGTCTCAACAGCAGGACGGCCTGTTTTTTCCTGAATATCGACTGGGATACCACGCCCATCATCGACAACAGTAATCGAATCATCTGGCTCAATAAAAACTTGAATATGGCTGGCAAATCCTGCCAGGGCCTCATCAATTGAGTTATCAACAATTTCCCAGACTAGATGGTGAAGACCTTCTTTTGAAGTTGACCCGATATACATTCCTGGACGCATACGAACAGCCTCTAAGCCCTCTAAAACTTGAATTTGACTGGCATCATAATCCTGTGCCTGCAGATTTTTGATTTCTTCTGTCATCTTATTCCTTTTTCTTATATGTCTAATACTTGTCTTAAATTCACGATACTGGTAAACAAGTGGGTATCAAGTCCTGCAGCTTGACCTGCTTCGATATCAATCGGTCGATCACCAATGACAAGACCTGAGCTAATCTGATACTTTTTTCTTAAATAAAGCACGGACTCGGGATTTGGCTTTCTCTTAAAGCCTGAGCTAGAAGTCACCACTTCTGTAAAATAAGCTGCTATAGAGGTTTTTTCTAAAATTTCCAAAACCTGATTATTTCGATGAGAGACCAAAAAATGACGGCCACCTTGATTTGAAATGTCTTCCAATAGGTCAAAAACTCCTTCAAATAAAATCGGGTGTTCAAGCTCTCTGGCTTCATTTTCCTTGTACTTTTCTAAAAAATTCTCTAAATTGGGAGCGAATGTCTCAATCGCCAAATCAGTAGAAACCTTTAAAGCTTGATAGACACTGTCATGGTCTTGTATAATGCCATACAGTGCCAATGTTTCAACAAATGCAGCTGTTGAAATTTCATAATTATCCAGTAAAGTTCCACCTAAATCCCAGATATAATCGTGATATTTCATACCCTTCATTATAGCATTTTTTTATGAAAAAAGCGATGATTTCCCTGATTTTTCCACATAAAAAACGAGAGAATAACTCCCGTTTTACTGATTTTTACCAAAGACATCTCGATAGAGCATTCCTGTTCGTAAAGTCTCTGCGTCTCCTCCTAGTTGCTCTACCAACTCGTAGGCAAAGGCAAGGGCTGTCGAGGGACCTCGACTGGTTGTCAAGTGACCATCTACCACTACTGTTTCCTTGACGTAGTGACCATCAAGGATTTGCTCTTGAACACCATCATAACAAGTGTACTGCTTGTTTTTCAATAGCCCTGCTTGGTTGAGGGCAATTGGTGCCGCACAAATGGCTGCTAGTTTCTTCCCTTCTTGCTCGAATCTTTGCAACTCTTGAATCAAGGCCTGATTATCGCGCAAATGTGCAGAACCAGGCATACCGCCAGGAAGAACAATCATGTCATAGTCTGATAAATCTCCATCAAAGACATGATTTGCTCTTACTTGGATTGCATGCGAACCCGTTACTTGCTTTTCAAAACCAACCATATCACAAGTAATATTTGAACGACGCAAGACATCTACAACTGTCAAAGCTTCAATTTCTTCAAAGCCCTGAGCTAACATAACTGCTACTTTTACCATGATTTTCTCCTTATTTGATTTGTTTTAATACAACCTTTTTCCGCTTGAATCGGACTTTTCCACTCTTTTCTTCAGCTAGATTAGTCTGGTAACTCATCGATAAAAGCAAGCCAACACCAATTAAATTACTGATAATAGCTGATCCCCCTTGCGAAATGAAAGGCAGTGGAATCCCGGTCAAAGGAAGCAAGCCCGTTACAGCACCGATATTTTCAAAAATGTGGAAGAGCAACATCATAATCAAACCAGTGGAAATATAGGTGTAGAACTGGTTATTTGATTTGAGAGTAATCTTCAACATACGGTAAATCAACATGAGGTAAAGGACAATAACCAGGACAGAGCCAATAAAGCCAAAATCTTCTGCAATGACCGTGAAAATCATATCTGACTCACGAACTGGAATAAGCAGATTTGAAGTATTAAAACCTTGGCCGAATAAGCCACCACTCCCAATGGCAATCTGCCCTTGAGCCTGCTGATAAGTCGTTGTTTGGGCAAACTCAAAGGGATTGAGCCAAGCCAAAATCCGATTGATTTGGTAGGTCGGCATTCCAATCTGGTGAAGAAAAGCTCGTCCATCCTTGCTAAGAAAGATAACTAAGAAACCAGCAACTCCTGTTACAGCAGTCACAAATACTGGAATAATAATTTTCCAAGAAACCCCTGATAATAAAACGATTCCTGAGAAAATGGCTACAAAAACCAAAGCCGTCCCCAAGTCACTTTGAAGTGCCAAAAGAACTAGGACTGGAATGGTAAAGAGAATCATCCAGAAAATCAACAAGAAGTCCAGCGGAACTGTGCGTTTCCATTCCTTATGTTTTTTGGTAAACTGGACAATCACACGAGCCAACATGAGGATATAGGATATCTTCATAAATTCTGACGGCTGGAACAAGGTAACACCATTTACCGATACCCAGTTTTTGGCACCTGTTGATGCAACTAAGCTTGGATTATAAAAGACGATCGGTAAGACCATAAGTCCCAAGCCTAAAATATATAGAAAGGGGGTCACTTTCCAAAGAAATTCTGTATT
Organism: Streptococcus pseudopneumoniae IS7493; assembly: GCF_000221985.1. Classification (NCBI taxonomy): domain Bacteria; kingdom Bacillati; phylum Bacillota; class Bacilli; order Lactobacillales; family Streptococcaceae; genus Streptococcus; species Streptococcus pseudopneumoniae. The sequence goes on along the minus strand of NC_015875.1, from coordinate 781,820 downwards.
AAAGAGCATGACCACAAAACCAATCACAAGCCCCAAGGCAATCCATGCGACCTGCTGCCCTAAAATGGGCAAAATATTATTTGGATAATCATGACTAACAGCTATATAGATAGCCACCACGCCAATAACCAGTAGAAAAAATACTGGCAATAGCAAACTATAATCGACTCTGGAGTCGAGAGAACGTTTCATATACACTAACCTTATACTTTCATACAATACTATTTATCAAAGTTCATTAAAAAATCTATCAATAGCCTCATCAACTTCGGATCGAGAGATGGTTTTAACAGTCGCTTCTTTTGCTAGAGATGCTACTATTTGTTTGCCATATCGCTTTCCGACAATTCTCCTATCCAAAATAAGAGTTAAGGAACGTTGGTGTTCGCGTCTCATACTTCTTCCCAAAGCCTGTTTTAAACGAATAATGGCCATTGGCAATTGATAATCATAAAAGGCATTTTTCCCTTCTTGAATTAGTTCCTGATTGATCTTTTTCGTCAAGGGCTCTTGGGGATTTTGGAAAGGAAGTCTTGGTACAACTTGAATCACAAAAGGATGACTTGAAAAATCAACTCCCTCCCAGAAACTTGCTGCACCAAGCAAGATTTGTTGTTCTCCTTTTTCAAAGCGCTTCTTTAGCTGATGAACATCTCCATTTTTATACTGGGCCAGATGGCTTACAGGAAGTATGTCTGAAACTGCTAGAAGCATATCTTTAGCGGTAAAGAGAACCAAAATCGGTTGCTGGAAAGCTTGAATTTCCACTAGTAAATCAGCTACCTCTTTGGCATAGACTTCTAAGGAAGTTTCTGTCACCAGAGGGAAATCTTTGACCAAGACCACTTCTTGGTCCTGTTTTCTACGAGCTTCAATCTTGACAAATTTGGCTTCAGGATAGCCTAAAAGGTCGGCCAAAGAAACTCTCTGACTAATCTCAAGAGTAGCCGATACTCCCAAGACTTGACAACTCTCAGGTATTAAAGAGGACAGAAGAATACGGCCAGATTTTGTAGAAGAAATTTGAATTTTCTTTTGACTCGTTTCAATTGCTTCAAGCCAGTAATCTCGGTCAGCTGTAAAATAGCGAACCAGTTCCTCAAAACCTTCTACTTCTAATTCTAAAAAATACTGATGGAGATTGGCTAGAGAATCTAAGATATTTTTCCTAGATTTACCAGACTGAAATTGTTCTATCAAGTAGAAGCACTCAAAGCGAATACTTTCTAGTATTCGTTGCTGGACCTTATTTTGCTCCTCCAGTAAGGCCTTATCAACTAAATCAATAATATACTGGATATCGTAGGTCTCTTGAAGCAGATTTTCTAAAGCCAACAAAACTTTTTGAACTTCATCGATAATCAGTAAACGGTCACTGACAAATTCAGGATTATCTTCAAGTCTGGTTACAAGATAGGCATGATTGGTCACTAAAAGCTTGCAGGTTTGTGCTCTTTCTTGACTACGTTTCCAAAAATCTTCCGTCACAAATAAGCTTTGAGATGATAAATTCCCGTCATGACGAAGATCTGTTAGAAAATGTTGGTAACGGTAGAGTTGACCAATTTCATCCAAATCTCCTGTCTCTGTCTCTGTCAGCCAGACCAAGACTTGCATTTTAAAGCGTCTAAATAAGCGATTTTCATCATTTTCCTGCAAGGAACGATAAAAGGCATCCAACTTCAAATAATTTTGAGGCCCCTTTAAACTATGAATATCTATATGGAACACTTCCTTGAGACGTTTACCTTCTTCTTCCATGATTTGATTTTGAAGAATCTTTGTCGGAACGCTAAGGACAATCTGATGCTCTTTGGCTTGAGATAAAGCGGGTAAGAGATAGCCATAAGTTTTCCCAATCCCAGTCGGCGCTTGAATTAATGATACAGGCTCATCTTTCAATAGCAAGCCAACCTCTTTAGCAAAATTTTCTTGCTCCTCCCTCACTTCAAGATTCAACAGAGAAATATTTTTAGAAAAATCTTGAGATAGTTTTCGTGACTCCATGGGATCTGCAGTTTTCTTGAAATACAGTCCTTGAACTTGGACCAAATCTGAAGAACTCAGAATAGATTGGCTGCGATAAATTTCTTCAATAACCAGGTAGGACTCATATAGGAGGGCGTCAGCCATTTCCAGCAAGCGTTCCAAGAGTCCTTTAGGAAGTTGTGCCATCTTTTCTCGTAAAAAAAGAAGTAATTCCGCTGTAGCTTGGGCATCTGAAAGGGCTGTGTGAGCGTGTTTTAGAGGAATTCCTAATTCCCGGCACAAAATAGGCAAGCTATATTTTTCCAGTTCAGGGAAAAAGACCTGGGACAATTCGACCGTATCAACACGAGGATTTCTTAGCTCATAACCTTCAAAAAATAAATTTTCCGCCAAAAGATTGGCATCAAACTGAACATTGTGGGCTACAAAAATCCCATCCTCCACCAAGTCAAAGATTTTTCTAGCAACTTGCGAAAAATCAGGTGCTTGCGCCAGACGTTGGTCTGTCAATCCTGTCAGTTCTTTGATATGAGCATCCAAGGGTTCATGTGGATTGATATCCGTCGTATAGTGATCGACGATTTTTCCGTCCTCAATCACGACAATTCCCACTTGAATAATTTTAGCCTTACTACCTGTGCTAGTTGCCTCTAAATCCACCACAACATAGCGATTACCAATCGTTTTCATTATAAAAAATTATACCAAAAAAAGGGCTATTTGGCACCTGCAAACATAGGATAATTTTCAAACTCAAAAAGGTTACTTGCCTGAAAAATCCCATCAAATAGAGCATCCTAGCCTGCTGATTTTTTTAAAATAGTGAAGAAATACAAAAAATTGAGAGAAGAAATTTTAAATCTTCCTTCTCTCAACGAATCATTTACTTTATTTAACCATGTCAGGATCGTAGTCATAAAATCCTGTATCAAGGAAACGGTTTTTAGGGTGAAGTTTACGCACTTCTTCATCCAGCAAGAAGGCTTGGTCATGGCTAAAGTTACCCTCTTGGATCAAGCTACGAGCTTGGATAAAGAGTTTTACAATCTCAACAAAGTTCTGACCAGGAGTGTAGAGCCCTTCTAGCTTCCAGTGAGTAAAACCATGCTCTACCAATTCTGTTAATTTGATCATCAAATCAAGGTCATTGTTGGCAAAGATGTGGGTCCTATGATTGTCTTCAAAAATGGAATAGTGACTCTCAGGATCACTTGGCTCAGACAAGAAAAAGTCACGCTTGCGAGTCTTTTCATCATCGATATGTGTAAAGTTATAGTAATTTTGCAAGAGCGGACGTTTAGAATGATGGATGACACTGGCACCGTAAACCAAAACTTCAGCAGGAATTTCCAAAATCTCTGGCATTTTGAAGAGTTCAGCCGATGGAATTTCACGCGCCAAAACAGCTTCAGATGCGCCAGCCTTTTGTCCCCAGAAGTTAATCTGACGACTGCTTGTCACCATAGTTGAAGCATCGTAGATAGTCTTAAAGGAGTAACCATCGCGGTTGACTACGTAAAAGACACCTGCATCCCCAATCGTAATGTAGTCTGTCTTAATTTCTTCCAAGAAATCAAGGAAAGGCTTGATACGGTCCATCATATCTTGGTGCATGAGAGCATTGACCGCAACGATCAATTCCTTACCAGCATCATGAACCAACTTAGCGATTTCACGTAATTGGTCATAACTAAAGGTCGTTGGCAGACGAAGGCCAAAATCTTTCTCACCGACATAGATACGGTCTACGCCAGCTTCGAGTAGTTGTTCGACTTGTTCAATACTTTCAGCAGTTGCTGTAATGACAATCTTTTCCATAAGAAAAATTATACCACATTTCTCCAAAATCAGCCATGCTTTGAAAATGAAAAGGGACTTTATTCTTTTTGTAACCTTTCTGTAATAATTCTCTGCTGAAAAAATGATAAAATAGGTATGTACTGTTAAGGAGAGAATCATGCCCGCAAGAAAATTACAATCCTATGAGGTAGACTATCAAGAAGAATTAAACCAACAACTTCCTCATTATCAAGCTTATACACCTGAAGCACAAGCTGATAGCAATCTCAAAGAAATTTTATTTTTTGTTAATATCGCTGTTTTTTGTATCTGTATTGCTATCTTTAGTTTTATCTTTTTAGCATTAAAATTATCAACTGCTCTTGCCTTTGCCTCAGCAATCGGATCCAGCTTACTTGTTTTAAAAGTTCAACGGTCTATTATCAAACGAAAACGTAGAAAATAAATCCAAAAGAGTCTGGGACAAAAGGATTTTGATTTTAGGAATTCTTTATTATAAGTTTTTAAAATCGATAGATTAGACAAAAAAGCGAACAAAACAGAATTCTGAGTGTCAGATAACTTGTTTTGTTCGCTTTTTATATTTAAGGTTAGACTTTTGCCCCAGACTCTTTTTATTTTTTCTTTTTCGATGGTGTGTGGATAGCAATCTTCACTTCAAAGATTGTTCCCTTGGGTTTATTATCTTTAACAGTAATGGTTCCTTTAAGCGCATCTACAATTTGCTTGGCCAGAGATAATCCTAAACCGAAACCACCTTTTTGACGAGTTCTAGCCTTGTCCACTCGATAAAAACGATCAAAAATTTTCTTTTTATCTTCTGTCGAAATACCGACTCCATTATCAGAAACCAGTAAATACAGATTACGATCGGTCGCCGAGATAAGAAAATCAATTTCACCATCCTCTTCAGTATACTTGACAGCATTATCAAATAGGATAGTCATCAACTGCTTCAAGAGAAGCTGGTCTGTGACAATCGGACGATGGATACGATTTTCAAAACGGAAGACACGATCATTTTCCGAAGCAATCATCTCATAGTTTGTGAAAGTCGTATTGAAAAAACTAGTTGGAACTTCTGCAAGCTCCGGCTTAATCCCATCATCTCTCCGAGCTAAGTTCAGCAAGTTTGTCGTCAAAAAACGCATATTTCGGACTTCTTCCAAACTCGATGCAATACTTTCGCTCACATCCATAATGGTAGCTTCTGGCTTACGGAAAAGGGTCTCTAAGCGATTTTGCAAAACTGCAAGTGGAGTCCGTAACTCATGACTGGCATTTTCCACAAAGGACTGCTGCTTCTGCATGCTCTCAAGCAGGGGTCGAACACTAACCCGAGCTAGATAAAGACTTGCAAGCAAAGACAAAATCCAGAAACTTACCATCACAACGACAATCAATTGCTCATGCTTTTGACTGGCCTGCTCCAACTGACTGGTATTTATCAAGACAGCAGCATACTTGATATTGGTTGAAACCGAACTGATATTGGTTTCCATCAAAATCATGCGATAGATTTCTTCCTGCCCATAGCTATTAAAAACCTGAATCTGGTAGATATGGCCTAGTTCTTTTTTCTCTAACCTAATCTTATCCAAGCCCAAAAATCGATTTCCAGAAAGAAGTTGAGTAAAGTCCTTATCAAAGAGAATGACTTCCGTATTGGAACTGACATTAGGTTTTATTTCTACTTTACTAGCGTCCGCCCTAGCATTTTCTAAATCTTTAATCTCTTCTGTTGCCCTATTCACTGCCAGTTGAATAACTGCTTGAGGATTTTCACTTAGTACGTGGAGCTTATCATCCACTGAAGTATAGAGACTCGAGTGCATGACCTGTAAAATAATCAGAGTCATGGTAGAGAAAATCAGAGTGAAGACACCAAAGTTGCGGATAAAATAACTAAAATCATCCGCATACCATGTTTTTTTTAGTTTACTGAACATCTTTTAAAATATACCCAACACTGCGCAAGGTTTGCAAATTATCTGCAAAAGTGGTTCCTTTTAATTTCTTACGGACTTTTGAAACATAAACTTCGACAACTGAAATCGTTGTGTCACTATCAAATCCCCATAGACGATCAAAAATCTGCGTCTTAGGCAAAATAACATTTTGATTTTGAAGGAAATAAACTAGTAAATCGAACTCTTTCCCCAGCAATTCGACTGGAGTATCTTCAACCTTAACGGTATTTGTTGATAAATTGATGAGAATATCTCCATAAGATAGCGTATTTTCATTAAACTTGCCTGAACGTTTGAGAAGGGCCTGAATCCGCATTTTGAGTTCTTCTAGGTAGAAAGGCTTGGTCAGATAATCATCCGCTCCCAGTTCAAATCCATGTCCCTTGTCATCCAAACTTTCCTTGGCGGTCATGATCAGAACTGGTGTCGTAATTCCCTTTTCACGCAATTCTTTTAAGACTTGGAAACCATTTTTTTCTGGCAACATCAAATCGAGCAAAATCAAGTCATAGACACCACTTTCAGCTTCGTAGAGACCTTCTTCACCATCAAATACCTGCATAACATCCGCAAAATCGTCTAAAAAGTCAAATACTGAATTTGACAGACCTAGGTCATCCTCAACCAATAAGATTTTTATCATGAGAAACTCCTCCTTATTAAAACCATTATACCAAATTTGCCTTAAAAAAAACTCAACTCTCTGCATTTTACATGAGATAGCTGAGTTTTCTTTTTATTTTAGGCTTATTTATGCATTTCCGTATTGAAGAACAACTGCTTCGACTGCAGCTTTTTCACGGTTAATCAAGTCAACACGCGCTGCAATTTCCTTGATTCCCATGCCGATGTTACGGCTAAGAGCAAGGTCAGAAAGTTGTGGCTCAAAGAATTCCTTGTACTCTGCCAAGCGTTGCTGAGTCTTAAATACATGAGCAGGAAGGATAACAAAGCTATCAAAGCTCATATCTCCACCAAGGGCTGCCTTAATCCAAGCCCAGTTTTCACGCGCCCAAGACCAAGCTGTTTTCTGAGTTGCTTGATGAGCTAGGAATTGGTAATACCAAGCAGACAAGTCCTGTGGTTTGACCACAAATTTGTCCTTCCAAGCAGCAATCAAGTTTTGGATATTATCCGCATCTGTACTGTATGCAAGAGCTGCTGCCAACTGGCGTTTAAAGACAGCATCTGTTGCGTGAGTATAAGTATCAAGATAAAGTGCTAACAAGTCTTTAGTCTCATGATGTTTCATCTCATTAATCAGAACTTGTGAGCGAATAGCTGCTGGGAGTCCTGCAAGATTCTCCTTGTGTGTTGCGAAGATTTGGCTAGCGACTTGACTAGCTTCTGCATCATTTGAGCGAATCATCATCGAAACAGCCAGCTGACGAACCAATTCATCCTCATCTGATTCTCCGTCTTTAGCTTCAAAACCAAGACGGTCATAGTTATGACGAGCCAATTTAGCAACCAGTCCTTTGAAGGCTGTTTCAGCATCCGTTCCTTCATCAATAAAGCGCTCAAGGGCTGAAATCACTTGAGAAACAGCTGAAACGACAAGGTAAGATTCTTCCTTAGCAAGTTTATCAAGAACTGGAAGCAAGTCTGCATAAGAAATGTGCCCTGCCTCAGCCAACAAACGACGTTCTTGAACAATTTGCAGTTTGCTTGTGTTATCAAGTGTCTCTAGCTCAGCAAGAACAGCTTCTAACAAGTCTCCTTGATAGTCGGTAATATAGTGGGCAGTATTTTCAGTGTTGAGACGAAGAGCTCCTTCATTTTCAGCAAGAAGAGCTGCGTAGCCAGGGATTTCGATACTTTCAGTTTCGAGTGTATCAGGCAAGCCTTTCCAGTTGCTATTGAGTGGCACCACCCAGAGACGGTTCTTGTCTTCGTTCTCACCGATGAAGAATTGTTTTTGTGAAATCTTCAAGACATCATTTTCAACTTTGACAGTAAGAACTGGGTAACCAGGCTGTTCCAACCAAGAATCCATGAAAGCTGCGACATCACGGCCAGATGCTTGACCAAGAGCATCCCAAAGGTCACGACCGATTGTATTGCTGTATTGATGTTTTTCAAAGTAGGCATGCAAACCTTTGGCAAAATCGGCATCACCTAGCCAACGACGAAGCATGTGCATGAGACGGCTTCCTTTGGCATAGACGATAGCGCCATCAAAGAGGGTATTGATTTCATCTGGGTGTTTGACTTCGACGTGAACAGACTGTACGCCATCAGTTGCGTCACGTTCAAGAGCGTGAGGCACTCCACCTGTTTGGAAATCTTCAAAGATATTCCAACTTGGCTCAATGGCATCCACACAGACGTACTCCATCATATTAGCAAAGCTTTCATTGAGCCAAAGGTCATCCCACCATTTCATAGTAACGAGGTTCCCAAACCATTGGTGAGCCAATTCATGGGCCACAACAAGGGCAACTTGTTGACGGCTGGCAAATGTTGAGTTCTCATCCACAACCAAGTAAACTTCACGGTAGGTCACAAGACCCCAGTTTTCCATAGCTCCAGCTGAGAAGTCAGGAAGGGCGATATGGAGAGATTGAGGGATTGGATACTTGACTCCGTAGTAATCTTCGTAAAACTCGATAGAGCGAACGGCAATGTCCAAAGAGAAATCAAGGTTAGAAAGTGGATGTGCTTTGGTAGAGTATACACCAACGAGGGTACCATTCTTAGTTTTAGTGGTCACCCCTTGCAAATCACCAGCAACAAAGGCCAACAAGTAAGAAGACATGCGAGGTGTTGTCTCAAACTTCCAGATACCTGTTTCCTTACGGTTTTCAACATCGATTTCTGGCATGTTTGACAAGGCCAATTCACCTTCTGCTTGGTCAAAGCGAAGAGAGAGGTCAAAAGTTGCTTTGGCTTCAGGCTCATCCACACATGGGAAAGCTTCGCGCGCAAAATGGCTCTCGAACTGAGTAGACAAGACCTCCTTCTTGACTCCATCAACTGTATAATAAGAAGGGTAAATCCCTGTCATGTTGTCTGTAATTTTACCAGAAAAGGCAAGAACCAATTCAACTTGACCAGCCTCAGCCAATTCGATATGAAGGGCTTCATTGTCATGGTCAACTGTAAATGGACGAGCTTGACCTGCAACTTCTACAGAGGTGATTTCCAAATCTTTTTGGTGGAGGGAGATGCGGTCACTCTGTGCTTGACCAGTGATGGTCACTTTCCCAGAAAAAGTCTTGGTCTCACGACTCAAATCTAAAAATAAATCATAATATTCAGGAACAAATTGCTTAATAAAATGTTCAACTGCTTGCATAGTTTTCTCCTATTCTAAGTTTAAGAGCTGCTGCTCTTCTTCAAACAAACTTATTATATCATATTTTGCTTGAGAAAAAAGGATTGGACAGCGATTTCCAAAACTTTCTTCCTTCTAATAGTCTACAGTGGGTAGACCTTGCGAAATTCTTCTAAAACAACCTTGCTTTCAGGTGTAAAAGTCAATCCTGCTTCACCCAAGCAGTCTCTGAAAAAATCCTCATGAACCTGGCGCCAATAGACAAGTATCTTGTTTCCCTCACCTTCCTTATAGGCATGGTCAGCTGACACTCGATTGAAGGGTTTAACAGAAACCTTTGTAATTTCGACAATGCAGACAGCCTGATTTTGACTATCTAAAATGACATCGAAGGTCCCTACTTGGGGAAGTGGTTCGTCTTCTAGTACATAGAGGTCATAGGCTGATGCTGTTGCTGTCTTTTCTCCTTTTAAAACCAAATCTGCTAAAAGGTCTGGTTCCACTCCAAAAGACCAAGCATCGATTTCATCTCCGATAGAAGGATTGATTTGTTTGTATTTATTCCACATTTCTTGCGGTGTCATGGGTGCTCCTTTGTAATTTTTTACTTTCTTCTTTTACACGTTCGAGGTGGTCTGGATGGTCAATCTCTAAATTAAAAATCGCTGGAATAGAACTATAGTGGATAATGCACTCAATCCCCATCTGATTCATTTTTTGTATGGAAGAAGTATTCAGATAACCTGCCACAGCAAAGTCAATATTTTTAATTCTTGCTTTATCCTGCATATCTCTTAGCATATCTAACATTATTGGACTTTCCATATCATGCCATTGACTGTTTCTCATAGTCGCAAAAACAAAGGAAGTCAAATCATTCATTCCAACTACAATCTTTGAAATGCCCGTTTCCAGTATACTAGATAAGTCAAAATACGCTGACGGTAATTCAATCATCGTTCCGACTTTCCCAGTAAAGCCATACTGACGCAATACTGTAATAGCTTGTTTTAATTGGTCGGCATCATTGACAAAAGGAAAGATAACAGATAGATTGGGGTTGGTTTGATAAACTTCTGTAACGACATGTGCTTCAGCCTGAAATTCATCCAAACACGCCAGTAAACGCCTGGTTCCTCTATAGCCAAACAAGGGATGCCCTTCGTCAAAAAACTCTTTAGTCCCCACTAAACAATTGGCTTCTGTATTCGTTAATTCAGTAAAACGATACCAAACTTCTTCATCTGAGTACAGGGAGCAGATAGTCTCTAGATAATCTTTTACAAATTGCTGACAACTTGCTAATATGATGTTTTGATTAAGCTCTCTCAACAAATATTCCCCACGAATCATGCCGACGTGGTGAAATAGTTGAGGATAAATTTTTTCAAGAATTTTTTCGCCACTAAGGGCAAGTTGATTTCTCATAGCCATTCACCTCGTCTTAAAAGATACAATATCATATATAATTATATCAAAATTTCCTCTAGTTCAAAAGCTTCATAAGGTTCAGATAACTCATATCCTAAAAATTCTGCTACTTTTTTGGAAGCCTCATTATGAGCATCCCAAAGTGGAAACATATCTCTATTTAAACTATCTAGAATCATTGCAGCACCAAGCTTTTTAGCAAATCCATTTCCTTGTTCGTTTGGTCTAGTTGCAACTTCCACTTCAACTGCTTCACGGTAAACTAACCCTGAGGAAATTCCAGCAATCAGTTCATTATTTTTAAGAATCACAAAGCCAAATCCACCTTTTAAAACAAAATCCTGATAGGACTCAAAATCCCCCTGTAAATCCTGTGACCATTCTTCCGTAGAAAAGCAGTTATAAATATGATTATCAATAGGCACAATATTGTAACCTTCCTCTAAATGAGTAACTAGATTATTTAAAAATTCAACTTGAAAATTTGCCTTATCTTTAAAAGAATAGCGAGTAAAAGAATTTAGCCCCACTTTTCGATGCAGAAAATCTTGCCAATTAGTATTTTCTGAAATAATAATCTTATAATCTAAACCATATTTTCTAACAAAATCTTCCCAAAATCTGGAATCCAACTCCCCTGCTAGGTATAGAAAATTCCCAACATCATAAAAGCTTGTTGTCCTATCATTGTTTCGGTAGACAGTTCCAATTTGAGATTTAAGACCATAGAGAACCATATTTTTCTTCCATGTTTTAAATAGTTCCATTATCCTCCTACTTCACCTTCCAATTCATGTAAGAAGTCTTGTCCAGTTCTGGAAGTCCTAATAATTCAGACTTAACCTTCAAGACTAATGGCGATACATTTTCTTCTGTAATCTCTTGAATATCCATCCAAATATATCCAAGTGAATCATTCGCACCATCAGACACAGCTTCCGAAGTCGTAACTTGAGGTGCACTCTCATTCATTTCTACATCATACAAGGCCATGACATGGTGAACCATAAAATTTGTTAACTCTTCTCTGACGAAAACATCGTAGATTCGAGGATTAGAGTAGCTTCTAACAGTAAATCCCGTCTCTTCCATAACTTCTCTAGTCAGCGTTTCCGTCAGTCCTTCACCAAGTTGCTGACTGCCTCCAGGTAGATCATACCGATTTTGATAAGGGCCTCTCGTTTTTTCAATGCAGAGTAACTTCCCATTTTCTAAGCAAACAGCGTAGACTCCAAAGTGTCTTTTGACTTCCATCAGATCCTCCTACTTCAAAGACCAGCCGCCATCTATTGTCAAGATTTGTCCTTGCATGGCGCTTGCTTTTCCACTAGCTAAGCAAAGGCTAAGCTCTGCTATTTCCTCTGGTTCAATCCAGCGCTTGATTGGTGTTTCACTAGCCACCCAGTCAGCTAAGCCTCCTGGCTCAAAATCCGCAGCGGTCATAGCCGTCTTGACTGCTCCTGGAGCGATACCAAAGACCTGAATCCCAGCTTCTGCATAATCTAGAGCCAACTGCTTGGTAAATCCAGCCAAGGCATGCTTAGATGAAGTATAGGCGTGACCACCTCCACCTGCTAGGCTAGAAGCAATGGAGCACATATTGATAATGATTCCTTTTTTATTCTCTAGCATTTGTGTCAAATAATACCGAGTCAACTCTACTGGAGTAACGTAGTTGATTTCAAAAATCTCCTGAATTTCCTGCACTGATTGTTCCAACAGTGGTTTGTAATCATCCAAAACTCCAGCAGTATTGCACAAAACCTCAACCTGAGGACACCAGTCAAAAATAGGTTCCAAGTCCAAGGTCAAATCTCTCTGTAAAAAGTGAAAATCACCCTCTAAGAGTAGATTTTCACCTTGGTCAACTCCATAAACTTGATAGCCCTTCTCTAAAAAGAGTCGAGCCTGAGCCAGACCAATCCCTGAACTTACTCCCGTAATCAATACGCGTCTAGTCATGTACTTCTACCCAATCCGTCGCCAAAACATCACAAGGTGTCGGACTCCACATGGAAAAACCTTCTCCTTCGCCAGAAACGTTGATTAGGAAGTAGGGCGTCACTTCAAGTGCAACCCCATTTTGCTCGATAGTGTCAAAAAGTTGGACATAGTTTTCAGCACCTCCCCAACCAGTTCGTACATATTTTTTCTTAGCCTTTAACCCAGGCAGGATTTCTTCAAAAGTCATGTTATTCTCCTTTAAAATCAATAATTCTTCCCTTCATTATAACAAAAAAACCGCTTTGCAACGGCTTTTTGACTGTGATTTATTTACATCTGCTTCTACTTACGGCAAATTATTCCCTGCTGCAAGATAAATTTCATACCATTCTTTTCTTGTTAAGCTAAAGTTTGCCGCTTGGCTAACTTCTCTCAAGTGATTAGGATTTGTGGTACCTACGACTGCCTGCATTTTTGCTGGATAACGCAATATCCAAGAAATGGCAATAGTTGAAGGGGTTACTCCATATTTAATAGCTAAACGATCAAGTACTTGATTTAAAGCTTGAAATTTCTCATTTCCAACAAAATTCCCTTTAAAATACCCGAATTGTAAGACAGACCAGGCTTGAATGACCACATCGTGTAATTGGCAATATTCAAAAATGCTGCCATCTCGCATAGCTGCTTGACTATCTTCCATATTAACATGAAAACCTGATTCAAATCCTGGAGTAAAAGCCGCACTCAATTGCAGCTGATTAACAGCTAACGGCTGCTTGACATCTTTTTTAAGTAACTCCATCATCATAGGATTTTGATTAGAAACTCCAAAATCTCGAACCTTACCTTGTTTATAAAGGAGATCAAAGGCTTCTGCTACTTGGTCAGATTCCATCAAAGCATCTGGTCGATGAAGAAGCAAGCTATCTAGATGATCAATCTTCAATCTTTGCAAAATACCGTCAACTGATTTTATAATATAGTCCTTAGAAAAATCAAAATAGGTAAATTCTTCAATGCGAATGCCACATTTGGACTGAATCCACATCTTTTCTCTTAAATCTGGACGATTTTTTAGGACAAGACCTAGCAGTTCTTCACAACGACCACGACCATAAATATCAGCCAAGTCGAAAGCATTGATTCCAACAGAAAGTGCTGTTTCTACAAGCTCTTCAACTTCTTTTACAGACTTATCTTCTATTCTCATCATTCCGAGAACAATTTCTGATAATTCTTTGTCATCTTGACCAAGAGTTATGTATCTCATCAAATTTTTCTCCTTTAATTCTACATTCTTCATTTAATTATAACAAAAAACCGCTTTGCAACGGCTTTTTGACTATATTTCACTCCATTTTATCTTCTTAAACCCACGGAACAAGACAAAGATTCCAATAAAGAGGACAGCTAAAGGAATAATCTTTGTGAGGAAAACATTTGAAATGCCCATCCACTCATAATAACGGAGCAGAGAACCCACCACAAGATGGGCAACAATCATACTGACAAAGGGACGAAAGACCGCTTCTTTCCAATTCCAAATACTGATGACTAGAGAAAGCGTAAAGACAAGGAAACTGTCCCAGGGAGCAGGAAGATAAAAGGCTCCTTCTTGTACAAAACTTCCTATTCCTACATATCCCAGAACAACTAGCAGAACAAGAATCCCAACGACAATATAGGTGCCAATTTTCATTTTAGAAGAATCTTGGACTAAGCTCCAACGTAAGATTGTAGCCACAAGCCCAAAGCCAACTAGAAAAAGAAGAAGTTGCCCTAAAAACGTGAGCAAATTGACTGTTAAGAGAGGACCTTTAGAAAAATCGCCTAGTAGTTGATAGTAATGTAATACCGCCAGGACAAGAATTGGTGTTAAAAAGGACTCTTTGACCGAACTACGTGGTGCTTCCTTGAGCATCTCTTTCATTAATTTTTTAGGATTCTTACCTAAATAATCCTCTGCACTCATGCCATCTCGTTCTGCTTCTGAAAAATCTAACATCATCAAATAAATCTGCTCTCTGAGATAGTCTTCATCATAGAGAAATCCAGCAAGATTAAAACTTTCCCACAACTCCTCAAAATACTGCTGATTGTCCTCAGAAAACTCATGCAACAAATTGTTTGTTTCTTCATAATACTTCATTTTCTTCATGGTTTAACCCCCATTCTTAATCCCTTCTACTTTTTGACTCAAATCGTCCCATTGTTGCCAAAAGACCGAGACACGCTCTTCTCCTTCTTTGGTTAACGAAAAATACTTCCGATCTGGACCATCTGGCGACGGGCGCATGTCGCCTCTTATCCATTGATTTTTTTCTAACTTTTGCAACAAAGGATAAATAGTTCCTGGAACGATAGTATCAAATTCAGCCTCTCGCAAAGTCTGAACCAACTCATAACCATACCGCTCTTTTTGACCAATCATATCCAAGACACAACCTTCAAGAACACCTTTTAACAGTTGAGTTTCTTTCATCCCTTCTCCCTTCTAATCTATTTTGTAATACCTACTAGTAGCTTCAGCTATAGTATACCACTTCCACACTAGTTTGTAAAGCATAATAGTTAATACTCTTCGAAAATCTCTTCAAACCACGTCAGCGTCGCCTTAGGGTATATATGTGACTGACTTCGTCAGTCTTATCTACAACCTCAAAACAGTGTTTTGAGCTGACTTCGTCAGTTCTATCTATAACCTCAAAGCAGTGTTTTGAGCTGACTTCGTCAGTTCTATCTATAACCTCAAAGCAGTGTTTTGAGCTGACTTCGTCAGTTCTATCTACAACCTCAAAACAGTGTTTTGAGCAACCTGCGGCTAGTTTCCTAGTTTGCTCTTTGATTTTCATTGAGTATAAATAAAAAAACAGAACTAGCCTGAACTAGTCCTGTCTATTGTTACCCAATCACACTTCCGTTTGGTACAGCTGGATCAACTGTAAGAAGGGTTAATTGTCCATCATGTTCAGCTGAGAGAATCATCCCTTGGCTGACATATTTTTTCATCATTTTACGTGGTTTGAGATTGGCAACAATTTGAACTTTCTTGCCGACCAATTCTTGTTCATTTGGATAGTATTTTGCAATTCCAGAAAGAATTTGACGATCTTCTCCATCACCAGCATCCAAGCGGAATTGAAGCAACTTATCAGAACTTTCCACTTTAGACACCTCTTTAACTTCGGCAACACGGATTTCGACCTTGTCAAAGTCTTCAAACTTGATTTCTTCCTTGTTTAGTTTGAGTTCGACTTCGTCTGGATTCCATTCTTTTTCGACAGCTGGCTTGTTACCTTCCATTTGTTCCTTGATATAGGCGATTTCTTCTTCCATATCCAAACGTGGGAAGATTGGTGTTCCTTTGGCAACTACAGTCTCATCTGCCGGGAAGTCAGCCAAGCTCAAGTTTTCAAGGCTCGCTACTTCTTCCAAGCCAAGTTGAGTCAAGACTGCACGACTGGTTTCCATCATAAATGGCTCAATCAAGTGAGCTACAACACGAAGGCTGGCTGCCAAGTGGCTCATAACACTTGCCAATTGATCGCGGAGTGCTTCATCCTTAGCCAAGACCCATGGAGCTGTCTCGTCGATGTATTTGTTAGTACGAGAGATAAGGATCCAGACTGCTTCAAGTGCACGTGGATAGTCAACTGCTTCCATGTGTGTATGGTAGTCGGCGATTGATTGCTCTGCAACCTCAGCAAGAGCATTGTCAAACTCTGTTACACCCTCTACATAGGCTGGAATTTGCCCATCAAAGTACTTGTTAATCATAGAGACCGTACGGTTAAGGAGGTTCCCAAGGTCATTGGCCAATTCATAGTTGATACGGCCGACATAGTCTTCAGGAGTGAAGGTTCCGTCTGAACCAACTGGAAGGCTACGCATGAGGTAGTAACGAAGTGGGTCAAGCCCATAACGCTCTACCAACATTTCAGGGTAAACGACATTTCCTTTAGACTTAGACATTTTTCCGTCTTTCATGACAAACCAACCATGGGCAATCAAACGATCAGGTAATTTAACATCCAACATCATAAGAAGGATTGGCCAGTAGATAGAGTGGAAGCGAAGGATGTCTTTTCCTACCATATGGAAGACTGTTCCATTCCAGAACTTGTCAAAGTTACCATGTTCGTCTTGACCGTAGCCAAGAGCTGTCGCATAGTTAAGAAGGGCATCAATCCAAACATAGACAACGTGCTTAGGATTTGATGGGACTGGGACACCCCAGGTAAAGGTTGTACGAGAAACTGCCAAATCCTCTAAACCTGGCTCGATGAAGTTGCGAAGCATTTCATTCAGACGACCATCTGGAGTGATAAATTCAGGATGGGACTTGAAAAATTCGACCAAACGATCTTGGTATTTGCTAAGGCGAAGGAAGTATGATTCTTCGGATACCCATTCAACCTCGTGACATGATGGAGCAATACCACCAGTCACATTTCCAGCTTCATCACGGAAAACTTCTGCCAGTTGGCTTTCTGTAAAGAATTCTTCGTCTGATACTGAATACCAACCAGAGTATTCACCCAAGTAGATATCATCTTGAGCAAGTAAGCGTTCAAAGACCTGTGCGACAACTTTTTCATGGTAGTCATCAGTTGTACGGATAAATTTATCGTATGAGATATCTAGTAATTTCCAGAGTTCTTTGACTCCAACTGCCATCCCATCAACATAGGCTTGTGGTGTAATGCCAGCTTCTTCAGCTTTCTGCTGGATCTTCTGACCATGTTCATCAAGACCTGTCAAATAAAAGACATCGTAGCCCATCAGGCGTTTGTAACGTGCTAGGACATCACAAGCAATGGTTGTGTAGGCAGAACCGATATGCAGTTTTCCAGATGGATAGTAAATCGGCGTTGTAATATAAAAATTCTTTTCAGACATAATTTTTCCTTTCCAGGCAAATGAAACCTGTTTTTCTAACACTTCATTATATCACATTTTTAAGGAATTTCGATAGGGAAATCCATACAAAAACAAGATAGACGAGTGTCCATCTTGTTGATCTTATTCATAACGAAGGGCTTCAATTGGATCAAGTTTCGATGCCTTGTTGGCTGGCAAGACCCCAAAAATCATACCAACGCTAGCCGAAACTGCAAGACTAAATAGGGCAACTGGGATTGATACTCCAACTTCTATACCTTCTATTAAACCTTGCAGTAACAAACCTGCTAAGGCAGTTAAACCACTTGCAATTGTCAAGCCAATTAAGCCACCTAACAAGGTCAAAATCATGGATTCAATCAAAAACTGAATTAAAATATTGGCACGTGTTGCGCCCAAAGCCTTACGAAGACCAATCTCACGAGTGCGCTCTGTCACCGAAACCAGCATGATGTTCATGACACCAGTTCCTCCAACAAAGAGAGAAATCCCTGCGATGGAACTAATAATCGTCGTCATAAAACTAAACGATTGTTGAATTTCTGCAAATACAACGGACTCATCTGCCACCTGGTATTCTCCCTGTTGTAAGCCTGCAAGCTCTGTCATTTTTCGTGCCAGTTCTGGACCCAGAGTTGGGGTTAAACTGGTATCATTCACTCGAAAAACAATACTAGCTATTTCATCTACATTAAAATTCGCAGCAAGGGAGATATTGGTAGTAATAGGCAAGCCACCAAACCCATATATTTTTGACTTTTTAGCCTCCGGACTAGTATAAACCCCAATGACCCGGTAACTAAATCCATTGACTTCTACAACCTTGTTAATAGCCTCTTGAGGAGATTCAAATAAACTAATGGACAATTCCTCATCTAGCAAAATGACACTTGCAAACTCTTTGAAATCTTGCTCTCTCAGACTACGACCTGCAATAATTTCATTCTTAACAGCGTCCATGTAAGTTCTGTTTCCACCTGTCAAATTAGCATTCTCAACCTTTTTATCTTGATAGGTCAAGATGGCATTCGTTGAATTGGTTACATAGTAACTATCCACTCCCTTGAGTTTGGCTGCCTCTTGGACCCAGGATTCTTGCGGTTTTGGCGGTTCAACAGGAATTTCCTCTTCCTTTCCAGAAACCGTAAAAGCTGATTGTTTCTGAGTAAAAGACCCATCTTTACTTTTTTTAGGAGAGAAGAAGACGCTAATATTTTTCTGAGATTTGGTCATATCTTTATTAACTTGACGAGATAGGGAATCTCCCAAAGCCATAATCACAACAACTGATGAAACACCGATAATAATCCCAATCATGGTAAGCAAAGAACGCATCTTGTGAGCCATGATAGATGAAAAGGCAAATTTCAGATTCTGCATCTTAGTTTTCCTCCTTTCCTAACTGAGCACTGTCAGATGAAATGACTCCATCTCGAATGATAATCTGACGTTTAGCATAGGCAGCAATCTCAGGCTCATGCGTTACCATGATAATGGTTTTTCCTTCTTTGTTCAAGTCAACCAATAGTTGCATAATTTGATTCCCTGTTTTGGTATCCAAGGCTCCTGTCGGTTCGTCCGCTAGGATAATAGAAGGATTGTTTACCAAGGCACGAGCAATAGCCACACGTTGCTTTTGACCACCAGATAATTCCGAAGGCAAATGGTGACTACGTTCTGTCAATTCAACCTTGTCTAAATACTCCTCAGCCAACTTGCGCCGTTTTGAAGACGAAACTCCTGCGTAAATCAAGGGCAATTCTACATTTTGCAGAGCATTGAGCTTCGATAGAAGAAAGAACTGCTGAAAGACAAAACCGATTTGTTGGTTACGAACCTTGGCTAATTGTTTTTCACCCAGTCCAGCCACTTCTTGGCCTTCAAGATAATACTCTCCACTGGTTGGTGTATCCAACATGCCAATCGTATTCATCAGAGTGGACTTCCCAGAACCAGATGGTCCCATGATGGCAACAAATTCACCCTCATTCACTTCTAGATTGATGTTTTTGAGAACCTGCAGTTCTTGGTCACCATTGCGATAGCTTCTGCAGATATTTTTTAGACTAATTAGTTGCTTCATCAGCCTTCACCTCTTTTCCTTCTTCCAAGGAAGACGTTGGGTTACTGATGACCTTGACTCCATTTGTCAGACCTGAAGTGATTTCTTGGTTGTCTGCATCAGCATTGCCCAAACCAACTTCCACTTTCTTGGCCTTTTTCTGCTCGTCAAGCACCCAGACATAGTTCTTATCATTTTCAGTCACAACACTTGTTAGAGGAACCAAAATGGCTTTACTCTTATTTTTGACTTCAACACTTACTGAGAATCCTTGTTTCAAATCACCAACTTCGCCTGTCACATCAATAGTATAAGGGTATTTAGAACCTGTATTAGCCCCAGCTGCTGGACTAGCTGCTTCACCATTGTTTTTAGGATAGTCAGAAATATAGCTTAATTTCCCAGTCCATTTTTTATCAGGATATACTTTAGAAGTAAAGCTTACTTCTTGACCTACAGAAAGGTTGGCTAGATTGTACTCAGACAATTCTCCCTTGACTTGTAAATTTTCATTGCTGACAATATGAACCATAACTTGACTCGCCCCTGTTAGAGATTTAGAAACATTGCTATTGACTTCGACTACAGTTCCCTCTAGGGTACTGAGAACAGTTGTTGCATCCAATTGACTTTGAGCCTTGCTTAATTGCGCTGCAGCATCTGCACGCGCATCACGGGCATCACCCAATTGAGCGTCAATAGAAGCAACAGAATTTCCAGCAACTGGAGTTGGACTTTGCACCGTTACATCTTCTCCTCCTGCTGGTGCAGGTAACTGGGGAGCTGAAGCAGCTTCATTTCGTGCTTGGTTGAGTTCGTTGATATGACGGTCTGCCTTCGCAACTGCTCGACTCGCTGAATCATAGGCCGCCTGCGCTTCTGAACTACTGTACTTGACTAAAGCCTGCCCTTCGCTGACCTTATCCCCCACAGAAACAAGGATTTCATCTAAATCTCCCTTGCTAGCATCAAAATAAACGTATTGTTCATTTTTTGCCGTTACTGTTCCTGATAATAAAACCGACGAAGCAACAGTTCCCTCTTTTGCCACTACTAGATGTGGCGTTTCATCCTTAACATCAGTTTGCGAGGGTTGTCTAAAGAGCAAGATGCCCCCAGCCCCCAATACAACTACACTCGCAGCACCGATTGCTGCATACAGTTGCCACTTTTTAGCTTTACCATTCTTTTTCTTCATAATGAAACTCCTTTTCTTTTTTACAATACTTTGCTATTATACCAAATTTCCCTCCAGCAAACAATGCAGTTCAGATGGAAATAATGACAGTTCAGGATTAAACAATCGTTCGGAAATCCTCCTTTTATATTGTACTAGTTATATAATACACTATCTTGACTTATTTGGCAAGTTTTTTTGCAATTTTTTGTGCGTAGCAGATTTTTGCAATCAAATCAAAAAAAAGATAGAATATGACTATCAAAAAATGACACTCTACTATTTAAAAGAGTACAAAGGAGTTTTCAATGAGAGAATACGATATCATTGCTATCGGTGGAGGTAGCGGAGGAATTGCCACCATGAACCGTGCTGGTGAACACGGAGCCAAAGCGGCCGTTATTGAGGAAAAGAAATTAGGTGGAACCTGCGTCAACGTCGGCTGTGTTCCTAAAAAAATCATGTGGTACGGGGCGCAAATCGCTGAGACTTTCCATCAATTTGGAGAAGACTACGGCTTTAAGACTACTGATCTTAACTTTGACTTTGCAACCCTACGTCGCAATCGTGAAGCCTACATTGATCGCGCTCGTTCTTCTTATGATGGCAGTTTTAAACGCAACGGTGTAGACTTGATTGAAGGTCATGCTGAATTTGTAGATTCTCATACTGTCAGCGTAAATGGTGAACTGATTCGTGCTAAACATATTGTGATTGCTACTGGTGCCCATCCAAGTATTCCAAACATTCCTGGTGCTGAACTAGGTGGCTCTTCTGATGATGTATTTGCCTGGGAAGAATTGCCAGAATCAGTTGCCATTCTAGGCGCTGGTTATATTGCCGTTGAATTGGCTGGCGTACTCCACACCTTTGGTGTCAAGACAGATCTCTTTGTTCGCCGCGATCGTCCTTTACGTAGTTTTGATTCTTACATCGTTGAAGGTTTGGTCAAGGAAATGGAAAGAACAAACTTACCACTTCACACTCACAAAGTCCCTGTTAAGTTAGAAAAAACTGCTGAAGGCATTACCATTCATTTCGAAGATGGTACTAGTCACACAGCTAGCCAAGTTATCTGGGCTACAGGTCGCCGTCCAAACGTTAAGGGCTTGCAACTTGAAAAAGCTGGAGTAACTTTGAACGAACGTGGCTTTATACAAGTGGATGAATACCAAAATACTGTTGTTGAGGGAATCTACGCTCTAGGTGATGTAACAGGTGAAAAGGAACTGACTCCAGTAGCTATCAAGGCTGGGCGTACCCTATCTGAACGTCTCTTTAACGGAAAAACAACTGCAAAAATGGACTACTCAACTATTCCAACTGTTGTCTTTTCACACCCTGCTATCGGAACGGTTGGTTTGACAGAAGAACAAGCTATTAAAGAATACGGTCAAGACCAAATCAAGGTTTACAAATCAAGCTTTACTTCTATGTACTCTGCTTGCACTTGCAACCGTCAAGAAACTCGTTTCAAATTGATCACAGCTGGTTCAGAAGAAAAAGTTGTCGGACTTCATGGAATTGGCTACGGCGTTGATGAAATGATTCAAGGATTTGCTGTTGCTATCAAAATGGGAGCAACCAAGGCAGACTTTGATGCAACTGTGGCAATTCACCCAACTGCATCTGAAGAATTTGTAACCATGCGTTAATCGAAACAAAAGAAGCAAAGCAAAAAACACTTCTAAATATCAAAAAGCGAGTATTTCCGTAGTTGGAGATACTCGTTTTCTTATGTTTTATTTTATAGTATGTTGAAATAAGATATGCAAAAATCAATTAACAAACCATAGCAAAATACAAGGATTATAATACAATCATTTATTCTTTTCTTTAAAAGATTCATATATTTTTTTATATAACTCTTTTATATCTTTTTTCTGAGAATTCAACTCTTCTTTACCGTAGTCAAAGTTTGCTACTACAAATCCCTCGTCAGCATCAGAAAAAGTAAAAAACTCTATTTCAATTAGTTTATTATGCTTAGAGTCCTCTATAGTGTCTCCTAAATCATTATTGAATTTCTTCACTTCTTCTTCACGAACTCCGAACCCCGTAGCAGCTCCATTTGCAATGATGTTTGAAAATACTTCTTCAGAAGACTCTGCTTCTTTCACAGTTATGAAGTATATAGCCTCTTCCGTTTCTACTTGTCTCATTTTATTCCATTTTTCTGTATCACTAGAAGAAAGCGTATAGACTGTTAACTCTACCGTTGGTTTATTGATATTTTCTTTTGTAATCATTTGTTTTCCAAAAAAGAAGAAGGCAAGTAACCCAGCTACAAAGATCAAAGCAATATAAATTATCTTTTTCATACCTTATACCCTATATCTTTCATATCAATGATCACATCAACTTCGTTATAGACAGCTGGATCATGCGTCGCTATTATAACATATTTGTCTTCATCTTTTTCATTTAATAACAAACGAATGATTTCTTTTCCAATCTCACCATCTAAAGCTCCTGTGGGCTCATCTGCTAAAATAATTTTACGTGGTTTCATTAACATTCTGGCAATAGCTACACGTTGAGCCTGCCCACCAGACAATTCGTATATTTTTTGATGTAAATAGTCACTTGACAGTCCTACTTTTTCAAGTACGTCAGTTATTGTTTTTTTGTCTTTAGTGATAAGGCTCAGATTATCATATACTGTTTTGTTATCTATTAAAGAATAATTCTGAAATACATATCCAACAGTATTTTTAAAAAAAGTTCTTTCTTTTATCTTCCAAATATCTTGTTTATCAACTAAAACATTCCCACTGTCAATTTTTTCTAATCTTCCTATAATATTAAGAAGGGTACTTTTACCGGAGCCAGAACCTCCAATCAATGCATAGCTTTTTCCAGATTCAAATATTAAATTTAAGTCTGTAAAGATCTTCTTTGAGCCGAAACTTTTTGAAACGTTCAAAAGGTCAATTGTCATGATTCATCTCCTTTTAAAATTTTAGTGTAGCTTTCAGATAATTTTCTAAAACTCATTATGATTGACAACATCAAAACTAGCAGAGAAGCCGCTCCAATATATAGCAACTCTATTTGCCCTGTCACAAGAAATGTAAATAGAATAACCATTGTAATAGTCATCATAAAATATTTGAGACTTGAAATTGCTATATATGTTTTTGAAAGACCCAAAATGATTTTTTTCACATATTCATTCTGTTTTAGAGTAATAAAAAGTTGGACATATTGATAAATGAGTATAAAGATAATACTGTAAATTATCTTCTGCAAGATTTGTGAAAGTAAAATTTGGTGCTCTAAGGATTGAATCTTTAATTTCACAATTTGGTAAACATCTACTGGATTCATTGAGAAATTCAACGGGACAGTCATCTCATTTATTTTTTTTACCGCTTCAGGACTAAAAAGAGACTTATTAGTTATATTACTAGCCAAAGTAAACTTATTATTTTCCATCATTTTGTCCGTATCTAACACAACAACAATGTTATCTTGGCTATCTGCTACACTTGCCAGCGGTAAAATATCTTTATTTTTATGATCGATATCAGCATCCTCATTAAAATAAAAAATTTTTTCCCCATCAGGAATTATTTGTACTGCAAGCTGTTCTTTTGTATAGTGTGTTCCAATAAATTGTTCTGCTACAACTGTATTCTCAATAGATTTCTGGTTTTCTTTCCATTTCTCAGGAATATAGATGGTTGCTATCTTATTATCTAAAAGATGATAGTTTGTCCCATTCACTTTATTTTGTAGGTTAGCACCTGTTTGATTAATATAAATCAACTCTTTATTTATTTCTGGATTCGTTATTCCGTCATTTTCTAATTGTTTAGAAAAGTCTTCTAAAACATGAGATGTTTTCATAAAATCTGGAACATATGCTGAAGATCGTTCTATATATAAGAAATCTAAGTTTTTTAAGGCAGCAACTATCTGTAGATACTGACCATCTGAATCATTAACTTCTCCATTTTTAGCAGAGTTACTTTCAATTCCAAGGAACTCAATCCTTCTCCAGTCTTTTACTGTGTCCCACGGTACTAAATTCTGTATTTGTATGTTCATACTAGATTGACTACTCTTTGTTTCTTGTAAAAAAATTCCTGAGACAAGGATGATAATCGAAATAATGACAAGCCATACGACAAAAATAAGCTTGTTTTTTGCCTTGTTTTTAATAATTTCAATGGGCTTTTCAATCTGAATCGTCAACCAAAATAAAACAAAGGTGATGAGATCAATGATTTGAAATAGTATAAAATTCGTTAAAAGCAGAGAGAAAAATAACTTAGAGCTATAGGTGAAGAAACCATTACCCAAAAAAGAACTGTAAGAAATCATCAATAAAGCCATCATAATCAGTTCAAAAATAAGAGAAATGCCATACTCTCTTCTTAGATCGTATACAGTCAAGCCCAAAGAACGTCGTATCACTCCTTCTTTGATCTGCCTCGTCCTAACAACAAATAAAACAACTAATAAAGTTAAGTAAATTGAACCCATTAACAGTATTCTTAAAGTTCCAGTGAATTGTAATATTCCTCCTATATACCAAGGATAAGCCATATAGACTGTTTGCAGCCCCGTCATCGTAAGTGGTTTCAAACTATCTACATCCATTTTCCCAAGGGTATAATACATCCCTATTATTGGTGCTGACTTTAATTGTTCATTATTTACATCATCAAAATTTACATACTTCAACTGACCCGAACTCTGAACGATTGGCTTGTAAATGGTAACCTTTTCCGTTTTTGATAAGTCACGAACCATTTCGTATATTTCGTTATTAGAAAGATTACTTTTTCCTTGGATAGAAAAAGCACCATCAATTGGTAAAGGTATGGGGATTTCGGTATCACTAATAGTGACCAGTCCAATTGTAGCAATCAAACAAAAGAAGAATCCAATGATACATAATTTTAATTTCATAAGCAATTACCATATTACAAAAGACCCAATCTTATAATTGGGCCTCTTGTTTTCATAAATTATTTTTAAAATCTATAATAATCCCAATATGCATTTAATCGAATATCGCTCCAAGATTTTTTTGCACTTGAATATGCCCATCCATAATCTTTTTTATCGTAAGCTTTAACGGTTCCCCAATAATTCGTTACTGAAGATTTTGAACCAATATTATCTGGAGAACTAACAAAGTAATTTGAATAACCATAGCTATTATCTACACCATACTGCCATACATCAATAATCGGATATGGAGCAGGGTGTGCTGTAGTTGCACTAACAACACTAGCTGCAGTAGCAAAGCTAAAACTGAAAACACTTGCAGCTAGAAAAACAGATGCTTTCTTATTAATTCTTTTTTTCATTTTACTTCTCCTTGAATTTAAATATTTGATGAAGATTAAATAATAGTCTCTTTTTAGTCCCTCCATATTACTTTAATATGAATTGATTATATTTAGGTTTTTAATCACCGTTATGGTATCTAGAGTCGTTAAAATATCTCATAACTACCCCTCCTTTTAAAATTGAACACATCTAAATGCATCCGTTTACATTTTTAATATAACACTTATTTTTTACTTTGTCAAGTATTTACTAGTATATTTTTTATTAATAAAATAGGATTATCTATACAGACAATTTTCGAATCAACAAAAAAATTATCCAACTTAACCAATAAGCAAAATCGGCCGTTACAGTTTTTGTTACCTTGTTTTAAAAAATTGGTTGACAATGATTCCTCTATGAGTATAATAGTTACTATACATCAGAAAAGAGGTTAACTATTTTGAAAAAAGCTCACATTTATGCTATCCCTGCTATTGGGGCTGCTCTCATTGCTGTTTTGGCACAAATCAGTCTTCCAGTTGGACCTGTTCCCTTCACTCTGCAAAACTTTGCAATCGGCTTGATTGCTACTGTCTTTAGACCGAGAGAGGCTGTACTTTCTGTTGGACTCTATCTTCTTCTAGGTGCTATCGGTCTTCCTGTGTTTGCAGGAGGTGGAGCTGGTTTTCAGGCTTTAGTTGGCCCTACTGCAGGCTATCTTTGGTTTTATCTCGTTTACTCTGGACTTACTTCCTCTCTAACCAACAGCAAGAGCGGAATTGTCAATATTTTTCTTGCAAATCTCTTGGGTGATGCCCTTGTCTTTGTCGGAGGGATTCTCAGCTTGCATTTTCTAGCTGGAATGGCATTTGAAAAATCTCTTGTTGTGGGGGTCATTCCCTTTATCATTCCAGACCTTGGTAAACTTCTAGCTATTAGTTTGATTAGTCGTCCTCTACTTCAACGCCTTAAAAATCAGGCTTACTTTGCTAACTAAAAAAGGATATCGAGTTGTCATAACTCAGTATCCTTTTCTTTTATTTTGAAAACTTAGTTTCCTTTAAAAGCATCCACCATTGTTTGAAATTCTTCATTGGAAAGAGTAATTCCTTTGCCCATCTTCGTATGGTCTGGACTCCAAGCACGAATATCAAACTTCGCAGAGGCTCCATTAAAGCTCACACGGTTGATTTCCTTAGTCCAACCTTTTTCGTTTTCAGAAAGAGTCAACAAGTGCTCTTCGATTTCAAATGTAAATTCTGCCATTTTCTTCTCCTTTTTTAGCTTTCATCTGATTATTCGTAAAATCTTGTAGATTTTAGGAAAATTTTATATAATATTGATATAAAAGAAGGGAGGCCACTATGAGACATAAATTCCAGCAAGTTCTAGATAAAATACATGACTTTTTAAATGGACATGACCAACCTGACCATACTGAAAGCAACTCCCTTACAGCCACTATTGAAGAGGCTATCCAGAAACAAACTGCTGTTCACCTTATCTTGTCTGAGACAAGCTTTACAGGTGATATCATCAAATACGATCAACAAGGCCAGCAAATTATCGTGAAAAATTTTGCCAAAAATGTGACCCGTATTATCCGCATAAGCGATATTCAACGCCTGCGATTTGTCCCTTCAACTGTCCAAACAGCCCAAAAAAATAGATTTAAGAAAGAGTGAGATGTAGTTGCTTCATCCCACTCTTTTTTCTTAGCGAATTTGTTCAAAATGTAAATGAACTGCGATATGATCTCCATAACCACTTCTTTCCAAGTCACGTTGCAGACGATAGGAAATGTAGTGTTCTGCAATGGTAATGTAACCTGCACCCAGTAGACGATGTTCAACCATAGACTGAATCATGCTAATAGTAGCACGTTCCACCTTGGCCTCTTCCAAATCCAAAACCACTTTCTTAGTGACTTGTGCAAGGTTTTGACGCAAATCATCTGTCAATACATAGACAGTCTGGGCTGCCTTTAAGATGGCTTGGTAAATCTTATCTGGATTAAATTCAGCAATTTCGCCATTACGTTTGATTACTTGCATAGGTATCTCCTTTATTCTTTGTTTTCTTTGATTTCTGCCAGCATTTTTTCTTCTTCTGCTGTCAGTTGATAATGTTCAAGCAAATCCGGTCTGCGCTCGTAGGTTTTCTTCAAACTCTCATACAGACGCCACTGACGAATCTTTTCATGGTGGCCACTCATCAATACATCTGGTACAACCATACCTCGATAATCATAGGGACGTGTGTACTGAGGGTATTCGAGAAGCCCAGAAGAAAAACTATCATCTTTGTGGCTAGACTCCTTGCCAATCACTTCTGGAATCAGGCGTACCGTAGCATCAATCATGGTCATAGCCGCCAGTTCTCCACCAGTAAGGACATAGTCTCCCAAGGAAATCTCATCTGTCACCAAGGTCTTAATGCGCTCGTCATAGCCCTCATAGTGACCGCAGATAAAGATCAGTTCCTCTTCTTTGGCCAAATCCTCAGCATAAGCCTGATCAAACTGCTTTCCAGCTGGATCGAGGAGAATAACGCGCGGATTTTTCTTTTCAATAGCATCAAAGGCATCAAAAATGGGTTGGGCTCGGAGCAACATCCCCTGACCACCTCCGTAGGGCTCATCGTCTACATGGCGGGCCTTTTCAGCATTTTCTCGAAAATTATGATACTGGATATCCAAGAGCCCTTTTTCTCGAGCCTTTCCAACGATTGAGTGCTCCAGTGGAGAAAACATCTCTGGAAAGAGGGTTAAAATATCAATCTTCATCATCTAACCCTTCTAAAATTTCCACATCGACACGGTTATTCGGAATATCAACATTGAGAACCACTGGTGGAATATAAGGCAAGAGCAAGTCACGTTTGCCTTTTCGCTTGACCACCCAGACATCGTTAGCACCTGGTTGCAGGATTTCCTTGATGGTTCCAATCAAGTTATCACCCTCATAGACTTCCAAACCGATAATCTCGTGATAGTAGAATTCACCATCGTCTAGGTCATTCAAATCTTCCTCAGCAACCTTGAGACTGTATCCCTTATACTTTTCGATAGCGTTGATATGGTACATATCTTTGAATTTAATAATGTCAAAGTTCTTCTGTTTACGGTGACTAGCGATAACCACTGTTTGGACAAACTGATCTTTTTCATCAAACAAGGCCAGCTCAGATCCTTTTTTAAACCGTTCTTCTGCAAAATCCGTCACAGACAATACTCGCATCTCACCCTGCAACCCCTGCGTATTGACGATTTTCCCAACATTAAAGTAGTTCATCTTGTCTCCTGTAGTCTCCTTCTTTCCATCTTATTCTGACAATTCTCGAATAATAGTTGCAATTTTTTCCGCTTCGGACCATTGTAAATAATGGTGATTCCCTCCTAAAATGAGTTTAGTATTGGAAGTCCAATATTCTGATTCTCTGTACTCTTTTTCTCTATAAGGCTGACAAAAAATAAATACAGGAATATGAGCTTCTATAGATACATCCTCAAAATCTTTCTCAGTAATCTCTCCAGATATCTGAACTTCTGGATTTTGCTTTTCCAACTCTAAGCCTTTTTCTTGCATTATTTCCCAGATTTCTTTATTCGTTTCAGGACTAAATGTTGCTTGAGTTAAATTCTTCAAATAAAGTTCAGGACCACACTCGTCAATCAGCCTCATCTGCTCTTCCATTTCTGGATAAGGATTTTCTGAAAAATCAGCAAACATGACTTTTTTAGTTGTCGGTTCAATTGCTACTAAAGCCTGACACTTAATTGGTTTGTTGAGCAATTTGCAAGCTAAAATTCCACTCAAACTATGTACACAAAGTATATATTCAGAAATCCCTAATACTTCAAGTACTTCATAAACCGCATCTGCAAGATTATCTAGATTTTTTCCAGCTTGGTCATGAATCGGACTCCTACCTGTGTTCGGAAAATCAATTGTCAAATAACCAATTGTAGGGGGAAGTTTTTCAAGTATAAGTGAAAAATTTTCATAACTTGGTAGCAAACCTGCTCCGTTTAGACAAACTAGCACTTTCTTTTGATTTTGATAAGTAACAGAGAGACTACCAATTTCTGTAGATACTTCAAACCTCTTCATAAAGAAATCCACTCATTCTATATAATGAATTATTAAAAATCCTTATCCTTTATTTTATCACGTTCCAAAGATTTTCTCAAGTTGGAGAAAAAAGACACTATAGATAGTATCCCTCTAAAAATCCTCGTAACTTCTCAAAGTAACTTCCATCTCTCCCAAAACTGGAAGTTACTCTAAGACGACTTTGTTTTAGGGCTATTTGTCGTGCACTTTTTTCTGAGTCTTTTCGCTTTTGAACCCTTATATATCAAGAAAAAGAAAATCAGTGGAAGTTAGTCTCAGACGGATTCCCACTGATTTCACGCGTTTTTCTAATACTAAAAGCTAGGTTGTGGGAAACTAGAAGTTAGTTTGGGAATTTCCCCTCTAAAAAACTTTCCAAATCCTGATGAGGATATTTTACACTTCTCCACACAAAAAAGCGAGACATCCGTCCCGCCCTTCTTATTTTTCGTCAATAACGATTCTTACTTTTTTGTCTTCAGTTGGGACAGAGTAGACAATCGTTCTTATCGCAGAAATAGTGCGACCCTTACGACCGATTACACGACCCACATCGCTTTGATCAAGATTCAAATGATATTCCAAAAACTCTGGTGTATCTTCAATCTTGATAGTTAAGGCATCTGGTTGTGAAATCAAGGGTTTCACAATCGCAATAATGAGATTTTCAATCGTATCCATCTGTCAACCTACTTTAAACTTATTTTGAGAATTTAGAATCGTGGAATTTCTTCAATACACCTTCTTTTGAAAGGATGTTGCGAACTGTATCTGAAGGTTGAGCTCCATCAGCCAACCATGCAAGAACGCGGTCTTCTTTCAAAGTTACTTGGTTTTCAGCAACAAGTGGATTGTAAGTTCCAACTGTTTCGATGAAACGTCCGTCACGTGGTGAACGTGAATCTGCTACGTTGATACGGTAGAAAGGTTTTTTCTTAGAACCCATACGAGTCAAACGGATTTTAACTGCCATTTTTAAAGTCTCTTTTCTTATTTTTTATTTCGGTGAAATAGCTGAGCTATTTAGCACATGTTCTATTATAGCAGATTTCTAACAGGTGTCAAGAAAAAAACTTGACAGACTATAAAATTTTTAAACCATTTAGAAATTTGTTAGAAGTAGGAAATAAATGTTTGAAAGAGGCTATCCGTGAATAGTATTTTAGAAATATTTTATAAAGAACACCAAGTCAAACCCTTCATCTCTCCTGAACGTGATTTGGATGCTTGGCTCCTAAATCCTAAGCCCGTTCCCAAACGAAATATGGACTTATTGGCAGATGATTCGCTGGCAGGTGATATCATTCTACTATGGAGAATACAGTTTGGAACTTTTACCACCGAAACATGATTTTAAAAACTCCCATTCGAATATGATTCAAAATTCGCTTAAAATCAATGTTTTCCCACTTTTTCAGAAAACAAATTTTTATCTAATTTAAATAACTTTCAATTAAATGGTATGAATTTTGCTTAAAATCATCAAAAAACACCCCATGGTGTGAACCATAATACTCTTTGAAAATCTCTTCAAACCACGTCAACGTCGTCTTGCCGTAGGTATGGTTACTTACTTCGTCAGTCTTATCTACAACCTCAAAGCAGTTCTTTGAACAACCTGCGGCTAGCTTCCTAGTTTGCTCTTTGATTTTCATTGAGTATAAAGTGTTGTAAATACTGTATTGTAGCTAGTTCTTAACCTTTAGAGAACTGGCTAGCTTTACGAGCTTTCTTAAGATCTGGTTTGGAAAGTATAGATTTCAATTAGACTAAAAACAGCGAAATATCAAGGATTTTAAAAAAGATATCTACTAATTAATTTATAAAATATGAATTAATAGATTCTAAATAGGGGAATAGTTTAGGTCTGTAAAAGATTAAATAATTTCTATTTTAGCTGTTAGAAACGTTGGTACATCAATGTTTTTAGAATGCTACATAATAAAAGGTAGAGTAAATAGTAGAGTAGTTATTGCGTTAGTTCAGCAATCTTATCGATATAAAGATTAACAGATTCTAACTTTCTTTGCGGTGCTAACTCGGCGTATGTGTCCATTGTTGTTGAAATTGATTTATCTTTTTTGATTTTTTAATGACCTTTTTGCCATTATGGATAATTTTTTCAGTTTCATCAGAAATCAAAAATTTTTTTCTTTGAATATTGAAATTTGCGAATGTCTTGGAAAGTCTAAGACAGCTAGATTGTATAGAAATTAAGTCATCATCCGACAAAGAATTCATTCTTTTATTTACAGTTTCCAAATCTCTAAATAAAATAGAGCCGAAGCAGTGGTAAAACATATTTTCAACAAGCTTGGCAATATCTCCAAAAATAATTTCTTTATAGTCTAAGTCGGTTTGAGTATTCAAATAAAGCAATATTGAAGTGGTAACTTGTTGCTTTTCCTTTTCAACTTGACTAACTTGACCTGCATTGCTTAGTTCGCTTTGTGTAATATTGTGTTTTTTTCTTAAATTTTTGATACGAGTAGGTAGTTCATGTGAATAATTTTCTTCAAAAAATTTCATATACAATCCCCCTATAATCATGGAAAAGTAGTAAAAATAGTTGTTATCCTAGTTGATTAAAAAAATCTCTGATTTCCTCATCTTTTATAAAATAATATATAATTTTCCCATCTCTTCTAGTGTCCAAGATGTTTTGATTGGCTAGTTTACGAAGATGGTGGGAGGCAGATGCCATACTAAGATTTAGTAAACAGGCTATATCACAGACACAGAGTTCTTCAACAGCAAGGAGATAAAAGATGATATTTATCTGTTTATTATCGGTAAACTTTGATAAAATACGAAGTGATTTTTGGACTTTTTCCTTTTCAAGGTAGTTCGTCGCGGTTGTAACATTTTGTTGATTTATAATATTCACTTGGCAAATACTATCTTTTTTCATATTTTTTTCTCCTAGCCGAACACAGTCCTTAGCATGTCAAAGCTGTTGTTTTCAATCAGAATATACATCCCCAATCCTAAATAGACAACGGCAATAAACCATCTGCTATATTTTTCCAAAGTTTCTCCAACAGAAGGGACTTGTGCCAATTTTTGGGCAGAAAAAACCAAGAGATAAATCATGACTAGAAAAGTAAGTAAAGTCACTATCAAATTCGCTAAATTTAAGGTGGTAAAATATGGGACAAAGACACCAATATTGTCAGCGCCACAACTTGCAAAAGTAATCATAGCGACTAGAAAAATCAGGTTTTTATTGTCTTTTCGCAAACCATCTTTTGCAATAGCTTCTCCATCAGAATCTCCTAAAAGCAAAACTTTGAGGCCTAGGAAAATTGGAATCAAACCGAGTAAACCTAAAATCTCTTTACTAGGAATATAATTTAAGACAAATGCAAAAAGCAAACTTAGCAATATTAGACTAACAGAGCCTAGAAATTGTCCTAAATAGATGTTAATGATGTCTTTTCTGCTTTTTCTTTTGGCAAAAAATAACATTAGGATAATAAGTAAGTCTACGGCTGTCCCAGAATACAGGATTATTGAAGTAACAACATTTTGAATCATAAAACACCTCATTCAAATATATTTTTGAATGTATTCTAACATTAAACTTTGTAGATGTCAACTTAAAATCCACCAAAATATAGATAAGAAGTTAGTGTACCAAATATTAAAAAGCCCTGCCATCGAAATGATAGCAGGGCTTAACTTCAATATCCAGATGATATATTTATCTAAAAAAGGTAGAGTTTTTATTGATTTGTAGTGCTATATAATGAGTTTCCAAAAATCAAAAATCGCTTAAAATCAGTATTTTGACATCTATTGACGTGTACTGAAATCCTTACTTAACCTCTGTAAAAATTAACTTCTACACCTACAAAGCTTATTCTGACAGACTTTATACAGTCTAAGAAAAAAAGTAGAGATTCATACAGTATCTAGATTTTTCAAAAATTCTTTATCATCAAATATTATTAACGAAACTATCCAAACCAAATCCGATGCATTACTTCAAAGAATTCTTTAGTTGTTTGTCTATCAAGGGCTTTTATTAAAAAATTTTTTCAAATAATTGCCACCTTGGCACATAAATTCTTGCTTTCTAAATTTAAATGTGATATATTTATAACATAAAATTTAAGTGTTATATATTTATAACACAAAAAAGGAGTCTATCATGAAAAAAAGTCAAAAAATGCGTGGCCTCATTGCAATGATTGCCGTAGCTCTCTTTATTGATTTTATTGTTGTATTTGGTTCTAATCTTAGTTGGGAACCCAAGTTAGTTATTACTGGTATTTCAGTGTCAGGTCAAATTGTAGCTATATCGAGCTGGCTACATAAGAGTCAGAAAGGTAAGAGAAAAATTATTTTTGACTTGTCTGCTAAGCTTTACACGATACTTGTGTTTGCAGCAAGCATTTTTTATACAGTAGGAATTTGGGTTGCGACCCCAAGCGAAAGTTCTGGTATTAAAGAATGGATTTTGGGAATTGGCCTCGTTATTGAAGTGATTCTATTTGGTTTTTTCTCTTTAAAAAATGTCAAGGAAACTCCGGACGAACGCTTTTATGCTAATTTAGCAAAGGCAGCTAGCTTGATGTTGGTTTTTATACTAGGGGCACTGATGATCCTAGCAGTTATCATTGGGTATATGGGGCCTCTCACTCTTTACATGGGCCAGATCTTTATTAGCATAGCTACCTTCATTTGCATCTTTGCGGTTGTCTATCTTATCTTGGAACGGAGAGGATAAGCATGGCCAAAGAAAGTAAGATTATTACTAATCTCAAATCTGTTCGTGAGTCCACAGGTATGACCCAGCAGGAGTTAGCCGACCGCATCGGCATGCGACGCGAGACAATTCTGCACTTGGAAAATAATCGTTACAACCCTTCGCTGGAAATGGCTCTTAAAATTGCTCAAGTTTTTAATCTGAAAGTAGAAGACCTCTTTGAACTCAGACAGAAAGAGGAAGCATAATTCTTTTCGAGACCTACTATTAAGTTCATTGATTAATTAGGAATTGAAGCCAAAAGAAAAAATCCTTTGAAAATATGCTCTTTTAAAATATAGTAATTCTTTCGAATTAACCTTTACTAATTGTGATGCTTTACGAGCTTTCTTAAGATCTGGTTTCCTAAATACTTCGAGTACACTTATGGTATTGATGCTCCTAAGCATCTCAAAACTCTGGTAGAAAAAGGTTATGCTGTCCATTGAAACTGCTTTTTACTCACTTGACCATCTAATACGCTACCATAAAAAAAGAATATCCTAAAGAAGAAGGGAGTTACTGGACTTTCTAAAAATGAAGGCTACAAATTTGGACCAAGCCCTTCATGAGCATTTTTCAGAAGAAGAATTAGCTTGTCACTTTTCGATTCGTGGCTACAAATTGACTCCAAAGGGAGAGGAAATACTGGAACAGTACCAGGACATTGTCGACCGTCATCCAAAGAAGAATCTCTAATCAAGTGATTTTTGGTTGGCTTCCTCTTAAACTGTCTTGTCACTAACATTTGAAATCCACTTCCTTTTAGGGTACAATGGTAGAAATGAATTTTTGAAAGGATCAGAATGAAAAAACTAGCAACCCTTCTTTTACTGTCCACTGTAGCCCTAGCTGGATGTAGCAACATCCAACGTAGTTTACGTGGTGATGACTATGTAGATTCTAGCTTGGCCGCTGAGGAAAGCTCCAAAGTAGCAGCCCAATCTGCCAAGGAGTTAAACGATGCTTTAACAAACGAAAACGCCAATTTCCCACAACTATCTAAAGAAGTTGCTGAAGATGAAGCCGAGGTGATTCTCCACACAAACCAAGGTGATATTCGCATTAAACTCTTCCCTAAACTCGCTCCTCTAGCGGTTGAAAACTTCCTCACTCATGCCAAAGAAGGCTACTATAACGGCATTACCTTCCACCGTGTCATCGATGGCTTCATGGTTCAAACTGGAGATCCAAAGGGAGACGGTACAGGTGGTCAGTCCATCTGGCATGACAAGGATAAGACTAAAGACAAGGGAACTGGTTTCAAAAACGAGATTACTCCTTATCTCTATAACATCCGTGGTGCTCTTTCTATGGCTAATACTGGTCAACCAAACACCAATAGCAGCCAGTTCTTCATCAACCAAAACTCTACAGATACCTCTGCTAAACTCCCTACAAGCAAGTATCCAAAGAAAATCATCGAAGCCTATAAAGAAGGGGGAAACCCTAGTCTAGATGGCAAACACCCAGTCTTTGGTCAAGTGATTGACGGTATGGATGTTGTAGATAAGATTGCTAAAGCCGAAAAAGATGAAAAAGACAAGCCAACTACTGCTATCACAATCGACAGCATCGAAGTAGTGAAAGACTACAATTTTAAATCTTAAAAACCCAAAAATACAGTACCCACATTCGGTACTGTATTTCTTTTACTCTCATTCTTAAGTTAAATTATTAAAATCCCAGATTTGGTCCATCCAGCCTTCATAGAAGTCTGGCTCGTGACAGACCATAAGAATCGATCCCTTGTATTCTTTGAGAGCACGTTTGAGTTCATCCTTGGCATCCACATCCAAGTGGTTGGTCGGCTCGTCCAGCACTAAAACATTGTTTTCACGATTCATCAAGAGACAGAAACGAACCTTGGCTTGTTCCCCACCTGACAAGACCTGAATTTGGCTTTCGATATGCTTAGTTGTCAAACCACAACGGGCAAGGGCTGCACGGACTTCTGCTTGGTTGAGAGCTGGAAAGGCATTCCAGACAGCTTCAAGAGGAGTTTGGCGATTGCCACCTTCTACTTCCTGTTCAAAATAACCGAGTTCTAGGTAGTCACCGCGTTCCACTTCCCCAGCGATTGGCGGGATAATCCCTAAAAGGCTCTTCAAAAGAGTTGTTTTCCCGATACCATTTGCCCCGATAATAGCAACCTTTTGATTGCGTTCAAAGGTAAGATTTAAAGGCTTGGTCAGAGGACGTTCATAACCAATTTGCAAATCCTTGGCTTGGAAAATAAAGCGTCCTGGCGTACGAGCTGGTTTGAAATCAAAGGACGGCTTTGGTTTCTCACTTTGCAACTCGATAATATCCATCTTATCCAATTTCTTCTGACGAGACATGGCCATGTTTCGTGTTGCAACACGCGCTTTATTACGTGCGACAAAGTCTTTGAGATCTGCAATCTCTTTCTGCTGACGTTCGTAGGCAGCCTCTAGCTGAGATTTCTTCATAGCATAGACTTCTTGGAACTGGTAGTAGTCACCAGAATAACGCGTCAGTTGTTGATTTTCCACATGGTAGACGATATTGATAACATCATTAAGGAATGGAATATCGTGTGAAATAAGGACAAAGGCATTCTCATAGTTTTGGAGATAACGCTTGAGCCAGTCAATATGCTCAGCATCCAAGTAGTTGGTCGGCTCGTCCAAAAGTAAGATATCAGGCTTTTCAAGGAGAAGTTTTGCCAAAAGCACCTTGGTTCTTTGCCCACCTGATAAAGAGGTTACATCTGTATCCATGCCAAAGTCCATAACACCAAGGGCACGCGCTACTTCGTCAATCTTGGCATCCAAGGTATAGAAATCACGACTCTCCAAACGGTCTTGGAGTTCGCCAACTTCTTCCATGAGAGCATCAACATCCACACCGTCTTCAGCCATTTCCATATAGAGATCATTGATACGAGCTTCTGCTTTAAAAAGCTCATCAAAAGCTGTACGTAGAACATCACGTACCGACTGCCCTTCAGCAAGGACAGAGTGTTGATCCAAGTAACCAGCCGTCACATATTTGGACCACTCAACCTTTCCTTCATCTGGCAGCATTTTACCAGTCACGATACTCATAAAGGTTGATTTTCCTTCACCATTGGCACCGACCAGGCCGATATGTTCTCCCTTGAGGAGACGGAAGGACACATCTTCAAAAATTGCACGGTCACCAAAACCGTGACTCAGATTTTTAACTTCTAAAATACTCATTTTAATTCCTTATCTTGTTTTTATGTAATCGTTTATAAAGGAGCCAAGCCAGATAGCCACCCAAAGTGTTGGTCCACAAATCATCAATCTCAAAGACGCGATTGAAATCAAAGAAAAAGTCCAAGATTAA
Organism: Streptococcus pseudopneumoniae IS7493; assembly: GCF_000221985.1. Classification (NCBI taxonomy): domain Bacteria; kingdom Bacillati; phylum Bacillota; class Bacilli; order Lactobacillales; family Streptococcaceae; genus Streptococcus; species Streptococcus pseudopneumoniae. The sequence goes on along the minus strand of NC_015875.1, from coordinate 743,775 downwards.
TTGCGTACACTCGATTCCAAGACTCACAAGAAAACTAAAAAGAAGGACCTTTTTTATTTTCCGCAAGTTTGGAAGGAGATAAAGGAGTTGGAACATCAGAGGAAAAAGTAAGAACATATTAAGGATATTTTGTAAAAAAATCCAGCATAATTGTCCCATATCACTCACCTCACCCAGATTCCAGAGGGAGTTTAAAGGAGTCAAAAGAAAAACCAGGCTTCCAAGATGCTGAATACCTGGAGTTTCTACCCCCACGGGAGATTGTTCTTGAGGAGTAAAGCAAAAATAGACAATGCAAATGCTATAGAAAATGACTCCCCAGACCAAAATATGATTATAAGTCTTCTTCATCATTAAGGATTTACCGCTGCGACTGCCTTCTGGCGGTCACGTTTCATTGTGTTAGAGCGCAATTGTCCACAAGCTGCGTCACTATCTGTACCATGCTCTTGACGAACCACACAGTTGACCCCTTTTCTCTTAAGCGTATCATAGAAAGCCAACACGCGCTCTTTGGGACTACGGCTATATTGGTCATGTTCACTAACTGGGTTGTAAGGAATCAAGTTTACATAAGACAATTTCTTGATGTTCTTGAGCAATTCAGCCAATTCCAAGGCTTGTTCTACACCGTCGTTGACTTCATTAAGCATAATATACTCAAATGTTACACGACGATTAGTTGTCTCAATGTAGTACTCAATAGCAGCAAAGAGCTTTTCAATCGGAAAGGCACGGTTAATCTTCATGATACTTGAACGAAGTTCATTGTTGGGTGCGTGAAGAGACACGGCAAGATTGACCTGAACCCCTTCATCAGCAAAGTCACGAATTTTATGGGCCAAACCTGAGGTTGAAACCGTGATGTGACGAGCACCGATAGCCATTCCTTTATCATCATTGATAGTACAAACGAAATTCAAAACATTGTTGTAATTATCAAAGGGCTCACTGATTCCCATGACAACGATATGGCTGACACGTTCATCCTGACCACGCTCATCAAAGTATTTCTGAACCAGCATAATTTGCGCTACGATTTCACCGTTATTGAGGTCACGTTGCTTCTTAATCAAACCAGAGGCACAGAAGGTACAACCGATATTACAGCCGACCTGAGTGGTCACACAGACAGATAAACCGTAGTGTTGACGTATGAGTACTGTCTCAATCAGCATTCCATCTGGCAATTCAAAAAGATATTTAACTGTCCCATCAGCAGACTCTTGCACAATACCTTGTTTCAAGGGATTGACCACAAACTGGTCATTAAGCTTAGCAATCAAATCCTTGGAAAGGTTGGTCATTTCTTCAATAGAGCCATTCCCAGATTTGATCTGCACGGAATTTCTTTTCTCCCTGCTCCAATACCCATTCCTGCATGGTTTGACGTGTTAAACTATAAATTGAGGGTTTCATTTCTTCTCCTTATTCTCTACTCACTTCTGACGAATGACAAAATGACGTTGTCCCTTGTCCTCTTTCTGAGAATGCTGGTCTTTCTGACGACGTCTATTTTTCTTATCTGCATTCGGTTTTCGTTTTGTTTGAGTCGGTTTCTTTCCTTTTCTAAAAGGCTGTTCTTCTTCCTTCTTACGCATTTTCTTGTCAAATGATGCTCGCTTAGGGGCTTCATTTTCTAAGACAAAATAGGCACAACCATAACTACAATACTCTAATAGGTAGTCTTGTAAACGACTGATTTTTTCAAGTTTTTCTTCTGTTCGGTCATCCTTGTAAAAACCTCGTAGGCGAAGCTGTTCGTTGCTCCAGTCTCCCACGATATAATCAAACTTGGTTAAGACTTCTGAAAAACGCTGATTAAAAGCCGTCACATCAAAGGCATCCTTGATATTTTCCACCAAGGAAAAAGCGATCCCTTCCGTTTCAACCTTGTCCCCGTGTAAATGAAACTCAGGACCAGGAAACTTGTTATAGTTGTATAATTCAGGTGCAATTTCTTTTCGCATAGATATCCTTTTTTCACGATTACTTAATACTTTATTCTACCATAATTTCTAGCAGTTAGCACGTTTCTCATAAAAATGAAAAAAGTCTGACGATTTTGTCAGACCAGAATCTTATATCCTAAAAAAGAGAAGAACAATTCTTCCCTCCAACTATCATTATTTAGCAGCTGCGTACAATTCATCTACTTTATTCCAGTTGATTACTGAAAAGAAAGCTTTGATGTAGTCAGGACGCACGTTGCGGTATTTCACGTAGTAAGCATGTTCCCAAACGTCCAAGCCCAAGATTGGTTTTTTACCTTCTGAGATTGGTGTGTCTTGGTTTGCTGTTGAAGTCACTTCAAGTTTCCCTTCTTTGTTGACAACCAACCATGCCCAACCTGAACCAAAACGAGTTGTTGCTGCTGCAGTGAAGGCTGCTTGGAATTCTTCAAATGAACCAAATGTTGCATCGATTGCTGCTGCCAGTTCTGCTGAAGGAGCTGTTTTCTCGAGAGTCATCAATTCCCAGAAAAGAGCGTGGTTCAAGTGTCCGCCACCATTGTTGATAAGTGCTTGACGGATATCAGCTGGGATAGATTCTACATCAGCAAGCAAGGCTTCAAGGTCTTCACCGATTTCAGGGTGTTTTTCTAAAGCTGCATTGGCATTGTTGACATAAGTTTGATGGTGTTTGTCATGGTGCAAATGCATTGTTTCCGCATCGATGTATGGTTCCAAAGCGTCGTATGCATATGGAAGTTCTGGTAAGATAATAGCCATCTGTAATACCTCTTTTTCTTTCTATATGAAAATGATAACGCAAACATTCACTTTTTTCAAGTTTTTTGCTTATAGATAAGGAAATCACTGACATACTTTCTAATAATACTCTTCGAAAATCTCTTCAAACCGCGTCAACGTCGCCTTGCCGTAGGTATATGTTACTGACTTCGTCAGTCTTATCCGGCAACCTCAAAACGGTGTTTTGAGCTGACTTCGTCAGTTCTATCTGCAACCTCAAAACGGTGTTTTGAGCTGACTTCGTCAGTTCTATCTGCAACCTCAAAGCAGTGCTTTGAGCTGACTTTGTCAGTTCTATCTGCAACCTCAAAGCAGTGCTTTGAGCAGCCTGCAGCTAGTTTCCTAGTTTGCTCTTTGATTTTCATTGAGTATAAAATAAGCAAATCAGCAAGAAACCCACGACAAGATAATCCTGACGCGGGTTGTAGTTTCAACAAATGTCAATTGACCTGACTAGCAATCTGTAAGAGTGCCTTTTCAACAAGGAAACCTTTTTCATAGAGTCCTGTCTTAATCTGATAGTCTGTCTCAATCAAGTAGGAAATTACTTGCTTCAAAAAGCTCAAAGAAAGTCCTCTTGAATCTCTCAGCGCAAACTTGATTTGATAGGGATTAGGATTGCGTCCGAGAAAACTTCCTAGACTACTTGCAATCTGCGCTTCTGTTTGCCCAGACTCCGCCAAAATCTTCACCTGAGTAAAAGTCCGAAATTGTCCTAGCATGACTGCAATCAGTTTGATTTCATCTTCACCTTGCAAGGTCAAATCTCTAACCAAATCGCGCGCCTGATCCATCTTTTTAGTCAGAATAAACTGAGTTAAATCAAAAATATTGTCCTGTAAGGTCTTGGGAATTGCGTTAACAATATCCTCTTCCTCGATAACAGAGTCTTCCTTATAGGACTGTAAAAAGAGGAGATTTTTCTGAATTTCACTAAATTGAAAACCCGACTTGACGAGAAGATTTTCAAAAGAATGATTAGCAAACTGCAGACCTTGTTTCTGGCTCCACTTTTGGAAATACTGGCGCAATTCTTGTTCTTTGGCTTCTACTGCATCAAAGACCTTGGCATCCCGCTTAAGTAATTTAACCAACCGCCTTTTGCTATCCAGCTTTCCTTCTGCAAAGATTAACAACTTGGTTGTTGGTGAAGGATTGTCAAGGTATTCCTCAAATGACTTGAGCTCATCATCTGTCAAAAAGCGCTTTTTAGCAGTCGTAATATCGACAAAATGATCCAATATCACGATTTTCTCATCCGCAAAGAAAGGAAGACTGACCAACTCCAGTTCAACATCCTTGTAAACCACTTCTTTCATATCAAAGTAGGCAAAGTTGAGGTCAGCAGAATCATAGCCAATCTGTTTCAATACTTGACTCTTCATAACTTCAAACTGACCCTGATCTGTCCCTGTAAAAAGGCTCAGGTTCGGTAAATTTGCTAAAGTCAACTTCTGACTTTCTTCAATGGCTAGCATCCTCTCTCCTTTCTTCTGATTTTTCGATTGAATTTAGTCAATATAGCGCAATTTCCCACGGAAATCTTCTAGGTTCTCGTACCCTTTTTCCACCATGATAGCTTTTAGTTCATTGGTAATACGTTCGAAAGCACCAACTCCTTCTTTGTGAAGGGTGGTTCCCACCTGTACCATACTTGCTCCACAGAGGATGTGTTCAAAGGCATCACGACCAGTCAACACGCCGCCTGTTCCAATGATTTGGATTTGAGGATTTAAGCGTTGATAAAAGGCATGAACATTAGCTAGAGCAGTCGGTTTGATGTACTCTCCACCAATTCCACCAAAACCATTTTTAGGACGAATAACGACAGATTCATCTTCTATATAAAGTCCGTTCCCGATAGAGTTAACACAGTTAACAAACTTGAGCGGATATTTGTTGAAAATAGCTGCCGCTTGGTCAAAGTGAACAATGTCAAAATAAGGTGGCAATTTAATTCCTAAAGGTTTGGTAAAATAGGCAAATACCTCTGCCAAAATTCGGTCAGTTGTCTCAAAATCATAGGCAATCTGAGGTTTACCTGGAACATTTGGACAGGAAAGATTTAACTCAGTCAGACCACAAAACTTACTCTCTTGGACTTTTTTCAAAATAGTATGGGTTTCCTCGGGAGACATGCCGACTAGAGATAGGAAGAAAGTTCGATTTGGCTCTTTTTCCTGCAGATCCAAAAGGTAGTCCAGATAGTAGTCTAAGCCCTTATTTGGCAAACCCATAGAGTTGATAGAACCAAGTGGAACATCTTGATAACGTGGTTCAGGGTTCCCCTGACGAAAGTCCAAGGTCGCAGTCTTTGTGACAAAGGTTCCTGCAACTGAGTTTTTAACCCCTTCTAGCTCCTCTATCGTCATACAAGCCACACCTGCTGCATTCATTAAACAATTGTCAAACTCAAAACCAGCAATTTGCGTTTTCGTTGATACCATGATTCTGATCCTCCAGATTCCTTTTATTGCTAATATTATACCACAGTTTTAATTCTAGGTTTACTAGATTCTATGGTTCTATCTATTTATTCGGAAAAGAAAGTCTAGTGCAGAAGTCATGCTATGGAAACAGCTAGTGTATTGGAAGTTTGAACAAGGCTTGGGTAACAGACTTTTGAATGAAGTCCAAGCAACAAGGAAAAATCTCAACCATGAGTCCATTCCATGACTCTGTTACTCTAGAAAACCTTGCAATAGTCAAGTGATAACGAATAAAACTTTGGATTGAAATATCCCCATGATTATCTATTACGAGGAGAAATCTCAACCTTTATCATTTTTAAAGAAATACATGTAAATCTCTACTTTCGCAAAATGGATTTTCAGAACAGTATCCCAGTATAGTTAAAAACTATAAAAAAGAGAGGAAGTCCCCCTCTTAAGATTTTATTTGACTGCTTCTTTTAAAGCGTCTACCTTGTCCAAACGTTCCCATGGAAGGTCAATATCTGTACGTCCCATGTGTCCATAAGCTGCTGTTTGACGGTAAATTGGACGCTTGAGGTCCAGCATTTGGATAATTCCTGCAGGGCGAAGGTCAAAGATTTGACGGGCTGCTTTTTCAAGCTTGCTTTCAGCTACTGTTCCTGTACCGAAAGTATCGATACGAACAGAAACAGGTTGGGCAACACCGATAGCGTAGGCCAATTGAACTTCTGCCTTCTTAGCAAGACCGGCTGCAACGAAGTTCTTGGCAATATAGCGAGCTGCATATGAGGCAGAACGGTCCACCTTAGTCGCATCCTTACCAGAGAAGGCACCACCACCATGACGAGAGTAGCCACCATAAGTATCTACAATAATCTTACGACCAGTCAAACCTGAGTCCCCTTGAGGACCACCGATTACAAAACGACCTGTCGGATTGATAAAGAATTTTGTCTTATCATCGAGATAAGAAGATGGAATAACTTCTTTGATGACCTTGTCAATCACATCTTGATGGATTTGTTCATTAGTAGCCTCTGGATCATGCTGAGTAGAAATAACGACTGTATCTACACGTACCGGACGGTCATTTTCATCGTACTCAACTGTAACTTGTGATTTTGCATCTGGACGGAGATAGCTAATTTCTCCAGATTTACGAAGTTCTGCCAGACGACGAACCAATTTATGACTGAGTGAGATTGGCAATGGCATGAGCTCTTCTGTTTCATCCACTGCAAATCCAAACATGAGCCCTTGGTCTCCAGCACCGATCAAATCAAGTGGATCTTGGTCTGCATTTCCACGAACCTCCAAGGCTTCGTTAACACCTTGGGCAATATCTGGTGACTGCTCAACAAGTGACGGATGAACTCCCACTGTCTCAGCAGAAAAACCATATTCTGTATTGGTATAACCAATCTCTGCAATGGTATCACGAACCACACGGTTAATATCCACATAGGCATTTGTAGAAATTTCACCAAAAACGTGGACGGAACCAGTATAGACAGCTGTCTCAGCAGCAACGTGCGCCTCTGGATCCTCTGCTAAAATAGCATCCAAAATCGCATCTGAAATTTGGTCTGCAATCTTATCTGGATGCCCCTCAGATACAGATTCAGACGTGAATAATTTACGTTCTGACATAAAAATGTCCCCCCTTAAAAATAGTGTTATAGAGTTACAAAGTACTGGTAGGAAAACTCTTAGTGATAAATGCCTACCATCTTATCGGGACTATATAACTTTATCATTATACCATTTTTTAGCGCAATTTGCAGTCTTTAATGTGATATTTCGGTTTAGATAGTTCGTTCTCATAAAGCAAAAAGTTGGAGTTCAGTACTCCAACAATTTCTATTAAAATGTTTGGCGTTTCGCTTTACGCTCTGCACGACCGCGAGCGCGATTTTCAGCACGCTTGGTTTTGCGGCGCTTTTCATCAACCGCCCATTGAATTTTCTTCTTATAACCCGGTTTGACTTTTTTCTTTTTCTTTTTGACCAGACCAATCATTTCAATATCAAGCTTATCTTGCTTCTTCTCACGATTAGCACGACGATCACGGTCATAGGTATCTTGGAATTCTCCATCTTTGACCATCTTAGGAGTAAACTTGATTCCCAATTTCTCCAACTCACGGATATCCGAGTCATCACTTGGCTGATAAAGGGTAATGGCTGTGCCTGGTAGGCCATTTCTTCCAGTACGACCAACTCGATGAACAAAGAAGGACAAATCTTGCGGAATGGCATCATTGATGACATGGCTGACACCTTCAATGTCAATCCCACGCGCTGCCAAGTCTGTTGCGACAATGTACTCAAAATCCAGATTTTTCACCTGATTCATGATACGCTTGCGCTCACGAGGGGCAATATCCCCATGAATTTTTGCCACCTTCAAGCCTTGAGCAGTCAGGTAAGAATGCAATTCATCAGCACGCGTTTTAGTGTTAACAAAAATCATTGCCAAATAGGGTTGCATCAACTGAGTCAACTGGTAAATTTGAGCATTCTTATCACGTCCCTTAGTAGAAATCAACCAATTATCAATGGTATCAGAAATGATCGTTTTGGTCTTGATTTTCTCCATAACTGGATTTGATAAGTATTTTTTCAAGAATGGTTGCAGTTTTTGCGGAATAGTCGCTGAGAAGACCATGAATTGCAAGTCTTTTGAAAGACTGCCAGCAATCTTATCAACAGTTTCCAAGAATCCCATATCCAAGGTCATGTCTGCTTCATCGACCACAAAGGTCTTGGCCTTGTGAATAGCCAGATCACCGGATTTAACCAAGTCGTAAATACGGCCTGGTGTTCCAATAACAATATGAGGCTGATTGCTTGCCAATTTGTCAATCTGGCGAGCCTTATCTGTCCCTCCCACATAATTAACCACACGAACTTCGACATCTGAGTGAGCTGAAATCTGACGGGCTGCTTGGTAAATTTGAGTAGCCAACTCACGACTCGGTGCAGTAATCACTGCTTGTACACTATCGCTAGCTTCATCTAATTGCTGGAAAATCGGTAACAAGAAAGTGTGAGTCTTACCTGAACCTGTTTTTGATTCTCCAACCAAATCTCGGCCTGCCAAGACAATGGGAATCAACTTATCTTGCACCTCTGTAGGAGTTGTAAATTTTAACTCCTCCAAGGCTTCTCTAATATAGTTTTTAAATTGAAATTTCGTAAATGACATAATATCCTCGATTCTATCTATCTTACCAATTATACCATATTTTATTCCATTTCAGTAGTCTCACTTATTTAGGCTATTTCCAGTACCTTTTCTAGTCAGAAAAAGGCTGGAATTTGTGAATCCCAACCTCTTTTCAGTCATTATTTCCAGTTTAAAATAGCACTCAAGCCATAGTGATCACTGACTTGCGGACTCTTGTTACCATCAAATACGACATGTAAATTTTCCACCGCTAACTCTTTGGTAGTAAAGACATAATCGATTCGAAGGGGTTCAGTGTTCCCTTTCCAGCCATCAATTTCTGGTGGAACGGTATAGCTACCGCTTTTCTCTTGAGCAACTTCAAAAGCGTCTTGTAAGCCCAATGGACTAGCTAAAATAGCTTGGTAGCCTTCCTGTCCAGCCGGATTGTTGAAATCTCCAGCTAGCAAAAGCGGCTTGTTCAATTCTTTCAAGACAGCCTCAAATCGTGCCCATTCTTCTTGGAAACCTTTATCCCACCAAGAAAGGTGGACACTTGCAACTGCAAGTTCCTTACCATCAACTACAGTTTCAACCAAGGCAACACGGCGAGTATGATAGTCTGTTGGATCATCCACATCTGAAACTAAAATTTCTCTGGCTTCAATAGGTGTTTTAGACAAGATAGCCACACCTTCGTGGTAGCGATCATAACCGATATGGTTATAGGCCCAAGTCCAGTAGTAATTTTTCCCTTGCTCAAACAACTTTTCAACCAAGAGTCTAACATAGTGGTCTTGGTGAATCGGCTCAGATGCTGGCAAAGCTTGATAAAGATTATTGACCTCCACCTCTGGAGATGTGATCTCCTGATTGATTTCTTGGAAACAAATCAAATCATAGTCCTTTTCAAGAATATCCTCAAGCAAAATCTGGAATTTTTCCTCAGCTTCTTTTTCCATCCAACTGTGAGTATTGAGTGTTAAAAATTTCATTCTTTTCTCCCAAAATAAGAGGTTGGAATACAGCTTCCAACCTCAAGTATATTACAATTCTACTTTAGCAACTGCTGTTTTAGCTGCAAGAGAACCTGTTTTTTCTAATTTAACTGATTTAATTGCATCACCATTTGTGAAGACAACTACTGTTGAAGTTTCACGTCCTGCTGCACGGATAGCATCCAAGTCAGCTGTGACAAGGAGATCTCCTGCTGCAACTTTTTGTCCTTCAGCAACATGAACTGTAAATGGTTTACCTTCAAGACTTACTGTGTCCAAACCAATGTGAACCAATACTTCAAGACCTGCTTCAGTCACAATACCAAGAGCATGTTTTGTTGGGAAGATGCTTGATACAGTACCTGAAACTGGAGATACAATGTTTCCATTTGCAGGTTCTACTGCAAATCCATCACCCATCATTTTTTGAGCAAATACTGGATCTTTTACTTGTTCTAAAGCAACAACTTGACCGTCTGCTACTGAGTAAACTTCCTCAGTAAGACCTTTGAAGTGAACAGTGTTTTGTTGTGCTTCAGTCATTTGGCTTGGAAGAGTTTCAGGAATGATTTCACCTGAATCAAGGATATCTTGGATATCAGATTTCAATACGTCAGCTTTTGGTCCATAGATAGCTTGAACCCCTTGTCCTTTCATGACAAGACCCATAGCTCCTTCTGCTTTCCATTGCTCTGCATTTCCTACTTTATCTGCATCTTTAACAGTTACACGAAGACGAGTCATACATGCGTCAACATCAACGATGTTTGCACGTCCACCAAGAAGGTTGATAATGTTTACAGCTTGAGAACCTGCTGCAACTTTCACTTCGCTGCTAGATTCTTCTGAACCTTCAGCAGTTTCGTAGTTTCCGTTACGCCCTGGAGTTGCGTAGTTGAATTTTTGAATCATGAAGTTTGCGATAAAGTACATGATTACGGCAAAGAGAACAGTTACCCAAACGAAGTTAATGATATCCATACCGATACCAGCACTGATTGCAATAGGTGTACGAGTCAAGAACTCGATTGAACCGAATGAGTGCATACGTAGGTTTACGACGTCAGCCATAGCGAAGGCAGCACCTTGAACAAGTGAGTAAACAAGATACATAGGTGTTGCGACGAACATGAACATGTATTCGATTGGTTCAGTAACCCCTGTCAAGAATGTTGCAAGAGCTGTCGCAATCATCATACCTTTGTATTTGTGTTTCTTGTCAGCATCAACATTACGGTAGATAGCCACAACCACACCCATCAAGATACCGAATGAACCAATCATTTGTCCAACTTTGAAACGAGCTGGGTGAACAGTATCTAACAAGTGTTGGTATTGACTAGCATCAGTACCTTTAAGGTTTACAAGGTCTGTTACCCATGCAAGCCAAAGTGGATCTTGACCAAATACTTGGCTACCTTTTGCTGCACCAGTTAAGACCTCATAAGTACCACCAAGAGCTGTGTAGTTCATTGGGATAGTCAACATGTGGTGAAGACCAAATGGCAAGAGCAAACGTTCCAATGTACCATACAAGAATGGTGCAAGGATTGGAGCAGTTTCTTGTGAGTTGGCAATCCAGATACCAAAGCTATTGATACCAGTTTGCACAAGTGGCCAGAAAGCAGCAAGTACAATTGCAGCAATTATTGAACGAAGAATAACTACAAATGGTACAAAACGTTTTCCGTTAAAGAATGAAAGTGCATCAGGAAGCTTACGGAAGTTATAGTATTTATTGTAAGCAGTTGCTCCAATAAAACCAGAAATAATCCCTACGAAGACACCCATGTTAAGTGCTGGGGCTTCCATTACACTAATGAAGTAATCAGCAACTTTGATTGATCCACCAAAGAGAGTTGTTACCATAGCTTCTGGATTCTTCAACATGTCTCCTGATACGCCAAAGATTGTACCAGTGATACGGTTGATTAGGATAAAGGCAAGACCTGCCGCAAACGCACCACCAGCACGTTCTTTAGCCCAGCTTCCTCCAATAGCGAGGGCGAACAAGATATGAAGGTTAACGATAACCCCCCAACCGATTTGCTCTAGGACACCACCAGTAATAACGAGTGGAGCAAAGTTAGGGTTAATCATCACGATAGACTTACCGATTGAAATCATCAAACCAGCAGCCGGCATAACCGCGATAACCACCATCAAAGCCTTACCGAATTTTTGCCAAAATTCGAAAGACAAGACATTTTTGAATGTATCTTTCATCATTCAAATCTCCTTTATTTTTATTTAGGCAAACGTTTTACGAAAACGTTTGCACCTTTTATGATTTAATTATACCACTTTAATTTTTTCAAAAAATTTTCTAGTGCCAAATTTCAAGTTCAAATTAGCCATCAAGAAGTTTTCTCTGGGGGACTTCTTGATACTCTTCGAAAATCTCTTCAAACCACGTCAGCGTCGCCTTACCGTATATATGTGACTGACTTTCTACAACCTCAAAACAGTATTTTGAGCATCCTGTGGCGAACTACCTAGTTTGCTCTTTGATTTTCATTGAGTATTAGAAGTCCCTTTTCTAAAATTTTTGTAGCAAAAAAAGGAGATTTTACAACCTCCTCATAAAAATAATTATTTTACCTAAATCTTCAAGAATCGGCGCATGGATATTCCTGATCCCAACGAACCAATGAAAATCCCAATCACAAATAGTAGGGCAATCATCAACGGACTAAATAAATCTGGACTAATCATGGATAGATTTTGCCCTACCAACGATTTGTTGACAGATTGGTAAACCATTTGATAAACAATAAAGACCAAAACAGATGGTGCGATAGCTCCCAATAAACCGATAAAGGCTCCCTCTAACAAGAACGGTCCACGGATATAACTGTTTTTAGCTCCGACCAAGCGCATGATTTGAATTTCGCGACTGCGGGAAATAATGGTAATACGAATGGTATTTGAAATCAAGAAAACTGCGACAAAAATTAACAAAGCAGCAATCCCTAGTCCCCAAACACGGATAAATGAAGCTAACTTGAAGAGTCTTTCTGTATTGGCACCACCATCTTGAACCTCAGAGACACCTTCAATTTTTTTAGCATCTTCGGCTATAGTTTTTACATCATTTGGAGTGTTTGCCTCTACAATATAGGCATCATAGAGAGGATTGGCATCTCCTTCAAAGATTTTCCAGTTATCTCCCATTGTCTCGGTTAATTTTTCATATTGTTCTTCTTTACTTGAAAAGGTAACACTCTTAACCGTAGACATGTTCTTCAAAGAATCATATACCTTGTGGTAGTCATTATTTGTAACAGTTTGACCTTCTTTTTCAATTGTCTGACTGTTATCTTCCACATCCTTTCGGATATAAACTACTACACGGACATTATTTTCAATATCTGTAGCTAGTTTTGCTGTATTGAAAATAACAGATGCAAATATTGCCACCAAGGTCAAAGTAATCATGACTGAACTGACAGCAGCTACTGTCATCCAACCATTTCGTTTCAAACTTTTTAAGGCTTCAAATAAATGGCGAAAAAATCTACTAATCATCGTATCCATACTCTCCTTTTGATTCGTCACGAACGACACGGCCATTTTCAATGGCAATGACACGGTGGCGCAAGGTATTTACAATCTGGCTATTATGAGTCGCCATCAAAATAGTTGTCCCTTGTAGGTTAATCCGTTCCAAGAGATTCATAATTTCCCATGAATTGTCCGGATCCAGGTTTCCTGTTGGTTCATCGGCTATCAGTACTTTGGGATTATTTACAATGGCACGCGCAATCGCAATCCGCTGTTGCTCCCCACCTGAGAGTTCATTTGGGAAAGAACGAACCTTATGCTTCAAGCCAACCAAGTCCAAAACTTCCATCACTCGTTTTTTGATATTACGGCGATTTTCTCCGATTACTTCCATAGCGTAAGCAATATTTTCATAGACAGTTTTCTTTGGCAACAGTTTATAATCCTGGAAGACAACCCCAACACTACGACGTAGAAGCGGGACATCTTTCTTTTTAATCTTAACCAGATTAAAACCAGCAACTGATAGACTTCCTTTATCGATTTTTACTTCACGATACAGAGAACGAATAAAAGTTGACTTCCCTGCTCCTGAAGGTCCTACGATGTAAGCAAATTCCCCTGGTTGAACACTGACCGAAACACCGCGTAGGGCAGTCGTTCCGTTGTCGTATTTTTTGACGACATCTCTCATTTCAATGATTGACATGTGACTTCCTTTCTATATTAGCTAATTCGCCACTTGAGATAGGCATCGATAAAACCATCTAGGTCCCCATCCATAACCTTATCTACCTGAGCAACCTCAAAGCTAGTTCGGTGATCTTTTACCATAGTATAAGGTGTGAAGACATAAGAACGGATTTGGCTTCCCCATGTGATTTCTTTTTTCTCACCCTTGAGGGAATCTACCTCCGCAGCTTTCTTTTCTTGCTCCATTTGATAGAGCTTAGCCTGCAACATCTTCATAGCTCGATCTCTATTTCCATACTGGGTACGATCGACCGTTGATTGGACAACAATTCCAGTTGGAATGTGGGTTAAACGTACACCTGTTGAAACCTTGTTGACGTTTTGTCCACCGGCACCACCTGAACGGAAGGTATCCATCTTGATGTCATCTTCCCGGATTTCCACTTCAATGGTATCGTCCAACTCAGGCATCACTTCTACAGATGTGAAAGAGGTATGGCGACGTTTGGCAGAGTCGAACGGCGAAATTCGCACCAAACGGTGAACTCCCATTTCCGACTTGAGAAGACCATAGGCATTAGGTCCTTCAAATGATAGGGTTACTGACTTAATACCAGCTTCATCTCCTGCTTGGTAATCCAAGACTTCCACTTTAAAGCCTTTAGCATTACCATAACGAGTATACATACGAAGCAACATATCGCCCCAGTCCTGCGCCTCAGTACCACCAGATCCTGGATGGATTTCCAAGATGGCATTGTTGTGGTCATAAGGTTCTGACAAGAGTAGAGTCATCTCGTAGCTGGTCATCATCTTATCAAGTTCTGATAACTGCGTTACCAGTTCTTCTTGAACCGACTCGTCTTCTGCTAAAAAGTCCAATAAAATTTCAACTTCATCCTGCAACTCTTCCATCTTATGGAAGGTATTATAGGTATTTTTTAATTCATTTAATTCTTGCGACGTTTTTTGGGCCGCGATATTATCGTTCCAAAAATCAGGTTCTGTCATCTTGTTTTCCAAGATGGCAATCTCTTCCTCTAGCCCTTCGAGGTCAAAGAGACCCCCTGAAAGAAGCTAATTTTTCACGATTTGCGTCAATTTTCTGACGAATTACTGAAATGTCCATAAATACTCCTTTTTTACATCATTTCATTATAGCATATTTTATCATTTCTTTCCATCTTTTGCTATAATTCCTTTTTTATGAAAAAAGAAAAAAGAAGCCTTTCGGCTTCCCTTCTTACAAGACTTTTGCTGAAGTGCGAGTGATTTCTTCCACTTGAATACCATTTGCTTCAAATTTTTCTTTCAAAGCTGGTAAATCAATTGATCCATCGATTTGCACTTCGATAATCACCTTACCATCCTTACGCGGAATATTGACTGTATGGGAGATATTCAAATTTTCTTCAACAATCAAAGAAACAATCTTTCCGAGGACACCGACTTCATCTTCTGTAACAAAGCGCACACGAATTCCTTCCTCTCCATAACCAGCAATTTCAAGAAAGGCTTGGAAAACGTCACGGTCCGTAATAACCCCATAGACTTGATGGTTATCTACTACAGGAAGAATACCAATCTTGTTTTTCAACATCAGATAAGTTGCATCTTCAAGACTGGCATAGCCTGAGACAGTGACAACATCGCGAATCATGACATCTTTTACTTTTGTCTTATTCAGAAGATAATTCATCTCATAGATAGAAAGACTTGTTGCTTTTGATGGGCTAGCTTGGGCAATGGTTCCCTCAGTTACCAAACCAACCAATTGATCATTTTCGATAACAGGCAAGCGGTGCAACCCTTGCTCTCTCATCAAATCTGCTGCATGAGATACTGTTGTATCTGGACTAATATAAACTACCTTGCGGGTCATAAAATCTTTAACTGCCATGAGACTTCTCCTTTTCTATTCTTATCCCTATTATACAATCTTTTTGCAAATCTATCAAACGCTTACATTTCTTTTTCAAAATTCAGAAAAGTATGAATAACCTAGCAAAAAGAGCTCTGAAATCGAGCTCTGTGAATGAAGGTAAGATACGTTTCATTCGATTTTTTCAATTATTAGAAATTAACCTTTTAATGTAGATGATGATTACTTCGTAATCTCCATCTGCAACCTAAACTAGTCTCCCAGACTAGTTTAGCCACCTAGATATGCTTTTCTGACTTCTTCTGATGAAGCGAGTTCTTTTCCTGTTCCTGATAGGACGATTTTTCCTGTTTCCAATACATAGCCTCGGTCAGAGATTGCAAGTGCTTTATTGGCATTTTGTTCAATCAAGAGGACGGTTGTTCCTTGTTGCTGGATATCTTGAATGATATCAAAAATCTCTTGGATAAAGATTGGGGCAAGTCCCATTGATGGTTCATCTAAAAGAAGAAGTTTTGGTGTTGACATAAGAGCGCGTCCCATGGCAAGCATTTGTTGTTCCCCCCCTGAAAGAGTAGCTGCATCTTGGTTCTTGCGTTCTTCAAGACGTGGGAAGCGTGAAAAGACCTTCTTCAAGTTAGCTTGATTTTCTTCACGATTTTTCTTCAAAAAAGCTCCCATTTCAAGATTTTCCATAACAGTCAAGCCAGGAAAGACGTGGCGTCCTTCTGGAACTTGTGAAAGACCACCTGCCACGATTTTCTGAGCCGGCATTTTTTGGATTTCTTGACCTAAAAATTCAATCTTTCCAGAGCTTGGTCTAACCAAACCTGACAAGGTACGGAGAATGGTTGTTTTACCAGCACCATTGGCACCGATAAGGGAAACAACTTCTCCTTCATTCACTTCAAAGCTTACATCACGGACTGCTTGGATCATACCGTAATGCACAGAAAGATTATCAACTTTTAACATAGACATTAGGCTTCACCTCCTAGATAAGCTTCGATAACGCGTTTATTGGTCTTAATTTCGTCTGGAGTTCCTTGAGCAATTAAACGACCATATTCAAGTACGTAGATACGTTCTGTAACTTCCATGACCAGATTCATATCGTGTTCAATCAGCATGATTGTAATCTTAAATTCATCTTTGATGCGACGAATTAACTCAGTCAATTCCGCTGTTTCCTGCGGGTTCATACCTGCGGCTGGTTCATCTAAAAAGAGAATTTTAGGTTCCGTAGCGAGGGCACGAACAATTTCCAAACGACGTTGTTGTCCGTAGGCGAGGTTTTTAGCAAGAGTCTCTGCATCACCATCTAAATCAAAGATTTTCAGCAATTCTAAAGCTTTAGATTTTAATTCTTTTTCACTCTTGTAAAAAGCTGGTAAGCGTAAGAAACTAGCAAAAACATGTTGTTTGTGATGGTTGGCAAAGGCAATCAAAACATTGTCCAAAACGGTTAAATCTTTAAAGAGACGGATATTTTGGAAAGTACGTCCAAGTCCTAAAGAAGCAATCTTATAAGGTGCCTTTCCATTCAAAAGGTGACCATCTAGGGTTACTGTTCCCTCGCTTGGTTCATAAACACCCGTCAAGAGGTTGAAAAGAGTGGTTTTCCCAGCTCCGTTTGGACCGATTAGTCCAACCAGTTCCCCTTCGTTCAATTCAAGAGTCACATCTCCAACAGCTGTTAGACCGCCAAAATGTTTGGTTAACTGTTTTACTTCAAGTAATGCCATTAGTTTTATTCCTCCTTCTTAGATTTTTTAAAGAAACGTGATAGGCTCAATTCCCATGTTCCAAGGAGTCCACCTGGTCTGAAAATCATTACCAAGACCAAGGCCAAAGCGTAAATAATCATACGCACACTAGCTACGTCTTGGAGAAGCATATTCAAAATTCCCAGAACAATAGCCGATACAATGGCACCTGTAATGGAACCAAGTCCACCAAAGACAACAATAATCAAAACGTTGATTGAGTTGATGAAAGTGTAATCTTTCGGTACAACTGAACCGATAAATCCTGCCTGAAGTGACCCTGCAATACTCGCAGTAATGGCACCAAAGACAAAAGCGATGATTTTAATTTTAGTCGTATTAACCCCAACTGACTCAGCAGCGATTTCATCCTCACGAACAGAGAGGGTTGAACGACCAATTGGACTACGCAAGAAGTTCAAGGTTGCAATGGTTGTAATCACAACAAAGAAGTAAACCATTTGCCAAGTTGTAAAGTTTGGAATTCCCAAGATACCTGCCGCACCATTTGTAAGGCTTCCGCCATTGATGATAAAGATACGGATAATTTCAGAAACACCTAGAGTTGCTACTGCAAGATAGTCCCCCTTCAAACGCAAGGTTGGAATTCCGACAAGCAAGGCAACTGCTCCTGAAAGTAAAGCCCCTATCAGCATGGCTCCAAAGAAGGCACCGTAGGTTGGTGATTTAGAACCAATAATAGCTGCTGCATAGGCACCAATCGCCATGAAACCAGCATGACCAAGTGAAAATTGTCCTGAAAAACCAACGATTAAGTTGAGACCAACAGCCAAAATAATATTAATTCCAATTTGTTGTAAAATCTGTACATAGAATAGATTGAGTACTCCGACTGAAACCAATACACTAATCAAGCCATAGCCAGCTAATAAAAGGAGTAACCATAGAATATTAACTTTTAAATTTTCCTTCATCGCTTACACCTTCTCTTTCACATTTTTACCAAGGATACCAGCTGGGCGGACAATCAAGATCAACAACAAGATTCCATAAACAATAGCATCACGGAAGTCTGACATCCCAAAGGCTGTCGCAAAAGTTTCTAATAGACCAATCACAAAGCCACCAAGAGCCGCACCAGGAATGATTCCGATACCACCAAGTACCGCGGCAACGAAAGACTTAAGACCTGGAGTAACCCCCATCAAAGGCTCAAGAGAGTTATAATAGAGGGCAATCAGAACACCAGCCGCACCCGCAAGAGCTGAACCCAAAGCGAAGGTAAAGCTGATCGTACGGTTTACATTGATCCCCATCAATTGTGCCGCATCGCTATCTACAGATACAGCACGCATGGCTTTCCCCATCTTAGTCTTTTGGACAATGACCTGTAACAAAATCATCAAAATCAAGGAAATGGCCAAGATCATTAACTGCACGTTTGTTAGGCTAACTGGTCCCAAATCATAGCGAACTGTTTGAATCGCTTGAGGAAAGGCACGAGTATTGGCACCAACCAGATAGACCATGCCATACTCCAATAGGAAAGAAACCCCAATAGCTGTAATCAAAACAGCAATACGAGTAGAGTGACGCAAAGGTCGGTAAGCAAGGAACTCAATCACGACACCAAGAATAGCTGTCGCTAGCATGGCTACAATAAGAGCTACAAAGAAATTCATTTGGAAAGAATTGATCAAGAAATAACCGATAAAGGCTCCCATCATATAAATATCACCATGGGCGAAGTTGATGAGCTTGATAATTCCGTAAACCATGGTATATCCTAGTGCTAACAGCGCATAAACACTACCTAGAATCAAACCATTTACTAGTTGTTGGAGCATAAGATTCACTCTTTCTATTTATAATTCCGAGGGTTTTCCCTCACTTTTTGATAGGTTCTTAAACATCGAAACAGGGAGTGAGTCCGAGGCTCATTCCCTATTTCAACATTTTTCTATTATGGTTTTACAACTTCTGCTGCTTCAACCTTACCATTGTTCATGGTCATCATGTAAGCAGTTTTGACTGTGTTGTGGTCTGCATCGAAGCTTGTTTGACCAGTTACACCTTCAAAGTCTTTTGTTTTAGCAAGATTATCCTTGATTTCACCTGAGTTTTTAGCACCTTTTGCTGCGTTTGCTACAAGGTGAACTGAGTCATAAGCCAAGGCTGCAAATGTTGAAGGCTCTTCATTGTACTTAGCACGGTAAGCATCAAGGAAAGCTTTTGCTTTAGCTGAAACTTCTACAGTAGTTGAGAAGCCTGAGATAAAGTAGATGTTTGATGCTTTTTCAGCAGTTGCTTGTTGTACAAACTCTTCACCGTTGAATCCATCACCACCAACGATTGGTTTGTCAATTCCCATACCACGCGCTTGGTTTACAATCTTACCAGCCTCATTATAGTAACCAGGAACAACGATAGCATCAAAGTCTTTCCCTTTCATTTTTGTAAGGGCTGCTTGGAAGTCTGTGTCACCTGCTACGAAAGTTTCATCTGCAACGATTTCACCCTTGTATGACTCGCGGAAAGATTTGGCAATCCCTTTAGCATAGTCACTGGCATTGTCAGTGTAAAGAACAACTTTCTTAGCATTTAATTTTTCAGAAACATAGTTTGAGATAATTTTTCCTTGGAAGCTATCTTGGAAAGTTCCAATAAAGAGGTAATCTTGACCTTTAGTCAATCCATCTTGAGTCGCACTTGGTGAGATCAATGGAACACCTGCTTTTGTAGCGTTCGCTACCGCAGCTGCAGTCGCACCAGATGTCGCAGGTCCTACGACTGCTGATACTTTAGATTGGGTTACAAGGTTAGTTGTAACTGAAGCAGCTTCAGCTGTTTCAGACTTATTATCTTTATCGACTACTTCGATTTGTTTTCCATCGATACCACCTGCAGCATTGATTTCATCAACAGCCAATTGGGCACCTTTTTGTTCAGCTGTTCCGTATGCAGCTAAAGAACCTGATTCTTCAAAGTTAAACCCGATTTTAATTGTCTTTTCCTCTACTGAGTTACCAGCAGTGTTGACTGCTCCAGACTTCACTTCTCCACAGGCTGCAAGAAGTGCTACACTTGCAAGCGCTACAAAGGATAGGGTAAATTTTTTCTTCATCTTTTTGTCTCCTTATTTCTTAAATAGTCTGTTAAGAATATACCGAATTATCAGAAAATTGTCAATGTTTTCCTTGAACTTTTTCGATGATAACGTTTTCCTATCGATAAAGATTGCCCACAAAGGGTGTTTCCAACTCTTGGATATGACAAACCCTAACTTTTTTAATAAATTTTTCCTTGCTCAAGCGTCCGACCAATTGCTCCACTTCTTGAGTTGGAACATAGAGTTGTAAGTAACGATGTTTCTTGGAATGATAGGTAATATCTCCATAATCCTGCAGTTTTTTGGCATCACGATTATAGTAAAGATAGATAATCAAGCCAGAGCGATTGACTTTTTCAAACATGATAAATCCTCTTTCTAAGAAATCTCTCCCTATTATACCAAAAAAAGCAAACCCAGTCGAGTTTGCCTTCTATAATCATTAGTTCAATGAATTGTTGGCCATGATTTCATCAATAAAGCCATATTCAAGTGTTTCTTGGGCACTCATCCAGTTATCTCGTTCTGCATCTGCATGGACTTTTTCGATTGACTGACCTGAATTTTCAGCCAAGATTTTTTCCAAGGTGTTACGAGTTTTAAGCAAGTGTTCTGCAGCGATCGCCATATCGGTTTGTTGAGTACCACCACCTGTACCGCCCATTGGTTGGTGAATCATGTATTCAGCATTTGGAAGCATGAAACGTTTGCCTTTTGCTCCACTTGATGCGATGACCGTCCCCATAGATGCTGCCATACCCATAACGATGGTTTGGACATCTGCCTTGATAAAGTTCATGGTATCAACGATTGCCAAACCAGCTGAAACGGAACCACCAGGTGTATTGACATAAAGGTAAATATCTTTTGTACTATCTTGGGCATCCAAGAAAAGCAATTGGGCAATAACAGAGTTAGCCATATTGTCTTCAACTGGACCTGTCAGCATAATGATGCGGTCTTTAAGAAGACGTGAGTAAATATCGTAGGAACGTTCTCCACGGCTTGTTTGTTCAATAACTACAGGAATCATTCATTTCTCCTTTTGAGTTTTAATTTTGTTGGTCAAATGACTGAAGATAAGACTATTATAATATCTTGGTCAAAAAAGGTCAAATTTTTGCTCTGCTTTCATTAGACAGAAACAAAAACCCAACCTCCTTTCGTGACTAGAAATACTTTTCCAAGTCATTCTTCTTTTCGATCTTATTTTGTACCGAACAAGCGGTCCCCAGCATCTCCAAGACCTGGGACGATATAACCGTGTTCGTTCAAGCGTTCATCCAAGGCTGCTGTAAAGATTTCTACATCTGGATGAGCTTCTTGAAGGGCTTTTACACCTTCTGGTGCTGATACAAGGCAGACAAATTTGATATTTGATGCGCCACGTTTTTTAAGAGAATCAACAGCCAAGATTGCTGAGCCACCTGTTGCCAACATTGGATCTACTACAAAAATTTGACGTTGGTCAATATCTTCAGGCAATTTCACCAAGTACTCAACTGGTTGAAGTGTTTCTTCATCACGGTACATACCGATATGACCAACTTTAGCAGCTGGAACCAAGCTTAAGAGCCCATCAACCATCCCGATACCTGCACGCAAGATTGGAACGATGGCCAATTTCTTACCTGCCAATTGTTTTTGAACTGTTTTTGTAATTGGTGTTTCGATTTCCACATCTTCTAGTGGAAGATCACGAAGTACTTCATACCCCATCAACATTGCAATCTCATCTACTAGCTCACGAAAAGCTTTTGTAGAAGTATCTGTACGACGCAAGATTGACAATTTGTGTTGAATCAGCGGGTGATTAATAACTTCAATTTTTCCCATTTTTGGAATTCCTTCTTTCAATTTATTCTTCTCATTATACCAAAAAACGGTTTAAAAATCTTTCTAAACCATTTATTTTTGATAATTTTTACATTAAATCTGCCTCTTTAAGAGCTGTCTGTACTGTCTCAAGTGGTAAATGAGTCAATTCTGTTCCCTTTTCTTGATAAAGGTATTGGGCATAGTCGTCCATTCGGTACTGGTTGATATAAACCACGCGCTTGCAACCAACCTGCAATAATTGTTTGGTACAGTTGAGACAAGGAAAATGGGTCACATAGGCTGTAAAGCCTTTGGGAACACCACGCTCAGCACCTTGAAGGATAGCATTGACCTCAGCGTGAAGGGTGCGAACACAGTGGCCTTCAATGACCAAACATTCGTGATCAATACAATGCTCAGTTCCTGACACCGAACCATTGTAACCAGTGGAAATAACCTTATTATCTTTTACCAGAATCGCGCCCACTTTAGCACGTTTACAAGTGGAACGATTGGCAATTAGTAGGGCTTGGGCTGCAAAATACTCATCCCAGGCCAGTCTTTTTTCAGTCATCTCTTTTCTCCTATTTCTCTATTTTTTAAAAAATGGTAAACCTAAATCTGCAATCTTTTCAGCTGGTACCTTCATGCCATCCTTGATCCATTTTAGAAGGACAGAGACGATGGCTGAGCTCCAGAAGGAATGAAGATAAGAGCTGACACCTTTTGATTTCCCATGGTATTTTTCTAGAAATTCCTGCATGGCTTGGACAAAGATTTTTTCCAGATGGTAATCCAAGGCCAATTGAATCACTCTAACTTCCTTTCTGGCCTCCCGGAAAAGGTGAACCCAAACCAAATAAAGGTCTGTCTTTAAATCGTAATGATGCAGCTGTTCCATAATATTGTGGACAGTTCGTTTAAAGACGCTCTCTAAAATTTCCTCTTTGGAGTCATAATTGCGATAAAAGGCCGCACGCGAAACACCTGCACGTTTGACCAATTCAGAAATACTAATCTTGGTCAGTTCCTTTTTTTCCAAGAGTTGCAAGAGGGCTGTTTCAATGGCTTCTCTGGTTAATAAATTGGATTCTTGGTTTGATTTTCTGAGATTTTCAAGAGACTTTTCAGAGATTCTACGTTCAGACATAACATTTTCTTTCTACTTGTCACAACAGACGGATGATGCTTTTGTTTCAAGGGTTTTCATGATATAATTGTAAAAAAAGACAGAACCTTTGTCAATGTATAACTGACAAAGATGGAGAATTTCTATGACTTGGAAGATTATTGCTGACTCTGGTTGTGATTATCGTCAACTGCCAACACCAGCTATTAACACAACCTTTGTAAGTGTCCCCTTAACCATTCAAGTAGCTGATCAGGTCTTTGTTGATGATGCCAGTCTTGATATTGACCATATGATGGAAACCATGTATGCAACCGCAGAAGCTTCAAAATCAGCTTGTCCAAGCCCAGATGATTATTTGCGAGCATTTGAAGGTGCCAAAAACATTTTCCTAGTAACCATCACTGGTACTCTTTCTGGTAGTCACAATAGTGCTCAACTGGCCAAGAATATTTATCTGGAAGAACATCCTGACACTAAGATTCATGTAATTGATAGTTTGTCTGCTGGTGGTGAAGTTGACCTACTCGTAGAAAAATTGAATGACTTGATTGCCCAGGGCTTGTCTTTTGAAGAAGTGGTTGAAGCTATCACCGCCTATCAAGAAAAAACTAAGTTGCTCTTTGTCCTAGCCAAAGTCGATAACTTGGTGAAGAACGGCCGTTTGAGCAAGCTTATCGGTACGGTCGTTGGCCTTCTCAACATTCGTATGGTCGGAGAAGCTAGTGAAACTGGAACTCTCGAATTGCTACAAAAAGCAAGAGGAGCAAAGAAGTCAGTTCAAGCAGCCTATGAAGAGTTAGTGAAAGCAGGATATGCTGGTGGCCGTATTGTCATGGCCCAACGCAATAACGAGAAATGTTGCCAACAGCTTTCAGACCGAATCCGTGAAACCTTCCCACAGGCGGATATTAAAATTCTCCCAACATCTGGTCTCTGCAGTTTCTATGCAGAAGATGGCGGTCTGCTGATGGGCTATGAAATTGATTAATTGCATTCTTGACAAGAGGTAACCATCATCTCTTGTTTTTTTTGTGGTACAATAGAGCTATGAAACATTTTGATACTATTGTCATCGGTGGAGGACCTGCTGGTATGATGGCTACGATTTCCAGTAGCTTTTATGGACAGAAAACCCTCCTCATCGAAAAAAATCGGAAACTTGGAAAAAAGTTAGCTGGGACTGGTGGGGGACGTTGCAATGTGACCAACAATGGTAGCTTGGACGACCTACTAGCTGGAATTCCTGGAAACGGACGCTTTCTTTACAGTGTTTTCTCCCAGTTCGATAATCATGACATCATCAACTTTTTTACAGAAAATGGTGTTAAACTTAAGCTCGAAGACCACGGACGCGTCTTTCCAGCCAGTGACAAGTCTCGGACTATTATCGAAGCTTTGGAAAAGAAAATCACTGAACTAGGTGGTCAAGTTGCTACTCAAACCGAAATTGTTTCGGTTAAAAAAATCGGCGAACAGTTTGTCCTTAAGTCCGCAGACCAAACCTTCACTTGTGAGAAACTCATTGTCACAACTGGTGGAAAATCCTATCCTTCTACTGGTTCGACTGGTTTTGGTCACGAGATTGCCCGCCATTTTAAGCATACCATTACCGAGCTTGAAGCTGCTGAAAGTCCTTTATTAACAGATTTTCCACATAAGGCCTTGCAGGGGATTTCGCTGGATGATGTGACTCTAAGTTATGGCAAGCGTGTCATCACTCACGATTTGCTTTTTACCCACTTTGGTTTGTCAGGCCCTGCTGCCCTACGTATGTCTAGCTTTGTCAAGGGTGGGGAGATTCTCTCACTGGATGTTTTGCCTCAGCTTTCTGAGAAAGACTTGGCTAAATTCCTAGAAGAAAATCGAGAAAAAGCTCTAAAAAATGCCTTAAAAACCTTGTTACCAGAACGCTTGGCAGAGTTTTTTGTGCAAGGATATCCTGAAAAAGTCAAACAGCTGACTGAAAAGGAACGAAAACAACTTGTCCAGTCCATTAAAGAACTTAAAATTCCTGTAACTGGAAAAATGTCCCTTGCAAAGTCCTTTGTTACCAAGGGTGGAGTCAGTCTCAAGGAAATCAATCCTAAAACCCTTGAAAGTAAGCTGGTACCTGGCCTCCACTTTGCAGGCGAAGTCATGGATATCAACGCCCACACAGGTGGCTTTAACATCACTTCTGCCCTCTGTACTGGCTGGGTGGCGGGAAGTCTGCATTATGATTAAAGAACTTTTAATAGAAAAAATCGGAAGATTACTCCTCCGATTTTATTTTGCTTGAGTTTGGACATAGTGGGCAATGACATCTGATGTGTACTGGGCTGTTCCAGTACCAAATTTGTCAATATTTTCCTTAAACTCTGGGTTATAGACGTAGCCTTTACCGATATGACCGAATACTTCAATAGTACAATCAAATCCATAAGTACGAATGGCTTGCAAGAGCTTGGCTGTTTGCTCTTGGTTTTCAGTTGCTGTTACAGGCAGACTAGCTTGAAGATTTTGTGCTAAGACTTGAAAAACTTGGTTGAAGGCAGCCGTAGCTTCGTCTTCGTGACCTTTCTGGCGCTCCAGCGCTTGGTCCATGACTTCTTGTCCATATTTCTCTACCGCCTCTTGGTGGTATTTTTGATGGTCTTGGTAGTTAAATCCAGCAAATTTCTCTTGAATGCTCATTTCTCTTTCTCCTTTTTGTTCTTGAATGGTTTTTTGCAAGGTTGAAATCAAGGTATCCAGATGTTCCCTTTCTCGAGTCAAATAGTCCAACTGCCTGGTCAAATGAGGCAATAAATCTGTCCTTTCTTCCTTTAATAGCTCTGCTATCTTTTCTAAAGAAAAGCCTAGATATTTGTAGTAAAGAATGACCTGAAGGCGTTCCAAATCCTCCTGACTGTAGGTTCGATAGCCATTTTCCGACTTTAAAGGAACCAAAAGTCCTATCTTATCGTAGTGGTGTAGGGTCTTGACAGAGACGCCCGAAAGCTGCGCAGCTTCTTTTATATGGTACATGATTTCCTCCTTACATTGATATTATAACCCCTCCCCTTAGGTCAGAGTCAAGCGATTTTGCGAAATTTTTTACTTTATCATAACATGAAAATGGTTTTCTTAACAGACCTTAGAAAACATGATAGGATAGTCAAGTCTATCAATCAAAAGAAACGCTCACTTTAAGTACTTACGAGGCTATTTGCCAAGGGCAGTAGCTTTTTCTTTTGTAACACTAATTTTAGGAGTTTAACTATGTCTGAAAAATCGCAATGGGGTTCTAAACTGGGCTTTATCCTAGCATCTGCTGGTTCAGCCATCGGACTTGGAGCCGTTTGGAAATTCCCCTACATGACTGCTGCTAACGGTGGAGGAGGCTTTTTACTAGTCTTTCTCATTTCCACTATTTTAATCGGTTTCCCCCTATTGCTGGCTGAATTTGCTCTCAGCCGAAGTGCTGGTGTCTCAGCTATCAAAACCTTTGGAAAACTAGGCAAGAATAGTAAGTACAACTTTATCGGTTGGATTGGTGCCTTTGCCCTCTTTATCCTCTTATCTTTCTACAGTGTTATTGGCGGCTGGATTTTAGTCTATCTAGGCATTGAGTTTGGAAAATTGTTCCAAATTGGTGGAACGGGTGATTATGCTCAGTTATTTACTTCAATCATTTCAAATCCAGCCATTGCCCTGGGAGCTCAAGCAGCCTTTATCCTATTGAATATCTTCATTGTATCACGTGGGGTTCAAAAAGGGATTGAAAGAGCTTCGAAAGTCATGATGCCTCTGCTCTTTATCATCTTTGTCGTCATCATCGGTCGTTCTCTCAGTTTGCCAAATGCCATGGAAGGGGTTCTTTATTTCCTAAAACCAGACTTTTCTAAGCTGACAAGTGCTGGTCTCCTCTATGCTCTGGGACAATCTTTCTTTGCCCTCTCACTAGGGGTTACAGCCATGCTGACCTATGCTTCTTACTTAGACAAGAAAACCAATCTGGTCCAATCAGGAATTTCCATCGTAGCCATGAATATCTCGGTATCCATCATGGCAGGTCTCGCCATTTTCCCAGCTATGTCAGCATTCAATATCCAGTCTGAAGGGGGACCGAGCTTACTCTTTATCGTCTTGCCTCAACTCTTTGACAAGATGCCTTTTGAAACCATTTTCTACATCCTCTTCCTCTTGCTCTTCCTCTTTGCGACAGTCACTTCTTCCGTCGTTATGCTGGAAATCAATGTGGGCAATATCACCAACCAGGACAACAGCAAGCGTGCCATGTGGAGTGCCATTTTGGGAATCTTGACCTTTGTCTTTGGCATTCCCTCAGCCCTATCTTACGGTGTCATGGCGGATGCTCACATCTTTGGGAAGACCTTCTTTGACGCTATGGACTTCTTGGTTTCCAATCTCCTCATGCCATTTGGAGCTCTCTGCCTTTCACTTTTTACAGGCTATATCTTTAAAAAGGCTCTTGCAATGGAGGAACTCCATCTTGATGAAACCGCATGGAAACAGGGACTGTTCCAAGTCTGGCTCTTCCTTCTTCGTTTCGTCATTCCAATCATCATCATCGTGGTCTTCATCGCCCAATTTATATAATCAAAAAGGACTTGAGTAGTAAACTCAGGCCCTTTCTTTTTTATGGATGGCTAACAATCAATTCCAAACCTTGCCCTTCCAGAGTCCAAGCTTCAACATCACTTGGTAAGATAAAGTGACTGCCTTTTTGGATTGGATAATTTTTCCCGTCAACAGTCAGTTGACCTTGACCAGCTAAGACACTGAATAAGCTGTAGTCAGCTGTCTTTTCGAAGTCAACTTTTCCAGTAATTTCCCACTTGTAAACTGCAAAGAAATCATTGGATACAAGGAGAGTGGAACGCAAATCATCTGCTTTAACAGTTACAGGACGGCTATTTGCAGGCTCACCAATGTTTAAGACATCAATGGATTTTTCAAGATGAAGTTCACGCAAGTTGCCCTTATCGTCCTTGCGGTCAAAGTCATAGACGCGATAGGTGGTATCGCTAGACTGCTGGGTTTCAAGAATCAAGATGCCAGCCCCAATGGCATGCATGGTGCCACTTGGCACATAGAAGAAATCTCCAGCCTTAACAGGCACTTTTGTCAGCAAGTCATCCCAATTCTTGTCCTCGATTTGCTGGCGGAGTTCTTCTTTTGACTTGGCATTGTGGCCGTAGATAATCTCTGAACCTTCATTCGCAGCGATGATGTACCAGCACTCTGTTTTTCCAAGCTCGCCTTCATGCTCGAGTCCATAAGCATCATCTGGATGAACTTGAACACTGAGCCAGTCGTTGGCATCCAGAATCTTAGTCAAAAGCGGAAATACAGGCTCAGGACGATTGCCAAACAATTCACGGTGTTCTGCATACAAAGTAGCTAGATCTGTTCCCTCAAAACTACCATTGGCAACTTTAGAAACTCCATTTGGGTGAGCTGAGATAGCCCAGTATTCCCCTATTTTTTCACTTGGGATGTCGTAGCCAAACTCATCACGTAGCTTGGTTCCACCCCAGATTTTTTCTTGCATAACTGATTGTAAAAATAATGGTTCTGACATTTTATTCTCCTGTCTGATCTTTCTTCCTTCATTATAACAAAAAAAGAGTTCCATTTGAACTCTTTTTTACATCTTATAAAGCAGGGAGAAGATTTTATAAAAATAGTAAACAAATGTGCTCTACTCGATGCTTGCTCCATTGCTATCAATGACATCCTTGTACCAATAGAAGGACTTCTTCTTGCTACGTTTGAGAGTCCCATTTCCTACATTATCTCGATCTACATAGATAAAGCCATAGCGCTTATTCATTTCCCCTGTGCCAGCTGAAACCGGATCGATACATCTCCAAGTCGTATAACCAAGCAAGTCAACCCCGTCTTGGTAAATGGCATCTCGCATGGCCTTGATGTGGGCCTCTAAGTAAGTAATCCGATAGTCATCTGCTACATAACCATTCTCATCCGGTTTATCCATAGCACCGAGTCCATTTTCTACGATAATACTAAACTAAAATCAAAAAGCATTATATAATAGTAATATGAAATCAACTAAAGAAGAAATCCAAGCTATCAAAACACTTTTAAAAGACTCTAGTACAGCTAAATATCATAAACTCCTTCAAATCGTTCTATTTCGTCTGATGGGTAAATCTTATAAAGAGATTATAGAGCTTTTAGGCTGTAATCAAACAACGATTTGGCCAACTGTAAAAAAATATGAGGAGTTCGGACTCGATTCTCTCCTTCAAGAAACACGTGGTGGTCGTAACCATGCATATATGACAATTGAGGAAGAGAAAGCCTTTCTTGCCCGTCATTTGAAGGCTGCAGAGGCAGGAGAATTTGTTACAATTGATGCCTTATTTCAGGCTTATACAAAGGAGTTAGGTCCTTCCTACACACGTGATGCCTTTTATCAACTCTTGAAGTGCCATGGTTGGCGAAATATTAGGCCACGTCCAGAACATCCCAAGAAAGCAGACTCTCAAACCATTGTCGCGTCTAAAAATAAAATCTCAATTCAAGAAGACAAGAAAGCGCTTTAAAACCAGTAGGCGTTTTCGTAAGGTTCGCTTGATGTACCAAGATGAGGCTGGTTTCGGTAGAATCAGTAAACTGGGATCTTGTTGGGCTCCAATGGGGAGTAGGTCCACATGTCCATAGTCACTATATACGAGAATTTCGCTATTGTTATGGAGCTGTTGATGCCCATATTGGAAGATGTCATGAATCAACTTCAAGATGTTATACAAGGACTGGAGAAGGAGGTGATAAAGTCCATCGTTAATCGGAGATGGACTAGAATGCTTTTTGAAAGTAGATGAGTATTAAATGCAATTTCTTTATATTAAAAAGACCGGATTGCTCCGATCTTTTCAATAGTTCATATCTTCAATTTCTGTTTTAAAAATAGCTAAGGTTAACGTCAAATGACTAAGCATCCTATTTCATACGATAAAAATCAATCACTAGACCAGCAGGACCTTTTACAATCAAGGATTCTGTTCCCCAATCCGTTTCACAAGGACCGTGTAAAATCTCGACACCGATCTCTTTTAAACGTTGGTAATTCTGATTTAGATCCTCAACCTCGATATGAATAATGATTCCTGACTGAAAGTTTTCCAAAGGAACCAAATGATTTTGAGACAACATCAGACAGTGACTGCCAATCGTAAACTGAGAAAAACCATCATCAGCATAATCTGCCTTTTTATCCAATATATGCTCCAAGTCAGTACAAACTTGGGGAACATTTGAAACGATAATATCTAATTGATTTAAATTCATTTACTCTCCTCCATAAAAAGACCGGATTGCTCCGATCTTTTAAAGTTCCGCTCTATGAAAATCAAAGAATAAAGTCTACAAGTTTCATATTTGATTTTCGGCGAGAGGAATTATTTAATTGCGCGTGATTGCAACCCTTCTTCTTCCAAGAAGAGACGGAATGGTACGAGTTCTTCTGCTTCGTATTTTTCTTTGAAGGCTTTGATAGCTTCTTCTGAGTGAAGTTTTGGATCCAATTCAAGTACTTCTACTGGAAGTGGACGGTGTGGAGTGATGCGAGCATCGATCACAATAGTTTTACCTTCTTTGTTGAGTTTAACAGCTTCTGCAACAACTGCATCGATGTCTTCGATACGGTCAACTGTAAATCCTACAGCACCTTGCGCTTCAGCGATTTTCGCATAGTCAGCATTAGAGAAGTCACAACCAAACAAGTGTTTGTTTGTGTCTTCGTATTTGTCCTTGATGAAGGCATATTTACCATTTGAGAAGACAACGTTGATAACTGGAAGGTCGTATTGAACGTTTGTGATAACGTCTGGGTAGCACATGTTGAATGCACCGTCACCCATGATGTTCCATACTTGGCGAGCTGGATTGTCTTTCTTAGCAGCGATACCACCAGGAAGGGCAATACCCATTGTCGCAAAGAGTGGAGATGTACGCCACATGTTCTTAGGTGTCATGTGAAGGTGACGAGTAGATGTTTGAGTAGTGTCACCTACGTCGATTGAGTAGATAGCGTCTTGATCAGCATGTTTGTTGATTGCATTGTAAACTTGATACAATTGCAATTCACCCTCAGTTTTACCTTCGAGTTTGTTCATGTAATCACGCCAGTTTTGGTTGTTCTTCACGTTTGCACGCCACCATGGAGTAGATTCAACTGGATTCACTTTGTCAAGGATTGCTTTGGCTGCTTGACCTGCATCACCAAGGATTGAAGCGTCAAGGGCGTGACGTTTACCAAGTTTGTAAGGGTCAATATCAACTTGAATGAATTTTTCAGTGTTCTTGAATGCTTCGTAAACTTCAGCAAATGGGAAGTTTGAACCAAGGAAAAGAACTGTGTCTGCTTCAAAGACCACTTCGTTGGCTGGCTTCCAACCAACACGGTAAGCAGAACCTGTCAAACCTTCATAGTTCCATTCGAAAGCTTCAAAGTTTTTACCAGTTGTGATAATTGGTGCTTTGATTTTACGTGACAATTCAGTGATCACTTCACCAGCTTTAACACCACCGT
This sequence comes from Streptococcus pseudopneumoniae IS7493, assembly GCF_000221985.1. Taxonomy (NCBI): domain Bacteria; kingdom Bacillati; phylum Bacillota; class Bacilli; order Lactobacillales; family Streptococcaceae; genus Streptococcus; species Streptococcus pseudopneumoniae. The sequence continues at coordinate 712,014 of NC_015875.1, read as the reverse complement.
AACCAGCATAGATAACTGGACGTTCAGCATTGTTCAAGATTTCAACAGCTTTGTCGATTTCAACTTCGTTCAAAGCAGAAGCGATAAATGAACGCTCGTATGAACCTGATCCATAGTATGAGTTTTCGTCGATTTCTTGGAAACCAAAGTTTACTGGGATTTCAACAACAGCTGGACCTTTTTTAGAGACTGCAGCACGGCAAGCTTCGTCGATTACTTTTGGTAATTGCTCAGCGTAAGCTACGCGTTTGTTGTATACAGCGATACCGTTGTACATTGGGTTTTGGTTCAATTCTTGGAAAGCATCCATGTTCAATTCATTAACTGGACGTGATCCAAGGATCGCTAGGAATGGAGTGTTATCCATAGCTGCATCGTAAACACCGTTAATCAAGTGAGTCGCACCTGGACCACCTGAACCAACTGCAACCCCGATTGAGCCACCGAATTTAGCTTGCATAACCGCTGCAAGAGAACCTGTCTCTTCATGGCGAACTTGCAAGAAGCGGATATCTTTGTCTTCAGCCAAAGCGTCCATCAATGAGCTGAGTGTTCCTGATGGGATACCGTAGATTGTATCTACACCCCATGTTTTCAATACGTTAAGCATTGCTGCAGATGCAGTAATTTTTCCTTGAGTCATAGTGATAACTCTCCTTCAATTTTTTAGACTTGGAGAATACGATTACATAGAATTGGAAACGTTCTCCAAATTTTTACTATTCCACTATATCATATTTATGTTGACTTTTCTAAAAATCTGCTCAAAACTCTCTACTTTCTATTCTAATACAGTTTTGAAAGTGCTGCCATTCCTGTTTTATAACAAAGAAATCTAGTCATTACTTTTAGTCTATTTTACTAAAGTTTAGTAAGAGTGAACTAGTCAGAACAGATACAGAACTAAAGGCCATGGCTAGACCTGCCAATTCTGGAGTGAGCGCCAGTCCAACACCAGAAAAGACTCCTGCTGCAATCGGAATTCCGACGACATTGTAGATAAAGGCCCAGAAAAGATTGAGCAGAATTCGATTAAAGGTTTTCTTACTCATGTCAAAGGCACGCACCACGCCTAGGAGGTTATTGATTGTCAACACTAAATCTGCTGACTCGATGGCAATATCTGTTCCAGCCCCCATAGCAATTCCCACATCTGCTACACTGAGGGCAGGGGCATCATTGATACCGTCCCCAACAAAGGCTACTTTACCAGCTGATTGTAGTTTATGAATTTCATGGGCTTTTTCTTCTGGCAAGACACCTGCAATGACCTCTTCGATTCCGATCTGATCGGCAATAGCACGCGCCACACCTGCATTATCTCCTGTCAGCATGACTGTTTTAAGGCCACGCTTTTTCAACTGACTGATGGCTAGCTTGGCATTTTCCTTGGGAATATCTTGTAGTGCAAGCAAGCCTTTGATTTCATTGTCAACAGCCAAGAACACAACTGTCTTAGCTTCTTTTTCTAGTTCTTCTAGTTTATCTTGATAAGTGCTAGAAATGTTCATGCCGTCCAGCATTTTAGCATTTCCAAGCAAAACTTGTTTTCCATTGATTTGCCCTGAGACACCTTTTCCGTGCAAGGCTTGGAAATTTTCAACAGTGTGAAACTCAAGTCCAGCTTCACTCGCTCGTTTCACAACGGCTTCAGCCAGTGGGTGTTGAGAAGCTTCTTCCAAGGAAGCTGCCAATCCAAGCACTTCTACTTCGTCGCCGATGATATCTGTGACCACAGGTTTCCCTTCCGTCAAAGTCCCGGTCTTATCAAAGACGATAGTTTGAACTTTCTGGATTTCCTGTAGAACCGTTCCATTTTTGAGGAGAACTCCCATCTTGGCACTGCGACCTGTCCCCACCATAAGGGCTGTCGGTGTTGCAAGTCCCAATGCACAAGGGCAGGCAATAATCAGAACTGCTACTCCATAGAGAAGCGAAGACACAAAGCTCGACCCAAGCACAACTACACTATCCCTGAGCAAGACGAACCAAACCCAAAAGGTCACAATCCCTAAAATGACAACTGCTGGGACAAAAATCCCTGAAATTTTATCCGTCAAGTCCTGAATCGGCGCACGACTTGTCTGAGCTTTCTTCACAAAATCCACAATCTGAGCCAAAACAGTCTCTGAACCGACTTTTTCTGCTCTAAAAACAAGTGTTCCACTATTATTGATGGTTGAGCCAATGACAGTATCTCCAACTGTCTTGTCCACAGGCAGACTCTCACCTGTCACCATAGACTCATCAATACTAGAGACACCTTCTACTACGACACCATCAACCGCAATCTTTTCACCGGGACGCACTCGAATCAGGTCACCTACCTTGACTTGCTCCAAGGGAACTTGAACATAGTTACCCTCACGCAAGACTTCTGCACTTTTAGCCTGCAAGTCAAGTAATTTCTCCACAGCTTGGGAAGTATTTTTCCGCATTTTCTCCTCAAAAACGGCTCCCATAAGAACGAAGAAGAAGATAAATGCAGCACTTTCAAAGTAAACGGGGAGGCCAGCGAAGAGGGCAACTAAGCTATAGAAATAGGCCACTAGGGTTCCCAGCGCAACCAAGGTATCCATGTTGGCATTGTGCTTTTTAAAACTAGCCCAAGCACTTTGGATATAAGGACCACCTGCTACTAGCATAATCGGTGTTGTGGCTAAAAAGGTTCCCCAACGCAGGACTTGGTGACTAATTCCTCCTGTCGACATCCCAATCATGAGAATCACAAGAGGCACAGTAAAGATACTAGTAATCCAAAAACGCTGTAAAAGTGATAGAGATTTTCGAGTCTTCTCAACTACGGTATAACTCCCCTTTTGCATCTTCATGCCACAAGAAAATTCATGTTGGCCTAATTCTTGAGGAGTAAAACGAATTGTCTTCTCTTCGTCTACGCCGATTGGTTCCAAGATGCCTTCTTCCTCAAAAAGAATTTCCTTATAACAGTTTGAAGGAGTCACACGATGAAAGGTAATCTCAGCTGGAATTCCCTTTTGAAGCTGAATATGGGCTGGATGATAGCCTTTGTCTGCCGTGATACGGATTTTTTGAACACCATTTTCAAGACTTGCTTTTACAATTTCAGTCATATCATTCTCCTATTCTACAATCATCTTACCGTGCATCATATTCATGCCACAAGAGAAACCATACTCTCCAGCCTGCTCAGGCGTGATTTCCACTATATACTCTTCCCCCATAGGTAGGTCCGCATGTACACCAAAATCTGGAAAAACAATTTGATCCAGACATGGTGAAGGATCCTTGCGGTCAAAGACAATGCGGGCTGGCACTGATTTCTTGAGAATAATCAACTCAGGCGTATAGCCTCCCATGACTTCCACTCGAATCTCTTGGTAGCCCTTTTTTTGCTGGGCCTTTTGTCCAGATTTTTCAGGCTTTTTGAAAAACCAAAACAAGATAAACGCGATAAGGGCAATACAAATAATGGTTACAATACTATTTAACATGACGTCTCCTTTACATACAATTACATTTTACTTCTGTCATAGCGTTTGATTTCTTCTCAGAAATCACAGCTTCCAAGTCTTCTAAGTCAGCCTGAGTAAAATCACATTCAGTAATCAAATCAGCCAACAAGTTCTTAATCCTACGGGAACAAACCTTGTCCTTGATATCTTGGACAAGTAAATCCCGACTTTGATCCAAAGTTAAAAGGGCTGAATAGACAAAGGACTTGCCTTCTTTTTTCCGAGTCAAACACTCTTTCTCGACCAAACGAGCCAAAAGAGTTTGAATGGTTGACTTGGACCATTCGAACCGCTCCGCCAGAACCCTGATCAAATCCGTACTGGTCTGCTCCCCCTGCATCCAAATAATCTTCATGACCTGCCATTCTGCATCTGAAATCTGCATCATCACACCTCCAAAATCTACATTTGTCAATTATGTTTCTTAGTATACTCCTAAAGTCTACATTTGTCAATTATGAAATCAATATTTTATTTGAAAAATAGGATTTTAATCATTTGAAAAACGATTTGCAGTCAAATATTAGTATATAAACAATAAAAATATGCTATACTAAAGAAAAAAGAAAACAACCACTAGGGGTGCGTAAAGCTGAGATTAACGACTGTTAGACCCTTTGACTCAATCTAGGTAATGCTAGCTGATGGAAGTGGAAATGATAATGGGGACTAGCAGTCTTCTATTGCCTTCCTGAAACAGATTAGCTTGTTCTTAAGAATACAAACTTCAGTTGGTTGGGAGGTTTTAGATGACTTATTTACCCGTTGCTTTGACCATTGCAGGTACTGACCCTAGTGGTGGTGCTGGCATTATGGCTGACTTAAAGTCGTTCCAAGCTAGAGATGTCTATGGAATGGCTGTTGTAACCAGTCTTGTCGCTCAAAATACCAGAGGTGTTCAATTGATCGAGCACGTTTCTCCTCAAATGTTGAAAGCCCAATTGGACAGTGTCTTTTCTGATATTCCACCTCAGGCTGTAAAAACTGGGATGTTGGCAACTACCGAAATCATGGAAATCATCCAGCCCTATCTTAAAAAGCTGGATTGTCCCTATGTTTTAGATCCAGTTATGGTAGCGACTAGCGGAGATGCCTTGATCGACTCAGTTGCTAGAGACTATCTCAAAACAAACCTGCTTCCCCTTGCAACCATTATCACGCCCAATCTTCCTGAGGCAGAAGAGATTGTTGGTTTTTCAATCCATGACCCCGAAGACATGCAGCGTGCTGGTCGCCTGATTTTAAAAGAATTTGGTCCTCAGTCTGTGGTCATCAAAGGTGGCCATCTCGAAGGTGGTGCTAAAGATTTCCTCTTTACCAAGGATGATCAATTTGTCTGGGAAAGCCCACGAATTCAAACCTGTCACACCCATGGTACTGGATGTACATTTGCTGCAGTGATTACGGCTGAACTAGCCAAGGGAAAGAGCCTTTACCAGGCAGTTGATAAGGCCAAGGCCTTTATCACGAAAGCCATCCAAGACGCCCCTCAACTCGGTCATGGTTCTGGCCCAGTCAACCATACAAGTTTTAAAGATTAAGAAAAAAACTCTCTAGTTCCCACTTTAAGGGAATTAGAGAGTTTTTATACTCTTCGAAAATCTCTTCAAACTACGTCAGCTTCTATCTGAAACCTCAAGGCAGGGCTTTGAGCAACCTGCGGCTAGCTTTCTAGTTTACTCTTTGATTTTCATTGAGTATTAGTTAGGAAATAATGTCATGCAACTTTGTTAAAAAGGCTTGCGTTTTTGCCTCAATATCTTCTGCCTGCATCAAATCACGCACTACAGCTACACCAGCTATACCCGTGTCCATAAGCTGATCAATATTCTCTGATGTCAAGCCGCCAATAGCAACTACTGGAATGGCGACCGTTTGGCAAATTGTTTTCAAGGTCGATATCAGAGTAATGGGCGCATTTTCCTTGGTGGTGGTTGGGAAAATGGCTCCTGTCCCCAAGTAATCTGCACCTGATTTCTCCGCTTCCAGAGCTCTTTTAACCGTTTTAGCGGTGACACCTAGGATTTTATCAGGTCCCAAGACTTGTCGGGCAACCGAAACTGGTAATTCATCATCTCCGATATGCAGACCTGCTGCATCAACCGCAAGACAAACATCCAACCGATCATCGATTATCAAGGGTACCTGATAAGCATCTGTTATTTCCTTGACTTGTTTTGCCAGCTGATAATATTGATTGGTTGTGAGATTTTTTTCTCGCAATTGGACTATGGTAACCCCTGAACGGCAGGCCGTCTCAACTTTTGCAAGAAAGCTTTCCACGGAATCTTGATAACGATTGGTTACCAGATATAGTCTAAGTGCTTCTCTATTCATAAACCTCTCCTTTGATGGCATCTAGCCAATTTTCATCTCTTTTGAGGAGCGAAAGCTGATTGAGTACTTGGTAACGAAATTCTTCCAATCCCATTCCTTGAACAACTATTTTCTCAGCAGCGATATTGAGATAAGAGACTGCTAAGCAAGAAGCTTCAAAACCAGTCTTTCCTTGGCTGAGAAAAACAGCTGTTAAGGCTCCAACCAAGTCTCCTGTCCCTGTTATCCAGTCTAACTCTACACAGCCATTCTCCAATACAGCAACCTGATTCTTCGAAACGATAAGGTCCTTGGGGCCAGTGACTAAGAATGACATACCAGGATAGGTCTGACACCAGTCTTTCAAGACTTGAAGCAAATCCTCCGTTTCTTGATCTTTAGCACTCGCATCGACCCCAACGCCGTGGTGTTTTAAGCCAACAAGACTTCGAATTTCTGACATGTTTCCTTTAAGGACCGTTGGGCTATAGTCTAAGAGGTCTTTAACTAAGCTCTTACGAATGGAGGAAGCCGTTACGCCAACCGCATCTACTACCATTGGAAGAGAAACTTGAGCTGCATACGAGGCTGCCATGCGGATTGCTTTTTCCTTCTCAGCTGACAAATGCCCCAAATTGATGAAGAGAGCCTGACTTTGCTTAGTAAAATCAAGAACCTCACGGGGATCATCTGCCATGACAGGTTTGCATCCCAGAGCCAAAATCCCATTTGCCAGCATCTCACAAGAAATCTCATTGGTCATACAGTGAATAAGAGAACTCGTTTCCAGAGGAAAAGGATTTATCAATTCCTGCATCATTCTATCCTTTCACCAAAGAAATATCCCTGCACTTTTTTAAAGAATTCCTGCTTGATTAAAAATCGAAAAGCAATAAAGGAAATCGCTGTACCAATCAAGGTTGCTCCGAAAAATCGAGGAGTGTAGATAAACCAGCTAAGCTTAGCAGCCGATCCTGTAAAGAGTACCATAACAGGATAGGAAACAATAGAACCAATAATACCTGTTCCCACAATCTCTCCTAGAGCGGAATAATGAAATTTTCGACCATACTTATAAAAGAGACCTGCCAGGAGGGCTCCAAAAGTTGCTCCTGTAAGAGCTAAAGGTGGAATCCCTTGAGTTGTCATACGGATAAAAGCTGTCACTGTAGCCATAGCCAAGGCATAAACAGGTCCCATCATGATTCCTGCTAGAATATTGACTACACTGGACATCGGTGCCATTCCCTCAATCCGAAAGATAGGTGTAAGGACTACATCAAGGGCAATCATCATAGATAAAATGGTTAATTTGTGAACTTGTAATTGGTGCTTTCTCATGTTTATTATTCTCCTTTTTCTAAAGACTGTAAATCGCTCTTCCATGTCTGGTGTTGGTAGGCCATTTCCCAAAACTTGGCTTCCATATGAACACTGATGTGGAAGGCATCTAGCATTTTTTTCCTGTCTGTCTCGTCACTTTCTCGATAGAGTTGATTGACCAGCGCTCCCTCCTCTCTGATCTGCTGCTCTAACTCATCCGTAATATAAGTTTCAATCCATTGTTGGTAGAGAGGATTTGGTGATGGTTTAAGATTAAGTGATTTGCCTATATCATGGTATAACCAAGGACAAGGCAGCAAACTTGCAAAGGCAATGGCTAAGTTCGGCTCTGCAAATTGCCTATAAATATGTGAAATGTAATGATAACAGGTTGGAGCGATTGGATGTTGCTCCATTTCCTGGTCGCTGATTGCCAATTCCTTGAAAAATTGTTGGCGGATGAATAACTCACCCTCCACTAAACCCTGAGCATTTTGTTTCAAGAGCCTTTTCATCTCTTGGTTTGAAGTCTTATCAGCCAAAAGGTGATAGATTTCCGAGAAGGCCTTCAGATAGTAGGCATCCTGAATCAGGTAATAGCGGAAAATGGCAGGGGCTAAATTTCCCTCTTGCAACTGTAAAACAAAGGGGTGATGAAAGGAGGCCTGCCAAGCTTCCTTGGATAATTCCATCGCAATATCTGTAAATTCCATAATAACTCCTTTATAAAAATAGACTGGTTTGAAGCAATAAAAAGAAAAGCAGGTAGATTAATTTTGTTTTTTTAGGAATATAAAAAGTCCGATAGTTATTCTTCAACTGTGCATGTTCGTCATATCCATGCGCCGATAGAGCTCTCAGGTAAAGATGGCGCCACCTAAAGACCGTCATCAAAACCTTACTGTAAATCAAGGGCGACCAAAAATGTAGTTCTTGACCGCGTAATAGGCAAGCTTCTTTGAGGGATTTGATTTCTTTCTGGATAAGGGGAAAGGAATTGAATACCACAATCAAGGCATAGGCCCATGACCGTGATAGCCCCTTTTGAGCCAAGTACAAGAGAAGCTCTTTTAGGGAAATAGAAGAAATAAAGACAAGGCCAATACAAACGGTCACAAAGGCCCTCGTTCCAAGCATGACTGCCTGTGAAGCATCTCCGTGTAACTGAACTGCCCAGTAGTTGGCAAAAGATGGTAAAATGGCAAGTATGATCATCCAAGCTAACATTTTAAATCGACGGTAATAGAGCATAAAGAGAATACAAAATGCGACTACCGAAAGATTCAGAGCAATCGAAGGAATGAAAGATGTTTCCAAGGATAAAATCAGCAAGAAGAGACTGATAATTGGTGTCTGGGTTGCTACTTTGACCATACTATCTCACCTCCCCTTGAGTATTGCTACTCTGAGATGTGAGTGGTTTGGCAATGGTCACTTCTTTCACATGACTGAGACCCTGACTAGTCATCTCAATCCAATAATCAACCACAGAGATCAAAGGATCTAAACGATGGCTAATGATCAAAAAACTTCTTCCTTGATTCCTCTCCTCCACAATCCACTGACAGAAATAATGGCAGGCTCTATCATCCAAACCTGCAAAAGGTTCATCTAGCAAAATCACGGAAGCCTTACTAGTCAAGATGGTCAAGAGCTGAAGAATCTTTTGCTGGCCACCACTTAATTGATAGGGACTCTTATCGAGTGACTGCTCCAAATCAAAATATCGTAAGGCTTGAAGAATACGCTGATTTCTTTCAGAATCAGGTCCATCTAATTGAAGTTCCTCTCGCAGACTGGCCCTGATAAACTGCTTTTCAGCTTCCTGAACAACACCCGTCAGGTCACGATACAAACTCTTTTTCTTTTTCAAGACTGTCCCCTTCCAGGTAATGCGCCCCTTATACTTTTGAAATTGAAGAATAGACCGAAAGAGGGTTGATTTCCCGACACCATTGTCACCCAAGATACAGGAAATTCCTTGGTAAAATGTAAAATCCACAATCGAAAAGAGGGGACGCTTATCTAGCTCACAAGTCGTTCGATCCATATGGAACAGTTCCGGGCTAGAAGCAACTTCCTTTGAAGCAACCTGTGTCATCTCAGAGGTAGGGATTTGAAACACTTCCCTTAGTTTTCCGTCTCTTAGCTCAACCATATGGTCGATATAGGCTTTATAGTCAGATAAATCATGGTCGCACAAAATAACTGTCTTCCCATCAAGAGCCAACTCTTTTAGAATCTCCAATATCTCGATTCTGCTCTTGCGGTCAATGGAAGCGAAGGGCTCATCCAAGAGATAGACCCTAGGATTCATGGCAAAGAGGACAGCCAGCGCTGCTTTTTGCTTTTCCCCACCTGATAGGTGATGAATGGGACGGTGTAAGATTGCCTCGCAACGACATTGCTGGACAACCTCTGCTATTTTAGAATCAATTTCCTGAAGGTGATAGCCGATATTCTCCAAGGTGAAAATCAGCTCCTCAAACAAGTTCTCCATGGTAAATTGATGATTGGGATTTTGAAAGAGAATGCCAACCTTCTGGACACGTGCGATGATAGAAAGCTGACTGACCTCGCTCCCATCTATCAGGACTTGACCACTATAGGGAAGAGAACTGACTTGGGCAATGACTTGAAAAAGGCTGGATTTTCCTGAACCACTGCTCCCAACTAACAAGGTAAAGGCTTGCGCATGAAAAGTAAAATCAAACGGCTCAGAGAAGATTGGGGACTGAATCGCTCGTAGTTCCAGACCCATCTATGCTTTTCCTCCAGTTGCAAACTGATGATAGAGTTTGACAATGGCACGAACCAAGATGGTACAGAAGAAATAAACAGAAATAAAACGTACCACAAGTAAGGAAAGGACAAACGGAAGGGAAAAGGCGTAGTAACCTAACTTAATGTATTCATAGACAAAGCTAACAAGCGTAATCCCAATACTATTAGCAGTTAGAGAGAGCCAACTTTCATAGCGATTCTTAGTTACGATAAAACCAAATTCACTTCCCAAACCTTGAACTAAGCCAGACAAAAGAGCTCCTAGACCAAATTGGCTACCATAAAGGACTTCAGCAAGCGCAGCTAGCACTTCTCCAATCGTTGCACTTCCGATTCTCGGAACAAAGATGGCAGCAATGGGCGCAGCCATACACCAGAGACCGAAGAGGATTTCATTGGCAAAGGCCTGCAAACCAAGAGGTGTTAAGAGTAGACTGAGAATATTATACACATATCCTGAACCAACGAAAACCCCACCAAAAAAGATAGACAAGAAAGCAAGCAAGATAACATCTTTTAACTGCCATTTTTTCAACATAAAAAACTCCTTTTTTAAAAGAAAAGTGGGGCACTCAAGAAGACCGACCTAAATACTTTGTATAGCAGATTGAATTTAGAACAGTACACAGGAATGCTAAAATATTTCTAGAAATTAATTTGAATTTTCTAATTGATTTGTTCGCATCTTATTTCAATCTACTATATCATCTTCATCCAGTTTCGTAAAAGAAAAAACTCTAATTACAGATACGAATTAGAGTTCAGCTTACAAGATTAGACAGTTCTTTTCGACATACGAAAAAAACATTTCACATTTCCCTTCGCCAGTCTTAACTGTATCAGGTTCAATGGGTATCATCTCAGCCTAAAGCACCCCAAATGCCTTTATTATTTAATTATGTGATTATTATAACACACATTTTATACTAGTTCAAGAAATTGAACTGGAAATACAGCCTTGCACTCACAAAGACAGCAGATCTTTCTTTTGCAAAAAACAAATGACCTGTTTGATGAATTAGCCATTCAAGCTGAATCTAGACATAGCTTTTTAAAAAAGGAAAATCCTACTTACTTAGAATCCAAGGATAGATATCTATTGTTCACTCATTTCCCGAACAGTTTTTTCTATATTTTTTGCATACGATATTGCCGAAATGATTGAAACGCCGTCAACATTGGTCTTTATAATGTCTTTAATATGTTTCGTCTGTATCCCACCAATTGCAACTAAAGGCATTTGTGGCAATAGTTTTCTCATCAATTCAAGACCTTCATAACCTATAGCACCACCAGCATCATCTTTTGACTGGGTATCAAATACAGGCCCAACACCTACATAATCTACATATTCAACTTTTGATTGTTGAAATTCTTCTTCGTTTCTTATAGAAAGACCAATTATTTTATCTGGCATCAATTTTCTAATTTCATCAACACCAAGGTCATCTTGACCTACATGTACGCCATCAGCATCTATTTCCAATGCTAACTCAATATCATCATTAACGATAAATGGAACATTGTATTTTTTACAAAGATCCTGTAGTTTAATTGCTAATTCGACTTTTTCTTTACCTTCTAAGGCTCCCTCCCCTTTTTCTCGAAATTGAAATAAGGTTATACCACCTTTTAAGGCTTCCTCAACGACTCTATATAGATTTTTTCCTTGGCAAGTAGTCGTTCCACAAATAAAATATAGTTTTAGTAATTCTTTATGAAACATCTTACTTCACTCTTTTGAATTCCTTTACATCTTCATCTGTAATCTCGTATAAGGCATTTATAAATTCAACTTTAAATGTCCCAGGAAGATGTCCATTTGGACGTTTTTCTGCTATTTCTCCAGCGATATTGTAAACCAACATTGCTGTTTCTAATGATTTCAATTCTTGACCTTTTTCTAGTCCGATAAAGCTTGCTACTACAGCTCCTAATAAGCATCCTGTCCCAATGACTTTCGGCATCATAGCACTACCATTATGAATCGTTACCACTTCTCCATTAACAGCAATGGCATCCACTTCACCTGTTACTACTATTGGAATATTGAACTTCTCATTTGCTGCTAGAGCAATTTCGTCAATATTATCTACGCCCGCACTATCTACTCCTTTAGATGCCACATCTATTCCTACTAAAGAGGCAATCTCGCCAGCATTTCCTCTAATCGCTGCTAGTTTATAATTGTTGATTAGATCATCTGCTACTTTTTTTCTATATTCTCCTGCTCCACAAGCTACTGGATCTAATACTGCAGGGACATTATATTTTTCAGCAATTTTTAGTGCCTCTTGATACAGCTTCCAATTTTCATCCGTTAAAGTCCCAATGTTAATCAATAATCCTCCAGCATATTTTAATAAATCTTCTAAGTCTGCTGGGTACTCGCTCATAGCTGGTGACGCACCCAGTGCTACTAATCCATTTGCTGTGAAATTTTTTACTACATCATTGGTGATGCAAATGACCAAAGGTGCTTTTTCTTTTAATAATTTTAAACTTGTCATATTGAATTCCTTCCTTTTCACTTTATACGATCTACTGATTTCGATTTATCTCTATCTTTAGTTGAGAATTTTTTTCAGTTACATTGAATGATTTACCTCGTCAAATTTGTCAGTATCCTGAACTTTCTCTAGGCATCATAACCAATGTCAAAAAAGGCTAATTCTAAAGCGACCGCTTGATTCCAGCGTTGCTGAAGTTCTGTCAAATCTTCTCGACCTTTTCCGACACGATTGCGTTCGTCAACCAGAAATTGAACCCACTCTGCAAAGAAAGAACCTCTGTGGAGATTGATCCATTCCGAATGAATATAGGCTTCAGGAAGAGCCAAATCTTTAGAACCCCAGTCTAAATAGAGACCCTCTGCAATGACCAGCATGACCAAAAGATGGGCATAGTCTGATGAAGCCACTGCCGAGTACATTAGATTCTGAAAGGCTTTTGTTACAGGGTGCAAGCTCACTTCTAGATAGTCATTCTCAGATACGTTTAACTCTTTGAAAGCCTTTTGGAAATAGCCATCTTCATCTGCTTCAAGAAAGCCTAGTTGTTTGGCAAAACGAAGCTTGGATTCAAGCTGGTCTGCGTGGGCTACGCAAGCACCCAACATGGATAAGAAGGCATCAAAGAAGTGATAATCTTGAATTAGGTAGTCTTTTAAGACCTTAGTCTCAATTGTCCCCGCAAAAAGTTCCTTGACAAAACGATGATTGATTGCAGCCTGCCAATCCTTCTGACTATTTTTTAATAATTCTCCAACAGTCAAACCTGGCTGAAATGCATAAACCTGTGTTTCCATATTTATTTTTCCTCTCTTTACTCCTTAGTAATCAATAAAACACCAAGAGATACCAAGTAAAATCCTAGTTTCACTTGATCCTTTTAAAGAACACCGAGGGCATTTGCAGAGAGCTACCTAAACAAGCCTACCCAGTTTTATATAAACAAAAAAACTCCAATTACAATCAAGAATTAGAGTTGACTTACAAGATTAGACCGTTCATTTCACCATACGAAAAAAACTGTTCACATTTCCCTTCGCCAGTCTTAACTGTATCAGGTTCAATGGGTATCATCTCAGCCTAAAGCACCCCAAATGTCTTTATTATTTAATTACTAGATCATTATAACAGAAATTGAAAGCCCTAGCAAGATATTTGACCGAAAAATATCTTTATATAGTTTTTGATAGCGATTTATTCTTCCAATACACGAAGAAAAACCTCCACATTCAGTGGAGGCAATCTCTTTTATCAATACAATTTTAAGTCACGAGGGTCAACTGGGAAGGTTGGGTTGTATGGGTTGTGACGAAGTTTGAAGTGTTTGACATCTTCAATGGTCTGAGTTCCAGACAATTGCATAACTGTCTTCAATTCCGCATTCAAGTGTTCAAAGACTTGACGCACACCAACACTACCACCAAGAGCCAAACCATAAATAGCAGGGCGACCAATAGCTACCAAGTCTGCTCCTGAAGCCAAGGCTTTAAAGACGTGTTGACCACGACGAACACCAGAGTCAAAGACAATTGGCACACGTCTATCAACTGCTTCTGCCACTTCTTGAAGCGAGTCAAAAGCAGCTGGTCCACCGTCGATTTGACGACCACCGTGGTTGGTTACCCAGATACCAGAAGCTCCCGCAGCAAGTGAACGCTCAACGTCCTCACGGCATTGTGGTCCCTTGACATAGACAGGAAGTCCAGAGTATTCAGCGATAAATTCTACATCGCGTGGAGACAAGCGCTGTTTAGCTGATTTGTAAACAAAGTCCATTGATTTACCAGCACCTTCTGGCAGGTATTCTTCAACAATCGGCATGCCAACTGGGAAGACAAAACCATTACGCTTATCCACCTCACGATTGCCCCCTACAGTAGCATCTGCCGTCAAGACAATCGCTTTATAACCTTCAGCCTTCACACGGTCCATGATGTGGCGGTTGATACCGTCATCCTTACTAAAGTAAAATTGGAACCAATGAGGTGTCCCTTGAAGGGCTTCAGAAATCTCTGGAAGGTCAACAGTAGAGTAAGAACTGGTTGTATAAAGAGAACCGAACTCATGCACACCACGCGCAGTCGCCACTTCACCCTGTTCATTCGCTAATTTATGAGCCGCAACAGGCGCCATAATGATTGGTGAGGATAGTTTTTCACCTGCAAATTCAATCTCTGTACTTGGATTTTCAACATCGCAAAGCGTATGTGGAACGATGAGTTTGTGGTTAAAGGCACGGATATTCTCTCTTAAAGTGAAAGTATCTTCTGCCCCACTAGCAATATAGCCAAATGCTGCTTTAGGGATCACTTGTTGCGCCATTGGCTCCAAATCATAGGTATTAATGAAATCTACATGCCCTTCTGCATTGCTTGTTTTGTATGACATAAACTGTCCTCCTTGATTAAGTAAGCGTTTGCTTTTTACTATACATCTATAATAACTCTTTTTTCAATCATTTTCAAGAGTTTTGCTTAAAAACAATCTTATTTTTCATACAATATATTAGCCCTACTTTCCTTAAACTCTAAACTTTAGTCTATATTAAGTGAATCGTTGAGATTTTTTGCTGCCAGGCATTTGAACTACTTTTTTATTTGCTGATTCTATCTACTAATGCTATAAAAAACAAGTAAATAAGACACCAGAACATCCTCTAATAGGGCCTATGGACTTATATCAGTTATTTAGTTTTAAAAAAGCGTTCCAAACATTCAAAAATAGTTGGGACTTCCCTTAATAAATCTGTTCCTTTCTTTTTCAAGATAGCCCATTCGAACTGAACCTTTCTAAAAGACAAAGCAATCGTCTGCTACTAGCCTATCAACAGAAAGGAAAAGAAGTCTATTTCAGCAGAAAGACGAAAGCATTCGTTATAAAAGAAGTTGACGGTGACATCTACCTCAATATCGCTGACAAGATCTATCACACAAAGGAGCTACTAGTTCATGAACTCTATTCGAAAAACTTTGAACCAGAACCAGAACAAAAAAAGAAAGACGCAAGTATATCCCTCCACAAACCCATCCGTGGAAACTCACATCTTTCAAACAATATCTTCAGAAAAATAAAAAGGATTATGAAGAGTTTACTAGTGAGGAGCTTGATTCTCCTCAGCTACAAGTATAATCTATTTCTCGCTAAATGGGAAGCTGTTCCTTAAAGGAAATCACTCTATCCCTTACATTTAGGAGAGAGAAAGCAAGGAGTCTAAGACAAGCATTTCATTTGACAAAACAGCTTCAAGGGTTCCTCGTATCAAATAAAATCAAAATAATTGCCCTCAATCTCACCATTTTTTTGGGACATCATCACTTTCGATTGACAATTCTTCAGTGAAATGAGTTTGTCACAAATCTCAAACCAGCTAAAAGTAGTTCATAAATAAATGCCAACTTCCTTTCTCTATCTGTAAGATACTCATCAGATTATATAGTCTAGGAAGTAAGAGTTCTTTTTTATCCCTTTTTTTGTAATAGGCGTACCTCTCACTACTAATTACTTGCAATAATACCCGTATAACTTTTACAGCGGTGTTAGTTTAGTTCCTTCATAATATCGATGTTAACTTTTAACACAGACACCCTATCTTCACCTAGAAATCCAAAAATTTTTGTTACTGTATGCTTGTCAATGATTTCTTCCAGTCTAGGCAAGCTAATACCTGTTGTCTTAGAAATACGGGGGAGTTGTAGTTTAGCACTTTCTGGACTGATTTCTGGATCCAATCCCGAAGCCGATGTTGTTACCAAATCAGCAGGGATATCTCTGATTGAAATAGTTGGGTTTTCTTCTATGAGAAGAGACAGTTCCTTTTGAACACGTACTTTTAGTTCAGGATTACTAGGAGCCAGATTTTGGGAACCAGAAGTAATATCCCGCCTTTGTCCACTTGGGTCTCCTTCGCTAAGGTAAGTATTATACTGAATAGCAGATGGTCTACCATGCAGAAAAGCAGCTGACGAAAATTCTTGCCCAATTAAAGCCGATCCAATAAGCTTCCCATCCTGCTTAATTTGACTACCATTGGCTTGAACAGGAAAAATAAACTGCCCTAATCCGGTAATCAGCAAAGGGTAAAATAATCCACAAACCGCCCCAAATAAAAGACTTAGTCGGACAGAACGTCTGATATGTATAAATATTTTTCTCATGATTGTTATTCATTCCTTTCATGTTCAACCCAAGGAAAAGACACTGATTCTTTTAAACGTAAAGCAATGTAGATAAGTTTCAATCTTATTCCTCTAAATATTATATTATATTAAACTAATCTTATCAGGATAAACCCAATAGATACAATAATGGAGTAATACTCATATCAATGATTTTAATTCCAATAAACGGGATGAAGACTCCACCCAAACCATAAATCAGCATGTTATGAGCCAAAACTTTTTCTGACCTTTGAGGCTTATAAGAAACTCCTTTCATCGCAATCGGAATTAGAAGAGGAATAATAATGGCATTGAAAATCAGAGCCGATAAAATTGCGCTGGAAGACGTTGATAATGACATGATATTTAACGATTGCATTTGGGGGATACTGGGCATAAAAATAGCTGGAATAATGGCAAAGTATTTGGCAATATCATTAGCAATTGAAAAAGTGGTTAAAGCTCCTCGCGTCATTAATAATTGCTTTCCAATTTCAACGATATCCAGAATCTTGGTTGGATCGCTATCTAAATCCACCATATTAGCAGCTTCTTTAGCAGCACTTGTTCCAGAATTCATAGCAATACCGACATCTGCCTGAGCTAGTGCTGGGGCATCATTAGTCCCATCTCCTGTCATCGCAACAACTTTTCCTAAGCGTTGTTCTTTTTTAATAGCTTCAATTTTATCTTCTGGCTTGCATTCAGCGATAAAGCTATCAACGCCTGCTTCTTGAGCTATGGTCGCAGCGGTAAGAGGATTATCACCGGTACACATAATAGTTTTAATTCCCATTGCCCGTAGGCGAGCAAAACGCTCAACTAAACCTGGTTTGATGGTATCCTTGAGAGCAATCACTCCCAAAATATTCTGCCCCTCCACTACTGCCAGTGGAGTTCCCCCAGCTGAAGCAATTCTTTCACTGATAGACTTCAAATCTTTCGGAATCACACCACCTTTACCTTTAATATAGCGACTTATAGCATCTGTGGCACCCTTACGTATCATTCCCCCATCAACAAAGTCTATCCCACTCATTCGTGTTTGAGCAGTAAAATCAATAAAGGTCATATCTTCAGAAATAGGAGGAATACTTGCCCCATATTCTTTAGCAAGCTTAACAATTGATTTTCCTTCCGGTGTATCATCCTGTAGAGAACTTAGCATAGCTGCTCTTATTAAAGACTCTTGACTAACACCATCTACAGGAACAAAATGAGCAGCCATACGATTTCCAAAGGTAATGGTTCCTGTTTTGTCCAAAATCATAGTATCCACATCACCACTAGACTCCACTGCTTTTCCTGACATAGCAATCACATTAAACCGTGTAACGCGATCCATACCTGCAATTCCAATTGCTGACAGCAGACCTCCAATTGTTGTTGGAATTAAACATACGGTCAATGCCACAAGAGTAGTAACTGTAATCTTTATGTGCAAAGCGCTAGCAATCGGGTACAAACTTCCAATTACCATTAAGAATATAATTGTTAAGCTGACTAGCAAAGTATTCAAGGCAATTTCATTAGGGGTTTTTTGCCGAGAAGCACCCTCTACCAAGGAAATCATTTTGTCCAAGAAAGACTCTCCAGCACGTGAGGTCATTTTCAACTTAAGCCAGTCACTAGCAAGAGTTGTCCCTCCTGTTACAAAAGCAAAATCACCACCAGGTTCTTTGATCACCGGAGCTGACTCTCCTGTAATAGCTGATTCGTCTACAGAAGCAATTCCTTCAATAACTTCACCGTCACCAGGAATTAATTCTCCTACCTTAACCAGAACGATATCTCCTTTTTGCAAGGCTGTGGCCTCAATAGTTTCTTCAAGAAGGGTCTGACCATCATTGTCAAAATAGAGTCGTCTAGCTGTCATATTTTCTTGCGTCTTTTTTAAACTTTCAGCCTGTGCTTTTCCTCTTCCTTCCGCAATGGATTCAGCAAAATTAGAAAATAATAAAGTTAAAAATAAGATCACTGCTACTATGCCATTATACAATTGACTACTTTGGCTATCTTGTTGAGCATCAACGGGGATAATTGTTAAAAAGAAGGTCAGAACAAAACCAACTTCAACTACAAACATTACTGGATTTTTAATCATGTAACTAGGGCGAAGTTTTACGACCGCTCCTTTAAGGGAACTGAGTAGTATCTTTTGTGTCAGAAAGTAAGTTTTCTTTGAAATCATAATAAACCTCATTGAGTTAGAAATTCAGCTAAAGGTCCTAGTACAAGGACTGGTAAGAAAGTTAAGGCTGATATAATCAACACTATTACACCTAAAATAATGGCAAAAGTCCCCGTATCTGTTTTTAAAGAACCTAGGGAATCATTCACATGTTGCTTAGTCATTAACGAACCAGCAATCGATAGCTGAAGAATCAAAGTCACATAGCGTCCAAAAAACATAGCTAATCCTGTAGATATATTCCAGAATAAAGTATTGTCTTTTAGTCCTTCAAATCCCGATCCGTTGTTAGCAGAAGCTGAGGTAAATTGATAAATCACTTGTGATAAAGAATGAAATCCTGGATTGGTAACACTGTTAAATCCTGCTGGCAATGAGACAGCTACTGCTGAAAAACCTAGAATAATCATAGGGTGAACCATGATGGCTAAAGCAATTAAAGTCATTTCTTTACCTTCAATTTTTTTTCCTAAATAAACAGGTGCACGCCCAATCATTAATCCACAAATAAAAACAGTAAGAAGAACGTACAGCATCATATTCATTATTCCTACACCTTTACCGCCAAATATAACATTGAGCATCATGTTAATCATAGCTACTCCACCACTTAGAGGAGTCAAAGTATCGTGCATATTATTCACGGAACCCGTTGTAAAAGCCGTTGTTATTTCTGTAAACAGACCAGACATTGGAATACCGAACCTAACTTCTTTACCTTCCATACTTCCCATTGATTGATTCAAACCCAATTGATGCAAGACAGGATTTCCTCTACTTTCTGACCAAACAATAATGGATAAACCAACAAAAAATAAGAATAGCATAACAATCAGAAGCGGTCTTGCCTGTCCTCCTAGTTTAATAAACGTAGATTTAGTGGACTTATAAGAAACTTTCTGTACAGATTCAAAGGGATGATCTTCCTTTTTCCTAGATGAAACCATATGACCAAAAACAACTACCATAGAACCTGGTAACAACATCATAGATAGCATTTCAATAATATTTGTGATTACATTAGGGTTTTCAAAGGGAGTTGCTGAATTTGCTGCAAAAAAACCACCACCGTTGGTTCCCAAGTGTTTAATAATTTCAAGAGAAGCGACCGGTCCCATTATAAGACCTTGTAAATTGCCCTCCAAAGTAGTCGCATATAACTCTTTTGATAGTGTTTGGGGAACCCCCTGTGAAATAAGTAACAAAGAGCCTATTATTGAAAAAGGAAGCAACACTCGAGTAATCACCCGAACAAAGTCAACATAGAAATTCCCCATGTCTTGATACTTGCCTGATACACCTCTGATAAAAGCCATAGCAGCAGCATAGCCTGAAGCAGCTGAGGTAAACATCATAAAAGTAATGACAACCATCTGACTAAAAAAAGACAAATCCCTCTCACCAGCATAATTTTGTAAATTAGAATTGGTGATAAAAGATATGACTGTATTGAAACTCAGGCTTGATTCTAATGAACCAACACGGGTGGGGTTCAAAAAGAAAAAGGCCTGTGTTCTTAGGATTACATAAGCCACTAGAGCCATAACAGCATTAGTTAAAATAAGGGCTACAGCATACTCCTTCCAAGTCATTCCTTTTTTGTCCACATCAAGCAACTTATAAATCCACCTATCAATAGGATCCATAATGGGATCTGCAAAAGTTTTTTGCTGGCTAGCTATATGGTAAAGATACTTTCCAGTTGGTAATATAATAATACAAGCCAGTACTAAGACAAATATGATTTGTAACATCTCACATTCCTCCTAAAATCTCTCCGGGTGTAACAGAGCATAAAATAAATAACAGATTAATAAACCAAAAATTATTCCTAATACTATCATAGTACACTCTCCCTCTAATCACCTTTAAGGTGCTTATCACACCAAACAATAAAACCAATCATTAACAAAAAAATAAAAAATAAAACTAGAAACATTATGAAATCTACTAGCATTGTATCCTCCTTCAAGAATATAATCATTCTACCACGAAAAGTATAAAAATGATATAAAGATTACGGATATAAAATAAAGATTATATAAAGATTGTCTCCTAAAATAACCTAAGACAACCTATCCTAAGACTTGTTTCAAATAGCTGCCAAGAAATTACAAATCAGGTGAATAAAATTCTTTTTGGATTATTTGTCATCATAATTTTCAATCTTAATCATACGATAACCGATACCAATATGAGTTTGAACCATTTTAGAGTAACCCAATCCTAATTCGATTTTTTTTCGCAATGTATTAACAAAAACTCTCAAAGCAGAAAAATCTTCCTCATAATATCCCCAAATTTCCTTGACAATAAAACGATAAGTCAACACTCTATCAACATTCTCTGATAGAAGACAAAGCAACTTATACTCAATCGGGGTTAAGTGAATTTCTTGGTTATTAACAAATACACGATTAGATAAAAAATCAACATGTAGCCAGCCATTAGTAAAAGATGATTTTTCAGAATTACCGTCACTTTGTTGATTAATCTGCTTTGACCTCCTAAGACTAACTCTTAACCGAGCGAAAAGCTCATCAATGCTAAAGGGTTTCGTCAAATAATCATCTGCCCCAGCATCAAGTGCATCAATCTTGTCACTTTCTTCTCCACGTGCACTAACAACAATAACAGGTAGCTGTGAAAAGCTACGAATCTTGTCAATAATGTCTTTACCATCCATATCTGGCAAACCCAAATCCAATAATAATAAATCTGGAAATTGCGAAATGATCTGACGCAAAGCTTCCTCTCCAGTCCGAACTGATACATAATGATAACCTTCAACTTCCATTGCTAAGGATAAAAGTCTGTTAACGGAAGAGTCATCTTCACAAATTAAAATCTTAACATTTTCATTTTTCATGTAATACATTCACCTCCGCTAGTGGTAGTGTAAATCCAAAGATAACTCCTTTAGGAGTATTGTCATGGACGTAAATAGTCCCCCCATGTGCTGTAATAATACTCTTACATAAAGATAGTCCTATACCTAGGCCTCTTTTACCATCGGATGCCAAATTTTCTGATGTATAAAAAAGGTCAAAAATCTTTTCTTTTGCTTGATCGTTAATACCAGGACCATCGTCAGAAACCTCAACCACCAGGTTCTGATCCTTTCTATTACTCGTCAATGTAATTAAAGATCCTTCATGCGTATATTTAACTGCATTGTTAATGATATTAACCAGTACTTGCACAATCAAGGGAGCATCCATTTTAGCTATTAATAAATCATCTGATAAAATTAAAACAAAGTCATGATTCTTAATATGTTGATCCACATGTTTCAAAGCTTCTTCAATCAACTCATCGAAAACATTTATTCTTAATGAAAGAGTAGTATCATTATCCAATTTAGTAATTGACAATAAATTTTCAATCAGATTAATCAACCACATAGAGTCATCGTAAATATAGGCAGCTAATTCTATCATACGCTGTTTCTCCATGATTCCCCCCGTCTCCATCATTAATTTAGACTGACCTGATATGCTTGTAAGTGGAGTTCTCAAATCATGTGAGATTCCCCTTAACAAATCAACCCTTAACTGTTCTTTTTGTATTTTAAGTTCCATTTTTTGTTGTTCTTCGCGTAATGCTTCTTTTTCTAATGCCAAGGATGCCTCTCCTAAAACAGTTAGAATAACAGATTTTTCAAACAGGTCAATCATTGTTTTATCCTCTATTAAAATACCAATAATAGCAAAAACAGAATCTTTACCTCTGACAGATAAATACAGAAATTTAGCAGCAGACAAGGTGTTTGTTGTTGCTCCAGCTTGTTTATTATTATATAAAACCCACTCAACCACTCCTCGCTCATTGTACTGATAGTAATCAGCTAAGGTCCTCAAAGAATGACTGGTAGGGAAATATTTCGGCGTCTCCAAAGTACCACCTGTTACAGGATAAATCACCACATCACTATTCAATAATTTTTTGACTTGAATAGCTAGTTCTTCTAAAATGGAAGGAATAGAGTCTGCCTGAGATAATCCTCTATTTGTTTGTAGTAACAACTCTGTTAGATAAGATTTTTCAGTAGATAATCTTGCCTGCTCTTGAATCCTTTTTATGAGACTAGAAGTAATCAGACCAGTAATTAACATAATAGCAAAAGTCATAGGATAAGTAGGATTAAAAGAAGTAAAAGTGTAGTAGGGGGCCACAAAAAAGTAATTAAAACAAAGAACTGATAAAATAGAAGAAATCACACTATAAAGTTTTCCTTTTGTCCAAACAGCATTTATTTGAACACTTAATATATATATTATTATAATGTTGTTGGTACTGAGATTCCAGAAACGAAATAAAAGACCTGTTAAGGTTACTAGCAACAATACCACCAGTGTTTTAACCAAATCACTGAAAGAAAATTGCCATTTAGAAAACCAAGAAGGCAACGAGAGCTTACCAACCGAAGTCTCTTTTTTTCCTCTAGTATTATGGACTACAAACATATCCAAATCAGGAACATTCTTACTAAGAACTTCCACAATATTTTCTTTAGGCCAAATAGTTCTGGAGCCACTTTTTCCGACTACTAACTTAGAAACACGGCTCAATTTTGCGTAATCAGCAATCTGCTTGGTCACATTATTATAATCCATAACTGTCACCTTAGCTCCCAACCGCTCTGCCAATTCCAAGTTCTGATGTAACTCCTGATTAGTCAGTTCCCTATCTAAACTACCAATATACAGGGCTGTAAAGTCTGCATTAAGAGCACTTGCTAATCTTGAAGCAGCGCGAATGACATGTGAAGAGGAGGGAGAGGGTGACACACAGACCAAGACATGTTCCTTGGTCACAATACTATCTTTAACTTTTTTTCCTCGAAAAGCACTTCCATTAATCTGATCAGCTGCTTTGCGCAAAGCGATTTCTCTCAAAGATATTAACTTTTCTTCAGTAAAAAAGTGACGCTTGGCCAATTTAGCTTGCGATTTAGAATAAATTTTTCCTTTATCCAATCGTTCAAGTAAATCTGATGGGTCAATATCTACAAGTTCAATCTGATCAGCCTGATCAAAAATAGCATCTGGAATTATCTCATTAACTTGAATCCCTGTAATAGCTTCAATCACATCGTTTAAACTTTCAATATGTTGGACATTTACAGTAGTATAGACATCAATCCCTGCATAAAGCAGTTCCTTAATATCTTGGTACCTCTTTTTATTACGTGACTCAAAACAGTTAGTATGAGCCAATTCATCCACTAAAATAATGCGTGGTTGACGCCTTAAAGCAGTATCAATATCAAACTCATTTAAGGTGATACCTTTATATTTTATTGTTTTAGGAGATAATTGCTCAAGACCAATCAGTAAAGCCATAGTCTCAGGTCGATTATGAGGTTCAATGTAACCTACTACCACATCTACTCCAGCTTTTTGAGCTCGCTGCGCTTCTCTAAGCATAGCATAGGTTTTTCCAACTCCTGCAGCATAACCAAAATAAATTCTTAACGCCCCTGTTTTCATAACATCACCTTAGTTAACCCAACCTTTTGTAGTAAAATCATTTATCAGAAGTCATTATAACCTAATTTTATTTTTTTTACAATAGCCTTCCTGAGATTATATCATGGGACGAGTATGAGTTCACCAAGGGAAAGATGAGTTTCATTGCGCAAGATTTTAACAAGCTCAATATCATCACTGTTCTTGAGGGTAGAACACAAGCTGTCATTCGTAATCACTTTCTTAAGTATGATAGAGCCGTCCGATGTCGCGTCAAAATTATTACTATGGATATGTTTAGTCCTTACTATGACTTGGCTAAACAGCTTCGCTTTCGAATTTCTAGGCTCAGGCTGAAACAGTCTCCCAGACTGTTTCACTCCCTAATGCAAAAATTGTTCTTGATCGTTTTCACATTGTGCAACATCTGAGTCGTGTCCGTGTCCAAATCATGAATCAATTGGATCGAAAGTCTCATGAATACAAGGCTATCAAGCTCTACTGGAAGCTCATCCAGCAAGATAGTCGTAAACTCAGCGATAAACGTTTTTATCGCCCTACTTTTCGTATGCACTTAACCAATAAAGAGATTCTAGATAGACTTTTGAGCTATTCAGAAGACTTGAAACACCACTATGATTTCTACCAGCTCTTGATTTTTCACTTTCAGAATAAGGAGCCTGACAGATTTTTCGGACTTATTGAAGACAATCTTAAGCAGGTTCATCCTCTTTTTCAGACTTTCTTTAAAACCTTCCTCAAAGATAAAGAGAAGATTGTCAACTCCCTTCAACTACACTATTCTAACACCAAATTAGAAGCAACCAATAATCTCATCAAACGCAACGCCTTTGGTTTCCGGAACTTTGAAAACTTCAAAAAACGGATTTTTATCGCTCTGAACATCAAAAAAGAAAGGACGAAATGTGTCCTTTCTCGAGCTTAGCTGACTTCAACCCACTACAGTTGACAAAGAGCCAAAAATCCTCTGACAAGTACCAGAGGATAAGCGTTTATTTCATTGTTGGGAAGAGCAATACATCACGGATAGTAGTTGTATCCGTGAGGAGCATGCAGAGACGGTCGATACCGATTCCCAAACCACCTGTTGGTGGCATACCATATTCAAGGGCTTCGATGTAGTCGTAGTCGATGCCTGTCGCTTCATCGTCACCAAGTTCTTTGGCTTTAGCTTGGGCTTCAAAACGGCTAAGCTGATCGATTGGGTCGTTGAGCTCAGTAAAGGCATTGCCGTACTCCTTAGTCATGATGAAGAGCTCGAAACGGTCAGTAAAGCGTTGGTCTTCAGGATTTTTCTTAGCCAGTGGAGATACAGCTACTGGATGTCCATATACAAAGGTTGGTTGGATCAAGGTTTCTTCAACAAACTCTTCAAAGAAGGCATTGATGATGTGGCCAACTTCAGTGTAGTGTTTCTCAACTGGAACTTTCTTCTCAGCAGCGATAGCTTTGGCTTCTTCCAAAGTCATGTCTTGCCAGAAATCGACACCAGTAATTTCTTTGATAGCATCCACCATGTGAACACGTTTGAATGGTTCGTTGATTTTGATTTCAGTTCCTTGGTAATTGACTGGGCCGTCGCCTTTAACTGATTTAGCAGCATGTTGGATAATGCCTTCCGTCAAGTCCATGATGTCTTGGAAGTCAGCATAAGCTTGGTAGACTTCGATAGAAGTGAACTCAGGGTTGTGAGTAGCATCCATTCCTTCGTTACGGAAGATACGGCCAATTTCATAGACGCGTTCCATACCACCCACGATAAGGCGTTTCAAGTGAAGCTCAGTCGCGATACGAAGCACCATGTCAATGTTTTGGGCATTGTGGTGGGTGATAAATGGACGGGCAGAGGCACCACCAGCTTCGTTGTGAAGAACAGGTGTTTCCACTTCAAGGAAACCTTTTTGGTCAAGGTAACGACGGATTTCAGAGATGATTTTTGAACGAGTGACAAAGCGTTCAAAGCTTTCACGGTTAGAAATCAAGTCAAGGTAACGTTTACGGTAAATTGTTTCAACGTCTGTCAAACCATGGAATTTCTCTGGTAGAGGACGAAGAGCCTTAGACAAGTGTGTGATGTGAATAGCCTTGATAGAGAGTTCTCCCATATCTGTACGCATCACTTCGCCTTCGACACCAAGGAAGTCACCAAGGTCTGCTTTTTTGAAGATTTCGTAGTTTTCTTCACCGACAGCATCCTTACGAACGTAGATCTGGATTTGGCCTTCGCGGTCTTGAAGGTGGGCAAAACCTACTTTACCTTTACCACGTTTGGTTACCAAGCGTCCTGCGATAGTAGCTGTTTCGTTTTTATCATGTAATTGTTCTTTATCAAGGTCAGCAAATTTATCTTTTAATTCTTGTGAATTTGCAGTGCGTTCAAAGCGTTTTCCAAAGGGATCGATTCCTTGTTCACGGAGCGCAGCCATTTTTTCACGGCGAACGATCTGCTGGTCATTTAGTTCTTCCATATGTTCTGTTGACATGGGATCCTCCTAGATTTACTCAAAATTGAATACGATGAGTCATTTTTTGCGATACTCCCATTTTATCATAAATAAGCAAGAAATTCACGGATAATCTTTCAAAACTAAAAAGAACTTGACGCTAAGATTACTGAGCCAAATCACTGAAAAGACTGGGATAAGCAAGAAATTCCAAAATATCAGAAAAGGGATCTGACAATATTTATGGATTATACTTTAACCCTTGTAACTTTCATGACGTGTGCTACTTTTTATATAAGAGCAAGCCAAGCAAATCTAAAACTGAAACAATTGACGTAAAAAACATTAACAACTTGAATCTTGTCATTCATACACCTGATATGACAGAATAGTATAATTTTTAACCTTTTAGTCTTTTGATTTTTTACACCTCTTGCCAATTCTCTTGGTCTTCCTTAAAGCGTTTTAGAAGGTCGAGTCCTTCTGGCGTGATATAGCCTTCTTCTTGGGCTAGGTGGATGAGTTCACTGTAGTTAGAAAGCGTCACCAATTTCACACCAGCATCTGCAAAGTTCTTATCTGCTTTTGGCAATTGGTAACTAAAAATCGCTACAACTCCAAGTACATCTGCTCCTTCGCGTTTAGCTGCTACTACGGCTTCAAGAACAGAACCACCCGTTGAAATAAGGTCTTCAACCACTACCATTTTTTGACCTTGAGCTACGCGACCTTCGATTTGATTACCAGCTCCGTGGTCTTTTGGTTTGCTACGGATGTAGGCAAATGGCAGGTTCATCTTGTCAGCAATAATAGCTCCGTGTGGAATCCCTGCTGTTGCAGTTCCTGCAATCACCTCAACCTCAGGAAAGGCTTCTTTGATAGCTTCCACAAAACCATTTTCAATGAGAGTACGAGTCTCTGGATAGGCAAGTGTCACACGGTTGTCCGTATAAATCGGCGACTTGATACCAGAGGCCCAAGTGAAAGGCTCCTCTGGTTTGAGGTAAACGGCTTGGATTTTCAAGAGGTGGCTAGCGATATCTTTAGCAAGTGTCATGGTATTCTCCTTTTATTTTTCTAATCTAGTTCTTTAATTCCAGTCCTGTGTCCATTCATCCTTGATGGCATGATAAGCTGCAACAGGATCCTCAGCTTGGGTAATGGGACGTCCCACTACGATATAGTCACTGCCGATTTGATAGGCATCAGCAGGTGTCATGACTCGTTTTTGATCTCCAACTGCAACACCAGCTGGACGAATCCCTGGTGTCAGACAGATAAAATCTGGATTGGTAGCCTGCTTGATGACTTGTACTTCCTGAGCCGAGCAAACAACACCATCCAAGCCAGCTTCAGCTGTCTTCTTGGCATAGTGAATCACAGACTCTTGCAGACTGGTTTGGATATTTTGAAACTCCTGCATCTGAGCTTCTGACGTTGATGTGAGCTGAGTTACAGCGATCAATTTGGCTTGACTCCCAAGACCTTCACGCGCCGCCTTCATCATCTCTACACCACCAGCCGCATGGACATTAGTCATATCGACACCAAGCTGAGACAAGACCTTCATGGCTGACTTGACTGTATTGGGAATGTCATGAAGCTTGAGATCTAAAAAGACACTATGACCCAAGCCTTTCAGGTAGGACACAATCCCAGGCCCCGTTGCGTAATAAAGCTCCATCCCTACCTTGAGATAAAGACTTTCCGCTTCTGGGAAAAGAGCTAAAAATTCCTTGACCGCCTCAAAACTAGGAAAATCAAGAGCAATGACTGGACGATGTTCTCGCATAGGTTTCTCCTTTTACCTTTGCTAGTGAGAGAGTCTGGCCAACAGAAGCCACGAAAAAAGGAACCTGCCAACAGCAAGGTTCCACGAAAAATGGGTAGTCTCCACCCTTTCACCGTCTAACCTTAGCTGCCTCTCTGGACTGCTTTAAAGGTTTTCTATTATTCTATTATTTCTACTAGTACTTGTCAAGTAAAAACTAGTCACTAAAGTACTATGAGAAAAAAGGTAAAACCTAGCGACGCGATGAGCGCTGGGTCGTTTGGTTTCGATTGTTCTCTTCCTCTTGTTTTTTCTGTTCTTCTTCTAAACGTTTACGTTCTTCTTCCTGCCTTTTCTCAGCTTCTTCGGCCTCTTTTTTGGCTTTTTCTTCTGCTTCCATAATCAATTTATCCGCTACAGTGTAGCTGTAGATTCCAGCTTCCATATCGACCACACTTGGTTCTGACAATTGAGGCTTAATCTTACTGTAATAAGGCAGTTTCTTACTCATTTCAGATAGAGGAACCAAGACTTCGTCCGAATCATTCATGGTCAATCGAATTAAATCGGAAGTGACCTTGCTGGGAGCTAGTTCCACCTTTTGGATAGCCGCCTTGAGTTCTGGGCTAATTTGAGAAAGTTCTGAGACAAAAGCCTTGATTTTTTCACTATCATTAAAGAGAACTGATATATAAGTTTCTGGTAGACTGACCAAACTCACAGCACTGGTCTCAAGCTGACCACTGGAAAGAATAGGATAATGATTTTCACCAGAAATATAGTAGGCCACAATATCATATTCCTTGACCTTGATAGTGAACTTGGTTGGAAATTGATAAACAAGTTGAGCTGATTCAACCCAATAGTTAGACTTAATCTGCTTTTCATATTTTTCCTTGTCTAGCAGAAGGTTAATCGTATAATCCGAATCCTGAATACCTGAAGCCTGTCGAATATCATCAGACGTAGTGTGCACCGTTCCCTCGACACGAATATCCTTCATCGTCGCATAAGGACTGAGTAAGTAGGCGGAGACAATCAATAAAAGCAGACATGGAAATAAAATCGTTAAGGCTCGTAAGATATGGATTCCTGGAATTTTCGGTTTGACCGGTTTTTCCTTTACAGGCTTTTTATCTGCCTTTTTATCCTCTTTCTTTGGCTCTTTGGACTTTGATTCTTCTTTGGATACTTCTTTTTTGACGTATTCTGACTCTTCTACTTTTTCTTCGGTATCATCCTTAGCTGATTTTGGGTCTTTTGAATCAGATTCACTCTCTTGGTCCTCGGTTGCATCTGAATCTTCAGATTTTGAAGCCATTCGAGCTTGTCTTTCCTTTTCTTTCTCCTCAGCTAGGGCTGCCTCTTCCTCAGCCTTCTTTTTTAGATATTCTTGGTTTCGTTTCTGCCATTCTGATAACTCTTTCAATTCTTCGAGGATTTCTTTGCCCTCATTTTTCTTATCTTTTGACATTTACTTTCCTTATGATAAATCTTTTTTCAACAATTGATAAAAATCTGCTAGAGATTTCAATTCCTTAGAAGCCTTCATGTTAGCCTGGTAGTCTTCCTTGTGACTTAGTAAATGAGCAAGCTTCTCTTCCAAACTATCCAAGGTCAAATCGCTTTCTTGAAGCTCTTCTGCATAGCCTTTTTTTACAAAGTAAGCTGCATTTTCAATCTGGTCGCCACGACTAGCTTCACGACCAAGTGGCACAATAACATGCAATTTTGCCATGGCCAAGAGCTCAAAAATCGTATTGGCACCACCTCGTGTCACAACAATATCAGCCAATTCCATCAAGGGTTGATAGAGATTGGTCACATAGTCAACACGAAAAAGATTTTGGCTCAACTCATTCAGGCTAGAATCTCCAGTTAAATTGATAATATTGTAGCGCTCTGTCAGTTCTTTCTTATGGTCTGTCACCAATTGGTTAAAGACACGAGCGCCTGCAGAACCACCGACAAACAATACAGTTGGCAATTTAGGATTAAAGTGGGTTTGAATATCCACCAATTCATCTGGTTCTGGAGTGTTTTTGTCCGAAACCTTGGTCACTGCTCCCACATGCTCGACCTTAGCCAAACTTGAAGCCTGTTCAAAAGTTGAATACATTTTCGTCGCAAATTTATAGGCGATTTTATTGGCCAAGCCCATAGACAGGTCAGATTCGTGAATAAAGACAGGCACTCCTGACACACGTGCTGCAATAACAGGCGGTACTGAGACAAAGCCTCCCTTTGAAAAAAGGGCCTGTGGACGAAGTCGTAACATGATAAAGAGCGATTGGACAATTCCCCAACCAACTTTGAAGACGTCCAGCATATTTTGCCAAGAGAAATAGCGACGCAATTTTCCAGTCGTAATGGAATGGAAGGTAACATCCAAACCTGACTTGAGGATTTCTTGGTGTTCGATACCACGTTTATCTCCGATATAGTGGACTTCCCAGCCATCTTCGATGAACTTGGGCATTAACAAAAGGTTGAGGGTCACGTGTCCAACCGTCCCCCCACCTGTAAAGACAATTTTTTTCATATTATTCTTTTAACTCCGCTACTGTGTCGATAAAGAGGTCGCCACGTACTTCAAAGTTAGCATACATATCCCAGCTGGCATTGGCAGGACTGAGAAGGACTACATCTCCTTGAGTCGCAAGTTCATAGGCCTTGCGGGTCGCATCTGCAATGTCAGTCGCATCCACATATGTCACACCAGCCTTGTCTGCTGCCCGTTTGACACGTTCTGCAGACTGACCGAGGATGACCATCTTCTTGAGTCCAGTAATGTCTGGAACCAATTCGTCAAACTCATTACCACGGTCCAAACCACCTGCAATCAAAATGACCTTGCTATTGTCAAATCCTGACAAGGCTTTTTGAGTTGCCAAGATATTGGTTGACTTGCTATCATTATAGAATTTGACACCCTTGATTTCATTCACAAATTGGAGACGGTGTTTGACACCACCAAAGGCTGAAAGAGTTTCCTTGATGGTTTGGTTGTCTACACCACGAAGTTTGGCTACAGCAATAGTCGCAAGGGCATTTTCCACATTGTGGTTACCTGGAACTCCGATTTCGCTAGCTGCCATGACCACTTCTCCACGGAAGTAGAGCTGACCATCTTCCAAATAAGCTCCATCAACCTTTTCAAGTGTTGAAAATGGAACTACAGTAGCTTGTGTTTTTCTTGCCAATTCTTTTGCCAAGTCTTGATTAAAGTTCAAGACAAGGAAATCAGCTGCTGTCATCTTGTTCTGGATATTCCACTTGGCTGCTACATATTCCTCAAATGATCCATGATAATCGATATGAGTTGGCATGAGGTTGGTAATAACCGCAATCTCTGGATGAAATTCTTGCACACCCATCAGTTGGAAAGAAGAAAGTTCCATGACAAGCGTGTCCTCATCTGTCGCAGTTTGGGCCACTTGACTAGCTGGATAGCCGATATTCCCTGATAAGAGACCATGTTGGCCAGCCGCAGTCAAAACTTCTCCAATCATGGTCGTTGTGGTTGTTTTTCCATTTGAACCTGTGATACCGATAATGGGCGCTTCTGAAATCAAGTAAGCTAATTCCACCTCAGTCAAGACTGGAATTCCCTTGGCCAAAGCCTTTTCAATCATGGAATTGCTGTAGGGAATACCTGGATTTTTCACCATAAGGGCAAACTCTTCATCCAAAAGTTCCAAAGGATGGCCACCTGTGATAACCTTGATTCCTTCTTCCAACAAACTTTGGGCAGCTGGATTGTCCTCAAAAGGCTTCCCATCATTTACCGTCACAATGGCACCTAGCTTGTCCAACAAACGAGCTGCAGATTCACCAGACTTGGCCAAACCTAAAACAAGGACTTTCTTATTTTTAAATTGATCTATTACTTTCATGTCTCAAACTCCATTTCTACTCCTACTATTTTACCATTTTTATGGAAATAAAAAAGCCACAAAGTGTGTTTGTGACTCTTTCTTCTAACTGATACTCTTCGAAAATCTCTTCAAACCACGTCAGCTTCGCCTTGCCGTACTCAAGTACAGCCTGCGGCTAGCTTCCTAGTTTGCTTTTTGATTTTCATTGAGTATGAATCTTACCATATCATCTATTTGATAAATCGGTAACTCGAATAACTTGATCCACTTGCTCCCAAATCAGAGGATTGTGGGTCGCAATAATAATGGTTCGATTCGGATTTTTTAAAGATTCTAGGATAGAAAGTAATTCCTCAGAGTTTTTGGGGTCTAGCGAAGCGGTTGGTTCATCTGCCAGGATCAAAGGTGGATCCTTTAAAATTATCTTCGCTAGTGCAACACGTTGTGCTTCTCCTCCTGATAATTCAAAGATAGGTTGCTTTAAATCCAAATAAGAGAGGTTTACACGGTTTAGAGCTTGTTTCATCAAAGAGATTTTCTCTTTCTCTTTCAACTTTTTACCAACTAAACCCAGATTGAGATTCTCTTTGACGGTTTGGCTTTCAATTAAGCCAAAATCTTGAAATAGGTATCCTAAGTAATCTCTAAAGAAAACAGAAGGCTTGATGTCTTTAAGAGAAGTGCCATCATAGATGATTTGTCCTTTGTCATATGGCTCTAATCGTCCAATCATATTCAAGAGTGTTGTCTTACCACAGCCACTTGTACCAATTAAGGCATAAATTTTCCCACCTTCAAAATGAAGATTCGTATCTGAAAATAGCTGACGGCTTCCAAATTTTTTAGATATATTCTTTAGTTCAATCATCCTATTTTCCTTTCATAATTGTCATAGAAACACGCGATTCTTTATGAGCTTGACGGTAAAGCGTCAAAACTGCACTAGCTAGAAAGACTAATAAAGTGAGCAAGCCAATCACCAAGTCTCGACTGCTTAAAATAAAGAAACTAGCACCAAATACAAAACTGGCAAATTGGCTAACCATATACTGAGCATGTGTTTCAAAAAATCGTAAACCTGAAATTCGTTTAATCAAGATATCTCGACGGAATTGCTCGAAATATAGAAGATTGACAGAATAAAAGAGTAACAAGGAACTAGCTATCCCCACAATAGCTCCTAGGATTAAAGTTGCTGTTTCAGTTTGCACTTCATTATAACGAGTTAGATAAACACTTCTTCCTTCTTTAAGATAGGATACTTGCTCATAAATTCCAGCTTTCTTCAAGAGTTCTAGCCCACTCTCATATCCTTTGATAAAGAGTTGTTTTCCAGCATTGATAGACCAAACATATTTTGAAATGAAACTATCACCTGTAGATGTTGGAGTAAATACAACTAAAATCGGATCGGTTAAGTACTGAATGGATACTGGGCTTTCACCGTTATTATAAACAAATCGCTTTTCTCCAGTTGGAAGATAGCTAACAATCGCTCTCATTTCATACTCTAAAGGAGCACTTGCCTCCTCACTTGATTTTCCGTAATAGTTCAAACGTTCTTCAAAAACTTTCTTAAGTTCTGCTTCCTGTGAACGAAGAGATTCTGGTAATAAGAGTCCAAATTCCCCTTTTTGAAGATGAGCTAGTTTCTGTCTAGTCTCATCATTTACAGCCACATTTTCCTTGTCTAAATAACTTGGACTGACATAGAGAACATTAGCATCTGGACTATAGGTATCCAGTGTCTCTCCGTTTTCATTTTTTCCTTGAGGATTTGCAAAATGAATGAGATTATCTTTTACAAATAGAGCCTGTTCTTCTTCGATTGCTTCCTTGGCAAAGGCATACCACTTATTCTGATTTTCTGTATCATTTCCTCTATCACCTAAGCCAAAAGAAATTTGATAATAGTCTACTCTGTCATGCCATGCTTGTTTTGAAATTTCAAGTTCTTTCAATCGTTGGTAAGACGTCAAACCTGTCTTAACAGCGTAGCCCACTGTAAAGACAGCAACCAACTGACACAATAGGGTTAAAGCCATCAAGCGTTTGAGGGGTAATCTTCCCTTAATAACGGGAACTAATGCTTTGTAACTCAAACTCATTAGATAAAGAAGCATTAGTAAAATTGAAATACCCAATAAAAACAACAGATAGAAACTAATCCCAAAACCATAGGTGGCTAACAAGATAGGATAAAACAAACCTTGACTAAAAAGAACGACTCCCCCACCTAGGAAGGAAAGGAGGGCTGATAGAAGGAGCCACTTAATATCAGTAGATAAAGAATGCCCCATAATGGATAAGAGAGTCTGACCAGAAAAGAGTTTTATACCTGCTGCTCTCATTTCCTTAATCCGAGTGATAATCACTAAAGCAAAGAAAGATAAGCCAAATATTGCTAAACTAATTAAAATAAGGGGATTTAGTAACATTCGAAAAGCAAGAGAATAGGGAGGTGTCTTTCGGTCAGCAATTGCTTTATAACCCAAATCTCCTAATTTATCGGCAAGCTTTTCTTTCGTCAAGGAGCCTGACAAAAGGAGATAACTATTTAGCGGATCACTACGTTCACGACTTTCTTGACTAGCTTCTTGGAATTCTTTTGGTAAAGTTCCCTGACCATAAGTTGCATAAGTAAAGTGAGTCGTCCCATCCTTACTCGGCTCTACAATTCTTCTAGCTATTAAACTCTGTTCTGAGTTTACAAAATTCTCCAATTCCTGTTCAAATACCTCACGAGTCGGTTCCTGAGCCTCTTTTTTGACACGAAGTAAAGTAACGGAATCATAGCTTGCATATAAATATTGTGGCGCACGTAAGACAATAATCCAAGCAAAGAAGAAGCTGAGAAAAAAAGTTGATAGTAATATGAATAGTTTCTTCATAGTAGACTCCTTGTAAACAAAATTCCCCCTGTAATTTCTTACAAGGGGAATTATCTAAGAAAACTAAATATTAGTCATAGTCATAGTAAAATGATACTTGTTCCCCAAATTTAGTCCAAATCCAAGCCTCTGAAGTTTTCCCTGCAGGTGCTGATCCTTTATCTGAATGACTATCCCATTTACTTACAAGAGAAGAATAATGATATTTTTTACCATGATAGTAATTTGAAAAAGCCCAACCACCTCCTGAACCTTCTCCATATGTCCATACTCCTCCATCTGGATATTGTACAGCAGCTGATGCAGCTCCCAATAATGTAAAGCTTGAAATAAGAGCTAGAGCAAGTAATCTATGTTTTTTCGTTTTCATTTTATTTTTCCTTTCAAAAAAAGCACACCCTGAGCAACAATGCAACAAAATAAATCCTCCTCTCTCTTTTTTGAAACCGATTTCTTATATAATAAGAATAGCATTTTTATTATTTGTTGTCAAGGAAAAAATCGAATTTTTTAGATATTTTACTATATTACCTCTATGAATAATATTTTTATATTACATATATGAATAATATTATATAGTAGTTTTATTTCAAAATAATATGCAACCAGTACTAACCAAATATAAAATAGATGTCATTAACAAATTTTATTCAAGTTTTTCCCATTCATATTATCCAAGCAAAAGAGATGATGTTATAGTAAAAAACAATTCAAACTATTGTAAAATTCCTACCAAAAAAAGAGAGCCGAAACTCTCTTTTTTATCTTCTTTTACCTTTTTTGACTGGCATGAGTGTGATGTCTCTCACACTAAAGTAAGCTAGGATTAACATGGCTATTGCTAGGAACATTTCTGTTGGTAATTGAAAAATTTTCAGAAAAGATAGAGCCAACAAAATCAAGAGTGCCACTAAAATACATACCATAGCGACGATATTGACTGTCCCTTTAATGCTTTCTGGTGTCGCAAATACATAGAGTAGGAGCAGTAAAATCCCTAGGACTAAATAGACCATCTTTCTCTCTTTCTAGCTCTTATTCAGCTGATTTTTTCTTCTTGTTAGCTTTCTCACGCTCTGCTTTGTTAAGGATTTGTTTACGCAAACGGATAGACTCAGGCGTTACTTCCATGTACTCATCGTCGTTCAAGAACTCAAGAGACTCTTCAAGTGTCAAGATACGAGGTGTCTTGATAACAGCTGTTTGGTCCTTAGTAGCTGAACGAACGTTAGTCATTTGTTTGGCCTTAGTGATGTTAACTGTCAAGTCATTTTCACGAGAGTTTTCACCGATAATCATTCCTTCGTAAACCTCAGTACCTGGGTTGACAAAGATCGTACCGCGTTCTTCGATAGACATGATTGAGTAAGTTGTAGCCTTACCAGCATCGATAGAAACAAGGGCACCACGGTGACGACCACCAATTTCACCTGGAATCAATGGCAAGTATTGGTCGAAGGTATGGTTCATGATACCGTAACCACGAGTCATTGACAAGAACTCAGTTGAGTATCCAATCAAACCACGCGCTGGAACAAGGAAGACCAAACGAGTTTGACCATTACCAGTTGAAATCATATCCAACATTTCACCCTTACGTTCAGAAAGGCTTTGGATAACAGATCCTTGGTATTCTTCTGGAGTGTCGATTTGAACACGTTCAAATGGCTCACATTTAACACCATCGATTTCTTTTACGATAACTTCTGGACGAGATACTTGAAGTTCATATCCCTCACGACGCATTGTTTCGATAAGGATTGACAAGTGCAATTCTCCACGTCCTGAAACAGTCCATTTATCTGGTGAATCAGTTGGGTCAACACGAAGGGAAACGTCTGTTTGCAATTCTGCCTGCAAGCGTTCTTCCACCTTACGAGAAGTTACCCATTTACCTTCTTTACCAGCAAATGGTGAGTTGTTGACCAAGAAAGTCATTTGAAGAGTTGGCTCATCGATGTGTAGAATTGGAAGAGCTTCAACTGCGTCTGTAGGAGTAATGGTTTCACCGACAAAGATGTCTTCCATACCTGAAACGGCAATCAAGTCACCTGCTTTTGCTTCTTGGATTTCACGACGTTCCAAACCAAAGAAACCGAAGAGTTTTGTAACACGGAAGTTTTTAGTTGTGCCGTCAAGTTTAGAAAGGGTAACTTGGTCCCCAACCTTAACTGTACCACGGAAGACACGACCGATACCGATACGTCCAACGAAGTCATTGTAGTCCAAAAGTGACACTTGGAACTGCAAAGGCTCATCTGAGTTATCTA
The DNA here is from genome assembly GCF_000221985.1 of Streptococcus pseudopneumoniae IS7493. Classification (NCBI taxonomy): domain Bacteria; kingdom Bacillati; phylum Bacillota; class Bacilli; order Lactobacillales; family Streptococcaceae; genus Streptococcus; species Streptococcus pseudopneumoniae. The sequence continues at coordinate 674,493 of NC_015875.1, read as the reverse complement.
CTGGAGCTGGGATATGGTCGATAATCGTGTCAAAGATTGGTGCCATAGTCGCTTCTTGGTCAGCTGGATCATCTGACAATGAAGAAGTTCCGTTGATCGCTGAAGCATAGACCACTGGGAAGTCAAGCTGGTCGTCATCTGCACCAAGCTCGATGAACAGTTCCAAGACTTCGTCCACTACTTCTGCTGGACGAGCTGATGGTTTATCGATTTTATTGACAACCACGATTGGGACAAGGTCTTGTTCCAAAGCTTTTTTCAATACGAAACGAGTTTGTGGCATGGTTCCTTCGTAGGCATCTACGACCAAGACAACACCGTCAACCATTTTCATGATACGCTCAACTTCTCCACCGAAGTCCGCGTGTCCTGGTGTGTCCATGATGTTGATACGAGTTCCGTTGTAAGCAACAGCCGTATTTTTAGCAAGGATGGTAATTCCACGCTCTTTTTCGATATCGTTTGAGTCCATAGCACGCTCAGCCAATTCAGTACGTGCATCAAGCGTTTCTGATTGTTTCAATAATTCGTCAACGAGGGTTGTTTTACCGTGGTCAACGTGGGCGATAATCGCAATGTTACGGATATCTTCTCTTAATTTTGTCATGATTTCCTCTAATATTCAAAATTTATTTTCTAACTGAACGATTATACCATAATTTCAAGTAAATAACATAACTCAAGCAAGTGTAAATGTTTTCACTCCGCTTTTCTTTTCACGTCAAGCCTTTTCAAAGCAAGCGACTTATGATAAGATAGGCACAGTATGCGTTTAGATAATTTATTAGCCCAAGAAAAAGTTAGCCGAAAGGCCATGAAGCAAGCACTCCTCAGAGGGGAAATTCTAGTCGATGATTGCCCAGCCCGCTCCCTAGCTCAAAATATCGATACAGGACTACAAGAACTCCTTTTTCAGGATCGAATCATTCAAGGCTATGAACACACCTATCTTATGCTTCATAAACCTGCTGGTGTCGTGACAGCCAACAAAGACAAGGAACTTCCGACCGTCATGGACCTGCTTCCATCTGACATCCAGTCTGACAAGCTCTATGCCGTTGGCCGACTGGACCGAGATACAACGGGACTCCTCCTCTTGACCGATAACGGTCCCTTGGGCTTTCAGCTCCTCCATCCCCAATATCATGTCGATAAGACTTATCAAGTTGAAGTCAATGGACTTCTAACACCTGACCATATCCAAGTCTTTCAAAAGGGAATTGTCTTTTTAGATGGTACTGTCTGTAAACCTGCAAGACTAGAAATTCTATCTGCAAGTCCTTCCCTCAGTCGAGCCTCCATCACCATTTCAGAAGGAAAATTTCATCAAATCAAGAAAATGTTTCTCTCGGTTGGTGTTAAGGTGACTAGCCTCAAGAGAATCCAATTTGGGGACTTTACATTGAACCCAGATTTAGCAGAAGGTAACTACCTCCCTTTGAACCAAAAAGAGTTACAAATCATTAAAAACTATTTAGAGATGAGTCGATAAAATAAAAAAAGCTTTAAAACTAAAGCTTTTTTGTTTTTTTGCTTATCTAAAAACTACTGCGATTGTTAGAATCCAGTTAAGAACAGAAACTACAAGTCCTACGATGTTGAGAATTTTTTCTGTTTTATAGTCCAGTCCAGATTCTTTTTGGTATGAAAAAGCCAAAACCAATCCTATGATCCCCAAAATCAGACTCACTATTGGAGAAAGCAAACCAAGGACGATAGATAAGATACCTAAAATAAGTGAAGGTTTTTTCTTTTCTTGTGAATTCATATTATAAAATCTCCTTAAAATTAATATAAATGATGATACCATAAAATGCTAGCTTTATCTATCATTCGACAGATTTTTACAGAATGTTAGCTAGTCTTCACTTTCCCTTTCCAAGAATCCAAACCATAAGAAAGGATATAAATCTCAGAAAAACCTTGTTTTTTCAAGTAAAGGGCTGCATTTGTAACTCGTTGCGCACGTTGGTTTTCGTAGAGAAGGACAGGTTTATCCTTACGAAGGGCTGCAAGACTCGTCTTCAACTGACTTGAAGGAATATTGCGGGCACCAAGGATATGTTTTCTGTGGAATTCTGCTGGGTCGCGCAAATCAATCAATTGACCCGTACGAATCAAGGCTTCAAACTCCTCATTGTCTACAATTTTAGCCGCACGGCGAATACGAAGATAGTTAAAACCCATCCATGCCAACATTGCTAGTATAAGTGCCCACAAAATCCAAGTAACCATTAGTTCTTTTCTCCATTTTTCTCAATATAATCCAATTCTACCTTGTGCTCTCTGCGAAGAACCGCTTCTGCTTCTAGATAGTCTAATTTGTCCATCAACCCTGCATCGTAAATTCGAGAGAGCTCCAACTTCATCAGTTCAATATCATATAAGCGTTTTCCCATGTAAACAATAATACCAAATCGTTTGAGGAATTGCTGCACATCATAGAATGTTTTCATAAGACTCATTCTAGCAAAATTTTGTGTTTTTTTCAAGAATAGACTCACACAATCCCCCTGATTTCCCTATCATCTTTGGCGATTCTGACGCAAGTGTGGTACAATAAAAACATGAGAATTCAACAATTACACTATATTATCAAAATCGTCGAAACTGGCTCCATGAATGAAGCAGCCAAGCAACTCTTTATCACTCAACCAAGTCTTTCCAATGCCGTAAGAGATTTGGAAAATGAAATGGGCATTGAAATCTTTATCCGCAATCCCAAGGGCATCACCTTGACCCGTGATGGGATGGAGTTCCTCTCTTATGCCCGTCAAGTTGTCGAGCAGACCCAGCTTCTGGAGGAACGCTATAAAAATCCTGTTGCCCACCGCGAACTTTTCAGCGTTTCTTCTCAACATTATGCTTTTGTAGTCAATGCCTTTGTCTCTCTGCTCAAGAAAAGCGATATGGAAAAATACGAGCTTTTTCTTCGTGAAACACGGACTTGGGAAATTATCGACGACGTCAAGAACTTCCGTAGCGAGGTCGGGGTCCTCTTTTTGAACAGCTACAACCGTGACGTACTGACCAAAATGCTGGATGACAATCACCTGCTGGCTCACCATCTCTTCACAGCGCAACCGCATATCTTTGTCAGCAAGACCAATCCTCTGGCAAAAAAAGACAAGGTCAAACTATCTGATTTGGAAAACTTCCCTTATCTCAGCTATGACCAAGGGACACACAATTCCTTCTACTTCTCTGAAGAGATTCTATCTCAAGAGCACCACAAGAAATCCATTGTGGTTAGTGACCGTGCCACCCTCTTTAATCTCTTGATTGGTTTGGATGGTTATACCATTGCGACAGGGATTTTGAACAGCAACCTCAACGGAGACAATATCGTTTCCATCCCACTGGATATTGATGACCCAATTGAGCTGGTCTATATCCAGCATGAAAAAACCAGCCTGTCTAAGATGGGCGAACGCTTTATCGACTATCTACTAGAAGAAGTCCAGTTTGATAGTTGAGAAATGATAAGAACCAATATGTAGGCTAGCAACAACCTGCACATTGGTTCTTTTTACTTATAATTAAAAGTTTCCCCTGCCAACTTATCAGCTAGCTTAGGAAAGAGACTATAAAACTTATGGGCTAGGTTCAACAACATCGGGAGATTGAGTTCTCGTTTGTTTTTCCCTATAATCTTGACAATCTTTTTAGCCACTGTATCTGGTTCTAGCAGGAAGCGGGCTACAGATTTAAGATAGGTTCCATCTGGGTCGGCTTGATCGAAAAATCCTGTACGGATTGGACCTGGATTGACTGTCGTCACATAGACTCCATAGGGCATGAGTTCGAGGCGCAGAGCATTTGAAAAACCAATAGCCGCAAACTTGGTCGCTGAGTAGAGACTGGACTTGCCAGTAGCGATCAAACCTGCCATGCTGATGATATTGATGATATGACCTTTTCGACTCTCTTTCATACGGGCCGCAAGGCGTCGAGATAGATTCATCAGAGCAAAGGTATTGACCTCAAACATCTGATGAATATCTTGGTCGGAAATCTGGTCAAATTCCTCAAAGATCCCGTAACCAGCGTTGTTTATCAAGACATCAATCTTGCCATAGCGAAGATAGAGGTCTGCTAGCAGAGTTTCTAAGGCTGAGTCATCGGTAATATCAATTTCAATCAATTCTGCTTGTGGATGGTTTCCGTAGAGTTGGGCTAATTTTTCCTTATTTCTACCAAGCAAGATGAGTTGGTCATTTTGCAAGAGTTTGACCATTTCTTGAGCTAGACCACCGCTAGCTCCAGTAATGAGAATAGTAGACATACTGTTCCTTTCTCAATCTTTTAGATTTCCACTTCTTCCAAGTCTTTGACCACATGGACATTTTCAAAGACACTAGCAGCGTCTTTTTTGAGCTTGCTGATATCTTTTGAGAGGAAACGGGCACTGATATGGTTGAGCAAGAGGCGTTTGGCTCCTGCTTCTACCGCTACTTGTGCAGCTTGCATGTTAGTAGAGTGGCCATGGTTACGAGCAATTTTTTCATCACCCTTGCCATAAGTGGACTCATGGACAAGGACATCGGCATTAACAGCCAGACGCACACTGGCATCCGTTTTTCGAGTGTCTCCTAAAATAGTGATAATTTTACCTGGACGGGGAGCTGAGATATAGTCAGCTGCCTTGATTTCAGTACCGTCTTCGAGAACAACGTCCTGACCGTTTTTGATTTTCCCAAAAAGTGGGCCAAATGGGACACCTGCCGCCTTGAGTTTTTCAGCATCTAGCGTTCCTTCCAAGTCCTTTTGAATGACACGATAGCCAACACAGAATATAGTATGATCCAACTCCTCTGCATACACCGTGAATTTATCGGTCTCAAGGATTTTACCTAGAGAATCTTGGTCAAACTCATGAAAATGAATACGGTAAGGCAGGCGAGAACCTGACACACGAAGGCTGGTTAAGACAAATGACTTGATCCCTTGCGGCCCATAGATTTCCAAATCTGTCTGCTCTTCATTAGCTTGAAAAGCACGGCTAGAAAGGAATCCTGGCAAGCCAAAAATGTGGTCTCCATGCAGGTGAGTGATAAAGATTTTGCTGACCTTACGTGGTCGAATTGTGGTTTCCAGAATGCGATTTTGCGTTCCCTCTCCACAGTCAAAGAGCCAGACTTCGTTAATCTCGTCCAAGAGTTTCAGGGCGAGACTTGAAACGTTGCGGGCTTTAGAGGGCTGACCAGCCCCCGTTCCTAAAAATTGAATATCCATTCGATACTTTCTAATTAATCAATATATAACATGGCTGTGCGGTTTTCCGATCGGAAATAAGGCTTGCCAGAAAAAGCTGTAGCTTCTTGTAATAACTCCTCTTGGCTGTATCCTTTAAGACGCTTGCGACCATCTGCTAAGATTTCTAAATCCGTTAAAGGAGTTAAACTTTCAACAGAGACGACTTCCTCTTCTCCGACAGCCTTCATGTAAATCTTGCCAGATTCTTCAAAGACTAGTTGATGAGGGAAAATTTGCGCAATCTCAAAGAGCAAGTCATCTGAAATCTTCTCCTCATTTTCAGAGAAAATTCGACCTAGACCCTCACTCTCATAACAAAAACCAAAGGATTTACCAGACAGATTAAGCCGAATAAAGGGCTTGTTTTCTGAGGTGAAACTAGGTTCAGCATTGTAAAGATTCAGTTCCTGACTGACTTCTGCAAAATAATCCGTCGCAGCTTGAGGACTCTTTTTCTGGTAGAGCTCTGCAAAGTAAGCATTAACGACACTTGGCGGAGGTGTGATAAGTGCCAACTGCTCCTGCTCTGTTTTACCAGCTAGAAGTTGATCCAGATAGACCTTATCCAGACTTGTATAACCTCCATACTTTAGAGCCAAAGTTTTAATATCAGTCATAAAATTCTTCTAACCTCCATTTGTTTTTCTCAGAAATGTAGCCTCTAATCACTTCGCCGTCTTCCTGATAATCGCGTTCTTGCAAAATCGCAACACTTTCTAAATCATGAATCTTGTAGGACTTTGAAAAAGGCACACGCAGAGTAAAGGATTCAAAAATATCCTTGATTTTCTCTAAAAACAAAGCCTGCAAATTCTCACGACTATCCTCAGACTTGGCAGAAATGAGGGCATAAGGTGTTTGGGTCGGCGTAAAATCCTCCACCAAATCCGCTTTATTATAAAGTGTCAGACGAGGAATATCTTCCATATCTAAGTCTTTCATGATGGAAAGAACTGTTTTTTCATGTTCCTCGTGGTAAGGATTGCTGGCATCGATAACATGAACCAGAAGGTCCACATGCTTGCTTTCTTCCAAGGTTGACTTAAAACTGGACACCAGCTCTGTAGGCAAATCTTGGATAAAGCCAACTGTATCTGTCAAAGTTACTTGGAGATTGCCTCCCAGATGGATACTCTTAGTCGTCGCATCCAGAGTCGCAAAGAGCTCGTCCGCTTCATACTGAGTCTTACTGATCAAGGTGTTCATGATGGTTGATTTTCCAGCATTGGTGTAACCAATCAAACCAATCTTAAAGGTGCTTGACTCCAGACGTTTTTCTCTAACAGTCGCCCGATTTTTCTCAACCACCTTGAGCTGGCGCTCGATATCCGTGATTTGATTGCGAACGCTACGACGGTTCAGCTCCAGCTGACTTTCGCCAGGTCCACGGGAACCAATTCCCCCTGCCTGACGGCTGAGCATAATTCCCTGACCAACCAAGCGGGGCAAGAGATATTTTAGCTGGGCTAGGTGGACTTGGAGTTTGCCTTCATGGCTTCGAGCCCGCATGGCAAAGATATCCAAAATCAACTGCATACGGTCAATGACCTTAACACCGAGAACTTCTTCTAGATTGACATTTTGCCGTGGGGTCAGACGGTTGTTGACGATGACAGTGGTGATTTCTTCTGCATCCACCATAAGCGCAATTTCTTCCAACTTACCAGAGCCGACGAAGGTCTTGGAATCATATTTTTCACGTTTTTGTCTGTAGCTATCTACAACGACTGCCCCAGCCGTTTTCGCTAAACTGGCCAATTCTTCCATGGAGAGGTCAAAATTGTCCATGCCCTGCAATTCCACACCTATGAGCAGGACTCGCTCCTCTTTTTTTTCCGTATCAATCATCTAAAAACTCCTCTATCTGGCTTAAAATGCGGTCTTGTACACCAGATTCTCCAATCTGATAAAAGGTGACCTGCATGCGATTACGGAACCAGGTCAACTGACGCTTGGCAAAACGACGGGTCGCCTGTTTGAGACTCTCACTAGCTTCCTCCAAGGTCTGCTCTCCACGGAAATAAGGAAAGAGTTCCTTGTAACCAATTCCTTTAGCCGCCTGAACATCCGAGTAATGATCAAAAAGCCACTTGGCCTCATCCAAAAGCCCAGCCTCAAACATCAAATCCACGCGGCGATTGATACGTTCATATAGTTGACTTCGCTCATCATCCAAGCAGATAATCAATGGTTCATACAAGGTCTCTTGATTTTCCAAATCCTGACCAAAATGGGCCATTTCCAAGGCACGCATCGCACGACGACGATTAAACTGGGGAATCTCAAGGCCAGCTTGCTCCACCAGATGAGCTAATTCCTCATCTGTATAAGGCTCTAAACTAGCCCGATAGGCCAAAATCTCCTCATGAGGTGTCTCCCCACCCAGGTGGTAACCTTCTAGCAAGCTCTGGATATAAAGTCCAGTCCCACCGGCGATAATGGCTAGCTTGCCACGACTGTGAATATCCTCAATAGCCATCTTAGCTTCTGAAACAAAATCAAAAGCCGAGTAAGACTCGGTTACCTCTCTAACATCGATTAAATGATGAGGAACAGCTGCCTGCTCTTCTGGACTAGCCTTGGCCGTCCCAATATCAAGTCCTCGATAGACTTGCTGGCTATCTCCACTAACCACTTCGCCATTAAAACGCTTGGCCACTTCAATAGCTAGAGCTGTCTTCCCAACAGCAGTCGGTCCAACGATCACAATTATTTTAGTTTTCATCTTTTTTCCTTGAAAAATTCCCATTTTTTCGTTACTATTATTATAACACAAAAAGGTCAGCCAGAAAAATGTGACCTCTTGAGGGGGCTGGCTGATTAAGAAGATAAAGGAGGAAGACTCATGGCTAAAGGATTCGCTAAAGGTCTTGTAACAGGTGTCGCAGGAACTGTCGCTGCCGTTGCAGGTGCAGTATACGCATTTAAAAAGAAAGTAATCGAACCAGAAGAGCAAAAAGCAGCTTTCATCGAAGAAAACCGTAAAAAAGCAGCTCGTCGTCGCGTATCACGTTAAGAAACAAAAGAAGTTGGGATTATTCTCAACTTCTTTTTTCTATTCTTTTATACTCAATGAAAATCAAAGAGCAAACTAAGAAGCTAGCCGCAGGTTGCTCAAAGCACTACTTTAAGATTGTAGATAAGACTGACGAAGTCAGCTCAAAACACGGTTTTGAGGTTGTTGATGAAGCGACGCTGACGTGGTTTGAAGAGATTTTCGAAGAGCCTTAAATAGCTAGGTCAAACTTCAACTGCGGCTTAACAGGGTCATAATCCACCAATTCAAAATCTTCTGCTTTGATATCAAAGAAATTAGTTCCATCAGGAACATTCAAAACCAAACGTGGTTGGCAGTTTGACGGTTCACGACGGAGTAATTCCTGAGCTTGTTCAAATTGATTGTCATAGATATGGAGGTTGTTGATGAAGTAGAAGAACTTTCCAACCTTCCAGCCAAAATGCTTGGCAATCATCATCTGCAAAGCCACATACTGCATAGCGTTGATGTGGTGGGCCACCAGCATATCATTGGAGCGCTGGGTCAAGGTCGCATCCAGATAGATTTCCCCATCAACACGCCGAACATCAAACATGGTCTGAAAGGCGCACGGGAGCAGCCCATCTGTTTCTTCGAAAGCTTGGTAATCCCAGAGCGAAATAATATTGCGGCGGTTCCAAGGATTGGTTTCCAACTGTTTGAGAAGCTTATTGATAATGTCGTGTTTCTTAACAACGGCACCATAGCGCTCACCAATGGTTCCCGTGTCTCCAACTTCCCAGTCATTCCAGTAGTGAACATTGTACTTATCATTAAGTAACTCTAGGCTATTGGACTGGTCTTGGTAAATCCAGAGCACTTCCTTGATGGCGGATTTGATGGCAATTGGACGCAAAGTCGTGATGGGGAATTCCCCTTTGGCCAAGTCATACTCGGCAAAAGCACCAGTTATGTACTTGGAGTTAGCAACAGTTCCATCCTTGTACTTAGGACGGGCCTGCTCAGAAAAGACACCGTCTTTGAGGATTCGTTCAATATTCTCTTTAAAAATCGTATCTGCTTTTGTCATTTACTATCACCTCATTTATTTCCTAACTAGTATAGCATAAAAAAAGAAAGGAGGAAAATCACTCGCTTCTGGAAAGCAATTTTCTCCTTTTTTATTTTATTGCAATACAAGTGATGCTGCTCCGATAACCCCAGCGTCATTTCCTAGAGTTGCAAGAGCCAATTTAGTAGATGTGCGCACTTGTGGGAAAGTATTTTCGTCATAGACTTTTTGAACACCTTGTAGAAGGAATTCTCCCGCAGCTGACACACCACCACCGATGACGATTGTTGATGGGTTGAGGATTGAACCGATGTTGGCACAAGCGATTCCCAAGTAACGTGAGAAGTTACGGTAAACGATCAAGGCAAGGTCGTCTCCTTCTTTTGCGAGACCAAAGACAGTCTTAGCAGTTACTTCTTCTCCGTTATCAATCAAGCGTTTCAAGGCTGCATCGCCTTCGTATTCATCCGCATAGCGACGAGTCAAGTTGACAATTCCTGTTGCTGAAGCAACTGTCTCAAGGCAACCTTTCTTACCGCAAGTACATGCGATTGGTTGATCAAAGTCAACAGTGATGTGACCAAGCTCACCTGCTGCACCAGCCACACCGTGAAGCAATTTGCCTTCTGCGACGATACCGCCACCAACACCTGTACCAAGTGTCATAAAGACAACGTCTGGTTGATTATCTCCAGCACCCATCCAGCGCTCACCAAGAGCTGCCACGTTGGCATCATTATCGATGAAGAATGGAATACCCAAGGCTTTTTCAATCTTTTCTTTAATTGGTTGAAGAGTTTTCCAGTTGAGGTTGTAGGCACCGATAACAGTCCCTTTTTCACGGTCAACCACACCTGGTGACCCCATTCCAATACCTTGGAAATCCGCTGCCACCAATCCAAGCAAGTCCAAACGGTGTTGAATAGACTCAATCATATCATCTACGATATGACTTCCCTCATCCAAAATGTTAGTCTTGATAGACCATTTTCCTTGGATTTCTCCTGCTGTTGTTAAGATTGCAAATTTGATAGAAGTTCCACCAAGGTCAATCCCAATAATCTTTTGACTCATCATACTCTCCTTTTTCATTGTCTAGTAATTGAAAATGCTTACAGTACTAGTATAACAAATTTCAGTCATTTATGCAAAGGTTTGCATTTAGCTAATATAGATTTTTAATCCAGATAATCTCCACCATCAAATCCATAATATTCCTCCAGTGTCAAACCACTTGCAGCAATCTCTTTTGCTTCTTTTCCAATGTAACGTAAATGCCATTCCTCATGCATATAGCCTGTGACACTCTCTTTTCCACGGGGATAGCGAACAACAAAACCATAGTCTGGTGCATAATCCAATAACCATTGAGCCGCACCAGCATCTTCAACTAATTGACCATCTGTGCCAATCACATCAAAAGCAAGTCCTGTCTGATGTTCGCTATATCCAGGACGGGCGGAATAACGATCCGCAGCAGCCTGACCCTCTTGGTTCACATAACTTTGATATAATTGTGCTTGAGTTGCATAACTTCTAAAGCCACTATAATTATCGCTAATAGCGTATCCTTCCTTCTGCATCTGTGCAATCAGTTTTAAAAAGGCTGCTTTTGCAGTAGCATTTTCACCTGGATAGTAATCTTTAGACATAGGATAATGTTTATTGGCAACTATGATTTCATCATACTTTCCTTGAAGGCTATAATAAGAACCTTTATTGCTTACTTTTGAATTAGCTTTCCACAAACCAGTCGCACCAACATAATAACGTCCACCATCAACCCATTCATTGACAGCCATTTTACCTTGCCATGTATTATAAGCATAAGATCCATCTGATGTCAAATAATACCAAGCTTGATAAGAAGAGTCATAAACCCATTCACTTTTGGCCATCTTACCATCTGATTTCAAATAGTAATTTCCTTGCCATATACTATAAGCATACGAACCATCTGATTTCAAGTAATACCAAGTCTGATAAGAATCATCATAAATCCATTCGCTCTGGGCCATTTTCCCGTCTGCTTTCAGGTAATAGCTTCCCTGCCAAGCATTTTTCACTGGATTTCCATTTCCATCAAAGTAGTACCAAGCACCGTCCTGCTTAACCCAACCACTTGTTGTTGATGAACTTGTATCAGTTTGAGTTGTAGTCTCTTGTTTTGCTTTAAAAGCACCCTTAGGGGCATTTTTCAATTCGCAAGCCACACCGTCATGATCACGGTATAACTTGGCAGAATAACCGGGGTCTCCCTCATGAATATCCGCGTATCCATTCGCCCAAGCTTCCTTACAACTCGAAAAATGAATGTTTTCCTCTGCTAACACAGGTTGTGAAAACAAGGCTAAAATTGACAACGTCACCAGACTCATTTTTAAAAATAGACGTTTGTTCATTACTTTCTCCTCTAACGATGTCATCGATTTCAATATTATTTTATCAAACTTATTTCAGCAATTCAAGGAAACTTCTGGTCTTTTCTACAAACTCCTTTGGTTTTTCCTTATTCAAGACATGAGGGCCATCTGGGATAATCTGAAATTGGGATTCTGATATTAGTTTATGAAGACTTCTCATAGAACTAAGATTCGGTTTATCTTTGCTGCCACAAATTAGTAAGGTTGGATAGGGGCAATTCCCTGCTATATCCGTTAAGTCAAGTGTCTTCAATTCTTTGGAAATACCTATTATAAAAGTCTTGTCTGCTCCCTGTTTTTCAAATACTCTTTTGGGAAGTAGTTTAAAAATCAGCAACTGAAGATAAAATAGGATATTACCGGACAATTTAAGCGGGCATCCTGACAGAATCAAAGCTCGAAGATTTGGTAAATCGTAACAAGATAGTTCTAATGCCAGGGCAGCACCTAAGGACAATCCAATCAAAACAAAAGGTTCTGTCTCTTGAGCTAGTTGCTGATAAACTCGCTCCTTGGCTTTTTGATAGCTAGTAATTCCCGTAGGGAATAAGTCAAGGGCTTCAGAGGGATAATCCGCAAGTAACTCTTGCACTTCTTTCCAAGACTCTGCTGACTGCCCTAAACCGTATAAAAATATCAGTTTCATCTAGTTCTCCTCAAGGCTTAGTTCATACAAGCCTCTCACTGCATTACAGCCATATATAGCCTCAGCTTGGGCTAAGTCTTTTAAAGTCAAGACTTTCTCTTCTAGCTGTCCTGTTTCTAGCAAATGCTGACGGTAAATTCCTGGCAAGATTCCAAGTTCGATAGGCGGTGTGTAGAGTCTCCCAGAAATTTTCAGAACCAAATTTCCGATTGAGGTTTCCAATAGCTCTCCAGCTGCATTATGGTAAATAATTTCCTGCTTCCTTAGGCCCAAGTGAGGTCGGTGGCTTGTTTTGAAGTAGGTAAATGCTTGTTGCAAATTGGCTTCCTGAAGACAGAGTTGGGCATAGCAGAAGGTTCGACTGAGAGGTGTTAATACTTGACGATTGACTTCTATCTCTCCAGACTTGCTAAGGCTAATTCGCAAGCGGTAATCTTGATTAACATCACAATCCTGACACTCTTCCTTTATCTTTTGTTTCAAGTCTTCTGCATCAAAAGGAGAAGCAAAATAGCGACTAGCTTTTCTCAGCCTTTCCAGATGTTGTGCTTCAAACAGCAGGTTCTTCTGGCTGATTTTCCCAGTCGTAATCAGCTGAAAACGAGCTTGTTTACGATAGAGAACAGCTGCCTTTTGATGAACTTCACGGTATTCAGATTCCCAGGTGCTATCCCATGTAATACCTCCGCCAACTCCATAGATAGCTTTCCCTTGATGCAGTTGAATGGTCCGAATGGCAACATTGAAAATCCGTCGTCCATTTGGAAGCAAGAGACCAATCGTTCCGCAGTAAACTCCACGCGGTTGCGGCTCCAAGTTCTTGATGATTTCCATAGTCGCAATTTTCGGTGCTCCCGTTATAGAACCACAAGGAAAGAGAGAACGGAAGATTTCAACAAGGTTCACATCTTCTCGCAACTGACTCTTGATGGTCGAAGTCATCTGCCAAACCGTTGAATACTGCTCTACCTGACACAGACGCTCCACGTGCTCGCTCCCCACTTCAGAAATACGGTTCATATCATTGCGCAAGAGGTCCACAATCATCATATTTTCAGAGCGATTTTTAGGATCCTGTTCCAACCAACTGGCCTGCTCCAAGTCTTCTTTGTCAGTCATGCCACGCTGAGTCGTCCCCTTCATTGGTCGTGTTGTCAATTCGCGGTCATTTTGCTCAAAAAAGAGCTCTGGGCTCATGGAAATTACTGCCATCTCGTCATGTTCAACATAGGCATTGTAGCCCGCCTCCTGCTCTACCACCATACGATTGTAGATGGCAAAAGGATTGGCACTTAACTTTTGCTTGAGTTGGACGGTGTAGTTGACCTGATAGGTGTCTCCCTGACGCAAATGATGGTGAATTTGGGCAATTGCCTTTTCATAGTCTGCTGCAGACGTCACTTCCTGCCAATTTGAGGGCAAATCAATATCCTCATAAGTCAGAGGAATAGGGGAAGTTTCTACGCTATCATGAACAGTAAAGTAAAGCAGGTACTCTCCCAGTAGGGGATCCTTGTGAACTGCTAATTTTTCCTCAAAAGCAGGTGCAGCCTCGTAGCTGACATAGCCCACCACATAATAACCTTGCTCTTGGTAGCTTTCCACTTGTGCCAGCAAATCTGCCACTTCTTCTACATTTCTCGTTTTCAACTCTTTAATAGGCTGGGTAAAGATGTATCTCTCCCCCAAAGCCCTAAAATCAATCACTGTTTTTCTATGCATACCTTAAGTATAGCATAAAAAGGCAGATACAGACAAAAGCTGATCTACCTTTTTATTGTTTTCTTACTATTGATTATGCTTTAGTGAATAAATCACCAGCAAATCCATCTGATTTCTGCAAGAGTTGTTTGTAAACTTTCCATTTAAGATCCACAGTATTCTTGAAATCATTACCTTGAAGGTCTTTTTCGACCGCGGCATCAAATAAGGTCTGAAGTTGTGCGTAAGTTGAAATCTTTTGACCATCGATTTCAATTTCAACAAAACCTCTTTGGGCTTTTTCGTGTACTTCATGATACCATGCTTTCTTCCATGCTTCTAAGCTTTGGAATTTGCCGTTAGAAACTTTATTAATAATAAAGTCATCACCAAGACCTACATTACCTGCTGCTTTAGATTCTTGTTTGTATTTGTTTGATGCATAACCTAAGAATCCGTCTAAATAACCGAAGTAACCCCACATACGGAAGGTATTATGTTTGAATGAGATTGAACCAACCGCACTCTTACTTGTATTACCACCATAAATACCTGTCATCATATTTACTACAGTATAAGCAGAATCAAATCCTTCAGTACGGTAATGACCATTTCCTGGTAATCCATGTTTCGTTGCAAAGTTTCCATCAACCAGTTGATCAATACTTGTCAGCTTCGTATTCTTTTCGTCATCATTCAAATCACGAACTAAATCCCATTGATGTGGTTCACCAACTAAGCCATTGCGATCCGCTTTTTCACGATATTTCTTATCAATCTTCTTGAACCACTTATCATTTGTTCCAGTATTTTTCTTGATGACAGACTCAGCTTCTAAGTAATCAAGCATCATCATGGATTCATTGTAATTCTTCATGTAGTGATCGATTTTCTCACGACTATTTAACACATTCGGATTATAGTTGTAAATTTGATTTCCATCATTTTTACGTTCGTAAGCCATGTTTAATCCTAAGGCACCATATTCTCCATTTGGATTTGAAACTGATGGTGATTGTAACATACCTTGAGCAAAGGCTTCAACGTCTGTTCCTTCACGGTGACGCCATGTTCCTAAGTAGGCCATACGGTCATTAATGTGTGTAGTTTCATGAGTGAATGCAGAAGTACCGAAATCACTGATCATACTAGATATGATATAATACACAGCTTCTGAGTTTTGTGGATTAGTAAAGATATAAGCATATGCACCCGTACCATTATATCCATGCCATTTACCTGTAGGTCCATAGAACTCACGAACCGGAGCATAGTCACCATTCTTATTATGCCCCATTCTATCAGCCCATCCATGGCCTGGAACTTCTTGGTTATCCCAAATTGCAGACGGAACCATATTTTCAGATTTTAACAATCTATCACGTACATTGTCAGCAGCAAGTCTAGACCAGAAGTCTAAGTAATTGATTTGCTCTTGAGCACGTAAATCGATTTCTTTCTTAAACGCTTCACGTTCAGCTTCTGTATTCTTACCATATTTCTCAAACGCACTAAACGCTAATGTATTATAGGTTGAAATCAAGAACATATGAGCTTTCTTCGTAGTGAGAAGTGGTAAAATGTATTTACCATGTTCACCATTGTTCAAGTTTTCATAAAGGCGATATTTCTTGTTGGCAAACGCAGGGTTTGAGGATTGTTTTTCAACAATATAGTTGGTATGCGATACAGCTTTTTTATACCAAGTATTGATGTCAGTTTCTTCTGTGAATAAACGCATATTATAGTTTAAGAAACCGTTTAACTCACCGATACCAATCGTTCCACCAATTACTTCACGATAAGCTTCTAACGTTCTGTTACCTTTAATATTATTTTCTTTAGAACCAATCTTAATCAAGAAGTCTAAGACACTAACATTCTTACCGTAGAAATCAGGTTTGAATAACATTAACTCTTTAATGTTAAAGTTATCGAATTTAACACCGTAGTAACGGTTGAGATAAGACAAACCAAGAAGAACTGCAGCCTTATTGTCATCAATTTTCTTAATCAAAGCACGTTTTGCAGCTTCATCAGTGTTAAGCTGGTGATCTTCATTTTCTACTAACTTCGTAACGAATTTAGTAAGATTATCTTTCACATACTTGAAGCTTTCTTCTAGGTACAAGTCCTTAATTGCATTGACTTTGTTACCACCAGTTCTACCCAAGTGTTGATAAATCGGGTCAGATTGCAATTCAACAGGGCTTAATTTGCTTTCAATAGCACTGATTAAGTCAGCACGATCTTTAACAACCATGTTTGGTGTGTACACAACTTCACCAAGCTCAGCTACACTGTACTCTTTTACTTGCTTAACTTGAGAGTCCTTAGGAGAAATCGTAAAGATATCTTTTGTCTTATCTGCGTAGTGAACCATAATATGGTCAGCATCTGTAAGGTCTGTAACAAAGTCATTACCTTTCATTGCAGTTACAGACAATACTTCTTTGGTCATTAATGGACTATCAGTTGCAAGCTTGTTCCCTTGGTTGACAATCCATTCTTTGTTGTAGAATGGTTGAAGTTTTTCAACATTACGATAAGCAAGTTCACGAGATGCATCGTAATCTTGAGTATCTTTGTAAGTGTCAGATTTTGGTTTTACATTATTTAGAGTATCTGAAACAAGAGGATTGATAACATAATCATTAGCTGTAATTCCCAATGTTGCAATTTTCTTATCTGCTTCTTCTTGAGAAACCTCTTTAATTCTATCAGAAGTAGAGAATCTAAATGAACGCTTACCTGTACTTATATCTTTCACGATAAAGTTACGTTCTAATGCATTGTTTGAGAAGTAACCATCATCTTCAGCAATATCTTTAGATCCATAGAACACTTCACCATTTTCAACTTTCATCATTGACACGGAGTCTGCAACTTTACCCCATGCCCAGTTTTTACTGATGAATCCGCCTGTTTCAACAGGATCTTTTACTTTAATAGTTCCTTTTGTAACAGCATTACGGACAGCCCCGTATTTACCGATTCCGTTAGGGTCACCACTGTTGTCCGTTCTAGCAACAAGACCACCGATACGAGCTTTATTAGCTACCATATAAGCATCTACATAAGCTTTATCTATATTACCTTTCCAAAGCTCTCCGGCAATACCACCGAAATCCCAACCTCTGTTACCAACACCCGTAAGATTACCGATGAATGCAACATTTGTTAATTGAGCTCCCGTATCTCCTTTATTAATAATACCAGCAATTCTATCTCTACCGAGAATACTGCCTGTTACTTTAATATTCTCAACAGTAGCATTTTTAACAGTTCTGGCAAGTGCAGAAATATTGTCAATCCAAGGCATGTTGATATCAACATTAGCTAAATTAACATCTTTAACAGAACCACCTTCAATACCACCAAATAATTGACGAGACATATTGTGAATTGAATAACGTTGTCCGTCAACACTTGATAACTTACCTTTAAATGTACCAGGAACATACTCTTTATTTGGAGTTGGTACATTAGCTGCATTTAGATCTGCACCAAGTTTGAACTCACCGCTAGGGTTAGCTTTCATATCTTTTACAAGCTCGTTGAAGTTGTAGTAAACATTACCTTCTTTTGCTTTTTGTTTTTCAAAGTAATGAACATACTCTTCGCTAAGTGTATTATCAGCATTACGTTGAACTAAGTCTGGTGCTTTGGCAGTAACTTTATATAAAGTTTTTCCGTCTTTTTCTACTTCTTCAATCTTGTCAACAGCAAGTCTTGTAACTTTGTTGTCATGAGTTGTAACTCGTAGGTAAAGTGAAGCAACATTCGTTGGGTTTTCTGAAAGTAAACTTGAGTCAGTTTCAACACCTGCATCGTCAACACTTATTAAGCTTGTTTCTTTAATATTTTTAATTTCAACTTTTTTAAGGTCTAATTGTATTTGTTTATCTTCTAATGTTTCAGTTTCTTCTTGACCATTACCTCTATCATAAACCATAGTAGTAGATAGAGTATACTCTTTGAAGTATTCTACATTGTCTAATAACGCATTTAGATTATTTTCTGTTAGATTCACAGTCTTAACAACTTGTCCATCTTTTTTCAGGGTAGCTGTGATTGATTTAATTTTTGTCTTAGTTGGATTCTCTAGAGAATACTTAGCAACTACTTCTTTATCTAATACTTTCTTATCAGTATTTACAAATTTTAATACTGGTTTTTCAGTTAATGGAGCTAAGTTTTTGATAGCTTCTTCTAATTTTTCGGTAGCTGCATTAACTTTGCTTTGAGTAGTAGCATCATCTGCATTTACAGATTTTGCTGCTGTAAGAGTGTCTTCTAAAGATTTCCATGTTTGAGTAGTGTATTCTTCTTTACGTTTGCTGTTAGCTGTGTTAATAGCCGTTTGTAATGCAGTTTTATCTACAGCAAGAGCTTTAATAGCGTCTTGAAGAGCTTGAGTAGTCGCATCTATTTTACTTTGTTTAGGAAGTGGAGTAGTTTGGTTGTTGATTTCTTTAGCTTTTATTTCAGCTTTTTTAAATTCATTCCAAGTATTAGGGCTATAGTCAGCTTCTCGTTTAATTTCTGCATCTTTTATTTGTTCTTGTAATTTTGTTTTATCAACAGTAAGAGCATCGATAGCAGATTTCAGTTTTTTAGCAGCATCATCGATTTGAGCCTGAGTAGCAGTAGCGTTATCTTCTACAGCTTGAGCGGCATTTTTTGCCTCTTCTAGAGCGCTCCAAGATACAGTACTGTAGTCAGTAGCAGTCTTAGACTGAGCATCAGCAAGTTGTTTTTCAAGTTCAGTCTTATCTGTAGTTAAATCAGTGATAGCCGCTTTCAGTTTTTCAGTTGCATCCTTGATTTGAGCTTGAGTAGCTTTGTCGTTGTCTTTTACAGTTTGAGCGACATTTTTCGATTCTTCTAGAGCATTCCAAGATGTAGTGCTGTAGTCCGCTGCAGTTTTAGACTTAACATCAGCAAGTTGTTTTTCAAGTTCAGTCTTATCTGTATTTAAACCAGCGATAGCAGATTTCAGTTTTTCGTCAATGTGATTTACTTCGCTTTGTTTTGTTGCTGGGTTGCTTGTAACTTTTTCAGCTTCAGCTAGTACAGTTTGAAGATTTGCCCAAGTTGCATCGCTGTAGTGTTCTTTAGTTTTTGATTTCGCATCAGAGATAGTTTTGTTTAAGTCTGTTTTATCAACGCTTAGAGCGTCAATAGCAGCTTTAAGTTTTTTAGTAGCTTCGTCGATTTGAGCTTGAGTAGAGGTAGCCTTATCTTTTACAGTTTGAGCGGCATTTTTCGATTCTTCTAGAGTGTTCCAAGATGTAGTACTGTGGTCAGCTTGAGTTTTTTCGTTTACAAGATTCAGTTGTTTTTCAAGTTCAGTCTTATCTGTATTTAATCCAGCAATAGCGGATTTAAGTTTTTCGTCAATGTGATTAACTTCGCTTTGTTTTGCTTCTGGTTTGCTTGTAACTTTTTTCGCTTCGGCTAATACATTTTGAAGGTTTGTCCAAGATGCATCACTGTAGTGCTCTTTAGTTTTTGATTTCGCATCTTCGATAGTTTTGTTTAAGTCTGTTTTATCAACAGTAAGAGCGTCGATAGCAGCTTTAAGTTTAGCTGTCTCGCTATCTACTTCAGGTTGTTTTACAGAGTCAGAAGCATATACACCTTTTGCAGCTTCTAAAACAAATCCAAGAGCATTGTAACTTGCTGTAGAATAATCAGTAGGAGAAACTGAACTAGCTTTATCAATTTGATTCTTTAACTCACTTTTATCAACTGGTTCTTTAGTACCAACACCCTTTATTTCATCTACTGGATTGGTTGTTATTGTATCCTCTAGTACTTTACTGGACTGTCTACCATCAGTAGTAGTGACTTCAGTTAAAATAGTGCGTTCGCCAGCAACACCTTCTCGAATAACCCTTGTTTTTCCCTTAGCGAGGTTCTCATCATCTTGCTCAACTGTCTTAAAAGGCACAGGCTCTTTAGTTACTATAACTTCAGACTTAACTTCTATTACATTTAACACACCTTCTTCAGGAGTTGTTTTATGTTCTACTGCTGGCTGTTCTACTTTTGTTTCTTCGTCCTGATGTTCTGCTGGTTGAGCAGCTGGTGAAGTTTCTGTTGGTTGACTTTCTGGTTCAACTTGAGCTTCTACTGGTTGTTCTTCTTGTTTCGGTATTTCTTCCGCAGTCTTCTCTTCTTTAGAAGCTTCTGGTTGCTTTTCTGGAGAGACTGGTGCCTTTTCGCCTTCACTTGGCGCGACTGGTTCACCTGCTTGTTCAACTTTTGGTTCCTCAGCTGGTTCCGTTTGTTTTTCTACAGCAGGCGTTTCCACTTTTAGTTCTTCAACAGGTTGATTAGAAGCCTCATCTCTTGTTTCTACTACTTCTGGCTGTGCATCTTCTTGTTTCGGTGTCTCTTCCGATACCTTATCCTCTTTAGGATCTTCTGGTTGTGATGATTCTTTTGGTATCCTTGGCTGCTCCGGTTGTGTAGGTTGCACGGGTTGTTCTGGGACTTTTGGTTGTTCTACTGGAGTTGCAACTTTTGATTCCTCAGCTGGTTTGTCTGATGGTTGACTTTCCGATTTGACTGGTGCTGGTTCTGCTGAATCTTCTTTCCCCTCTTCTACTTTAGGAAGGGTTTCGTCAGTAGGTTTTACCTCCGATTTTGGTTCTTCCTTTGGATTTTCTTCTGTTTTAGGAGCTTCCTCTGTCTCTACTGCTCGGTTTTCTGGCTTAGCTTGCTCCTGATTTGTTGTTACTTGGGGATTCTCAACTTCGACCACAGTTACCTCTTCAGGTTTAGCTGAGTCTTCTTCTAAAACAGTGTCCAAGCCAAGCGTTTTGAGGATGTCACCTGATAGATAACCAACATAACGATAACCATCCATTTCAACAACACCCTCTCGACTAGCCGGTGCTAGAGTAGCAACTGGATCTACAGCTCCTGCACTAGGAAGGACTACCAATCCCATAGCTCCAACTAGAAAGACGCTGGCAATTTTCTTTCTCTTGTAGATTAAAAGCAAGCTCCCAACAGTCAGCAAACCAAAAGCTGTCAAAACAGATGCTTCTGTCCCTGTTTGTGGCAGCTGATTTTTTTGATACACCAAACCATAAACAAGTTCATTTCCATCAGGCTTTCCTGTCTGGATTAAATCTTTAGCTTCTTGTGAAATAACCTCTTTATCTACATAGTGATAGGTGGCTGCGTCCACTACAGAAGAAGCCATCAAAAGGCTTCCAAGAAATACAGAACCTACAACTCCCTTAATCTTACGAATTGAAAAACGGTCTTTTTTAAACACTTTCATCTCCTTTATTTATTCTCACGACTTTCTGATAGAATCTTGCGGATAGTGCGCACGCGCACCTCCGATTAATTTTGGACGACTAGCCAGCGCCGTTACATGGGCATGACCAATCTCTCTCAAAAGAGGGCGAATCGGAACCTGAACATGCTTGACATGCATACCAATTGCAGTATCTCCGATATCCAATCCAGCATGAGCCTTGATAAATTCAACCTCAACTGGATCTTGCATAAACTTAAAGGCTGCCAATTGACCTGAACCTCCTGCATGGAGAGTAGGAAGGACACTGACGATTTCCAGACCAAACTGCTCTGCCACCTGACGTTCAACGACGAGAACCCGATTGACATGCTCACAGCCTTGAACAGCTAGATGAATTCTTTTTTCTTCTAGGAAATCTAGGATGGTCTTCACAATGATTTCGCCAATTTCTTGGCTGGATTCCTTGCCAATCTGACCACCTATCACTTCACTAGAGGAAAGACCCAAAACAAAGATAGATCCTTGCTTCAAATTGGCCTTTTCTAAAACATCTTTCACTATCTGACGTGTTTCTCTTTGAATCTGTGTCTCGTTCATCTCTGCTACCTCTTTTGTCACTATCTATCATACCGTTTTTTCTTGTTTTTAGCAAGATAGACGACCTGGAAAGCTTGCCCAATTACGCATAAAACTCCCAGAATTGACTGGGAGTTAACTAGTTTCTATTCTATTTATGTATATTTCAACCGTCGTTCCTTTGTCGGGTGCAGAATCAATCTTCATCTGGTAATGTTCTCCAAAATGAAGTTTGAGACGCTGATCGACATTTTGAAGACCAACTCCCCCACGTTTGAGTTGACTTTGACTACTATCACCAGCATCTTGGAAGCCAACTCCATCATCCTCAATGCGGATGACCAAGCCTGTATCCTGTTTCTGGACAGAAACTCTAATATGTCCCTGACCTTCCTTCTCCTTGATGCCATGGTAAAGAGCATTTTCCACCAGAGGTTGCAAAACCAACTTGGGCAAGACTAGGTTATCAAAGGCAGGATTTTCAGCAATCTCGTATTCCAGCTTATCTCCATAGCGTTGTTTCTGGATAAAGAGATACTGGCGGACATGATTGATTTCATCAGACAGGCAAATCAAGTCCTTGCCTTGATTGAGTGCCAAGCGGAAATAGGTCGCCAAGGACTTGGTCACCTGAACCACTCGCTGACTATCCTGAAATTCAGCCATCCAGATGATGGTATCCAAGGTATTATAGAGGAAATGAGGGTTAATCTGGCTTGATAGGGCTTGAAGTTGGTACTGACGGGTCGTTTCTTCCTGGCTACGAATAGCTACCATCAACTGATCAATCTGATCCAACATGGCATTAAATTGGCGAGTTACTTCTCTCAGTTCATAGGCACCAACTTCCTTGGCACGAAGATTTTGAGCACCAGAAGCAATTTCCAACATGGTTTCTCTCAAGTCCCTTAAAGGAGCAATCCAGCGTTTGAGACTTAACCAAACCAAGAAGAGACAGACAAGAAGAGATGTGACACTTGCCCCAAGCAAGGTCCACATGAATTGACTCCGAACCTGGTCTAACTTCTCCAGCGAAGACACGCCAAGCACCGTCCAATCAGTTCCTGCAATCTTTTCCTGACTGACGTAGGATTGGTGATCTAGCGTATAGCCCTGACCTGTCTCGATATAGGGTTTCATGGCCTCCATTTCGCTAGACGAACTATAAACTGTGTGTTGAGGATGGTAGACAAATTCATGGTTTTCATTGATAATGAAAGCAAAGCCCTGCTGCCCCAACTGGAGTTGGTTGAGATAGGCTTCCAGAGTTTCGTAGGAAATATCCAAGCGAAGCACGCCAAGATTGCCCCCCTTTGCATCAAGAAGTTCTTGAGTGACAGAAATGACCCATTGACTATCTGATTTACGAGCTGGAGTCAAAACGGGCATGGCTCCCTGATGAATAGCCTTTTGGTACCAATCCTCAGTCATCATATCTGAGGATGTTTTCATCTGCACAGTGTCATCTGTAGAAATGACCTGACCTGACTTGGTTACCAGTACCACCGTTTTCAAGTCCTGATCCGCCTTCAAGATGGTCAAAAACAGATTTTGGATTCCCTTTACTCTGTCTTGGCTAGGATTCTCAGCATAGGCTAGGACATCCCTCTGCTGGGTCAAACTGGTCGAGGTGGTTTCTAATTTTTTGATATAAGACTGGATAAAGTGGCTAGTCTGACTGATAGTCGTTTGGCTATCGCCTTCAATGGTAGCCTCAATGGCTGATGAACTAGATCGATAGTAGAAAGTCCCAACCACAGCTAGGAGAATGAGAAAGACCAGAAAGATGGAAATAACCATTCTAACTAAAAGAGAAGAACGCTTCATCGGCCTTCTCCCTTCTTAAACTGACGAGGTGTCACACCTGCAATCTGCTTAAAACGTTGGGTAAAATAGTTCATATCTTCAAAACCAACCTTCTCTGCAATCTCATAAATCTTCAGATCTGTAGTTAAAAGCAAGAGCTTGGCTTGTTTAACACGTTCTCTCACCAGATAATCCTGAAAAGGCAAGCCCAACTCTTTCTTAATCAAGGAACTCAGATAGGTCGGACTAAAACCTAAGTCACTGGCTAAAGACTTTAAACTAAATTGGCTATCAGCCAGATGAGACTGGATTTTCTGGGCTATGTTTCCTTCAAACCTATTAGTCAATAAGTCTTGTAACTGCTCTTCTTTCTCTTCCTTGTCTAGTTTTTGTTTGATTTTCCCCAACATTTCCTCAATATCATGACGAGAAAAGGGTTTGAGCAGGTAGTCGTCCACACCTAGTTTGACAGCAGACAAGGCATAATCAAAATCATCGTAACCTGTTAAAAAGACCAAATGAACCTGAGGATAGGTTTCTCGTACCAGACTGGCCAACTGGATGCCATTTAGATGAGGCATGTTGATATCGGTTAAAATGATATCTGGCACCTGCTTTTGGATCAATTCCCAAGCCTGCCTTCCATTTTCAGCCTGACCGATGATTTCCATATCGTAGGCTGCTACATTGACCAGTTTAGTCAAACCTTGTCTCACCAGATATTCATCTTCTACGATTAAGATTGTATAGGTCATGCTTCTCTCCTTTACCACTTACTAGTATCAGTATAGCAAAATTCTCCTCTCACTGCTTAGGAAAGACTTCTTATACTCAATGAAAATCAAAAAGTAAACTAGG
The DNA here is from genome assembly GCF_000221985.1 of Streptococcus pseudopneumoniae IS7493. Classification (NCBI taxonomy): domain Bacteria; kingdom Bacillati; phylum Bacillota; class Bacilli; order Lactobacillales; family Streptococcaceae; genus Streptococcus; species Streptococcus pseudopneumoniae. The sequence goes on along the minus strand of NC_015875.1, from coordinate 649,896 downwards.
AAGCTAGCCACAGGTTTCTCAAAGTACCGCTTTGAGATTGTGGATAGAGAGACTGGGCAAAAAGTCTTTTAAATTAGAAAACGCATAGTATCAGATGTTAAAAATTCTTGATATTATGTGTTTTATTGTTAGAAAATTTGCTTTATTCTCTCCTCAAATTGAGTTTTTGCCCAGTCTCAACCCTACCCACGGCAAGGCGACGCTGACGTGGTTTGAAGCGATTTTCGAAGAGTATTAATCAACATAATCTAGTAAATAAGCATAGCCTTTTTCTTCCATTTGGTCTTTGGGAATAAAGCGGATAGAGAGGCTATTGATACAGTAGCGTAAGCCGCCCTTGTCCTGTGGACCGTCCGTAAAGACATGGCCAAGGTGAGAATCTCCTACTCGACTTCTCACTTCCATGCGCGTCATATTGTAGGACTTATCTTCCTTGTAGGTCACAACATCTGGACTGATTGGTTGGGTGAAACTAGGCCAACCACAACCAGACTCAAACTTGTCCTTTGATGAAAAAAGAGGTTCCCCAGTTGCTACATCCACATAGATACCAGATTCAAATTTATCCCAGTAGCGGTTTGAAAAAGCCCGTTCTGTTTGATTTTTCTGGGTAACTGCATATTCCTCAGGTGACAGGGTTTTTTTCAATTCTTCATCGCTTGGTTTGGGATATTTGCTGGCATCAATGACGGGATAGGCTGCCTGATTGACATTGATATGGCAGTAGCCATTTGGATTTTTCTTGAGATAGTCTTGGTGGTAATCCTCTGCCACTACAAAATTCTTCAAGGTTTCCTTTTCAACTGCTAGAGGTTGATCGTATTTCTTAGCTACCTCATCAAAGACTTGGTTGATCACTTCTAAATCCTTGTCATCTGTGTAATAAACACCAGTACGGTACTGGGTTCCCACATCATTTCCTTGTTTATTTTTGCTGGTTGGATTGATAATGCGGAAATAATGAAGCAGGATTTCCTTGAGGGAAATTTGATTGGCATCATAGGTAACATGAACAGTCTCCGCATGACCTGTTTGGTTAATCAATTCGTACTTGGTTGTCTCCCCTCTACCATTTGCATAGCCTGATACGGCATCTGTCACCCCGGGAACGCGTGAGAAATATTCCTCCACTCCCCAGAAACATCCCCCAGCTAGATAAATTTCGTGCAAGTCTGCATCTTTACTCACTTCTGTTTTTTTCACTGTTTTTCCTCCTTGGCTGACTGCCGCTTTCTCAATTTGCGAGGCATCTGTCTGCCCTGCATTTCGCATCAATAGAAAATAGAAACCGGTTATGGCTAGGAAAAATACTCCTAGCAACAAGATGATTTTTAGCTTATCATTCATAGGACACCTCCTAGGCTAATTCCTTCAAAGTTTGCAAAATCGCATCTTTTTCCATGAATCCTGGTTGGGTTTTGACCAATTTTCCTTCACCATCTATAAAGGCTTGAGTTGGGTAAGAACGAACACCATAACTTTCCAAAAGTTTGCCTGATGGGTCAACTAGGACTGGGAAATTTTTATAATCCAAGCCCTTATACCAATTCTTAAAGTCCGCTTCAGATTGTTCTCCCTTGTGTCCTGGTGACACTACTGTCAAGACCACATAGTCGTCGCCAGCTTCTTTAGCAATTTCATCCGTATCTGGAAGACTAGCCAGACAGATGGAACACCAAGAAGCCCAGAATTTGAGATAGACTTTCTTGCCCTTGTAATCAGACAAGCGGTAGGTCTTGCCATCTACTCCAGTTAGCTCAAAATCAGCCACCTCTTTCCCTTTAGCCGTGCTTGTTTTACTAGCTGTCTGCTCCATCTTCATCTCATCTTTCATTTGGTGTTCACTGGTCATGGACTTGCCTGAACAAGCCGTCAAACAAAGGAGCGAACCTGCTCCAAGAACACATGTTTGCCATTTTTTCATACTGATATTCCTTTCCATTTTTATTCAAATAATTGACTTAAAATTGAAGCATTTCCAAATAGAACCAAGAGTCCCATCACAATAATGAGAAAACCACCCACTTTTTTGAGAATCCCGAGATAGGGATGAAGTTTTCGGAAATGTTTCAAAACATAACTAGAGGCCAGAGCTAGAATCAAGAATGGTAGCGCCAAACCCAACGTGTACACCAACATGAGACCCGCTCCCTGCCAAGCTCCTGAGCCACCTGAAGCCGCCAAGGCCAAAACAGACCCCAGAACCGGCCCCACACAAGGCGTCCAAGCAAAACTAAAAGTCAACCCCAGTAAAAACGCCTGACTATAGCCCTTACCATTTTGCCCCTGTCCTTGCAGTTGTAACCTCTTTTCCTTATAAAGCCCCTTAAAATGTAGAATCTCCATCTGGTGCAAGCCTAAGAGAATGATAACCGCACCTGTCACATATTGGAACCAAGAAGCATAAAGCAAATCGCCTAAAAAACCAGCTCCATAGCCCAACAAAATAAAGATAAAGGAAATTCCTGCTATAAAGGCTAGCGTTCGCAATAAACTAGTGACTGAGATTGAAAATTTGCCACTAGAAGCCTGAGCACTATCCTTATCATCTAGTAACACCCCTGCATAGACTGGTAACAAGGGTAAGATACAAGGAGAAAAGAAGGATAGAATCCCTGCCAAAAAGACACTTAGAAAAAAGAAAATATGACCCATAAAGTTCCTCCTATCATTTTATTGATAGATTTATTATACTCCTTCCATTTTCGAAAAAACAGGGACAATGATAGGGAAAAATAGGAATTTAATCAGATGATTTAGAAATCTTGGACAAAAACTATACAAAAACTGTCAAAGCACAAAAAGCGCATAGTATCAAGGCTTTATAGAACCTTGATACTATGCGCTTTTGTAATAGATAAATAGTTAATCTTTTTTAAAGACCGGATCTTTCAAACTCTGTATACTGGCATTGATCACCGCGCCTAGAATAACAATTTTAGCAATTAAGATAAACCAAAACATCATAACAACAAGAAGAACGGAACCTAAAATTCGGACATCCACCAAATGATGGACATAGTAATTGAGATAACTAGAGAACAGAGTTAGTAAACCTAAAATCACTAAGAGGACAAAGACACTGCCTGGTAGGGTATAGCTAATTTTCCTGTCAGATAGATTGGGAAGAAAATAATAAAGCATGACCAAGATAGCAAAGAGGAGGGCGTAAGTCAGAGGACCTGCCAACCCTTGTAAAGCCTGATAGATAATGCCATCTTTTGTCCAATAATGAGCAAGTAAAGCCAAAAGCATCTGCCCAAACAAGCTCAAAAACAAGGCAAACGCAAAGAGGAACTGCAAGCCAAAACTGACTAGGAGGCTCACCATCTGATGGGAAATAAGTCCACGACTCTTTTCGACGCCATAAGCCTTGTTAAAAGCTTTTTGCAAGAAATTCATAGATTTTGAAAAACTCCATAGCGCCGACAAGACAGAAAAACTCAATAAACCTGTTGAAGGTTGCGTCAAGACTTCTCTGGCTATTTTTTCCACACCTTCATAGAGGCTTGGGGGCAGGACGTCTTTCATAAAGCCCAGAAGTTCTCCCACAGGAATCTGAAAATAGGGGAGGATATTGACCACCACCAAAAGCAGGGGAAAAATCGAAATCAACCAATAGTAGGCTACTGCGACACTGGTCAACTCACTATCTGATGCTTGATAATAATGCAAAAAAGCTTTTAATAGAGGCTTGTCTATCAGCTCTTTCCACCACTTTTTCATGTCACACTCCTTCACTTATAATCTTATACTCAATGAAAATCAAATAGCAAACTAGAAAGCTAGCCGCAGGCTGCTCAAAGCCCTGCTTTGAGGTTGTAGATGAAACTGACGAAGTCAGTCACATATATAATCCAAGGCGACGCTGACGTGGTTTGAAGAGATTTTCGAAGAGTATTAACTAATTTCTTCTTACCAATTCCACCATATCATACGGCAGGGTATTGGCAGCTTCCTTCAAGGAATAGTTCTCTAAGTTATTGACATTTTGTCGTAACTTCTTGGCATACTTGGTCGTAATCAATCGTTTTTCTTCGTATTCGAAAATCAACTTGCGCTCCAGATAATAGCCCCTCAGCATTTCATCGATATTGTTAGGCTTAACGCGATTGATAACCCGTTCGACAAAGGCACCACTGCTGATAATAGCTGTTTCTCGAAGACGAGACTCCTGCATAAAACTAATCAAAGAGCGTCTATAGACTCCCTTCAGGTTTTCCAAACTTTCAATAATCATCTCTGTATTGGCAAGATAGAGCTCTGCTATTTGGTCGTAATCAAGAGCACGGAGACGGCTTTGCTCCTTGTCCTTCCAGCTACGGAAGGTCTTTCCGAGAGTAAAAACTTCATGAAGGAGAAAACGTAAAATCCGCAAAGAAACAAGGAAATAATAGGTCAATCGTGACGCAAATTTACGATTGATGCCTCGTTCTATATTTTTCAGATAACGTTGGTAAACTCGGTAAGCACGATTGCTAATGTTCCCCTCTTCATAGGCCTGCTCCAAACCATCACTTTCAATACTAAGAATCAAGAGTTTCAAAGCAGCCCAATCTTCTTGATCATCCTGGTTTTCTTGGCTTAAAATGAGATTTTCAATACGTCCATGGTAATTGTCAATAGCCGCATAGAGGGGAAGTTTATTTCTGGTATCTTCCAACTCTTTTTCCAACTCTAGCGTTACTTCATTCAAAATGGCGATATGCATGAGATAATCCTTGCTTTCTTCCTGTTCGTCAGAAAGCTGAGGCAAGACCACGAGGCCTGTTAAAAAGCTTACAAGTGTCACACCTGCGACGAGGAAAAGCAAGAGAGGATACTCCTGCTCTAGATTACTTGGTATCAGAAGGATTGTAGCAATCGACACCGTTCCCTTAACACCTGAGAAGGTCAAGAGAAGCATGTCCTTCATATACTTATTTAGCTTTTTCTTGAGACGTCTAGTCCTATAGGCATAATAGCCATAAATCATGACAAAACGAATAGCAAAGAGGACAAAGGTAAGGGTGACAAGAGATGCCAGCAAGAGCAAGGGATTATAGATTGGATTGGTCAAGATAGGCTCTGCTATCATTTCCAACTCCATTCCTAAAATCACAAAGACAGAACCGTTGAGCATAAAATTCACTGTATGCCAAACTGTCTCGGTCACCGTATCCACTTGGGCTTCGAGGAGCGTGATTTTCTTGAAGCGACTCGCCTTTAAAATCCCAGCAACTACGACGGCAATAATCCCTGAAACGTGGACTTCTTCTGCCAGGAAGAAGGTTACCAAGGGTAAACTCAATTCCAGAAGGAGCTCACTAGCAATATCCGTTGCTCGCACACTTAGCAAGAAGCTATGGAGGAAACGATTAGTCATGGCTGTTAAAAAGCCAATTAAAAAACCGCCTAGGATTGAAAAGATAAGCGAACTGCTAGCTTGCCCCAGAGAAAAAGCTCCAGTTGTCCAAGCTGTCAAAGCTACCTGAAAAGCCACCAAACCAGAAGCATCATTCAAGAGTCCTTCGCCCTTAAGGATATTGGACACGCGCTTAGGAAAGCTAAAACGCTCCGAAAGAGAGGCAAAGGCCACCAAGTCCGTGGGACCAAGGGCTGCCCCAACAGCCAAGCAAGCTGCCAAGGGAAGGCTGAACCAAAGAAGATGGGCCAAGCCACCCAAACTCAGGGTCGAGATAAAAATCACTGGAAATATGAGATAAACAATGATTCGCCAGTGTTTTAAAATAGCCGTAACATCTGCTTCTTCAGCCTCTCGGAAAAGCAAGGGTCCGATAACCAGTGCCAAAAACAACTCCGTATTAAGGTGAAAGTCAGTATTGGGTAAAAAGAGACCAATCACAATTCCCAAAAGAATTTGCACCAAAGGGAGAGGCAAAAAGGGCAGGAGCTTATTGGTTGTACTTGAGACAATCAAAACCAGTAAAAATAGGATGAGGTAAATCAGTAATTCCACGCACGTCCTCCTTAATCTTTTTTACAACAGGATTCAAATATCTCCTTCTGCTCTTTGATTTTTTGGTCAATCTTGGAACAATCTTTGTGCTCAATTTTTTTCTGGCACCGCTCCATCTCAAGAGCAACTAATTTTTTCTTGATTTTAAGCATTTTTTTGCTCATATGCGCTTGTTCTAACACACCTACTGCTCGTTCGTGGTGGGTTGATTCAACAAAATTTTGGCGCATGGCATCCATCTTTTCACGTAGGTATTGTTTATCCATGTTTATATCTCTCTAATTTTTCAATCATCACTAAAAATGGTGGATTGTTGATTTGGTTTAAAGTTCGGTAAATGGTAGCTGTGTACTCTTGTTGGTTCAACTGGCTCACAAAATCCAAGACAGCATCCCTCTCGAGGTCGCCTCCATCATGACCATAGTAGATCATAATGGCAATCCGTCCACCTTTGACAAGTAAGCTACACAGCTTTTCTAAGGCTTCAATCGTTGTCTGAGGTTGGGTAATGACTGACTTATCAGCCGACGGCAGATAACCCAGATTAAAAATCCCTGCCTTGGCTTCTGTCACAAACTGGTCCAGTGTCTCATGACCTTGCAAGATTAACTGGGCATTTGTCAAGCCAGCCTGATGCAAACGCTCTTGGGTCTTTTCCAAGGCTTGCTTCTGAATATCAAAGGCATAGACTTGCTTGGCTAGCTTGGCTAAAAAAAGCGTGTCATGACCATTTCCCATAGTCGCATCCACTACGACATCCTCTTTTGTCACGACCTCAGCCAAAAAATCATGTGCCATCTCAAGTGGTCTTTTCATTTTCAAACTCCTGTTTTACAGCCTTGCATCCTTGAACACTTCCACGACGTCGCATCTCCATCTCAATGCTGTTGAGAGCTTCCCATTTATTGAGGCTCCACATAAGCCCAATCAGCATATCCCTAGGTGCATCTCCTGTGATTCGATGGATGACGATATGTTTGGGAATGATTTCCAGTTGGTCACAGATGACCCTGACATATTCGTCCTGACTCATCAATTGTAAACGTCCCTCGTGATAATCTCCTTGCATACGAGTATTTGTCATAAGATGGAGCAAATGCAGTTTAATCCCTTGAATATCGTTATTCGTGACACAACGGCGGACATTTTCAACCATCATCTCATGGGTTTCACCAGGCAAACCATTGATCAAATGAGAAACAATCTCAATCTTGGGATACTTTCTCAAACGCTTGACCGTTTCCACCTACAATTCATAAGAATGCGCACGGTTAATCAGGTCAGAGGTTGCTTCATAAGTAGTCTGCAAGCCCAATTCAACCGTCACATGCATGCGCTCCGATAACTCAGCCAAATATTCGATGGTTTCGTCTGGTAAACAGTCTGGGCGCGTTCCAATATTGATTCCTACCACACCTGGCTCATTGATAGCCTGTTCATAACGCTCTCGAATAACTTCCACCTTTTCATGGGTGTTGGTAAAATTTTGAAAATAAACCAGATACTTCTGAACATCTGGCCACTTACGGTGCATAAAGTCAATTTCCTTATAAAATTGCTCACGGATAGGCGCATCTGGTGCTACAATAGCATCTCCAGAACCTGAAACCGTACAAAAAGTACAGCCTCCATGAGCCACAGTTCCATCACGATTGGGACAGTCAAACCCCGCATCAATAGGGACTTTAAAGGTCTTTTCTCCAAAAAGTTTTCGATAATAATCATTCAAGGTATTATAAGATTTCATAACTTTCATTATAACAAAAATCACCCACAATCTCAGAAGCCTGACTTTCCTATAAATTCCTCTGTTTCTCGTTTCCATTAGCCTTTTTTTATGATACAATATGGGTATGATTTTAATGAAATTAGCATCTATTTTATTATTGATACTGACCTTAGTCATCTGCATTATCCTAACCAAACTTTTTAGATTAAAAAAACTAGGACGAAACTTTGCGGATTTGGCTTTTCCGGTCTTGGTATTTGAATATTACCTGATTACAGCTAAAACCTTTACCCATAATTTCCTCCCTAGACTGGGGCTAGCCCTCTCAATCCTAGCCATTATTCTCGTCTTTTTCTTCCTTTTGAAAAAACGCAGCTTTTACTATCCTAAATTCATCAAATTCTTCTGGCGTGCAGGATTCTTATTAACCCTTATCATATATATAGAAATGATTGTTGAATTGTTCTTAATGAAATAGTCGAATCCCTAAGCATTTTTTTCTAGGGATTTTTGCTTTCTCTACAAAATAGTATAGACAATAACACTATACAATTTTATACAAAGAAAAGAGTCTGGGACAATAGTCTCTTATCTCCAAAAAAAGCAACGGATTTGCTGTTGCTTTTTTGCATGGTTGCGATAGTCTTGGTAAAATAGAATTGCACAATAAACCGTTTAGAAAGGCTATCCCATGCATATTCACTATAACACAAATCAAACAACTTTACCACTAGAAATCAGTTCCTTCTTACCACAAGACCATCTCGTCTTTACTATTGAAAAAGTGGTGAATACCTTGGAGGAACATCACTTCTACGCCTTCTATCATACCTTTGATTGCCCGTCTTATCACCCTAAAATGCTTGTATCTACTCTTCTATTTGCCTATTCACAAGGGATTTTCTCTGGGCGAAAAATTGAAAAAATGATGATTGAAAATCTGGCTATGCAATACCTAACAGGGCAGTTGGTTGTCAGCTATCGCACCATCAATCGTTTTCGAGTCGCTGAAGGGATGGAAGACCTTATTCGTGATCTTTTCATCGACCTCAATCTTCGTTTAAAAATGGAAGAGTTAGTGACTTTAGATTGTCTGTTTATTGACGGAACTAAGATTGAAGCCAATGCCAACAAGTATAGTTTTGTGTGGAAGAAAACGACAGAGAAATTCTCCACCAAACTTCAAGAACAGATACAGGTCTATTTTCAAGAAGAAATCACTCCCCTTCTGATTAAATATGCCATGTTTGACAAGGAACAAAAGAGAGGGTATAAACAGTCAGCTAGAAACTTAGCGAATTGGCACTATGATAACAAGGAGGATAGCTACACACATCCTGATGGCTGGTGCTATCGTTTTCACCATATCAAACATCAGAAAACACAGACAGACTTTCAACAGGAAATCAAGGTTTACTACGCCGACGAACCTGAATCAGCCCCTCAAAAGGGACTGTATATGAACGAAGGCTATCAAAACTTGAAAGTTAAAGAATGTCAGGCGCTTTTATCTCCCCAAGGTAGACAGATTTTCGCTCAACGCAAGATTGATGTGGAACCTGTCTTTGGGCAGATAAAGGCTTGTTTGGGTTACAAGATATGTAATCTGAGAGGGATGCGTCAAGTGAGAATTGACATGGGATTGGTACTTATGGCCAATAACCTCCTAAAACATAGTGAAATGAAATAAGAACAGGACAAATCGATAAGGACAGTCAAATTGATTTCTAACAATGTTTTAGAAGTAGAAGTGTACTATTCTAGTTTCAATCTACTATACAATAAGAGAACGACTCAAAATTAAAAAGCTAGAGTTCCGCAATTGGAAATATCTAGCTTTTTTGTGGTTGAGAACTATTTTGTCTCAGGCTCTTTATCTTCTATTTAGGACAAGAGTTTTTCTTTGGTCTTTAATGATAAAGAAGGTATCAAAATTTCTAGTCTTCTTTTTTACCTTTAGTAACTACTAATCCTGCACTCAAACCTAGAAGAGCTAAACCTGCTGCTACTGCTGCTTGGCTTGCCGCACTACCTGTATTTGGTAACTGGGCTTTATTAGTTTGACTAGCTTCACTTGAATCAATTGGTTTTGTATCTGCTTTTTCTGACACTTGTGGTTTTTTAGCTTCTTGAGCTACTGGTTTGGTTCCAACCAAGATGATGCGGTCTGTCGGAGCTTCTACCACTTCACGGAGTTTTTCTTCCTTACTTCCATCAGGATTAATCGCTGTAAAGATACGTTCTTTACCAGTTTTTCCTTCTTGTTCTACACGAGTTTCACCTAGATACAGTGTTGAATCTTTTTTCTCAACTGTCTTGTATGCCAAATCTTTTTCAACAAATTCGAGTTTTGGAAAATCTTCTTGTACAGCAGCAACTGTCTTCTCAGAAACTGGTTTTTCCTTAGTCAACTGGATACGGTATTCCTTGACTTGTTTTCCACTTTCTGAAACGAGGCGAACAAGTACTGGAAGACTATCTTCTCCACTATCTACCACAGTCGAAGCTACTTGATTGTTTTCTTCAACTGAGACTTTTGGCCGTTGACCTTTATAGGTGATTTGGTAGTCTTGACGATCTTCAGCGAAATCAGCAAGTTCTTTTCCATCTACAAGAATCTTCGATTGAGTGCTTTCTTGAGGCAATTCGCTTGGTGCAAGGAAGGTCAGCTCAATCATCGCAACACCGCTCTTATCTGCTTTACGCTCCATACGCCATCTCATAGCTTTGGCTTTGATAGCTTTAAATGTTACGTTGATTTCATCACCAGCTGCAATGTCTTTATCCGCACGATAAGGCACAGCTTCCCAATTTTCTGGATTGTTAAATGGATGTCCAGATTCGTAGGCTTGGTAGTTTGAATAGTAGGTAGGCACTTCAAAGTCTGGGCCGACATAACGTTCCAAAACAAGTTTAGATGGTGCATCTGTACCACTATCTACAAAGAACTGAACTTTTCCTTGTGCAACAGTCCGTTCTACAATCTTACCATTTTCACGGAAGATTACGCCTGCTGATACTTCTGGATTGGTAGACGGTCTTGCAGACCAGTTTGTCCAACGACGATTTTCTGAATGATCTCCGTCATTGAGATAATCCACACGGTCATGGGAGTTTCTATCAATATCGTTAGTGGCTGAAGCAAAGGCCTGGTTACTGTCTTCATCATACTCTGGGTTATCTGAAAGAGCTTCGCCTAGTTTGTCTGTCACTCGTACAGTGAACTCAGCAACAAGATCACTACCAAGGACATGGCCTCGAACGGTAAATTGACCTGCTTTTGTCAGATTTTCTGCTTGAACTTCTTCCCATTCAACTGACAAGTCTTTTGTTTCGTAGCCGTCTTTACCTGTGAAGTAAACTGGAACCTTAGTCGGCAATTCAAGTGCTTGACCTACTTGTACCAAGCGAGCTTGTTTAACCGCAGCAACTGGTTTATAAGAAAGTAAGTTCTTATCCTTAGTGAAGTGCAGACGGTATTCTCCTAAGATGTCGCCATTTTCAGCTTTCGCGATGACACGAACTGGCTCACCTTCACGAACGCTTGGAACGACGGTAGCGAGACCATTGTTGCTAACACTTGCTGTGACTGCCGGAACTTTTCCATCTACAGACTCAAGGTAGTAGTCTGTCAAATCAGGGTTGAAGTTTGCTAAGTCTTTGCCGTCAACTTGGATTCTTGTTTGTCCTTGTTTGGCTGCCGCAACTTGTTTCGCAAAGATTTGTACCTCTGTGATAGACGTTCCACGCTTGTTATCTGCTTTAACCATGCGAATACGAACAGCATAGGTTTCAACTTTATCAAAGCTAAAGTGGTTCATTTCTCCAGCCTTGAGTTTAGCAGGGGCTTTTAGATTAGTAACTGGTTTCCAGTTGGCAGAATCATTAAAGACATGGTCCTCATTACCAACAAAACTAGGGTTTTTAGGAGCTGTTGGGACAGTCTTGCCAACATAATACTCAATCACATAAGACTTCGGTGCACCAACTCCATGGTCTTCGTGGAATCCGACACTTAGATTATCAACGGAGCGTTTGCTCAAGATACCTGAATCTCCAAACAGAACACCGACTGAAGCTTCTGGATTACTACGATTCCAGTTTGTCCAACGATTGGCTGGTTGGTTATTGTAGGAAATGAGCTTGTCATTAACATTTGAAACTGGGTCGCTTGGATTTGAATCTGAAGCAAAGGCAAGTGGCAATTCTGAACCGGTCCATTGGTCAGAAATGTTTGCACCTTGCTCAGTTTGAGCAGATACGCGAACATGAAGTTTAGTTGTTAATCGCGTACCTTCTAAGCGACCATTAACTGTAAAGACACCTTCCTTAGCGTATTGCTCTGGACGAATCGCATCCCATGCAACCTTAGCTGATGAAACGTGACCATTTGAATCATATGTCCGAACGCTTTCTGGTAATTGTGGTGCTTCTGCGATTGGAGTTGTCACACTGACTTCTTCAACTGAAACGATACCTTCTACAGAGACTCTTGCACGCGCTTCAAGGTCAATTCCTTCAACTTTACCTAACACTTCAAAGGTTTGATAGGAGTCTAGTTTTTCTTTCGGAATAGCTTGCCAAGTGACTTTGTGAGCTTTAGGGAAACCTTTGTCATACTCAACCGTTACTGTTGACGGAAGAGTAGGTTCTTGGTGTAAATCTGTCACTACATTTACTGGACGGATAGATTGCGCAATCTTCTTCTCAGTATTGGCCTGGATAGTGAGATCAACTTGGCCTTTAGCTCCCTCATATTCCGCTTTGAGAGTGACTGCTCCTGGCTTATGTAACTCAAGCATTCCTTTACGAATTGCGACTTCCCCTTCACCACTTGTAGAAAAGGTTACTTTATCAGCTGGTAATACAGCTTGCGTTCCATCTTGATAGTGAGCTCGAACCGACAATTTGACAGTTTGGTCTTCTTTGAGACTGTCAGCTTTTTCCACTTGCAAGCTCAAGTGAGCAATTTTTGGTGCTTCTTCAAGGAATTGAATTGCATAGGTTTGAAGAGGGCCACCATCTTTAGGCTGAATAAAGATGCTCGCACGCATGCCGTTTGCTGCGCTTGCTTGAAGAACTGTCACATCAGCATTTTCAGCACTTGCTGTGACTTCTGGCAGTTGGGCACCATAAGATAGAGTACGATATTGCATTGGTTGTCGACTAGTAAGACCTGTTACTGCCTCACCTCCAACAGTAACAGTTGGCACTACAGGTGCTGCAGCATTTCCTTCTTCTACCACAAGGGTTGCATGAATTGGTTGACCTTCTAAATAACCGGTCGCTTGAATACGAGAACCTGGAATTGCTAACTTAGCTTTATCTTCTTCGGCAATCTCCCACTTGTCCACTTCATACTCTTGTACACTTCCATCAGTCAAAACATAGGAAACAGATTTGTCTACAGAATTCAAGTTAGTATTTGGAGCAATACGTTTAACTGTTGGTAATTCTTTCGCAATTGCTAGAACCTCGACATGAGCCTCTACCTCACGTCCATTTGCTGTACCTTTAACAGTCACAACTCCTGCTTGACTAACATCGACTTGAGACCAAGTTACTGGAAGTTTTTCACGACTACCGTCGCTGTATACAAAACCTACTGTTTTCGGCATTTTTGGTTCTTTACCAATTAATGTACGAACTCTTGCTACTTCTGTCCCCAAAACAGTCTTCTCTTGTCCTTCTTTCTTACCAGTAAAGACGGTAACTTGGTCCGATTTCAAGAGATCTGAGTGGGCAGTCAGAGTGAATTTACCTGCTTGTTCAGTTGATTTAACGATGGCAACCCCTTTACCGTTAAAGGCTCTACGGATCCATGAACCATCTGCTTGCGCCTTATAGCGTTCTCGGCTGGCTTGTTCCCCATTATCGACACCGACTAGTTGACCTTGTCCATGCAATTGGAAACGAACCAAATTATTGGCAGTTGGTACAACATTTCCTTCACTGTCTACGATTTCGTAGTAGATGTAAGTCAAGTCTTTTCCATCTGCGGCGATGGCGTGTTCTTCCTTGACGAGGCGAACTCCTGCTGGTTGCCCTGCAGTGGTAATCTTGTCACGTGCAATTTCTTTTCCAGCTTCATCGCGAGCTACAGCTTCCAAGGTACCTGGTTGGTAAGTAACCTTCCACTCAAGATAGAGTTCCTTAGCATTCGCACCTTCTTGGTAGGTACGACCATCGCTGGTTTGTTTTTTGTTGAAGGTCTTAAGACCAAGAGATTTTCCATTCAAGAACAATTCTACACTAGAAGCATTCGAATAAGCACGAACTGGAATCTTACCTTCTGAGTCAGCTACTTTGGATGCTAATTCTTTGTTTTCCCAGTTCCAGTGAGGAAGAAGGTGTACCATCGGTTTCTTCTTAACAGAAACCCATTGGCTTTGGTAGAGATAGAAGTCATGTTTTGGAATGCCGGCTGTATCTACGATACCAAAGTAAGAGCTCTTAACAGGAGTTTGATTTTGGTTGTGCCATGGTGTAGGTTCACCAATATAGTCCGTACCTGTCCAGATAAACTGTCCAGCATAGCCAGCGTTGTCACGGTCAAAAGTCCATGAAGCGGTTGCTGTTTTCCCCCAACCCACACGATCATTCCCATAGTCAGACTGTTCATAATGACGCTCAGGTCCATTGCTATGTTTCAATTCACGTTCAGGGCGATAGTAACTTCCACGTGTACGGGTAGCTGAAGATGTTTCTGATCCATAAATCAACCATTTTGGATGCTTAGCTCTAAGGGCTTTGTAATTATCTTCAGAATAGTTAAATCCAACAGCATCGAGTTCATCAGCAATTTTCTCATGCCCTCCGCTACCATTACCGAAACGGAATTTATCTGCTCCCATGGTAACATAGCGAGTCTTATCAACATCCTTGATAACCTTGACCAAACGTTTAACAGTTGCTAAAGAGTGGGCATCACCATTAGCTTCACCTATTTCATTACCAATTGACCACATGAAGATAGCAGGGTTGTTTTTGCCTCTTTCGACCATGGTACGTAGGTCAAAATCAGACCATTTTTCACCTTTTCGAGCTTCTGGGTGAGTGGCATCTTTTTCAAAGAAACGTCCATAGTCATAAGGTTTCTTGCCACCATACCAAGTATCAAAGGCCTCTTCCTGAACGAGTAAACCTAGTTCTGCTGCGATTTGCAAGGTTTGCTCACTAGCAGGGTTGTGGGTTGTACGGATGGAGTTAACTCCCATCTCCTTCATTTGTTTGAGACGACGGTATTCTGCTTTATAGTTTTCTTCTGCTCCAAGCGCCCCATGGTCGTGGTGCAAGGATACTCCATGGAATTTAATACGTTCACCATTCAAAGAGAAACCTTCATTTGGAGTCCAGTGATAGTAACGGTAACCAAACAAATCCTTCTTAGCATCAACCAATTGACCGTCACGGTAAACACGCGTAATCAATTCGTACAAGGCAGGTTTGTCATTTAAAACGGTCCAGAGTTTTGGTCTTTCAACTTCTAAAATCGCATCTAGGCTTGTTGATTCATGTGCTTTTAAGGTACGACTCTCTGTACGTACTAGACCTGTCACAGCCTGACCACCACGTTCAACGATTTGATATTCTGCTACAAGTTCATGGTCTTTGTCGTCCGTATTGACGATTTTGCTGGTCACATGAGTTTCAACCTTGCCATGTTGTTGTTCTTCAAGTTTTGGTGTTAAAATAGTTGTCCCATTTTTCTCAACATGCACCTTATCTGTCACTTGTAAAGTCACATCACGATAGATACCACTTCCTGAATACCAACGGCTACTTGGCTGTTTGTTGACTGCATGGACAGCAATCACATTCTCACGACCATCTTTGTTCAAATAGTTAGTGATATCATATGAAAATTGGTTATAACCATTTGGATAATGCCCCACTAACTGACCATTGACATAAACTTGAGAATCCATGTAGACGCCATCAAAAGTAAGGCGAACATTTTTCGTGAGGTCTTTTTCATCTAGTTTGAAAGTCTTGCGATACCAAGCTTCCCCACCGTTAAGCTGTCCACCTTCATTTTGTGCAGGAGATTCATGATCGAAATCATTAAAAATACTCCAGTCATACGGTAAATCCAATTTTTTCCACGTAGATACATCTGCATCCGGTTTAATGACTTCCTTAGAATTTGCATTGAGTTTAAAGTGCCAATTTTGATTAAAATCCACTTTCCTGTCTTCAATCATTTGATTCACTTCTTCATTTGTTACAGCTTTAGCATCTTCCCTAAGCGGTTTTTCTTGACTTGAAGCTTGTGATTCTATCCTTGGAGCTTTTTCTTCCGGTTTAGCAGACACTTTTTCCTCTTTTGGAGTTACGGCTTCATCTTCTTTCTTCTCAGATGCAATAGCCTCAGTTGAACTAGATTCACTTTGTTCTGTCCTTTCAACTACATTTTTAGTTTCCAAAGCTTTATCAGCCTTTTCTTCTACTATCGTTTTTTCCTCTTTAGGTTTCTCAGCAGTATGAGTAATAAGTATTTCATCCGCATAAACTACAGATTCTCCAGCTATATTTCCTCCTAATAGAACTGCACAAGTCCCAATCATTACTGAGCAAGCTCCCACAGCAAACTTACGAATGCTATAAACTCTTTTCCGATTCCAATGGCCTTTCCCCATAAAACCCTCCTTATATTATATTTAGTGCAGTTAGCTACTGCCAAAGCCCAAGTGGTATACATTGTATGACAACCTAGTTTCAACAATTTACACTCTGTGAAAATCCAATTCAAACTTCGTCAGCGTCGCCTTGCCGTAGGTATGGTTACTGACTTCGTCAGTTTCATCTACAACCTCAAAACCATGTTTTGAGCTGACTTCGTCAGTTTCATCTACAACCTCAAAACTGTGTTTTGAGCTGACTTCGTCAGTCTTATCTACAACCTCAAAACTGTGTTTTGAGCAACCTGCGGCTAGCTTCCTAGTTTGCTCTTTGATTTTCATTGAGTATAATTCAATTACCATTATTTTCTCCGATTTCTTGATAGTTTATAAAAAACCTAGGCTGTCACTCCTAAACAGTATGACAACCTAGTTTCAACAATTTACATTTTATAGGAGCGCATTATTTTGCTTTTGCTGCGTACTCTTCGTTACGTTTGATCATTTGTTTTCTGTACCAAGCAAAGATACCGATATAGAATACAAGGAAGACTACTGCACCAAGAATTGCTTTGATATCACCAGTTGTAGTGTTACCAATTGTCCAACCAAGAAGTTTTTCGATTGGTCCTTCAAGAGTAGAGTGAGTAATCAATTGAGTTTGGCTCACACCTTCTGGGAAGGCACCTACACCTTTAGCAAGTTCTGTTGCAAATGGCGCAATAAGTGTACCTGAAAGAAGGAAGAGTGGCAACAAGAGTGTTCCGAAGATAATCATACGGAGCAATTTACCACGCGTTACAACCAAGAGAGCTGGAGTAACACCCATAGCGATGATACCTGCAAGTGGCAAGATACCATTTCCAACTTTTGAAAGAAGCACTGCTTCAATCAACATGATTGGTGCAAGTACGTTGGCACAAGCCCAGATTTCAGCACGACCAGCGATGAATGGCCAGTCAAGACCGATATTGAATTTACGTCCTTGAAGACGTTTAGTAGCAACGTTTGTAATACCTTGTGATAGTGGTTCTACGGCTGCGATGAACCATGAACCGATAAGTGAGAAGAGTTCCAAAGATACACCGGCAGTCAAACCAAGAGACAACCATCCTTTGATAACAAGACGCCATTTATCTGCATCTGCAACACCTGCAATTGGATGTGGAGTTCCCATAATACCGATAACGATACCAAGGATGAAACCGATGAAGAATTTAGATCCCCAGAAACCGATTTTCTTGTTCAATTTAGCAGCATCAAAGTCATATTTATCAAGGCCTGGGAAGAATTTTTCAAAAATCTTATCCAAAACCATGATAACTGGGTTCATCATGTAGTTCATGTGAGTTGATGTCATTGGTGATGAACTTGGAGCGTTAAGAAGGTCATCAAATGTAGGTTTCATCAAGTCAGAGTTGATAATTTTCAACACACCAACAAGGACGATAGCTGCTGTAGCAATAAAGAGCGAAACCCCTTGACTCACACCATTGTTATCAGCATACCATTTAATCAAGAGACCTGTGATAGACAAGTGCCAGATATCAAAGATATCGACATCAAGTGTATCGGTTTTCTTCATAGCAAGCATCACTACGTTGACAATCAACATGATGAGCAAGAAGTAAAGTGTCCAAGCAGATCCCCAAGTGATTGTTGCGAGTGGTGCCCAACCAACGTCGGTAATACTCAATTGGATACCAGTGTTTTCAACGAATTTTGCAAGTGATGCTGAGAAAGCACCATTTAGCATACCGATGATGGCACCGATACCTGTAAGAGCGATGGCAAGTTTGATACCACCTTCAAGCGCTTTGGAGAATTTCACTCCAAAAAGTAAAGCCAATACTGTCAAAATGATTAACATGATGACAGGTCCACCCATATCTAAGATGGGATTGAAAACCTTTCCGATTAGGTCAAAGATTGCATCCATAACAGTTCCTCCCTTTTTTATGTTATATGAATGTTAACAAATTGATAATTAGCTTAATCCGTGTTCTTTGATAGCTGCTTCAATATTGTCAAATACTGGAGCACTCATTGCAGGGATACGGAATAAGATTGGTCCAGCTTCGATAACTGGAATACCTGGGTCAAAACCAAGATCTGTCGCAGCGATTGGTGTGAAGATGTCATAACCCTTGATAAGGTCTTCGTTAACATCTTTGACCATGACTGCATCACAGTGAACATCGTAACCACGGTTTGAAAGTTCTTCTTCAAGAGCACTTTTAATTTGGTGGCTTGAGTTAACACCTGCACCGCAGGCAGCAAGAATTTTAATCATATGGATTTCCTCCGATTTAATATTTTTAATAGACAAGATTAAGCGATTGCTTCAGCTATATAAGCATAGAGGGCTTCTGGTTCAGAAATTTTTGATAGGTCTTCAAGATGACCATTTCCAGTAAAGAAGTCCATCAACTGAGCAAGAATGTTCGTTTGACTTGAACTAGAGTTATTGATGATAAAGAAGAGCAAGGATACTTCTACTTCCTTATCTGGTGCAATCATATTGTGGAAGGTCACAGGTTTCTCTAATCGAACGACCACAACTTTTTCAGCTAGATTATGAACAATATCTGTATGAGGAATAGCCACATTCGGCAAATCCTTACCCAAAAATTCCATATCTAAGCCAGTTGGAAATGACTTTTCACGCGTGATCAAGGCTTCACGATAAGTTGGAGTCACGATTTCTCGTTCCTCCAATAAAGTGGCAACCTGATCAAAGAGATGTTCTTGATTATCCGCTTCTAAGCAAAACACAAGGTTTTTGTCAAAGAAATGATCTAATCCCATAAGGTTTTCCCTTCTTTCCATTAACTTTATGCTATAAGTATAACACTATATGTAATCGTTGTCAATAGTTTTCTGTTGATTTTTGTCTTTTTTTATACTTTTGTTGTGTTTATAGTTTGTTATATAAAAATAAACAAACAAATATTCCAAGTATTTTTCTGTTCTAATACTCCATGAAAATCAAAGAGCAAACTAGAAAGCTAGGCACAGACTGCTCAAAACACCATTTTGAGGTTGTGGATAGAACTGACCAAGTCAGTAACCATATCTACGACAAGCCGACGTTGACGTGGTTTGAAGAGATTTTCGAAGAGTATTATTTTCCTTCTTTATCAGGAAATAGATAGCCAATCCCTACACAAGCTAGGACGCCTGCTCCAATCACCAAGCCACTTGAAATTGGCAACAGGTCCAAAATTGCATTCGCAATGATAAAGGCAATAATCAAACACATCAGACTAGCCTTGTAATCCTTTTTCAAAAGATTCTCTAGAGTGAAAAAGAGGAACAGACCCACCGGAATCAAAGACCAGAGGTTGACATCTAAACTTGGCCAGCCAACAGAACCAAAATACACTACTGTCACTGCTGCTAATAAAAAGACAATTCCCAATAATTTTTTCATTTGTTTATCTCCAATTTTTTTATGAACTTGAGTTCTCTGATAGTGATGCCTCACATCCCTTACAAAAATCATTATAGCAGAGGAGTTTCTCAAGAACAAGTTCGTTTGCCTATCTGGTCTCTATATCAGTCTAAGTGGTTAAATAATGGCGATAAAATAAGGAAGCAGGGTAAGCGCGTCATAACAAGGTATCTATCATTCATGGAAGACCTCCTGTATACTATTAGTAAAGTAAAACTATTGGAGGATATTTTAATGCCACAACCTATTGTTCCTGTAGAGATTCCACAATCTCGAAATGATAGAAGAGCTTTTGGATAAGGTGTTGCTCTATGACAATTCATCTATCTAGCCTAGGGCAGGTCTATCTCGTATGTGGGAAAACGGATATGAGACAAGGCATTGATTCACTGGCTTATCTCATTAAAACCCACTTTGAATCGGATCCTTTCTCCCGGTTACGTTACTACTATACTTCGTTATTGGGCGGTTACGAAGCAGGTGAAAAACTACCTCCCAAATGAAAAGGAATTAAGCAACCAAACGCTACTTAATTCCTTGAAATTGTCTCATCACCTCTATTAGCCTTTAAATTTTGAAAGACTCTATTTGCTAATCAATATTTGTCAATACTAACCCTTTCAATCAATTCATTAGTTTTCTAAACTAAGTCTATTAATAAATCCAAAAAGAGTATCAATAGTAAAGTAAACTAAATAATTGAGTTATAAATAGCTATTTTCACAAAACTGTTTCATCATCACACCATCTCAGTACATAAACCATTTTTTCATCTATAGCTTTTGTCTTAATCTTAATCTTTTTTCTTTAATCCAAGAAATGCACCTACGGTAAACATTATTCCGGCAACCAATGACGTGAAGACTTCGCTAACTGTTCCGGTTTTTGGCAACCTATCATTGTTAGTAGTTGATTTACTATCAATATTGGTATCTTTATTAGCTATGTTCTCTGGTTCATTAAGATAAACTTCCTTCTCATTTTCAAAGTTTTTATCATTTTTATCAGGAACTGGAGCTGTAACATCCTTAGTTGAATCAGATCTTTGACTTTCATCTAATTGACTATAATTTACTTGTACAGGAACTGTAGTTTTGACATCTTTAGTTGAATCAAATTTGTGTGAATGATCTTCTCTTTGTAAATCCTCTTTTCTGTGACTTTCATCTAATTGATTATGATTTGCTTGCACCTTATCTTTCTTTTTGGATACATCAAAAGTAGGTTTATTTTCCTCCTCCTTTTTCTCCTCTATTTTCTTGAATACAGGTTTTATAAGGGTATCTTTTGATAGATTAATAACATAGCCAGCGTCTTTTTTACCTTCGAAACCAGCAATTTCCCAACCATCAAATTGATAGCCTTTTTCTAATTCACCCTTATAGACAGGTAAAATAAAATCTTCTTCCGGCACTATCTGAGAACTCATTTCTTTTCCATTTTGAATGGTCACAGTCACCCTATGAGGTTTTAATTCGCTCATTTCTCCCGTATCTTTATTTAAAATAAATTCTTTTACGGTTGTATTTCTTGCGAAATCTTTTACAAGAATCTTAATATTTAGTGTCTTATCTGTTAGTTGTTTAATATCATCAAATGATGTATATTCTTTTCCATTTACATAAATATGTTGTTCTTGAATCTCACCATCGAATCCATTATTTCTTTTATCATTGATGTTAAAGACTACAGATTTTCCATCAGCATATTCGATACTAGTATTTCCCTTAGGATCAATGTTTACTTCGGGTTTAACATTATCATATAAAAACTGATAGTGGACTCCAACTGCTTTCGCATTCAAATCGCTATAGCCAGTTTGAAGATAAACATTTCCATCCATATCTGTTACCTTATCTGGAAATCCGTTTGCTTTATAGTCTTTCATTCCCCAGTCCATGATGTCACCGTCTTTAACATTCAGCTTAACGTTAAAAT
Source organism: Streptococcus pseudopneumoniae IS7493 (assembly GCF_000221985.1). Classification (NCBI taxonomy): domain Bacteria; kingdom Bacillati; phylum Bacillota; class Bacilli; order Lactobacillales; family Streptococcaceae; genus Streptococcus; species Streptococcus pseudopneumoniae. The sequence goes on along the minus strand of NC_015875.1, from coordinate 628,195 downwards.
CTCTAGTGTTATCAATGTGTAAATCCCCGTAGATTAAATAATTATCTACAACCGATTCATTAACTCTCAATTCCCAGTTAAAACCACCCTTATCAGAAATCTTACCTCTTAAATAAAATTCTGGATTTCGTACATAAATTTTATTAGATTTAGATGGATTAAAGTAGTTCTTATCCATTGAAAGGTTTACTGGTTTGGTATCAATAAATAACATGGAGCCATCTTCTTTTATAGCTTCTACATTAGAATATTCCTCCCCATGATACTCTTTATTATCTTTACCAAATAATACAAGTTTAGAGGAATCTGTCACAAGATTTCCATCTTTATCGATTGCTTCCCCTTTATCATTCATGTTAAAGGTAAACACTTGATATCTTACAATGTTAAAGCCGTCCAAAGCCGACATTAATACTGATTGAGTGCTTCTTCCATCTTTAACATTTCTACTATCAGCATAAATTATTTTTTCTGAAAGGACTCTTAGATTAGGATTGGTCTTTTGTATTTTTGCTATATCTTCCTTGCTATAAACTCCATTCCCTGCTAACATATCCGTTTTTCCAGGATTATAGGTAGTCACTTTTAGTGCATAGCCTTTTCTTAGAATGATGTTATCCTTTAACAGATATTGTTGTTTTTCTGAATCAGAATAGATTTTACCAGATTCCATTTCAGTTAAATTGTTTGGTTTGTTCTTTGAAAGATCTCCTTCTCCTAATTCGATTACATTCCCATAACTTGATGCATAGGGATATTCTGTTTTAGTTTCCTTATTTTTTTCAGGCATTCTAATTTTAGTTTTAGCTTTTGTTTCACCCTTATCTTTTACAAGGATATTCATATCACCCGTAAAGGATAGACCATCGACTACATCATTTGTGTTTGCAAATAAGTCAAAGGTTAGAGTTTTAGTTTGTGGGTCGTATTTACTTGCCTTAATTTCTATTAATTTGAAGTCATTGCCATAGTAAGCCTTAGCATTTTTGGATACATTACTTACTTTTCCAAGAATTTCAAAATGTCCATCCTTTGATGGGCTTAATACTCCACCAAGTTTTGATTTAACATCATCAAGTTTCTCAGTTTCATATTCTAGAGCACTCTTATCTTCATAGGCAGTTATATTTCCTTCATCGTCATATTGATAATCAAGTTCTACTGTTCTTGTACCACCATTTACAAAGTCCTCTTCTTCCCTATATTTCTTTTTAATGAGTTTCTTTAGGTCTTTATTTTCAAAGTCTCTAATTGTTGAAATAGTTTTATTTATTTCAAGGCTAGCTTCTCCCTCAACTGAACTTTCTTCAGCTGGTTTTGAATCTTCATCCTTAGCTTGATTATTATTGGTATTTTCCTCTGGGCTCTTTGCATTTTTGAGTTTTTCTTCAGAAATTTCACCTAGTTTTTCATATTTAGAAGCAGCTTTGTCAGGATCTACTAGGTAATAAGAAATCATTCCTTTTTCATCAGCTTGGTCATCAAATTTAATTCTATGGATTTTGGTGAAGTTGCTTGCACCATCTAGGGCGATTACTTCGATGATTTTTCCTCTTAAATCTCCTGCTCCGCTAATTTCGTAGATAGTATTTCCATCTTTATCAAGTTTCCTATTTCTTCCCTCACCCTCTCCGGCGTAAGTTACATCAAGACTTTTCTCAACATCTCCATACTTATCGACAAGAGCTGCACCTGCGTACCATACTTCGTTGGCTACTTCTTCAAATTTCTCAGGATGTTCTTTTTGGTCTCTAGCAAACAAGGTTTCGTGTTTGTACTCATCCTTTACCTTGTGGTAGGTATCTTTTGCGATCAATTTAATTTTATCTGGATTAGAAAAATCAATTGAAATAATTTTTGGAGCTGTATTATCAATTTTTACTGGTATATAAGAAACTTGCCATGGATAATCCTTGGTTAATCTATATTTGAATTTGTAGAAGTATTGACCCTCAGCTATTGATTCAAATTGTCCTCTTATCCTAGTAGCTGGATCTTGGTTATCCTTACTTTCTGGTTCATTTTCTTCTCTACCTCTAGGGTTATAGATGAGTCCATCCCACTTCAAATCACCCCAAACTTTTAGTTTAGATGATTTGATTCCCTTTGCATCATTGCTTTTAGAATTTAAAATTCCTCTAATAAAGTGTTCTCTCGAAATGACTTTTAAGTCTCTTTGATTTTCTCCCTCTTTATTTGTATTTACTATTGAAATCAATCCTTCTTCTGCACTTCTTAATACAAGTGGAGAAGGGGTTAATCCTCTTTCAAGTTGAGCATCTTGAGGATTTCCATTTGAATCTAAAGGATAAATGTTAGCAACATTAGATCCACTAGTGGATTCTGCATGAATACCTTGGTTGTTAAAGGCAAATAGGTCTGGGTCTTGGTCTAGTGATGTAATATTTTTATCTTTTCTGTTTTGAATAACAGCTGCTGGATTAAATTTATCTATACCATGTTCTCCACCAATTCCCTTATTTAAGGTTCCTGGAATTTTTGGTTTACCATCATCATCATAACCTTCCATTGTTTTTGATTTTGAACCCTCTTCCCAGGCCCATTTATCAAGGATTGGTTCGTGGTTCCAATTCCCAGCAAATCCCATTAGAGGCATCGACAAAGAAGGTTGGAAGTTTATTTTCTTCCCGTTAGAGTTTAGAGCTTCCATTTCTTCCACTGACTCAAAATGAATAAATGATTCTACAAATTTATTTTTGTCTTTAGCCTCTCCAACATTTATAACCGCATTCAAATCAAAGCTAGAATTTGCGCCTATAGTGAAAGTATCATGCTCAAATGTGATATTTGCTCCTTTGATTTTTTCTGGATGGATTTCTGGAACAATTTGCTTACCATCTGGAGATTTTTCATCTTTGTATGTTTCATCCAGCTTTAATCTATCAGTTAGAGAATCTGTAGTTATCGCTGATGCTGAAACTTTAAAGGTCAAAGGTCTGTTTGATGTATTGTGAAGCTTAATTGTAAAATATTTTTCTTCTCCTTTTATTTCTTTAAGAGAAATAGAACCATAAGAGTTTACCAAACCTTTAGAATCCTTGTTTTTGAAAGTCGCTACAACTTCATTTCTCAAAGCATTGGCCACATTAATTAGGCCTGCTCCCTGTTGTCTAGGTGATGCAAAGTATTGGCTTTTTTCTTTCCAAGACGTTGCGTCCATCATCGGTCGCGCAGTATTTTGTAGAGCAATTTTTGTAAGACTTGTAAGGTCTATTTTGTCATCTCCCTCAAGATTTCTCAATACAGGTCTTTCAAGCATTTCCTTTAACTTCGGTCTAATCAAAACAGTAGAAGCTGCTACGATTGGAGTTGCCATACTGGTTCCTGACATATAGCCATAAGTTGATTTACCATTAATGACATTAAGCGTGGATTTAATATTTTTACCAGGTGCTGAAACATCGGGTTTTAAAAGTAAATCTATTCTTGGCCCCCAAGATGTGGATCCTGCTGGAACGATGATATCTTCTTTATAGAGTTCTTTGTCTGTGTCAGGTGCAAACTTAAAGTCAATCTCTTTTTCGTCACCTACATTCGGTTTGTTGGAATTAAAACTTTCCATATCAATTGGATAGTATTGCTCCAATTTATCTTTAAAATCTTCTTTATTATTTCTTTTGACTTCAGTTTTTTTATCAGGATTAATCATGTTCCATAGCTTTACACCATCATCTCCTGAAATTGAAAACACTTGACTTTTAGTACCTTCATCCGCTTCATATCCCATAGCTGGAAGCTCTGTCCAATTATCTCTATTGTAGTAATTGACAGTATTTACAACCATAATGGCGCGTGCGCCCTTATCCGTAGCTTTTTTAAAAGCATTTTTTAAATCCTTTGTATAAATTCTATCCATTACTGCAATTTTGCCCTTAAGATCCAAACCTATCAAATCTTGGTCTTGGCCCTTGCCTATATATACAAATTTCAATTTACTAGGAGCTTTTGAACCATCTTCATTTGTTGTGATTTTATTCTTATCGAAAAAGGCCCCTATATTTCTGTATTTAAAACTTTCTCCACCTATGTTAACTTTATCAAACTCAACTGTTTGATTTTTAGCAGATGCAACCGCTATCGCATCTTCATGTGCTGCTGTTCGCGTTACATTTCCAGTGTCGGTCATTTTCAGATGATTATTTGCCACTAAATCCCAAGAAGAACTTGAAGCAGAAGTCGCATAGTTACCCGTAGCGACAACCATTGGAATGCCTGCTTTTCTTAATGCTCTAATAGCTTGCCAATATTTCTCACCTACAAGACCTGTTCCTGTAAAACCAGATGATACCGAAACAACATCAACGTTGTGTTTGATAGAATCTTCAATAGCATGAAACATTGTTTCATCCCCTGCGAACCCAGATCCTGCGTCAGAGTACATTTTATAAGAGAAGATCTGTGCATTAGGTGCAATTCCATCTATGCCATTAAAGTTCTTGATGTCTTTTTCAGTATCATTTCCAGCAAGAATCCCTGCAATATGCATCCCATGGGGATCAAAATAATCACTTCCATCATCAGCTCTTTCTACGGTAATTTTACCACCATTATAATAATTAAAAGCATGAGGAATTTTATCACTCAACCAATAATTTTTATCAGTGCCTTTTAAGTCTTCTTTTTTAAATCTCATTGAGGCTTTGGCATCATCATCGATTCTCATAGCCTTATGCCTATAATCTGTTCCAGTATCGATATTTGAAATGACCATACCTCTGCCATCAAAATTTCTTCCAAATTGAGCATTAATGGCCTTTAGGTAATCAATAGCTTCCTCAACTCCAATTTCCTTTCTGGCATGATTCATCATGGGTTGGACTTTTTGTGCCCTTTCAACCGATGAGATACCTTCTATGTGTTTAATTTTGTCCAAGTTATCTGGAGTTGTTTCTATGGCACTACCGTTAAAAATTCTATCATAAGTATATAAAACTTTTGTATTCTTAAGACTGGATAGTCCCTTGATTGCTTTTTCTCTAGACTCTTCATCTTTAAATTCAGCAATATAGACAAGTCTATCCTCTTTTTTGGGACTTTCTGAGTCTTTACTTGCAGACGAGTCCGCTTTATCTCCTTGGGATTGATTGGAATTTTCTTCTTTGCTTGTTGCTTCTTCATTGCTAGTGCTATTGTCTATCACAGGATTTTTACTAACAACTTCTTTTTCCTCAATAATTGTTGTTTTCTTTTCTTCAGTATCCTTTGAAGCTTCTATAGCATGATGAATCTCTTCATGTTTCTCTTTATTTTCTGTTTCCTTATCTACTACTACTTTTTCTTTATCAGAGATATTTAAAGCATCTTCAGAGCTAGATGTATCCGCTAAGACTACCTCATTAGGGGCATAGGCTGCTAAAATAACTGCAGCTGTGGTTAATGACAATACTGTACTTTTTTTCATTTTAATTCCTTACATATTTATTTAACTTCCAATAGATAGAAAACTTTAACTTTGCTAGCCTTTGTTATAAAAAGTTTTACTAAGTATTATCTAGGAAATAGAGTAGTACATTTATATATAATTGTTAGCTCTCCATAAAAATAGTATATCATTTTTTAAATTTAAGTCAAGAAAAATTAATATGTGTTAATTTATTTTTTAATACACATTAAAAATATAGAGTCAAAAACTTTCGTAGTTAGCTGGGGTACATTGTCAGAACATTCACACCATCAAAAATAGTAGCAATCAAATTGAACCACTACCAAAATCACAAAGTCAAACATCATTGATGAAATATCAGCGCTATTAAACAATATAAATAACCGCTAAGAATAAGACTTAACCCCAAATCATTCATACCTCTCTCAACTAGATGTAACTTACAAAACCCCTGACCTCATGAGCCACTTTCTTCCTCCTCATGAGGCCAGTTTTACTTTCTGCTGTTCCAGTATCGTTTTTCCTCGCTAGATTTCCTCAAAAGGGCAGACTCCTCCCTTGGTGCGTCACACGATTTTTTCATCTCGACTGTTCTTTAATGCATCATTAACGACGCTTTTCTTCTAGGTGGTTCATAAGGAACAGGAAGATTCAGGTTGACTTTTCTAATCCTAGAATAAAGTGCTGAAAACAATTCGGAATAGGCATAGAGACTAGACAATTTGAGGAGCTGCTTGCGTCCTGTTCGAACACATTTTCCTACCACGTGAAGAAAAAGATGGCGGAAGCGTTTGATTGTTAAAGTTTGGAAGTCACCTCCAGCTAGATGTTTGAGAAAAAGATAGAGATTGTAGGCGATACAGCTCATCATCATACGAACTTCGTTTTTGATTAAGCTTGAACTATCCGTTTTATCGCCAAAAAATCCCTCCTTCATCTCCTTGATGAAATTCTCGGCTTGACCACGTCCACGATAAAGCTGAAACTGGTCTTGGCTTGTTCCACTCGTCATATTTGTAACGAGAGAAATAACATCGTAGAACAAGTTTCCTTCTTTTCGTTCAGAGAACTGGCAGACACGACGCTTGTGCGACCAAGATCCTGCTTGATAGAGAGTTTCTGAGTAGGCGGAGTGGGGCAAGATGGTTAAGTCCTCATCCTGTGGGCAAGGGAGGGAAAGGTCTCCAAGACGGCTCAGAACAGTATTTTTCTTGAGTTTTATGAGGTAGTATTGCCCTGTTTTTTCAATTAAATCGTATAATTTTGGGGTCGCAAAGCCACTATCCATTCGAAAGAGAAGTTGATTAAACCGTTCTAAAACAGGTGTGATAAAGCTGTCTGCCTCTTCAGAACAATAACGATTACCAGGACGAAGCTGGGCATTGAAACAATAACCTGTCTTCCCCTCGAAAGCATAAAGAGGATGATAGCCATGAGCACGATAGTGGGCGTTATAAGCAACACCTTCTTGCTTGCCATAAGCTGTGAAATGGGTAGAATCGATATCTACAATGAGTTGGTTTAGCTGGTGAAACTGCAAAAAGAATTCGACCAATTCAAGGTTGAGGCATCGCAAACTATGGACTGTTTCCTCGTCAGTTCTGGAAAGAAAACGGGATAAGGTTGGCTGTGAAGCAAGCTGCCCTCCTTCCAACAATTTTGGAAAGTAGGCATCAGCTGACAATTCTTTACAAGCATAGTCCGTTCCATAGCCTGTTAACAGTTGAAAGAGGAACTGGACAAGGATATCTGAATCCGAATAACGACAGTAGCGGCGTTGGTCATTCGTTACTAAATACTTAGAAATCCGCTCTTTTAGTTTCAACTGGGAAAAAAGTTCCTGAAAAAAGATAAGAGCACCATACTGGGTTAAATGACCTCCATCGAAAGATAGTTGGTAAAAAGACTTGTTTTGGAAGTGATGATTTGGTAAACTGTTCATGTGAGTTTCCTTTCTTTTTGTGTTTTTTTCTACACTTATACCATAAAGGGGAAACTCTTTTTTGTCTAGTAAAAAACACCCATTGGGTGAAAAAAGAAACCATCCAGGATCTAAGCTAAGGCAAGGATTCTGGAGGGTTTTTAGATTAGGGGTGAATAATTGGGGTTAACGGTTATTTATACATATCTATTTTTTCAAATCTTCAGTCATATGTTCACCTGTGACCTAGGCTTTACGAGTGCCTTGCTCTACCAACTGAGATAAATCGGCGATTACACTTACAGTATAGCACTCTGAGAATAGATGTCAAGGAATTTTCATCTCTATTAGAAAAAGCCTGTCCTAAGACAAGGCTTTGAGTTTCTTCATCTTAGGATCCAGCACTTTCATAAGAATCCAAGCCCCTGTCCCATAGTTTCAAGGAAATACCAAAAAAGACAAGGGAAATCAAAATCAAACCTCCAATGTTAAAGAGTACATCCTTGTCCTGCAAAAAATAGCTAGCAGGATAGTAGGCCGTAAAGGCAAAAGGCACGATAAAGCTAATCAACCAACGAAGAAGAGAATTGTAAATCGAAATCGGATACTTTGCAAAATCATTAAACATATAGAAAATGTAAATCATAGCCCCTGACTGCTTGGTCCAAAAAGCGATGCTGGCTGTCGCGATTTTAAGAGAAGTATAAATCAAGGTCGCAAAAGGAATACAGACTAGGAAAAGCAGGAATTTTGGAAGAGTCCAAGCAATGCTGGTCATGGTTGTTCCCAATAAAATACCACCGACCAAGAGTTCGCCTAAGGCATCAATCTGAAAGGTCTCAACCAAGATGTGAAAGAGAGGATTGATAGGACGAGTCAGATACTTATCAAATTCTCCTTTTCGCACCAAGCGTTGCCCCAGTGCCCAGAGATTGTCAAAAAAGAGATGGTCCAAGCCCTTAGGAATCAAGGAAAAACCATAGATAAAGGCAATTTCTTGAAAAGTCCAACCTTCTAGGGATGGGATGTGTTGAAAGATGACATTGAGAAATAAGAGATTCAGGCCTTGAGTCAGAAAGACTCCCAAGACACCAACCACAAAATCCACCTTGTATTCCATGATTTGCTTGATGTATTGTCTGATAAAAATCAGATGCATGCGTTGATATTTTTTCATACTAACCTCCTTGAATGGTGATAAAGTACTGGACTCGTTTCCAAATCAACCGAGACAAGCCCACCATCACTAAGAGCCAGAAAAACTGCAAAGCGAGTGCCTGAAGCATCTGATTAGCATCGTATTTCCCAACAATAATCATGACTGGGGTATAAATCAAGGATGAAAAAGGCAGGAAGGACAGAATATCTGCAACAACCTTTGGAAAGAAAGCCAAGGGAATCAAACTTCCAGACATAAAGGCCACTATGGAAGTCTTGAGTAGATTGGAACCCCAAAGATTTTTAAACACAAAGGCTGAAAATCCAAAGCAAATATTAAAGAAAAAGTTAATCAGATAAGCCAAAGTTAGGCTAAAGAGATAAAGGACAGTTAATCCCAGCACTTCTACAATCCCTTGCCCAGATAAGATTTTCATCAAAACAATGACACTTAAAAATGGAAGGCCAACGCTGATAAAAATCAACCACTTGGAACCAAGCTCGGTGAAAAGATAGGAGGCCGCAAAATGCACTGGTCGCAACAAACGCATGATAATGGAGCCATCCTTGACCTCCTCCCCAATCATAAAGGACGAATCGGATCTAGTCAGAAGATTGGTCACAAAACTCATGATGATGTAGAGGGTGATATCCGCCATACTGAAGCCCTGAATCAAAGACTCTTGCGAAGAATCAAAGACAGCCTTCCAGAGATAAAAGGCCACAAAAGCCCCCATGACATCGCCAATCCGATAGAGAATAAAGTTGACTCGGTAAGTAATCAACTCCTGAACCCCTGCATTGATAAAGGGTTTATAACGTCTCCACAATTTGATCATCCTAGAGCTCCTTTCGGTAGAAGCGACGGATAATATCCTCAATATCCGTATCCACCATCTTCAAATCGCGGATTTCAAAATAAGACAGGGTTTGCTTGATAATGTCAGCTGACTGGTAGCGAGAACTATCAAATTCAATGTTGAGGCTGTTTCCTTGTCTATCAATGGTCATATCAGACAGACCTTCATAGTGAGAGACGAGATGACTTTGACCTGGTAGCAGTTCAAAAGAGAGAGTCTTCATCTTACCAAAGGTCTCCTTGAGTTGGCTCACCGTTCCATCAAAAATCTCTTTCCCCTTGTCAATCATGAAAATCCGATCACAAAGTTGCTCAATATCACTCAAATCGTGAGTGGTCAAAAGAATGGTAGTTTCTTCCTCTTGATTGATCTGAGTAATTGCCCGACGAATATTATCCTTAACCGAAACGTCCAAACCAATGGTCGGCTCATCTAAAAAAAGAACCTTGGGATTGTGGAGCAAGGAGGCCGTAATATCCGCCCGCATCCGTTGTCCCAGTGAAAGAGTCCGCACGGGATCCTTGATAAAGTCCTTCAAATCCAAGACTTCATTCAAAAAGTCCATACGCTTATGAAAGAGCGAGTCTGGCACATCATAAATCTCTTTTAAGACAGTGTAGGTCTCTTGCAGAGCCAAATCCCACCATAGCTGGGTGCGTTGTCCAAAGACTACGCCAATATCTTTGACATAATCTTGCCGATTGTCCTGGGGAATCTTGCCGTTAATCCGACAAAAACCAGATGTTGGTTTCAAAATTCCTGTCAGCATTTTAATGGTTGTCGACTTCCCAGCACCATTTGCCCCGATAAATCCTAAAATCTGCCCTTTTGGAACCTCAAAGTTCAAATCCTTGACCGCTTCAAAGGTCTGCTTTTCAGGATGAATAAAGGAGCGCAAAGCCCCCTTCAAGCCCGGTTCCTTAACAATCTTCACAAAATGTTTCTGAAGATGTTCCACTTCTATCATTGCCATATCTATCTCCCTATCATAAGGAATAGCAACATTGTGTTTTTAACTACAAATATTCTAAATCCTTACTTTCTACACCTTCTACATTTTATTACTACAGAAGGCTTTATACCAACCTATTATAGTCCAATAAAAAACAGAATGCAAGCGTTTGCCTATGGATTGTGAAATTAGGATTTCTCTCATAAAATAATACTTTTAATCAAAAATTCAGTTGAATAGTTTAAATTACCAACCTACTCATCTTCTCACCAGAGGGCGGTATTAACTTTGATCATAAAATCGGATACTCCCTCTATCCAGAAAATATGCTCAGAATGATTGTCTCTAAACAATACCTGCTCTTTTACCTCATTCATGAAAAAGAAGTCCATACCCTGAGAATTATCAACTCACGCACCGACTACCTAAACCAACTCGACCACCTCTTTCGTACATGTAGGAAACTATTTTCCTCACAAATAATCTCATTATAAAATCCAATAAATTTTTTTAGCTCACTTGAATATTTTCTTTGTATCGTTTTATCAGCTTCAATCTGATTTAGACTTGTTACCTTGGAACGACTTGAAATAACCTTTGTAAAATAACACTTAAGACTTTCATCATCTCGTATAAATTTTTCAATAGTGATATAAAAAGCTTTCATATTCTGTTTGTAATCAGATATTAATTGATTAATTTTATCATTCTGATGAAGATTCGATACCATAATATATAGCGGATTGAAATAAGATGAGAACAAATTGATTGGAAAAGTAAAATTAATTTCTATAAATGTTTTAGCAATTGTTTCATACTATTTTAGATTCAGTCTACTATACATAAACTAACCTCCTCATTATTAGCAAGGCTTCTACTGATTATAACCTAATTCTTAGACTACTTCAAGACTAACTGTCCAATAATAATCTACAGATAAATCATCCACTCTTAATCAAATTTTATTCAATCCATCTACTCATTCCCAAAAGGTTGCTGTATAATGCAAGACATTTTTCTTACTGCTTTTACTTTTCCTTACCCTCAATTTAGTGAGCTAATAAATTATTCTTCTTCAAAAGGTTGAGATTTATCTAGTAACTCTAAAACATTAATGGTAGGTAGCAACATTGCTTCACTGCTATCAATTGCCGAAACTATTGAAACAATAGAACGTAAATAAGGACAAAGAATAGCAGTACCATTTACGTATAGAATATCGGTGATATTTTCATCTATATTTATTTCAAAATATCCTATTACAGTTACAGATATTTTTTCATGGCATCTTTGTCAACTAAAGAAACACTAAGTTTTACGGCTCCATGACTATAATCATCTGTATGACCAACCTTAACTATGGGATATAATATATCGAAGGTAAATGTGAACAAACTGATTAGGAAATTTAAACCAACTTCTAACAATGTGTTATACTCAATGAAAACCAAAGAGCAAACTAGGAAACTAGCCTCAGGTTGCTCAAAACACTGTTTTGAGGTTGTGGATAGAACTGACGAAGTCAATAACCATACGCACGGCAAGGCGACGTTGACGCGGTTTGAAGAGATTTTCGAAGAGTATTAGAAAGCTCGATGGACTATTCCAGATTCATTCCACTAGATTTTGAAATCAAAAAAAGTTGAGACATAGCGTCTTCAACTTTTTTACATTACTTTAACTACTGATTAAAGTGAGTTTACGTCAACTTTGATACCAACACCTTGAGTAGTTGTGATAGTCAAGTTTGTTACGTAAGTTCCTTTAGCTGTAGCTGGTTTTGCTTTTTGGATTGTTTCGTTGAAAGCTTTAAAGTTTTCAACCAATTTTTCAGCTTCAAATGATACTTTACCGATGATTGCTTGAACGTTACCTGCACGGTCAGCACGGTAAGTGATTTTACCACCTTTAGACTCTTCAACTGCTTTAGCAACATCCATTGTTACAGTACCAGTTTTAGGGTTTGGCATCAAGTTACGTGGTCCAAGGACACGTCCAAGACGTCCAACAAGAGCCATCATATCAGGTGTAGCGATAACTACGTCGAAGTCCAACCAACCGTCGTTGATTTTAGCAACAAGGTCATCTTCACCAACAAAGTCTGCACCAGCAGCTTTTGCTTCTTCAGCTTTTGCACCACGTGCGAAAACAAGAACGCGTGAAGTTTTACCAGTACCGTTTGGCAATACCATTGCTCCACGGATTTGTTGGTCAGCTTTTTTAACGTCGATGTTCAAGTTGTAAGCAACTTCTACAGTTGCGTCAAATTTTGCAAAGTTAGTTTCTTTTGCAAGTGCTACAGCTTCTTCTACGCTGTATGCTTTTGTGCTGTCGATTTTCTCAAGAGCAGCACGAAGTTGTTTGCTTTTTTTAGCCATTTTCTATTCTCCTTGTAAGTGGTTCAATCGATTTTCATCTCCCACGTCACTCCTCGAAATGATGAAGTCTTGCGGGTTTTCAGTCTATTACTTTCCTTTTCCTACGGCCTTAAGTTCCCTTGCTGTACCCAAGTACAAGTATCAGTCACTTGCCTAGTATGAAAAGCAACTAATAGACTGCTGTGAGATTTTCTACTGTGTTATTGATTAGTCAACAACAGTGAATCCCATAGAACGAGCAGTACCTTCGATCATACGCATTGCAGACTCTACGTTTGCTGCGTTCAAATCTGGCATCTTAGTTTCTGCAATTTCTTGTACTTGTGCACGAGTAACTGTAGCAACTTTAGTTTTATTAGGTGTACTTGATCCTTTTTCAACACCTGCAGCTTTTTTCAAAAGAACAGCAGCTGGTGGTGTTTTCGTAACGAAAGTAAATGATTTATCTTCGTAAACTGAGATAACAACTGGAATAATCATCCCAGCTTGGTCAGCTGTACGAGCGTTGAACTCTTTTGTGAATCCCATGATGTTGATACCAGCTTGACCAAGAGCAGGTCCAACCGGTGGAGCTGGTGTAGCTTTACCAGCAGGGATTTGCAATTTTACAAGTTTTTCGACTTTTTTAGCCATTTTTAAATCCTCCTTTGTGGTTTTGGCGGTAATTAGAGATTTTTACCTCCCACAAGTATGCTTTTCACATACCCGTCTATTATACACTATTTATCTGAAATTGCAAGAGAAAAGTTTATTTTTTAATCGACGTAATCTCCGCCTTCAAAGCCGTAATACTCTTCCAAACTGAGACCACTTGCAGCAATTTCTTTTGCTTCTTTTCCGACATAACGCAGGTGCCATTCTTCAGCCATATAGCCTGTTTCCTTTTCCTTACCTTTGAGATAACGGACAACAAAGCCATAATCAGCTGCATGATCCAAAAGCCATTGGGCTGCTTTTTCTTCTGTTACCAAATCACCATCAGTCCCAATCACATCAAAGGCCAAGCCTGTCTGGTGTTCGCTATAGCCAGGACGGGCAGAGTAACGGTCAGCTGCTGCCTTCCCATCTTGGTTGACATAATCTTGATAGAGCTTGGTCTGAGTTTCATAACTTCTAAAACCACTATAATGGTCGCTAATCGGGAAACCTGCCTCTTGCATAGCCTTGATGAGTTTGACCAACTCTGCCTTGGCTGTTGGATTTTCCCCTGGATTGTAGTCTTTCGACAATGGATAGTGTTTATTTGCTACGATGATTTCATCGTATTTCCCTTGGATGCTGTAGTAGTCTCCTTTATTGACCACTTCTGCTTTTTTCTGGGCAGTTCCTTGAGAATTACTACCGACTGTTCCATCAGCTTTAGCTGTTTGCTCTGTTTTAGCTGCTCCATCTTCATTTTTTGTTTTTTCTTGTGAACAAGCTGCCAATGTCAAGGCTAGCAAGGCTGTCAAGACTATGTATCTTTTTTTCATTTTTACTCCTTTATTTCTAATAGTTTATCTACTTCTGATGATAAACGTTCGACTAATCTTTTAATCTCATCAGGTTTTGCTTGGCAGGTTTCTGCTGTCATTTCTTCAAAGGGAACCCACCAGACTGGACCACGTCCCTTGAGGCCGTGACCATTCATATCACCTGTTCGTCTAGGGAAAATGTGCCAGTGGAGATGGGCATCGCCATTGCCTAGAAGCTCGATATTCATTTTCTCAGCAGTAAAGGCCTTGGCAACTGCCTCTTGGACTAAACTCATTTCCTCTAGAAAACGGAGCCTCGTTTCCTTTTCTAAATGATGCAATTCGGTGACATGTTCCTTGGCTAGAAAAAGACTATAGCCTTCAAAATACTGGTGGTCTCCAATAACAAGATAGCCTGTTTCCAACTCTTTGACAAAATAGGGATTTTCCCCAGCTTTAATGAGCTCAATTCTCTGACAAATCAAACACATATTAGTCTACCAATGCGCTCTTAAGATAAGCATCAACCATACGTTCCGTTGCGACCACCGAGTCAATATGAGTACGCTCATAAGAATGACTAGATTCGATACCAGCACCGAGAAGGGCGTGTTTGACTTCTGCACCTGCAGACATAGCCGCTGAAGCATCCGAACCATAAAATGGATAGATGTCCAGCTTAAATGGAATATCTTGCTCTTTCGCCAAGGCAACCAAATGTTGACGTAAGTCATAGTGATAAGGCCCTGAGGCATCCTTGACACAGATAGACACTGTGTACTCATCTGTCTGCTGGTCATCCCCCATAGCTCCCATATCCACAGCCAGATATTCGACTACCTGAGCAGGAATACTAGAATTAGCACCATGTCCCACTTCTTCAAAGACTGAAAAAGCAAAATGGGTTGTTACTGGCAAATCAATCTTCTCTTCCATATAAATACGAAGCAGGTTAAGCAAAATCGCCGCACTGACCTTGTCATCCAAGTGGCGAGACTTGATAAAACCTGTCTCTGTCACGATAGTTCGTGGATCAAAGCTGATAAAATCACCTACCTCAATCCCCAAGGCACGAGTTTCTTTTTCATTGGTTACTTTGGCGTCCAAACGCACTTCCATATTGTCCTGCGTGCGTTCTGCAGTTCCTGCATCCTTGTAGACATGGCAAGAAGTTTGGTGGATAAGGATGGTCCCGGATACTTTTTCACCTCTACTAGCCACATGAACGGTACAGTTTTCTCCTTCAATCATGTTCCAAGGAAAACCACCGATACGGTCCAATTTGAGACGACCATCTGGTTTGACAGCACGGACAATGGCACCCAGCGTATCCACATGGGCAGTCACATAGCGTTGTTGCTCATCATTTTGACCTTTAATGGTCACATTGACACCGCCCTTGGCTGTGCGAACCGGCTGGTAACCAAATCCTTCCAGAGTCTTGACTAAATAGTCCGCAATCTCACGAGTAAAACCCGTTGGCGACGCAATAGCTGTCAGTTCTTTGATATATTCTACTGTTTGATTCATTTCTTCACCTCTTTTGCTACCTATTATAACACATTTATCATCGGATAAAAAAAGAAAATCACTCCTGTAGACTTGTCTACAAAAGTGATTTTAGTGATTATTCCATTTCAAAAACATCGCTTTCTTGCTTGTTTGGTAGAACCAATGAGAGCAAGATTCCGACAATGGCTGGGACCAACCATGGGAGTGATGCCTTGGCAAAAGGAAGAGCGTTGACAAGGTTTGCAAGAAACTCAACCTTAAACGAGCTTCCTAGTACGCTTGCAATAGCAATAGCTGTAACAACAGCAATTGTCAACTGCATACCTGGTTTTGAAAGAGCCACGAATTTGTTGACAATGACAATCATAACGATAGCAATCGTGATTGGGTACAAGATAACCAGTACTGGAATGGAGTACTTGATAATCGCATCAAGACCTAAATTAGCAATGGCAAATCCAATCAAGGTAAAGGCTGTCGCATAAACCTTATAACTGATTTGTGGGAAACGTTCATTAAAGAACTCAGCTGTTGACACAATCAAACCAACCGTTGTTGTGAAGCAGGTTACGGTAACCATAGCTGCAAGGAAGAGTTGGGCTGTTGAGCCAAAGATTTCTTGAGTGGCTTGTGACAAGATGTAAACACCAGGAGTTCCACCCTTCATAGCCTCAGCTGGTACCGGGAAATGGTTCCCAAGGAAACCTAAGCCGATGTAAAGAGCGCTGAAGGCAAGGGCTACAACGATACCAACAACCCAAATAGTCGAAATGTACTCTTTCTTACTTGAGAAGCCAAGTTGTTTCAAGGTTTGAACTGCGATTACGCTAAAGGCAACTGAAGCAAGAGCATCCAAGGTATTATATCCTTCTAGGAAACCTGTCCCAAAGGCAGAAGCTTGATAAGCGGCTGAAGCAACTTGAGGACTTGTTCCACCGTATTTGAAAGCTCCCAGAACAACCAAGATAACGATCAAAATCGCAAAAACTGGCGTTAAAATACGGCCGATACGGTCTAAGATTTTTGATGGATTAAGCGAAATCAAATAGGCTGCTGCAAAGTAAAGAACCGTAAAGACAATCAAACCAAGACCTTTATTTGCATCCGACAAAAGGGGGCTAATCCCTACTTCGTAAGCTGTTGTAGCAGTACGTGGGATAGCAAAGAATGGACCGATTGACAAGTAAAGAACTGAGAGGTAAAGAGTCGCAAACCAAGGCGCTATCTTTGTAGAAATCTCGTAGATATATCCTTTAGGATTTAGCGTTCCAATAATAAGGGTCAAGACGGCGATACCGACACCTGAAAAGACAAAACCTGCGATGGCAGGAAGAAAATGTTCTCCAGATAGAGCACCTAGAGAAGGCGGAAAAATCAAGTTCCCCGCACCAAAAAATATTCCAAACAGAAGCAAACCTGTTAGGGCACCTTTTTTAGCCATGAAAATCTCCTTTATATTTATAAAATACTGACCTAGTATATCATGAATAGGAGTATGAAAAAAGCTTCACGAAGTAAATATTGAATGTTTTCAAGATTCTTAAAAATGAGAATTATCTAAAAATAAAATTCTCCTACCCAGTCCACACCAAGCAGGAGAAAATTGTACTGTTTACAGTTCTTCAAAGGCAGTCATACCACCTTGTACATTGATAACCTCATAGCCTTGTTCTGATAGGAATTGGCAAGCACGCGCCGATCTCATCCCAGATTTGCAAATAATATAATGTAAGCGATCTTTGTCCAATTGATCATAAATATCGGCTAATTGACTCAGAGGAAGATTCTGGGCATCTTCTAAATGAAGTGCTTCAAACTCATCCACTTCTCTCACGTCCACTAAAGAAAGTTGGTCATTTTGGTAAAGCTGGTAAAATGCGTCAAAGGCTATTTCTTTCATTCTTTTTCTCCTAATACTCTTCGAAAATCTCTTCAAACCACGTCAGCGTCGCCTTACCGTGCGTATGGTTACTGACTTCGTCAGTTCTATCCACAACCTCAAAACAGTGTTTTTAGCTGACTTCGTCAGTTCTATCCACAACCTCAAAACAATGTTTTGAGCTGACTTCGTCAGTTTTATCTGCAACCTCAAAGCTGTACTTTGAGCAGACTGCGGCTAGCTTCCTAGTTTGCTCTTTGATTTTCATTGACTATAAAATAGTTTTAATTCTTTTTTTCAAATCTGGCACCACTTCTGACTCAAACCAAGGATTTTTAGCCATCCAGATTTGATTTCGCGGTGAGGGGTGAACTAAAGGAAAATAGGTTGGCAAGTAGTTCTGATAATGTTTTACCCGTTCTGTCACCTTGCCACTGACTTTCTCCTTTAAATAGTAGGCCTGGGCATATTGCCCAATCAAGAGGGTCAACTGGATATCGGGTAATTCTTGCAAGAGCTGTGGATGCCATTTTTCAGCAAAACCTGCTCGAGGCGGAAGATCACCTGACTTGCCATGCCCTGGAAAGTAGAAATCCATGGGCAAGACAGCAAAATAACCTGAATTGTAAAAGGTATCTTCATCCACACCTAGCCAGGCCCGCAAGCGGTCACCACTCTTATCTTTCCAGTAAAGGCCTGCTTCTTGGGTTTTAAGACCAGGCGCTTGACCGATGATATTGATGCGAGCAGTCTTTGGCGCTGCAAAGAGAGGTTCAATGCCACGCTTTGTATAGGTAGCATTCTGCGGATCTGCCATAATAGCCTGCTTGATTCTTTCAATTTGAGACATCTACTTTCCCTCCAAAAAGAAGTCCAAGCATACAATCTCAGACTTCTATCGTTTTATTTGATCAATTCATAAATAGCTTCGGCATAGATTGCTGCTGCTCGGAAGAGATCATCCAAAGCGATAAATTCATTGGCTTGGTGCATGGTGTCAATTGAGTCTGGGAACATGGCACCATAGGCAACACCTCGTTCGAGCAAGCGACCAAAGGTTCCACCACCGATAACTTGCTCGTGACCTTTAAGGCCAGTTTGTTTTTCATAGACATTCAACAAGGTTTGCACAAGTGGATCTTCCATTGGCACATAGTGAGGCGTGTGACCATGTTCTGACAAACTAACAGAAGCAACTGGCAAGTTTTCAAGGATTGACTTGATTTGCTCTGGACTTGTTCCTTTTGGATAGCGGATGTTAAGGGCAATGGTATTATCAGCGCTTGTTTCATCAAAACGGAATACACCCGCATTCATAGAAAGGGCACCCATCTTTTCATCCACATGGGCAATCTTGAGATTTTCACCCTCATGGTCGTTCAACAGAATTTTTCCAGCGATGTCAAGGTAGTCTTTGGCTGGACCAGCAAAGTCAAACTGGCTAAGGAAGAGGGCTAGGTAAGTCGCACCATTGACACCTGAAGCAGGCATAGCACCGTGGGCTGATTTACCAATGATCGTCACCTTGTATTGGCCAGCTTCTTCTTGGAGTTCTCCTCTAAGTTTGTGTTCTGCAACAAAGGCATCTAGTTTAGCTTGCAAGTCAGCCAAATCACCTGAAACGACTGCTGTTGCTGATTCTGGTACCATATTTTCACGCAAACCACCTGTGAAGCTGTGAAGACGGGCAGCACCTGCATTTTCACCTGCAAAGTGGAGGTATTCCGTGATATTTCCTTTTTCACCATTGATGATAGGGAATTCAGCGTCTGGAGAGAAACCAAAGTCTGGTTTTGCAAGTCCTACGTGCTCGAAATAGTAGTCCATGTCTGCCCAACCTGATTCTTCATCTGTTCCAACGATGAAACGAACTTTCTTAGAAGTTGGAAGTCCCAATTCTTTGATGATTTTCAAACCATAGTAACAAGCTGTTGTAGGTCCCTTGTCATCTGAAGCCCCACGCGCATAAAGGCGACCGTCTTTGATAGTTGGTGTGTAAGGGTCTGTGTCCCAACCGCTACCAGCAGGAACCACATCCATATGGGCAAAGATGCCGAGAACTTCTTCTCCATCACCAAACTCAAAATGTCCTGCGTAGTTGTCAACATTTTTAGTTGGGTAGCCATCGCGGTCTGCGATTTCAAGGAATTTCTCCAAGGCTTTTACTGGACCAGGTCCAAATGGATGTTCAGCATCAACCTTGCTATCATCACGTTCAGAGTTGATTTCCAAAAGGCTAAACAAGTCAGCCAAGAGGTCTTCTTTGCGTTTTTCTACTTCTGCTGTAAAATCAATTGCTGTCATTTTTTCTTCTTTCTATCTTTTCTCGATGATTTCATCTACTGGCAAGCGGTAGCTTGGTTCCAATTTGTCGTCTGTGTAACCCACTGTGATCAAGAGTTCTGGGCGGAAACGGTCTTCGATTTCCAAAACTTCATTAACTTTTGATTTGTCAAAACCAAGGATAATATTGGAACCAATTCCTTGGTCTGTAAGAGCGAGAACCAAGTTCATAGCAACCAAACCTGCATTGAGTGCTAGGTAGTCGCTGACTTGTTGTTCATTGTAGCGTGCAAATTCAGCTGGCAAATTTTTCATGAAGTATTGAAGTTGTTCTTCTGAGAAATTGTTAGCACCACCAACTCGGGCAATCTTACGAGCACGTTTAGCCAAATCTGTGTCTGTAAACAAGGCAATTGTTACAGGCGCTGATGATACCTGTTCAAAGTTTGAACCATAAGCCAACTTTGCCAGTTCAGCATTTTTCTCACGTACTACCACAAATTTCCAAGGCTGGCTGTTGTGGGCACTTGGTGCCAAGGTTGCAATTTCGATAGCCGTACGCACATCTTTTGGATCAACTGGCTTATCAGTAAACTGCTTAGTCGCATGACGTTTTTTGTTTAATTCAAGAAATTTCATAATCGATTTCCTTTTCTAATTCTACTGCTTCCATTCTACCATAATTTGAAAGAGCTTGCAGGGATTTTTCATGATTAAGATTTTTTATCACAGCCATAAAAAATATATATTGGTTCATCAAGACAGTTTCTGATAAACTAACAAGTACTTTACATTTGAATGGAGATATTATGAAAAAATTTAGCCTATTATTAGCCATCCTACCATTTTTGGTTGCCTGTGGAAATCAAGCCACACCCAAAGAGACTAGCGCTCAAAAGACAATCGTCCTTGCTACAGCTGGCGACGTGCCACCATTTGACTACGAAGATAAAGGCAATCTGACAGGCTTCGATATTGAAGTTCTAAAAGCAGTAGATGAAAAACTCAGCGACTACGAGATTCAATTTCAAAGAACCGCCTGGGAGAGTATCTTCCCAGGACTTGATTCTGGTCACTATCAGGCTGCAGCAAATAACTTGAGTTACACAAAAGAGCGTGCTGAAAAATACCTCTACTCACTTCCGATTTCCAACAATCCCCTCGTCCTCGTCAGCAACAAGAAAAATCCTTTGACTTCACTTGACCAAATCGCTGGTAAAACAACACAAGAGGATACCGGAACTTCTAACGCTCAATTCATCAATAACTGGAATCAAAAACACACTGATAATCCTGCTACTATAGATTTTTCTGGTGAAGATATCGGCAAACGAATCCTAGACCTCTCTAACGGTGAATTTGATTTCCTAGTTTTTGACAAGGTATCCGTTCAAAAGATTATCAAGGACCGTGGCTTAGATCTTTCTGTGGTTGACTTGTCTTCTACTAATAGTCCTAGCAATTATATCGTTTTCTCAAGTGATCAAAAAGAGTTTAAAGAGCAATTTGATAAAGCACTCAAAGAACTCTACCAAGATGGAACCCTTGAAAAACTCAGCAATACCTATCTAGGTGGTTCTTATCTCCCAGATAAATCTCAGTTACAATAAGATATATTAAAAACGATTGGACCAGCCAATCGTTTTTAGTTTGCATTGGTTATTTTAGGAAACTCTTACAAAAAATCAAAATAATCCTTCACATCTTCTACATACCCATGCTTTTCTATTAAGCTTGCTAATAGTTCCAGATTGTGCCCCTGATAGTTATCGTCACGACGCAGTTCTTCATACATTTCAATAAAGGGAAGCCCCTTGGACTTGGCCAATTCTAACTCCGCTTCATAATCATAAGCGACTTTACGAAATAGGATATTTACCAATTCCCCATCTTCAACTTCTATCACGGCATACTGGGCACGGTGATTTTTTAACGCCTCCCAGTTAAAATAGGGCATGCCAATCGAACCTGGATTGATGATTTGTTGCCCTTGACTGCCATAACGAAGTAACTGCTTGTGAACATGACCATAGACTGCCACGTCGGTTTCCGCATCTAGCAGTTGGTCAAATTTCTCTGTATCATTCTCAACTAGCAAGTCACCACCATAGTTCTTATTTGGCAAATTATGAGAGATAGAAAAGCGCAATCCGTCAATTTCTTTCTTTTCCAGCAAAGGCAAGCTTCGTAGCCAGACAATCGTTGCAGGATCCATTCGCTCCATCAAAAACTGGATCATGCGCATTGACTGGATTTCTTTCGGATATTCCAAACCATATTCGCCATCCAAGACCTCAAGGACACGATCATCCCAATTGCCTCGAACACTGGCTGTGATAGGAAGGTCCTTTAGCAGGGCGACTAAGTCATTTGCGCCTGGACCAGGAAGAAAAATATCTCCCAGAAGCCAATATTCACTGGCCCCTTGATTTTTAGCATCTGCAATCACTGCTTCTAGCGCCGTCGCATTGCCATGAACATCTGATAAAATTGCGATTTTATGGTTCATTGTGGTTTCCTTCCGTTTGGTAATCTACTCTTTCTTCTGCTACTTGAGGCAAGGCTTCTCCCTGCGGGTTCAACTTTCTTTGCACAACCTCTGCTACTGCTCTTGGCACTCCAACTTCGACAATCTCATCCACACTGGCTTCCTTGATTTTAGTCAAAGACTTGAAATGCTTCATGAGATTCTGCTTGCGTTTAGGTCCCAGACCGTCAATCCCATCCAATTGAGATGAAAAGGAATTTTTGGAGCGCAGTTGGCGGTGAAAGGTGATGGCAAAGCGGTGCACCTCATCTTGAATGCGTTGAAGGAGGAAAAATTCTTGAGAATTACGAGACAAGTCCACCACTTCCAGCGGATCTCCAAAGAGCAATTCATGAGTTTGGTGCTTATCATTCTTTTGCAGACCTGCAATTGGAATATCCAAGCCCAGTTCCTCTTGGATAACCTGCTTAGCGATATTGACTTGACCTTGTCCCCCATCAATGACAATCAAATCTGGAGGAGTCAAACCGTCACGCTGTACTCGACCATAGCGCCTGCGAATGACTTCTCTCATACTGGCATAGTCGTCTGGCCCGGCTACGGTCTTGATTTTATACTTACGATAATCTTTTTTACTTGGTTTGCCGTTGACAAAGACCACCATGGCTGAAACAGGACTGGTCCCCATGATGTTGGAGTTATCGAAAGATTCGATACGAACTGGGGTTGGGATTTGAAGCAAGCGTCCTAGATTTTCAATAGCCCCTTGGGTCTTTTCGACAGATTTCTCTAGCAGGTTGAATTTCTGCTCTAGGCTGACTCGAGCATTCTTTATAGCCAAATTGACCAGCTGCTTTTTCTCTCCACGCTGGGGCTTGAGAATCTTGGTATCTACCAAAGCCTTGACCGCTTCTTGGTCAATATCCTGCGGAATCAGTACCTCATTGGGAACTAGGTGGGATTTTTCTTGATAGAATTGTCCCACATAGGTCAAGAAGTCCTCATCCGGATCGTTGTAGTAGGGAAAAAGATTGACATCGCGCTCAATGAGCTTGCCCTGACGAACAAAGAAAACCTGAACACACATCCAGCCCTTATCCACGTAGTAGCCAAAGACATCGCGATTTTGGAGATCCTTAGCCATAACCCGTTGCTTGGTTCGAAGCGTTCCAATAGCCTGAATCAGGTCACGGTATTCCGCCGCACGTTCAAACTCCATAGTCTGAGCCGCCGCTGCCATTTTGCCCTTGAGGTTATCAATGATTTTATCATCTTGCCCTTTCAGAAAATCAGAAACCTCCTGAGCCATAGACTTGAAATAGTCCTCATCCTTCTTACAGATGGTGTGGCTCATGCATTGGCCGATATGGTAGTAAAAACAGACCTTAGACGGTGGATTGGTACACTTACGAAAAGGGAAAATCCGATCCAGTAGTCGCTTGATTTCATTGGCCGCCCCCACATCTGGATAGGGACCAAAGTAGAGACCTCCGTCCTTCTTGACCTGACGAGTGATAATCAAGCGTGGATAGCGCTCATTAGTGATTTTGATGAAGGGATAGGACTTGTCATCCTTGAGCATGATATTGTATTTAGGCTTATTTTCCTTGATCAGGTTGATTTCTAGGAGAAGTGCCTCAATATTAGACTCCGTAACGATAAATTCAAAATCTACAATTTCAGACACCAAAGCCTCTGTTTTGGTATCATGACTTCCACGGAAATAGGACCGCACGCGGTTACGCAGATTTTTAGCCTTTCCTACATAGATAATGGTGCCGTTTTTATCCTTGTGAATGTAACAACCAGGGCTGGTCGGCAAGAGCTCTAGTTTTGATTTAATCAAGTTGTTCATAATTCCATTATAGCAAAAAAGTAGGGAAAAATAGTCCCCTACTCATTGGTCTCATATAATTTTCGAAGTCTTTCAACATCCTCTTCCTGGATACCATAAAAAGAACCTGCTGGTTGCATGACAGACTTCTCATCTGTATGGTCCAAGCCAATCGCATGCCCCAACTCATGTTCTGCCGTATGGACAAGGCGCTCATAGGAATAGCCATAGTCAGGATTGGACAGATAATAATGATTCAGGCGCACCGTTACGGATAAGAATTGCCCTGTTAAGAGATTAGTTTGACTTTCCGCCTCTCCTGCCACAGGAGTGCCTCCGTCGTTCATCTCCGTAGCCGTAATATCCGCCTTACTAGACTCAGTCACGAGTTCAAAGTTAAAAGCACCAGTTTGATTCCAGTTCTGGATTGCTTCTACATAAGCCTCTTGAAAGCGTGAATCCATCTGCGGATCCAGGTAAATACGAGCAGAGGCCTGTGGCCACCTTCCTTCAGAATGCTGGTGACTATCTGTCTGGCTTAACTTAGGCAGTTGCCCTGTTTTCTCCCATTGGTCAATACTTTGTTGACCAATCTTGACTGACCGCTCTGTTTGCTTTAGCGCTTCTTGAAAATCCCCGTTCAGATACCAGAGAAGTCCGAAAGCAAGAACGCATAAGAGTACAACTGTCCAAACCAGGCGTCAAAACAAACGCCACACAAAAGAAAAGAAAGCCCCTATCAAACGAAAAAGCCAGCGCATGTCTCTCCACCTTTCTAGCAAATAAAAACTATTTTACTAAAACAAGCTGAAAGAAAGCTAAATACTGACTTTTTCATCTTAACGTCCTACTATTTTTTTGAGTAACTGGATAGCTTTGTATTTTAAAGGCGATGGATGATAACGGAAAGTACCTGCTTTGCGTACAATATAGCCATTAAAATTTTGTTTAAAACGCAAAACACCATCACTACCATCAAAAATCCCTTGAATCCCTAGGAAGTTGTATTTAGGTATTCCACGTTTTATACTTTCCAACATAATATATTTTTGAAGCAGTGCAGGGGCATAGAATTTATTAAACTCAGTGTAGGAACCACTAAAGAGATAAGTCGTTTCCTGAGGCATATAAACAAATAAACTCCCAGCTAAAACAATATCTTCTTCTCCATATTTTTCAATCAAGTCTCGCGCTTCTGCTTTTCGAACTTCAAACGTTTCAAATTGACTAGAATATTCTCTCAGTTGATTTTGTTTTTTCTCAGAATGAGGATTTTTACTCAAATCAAGTCGCAACTTGCCCAAGAGTTCTTCTAGTTTACTTTGTTCACCTTGCAATTTGCTCATATAGTCCGAAAAATTTAAGCTTGCTATGAGAAACTCCGCTTGTTCTCCAAATGAATCATAAAAGTGCTCATAATATTCTAAACTTTTATCACTATATTCTCTACGTTCAGAGGTTTCTTTTGTTATATTCTTAAAAATCGATAGTTCTTCACGTTTTAACTTTTTCAACCGAATGCCAAAGGTTTCAGCCTTTTTCACCAAGGGTTTACCCTTTTTGCTAAAACTTTTAAGCAAATTCTTTTCAGTTAATTCAGTCAAATCTTTATAGTATAACCAATCTGGTTCTCCACCTGGATACCCTGTCGTCAATCCATCAAATTGATAACCTAAATCAGTTAAACCTTGAATCATACTTTTTTTCTCAGCATCTATTGGATTACCTTCACTATCAAAAGTTTGATAAGTTTCATAAGGTTTTACAAGCAACTCTAATACACCATTTTGCTTGGCATATTCTTTTAACTCTTCATAAAAAACTGGAAGGGCATCTTGTTGGGTATAAATCGGCCCCGAATTGATCTCCATATGCAGACCACCCAGCATGGGCAAGCTATAAACCAGAGCTGCAACTTGAATTTCTCCTTCTTGTTTCAAAGCAAGATAAACAATTCGAGCCCCTCTTTTTTCTAACAAGTCCCCCATCTGGACAGATTGCATAAAGGAACGAGAAGAAACCTGATCAGAATAAGCCTGAAACTCTTCTTTCGTGAGTGTAATTAGTGCCATATACTTACTTTCTATGTTTTTTTCTTAATGTTTTACGGAAATCAAGAGCAAGTCTTAACAGAGGATAGAGAGGATGAGTGGGCATTGTAAATTCACCCAAGTATTCTTCAATCGTTGGATTAAAATTAGCTTTAAAACGATAGAGTCCACCATCTAAAGCATTCTCGACGCCTCCTAAATTTTGCCATAAAATGCCACGTTCAAAGGAATATCGAGCTGTCTCATACCAAGTCAAAATAGGAGCTTTATAACGTCTAAAATCTTCATCCATTCCTGCGTATAGATTGACAGAAGTTTGTCCGAATTCTAAAGTCAAGGTAGCTGCTAAAGGAACTCTTGCTTGACCTGCATCTATATATTCCTGCAAGAAAGTCAATTCCTCTGACAAACGTTCTTTTTCCTTCTTCTGCGCTTCTACTTTTGAAGTGCGAGTCGACTCAGTAAAGGTCTCTTCCAAGGCTCTGTTTTTCGCTAACTGTTCTTCTAATTCTTGCGAACGTTTAGAAACATCCAAGGTTGCCAAGGTGATATAGGCCTTGTCCTTAAAATTATCTAACAATTTTTTATAATAGGCTTCATTTCTCAAATGAATCTCTTTTCGCTTCTCGGTTTTTTTCATCAAAAAGGAAAAAGACTCCAATAATTCAGTTCCACCAAATTGAATCTCTACCCCCTTATTCCGTGCTGTTCGAATAGCCTGTTTTGTTGACTTGGAAAGTTTATCTTCTTCAAAATTTTCCTTGTATATTTTTGCCTGAATACGAGGCTGAATGGTGTCCCCCATTTCCTCTGTTTTTCCCGACCACCTTACTCCCATTTGTTGCAAACTATCAATAATAGCCAGATTTTCAGGATATTCTGTCTTTTCCTGATTGATTAAACTTTGAGACAGGCAAATACTTGGATCAAAAGTCACAAAAATAGCTCTCTTACTGCGAGCATAAGACTTAATGGACTGAATGACAAAACTCAAGAGTTCCGTATCCCCATAATCCAATATAGGTCCTCTTGGGATGTAAAACATTTTATAGCCTAGCGGAAGACTTCTAATCAAAATACTAGCTGTCGCCAGTAATTTTTCTTCCCTGTAAACACCAAACTTCTCATGTTGCCAATCAGACTTCACTTCTTCCCAAGCACTACTTTGTAATACATTGGCTAATTCATGTTCTTTGACAAACTGATCATATTCTAATGTGGGAATGCCAATTTGATAACGGTACATTTCCTACTCTCTTTCCTCCAATATCTTATTACTATTCTACTACTTTCGTTTGAAAAGTCTAGTGAAAACAGACTTCCATCATTGTTTTGAAGCCAAGAATAACTATAGATAGTGGTTCATTTATAAAAAACTAACTCAATCTCTCTTCTAATTTGAAATCGATTGGCAGGGTTGCTAGAAACCGTTCCAATTGTTTTTCCCAATAATACCACTCGTGAGTTCCAGCGCTATGGCTATAGGTCACATCAAAACCTAATTTTTTGAGATTTTTCACTGCTAGATTATTGGCTTCATACAAGAAATCCTGTTCGCCACACCACGCCCAAAGTTTGGTCTTTTTATCCGATTTTTTAGCCAGACTTTCAAGAGAATAGGGACTAGTTGTCCAGTCTCTAATCTCTCCAAAAACACCTCTCCAGTAGGCTGGACTTCCCAGATTTTGGCTCTCAGGAGAAAAATCTTGAAAGCTGAGAGCACCTGAAAAACTAGCTGCATGAGAAAAACGATTTGTCGCAAGAGCCAATTTGAAACAGCCGTAGCCTCCCATGGAGAGACCAGCGATAAAGGTCTTTTCACGCTTACTGGTCATATTAGGGAAGAAGCGTTTCAAAACCTGTGGCAATTCCTCTGCTAGAGCCGTGTAGTAGTCAAAACCATATTGGGTATCGGTGTACCAACCGTTGCTGGTATTAGGCATAACAACAATGAGATTAGTAGCTCGAAGCAAGCGTTCTACATTGGTCCGCTTGAGCCAACTATTATGATTGCCAGACATCCCGTGCAAGAGGTACAAGACGGGAATATCTTCACACTCTGGTTCTTCCACTCGATTGGCATCAGGGTAGAGGACATTCACTCCCCACTCCATATCCAAAACTTGTGAGTAATACTCGATTTTCATTACTGCCATGATTTTCTCCTTCTATTTTCCGATAAGAAAAAGCCGAAACTAGACTTTATCTTTACTTATTTCAATGATTATTTTGCTTCCATGACTACTGGTAGAATAGCTGGACGACGCTTAGTTTGATCAAAGAGATACTTGGTCAGATTATCCCGAACCTTGCCTTTAAGATCTGCCCAGTCAAAGTCATCTCCTTGCAGATAGTCTTCTACCGTTTTGTTAATCAATTCTGAACTTTCACGGAGAATATCGCGACTCTTCTTGAGATAAACAAATCCACGCGTGTGAACACGGGCCTTGGCCACAATTTTCTTCTCACGACGGTTAACGGTGATTGCGACGATGAAAATACCGTCCTCTGACAAGACCTTACGGTCACGAAGGACTACATTACCAACATCACCGATAGCATTTCCGTCAATCAAGACATCCCCTGCCGAAACCGCACCAGCTGGGACAAAGTCTCCATTCTCATAAGCCATGCTGGTTCCCTTTTTAGGGATGAAAATGCGTTCTGGCAACATCCCAACTGCCATAGCAGCCTTAGCATGGGCATCCAACTCACGGTATTCCCCTTGAATCGGGAAGAGATACTTGGGTTGCAAGAGATTGATCATCAACTGCAAATCACGCGCATTTCCGTGCCCTGATACATGTAAACTTTGGGTAATCAATTTGACAACCCCTCCTGCCTGATAAATCATATTTTCCACACGCGCAACGAAGGCTTCTTTAGCAATAGACGGAGCCGTAGCAATATAGACCAGGTCCCCATCCTTGATTTCTACATAACGGTGGCGACCAATCGACATCTTACGAAGTCCATTGATAGGTTCACCCATACGACCTGTCTCAAGAATAATCAACTCATGGTCTTCAAAGCGAGACATATCTTTCGGCTTAATCAAGAGAATTTCGTTGGCTAAAGACAACTTCTTGAGACGAATCGCTGTGCGGACGATATTTTCAATATCAAATCCTGTCAAGACGATACGTCGACCTGTTTTATCCGCAGCGTCAAAAATCTGCTGGATACGAGAAAGGTTACTGGAAACAGCTGCAACGATGATACGACCTTCCCAGTCAGCAATGGTTTGGGTAATTTCATCTCTAACTTCACTTTCACTAGCCACCTGAATATTGCTGTCCGCATTGGCCGAATCACTGAGGAGAGCCAGGACGCCGTCACGACCGATTTCTGCCAAACGAGCGAAGTCTGTCGCATAGGATTCACTAGCTGTCTGGTCAAATTTGAAGTCACCTGTATAAACGATGCTACCTTCAGCTGTCTTCAAGACAATTCCCAGGCTCTCTGGAACGGAGTAAGTCGTAGGGAAGAAGGAAACCACTGTCCCACCAAAATCAATCTCCGTATCTTCATCAATAACATGAAAATCATTAAATTTCTTGACTGCGTCATTTCCTTTGACAAAGAGCTTTGCCAACTCAATGGTCAACTCAGAGCCAAATACAGGTACCTTGGCTTCAGCCAAGAGATAAGGCAGAGCACCAATAGCATCTGCATGTCCGTGAGTTAAAAATACCCCAGCAATTCGATCTTTATTTTCAAAAAGGTAGTCCATCTTTGGAATCACCACATCGACCCCTAATTGTTCATTTTCGGGATATTTTAACCCTGCATTCAAAACAAAAATGGACTCTCCAATTTCAGCAATGTACATATTTTTCCCATTTTCACGTACACCACCAAGTGTTGTTAAACTAATATTACTCATTTTTCCTCCAAAATCTTAGTTTATCTTGATTATAGGGTTGCTTACCCTCTTATTCTAAAAGCACTATTACTGTTAGCCGAATCTTTTCCTACCATTATACCATTTTTTTGATGATTTTCAAAATGAAGATTTGTTTTCAAAAAAGAGCTGGTTGCCCAACTCTTTTCTAACTTCTACTCTTTTTCCATCAAAAAGTCATAAATTTCTTGCACAGTACCCAGCGCCATCATTTCTTGGTCTTTGACGGTTTGTTTGAGATTTTGATAAATCTGACTTTCTCCGATCTCCCGCTTTGGTGCCTCTTTATTGACTGTCATGACCCCATCTTTGATCGTCACAAAGCCTAGCTCTTCAAATACTTGAATCATCTTGACCAGCAAGATTTGTTGGATATTAAGATAAGTAGCCAAATCTTTCAGCTTGTAGCGAATATCAAACTCTGGGAACTGGTAGATGGTCTTGTACAATTTGGCAAACTGATCTCTAGTCCCATAGCCTGTCAAATAGTAGGCCTTGTCAATGTCATTTTTGAAATAAACAGCAGAAAAATTCTGCTCCTGAAAAATGGTCTTCAACAAGGTAATATCCTCAGGAATGGTTTTTACAACCACAGCTTCACTAGTCGCTATATCTGGCAGTTCTTCATCAAAATCCAAGACTGGAACCCCTTCTGGCAAGACTGCATTTTTCCCACGAATGTTAAAAAGTTGAACACCCTCCACACGCGCATCCACCATCATCAACTGGAGGGCAGTTTGGCCATTCCATTGGTTGACAGACAATTTGACTGCCAACTCTAGATTCTTGGTTTGAGAAAACTCTGTCGCCCATCTGCCTTGGCCAAAGGCTACCACTTCAAAACTCGCCTCACCCTTGGAAATTTTCAACTTGAGATGAGCATTGCCTGCCCCCATAGTACGGGCACTTTCGACCTGAAAATCCTTTATATAAAAGACAGGTTTCTGATTGTCCATGCCAAAAGGTGCCAAACGTTCAAAACTTTTGACCGTTTCCAAGCTAAGTGTCTCCAAATCCAGCTCTTCATCTAGGTTTAACTTGTTCTTGCCACCAGCATCTGCACCTTTTTCACGGACATAGTCTTCTAAAATCTGAGATAAATCCGAGAGTTTCTCAACTTCCAGCGTCATGCCAGCCGCACCAGCATGGCCACCAAAGGCGATAAAGAGGTCTCGATGAGGATCCAGAGCTTCAAAAATGTCGACCGCTTCCACACTACGAGCACTGCCCTTGGCACGACCATCCTCTATATTGAGAACGATGACTGTCTGCCCTAGTTCTTCCAACAAACGACCAGCCACGATCCCTAGAACTCCAGGATTCCAACCTTCCTTGGCCAAGACTTGGACCTTCTTCTCAGGGTTCACCATGGTCTTAGCTTCTTCATAGATAGACTGGACGATTTCCTTGCGCTCTTCGTTTTTCTGATGAATCATGAGGGCAATCTCGTGAGCTTCCTCGTCGTCAAATCCAGTCAGCAAATCAATGGCTGGATTAGGATCATCCAAACGACCCAAGGCATTCAAACGAGGGGCAATCTGGAAACCAACCGTTTCTTCTGTCACTTCGTTGGCAGCAATCCCAGCCATGTCCAGCATTTCTTGTAGACCAATACGCTGAGTATGTCCCAACATTTCCAGACCGTATTGAACCAAGATACGGTTCTCATCTGTCAAACTAACCATATCTGCAACGGTACCAATAGCGACCAAATCAAGCAATTCCACTTGTACTTCTTCTAAAAGGGCACACGCCAGCTTGAAAGCCACTCCACAACCAGCCAAATATTTGAAAGGATAATCCGCATCTGGATGTTCAGGATGGACAATAGCATAGGCATCAGGCAGGGTTTCAGGCATAGAATGATGGTCGGTCACAATGACATCTACTCCCATAGACTGGGCCAATTCAATAGCCTCGTGACCAGCAACCCCATTATCCACCGTCACAATCAAAGAAATTCCTTCTTGCTCGATAAAGTATTTATAAACACTGGCATTTGGACCATAGCCATCAGTAAAACGATTAGGCAAGTAAACACGGCACTCGGCACCAAGTTGTTCCAAACTTTCCTTCACAATCGAAGCCGAAGTCATACCATCCGCATCGTAATCTCCATAGATGAGAATATTTTCCCCTTCTTCAATGGCCTGACGAATCCGTTCCACTGCCTTGTCCATATCATGGAGCAGATAAGGGTCGTGCAAGTCCTCCAAGGAGGGTTCTAAAAACTTCTTCAGACTTTCTTGGTCCTGAATCCCTCTTTCAAATAATAACCGAGCTACCTCAGGACCCAGTCCAGCCTTCTTGGCTATCTTTGTAAAATCCGCATCTTCAACCTGCGGGGCAAACTGCCATTCATAAGTAGGTGTTATCAAAAAGACATCCACTCTTTCTAAGAATTCTATTGCTTCATTATAACATGATTTAGACGTTTTCTCTATCCAGATTGCTTTTTTATAAAATTTTAGTGAATTTTTTCAGATATGATTTGACAAGACAAATCTTTTGGTGCAGAATCATGTTATAAAATCTAATGCAAAGGAGACTCCTTATGGCTTTAGTAGAATTTGAACACGTCGAAAAATATTACGGAGACTACCACGCACTCCGCGACATCAATCTCCGTTTTGAAAAAGGACAAGTCGTTGTCCTACTCGGACCATCTGGTTCTGGAAAATCCACTCTTATCCGCACCATCAATGGTTTGGAGGCTGTTGACAAGGGAAGTCTTCTAGTCAATGGCCACCAAGTTGCTGGTGCCAGCCAGAAAGATTTGGTGCCTCTTCGTAAGGAAGTCGGCATGGTTTTCCAGCATTTTAACCTCTATCCGCATAAAACAGTGTTAGAAAACGTAACACTCGCACCCATAAAAGTTCTAGGAATTGATAAAAAAGAAGCTGAAAAAACAGCTCAAAAATATCTGGAATTTGTAAATATGTGGGATAAAAAAGATTCTTATCCAGCCATGCTGTCTGGTGGACAAAAGCAACGGATTGTCATTGCACGTGGACTCGCTATGCATCCTGAGCTTCTTCTCTTTGATGAACCAACATCTGCTCTTGACCCTGAAACCATCGGCGATGTTCTAGCGGTTATGCAAAAATTGGCCCACGATGGTATGAATATGATTGTCGTTACCCATGAAATGGGCTTTGCCCGTGAAGTTGCCGACCGCATCATTCTCCCTCCTTTGACCAACCAAATTGTCAACCTCATCAAGAACACCTCAACAGTCGCTATCATCTCTGGAGTGGACTTGATGTTTGTGACCAAGTCTTGGTCAGCACTTAACGGAAACTACATTCCAGCCTTTCTAGGCGCTGCCCTTCTCTACTTTTCTCTATGCTTCCCTGTTGCCCAGTTTGGTCGCAAGATGGAACAAGCTAATAAAAAAGCCTATTCACTTTAGGAGGTTACTATGGAATCCATTTTAGAAGTTTTGACCCCAGATAACCTAGTCTTTATCTTTAAAGGATTTGGCTTGACCCTCTACATTTCTCTGATTGCCATCGTCCTCTCTACCCTTATCGGTACGGTGCTAGCTGTCATGAGAAATGGCAAAAATCCTGTCTTGCGCATTATTTCCAGCATTTATATCGAATTTGTGCGCAACGTTCCCAACCTTCTCTGGATCTTTACTATCTTTTTAATTTTCAAGATGAAATCCACTCCAGCAGGAATCACTGCCTTCACACTCTTTACATCAGCGGCTTTAGCTGAGATTATCCGAGGCGGTCTCAATGCCGTAGCCAAGGGGCAGTACGAAGCAGGAATGTCACAAGGCTTCACTTCAACCCAAATCCTCTACTACATCATTCTCCCACAAGCCATTCGTAAAATGCTGCCAGCCATCATTTCTCAGTTTGTAACCGTGATTAAGGATACCAGTCTCCTCTACTCTGTTATCGCCCTACAAGAACTCTTTGGAGCCAGCCAAATTCTCATGGGCCGTTATTTCGAACCAGAGCAGGTCTTCAGTCTTTATATACTGATTGCCCTCATCTACTTCAGCTTTAACCTAGCCATTTCTAGCCTGTCTCATATGCTAGCCAAACGTTGGCAACAAGCTGCAGAATAATACTCTTCGAAAATCTCTTCAAACCACGTCAGCTTCACCTTGCCGTATGTATGGTTACTGACTTCGTCAGTTTCATCTACAACCTCAAAACCATGTTTTGAGCTGACTTCGTCAGTTCTATCCACAACCTCAAAACGGTGTTTTGAGCAGCCTGCGGGCTAGCTTCCTAGTTTGCTCTTTGATTTTCATTGAGTATAAACAGCCACTCTCCAGTTCAATTGGAGAGTTTTTTATAAGAACAGAGATTTACACACCTAGATTTGACACCATACATTTTCTATGATAAAATGTAACAAATTCATTTACAACAAATCGAAATCTAAATGAAATGGAATTTTCTATGAAATCAATCAAAGGACTACTCTTTATCATAGCTAGTTTTATCTTGACTCTTTTGACTTGGATGAACACTTCTCCCCAATTCATGATTCCAGGACTAGCTTTAACAAGCCTATCTCTGACTTTTATCCTAGCCACTCGTCTCCCACTACTAGAAAGCTGGTTTCACGGTTTGGAGAAGGTCTACACCGTCCACAAATTCACAGCCTTTCTCTCAATCATCCTACTAATCTTTCATAACTTTAGTATGGGCGGTTTGTGGGGCTCTCGCTTAGCTGCTCAGTTTGGTAATCTTGCCATCTATATCTTTGCCAGCATCATCCTTGTCGCCTATTTAGGCAAATACATCCAATACGAAGCTTGGCGATGGATTCACCGCCTGGTTTACCTAGCCTATATTTTAGGACTCTTTCACATCTACATGATAATGGGCAATCGTCTCCTTACATTTAATCTTCTAAGTTTTCTTGTTGGTAGCTATGCCCTTTTAGGCTTACTAGCTGGTTTTTATATCATTTTTCTATATCAAAAGATTTCCTTCCCCTATCTAGGGAAAATTACCCATCTCAAACGCTTAAATCACGATACTAGAGAAATTCAAATCCATCTTAGCAGACCTTTCAACTATCAATCAGGACAATTTGCCTTTCTAAAGATTTTCCAAGAAGGCTTTGAAAGTGCTCCGCATCCCTTTTCTATCTCAGGAGGTCATGGCCAAACTCTTTACTTTACTGTTAAAAATTCAGGCGACCATACCAATAATATCTATGATAATCTTCAAGCCGGCAGCAAAGTAACCCTAGACAGAGCTTACGGACACATGATCATAGAAGAAGGACGAGAAAATCAGGTTTGGATTGCTGGAGGTATTGGGATCACCCCCTTCATCTCTTACATCCGTGAACATCCTATTTTAGATAAACAGGTTCACTTCTACTATAGCTTCCGTGGAGATGAAAATGCAGTCTACCTAGATTTACTCCGTAACTATGCTCAGAAAAATCCTAATTTTGAACTCCATCTAATCGACAGTACGAAAGACGGCTATCTTAATTTTGAACAAAAAGAAGTGCCCGAACATGCAACCGTCTATATGTGTGGTCCCCTTTCTATGATGAAGACACTTGCCAAACAGATTAAGAAACAAAATCCAAAAGCAGAGCTTATTTACGAAGGATTCAAGTTCAAATAAGTACTCATACTCTCCTGGGATTCCCCAGGAGAGTTTTTTATAGCCAAATGAAATAAGACCAGAGCGATGAAATTTTGGAATTCAAATCAATTGATAAGAATGTTTTATAGTGGAATGAAATAGGATACGAACAAATTGATTAGGAAAATCAAATGAATTTATAGAAATATTTTAGCAGTTATATTGTCCTGTTCTAGTTTCAAAACGCTATAGAAGCAGCATTGTGCTAGTCTAGATTCAGTTTACTATACTAAAACGAGTAGCTTGAAATCAAAAAACCCACCCTCACAGGCAGGTTTTATCTGTATTATTCAGCTAGATTATGCTTTACCTTCTGAACCGAATACGTCGATACGTTCTTCAACCGATGCTTGGATAGCTTTTACACCGTCAGCCAAGAATTTACGTGGGTCGAAGAGTTTTTTCTTATCGTATTCTGCTTCGTTTGCTTCGTAGTCACGAGCAAATTTACGAGTTGCGTTAGCGAATGCGATTTGGCATTCTGTGTTAACGTTAACTTTGGCAACACCAAGTTTGATAGCTGCTTGGATTTGCTCATCAGGAATACCTGAACCACCGTGCAATACGATTGGGAATCCTGGAAGAGCTTCTGTCAATTTTTGCAAGTGGTCAAGGTCAAGACCTTCCCAGTTTGCTGGGTAAGGACCATGGATGTTACCAATACCAGCTGCCAAGAAGTCGATACCAGTTTCAACCATTGCTTTAGCGTCTTCGATTGGAGCCAATTCACCTTTACCGATGATTCCGTCTTCTTCACCACCGATAGTACCAACTTCAGCTTCTACTGAGATACCTTTAGCGTGTGCTTTTTCAACAACTTCTTTAGCCAATTTAAGGTTTTCTTCAACTGGAAGGTGTGAACCGTCAAACATGATTGAAGTGTAACCAACTTCGATACACTCAAGTGCATCTTCGTAGTGGCCGTGGTCAAGGTGGATAGCTACTGGTACAGTGATACCCATTGATTCAACAAGGTTAGCGATCAAGTTGCGAGCAACTTTGTAACCACCCATGTATTTAGCAGCACCCATTGAAGTTTGGATCAAAACTGGAGCTTTTTTAGCTTCTGCTGCGCGCAAGATAGCTTGAGTCCACTCAAGGTTGTTTGTGTTAAATCCACCAACTGCATAACCGTTGTCACGAGCTGCTTGGACAAATTTTTCTGCTGAAACGATTGCCATTTTATCAGGCCTCCTGTATATTTTTATGGGTCACCCCATTTACATTGTTCATTTTATCACTTTTTGACAAAAAAATCTAGTTTTTCCCGTAGTTTCGATTTAATTTCTTCTAGCTTCATCCATGTAAACCCTTTCTATCTCTAGTCTTGGGCGACTTTTGGAAAAGCTATGAAGAAGGTTAAACGATTCTCCTCCATCTCGAAATGATAAGCTAATTTTTCATGTTCCAATAGACTCTTGACCACAAAGAGTCCCATCCCAGGCCCTTTGGGCTTGCGACTAGCATTATCAGAAAAAGACTGGGCTAGTTTTTCTTGTTCTTCTGAGCTACAGCTATTCTCGATAAAGAGTTCCCCTTCTCTTTCTCCAATGCCAACCAAGCCACCTGGAACAGAGTGCTTGATGGCATTGCTGATGAGATTAGAAAGAATCAACTTCATAACTGATGGGTTTAGATAAGCCTGCTGATGGGTCAAACTATTGTCAATCTGGAGCTCTCTTTCCTTGGCGAGCAAGGCATAATCCTTAACCAGACTTTGTGTCATCTGGAGGAGGTCAATTTCTTCCCTATCATCTCGCAACTCCTGCACAGAAGAGAGGGAAAGTATCTGCAGAACATGGTGATTGAGTTCATCCACAATCCCCAAGGCAACTCCCAGATACTGGTCTCTATCCTTATAACGACCGATATTCTCTTTCATGTTTTCGATCAGGATTTTCAAACTAGCCAGCGGTGTTTTCAGTTCATGAGAAGCCCCTCGTAGGAATTCGACCTTCATCTTCTCCAGCTGGAGAATGGCTTCATTCTTGTCATGCAAGTCTGCAATGACAGTCAAAAGATGCTGGTAGAGGCTATTGATTTGTTCCTTGAGATCACCAATCTCATCCCTAGAATCCACGCGCAATCGCACTTGGGAATCCAGTTCCATCATTCTACGAGTCACCCGTTTGATTTCCAAGATCGGGGCAACAATGGTCCGAGCATAGATGTAGGCCACCAAGAGGGAAATTAGAAAGGATGCCAGCAAGGTATAGGGAAGAAATTGGAGACTGATTTGCTCTGCTTCCTTTTGCAAATCCATAGAAACCAGAAACTGGAGAGTCATGGTGCTACCATCTTGCGTTGTCACCTCACGCTCCTCAATAAAGAGAGAGGTGGTCTGACGGTCCGTATCCAGAGGAATGCTGTCCTTGACTTCTAACTTGTCCTCTGTCATCTCGCCCTTAACGCCCCCCTTGATATCACTAGTCTGGGAATACAGCTCTAACACTTGCTCGATGCTCTGCCTATCCTTTCCTTCTAGGGACTTGGCAATAGCTGTCGCTTTCTGGCCAATGGTTTCCTGACGATGACTCAGATAAGTCGAGGGAAATAGAAAATAAATAGCTAAATGAAGGCAGATAACCAGAACACTAAATATCGAGAAGGTATAGATAAATATCTTTGTAAATAAACCTGTTCGTCTCATTTTCGCTCCAATTTATAACCAACATTGCGCACAGTGAGGATGCAGTCCAGGTCTAGTTTTTTCCGCAATTCCTTGATATAAACATCAATGACACGGTCAAAGGGAACCTCATCTGTCGCTTTCCAGACGGCATCGATTATCTGAGACCGAGTCAAGGCCCGGCCTTCATTTTTCACCAGATAGTCCAGAATTTCCAACTCTTTGGCATTGATAAGCACTTCTTGACCTGCTAGACTGGCACTGTAGCTCTCAAAATCCACCCTGGCATCTTTATAAGAGAAGATTCGTCCTGTATCGTAGTATCTCTTGAAAATTGCATCCACCCTCACTTTTAAGAGGGAGAGGGAGAAGGGCTTTTCCAGATAGCCATCTGCCAGAGAAGCAAAGGCACTCATCTTGTATTCCTCATCCTGAAAGGCGGTCAGCATCAAGACAGGAACCTGACTGGTTTTACGAATCTCAGCTAGGACTTCTAGACCATTGAGCTTGGGCATCTGGATATCTAGTAAAATCAAGGCTACTTCATAGCTGGAAAATTTTTCTAAGGCTTCTTGCCCATCTGCAGCCTCAAGGGTTTCATAGCCACAATCCGTCAAATAATCACTGACCCCCTCACGGATCATCTCTTCATCTTCTACAATTAAAATTTTCATACTTTAACTGCTCTCTATTTTTTATTTTTCTTATACTCAATAAAAATCAAAAAGCAAACTAGGAAGCTAGCCGCAGGTTGCTCAAAGCACTGCTTTGAGGTTGTAGATGAAACTGACGAAGTCAGCTCAAAACATGGTTTTGAGGTTGTAGATGAAACTGACGAAGTCAGTAACCATACATACGGTAAGGCGACGCTGACGTGGTTTGAAGAGATTTTCGAAGAGTATAAATACCTACTCTATTTTCTATTATAATCTCTTACTGGCCTTTTGTCTGTAAGCAACTGACCACTCGATAAAACAAAGAGAGCCTATCGCTCTCTCTGCTTGCATTTCACTCTCTATAGAATGAAAATTATTTAGCTGCTTTTGAAAATGTTACAACGTAGTTATAATCTTTCCCATTAGCTTGATAGACATAGTCCTCTTTTAAAGTATAGCCACGTTTGCCCAACTCTTCTTTCTTAGCATCAACTTGGTTCTTGACTGCCACTTTTACTTCATCATCTGTTGAACCTTCCGCGATTTCAAGAGGAGTTCCATTGATATCTCCTAGAAAACCTGCAATATCTTTCATTTTATCAAAGTTATAAAAAACATTGACTTTGACCTTTTGAGGAGCTGATGTTACAACTTCTTCAGCTTCTACTGTTGTTCCTGCGTCTTTTGGAGCTAGTGTTTCTTCTGTTCCTACTTCTACAGATGGTTGTGTGTCTGTTGACTCACTTTCAGAGGTAACTGATGCTTCTTTTGACTCTGACGATTCTTCTGATGTGGCATTTGTTGTTCCATCTTGTGTCTCAGAATTATTTTCTTGTGAATTTACTAAGTTAGAATCAGACGAAGTCGCTTCTCCAGTTTCTTCTGTGGTGGTCAATACTTTTTCTGAGTCTGATGATGGAGCTACAGATGTTTTTCCTGTTTCTGCCATATCCGTAGCTGATGTGTTTTCAGCTGGTTCTACTTGGCTTTTCTCTGTGCTTTCCGTAGATTCTACAGTCTTTGCTTCCTCTGTTGCTCCGTTACCGTGCGATGTTACATCTCTTGTTTCTGAAGACGCTTCCTGTGAATTAACATCTTTACTGTTTGTCTCTTCTATCAGATGTGTTTTCGACAATATCAGCTTTTGTTTTAAATGAGGAAAGTTGAGATTCTGTCACCTCTGCTTCTTGAATTGCTGGCCCATACTGTCCAACTAAAGCCTCCGAGTCGACCTTATCTCCTAAAATTTGTGCAACAGTAATCCAGTGATGTTCATGACGAGGGTTATTAAATGCACCAAGACCTGTATAAGTATATAGAGGATTTATCAATGATTTATAATGACCAGTTTGACCTGCAACTGTCTCACCCTTTGATTTTTTAATATAATCGGCTTTTTCTGAGTACCATTGCTTAATCGCCTCTGCAAATCCTTTATAATTCCACGCCAAGTTTTCTCCAAATGTTCTAGTACCAGTCGGAAAAGCTGTCCAAATATTTTTGTCAGAGAGACGAGCATGGGCATTCGTAATAGAAGACTCAGCAGCTCTCATAAGAGCCGTTTTTTCCAGTTGTGTTGACCACTTAATCGGAACATACTTATCTACTAATTTCTCCTCAAAAGCCTCTTTACGAATCTTATTAAGAGAATCTAAGATAGCTTGTTGATCTGGTGTTAAAAATTCTCCTTTGATTCCCACCAAAACATTGCCAGCAGATGCTTGACTCACTTCCGATTTAAATACAGTCTGCACCTCCTTTTGTGGTACAGCCGGTGCTTCCCCTTTCGGTGTTACTGGATCTTCCGTGGTTGGTCTTGTAGCTACCGGTGCTTCTGATTTTGGTGCTGGAGACGCTGGTGTGACTCTGGTGCTTCTGCTTTTGGTTCTGATACCGTTGGCTCTTCTACTTCTGGTGCCAGTGTTCCTGGTTCTTCCGCTTTTGGCGCCGGTGACTCTGGTTCTTCCACTTTTGGTGCTGGGGTCGCTGGTGCTTCCGATTTTGGTTCTGATACCATTGGCTCTTCCACTTTCGGTGCTGGCGCTTCAGAACTTGGATTTGAAACTACAGGTTGATTTGTTGTCCCTATATTTGAAAGGGCCTTGTCTACTACTGGACTTGATTCAGTTGAGTTCCCTGATTCAATTGTAGTATCTGCAGATGGAGCATGTAAAGTTTCTGATCTTGTTTCGGCTTTTGGCGCAACTGAGACTGAGGTTTCTGATTTCGATGCCGGCAATACTGACTCTTCAGCTTTCTCTGCTGACGCCGCTGGGATTTCCACAGCTACTGGTGTCGTTTGTTTAACAGTAGTCCTTTGTTCACCAGTTACAGTATCTGTTTTTGTTTCAACTTCATAACTTTGACGACTACCAGAATTATCAATCGACACTCGCTGTCTTTTTACTTCTGTATTTCCATCTTTTAGAAAAGCCTCTTCGCTAAAATACAATTTATTATTAGCAAAAATCAAATCTCTATTTGCAATACGATTTATCTCAACCAAACTATCAACAGATAGCCCTGTTGCCCCACTAATAGCACTCAATGTATCTCCCCACTTAATTGTGTAGTGTGATAAATTGTCTATATTTAGAATATCAGCTTTCACTTCCTCAACTGTTCTGGCTACCCAAACACCATCTTGTTCACTGGCTGATACAGTTGGAGCTAAAAAGCCTAGCCCCAGTAGAATCACACCTGTCGCAACAATTGCACCCGTTCTTAATTTTCTAAAACCACGGAGGGATAAGCTTCCTCTAACATTTGTTTGTCTCATAATATTTATTTTTCCTCACTATTCTATATTTTCCAAGGTAGACCCTGCCTAGGTCTACTAGCCTATGTTTGCGATATGGATAGGCTTCGACAGATTTATCTATAGATTTTTATGCACAATTCCATATATAAGTTGCGAAACCCCTTTCTAATAAATTCCATAACTTTAGTATATCATATTTAACACTAAAGTACAAAGAAAGCAACTGAAAGCAATGATTTTCACCACTGCTTTCTGCTTCATGTATCATTTTAAAACTTTCAGTTGCTAGCCTCATTTTTCAGTCTAGCATCAGTATTATTCACCATCCAGCAAAAGCTCTTTTGGTTGTTTTCTAAGGAGATTGCTTGAAGCAAGCGTCATAACGGCCACCACTAGAACCAAGGCAAGGACAAAGACGATGATAAAATCTGATGTCTGAATAGAAATGTCTAGGCTCGATAAGGTCTTGCTAAATCCATCTACTTCTGCACCACCACCAAGGTTAGAGGCTTGAGCCGCCTTGCTGGCTTGCTTGGCAACACCTGAAGTCACATTGGCAAGGACAGTATTTCCGATGGCACGAGCTGTGTAGCTGGCTAGGAAGTAAGCAGAAACAAGAGCAGGAATTGCAATCAAGATGGATTCGGTGATGAATTGCCCCAAGATACTTGCCTGCTTAAGACCGATAGAGAGGAGAATGCCCACTTCCTTACGACGGGCGTTGATCCAAAGACTAAGCAAGAGTGCAAGGAGAAGGACTGAGAAGCTCAAGCTACCCCAGAAGAGGAGGTTGGCCATCTTGTACATACCAGAAATGGATTGCTCTAGAGCTGGGTAGTTAGAGGAACTCTTAACGAGTGTGTAGCTCTTCCAGTTGATACCACTGATGCCATTCAACTCTTTCATAACATCATCCAAGTTCTTGTCTGCTGTTACAAAGAAGGTTGCGTCCCCATAAATGGCTGTGTCTTCTGTGTATCCATAAAGTTTTGCAGCAGTGTGAATGTCTGTAATAGCTGTGTTTTCGTAAAGTTCTTGTGAGTAGGTTACTGCTGACTTATTATGACCATCAAAGAGTCCCTTGATTGTCACTTCAACTGTTTCCTTGGCTCCTTTTTCATTATCTGCATCGTAGATATTAGAGTCCAGTTTAACCTTGTCCCCTACTTTCCAGCCGTGTTTGGCTGCCAAGTCCTTGTGCAAGAGGATTTTATCCTTGTCGTCGTTGGTTAAGTGCTCTCCTTCGACTAGTTTATAAGAACCAGAGACAAACTTGTCTTCTTTAGAGGAGTCATTGACACCTGTAATCATCAAGCTACTTCCAAAACGTTTGGCACGATCAGCAGTGAGATTCTTCTTGGTTTCTGGCGTTTCAATGAGGTCATATCCAGTCAAATCTCCGATAGCGTTGATACGTTTGACATAAGACTCGATGGCCTTGTTTTCGGTGATTTTTTTGATGTCTTCACCCTTAATATTCCCAGCACCACGAGGCGTTCCTTGGTTGACGCGACGATTGATTTGCATGGAGAAGCTATTGGTGATATTTTTAAAGGTCTCCTGAGAAGCCTTGGCAGTAGCTCCCTTGATTGACAAGCCGACCAAACTCAAGCTCGCCATGAGGAGAATAATCAGGAAGATGACAATCGATTTGAAAAACTTCCTTGTAACATAGGCAAATGCGTTGTGTAACATAGATTCCCTTTCTAGATTTTATTCTATTTTATAGTTTGAACAGAAAAAGTTCGTATTATTTCGTAGTATTTCGAGTTTCAGTCAGTTTCTTATCTTTCAACTCAAGTGTAATATCTGATGCTTGTGCCACTTCTTTGCTGTGGGTTACGACGATGACACATTTACCTGTTTTCTGGGCAAGTGATTTGAGCAGTTCGACAATATCTCCAGCAGTTTTAGGATCCAGATTTCCTGTTGGCTCATCAGCTAGAATAACTGGAGCTTCTGAGACCAAACTGCGAGCAATGGCAACACGTTGCTGTTGACCACCTGATAACTGGAGAACATTCCGCTTGATCTGATTTTCAT
Source organism: Streptococcus pseudopneumoniae IS7493 (assembly GCF_000221985.1). Lineage (NCBI taxonomy): Bacteria > Bacillati > Bacillota > Bacilli > Lactobacillales > Streptococcaceae > Streptococcus > Streptococcus pseudopneumoniae. The sequence goes on along the minus strand of NC_015875.1, from coordinate 584,395 downwards.
CTAAACCAAGCTCAAGCAGTGTATCCTTGCTTGCCTTTTTGTTGACCAAGCGGATATTTTCCAGTGGAGAAAGATAATCTATCAAGTTATAATTTTGAAATACCAGGGAAATATGGTGCATACGATGGTAGGAATACCCCTTCTTACGAATATCCTCTCCTTGGAAAAGAATCGAACCTTCAACAGGACTATCTAAACCAGCAAGTAGGGACAAGAGAGTGGATTTCCCCGCTCCTGACTCCCCAATAATACTGTAAAATTTCCCAGGTTCAAAATGATAATTGATCTGATATAGGACTGCCTCAGCAGTGTTCTTATAACGGTAGTTAAGGTCTTGTAATTGTAATAAAGTCATGATTTCTCCTTCTTATACTCAATGAAAATCAAAGAGCAAACTAGGAAGCTAGCTGTAGGTTGCTCAAAGCACAACTTTGAGGTTGCAGATACAGCTGACACGGTTTAAAGAGATTTTCGAAGAGTATTAACTAATAGATGATAAAATTTCCTTAGGCGATTTTCTAAATAAGAATAGGAAACAAAGGGCTACAGATAAGCAACTAAGCAGGACTAGAAAGACATAGGATTCTGCAAAAGATAGGATGTTGGTTGATAAACTGCTTGCTTTAGCTAGCGTGTCTTGTAAGGCAGCCTGATCTCCACTTGCTAGTAGAGTTTGGAGTAGGTAAGATGTGATGGCGTTTCCTGCAACAAATGCTGGAAGCAAAGCTCCAAGAGATACCAAAACTACCTCTAAACAGAATTGTAGGAAAATCGAGCTCTTGCCTTTTCCAAGTGCCAGTAAAATTCCCACTTCGTAGACCCTTTCTCTCAACCAGAGAGACAAAACAAGAATTAAGGCTCCAGCTCCAGCTATCAACATCCCATAAAGGAAGATGGTTAGGAAGGTTTGGAAGGTTGCTACTGAGTCTTTGATTTGTTCAAAAGCCTTGTTTTCCTTATCGATTTGGTAGCCTTGATTTTCCAAGGACAAGTTTTCCACCTGCTCCATGAGTCCGTCCATTTCCTTAGGGTTTTCTACATAAAAGCGCGCTGCACTGACTAGAGATTCACCATTTCCTAAAAGGCTTTGGCTACTTTCATAGTCTGTAAAGACCTGGTTTTCACTGAAGTCAGAAGACAAGCCTGTGAATTTCTCCTGTTTTTTACCAGAAAAGATGCCGACAATTTCAAACTCCACTGTTTGCCCTTTGCCAGATTCAGACTGACCAGTATCCAAGCCAATCTTGTCATGAAGCGAAAGACTATTCTTCTTAGCCAACTCTTCGTGGATGATGATTTTCTTGGAATCTCCTTTTTGAAGATGTCGCCCTTCTTTTAGATTGAAAGCCGAACTGGTAAAGGTCACATCCTTGGATGAATCCTCAAGAGCCGTTAAGCTAACCAAGTTCTTGTCCGCTGCTGACAAATCATCACGTTCTACGCTCTGCTCACCAGCCACCGCTTCCTTGTCTTTCAGTTTTGCGACCGTCTCGAGTTCAGGAGAGACATTTTCCAGTCCCTTAATCTGGCTCACGGATGATAAGTCCGACAACTTGAAAGTCTGACCATTTTCTATCTTCTTAATAGAAAAAGATGTATTGAGTGATTTGTAAAGATTGGTTTCAACTGTTTTGTTGGACTTCATCAGCGTCAAACAGGCTGAAATTCCAGCCAATAGGACCAATAAAATCAGAAATAAAATAAAACTTCTCAGTCGTTTTCTGCTGACATAAGCCCAAGATCTTTGGATTGGATTCATTTGTCACCTCCATATTTGTAAGACTATTATAAAACCCAAATATGAAATGTTTATGAAATACGAAAAAAATATCGAGTAGGGGATAATCTCTAGTCCCTCTCACACCACCGTACGTGCCGTTCGGCATACGGCGGTTCAACTAACTTTTAAAGCATGTCGTTCAAGGTCATAATCCAAACACAAAATCAGTCCACGTTTTTCTTAGGCTAAAAGAGTCCACTGGACTCTTTTACTCCGTCCCATAACCAATGATTTAATAGCGCGTTCAGCTAGATTATTGGAAAGGACCAGATGCCCGTCTTTCAATAGAAATCACGACTTTCTGATGAATTTATTTTGGGAGTGATAGAAAAGCCCTTCATCAGCCAGTCTACTTGTTCAGGTGTGAGAGCTTCGACATCCATTTCTGTACTTGGCCAAGTCAACTTACCGTTCTCAAAGCGTTTATATAGTAGCCAAAATCCTTGACCATCCCAGTAAAGAGCTTTAAAGCGGTCTTTACGTCCACCACAAAAGAGAAAGACTTGACCTGAAAAGGGATTTAATTCAAAGTGGGTTTTAATGAGATAAGCCAGTGAATCAATGCCTTGCCTCATATCCGTTTTCCCACACACGAGATAGACCTGCCCTAGGCTAGATAGATGAATTGGCATAGAGCAACACCTTATCCAAAAGCTCTTCTATCATTTCGAGATTGTGGAATCTCTACAGGAACAATAGGTTGTGGCATTAAAATATCTTCCAATAGTTTTACTTTACGAATAGTATACAGGAGAAACTCCATGAATGATAGATACCTTGTTATGACGCGCTTACCGTACTATTATAAATTCAATCCACTATATCATTTGATTCACTAGTAAAAAAAGGATAACATCTCCTCTCGGAGATGCTATCCTTTTGGGGGCGACTAGAACATAGTGTTCCAATCTATTTTCGTTAAATTTACAGAATGTTTATCCTATGAATTATTTTATCAAAGTAATTTCTTACTCTTCTTCCTTGCGTTTTTTCGCGATAAGGAGTCCCCCTGTTGCTGCTGCAAGAAGTGCTAGAGCAAGTGAAGCGCTAGATTGTTCTGTACCAGTATTTGGCAATTCTTTCGCTCCTGCTTTCTCAGCTGGTGCTTGAGCAGGTGAATCTTGGTTGGTAGCTGGATTAACTGCTACTGAACTATCTGATTTCTTGACTGTCTTATCTGCTGGAATAACAGATGTAGTACCATCTTCAAAGGTTACAACTACTGATCCGTCTTTGTTTACCTTAATATCTTTCGCAGTTGGGTTAGATTTCTTAACTTCTTCAGCTACCTTAGCTTTTTCTGCGTCAGTCAAGTTGCTTGGATCTTTAACTGGTGTTGCTGACGGATCCTTAACACTATCTGCATCTTTAGCTTTCTCAACTGCTTTAGCTGCTGGAATTACTGCTGTTGAGCCATCTGGGAAGGTTACAGTTATTGTTCCATCTTTACCTACTTTAACATCTGTTGCAGTTGGGTTAGATTTCTTAACTTCTTCGGCTACCTTAGCTCTTTCTGCATCAGTCAAGTTGCTTGGATCTTTAACCGATGTTACTGATGGATCTTTAACACTATCTGAATCCTTAGTTGATGCACCTACTGGTTTAGATTCTGGTTTCGAGTTTGGATCTTTCGGATTTGTTCCTTTTTCTACTTCTTCTTTATCTGTGAAGCCATCCGGTTACCATTTTTTTGGGACATCATCACTTTCGATTGACAGCATCAATCCACTATAACTCTGCACATAAAAATGGAGAAGATGCAATCCTCTTCTCCAAATATTAACTTCTTTACAAACCAACTATAGTTGACAAAGAACCTAAAATCAATTGATAACACAGGGTCAGGTCGGTCAATTCCTTCAACTGTAGCCCTGTCAATTCTTCCCATTTATCAATTTTGTATTGGAGAGAATTGCGGTGCAGATAGAGTTGCTGGGCTGTTTTTGTTAGGACAGCACTATTTTCCCAAAGGGAGAGAATGATTTCCTGAATCTGATCTTGATCCAAAATCATCTGGTGTAGACATTCCTTGATTACTCTCAAGTCCACGAGTCTTTCTCCCATACTCCAAAGATAGAGCTGAGAAAAAGTATGAACACCTTGGTGACCCTGACGCCACCAAGTCTTAAATAAATCTCTCTCTGCTTTAATCAAGTCTGATAGGGCTTGATGTCTTGCCTGAGACCAAACCTGGCCTAACATGATAGAGAGACGAAGTCCAAAGTCATATTCAACCGCTTCAATCGTATCAGATAAGATTGAACGTACAGAGGTGTACTTATCTTGTTGCAGCACGAAAACATAATCCTGAGCTCCGACCTGAAGCACCGTCTGACAATTCGGAAAAAGAGTCCGCATCATATCTAGCCAAGAAGCCAGATTTTCCTGCTGAAAATAGGAAAGATGGCAATACACCAACTGAATCTTTTTAAAAGTTTGCGGTGCCTGACCCTTCCCCTCAATCAGATAGGAATACCAAGGATTGAGCGAACGAGCCTGCTCCTGCTGGGTCAAAAGGGAAATCAACTGCTTTTCACGCTCACTGAGCCCAGCTTTCTCCAGCAAAATCCACTGCTGAGAAGCTAAAGGGAGAGTGAGATAGCCCTCTTTCTCTACTGGTTGGTCTGAAATCTGAGCCTCAGGAAACCAGTCTTGTAGTTCTTTTGTCATCATGTCCTAGCCCTCCACTTTTTGGATGCACCACCAAATCAAGCTCTCAAGACGTTCCAAATTTTCAGTCATATGGAGATAGCCCATCACAGCTTCAAAACCTGTGGACATGCGGTAAGTCACCACATCTGCATTTTTAGCCTTTGTGTGGCTATTGGTATTGCGGCCACGTTTGTAGATTTCTTTTTCTCTTTCCGTTAGGACTTGCTCCTCTAACATGAGGGAAATCAGGCGAGCCTGAGCCTTGGCCGACACATACTTGGTCGCTTCTTGATGGAGTTTATTGGGTTTGGTCATGCCTTTGAGGATGAGGTGACGACGAATATACATGGAATAAACCGCATCTCCTTCAAAGGCTAGCGCAATCCCATTAATGAGATTGACATCAATCACGTGTCCACCTCACTCCATCCTTGGTGTCAAGGAGCTTAATTCCCTGAGCAGCCAATTGATCACGGATTTGGTCTGCTGTCGCAAAGTCACGATTGGCACGCGCCTCTTGGCGTTTTTGAATCAAGTCTTCAATCTCTGCATCCAAAGCTTCCTCAACAAAGACAATTCCAAAAATTTCTAACATATCTGCAAGAGCTTGCTTGACACTTGCATCATAGTTACCTGAGTTAATCCACTTGGCCATTTCAAAAACAACTGTGATACCGTTGGCAGCGTTAAAATCTTCATCCATAGCCGCCACAAACTTATCTTTAAATGCTTGTAATTCTTGGGTATCCACGTTTCCTGTAAATAGTTGCTCGTAAGTATTCTTCAGATACTTGAGATTAGTCTCTGCATCACGCACTGCCTTTTCTGTAAAGTTGATAGGCTTGCGATAATGTTGAGTCGCAAAGAAGAAACGAAGCACTTGCCCATCAAGAGTTTTAAGGGCATCGTGTACGGTGATAAAGTTCCCCAAAGACTTGGACATCTTGACATTGTCAATATTGACAAAGCCATTGTGCATCCAGTAGTTGGCAAAAGTCTTGCCTGTTTTAGCTTCAGACTGGGCAATTTCATTAGTATGGTGAGGAAACTCTAGGTCAGCTCCACCACCGTGAATATCAATGGTGTCGCCCAAAATCTCTGTCGACATGACTGAACACTCGATGTGCCAGCCCGGACGACCAGGTCCCCAAGGACTATCCCAAGAAATCTCACCTGGTTTGGAAGATTTCCATAATGCAAAGTCCACAGGATTTTCCTTACGAGCCGTTTCTTCATCGGTACGACCTGAAGCACCTAGCTCCAAATCTTCCAAGGTTTTATTAGCCAATTTGGCGTAATTGTGAGATTTTTCTACACGGAAATAGACATCCCCTTGACTCTCATAGGCAAAGCCTTTCTCAATCAAGTCTTCCACAAAACGGATGATGTCTGCCATAAACTCCACTACACGCGGATGGCGAGTCGCAGGTTTCACGCCCAAGGCCGTCACATCCTCACGAAAGGCAGCGATGTACTTGTCCGCAACCTCCTGAGGCGTGATGCCTTCTTCCTTGGCACGGTTGATTATCTTATCATCCACATCTGTAAAATTGGAAATATAGGCAACCTTATACCCACGGTACTCAAAATAGCGACGAATGGTATCAAAAGTCACCGTTGAACGGGCATTCCCCACGTGGATATAGTTGTAGACGGTTGGTCCACAAACATACATCTTGACTTTGCCGTCCTCGATTGGGACAAATTCTCGCAAATCACGAGACATGGTGTCGTAGATTTTAATCATAAAATAATAGTCAGGAAAACCAAAATCAAAGAACACTTAGTTTCATCACTAAGAGTTCAATTGAATTTCAGTCCGAATATCTCTACACTTCGGAATCCCTTGCTCCTTTCTCATTCAGATAAACCACCTGAGTCTGTTTGACAAAGCCAATTTTTTCATACAAACGTTTGGCACCTACATTGCTATCTTCCACTGCAATCTGAAATTCCTTGTCATTTTGCTCAATTAGTTGGTTGACGAGGGATTTTGCTAAGTAGCTTCCATAGCCTTTCCCACGTTCAGGTTCCAATATTGCTAAACCGTAGAAGTAATTCGTATTAGTCGATAAATCTACCGTGCAAGTTCCAATAACCTGACTGTCTTTTAACAAAATATATAAGCGACTTTCTGGATCCTTCAGAGCTTCAGCGACATATCTATCCACAACTTCTCTAGATTCATGTTCCTCTGAAAATGCCTGAAATTTTAACTGGCTAATTTGCTCCTGATACGAACTATCTGCTAACAAAACTTCAAGATTAGAAAGTTTTGCTAACTGATATGGTCTTCTATCCTTACCTAACCAGGTTTCTGTCTCTTCATCCTCGATTAGTCCCCAGTTACTGGCAAAGTCAGGATGATTCTCTAAAAAAATACGTTCTGTCTGAAAAGTGACTGACCGAATAGGGAAAGAAGCCGTTTCTTTCTCAAAACTCGTAAACAAAGCACGCGCAATTCCCTGACGGCGATGATCTGGATGAACCAGTATCGTCACTTCCACATCTTGATCATCTGCATAAACAGTTAATAAACCAACAAGTTCGCCTTTTTCATAATAAAGGAAAAAGGCGGGCATGTTTGGGTCAAAATTAAGCATGTTAGAGAGATAGGGATCGCGATAGGTACCGTCATAGTTTTGGCAACAGTTAATTACTTTTTTCGCCTCAGATAGCTCCTCTTGGCTTAACTTGTTTCTTGCTTGAATCATATAGGTATCCTCTACAAACCAGACGATCTATGACTGGCTTCTTTAGCCTGCTCGAGTTTATTAACATAATACTCTCGTTTTTCTTCGACTTCGTGAATGACAGGCTCATCCTTCTTACCATGAAGGCGGACAATCTTAGCCGGAATACCGACAACCGTCACATCACTAGGTACATCTGCCACGACAACTGCTGCTGCACCAACCTTGGCATTTTCACCGATTTCCACTGGTCCGATGACTTGGGCATGAGCCGATATGAGAGCTCCCTTTCGAACGGTCGGATGGCGTTTTCCAACATCCTTACCAGTTCCACCAAGAGTCACCCCGTGATAAAGAAGAACGCCTTTTTCAACGATCGCTGTTTCTCCAATCACCAAGCCTGAACCGTGGTCGATAAAGACACCTGAATCAATCTGGGCACCTGGATGAATCTCAATCTGAGTCCAAAAGCGCCAAAACTGACTGTGCATACGAGCTAAGAGTTTGAAGCCGTACTTCCAGAGAAAATGCGAGAGACGGTGGGCCGCCAAGGCCTTGACACCTGGATAAGTCAGCAAAACCTCCAAAGTGGTGCGGGCCGCTGGATCATTTTCTTTTACGATATCAATGGTTTCGCGCCACCACCCCATACATTTCTCCTTTTCTTACTCTGAATCTTTTGGTGTCTCTGTAAATTCTTTCTTAGGTTTGTGTTCCTTGTGATGACGTGGGCGGTGAGGGCGCTCAGACTTTTCACCTTTTTCATCATGCTCAGGTTTTGGCGGACGAGGTAGAAGAGCCTTCATAGAGGCATCGATACGGCCTTTTTCATCAATCTTGATAACCTTAACATCAACTTCATCCCCGATTTCTACCAAATCCTCTACACGATTGGTACGAGTCCAAGCCATCTCCGAGATATGAACAAGAGCATCTGTCTTATCAAAGAGGTTAACAAAGGCACCAAATTTCTCGATACGAACGACTTTAGCACGGTAAACTTCGTCCACCTTAGCTTCACGAACCAAACCAGCAATAATTTCTTTAGCACGATTGATGGCATCTTGGTCGCTAGAGTAGATAGATACGTTACCTTCTTCGTCGATGTCAATCTTAACGCCTGTTTCAGCGATAATCTTGTCGATGGTTTCTCCACCCTTACCGATGACAATCTTAATCTTGTCCACATCAATCTTGATCGTATCAATTTTCGGAGCAGTTGGAGCCAATTCTGGACGAACTTCTGGAATGGTTGCTTCAATGACATCAAGGATTTCAAAACGCGCTTTCTTGGCTTGAGCAAGAGCCTCCGTCAAGATTTCTGCAGTAATCCCTTGAATCTTGATATCCATTTGAAGGGCTGTAATCCCATCACGAGTACCTGCAACCTTGAAGTCCATATCTCCAAAGTGATCTTCCAAACCTTGGATATCTGTCAATACTGTGTAGTTATTTCCATCTGAGATAAGTCCCATAGCAATACCAGCTACTGGCGCCTTGATTGGCACACCACCAGCCATAAGGGCAAGAGTTCCCGCACAGATAGAAGCTTGAGATGAAGAACCGTTTGATTCCAAAACTTCTGCTACTAGACGGATAGCGTATGGGAATTCTTCCAAGCTTGGCAAGACTTGAGCAAGAGCACGCTCACCAAGAGCACCGTGACCGATTTCACGACGACCTGGCGCACCGTAACGACCTGTTTCCCCTACAGAGTATTGTGGAAAGTTATAGTGGTGCATAAAGCGTTTCTTGTACTCTGGATCCAAACCATCAATGATTTGAGTTTCTCCCATCGGAGCCAAGGTCAAGACTGAAAGAGCCTGAGTTTGTCCACGAGTGAAGAGACCGGAGCCGTGCACACGAGGAAGGAAGTCAACAACCGCATCCAAAGGACGGATTTCATCGACCTTACGACCATCAGGACGCACCTTGTCTTCTGTAATTAAACGTCGCACTTCTGCGTGTTCCATTTGTTCCAAGATTTCAGCCACATCACGCATGATACGGTCAAATTCTTCGTGGTCTGCATATTTTTCTTCATAAACAGCAGTCACTTGGTCTTTAACTGCTTGAGTAGCAGCTTCACGAGCCAATTTTTCTTCTACTTGAACCGCTTTTTGGAGGTCACTGTTGTAAGCTGAGATGATTTCTGCCTGCAATTCAGCAGCCACGTGAAGCAATTCCACTTCTGCTTTTTCTTTACCGACAGCAGCAACGATTTCTTCTTGGAAGGCAATCAATTCTTTGACAGCTTCGTGCCCTTTAAGAAGCGCTTCCAACATGATTTCTTCTGACAATTCTTTGGCACCAGACTCTACCATGTTGATAGCGTGCTTGGTTCCAGCTACTGTCAATTCAAGAAGAGATTGCTCTGCTTGTTCTTGCGTAGGGTTGATGATGATTTGACCATCTACATAGCTCACTTGTACCCCAGCGATTGGGCCGTCAAATGGAATATCTGAAATAGACAGCGCCAAGGATGAACCAAACATAGCAGCCATTGGTGCAGATGCATTTTCATCATAAGAAAGCACGGTGTTAATCACTTGTACTTCATTACGGAAACCTTCCGCAAACATAGGACGAATTGGACGGTCAATCAAACGCGCTGTCAAGGTCGCATCCGTTGAAGGACGTCCTTCACGTTTCATAAAGCCACCAGGAAACTTCCCTGCTGCATACATTTTTTCTTCGTAGTTGACTTGAAGAGGGAAGAAATCCCCAGTTGCCATTTTCTTAGACATAACGGCCGCAGTCAAGACAGTTGACTCACCGTAACGCACGACAACAGAGCCATTTGCTTGCTTAGCAACCTGACCAGTCTCTACAATTAACTCACGACCCGCAAAAGTCGTTTGAAACACTTGTTTTGTCATTTTAATCCCCTTTGGATTGATGAAATTATACGCCTTGCCTACAAAAATCAAGATACTAAGCCGTTAAGCAACTCAAAGGAAAATAGGAAATCGAACGACGGAGCGAATGCTCCTAGGTAGATTTATCTTTTTCCACAGAGTTGTAGGCGTGTTCAATTACTCAAGATACCAAGGACGTCAAGCAACTCAAAGGAAAATAGGAAATCGAACAACGGAGCGACCGCTCCTAGGCAGATTTATCTTTTTCCACAGAGTTGTAGGCGTGTTCAATTACACAAGATACTTTGGACGGTTCGGCTTGCCGAACATTTCTGTAGAAAAATAGGAAGGTGACGCCGCACTCGATGAGTGCTAGGAAGCTTATCTTTTTTCCTAAGGAATGAGGCCAAAATTCAATTAAGTATCTTTTTGATATTTCCCTGGAATAGTGCGGACGGGAGCTAAAATTATCCAGTGGATGATTTTAGAAATCCAACGGAATTTCAATGGTAATTTTTAATTACTTCGCCTTTTTATTTCTATGCTCAGGCTAAAATAGTTTCCCGAACTATTTTACTCTCAAAAATCCTGCCTTAGATAATAATATTGTTATCATCTAAGATACCACGATAGCGTGAAATATCTTTTAAATACTCACTCCGTTCGTGTTTTTTGAGACACACATTATCAGATTTTGTTTAAAAAATAATCAACTTTAAACAAACCTCTACAACCTAAATACCCTCATCTTTGTATCAAGTACGTACAGAGTCTATTTTATCATATTTTTCTTAAAAAGTGCGGTCTTTACCATTAAAAAGGAACCATTCCCCTCACTTGAGAAGAATGGTTTGCTTTTTATTATCCTAGAGACTGATGATTAAACAAGGCATGGGTTGCTTGATGGATGTATTTTGCTGTTTCAGCATTGTTCATAGTGTAGAGATGCACACCTGCAACATCCTGAGTTACCAAGTCCACGATTTGGTCCACCGCATAGGCAAGTCCTGCTGCTCTGAGCGACTCAGGGTCATGCTCATACTTGTCTAAGATGGCTTTGAATTTACGTGGAAGATGGATATTCTCACAAGTCTTCAAGAGGCGGAGGGCCTGATTTCGATTCAGAATTGGCATAATCCCTGCATGAATAGGAACATCAATCCCAGCCAAGATACACTTGTCTTGGAAATCATAGAAGCGCTCATTGTCAAAGAAAAGCTGAGTCACAAGGCTCGAACAACCTGCATCCACTTTCTTCTTGAGATTTTGAATATCTAAAATCTGATTTGGCGAATCTGGGTGCCCTTCTGGATAGCAAGCACCAACAATATCAAAGTGAGGAGCTTGTTCCTTGATGAACTCAATTAAGTCAGTTGCATAGCGAAAATCCTTTTGCGGCTCCACATCTGGAATAATATCCCCACGAAGAGCCAAGATTTTCTGCACCCCAACCTTGTCCAAGTCCGCAATGGTTTCAGCCACCTTGTCCTTAGTCAAATAGATGGCTGGCAAGTGGGCAATGGTCGGAATCGCCAAGTCATTTTGGATAAAATCAGCCAAACGGACCGTCGTTTCCTTGATATTAAATTTATTATTGCTGGCAGTTACACTGATAAAATGGGGAGCCAACTCCTGCATATCCTGCAAGGCTGAAATAATGTTACCATTACCCACGGCTGGGTTTGGAGGGAACACTTCAAATGAGAGTGACGGTGTTTGGCGTGACATATGTAATAACCTTTTCTAGTTGATTTCTTTTTGAACAACCATTGTATGGAGAGAAATCTAATCTTACAATTTCTCACGCGCAGCTTTCGCTGCTTCAACAAGGCGGATCAAGCTTTCTTTTGTTTCTGGAATACCACGTGTTTTCAAACCACAGTCTGGGTTGATCCAAACTTTCTTGCTTGGCACTTTAGCAAGGATAGCTTCGATTGTATTGTCGATTTCGCCTTCATTTGGCACACGAGGTGAGTGGATATCGTAAACCCCAGGTCCCACTTCTGTTTGGAAGTTTTTCGCTTTGAGTTCGTCCAAGATTTCAAGGTTTGAACGGCTAGCTTCAAATGAGATAACGTCTGCATCCATGTTGTCGATAGCTGGGATGATATCTGTAAATTCTGAGTAACACATGTGAGTGTGGATTTGTGTATCTGACGCTACTGTTGAGTGTACCAAGCGGAAGGCAGGAATTGCCCAGTCAAGGTAGTCTTCGTACCAGTCGCTACGACGGAGTGGCAATTTCTCACGAAGAGCAGCCTCGTCGATTTGGATGATCTTCACGCCAGCAGCTTCAAGGTCAAGAACTTCATCCTTGATAGCAAGAGCGATTTGAAGAGTAGAATCCTTGATAGAGATGTCTTCACGTGGGAATGACCAGTTGAGGATGGTAACAGGTCCAGTCAACATACCTTTAACAGGTTTGTTTGTACGGCTTTGTGCATAGCTAGACCATTTAACAGTGATAGGGTTAAGACGAGTGACATCACCCCAGATGATTGGTGGTTTCACCCCACGCATACCGTATGATTGTACCCAACCATTTTTAGAGAAGAGGTAACCTGACAAGTTTTGACCGAAGTACTCAACCATGTCATTACGCTCAAATTCACCGTGAACAAGGACATCAAAGTCGATATCTTCTTGCCATTTGATCCATTCATCGATCGTTTCAGCAAGGAAAGCGTCGTACTCTTCTTGAGACAATTCACCTTTACGGTAAGCCAAACGTTTGGCACGAACTTCTTTTGTTTGAGGGAATGAACCAATCGTTGTTGTTGGAAGAGCTGGAAGTTTGAAAGCTTCTTCTTGGATAGCTTCACGTTCTGCAAAGGCTGGCAAACGAGTGTAGTCTGTGTCTGTCAAGCCAGCGATACGCGCACGAAGTTCAGCATTTTCACCAACACGCTCAGTCGCAAAGAGTTCTTTGTTGGCTGCAAGAGCTTCTGAACCTTGACCATTGCGGATAGCATCCAAGTCACGGATTTCATCCAATTTTTCAACTGCAAAGGCAAAGTGGTTCAAGATAGCTGGTTCAAATTCTTCGTTAGCTGTTGTAAATGGCACATGAAGAAGTGAGCATGAGCTTGTCAAAACGATGTTTTCAGCTGGGATTTGCTCAAGAACAGCCAAGCTCTTTTCGTAGTTGTTGCGCCAGATGTTTTTACCATTGACAATACCTGCATAGAGAGTCTTGTCAGCTGGGAAGCCACCTTTAACGAGTTCAAGAGTTTTCTTACCTTCAACAAAGTCAAGACCGATAGCATCTACTGGCAAGTTTACAAGGTCAGCGTATACGTCACGAACATCACCGAAATAAGTTTGAAGCAAGACTTCAAGACCTTTTTTGTCAGCCAAGAGTTTGGTGTAAAGGTTCAAGAAGAGAGCTTTTTCTTCGGCAGTCAAATCTTTCACAAGAGCCGCTTCATCCAATTGGATGCGAGTTGCACCAAGTTCAGCCAATTTAGCAAAAACTTCTTGGTAAGTAGCCACTAAGCTATCTACGAAGTCGTCTGCTTTCACGCCTTCTTCAAAGTCTGACAATTGAAGGAAAGTGAAGGGACCTACAAGAACAGGACGAGTGTTGAGACCAAGTTCTTTGGCTTCTTGGAACTCATCAAAAATCTTGTGACCTGCAAGTTTGACTTGAGTGTCTTTTTCAAATTTAGGAACGATGTAGTGGTAGTTAGTGTTAAACCATTTCTTCATTGGGAGGGCGCGAACGTCCCCTTTTTCTCCTTGGTAACCACGTCCCAAAGCGAAGTAGCGCTCAAGGTCAGACAAGTCCAAGTTTTGAACTGAAGCAGGTACCACGTTGAAAAGGAAAGCTGCATCTAGGAAGTTATCATAGTGAGAAAAGTCATTTGATGGAATCTCAGTGATGCCTTTTTCTTTGACAATGTTCCAGTGTTTAGCACGTAAGTCTTTTGCTGCTGCCAAGAGTTCTTCTTCTGTGATTTCTTTTCTAAAGTATTTTTCAGTTGTAAATTTTAATTCGCGGAATTCACCCAAACGAGGGAAACCGATGATTGTAGTTGACATGATGTGTCCTCCAAAATTTGTTGTTGAAACTATCTTAACAGAAAAGAAATCATCTGTATAATTGTAAAAAATTAGGCTTTGATATAGTTTGAAACTATATATCTGTTTTAAACAAAAGAAAAAGACCTGAGACAAATGCCTCAAATCCTTTGTATAGCGTGTTTTATAGCTTTATTTCAGTTATGCTCTTCAAACGCTTTATTAGTAATTCTTATAAGTGACTATGGCTTGTTATTAGAAAAGACTATAATACTCTTCGAAAATCTCTTCAAACCGCGTCAACGTCGCCTTGCCTTAGACATATGGTTACTGACTTCGTCAGTCTTATCTACAACCTCAAAACAGTGTTTTGAGCAACCTGCGGCTAGTTTCCTAGTTTGCTCTTTGATTTTCATTGAGTATGAGTCTACTCTAATCAACTCTTTTCCTGTTCGAGTGGGACGACTGCTAGTGTCTTTCCCAAACTGGCTAGGACTTTTAAGACTGTGTCCAACTGAGGACTAGTCTTGCCTGTTTCCATCCTAGCTATGACAGGCTGGCTTACTCCACTAAGTTCTTCTAGCTTTTTCTGACTGATTCCTTGCTCATGCCTGGCTTCAATCAGCTCACTCATGATAGCCACTCGCATATCACTTTCAAGGATTTCCTCCTTGGTAAAGAGTTGAGACCGGACATCCTTCCAATTACTCCCAATAGCACTATTCTTCATCTCTTAACCCTCTTTCTTTTACGTCTATGTATTTTTTGAAAAAATGAGCGAATTATAATTCGATAGATTGACCAGCGAGTTTAAAATTGGTGCTAGCTTGTTTCTTAAGCGCTTTTCCTTTTCTAGGGTAAAGCAGTTCCTGTTTGCTTAACCCCAATTTTACATGATGAATCCAATAGTAAATGGTTGAAATTCCCACGTTAACCCCTTTAGCCATCACCATCATTTCAGGCGAAAATTTTTGGTTATGATAGTGGAGAATCTTTTCCTTTAGTTCCTTGGTCAAGCTTGATCTCTTGACCGAGTGCTTGCGATTATTTTCATAAGACTGTTGAGCATAGTCGGCAGAATAAATCTCTTTGAAGCACCCTTTTCCAAGACATTTTCGGACTGTCCTACGCTTAATTTCAGTGTGGATAGTTTGAGGAGCTTTTCCAAGTAGAGAGGCAATTTCTCTATTTGATTTTCCTTCTTTTTTTCCATCGTTCGATTAAGCGACGACTATCGATTGTCAAATGTTTGCCTTTTGTAGTATAATTGTCTTGCATCTCCGTGACTTTTAATCATTTCAATCTTAAATTGGACTTTTTTTACTTGGGTTGTACTTAATCTATAAGGAAGACAATAAAAAGAATATCAATCGAGTAAAGTCACAAAGTCACATTAGCTCCGAGCAACCATTGCAAATCGAGGTACTCATACAATGATTAAAATATTTCTCTCTGCCTTTTCTGTCATTCTCTTTGCTATCCCTATCATAGCTTATTCTTTTTTTCCATCTTCTAATCTTAATATTTGGCTATCTACCAGACCTATCTTGGCACAGATTTATGCCTTCCCCTTAGCTACTGCAACTATGGTTTCTATTTTAAGTTTCGTATTTTTTTCCCTATCTTTTTACAAGAAAAATAAACAAATACGGTTTTATTCTAGCATCTTGCTCTTACTATCGTTCATATTACTATTATTCGGAACAGATAAAACCCTTTCTTCCGTATCAAATAAGACTAAAACCTTAAAATTAGTAACTTGGAACGTCGCTAATCAAATAGAAGCACAACATATTGAGCGAATTTTTAGCCATTTTGATGCCGATATGGCTATATTCCCTGAACTAGCTACCAATATCAGAGGTAAGCAAGAAAACCAGAGAATCAAACTATTGTTTCATCAAGTTGGACTTTCTATGGCCAACTATGATATTTTTACTTCTCCACCTACTGACAGTGGAATAGCTCCTGTGACTGTGATTGTCAAGAAAAGTTACGATTTCTATACAAAAGCTGAAACTTTTCATACAACACGGTTCGGGACAATTGTATTACATTCGAGAAAACAAGATATACCAGATATCATTGCTTTGCATACTGCTCCTCCTCTGCCAGGTTTAATGGAAATCTGGAAGCAAGACTTAACCATCATTCATAATCAATTGGCTTCAAAATATCCAAAGGCTATTATTGCAGGTGATTTTAATGCAACTATGCGTCATGGAGCACTTGCAAAAATAAGCTCTCATAGGGACGCATTAAATGCACTGCCACCTTTTGAAAGAGGAACTTGGAATAGCCAAAGTCCAAAACTTTTTAATGCAACGATAGATCATATTTTATTGCCTAAAAACCACTACTATGTTAAAGATTTAGACATTGTAAGTTTTCAAAACTCTGATCATAGATGTATTTTTACAGAAATCACATTTTAATTATTTTATATAAAATCACCCCTCTAGTGTTCATAAACTAGAGGGGGAATTTATATCCTACTATCGTTTAACGCACTTCTGCATTCACTTTTTCTTCGAGCGACGCTTGGATTTTTTCCATATATCGTGCGACTTCTTCGTCCGTTAAGCTATCTTCTGGATTTTGGAAGGTCAAGCTATAAGCCATGGACTTCATACCAAGTCCCAATTTCTCACCTGAGAAGACGTCAAAGAGTTTGATATCTGTCAAACGTTTCACGCCGGCAGCTTGGATAGCATCTACAACTTCTTGGTGAGTTACTTCTGCCTTGAGGAGAAGGGCAACGTCACGGCTGACTGCTGGGAATTTCGTGATTTCCACAAATGGAACAGCAGGTTGGAGCGCCCCTTCGATGGCTGAAAGGTTAAGCTCAGCTACATACGTTTCTGGAATATCGTAAGCCTTGGCAGTGACTGGATGCACTTGGCCAAGGAAACCAAGAACTTGGTCACCGAGTGAAATCACGGCTGTACGACCTGGATGAAGGCTAGCGATTTCAGATGTTGCTATATAGGTTACTTGGAGTCCCAAACGAGTAAATAGGGCTTCAAGGATTCCCTTAGCATAGAAGAAATCAACTGGAACTGCTGCTGTTTGGAAATCTTTTTCAGCAACTAAGCCTGTCAAGGCAAAAGCAAAGCTGTTGATCTCATTTGGAAGTTCTTCTTTTGGATTGCCTATCTGTTCAAAGACTTTTCCAATCTCGTAAAGAGCCAAGTTTTTGTTCTTACGAGCCACGTTGTAAGCAACTGTATCTAGGATACCAGAAATCATATTTTGACGGAGGACAGAACGGTCCACTGTCATTGGCCACATGAGTTCAGTAAGGTTACTTGGTTGAGCCGTAAACTCAACTGCTTTTTCAGGAGTTGTTAGAGCATAGGTGATGATTTCTGTCAAACCTGCTCCTTCAGCAATGGTACGAACTTGACGGCGAAGTTTTTGAGTTGCAGTCAATTCACCAGCTGTACCATCGTCTTTTGGAAGGCTGGTTGGCAAGCGATCATAGCCATAGATACGAGCGATTTCTTCAAAGAGGTCTGCCTCGATAGTGATATCCCAGCGACGACGTGGGACGCTGACTGTAAAGCTGTCTGCATTTCCAGAAAGACCAAAGCCAAGACGACGGAAGACATCTTCTACATCAGCGTATGAAAGCTCAGTTCCGAGGACACGGTTGACGTCAGCAAGGGTAGAAGAAACTTCCACATCAGAGGTATCAAGTTCACCCGCTGAAACGATACCTTTACGCACCGTCGCACCTGCAAGTTCTGCAATCATGCTAGCCGCCGCATCAAGGGCTTCGTTAACAGTTGCCACATTGATACCTTTTTCAAAGCGAGAAGATGACTCAGAACGAAGGTTAAGACGACCACTAGTCTTGCGGATAGATTTTCCGTTGAAGACTGCAGCTTCAAGGACGACACGACTAGATTTCTCAGAAATTTCTGTTGCTTGACCGCCCATGACACCTGCAAGGGCTACTGGTTTGTCTGCGACAGTGATAACTAAGTCATTCACCTCTAAGTCACGTTCTTCACCATCTAAAGTCACTAATTTTTCACCAGCACGCGCTTCACGCACACGGATGTCAGTCCCTTCAAAGGTATCCAAGTCAAAGGCATGCATAGGTTGACCAAAGTAGAGCAGGATGTAGTTTGTCACGTCCACTACGTTGTTAATAGGACGGATTCCTTCGTTCATGAGAAGGTTTTGCAACCATTGTGGACTTGGTGCAATCGTCACATTATCCAAGATACGAGCTGCATAGTAAGGCGCCTTGTCTGTATCAATGCCCACAGAAAGAACATCTGCTGCAGCTTGGTCAGTTTCTGAAAGAGTAAATTCTTTAAAGTTGACTGCCTTGTCATAGATAGCTGCCACTTCGTGAGCCACTCCACGCATAGAAAGGGCATCTGCACGGTTTGGTGTGATAGACAGTTCGATGATTTCATCATCCAAGTCTAGGTATGAGAAGACTTCCTCACCTGGAACGGCATTTTCTGGCAAAATTTGGATGCCATCTGCGAATTCCTTAGGCACAACTGAGTCAGAAATTCCCAATTCGCCAAGCGAACAGATCATTCCAAGTGACTCTAAACCACGGATTTTTCCTTTTTTGATTTTGTAGTTGTCAGCGATGCGAGCTCCTGGAAGAGCCACCATAACCTTGATACCAGCACGCACATTTGGGGCACCACAGACGATTTGACGGGCTTCTTCTTCGCCAACGTTAACCTGACAAACATGAAGGTGAGTTTCTGGCACATCTTCGCAGGACAAGACCTCACCGACGACAATTTTTGAGAGACCAGCAGCCGGTGATTCGACACCTTCTACCTCGATCCCTGTGGTTGACATTTTTTCAGCCAACTCCTGTGATGGCACATCAATGTCCACCAATTCTTTTAACCATTTATAAGATACAAGCATAATTTAGTTCTCCAGAATGACCATTGCCACACTGGTTCTTTTCCTTTCCTATCATTTCAATAGAAGAATCCTCTTCTTACCTTAATTTCTTTCGCAGTAACCAATCCGTATCTACTTTTTGACCAACCATAAAATGATGTTGGCTAAATTTTTCAAAACCATATCGATTATAAAACGCTTGAGCTTTTGTATTATGCTCCCAAACACCTAACCAAGCCCAAGAAAAACTATTTTTTGTAGCAAGTTCAAGAGCAAATTCAAACAGTTGCTTACCGAATCCAAATCCTTGGAATTTTTGTAGCACATAGAGGCGTTGAATTTCAAAAGCGTCCTCTAATTCTCTCTCAGTTTGAGCACTTCCCCAGTTGACTTTGAGAAAACCAGCTATCTCCTCTTCATGCATAATGAAATAGGTTTCGGAGTCAGGATTTTCCAACTCAGTTGATAAAACTCTCAGACTATAAGCCTCTTCAAAGTATTCCTGTAACTGCTCTTCCGTATTATCATGAGCAAATGTTTCACGAAAGGTTTGTTTGGCAATTTTAGCCAACACCTCAACATCTACCATTTCTACTTTTCTAATCATTATTTAAACTGTTCTGAGAAGCGGACATCTCCTTGGTAGAATCCACGGATATCGTTGATTCCATAACGGAGCATGGCTACACGCTCTTGTCCAAGACCAAAGGCAAAGCCAGAGTATACAGTCGCATCGATACCACTCATTTCAAGGACACGTGGGTGAACCATACCGGCCCCCATAATTTCGATCCAACCTGTTTTCTTACATACGTTACAGCCTTCTCCACCACATTTGAAGCAAGAAACATCCACCTCAACAGATGGCTCTGTGAATGGAAAGTAAGATGGACGCAAACGAATTTGACGCTCTTCACCAAACATTTTTTGGACAATCAACTGAAGGGTTCCTTGAAGGTCTGCCATAGAGATATTTTTCCCAACAACCAAGCCTTCAATTTGGTGGAATTGATGACTGTGGGTCGCATCGTCCGTATCGCGACGGAAGACACGCCCTGGCGAGATCATCTTCAAAGGACCTTTAGAAAAATCATGGGCATCCATAGCACGCGCCTGAACTGGAGACGTGTGGGTACGGAGCAAGATTTCTTCAGTGATATAGAAAGTATCCTGCATATCACGAGCTGGGTGGTCTTTTGGAAGGTTCATACGTTCAAAGTTATAGTAGTCTTGCTCCACTTCAAAACCATCCACGACTTGATAACCCATACCGATGAAGATATCTTCGATTTCTTCACTGGTTTGTGTCAAAACGTGACGGTGACCAGTCGCAACTGGACGACCTGGAAGCGTCACATCGATACTCTCGCTAGCCAGTTGAGCCGCGACTTTCTTTTCTTCCAAGAGCTTAGCTGTTTCTTCAAAAGCAGCTGTCAAGACATCACGAGCTTCATTGACGTGTTTCCCAATGATTGGACGCATCTCAGCAGAAACATCTTTCATCCCTTTGAGGATTTCAGTGAGCGAACCCTTTTTACCAAGGACAGAGACACGCAAATCTTGCATCTCTTTTTCATTTCCAGCAGTAATCTGCTTCAAGCTAGCCAGCGTTTCTTCGCGAAGCGCTTTTAATTGTTCTTCAATAGTTGACATATTTCCTCCATCAGTCTCTCGTAGATAAAAAGAAAACCACATGCCAAAAACTCCACTCGGAGCGTTGACACGCGGTACCATCCGTTTTCATCTGACAAGTCAGACCTTCATTTCTAAATCCATGCGCAAGTGAATTCACCCAGCTTTCATATAGAGAGCTTGCAGTCACGGCTCTCCTCCCTGATATACTTCCCTTGGGCTACTAGTCTTTCAGATTCCTATTCAATTACTACTTAGTTTATCAGATTTTTACCATTCTTGCAAGACCTATCTTACTTCTGCTTGTTAGCTTATTCTTATCTAACTTTATAGCGGATTGAAATAAGATGAAAACAAATCGATTGGGAAAGTAAAATTAATTTCTATAAACGTTTTAGCAATTGTTTCGTACTATTTTAGATTCAGTCTACTATATATAACCAATCTATCCTAAGTTAACTATTTATAATCGGCTCTCTGTAACAAAATTAAATTAATTAATCCCCCTATAAAATAAAGAGGTTTAGAATTTGATGTCTTCCAAACCTCTTTATTTCATATTTAATGAGATGCTGCCTTAACCGTGATAATATCTAATCATCAATAAACAAACTATTTGAATAAGGATTCTCCATTTGATTCAATCACTCCTTTATACCAAGTAAAGGACATTTTCTTATATCGATTGAATGTACCACTTCCATCATCGTTTCGATCAACATAAATGAGACCGTACCTCTTAGAAAGCTGTGCAGTGGACATAGAAACGCAGTCAATACATCCCCAAGACGTATAGCCCATAATTTCCACACCATCTTGTAGAGCTTCAGCTACTTGCAATAAATGTTCTTTCATATACTGAATTCTATAATCATCTTGGACTGTTAAGTTATTAAATTTATCTTTTATTAGTTGATCTTTAGCACCTAATCCGTTTTCTACTATAAATAATGGGATTTGATAACGGTCATAATATCTATTTAAAATTATACGTAGTCCAATTGGATCAATTTGCCATCCCCACTCAGAAGACTCTAAATAAGGATTTACTAAACCACCAATAATATTCCCTTGTCCTGAATTATACTGTGTTGGAAGAGCAGATTGAGTCACACTCATGTAATAGCTAAAGGATAAAAAATCTACGGTATAATTTTTTAATAACTCTGCATCTTCAGCTGCAAACTCTATGTTAATGTCATGTTCCTTAAAATATCTTTTTGCATAATTCGGATAATAACCTCTAACATGCACATCTGAAAATAGATAATTTAGATTCTCATACTCATGAGTCGCCCATACATCTTTTGGATTTGGAGTCATTGGATAAGCTGGCATAGCTAATACCATACATCCCACCTTAAACTCTGAATGAATCTCTCGAGCAATTTTTGTAACCAAACTCGAAGCGACTAACTCATGATGTATAGCTTGATATAATTCTTGTTTCGAAAGATTCTCCTTAGGTATATCTATTCCTCCACTAGTAAACGGTAATTCCAAAACAGAGTTTACTTCGTTAAATGTAAGCCAATATTTAACTTTATCTTTATACCTTTCTAAAACTGTTCGAGCAAATTTTTCATAAAAATGAATCATTCTCCTATCAATCCATCCATGATATTTTCTTGCTAAATATAATGGAGTCTCATAGTGTGAAAGAGTTACAAGTGGTTCTATCTCGTGAGCATGTAGTTCATCAAACAATTCATCATAATATTTCAAACCAGCTTCGTTAGGTTCTTCCTCATCTCCTTTTGGAAAAATTCTACTCCATGCAATAGAAGTGCGAAAAACATTAAAGCCCATTTCAGAAAACAAGGATATATCTTCCTTATATTTATGATAAAAATCAATACCTAATAATTTTAAGTTATCTTCTGTAGGATTTTCTGTTGCTTCTCCTAATCCACCTTTGGGTAACACATCCTGAACTGATAATCCCTTACCATCTTCATTATATGCTCCCTCTACTTGATTAGCTGCAACAGCTCCACCCCAAAGAAAATCATCTGGAAAAATGGTCATAACTTTCCTCCATTATAATATTACCAGTAATTCCTTAGAATGCTCGATTGTCTGATTATTAGGTAATACTAATACATCTAGAAAATCGTTGGTATTCGTTACAATTACTGGTGTAACTGTTTCGTAGCCTTTACTCTTGATTAAATTTAAGTCCATTTCAAAAATCAACTGATTTTTGAAAACTCTGTCTCCTTCTTCTACATGACTAATAAAACCTTGACCTTTTAGCTCAACAGTATCTAATCCAATATGAATTAGTAACTCAACACCCTCATCACTCTTCAATCCAATTGCGTGCTTAGTCGGAAAAATATTTGTAATTTTCCCATCAAATGGTGCATAAACCTTACCCTCACTTGGGATAATCGCTACTCCGTCTCCAATTAGTTTATCTGAAAATGTTTTATCCTGGACATCGCTTAACGGAATGATTTCTCCTGATATAGGAGAAAATATCATTTTTTTATTTGAAACTCCAACTTCAACTTCTAAATTGCTAGAACTCCCTTCTTCATCGATTCCAAATATATAAGCTAATACAAAGGTAATAACAACCGAAATGACTGCCACAATTAAAGCATTTACAATATTTGATGGCACATCAGAATAAATAAATTGAGGCAACGCTATCAAAGCTGGGACAGCAAATAGATATGCTTTAACACTAGTAAGACCTGCAAATAATCCCGCTAATCCACCACCAATCATAGCTGCATAAAGCGGTTTTTTATATTTTAAAGTCACACCATATAATGCAGGTTCGGTAATCCCTGCAAGTAAGGCTGAGAAACCTGCTGCAAAAGCAATTTGTTTTGTATTATTATTTTTACTCTTTAATGCAACAGCCATCGAAGCAGCCCCTTGAGCTAAGTTTGACCCTAACATTGCTGGAAGAATTAATACGTCTGGAGTAGCAATAGATGCCGCCAAAAAAATAGGTGCAAAAGCCCAATGCATTCCAGTCATAACAATAAATGGCATAATAGCGCCAAGAATAGCTAATGTAAGCCATCCAGCTACACCATACATTTGCCCAACTAGATTTGATAATCCTTCACCAACAATTACTCCAATAGGTCCGACTACAACTAAGGCAATACAGCTTGATACTAATAATACTAGCGTAGGTTGCAAAAAACTCTTAGTAACAGCTGGTGTTAATTTAGCAATCATTTTTTCAATATATTTCATCAACCAAACCATAATAAGAATTGGAACGACTGACGAACCATAACTAGCTGGTGTCACAGGTACACCAAATAAACTAAGAGGATTCCCTGATTGCACCATTTGAACAAAATTTGGATGGAGAAGTACACCTGCTACAGACATAGCTAATGTAGATGTTACTTTTAATTTTTGTGATGCAGAATAAGCTAATAACAGCGGTAAGAAATAATATGGAGCATCCCCAAAAAATGTCAAAAAAGCAATAGTCTGAGAATCTGATTGCAATATACCAAGCATTGGTAAAATAATTACCAAGACTTTCAGCATACCTCCCCCTAACATTGCTGGAATGATTGGAGTCATGGAACCAGCGATATATTCAATGATTCTTTCTAAAATATTCCCTTTGTGCCCTTGATCAACTGAATCTGTTTCAAAATTGCCAAGTTTAATGAATTCTTTATAATAATTGGCTACATCATTACCAAGTATAATTTGATATTGCCCATTCTTTTTCATAATACCTATTACACCTGGTATCTTCTTCACATCATCATCATTGACTAAATTTTCATCTTTTAATTCTAATCTTAAACGTGTTACACAATGGGTAACTCTATTGACATTTTTTTCGCCTCCAATTACATCGAGGATTTTTTGTACTGTATCTTTATAACTCATGGTATTCTCCTATTCTATTAATCTAAATTTTTTGTTAAACGACGAATATGAGCCATCAAATAAACTAATTCACTAGAAGTCAGCAAATAATTGTACTCAGTTTGTATAAACATTGCCACCTGTTCACCACATTCATATTCTCTAGGATATTTATTTTTCATTAATGCTAACAAGTCTTCATCATCATCGTCACAATAAGTTGTATTTTCAACCAAGCGATGGGCAAATAATTTTATATGAGTTATGAATCTATAATAATCAATAGAATCTTGGTTAAACTCAGTACAATAGAAATCTTGAATGATTTTCTCAATTCCCATAATTATTTCAGTGATTTTATACGACTCTTGAAAATTATTTTCTAAATTAGCATTAACAAAATGTAGCGCTATGAATGCAGCTTCGTCAATTGGAAGTTCAATACCTAACTCTTTTTTTATTATTTGTAAAGCCCTTTTCCCAAGCTCAAATTCTTCTTTATAATATTTCGAGATTTCCCAGCGTAGGGGATTCGAAATAATAATCCCTTCTTTATAACGTTCTATGCTCGAAGAAATATGATCCGTTAAATTAATATAGATAATTTCATCAAAATTATTACCCAATGTTATTTTACCTAGGTTAATTATTTTTTCGGTAATGTACACCAACTCCAAAGGAACGTTAATAAACATCTCTGTAAAACGGGTCATATTATCTCTATTTTTGAGAAAAAAACTTTTCTCAATATCAATTGGATTTACTTTATCTCCAATTTTTCTTCCAAAAGCTATTCCCCTTCCAAAAAGAAGAATATCGATATCTTTTTTACTTTGCGCAATTACGGCATTGTGGTTTAGTATTCGTTTTATGATCATAAAATTTCCCTTTTAAAATAAAAGGAACCTACTTAAAAACATCAAGAAACTTCTTCTGATGTGATTAAATAGGTTCCTGCTCACTTGTATTAGTGATAACATCCTTTTATTTCAATTTTTAATGGTGACATGAAGCTTAAATAATTAATAACTCTGTAACCGTTTTTATTTTATGATATTTCAATCTATTTGTCAAGTACTTGTAGAAATTTTTTTATTTTGTGTGATTCGAATGTGAAAATGTCAACAGCCTCACTAAAGAAATGAAAATCATACATAGAAATTTTTAAAAGTTTTCTCTATCGTAAACCTGCCACTAGTTCAGAAGCTATACTAGCTGATTCCAAACGTAATATGGTCATTTCATCTACCTTCCCTAATAATGGCATTGCGCCATACCAAACAATGGTCTTGTTTACCAAAAGAATAGGCGTGACTATTTTTGATTGAGTAAAAGATACTTTAATTTTCTGGCTCTTCAACTGGTCTAGCCATGCTTTATTTGCAACCGTCTCTGGTATACATATCTCAATTTGACTAATCCTAAATTCTTTTAGAAAATTCATCAGTTTTGTCTGGTGCACATAAGGTAAAATAAGCAGACATTCCTGTCTTTCCCCTGCCAAGTCCTCTCTCAACACCTTCTCATATCTACTATCAACATAAACGAATTGTTTCTCCTCACCCTCGATGACACGATAATCCATCTTTCGATAAGCTACTTGTCGTTTCTGAAACATC
Source organism: Streptococcus pseudopneumoniae IS7493 (assembly GCF_000221985.1). NCBI lineage: Bacteria > Bacillati > Bacillota > Bacilli > Lactobacillales > Streptococcaceae > Streptococcus > Streptococcus pseudopneumoniae. The sequence goes on along the minus strand of NC_015875.1, from coordinate 558,396 downwards.
TTTTCTAAATAAGGAACATGAATATCCACATAATCGAAAATCCGCACCAAAGACTTATCCTTGTAGTTTCTATGAATCCGACCTGCATACTGAATTAAATTATTTTTCCAAGAAAAGGGTGCTGCCAATATAAGCGTGTCTAGCTGAGGCAAGTCAAAACCTTCGCCAATGTATTTTCCAGTAGACAATAAAACAAACCCTTTATCTAACTGTTCTAACGTCTCCATTAAACTTGTTCTATCTCGGACTTTGGTTTTTCCGCTAATAATATAACAGTCATCAACCTCTTTCTCTTTCAATAACTTTTCAAAGACATCTATCTGTTGAATTCGATTGACTAGAACCAAGATATTCCGCCCTTCTGCCACTTGGTCTAGAATATCCTTGATAATCAACTGATTCCTCACTGAGTCAGTAGCAATCCAATCACTAAGCTGTATAAAATTACTTGCTTTGGTCTTTTCAATCTCCAAATGACCAAAAGAAGTGAATCTTAATTGCAATTGCCGTTTAAAATCCGTTTCCCTCTTATCAGCAGTATGGAGTATCTCACCAATTCTCTGAAAAACAATAGGCTCATGACCATTCTTACGCTCAGGCGTAGCCGTCAAACCGTAAAGATACTTCCCTCTAAACTGAGCAACAACTTTTTCAAACATCAAGGCAGAGACATGATGACACTCATCCACAATCATCATCTCATACTCATCCAAAAGACTTTGACTATTTTCCAACTTAAATAGAGATTGGATCATAACGACATCAACCAGTCCACTCAACCATTTCTTAGTCCCACCGTACTGCCCGACATAGCCTATTACCCTTTCACGACCTGATGGCGTATAACGGGTAGCTTCTTCCTCTTCGAAAGTCAAAAAACACTTTAGGCGATCCAGCCACTGGTCTAAGAGTTGCCTATTATGAACTAGGATAATTGTTTTTGTTTTCCGTTCAGAGATAAGAGCAGCACCTAAAACGGTCTTTCCAAAACCGGTCTCCGCATGAAGTAAACCATTTTCTTTAGAAGTCATATCTGACAGGGCTAACTCTTGCTCAAAAGTGAGTTCTCCCTTAAATTCCACTCTAATAGACCTTTGTACCTTTCTCCTATCTTCCACAGATCCCTGCTCATACTCAATGAAAATCAAAGAGCAAACTAGGAAGCTAGCCGTAGGCAGTACTTGAGTACGGCAAGGCGAAGCTGACGTGGTTTGAAGAGATTTTCGAAGAGTATTAAATTTATCTTGCAATGGATACAGCAAACCTCTTGGCAGCCATAAATAATGATCGGATTCTCCAAATAAATACATTCGCTCAGGAATTTGATAGGTTGGCTGTCGCATAGCCTGCTTTAAATAAAATTCGGGATTAGAAAATGAAGCCATATTTTTCAAGAAAAACAGTGTCTTGGGTGTCACAGACGATTTTTCAAGTTGGATCATATTGGATAAGACGACCTTCAACTCCTTATCCAATTCTTCCTTACCTAACTCCTCTTGGATTAACAGTGCCACTTTAGCAGTTGAAACCCTCTGAATTTCTTGTAGATACCTCCATTGGTCTTCATAAGGCTGAAACTGTTCATCCACAAAGACCGTTCGCCCTTGATGATAAGCTTCTCCTTGAAAAGGAAGGGCAATCAAATTACCAAATCCACCTTTAGGAAGAACATCCTGATTTGGAAACATGCGATCAAAAGAATCAAAGGACAGTTGCATACTTTCCTGCATTGCCAGTTCTAACAGTTTCTTTCCAAACAAGCGAGCCTCTCGACTCGGAATCGCTTCCTCAAAGAAGAACCAAATATGGAGTCCGTGACCCGAACGAGAAATCTCTAAATGGGCTTCCATCTGGCGTTCCCTGGCTATTCTTCGAATGGTTAAACCAGCTTCTTTCCAATCTCCTTCATCCAAATCAAGTACCAAAAAATAACAGCTATCATCTAAGTGCATAGGAAAGATACCGATAGCTGTCTCCCCACGAAAATGAGATTTCAAAACGGAATCCGTCAATGTCTGGAAACTCCGTTTTTCAGGTGACAACTGCTTCCAACCATAATCATAGGATGGAAAATACTGAATTTTCCCTTGATCATTGATAAAACTCTTAGCATAAACATCAAAACGGCCAGCAAACACGGAGGTAAACAATTGTAATTTTTCTTGCGTCGTCAAGTGACTACTTTGAAGTTGGAACATCTCCTCGAACCGAGAGCGTTCCATAACAAACTGACTCTTGTCTTTAAGACGTTTACACAAGAAAAACTCACTATCCCCATTAAAAGAAGAAAAGACATCAAGTACTTCTACCACAATTCCATCCAAAGACACAAAAACAGCCATAACAATCACCTCCTTGATTCCTATAGGCTGATTATAACAAGAATAGCTGAAATTGTACACGAAAATAAAATCCTAATAGTACTCATTTTGTATGTGGCTAATATTCCGTCTCGCTCCGGAATGTACGAGGTAAATAGAGTTTAAACGAGCAGTCTATAAAATTCAAAAAACGCATATTATCAAGTGACCTAAAACTTTGATGATATACGTTTTCTTGTGAGAATATTTGCTTCATTTTTTCCTAAAATTCAATGTTTACTCAGTATTAGGATTATGAAAAATCGAGGTCTAAATCTAGATACATTTTTTCTGAAGACAAATCATTTTGACCACCGAACAAGAGATTTTCAAAAAAAGCTGTTAAAAACTCAGGACGTCGCTGTAAAATCTTTGCATTATCTAATACCAAGGCATCACGAAAATACTTGGCATGTTGCTGAAATGGTGTATTATCAATATCAAAACCAAACTCACGAAGATACTGAATCAAAAAGACCGTTACTGTCCGAGTGTTTCCTTCGCGAAATGGATGAATCTGCCAGATTCCTGAAATAAAATGCTGGATTTGTTTAACCACATCCGCCTGAGTTAGTGTCGCATATGCAACTTGTTTTTCCTGATTAAAATCATAATCCAAGGTCATTTGAATCATGGAGTAATCAGAGTACACAACACTTTCACCATTCAAAACAGGTTCATTCCTTGTGATATTGGTCTGACGAAATTGCCCCACCGGAATAGAGGGTTCAAATATATCTTGAAACAACTCCTTATGAATAGCAAGTAAGGTCGCAGGACTAAAGCTAAAGCCTCTTCGAGACAATAGTTCTACAATACGTAGAGAAACCAAGTCTGCCTCTTCCGTACTTGCATCAATAGTATGGTGATAAGCCGTTGCATCCTCATAAACCTGCTCGTAAGTCAGTTCACCCCGGGACTGTTTCTCAGCCAAAGATTCCATATACGCTGATGGCACTAGATTGTCAACTTTCTGCAGACCAAAACCTATCCGCCATAAGTCACGCTTAGCTTCATAAGACAAGTTTGGGTTGTCAATGTTGTAAGTTGGTTGCATAGAAATATCCTTTCAATTGTTTTTCTGTGTCATCGGTAAATGGTGAAATTGGGGTGAACTATAAAAAACATTCATAATAAGTTCTATGAAGAAGTAATAAAAGAGTTATACTCAACATCCCATGCACTCATTTGTAATGCCTTTTGGATGAATGGTTTGATTAAATGAATAATTCTAGCTTGCATACTTATCAAACTCATAGGATACACCACTCTGAACTCGTTGGTTTGTTCAAATCCCCCAACACCTGAGAAGAAACTGCAATGTTGTACTTCTCAGAGCGGTTCGAACTTAGAGGGGTTGTTGTGTAGTGAGCTGGTTTTTAATCAAAGCTATAAAATTTTAGTATTTTAATTTTAACTGACTAAATTATTATTCTCTATAAATTCTATAAATTTTTCAGGGGGATATTTAAAAGATTCAATTCCATAAAAATCTTCTAAAGCCCTAAAATTTTCAACTTTATAAGGTGACTTACCACTTATTTTTGCCTGATGTTGTCTAATTTCATTTAAATGTCTTTTACCTTTTTGTGATTTAACTACAGTAACTGTCACTATTTTTTTATAATCAGTTTTTTGCAATCCATAAAAATTTTCTAGTAGGAACAAACTCGATAATATTTTAGCTCTAACGTTAGCATATGGAATATTTTTTGAATTCTTAAACTCTATTAAATATAATTTACTATCAGCATCTACAGGAAGAAGAGGCAGAATTGTATCTACAGATTGCCATTTATCAAAGCTATGTTTTTTAAAAATAATTTCTGAAATCTTATCAAAATTATAACAAGTATATTTAGAGTTTACCAAATTATAGTTAGAATCAGAATCATATGAGCAGGTTTTAATATCGCTACGACATTCAGAAAATCTAATATTAAAATCATGTAATATAGAGAAAATTATTTTACTCACCATCAAAATCCTCCGCTAGCTCCTCAAGGCGATTTAAAGGAACATACATTTGCTCATAAATCTTATCAATCGAGTCAGTAACATCTTCAATAGAACTATTAGCAAGATAATACTTAACAGAATCATTTGTATCATTTTTTTTGCTAAATATATCAATCGCTTCAACTAAATAAGGACTATGGGAATTGATTAAGATATGTAATCCAAATTCTTTCTGAAGTAATACTATAATTTCAGCAAATTTCAATTGCCATTCTGGATGTAAATGGACTTCTGGTTCATCTAAAATGAGTGTCCCATTTTCTCTAATCACACCATTTTCTAAAAGAGATTTAATTAAATAGAACGTTTTCATACCTGAAGAATAATTGATTATATTAAGTTTTTTTTCATCTTCCTCATCTTCTGAACTATTAACAATATCAGTCTTCAATATATGATTTATTTCATTAAACACCAAATTTAATCTGTCAGTTATCTTAGCTCGTAATGTGTAAGTGTTGTTTCTTTCATCTCTAAGCTGCTCCATTAAATGAGCATTATGATCCAATTTTAAATCAATTTTATTTAAAAATTCATTTAAAAATTTAGTTGAAAATTTATTTAAAAATTTAGTTGAAAATAAATTTTCAACTATTGCAGCAGCATCATCTATGTATACTACATCTGTTTTAAAATTTATCAATTTATCTGCAGTAGCTCTATTTTTGTTAACTTCAACATTTATTTGTTCATCTTTTATTCTTAAAGAAATTAGTCCTGTCAATGGGTCGTATATATTATTTATTTGATTATGAAATTCATCAGTTAAATGAGCAGTTAAAATTTGGTTAAAGATAGATTGGTCTGACTGAGATAGAATTTCTTTTATATTTTCAGATAAAACATTTAGGTCCAAATCCTTAATATTTAATACAAAGTATTTTGAATTTCGTTTATTGAATTCATTAATTGATTCAATGATACTCTTCTTAAGGGATTCGTTATTATGTTCACTATAATTTTTATCAAGAAATATCAATAAATTTTTTGAAATGATTTTTGTCAATTCTGTATAAAGGAAACTCGGAACGATTCTTCTAGCAATCCCTATTTCAGAATTATTTTTACGATTCATTTCGATATCAGAGAGATAGTCTTCTAAAAAATCATTAATTGCTTTAGTTCGATCGTTAGAAATTTTTTTTATAACATCATAATTGGCACTAAATATTGAAAATAAAGAACGACTTATTGTACTTTTTCCAGTGCCATTTTGACCTGCAATAACTGAAATTCCATTTATTTCAATTTCTGCATTCTTTACATTACCTATATTTTCTATTGTTAGTTTCATATATATTCTCCTTTCACCATGGAGGCAGTACTATCAGTTTAACACAAACTACATAAAAAAGCAGGTGTGAGGTGTAAATCATCTTCCAAGTATATCTCACTTCACACTACTTCACCAACTTCTTCATATCATCAATACGTGCAACTGTCGCGTCGTATTTGGCTTGGTAGTCGGCTTGTTTGTCGCGTTCTTTTTGGACGACTTCTGGTTTAGCATTGGCGACGAAGCGTTCGTTAGAGAGTTTCTTGCCCACCATATCTAGTTCTTTTTGCCATTTAGCCAGTTCCTTGTCGAGACGAGCCAGTTCTTCTTCGACATTGAGGAGGTCTGCCAGTGGCAAGTAGATTTCTGCTCCTGTGATGACGCTTGACATTGCGAGTTCAGGTGCAGGGATGTTTGATGCAATTTCCAAGTGTTCTGGATTTGTGAAACGTTTGATGTAGTTGACATTGCTGTTAAAGAAGGCTTCCAAGTCACTATCGCTAGTCTTAACAAGGATTGTGATTGGCTTACTTGGTGCTACGTTTACTTCCGCACGCGCATTACGAACGGCACGGATCAAGTCTTTGAGACTTTCCACACCAGTGTGAGCCGCAAGGTCTTCAAAGGCTAGATTAACAGTTGGGTATGCAGCTGTCACGATAGAGCCTTCTGAGATTTGTCCAAAGATTTCCTCTGTCACGAATGGCATGATCGGGTGAAGGAGACGAAGAATCTTATCCAAAGTATAAAGGAGAACAGAACGCGTGATGACTTTCTCTTCTTCGTTGTCACTATAAAGGACTTCCTTGGTCAACTCAACATACCAGTCCGCAAACTCATCCCAGATGAAGTTGTAGAGGATGTGTCCAGCCACACCAAACTCAAACTTGTCAAAGTTGGCAGTTGCTTTTCCGATGGTTTCATTGAGGTTGTGGAGAATCCAGCAATCTGTGACATTTCCAGCTTCCTTGTTGTCAACTTTTTCCACATTGGCAGTTGCTTGCTCAAGGGTCAAGCCTTCATTGTTCATGAGGATGTAGCGAGAGATGTTCCAGATCTTGTTAATGAAGTTCCATGAAGCATCCATTTTCTCGTAAGAGAAGCGCACGTCTTGGCCTGGCGCAGAACCGTTTGAAAGGAACCAACGAAGGGCATCGGCACCATATTTCTCGATGACATCCATCGGGTCAATCCCGTTACCGAGAGATTTAGACATCTTGCGTCCTTGCTCGTCACGGATGAGACCGTGGATAAGCACGTTTTGGAATGGCTGACGACCAGTAAATTCCAAGGATTGGAAGATCATACGAGACACCCAGAAGAAGATGATGTCGTAACCTGTTACCAAGGTTGAAGTTGGGAAGTAACGTTTGAAGTCTTCTGAGTCAACATCAGGCCAGCCCATGGTTGAGAATGGCCAAAGGGCAGAACTGAACCAAGTATCCAAGACGTCTTCGTCCTGAGTCCATCCGTCACCTTCTGGAGCTTCTTCGCCAACGTACATTTCACCCTCAGCATTGTACCAAGCAGGGATTTGGTGACCCCACCAGAGCTGACGAGAGATTACCCAGTCATGGACATTTTCCATCCATTGGAGGAAGGTATCGTTGAAACGAGGTGGGTAGAATTCGACCTTGTCCTCTGTGTCTTGGTTGGCAATGGCGTTCTTAGCCAAATGGTCCATCTTGACGAACCATTGAGTAGACAAGCGTGGTTCAACCACAACACCAGTACGCTCTGAGTGACCAACACTGTGGACACGTTTTTCAATTTTAACGAGGGCACCGATTTCTTCCAACTTAGCAACGACTGCCTTACGAGCTTCAAAACGGTCCATGCCTGCAAATTCGAAGGCTAAGTCATTCATAGTACCGTCGTCGTTCATAACATTGACTTGTGGCAAGTTGTGACGTTGACCAACCAAGAAGTCGTTTGGATCGTGGGCAGGTGTAATTTTCACGACACCAGTACCAAACTCAGGATCTGCGTGCTCATCACCAACGATTGGGATCAATTTATTAGCGATTGGCAGAATAACGTTTTGACCAATCAAGTCCTTGTAGCGTGGATCTTCTGGATTTACCGCAACCGCAACGTCCCCAAACATGGTCTCAGGACGAGTTGTTGCCACTTCAAGGGCGCGTGAGCCGTCTTCCAGCATGTAGTTCATGTGGTAGAAGGCACCTTCGACATCCTTGTGGATAACTTCAATATCAGAAAGGGCTGTGCGTGCAGCTGGGTCCCAGTTGATGATGAATTCACCACGATAGATCCACCCTTTCTTGTAAAGGTCCACAAAGACCTTACGAACAGCTTTTGACAAACCTTCGTCAAGAGTGAAACGCTCACGAGAGTAGTCTACAGAGAGCCCCATCTTACCCCATTGTTCCTTGATAGTAGTGGCATATTCGTCTTTCCATTCCCAGACTTTCGTCAAGAAAGACTCACGACCCAAGTCATAGCGGGAAATACCCTCGCCACGCAAGCGCTCCTCAACCTTAGCCTGAGTGGCAATCCCCGCGTGGTCCATCCCTGGAAGCCAAAGGGTATCAAAACCTTGCATGCGTTTTTGACGGATGATGATATCTTGCAAAGTCGTATCCCAAGCGTGACCAAGGTGAAGCTTCCCAGTTACATTTGGTGGTGGAATCACGATTGAATAAGGCTTAGCCTTTTGGTCTCCTGAAGGCTTGAAAACATCGGCATCAAGCCATTTTTGGTAACGACCAGCCTCAACCTCGGCTGGATTGTATTTAGGTGAAAGTTCTTTAGACATGTGTTTGTCCTTTCTAGTTAATATCTTTAAATAAAATTAGTATGTAGAAGATATGCCTTGATTCAGCACATCTGATTTTTTCAGTATCTTCTATTAGTAAAAAAGAAACTGTATAAAAATTTTACATTAACTTTCTCTCATTATCTTCAGAATATGTTTATCAAAGTCCGATATAATTTTTTGAGTTCGGTTAAATTTTTCATACTCTTGGATGGCTTTTGAGTCTGCTTGTTTCTTGGAAATGCTTCCTTTTCCTTCTAAGATTTCATATTCATTAAAGGATAGAAAGCGATCAATACTATCTGCCAATCCTCGCATTGTAAACGTATTACGGCGCTCAACTAAACCCTCGATATAATCAAAATAGGCTGTAACAGTTCGCTCTAGTTGTCGAATTTCTTTTTCTTGCAAATAATTTTTGGCTACCGTTACATCTGATTTGAGCACTCGTCCATCAGGTGCATGTTTCCAAGTAGTTAATCCCATTTTTTCTTTACTAGCATCAGCTTGCTGATAGATAATTTCTGCAGCCGTACTTCCAGTAATTGCATAATGAAATTTATTTTGCACCATAGCATAGAAGTTTTTAGTAATATCCGAGTTTCGATCATAATCTATGGCACATTCGGCAAAGATATCCGTAATTTGTTGATAGATTCGGCGCTCGCTAGAACGAATAGAGCGAATTCGTTCTAAAAGTTCACGGAAATAATCTTGTCCGAAAACTGTCTGTCCTTGTTTCAAGCGTTCATCATTCAAAACAAAACCTTTGATGATAAATTCTTTCAAGGTCTTGGTTGCCCAAATTCTAAATTGAGTAGCCTTGCTGGAATTTACGCGATAGCCAACTGAAATGATAGCATCCAGATTGTAATATTCAAGTTCACGTCGGACAGTTCTATTTCCCTCTTGTTGAACCTGTGCAAATTTTGCACAAGTTGACACCTTATCCAACTCACCACTATCATAAATGTTTTTTAAGTGCTTTGTAATGACACTTCGTTCAACTCCAAAGAGCTCTGCAAGACCTTTTTGAGTCAACCAAAGATTTTCATCTTGTAAAAGGATATCTAGCTGAACGTCGCCATTTGGTGTAGTATACAGGATGAAATTAGAAATTTCATTCAAGACAATTTCACCTCCCCCCTTCCATAAACAATTACTTCTCTTTCTTAAACTTTATGCCGTTTTCTTTCAGCTTTTTAACGGTTACAGGACCAATTCCCTTCAAAGCGAGAACTTCTTTTTCAGTCCATTTTTTGAAATCTGAAGATGTACGAATCCCATTTTCAACAAAGATGCGAACAAGATCCATCCGGATTCCCTTCATTTTTTCCTCGCTCATAAAGGAGTACCAGTCTGTAACCTGGGATAGATTTCTTAACACACTGGAATGATTCGAAAATACTGGTTTACGACGGAATTTCTTGGCTTCTTTTGTTAAAAATTCTGTTAAGATAATATTTTCTTGTAAATAGTCAAGCAGAGGATACAAACTAGCTTGTAGCGATTCAACTGAATTTGGACAATAGCATTCTTGTTCTTCAATGTCTAAAATATTGAATTGCCAGTCTTTCTCTATGAAGAATTCAACAGCTTCATCATTGATTTCCACTAATTTTGCAAATAGCTGACTGGCTTCCTCAATTTTTCCTTGAGAAAAAGCAGAGATGATGGCATGAATAAGGATGGTATCATCCCGCTTTCCTTTATTTAATTCTTCACAATAGAAACGTTCAACCTTTAATTCCTGACCAGTAATATGATACAAGGAAAGCATACAGAAGACAAAATTAGGAGGAAAACGTTCTGGTCGCTTACTTAAGTATAAGTTAACCAAGTCCAAAGCCTTAAAGTAAAATTTTTCTGTCATATAATATTCAATCAGAAACATCAGAGCAGACAGGATAGGGCGAGCTTCAAAATAATTCCAACTATTGTATCCGTTCATTTTCCATTTTTCTAAAACTAGAACTTCAAAATCCAGTACTTTTTTAAAGGTTGGTAAATCAAAATCTTTAACTTCTGATAAGAATAAGTGAAAATCAGCCGCAAAATAATCTGGATTGATCTTTAAAACTTGCTTTAACAGTTTATTTCGCTTTTGTGTATTTGGAGTATGCATAGCTTCTCTAAATAAAGCGTGATCCTGATTCCAATCAAAAGTCCTATTTTTTAGTTGGTAATTGATTAGCTGGACATCTGGATACTCTCCATGTTCATCAGCATATTGCATCACTGCTGTATGTAGTTCATCGAAATTTTGAATTTGTCGACGTTCTACAAAAGTTGGTTTTTTAGCCATTATTTCTGTCCAAGCAGCCTCTTCTTCAGAAATAATTTTGATATCCAACTTTTGCTGGCGTTTTAATTCTTTTTTTCTATTTTTCTTTTTAGCCATCTATTTTCTCCTCTAACTCATTCTTCAATAGACCCGACTCAACTGGCTTAGATATCCTTTGGGACTCAGCTACAGGCTTGAATGGGAAATCTCAGTTTCTTTGTGATTCGTTTACTTTGAAAGTTATCCCCCAAGCGTGACTAAGGTAGAGTTTTTTCCAGTTACATTTGGTGGTGGGAATCACGATTGAATAAGGCTTAGCCTTTTGATCTCCTGCCGGCTTGAAAACATCCGTATCAAGGCATTTTTGTAACGACCAGCCTAAACATAGGATGGAGTGTATTTAGGTGAAAGTTGATTAGACATTATTTTTTCTCCTTTTATGAATATTTCTTTTATATCTACGATTTATTAATACACTGTGCATGTTGTCACGATACACGTAATATCCATTATGGGTGTTTAAATAGAAATACTGTAATAACCAAATTATAGCCTTCCCAATAACTAATGATAATATGAAACAAACGAAAATAATTATAGTTGAGGCAAATAATTCAGACATCCAATCAGCTGCGGGAGTTATAAATTCGACCAATTTCATCTTAATCTTTAAACCCCAAATAATTTCGGTTAACTTTGGAATAATACTCAACATTAATAGAGTAAGAAAACTATATAGTTGAGTTCGATAGAGGTGTCTATCCATTTTCTCAGTTCTTATTGGTTTTTTCTTATATTTTTTTGTATCAAATTGAGAATTTATTTCTCCAATTAGACTAGGAATTAATATTGGCAAAAACCAGGTTAAAGCATTTATTAATTCATTTTCAACTTGATTAAATATTGCTAACAACAATATACAGATTGTTCCAGTTAGCCATGATGCTATTACTTCTTTGGTATCTTTTGCACCATGTCTAATTAGATTATGAATTCTCCACCAGAATATTAAATAAAGCGCAATAAATGAATTAAATATAAAAATGTCAGTTATTAAATCGGAATGAAAATCAATAGCTTTAGAAATAAAGTAATAAATATAGATATAATACCATAAAAACGAAATAATAAGCATCGTGGCATATACATTCCACAGTGTCTTTCCCTTTACGATATCTATTTTATTAACTTTTTGAAATATCTTGATTGATCCTACAGTTTTTATAACAGATAATACAAATGGTAATATTAAAAGTATTACAATGATAATCCAGTTATTTATGTGATTTTTACTTATGCCATAATTAATAAAAAAATATTGAGATAAGTTGATTAAAGTTGATTCAACTAGATTTAGGTTATAAAGAATGTAAGTCAAGATTCCGCAAAATATTCCATCCCATGCGTTCATAAAAGCTAAAGATTTAGTACTTTTAGTAAGAAAAACTCTAAACTTATTAAATCGATTTTTATAGTTAAACACATATATTAGTATCAAGGCAAATTGTAAAATTATAACTAATTTAAAATCGGTAAGACAGAATACAATTAGAGATATTATTGGAAAATACGTTAGCGCATACATAAGTATTTTCCAAGTTTGAGCAAAAAGATTCTTCAATCTATTGTCAGTATTAAAATAATACATTAATTTCAATCTTTGCCTCCTAAATCTAATCTAAAGGTTGGTAAATCAAAATCTTCAACCTCTGATAAGAATGGGTGAAAATCAGCAGCAAAATAATCTGGATTGATCTTTAAAACTTGTTTTAACAGTTCATTTCGCTTCTGTGTATTTGGAGTATGCATAGCTTCTCTAAATAAAGCATGATCCTGATTCTAATCAAAAATCCTATTTTTCAGTTGGTAATTGATTAGCTGAACATCTGGATACTCTCCATGTTCATCAGCATATTGCATCACTGTTGTATGTAGTTCATCGAAATTTTGAATGGTCCGACGTTCTACAAAAGTTGGTTTTTTAGCCAGTAGTTCTGTCCAGACAACCTCTTCTTCAGAAACGACTTTGATATCCAACTTTTGCTGGCGGTTTAATTCTTTTTTCTATTTTTCTTTTTAGCCATCTATTTTCTCCTCTAACTCATTCTTCAATAAATCAAACTCTACCTCTGCTGTATTGGATATTCTTACGACCTCGGATACAGGCTTAAATGGGAAATCCCAGTTTCTTTGTGATTCGTTTACTTTGAAGGGTGTACTCCAAGCGCGATTAAGGTAGAGTTTTCCAGTTACATTTGGTGGTAGGAATCACGAACGAAAAAGATTGAGACTTTTGAACTTCTTGAGTCTTGAGAACGTCTTCATGAAGTTGTTTAGATATGTGTGTGTCCTTTCTCTATTGTATTCATTTTATTTTGAATTTGCTTAGCAGCTTCTTCTGCAGACAAATTCGTATTATTTATTTTAAGGTAGTGGTGCAACTCATTTAGTTGATGTTGGGAATTTAATTGAAGTGTTTCAGTAGTCTCCAAAATTTCTCTTTCAGATACCTCAATATGTCGTTTTAAGGGTTTGTGCTTTAATCGATTCTCCGTTCGATTTCGACGTAAACGCTCTTCAAGACTTGTTTCCAACTCAACAAACAGAATCTCTTGATGAAAGTTATCCAATAAATCCTGAATTTGCTTTAAATACATCAGCTGGTACTGATTTGAAAAATCAATTACGTCAGTTAAAATTACTGATCGCTGATTTCTTGCACTTGCTCCAAGGAAAGAAAAGGTAATTCCACGAACAAATTCCCACATTTCCTCTGTAAAGTCCTGATAGATTTCTAGTGCAAAATCGATGGCTTGATGGTTATAAAAGAGGGTAGCATCTGTCAGTCGAGATAACTCTTGACCAATCGTCATTTTCCCAGAAACCGGAGCCCCAATGATGAAAAGATGCATCAAATCACCTCCCACTCACTCTTCAGCAAACCATATATCAGACTGTCACAGCGGTTTCCTTGAACATCCTTTCTGTCCCTGATGCGAGCTTCGAGGGTAAAGCCAAGCTTTTCCGCGACTCGTTTACTTTGAAGGTTATATCCAAAGCAAGTTAGTTCAATCTTGTGAAGACCCAAATCTTTAAAGGCTAAGTCAATCAAGGCAAGCGCTGCTTCTGGCACATAACCTCGCCCCCAATAGTCTGGGTGTAAGGTATAGCCGATTTCCAGCACATCATCTTCATGGCGATGGTTGAAATCGACAGAGCCAACGATCTTATCCGTTCCTTTGACGACAATCCCGTAGCCTGCTGGGAGATTTTCCTTTTGATTACGCTCCGGAAGAATGTGCTCCAGATAATAAATCTCATCTTCCAAGGTCTTGACGGGTAGAAAGCCAGCTGGATAGGCAACCTCTGGCAAACTAGCGTAGGTATGGATATCCTCAGCATCTGCCACTGTACGAACTCGTAGGACGAGTCGTTCGGTTTCTAATCGTTCTGGTAATTCAGCTCTTGACATCCTTCATCCTCGCTTTCTTAATGAAGCTCCCCATAGGGTCTACTCGGTCATCTAAATAGCGATAAACGCGCTGGTGGCCATCCCCATAAAGTAAGTAGGTGCAAAACGGTCATTTCTAAAATGTCCCTTTTCATCCAAAAGTTCTGGGTCAACAAATCGCTCAACAATCTTAGCGAAAATATGACAAATTCCCTCTTCCTCATCAATCCTATCTACCTGACATTCTAACACGACTGGACAAACCTCTAAAATCGGTGCCTGAGTCCGTTCAGAAATCTCGTAGTCTAGCCCCAGGTGTTTCAATTTCTCTCGATGACTGATAAAACCAGCCTGCTCCATCTCGAGCATGAGATTTTCATCAGGGATATTCACGGTGAACTGTTGATAATACTTAATCTGCTCAGTCGCATTTTCTTCAGCACCAACACCAATGACTAGCCAATCTCCCAAGCTATAAGAGGAGCTACAGGTCGTAATATTGTGTCCAAAATTCTGATCCTGATACCCCAAAATGAAGATAGGAAAACCATAATAGAGTTTACTTGTTTTAAAAGATTGCTTCATAACAAGCTCCTTTGACTAAGACGCAAAAGAAAATCCCTGCCATCTACATGACAGGGACGAATGTGTTTATCCGCGGTACCACCCAATTTCGGGCCAAGCCCGCATCTTTAGTCTTTAAAATAAAAAGACAGAAATATTTCATTTTTTCAGTCATTAGCAACCAGTTTTGACACATTTGTGGACTTCTCAGCGCCGCCACTTTCTGTAAAATGTAGGATTCAAAACACCTCTAATGGCTCTATTGTAGCAAGTTTTTCTCGGAAATGCAAGACTCAAGAAAAATTACTTGAACTTGATGCCATTTTCTTTCAATTTCTTGATGGTAGCTGGGCCGATTCCTTTCAAGGCAAGGAGTTCTTTTTCAGTCCAGTTTTTGAAATCTGAAGCAGACTTGATTCCTTCATCATAGAAAGTCTTGGCACGATCAAGGGGAAGTCCACCCAAGTTTGCTGCAAAATCTTCTACAGAATTAACTACTTTTTGAGCTTGCTCTTTGGTAGCTTCTACTGCTTGTTCAACTTTTTTAGAAACAGCCTTACCAGCTGCGCTTGCTGACTGTTCTGCACGCTTCACGACTTTTTTTGTCTCATCTACAACTTTAGTCACAGTACTTGAAAAGGCACCTGCACGACGGAGACTATTTCGTAATTGTTTTTTACGATTGAGTTTCTTTGACATGATAAAATCCTTTCAATAAAAAATCCCTGCTCTGACAAGGATTTAATATAAATATTCTATCAAGATTTTAGTGAAAAATCAAGAACCTATCTCGTTTAATAATTTCGCTCACCAAACAAGCCTTCTGGCAAATCATGGAATCCCTTTCCTGCTTTGAAATTTTCAAACTTACCAAGCAAGAACTGATAAGCATCCAAACGACTTTCGTAGCGAATCATGGCATCTTTGGCACGTTCGTCTTGGTCTTCTTCGTAGACCTTTTGACTTTCCTTATGCGCCATGTCGTTGATCATGATTTGGGTATTGACCCAAGCTTCAAATTCCTTCATAAATTCTTGTTCGTAACTCATTTTTTCCTCCTTATTCTAATCCACGGAAATAGTCCGTGTCAATCTCACGGTAGGGCTGGATATCCTGAACGTATTCCAACACACCTTGGAATTCTCCGTTTTCATCGTGCACTGCAGCGTAGGTGATGTGGACAAACTTACCTCGCGACTCAGACTTAATCCACATTTCATACTTGTCCTTGGTTCCCTCACGAAGCCCCTTCATGATGGTTTTGACCTTGTCCAAGTACTTAGGTGGATGACAGAGTTCGACATTGCGCCCAACTTGGGACGGTGTTCGTTTGAAAATCATCTCATCAGCTGGCGTATTGTCATTGTAATACTGGAAAATATCGTCTTTATTGACAAAGGTAATTTCCATGGGGAGGTGATTGAGGATGAGATTAGCCTGCTCGACTGAAAGATAGCCATTACCAAAAGACTGCTGACTATGGCGGTCCAGCACTGCTTCCTTTTCCTTAGGGGTAAAGGTAATGGTAAACTGTCCTTCTGGCGTATCAATAACCTGCTGAACTTGACCCTCTGCCGTATCTAGCTGTACAGGCTCCTCTTCACTCTTTTCCTCAACAAAACTCTGGCGTTCTGGCACCCATTTCTCAGACGGACGGATAATAGCATAGCCATAGGCATCGCTCTCCTCCGCAATCTGAAGCCAGTCATCCTGAGTAAAGGACTCAAGGAGAATCATGAGAAGGATAGATTCTTCCTTGAAAATCATACTTTCAAACTCTGTCGCAAAAGCTTCAAAAGCTTCTTTTACGCTGCTAATTGACACTTCTGGTAGTGACTTGGCTGTCGCTAAAGCTGTTTGAAAGAGTTCCCTGATCTGATCATCCACTCCCCACATAACTTTTGGAGGTGAATCGTGTCCATAGCGCTCCATGATGGGGAAGAAGAGCTCTTCCTTACGTTGGTAATGGATGTCAAATTGCCCCAAAAGACCCATCTGACGCACCAAGCCCTTGCGCATCTCCGCCAGCATTTCTTCATCTTCCATAGACTCATAGGTATCCAACAATCTCCGAATACGAATCAAGGCCGCACGGAGGGCTAGATTTTCTTCTTTGAAAATCCGAACTGGGTGACCTGGGTGCTCGGTATCTGCAACTTCGACATCCTTAACAGCATTTTTAAAAAGATTGGCATGAACATCACAGAGTTCCATGACATCTTCAAAGGTGACACCTGAGTCTGAGTTCATCAGCTCGTGCTCCATAAGGGAAATCTCGATGGCTGAAACACCTGTAAAGGTCGCATCAAAGCGCTCCTGAACCGACTCAGGAGAGGAGCCATTATGCAATTCTAACAAAATATCCCGCAGGACATGAATTCGTTCATCTGCCATTAGTCTAACCCAATCACTTCGTAACCGTTTGCTTCCAGCGTGCGGACAATCTTGTCCATAGGAGTTCCTTCAAGCTTAGAACCTTGTTTGAGCGATACTTTACGACCAACTGTGTTGCGCATTAAGGGATTGGCAAGGGGTTTAAAACCCAACTCCACTAGAATTTCCAAGACTTCTGGATGCTTGTCCACCACTTCTGCAACGGGAATTGACACATCGATGATATTGTCCATGACGACCTCCTTTGTATGTTCTAATACTCAATGAAAATCAAAGAGCAAACTAGGAAGCTAGCCGCAGGTTGCTCAAAACAGTGTTTTGAGGTTGTGGATAGAACTGACGAAGTCAGATCAAAATACTGTTTTGAGGTTGCAGATGGACGCTGACCTGGTTTGAAGAGATTTTCGAAGAGTATAAAATGATTTTACTGCTTATATAGTCATTTAGTTTTAAAAAAGTTTATCATCTCCTTGGGAAACAATAGAAATGTCCAAATCTTTCTTTTTAATCTTGCCTTCTTCAAAGAGTTTTTGTTTTTCTGCTCGTATTTTTTCAAGTAAAACTTCGACTGATTCATCATTTGGGTCTTGTTCAACTAATTTTCCTTGCATAGCATATTGAAGAATAGATTTTTTTAGTTTATCTGGAAATTCTTTATCTAGCTGTTCTAGTCTATTATAACTTTCAGCATATTCATCTACTTTTTCTAAAGCTGATTCGATTGCTTCTATTATGCGTTGTTGTTCAGCTAGCGGAGGGAGAGGGATTAAATATTCTTTTATAGTCTTCGTTAATAATTCTTTTTGTTTTGTACTACCCGACGCTTTTTCTTCAATAACTGACTGAACAATAGGAGAGGAAAGAAAATTATAGATGAAATGGCAATTAATAAACCCCGATAAGACTCTTATAACTGTAACATGGCTATCTGCAACAGCCCAGCCATAAGGATTTTTATTTTCATGGTAAATAGCTAATCGTCCTAACGTACCTAGGCCTGTTGAATTCCACATTAAATCACCATCTCTTAGTAATCTTTCTTTCTGGTAACTATGAACTGTTTCGGGATCAATAAATCTTGCCAAGTCAATAGAAAAGCCAGACCATTGATTACATTTCTGAGCAATCACAGGGTATATAGGAATATTTGAATATTTTGGAGACTTTCCTCTTTGAATGTAGGAGGTTATATCGTTTAATCTCACCCACTCCCAAGTATCAGGAATATCATAAGGAACATCAATTTCTTGAGTGCTTCCATCAGCAAACTTCCCATAATGTTTCTTATGTGCTTCAAGTATATAAAAAGGCGTAAAAATACGCCTATAGATAATGGGGTTGAAATAGGTTTATTGTTGATGAGATTGTAGATAATTCAATTTTTTACTTCCAATCGAATACTTAAAACCTCCACCTTTTCTGCCTGTAATTGTTCATCATAAAATTCAATATCTTCAGGATTTTCCCCTTGGCAACCTCGGTAGAAATATTCTTCCGCTCGATCAGGATTCAAAAATCGACAAGCACAAACAAAACAGTCTCCATCATCATTTATTGAGATAATATAGTAGATTGAAATAAGATGTAAACAAATCGATTAGGAAAGTTAAATTAGTTTCTAGAAATTTTTAGCAGATGTAGTGTACTATTCTAGTCTCAATTTACTATGGCTTCAAATATATCTTTCGAAAAAATATTTACAGATGTGTAATTTTGAAGCTTGCAAAAGTTAGTAAACTTGTAGATTTCGATTTGAAGTAACTTGTTTTCTTGCCCGATATTGTTTTTGAAATTGAATTTTTCCATAGTGACTCCTTAATTTTCTTCTACACGTCTGATGATAAATCTAATTCGCAAAAGAGTCAAGAGGATTTTTCGAAAAATAAATAGCGACCGAAATCGCTATTTTAAGGGTTATAGGTATTTGATGGCTTAGACTGCTGTGTGACTGTTTGCCCACAGGCAATCTTTCTTCTATATTAGTATTAGTAAAGGTCTAAATAATTATCAATTTCCCATTGTGAAACGAAGGTTGCATAACTTGCCCATTCGATTCGTTTGGCTTCAAGGAAGCTAGTGTAGATGTGATCTCCGAGAGCAGCTTTAACCACTTCATCTTCTGTCAAAGCTTTCAAAGCGTTGTGAAGAGTTGATGGAAGGTCTGTAATACCAGCTTCCTTGCGCTCTTCTGCTGTCATGATGTAGATATTTTCTTCGATAGGAGCTGGTGCTTCGATTTTATTTTCAATACCATGCAAACCAACCTCCAAAAGAACAGCCATAGCGATGTAAGGGTTCGCCATTGGATCCACTGAACGCAACTCAAGACGAGTTCCCATACCACGTGAAGCAGGCACGCGCACAAGTGGCGAACGGTTACGACCAGCCCAAGCAATGTAAACAGGCGCTTCATAACCTGGAACCAAACGTTTGTATGAGTTAACTGTTGGGTTCATGATGGCAGTATAGTTGTAGGCATGCTTAATCAAACCGCCAAGGAAATGGTAGGCCGTTTCTGACAACTGCATTCCTTTTGGATCATTTGGATCAAAGAAGGCATTGTTTCCTTCTGCATCAAACAAGGACATATTACAGTGCATACCTGATCCAGCAATACCAAATTTTGGCTTCGCCATAAAGGTTGCGTAAAGGCCATGTTTGCGAGCAATGGTTTTAACAACAAGTTTAAAGATTTGAATCTTATCACAAGCACGGAGGACTTCATCGTACTTAAAGTCAATCTCATGCTGTCCAACCGCGACCTCGTGGTGACTGGCTTCTACTTCAAATCCCATTTGGGTCAAGACATTCACAATCTCACGACGTGTGTTGTCCGCAAGGTCAGTAGGCGCCAAATCAAAGTAGCCACCCTTGTCATTCACTTCAAGTGTTGGGTCCCCATTTTCATCGAGTTTAAATAGGAAAAATTCTGGCTCTGGTCCAAGGTTGAAGGATTTAAATCCAACTTCTTCCATGTGACGAAGAGCACGTTTCAAATTGCCACGAGGGTCCCCCGCAAATGGTTCACCTTCTGTTGTATAGACATCACAGATCAAACCTGCAACACTTCCATTTTCATCTCCCCAAGGGAAGACTGTCCATGTATCCAAGTCAGGGTACAAGTACATATCTGACTCATTGATACGTACAAAACCTTCAATAGAAGATCCATCAAACATAGCCTTGTTTGACAAGACTTTATCTAACTGTTCATCTGTAGCAGGAATTTCGACGTTTTTCATGGTTCCCAAAATATCTGAGAACATGAGACGGATAAAGGTAACATTTTTTTCCTTGACTTCACGACGAATATCTGCAGCTGTGATTGGCATGAGTTTTCTCCTTAATGTATGACTACTTGCGGTTGCTTAACCGCGACCAAAAGGTGATTGCACCGAAGCAAAGCGACCCTGTTGGAGGAGTTCATTGTGAAGTGCACGGCGCACCTCAGTCTGACTCACCGCTTTCTTGGATTTCGCTTCACGTTCAGCATATTTTTTCTTAATGGCAGCGATATTATAACCTTCAGAGATATAATCTTTGATTTCAAGCAGACGATCCATGTCATTCAAGGAATACATGCGACGGTTCCCTTCGTTTCGATCAGGTTTGATCAACTCTTGATCTTCATAATAACGAATCTGACGCGCCGATAGATCGGTCAACTTCATAACACTGCCGATAGGAAAAACAGCCATATTTCGGCGAAATTCTTTTTCCTTCATTTACAATTTCCTTCTTTCTGTCTATTATAGTCTAAAAAAAGACAAACGTCAATTGATAATGTCATAAAATATAACATTATTTTTCTTTTTTCTCTAAAAAGAGTCGAATACGATCAATATCGTAATTTACGAGAATTGCGACAAAAACTCCCATGAAAGTTTCTGATACACGCGCAAATACGTACAAAATTGTTTCGCCGCTCGGAATCGATAGGGTAATGATTAACATAGCCGCTACACCACCAATCACCCCTGCTTTGTTATTCATGGCTACATTTGTCATAATGGTTAACATGGTGCAAATTGGAACAACTACCAAGGTCACCCAAAAGGCTTCGTGGAAAAAGGTATTTAATAAGAAGAAGACAAAGGCATAGAGGCCTCCGATACTATTCCCTAGAATACGCGAAGTCCCAAAATGAACACTCTTATCAAAACTCTCCCTCAGGCTAAAAACAGCTGTCAAAGCACCGATTTGAAGACCTTTCCAACCAAAAAAGCCAAAAATCAAGAGAACTAGAAAAACAGCAATTCCTGTTTTAAAGGTTCGCATACCAAGTTTGAACTGGGATTTATCGAATTTATATTTTTTAAAATAACTCATAATCTCAACTTTCTATTTCCATTTTATCATAAATCGGTGATTTTTATGAGTAATAGTTGCGAGGAAGCTCTTTTATTTTAAGCAAAAGAAAAGAGGAACTTTCATCTCTCTCTTCTTTGATTTGTTTATAAAATCTTATTTTTCTGTCAAGGCTACAAGTCCTGGAAGAACTTTATACTCAATGAAAATCAAAGAGCAAACTAGGAAACTAGCAGCAGGTTGCTCAAAGCACTGCTTTGAGGTTGTAGATAGAACTGACGAAGTCAGTAACATATATACGGCAAGGCGACGTTGACGTGGTTTGAAGAGATTTTCGAAGAGTATTACCTTCAAGAAGCTCCATTGATGCCCCACCACCGCGTCACAAATACCTACACTAACACAAAAAGGTGACATAGCCACCTTTTTGTTAACGTTTCAGTTTTCTTCCTTTTCTACAAAATCAGGATTTTGTAGAGACTAACGGGCTGAAATTATTTTTCTGTAAGTGCAGCCAAACCTGGCAATACTTTACCTTCAAGAAGTTCCATTGATGCTCCACCACCAGTAGAGATCCATGAGAACTTGTCTGCACGTCCAAGGTTGATCGCTGCGGCAGCTGAGTCACCACCACCGATGATTGATTTAACACCTGGTTGTTTCACGATAGCGTCCATCACACCGATTGTACCAGCTTGGAAGTCTGGGTTTTCAAATACACCCATAGGTCCGTTCCATACAACTGTTTTGGCACCAGTCAGAGCTTCGTCAAATTTAGCGATAGATTTTGGACCGATGTCAAGACCAAGGAAGCCTTCAGAAACCGCTTCACCTTCAGTGTCACGCACTTCAGTGTAACCAGCAAATGCGTTTGCTTCTTTTGAGTCAACTGGCAAGATCAATTTACCGTTTGCTTTTTCAAGAAGAGCTTTCGCAACATCCAATTTGTCTTCTTCTACAAGTGAGTTCCCGATTTCGATACCTTGTGCTTTATAGAATGTATAAGTCATACCACCACCGATAAGGACTTTATCAGCTTTTTCAAGCAAGTTTTCGATAACACCAATCTTGTCTGAAACTTTTGAACCACCAAGGATTGCTACGAATGGACGTTCTGGAGTTTCAACTGCTTCTTGGATGTAGGCAATTTCGTTTTCAAGAAGGAATCCAGCAACTGCTTTTTCAACGTTTGCTGAGATACCAACGTTAGATGCGTGTGCACGGTGAGCTGTACCGAATGCATCGTTTACGAAGATACCATCTCCAAGTGATGCCCAGTATTTACCAAGTTCAGGATCGTTTTTAGATTCTTTCTTGCCGTCAACATCTTCGTAACGAGTGTTTTCAACCAAGAGAACTTGTCCATCTTCAAGAGCGTTGATTGCCGCTTCCAATTCCGCACCACGAGTGACACCTGGGAAAACAACATCTTGACCAAGTTTTGCTGCCAAGTCAGCTGCTACAGGAGCAAGTGATTTACCAGCTTTATCAGCTTCTTCTTTCACACGTCCAAGGTGAGAGAAAAGAATTGCACGTCCACCTTGTTCGATGATGTACTTAATAGTTGGAAGAGCTGCTGTGATACGGTTGTCGTTAGTGATTACGCCATCTTTCAATGGTACGTTGAAGTCAACACGAACGAGGACTTTTTTACCTTTCAAGTCAACGTCTTTAACAGTAAGTTTTGCCATGTTACAAAAACCCCTTTAATTATTTTATTCGAAACTATTATATCACACTTTGGAAATATAAGGAAAGATTTCACAAGATTTTTCGATATTTAATCTTCATCTTCTTTTTTCTGTTTCAATGTCAAGGCTAAACTAGCAAAGCCAAGGCTGGCCAATCCTGCTATTAAGACTTCATTTGTAGCAACTGTCCCTGTATTTGGCAATTGTTTGCTTGCTTCTTCTGATTTAACTGCTGTATTTTGAGCTGATTTTTCCTGTGTAGCTACTACTGCTGGTTCTATTTTTACTTTTGTTCCAATTTCAACAATTTCTGGAATCGCTTCTTGGATGACTTCTGTTGAACGAAGGCGACGCTGACCGTTCCCATCAACTTCAAAGACATGTCTCAACAGACCATCTCGTCCCTGTATGATGACTCGTTGTTCCCCAACTAGCATATCAGCATTTTCATGCTCTTGACGGTCAAAAGCAACCTTTTCCTCTTGAACTTCCAATTTAGGAGCCTTTTGTTTATCAGAAGGAGGTTGATTAGTAGGTTTTGAAAGGACTGTGTTTTGTTGTTCTGGTTTAGTTGAGATAGTAACAAGGTCATTTGCACCATTAGATTCTACTCGTGGTTTTTCAGCAGATTCATAAACAAAGGCATAATGAGTAAAGTGTGGTGCTGTAAAGATGACATGACTATCCGTTTGTTCAAAAGCCAATTCTACTGCTTCTTTGCCTTCAGGTAAGAAGAAGACTTTCTTCACTTTCTTATCTTTTTCAATTGGAATTTTCACAATAGAAGCGTAAGAGAGATCAACGTCTTGACCTTTTTCATCTAGACCTTCTATTTCAAAGACATGAGCATCTTCTCCAGCAAAGTATTTCTTCTCTTCATCACTTGCTTGAACACGCTCTACTTTCAAGCCCTTGATGACAGTCTTTTCTTTATTTGAGAAGTGTACTTCAACATCTGTTTTACTATCAGAAAAGACTGCTGGTTTGTCTTCTTTCAATAAGGCAACCAGATCTTTCAAACTCTGTTTCGCTGTTGCAAGCTCTTCTGGACTCAAATCTACTTTTTCAACCAAGGCCTTGTTTTTCTCAAGAAGAGGAGCTAGGGCGGAACCTGAAGGATGGTTTGGTTTTGAAGTTAAGAGTTCTTGAGCCTCACCTGTTAAGCGATCGAGTTCTGTCTTTTCTTCCGTAAATTTCTCTTGACCATTCAGAGCTTTATGAGCTTCTGTCAATTTATTAAGTCGGTCATTAACCTGATCTTGGGTGCTAGTTTCATGGTCTTTCAACACTTGTTCAGCCGCTTCAATTGCTTTCAAGAAGGCTTCTTTTACTTCTGGTAAAGCAAAGTTATAGACCACCTTGTTCTTAGCCGCTTCAACTTCTGCTAATTTTTGTTTAAGGTACTCATCGTTCAATGCTGCTTTTGGAGATACCAAAACATCAAAGTTGACTTTATGACCTTGGTAACGAAGAGTCAAGGTTTGACGACCAGTCTTTTGAGCATGGTAACCAGTAATTTCAACTCCCTCATCAGTAAAGGAATGTTCTTCCATGGTGTCATTGCTATAAGCCACTGCAAAGCGTCCTTCAGACAAGTCTAAGCTATCACCAACTAGGTAATCTTTTTTCGGTTCCTGACTCACTTCAATTCCCAAAATAGTTTTCGGACTTGCTTCATCTTGGCTAGTGACAGTCACTGACAACTTCGCATTTACTGGTTGTCCCAAATATTGTAAAGTAAGATTTTGTTCTCCCTTATGATGCGTATCAAAGCCTGATACTGATACACCTGCGTGAGTTAGGCGAATGAGCTCGTCCTCAGCTCCTCCTTCATACTGAACTCGAAGAACACCACCTCTAAGGTCCAAATCCTCCCCTTCGGCGTAGCTTGTTTTCTTAGGTTCTGTTTCTAGGCTGACTGACTTGATTCTTCTGTCATCTTTTGGAACAGAAACTGCTAGGACATTACTAATTTCCTTGCCTGGCAACTGGGTACGATAGTAAAGAAGACCAGATTGATTTGTCAAATCCAATGGTGCACTTGCTAGGTCTCCTCCAACTTCGCTCTTCAAGGTTGCAAGCGGAGTTTGAGAATTTGGATTATCATAAACGGTAATGGTAGCTCCAGCTGGTACATCTGCAAAGCCAACTTGTACCTTGTTATTGCCTAAAGTACGAGCTGCAGTCTTGGCCATCGGAATATTGACACTTTCTGTATCAAGCTTTTCATACATTTTCCAGTTATAGATACGAATAGCCTTCCATGGAGTTCCATTGTCAGAAGTGACAACATTCAAGCGCCAATCTTGAGCTGTGATTGGTTTATCAAGGGTAATATCTGTAACATGGGCTTTATTGCCACGGACTTCCTTAGCCAACTTCCATTGACCATCCGCATCTTTATAATAGAGGTCAAAATCTTTGGTGTTCATCAAACCGTCGTTTACAGATTCTCCACCAGCTCCAGCATGGTCCATCACCCATCTAACAACTGTACGTGGCTGGGTCAAACGAATATCCACACTACCACTTAATTGTCCAGAAGACCACTTGTCTGACAGACTGGTAATGGTACCATTCAACATGCCTTCTATGCCTTCCCCACCTTCTGTTTTAGGGAAGGTACTATCAATAACTGTTGCACCTGGTACGATATTTTCAGCTAATGGTTTTGGTAGGCTGGTATCTTTTACAGTCATGCCCCAATCAAAGGTTGTGGTTGCAGCTTCTGAACGAACTCCATTTTTACCGACTGCTACAACTTTCAGTTCTTGAGTTGTACCTTGAGCACTTGCTGAACGGCTAACTTTTGGTAGATAAATAGTTGTAGAAGATGAGCCAGTTAGTAATTTCCAGCTGTCTCCATCTTTTTCGTAAACTTCATAGAAATCTGCATCCTTGTTGCCTTTAAATTGCACGACTGCTTCTGCTTCTTGGGCATTTTTTAGGACTTGTTTGGCTACAGCTACTGTGGTTGGTGCCTGAGGAGCATCTTGATTATTGCTGATGGTCAATTGCCCCAAGTTAAATTGATAACCTTTTAAGTCTTTATCATTTTCAAAATAGAGTTTAATACCGTAAATTGTTTTACCTGCCAAGGCACTCAAATCAAAATCATCGGTAGTCCAGTTATCTGAAACTGTCAATTCTTTACGGGCAGCTTCATCACCGTAGGTATAATCTTTCTTGGTTGCAAATTCTACATAAACCTTGGTCCCTTTGCCTCCTTTGTGGGCAACATGCAATTTGGTGGTATCTGTCACCTTCAAGCGAGTAGAGTACAAATTCACATCTTGCTTGGTCGCACCTGAAAGATCCCCTGCAAATTTGAGAGAAGTTCCACCATTATAAGCATCTTCAAAATCATAGCTTGCTTTCAACTTATCGCCAGTTGATTTTTGCCACCAGCGCCATGTTGGAAGAACACCTGAAACTGAACGGTAATTCCACTCAGAATCCTTAGAAACCTTACCATCTACGAACCATTTTCTACCATGACCTGTATTAAAAGAAGTAGTAAAAGTATTACCTACTGCTGGCGTACGGTCCGCAACTAGGTTAGCAATCCCATACCAATCTTTATCACCTGGTTTTTGGCCAGTAGGATCACCTTGGTAACCTGTAAAGAAGATATCTTCATTCTTATGATAATCTTCACCAGTTTTTCCTAAACTTGTAATGGTATCTGGGGCGAACAAACCAAGAGAAAGGCGTAATTTCCCATTTTCATCTAAAATGTCATTCCACTTAACCTTGGTCTTGTAGGAACCACCCTGTTGCAATTCCAATCCTGCAAAGACATCGTACTGGCTACGCTCTAGCCATTTGGCCATAGCTACAGAGTAATCATTCTTCTCTTTGGTCCAGTTAAAGTTAGCAAAGAAGTGATCAGCGGGTACCTTGTCCCCCTCTTTTTGCATAAACTGATAGTTGTATTCTCCTAAACCATCTTGGTGGTAACGTCCATAGTTATAAGTCATGGCATCGTACCAAGAATACTTGATTGGATGGTTTACCTTAGCAGCATACTCCTTGGTATAGAGCATAAACTGGCGCATCTTTTCTCCAAGAGGTTCAACCAAATCCCCAGTTGTTTCTTGGTTAATGAAATAGCCATCATAGCCATAATACTTGGCCATATCTACCAATTTACGGGCAATTGGGAAGCTACCATCTGCGTCTTGCTTCAAAGCTTCAGCGAATTTTTCTTGATCAGCAATACTATTAGACCAGTTGAAGAAGAGTGTACCATATACAGGAACCCCGTTACGGTGACCTGCATCAATAACGTCAGGCGTTGGTACGAGACCTTCCCAGAAGACCATTGAATCTAGATATTGCCAATAGTCAAAAGCATAGGCCTTGAACTCTTCTCCACCAACAGAAGCATGGTCTTTTGCTTTAGAATTGGTGTTTGATAGGGCTTGAACTTTTGCTTCCTTGCTAGCTTTTTCATTAACCAAATGACCTGTCCGACGTGAAGCGAGGGCGACAGACCCGCGGTTAATAGCATCATCTTCACGAGCACCTGGTTCCCATTTTAACAATTCTTCCCAAGAATTAAATTTGATTTCCTTTGGTTTTAATGTTTTGTCCGTATTTTTAGGGACATCTGGCTGGACTTCTTTTTCAGTCTTATTAGCTTCTGCTGCTGGCTTAGACTCATCTCCTTGGCTAGTTGCTTCAGGCTTTGCTTCCGTTTCCTTGTCAGACTTTGGTTTTGCTTCTGCAGATGGTGTTTCTGCAGCCACCTCACTTGGTTTTTCCTCTGATTTAGCTACGCTTACTGCCTCTGCAGTTTCAGTAGTTGCAGCTTCATTGCTTGCTGGCGAAGCAGTGTCAGATGCTGTCGCTACTCCTTCTGCCTTTTCTGGCTTATTTTCTCTAGCATGTTCTCCTTCATTCTGCTGATCAACTTCATTGGCCGAATGCTCACTCTCCCCTGAAACAAGCTCTGTATTGACTCCGCTATTTTCAGGAACTGCAGTTTCTTCTGCCAAGGCTGGACCAGCAAATAAAACAGCCCCAATCATCAGCGAGCAGGCTCCTACTGATAACTTACGAATACTGTACCGACAACGTCTTTCAAAAAATGAATTCTTCATTTTCTCCTCCTAAAAGATTGATTTTATTATTTTAAAGAAAGCGCTTAACTTTCTTCGTAAAATTTTTATCCCAATCACAGGGATTAAGATAATTTCTCCCTAATTTTAAAATATTTCTTTTAAATGTCAATATATAAAAGGAAATATCTATATCTAGGTTAGAAATTGGTAAAATTAATATAATTAAGGCCTTTTCTCACGAATTTTCTTTCTAAAATCTTAGCTTAACACTTGTTAGATTTACTTTTATCCTTTAAAATAGAATAGGAGAAATTCCGTTATTATTTTTCGGAGGAAAAAGAAATGTCCATTAATTGGCAGGAAATTTTATTTCACTTTTTAGGTGGTCTGGGACTATTCTTATATAGTATCAAGACCATGGGAGACGGTTTGCAGCAAGCTGCTGGAGATCGCCTTCGTTTTTACATTGACAAGTATACTAGTAATCCTTTCTTTGGAGTTCTGGTTGGTATTGGGATGACTGCTCTAATTCAGTCTAGTTCTGGTGTAACAGTTATCACAGTCGGTCTGGTCAGTGCCGGTCTCCTAACCTTACGTCAGGCTATCGGGATTGTCATGGGGGCTAATATTGGGACAACAGTCACATCCTTTCTTATTGGGTTTAAACTAGGTGACTATGCCCTGCCTATGCTCTTTATCGGTGCTGTCTGCCTCTTCTTTACAAAAAATCGGACAGTCAATAATATCGGACGCATCCTCTTTGGTGTCGGTGGTATCTTTTTTGCCCTCAATCTCATGAGTGGCGCAATGGCTCCACTCAAAGATTTACAGGTCTTTAAAGACTATATGATTGAGCTAAGTAAGAATCCTGTTTTGGGTGTCTTTGTCGGTACCGGCTTGACCTTACTGATTCAAGCTTCCTCGGCTACCATCGGGATTTTACAAAACCTCTACGCCAGCAACCTCATTGACCTGCAAGGAGCTTTGCCAGTTCTATTTGGTGACAATATCGGGACAACCATTACAGCCATCATTGCCTCTTTAGGTGCTAATATTGCAGCTAAACGGGTAGCAGGTGCCCATGTCGCCTTTAACGTGATTGGTACGGTTATCTGTATTGTCTTCCTTGTACCTTTCACTGGCTTGATTCATTGGTTTGAATCTACGCTAAATCTAGCACCGGAAATGACCATCGCCTTTGCTCATGGAACCTTTAATATTACCAATACCATTGTCCAATTTCCATTTATCGGAGCTCTGGCTTACTTTGTAACCAAGATTATTCCTGGAGAGGACGAGATTGTCAAATACGAACCCTTATATCTTGATGAACATTTCATCAAACAAGCCCCATCTATCGCTCTCGGAAATGCTAAGAAAGAGCTCTTGCACTTAGGAAACTACGCTGCTAAAGCCTTTGACCTTTCCTATAAGTATATCATTGACTTGGATGAAAAAGTTGCTGAAAAAGGGCATAAAACCGAAGAAGCCATTAACACCATCGATGAGCAATTAACACGTTATCACATTGCCCTTTCAAGCGAAGCTCTCAGTCAAAAAGAAAGCGAAGTGCTCACCAATATCCTTGATTCCTCCCGTGATTTGGAACGGATTGGAGACCACGCGGAGGCTCTACTCAATCTGACTGACTATCTTCAACGTAAAAATGTTGAATTTTCTGATGCCGCCTTGAAAGAATTAGAGGAAGTTTATCGTCAAACTAGTGACTTTATCAAAGATGCTCTGGATAGTGTGGAAAACAATGATATTGAAAAAGCACGCAGTCTTGTAGAACGTCATGAAGCAATCAATAAGATAGAACGTGTTCTCAGAAAAACCCACATCAAACGCCTCAACAAGGGCGAATGTTCAACACAAGCTGGGGTCAACTTTATAGACATCATCTCACACTACACTCGTGTATCAGACCACGCTATGAACCTTGCTGAAAAGGTTTTTGCAGAACAAATCTAAGAACCAAGAAGCTATCCATCATAATTGGATGGCTTTTTGCTTTTTCCTAAGCAAGACTAGGCTGAATGAAACTGAAAGAGTATTCTGCAGATATATAGTATATTGAAACTAGAATAGTACACCTCTATTTCTAAAACATTGTTAGAAATCGATTTGACTGTCCTGAACGATTTATCCTGTTATTATTTCATTTTATTATAGTGGATTAAATTAAAAAAGTATAGTATATTGAATCTATAACAGTACATCTTGACTGCTAAAATATTTCTATAAATTAATTTGACTTTCCTGATAGAGTTGTTCACATCTTATTTCAATTCACTATACAATCCAGTTCCTAAAACTTTGCTAGAAATTGATTTGGCTTTCCGAATTAATTTGTTCAAATTTTATTTCATTTCAATATACTGAAAAATCCATTCACTAGCACAGGGCAAGAGGGAGTCGCTATTGATTTCAACGGTAGCAGGTACATACAGAGGACTCCTACCTCAGATATACTGCAATATCATCGTATGCAAAAAACCTCTGAGATTTTTCTCAAAGGTTCTGATTTTGCTAATTGCTGTTCTCAACCGCTGCAGTAACAAAGGCAGTGTAGAGTTCTTCTGGTCGGTTTGGACGGCTTGACAGTTCAGGGTGATACTGACAAGCTACAAAGAATTTATTTTCAGGAATTTCCACGATTTCTACCAAACGATTGTCTGGAGAAACTCCTGAAAAGACAAAACCTGCTGCCTCAAACTGCTCACGGAAGGCATTATTAAACTCATAACGGTGACGGTGACGGCGTTGCACCACTTCTTGATTATGATAAGCAGCTGCTGCCTTAGAGCCACGTTTCAACTTAGACGGATAAAGCCCCAAGCGAAGGGTTCCCCCCATATCCTCAACATCAATCTGATCACGCATGATATCAATGATAGGGTATTTTGTTTCTGGTGCAAGCTCTGCAGAATTGGCACCTTCGAGTCCTAAAACGTGACGAGCAAATTCGATACATGTCAACTGCATTCCCAAGCAGACTCCCAACATTGGAACATCATTTTCACGCGCATAGCGGATGGCTTGGATTTTCCCTTCTGTACCACGTTGACCAAAACCACCTGGTACGATGATCCCGTCCGCATCAGACAAGAGTTCTGCTACATTCTCTGCTGTCACATCATTGGCATTGACCCAATTGATTTTAACTTCTACATCATTGACATAGCCAGAGTGTTTCAAGGCTTCGACCACTGAGATATAGGCATCTTGCAACTCCACATACTTACCAACAAGGGAAATCTTAACTTGTTTCTTGAGGTTCATGACCTTGTCCACCATGGCTGACCATTCTGTCATATCCGCTGCTGGTGCGTCTAATTTCAAATGGTCACAGACAATTTGGTCCATACCTTGTGCCTGCAAGTTCAGTGGAATTTGGTAAAGATGTTCGACATCCAACGATTCGATAACGGCTTCTGGTGCCACATCACAGAACTGGGCCAGTTTATTTTTAATTCCTTGACCAGCTGGCTCTTCTGTACGAATCACCAACATATTTGGTTGGATTCCCAATCCACGCAATTCTTTTACAGAGTGCTGAGTTGGTTTGGTCTTCATTTCACCAGCGGCCTTGAGGTAAGGAAGCAAGGTTGTATGGATGTACATAACATTATCCGCACCCACATCCGCCTTCATCTGACGAAGGGCCTCTAGGAATGGCAAGGACTCGATATCTCCAACAGTTCCACCAACCTCTGTGATAATGACATCAGAGTCGGTCGTTAGAGCGGCACGCTTGATTTTTTCTTTTAAAGCATCTGTGATATGAGGAATAACCTGAACAGTTGCCCCAAGGTATTCTCCACGACGTTCCTTACGAAGAACTTCACTGTAAATTTTACCAGTTGTCACGTTGGAATATTTGTTGAGATTGATATCGATGAAACGTTCATAGTGACCCAAGTCCAAATCTGTCTCAGCTCCGTCATCTGTCACAAAAACTTCCCCGTGCTGGTAAGGACTCATAGTTCCTGGATCAATATTGATATAAGGGTCAAATTTTTGAATGGTTACTTTAAGACCACGATTTTTCAAGAGACGGCCCAGACTCGCTGCCACAATCCCTTTCCCAATAGACGATACCACACCACCAGTTACAAAAATATATTTCGTAGACATAGATTCCTCTTTCTAAAGTGCTCAAGGTCTTGCTAACTACGTGGGGACATAGAAAACAAGACCCTACTAATAAGAATAATCTGGGACGACTGCACCAGATTCACAACTAATACTCTTCGAAAATCTCTTCAAACCGCGTCAACGTCGCCTTGCCGTAGATATGTGTTCCTGACTTTGTCAGTCTTATCTACAACCTCAAAACAGTGTTTTGAGCAGCCTACGGCTAGTTTCCTAGTTTGCTCTTTGATTTTCATTGAGTATAAAATACAAGAAGATAACTTCTTGTAAAAACAAAAATAGCTCCCTAAGAACTAGGGAGCTCCGACCTCTAAAAGAGGTGCCCGAACAATATGATACCTAAAAATAGGATAATTGTCAATAGCTAACTTTTATTCCTCGATGATTTCAGCATCATCATCTGAAAACTCGTCGTCTTCGTTGAGATCCACATCTTCTCCCAAGTCATCTGGAGCGATTTCGTTGATTTCTGCATCATAAGCTTCCACTTCATTTTTTTCATCATCTGGATTTTCATCATCGTATGAAAGAGCTGGATCTGCTTCGTATGCATCTTCGTCTTCTGGATCATCTGCATTGTAGTCAATGGCATCTGAATCACCATCCATAAAGGCATTGACACGTTTTTTCTTAGCTTTTGGTGCTACTTCATCGTCGTCATTTTCTTCAAGAGCGATGATTTCTTCGTCGATTTCGTCCACACCATACCATGAACGAAGACCCCATTTGTTGTCCCCAAGTGAGATGAAGCTACCGTCAAAGTTCAACTCTGTGTAGAACAAAGGCAAAGCTTCGCGGATATCGCTGTTTGATGTTCCAAGGTAGTTTTGAATTTCATTTACAAGATCGCTAAAATGCATCTCATGATCGCGACCACGAAGTTCCAAGATAGCACGCGCCACCTCAATCATAGATAGTTCACTTTTTTCTTGCCCAGCAAATACTTCTAATTCCAAAGCGTTTCTCCTCATTTATACTACTATCGCCAGAGCAAACAGACTCTGACCTCATTTTATCATTTACTCTTTATTTTACGATAATTTTGCGGAATAGTCAAAGGTTAAGGGGGAGAAAGTGGCAGGATTAGACTAATTCCAATATAAAACTCCTTCCTTTTTCTGTTGCTCCATTTTCCACAAATCCAAGCGACTTGAAACACCTCCTAGAAGCATGATTGTAGGTGTAGATTTCCTTAACTCTCAATTCTTTCCATCCTTTTACTCAAGCAAATTCAATCAAAGCACTTAGAATCTTTTTTCCAAGTCCTCGATGTTGGTAAGCGGAATTCCCAATCACAATGGGGAGATTATCCTGAGATAGTGTAATATCCCCAATTGGAAACCATTCTCCCTTCTCCTTGACTTCAATCCAAAAAGGCTCACCATGCCGATCCAAATAGAAATACATGGCTTCCAAGGTCGCTTGACTGTAAGGAAGCTTCACCCCATCTACGAGGTAAACCAAGTTCACATCCTGATACCAAGCAAAAGCTTCCTCACAATGATTGACCTTATAATAAGGAACAAGACACAATGCACTACCTTTTCAACAAAAGAGTTGCTGCTTGATTAAAACCATCACACCAGTTATACCATTTTGCTTCATACCCATCTTGAGCTAGGATACGATCTTCTAAATCAAAAACAGAGTAAATAGACTTCCTGCAAAACTAGAATCCTAGTTCATGATTGATAATACCAACAATCAAATTCATTCGTAATCCGAAGCGTTTACGATGATTTCGATAGGTTGTTGAAAATATTTTAAACGTTTTCATAGTGAAATGAAATAAGAACAGGACAAATCAATCAAGACAGTCAAATCGATTTCTAACAATGTTTTAGAAGTAGATATGTACTATTCTAGTTTCAATCTACTATACTTTGGCAAAAATATTCTCAACCTTGCTGCTCCCCTTAGATAGCGCATGGTTATAGGCTTTATCTTCAGCTATTAGCGGCTTGAGTTTGCTGGATTTACGTGGAGTTTGTGCTTGAGGATATATCTTCATGAGCCCTTGATAACCACTGTCAGCCAAGATTTTACCAGCTTGTCCGATATTTCTGCGACTCATTTTGAACAACTTCATATCATGACAATAGTTCACAGTGATCTCCAAAGAAACAATTCTCCCTTGACTTGTGACAATCGCTTGAGCCTTCATAGCGTGGCATTTCTTTTTACCAGAATCATTCGCTAATTGTTTTTTAAGACGATTGATTTTTACTTCCGTCGCATCAATCATTACCGTATCCTCAGAACTGAGAGGAGTTCTTGAAATCGTAAAACCACTTTGAACAAGAGTTACTTCAACCCATTGATTCCGATGGGTTAAGTTGCTTTCGTGGATACCAAAATCAGCCGCAATTTGTTCATAAGTGCGGTATTCTCGCACATATTGAAGAGTGGCCATCAGAAGGTCTTCTAGGCTTAATTTAGGTTTTTATCCATCTTTTGCGTGTTTAATTTTTAATACGGCTAACATCTCTTCAAAAGTCGTGCGCTGAACAGCAACAAGGAGCTTAAATCGTGTATCAGTTAGTTGTTTACTTGCTTCATAATTTTATTGTATCATATTTTTGTTTCACAGGAAGTCTAATCTAATGGAATAGGAGGCAGTAAGATGGAAACTATCATAGCTTGTACTCATAAACTACTCAAAACGATATATGAAGTCTTATATCTCCATAAAAATACATAATTTCACAGTGTTTTTTTTAATGCTGACGATATTACAGGAATAAATGAAATTGCAAAATAAATGATAACTGAAATAAAGTATACTGGCAAAATTCCAATTAAGTCTGCTAGATAACTAAATGAAACTAGCGCTACAGCATACATTAGTTGCATTAAAACACTTCTGGCAGCAAAAGCTCTTGCCAATATACTAGGATCAACTTTTTCTTGAATAATTGATTCTTGAATTATATTTCTAATTTGTGCAGGGGGGCCGACTAGAAAAGAAATAATAATTGTTATGATAGGGCTTCTATTAACAGTGTAAAATAGTGTGAGTAGTGTAACAAGAAGTGATGATATAAACAAAAATTTTCCTGGAAAATGTTGAAGTTTATGAGAGTATTTTGTTATTACCCCTCCTCCAACTATAATCCCTAAGAAGTATGCTGAACCCTGGTATCCCCACCAAGTTTCACTTGTTAAAAGGATAGTGGTTGTAAATGCTAGGAGGTATGAAGATGTCCAAATCACATTTGCAAAATTTTCAATAATATCCATAATAGTTATATCCCTGATGACAGGATTATCCCTTATAGGTATGAGACCTTCAAAAATTTGATATACATATGAACTTTTGGAAGAGTTTGGTTTATGTTGATTCTTTTCAACGTGAATATAAAAACTTAGAACTGAGGAGAGCAAGAAACACAAAGATATACAATATAATGAATATTGCAAACCTAGTAACGTAGACAATGGAATTGCAAGTGCCCAGCCTGCTGTTTGAACGGATTGACGAATGCTTAGGGTGAGACCGTTTGCTTTTACTATCGCATCATTATCAACTATACTAGGAACAATAGCTAGACGTGCAGGAGTATAAAAACTATTGGTGATGCTTATTAAAAAGACTGTGGAATAGGTTATTATAATACTATCATTAAATGAACTGATAATGGTATAAGACAGAGTAACTAGCCCACCAATCAGATTAGTAAACGACAATACATTTTTATGTGAAATTTTGTCTAAAAAAATAGGTCCAATCAAACCTCCTATAACTGCTGAAATAGTTCCTATTATCAAAACAAATGTTGATTCACTGATAGAATTACTTTGTGAATAAACCTTTGAGATGATTGTTACACTGAAAAAAATATTTGCAATCAAGTTAAAAATTTGATTGCAAAGTAAGTATTTAAAATTATTATTGCTTATCTTAACTCATTCCTTTTGCAAATAAATATTGATTAGTATAGCAAAAAAATATATTTTACGCAATTACTATGCTCTCGTGTTGATATACCATACATATGAAAGCTTCTACCTTTCCTTTTGTATATCTATCTAATTTTAGCCATATTGCTTGAGAATTCCATAACCTTTCTTGCAAAATCATAGTTTTAGGTGGTGACTAAAATAGATAGAAATATAATATTGCTTACGGTAGGAATTATGGTATCTCTTGGGAACAGTGATCTCTCTAAACATGTAAAATCTGATTTTATTAATTAAGGAGGTACATTTATCGTATGGTTTTATAATCACTCTATGAGGGACAGGGGAATCACTTGCTGATTCCTCCTAATTTCTAGCTGGACGGTATTGATCGGACTCTTTATAAGCTCTAAGGTTGCATGGGAAGAGCTCCTCCAACTTAAATCAGCGTAATGGGATAATACAGAATGGTCCATTTTTCTAATAAGTATAGTTGAGTCGGATGAAGATATGCTATATTGACTTTCATTTCTTTCTCCTCAAGGGAATTCGATACTCACTTCTGTTTGCCTTTAAATCGCCATTGGAAGCGGAGCTTGTCATAAAAGGGAAACTCGATAAACAAGACTCCCAAACCCAGACAGAGACTGGCAAGAACGTCTGATGGGTAATGAACTCCCACCCAAAAAGAGACAGTAGTTCATACTACTATTACTCTATTTTCATTGCTTTCACAATTGCTAAGGCAGTCAATACAAAAATAAAAAGTGGAAGCACTGTGATTTTTAGGTTTGTAGCACTCGCTAAGGCAACGATGAGCATGCTAAGAATTCCTGGTACAACAACATTGAATACTCCAAGCACTGACTGGATGGTTCCCATGACTTCTTCTGGAACCATCGAGAATACAAGGTTGAAAATCCGAGGCCCCATCATTCCTACTGCAACTGCGCATAAGAAGACAACTACCAATAAAAGGAGGAAATGATTGATCAACCAAGAAAAGAGAATACAGAGATGCATAATTTCTTCAAAGTAGACAATCATTTTTATGGGAATATTTTTTAGGATACCTCCACTCAAAAAACTTCCCACAATCGTTCCTGAAAAAATAACCACTGACAATGCTGCAATGGATTTCCCAGTGTCAAAGAAGATAAATGGATGATGAATCAACATCAAAGTCGTTAAAGGGGTAATAATGCTTAAAATCACTTGGTTCATAGCTGCAATGAATATTAATTTGATGATGGTTGGAAAACTTGACAATATCTTCATAGAATAGAGGAAATGCTCTCCAAAAGATTTTGCGGTTAATCTTTTACTAACCTCCATCTGTCCCTCAATATCTCTCAAAGAAGTACGAATAAACACCACACCCAACAGTGCAAAAAGAAAGGTCAAAGCATTCAAACCCACAAACATCTGAAGACTGATGACCCCAATCAAAACTCCACCTGTAAGGTTGCTAAGAATATTAACTACACCAGCAGTTGCCTGTCTAAACCCCATAGCATCTGTCATATCATCTCCTATAATCCTCACATACAAAGGAGAAATCATAGCACCTGCAAAATAACTCATGGTATCTGATAAAAGATTGATGCCACAAATAAGAAAAACCATCCCCATAGAAAAGTTCTTATCCGTTACAAACAGTGTCAATAGAGTATAAAGCAGAAACTTACTTGCCAATATAGCAATATATTTTGCAACACGATTTTTTTGAAAATCGGCAATAACGCCTGTGAACAACTGAGAAATCTGCGGCAAAGTCTCCGAAACTGTTATACAAAGAACAGCTAATGAAGCAAATTTATATCCCGATACATAAGAAATAAATGAAATATAAAACAGCGTATCACCAAATGACGAAACCCATTGATTAATTAGCAACATCCGGTAATTTTTATTGGTCAGAAAAGTATTCATTGGATTGCCTCCTTCTTCAGCTCAAAAGGAAATTGAAATCCTAACAACGCCCAATATATCCCCAAAGCTCCAATACCAAAATCAAAAACTATTGATGATATTCTAATACATCAATTTTGGTTTGTCAATAATTTTTATGGTGTTTTTTATTTTTTTTTGAAATATGAATTTAAGTTATCTAAAAATACAAATCTTTTTCTTAATCTTCACTTTCCAATAATTTCATTTCCTTCTCAATTTCTAGCATCATTCTCTGGTTCTCTTCGTGCTTGTAAAGCTGATAAGATACTTGATAAAAACCTAGTATCCTATCCCTTTCAGCAAAGCTCTCGCTTATATTTCCCAATAAACAATACAAATCTGCTAATCGATAACTACTATTATATCTTTTACAAATAGCTATCGTTTCTGTAATTTCTGCTATAGCTTCAGATGTTCGTTCATTCAACCACAAATATCTACAATAGTTATATCGGAATTTAATCATCAATTCTAACTGTTCCAAATGATGAACAGATAGTGACTGGAGGTTCTCTTTTAAAAGTTGATAGAGTTCCTGATATGTGTCTTCCTGCCCCATATCAAAATAAAAATTAGCCAAGGTATTTCCCAGTTGTAGATAGTAAAAATCAGATTTTTTCAGAGATAACAGTATTTTTTCCAGTTTCGCAACTGCCCCTGTTTGATGATTTAAATAACAGAATTGAACTAATGTATCAATCCAGTCCAAATAAATCTGGTCTTTAGCAGATAGACGAGTACGTTTAGATTTTTCCAGTTCATAGATGTAATGGAGAGATTCATATTCCCTCTCATCCAAAAATTTCTTAGATAATTCTTTAAACTTATCAATATTTTCTAAACTAGAAACCTCAGTATCTTCAAAGAAATAATCCATGCTCA
This sequence comes from Streptococcus pseudopneumoniae IS7493, assembly GCF_000221985.1. Taxonomy (NCBI): domain Bacteria; kingdom Bacillati; phylum Bacillota; class Bacilli; order Lactobacillales; family Streptococcaceae; genus Streptococcus; species Streptococcus pseudopneumoniae. The sequence continues at coordinate 519,314 of NC_015875.1, read as the reverse complement.
CCTTCAATCGCTTAGATAGTTGAAAGAGTAATTCTGACCCAGGTGAATATTTACCTTGCTCCATACGGCTAATCTGCCCTTGCTCACAAATCCCCTCAGCTAATTCTTTTTGAGATAATTTTAATTCCTTTCTTTTATTTTTTAATCGTGTCGCTAATAGCATACCCACACTTTCTTCCTCCTTGCTTTATTTATTAAAATATATCAAACACCAAAACATGTTTCAAGTATATATTTCATATGGTTCTATTTGTATTTGTACAATTTTTTATCTTTTCCATCACTTCTGCTTGCCTTTAAATCGCCATTGGAAGCGGATCTTGTCATAGAAGGGAAATTCGATAAACAAGACTCCCAAACCCACACAGAGACTGGCAAGAACGTCTGATGGATAATGAACTCCCAGATAGACCCTTGATACCAACACACTGACTAGGTAGAGACCTAGCACGATTTGCACGATTTTTCTCCAGACCGGATCTTTCATCCGCTGACTAAGAATGACAATCAGAGAACCGACCATCAAGGTTACAGCCAGAGAATGGCCGCTTGGAAAGGAAAATCCCTTCTCATCAACCAAGTGTAAAATAGCTGGTCGTGGGCGCTGGTAGATATTTTTAAAGGTCACGATTAAAAGTCCTGCTAAAGCCAGATTTCCCAGCATGAAGAAACTTTCTATCTTCCACCGCTTACGATAAAAGACAAAAGCTGTAATGACAACCCAAGTGATAATCACTGGAATATCAATCAGACGTGTAATGGCTCGGAAAAGAATAGTCAAGTAATCTGGCAAGTCTCCTCGAACGGCAGTCTGTATCGGTTGGTCAAAACCGACCAGCGTTTCAGGGTAAAATTTGACCATGTAGCCAAGAATAACGAAAAGTAAAAGGGCAAAACTGCCCTTCATTAAAAATGTTTGTTTATCTCTCATAATGTTTTAAGGTTGGTTTCAAGAGAACATACAACAACCAGAATGAAACGGAAAAGATTACACCCTCAATCAAGTTAAAAGGTAATACCATGGTCATTAGGTAGTTGGAAAGTCCCAAAATTTTTCCAATATCAAAGTTAGCAAACTTAGCGTACAAAGGAACAGCGTAAACATAGTTGAGAACCAACATTGCCACAGTTAAACCAACAGTCCCAGCTAGAGAGCCTAGTAGGAAACGAAGGGTTGTCCGTTCCTTTTTCCAAATCAAAGCAAAGACGATGACAAAAACTCCCAAAGCTACGATATTCATCGGCAAACCAATGTAAGTATTCACTCCTTGGCTGTTAAGAAGCAATTTCAAGAGTGAGCGAAGCAAGAGCACTCCTAGAGCAGCAGGCAAATCCATGACCACCAGACCCACAAGGACTGGCAAGATACTAAATTCGATCTTGAGGAAGGATGCCGCTGGCAAGAGCGGAAAGTCAAAGTACATCAGCACAAATGAGATGGCTGATAAGATCGCAATGGTCGAAAGTCGACGTGTGTTTGTCATAACAGGTTCCTCCAATTTTCTATAAAATCAGAAGAAGTTAGAAAGGATTCCTCTATCTATTCTCACTTTTTATATCCCAAAAGTTCCCTCTCACTCTATTAAGGAAATTCAAGCAAGCGGTTACAGTTTAGCTATAAATCTATCAGAACAGACAAAGCTATTCTTTCGTCTTCTCCCATCCAGACTATACTGTCGGTTGTGGAATCTCACCACATCAGCTTGCGCTCGCGGACTTATTTGGCTAAGATATTTTAGATTTATCTAGGCGTCGCAGTCGAAGATAATACTTAAAGTATATCGAGACAAGACAACGACGAGAAAGCTAAAATAGCTAGTCAAATTTACCGCCGGTCGGGAATCACACCCTGCCCTGAAGACTCTTTTATCATAACAAAAAACGCTTGCAAGCGCAAGCATTTTGTTCATTTTCATTTTTTATTTCAATTTATCTGCTTCATAGGTATGAACGAGCTCAAGACCTGCAAAGTGCTGCTGGCGGAGGGCTTCGTAGACAATCATGCAGACGGTATTAGACACATTGAGACTGCGGACATGTTCATCATTCATGGGAATACGGAGAGCCTTCTCAGGATGTTCTCGCATAAAGTCCTCAGGCAAGCCCTTGTCTTCACGTCCAAAGAGAAAATAATGGTCCTCGTCAGTCGATAAATCCACATCAGAATACACTTTCTCAGCAAATTTTGAGATCAGATAGAGTTTGCCCTTCATATGAGACATGAAATCCTCCAAACTCTCGTAAAAATAAATCTCTAGTTTATCCCAATAATCCAATCCAGCTCGCTTCATCTTGCGGTCGTCAATAGGAAAGCCCATTGGCTTGATGATGTGGAGGGGAGAATTGGTCGCAGCACAAGTACGCGCGATATTGCCTGTATTTTGTGGAATTTGTGGTTCAAATAATACAATGTGATTTGTCATGACTTGCTTCCTTTCACCATTGCAAAAAAATAGCCACACTGCCCGGAGTCAAGCTCAGCAAACAGCGTGGTTAAGGCATCGTTAACTTACCTCACAACAGGTTTGAAGTAAATCAGCGAAACTACTTTCTTAGTATAACACTTTCAGAATCATTGTCAATAGAAACGACTTGATTTTTTCAATTTTTTCAAGCTATTTCCAAGGATTGTAAAATCGTCCTTGATTCTGCAAGATAAGTAGTAAACTAGCTACTAAAAACAAGGCTGCCAAGAACAAGGTAAGATAGTCTCCTTTTTTCAAGGCCTGATAACTATACCAAGTGCGTTTTTTCTCTTTCCCAAAGCGCCGAAGCTCCATGGCGGTCGCGATGGTATCAATGCGTTCTAGCGAGCTAAAAATCAAGGGAGTAATAATGCGCAAATTGCCTTTGATTCGTTGCATAAGAGAAGCTTTCTTGGATAATTCCATCCCACGCGCCTCCTGAGACATTTTGATAGTAAAGAATTCTTCCTGCAAATCTGGAATATAGCGCAAGGTCAGACTGACTGAATAGGCAATCTTGTAAGGCACACCAATTTGATTTAAACTAGAAGCAAACTGACTAGGATGGGTTGTCATCAAAAAGATAATAGCCAGAGGAATGGTACAAAGGTACTTAATGGCCAGATTTAGCAGATAAAAGAGCTCCTGGCTGGTCAGAGTGTAGGCACCGATTCCCTGCCAAATCACACTTCTCTCTCCGTAAAGTCCAACCCCATACTCAGGAGAAAAGAGATAGACCATCAAAACGTTTAAAACGGCAAATACCGTCGCAAAAACGGCCACAAAGGAAACATCTTTAAAACGGATTTCTGACAAATAGAGGAGAAAGACCGAAAAGATGGCAATCAGAACAAGCAGTCTGGTATCATAGCTAATCATGGCCGCCAATGACACGAGGATGAAAAAGAGAAGTTTACCAGCTCCTGACAAGCGATGAATCACAGTATCTCTATGCTGGTAACCAATTAATTTAGCTTGCATCCTTCTCTCCTTTCTTTGTAAAATGCCGTTAAAGCAAGTGGATCCACGTCTAGTTTTTTAGCCAAGTTGAAGATTGAAGTTTCTTTTAGATTGGCTTTTACTAACAGCTCAGGATTGCTCAACAGACTAGCTGGATCAGTATCAGCAATCAGTTCTCCATCAACCATGACAAGGGCCCTGTCTGAATAATCCAGCATCAATTGCATATCATGCGTAATCATGACGATGGTATGACCTTTTTGATGCAACTCTTCGAGAAATTCCATAATCTCAGTATAGTTCTTCTGGTCTTGACCTGCTGTCGGTTCATCTAAGAGGATAATTTCAGCTCCTAAAACCAAAATCGAGGCAATAGTGACACGTTTTTTCTGACCAAATGACAGGGCAGAAATAGGCCAATTACGGAATTCATAGAGACCACAGATTTTCAAAGTTTCATAGACTCTCGTTTCAATTTCCTTCTCATCCACACCTCGCAAACGAAGTCCCAGAGCCACCTCATCAAAAATCATGTTAGTTGAAATCATTTGATTAGGATTTTGCAGCACATAGCCTACTCGTTCCGCCCGCTCTGCAACAGAATCTCCTTTTATATCCTGCCCTTCCCAAAGATAGCGACCTTCCGTCTGAATAAAGCTACTTAAGGCCTTGGCTAGAGTTGACTTCCCTGCTCCATTTTTCCCGACAATGGCAATCTTTTCACCCTTTTTAATATCCAAATGTAGGGATTTTAAAATCGGTCTATCATCATAAGAAAAAGAAACCTCCTCTAGTCTAAAAAGTGACTGCAAATCTGGCATCTCTTTTGCCAGTTCATTCTGCAACTGAACCTGACCTTTTGAGATAGACAAGTTATCCAGATCTGCTAACTGTTCTTCCTTGGCTAAATCCACACCCAATTGACGGAGAGTGGTGAGATAAAGGGGTTCGCGAATTCCATTTTGGGTCAACAAATCAGTCGCCAATAACTGATCAGGACTTCCATTAAAGAGGATACGGCCATCGTTTATCAAGACAATCCGATCCACAGGTCGATGCAGAACATCTTCCAAACGGTGCTCGATAATAAGGGTCGTCGTCCCCTCCTCCTTATGAATCTGATCAATCAATTCAATAATATCCTGACCTGACTTGGGATCCAGATTGGCGAGTGGCTCATCAAACAAGAGAATCGGACTTTCATCAATCAAGACACCGGCTAGACTAACTCGCTGCTTTTGTCCACCAGACAAGTCTTGAGGACGCTGAGCTAGTAAAGGGAGAAGGTCCAGCTTTTCAGCCCATTTATGAACACGACTTTTCATCTCTTCTAGACTTGTTACATCATTTTCTAGAGCAAAAGCCAAGTCCTCTGCCACAGATAAGCCGATAAACTGCCCATCTGTATCCTGCAAAACTGTGCTAACCAGATGAGACTTATCATAGATGCTCATATCAAAGGCTGTTTGACCCTTTATCAAAAATTCTCCATATGTCTGACCCTTGTAAATATTGGGAATAATCCCATTCAAACACTGACCCAAGGTAGATTTACCTGATCCAGATGGTCCAACAATTAAGACTTTCTCTCCCTTGTAAATGGTCAAGTCTATCCCTTGCAAGGTCGGTTCTTGTTGTGTTTCATACTGGAAAGAGAAATCCTTCCACTCAATTATAGCTTCTTTCATCTTACTCTCTTCATTCGCTTCTTCTACTCAATGAAAATCAAAGAGCAAACCAGGAAGCTAGCCGTAGGTTGCTCAAAACACTGTTTTGAGGTTGCAGATAGAGCTGACGCGGTTTGAATTTAATTTTCGCAGAGTATTAGACTTCTATTTTATCATAAATCTACCCCTTCTTGCAGACTCTTCTATTAAAAACTTAGCGCCAAAAAGATTCCTATCCTAGCTTACTTGCCTAACTAATCTATAAACATCGAAAAAGACTGGTTGCCCAGCCTTCTCCATCATTTTAGTCCTTTTTCAAACTTCCTGCACGAGTTTGAGTTCCTGCATAGGCAAGCAAGAGAAGAGTTCCTGCAATAGCTACAGATACACCATTAGCAATTCCCGCAACAATTCCTTGGGCAAATACTTTTTCTGCAGCTTCTTGATAAATCACAACATCTCCAAGTGGTGCCAAGACACCCCAAACAAGGGCATTTGCAAGTAGTTGAATGAGGTTAAAAATAAGAATATCTTTCCAGTCAAAGACACCATTGATCACGCGAACGTACTTTCTAAATAGCCCCACAGCTAGACCAAAGAGCCCACTAGCGATAATCCAAGTCCACCACAGACCGTAACCAGCAAGAGAGTCCTTGATTGCATGACCAATCAACCCGACAAGCAAACCGATAATCGGTCCAAAAATAATAGAAAGTAGCGCTTGTACCGCATACTGAAGCTGGATGCTTGTATTTGGAACAGGGGTCGGAATGTTGATCATCCCGATGACGACAAAGAGGGCAGCGCCAATTCCTACAGCAACAACTTGTTTAATTGATTGATTTTTCATCTATATTCTCCTATTTTATGATTCTATTTTCTTTATTTCAATGGTCCAAGATGAACCGACACCTACATTATAGGCCTTGGCAAAGGAACCTTGGTTGATAGCCAGACCTAAACGATAGAGAGAGTTGATGTAAAGGATGGGTTGCCCAATTCTCACATCTGCAAATGATTTGCCATAAACAACCTGATTTTGATAGACCAGCATATCAGCGTGATAGATGGTCACTTCAAAACGGTCACCAAATTCTGGTTCCAGTTTGTAAAATTCTTCTCGCGTAATAGAGGTCCAAAGCGAACCAAAACGCACATCCAGAATATCAATGGCTCCCTTCACCAGATGATCTTCACTAATGGTCTCTACGACTGGAAGTTCCACAATCTGATCCACACTGAGCTCTGGCCCCACTTCCTCAAAAGAAATGTGACCACTGGCCAGTTTAGCACCAGTATAGGCATAGACATCACGACCGTGGAAAGTATAAGAATGCTCTGTGTTTTGACGCCTATTAGCTACCTCAGAAATTTCACGAACGGCTACAATACCAACGTGTTTCTTGATAAAAGAAAGAGTCCCATTATCTGGCGTGACAATGTATTGATTGTTTGCAGTCTTGGCAACCACACTCTTACGTTTCGAGCCGACACCTGGATCGACAACCGATACAAAAGTCGTTCCCTCAGGCCAGTAATCCACCGTCTGAAAGAGACGGTAACTACCCTCAAAAATATTATAAGGTGTGATATCGTGCGTCAAGTGATGAATTTTTAAGGTTGGAGACTCTTCTAAAGCCACTCCAATCATAGCCGATACCGCACCATCAACCAGACCAAAGTCTGATTGTAATACCAGTAAATTATTATTCATTTTATCTCCTTGTATATCCTTTATCATACCATATTTCAGAGAAAGTCGCTAATAGCTATTTCAATTGCTTAGGGTATAGTTTTACCTTATAGCAGATTTCCGCTAAAAGTTCTCCCTTATTGGCTAGTAGGTGCATTTTTTTTGAAAAAGGATATGATAGTTACATCATGAAAAAGTAGGTTTTATTATGAAAATTATCCTTGTCGGAGGGGGAAAAGTTAGTTTTGCCCTCTGTCGCTCCTTGGTTGCAGAAAAGCATGATGTTTTGCTGATTGAGCAAGACGAAGCTGTTCTCAATCATATTGTCAGTCGCTTTGATATCATGGGTATCCTTGGTAACGGGGTCGATTTTGCCATTCTTGAGCAAGCCAGCGTCCAAGATTGTGATATCTTTATCACCCTGACTGAGTACGATGAAGTCAACATGATTGCAGCTGTTCTAGCCAAAAAAATGGGAGCTAAAGAGACCATCGTTCGGGTGCGGAACCCTGAATATTCTAACTCCTATTTCAAAGAAAAGAATATTCTCGGTTTTTCTCTTATCGTTAACCCTGAGCTCTTGGCTGCCCGCGCTATCGCCAACATCATTGACTTCCCCAACGCTCTATCTGTCGAACGTTTCTTTGGTGGACGGGTCAGCTTGATGGAATTCACTGTTAAATCCTCCAGTAGTCTTTGCCAAATGCCCATTTCTGATTTTCGGAAAAAAATTTGGCAATGTCATTGTCGTGCGATAGAAAGAGATCATCAAATTATCATTCCAAGCGGTAACATGACTGTACAGGATAAAGATAGAATCTTTGTCACTGGTAACCGTGTTGATATGATGCTCTTCCATAATTATTTCAAGTCTCGTGCCGTGAAGGGTCTTCTTATTGTTGGAGCTGGTAGAATTGCCTATTATCTACTAGGTATCCTCAAAGATAGTCGTATTGATACTAAGATTATTGAAATCAATCCTGAAATCGCTAGCTTCTTTAGCGAGAAATTCCCAAACCTCTACATCGTTCAAGGAGATGGTACCGCACAAGATATCCTGCTGGAAGAAAGTGCTCAAAACTATGATGCCGTTGCGACTCTAACAGGGGTCGATGAGGAAAATCTGATTACCTCTATGTTCCTGGACAGGGTAGGTGTACAGAAAAATATTACCAAGGTCAATCGTACCAGTCTCCTCGAAATTATCAATGCGCCTGATTTTTCAAGTATCATCACACCTAAAAGTATTGCCGTAGACACGATTATGCACTTTATTCGTGGTCGGGTTAATGCCCAGTATTCAGACCTTCAAGCCATGCACCATCTAGCCAATGGCCAAATCGAAACCCTGCAATTCCATATCAAGGAAGCCAATAAAATGACTGCCAAACCTCTTTCTCAACTGAAATTGAAAAAAGGGGTTCTTATTGCAGCTATCATTCGAAAGGGCAAAACGATTTTCCCAACTGGGGAGGATATGTTGGAAGTTGGAGACAAGCTCCTAGTAACAACCTTGTTGCCGAATATCACTAAGATTTATGACTTGATCGCGAGGTAAGAAATGAATAAAAGTATGATTCGCTACCTCCTTTCAAAGTTACTTTTGATTGAAGCGGTTCTCCTTTTGGTTCCTGTAGCTGTCGCTCTCTATTACCGTGAATCGAGCCAAGTCTTTACAGCCCTCTTTACAACGATTGGAATTCTGGTATTACTAGGTGGCTCAGGAATTTTACAAAAGCCAAAAAATCAACGGATTTATGCCAAGGAGGGAATCTTGATTGTGGCCCTCTGTTGAATCCTTTGGTCCTTCTTTGGTGGTCTCCCCTTTGTCTTTTCTGGGCAAATCCCTAGCGTTATTGATGCCTTTTTTGAAATTAGTTCTGGCTTTACAACTACTGGAGCAACTATTTTGAACGACGTTTCGGTCCTCAGCCGTTCCCTCCTCTTCTGGCGAAGTTTTACCCACTTGATTGGAGGGATGGGAGTGCTTGTTTTTGCACTTGCTATTATGGACAATGCCAAAAATAGCCACCTAGAGGTGATGAAGGCTGAGGTTCCAGGTCCTGTTTTTGGCAAGGTTGTATCCAAACTAAAAAACACTGCCCAGATTCTCTATCTCCTTTATCTAGCTCTCTTCTCCCTCTTTGTCATCATCTATTATCTAGCTGGCATGCCTCTCTACGATAGTTTTGTCATTGCTACGGGGACAGCGGGAACTGGAGGCTTTACCGTCTATAACGACGGAATTGCCCACTATGGCAGCTCACTGATTACCTATCTGGTCAGTATCGGAGTTCTGGTTTTTGGGGTAAATTTCAACCTCTACTACTACCTCATGCTCCGTCGCATCAAGGCCTTCTTTGGTGACGAAGAACTTCGGGCTTACTTGGTCATTGTACTGGTTTCTACAGGCTTGATTAGCCTCAACACCCTCTACCTCTACCCAGGGTTTTCAAAGAGCTTTGAAATGGCCTTCTTCCAGGTTTCCAACATCATTACAACAACTGGTTTTGGATATGGAGATATTACCAACTGGCCCCTCTTCTCCCAGTTTATCCTCCTTTTCCTCATGGCAATCGGTGGCTCTGCTGGATCAACTGCAGGTGGACTCAAGATTATTCGAGGCCTCATCCTTTCAAAAATTGCCAAAAATCAAATTTTGTCCATTCTATCTCCCCACCGTGTTTTGACTCTCCATGTGAATCAAACGGTGATTGATAAGGATACCCAGCATAAAATTCTCAAGTATGGTAGATTGAAACTAGAATAGTACATCTGGACTTCTAAAACATTGTTAGAAATCGATTTGACTGTCCCGATTGATTTGTCCTATTCTTATTTCATTTTATTATATCTTTAAATCCCGATCAGACATTTCAGTACCTGACTTATCCTCAATGAAAATCTCTTCAAACTGCGTCAGATCTATCTGCCCGACTTTATCACTTAATTCTCCGCCGACCTTACTTAATCCCTTGGTACATCTGGATTTTCCGACTATTTTTCAACTTTTTTGTTTGTTGTATATAATTATGTATGCTATAATAGAGTATGACATTTATTAAAACAACAACCAACAAAGAAGGGCGTACTCATGTCTATCTTGTGGAGGGATATCGAAAAGATGGAAAAGTCAGACAGCGTATTTTGAAAAAATATGGTCTCTTAGATGAACTAGAGGTAGAGGAACCTGATATCTTAGAACGTTTGAAACGTGAGGCAAAGGAAGGTCTACTAACAGAACCTCAATTCTTTCAAGTAAGCTATGACCTACTGGCTCCTATGAATGAGGTGGATCAGTCCTATGGTTGGATGGTCTTGGATAACCTGTTTGAAGAGTTAAAACTAACCGAGTTTCTAAAGACAGTGAAATCGAAATCAGAGTACGATTTGGCTCAAGTTTTAAAACTATTAGTTTTTCAGAGAGTCCTCAATCCAGATAGTAAGTTATCTACTTATGCTTCTCAAGTAAACTTATTTGGTCATTGGGAAATAAGCCTCAACGCTATTTATCGTTCGTTAGATAAGTTGGATACCTTGAAAGAAAAACTTCTGCTTCATCTTCATAAAGAAGTGAGTCGCATGACCAAGCGTGAAGCACGTTTAGTTTTCTACGATGTAACGAACTACTACTTTGAAACAGATATCCCCGATGAGACGGTTGTTTCAGTTGATGGTGAAATTCTAAAAGAAGGACTAAGAAGGCGAGGTCCTAGTAAGGAACATCGTCCCAAACCCATTGTCCAATTAGGATTATTTATGGATACGAATGGAATTCCCATCAGTTATAAGTTATTTAGAGGAAATCAAACAGATCCTATTACCTATCTTCCAGCTGTTGAGGAAGTTAAAAAACAGTTTGGAATTGAGCGTATTGTGGTGGTGGCCGATAAGGCTATGAATAGCTCTTACAATATTTCTGAGATGATTCATCAAAAAGATGGATGGCTCTTCTCCCAGAAGCATCGTGGACGGCGTGGCGCCTCAAAGGAGCTACAAACACAAATTCTAAATCCAAACGATTGGCAATTTAATAAGGAGTTGACCTTCGCAAAGAAGTCCTATCTACGTGAACGCAAGCTGGGAACGAAGAAGGATTCTCCACTTGTCAAAGAGAAAGTTCTGATTACTTGGTCTAAGAAATACGCTGATCGAGAACGGATTCGTCGGGAAGGTGCTTTAGAATATGCCAGCCAACTAACCAATGCGGAACTCTTTCGACAGACCAGTAAAAAAGGAGGCAAGAAATATCTAGACCTCCACTATCTGGATGAAAAAACAGGGGAACTAAAGCCTTTTTCCCCACTTGTTACCATTGACCATGAGCAGGTTGATTTTGATGCTCAGTTTGATGGTGTGAATGTTCTTGTAACAAGTGAAGTTGGAATGACAGATGAAGAGATGTTGGAGGCTTATAAAGAGTTAGCTAAGATTGAGGATTGCTTCCGCATCACGAAGACAGAGCTTGAAAGTAGACCTGTTTATGTATGGACAGAAAATCATATACAGGCACATTTTTTGACTTGTTTTATCGCTTTAATTCATCTTCGACTCCTCCAACATCAAATTAATTGGAAGATGAGTCCAAGGAGAATCGCTAATGCTCTCAACAGTGCCAAAGCAACTAGGTTACAAGATAATTACTATAGACTACAAGAAAGTCCAGATATGCAGCTACTAAATAGATTATTGGGCATGGAATGGAACAAAGGGTTCGTGAAGTTTGAAGAACTCAAAAATTACGCCAAAGCTCCATATACAACACCTAAACGAGATTAAAGAACAGCGAAATCCCTTGTGGCGCAAGGGGGTAGCTGCCCTTTTGTATTTTTTAAGTGATAAAGTCGGGATTATATCTTTAAATCCCGATCAGACATTTCAGTACCTGACTTATCCTCAATGAAAATCTCTTCAAACTGCGTCAGATCTATCTGCAACCTCAAAACAGTGTTTTGAGCAACCTGAGGATAGCTTCCTAGTTTGCTCTTTGATTTTCATTGAGGATTATTTTCAAATCCCCCCAACTCAACAAGTATCTTTGAATTCCAGTCAATTTCTAGCACTGTTTGAAACGTTTCAGCGGGCTATTTCAGATTCGGTCCACTATTCCTTTCCAAAAACATTGCATATTGCGCCGAAGGAATTGCTCACACTATCCCCAAGCACAAAACCCTCAGTCGACTGACCGAGGGTTCCTTTTCATTATTCAAGAACTTGATTAGCTCAATGCATCCAAGGCATCATCCATTGAAAGAACTTCGTGGAAGACACGTTGTGTCAATTCAGTTTTTTGTTCTGGAGTGAGGTATTTAGTGTTTACACAGTATCCAGAGATACGTACGATAACGTCTTCACCTGACATAATCTTTTCGTAAACATCGTTCAAGTCCATAACGTTCAAGTTAACGTGTTGTCCACCGTTTTCGAAGTAACCATCAAGGATTGTTACCAAGTTATCAACTTGTTCGTCACGAGTCTTACCAAGAGCGCGAGGTGATACTTGTGTAGTCAATGAGATACCATCAGCTGCATAACTAAAGTCAAGGCTAGAAAGTGAATTCAAGTTTTGCAACCATCCACCTTTAGCTTTGTTAGATGGGTTAGCACCTGGTGAGAAGAATTCAAGTTTAGACAAGTTCACAGAACCATCTTCGTTGAGGTATACACCTTTGTGGACTGGTGAGTTACCAGTTTGTTTAGAGTAAGCAACGTTAGATGTGATTGTCAAAAGTGATACAGTAGCTTCTGCGTCTTTGTAAAGTTTGTGGCTACGTAGACGAGTAGTGTAAGCTTCGATCAACCATTCTGCCAATTCGTTTGAACGTGGGTCATCTTCACCCCAACGTGGGTATTCACCGATTGTTTCGTAATCGTAGATATAGCCATTTTCGTCACGGATTGGTTTAACTGTAGCGTACTTAATAGCTGACAATGTGTCAACAGTGTTGGCAAATCCACAGATACCGAATCCCATGTTGGCACGTTGTTTAGTTGGCAAGAAGGCCATTTGAACAGCTTCGTAGTTGTATTTATCAGTCATGTAGTGAATGATGTTCAAGGCATCTACGTAAGTGTCAGTCAACCAGTCAAGAGATTTTTCAAAGTTAGCTTTAACTGATTCAAATTCAAGAACTTCGTCACGGATTGGTTCGATGTCAAATACTTTGTAGTCTTTGTGAACATCGTCGTAACCACCGTTCAAACCAGTAAGAAGGGCTTTCAATACGTTTACACGCGCACCGAAGTACTGGATGTTGTGGCGTTGTTCTTCATTTTCTGGGTCAAGTGGAGACACACAGCATGAGATACAACTCATTTCACCATATCCGTCTTTAGCCATTGTTGTTACACCTTCGTATTGGATAGAAGAGTGTTTGTGGCTCATGTGCATACAGTAGCGGCGGAAGTTGTATGGCAATTTATCAGTCCAAAGAACTGTCAAGTTTGGTTCTGGAGAGTTACCGATGTTGTCAAGAGTGTTCAAGAAACGGTAGTCCATCTTAGTAACACGGTGACGACCGTCGTTACCCATACCAGCCATAGAAGTTGTGATGAAAGTTGGGTCACCTGAGTACAATTGGTCGTAAGCTTTTGTCCGAGCAAATTTAACTGTACGAAGTTTCATAACGAAATCATCAACGAATTCTTGGATTTCTGATTCAGTAAATGTACCACGAGCAAGGTCACGTTCTGCAAAGATGTCCAAAACGATTGGTACACGTCCTAGAGATGTAGCAGCACCGTTGATAACACGGCAGACAGACATGAAGGCGATGTTAACCCATTGGATCGCTTCTTTAACGTTCATCGCTGGTTTGCGAACATCAACTCCGTAAAGGTCACCCAAGCGAACAACTTGTTGCAATGCTTGGTATTGAAGGTTGATTTCTTCACGAAGACGGATTGTTTCTTCATCAATTTCTTCGATTGCATTCCAGTCGTTTACTTTTTCTTGCATCAAGTAGTCTGCACCGTAAAGAGCAAGACGTGCGTAAACACCGATGATACGTCCGCGTGAGTATGCATCTGGAAGACCAGTTACAGTGTGTGCGTGACGTGCGCGACGAATGTTTGAAGTGTAGGCACGGAAGATACCGTCGTTAACTGTTGTTACGTATTTAGTAAAGATTTCGTGAACAGCTGGATCTGGTTCGTATCCATTTTCTTTCAAAGTTGTTTCAGCCATACGGATACCACCTTTTGGCATGAAGTTCAATTTGAAGAGTTCATCGTTTTGGATACCGAAGATAACTTCATTTTCTTTATCGATAAATCCTGCTGGGATATCAGCGATAGATGTTGGACGAGTGTCCATTGGGAAACGAGTTTCTTCGTAGTGAGCCTTCGTTTCTTCTACAATTTTTTTGATGTGAAGTGAACGTTCTGTTGGTCCTGCAAGGAAGCTTTCGTCTCCATCGTAAGGTGTGTAGTTAGCTTGTACGAAGCGTGATACACTTGCTTTTTCTTTCCAATCTACGCCTTTGAAGCCTTCCCAAGCTTTGTCAAAAATATCTTGTGCTTCAACAACTGTTTTAACAACCATGTTAATGTCCTCTTTTTTCTTTCTAGTAACAACCATCTGTTACATTCATGAGACAAGTATACCATACAGTAACCGATTTCAACAAGTGGAAAATCCCTATTTTTACACTTTCTTTTCTAAAACAGTCTATATTTTATTTCAAACTGTATTATATTTTTGAAAAAATAAAGTCCTTTTTTCTTTTTTTCAGAAAAAAGGGTATAATAAAAGAAAATAAGCGGTAAAAAGGGGGCTAGGCATGTTGATTTTTCCTTTGTTAAATGATTTGTCAAGAAAAATCATCCATATTGACATGGATGCCTTTTTTGCTGCGGTGGAAATCAGAGATAATCCTAAACTCAGAGGAAAACCTGTCATTATCGGCAGTGACCCTCGGCAAACAGGTGGGCGGGGAGTCGTTTCTACCTGTAGCTATGAGGCACGAGCTTTTGGTATCCATTCAGCCATGAGCTCTAAGGAAGCCTATGAGCGTTGTCCCCAGGCCGTCTTCATCTCGGGGAATTATGAGAAATACAAAGCTGTGGGACTCCAGATTCGAGCTATCTTTAAGCGCTATACAGATTTAATAGAACCCATGAGCATTGACGAAGCCTATTTGGATGTGACAGAAAATAAACTCGGGATCAAGTCAGCGGTCAAAATTGCTCGCCTCATTCAAGAGGATATCTGGCAAGAACTCCATCTAACTGCTTCTGCTGGCGTTTCTTACAACAAATTCTTGGCTAAAATGGCCAGTGATTATCAAAAACCACATGGTTTGACAGTGATTCTACCTGACCAAGCTGAGGATTTCCTCAAACAAATGGATATTTCCAAGTTTCATGGAGTAGGAAAAAAGACTGTAGAACGTCTTCATCAAATGGGCGTTTTTACTGGCGCTGACCTACTTGAAGTCCCTGAAGTGACCCTAATAGATCGTTTTGGTAGACTGGGTTATGACCTTTATCGAAAGGCTCGTGGCATCCACAATTCCCCAGTCAAATCCAATCGCATCCGTAAGTCAATCGGGAAGGAGAAAACCTATGGGAAGATTCTCCGTGCCGAGGAAGATATCAAAAAAGAGCTGACTCTTCTATCAGAAAGAGTCGCTCTCAATCTCAGTCAACAAGAAAAATCTGGAAAAATTGTCATTTTGAAAATCCGCTACGAGGACTTTTCAACTCTCACTAAACGAAAAAGTCTAGCTCAAAAAACACAGGATGCTAGCCAGATAAGCCAAATAGCCCTACAACTCTATGAAGAATTAAGCGAGAAAGAAAGAGGTGTCCGCCTGCTGGGGATTACCGTGACTGGATTTTGAAACTCAATGAAAATCAAAGAGCAAACTAGGAAGCTAGCCGCAGGCTGCTCAAAACACTGTTTTGAGGTTGCAGATAGAGCTGACGCGGTCTGAAGAGATTTTCAAAGAGTATAAAACCTTGAAGAGCTGCCCCTTCAAGGTTTTTCTTATACAAATAAACGGACAAAACTGTAAAGTAGCAAGACACTACCAAGCACGATGCGGTATTTACCAAAAAGGGTAAAATCGTGTTTTTTCACATAACTTGTCAAAAAGCGAATAGCCACCATGCTGACTGCAAAAGCGACTCCCATCGCAACCAAGAGCAAGAACAATTGTCCAAAGCTCAAGAGCTGTCCTGCTTTCAAAAATTTGAAAATCTTTAAGGCACTAGCTCCAAACATAACAGGAATCCCTAGATAGAAGGTAAATTCTGTCACAACTGAACGACTGGTTCCATTTAACAAACCACCGACGATTGTAGCTCCAGAACGGCTTGTCCCTGGTAAAAGGGCAAGAACTTGGAAGAGTCCGATATAGAAAGCTGTTGTATAAGGAAGCTTGTCCAACTCTGTCACACTTGGCTCGATAGCACGCGCTTTATTACGTTTTTCCAAATAGATAAAGGCAATCCCATAGATAATCAACATGAGAGCAACAGAAACCATGTTATGGAAGTGGGTATCAAACCAATCATCAAACTTAAAGACGGCAAGTAAAGGCAAGGTCGCAATCAAGACCTTCAGCCATAGTCTCCAAGTCTTACGAACTTCCTGCTTGTCCTTAGTCGGTTTGAAAGGATTGAGCTTGTTAAAGTAGATTACCATGACCGCCAAAATCGCACCAAGCTGAATCACGACATTAAACATGGAAATAAAGGCTTCGTTTTGATTTTGGTATTGGATAAATTCCTCTGCTAAAATCAAGTGACCTGTACTGGAAATCGGCAACCATTCCGTAATTCCTTCAACAATCCCGAAGAAGATAGATTTTAAAATTTCAATAAGATACATAGATTACTCCTTTTTCTATCTTCCATTATAGCATATTTTTCAATCTATGGCAGTTCTCTTTAAAAGGCACCGATACTTCCACCACCTCCGCCTCCAGAGAAACCACCGCCAGAACTTCCACTTCCAGAAGATACAGAGTAGGTACTTGCTGTATTTGCGACACTGGCATAATGGCTCATTTGCGCGCTTGAATGATAAAACATACTGTGCCAGCCATAAGCTACATAGAGGTTGATATCTGGATTTTCCACTTGAATCTGATGAACCTTCATCAAATGGCTGACCTTGTCCGCATAGCCAAATAAGGTCGCATAGACCAAGAGGCGATTCCAGACCACAATACTTTCCAATTCAGCCTGATCCAATCGCGCAATCTCACGCAACATATTTTCAAAACTGGTCCAGAGATAGTAGACCTCTGCTCCTGCTTCATTTAGGACACCATCACGATTATCTAATCGAAGCTTCCAATAATAGAAAACAGCCAAAACCAAACCTAGAAAACCAAGTATTGGCAAGGGGAGGTAAAGATAGCCATAAACGTCCAAACTGTACAAGAACAAACCAAATCCAATAAATAGGGGCAAGATAGTGGAGAGTCCCATACCCACTTGCAAGGCCTTTTCCCCACCAGTTAAAGGACGATAGTAATCTGGGAGCCCCCAGAAGAAAACCCTGTCTCTGACCCCTTCTTGCATCTCTTTTAATACTGCTTCGAAAGAAGATTTAAGCTGACGCCCCTTTGCTTGAATCCGTTTTTCATCAGAGACTTTTGCTCTACGATAAAGACTATCAGATACCTTGTAATCCGCAAACAAATTGGAAAGAGTTTCTTCTTTTTTGCCTGAAAAAGCCAGATTTAGACAGTCTTTCTCAAAGCTTGACAAACCATCTTCTTTTACTAGCCTCAAACCAACTGCATCTCCTTCTGAAATGATAGAGACATTTCCACGGTCTATCACATCTAGCAAGGTAGCTTGAATAAGTTGGTCAAAGGTGAATTTGCCAGCCCCCTTGACCAAGGGACTCACTTCCTCCAAGGAGGTCGAGTAGACAGCCTCTGATAAAACCATAGGCTCTAATTCCATTGGTGGTTCATAGAGACGATGATTTTTGGCATATTTGACTGAAGGAGTGGTCTTTCTTCTATAGATAAAATAGAAGCAGACACTCAATAACAAGGAGATAGAAAGTATCGAAGGTAAGACCCAAGTAAGGAGTTGTTTACTTTGCTCTTTTTCTTTAACAATCGAGTCTTCTACCTTATTAAATTCTTCTAAATGATTTCCTTTCAATCCCTGATCCCTAGCGCTAGCAAAATCAGTTCGAGGCCAATAGGCATGCAATTCAACTCCACGCTTAGCCGGAAGATTGTCCAAACGAATAGTATAATCAAGGCTACTCTTTTCAATCGTTCCCTCTCTAAAAAGTTTCCCTGTATGGAAAAAGAGTTTTTCAGCTCCCTTGTCTCCCCTTACATGAAATTCAAACTTGCCAATAGCCCCTGAACTATCTGTTAAAGGTTGCCAATTTAATTCAGCAATGTCATCATATAGGAAAAGCAAATTTTTTAAGTTCCATGTAAGCTCAACTTCAACTGTGTCGCCTTCCTGGCCTGGATTATAGACTCTCACAGTATAACCATTCGCTTCTTCTGTCACTTCGCTCGTAACGTCTGCTAGTTCAGCACCATTTTTCGCAGCCTGAACCTTTGGATGAGGATCAATGTCAAATCCACTAGGCATCTTGCCAGCACGTCCAAGTCCCACGATTTGGCCCTTAAAGTCCTCCTCAAACTGATAAACTATCTTTTGTCTAAATTCTGCCGTATTGTCTGCATGAATATACAAATCCCCTTGATAAGAGTTTATCTTGAAATCAATGGCGAAAACAGAAAGTGGCAGAAGGCAAAACAAGCCAAACATCAGTAAGAAAAAAGTTTTTTTCATCAACTAAGCCCCCTTTTTATCTTTCTTATCATTATAGCATTTTTTCGTAAGTAAAGGCTTACTTATGTTGAAAAATTACGCATTTTTCGATAAAATAGGAGACAGTTATTTTTTAATAGATTAGAATAGGAGAAATCATGAGAAAAATATACTTATCTATTTTCACAAGTCTCTTGCTGATGCTAGGACTTGTCAATGTTGCTCAAGCCGATGAATATTTACGCATCGGGATGGAAGCAGCATATGCCCCCTTTAACTGGACCCAGGATGATGATAGCAATGGAGCTGTCAAAATCGATGGAACCAACCAGTATGCCAACGGATACGATGTTCAAATCGCCAAGAAAATCGCTAAGGACTTAGGTAAAGAACCTTTGGTTGTTAAAACCAAGTGGGAAGGTCTAGTCCCTGCCCTTACTTCTGGTAAGATTGACATGATTATCGCAGGTATGAGTCCTACTGCCGAGCGTAAACAAGAAATTGCCTTTTCAAGCAGTTACTACACTAGCGAACCAGTTTTGCTTATCAAAAAAGATTCTGCCTACGCAAATGCTAAATCTTTGGATGACTTTAATGGTGCGAAAATCACTTCTCAACAAGGTGTCTACCTCTACGACTTGATTGCACAAATCTTAGGTGCTAAAAAAGAAACAGCTATGGGAGACTTCGCTCAAATGCGCCAAGCTCTTGAGGCTGGTGTCATCGATGCCTATGTTTCTGAACGCCCAGAAGCTCTGACTGCTGAAGCTGCTAACTCTAAGTTCAAGATGGTCCAAGTAGAACCAGGTTTCAAAACTGGGGAAGAAGATACAGCTATCGCCATTGGACTTCGTAAAGATGACAATCGTATTAGCCAAATCAATGCCAGCATCGAAACCATTTCAAAAGATGACCAAGTTGCCTTGATGGATCGTATGATCAAGGAACAACCTGCCGAATCTACAACAACTGAAGAGACTAGCAGTAGTTTCTTCAGCCAAGTCGCTAAAATTCTTTCTGAAAACTGGCAACAACTCTTGCGTGGTGCGGGTGTCACCCTTTTAATCTCTATCGTCGGAACTATCACAGGTCTCATTATTGGACTTGCCATTGGTGTTTTCCGTACTGCTCCTCTCTCTGAAAATAAAGCCATTTATAGCCTACAAAAACTAGTCGGCTGGATCCTCAATGTCTACATTGAAATTTTCCGTGGTACGCCAATGATCGTTCAATCGATGGTTATCTACTATGGAACTGCCCAAGCTTTCGGTATCAACCTTGATCGCACACTGGCTGCTATCTTCATCGTTTCGATTAACACTGGTGCCTACATGACTGAAATCGTCCGTGGTGGTATCCTAGCAATTGACAAGGGACAATTTGAAGCTGCTACTGCTCTTGGTATGACCCATAACCAAACCATGCGTAAGATTGTCCTGCCTCAGGTTGTCCGTAACATCCTACCTGCAACTGGTAATGAATTTGTCATCAATATCAAAGATACATCTGTATTGAACGTTATCTCTGTTGTCGAACTTTATTTCTCAGGAAATACCGTGGCAACTCAAACCTATCAATACTTCCAGACATTTACAATCATCGCCGTGATTTACTTTGTCCTCACCTTCACCGTAACACGTATCCTACGCTTCATCGAACGCAGAATGGACATGGATACCTATACTACAGGTGCTAACCAAATACAAACGGAGGATTTTAAATAATGACACAAGCAATCCTTGAAATTAAACACCTCAAAAAATCCTATGGCCAAAACGAAGTGCTAAAAGACATTTCACTCACTGTCCACAAGGGAGAGGTAATCTCTATCATCGGAAGCTCTGGAAGCGGGAAATCGACCTTCCTACGCTCCATCAACCTACTTGAAACACCAACTGATGGACAAATCCTTTATCATGGACAAAATGTCCTCGAAAAAGGCTATGACCTCACGCAATACCGTGAAAAGTTGGGGATGGTGTTCCAATCCTTTAACCTCTTTGAAAATCTCAACGTGCTTGAAAACACAATTGTCGCTCAGACAACTGTCCTTAAACGCGAACGCACAGAAGCTGAAAAGACTGCCAAAGAAAACCTAGAAAAAGTCGGCATGGGAGAACGCTACTGGCAAGCGAAGCCAAGACAACTCTCAGGGGGTCAAAAACAACGTGTGGCCATCGCTCGTGCCCTCTCCATGAATCCGGACGCTATTCTCTTTGATGAACCAACATCAGCTCTCGATCCAGAAATGGTTGGAGAAGTCCTCAAAATCATGCAAGATCTGGCTCAGGAAGGCTTGACCATGATTGTCGTAACCCACGAAATGGAATTCGCCCGTGATGTCTCTCACCGTGTTATCTTTATGGATAAGGGTGTGATTGCTGAAGAAGGCAAACCAGAAGATCTCTTCACCAATCCTAAAGAAGACCGTACAAAAGAATTCCTTCAACGCTATCTCAAATAAAAAGAAAAGGCTGCCTCAACCGTGCAGTCTTTTTGCTGTCCTCAAAATGAAAAGGCAGATTCTCTATCTCTACTACTTGAGGGTCAAGAATCCGCCGTTATCCAAAGATTAATCTTCAAATTTTTCATGATTTTTTTCATAGAAATCAATTAGGCCTAGGGCTGTTTCAAATGAAATATTTTTTACTTTTGCACGACCCTGCGCCAGAGCAATGATAGACATTTCACGCGCATTCGTTTCCTTAGAGATACGGTAGCCTGTGATTTTCTTATCACGAACCCAGCCAACAACTGATTCTACTTTTTCAAAGTTTGACTTAGCCATGTTTTTCTCCTATTTTCTTCTTTACAATACTTAATTGTATACGTTTTTACTACTTTTGTCAATAAAAAAACATATATTCAATAAAATAAATGACCCAGAATCTTCTTACTTCCTTTTTAAAGCCGATAATATATAGTTTTCCGCTTACTATAACCCATCAGTATGCTCCTAAAAAACAATTGCATTATTAAACTTTAAATTTGTAAAAATATTCACGTATGCTGAATACCAGTTTCTTAATAGGATAGACAGGATTTACTATTTCATTCTATCTATTCCTTTTAAATCAACAAGCCCACTAAAGATAGTCTTTCACTCCTCACTATCTCTAAATCATTCCGTTTTCTTTCTCCTTCTTTGGTTCCTTTCCTGTCCTTATCTATATCTTATCCATTTCACAACCGGTACTACTTACTTTGTACAATCTTGCATCTTCTGATTACATACCCACTTTCCAGCTAGTCATTTAAAATCAGTATCACTAGCTATTGCATGTCTAGCACTATTGTCTATCTCACGAGTTTTTCGACCAACTCACCTAGCAGTCATCTCACAAACATTGATTATTTTTTTTGATTCCTATTATATTTAGAGAAATCTCAAATTAGGGATATATACAATTGGGGATTTCAAAAAATTTCCTTATATATAGTAAGTAATTCTGCCGCCTTAATATAAACAGAATCGAAAATAATAGGTGTTATAGTGAGTTGTAGTAGAAATAGCACGATAAGCTTCCTAAAACCATAGGAATCGCCCCCTTTCTTCACTATCATTATAACACCTATACATTAGTTGTGCAAATAATATGATATTTTTTTTATTAGTCCTCAGACAAGCATATTATAGAGCGTTTCATTCCCATTTAAGTTAATATAAGCTGGATCAAAACCTTCCATTCGACGAATTAAGCCTGCATAATCATGCTTATCTGCCAAAGCGATCCCAATCAATACTGGACCTGTTCCCTTACTAGCTCGCTTGATATACTCAAAACGGGTGATATCATCATTTGGCCCCAAGATATCATTTACAAACTCACGCAAAGCTCCTGGACGCTGTGGGAAATTGACCACAAAGTAATGTTTGATCCCATCATAAATCAAGGCACGCTCTTCCATTTCTGGCATACGGTTGATATCATTATTCCCTCCAGAAATGATACAACAAATGGTTTTCCCCTTGATATATTCAGCTAAAACCTCTAAAGAGGCGATACTAGCTGCTCCAGCAGGTTCTGCAACAATCCCTTGCTTAGAGTAGAGGTCAATCAAAGTTTCAGAAATCAATCCCTCATCGACACCTACCAAAGTTTGAACATGTTGACGCGTTGCTTCATAGGTCAACTGTCCTACCTTTTGCACAGCAATCCCATCCGCAAATTTGTCAATTTCTTTGAGTTTAACAGGTCCACCAGCTTCAAAAGCAGCTTTCATGGAACGCGCTCCATTAGCCTCTACCCCAATGACTTCAATTTCTGGACTTGTTTCCTTGATATAGGTAGAAATCCCGGCAATGAGACCGCCACCACCAACAGGGACCAAGACAGCATCAAAGTCAATCGATTCTTTTCGAGCTTCTTCTAAAATCTCATAAGCAACTGTTCCTTGACCCGCTTGGACATGAGTATCATCAAAGGGAGCAATAAAGGTACGATTTTCAGAGACTGTAAATTCTTGAGCTGCTTTGGCTGAGGCATCAAAGGTATCTCCAACTAGTTTAATGGTTACAAAATCCCCACCAAAAAAGCGAACCTGACCAATCTTTTGTTGCGGAGTGGTAATGGGCATAAAAATAGTAGCAGGAATTTTCATCTCATTACAAGTATAGGCAACTCCCTGCGCATGATTTCCCGCAGAAGCACAGACTACCCCACGCTCACGTTCTTCCTTGCTGAGCTGAGAAATAGCATAATAGGCACCACGAATTTTAAAGGAACGAACACGCTGGGCATTTTCTTTTTTCAAATAAATCTTAGCACCATACTTCTCCGATAAATAATGGTCGTAATCCAGTGGGGTATTCACAACCACACCATTCAAGACCTTATGAGCCTTGATAATATCTTTTGAACTTAACATATAAAACCTCTTTTTCTATAAAAAACAGTCACTAATGACTGTTTTTTTAGTTATTCATCTCCAAAAACTTCAGCAACACTTTCATGATATTTATGAGCCATACGAATTGAAAACTCTTTAGGAAGTTCATAACGATTTGTGGAAATCCAATCATATAACCATTCTGCCAAACTTTCTTCACTATCATTACGATGGAAGATAAAATAGTTTAAAACTTCTTTATATTCTACATCATTCAAATCCAGCGTGTCTACAAATTGACTACGAGAAACAAAATTAGAATCTAATTTTCTTAGTTGATCTGTCAATTCTCCCAATTGTAAATCCAACTGAAAAAATAATTTTTGCAGTTGCCTATCAGTTTCATCACATCCTGTCTTGATAGAAAACAAATTGGTAATATTCATATGATTTCAACCCCTAAATAAGTATATCTAATATCCCACGAATAGCTGAAGCTACTATTTTAAGCAAAATTCTTTGCTTTCTAATTAGTTATAGATTTTGAATGCATCATCGTCGTTTTTACCAACGAAAGGCATTGCTTTACGCAATTCTGCACCAACTTTTTCAATTTCAAGGTTAGCTGCTTGTTCACGGTAAGCAGTCAATTTTGGACGTCCAGCTTTATAGTCATTTACAAAGTCATTTGCAAATTTACCATTTTGGATGTCTGCCAAGACAGCTTTCATATTTTCTTTAACTTGCTCAGTAATCACACGTGGACCTGATACATAGTCACCGTATTCAGCAGTGTTTGAAATAGATTGACGCATTTTCTTGAATCCACCTTCATAGATCAAGTCAACGATCAATTTCATTTCGTGAAGAACTTCAAAGTAAGCCAATTCTGGAGCGTAACCTGCTTCTGTCAAGACTTCGAAACCTGCTTCGATAAGGGCAGTCAAACCACCACAAAGTACAGCTTGTTCACCAAACAAATCTTCTTCAGTTTCTTCTTTGTATGTTGTTTCAAGAAGACCTACACGAGCTGCTCCAACACCTTTACACCAGTCCATAGCAATGTTTTTCGCATTTCCTGTTGCATCTTGGTATACTGCGTAAAGAGCTGGTACACCAAATCCTTCTTCGTAAGTACGGCGTACCAAGTGCCCTGGTCCTTTAGGAGCACACATAAAGACATCTACATCCGCAGGAACTTTGATAAATTCGAAGTGAATGTTGAAACCATGAGCAAATCCAACTGCATTCCCAGCTTCCAAGTTTGGAGCGATTTCCGCTTCGTACAATTCTTGTTGGATTTCGTCTGGTGCCAAAATCATGATAACATCAGCCAATTTAGTTGCTTCTGCTACTGTGTAAGTGTCAAATCCATCTTCTTTTGCTTTGTCAAAAGATTTACCTGGACGTACACCGATGATGACATCGCGACCTGAGTCACGCAAGTTTTGAGCATGCGCATGTCCTTGTGAACCATAACCGATAACGGCGATTTTTTTACCGTCAAGTGCTGCTACTTTAACATCTTTTTCGTATTCCATTTGAACTGCCATAGTTTTTCTCTCTTTTCTATCATTTATTGCCTTTTAGGCTGGTTTAACAAATTTAAGTTGGATTTTTAGTCACGGGTAAATCCAGTTGCACCCGTTCGAGCAATATTGCGAATACCGTATGGTCGAATGACTCGTAATAGAGCTTCACTCTTTTCAGCATTTCCTGTCATCTGAATGGTAATCGAGCTTGGCGCTACGTCTACCACTGTTGCACGGAAAGGTTGAATAATCGCTAGAATCTCAGCTCGCTTCTCAGCTGGCGCTGACATCTTAACCAAAATCACCTCGCGCTCCAAATGAGGCTTGTCTGTAATATCACGAATGCGAATCACATCAATCTGACGATTGAGTTGCTTGATAATTTGCTCCACTTCATCATGAGAAGCAACATCAATAATAATGGTGATACGCGATACATTCGGATCTTCTGTTGCTCCAACAGAGATGCTTTCAATATTAACCTGACGACGAGATAAGACACCTGTAAAGCGATTGAGGACTCCTGAACGATTTTGTAGTTTTGCTGTTAACATTCTACGCATGGAACTTCACCCCCAACATCTCATGATTACTCTTACCAGCCGGTACCATTGGTAACACCTGTTCCTTACGAGAAATATCTACCTCAATTAGCATAGGAACATGCTCAGTGATGACTTCAAGGTCTTGAGCCAAGGTCTCAGGATTGTCAAACTTATAGTTTTTAATACCATAAGCCTGCGCCATCAATTGGAAATCAGGAAGGGTATCAAAGACCGACTCTGATGTTCTTCCTTCATAGAAGGATTCCTGCCACTGGCGAACCATTCCAAGTGAATGATTGTTCAGCATAACCACCTTGATTGGCACTTTGTAAATATTCAAAATAGCCAACTCCTGGTTGGTCATTTGGAAACCACCATCCCCAACAAACAAGACTACTTCCTTATCTGGGTTAGCAATTTTAGCCCCGATTGCTGCTGGAATTCCGAATCCCATGGTTCCTAAACCACCTGAAGTCACTAACTGACGTTCATTTTGGTAGGGATAATACTGGGCTGTCCACATTTGGTGTTGACCAACATCTGTTACCACAATGGCATCTCCATTCGTCAATTCACCAATGCGTTCAATAACTGCTTGCGGTTGAACCACACGCTCTTTCTTATCATAAGAACGAACACGGTTCTTGTCTTTAGTAACTTTCTCAATCCATTTCTCAGTATTGTTATGAACTGTCGGTTCTGCTAGCAACATTTGCAAGGCTTTCTTAGCATCTCCAACTACAGGAATATCTGCACTGATAATCTTGCCAATCTCGGCTGGGTCAATATCAATATGGGCAACCTTAGAATTCTTAGCAAAAGTCTTTGGATTTCCTGTCAAACGGTCATCAAAACGAGAGCCAATACTAATCATAAAGTCCGTCTCTGTCATGGCAATATTCGCTGCGAAAGAACCGTGCATCCCCCCCATTCCAAGGAAGAGTGGGTGAGTCGTTGCAATTGTTCCTTGACCTAAGAGAGTTGTTACGACTGGAATTTGATAGCGTTCTGCAAATTCATTTAATTCTGCCGCAGCCTCAGCATAACTAATTCCACCACCAGCTAACAAGACTGGCTTTTTAGCCTTGGACAATTGCTTCAAGATTTTCTTGATTTGCATATCATTTGGTTCAAGAGTCGGCTGATAGCTTGGTAGGTTCACTTCTGGTGAATAAATGAAGTCTGTTTCTAAAGCAGATACGTCTTTAGGTAGGTCAATGACGACTGGCCCTGGACGGCCTGTAGTCGCGATATGGACAGCTTCCGTGATGATACGCGGAATATCAGCTGTCTCACGAACTTGGTAATTGTACTTAGTGATTGGCATGGTAATTCCCACGATGTCTGCCTCCTGAAAGGCATCCTTCCCAATCCCTGCTCGCCCTACCT
Organism: Streptococcus pseudopneumoniae IS7493; assembly: GCF_000221985.1. NCBI lineage: Bacteria > Bacillati > Bacillota > Bacilli > Lactobacillales > Streptococcaceae > Streptococcus > Streptococcus pseudopneumoniae. Next base: position 492,470 of record NC_015875.1, on the reverse strand, counting down.
GACCTGTAAAGACCAAAAGGGGAACACTATCGCTCATGGCATCCGCAATCCCTGTAATGGCATTTGTTGCTCCCGGTCCGCTAGTAACGACGGCAACACCCAACTTTCCAGTTGATTTAGCATAACCTTCAGCTTCATGCAGACAACCTTGCTCATGGCGTCCTAGAATGTGGTGAATACCTTTAAAATTATATATCGCATCATAAAAAGGCAAGACTGCACCACCAGGATAACCAAAGATGGTATCAATTCCTAAATCACGAAGTGTTTCCAAAACTAGGTCCGAACCCGTCTTAGGAGATTCTAAACTGATTTTCTCCATTGTTCCCCTTTCTTTCCTCTTAAAAATAACTTGTTACTATCATACCATTTTTTAAAAAATTTTCAAGAGAAAAGAAGAAATTTTCTGAATTTTCTATTTTAACGTTTATTTATGAATGTTATTTTTGTTTTTATTAAAAAGATACCGTTTTCATTTACTAAAAAAGAAAAAAGAACTGATTTCTCAGTCCTTCATTAATCGGCTCTTATTCCACACTAAATAGATAGGGGTAAACAGGTTGTTGACCTTGGTGGATTTCAACTTCAAGATCCTCAAATTCTTCTGCGATTTCTTGAGCGATTTCATTGGCAAGTTCTTCGCTTCCGTCTTCACCGACATAGAAGGTTACGATTTCACTGTCTTCATCCAACATATGTTTCAAAGTTTCTGCCAAGGTTTGGTGCATGTCAGGGTTTGACACGAGGATTTTCCCATCCACCATACCTAGATTATCGTTTTCATGGATTTCTAAACCATCGATCGTTGTATCACGCACGGCTGTTGTGACGCTTCCGCTAACGACATCGCTAAGAGCAGCTGTCATACGCTCTTGGTTTTCTTCAATGGACTTGCTTGAATCAAAGGCAAGAAGACTTGTCAAACCTTGAGGAAGAGTGCGAGCCTCTACCACTACTGCTGGTTGCTCCAAAACTTCTGCCGCAGATTGAGCTGCCATGAAGATATTCTTGTTATTTGGCAGGAAGATGATGTTACGGGCATTGACCTGTTCAACAGCCTTGATAAAGTCTTCTGTTGAAGGGTTCATGGTTTGACCGCCTTCGATAACATAATCCACACCTTGAGAACGGAAGATATCTGCTAGACCTTTACCAGCCACCACAGCAATCAAAGCATACTCTTTTTCTTCAGCTGGCTTGCTAACTTGGGCAGTTTCTTTCTCAATCTGTGCTTCGTGTTGGTTACGCATATTGTCAACTTTTACCTTGACCAAGCTACCATATTTTAGGCCTTCTTGCATGACAAGTCCTGGATCTTCTGTATGGACATGGACTTTGACGATTTCATCATCATTGACAACGAGGAGAGAATCTCCAAGTTCATTCAAGTAGTTACGAAATTCATCGTAGTCAAAATCTTTGGCATAGGTTGGACCTTGCTTAAGAGCTACCATGATTTCAGTACAGTAACCAAAGTTGATATCCTCAGTCGCCACATGACCAGCCACAGACTTGTGGTGCTCTGCATTGATCATTTCACTCATATTGGCAGGAGTCGCTACAAAGTCCTCAGATGCAATATATTCACCAGTAAGGGCAGAAAGGAAACCTTCGTAGATAAAGACCAATCCTTGACCACCTGAGTCCACAACGCCAACTTCCTTCAATACTGGAAGCATGTCTGGCGTTTTAGTTAGAGCTGTTTTAGCACCTTCCAAGGCTGCGCGCATGACTTCAACAGCATCATCTGTTTGCTCAGCTTTTTTCTTAGCACCGATAGCAGCCCCACGAGAAACTGTCAAAATCGTTCCTTCAACTGGTTTCATCACTGCCTTATAGGCAACTTCAACACCTGATTGGAAGGCAAGGGCCAAGTCTTGACCTGTTAACTCGTCTTTATCCTTGATGGCTTGTGAAAATCCACGGAAAAGCTGAGACATAATAACTCCTGAGTTCCCACGCGCACCCATCAAAAGCCCTTTAGCAAGAATGCTCGCTACCTCTCCAACTGTAGAAGCTGGCTTGTCTGCAACTTCTTTAGCTCCATTTTCGATGGTCATCCCCATGTTTGTTCCAGTATCTCCATCTGGAACAGGGAAGACGTTTAATGAATTGACATATTCAGCGTGCTTATTCAAGCGAGTTGATGCAGCCTGCACCATTTCTTGAAATAAGCTAGTAGTAATTTTTGACACGGTTATTCTCCTACAACTTTGATATTTTGAATGTAGACATTTACAGTCTGAGCAGTAATTCCAAGCTGGTTTTCCAAGCTAAAGGCAACACGCTCTTGAATGTTTTTTGACACTTCACTAATCTTTGTTCCGTAGCTTAACACGGTATACACATCAACTGCAATGCTTCCATCTTCGGCTGCCTTTACGACGACACCTTTGGAATAATTTTCCTTACCTAGAAGGGCTTGGAAATTATCTTTGAGGGCATTTTTACTAGCCATACCGACCACACCAAAAATTTCAGTTGCTGCTCCACCTACGACGGTTGCAATCACTTCATCTGTTAGTTCGATTTGACCATCTTTTGTATTAATTTTTACAGTCATCCTTTTTACCTCAACTAGTTGATACTCTATTTTATCATATTTCAGCCCAAGTGTAAAAGCAGAATACTGTATCAGCGGATATTTACTCTGCTTTTAAAATGATTTTTTCACTATGTCAAAAGAAAAAGACCCTGAGGTCTCCTTGCTTTTATTATTAAACGCGTTCAACTTTACCTGATTTCAAAGCGCGAGCTGAAGCCCAAACTTTTTTAGGTTTACCATCGATAAGAACAGTAACTTTTTGAAGGTTTGGTTTTACGGCACGTTTTGTTTGGTTCATCGCGTGTGAACGGTTGTTTCCTGATACAGTCTTACGACCTGTAAAGTAACATACTTTAGCCATTGTGTTTTCCTCCTATTAAATCTAATATAGCGGATGTGCTAGCACTACATACCGTACTATGTTATCACACTTTCTTCATTTTTGCAAGGGAATTGGAAGATTTTTTTATTTATTGTGATTCGAATGTGATATTGAAAGTTCTATAATGAAGTTAGCCACCCAGCCCTCCTAAAAATTAGATGGTTCAACTAGCTGATAGCTAGCACGCCTTATTCACCAGATTCGAATCCTATTGAGCAAGCTTGGGCTATCTTGAAAAAGAAAGTAACAGATTTATTAAGGGAAGTCCCAACTATTTTTGAATGTTTGGAACGCTTTTTAAAACTAAATGACTATAACAGCTATTGCCCAAGGAAAGAAAACAAAGAAACAAGCCTGTGTCGAACTTAATCTTTCTGAAAGACAAATCAATCGTCTGCTACTAGTCTATCAACAGAAAGGCAAAGAAACCTTCAGACACGGAAACAGAGAATTGGAAGATTTTTTATTTGTGTCTTAAATCAGGTCTTGCGTGACATTTTCTGCTCTCCACATACCATTGTTGATTAACAGAACACCAGAATTAAAATTATGTGTATAAAAATCATCTCTAACTGCAGCTAAGGGTATAGCCGTCAAGTCCAAATCCCACAGCTCATCTATCGATTTTCTTACAACAATATCTAAATCCAAATACAGTACACGAGACTCGCTTACATACTTTGGAATAAAATACCTAAAAAAGCCGCATATGAAAGTCCCTCAAAGGGGAGACGATAACCTTTCAGAATACTACTGTCAATCTAAACATTCACAATCTCACTATTCAAAGTCTCTAGTCTTTTTTCCATCAATTGGAACCATTCTCGCGGAAGGTCATCATTAAAAACATAAAACTTAAGATTATAATAGATGAACACAAAGAGATTTTATTGTTGTTTCAACTTTATCCATATAAGCATTATCTGCACCTAAGACAATCGCTTTTTTCTCTTCTTTCACTCTTTATCTCATTTCTTTTTATTCCCATCATATGTTTCTACGTAACCATTATTTTCGCCTATTCGTTCGTAAAACCATACCAGTGGAGATTTTAGATGAAGTCCCATTACGGTTTACAATTTTTACATTACGACACGGAGTTTTACAAATCGATTTCATTTGCCAAACGTAGTTAGTAAGGCAGTTAGCTAGGCTACCTACTTTCTGCTACAACGGAAAAATCCACGAATCAATATTATTCGTGGATTTTTCCTAGTGAAGCGTTTAGGTAAGCCGATTGTTATACTACGACACGTAGTTTGACCAATCGATTCTATTTGCCAAACGTAGTTAGTGAGGCAGTTAGCTAGACCGCTCACTACCAGTTACGACGTAAAGTTTTACGAATCGATATTATTCGTAAAACTTTACTAGTGGAGCGCCTAGAGTCTGGGACAAAAAGATTTTGATTTTATGAATTCTTTATTATAAGTTTTTAAAATCGATAGATTAGACAAAAAAGCAAACAAAACAGAATTCTGAGTGTCAGATAACTTGTTTTGTTCGCTTTTTATATTTAAGGTTAGACTTTTGTCCCAGACTCGTTAGTTACTTAGATTGTTACACAATCAAATAAATTTACTGAACTACGACACTGAGTTTTACAAATCAATTCCATTTGTAAAACTCAGTTAGTGAGGCAATTAGCTAGTTCGCCAAATAGCGACTAGCGTCCAACAATTAGGAACTTTAGTTCCAATTGTTGGTACTGAGTCACATCTTCTCTTCCAACTCTACATCTGGATACTTGTCCGCAAACCAACGGAGAGCAAAGTCATTTTCAAAGAGAAAGACTGATTGGTCGAAACGGTCTTTAGCCAAGATATTGCGGCTTGATGACATGCGTTCATCCAAGTCCTCAGGTTTAATCCAACGAACGGTCTTTTTACCCATTGGGCTCATGACCACTTCTGCATTGTACTCGCCTTCCATACGGTGCTTAAAGACTTCAAACTGAAGTTGACCAACAGCTCCCAGCATGTACTCGCCTGTTTGGTAATTCTTATAAAGCTGAATAGCTCCTTCTTGCACCAATTGCTCGATTCCCTTGTGGAAAGATTTTTGTTTCATAACGTTCTTAGCAGATACTTTCATGAAAATTTCAGGAGTAAAGGTTGGCAGCGGTTCAAACTCAAACTTGTTTTTTCCAACTGTCAAAGTGTCACCAACCTGATAAGTACCTGTATCGTAAACCCCGATGATATCACCTGCCACGGCATTGGTTATATTCTCACGACTTTCCGCCATAAACTGAGTCACATTCGACAGTTTAGCCCCCTTACCAGTACGAGGCAGGTTAACACTCATACCGCGCTCAAATTCACCAGATACGATACGGACAAAGGCAATGCGGTCACGGTGACGAGGGTCCATATTGGCTTGGATTTTAAAGACAAATCCTGAAAAATCCTTGTCGTAAGGATCCACAATTTCGCCATCTGTTTTCTTGTGTCCATGTGGTTCTGGAGCAAACTTAAGGAAAGTCTCAAGGAAGGTCTGCACACCAAAATTTGTCAAAGCCGAACCGAAGAAGACAGGTGTCAATTCTCCAGCAAGGATAGCTTCCTCTGAAAACTCATTTCCAGCTTCATTTAAAAGTTCAATATCATCTTTTACCTGCTCGTAGAAAGGATTGCTGCTAAAAAGCTTGTCCCCATCTTCTAAACTGGCAAAACGCTCATCCCCCTTATAGAGCTCCAAGCGTTGGTTATAGAGGTCATAGAGCCCTTCAAAAGCTTTCCCCATCCCGATTGGCCAGTTCATCGGATAGCTCGCAATACCCAAGACTTCTTCCAATTCTTGCAAGAGGTCCAGTGGCTCACGACCGTCACGGTCTAGCTTGTTCATAAAGGTAAAGACTGGAATACCACGGTGTTTGACAACTTCAAACAATTTCTTTGTCTGCGCCTCGATACCCTTGGCAGAGTCCACGACCATGACCGCAGCATCCACCGCCATCAAGGTACGATAGGTATCTTCTGAGAAATCCTCATGCCCTGGTGTGTCAAGGATATTCACGCGCTTGCCATCGTAGTCAAACTGCATCACAGATGAAGTAACCGAAATCCCACGTTGCTTCTCGATATCCATCCAGTCAGACTTGGCAAAAGTCCCTGTTTTCTTTCCTTTTACGGTACCAGCCTCACGAATCTCGCCCCCAAAGTAGAGCAACTGCTCAGTGATGGTTGTTTTCCCCGCGTCTGGGTGAGAGATGATGGCAAAGGTACGACGTTTCTTAATTTCTTCTTGAATATTCATAAGTTCTCTTTCTTTGATTCTCTATTTTTCTTGTTTCAATAGCTAAGAATGATTTTTACATTGGATTTTACCATTCCTTTCAACACTCCATTATATCGGATTTTAGCATTTTTTTCAATTTCTATTTCTTTTCACTTATCCCTCCCTTATTTATAGGAAAATATGGTAAAATAGAACAGACTAAAAATCATCATTTCACGAAAGGATGCAAGATGAAAATTACGCAAGAAGAGGTAACACACGTTGCCAATCTTTCAAAATTAAAATTCTCTGAAGAAGAAACTGCTGCCTTTGCAACGACCTTGTCTAAAATTGTTGACATGGTTGAATTGCTGGGCGAAGTTGACACAACTGGTGTCGCACCTACTACGACCATGGCTGACCGCAAGACCGTACTCCGCCCTGATGTGGCTGAAGAAGGAACAGACCGTGATCGCTTGTTTAAAAACGTACCTGAAAAAGACAACTACTATATCAAGGTACCAGCTATCCTAGACGATGGAGGAGATGCCTAATGACTTTCAACAATAAAACCATTGAAGACTTGCACAATCTCCTTGTCTCTAAGGAAATTTCTGCAACAGAATTAACACAAGCTACGCTTGAAGATATCAAGTCTCGCGAGACAGCTATCAACGCTTTTGTTACCATCGCTGAAGAGCAAGCTCTTGTTCAAGCTAAAGCCATTGATGAAGCTGGAATTGACACTGATAATGTCCTTTCAGGAATTCCGCTTGCAGTAAAGGATAATATCTCTACAGATGGTATCCTCACAACTGCTGCCTCAAAAATGCTCTACAACTATGAGCCAATCTTTGATGCGACAGCCGTTGCCAATGCAAAAGCCAAGGGCATGATTGTCGTAGGAAAAACTAACATGGACGAATTTGCCATGGGTGGTTCTGGTGAGACTTCTCACTACGGAGCAACTAAAAATGCTTGGGACCACAGCAAGGTTCCTGGTGGTTCATCAAGTGGTTCAGCTGCAGCTGTAGCCTCAGGACAAGTCCGCTTGTCACTTGGTTCTGATACGGGTGGTTCCATCCGCCAACCTGCTGCCTTCAACGGGATCGTTGGTCTCAAACCAACCTACGGAACAGTTTCTCGTTTCGGTCTCATTGCCTTCGGTAGCTCATTAGACCAAATCGGACCTTTCGCACCAACTGTTAAGGAAAATGCCCTCTTGCTCAACGCTATTGCCTGCGAAGATGCCAAAGACTCTACTTCTGCCCCTGTCCGCATTGCCGACTTTACTTCAAAAATTGGTCAAGACATCAAGGGCATGAAAATTGCTTTACCTAAGGAATATCTAGGCGAAGGGATTGACCCAGAGGTTAAGGAAACCATTCTGAATGCAGCCAAACACTTTGAAAAATTGGGTGCTATCGTCGAAGAAGTCAGCCTTCCTCACTCTAAATACGGAGTTGCCGTATACTACATCATCGCTTCATCAGAAGCTTCATCAAACTTGCAACGCTTTGACGGTATCCGTTACGGCTACCGCGCAGAGGATGCGACAAATCTTGATGAAATCTATGTAAACAGCCGTAGCCAAGGTTTTGGTGAAGAGGTGAAACGTCGTATCATGCTAGGTACTTTCAGCCTTTCATCAGGTTACTACGATGCTTACTATAAGAAAGCTGGACAGGTTCGTACACTTATCATTCAAGATTTCGAAAAAGTCTTCGTGGATTATGATTTGATTTTGGGTCCAACTGCTCCAAGTGTTGCCTATGACTTGAATTCTCTCAACCATGACCCAGTTGCCATGTACTTAGCCGACCTATTGACCATACCTGTAAACTTGGCAGGACTGCCTGGAATTTCGATTCCTGCTGGATTCTCTCAAGGTCTACCTGTCGGACTCCAATTGATTGGTCCCAAGTACTCTGAGGAAACCATTTACCAAGCTGCTGCTGCTTTTGAAGCAACAACAGACTACCACAAACAACAACCCGAGATTTTTGGAGGTGACAACTAATGAACTTTGAAACAGTCATCGGACTTGAAGTCCACGTAGAGCTCAACACCAATTCAAAAATCTTCTCACCTACTTCTGCCCACTTCGGAAATGATCAAAATGCCAACACTAACGTGATTGACTGGTCTTTCCCAGGAGTTCTGCCAGTTCTCAATAAAGGGGTTGTCGATGCCGGAATCAAGGCTGCTCTTGCCCTCAACATGGACATCCACAAAAAGATGCACTTTGACCGCAAGAGCTACTTCTATCCTGATAACCCCAAAGCCTACCAAATTTCTCAATTTGATGAACCAATCGGATATAATGGCTGGATTGAAGTCGAACTAGAAGACGGTACGACCAAGAAAATCGGTATCGAACGTGCCCACCTAGAGGAAGACGCTGGTAAAAACACCCATGGTACAGATGGCTACTCTTATGTTGACCTCAACCGCCAAGGGGTTCCCTTGATTGAGATTGTATCTGAGGCAGATATGCGTTCTCCTGAAGAAGCCTATGCTTATCTGACAGCCCTCAAGGAAGTTATCCAGTACGCTGGCATTTCTGACGTTAAGATGGAGGAAGGTTCGATGCGTGTGGATGCCAACATCTCCCTTCGTCCTTATGGTCAAGAGAAATTCGGTACCAAGACTGAATTGAAGAACCTCAACTCCTTCTCAAACGTTCGTAAAGGTCTTGAATACGAAGTCCGACGCCAGGCTGAAATTCTTCGCTCAGGTGGTCAAATCCGCCAAGAAACACGCCGTTACGATGAAGCGAATAAAGCAACCATCCTCATGCGTGTCAAGGAAGGGGCTGCTGACTACCGCTACTTCCCAGAACCAGACCTACCCCTCTTTGAAATTTCTGACGAGTGGATTGAGGAAATGCGGACTGAGTTGCCAGAGTTTCCAAAAGAACGTCGTGCGCGTTATGTATCTGACCTTGGTTTATCAGACTACGATGCTAGTCAGTTGACTGCTAATAAAGTCACTTCTGACTTCTTTGAAAAAGCTGTTGCCCTAGGTGGTGATGCCAAACAAGTCTCTAACTGGCTCCAAGGGGAAGTCGCTCAGTTCTTGAATGCTGAAAGCAAGACGCTGGAACAAATCGAATTGACACCAGAAAACTTGGTTGAAATGATTGCCATCATCGAAGACGGTACTATCTCTTCTAAGATTGCCAAGAAAGTCTTTGTCCACCTGGCTAAAAATGGCGGTGGCGCGCGTGAATATGTGGAAAAAGCAGGTATGGTTCAAATCTCAGATCCAGCTGTCTTGATTCCAATTATCCACCAAGTCTTTGCGGATAACGAAGCCGCAGTTGCCGACTTCAAGTCAGGCAAACGTAACGCCGACAAGGCCTTTACAGGATTCCTTATGAAGGCAACCAAAGGCCAAGCCAACCCACAAGTTGCCCTTAAACTACTTGCACAGGAATTGGCGAAGTTGAAAGAAGATTAATATGTAAAAGAAACCAGCCTTGAGGTTGGTTTTTTCTCCCCTACCATCTCCCAATAACTATTTTGGCTTTATTTCCAGAAGATTTTATGGTAAAATGAAGAGTAATAATATTTATTAAAGAGGTAAAAACATGATTGAAGCAAGCAAATTGAAAGCTGGTATGACATTTGAAACTGCAGACGGAAAATTGATCCGCGTTTTGGAAGCTAGCCACCACAAACCAGGTAAAGGGAACACAATCATGCGTATGAAATTGCGTGATGTCCGTACTGGTTCTACATTTGATACAAGCTACCGTCCAGAAGAAAAATTCGAACAAGCTATTATCGAAACTGTTCCAGCTCAATACTTGTACAAAATGGATGAAACTGCCTACTTCATGAACACTGAAACTTACGACCAATACGAAATACCAGTCGTAAATGTTGAAAATGAGTTGCTTTACATCCTTGAAAACTCTGATGTGAAAATCCAATTCTACGGAACTGAAGTAATCGGTGTAACTGTACCAACTACTGTTGAATTGACAGTTGCTGAAACACAACCATCTATCAAAGGTGCTACTGTTACAGGTTCTGGTAAACCAGCAACCATGGAAACTGGACTTGTTGTCAACGTTCCAGACTTCATCGAAGCTGGACAAAAATTGATCATCAACACTGCAGAAGGAACTTACGTTTCTCGTGCCTAATCTCTAGAAAGAGGTCATTCTATGGGAATTGAAGAACAATTTGGCGAAATCGTTATCGCTCCACGTGTACTTGAAAAAATCATTGCCATCGCAACTGCTAAAGTTGATGGTGTCCACTCATTTTCAAATAAATCCGTATCTGACACCCTATCAAAACTCTCTCTTGGTCGCGGCGTCTACTTAAAAGAAAACAATGAAGAGCTAACTGCTGACATCTATCTCTATCTTGAGTACGGTGTGAAAGTACCAAAAGTAGCTATTGCTATTCAAAAAGCAGTCAAAGATGCTGTCCATGATATGGCTGATGTGGAACTTTCTGCTGTCAATATCCATGTTACAGGAATTGTTCCAGACAAAACACCTAAACCAGAGTTGAAAGATCTATTTAACGAGGACTTCCTCAATGACTAGTCCATTATTAGAATCTAGACGCGAACTTCGTAAAGGCGCTTTTCAAGCTCTTATGAGCCTTGAATTCGACACAGATATGGAAACAGCTTGTCGCTTTGCCTACACACATGACCGTGAAGATGCAGATGTGCAAATCCCAGCCTTTCTTCTAAATTTGGTTTCTGGTGTTCAAGCACAAAAAGACGAGTTGGATACACAAATCAACCAGCACCTCAAGTCAGGCTGGACAGTTGAACGTTTGACTTTGGTCGAAAAAAACTTACTACGCTTGGGTATCTTTGAAATCACATCATTTGATACACCTCAGCTGGTAGCAGTCAATGAAGCTATTGAACTCGCTAAGAATTTTTCAGATCAAAAATCAGCCCGCTTTATCAACGGACTGCTCAGCCAGTTTGTAACAGAAAAAAATGAATAATCGAAAAGGTGTTTGGTCTTCCAAGCACCTTTTACTTCGTCCTTGATACAGAGTAAGAACCACATAAAAACTAGAACTAACTGCCAGTTCTAGTTTTTGCGTATTCTGAGGTATTAGTATTTTCTAAATCGTTGATAGCGTTCTTCCAGCAACTCTTCTAGCGGTTTTTGTGAAAGTCTAGCCAGCTCAGCTTGAAGTTCTTTCTTGACACTCTTAATCAGTTCTTTACTAGAAAGTCCTGCTTCAGAAATCACCTTGTCCACCACGTCCATTTCTAACAGTTCATGGGAAGTGATTTTCATCAGTTCTGCTGCTTCCATGGCACGAGTTCCGTCCTTCCATAAAATGGAAGCAAAGCCTTCTGGACTGAGAATAGCATAGATAGAATTTTCCAGCATCCAAACACGGTCCGCAACGGCTAGAGCCAGAGCCCCACCTGAACCACCTTCACCGATAATGATGGCAATAATAGGAACTTTCAGGTCACTCATTTCCATGAGATTGCGAGCAATAGCTTCTCCCTGTCCACGTTCTTCCGCTCCGACACCAGGATAAGCACCTGCTGTATTGATAAAGGTCACAACTGGACGGCCAAATTTCTCAGCCTGTTTCATCAACCGCAGTGCCTTTCGGTAGCCTTCTGGATGTGGTTGGCCAAAATTCCGTTTGAGGTTGTCTTGCAAACTCTTGCCTTTTTGAATACCAACCACTGTTACAGCTTGGTCTCCAAGCCAACCAATACCACCAACAACTGCACCATCATCACGAAAAGAACGGTCACCATGTAATTGGATAAATTCATCAAAAATGCCTGTCGCAAAGTCCAAGGTTGTCAAGCGACTCTGCTCACGCGCTTCTCTGACTATTTTTGCAATATTCATCTAGGACTCCCTCCATGCAATCTGACTAGGCTAGCAATCATATCTGGTAAGTCTCTTCTTTTGACAATAGCATCCACAAAGCCATGTTCTAATAGGAATTCTGCCTTTTGGAAATCCTCAGGCAAGCTTTCACGAACCGTATTTTCAATCACACGACGCCCAGCAAAACCGACCAAGCTCTGTGGTTCAGCCAGAATGATATCACCTTCCATAGCGAAAGAAGCTGTCACACCACCTGTCGTTGGATCTGTCAAAATGGTCAAGTAAAAGAGACCAGCATTTGAATGCCGTTTAACTGCTGCAGAGATCTTGGCCATCTGCATGAGACTCATGATTCCTTCCTGCATACGGGCTCCACCAGAGGCTGTGAAGAGGACAACTGGCAATTTTTCGACAGTCGCATACTCAAACAAACGAGTGATTTTTTCACCTACAACCGTACCCATAGAAGCCATGATAAAGTTGGAATCCATAATCCCAAGAGCCACAGTCTGACCTTTTATAAGAGCTGTTCCTGTCACAACGGCTTCATCCAGACCTGTTTTTTCACGCATAGTTGCTAGTTTCTTTTGATAACCAGGGAAATGCAAGGGATCCTTGCTTTCAATCCCTGTAAACAATTCCTTGAAGGTTCCCATATCAATCGTCAAAGCCAAGCGTTCTTGGGCAGAAATACGAAAGGTGTAGCTACAATGTGGACAGATACGCTCACTTCCCAGATCCTTCTGATAGATGGTATGCTTACAGCCTGGACACTGGGAAAATAATTCATCTGGAACCTCTGGCTTAGCTTGAGGTTTTTCCCTAACCGAACGATTGGGATTGATTCGAATATACTTATCTTTTTTACTAAATAGAGCCATTGATTCCCCTTTTCGGTTTAAACTCTTGAAGTCATTTTATTCTTTTTCTTGATATTTGGGTAAGAAGGTTTCCATTAAGAAGGAAGTATCGTAATCTCCAGCAATGACATTGCGATCTGAAATGAGGTCAAGCTGGAAATCTGCATTGGTCTGCACCCCTTCAATCTCTAATTCATAGAGGGCACGTTGCATTTTCATCAAGGCATCAAAACGGTTTTCACCGTGTACGATGATTTTGGCAATCATACTATCATAATAAGGCGGAATGGTATAACCTGGATAAACTGCTGAATCCACGCGCAAGCCAACTCCACCACTTGGTAGATAGAGATTAGTAATCTTACCTGGACTTGGAGCAAAGTTAAAGGCTGGATTTTCTGCATTGATACGACACTCGATGGCATGACCGCGTAGGACAATATCTTCTTGCTTAACAGACAGAGGTTGACCTGCCGCAATGCGAATCTGTTCCTTAACGATATCCACACCTGAAACAAATTCTGTTACTGGATGTTCTACTTGTACACGAGTATTCATTTCCATGAAATAGAAATTGCCACTGGCTTCATCAAGAAGAAACTCAATGGTCCCTGCATTTTCATAGCCAACAGACTCCGCCGCTCGAACAGCAGCAGAACCGATTTCATGACGCAGCGTTTTCCCGATTGCAATCGAAGGACTTTCTTCCAAAACCTTTTGGTTGTTCCGTTGTAGAGAACAATCCCGTTCCCCCAAGTGGATTACATTTCCGTGTTCATCTCCTAGAATTTGAACCTCGATGTGACGAGCTGGATAGATAACCCGTTCTATGTACATGGCACCATTGCCATAATTGGCCTTGGCTTCACTAGAGGCAGTTTCAAAGGCTGAAACAAGGTCTTCTGGTTTTTCAACCTTACGAATCCCTTTACCACCACCACCTGCTGAAGCCTTGAGCATAACAGGATAGCCAATTTTTTCAGCAACAATCAAGGCCTCCTCAGAGTTATGCACTTCTCCACCTGAACCTGGAATAACAGGCACACCAGCCTTAATCATCTGAGCACGCGCATTGATTTTGTCCCCCATCATATCCATAACATGACCAGATGGACCGATAAATTTGATGCCCACTTCTTCACACATAGTTGCAAATTTGGAATTTTCACTGAGAAACCCAAAACCGGGGTGAATGGCTTCTGCCTCAGTCAAGACTGCAGCTGATAGAACCGCATTAATATTGAGATAAGACTCAGTTGCCTTACCAGGACCGATACAAACCGCTTCATCTGCCAAAAGCGTATGAAGGGCTTCCTTATCAGCAGTTGAATAGACTGCTACGGTCGCAATCCCCAATTCACGCGCCGCACGGATAATACGAACCGCAATTTCACCACGATTGGCAATTAAAATTTTTCGAAACATGGAGAACCTCCTTAGTTCCCAATTGCAAAGGTAAGAGTACCACTAGCTGCAAGCTTGCCATCCACTTCAGCCTTTGCTTCAACCACGGCTATGGTGCCACGACGTTTTACAAAAGTCGCTGTCATAACCAATTGGTCGCCTGGTACAACTTGCTTCTTGAATTTGACCTTATCCATACCAGCGTAAAAGACCAGTTTTCCTTTATTTTCAGGTTTTGACAACTCCAACACACCAGCTGTTTGCGCCAAGGCTTCCATGATCAGAACACCTGGCATAACTGGGTATTGAGGAAAGTGACCGTTAAAGAAAGGCTCGTTGATGGTCACATTTTTTATGGCAACGATGGTATCCTCGCTCACTTCCAAGACACGATCCACTAGGAGCATAGGATAACGGTGGGGAAGGGCTTCTTTGATTCCTTGAATATCGATCATTTGATTCGTACCAATCCTTTACCAAACTCAACCATTTCTTCGTTAGAAACGAGAATTTCCGTTACCACACCATCCTTAGGAGCTGGGATTTCATTCATGACTTTCATGGCTTCGATAATGACCAATGTTTGACCTTTTTTGACACTATCACCAACTGTAACGAAGGCAGGTTTATCTGGTCCAGCAGCCAAGTAAACCACTCCAACAAGTGGACTCTCTACAAGATTTCCCTCAGTAGCCACACTTGCTTCAGCTGGAGCTGGAACTTCTTCTGCTACAGTCTCTGCTGGAGCAGATGTAGGAGCTACTGGACTCGGTGTTGCTAGAACGGGTGCTGGAGCGACTTGAGTTGCAACTTCAGGCACAGGTCTCGCTTCATTCTTGCTAAACTGCAACTCATCCGTCCCATTTTTATAAGAAAATTCTCTCAAACTTGACTGGTCAAATTGAGTCATCAAGTCTTTAATATCGTTTAAATTCATACTTATCTATTCTCCCAACGTTTGAAAGCAAGAACTGCATTGTGGCCTCCAAAACCAAAAGTATTTGAAATAGCGTATGGAATTTCTTTCTCCAAGCCTTGTCCATAAACGACATTAGCTTCGATATAATCTGATACTTCACTTGTCCCAGCTGTCATTGGTACAAAGTTATGACGCATAGCTTCGATGGTGACGATAGCTTCTACTGCACCCGCAGCCCCCAGCAAATGTCCTGTAAAAGACTTGGTTGATGATACAGGTACTTCCTTACCAAGAACAGCTACGATAGCACCACTTTCTCCTTTTTCATTGGCAGGAGTTGACGTTCCGTGAGCATTGACATAGGCTACTTGCTCTGGAGAAATCTCAGCTTCTTCCAAGGCTAGTTTGATGGCCTTGATAGCTCCCTGACCTTCTGGATGTGGAGAAGTCATGTGGTAGGCATCACAAGTATTTCCGTAACCAACCACTTCAGCCAGGATAGTAGCTCCACGTTTTTCAGCGTGTTCAAGACTTTCTAGAACCAACATCCCTGAACCTTCACCCATAACAAACCCATTGCGATCCTTATCAAATGGGATCGAAGCACGAGTTGGATCCTCTGTAGTAGAGAGAGCTGTTAAGGCTTGGAAACCAGCGATGGCAAAAGGTGTGATAGAAGCTTCTGTTCCTCCCACCAACATCACATCTTGGAAACCAAACTTAATAGAGCGGAAGGCATCCCCAATCGCATCATTTGATGAAGAGCAGGCAGTATTGATAGATTTACAAACACCGTTTGCACCAAAACGCATGGCTACATTCCCAGAAGCCATATTTGGTAAAGCTTTTGGAAGAGTCATTGGTTTGACACGTTTGGGCCCTTTTTCATGAAGGCGAAGTACCTGATCTTCAATTTCCTTGATTCCACCAATACCAGATGCAACGATAACACCAAAACGATCCCTATTAAGAGCCTCTACATCAAGATTGGCATGATTTACAGCCTCTTGGGCTGCATACAAGGCATATAAAGAATAGTTATCAAAACGGTTGGTATCTTTTTTTACAAAGTATTTATCGAACGGAAAATCTTGGATTTCTGCCGCATTATGCACATCAAAATCACTATGATCAAATTTTGTAATGCCACCAATGCCGATTTTCCCAGTTGCTAAACTATTCCAAAATTCTTCTGGTGTATTTCCGATTGGAGATGTTACTCCATAACCTGTTACCACTACTCGATTTAGTTTCATTCTTTTCACCTCTAGCTTTCGCTACATACTTAAGCCACCATCAATGGCAACCACTTGACCAGTTAGATAATCTTGGCCTGCTAAAAATACTGTCAAATCTGCAACCTGCTCTGCCTGCCCAAATTCTTTCATCGGAATCTGAGCTAGTGTAGCTTCCTTAATCTTATCTGATAAGATAGCTGTCATATCAGACTCAATCATTCCTGGAGCAATCACATTGACTCGTATATTCCGACTAGCAACTTCACGTGCCACAGACTTGGTAAAGCCAATCAAGCCAGCCTTAGAAGCAGCATAGTTAGCTTGACCAATATTCCCCATCAAACCAACAACACTAGACATATTAATGATAGCACCTTCTCTAGCTTTCATCATCGGTTTCAAGACTGATTGTGTCATATTAAAGGCACCAGTCAGATTGACCTTGAGCACTTTTTCAAAATCTGCTTCTGTCATCTTGAGCATAAGAGTATCTTGGGTAATCCCTGCATTGTTGACCAAAACATCTACTGAACCCAGTTCTGCAATAGCTTGATCAATCATACGCTTAGCGTCTGCAAAATCTGATACATCTCCTGAAATGGGAACCACCTTGATACCATAGTTTGAAAACTCAGCGAGCAATTCTTCTGAGATTGCCCCACGACTGTTTAAGACAATGTTGGCTCCTGCTTGAGCAAACTTGTGGGCGATGGCAAGACCAATTCCACGACTCGAACCTGTAATAAAGATATTTTTATGTTCTAGTTTCATTTTTTTCCTTTCAAAACTTCTACTTATTTTAGCCTATTTCTCTAAAAGTGCTACTAAACTCGCTTGATCTTCCACATGAGCTAAGTGAGCAGTTTGATCAATTTTTTTAACAAAGCCTGACAAGACTTTCCCCGGTCCAATCTCGATAAAGTTGCTTATGCCTGCTTCTTGCATGACCCCAATACTTTCATAGAAACGAACGGGTTCCTTGACCTGACGCGTCAAGAGCTGAGCAATGTCCTCTTTTTGCATCACAGCAGCTTCTGTATTGCCGACTAGGGGACAAGTAAAATCTGAAAAACTTACCTGAGCTAGAGTTTCAGCTAGTTTCTGGCTAGCTGGCTCAAGGAGAGCGGTGTGAAAGGGACCTGACACCTTAAGAGGAATCAAGCGTTTGGCACCTGCTTCTTGCAAAAGTTCAACCGCTCGATCAACTGCAACCACTTCTCCAGCAATGACGATTTGTGCAGATGTGTTATAGTTGGCTGGAGTAACCACTCCAAGTTCAGAAGCTTTTTGACAGGCTTCTTCAATGACCTCTACTGGCGTATTGAGAACTGCTACCATCTTGCCAGAGTCAGCAGGAGCCGCTTCTTCCATATAGGCTCCACGCTTAGCTACCAAGGCAACCGCATCTTCAAAATCCAAGGCGCCGCTTGCCACCAAGGCAGAGTATTCTCCAAGAGATAAACCAGCAACCATATCAGGCTGATAGCCCTTTTCTTGCAATAAACGGTAGATAGCAACCGAAGTCGCTAGAATGGCTGGTTGCGTATAGCGGGTCTGATTGAGTTTGTCTTCTTCCCTATCGATGAGATGACGCAAATCATAACCGAGCACCTGACTCGCTCGATCAATCGTTTCTTTGACAATAGGGTAGTGATCATAGAGATCCCGTCCCACCCCTAGATACTGGGCACCTTGACCAGCAAATAAAAAGGCTGTTTTAGTCATTTCTTACAACTCCTGCCCAGCGAGAGGCTTCTTCTTGAATTTTCTTAGCTGCTCCGTAATACAAATCTTTTAGGATTTCTTCAGCTGTTTCTTCTTTAGAAACAAGCCCTGCGATTTGACCTGCCATGACAGAGCCACCATCCACATCACCGTGAACAACTGCTTTGGCTAGGGCGCCTGCTCCCATTTGTTCAAAGATTTCTAAATCAGGATTTTCCTGCTTAAAGGCATCTTTTTCAGCCAGTTCAAAATCTCTAGTCAACTGATTTTTAATAGCACGAACAGCATGACCAAAGTGCTGAGCTGAAATCGTAGTATCAATATCCCTTGCTTTTAAAATTTTCTCCTTGTAGTTTGGATGGGCATTCGACTCTTTTGCAACTACAAACCGTGTCCCCACCTGTACAGCCTCTGCACCTAGCATAAAGCCAGCCGCAGCACCTTCACCATCCGCAATTCCTCCTGCAGCAATAACAGGAATAGATACAGCTGTGGCTACCTGTCGCACCAAGGTCATGGTTGTTAATTTACCGATATGCCCCCCAGCTTCCATTCCTTCTGCAATAACAGCGTCTGCACCGATTTTTTCCATGCGTTTAGCTAAAGCAACACTAGGAACGACAGGAATAACGATTATCCCAGCTTCATGGAAACGTTCCATGTATTTACCAGGATTTCCTGCACCTGTTGTCACTGCCTTAACACCTTCCTCGATAACGAGATCTACAATATCTTCCACAAAGGGAGACAAGAGCATGATGTTGACACCAAAGGGTTTATCCGTCAATGATTTGATCTTATCAATATTTGCCTTGACAACTTCTTTCGGGGCATTTCCCCCACCGATAATCCCTAGTCCTCCAGCTTTAGAAACAGCCCCTGCCAAATCACCATCAGCAACCCAAGCCATTCCTCCTTGAAAGATAGGATAATCAATGTTCAATAATTCTGTAATACGCGTTTTCATAGTGCCTCCATCGTTTCTTGCTTACGTAATAGTTCGATACTGTCATAATTTGACAATCAAACTATTGCCTAAACAAGAGGGAGCGGGTTTCCCTACTCCTTCTATCTATATTCTGCTTATACTCTTCGAAAATCAAATTCAAACCACGTCAGCGTCACCTTGCCGTACTCAAGTACAGCCTGCGGCTAGCTTCCTAGTTTGCTCTTTGATTTTCATTGAGTATTATTTTGTTTGCTCTTCAACGTAGGCAACCAAGTCACCAACTGTTTTCAAGTCATCTTCTGCTTCGATTTGGATATCAAAAGCATCTTCGATTTCTGAGATTACTTGGAACAAGTCCAATGAATCAGCGTCCAAATCATCAAAAGTTGATTCAAGTGTTACTTCTGATGCATCTTTTCCAAGTTCTTCAACGATAATTTCTTGTACTTTTTCAAATACTGCCATGATAGGACTCCTTTAAAATAAATAGTTTTTTATAACAATGTGTTCACCACATGATTACCTAAATTGTAAGAATGAGCGTGCCCCAGGTCAAGCCTCCACCGAAGCCTGATAGAAGAACAGTCTGGCTACCATCTAAAGGGATGAGACCTTGTTCTACACACTCTGAAAGTAAAATCGGGATACTGGCTGCACTGGTATTGCCATATTCCATCATATTGGCTGGAAGTTTGTCTCGGTCAACACCAATTTTTCTAGCCATCTTATCCAAAATACGGATATTAGCCTGATGCAATAGCAGATAATCCAAGTCTGTCGCCTCTATAGGAGATTCTTCAATAGTCTGCTTGATAGACTTGGCTACATCTCGAATGGCAAAATCAAAGACTGCGCGTCCATCCATCTTCAAAAATGAATCTGCACTTTCTTGATCTGAAAATGGAGAATGCAAACCTGAATGCCCATAAGTTAAACACTCACTGCGACTTCCATCGCTATTGAGACTCTCAGCTAAGAAATTCTCTTGCTCGCTAGCTTCTAACAAGACACCACCAGCACCATCTCCAAACAACACAGCTGTTGATCGATCCGACCAATCGATTGCCTTAGAGAGGGTTTCACTACCAATCACCAAGCCTTTTTGAAAGCGACCAGAAGCGATAAACTTTTCAGCAGTTGAAAGAGCAAATACAAATCCACTGCAAGCCGCGGTTAAGTCAAAAGCAAAGGCTTTATTAGCACCAATATTAGCTTGAACACGAGCAGCTGTAGAGGGCATCATCGAATCTGGAGTAATGGTAGCTAGGATGATAAAATCCAGTTCCTCTCCTATTATTCCAGCTTTTGCCATCAGTTTCTTAGCAACTTCCGTAGCCAAATCACTGGTAGATTCTGTTCTTGAAATATGCCTTTGTCGTATTCCCGTTCGACTTGAAATCCACTCATCATTGGTATCCATAATCTGAGCCAAGTCGTGATTTGTAACCACTTGCTCTGGCACATAATGAGCAACCTGGCTTATTTTTGCAAAAGCCATTATTTCAAATCCTCCAAAAATTGGTAAAGATTAGTCAAACCTTTGCTCATAACATCAATTTCTTCCTCGCTCATGCCATCAATAATTTTTTCTACCATGGCCTTGTGGAAGCGTTTATGCAGTCTATGGATCAAGCGCCCCTTCTTTGTCAAATGCAGATGCACCACACGACGATCCTGTTCTGACCGAACTCGCTCAATGTATCCCTTACACTCTAAATTGTTCAAACTTGTCGTAACAGTTCCAAGAGTTACCATCAACTCTTTTGACACTTGACTTGGAGTCACATCTGGAGCCTTACCGATGACATCAATCGTATGCATTTCTTTGATGGAGATATCCTTAAAACGACTACCTCTCAAGTTCACTTCCTCAATTACAAGGACATTGTTAAATATAGATGTTAAATATTCATTGATTCGTTGGTAGTCCATTTTTCATATCCCTCCTTCTTCAAAAAACTTTTACAATCAAAACATTTGACAGAAAGAATTATATCAAAATTCAAAGAATGATGCAAGTATTTTTTATTTTCCTGTAAATTTAGGTCTTCTTCTCTCCGAATGAGCTCGCACTCCTTCTTTGAAATCCTCTGTTTGAGCTAAGGATTTCTGTAGGTTCAGTTCTAAAGTAGCGTAACCCTGCCAGTCTTTAAACTGGCTCTCCCAAACCAACTTCTTAATGGCAGCATAGGAATTACTTGAAGCACGTCTTAATTTTTTAAGAAGCTGTTCTCTCGTCTTTTCAAGTTTTTCAGCTTCAGAAACGCGGTAAACCAACCCCCATTCTAGGGCTTTTTCTGCCGTTAAAGCCTCTCCTGTCATAGCTAATTGAGCAGCACGCGTCACACCGATACTGCGGCTCAAGAGATGAATTCCCCCTGCATCTGGAGCCAAACCAACACCAACAAAGGCTTGGATAAACTTAGCCTTATCCGTCGCCAAACAGAAATCTGCCGCAACAGCCATATTCGCTGCGGCACCTGCAACAGCACCGTCAACTTCCATTAAAACAGGTTTGGCTATTTGCTTGATTTTATAAGAAATCGTATTGACCAACTCTGCGATTTTTGTCAATGATGGAATATCATCCTCATCCACTGCCCGCTTCATCTCTACCAAATCTCCCCCAACTGAGAAGACCTTTCCATTGGCATTGATTAAGATAAAATGCACAGCTGGATTTTCTTCTGCCAGAGTCAAGGCTTCTAAGATTTCCTCACACATGGGAATATGGAAACCATTAGCGACATCAGGGCGGTTTAAAGTAATAATTGCCAAATCCTCTTCAAGCTGATAAATAATATGTTCCATCAGGGCTCCTTTTTATTTTATAAGCAGTTTATACTCTTCGAAAATCTCTTCAAACCGCGTCAGCTTCCATCTGCATCCTCAAAGCAGTGCTTTGAGCTGACTACGGCTAGCTTCCTAGTTTGCTCTTTGATTTTCATTGAGTATTGAATTATTTTATTTGCAAAGTATATCTTTTTCAGGAGCAGAAAGCAAGAAAAAATTGACTGAAAGTGTCTCAGCCGATTGGAAAGGCTCGCTTTATCCTATAAAGCATCTTATTTTCTTCATTGAAAAAAGCCTTTCTTTCTGCTATAATCGTATAAAATACTTACTTTAGGAGTTCTTATGAAAGTTGTTAAATTTGGAGGTAGCTCTCTTGCCTCTGCTGGTCAATTAGAAAAAGTTTTAAACATCGTTAAAAGCGATTCAGAGCGTCGTTTTGTAGTCGTTTCTGCGCCTGGTAAACGCAATGCTGAAGATACTAAGGTTACGGATGCCCTGATTAAATACTACCGCGACTATGTTGCGGGTAACGATATTAGCAAGAGCCAAAGCTGGATTATCGACCGCTATGCTGCTATGGTTAGTGAATTGGGACTAAAACCAGCTGTGCTAGAAAAAATTTCTAAAAGCATTCACGCCTTGGCCACTCTTCCTATTGAAGAAAATGAATTTCTCTACGATACTTTCCTAGCAGCCGGTGAAAATAACAATGCCAAATTGATTGCTGCCTACTTTAACCAAAATGGTATCGATGCACGCTATATGCACCCTAGAGAAGCTGGGATTGTGGTCACAAGTGAACCTGGTCACGCTCGCATCATTCCATCAAGTTATGACAAGATTGAAGAATTGACAAACACCAATGAAGTCCTTGTCATTCCTGGTTTCTTTGGTGTCACTAAGGAAAATCAAATCTGTACTTTCTCACGTGGAGGATCAGACATTACAGGTTCTATCATTGCTGCCGGTGTAAAAGCCGACCTCTATGAAAACTTTACGGACGTTGATGGTATCTTTGCAGCCCACCCTGGAATCATTCACCAACCACACTCGATTCCTAAGTTAACCTACCGTGAAATGCGCGAGTTGGCCTATGCAGGCTTCTCAGTCCTTCATGACGAGGCTCTTCTTCCTGCCTACCGTGGAAAAATTCCTCTGGTTATCAAGAATACCAACAACCCTGACCATCCGGGTACTCGTATCGTTCTAAAACACAGTAGTGATGAATTTCCAGTTGTGGGAATTGCTGGTGACTCAGGCTTTGTCAGCATTAACATGTCGAAATACCTCATGAACCGTGAGGTTGGATTTGGCCGCAAGGTTCTGCAAATCCTGGAAGAACTTAACATCGGTTGGGAACATATGCCAACAGGTATCGACAATCTTTCTATCATTCTCCGTTCTCGCGAACTAACTCCCATCAAGGAAGAAGAAATCCTGCGTCAGTTGGTTCAAAAGGCTAAAGTAGATCATGCAGAAATCGAACACGACCTTTCTATCATTATGATTGTTGGTGAAAAAATGAAGAGCCATATCGGAGTGACTGCTACTGCGACACGCGCTCTATCTGAAAACAAAATCAACATCCAGATGATGTCTCAAGGTTCTAGTGAAGTTTCTATTATGTTTGTTGTCAATAAAGACCAAGAGAAAGCAGCAATTAAAGCCCTCTACAATGCCTTTTTTGGAGAAAGTAAGGAAGACTAAGCATGGCTCAATCACTTAACAAAACAGTACTCCTCAGTACGACAGGCACTTCCTACCTCTCTATCGCTGGGAAAGTTGGGAAATTCCTTGTCGGAGATCAGGCTTTGGAATTTTACCCCGATGTCAATGTTGAACAATTTATCCAGATTCCTTGGAGCCATATCAACCAAATTGGAGCCAATGTCACTGGGCGGAAAATCAGTCGCCACTTCGAAGTCTTTACAGACAAAGGAAAATTCCTCTTTGCTTCAAAAGACTCAGGTGCCATTCTCAAAATTGCTCGTGAAAAACTGGGTAATGACAAGGTCATCAAACTTCCGACCCTGATTCAGACAATTGGTCAAAAATTTAAAAATCTATTTGCAAAAAAGTAGAAACTTTAGTATAATCATAGCAACGGATAAGTAGGTTATCTTCTTCTTTCAGAAAGTCTGCGGATGCTGCGAGCAGATAGGAGGGATAGGTGAAATTCTACCGTTAATAACAATTACATACACAATCAAGTGCACACCTGTGAAGTTGGATGGAACCGTGGCCCTGCCACTCCAACGCTTTGTCAGGTGTGCTTTTTTCATAAAGGAGTTCTTATGTTAGATATCAAACGTATTCGTACAGACTTTGATGCTGTCGCAGAAAAATTGGCTACACGTGGTGTAGATGCTGCTGTCTTAAACGAGATGAAAGAAATCGATGCTAAACGTCGTGATATTTTGGTCAAGGTTGAAACTCTCAAGGCTGAACGCAACACAGTTTCTGCTGAGATTGCCCAAGCCAAACGCAACAAGGAAAATGCAGATGACAAGATTGCTGCCATGCAAACTCTATCTGCTGAGGTTAAAGCCTTGGATGCTGAATTGGCAGAAATCGATGCTAAATTGACAGAATTTACTACTACTCTTCCAAACATCCCTGCTGACAGCGTTCCTATTGGGGCTGACGAAGATGCCAATGTGGAAGTTCGTCGTTGGGGCACTCCACGCGAGTTCGATTTCGAGCCAAAAGCTCACTGGGATCTTGGTGAAGACCTTGGTATCCTCGACTGGGAACGCGGTGGCAAGGTAACAGGCGCTCGCTTCCTCTTCTATAAAGGCCTCGGTGCTCGTTTGGAACGTGCTATCTACAACTTTATGTTGGACGAGCATGGCAAAGAAGGTTATACTGAAGTCATCACGCCTTACATGGTTAACCACGATTCTATGTTTGGGACTGGTCAATATCCAAAATTCAAGGAAGATACTTTTGAACTCAGCGACAGCAATTACGTCCTTATTCCTACAGCTGAAGTTCCTCTGACAAACTACTACCGTGATGAAATCCTTGACGGTAAAGACCTGCCAATCTATTTCACTGCTATGAGCCCATCATTCCGTTCTGAGGCTGGTTCAGCTGGTCGTGATACTCGTGGCTTGATTCGTTTGCACCAATTCCATAAGGTTGAAATGGTTAAATTTGCCAAACCAGAAGAATCTTACGAAGAATTGGAAAAAATGACAACCAACGCTGAAAACATTCTTCAAAAACTTAACCTTCCATACCGTGTCGTTGCGCTCTCTACTGGAGATATGGGCTTCTCATCTGCGAAGACTTACGACTTGGAAGTGTGGATTCCAGCCCAAAATACCTACCGTGAAATCTCAAGCTGTTCAAACACAGAAGATTTCCAAGCCCGTCGTGCCCAAATCCGTTACCGTGATGAAGCAGATGGCAAGGTGAAATTGCTCCATACCTTGAACGGTTCTGGACTTGCAGTTGGACGTACAGTGGCTGCTATTCTTGAAAACTACCAAAATGAAGATGGTTCCGTGACCATCCCAGAAGCACTTCGTCCATACATGGGTGGAGCTGAGGTCATCAAACCATAAAAAATAAGGTTTAGCTATTTCTAGCTAGACCTTTTTTCGTAACCAAATCAGATAAGCACCTAGTACAAAGAATAAAATAGTTAGGCATATAATGGTTTCAGCCAATACTAGGTAATCCAGAAATGGAAGTTTCAAAATTCCCTGAGCCATCTTGAGCGAAGTAGCTGTGATAATGGTTGGGAAGGTGAGGGCTGAGAAGGCTGGTTGAAAGCCTTGTTTTAAAATATTGGGCAGGCGAGTCAAAACAAAGAAAAAGAAGAACTGGGAAGCCAAAATCATGGCAATCAAGAGCCAAGTCGGTAGGCTGGCTCCTCCAACTCGAACTAGGGAAGCCAAGAGTAGAGAGAAAGGAGCACAGTAGATACCTTCTTGCCCAAGCAAGGCTAATGGGAGTGGATTTTTCTTTAAATCGCTATAAATAAGCGGATAGAGATAGAAGGTTAGGAGAAAACCAAAACTCAAGGTCGCATAGGCAATTTCGATGATACCTACAAGAGGATAGGTTAAAGCAGCCACTGCTATCCCTACATAGAGAACAGTCCAACTTGGAGTCGCATTGACTCTCTTACCTGGACAAGCAAACTTGATGGTGAAACCAGCAATCAAGGCCAAATCCAAGAGAAATGAACACCACCAGAGTCCTTGCGCAACCAAAGGAAGATGAGGGAATACGCGAAAGACATAGGTCGATAAAATCATCCCAGCCATGGGAAAGGTGGCCATTCCTGATAAAAGAGGGGGCTTGGTCAACTCTTGCTTGGTTTCTTTCCAATTAA
This sequence comes from Streptococcus pseudopneumoniae IS7493, assembly GCF_000221985.1. Classification (NCBI taxonomy): domain Bacteria; kingdom Bacillati; phylum Bacillota; class Bacilli; order Lactobacillales; family Streptococcaceae; genus Streptococcus; species Streptococcus pseudopneumoniae. The sequence goes on along the minus strand of NC_015875.1, from coordinate 466,246 downwards.
AAAGATGCAGAAGCAGAAAGTAAATCCACAAAATCAAACCTGTCAGACTCAATAGATGGGACAGAACCGGCAACGTATCTAAAACGAGATTTCCAGCTCCTGCCAAACCTAGCAAACAACCTGAAAATACTAAGGGGAGTTTTTTCATCCTAACCTCCAATAATCATGTTAGTTTCAGTATAGCATAAAAGCGCTTAAATGAGGGGATAAAAAACGAAGTCCGTTGATTTCAGACTTCATTTTTTACTCAGATATGAATTAAGCATAAGGTTGCAATTCTGGGTTAATTGGGGTATTGGCTAGGTTGTTGGCATAATTACAGAGGCTTGCTAGGCTGACACCAAGGACTACATCCAAGGCATTTTGTTGCGTGTAGCCAGCTTCTAAAAACTCAGCCAAGGATTCATCTCCTACACGACCCTTGGTATTGATAACTGCCAAAGTAAACTTAGCTAGGGTATCCAATTTAGGATCTGTTTCAATTGGAGTACGATTGCGAAGAGCTTGAATCAAGTCATCATTCATCTGGATTTGTTTGATGGAAAAGGCTGTGTGACCTGCGACACAGAAGGCACAACCATTGGTCACGGCTGCCGTGATTTGCACCACTTCACGCTCAACGGGTGTCAGGCTGTTGCGACGGTTGATAGATGCGACAGTTCGGTAGGCTTCTAAAGCAGTCGGTGCATTGGCCAAGAGACCGATTAGGTTGGGAATATAGCCATTGTTGTCTTTTTCTACTGTTTCAAGAACTTCTTTCACTTCTGCTGGTGCTGATTCTACTGTATGGATTGTAAATGTTGTCATAAGATACCTCTTTTCTTGTTATTGACACTAGTATATTGGAAAATCTTATAAAATCCTGATTCCTAAGTTTATTTAAGACAAAGGTTTATTCTCTCATAAGATTTTCGTTGTATATTATACTCTTCGAAAATCAAATTCAAACCGCGTCAGCGTCGCCTTACCGTACTCAAGTACAGCTTGCGGCTAGCTTCCTAGTTTGCTCTTTGATTTTCATTGAGTATTAGTTTATCACACTTCCAATCATTTGCATAATATATATTATATATCAGCTTGATAAAAATCATTTATAGGCAAAAAAATCACACGAGCTGTGTGATTCCATTATTTGTCAAAATACTTTTTAGTTTCAGCAATAACGACTGGTGACAAGACTAAGAGGGCAATCAAGTTTGGCAGAGCCATCAAGGCGTTAACGATATCTGCGATAATCCAGACCATATCCAACTCGATAAATCCTCCCAGCAAGACCATGAGCACAAAGACCACACGGTAGAGCCAGATAAAGCGAACCCCAAAGAGGAACTCAAAACAGCGTTCTCCGTAGTAGTTCCAACCTAGAATCGTCGTGAAGGCAAAGAGTACAAGGAAGATGGTCAAGAGAGCAGGTCCAAAGTGTGAAAAGACTATTGAGAAAGCTGACTGAGTCAAGGCAACCCCATTCAAGTCACCACTCCAAACACCAGTTACCAAGATGGTCAAACCAGTCAGAGTACAGATAATGAGGGTGTCAATAAAAGTCCCTGTCATGGAAATCAAACCTTGCTCTACCGGTTCATTTGTCTTAGCAGCTGCAGCTGCAATAGGAGCAGAACCCAGACCAGATTCGTTTGAGAACACACCACGCGCCACACCATTTTGAATAGCCATCCGAACGCTAGCACCAGCAAATCCACCTACCGCAGCAAGGGGACTAAAAGCTGAGGTAAAGACTAAAGCGATTGTGGCAGGGATTTTCTCAATATTAAAGAAAATAACTGTAAGAGTTCCCAAAATATAAATGATAGCCATAAAAGGAACAACAGTAGTTGAAACCTTTGAAATGGACTTGAGCCCGCCAAAGACTGCAATCGCTACAAAGACAGACAAGACGAGAGCTGTGATGGCTGGCGAAATCGTCGTTGTATTTTGGATAGATTCTGTAATCGAGTTGACTTGGGTGAAGGTTCCGATTCCCAAGAGAGCAACCAATACTCCCGCTACTGCAAACAAAACAGCAAGTGGTCGCCACTTCTCTCCCATTCCTAGAAGGATATAATGCATGGGACCTCCCGCTACTGCACCATGGTCGTCCTTGGTGCGGTATTTGATGGCCAAGAGTCCTTCCGCATACTTGGTAGCCATTCCAAAGAAAGCCGCCATCCACATCCAAAAGAGGGCTCCTGGTCCACCAACCTTGATAGCCGTCGCAACTCCTATGATATTCCCTGTCCCAACGGTTGATGCCAAGGCTGTACACAGAGCTGCAAAACTGGATACATCACCATGTCCCTTATCCTGGATAAAAATAAGCTGAAAGGCCTTGGGCAGACGCAAAACCTGCAAGAGTCCTAGCCGAATAGTTAGGTAAATCCCTGTTCCGACTAATAAAATCAAGAGGGGCGGTCCCCAAGCAAAAGCATCAATTGATTTAAGCAATTCTAACATTTCCTTCTCCTATCTTTTCAACCCCAAAAGAAAGAGCACATGTAAGATACATGTACTCTGGAATGCTTAGATAAATGCTAAAAAGCGGTCTATCCTAGCTCTGTCCTTTTACCTGAGAGTTTGAGCAGTTGCCTGCCTTGCCCCTTCGGTGCCTTTACGGTCTCTCCAGAGTTCCGTCCATTTACAGTCATGGAAAATCAAACGATTTACCACTTCTATTAAACTTCATTCGGTGTTGGTATTTAATTGATTCTTATTCTACAAAAAATGTTGGCTTTTGTCAATGGATTTTGGAAAAATCTTATTTGACTCAGTAGAAAAAGATTGAGCATTCCCATGTGCGTGAGGTGCTGTTAATTAAATCAATCTGTTTCACTCCTAGTCTACACGATATAAGAATTGTTCTGGTTTATTATGTACTGGAAATGAAGCACGATAGATGATTCTATCTTTACTAATATCCGAAGCGTCTGATATTAATCCATCCATTGATGTCTCATCAGGTATTCTAACACCTGCTGGTATGAATTGAATAAAGACTCCAAAAGATGGACCTGAGTAGCGAGCTCGTAAAAAATCATTGACTATTTCTGATTCTGCAAGGTCAACCTTAAATTTCTCTGGCGCTATCAAGCCATCTTTACTAAAGACTAAATCTTCTCCTCCATGACCATTACTCCATTTTCCCTCAATACTAGAGAAATCTCCATTTTTTATGGCATTAATGTCCATTTTCCCAGAAGTATTTTGATTTGATGAAGATGCTGTTGCAGCAAATTTTTCTGTTACAGATTTCCAAGTCAGGCTAGATAGATTCATTCGAGCACCAGGACTGACTTTATCCTCTGTCTTAGCTTCTTTAACTTTCTCTAGTTTGTCCCCACTACTATTCAACTTCCAAATGGTATGAATGGTTTGTGGGTCTCCTGCGAACGGATTCCACTGGGTATAGAGGTTTCCATCTTCTAGGAGATAGGCCTTGAAGCGAGTTCCCAGCATCTGCATTTTATTTTTAGCATTGGTGAGGCGAATGACTTTCTGATTTTTGAGTGTAAAAATATCTAAAATCTCACTACCATTTTTCGAAGAGACAATCAATTCATCAATGCCATTTTTATCCATATCAACCATTGCATAGGTGAAGGCTTGACTGCGTTCTGCCATCCCTGCATAGATATTAGCAGTTAGATTGATATTATCCTTAACCTCTGCCTTATGGTCTAAAATAAATTCATAATCCTTCAAAATGCTGTTATAAGAACTGTAATCTACGCTTGGTTTGGCTTCATCTGTACTCTTGTCTTCACTGCTTCCGCCAAGAATCTTATCTGAAACTGACTTCCAGCTTAAAGTATCTAAAGAAATGGGAGAACCGACCCCAAGATCTGCTACTTCTTGAGCCTCCTTACCCTTTACCAAAGACTGTCCGTCTTCACTAAATTGGTAGTGAGCATAGATGTGACTCGTTGCTGTACCAGCTCCACGATAGAGCAGAGAATTATCTGGCAAGATACCGACTGTCATTCTCTCACCAATCTGGTCTAAACGATTTTCTTGATCAGTCAAACGAATCACCTTTTCGTCTTTCAGCGTACGAATATCAAGTAAACTCTTTTCGCCACTCTTCATTTCAAGAGCAAGCAAGAGTTCATCGACTCCATCATTATTCAAATCCGTCTTGTGATAAACTACATCTGTATAAAAGCCTTGAGAAGACTTCACTTGACTAGCTAGGGGATTGACATCTATACCTTTCGGCAAGGTGCCTTTCGCTACTTTTTCGTAGTCATCCAAAACCTTGTTATATTTGCTGTAATCTATCTCTGGAGTTGCTACTTCCTCGGATGCTGGTTCCGCGCTTTTATTCCAAGGTAGATACTGACAACCTCCTAGAACTAGTGTCAGTGAAAGTGTTGTGGTTAATAGTAACTTTTTCATATTTCTCCCTTATCTAAGAGAAAGGAACCAGCCTGTGCTAATTCCTTTCACTACTTTTATTCTATTTAACCCACTTACCTGAGCCATCTACTTTGTAGCCATCTGGGGTACGTTCGTTGACTGCCATCTTACCATTTGACTTGAGATAGTAGTCACCTACCCATGTGTTACGAGCATAGCTTCCTTCTGATGTTAGGTAATAGTAAGATTTGTAGCTACTATCATAAATCCACTCACTCTTAGCCATTTTACCATCTGATTTGAGGTAGTAACTTCCAGCCCAAGCATTACGCGCATAGCTGCCCTCTGCTGTCAAGTAATAGTATGATTTATAGTTATTGTCATAAATCCACTCGCTCTTAGCCATGTAGCCACCTGATTTGAGGTAATAACTTCCTGACCAAGCATTTTGAACAAAGTTCCCTGAAGCATTTAGGTAGAAGTAAGAATTGTACTGAACATCAAAAATCCATTGATTGACTACTTTAACACCAGCTTTATAGTAAGAAGAACCTGACCAACCAGTCTGACCTGACTTAGAACTAGTAGATTGTTTTGGAGTTGCAGTAGTTGTTGGTGTTGTGGATGATTGTGTTGAAGATACTAGACCAGCAAATTTACCGTCTTTAATACTAAAAATAGGAGATTCTCCTTTGTATTGATGACGAAGCTTAGTTTGAGGATCAATATAAAATTCACTTACATAGGCTTCATATTTGTATTCACCATCAGGAATCGATTCATATGAATAAGAGTCAATGCTGCTTTTTGTTAAATCATAGGATCTCAATCTAACACTTGCTCCGGTGTCATTATCCACAACCTCTTTTGTTTTAGCATTAACAAGCTTCGTTCTTACAATAATAGAATCTTGCTTACTATTCCAATTATTAACAAAATTAGGATTAACACTATCAATTGAAAAAGTGACAGAAACGCCACGATTTTTATCATAACCAACCAAACTTAGATTGACCTTGTGATCAACATTACCAACTGCAACAATGTCATCAGCATGCACTGTTTTTGCTGAAAAAGGTAGAACTCCCGCTGTGTCAATAGTTGACAATACTCCGACTGTTGAAAGTGCCAAAGCACATACTAATAATTTCTTTTTGTTCATGTTTTTAATTTCCTTTATTTTTTAGTCTTTATTTGTTTAAAGTGCAACATTTATCTATCCGACAAAACGATGATTCTTTACACGAAAGACAACAGATTGTCCATCATATACCTTACCATCTTGTCCTTTTCCTTTGATAACAAAGAGATAACTTCCATCTGGAGTTGCACTAAAGAAGTGACGAGTTTGAAAAACACGTAGACTTGGACTGTAAGTAGCAGTAAAATGAGCATCTGTAGAAACCTTACCTGTATTTACATCAATTAAGGCAAAATCATAGGCTACTTGATAAGATGAAGATGGAGTACTAGGTAGAGCAATATCGATATAGGTCATAGCATCATTGACATGGTAAAGGCTTATTCCTAATGATGTTGCTTGTGAACTGCTGGCTGTATGAGTTCCCTTAGAGCGGATCCACTTACCTGATCCATCAACTTGATAACCATCTGGTGTACGCTCATTCACTGCCATCTTACCATTTGACTTGAGATAGTAGTCACCTACCCATGTGTTACGAGCATAGCTTCCTTCTGATGTTAAGTAATAGTAAGAGCTGTAGTTACTGTCATAAATCCATTCACCTTTAGCCATCTTGCCGTTTGACTTGAGATAATAGTTACCCACCCAAGTATTACGGGCGTAACTTCCTTCCGACGTTAGGTAGTAATATGAACCATAATTCTTATCATAAATCCACTCGCTTTTAGCCATATATCCACCTGACTTGAGGTAGTAGTTTCCTACCCAAGCATTTTGAACATAATTACCTGAAGCATCTAGGTAGAAGTAGGAATTATAGTTCTTATCAAAAATCCACTTACTGGTAACTTTGCTACCATTTTGGTAGTAGGACGAACCTGACCAGCCATCTTTTTGACTCGTTGTTGATTGGTTAAAAGTCTTTGGAGTTGAGGAAGCTGTTGTTTTACCAGTCAACTTCTTAACAGCCTCTTTAAACTCTTCTACAGTCCCCTTCCACTCTATGTAATTGGCACCAGACTTATTTTCAAGAGCTATATAATTTCGAGCAGTTTCTTCGAAATAAGATAATTCTGGAGTGGTTTTTGTAGCCCAAATAATGGGACGATTAGCAGTTCCCTTCCATCCTTTAAATACTTCTGAATCTTTTGGAACAAGAATATAATATTTAGCAGTTGGATTAAGCGTTTGTGTGTCAGCCTGCACTGTTTGCGCTGAAAAAGGTAGAACTCCTGCTGTGTCCACAAGAGAGACCAATCCAAATGTTGCAGCCGCTAGGCTAGTTACTAAAACTGTTTTTGACTTCATCATCAAAAATCTCCTTTAAAATTTTATTGTTTACGATTACAGTATAGCATGCTATTTACCTTATTTACGAAAAGCGTATCTATATTTACCTTTATTGAACAATTCCCCCCCCCGAAAAAGCGTAACTATATTTACTTTTTTCTAAAAATTCTCTTAAAAACTGGTAGAATTATGATAGAATGGAAAAAAGGACTTGAGGAGATTTAGGATGCAAGATGAAAGTGTTTATGGATTAGTCTATAAGGCCATCCGTGAGGAGAGAGGGTTTACACAGAAGGAAGCCGCTGGTACTACAGTGACCCCTCACTTTTTACGTCAGTTTGAGCAAGGGAAATCTCGAATAACCATTCAAAAATTTGAAGAGATTCTGTCTAATATTGGAATTGATAAGGAGACCTTTGATAGTCTCAAAACGCAGATGTTTCCAACTGAATTTCATAAATTACAGGCTCAAGTTGCTGATTTGGCCTATAAGCGTGAATTTAAAAAGATCCTTAGCTTGATTAATCAGCCTCTGGAAAATCCTGGAATCGCTGAACACTATGTGATCGCCAATCGTGTAGTCAATAAATTTGCTATCGCAAACATCATCGGCGATTCTTTTCTGACTCCAAAAGACTATCAAGAACTAGAATATATCAAGAACTATCTAAGTGAATTAGACGACTGGAACAAAATTGAGGTCAATATCTTTTCATCTATCCTGCCTCACTTTTCAATCGAATTTTTAGATTATAGACTCTACCACTTATTAGATACTCTAAAAAAACAGACTGAATACCATTCAATCCGTACTGCTGACTACTATATTGCCTGCTTAAGAACTGCTATCAAGCATTACTCTGTTAATGGCTACTATGACAAAGCTGAGAGCTTAGCTATGAAAACCTTGGAAGTGATTAATACTTTCCCTCTACTGAGCACCAAGATGACAGAGATGATTAGTCTTTCCATGGAACGGGCTAATAATTTTCTCAGAAAAGATGATGTCAGAGGTCTAGAGCTTGCTAAGCATATCTTTGCCAGTCTTGATAACTTTGAAAAGGTCTATCCAAATCAACTTCTGACTCGAATGAGAGAGGATTTCTTTGTTACTGTCACACAACTCAATCACACTGGACAACCTTTAGATGTCTAGGTTAGAAATCAAAAAGCTTGAGGAACAACATATTTCCTCAGGCTTTTCTTATCCTTTAAAAGTGACAATAGTCGCGCCACTGCCTCCAGCATTTTGTGGGGCATAGCCAAAACTCTTGACATGTTTGTTTCTTTGTAGGTATTTGGTGACTCCTTCACGGATGACACCTGTTCCGATACCATGAATGATATCAACTTGAGCCATATTGTTAAGCAGGGCTTGGTCGATAAAGGCATCTAGCTCATTCATAGCCTCTTCATAGCGTTTGCCTCGAAGGTCCAGTCTGGCTTGTGGACCTCGGCCAGATGTCCGTTTAACAACATTGACTTGTTTCTTCTTAACTGGCTTTTCTTGCTGGGCTTGAACAAGGTCAAACTCTTTCTCTTCCAGGGTCATCTTAATCAAGCCAACTTGGGCTTCCCAGCGGCCGTCCTTGAGTTGACTGGTCAGGGTACCACGCTGGCCATAACTGAGAACCACGATATCATCTCCCACCTTTGGAGCTCGTTTTTTCTTGGCCTTTTGAAGTATCTTGTTTTTAGACAAGTCTACTTTTTCAGGAGCCAATTTTTTAAGCTTGGCCTTGGCTTCAATGATTTCGTGGGGCTTGAGTTGAGATTTAGTGTGGAGATTTTTGAGAATCTGGTCACTTTCACTTAGGGCCATGTCTACAATCTCACTAGCTTGTTCACGCGCCTTGTTAAGCTCGGTTTCCTTTTCACGATTGAGCTCGTTGTAGAGTTTTTTGAGAACACGATTCATCTTGAGATTTTCTTGCTCCACCTCACGGATATTGTCCAAGCGTTTGCGACTCTCTAGAGTCTGCTCTTCCAGTTGCTCAATGATTCGGTTGACATCATTGTCCTGATCAACCTGCTGACTGGCATCCCCTACGATAACTTCAGATAGACCTAGACGTTTGGCAATTTCAAAGGCATTGCTTCGGCCAGGAACACCCTGCATAAAGCGATAGGTCGGGCGTAGAGTTGCAGTATCAAACTCCATGCTGGCATTTTGCACAAAGGCTGTCTCAATACCGTAGGCCTTGAGTTCTGGATAGTGGGTAGTCGCCATGGTCTTGACTTGACGCAGGCGAAGGTCCTCCAGAATAGCCATGGCAAGGGCAGCTCCCTCTTGAGGGTCTGTACCAGCCCCCAACTCATCCAAAAGCAAGAGTGAATGTTGATTGACCTTGCTAAGAATATCCACAATATTAGTCATGTGGCTAGAGAAGGTAGACAAGCTCTGCTCAATAGACTGCTCATCCCCAATATCTGCAAAGATTTCTTCAAAAATACCAACACGACTTCCCTTATCAGCTAAAATCGGCAAACCTGACTGAGCCATCACCTGTGTCAAGCCCAGAGTTTTAAGCATGATGGTCTTCCCACCTGTATTGGGACCTGTAATGACAATCGCTGTTAAATCTTGACCAAAATGGACATCATTTGCGACAGCATTTTTGACCAAAGGATGGCAGACATGGAGCAATTGAATTTCCTGATTTTCTGACAGCTGAGGAACGACTGCTTGCCTTTCTTGGATAAAGCGGACCTTGGCACGAATCAAGTCCAGATGGCCGATAATCCAAGCATCATTAGCAATCTCAACCGCATGAGGGCGAACACGCTCAGAGATTTCTTGGAGAATGCGAAGCATTTCATAGCGCTCATCTGCTCGCAAACTGGCAATTTCTTCGCTCAGTTTGACCACCTCACGGGGTTCGATATAGACGGTATTTCCACTAGCAGAAATATCATGAACGACACCTGCAATCTTATTGCGGTAGGTATTTTTGACTGGTAAAACCTGACGGCCATTTCTGCTAGCAACAATCCCTTCTGTCAACATCTGCGCTTTTTGCTTGAGCAGGTCCTGTAAAACATCGCGTACCTGACTCTCGCTATCATGGATTTTTCTGCGGATTCGCGCCAATTCTTCACTGGCAAAATTTTCAATGAAACCTGCATCATTAAAGGCTTGGAGATTTCCTTGTAATTGCGGAAAATCATGTAATTTCTCAAACCAAAGGGCTAATTCTTCCAAGCTGACATTTTCCAGATTGGCATAAAAACTTTGCAGCTCTCGGCTAGACAGAAGCACGCGCTTCAAGAGTAGGAACTCCTCAATATTGAGGTCTGCCCCCATCTCCAGCCGCTTGCAGACTCCTGCAATTTCCTTAGTTGCGAGAATGGTAAAATGCGGTTGCTCAACGAAAAGAGCCTGCATTTCCTTCATCTCAGCAAAAGCCTGTTTGATTTTATCTGCTTTGGCAGTTGGAGCTAGCTGTCTCAATTCCTCCAAGCCCTGCTCGGTCAACAAATGGGGCTCAAACAAGGCCTTGACCTTATTAAACTCTAATGTTTCTAATATTTTCTTATTCATCTTTATTTCCTTATCTTTGAATGTCTAGGTGTGGTAGCTTTTTACATTCTGATAGATTCTAGTCAATCTGTAAACAAAGGGCTAGGAAAACTCCTGCCCTTTTTATCCGATTAAATTTGTCACCCAGATTTGTTTGAGCCAACTGGTTGTTACTGGTATGCTCTGGATGATGTGTTTTGCGACGATACTCTTTTCAAGAGGATTTTGTATAGCTGCCATGGGGATGGTCGCCAAGATGGTCAAGGCCATTTGCAAGACAAATAAGGTCACCAACATGGACAAGATACCTGCTGAAACTTGGAACAACTTACCACCCAATTTTTTACTAGGGATCAAGTGTAATAGGAGACCAAGCAAACGACCGATGCTATAGACAATCCCAAATACAAGCAAGTAGCCGATCCCTGCATAAAAGACCTTATCCAACTGAAAGAGTTGATCCGATGGGAAAAAGAAAGTTCCCTGACCTTCCTGCGGATTTGCATAAGGGAGCAATAAGTGAAACTGCTCGCCAAGCCCCTTGTAAAACTGACCAGCCATAAAAGCAGATGCCATAGCTGAAATCAGGTAATAAACCTGTAAGAGCAGGCCTCTCCGATAGCCGATATAAAATCCCCAAGCCAAGACCAATAGAAGAAGGAGTGAAATCATAAGGAGTCCTCAATCTTGCTCTGTTCTTGCTTGCAAGTCACAAGCTTGTGACGGAGTTCTTCTAGCTCTTGCTCCTTATCGTCAAATTCAATCTCACGGCTGAGCTGAGTTGTTAAACAGTTGACTGCCAACAAAAGAGCGATGGTTTCATCGTCTGCACTAGGCATTTGTTCTTTAATTGCTTGGTATTTTTCTGTCGCAACCTTGGCGATTTCCTCCATAAAAAGGTTATCATGCTCGCTTGTCAAGGTTAATGATTTTTTCCCGAATGTAAATTTGAATCGATTTAGATTTGCCATAAAATTCACCTCACGATATTATACCAAAATTCGCTAATTTTGTCAGTTTTTACAAATTTGCCTGCTTTTATGGTACAATAGAAACTATGGCAAGTATAACACTCACACCAAGTGAAAAGAAGATTCAGGCTTTTCTTGAACACTATCAAACCAGTCTGGCTCCTAGTAAGAATCCCTATATCCGCTACTTTTTGAGACTGCCTCAGGCAACGGTTTCTATCTATACTTCTGGAAAGGTCTTGCTTCAGGGTGAAGGAGCTGAGAAATATGCTCGTTTCTTTGGCTATCAAGTTGTAGAGGAAACCAGCGGACAAAATCTTCCTTTGATTGGGACAGATGAGGTGGGAAATGGTTCCTACTTTGGTGGACTTGCAGTTGTGGCTTCCTTTGTCACACCTGACCAGCATGCTTTCTTGCGAAAACTCGGTGTGGGGGATTCTAAAACTCTGACCGACCAAAAGATTCGTCAGATTGCCCCTATCCTCAAGGACAAAATCCAGCACCAGGCACTGCTTCTCTCACCAAGCAAGTACAACGAGGTCATCGGAGACCGCTACAATGCTGTTTCGGTTAAGGTTGCCCTCCATAACCAGGCTATCTATCTCCTTCTTCAAAAAGGCGTTCAACCTGAGAAAATTGTGATTGATGCCTTTACCAGTGCTAAAAATTATGACAAGTACTTGGCACAAGAGGCCAATCGTTTCAGCAATCCTATCAGCTTAGAAGAAAAGGCTGAGGGCGAATACTTGGCTGTCGCAGTTTCTTCTATCATTGCGCGTGATCTCTTTCTGGAAAATCTAGAAAATCTAGGACGAGAACTGGGTTATCAACTTCCAAGTGGAGCTGGAACAGCTTCTGATAAGGTAGCTAGCCAGATTTTACAAGCCTATGGTATGCAGGGACTCAACTTCTGCGCCAAATTGCACTTTAAAAATACTGAAAAAGCGAAAAAACGCTTAGAAAGGTAAGTTATGAATTCATTTAAAAATTTCCTAAAAGAGTGGGGATTATTCCTCCTGATTCTGTCATTACTAGCTTTAAGTCGTATCTTTTTTTGGAGTAATGTCCGCGTAGAAGGACACTCCATGGATCCTACCCTAGCGGATGGCGAAATTCTCTTTGTCGTTAAGCACCTCCCTATTGACCGTTTTGATATCGTGGTGGCCCATGAGGAAGATGGCAATAAGGACATCGTCAAGCGCGTCATCGGAATGCCTGGCGATACCATCCGTTACGAAAATGATAAACTTTACATCAATGACAAAGAGACAGATGAACCTTATCTAGCTGACTATATCAAACGCTTCAAGGATGACAAACTCCAAAGCACCTACTCAGGCAAGGGATTTGAAGGAAATAAAGGAACTTTCTTTAGAAGTATCGCTCAAAAAGCTCAAGCCTTCACAGTTGATGTCAACTACAACACCAACTTTAGCTTTACAGTTCCAGAAGGAGAATACCTTCTCCTCGGAGACGACCGCTTGGTTTCGAGCGACAGCCGCCACGTAGGTACCTTCAAAGCAAAAGATATCACAGGGGAAGCTAAATTCCGCTTCTGGCCAATCACCCGTATCGGAACATTTTAAGAGACCTAAGAGGCCGAGAATCAGCAATCTCAGCCTCTTCTTCTATCGTGAGAAGATGATTATTCACTACCCAGTTTGATTAAGATAGAAACAAAGTTATACTCAATGAAAATCAAAGAGCAAACTAGGAAGCTAGCCGCAGGCTGCTCAAAACAGTGTTTTGAGGTTGCAGATAGAGCTGACGTGGTTTGAAGAGATTTTCGAAGAGTATTAACTCTCACCTATTTATGCAAAGGAATCTTATGGAAGTTTATTTTTCAGGAACCATTGAACGGATTATTTTTGAAAATCCCAGCAATTTTTATCGTATCCTCCTCCTAGAAATCGAAGATACGGACGCAGAAGATTTTGATGATTTTGAAATCATTGTTACTGGCACCATGGCTGATGTGATTGAGGGAGAAGACTATACTTTTTGGGGACAAATTGTCCAACACTCCAAGTACGGGGAGCAACTGCAAATCAGCCGATATGAACGTGCAAAACCAACTAGCAAGGGATTGGTCAAGTACTTTTCAAGTAGCCATTTCAAGGGGATTGGTCTCAAGACAGCTCAGAAAATTGTGGATACCTACGGCGACAATACCATTGACGAAATTCTGCAACACCCAGAAAAGTTAGAAGGCATCGCAGGACTATCTGCCAAAAATCGCGAGGCTTTCGTCTCCACTCTTCGTCTCAACTACGGAACGGAGATGGTTTTGGCCAAACTGGCCAACTACGGCATTCCCAACAAACTAGCCTTTCAGATTCAAGACTTTTACAAGGAAGAAACCCTTGATGTGGTTGAAAATTATCCCTATCAACTGGTTGAGGATATTAAGGGTTTGGGCTTTACCATTGCTGACCAACTAGCGGAAGAATTAGGCATCGAAAGTCAGGCTCCTGAACGCTTCCGTGCCGGTCTGGTTCATAGTCTTTTTCAGGCCTGTATGGAAACAGGGGATACCTATGTTGAAGCACGGGATTTGCTGGAACAAACCCTTACTCTCCTTGAGTCTTCCCGCCCCGTGGAACTGGATCCCAGCCAAGTGGCCCAAGAACTCTCCTACCTGATTGAAGAAGACAAGGTCCAGCAGATTGATACCAAAATCTTTGATAACAGTCTCTTTTTCGCTGAGGAAGGCATCCGCAGTCACTTGGTTCGTATCCTTGAAAAAGGAAAACAGAAGAGTCATGATTTAGAAACCATTCAAAAACATATCGCTACTGTCGAAGAAGATCTGGAGATTGAATATGATAACATTCAAAAACAGGCTATCTGTGATGCTATCCAGAATAAGGTCTTTATCCTGACAGGTGGACCTGGTACTGGTAAGACAACTGTTATCAATGGGATCATCGCTGTCTATGCCCTTTTAGAAGGACTTGACCTCAGAAAAAAAAGCAACCTACCTATTCTTCTTGCTGCTCCAACTGGACGAGCAGCTCGTCGCATGAATGAATTGACAGGCTTGCCTAGCGCTACTATACACCGTCATTTAGGAATGACAGGTGACGACGATACCAGTCATCTGGAAGATTATCTGGATGCTGACTTTATCATCGTGGATGAATTTTCTATGGTGGATACTTGGCTGGCCAATCAACTCTTCTCAAACATCTCTTCTAACAGTAAGATCCTCATCGTGGGTGACAGCGACCAGTTGCCTTCTGTCAGTCCTGGACAAGTTCTAGCAGATCTGCTTCATATTCCTTTGATTCCTCAGACTCGCTTGGAAAAAATTTATCGACAAAGCGAAGAATCAACCATAGTAACCTTAGCAAGTCAGATTCGACAGGGCATCTTGCCAGCTGATTTCACCCAGAAAAAAGCAGACCGTTCCTACTTTGAAATTGCTAGTGGCCATATTCCTGCTACTATTGAGAAAATCTTAGGCGCTGCCCTCAGAAGTGGTATCCCTGCTCGTGATATTCAGGTTCTAGCTCCCATGTACCGAGGGACGGCAGGGATTGATGCCATCAATCAGCTCATGCAAGACCTGCTCAATCCACCACAAAAAAATCAACTCAGTTTTGAAGCTCCCCAGTGCCACTATCGTAAGGGCGACAAGGTCATTCATTTGGTCAACGATGCTGAAATCAATGTCTTTAATGGAGATTTAGGAGCCATCACAGACCTGATTCCTGGTAAATACACCGAGTCGAAACAAGACGAGATTGTTATTGATTTTGATGGCAATGAAGTCTCTTACCCACGTAACGAATGGTACAAGATTCGCCTGGCCTATGCCATGAGCATCCATAAATCACAGGGAAGTGAGTTCCCTGTTGTCATCCTACCGATCACCAGTGCTAGTAGGCGTATGCTGGAGCGCAATCTCATCTATACAGCCATTACACGCGCCAAAAGCAAGCTTATCTTACTAGGCGAATTACAGGCCTTCGACTATGCTACTCAACATATCGGAACTGCCCGAAAAACCTATCTGATTGAACGCTTCAGTGATTTATTGGAGAATGTTGAAGAAAAGCAACCAGCTGTCTCTGAAACAGCCACATCAAGTACCTCTGAACAATCCTACATCCTAACCGAAGAAAACTGGGACAGCATCCCGGCCATGATTGGGATTACAGATGCAGATCTCAAAGAGATTTTTGGAAAATAGTGCACAAGAAAACCCACCAATTCAGGTGGGATTTTTGTTTATTAATATTATTTAACTGTTGCTGTGCTTGTAATCAACTCAACAGCTTTTTTGATTGTGATATCGTGTTTCAACATATCAGCCGAAAGCAAGCTTTGTACTTGAGCAACTTCCATGTTGTAATCTGCTGCCAATTGCTCAACTTCTTTTTGGATTTCTTCTTCTGAAGCGTCAAACCCTTCAGCTTTGGCAACTGCTTCGATAACAAGGTTAGTCTTAGTACGTGACTCAGCTTCTCCCTCGTATTGTTTGTGAAGGTCTTCTTGAGTAGTTCCAGTGATTTGGAAGTACATGTCAGGGTTGATACCTTGACGTTGCAAGTTTCCAAGGAATTCGTTTACTGAGCGGTGAACTTCTTCGTGGATCATTTCTTCTGGAAGTTCTACGATTTCAGCGTTTTCTACAGCTTTATCAATTGCTGCACCTTCAACTGCATCTTTGTAAGCTTCTTCTTTAGCAGCAGCCAATTCCTTGCGGTATTTTTCTTTCAATTCAGCAAGTGTTTCAACTTCTTCGTCAATGTCTTTTGCAAGCTCATCATCAAGAGCTGGAACTTCTTTAGCTTTTACTTCGTGGATAGTTGTTACGAATTTAGCTTCTTTACCTGCAAGGTCTTCTGCTTGGTAGTCTTCTGGGAATGTTACAACTACATCAACAGTTTCGCCAGCTGAGTGACCTACCAATTGGTCTTCAAAACCAGGGATGAATTGACCTGAACCAAGTCCAAGTGAGAAGTTTTCACCTTTTCCGCCATCAAATTCAACACCATCGATAGAACCAACGAAGTCAATAACAACAGTATCGCCGTTTTCAGCAGCAGCTTCTTTGATAACCAATTCAGCCAAGTTGTTGCGTTCGCGTTCAATACGCTCTTCAACGTCAGCGTCAGTTACTTCTTTTTCTAGATCAACTGATACTTCAAGGTTTTTGTAGTCACCCAATTTAACTTCAGGTTTTGTCACGACTTCAGCTGTGATAACCCAGTCTTGACCTTTTTCCATTGAAGTTACATCAATTTTTGGTTGAGCAACGACTTCAAGACCAGCTTCTTTTACAGCTGCTTCATAAGCATTTGGCAAAAGAGCGTTCATAACATCTTGGTAAAGTGACTCTTCACCAAATTTTTTGTCGAAGATAGGACGTGGAAGGTGACCTTTACGGAAACCTGGAACATTAAGAGATTTCTTAACTGAGTTGAAGACACGATCCAATTCTGGTTTGATTTGGTCTTGAGAGATAGTGAAAGTCAAGACACCACGGTTTGTTTCTTTGTTTTCAAATGATACAGACATTCTGTCATTTCTCCTTAAAATTTTTTAAATACAGTCTATTATAACATTTTCTATAAATAAAATCTAGACTAATGCAGACAATTATAGACAACAAGCCTTTTTGCTAACTAATGAAAGTTCTATAATGAAGTTAGCCACCCAGCCCTCCTAAAAATTAGATGTTTTAACTAGCTGATAGCTAGCCCTCTATTTCATTTGATAAGAGGCTTGATGCTGTTAGGCTGACAAGCCAAGGCTAAGATTAGCCTTGGTTTAGCTGACAAAACTGCTTCAAGGGTTCCTCTTGTCAAATGAAAGCAAAATAATTGCCCTCAATCTCACCATTTTTTTTGGGACATAATCACTTTCGATTGACAGTTTGTTCTACACTTTCAAGGATGGAATAGACATCAAAAAGAACCCTGCTTTTCTGAAAAAGAGGTCTTCTTGCTAAGTTTATACTCAATGAAAATCAAAGAGCAAACTAGGAAGCTAGCCACAGGTTGCTCAAAGCACCGCTTTGAGGTTGCAGATAAAACTGACACGGTTTGAAGAGATTTTCGAAGAGTATTAATTTACATAAATAGCCAGTGTTTGATAGGGTTTGAGTAGAATTTTCTCAGACACTTCTGCGTCTTCATAGTTTGAAATCAAAATTTGTCCATTTTGGTAGACTGCTGGCAAGTCGATTTCCACTTCTTTGGCATAAAAGTTATTGAGCACTAGTAACTTTTGATCCTCAAACTGGCGTTCAAAAGCATAGACTTGTTTGCTATCTTCAAAGGCTGGTTTGTAATTTCCTTCTGAAATGATTGGCATTTCCTTACGCAGTCGAATCAAGTCTTGATAGAAGGTGAAAATCGGACCCTGGATTTCATTTTCTACATTGATGTATTTATAGGATTTACCAGCTTTCAACCATGGAGTGCCTGTTGAAAATCCTGCATTTTCAGAAGTATCCCACTGCATGGGAATGCGTGAATTATCACGCGACTTAGCTTGAATAATCTGGAAGGCTTTTTCCTGACTCTTCCCTTCCTCTAAGAGCATCTGATAGGCATTGAGCGATTCGACATCCACATAATCAGCAATAGAATCATAGTCTGGGTCAATCATCCCGATTTCCTCGCCCATATAGATATAAGGTGTCCCACGTGACAGGTGAATGCTGGCTGCTAGCATAGTGGCTCCTTCCTTGCGGAAGTTTTGAATATCAACAAAACGGTTTAAAGCGCGTGGTTGGTCGTGATTGTTCCAGAAGAGAGCACTCCAACCGTCTTTATCACTCATTTCCTTACCCCAACTATGGTAAAGACTCTTCAACTCTTCAAAATCAAAGGGAGCCAAGGTCCACTTTTGTCCATCCTTATAGTCCACCTTGAGGTGATGAAAATTAAAGGTCATGGATAATTCCTGACGATCAGGCGACGAATAGAGGACACAGTTGTCCATGGTGGTAGAAGACATTTCCCCAACTGTCATAAAGCTATCGTCTGCTCCAAAAGTGGCTTGATTCATCATACGCAAATAGTCATGAACGATAGGTTTGTCTGTATAAGCTGGCTTTCCTTCATTTTCAGGACAATCCACTAAGACTTCATCCTTGCCAATCAAATTGATCACATCAAATCGGAAACCTTTGACACCCTTGTCACGCCAGAAATTAACTACCTTGAAAAGCTCCTTACGGACATTGGGATTGCGCCAGTTAAGGTCAGCCTGGGTCTCATCAAAAAGATGAAGGTAGTATTTCCCTGTATTCCCAAAGGGCGCCCATGCAGAGCCACCAAACTTAGACTGCCAATCTGTTGGTTGGTCTTGGATGAAGAAAAAGTCTTGATAATACTTGTCCCCAGCTAAGGCTTTCTGAAACCATTCATGCTCTGTCGAACAATGATTGAGTACCATGTCCAGCATAAAGTCAATCTTGTGCTCTTGACCGACACGCACCATTTCCTCAAAATCAGCCATATCACCAAAAAGAGGATCTACTGCCATATAATCTGAAATATCGTAACCATTATCCCGTTGAGGGCTTGGATAGAATGGATTGAGCCAGACCATATCCACACCTAGTTTGGCTAAATAGGGAATTTTTTCAATAATTCCACGGAAGTCCCCAATACCATTGCCAGTGGTGTCTTTGTAAGATTTTGGATAGATTTGATAGACTACTTTTCCTTTATCAAGTGTCATCTGTTTCTCCTTTTCTGATAAAAGGGAGGAAGCAGTCTTCCGTCCCTATTTGTGCTATTTCAATTATACTCAATGAAAATCAAAGAACAAACTAGGAAGCTAGCCACAGGTTGCTCAAAACACTATTTTGAGGTTGCAGATAGAGCTGACGTAGTTTGAAGAGATTTTCGAAGAGTATTAGATTCGTGTAGCGACCATGAGAGATGCTCCAGCTTGGATCGTTGTCGGATAAGTTCCGGGAATAGTCGCTGTATAAGCATCTTGGTTGGTGATGATAACAGGAGTTTCTGTCACCAGACCTGCAGCCTTAATGACATCCATATCAAAACGAATCAGTTGCTGACCAACTGTGACATGGTCTCCTTGGGCTACAAGACTTTCAAATCCTTTGCCATCAAGACCTACTGTATCCATACCGATGTGGATGAGCAATTCCACCCCCTCGTCAGAGACAATACCAATGGCATGCTTGGTAGGAAAAAGAACCGTCACTGTCCCATTGACTGGAGAAGTCAACTCACCTTGGCTTGGTTCAATGACCAGACCTTGCCCCATGACACCTGAAGCAAAGACTGGATCCGTTGCTTGACTTAGTTCTTTCACTTGGCCAGTCAGCGGGCTAACAATTTCTACTGGAGTAAGTTCTACTGGTTCATGACTCACAAATTCTGCTTCTTCTTGAGCAACGAATTCTGCCTGCAAGTCCGTATCGTCCTCTGTTTTTGTAAAGAGACCAGCCTTACGGAAGAAGAAAGTCAAGAGCATTGGAACAAGAATAGCGACTAGCATAGTTCCTGCAAATGGCAACATGTATTGAGGTTGAATAGAGAGGATACCTGGCAAACCACCGATACCAATAGAAGCCGCAGTTACATTAAAAGTAACGGATAACATGCCTGCAAGAGCTGAACCAGTCATTCCAGCTACAAATGGATAGATGTATTTGACATTGACCCCAAAGAGGGCTGGTTCTGTAACACCGAGATAGGCTGAAATAGTGGCAGGAAGTGAAACCTGAGCCTCACGCTCATCATGACGGTGCATGAAATAATAGGCAAACACGGCTGAGCCTTGAGCAATATTAGAAAGAGCAATCATTGGCCATAGGGCAGTGCCACCAGCATCCGCAATCAATTGTGTATCAATGGCATTGGTCATATGGTGCAGACCTGTGATGACAAATGGAGCGTAGAGGGCACCAAAAATTGCACCGAAGAGCCATTTAACTGGACCAGTTAAACCTGCCAAGACAACTGATGAAAGTCCTTGTCCAATTGTCCAACCGATTGGTCCCAAAACAGTATGAGCTAAAATCAAGGCTGGAATCAATGACAAGAAAGGTACAAAAATCATAGAAATCACTTCTGGGATATGCTTGCGCCAGAAAATTTCAAGATAAGACAGACTCAAACCTGCAAGCAAGGCTGGGATAACTTGGGCTTGGTAACCGATACGATTAACAGTAAAATAGCCAAAATTCCAAACCCAGTTTGCCGCAATATCAGCTGCTGGCGTTGAAGCAACCGCATAGGCATTGAGCAACTGAGGCGATACCAAACAGATTCCGAGAACAATTCCCAAGATTTGGCTGGTTCCCATCTTACGAGAAACAGACCAGGTAATCCCCACTGGTAAGAACTGGAAGATAGCTTCACCCGGCAACCAGAGGAAGTGATTAACCCCTGCCCAAAACTGAGAAGTTTCTGTGATGGTCTTGCCATCCAACATAGACCAATGCACACCTTCCAAGACATTACGGAAACCGAGGATCAATCCACCAACAATCAAGGCTGGAATAATCGGAGTAAAGATTTCCGCCAGAGTGGTCATGACACGTTGGACCACATTTTGATTACTCTTAGCTACAGACTTGGCTGCTTCTTTGGAAACACCCTCAATACCCGAAACAGCTGTAAAATCATTATAAAAGATTGGCACGTCATTTCCAATGATTACCTGAAATTGACCTGCATTTGTAAAGGTTCCTTTAACAGCTGGAATTGACTCGATAGCCTTAACATTAGCCTTCTTATCATCTCCTAAAACAAACCGCATCCGTGTCGCACAGTGGGTTACGGCAGTCACATTTTCCTTGCCTCCAATTGCCTGAAGCAGATCCTTGGCTTCTTGTTCAAATTTTCCCATTTGATTCTCCTTATACTTGTCAAAGCAAGTTTGATTTGATAAGAATATTGTAAACGATACCAAACTTGTCTGCAACTTGTTTGATGTAAAAAGAGGATTTTTTGTCATTTTTCTAGCACTTGTATGGTAAAATAGATACAGGTGTTCATTGAACTAGACTAAAAACCTATTTAAGCAGGCAAAATGAAGAAATACCAACAATTATTTAAGCAAATCCAAGAAACCATTCAAAACGAGACTTACGCTGTCGGAGATTTCCTTCCTAGCGAGCACGACCTTATGGAGCAATATCAAGTGAGTCGTGATACCGTCCGAAAGGCCCTGTCTCTCCTCCAAGAGGAAGGATTGATCAAAAAGATAAGAGGGCAAGGTTCTCAAGTCGTCAAAGAAGAAACCGTCAATTTCCCTGTATCCAACCTAACCAGCTACCAAGAACTAGTTAAAGAACTTGGACTGCGCTCTAAAACCAACGTGGTCAGTCTGGACAAGATTATTATTGATAAAAAATCCTCACTGATAACCGGTTTCCCAGAGTTTCGGATGGTTTGGAAGGTGGTCCGCCAGCGTGTGGTGGATGATCTGGTATCCGTTCTGGATACGGACTATCTGGATATGGAACTAATCCCAAATATCACTCGCCAAATTGCTGAGCAGTCCATCTATTCTTATATAGAGGACGACCTCAAACTCCTTATTGATTATGCTCAAAAGGAAATAACCATTGACCACTCAAATGACAGAGACAAGATTCTCATGGACATTGGCAAAGACCCTTATGTCGTTTCGATTAAATCAAAAGTCTATCTCCAAGACGGACGCCAATTTCAGTTTACCGAAAGTCGCCATAAATTAGAAAAATTTCACTTTGTAGATTTTGCAAAGCGCAAGAAATAAAAGACTGAGACACTAGATCTCAGCCTTTTTCTTTATCCCAAAACCAATTCATCACTGACTAGATTTTGGCCACTATTTTTCTGAAAGAGATGCATGAGGTCTTCAACTGTCAGATGCTTTTTCTCTTCTCCCTTGACATCCACCACTATCTTGCCTTGATAGAGCATAATGAGACGATTTCCGTACTCAATCGCATGGTTCATATCGTGGGTAATCATCAAAGTCGTCAACTGATGGTGTTCCACAATCTTTTGCGTCAAATCCATCACCATTTGACTAGTTTTCGGGTCAAGAGCCGCAGTATGTTCATCCAAAAGCAAAAGTTTGGGTTTCACCAGAGCTGCCATGACTAGGGTCAAGGCCTGTCTTTGTCCTCCTGAGAGATATTGAGTATCTACTTTTAAGCGTTTTTCAAGACCAATATTCAACTCCTTCAAGGCTTCTTGGAACTGGATTCTATCTTTCTCCTTCACACCCCAACCAAGCCCTCTCTTCTGCCCGCGTCTCAAGGCAATAGCCATATTCTCCTCAATCGTCAAACGAGAAGCTGTCCCCATCTTCGGATCTTGAAAAACACGGGCAATATCCTTGGCTCTCTTTCTGACACTCAGATTTTTAATGGATTTGCCTGCCAATAAAAGGTCCCCTTCGTCCACCGATAAATTGCCAGCCAAGATATTCATCAAAGTGGATTTTCCTGCTCCATTTCCACCAATCACAGAGATAAAATCTCCCTCTTCAACTTCTAAATCTAATCCTTTGAGGACATGGTTCTCATTGACCGTCCCTGCTTCAAATGTTTTGTGAATATTTTCAAGTGTTAACAAACTTACCATAACTTTCTCCTCCTATTCATTTCTCAATTTCAGACCACGAATCTTTAATCTCTTTTGCAATTCTGGTGCAAATAAAACCAAGGCGAGCAAGATTGCATTAAAGAGACGAACTAAGTTTTGATCTAGATTTGGAATTTCATAGATATTTAAAATAATCAAACGGTATACAATAGCACCGATTCCGATGGATAACAAGCGACCTCCAATGGTCAAGTCGTGAATCAAGACTTCCGCAATAATCACTGCACTCAAACCAACAACAATGGTTCCTGTCCCAGAAGTCACATCTGAAAATCCATCATTTTGGGCAAACAAGGAACCACATAGGGCAATCAAGCCGTTTGAAATCATGTAACCAACAATCTTCATGGTGTCTACATTGACCCCATTGGCCTCACTCATCGGAATATTGTCCCCAGTCGAACGCAAGACCAAGCCAATCTCCGTTTTCATCAAAAGGGTCAAGACCAAACAAACAAGTAAGAGGCAGGCTAAACTGAGTGAGAAAACAGCTTCTTCATTTGACAGCCCCAAGCTCGCCAATTGTTTAAAGACGGTTGCAGAATCTCCCAAGGAAAGATTGGGTACGCTGCCCATGATTTTAATATTGATGGAATAAAGCCCTGTCAAGGTCACAATCCCTGTCAAGAGAGCTGGAATTTTCATCTTGGTGTGAAGCATTCCTGATACAAGACCTGCTACCATACCTGCCAGCAAAGCAAATAAGGTCGCAATCCAAGGATTTGTCCCTGCCTGTATCTGAGATACGACGACAGCCGCCCCCAGTGGAAAGGCTCCTTCAGCAGTCATATCCGCAATATCCAAAATACGGAAAGTCAAGTAGACCCCAATCGCCATAATAGACCACAACAAACCTTCTGATAAACTAGATAACACAAAATTCATCTTAAACCTCCTTATTCCTTGCCTTCTAACTTACTAATATCAATTCCCAATGCATCTGCCATTTCTTGATTGGTATGCAATTCCAGTTTTTCAGGCAACTCAACTGCTATATTTTCTGGCTTCTCACCTTTTAAAACACGAACCAGCATTCGTGCTGTCTGCCGTCCCAATTCTTCATAATTGGTTCCGTAGTTATACAAGCCACCAACAGCAATCATTTCTGTTGAACCACCAAATACTGGAACCTTGTGTTTAATAGAAACCTGCTTGACTGTTTCCATGGTTGATGAAATGATATTATCCGTTGGGACAAAAACCATATCCACCTCTGCCATCAAGCTTTCTGCAGCCGCCTTGACGTTGTTACTGTCCAAGATTGTTTTTTCAACAACGGTAAAGCCTTTTTCTTCCAGAAGACGCTTAGCTTCATCCTTTTGGACAACTGAGTTTGGCTCGCTCTGAGTATAAAGAATTCCAATTGTTTTAGCTTTTGGCAACACTTTATTTATCAAATTGATTTGGGTTGAAATGGCATCTGATGACTGATCGCTTGTCCCAGTTACATTGCCCCCAGGATGCTCTCTTGACTCAACCAACTTGGCACTGACAGGATCTGTTACCGCTGAAAAGATAACCGGTGTCGTTTGTGTTGTATTGGCCAAACTCTGAGCAGAAGGCGTTGCGATGGCTAGAACGACATCACTAGATTCTGCTAGTTGCTGGGAAATCGTTTTTAGATTTCTTTGTTCTCCCTGTGCATTTTGCAAATCAATCTCGATATTTTTCCCCTCAACATATCCTTGTTTGGCCAGCTCATCCACAAACCCTTCTCTAGTAGCGTCTAAGGACTGGTGGGTAATAAATTGCGAAATACCGATACGAAACACATCTTTTTTCTTATCTGCCTTCAACTGATGCAAACTAATCAGAGAGGTTAAGAGGATCCCCACTACCAAGAGGGGTGCTAGCAATTTTCGAACAACTTTCATAATGAAACTCCTTCTCAGAAAAGATAATACTCAATGAAAATCAAAGAGCAAACTAGGAAACTAGCCGCAGGCTGTACTTGAGTACGGCAAGGCGACGTTGACGTGGTTTGAAGAGATTTTCGAAGAGTATAAAACAAAAAACCGCCTAGATAATACCTAAACGGATGCTTGAAATAATCTAACAAGTTACAACTTAGCTAGTCCATTTAGATATTCATCTATATGGACCACAATCAAAAATCTTAGCCACATAGATACAAACAAATTGCTTGAACTGTTTGCATCCATGGTGACATGTCTACAAACACTATCTAAAGTAGCTAAAGTAAAAGTTTTGATTCATCGTTACAGCTTGTCTCTTATTCATTTCTTTTTCTGCTTTCTTTTTTGATGTTTCCTATCTTACCACCTTTTTCATCACCTGTCAAGAATATTTCAGAATTTTTTAAAATTTTTCGAAAATTCTTTCAGGAAGCTTTCAAAGTTTTTCAAATCAGTCCAACAAAAAAAGTTTTATAATTTCCATAAAAATTGACATGGAAATTATAAAACCATTACTAGTTTAGTCCTTTTTGATAACGTGCCAATTCGGCTTGGTTCGCCCAAACATAGTGACCTGGACGGATTTCAACCATGGATGGTTTATCAGTCTCATAGTCGTGTTGACTTGGGTCGTAAACCTTCAAGACCTTCTTACGTTCCAAGATTGGATCTGGAATTGGTACCGCTGAAAGCAAGGCTTGAGTATATGGGTGAATTGGATTGTTAAACAATTCTTCTGTCTCTGCAACCTCTACAATAACACCCTTGTAAATAACTGCGATACGATCTGAAATAAAACGAACAACCGACAAGTCATGGGCGATAAAGAGATAGGTCAAGCCAAGTTCTTTTTGGAATTTTTTGAGCAAGTTCAAGACTTGGGCACGCACAGAAACGTCCAAGGCTGAAATTGGTTCATCCGCAATAACAAAGTCTGGTTGCATGACCAAGGCACGGGCAATACCGATACGTTGACGTTGACCACCTGAAAACTCATGAGGGTAACGAGTCAAATGCTCAGCAAGCAGACCCACTTCACGGATAATATTTTGAACTTTCTCTTCACGCTCTGCTTCATCCTTAAACAAATGGTGATTGTAAAGACCTTCAGAAATAATATAATCAACAGTCGCACGTTCATTCAAACTTGCCGCAGGGTCTTGGAAAATCATCTGGATACGACGAATCAATTCCGCAGCTTGTTCACGCGATTTCTTACCATTAATCTTTTGACCCTCAAAAATGATATCTCCATTACTTGTATCATTGAGACCGATGATAGCACGACCAATAGTTGTTTTCCCACTACCTGACTCACCAACAAGCGAGAACGTTTCTCCCTTGTTGATAAAGAAGTTAGCATTTTTAACCGCGACAAACTTCTTACTTCCTTCACCGAAGGAAATTTCTAAATCTTTAATTTCTACTAATTTTTCAGACATTTCCTTCCTCCTAGTCAGCCAGATGAGCAAATCCCATTTTTTCACGGATCTTATCATGGAGATTTGCAATCACAGCTGGTTTTTCTACTTTTGGAGCATCCTCATGAAGTAGCCAAGTTTTAGCCCAATGTGTCTCTGATACTGAGAATTGAGGAGCTTTTTGTTCGAAGTCAATCTGCATTGCATAGTCAGAACGCAAGGCAAAGGCATCCCCTTTCAGGTCAGTATAAAGTGACGGAGGTGTTCCTGGGATTGAGTAAAGATCCCCTTTATCATCAGCAAGCTGAGGCAAGCTAGACAAGAGACTCCATGTATATGGATGGCAAGCGTCATAGAAGACTTCCTCAACAGTTCCATACTCAACGATTTCTCCTGCATACATAACCGCTACCTTATCCGCAATACTTGCTACCACACCAAGGTCGTGAGTGATAAAGATTGTTGTGAAATGATACTCGTTTTGTAAAGATTTTAGCAAATCAATAATCTGAGCTTGAATGGTTACATCCAAGGCAGTTGTTGGCTCATCACAGATCAAGACATCAGGTCGGCAGGCAAGGGCAATCGCAATAACGATACGTTGACGCATTCCTCCAGAATATTGGAATGGGTATTCATCAAAACGTCTATCTGCATCTGGAATCCCAACCTTATTCATGTAGTCAATGGCCAATTCTTTTGCTTCCTTGGCTGTTTTTCCTTGGTGTTTTACAATAACTTCTGTAATCTGGCTACCAATTGTTTTAATGGGGTCCAAACTAGTCATTGGATCCTGGAAGATAGTCGCAATCTTAGCACCACGAATTTGTTCCCAATCCTTGTGAGAAGATAAAGCTGTCAAATCCTGACCACGGTAGTCAATACTACCTTGGGCAATGCGACCATTTTCTTCGAGCATACCTGTGAAAGTTTTTGTCAAAACAGATTTTCCTGATCCTGATTCACCTACCAAGGCTAATACTTCTCCTTCAACTAGTTCAAGGGAAACGCCGCGAATGGCTGTCAATACTTTGTCACGAACGTCAAATTCCACGACAATATCGCGAGCAGTCAAAATTACATTTTTTTCTTTTGTCATTTCTACTCCTATCTATGTGTACGTGGATCACTAGCATCCGCTAAGTTTTGACCAACTACGAAAAGGGACAAGGATACCAAAACAAGGGTTGTCAATGGAATCCAGAACAAGTAAGCATTGGTTGTTACGTTTTGTGAATAATCCGAAATCAAACGACCCAAACTTGGCACTGTAATCGGCAATCCAAGACCGAAGAAAGACAAGAAGGCTTCGTATGAGATAAAGCTTGGAAGCATTTGAGTCATGGTTGTCACAATAACAGATACCAATTGTGGCATAATGTTTTTGGCAACAATCTTCAAGGTTGGTGTTCCCAAAGTACGTGACGCCAAGTTGTATTCCAAATCACGATAACGCAAGATTTGCACACGGATCATGAAGGCAATCCCAATCCATGTCGTCACACTCATAGCAAAAATCAGATTCCAGAATCCAGCTCCGATTGAGTAAGTCAATACAATGACAATCAAAAGAGATGGGATGTTTGAGATGACGTTATAAACTTCCATCATGACACGGTCAACTGATTTTGAAATTCCCCAAATACCACCGACAAAAACACCGATAACCAAGTTAATCACTGTCGCAATCACAGAAATAAGGATAGAGTTACGAGCTCCAAACCAGACACCGTCAAAGAGTGATTTACCGTTACTGTCTGTACCGAACCAATGCTCAGCATTTGGCTTGATATAACGAGCACTAAAGTCGTTTACCTTGCTGACATCATTGAAATCAAACTTAGAAAACATTGGGTAGATGAAACTCATCAAAATGATGGCTACCAAGATTCCCAACATGACTACAGTTGATTTTTTCTTCATAAATTGTCTAAACACTGATTTCCAGTAAGAATATGCTGGCGCATCAATAGTTTCAGAGGCAAAATCGTCACGTTTTATAAACTGAAATTTTTCTTTATCGATTGTAGACATTATTTGCCTCCTTTCTCAGTCAATTTAATACGTGGGTCAATAATAGTCATCCAAATATCTCCCAAAAGACGTGAGAAGATAGAAATACATGTAAAGATGAAGACAAGACCAACGACCATAGAGTTATTAGATGCTTTTACAGAGTCAATCAACATTTTACCCATACCTGGGAAGGCGAAGACTGTTTCAGTAAGGGTTGCACCACCGATAACTCCAATAATGGCACCAGGAATTCCTGAAACCAGCGGAACCATGGCATTTTTAAAGATGTGTTTGTTTGAAATTTCTTTTTCAGACAAACCTTTTGCACGAGCGAAACGAACAAAGTCTTGAGATTGCAAGTCAATCATGTAACGACGAATCCAAATAGCTGTACCAGGAGCACCCAACAAACCAAGGATGACTGCTGGTAAAACGTAAGAACGCCAATCTCCAGCTCCCAAGATAGGGAACGAATCTGGAAGACCAATAGATGATCCAATCAATCGAACGATGTAAACCAAGGCAATGGTTGGAAGAGCAAGCAAGAAGGTCAAAGCCCCTGTTGAGAAGCTATCAATCCAAGTGTTCTTGAAACGAGCCATGGCTGAACCAAGTGGCACTGCAATCGCATAAGAAATCACCAAACCAATCAAACCAGTAATAGCAGAGCTGACAATCATAGATGGATATTGGTAATTACTTTCAGTCGCTGTATAAGGATCATCTTTCCCATAGCTAGCTACTTCACGAGAGTCAGCCTGACTAGGTGACTTGTAGGTTCTTGAGTAAATATTTACAGAAGACGTTTTCTTACCTGTTGGGAACTGAACTTGGGCAGTTTTGGTTTGTCCTTGACCTTGAGTAATAACCTGAAGAACTGGTGTATTAGCATAGGTTGGATAAGAGTCACCTAAATTGATGTTCACAAAATTTTGATGCACAAATGGGAACTGACTGTTAAAGTACAAGAGATATTTATGTTTAGTTCCTGAACCGACCAATGACCATCCGATAGCTGGATCATTTTCAAAACGAAGGTAGCGTTTCAAGTCTGGATTTTCAGGGTCTTGGATTTTATTTGTATGGTCAATGTCAATCAAGTTAGCATAGAAGTGAAAAACACGTTCAAAAATTGGAATTTCACGACTAGCATAGAATTGACCACTTTCAGTAAATTCTCCCAAGGTCCAACCATGACCTAATTGATTGATGTACTTTTCATAAATAGCTTTATTGGTCGCATTTGCTTCTACTGTTACAGAAGAATCCATGCTACTTGCCTTTTCTTGCAACTCTTTAGTATCGTAATACTCAATGTAGCCCATACGCTCAAACACAGTATTTTCATAGTTATCACGTTTATCAGCCGTTGTCGCAATTTTATTATAGTTAGGATCCTGCTTGAAAATCAATTTTCGAGGAACCAAGGTATAGATAATCGTGTAGGTCAAAGTCGTTACTAAGAAAATCGAAACCAATGACCGCAAAACACGCATAAAAATATATTTTTTCATATTATTTCCTTTAAAAATCCCAAAAGAACCTTCTCCTCATGGAGAGAAAGTTCTATTAGAAATTATTTACTTCACATGACTTGCCAATTCTTTTTGAGCTTTCTCATTTGATTCAGCTTTTTCTTTCAACCATTTTTCACGAGCTTTTTCATACTCTTCCTTAGTCACCACTTTATCTTGTAATTTCAAATATTTGAAGTAAACATCTGACCCCTTAGAGCCTGTTTGCGCAGAAGCTCCAGTAAATGGAACAATTCGTGAAAGCACTGGTGCTGCACCAGAAGAAGCCATAGCAGGAATAAAGAGTGAACTATCTGTCAACCATGCTTGAGCCGCTGCATATTTTTCATAACGGACATTCAAGTCGCTTGTCTCTCTGGCAGCTTCATCAACTAATTTATCGTATTCTTTCAAACCAACTTGAACTACTGAAGGGCTATTTGGATTATCAAATCCTAAATATGTTTTTGTAGTTTCACTGCTAGTTGTTTTTAAAATATCCAGGTAAGTAGATGGGTCTTGATAGTCTGGACCCCATGAAACTCCTCCTGATACATCCCAATCCTCAGATGAAGCATTGGCAGCATAGTAAGTAATATTAAGGAATTCATCACTTGTCATTTGTTGAATATCAACAACGACATTTTCAACACCAAGAACTGTTTCTACAGATTGTTTAAAGGACTGAATACGAGATATGTAGTTTTTTGATGCTTGGTCTACTGGAACGTCCAGATGAATAGGAAACTGAACGCCGTCTGCTTCTAAAGCTTTCTTAGCTTTCGCAAACTCTGCCTTGGCCTTGTCAGCATTGAATAAACCATCCTGCCCATCAGCTAAATTCACACCTTTCCACTCATCACCATAAGCAGGAAGTTGAGCAGCGACTAAATCACCAAAGGTCTTCTCACCAGCTGAAACAAAGTCTGGTTTTACAAATAAATTACGAACTGCTAAAGCTGCTCCATCTTTACCATTGATTTGAGCTGAGTAAGCTGAGCGATCAAGAGCAAAATTCAAGGCTTGACGGAAATCTTTGTTAAGCAATGCCTTCTTAGTAGCTACTTTCTCTGAATCTGTAGTTTTAGAAGTATAGTTGTAACTTTGGCGATCAATATTCACACCCAGACCAGCAATCCCAGAGCCTGATTGTGTGTAATAGATATTGTCCTTGTATTCTTCTGCAACCTTAGAATAGTTGGAGCTGGTAGGGTAAAGACGGGCATAACTATAAGCTCCACTAGTGAAGTTACGCTCTAGCGACTCCTGATCTGATCCATCATAGTAAGCTAGATTGATAGTATCTAGGTGGACATTTTCTTTATCCCAATATTGCTCATTTTTTACAAACTCTACAGAAGATTTTGCAGTCAACCCTTTCAACAAGAATGGACCATTATAAAGCAAGGATGTCGGATCTGTTGGTTTAGCAAAATCGCTTCCTTTTGATGTTTCGAATTCTTCATTCAGAGGCCAGAAAATAGAATAGGTCAACTTAGAGTTCCAAAACGGTTCAGGCTGGTTCAAAGTGTATTGTAACGTATAATCATCAACCGCCTTGACACCAACTGTTGAAAAATCTGTTGAAGTTCCTGATAGATAATCTGCCAAGCCTTTAACCGAATTTTCAGCTAAATACATAGCTTCTGATTTTTTATCTGCTGCGTGTTTTAAACCGTTCACGAAATCTTTAGCCGTCACCTCTGCATATTCTTCTCCATCAGAGGTAAACCATTTAACCCCTTTACGAATCTTATAAGTGTAGGTCAAACCATCCTTAGAGACTTCCCAATCCTCTGCAACTGCAGGAGCAAGATTACCGTAATTATCGTTAGTGAATAAACCATCAATCCCATTTGAAGTCACTACTGTTGTACTATTTTTACTTGAAATCAGGTAGTCCAAGGTTTCTGGGTCTGCTGTATAAACATAGCCATAAGCTTTAGGGGCTGATGAATCAGATGATTTTGAAGAACTGCATGCTGCAAGTACACCTGCTGCTAATAAAACAAGACCTGCTGTAGCAAATACACGATTTTTTTTCATTTTCTACTCCTCTGTTTATGTGAATTATAGATTGACAACCATTATATCATATTATCCATTAAAAATCAAACAAATTTTCAGAATATTTAGGCTTGTTGGCACAAATTTTTCATTTTTTTTTGAATATATGATTCAAATTGTCGTTCGAAGTGTCAAAGACTACAGTGAAAATAGGAAATTTGACGCAGAAACTTTGGAGCTTAGGAAGACATACAGTAAAATAAAATACGGACGGAACAATGTGATTTTGGAATTCAAATTAAATTATAACAATATTAGACTTCCTGCAAAAGAGGATATAGCTTCATGAGTCCTTGATAACCATTGTCAGCCAAGATTTTACCAGCTTGTCCGATATTTCTGCGACTCGTTTTGAACAACTTCATATCATGACAATAGTTCACAGCGATATCCAAAGAAACAATTCTCCCTTGACTTGTGACAATCGCTTGAGCCTTCATAGCGTGGCATTTCTCATCTAAATGGAGGCTAGCCCTCATGCCTGGTTTGGAGCAGAAACCTCTAACTTACACTTAGCCATTGATGATGCTTCTGGCAATATCCTAGGGGCTTATTTTGATAAACAAGAGACCTTGAATGCTTACTATCATGTCCTCGAACAAATTTTAGACAACCACGGCATTCCCCTTCAAATCAAAACAGATAAAAGAACAGTCTTTACCTATCAAATCTCCAACTCTAAGAAAATGGAGGACGATACCCATACACAATTCGGATACGCCTGTCACCAACTGGGGATTCTCCTTGAGACAACCGCTATCCCTCAAGCTAAAGGGAGAGTCGAAAGACTCAATCAGGCACTACAATCTCGCCTGCCTATTGAACTGGAACGAAACAATATTCATACCTTGGAAGAAGCCAATACTTTCCTTCTTTCCTACATTCAAACCTTTAATGAACAGTTTGGAAACAAGACAAAACTCTCTGTCTTTGAGGAGGCTCCTAAGCCCTCTGAACGAAATCTCATTCTGGCTAGACTGGCGGAGAGAGTCGTCGATAGTGGACACCATATCCGATTCCAAAATCGTTGCTATATCCCTGTTGAACAAGGAAAAGAAGTCTACTTCAGCAGAAAGACGAAAGCATTCGTTATAAAAGAAGTTGACGGTGACATCTACCTCAATATCGCTGACAAGATCTATCACACAAAGGAGCTACTAGTTCATGAACTCTATTCGAAAAACTTTGAATCAGAACCAGAACAAAAAAAGAAAGACGCAAGTATAGCTACATCAGTTTCTTGTTTTATATTATCTACTTTTTCAACAATGATATCATTACTAGTAGATAAATTTGATTTAAGAACATCTTTTATATGTTCTGATGTTACATAGAACTTAACAGTTTCAGGAATTGCAAATGTATCTTTTTTCACAGAAAACTCTGTACTTTTATTCTTAATATGAATTTCCTTTAATGAATCTAAGACGCCACTTAGGAAGAAGGACGGCAATGAGTTGATATTATTACCAATTGTTAAACTTTTTAATTTTGGTAAACCGTTCATAACGTGTTTACCAAAATTTTTAACATTATCTGGTAATATAAGTTCTTTTAATTCTAAATTACCGTAAAAGGCTAAACGTTCAATAGTTTCTAAACTATTTGGTAAGCTAATTTCTTCAAGTTTAATCGCATCCGCAAATGCAAAAGTACCGATTTTTTCTAAACCTTCATTCAATTCGAGTTTTTTCAAGTAAGAATTTTTATTAAACGAATATGATGCAAGTTCTTTTGTCTCCTTAGGCGTTTTATAACTTTCGTCATTTTTTTGACTTGGATAATAAATTAATTGAGTTTTATCTTTTGAAAACAAAACACCATCAACTGAGGCAAACGATTCATTTCCTTCTTCAACATCAACATGTTTTAAGCTAGTAGTGAGTCTAAATAGATTACTTCCTAATGTTTTAACCGATTTTGGTAATGTTAGTTTCTCTAAATTTGATAAATTAGCAAAAGCCTCATGTGATATTAATTCTAATTTTGAACTTGAGGAAAAGGTTAGCTTTTTCAATTTTTGACTAAAAGAAAATGCACTTGTTCCAATATATTCTAGAGATGCAGGCAATTCAATCTCTTCTAATTCAGAAAAATCAAAAGCTCTATCTTCAATTTTCTCCAGCTGACTGCCTTTGTCAAAAATAATAGTTTTAGCTTTACTTCCATGGAAGCCTTTTTTTTGTATTTTTTTTATGCTTGATGGGATAGTAATAGAGCTAGGATAGTAGACAATTCTACCTGTTTCATCTGGATAATAACTAAAAGCTTGACTAGCTACTTCAGTAACGGTAAATACTTTATCACCTACTGTGATTTTTGTAGGAATCGTGAATGGTTTTCCATCTTGACCAGCTTCAAACTCTACAGGAGTAACTCCATTACCCACTTGAACAGTTCCTATGTTACCTTCTACAGTTAGAACCTTATATTTGATATTATTTTGTTGAATAATACTTCCAACTTTAGTCTCTTTGATTACTTCCGAACTAGGAGTATCTGCTAGGATTGGTTCATTAGGGACATATGCTGCTAAAATAACCGCAGCTGTAGTTAATGATAATATTGTAGTTTTTTTCATTTAAATTTCCTTACATATTTATTTTCTAATAGATATAAAATTATAACTTTGCTAGCCGTTGTTATAAAAAGTTTTATTCAATCATTATCTAGTAGAATAGAGTAGTACATTTTATAAATTGTCATCTCTCCATAAACATAGTATATCATTTTTAAATTTTAAGTCAAGAAAAATTAACCAATGTTAATTTTATTTTTAACACACGTTAATTTTATTTTTAACATGGGCTAAAAATAAAATTAACTGAGTAAAAACTCTCGAAATTCAATTCGCTATATTATCACTCAACTTGAACAAATACCAGAACCACAAAAAACAGATATAATTGATGCAATAGCAACTCTATTAAACAACATAAGAGACTGGGACAAAAAGATTTTGATTTCAGTAATTCTTTATTATAAATTTTTAAAATCGATAGATTAGACAAAAAAGCGAACGAAACAGAAAATCTTCACTCATATTCCCAACCATATACGGGAATTATATGTGCGATAGAAATGAAAGAGCAACTCTTAAAAAGCGTCTATCTGCTTTAGGACTACCAGACTATAGTTTTCACTTATTCCGCCACACACACGCTTCTATGATGTTAAATGCAGGTATCGCTATTACCTCAATAAATAATCCATCTAATTTCATTTCGTCTTTACCAAATTTGACGAGATTGACGACCTCTTCATAACGTCCTACCGCATTATTGACATCTTATAAGTTCGTTCTAGCTTTTGATAAGGCTTTGTCAATCTTTGGATTGACACTTTCATTTTGTGTCACAAACTCCATGCCGTAAGACGTTGCCACTCTTCAACTTCACGTTGAATTTTTACTTCTTTACTCTGTTTCGTTGCCATTACCAAAGCCTTTTAAAATGTTCTTTAAATTGGCTCTTTTAATTGCCCAGTGAGTCCTACTTAATTCCCAATCTTCTATTTTTAATTCTGATTGATGAAGTTCGATCAGATTTAAATCAATTTCACATTCTTTCTGAAAATCAAATTTTATATATCCAGCTCTTTTATCTATATCTACTAATTTTCCAAAAAATCCAGTTTTTATCTCTTGGTTCGCCTCACTATATTCTGGAAGGAATAAAGCTGGCAAACTCATTATTTCATCAATATCTTCTAAAGTGAATTGATTGAACTTTTGACTAATTGCTGAATTTGTGTATTGAAAAACCCTATCATTGTTTAAACTAAACGAGTTCTCTTCATACTTCTCATTGTAAATTATAAATAGGTTATAATATTCATTGGAAGAGAGTATCTGCCGTATAGGTGTAACATTAACGATATGATTTACACTGTTTGCTTGCTCAATATTATAAATTCTGTCCGCATTTTGTTGTAGTGGTTGTTGGGGAAATTCTGAGGGCAAATTATCCTGCCTTTTTAGTGAGTTTGTCAATGTATTCTCCTTAATTTAAATTTTCTACATGTTCTATGTTATAAATTTTGTTAGCATACTGAGTTATGATTTTTGGATTATTCAATACTTGTTGTTTCATAGATTCTTCACCTTCAGTATTAAATTTTTTCTCTTCTTCGTTCTCAGTATCTGATTCTTCAACATGCTCTTGTTCCACTATTCCAGCAGTTTGTTCATTCAACTCTTCCACACTTGGGTTATAACGAGTTATTTCTAAATTAGGCAAAGACTTTCCCAGTTCTGAGTTTCTGAATTTCCATGGCGTATTTTCTCCATTTTGAGAATACCATTCCTCAAATGTTTCTTTACCGAGTGTATTATCAATTTTATTTACAAATATATATCTCATCACATCTAACAAGAATGGCTCAATTTCTACTGTTGTAATACTTAATAATTCTGACTTAGATACAGTATTATTAACAGAAATCTTAAATCGTTCCGAAATATCAATTGTTTCATCATTACAGATTGTTTCTATAATAGCAGAAGCAAACCATTCCAATTTTTGCTCTGAAAACTTATTACTTATAAAAGCAGACATACTCTCAAGTGTGTCTTTTTTATTTTGCTTAACTGAGGTTTCAAAAGAATCAATAAAAGTTTGGTCGTCAAAGATCAAATATGATGTAGCAGATATCACACATTTTTTATATTCAGACACATTCTTTTTAAATGATGTCCCTTTAACTTTTAAAAGGGATTCCCCTGTAAAGTTCTCGATGAACGATAACATCATATCATCTTCATTTAAACCATCACTTTTATCAGTTACAACACCACGTACTCTTGTACTACGTACTCTTCTTCTAGTATTTCTAGCTTCAAGAATAAGCCCAAAGAGTATCCCTCCTGTTAGGCGTGGAACGTTAGATGACATTTTTTAACTCCTCTTACTTTATTTGGTAACTTTATCTACTTTATCTACATTTACAAGTAACTCCATCTACTTCATAATAAAGTTTGAAGATAAGGCAAATGTATATTTGATTCTATTATATCAAATTTCACAAGCGTTTTCTTCAGAATAATAATATTAGTCCTAATTGATGGCCATCAAATGGACGGATTGAAACGAATATGAAAACTCAGACGATAACGGTCGAGTTCTGCATATATCTGTTTATCCGTTTATTTGGTGTGCCCTTTTCACATCTATCGGTATTCAGTATGGCTCATTGAAGTTTCTTTCCGTCCTAAGGACAGAAAGGAACCAACATGAATAATATATATGAAGAAATTTCTAAAAAGAAATTAAATGAAAAACTCGTTAAATCTCTAACTCCAGAAGAGCAATCTTTCTGGCTTGAATGGCTAAATGAGAGTGATAGACATGAAAATAGTTATGCTCGCCAATGTCGTCGTAAAGAAATAAGTCTAAACTCCAAAATAAACAATGGAAGAACAAATAACGAAACAACTCCACTTGACTTGTTTATAGATGATTCCCCTAATCCTCTTGACTTTCTCATTCAGACAGAAGATGAAGAATTTACCTTAGCTCAATTGCCAAGATTAAAAAAGGTTCTATCTGAATTAGATGAACTTGACAGAGACATTATCTTACTTTGCCATTCATTTGAAGAATATGAATATACGTATAGGGGGGAAACCTATATAAACTACAAGAAACTTTCTTTCAGAGAAATGGGTAGAAGATTAAATGAGGACTATCGTAAAATCCAACGTAAGATACCGAAAATAATGTCTTATATAAAAGAAAGACTCACAGAATAATTGAACAAAAAAATTAGGCCTTTTTTGCTCAAAAATGGTTCAACTACCCTTAATTTTGTCCATTAATTAGGAGGTAGTTTTAAAAGTCCAGCTCATGACCTCAAACCGAGCTTGTCTCTTCTTAGTTTTTAAGCTTCATATAGAAAGGTATATCCATATGAAAATCAAACCACAACACCGAAAAGGCGGTTACTCAAACCATATCGCTCAACAATACGTTGACCTCAACGCTCCTATCTACTTACTGAGTGACGAACTCGAACCCCAACAAAAGTACGAAAACAACAAACCAACAGGGGAAATTGTCGCTTATAAGGCTTGGTTCGGACAAAAAGGACTTCCGCCTTTTCAAGTGAAATTTACAGAAGCACCTGAACTGCCAGACTACCTATCTCTGGTTTCATTTGAAGGTCTAATGGCATGCGAAGTTAACTACAATGTCTACTTCAAAGCTGACGGATTGAAAGAGGTGAACTAATGGTTTCAACTCTCACACAAAGAGAGTTGGAACAATACCTGTTACAGAGCCTAAATATGGGTTTGGGCTCTGTATTACAGGGTGAAACATCCTACACCAACTCTTTTAACATTCTTGTCCGAGAAGACGGCTTTATCTTTGTCCCTCGTCTACCATGTGGCTTTATCATTGATGATGACTTGTATCAGAAGATTTTTCTAATCGCAAACGCCTCCCTCTATCCTCAATATACGCTATTGAAACAAAACTCTGCTTACTTTATCGCCTTAAAGTCAGAGGATATTCATGTTCAGCGTGGCTTATTCTTTCCATGGAAAAAAGGAGTTTCGGAGCGCTTGGTCATTCCAGACCTTGAGATATTTACCTCGTCTCTAAAGGGTAATAATATTCCTATCATGAAAAATCTAGCCATTAACTATGATAAGGTAACTTCTTTGGCTATTGCTGGTAATTCCGGTAGTGGGAAAAGTTACGCTTTGACTTATCTACTTAGTGTCCTGAAAAACATTTCTGACCTAATTATTATTGACCCTAAGTTTGATACACCATCACGCTGGGCAAGAGAACACCAAACTCCCGTTATTCACCCCCATGAAAACCGCTCTAAATCTGATTTTGTTTCAGAAATTAATGAAAACCTGAGCAAGTGTATGACCATCATTCATAAAAGGCAAGCCATCTTGTTTGAAAATCCACGTCATGAATTTAAACATCTAACCATTGTTATTGATGAAGTACTAGCCTTGTCAGAAGGAGTCAACAGAACCATCAAAGATTCTTTCTTCTCTTTATTGTCTCAAATCGCACTACTGGGACGAGCTACACGTGTTCATTTACTTCTAGTCAGTCAACGCTTTGACCATACAACTATCCCCGTATCCGTTCGGGAACAATTGAATGTTCTGATACAGATTGGAAACATTAATAAAAAGACCACACAGTTTTTGTTTCCCGACCTCGACCCTGAGGGCATCGTTATTCCGATAGGCAAAGGAACAGGACTTATACAGATTATTGATAACGAACATCCTTATCAAGTTTTCCCCCTCCTCTGTCCCACCTATTACACCAAGAAAGGAATTTTATAGACTATGAGAAAAACGAATTTTCAAAAAACCATTCATCCAGCAACTACCTTTTTTATAATGGGAATCCTATCTATGTTTATTTCAATCTTATTGAGGCTTGGAATGAATCCCTTGGAAAACAGTATCTATTTCACATCTCTGTTTGATTTCCTGCGCTTGCTTCACTTTATCAGCTCATCTATTTCTTTATTGTCCCTTCTCTTATTCCTTGGATTAGTTGGCTATGAAATTAAGATACGCCACAGAGAAGATAAAATATCAAACCTCTTTAAGTCCATTACACAGACCTTTTCTCTTCGTCTATTTCTGATTCAAAGAGAGTACTCAGAAACTGTAAGCACAAGCGAGCAAGGAAACACAAAGAGATACAACCCTATCAACAAACAGTTCAATAAAGCGATTCAGAAAGTGGTTGTAGATATACGAGAGGAAAGCACAACATTGATTATTCCTGTCCCCAAATCGCAACAAGCCATTAGAATTCTAAAAGATTTGGAAACAATCATCAGTGAAGAAATTTCTAGTCGCAATCCTGACTATTATTTTTCAAGACCTGAAAGAAAGGGCATGGACTTCTACTTTATCGGAACAAGACGTAAATAATAGGACGGGCGCTATGGCGCACGAAGTAAGCGCCACCTAGCGCCCGTCTGCTTGGTATATGGACTAACGGGTTACTACGACCCCGTTAGTCCAATAATCAATAATCACAGAAATATCAAAAAAGCGTCTTCCACCTTCCGAAAGAACCCTTCTAAATCTCCTTATAGATAGAAATACAATTTGAAAGCGAGGTATGTTGTATATGTCAAAAGAACAACGTTCCAACAAGTGGGCTTTTCTTTTCTACAGAGAGAGCGCCCCAGAAAACTATTTAGAAATCCTTGAAGACCTTCATATTCCCTTTATCTTATCCCCTTGGCACGATAAAGACGTTAATAGAAGAACAGGGGAACTTAAAAAAGCTCATAAGCATGGCGCCTTTTTCTTCGATTCACTCAAAAGTTATTCTCAAGTATCTGAACTCATCAAGGATAAATTAAAGGGACCTGCTCATGTAGAACCTATTATGTCTCCAAAAGGGATGTATGACTACTTTGTCCATGCGGAGAATCCTGAGAAAAGTCCGTACGATATCAAAGATATAGAAATTGGATGCGGATTTGAATTGGATAAATTCCTCATAAACCATAACAACGATGATTTTCTATCAACTATTATTGACGTGATAGACAAGAATAATTTCACTGAATTTAATCATCTGGTTAGGTATGCGAGAGAAGAAAATCCGACCTTATTAAGACTTATCGTAGATAAAACTTACTTTTTTGCCAAGTATTTAGATTCACGAAGGTATAGTACAGATAAAAGCAAAATAACTTCATCAAAAGCTCCCTTGACGAATACTCCTAATAAAACTAGAGACATCATATCAGACTCTACTTTAATAGAAGTATAACGGAGGAAAAGCTATGCAAGTAATCTTACCAGATGAACAAATTCATCAAATTCAACTTTTACTCTCTAATCTTATAAAGAAAGAAATCAGAGAGCAATTAGACAAGAGCGGTATCGATAGTCCCTATTTGAACAAACAACAAGCTTGTAACTATTTAGGTATATCAAATAATACACTGGATTCTTGGATTGTAAAAGGCTTACCCAAAATCAAAATCGGTAAAACGATTCGATTCCATAAAGACGCTATCGATCAATGGCTAAACTTACATAACTAGAAATATCAAGATTTTTGTTTTATAATAGTCATGATATTTTCTGGTTCGATACACAAGGAGAATATCATGACTATCACTAAAACACAAAATGGTACTTATCGTTTAAAAATCTACATTCCAATAGATGCACGAATGCCACTTGGCATCGTCAACAACAACTATTACGATAAACGATTCAAAACAAGAAAGGAGGCAAGACAAGCAGAAATAGACTTGCTTACCAAGTTAAATCAAATTGAAGATAATGAATTTACTGGATTAGGTAAAGGAGAAATCCTTTTCTCAGACTTCTATCATAATATTTGGTGGGATTCCTACAAATCAGGACAAACAACATCTACTGTTAAACCACCAAGTAAGTCAACTATCTCTAATACTAAAACTTGTTTCGAAAGACATATATTGCCACTTCTTGGAAATTATACAATACAGTTTCTAAATCAAAACAAGCAGGTTATTTTAAACCTTATGACAGCAAAAGCTAACGAATATGCGAACTTTAAATCTTTACGTAGCTATGTGATTTCTATTTTTGATTGGGCAGAAGAACTTGAATATATAGAAGCTAATAAAGTTGCCAAAATATTAAGAAGAATAAAAGCCACTAAAAAGATTCAACTTGATGAGTCCAAGAGAGAGGAAGATTTATATCTGACACACGAGCAACTACAAGACTGGTTCTTAGCCTTTCAAAAAGATTTAGAGGACGAAAAGATTTCACTCAAAGATTATGTCCTATTCTATCTCACATTCTTTTTAGGGGATAGAAAGTCTGAATCCTATGCGCTACAATGGAAACATATTGACTTTGATAAATCGCAAATTCAATTACTCCAAGCATTAGATAGATATGGAGAAGTAAAATCAACAAAAAGCAACAAGAAAACTGTCTTTTCTGTTTCAGGTGACTTACTCCAATTGCTCAAAAATTGGAAAGAACAACAAAGATATGAATTAGCAAAGTTCGGCATCATCAGTAATCCAGAACAATTTGTTTTTACATATATCGACACAAAAGGAAACATCAACAAGCCTTTACATGCTGACTATCTGAACAATAAAATGAAAAGTATTAGAAAGCGACATAAAGAACTAGCACACGCTACACCACATAAACTGCGACATACAGGAGCAACGCTGGCTAAACAAGCAGGAATGAGCTTAGAAGCTATTTCTGAAGCACTAACACACAGCGATACAGGTACAACTCAAATTTATGTCAATACTTCTAACGTTGTTCCTATGACCGTTGGTGAATTTGCTTTAAAGTCTCTAAAACAATAAGGTAAAAATAAGGTGAACTTTGAGGTGAATTTTTTTAAAAAAGACGAAAAAAACACCCATAAGGTAAACTTTTGGGTGCTTTGAAACGTTGATATAATCGTATTGATTAACGTTTTGAGAATTGTGATGCTTTACGAGCTTTCTTAAGACCTGGTTTCTTACGTTCAACTTTACGTGAGTCACGTGTAAGAAGTCCTGCACGTTTCAATGAATCGCGGAAGTCTGGGTCTACTTGAAGAAGGGCACGAGCGATACCGTGACGGATAGCTCCTGATTGACCAGCGTATCCACCACCTACAACATTAACGAAAACGTCGTATGAACCTACAGTTGAAGTAACTGCGAATGGTTGGTTGATGACAAGACGAAGGTCAGCGTGTGGGATGTACTCTTCAACATCTTTTTTGTTAACAGTGATTTTACCAGTTCCTGGAACAAGGCGAACGCGTGCAACAGCGTTTTTACGACGTCCAGTACCTGCATATTGTGCTTGTGACATACTTTATTTGTTCCTTTCCTTAGATAAGTCCTGAAATGTCAAGAACTTCTGGTTGTTGTGCAGCATGAGTGTGCTCAGCTCCAACAAATACTTTCAACTTCATACCTTGAGCGCGTCCAAGTGTATTGTGTGGAAGCATACCTTTAACTGATTTCTCGATCAAACGTACTGCATTTTTAGAACGAAGTTCACCTGCAGAGATTTGTTTCAATCCACCTGGGTGGTTTGAGTGAGTGTAGTAGATTTTATCAGTTGCTTTTTTACCAGTTAATTTAACTTTTTCAGCATTGATAACAATCACAAAGTCACCTGTATCAGTGTGTGGTGTAAATGTTGGTTTGTTTTTTCCGCGAAGTACGCTAGCAACTACTGCAGAAAGACGTCCAAGTGGTACATCAGTTGCGTCAACTACGTACCATTTACGTTCAACTTGGCCTGGTTTAGCCATAAATGTTGTTTTGTTCATGATTTCTCCTATATATAGTTCGATTTTTGTTTACGGTGATGGGTGTTCCTTCCCATCGAAAAGTATTTGGAAGGTTCCGGGGCCTTTCAAATGGGGTAAACAATACCGTCTACTATCATACCAAATTTCACCCCTAAAAGTCAATAGATATGAAAAATATTTTTCGGTAACTTCTCAAAGTAACTGAAAGTTATATAAGCAAGTTAATTTGGGAATTTACCTATTAACTTCGGGAGATTTTTGGGATTTTTTCCTTATTTTTCCCTGTAGCTAAAATCCTTTTCAAAAAATTACCTTTTCTTGATTTTTAATCCTATTTGTTGTATGATAAGGGAAAAGAAAGGGGGCAAAAATATGGCTTTTACCAATACCCAAATGCGATCGGCTAGTTTTGGCATTGTTACCAGCTTGCCTGATGATGTCATTGACTCTTTTTGGTATATTATTGACCACTTCTTAAAAAATGTCTTTGAATTGGAAGAAGAACTCGAGTTTCAATTGCTCAATAACCAAGGAAAAATTACCTTCCACTTCTCAAGTCAACACCTCCCTACAGCCATTGATTTTGATTTTAACCATCCCTTTGACCCTCTTTATCCCCCCAGAGTCTTGGTTTTAGACATGGACGGTAGAGAAACTATCCTACTCCCAGAAGAAAATGACCTATTTTAATACTCAATGAAAATCAAAGAGCCAACTAGGAAGCTAGCCGCAGGTTGCTCAAAGCACTGCTTTGAGGTTGTGGATAGAACTGACGAAGTCAGCTCAAAACACTGTTTTGAGGTTACAGATGGAAGCTGACGTAGTTTGAAGAGATTTTCGAAGAGTATAAAAACTCTAGCCTTCAGTTACAAACGACTGAAAACTAGAGTT
The DNA here is from genome assembly GCF_000221985.1 of Streptococcus pseudopneumoniae IS7493. Taxonomy (NCBI): domain Bacteria; kingdom Bacillati; phylum Bacillota; class Bacilli; order Lactobacillales; family Streptococcaceae; genus Streptococcus; species Streptococcus pseudopneumoniae. The sequence continues at coordinate 422,267 of NC_015875.1, read as the reverse complement.
TTTTCTATTGTTTCAAAGCATTATACAAGTTGCGGATCGGTTGCTTTAATGTCGGATGGATAAAATGAGGCGCAATTTCTTGTAGAGACTCAAGAACAAAAAGGCGTTCTGCTATGTAAGGATGGGGCAAGATAAGCTCATCTGTGTAAATGACCTGGTCCTCCACAAAGAGCAAGTCCAAATCAATCAAACGAGGCCCCCAATGTACTTCTCTCACCCGTCCCATCTCTGACTCAATGGCTAACAAGGTCTCTAATAGCACTGGAGCAGGCAACCATGTTTCTACTTCAACCACTTGATTATCAAAGCTATCCTGCTCCACTCCACCCCAAGGCTCCGTCGCTAAGACACTGGACTCTTTGAGAATATGGATACCTCGAGCTCGCAGTTTGTCAACGGCTTGCTCTAAGTTTGCTTGCTTATCCCCCATATTGCTTCCTAGGGCGATAAAGGCTCGTTGCTTGCGGCGATGAATGGTTACCGAGCAAGTATCTAGTGGCAAATGCACTGGCGCCCAAGGTTTTTTGAGTTCTAGCTTTATTTCTTGGACAAGAGGATAGACCTCAAAAGTACGTTCTACCAGTTTGTAGGCTACCGTTTCAATCAAATCCTCACTCGTTTCCTGAAACCATGTCGTCCACTGCTGACACAGTTCTCCGTAATGGACAGAGGCTGTTAAATCCAAGTCTGTAGCCGCCTTGGTCATATCATAGGATAGGATGGCTGAAACGACAAACTTCTGCCCCAATTCCTTTTCACTAGGAAAAAGACCATGATAGGCAAAAATTTCCAAATCTTTAATCTGCAGTTGATCCATAACTAGTCCTTTCTAGAAAAATCCGCTTGAAGCGGATTCTTTTTATAGTCAATGAAAATCAAAGTACAAACTAGGAAGCTAGCCGCAGGCTGCTCAAAACACTGTTTTGAGGTTGCAAATGAAAACTGACGTGGTTTGAATTTGATTTTCGAAGAGTATTATAGTCCCATTAAACGATAAGCCTGATCTCGGAGGTCCTTATCTGTTTCAAATAGACCACGAGCTACTGTCGTCAAGGTGGCAGTGCCCGGTTTTCTGACACCACGCATGCTCATACACATATGTTCCGCTTCAATGACAACAAAGGCTCCTTTAGCACCTAGATAGTCCATCAAGGCATCGGCCACTTCGATATTCAAACGTTCTTGAATTTGTGGCTTTTTCGAATAAACTTCAACCGTACGGGCTAGCTTAGACAAGCCTGCCACACGGCCATCTGGAATGTAGGCAATGTGCGCTCTACCATAAAATGGCAAGAAGTGGTGTTCACACATTGTATGGAAAAAAATATCCTTTTCTACCACCATATTATCATCAATAATCTCAAAGGATTTTGACAAATGTTCCTCCGCTGTTTGACCAAGACCTGAAAAAATCTCTTGGTACATACGAGCGACACGAGCAGGTGTTTCCTGTAAGCCCTCGCGGTTAGCGTCCTCTCCGACAGCCTCGATAATCATTTTTACAGCTGCTTCAATCTTTTGTGTATCCATTTTCATTCTTCCTCTCCATCAGATAGGCTCTCACTTGGCTCAAGAAATACAAGGAACCTGTGACAATCCTAACTGTTTGTTTCTCTTCTTTTTTATCTGTCAATTTCTGCTCTAGAAAATCCTGCCAACCTTGGTAGCTGAGATTTCTAGACTTAGCTGCCTCTTTCAGCACGCTTTCATCAGTCGCCCGACTATCGTCAAAATGTGTCAAAGTAAGCTCGGTATCTGGCATGGCCCCCAGCAAGTCCAACATATCCTCCAAGGCCTTGGTTTTAATACAAGTAAAGAGGATTTCCTTATGATAATCCGCAAAGCGTTCTTGCAAGGTTGCTAATAAAGCCTTGATAGCATGGGGATTGTGGGCCCCATCCAAGATCATCAAGGGATCTCTTGACACGATTTCCAAACGCCCTGGCCAACTTGTTTCTTCCAAGGCTTGAGCAAGCAAGTCATTGCTTGCTAGTTCTCGACCATCTTCTTGACAAAAAGTATCAAGTAAAGCTATGGCCATCCCAGCATTCTCTATTTGGTACAAACCAAGTAAACCTGTCTGGAAGCGACCTTGTCTGACAGCACTTGTATAGTCAAAGACTTCGCCTGTCACCACACTCTTTTGATGGCTGACCTGATAATCTGCCCCGTAGGCAAGTCTCGGCGCATCTTTCCCTTCTGCAATGCGGTCAATCACAGCCAAAGCATCTGGAGAAATGCGACCTGTCACCAAGGAAATACCTTGTTTGATAATACCAGCTTTCTGCTCTGCTATGGCTTCCAAGGTGTCACCAAGTAGAGCCACATGATCCAATCCAATAGTCGTGATTCCTGTCAAAATGGGCTGACAGACATTGGTACTATCTAAAAGTCCACCCATGCCGACTTCCATGATAGCCACGTCTACTTGCTCCGAGGCAAAGTAATCATAGGCTATGGCTGTGATAATCTCAAACTCGGTTGTCCCCTGCAAATTGGCGACCGCTTCTCCCTCCAGCAAAGACTGATAGTCTGCCATGAGGGCTTCTAGTCTAGCCTCTGGAATGGATCCCCCATTGATGCTAATCTGGTCTGTATAATGAATGAGATAGGGCGAGCTAAACACGCCAACTCTCAGCCCTAGCTTTTTCAGCATATTTGTCAAAAAAGCAATGGTCGAACCCTTGCCGTTGGTCCCTCCGATATGGATGACCTTGAGTTTGAGATGGGGATTGCCACGCAAAGCTAACAGTTCCACCATTCGTTCCAAGCCAAAATGCGGTTGATCCGTCCGGTAGTTAGCAATCCACTGATTGTTTTCAAATTCTTTCATCTTATTTGTATTGTTTTAAATCTAAATTTTCCGCTTCATCAGCCAGACGAATAGCGGAAGCAATTTCAACTGCCATCCTGTGATTAGCTACGTCATGCACGCGCACCACTTCTACACCCTGTCTCGCAGCGATACTAGTTACATGAGCCGAAGCCGTGTCCCGATTACGGAAACCAAGTTCTGTCTCAGGATTGACTTCAAAACCATTTTCTTCAAGGATATTGATGACAAACCGCTTGCGCGACACTCCAAGAAAGATTGGATAGCCTTTCTGATGTAGTTTATCCAGATCCCGTAAAAGAAGCAGATTTTCTTTCTTGGTCAGACCAAAGCCAATTCCTAGATCCAACAGGATATTTTCTTGTGCAATTCCAGCTTGATTTGCTCTCGCTAGTGCACGTTCAAAGAAAGTCTCCATCAAGTCTTCGATTGGCAATTTTTCAAAGTTAGCTAACTCTTCCTCTGTAAAAGCTTGTCCAAAACCAAAATGAGGAAAGATGAGCGAGCTAGGATGCTGAGGTCGAGCAATAACTGGATTAAACATGATGACCACTTTCGCACCAGCCTTAGCAACCACCTCCGCCATTTTCTCATCACCCATAAGACCAGTGATATCATTAACTAGATTGGCACCAGCAGCCAAAGCAGCTTCTGCTACCTGACTCTTCCAAGTATCAATAGAGATGAGGACATCACTTTCCTTGCGAATCGCTTTAATCACTGGAACAACACGCTGGATTTCCTCTTCTATCTCAACATAGCTATAGCTACTTCCCGGCCGAGTCGATTCTCCGCCGATATCTAGCATACAAGCCCCTTCTGCTATCAATTTACGAGCCTGCTGGAGTGCCTGCTCAAGAGCAAAAAATTGACCACCATCCGAAAAGGAATCTGGGGTTACATTGATAATTCCGCAAATAGCTGTCTTTGCATGATTTACTTTAGTTGACATATCGGTCACTCCCTCAAGGCTTTTCACCATATTATTTCTCTATTTTACCATAAAAAGAAAAAGATGGACACTATTGCATTCATCTTTTTTCCCAATAGAAACAAGTAAGCAATTGTCAAAAATCTTAAACAGAGATCCCTAATGTCCGACTCAAAATCACCACGAGAGCCAACAAACAGAAAGCAACCCCATTCACAATCATGTGAAGTAAGATAGACATTTCCAAACGTTGGGTCTTGTAAGCCGTCCAAGATAGAACGATCGACATACCTCCATAAATCAATAAAGAAGGTAAATTACTTGGTTGATGCAATAAAGCAAACACAATCGTACCGACTACAAATCCCAAATTCTCCTTGCCTCGGAAAATCTTTTTAGGAACAATCCCACGGCACAAGATTTCCTCACAAATTGGAGCAAGCAAGGCCAATAAGAAGAAACTGGAAATCAGAGAACTATTCTGAACCATATCGTTAATCTGAGACTGGTTACTTGTTGTCGTCTCATTTGACAGTTGTAACAAGATAGAACCAAGTATATTTGAACAGATAATGACTAAATAACTCAAGCCCAATCGTGCCAAATCCTTAGCTCTAAAAAATGAAAAATTGAAACTTGCTAATTGCGTTTTACGAGCTCCAATAATAAATAGCACCAGAACCACAATCGAAACACCAGCAACTATCAGTCCTGACTGTAATAGCGGTACTTCTCTTAAGGTTAAAATAGCAGTAACCCCTATAGGAATCTGATATAAAATTGTCGCCAGCAAAAAGATTAACAGCCAGCCTGCACGATTCAATAATTCTTTCCACATATTTTTCTCTTTCATCACCCATCTCCTTTGTATTAAAAAAGGGGGAAAATCCCCCTGGGTTATCCTATTATAAGGCCATACTAATATAGTTAAGGATAAACAAGGCATCCAAAATCCAAATCATGACATGAACATCTTTAGCTTGACCTTTGACAAGCTTAGTCAAGGTGTAAGTCAAGAAACCAACTGCAATCCCTTGAGTGATAGAGTAGCTGAATCCCATAAAGATAGATGTGAAGAAAGCAGGAACCGCTTCAGACATATCGTCCCAATGGATATTTTTCAAGCTAGCCAACATCATAATCCCAACGATAATCAAGATTGGAGCTGTAGCGGCTGTTGGTACAATCGCTAGAAGTGGGCTAAAGAAGCTTGAGATCGCAAAACAGATTGCCACGACCAAGGCTGTCAAACCTGTACGTCCACCTGCACCAATACCAGCAGCAGACTCAACATAAGTCGTTACGTTCGAAGTACCAGCGATGGCACCAATTGAAGTACCAATCAAGTCAGAGTAAAGAGCCTTGTCCAACTTAGCTGATTGGTGATTTTCACCATTTGTCGCTACGATACCAACTTTTTCACCTGTACCAATCAAGGTACCAATCGTGTCAAAAATATCTGTCAACGAAAAGGCAAGAATAGCCATAAGAGTTTCAGGCAAGCGAGCTGTATCTGAAATCAAAGCTCCCAAACCTTCTGAACCAAGAGCCGCACCAAAGACTCTCTTCAAGTCTTCAAAGGCTGCACCAACATGGTTGTTAGCAAAATCGATACTAGACAAATCTACCAAACCAACTGCGATAGCAAGAACAGTTGTTGTCAAGATAGAGAGAATAATTCCCCCTTTAATCCCTTTGATAACAAAGAAGATAGTAATGGCAAGTCCTGCAAGAGCCACCAAAACAGCTGGATTATTAAAGCTGACCAAGCCTGGAACTGCTGAAGAGTTTGCCGCAATCGTTGCTTGAGCCTTGTCAGCCCCTTCTCCTACAACAGTATAGTTGCCTGGATCAATCGTAAATTTCAAAAGTCCAGCATTCTTAATTCCCACGTAGGCAAGGAAGACACCGATACCAGCTGAAATAGCTGAGCGAAGGGCATTTGGAATCGATTCAATGATCATTTTACGAACATTTGTCAAAGTGATAATCAATGAGATAATTCCACAGATGAAGACCATAGCTAGGGCTTCTTGCCAAGAATAACCAAGTCCAAATACAACTGTAAAGGTAAAGAAGGCATTCAGCCCCATACCTGGCGCTTGAGCGTATGGCAAGTTAGCATAAAAAGCCATCATCAAGGTACCCGCTACTGCACCAATAATCGTTGCTAGGAAGACACCCTGAGCAGGCATCCCTGTTTGCGAAAGAATTTGTGGGTTTACAAAGAGAATATAGCTCATTGCAAAGAAAGTTGTTAAACCAGCGAGAACCTCTGTACGAACGTCTGTACCGTTCTCTTTTAGTTTAAATAATTTGTCCATTATCAATCTCCTTTTAATTTTTACGAACAATAATAGAATTATATCATTTATCATTCACTTTTTCAATGTCTTTGTTTGATTTGTTTAAGAAATTAATCCAATTTCATTTTTTGTTTGGAATCTGCTTTTCTGCCTGCTTTCTGTTATAATAGAAGACATCTTATCTGAAAACACACTAGAAAGGTCCATATGACGAAAAAAATTATTGCAGTTGACCTAGATGGAACCCTGCTCAACTCAGACAGTCAAATTTCTGACTTTACCAAAAAAACCATCAAAAAAGTTGCTGAAAAAGGCCATCAGGTTATTATTACGACAGGTCGCCCTTACCGTATGTCAAAAGATTTTTACCGTGAACTGGGCTTAGACACTCCTATGATTAACTTCAACGGATCCCTTACTCATTTACCAGACCAAGTTTGGGATTTTGAAAAGTGTTTGACTGTAGACAAAAAATATCTGCTAGATATGGTTCAACGTTCAGAGGACATTCAAGCCGATTTTATCGCTGGAGAATATCGTAAAAAATTCTACATTACAAATCCCAATGAAGAAATTGCCAATCCCAAACTATTTGGTGTAGAAGCTTTCCAGCCTGAAGATCAATTCCAGCCTGAATTGGTGACCAAGGACCCTAACTGTATCCTCTTGCAGACCAGAGCCAGTGACAAATATGCCTTGGCAAAAGAAATGAACGCCTTCTACCAGCATCAACTTTCTATCAATACCTGGGGAGGTCCGCTCAATATCCTTGAATGTACCCCAAAAGGTGTCAACAAGGCCTTTGCTTTGGACTACTTGCTCAAGATAATGAATCGTGACAAAAAAGATTTGATTGCCTTTGGAGATGAACACAATGATACCGAAATGCTCGCTTTTGCTGGGAAGGGTTATGCCATGAAAAATGCCAATCCAGAGCTACTCCCTTATGCAGATGAGCAAATTTCCCTTACCAACGACCAAGATGGGGTTGCCAAAACCCTACAAGACTTATTCTTATAACCTATACTGATACTCAATGAGAATCAAAGAGCAAACTAGGAAGCTAGCCGTAGGTTGCTCAAAGCACTGCTTTGAGGTTGTAGATGAAGCTGACGTGGTTTGAAGAGATTTTCGAAGAGTATGACCAGCTTGCAAGCTGGTCTTTATGCTCTTTTCACAGTCTCATCAACCAGTTATACTCATCTACTTTCAAAAAGCATTCTAGTCCATCTCCGATTAACGATGGACGTTATCACCTCCTTCTCCAGTCCTTGTATAACATCTTGAAGTTGATTCATGACATCTTCCAAAGTTCGAAAGGCTTTATTCTTAAATCCACGTTTACGAATCTCTTTCCACACTTGTTCAATGGGGTTCATCTCTGGTGTGTATGGAGGAATAAAGGTAAAGCCAATATTAGTCGGAATCTTTAAGGTACTTGATTTATGCCATATGGCATTGTCCATAACGAGTAAAAGATAATCATCTGGATAAGCTTGTGAAAGCTCTTCTAAAAAGGCGTTCATCCACTCAGTATGACATCCACCAGCGATTAAGAAAAATGATTCGCCTGTATGGGCATCAACAGCTCCGTAACAATAGCGAAATTCTCGTATATAGTGACTATGGACATGTGGACCTACTCCCATTGGAGCCCAACAAGATCCCAGTTTACTGATTCTACCGAAACCAGCCTCATCTTGGTACATCAAGCGAACCTTACGAAAATGCCTACTGGTTTTAAAGCGCTTTCTTTTCTTCTTGAATTGAGATTTTATTTTTAGACGCGACAATGGTTTGAGAGTCTACTTTCTTGGGATGTGCTGGACGTGGCCTAATATTTCGCCAACCATGGTGCTTCAAGAGTTGATAGAAGGTAGGAAGAACCTAACTCCTTTGTATAAGCCTGAAATAAGGCATCAATTGTAACAAATTCTCCTGCCTCTGCAGCCTTCAAATGACAGGCAAGAAAGGCTTTCTCTTCCTCAATTGTCATATATGCATGGTTACGACCACCACGTGTTTCTTGAAGGAGAGAATCGAGTCCGAACTCCTCATATTTTTTTACAGTTGGCCAAATCGTTGTTTGATTACAGCCTAAAAGCTCTATAATCTCTTTATAAGATTTACCCATCAGACGAAATAGAACGATTTGAAGGAGTTTATGATATTTAGCTGTACTAGAGTCTTTTAAAAGTGTTTTGATAGCTTGGATTTCTTCTTTAGTTGATTTCATATTACTATTATATAATACTTTTTTATTTTAGTTTAGTATAAAAATCTTAAGTAGCAAAGATTCTAAAATAACGGAATCCTTGCATTATTGTCCCAACTCTTCCTCGACCACTTCCAAAGCCCGTTCGATGACCACATGCATGTCGTAGTATTTATAATCTGCTAAACGACCACAGAAAATAACCTTGTCATTTGTTGCCGCTTCTTCCTGATATTTGGAAAATATAGCATTGTTTCTCTCATCATTGATTGGATAATAAGGCTCATCTCCACGTTTCCAATCAGCTGGGTATTCTCGAGTAATAACCGTTTTAGCTTGTGTACCATACTCAAAATGTTTATGCTCAATAATGCGAGTATAAGGAATTTCTCGCTCTGTGTAGTTCACTACAGCATTTCCTTGATAGTTTTCTTCATCAAAAACTTCATGCTCAAAACGAAGACTACGGTATTCTAACTCACCATGTTTATAATCAAAGTATTGGTCAATCATCCCTGTAAAGACAACTTTTTCAGCAGAAGCTTCTAATTCTTGACGATTGGCAAAAAAGTCAAGACCAAGTTCTACTTCCACATCCTTGAGCATATTTTCGATAATGACATTATACCCACCAATTGGAATTCCTTGGTAACGGTCATTGAAATAATTATTATCAAAGGTCAAACGAACTGGTAGACGTTTAATAATAAACGGTGGAAGGTCAGTAGCAGAACGTCCCCATTGCTTTTCAGTATATCCTTTAATCAATTTTTCATAAATATCTGGACCAATCAACTTGATAGCCTGTTCTTCCAAGTTTTTAGGTTCAACGTCCTTCATATGAGCCGTTTGATCAGCAATCTTATCTTTCACTTCTTGAGGAGTTTTTGTACCCCACATAGCATAGAAAGTATTCATATTGAAAGGTAGATTATAAAGGCTACCCTTGTAATTAGCTAGAGGCGAGTTGATATAATTGTTAAACTCAGCGAATTGATTGACATAGTCCCAAACTTTTTTATTAGAAGTATGAAAGATATGGGCACCATATTTATGAACATTAACCCCTTCTACATTCTCACAGTAGATATTTCCACCAATGTGGTCACGTTTATCAATAACTTTTACTTTTTTTCCACGCTTAGTCGCCTCATAAGCAAAAATTGCTCCCGACAAACCAGCACCAACGATTAGATAGTCGTACATAGTCTCTTCCTTATCACTTATCTTTACATCTCCTTAACTATAGTAAAAGAGAGGATCTTTATACTCTTCGAAAATCTCTTCAAAGCACGTCAGCGTCCATCTGCAACCTCAAAACAGTATTTTGAGCTGACTTCCCAGTTACTCTTTGATTTTTATTGAGTATTCGTTTCAATCTATTTTAGCACAAAACAAATCATTTCTCAGTTTTCGATAGCCGAGTGATTTAAAAAGACAAGCACCAAAACTGATGTTTGTCTTTAGGATTTTGCTTGAAAAGGCTATTTCTAACTATTTAACATGTTTTTCTGCTTCTTTTTGGGCTTTTTCGATTGCTTTTTTGCTTTCTTGCTCCCATTTACTTTTAGCTTCTTCAAACTGTTTGGTCGTCACAGTGTCTTTTTGCAGTTTCATGTACTTGTAGTTATTGCCATCACCCTTGATACCAACCAATGAATAGCCTCTTGTAAATGGCGTCACTTTGGTTACAGATGCTGTGCCACCACTTGACATAGCTGACATAATGAGAGAATTGTCAATCATCCAAGCCTGTGCTTCAGCGTATTTTTCATAACGCTTGGCTACATCTTTGTTTTCACTATCTGCATCTTTGAGCATCTTAGTGTAGGTATCCAGACCTAGACTAGTGATTTTTTCCTTATCTTCCTTGGCATCTAGTCCAAAAATCTTAAGGTAGAATCCATCCTCTGCATTGAAAGGATTGAGATAAGTTGATGGATCCTGATAGTCACCCACCCAACCATCAAAGTTCAAATCGTAGTCACGATCAGCTGCTGTCGGTGCTAAGAAGGCTACATTATTAAAATCATCTGTTGAAAGTTGCTGAACATCAATGACAATGTTATCAGCACCCAAAACTGACTCAAGGGTCTGCTTAACTGAGTTCATGCCTGTCACAGCATTTTTACTTGTCTGATCAACAGCCACATCCAAGTGAATAGGGAAAGTCACACCTTGACTTGCCAATTCTTTTTTAGCTTCCACAAATTTTGCTTGGGCTTTTTCTTTGTTGAAATAGGCATCCTGAGCATCTGCCAAGTTAATACCTGACCATTCTGTTCCGTAGTTGACCAATTTAGAAGCGACTACTTCTCCAAAGGTCTTGTCTCCAACTTGGACAAATGTAGGAGGTACTAGGGTGTTACGAAGAGTCTTGCTAGCTGCTTCTTCCCCATTTGACTGAGCAGAATAGGCTGTGCGGTCCAAGGCAAAGTTCACCGCTTGGCGGAAGTTCTTGTTCAAAACAGCTGTCTCAGTTGACTTCTTCTGCTCATCTGTCGTTTTAGCAGTGTGATTGTAGGCCTTACGGTTAACGTTGAAATTGAAATACCAAGAAGTCTTGTCCTGCAAGCTATAGACGATATTATCCTTATATTTCTCCTTGGTCTTAGCCAAGTTAGAACTATTTGGATAAACCCCAGCGATAGAATAAGCTCCACTTTCAAAGTTACGGATGGTCAATTCTTGGTCTGAACCATCAAAATAGGCCAATTTCACATGTTCAATTGATACTTTGTCATGATCATAGTAATGCGGATTTTTCGCATACTCGATCGATGATTTTGATGTGAAATCTTTTAACAAATAAGGTCCGCTGTAGAGAATACTATCTGGAGATAGGGTACCAAAATCTTTCCCTTTTGAGTTTAAAAACTCTTCGTTTACTGGGAAAAGAATACTGTTGGTTGTTTTTGAGTTCCAGTAAGGTTCTGGCCGTGACAAAGTATACTCAACAGTCTGGTCGTCAATGGCCTTCACCCCAACCTTAGAAAAGTCAGAATTCGCTCCTGTAATATAATCATTCAAGCCCTTAATCGAGTTTTGAATCAAGTCAATGGCCTGTGATTTATTATCCACTGCGTACTTGATACCTGTCACAAAATCTTGTGCCTTAACTGGGGCGTACTCTTCACCGTCAGCCGTGAACCATTTGGCACTTTTCTCAATTTGTAAGTATAAGTCAGACCGCCGCTTGAAACAGACCAGTCCTCTGCTAAAGACGGAACTAGATTTCCGTAATTGTCATTTTCAAGCAAACCATCAACTAGGTTGGTAATGATGGCTGTATTATCAGCGTAGTAGTCTAACAAGTAGTTAAATGCAGTTGGATTTCCACTAAAGGTTGATGAGTAAGTTTTTGTATCTGAACCTGATTGTCCGCAAGCAGCTAAAAGCAAGGCAAATTCAAAAGTCAGGCCTGCACTAAGGACACTCTTTTTTGTATTCATCTCCCTTCTACTTTATGTTAGTTTTTGTAACATAGGTTTGTTTTACCAAAATAGTGGAAATTTGTAAAGTTAATTGAATTTCGAGAATGAAAGTTTATAAACCTTGGTTATAAAAAACAAAGGATTTCTGCCTTTTCATACAGCCTTCCCTTGTTTTTATGCGATTTCAATTTTAAATTTTTCTGTAAAAAATATTTATAGTAATTCCACACAGAAAGCATCCCATGGAGCTAAGATTTGTTTTTCAAAGACTTCTTGAGCTAGGGTGTTTTCAATCAAGACAGATTTGACATTTCCTTCTACTACAAAGACTTGCTCTTCATTGGACAAGTTAGCCACAACTAGGAAACGACGGTCGCCATCTTTACGGATATAGGCGAAGACCTTATCAGCCGTATCAAGCAATTCAAAGTCAGCTCGAATCAGCCAGCTGTTCTCCTTACGGATTTGGACCAAGTTCTGATAAGTATAGAAAATAGAATCTGGATTTGCCAGCGCTTCTTGAACGTTGATTGCTTGATAGTTTGGATTCACTGCCAACCAAGGTTGACCTGTTGAGAAACCAGCGTTTTTGCTCTCGTCCCATTGCATAGGGGTACGGGCATTGTCACGTCCAATGACACGTATACTGTCCATGATTTCTTCCAGCGAAACACCTTTTTCAAGAGCTTCACGCGCATAATTGAGGGATTCAATATCTTCTACTTGATCCAGCGTTTCAAACGGATAGTTGGTCATCCCAATCTCCTCACCTTGGTAGATATAAGGAGTTCCTCTCATAATATGAAGCAAGATTGCAAAGGCTTTGGCAGATTTTTCGCGGTATTCTTGGTCATTTCCCCAGATTGAGACAATACGAGGGAGGTCATGGTTGTTCCAGAAGAGGGAATTCCAGCCGTCCTCAACTCCTAACTCTGTCTGCCATTTGTTGAAGATTTCTTTTAACTTAGCGATATTCAGCTCTTTTTGATAGTGCCATTTAGGCTGACCTTCCTGATACTGAAGACCGATATGTTCAAAATGGAAGACCATAGACAATTCTTGCCCCTTTGGGTCAGAGTAGAGCTTGGCAATCTCTGGCGTTGCTCCCCAGGTTTCCCCTACTGTCAAGAGATTCTTAGCTCCAAAGGTGGCCTGATTCATTTCCTTGAGATAGGGGTGAAGCATAGGACCATTATTGACTACCTTCTCGTCAGGAATTTTGCCAATCATGTCAATAACATCCATACGGAAACCACCAATACCTTTATCAATCCAGAAGTCCATCATATCATAAATTTTCTGGCGAAGTTTTTCATTTTCCCAGTTGAGATCCGGCTGTTTCTTACTGAAAAAGTGGAGATAGTATTGACCTGACTTTTCATCGTATTCCCAAGCAGACCCACTAAAGATAGAATCTAGGTCATTGGGTTCATCGCGCCAGATATAGTAGTCTCGCTCAGGGCTATTAGGATTTTCACAGGCCTCTACAAACCAAGCATGTTCATCCGAGGTATGATTGACCACCAAGTCCATGATGATACGAATATCACGCTTCTTAGCTTCCGCAATCAGTTGATCCATATCCTCCATGGTTCCAAAAATCGTTGCAATCGCTTGATAATCAGCAATATCGTAGCCATTATCATCCATAGGGCTGTCATAAACGGGAGAAAGCCAAATCGCTGTAATCCCTAGCTTGGCTAGATAGTCTAACTTACTGGTAATTCCTGGCAAATCGCCAATTCCATCTCCGTTGCTGTCCATGAAACTCTTTGGATAAACTTGATAAACTACGGCATTGTGCCACCATTTTTCTTGCATCTTCTTACCTCATTATTTTAATAATCTATAGTCTATGATAGCGCTTTTCAGATTTTTATGCAAGCGTTCGCCTAATCTTTTTGATTCCTTTTTTAACTCCGTAGTTTCCTAACTTCCAATTTTTTATTATAATAGAGGTCAGAGGTAAAAAAATGAAAAAACAAGCTTTTAGTTCTGAACGATATTTGAATTTACAACGCGACCATATTTTGGAACGCATTAACCAATTTGACGGCAAACTCTACTTAGAATTTGGCGGTAAAATGTTAGAAGATTTCCACGCTGCTCGTGTCCTTCCTGGTTATGAACCTGACAACAAAATCAAGCTCTTGCAAGAATTGAAAGAGCAGGTTGAGGTTGTGATTGCCATTAATGCTAGCAACATTGAACATTCCAAAGCACGTGGCGACTTAGGCATTTCTTATGACCAAGAAGTTCTTCGTTTGATTGACAAATTCAATGAATTAGGGATTTTTGTCGGCTCCGTTGTCATTACACAATACGCTGGCCAACCCGCTGCAGATGCCTTCCGCAACCAACTTGAGAAAAACGGAATTGATTCTTATCTTCATTATCCAATCAAAGGATATCCGACGGATATGGATCACATCATTTCCCCAGAAGGCATGGGCAAAAACGACTACATCAAAACCAGTCGCAACTTGATTGTCGTAACCGCTCCTGGACCCGGTTCTGGAAAATTGGCAACGTGTATGTCCAATATGTACCACGACCAAATCAATGGCATCAAGTCTGGCTACGCTAAATTTGAAACCTTCCCTGTTTGGAATCTTCCCCTTCATCACCCAGTTAACTTGGCTTATGAAGCTGCCACAGCTGACCTTGATGATGTCAACATGATTGACCCCTTCCATCTTCAAACCTATGGAGAAACCACTGTCAACTACAACCGTGATATCGAAATCTTCCCAGTGCTCAAGCGCATGTTGGAACGTATTCTCGGAAAATCACCATACGCTTCACCGACAGATATGGGTGTCAACATGGTTGGTTTCGCTATTACAGATGACGAGGCTGCTGTCGAAGCTTCTAAACAAGAAATCATCCGCCGTTACTATCAAACAGTTCTTGACTTCAAAGCTGAAAAAGTTGGCGAAGCTGCCGTCAAGAAAATTGAGTTGCTCATGAACGACCTCGGTATCACACCTGCAGACCGTAAGGTTGCTGTCGTTGCGCGCCAAAAAGCAGAAGAAACTGGTGGACCAGCCCTAGCCTTTGAATTGCCAAATGGGGAAATCGTCACTGGTAAGAACTCAGAACTCTTTGGCCCTACAGCCGCTGCCTTGATCAACGCCATCAAAAAATCAGCTGACATCGCTAAAGAAGTAAAACTAATCGAGCCTGAAGTTGTTAAGCCAATCCAAGGTCTTAAAATCGATCATCTCGGTAGCCACAATCCACGCCTTCATTCAAATGAAATCCTGATTGCACTTGCTATCACAGCTACAGAAAATCCTGATGCTGCCCGCGCTATGGAAGAACTCGGCAACCTCAAAGGAAGCGAAGCCCACTCAACCATCATCTTGACTGATGAAGACAAGAATGTCCTTCGTAAACTGGGTATCAACGTAACCTTTGACCCATACTACCAATACGACCGCTTATATCGTAAGTAAAGATTTCAACCTCTCCATCCTCGGAGAGGTTTTCTCTCTGTCTCAGGAGCAACCTTTATGATATAATGAGAGAAGAAAACTGAAAGGATTTACCATGTCAAAAGAAGTTATTGTCGAAAGTTTTGAACTTGACCACACCATTGTCAAAGCACCCTATGTTCGCTTGATTGGGGAAGAAACAGGGCCAAAGGGAGATGTCATCTCCAATTATGATATTCGTTTAGTGCAACCCAATGAAGACTCGATCCCTACTGCCGGCCTTCACACTATCGAGCACCTCTTAGCCAAACTCATCCGTACCCGCATTGACGGCATGATTGACTGTTCACCATTTGGTTGCCGCACAGGCTTCCACATGATTATGTGGGGACGTCACGCCAGTGCTAAAATCGCAGCTGTTATCAAGGATTCGCTCAAGGAAATCGCTGAAACTACTACTTGGGAAGATGTCCCAGGGACAACCATCGAATCTTGCGGAAACTACAAGGACCACAGCCTCTTCTCTGCTAAAGAATGGGCAAAACTCATCTTGGAACAAGGGATTTCAGATGATGCCTTTGAACGTCATGTGATTTAAAATCGAGTAGGGGATAATCTCTAGCCCCTCTCACACCACCGCACGTGCCGTTCGGCATACGGCGGTTCAACTAACTTTTAACGCATGTCGTTCAAGGTAATAATCCAAACACGAAACCAGTCCACGTTTTTCCAGGACTGGTTTTGATATAGCACGTTTAAGTACCGACTTCTGAGCTACTATAGTAGACTGAAACTAGAATAGTACACCTCTACTACACGACATGCCCGTCGTACCTCAAAAGGAACCAGTTTTTCAGCTGGCTCCTTCTTTTTTATGCTCAAAATTCTGTCTTAGGCTTTTTCACGAATGACCAAAACACCATCTTCCATGTCAGCTTCTAGGTGTTTAGCATCAAGGTTATCCAAGTGGAAGTCTGTGACTTTGTCACGGATTTGTTGTTCAACCACACGACGGAGTGGACGAACACCCATGACTTCATCGTAGCCTTCCTCAGTCATGTATTCTTTAGCAGCTTCGCTCACTGCCAAGTCAATGTCTTTCTTAGAAAGCGTCTTGTTAACTTCAACCAACATAAGGTCTACAATCTTAGAAAGATCTTCTTTGCTCAAGTGTGAGAATTCGATGACAGCATTGAAACGGTTAAGGAATTCTGGACGGAAGTAAGGTTTCAAACGATCCATCAATTCTGGTTTATCAGCATCTTCTGTCAAGTTAGCTTCGTAACCAAATCCTGCGTTTGAAGTTGCGATAATCACCGTATTCTTGAAGTTGACAGTGTTACCTTGACCATCTGTCAAACGACCATCATCCAAAACTTGAAGGAGAAGGGTGATGACTTGAGGGTCAGCCTTTTCAATTTCGTCGAGAAGGACGATTGAGTATGGATTGCGACGGACGCGTTCTGTCAAGGTATTGTTGTTGTCATCGTAACCAACATAACCTGCAGTTGTACCAATCAATTTAGATACGGCTGTGCGGTCGCTGTATTCTGACATGTCCAAACGGATGATAGCATCTTTCGTTCCAAACATATCTAGCGCCAATTGTTTAGCAAGTTCAGTCTTACCAACCCCAGTTGGACCTACAAAGAGGAAGCTACCGATTGGGCGATTGCCTTCATCAAAACCAGCACGGTTACGACGGATAGCTTTTGCTACTGCTACAACGGCCTTATCTTGACCAATAACTTTCGTCTGCAAACGATGACCCATATCTTTCAAACGTTCGATGTCCGTAGCCCCCATTTGAGATACTGGAATACCGGTCATTCGTTCTACAGATTCAGCCACATCGTTGACACTTGCAGTCACTTTCATATCTTCTGTGTGGTTTTCGATTTTCTTTTCCAATTCTGCGATGCGTGTTTTATAGTTTAGAGCTGCTTCAAAATCTTCTGACTCAACAGCTTTTTCTTGCTTGTCTTTTTCTACCTCAATTTCACGTTCAACAGCATGCACATCTGTTACAGGATGCTGAGCTGCCAAGTGAGCCGCCGTTACATCGACCAGGTCGATAGCCTTATCTGGCAAGCTACGTTGAGGAATATACTGAACAGAATAATCTACTGCTGCTTTCAAAACTTCATCTGGCAAGATGACATTATGGTGTTGTTGATAGAGGTCACGAATTCCTTGAAGAATTTTATATGTATCCTCTGCTGAAGGAGCATTGACCTTGACTTCGTTGAAACGACGAGCAAGAGCTGCATTCTTCAAGATGGTGTTACGGTATTCATCTTGAGTCGTTGCCCCAATCACTGTCAATTCTCCACGAGAGAGAGCTGGCTTGAGAATATCCGCAAGCCCCTTAGAACCACTGTCACCTCCAGTAGAACCAGCACCGAGGATTTGGTGAATTTCATCAAAGAAGAGAATGATATTTCCCGCTTCTTTTACTTCATTGACTAAGTTTTGAACGTTTTCTTCAAAGCTACCACGGTATTGAGTACCAGCCTCAAGACCAGAGATATCAATGGAAATAATTTCCTTATTCTTAATAGCAGCTGGAACATCGCCGTTCACAATTGCTTGAGCAAGACCTTCGACAACAGCTGTCTTACCAACACCTGCATCTCCGACCAGAACAGGATTGTTCTTGGTACGACGTGAGAGGATCTCAGATGTTTCTTGAATTTCCTTGTTTCGTCCGATAACAGGATCCAACTTGCCCTCACGCGCTTCTGCAGTCAAGTTTCGACCCAGTTTAGCAAGGACACCATCTTGTTTTATACCTGAAGCCTGTTGTTGCATTTGTCCATCAGCTTCTACATTCCCTTGCAATTGACCGGTTGCACGATAGTGAGCAAATTCTTCAGGTGTCACTTCACGTCCATTAATCAAGTAGCGACGGTTTTCAGAACTATATCCTCGCATACCACCCATCAATTGGTTAAACAAATCATCCATGTTGTTAAAATTATTAAAATTGTTGTTCATATTCTTTACCTCATTTTGTTTACTTAGTTGTTAATACTGATATTGACTATCTTTGACCTTTGTTTTAAAAAATTTAGACTAGCTAAATCGCTACTCTAGGTACTATTTCTGGTTTTTCTTTTTCAAGCAGGAGTAGACTATCTTTACTTCTGAAGATTTCTAGATTAAACATAGACCCCACCTCTTTCTATTTTACTTTAAATAAGTGTTCTAGTAAGGCTTTCATTTACCTTACGTTCATAATATACTACATTAGTCAGAAAAGGTCAAGGGATTTGACTTTAATTGACCAATATTTTTTATACTCTTCGAAAATCTCTTCAAACCACACCAGCTTCGCCTTATCTACAACCTCGAAACCGTGTTTTGAGCTGACTTCGTCAGTCTTATCCACAACCTCTAAGCTGTGCTTTGAGCATCCTGCGGTTAGTTTCCTAGTTTGCTCTTGATTTTCATTGAGCATAAGTGTTCTAGTAAGGCTTTCATTTACCTTACGTTCATAATATACTACATTAGTCAGAAAAGGTCAAGAGCTTTGACTTTGACTGACCAATATTTTTTAAAAAGCAAAAACACCCTGAAACATCAGGGTGCTATTCTTATATCAAATACAAAATTGCTAGGGTCAAAAGACTTGCTAGAAGCCCCACTCCCCAAAAGAAGAAGTCAACCTTCCACTCGCTCCAAGGATTTCCTTTACCAGAAAATCCTCCAAGTTCAAAATGGTGATGCACAGGCGTCATACGGAAAATACGTTTACCACCTGTCAGTTTGAAATAGCTGACTTGCATCATGACCGAAGTTGTTTCAAAGACATACACAATTCCGATAATCAAGAGAGTCCATTCTTGGTGGAGAGCCATTGAAATAGCTGCCAGCATTCCACCAAGAGCTAAACTTCCCACATCTCCCATAAAGACCTTAGCAGGCTTATGGTTAAAGACAAAGAAACCAAGCAAACCACCAATCATGGCCAGAATCACTAGTAGGATATCCATCTGACCTTGCACATAGGCAATAACTCCATAGGCAGACAAACTAATCACAACGGAAATACTAGCTAAACCGTCAATGCCGTCTGTCAAGTTTACTGCGTTTGAAAAACCGACTAGCCAGAAAAGAGCGAAGATAATATAGAAAATCCCTAAATGCACTTGGTAGCCAAAGACAGAGAGCATATCGCCCCCACGCTCATAAAAAAGGTAGAAAATGACGCCACCTAGCAGCTGAAGAGCCAATTTCTGTTTGGGATTAAGGCCCTCATTGATTTTACGGAAGACCTTGAGGAAGTCATCTAAAAAACCAACCAAACCATACAAGACCAAAATAAACAAAACCATACCAACATTATTGGTCAATTGTTTTGAAAAAAGAGCGACGAGGAAACTCACCACAACTGCAGCAATGAGGAAAACAAGCCCCCCCATTGTAGGAGTCCCAGCTTTTGCCTGGTGCTGTTTGACATCCTCATGCATCTGCTGGCCTGTAATTTGCGCCTTTCTATAAAATTGGATAAAGGCCGGAATTCCTACTAAAGTTAGTAAAAATGTCACAATTCCAGCACTAATAGAAATAAACATATTAGTCTCCTAAAGTTAATTTAATTTTTTTAATGTTTTTGATAGCTGTATTAGTCCGAACATCCTGCTTCTGAACAACGGAACCTGAACCTTCAAATTCCAGTTCAATATCCAACCATTTAGCAAAGGTCTCGGCAGTCTCTTTTTTCCAGCCATACATGTCTGGAATTTCTTCTACCTTATCCGATAAAAGGAGAACTTGTTGGTTTGGTGCAAGATTGGTCCCTTCTTCTACAGAAGTCTCTTTAATCTTTGTTCCAGTACCTACAACGATTGGTTGCACAATATTTCGGCGTAAGGCTTCCGCCAACTCACCAGGTGAAATATCCTTGATGCTAGGCATTGCATAAGAAGATTCTGTCGTAACTTTATCTAAATTTTTGGCTGGAGATTGAAGATTGAGAGATTCTTTCATAGCTGAAGCCCGCTCCAAGATTGGGGTGGCAAATTCTCCCAACTGGATACCTGAATAATGCTCAGGCTGTTGAACCGTTACATACAAGATAAAATCAGGATTTTCAGCAGGATTCATAGTCACAGCTGAGAAAATATAATTGGTAGAACCAACCAAGTATCCTCCATTTTTCTCATCAGCGATTTGAGCCGTACCGGATTTAACTGCTACATTTTGTCCAGGAACTGTTATAATTGGCTTTCCTGTGTAGTGATTATACATAGTTCCATATAGAGGGTCCGTCCCAACTAAGATCATGTGATTTCGAGTTGTGCTTGCTGCCTCTTTGGAAACAGGATTTCCTACTATTTCTTTTTGTGACTTACGTACAGACTGATTGTTAGTATCATAAATAGCACTTATAAATTTTGGCTCCAGCATAACTCCATCATTAGCAATAGCTGTAAAGGCACGAAGCATTTGTGTTTGTGTCACTGAAATTCCTTGCCCAAATGAGCTTTGAGCAATACTAACAATATTATCAGCTGGAAGTTGACCAGCGTATTCATCTGTCAAGCCAAAGCGAGTTGGAACCCCAAATTTAAAGCGTTTTAGATAATCCAACCAAGTAGCATCTCCCATTTTTTGTTCAAGTAGACTCATTCCAACATTACTGGAGTGAGCGAAACCTTGTAAGAAAGTCATCATCCCACCAGTAGTCAAACCCTCATTAACATCCCAATCTCGAGTCGTCGCATCCGCTATTTTGAATTCACTGCTATTGAAGTATTCTCCACTTGGGAAGGTATTATTATCAATAGAAGAAGCTAACGTCATAACCTTCATGGCTGATCCTGGTTCATAGTTACTTTGATAAAGAATATCACGCCAAACAAAGTCCTCAGTGATTCCTTCTTTAGTATCTGCATTAAAGGTAGGTCGTTGGGTGGTAGCGAGGATTTCACCGGTCTTTGCACTGACCAAGGTCGCGGTCATATACTTACCTTTTACTTTTTCTAGAAAGGCATCCATCTGAGTTTCCATAAAGGACTGGAGGGTGCTGGAAATAGTCGTATAAACATCCTTGCCATCTACCGTCTGTTGGGAAACTTGTTCTGTTCCAGGTACAATATTACCCAGACGATCCTTTTCATAGGTAATAATACCATCTTTCCCTGCAAGAATACTGTTCAAGGAACTCTCCATCCCAGAGGTTCCCAGCAAGCTCTTGCTGCCATCTTCATTTTCATGGAGCTGAGCTAGTCCGATAAAACTAGAAGCAAATTGTCCGTTTGGGTAACTACGATTGGGACTGGTTGTAAAATCAATCCCCTTGACCTCTGCAGTTTCCAACTCTTTTTTGATAGCCATCATATTGGCATAGGTAATCCCATTGCCCTTCGAACCAAAGGAAACTTGCTTGAGATTAGGTTGCGAGAGTTGCTCTCTTACATAGGATTCTTCCATGTCCAGATACTTATGAAAGACCTCTGCCACCTTGTTAAATTGTGTTTTTTCTACGTAGAGAATCTTACCCGTTGCTGACTTATAGTTCTCATCAATGACCGCATAGACATTATAAGATGTCGCATCCTCAGCAATCGGGACTCCATTTCGGTCATAAATAGTCCCACGTTTGGCAGGAACTGTACGGGTGGTTTGATGAACCTTCTTAGCTTCCTTCGCTAAATCTGTTCCAAAGCGAGTGCCCGTCCCAATAATGACTGCAAAATTGACTAAAAAAACGGCAAAAACAAAGACAGATAATAAACTCAGACTTTTTCCAACTCTGCGTCTGTTTTCAGCCGGCGATTTCCGATTTTTCGTCGCATAACGGATTACTCTTTTTGTCCACTTCATATCTTACTCCGCTATTCGAATATTTTCATTGTTTAATTGCAAATCGTGTGAATTGGCAATTTCTTTCAAACGTTCTGCACGTAATAGTTCATTGACCTCTTGCTTGGCATCGTCCAATTCGGTCTTCTTTTCCTCTATCTGCGCATTGATTTTTGTCAAATCATTCTGCACTTGCAAGAGCTTGGTCTGCATAAAAATAATACTAATGGCTACAATAAGAGTGGTTACAGCAATGGAAAAGTAAAAAGCTTTTTCCACACGCGAAAACCGTTTAAGTTGCATCTGTAGTATTTGACCTGTTTTTTCCATTCTTTCTGCCATCTTTTTTCCTCTTACTTGTGAATTTTTCTGGCCACGCGCAACTTGGCTGAGTGCGAGCGGTTATTGGCTTCTAATTCTTCTGCACTTGGCAAGATTGGCTTACGGGACACCAATTCCATCTTAGGTTTGAGATCATCTGGGATGAAAGGCAAACCTTTGGGAACTTCCACTGTTGAAGCTTCCTTGAACAATTGCTTGGTCAAGCGGTCTTCTAGCGAATGGAAGGTAATCACTGAGATTCTACCATCTAGAGCCAACATCTCCATAGCCTGCTGAATGGACTCATCTGCCGCTCCCAGTTCATCATTGACTTCAATTCGAATAGCCTGGAAAATCTGCTTGGCAGGATGGCCCTTCTTCTTGAGCTCCTTGGCAGGTTTGGCCGACTTGATAATTTCTGCCAATTCAGTCGTAGTCTCGATTGGCTTAACTTCACGTGCTTGTTCAATCTTACGCGCAATCTGTTTAGAGAATTTGTCCTCTCCATACTTGAAGAAAATACGAACCAAGTCATGATAGTCATAGTGGTTCACCACTTCATAGGCTGTCAGGCTAGCATCCTGATTCATCCGCATGTCCAGTGGCGCATCCTTTTTATAAGAAAAACCACGCTCACGCTGGTCCAATTGAGGACTAGACACTCCCAAGTCATAACAAATTCCATCAATTTCCTGAACACCAGCTTCGCGCAAACGTGCCTGTAAATGACGGAAGTTATCCTTGATAAAGGTCACCATTCCCTTCTCAATGTAAGGTGCCAAGCGTTTTTGCGCATTGTCAATGGCATTCTGGTCCTGGTCAAAGGCATAGAGATGGCCTTTTTCACTTAATTTACTTAATAAATACTCGCTATGGCCTGCTCCACCCAAAGTCGCATCAACGTAGATACCGTCGGGCTTTACGTCAAGCATATCAATCGTTTCGTGGAGTAAGACCGTTACATGATGAAATTCTTTTGTCATATCTTATCTATTTTACCACAAATCCGACCAGCTTGCACTAGTCAGACAAATCAGACAAGGAGGCCAAATTTCAAGTTCAAGTTAGCCATGAAGAAGTCTTCTCTGGGTGATTTGTAGTTCAAGCATTTTTTAGGATAGTTATTAATCCAATTTTAGATGAATGCGACTTCTTTGGGAGTCGTTTTCTTAGTTCCCTTAGGTAACCATCTCCGAATGAGCCTGTTGTGATTCTCATTAGTTCCCCTTTCCCAAGAGGCGTAGGGGTGCGCATAATAGATATGTTCCTCAGAAAATACATCAGACAAGCGGTTAAATTCTGTACCATTATCTGCCGTGATGGAAAGAATTTGATGTTGTTTTAAGATGAGTTTTAAAGCCTGATTGACCGCCTCAGCACTTTTATTTGGAATCAATCGGATAATTTGATGCCTAGTCCTTCGATCAGTTAAGACCAGTAAACAATAATTTTTCACCCTTGTAAGCAGAACCGTATCAATCTCATAATGCCCATTCTCCAATCGCAGATTGATAGATTCAGGACGCTGTTCGATAGATTGACCAGGGGGTTTAAAATTGGTGCTAGCTTGTTTCTTAAGCGCTTTTCCTTTCAGGCGAAAATTTTTGGTTATGATAGTGGAGAATCTTTTCCTTTAGTTCCTTGGTCAATCTTGATTTCTTGACCGAGCGCTTGCGATTATTTTCATAAGACTGTTGAGCATAGTCGGCAGAATAAACCTCTTTAAAGCGCCCTTTTCCAAGACATTGTCGGACTGTCCCACGCTTGA
Source organism: Streptococcus pseudopneumoniae IS7493 (assembly GCF_000221985.1). Lineage (NCBI taxonomy): Bacteria > Bacillati > Bacillota > Bacilli > Lactobacillales > Streptococcaceae > Streptococcus > Streptococcus pseudopneumoniae. The sequence goes on along the minus strand of NC_015875.1, from coordinate 398,212 downwards.
CTTCATTGTGAATGGTTTGAGGAGCTTTTCCAAGTAAAGAGGCGATTTCTCTATTTGATCTCCCTTCCTTTTTTCATCGTTCGATTAAGCGACGGCTATCGATTGTCAAATGTTTGGCTTTTGTAGTATAATGGTTTTGCATCTCTGTGCCTTTCTTGTGTTTGTGATTGAACAACAAGTATAACACAGAGGTGTTTTCTTATGCCTAGAAGAGCTTTCATTGATTGAACCCTATTTCTCCAAACACCGCACCTATAAATGGCCGAAACGAGTACTTGTTAATGAGACTTTGTACGTCACTAAAACAGGTTGTCAATGGCGCATGCTCCCTCACGACTTTCCTCTTTACTTAACGGTATGGAGTTTCTTTCGTCGTTCTATGACGACAGGTTGGTTCCAGGTCAATGGCAGATGGTACTACGCGCTTATAGCTCAGGTGCCTTGGCAGTGAATACGACTGTAAATGGCTATTCTGTCAACTATAATGGCGAATGGGTTCAATAATGAAAGAAGCGATTGTGAATGGAAACAATCGCTTTTTTTGTGAAAATATAATAAAATAGATAGGAAAGAATTAATACTTGTATGAAAAATAAGACGTTTTTCGTCTAGTAAAAGGAAAAAATGACAAAAAAAGTTGGTGTCGGTCAGGCACATAGTAAGATAATTTTAATAGGGGAACATGCGGTCGTTTACGGTTATCCTGCCATTTCCCTGCCTCTTTTGGAGGTGGAGGTGACCTGTAAGGTAGTTCCTGCAGAGAGTCCTTGGCGCCTTTATGAGGAGGATACCTTGTCCATGGCGGTTTATGCCTCACTGGAGTATTTGGATATCACAGAAGCCTGCATTCGTTGTGAGATTGACTCGGCTATCCCTGAGAAACGGGGGATGGGTTCGTCAGCGGCTATCAGCATAGCGGCCATTCGTGCGGTATTTGACTACTATCAGGCCGATCTGCCTCATGATGTACTAGAAATCTTGGTCAATCGAGCTGAAATGATTGCCCATATGAATCCTAGTGGTTTGGATGCTAAGACCTGTCTCAGCGACCAACCTATTCGCTTTATCAAGAACGTAGGATTTACAGAACTTGAGATGGATTTATCCGCCTATTTGGTGATTGCCGATACGGGTGTTTATGGTCATACTCGTGAAGCCATCCAAGTGGTTCAAAATAAGGGCAAGGATGCCCTACCATTTTTGCATGCCTTGGGAGAATTGACCCAGCAGGCAGAGGATGCGATTTCACAAAAAGATGCTGAAGAACTGGGACAAATCCTCAGTCAAGCGCATTTACATTTAAAAGAAATTGGGGTCAGTAGCCCTGAGGCAGACCATCTGGTTGAAACGGCTCTTAGCCATGGTGCTCTGGGTGCCAAGATGAGCGGTGGTGGGCTAGGAGGCTGTATTATAGCCTTGGCAGATAATTTGACACACGCACAAGAATTAGCAGAAAGATTAGAAGAGAAAGGAGCTGTTCAGACATGGATAGAGAGCCTGTAACAGTACGTTCCTACGCAAATATTGCTATTATCAAATATTGGGGAAAGAAAAAAGAAAAAGAGATAGTGCCTGCTACTAGCAGTATTTCTCTAACTTTGGAAAATATGTATACAGAGACGACCTTGTCGCCTTTACCAGCCAATGTAACAGCTGACGAATTTTACATCAATGCTCAGCTACAAAATGAGGTCGAGCATGCCAAGATGAGTAAGATTATTGACCGTTATCGTCCAGCTGGTGAGGGCTTTGTCCGTATCGATACTCAAAATAATATGCCTACGGCAGCGGGCCTGTCCTCAAGTTCTAGTGGTTTGTCCGCCCTGGTCAAGGCTTGTAATGCTTATTTCCAGCTTGGTTTGTCTCGGAGTCAGTTGGCACAGGAGGCTAAGTTTGCCTCAGGTTCTTCTTCTCGGAGTTTTTATGGACCACTAGGTGCCTGGGACAAGGATAGTGGGGGAATTTACCCTGTAGAGACAAACTTGAAACTAGCTATGATCATGTTGGTGCTAGAGGACAAGAAAAAACCAATCTCTAGCCGTGACGGGATGAAACTTTGTGTGGAGACTTCGACGACTTTTGACGACTGGGTTCGTCAGTCTGAGAAGGACTATCAGGATATGCTGATTTATCTCAAGGAAAATGACTTTGCCAAGATTGGAGAATTAACGGAGAAAAATGCTCTTGCTATGCACGCTACGACAAAAACAGCATCACCAGCCTTTTCTTATCTGACCGATTCATCTTATGAAGCGATGGACTTTGTTCGTCAACTTCGCGAGCAAGGAGAGGCCTGCTACTTTACTATGGATGCCGGTCCTAATGTCAAAGTTCTTTGTCAAGAGAAAGACTTGGAGCATTTATCAAAAATCTTCGGTCAACGTTACCGCTTGATTGTGTCAAAAACAAAGGATTTGAGTCAAGATGATTGCTGTTAAAACTTGTGGAAAGCTCTATTGGGCAGGTGAATATGCTATTTTAGAGCCCGGACAGTTGGCCTTGATAAAGGCCATTCCCATCTATATGAAGGGCGATATTGCTTTTTCTGACAGCTACCGTATTTATTCAGATCTGTTTGATTTCGCAGTAGATTTGGCGCCAAATTCTGACTACAGCTTGATTCAAGAAACGATTGCTTTAGTGGAAGATTTCCTGACTTATCGAGGTCAAACTTTAAGACATTTTTCTCTAGAAATTCGAGGAAAAATGGAACGGGAAGGGAAAAAGTTTGGTCTAGGTTCTAGCGGTAGCGTCGTTGTTTTGGTCATCAAGGCTCTGCTAGCTCTGTATAAGCTTTCGGTTGATCAGGAGCTCTTGTTCAAGCTGGCTAGCGCTGTCTTGCTCAAGCGCGGAGACAATGGGTCTATGGGGGACCTTGCCTGTATTGTGGCAGAGGATTTGGTTCTTTACCAGTCATTTGATCGCCAGCAGGTAGCAGCTTGGTTGAAAGAAGAAAATTTGGCGACTGTTTTAGAGCGTGATTGGGACTTTTCAATTTCACAAGTGAAACCAACTTTAGAATGTGATTTCCTAGTGGGATGGACCAAGGAAGTGGCTGTATCTAGTGATATGGTTCAACAAATCAAGCAAAATATCAATCAGAATTTTTTAAGTTCCTCAAAAGAAACAGTGGCTTCTCTGGTAGAAGCCTTGGAGCAGGGGAAATCCGAAAAAGTTATTGAGCAGGTGGAAACAGCCAGCAATCTCTTAGAAGGCTTGAGCGCAGATATTTATACGCCTTCGCTTAGACAGCTGAAAGAAGCCAGTCAAGATTTGCAAGCCGTTGCCAAAAGCAGTGGCGCTGGTGGTGGTGATTGTGGTATTGCCTTGAGTTTTGATGAGCAATCAACTGAAACCCTAAAAAACCGTTGGGCCGATCTGGGGATTGAGCTCTTATACCAAGAAAGGATAGGACATGACGACAAATCGTAAGGATGAGCACATCCGCTATGCCCTTGAGCAGAAAAGTTCCTATAATAGCTTTGATGAGGTGGAGCTGCTTCATTCTTCCTTGCCTCTTTACAATCTGGATGAAATCGATCTGTCGACAGAGTTTGCTGGTCGAAAGTGGGATTTTCCTTTTTATATCAATGCCATGACAGGTGGGAGTGAAAAAGGTAAAGAAATCAATCAAAAGTTGGCTCAAGTGGCAGAAGCCTGTGGTATTTTATTTGTAACGGGTTCTTATAGCGCAGCACTCAAAGATCCAGCAGATGACTCTTTTTCTGTCAAGTCTAGTCATCCCAATCTCCTCCTTGGAACCAATATTGGATTGGACAAGCCTGTCGAGTTAGGCCTTCAGACTGTAGAAGAGATGCATCCTCTTCTCCTGCAAGTGCATGTCAATGTCATGCAGGAATTGCTTATGCCTGAGGGAGAAAGGAAGTTCAGAAGCTGGCAATCGCATCTGGCAGACTATAGCCAGCAAATTCCTGTTCCTATTGTTCTCAAGGAAGTGGGCTTTGGAATGGATGCCAAGACCATCGAGAGAGCCTATGAACTGGGTGTTCGTACAGTGGATTTATCAGGTCGTGGTGGCACCAGCTTTGCCTATATCGAAAACCGTCGCAGTGGCCAGCGTGATTACCTCAATCAATGGGGACAGTCTACCGTGCAGGCCCTACTCAACGCCCAAGAATGGAAAGACAAGGTCGAACTCTTGGTTAGTGGAGGCGTTCGGAATCCGCTGGATATGATTAAGTGTTTGGTCTTTGGTGCCAAAGCTGTAGGACTGTCACGAACAGTTCTGGAATTGGTTGAAACCTATTCAGTTGAAGAAGTGATTGGTATTGTTCAAGGCTGGAAAGACGATCTGCGTTTGATTATGTGTGCTCTTAATTGTGCCACCATAGCAGATTTGCAAAAAGTAGACTATCTTCTTTATGGAAAATTAAAAGAAGCAAAGGATCAGATGAAAAAGGCGTGACCACCGCCTTTTTTCCATCCTCAGACTGAGGTGACTTTTTTGAAGTGTGATAAAATAGAAAGGAGAGGATCAACCTATGAGAAAATTTAAAATCTTTTTATTTATCGAAGCCTGTCTTTTGACGGGAGCTCTGATTTTGATGGTTTCAGAGCATTTTTCACGTTTTCTGCTGATTTTATTCCTCTTTTTGCTTTTGATTCGCTATTACACTGGTAAAGAGGGCAATAATCTTCTTTTAGTGGTGGCAAGCATTCTCTTCTTTTTCATCGTCATGCTCAATCCTTTTGTGATTCTAGCTATTTTTGTTGCGGTCATCTATAGTCTCTTTCTTCTTTACCCGATGATGAACCAGGAAAAAGAGCAGACAAATTTGGTTTTTGAAGAGGTTGTGACGGTTAAGAAGGAGAAAAATCGTTGGTTTGGCAATCTCCATCATTTTTCAAGTTATCAAACTTGCCAGTTTGATGATATCAATCTCTTTCGTCTCATGGGCAAGGACACCATTCATCTGGAGAGGGTGATTCTAACCAATCATGACAATGTCATTATCCTCAGAAAGATGGTAGGAACGACCAAAATCATTGTACCTGTAGATGTGGAAGTCAGCCTTAGCGTTAACTGTCTCTATGGGGATTTGAATTTTTTCAATCAGCCCAAGCGAGCCCTTCGCAATGAACACTATCATCAAGAAACAAGAGACTATCTCAAGAGTAACAAGAGTGTCAAGATTTTCTTGACTACTATGATTGGGGATGTGGAGGTGGTCAGAGGATGAAAAAACAAGCCTATGTAATCATTGTTCTCACCTCCATCTTATTTGTCTTGTTTTTCTCCCACAGCTTGATGGAAATCCTTGATTTTGACTGGTCTATTTTCTTGCATGATGTCGAAAAAACAGAAAAATTTGTCTTTTTGTTGTTGGTGTTCAGCATGTCCATGACCTGTCTCTTAGCCCTATTTTGGCGAGGTATTGAAGAGCTTTCTCTAAGAAAAATGCAGGCTAATCTCAAGCGTTTATTGGCAGGGCAAGAAGTGGTTCAAGTTGCAGATCCAGATTTGGATGTCAGTTTCAAGTCCTTGTCAGGTAAACTTAACCTTTTGACAGAAGCTCTTCAAAAGGCTGAAAATCACAGCCTTGCTCAGGAAGAGGAAATCATCGAGAAAGAACGGAAGCGAATTGCTCGGGATTTGCACGATACCGTCAGTCAGGAGTTGTTTGCGGCTCACATGATTTTGTCAGGTGTCAGTCAACAGGCTTTGAAATTGGATAGAGAAAAGATGCAGATCCAGTTGCAGAGTGTCACAGCTATTGTAGAAACTGCCCAGAAGGATTTACGGGTCTTGCTCTTGCATTTGCGACCAGTTGAGCTGGAGCAGAAGAGTCTGGTTGAAGGAATTCAAATCCTTTTAAAAGAGCTTGAGGATAAGAGTGATCTCAAGGTTAGTTTCAAGCAAAATGTGACGAAATTGCCTAAAAAAATCGAGGAGCATATCTTCCGTATTCTGCAAGAGTTGATCAGCAATACCCTTCGCCATGCCCAGGCATCTTGTCTGGATGTCTATCTCTATCAGACAGATGTTGAATTGCAGCTGAAGGTGGTGGACAATGGGATTGGTTTCCAGTTAGGGAGTTTAGACGACCTGAGTTATGGACTACGCAATATCAAGGAGCGGGTTGAAGATATGGCAGGGACGGTTCAGTTATTGACAGCTCCCAAGCAAGGACTGGCAGTTGATATTCGTATTCCCCTGCTCGATAAGGAATGATAAAGGAGTAAAGATGAAAATTTTACTGGTAGATGACCATGAAATGGTCCGATTGGGCTTGAAAAGCTACTTTGACCTCCAAGACGATGTAGAAGTTGTGGGCGAGGCTGCAAATGGGTCTCAAGGTATTGACTTGGCATTGGAATTGCGTCCAGATGTTATTGTCATGGATATTGTCATGCCTGAGATGAATGGAATTGACGCGACCTTGGCTATCCTTAAAGAATGGCCTGAAGCCAAGATTTTGATTGTAACTTCGTACTTGGACAATGAAAAAATCATGCCTGTCTTAAATGCTGGTGCTAGGGGCTATATGCTCAAGACTTCTAGTGCCGACGAACTACTCCATGCCGTCCGTAAGGTGGCTGCTGGGGAGCTGGCCATTGAGCAAGAGGTCAGCAAGAAGGTCGAATATCACCGAAATCACATGGAACTTCATGAGGACCTAACTGCGCGTGAGCGAGATGTTCTCCAACTGATTGCCAAGGGTTACGAAAATCAGCGCATCGCTGATGAACTTTTTATCTCTCTTAAGACGGTCAAGACCCATGTGTCCAATATCCTTGCCAAACTTGAGGTCAGCGATCGCACCCAGGCAGCGGTCTATGCCTTTCAGCACCACTTGGTGGGGCATGAGGAGTTTTAGATGAGTTTAGCAGATTTACTTGAGGAGCTAGAAGCAGCAAAAGACTCTAAAAAGCAAGACCCATGGAAGCCCATATGCGCCATCAATTTTCTTTTCTAGGTATTGCGGTGCCTGAAAGAAATAAACTCTATAAAAATATTTTCCAGAAGCGAAAAAACAAAGATTATCGATTGGGATTTTGCAGATACTTGCTGGGAAAAAGAATCTAGAGAATACCAGTATGTGGCTGCTAACTATTTGAAAGCAATGCAGTCTTATTTAAAGGACAGCGATTTGCCTAAGCTAGAGCAGTTGGTTGTTACCAAGTCTTGGTGGGATACGGTGGATATCCTAGATCGAGTAGTAGGGAGTTTGGTGTATGAGAAGCAGGAACTGGAAAAAATAACCCTCCAATGGAGCCTGTCAGACAATATCTGGTTGAGACGCGTCGCTATTGACCACCAGTTATTAAGAAAAGAGAAGACCAATACTCAATTAATGGAAAAGATTCTCCTTCATAACTTGAACCAAACAGAATTTTTTACCAATAAAGCCATTGGCTGGACTCTGCGAGACTACTCCAAAACGAATCCAACTTGGGTAACATGCTTTATTGAGAAAAACAAGGAAAGAATGGCTGAACTTAGTATCAAAGAAGCAAGCAAGTACCTCTATCGTGATTGAAAAGCGCAGTCATTAATTGAAAAGTTTACCTGTTTATGTGATAATGGAGGGTATTTACAGAAGGTGATAGATTTCTTGATTCTATAGTAGATTGAGAAATTTAGAATAGTATGCTATAATCACATTAGGAGGATAAAAATAATGAAGAAAACGTTTTATAAAAAATTGGGTATTTCAATTATTGCGAGTACTTTATTGGCTAGCCAGTTGTCGACAGTATCTGCTTTGACTGTTATTTCTAGTACAGGTGAAGAATATGAGGTGAGTGAAACATTACAGGAAAGTCCAGAAACTAATAATTTTTCACTTCCTGAGATTTCGCCAACATATGGTTCATATTACCAAAATCAATCAGAAGTAATTATCGGTAATGATGATTTGGTTAAAATTGATAATACTCTACAATATCCGTATTCAACTTCAGCTATGGTTTTGTCTGAGTACAATGGTGTAGCCAATGGAACGAATATAGAAGGAAGAGGAAGCGCGAATTTTATTAAAGATAATGTTTTAATTACAGCAGCTCATAACTTCTACAGTCATAAATATGGAAAAGAAGCGGATGCTATTTATGTACTTCCAGCAGCTAGTCCAGATCAGGAACCATTTGGAAAGATCAAGGTTAAGGAAGTTCGTTATTTGAAAGAATTTAGAACTTTAAATTCTAGAGATGCATCGAAATATGACTTGGCTCTATTAATTCTAGAAGAGCCTGTTGGCGCAAAATTGGGAACACTGGGGCTTCCAAATAGTCAGAAAAATTTGGCTGGAACACCAGTGACGATTACAGGATATCCATCATATGATTTTGGAATTCATCAAATGTATACAGATAAAAAACAAGTTTTAAGTGATGATGGTACTTTTTTGAATTATCAAGTTGATACTTTGGGGGGATCAAGTGGATCTGCTGTTTATGATGCTAGTCACCGTGTAGTCGGAGTACATACTTTGGGAGATGAAGCTAACCAAGTTAATAGCGCAGTAAAATTAAATGAACAGAATTTATCATTTATTTATTCAGTACTTAAAGGATATTCTCTTGAAGGATGGAAAAAATTAAGTGGCAGTTGGTACTATTATAAACAACATGATAAACAAACGGGTTGGCAGAAAATAGATGATACTTGGTACTATCTAGATGCTTCTGGTAAGATGCTTACAGATTGGCAAAAAGTAAATGGAAAATGGTATTATTTGGGAACCTCTGGTTCAATGGCAACAGGTTGGAAAAATGTACGAGGCAGATGGTATTACTTAGATAATAAAAATGGTGATATGAAGACTGGTTGGTATAAAGATGGTTCAACATGGTACTATCTAGATCCTACTAATGGAGACATGAAAACAGGTTGGATAAAAGTAGGAGGAAACTGGTATTATCTTAACTCAAGTGGAGCTATGGTAACAGGTAGCCAAACTATCGATGGTAAAGTTTATAATTTTGCTTCATCTGGTGAGTGGATTTAATATTGGAGGACATATAAATGAAACTTTTGAAAAAAACTATGCAAGTTGGACTGACAGCATTTTTCTTTGGTTTGCTAGCTACAAATACTGTTTTTGCGGATACCACAGGTGGCCAATTTGTTGATAAGGATAATAGAAAATATTATGTAAAAGATGCTCATAAAGCAATCTATTGGCATAAAATAGACGGAAAAACTTACTATTTTGGTGATAAAGGAGAAATGGTAGTTGGATGGCAATACTTAGAAATTCCTGGAACAGGTTATCGTGATGATTTATTAGATAACCAACCAGTTAATGAAATCGGCCTTCAACACAAGTGGTACTATTTTGGACAAGATGGGGTACTACAAGAATTTGTTGGCTGGAAAGCATTAGAGATTAAAACAAAAGACAGTGTTGGAAAAGAGTACGGGGAAAAACGTGAAGATTCAGAAGATAAAGAAGAGAAGCGTTATTACACGAACTATTACTTTAATCAGAATCATTCTTTAGAGACAGGTTGGCTTTATGATCAGTCTAACTGGTATTATCTAGCTAAAACAGAAATTAATGGAGAAAACTATATTGGTGGTGAAAGACGTGCAGGTTGGATAAATGATGGTTCAGCTTGGTACTACCTTGATCCAACAACTGCTGCAATGCAAACAGGATGGCAATATCTAGGTAATAACTGGTACTATCTCCGTTCATCAGGTGCTATGGCAACTGGTTGGGTGAAAGATGGTTCAACTTGGTATTATCTAGATGCTCAAAATGGTGATATGAAGACAGGTTGGGCTTATGTTGGTAACAGTTGGTACTACCTTCGTTCATCAGGTGCTATGGCAACTGGTTGGGTGAAAGATGGTTCAACTTGGTACTACCTAAATGCAAGTAATGGAGATATGAAGACAGGCTGGTTCCAAGTCAATGGTAAATGGTACTATGCCTATGGTTCAGGTGCTTTAGCTGTTAATACCACAGTAGGTGGTTACTACTTAAACTATAATGGCGAATGGGTTAAGTAATGAAGGCTAATGGTAAACTGTGATGGATATTTAACTTTGTATAATAGGTGGATAAAAGTCTTTAAAATAGGAAAAAACGCATAATATTAGGTGAACTGCACCCCAAAAGTTAGACAGACAAAATCTAACTTTTGGGGTATTTTTATTATGAAATTAACTTATGATGATAAAGTTCAGATCTATGAACTTAGAAAACAAGGATATAGCTTAGAGAAGCTTTCAAATAAATTTGGGATAAACAATTCTAATATTAGGTACATGATTAAATTGATTGATCGTTACGGAATAGAGTTCGTCAAAAAAGGAAAAAATCGTTACTATTCTCCTGATTTAAAACAAGAAATGATTGATAAAGTCATACATGAAGGCTGGACTAAAGATAGAGTTTCTCTTGAATACGGCCTCCCAAGTCGTACGATACAGGAAAAACGGGTATACTATTGTTGAGAAAACAAGAGGGAGAGTACCTAAAATGGGACGTAAGCCAAAAACGAGACCTGAAGAGAGGACAGAATTAGAACGTCTTCAAGCAGAAAATGAGTACCTGAGAGCGGAGAATGCCATCCTAAAAAAGTTAAGAGAACTCCGATTGAAGGAGGAAAAAGAGAAAGAAGAGAAAGAAGAAAGACAGAAATTGTTCAAGAATTAATGACTGAGTTTTCGTTAGATCTTCTTTTAAAAGCCATTAAACTAGCTCGTTCGACCTACTACTATCACTTGAAATAGCTAGATAAACCAGATAAGGACCAAGAGCTTAAAGCTGAAATTCAATCCATCTTTATCGAACACAAGGGAAATTATGCTTATCGTCGGATTTATTTAGAACTAAGAAATCGTGGTTATCTAGTAAATCATAAAAGAGTTCAAGGCTTGATGAAAGTACTCAATTTACAAGCTAAAATGCGACAGAAACGAAAATATTCTTCTCATAAAGGAGACGTTGGTAAGAAAGCAGAGAATCTCATTCAACGTCAATTTGAAGGCTCTAAAACAATGGAAAAGTGCTACACAGATGTGACAGAATTTGCCATTCCAGCAAGTACTCAAAAGCTTTACTTATCACCAGTTTTAGATGGCTTTAATAGTGAAATTATCGCCTATAATCTTTCAACTTCACCCAACTTAGAACAAGTACAAACAATGTTGGAACAGGCATTCAAAGAGAAGCGCTATGAGAATACGATTCTCCATAGTGACCAAGGCTGGCAATATCAACACGATTCTTATCATCGGTTCCTAGAGAGTAAGGGAATTCAAGCATCCATGTCACGCAAGGGCAACAGCCCAGACAACGGTATGATGGAGTCCTTCTTTGGGATTCTGAAATCGGAAATGTTTTACGGTTATGAGAAGTCGTTTCAGTCGCTTAAGCAATTGGAACAAGCTATTGTAGACTATATTGATTACTACAACAATAAACGAATTAAGGTAAAACTAAAAGGACTTAGTCCTGTGCAGTACAGAACTAAATCCTTTGGATAAATTAATTGTCTAACTTTTGGGGGTCAGTACATATGCTACGGGAAAGTTATGCACTTAATTTGACAATTCAAGATGTAAAAATATATACTAATATTTGACAAGTTGTCCTAAAAATGTTGTTATGTTATGGATTGATCGAATCTAACTAAAGGATCCTATTCAATTACTAGAACTATCACATACTCAAGGTCAGCTCACAGATGAGCAACTATTTTGGTTACAATACCTACTAAATTTAAGTCAAACAAATAATTTAGTCAAAATTAAAAAAATAGAGGAACATAAATATGATTACAAAACGGAATGTAATAGTGTTCTACGATTTTTACTAGATAAAACTGTAAATTCTGAAGGAAGGATCACTTCTTCAACAGAATTTGGAAATTTCGTAAGTAATTTATCATTCCAACACGGAATAGCTGGACTACTGTTTCCTCTAAATAAATTGCCCCCCCAGAACTGGATTCTAAAATACTCTCTATCATCAAGAAAGCAGTGACAATTAGAACGACACACACATATGAATATCAATACTCGCTGCTATTTGGTGATTCAGGCTATCTATGGTTACTCCTACATTTATTTTCTATCAGTAAAAATCAATACTATCTACAATTAGCAAACGTCACCGCTAAGAAATTAATAGAGAATTATGATACTCTAGAGGAAATAGACTTTGCATTGAGAAAATCTGGTGTCCTATTGTCATTAATAAAATACTATCAATTTACCAATGACAATACTCTTAAAATTTTCATCCACAATAGTATAGGGGAAATTTAGCATTATTTCCTACAAAGAGATACAGCCAAAGAAAGAATTTTAGACTATAGCTTTGCTCATGGATATTGTGGAATTGCATAGGCTTTATTTGCCTATTCTAAAGTCTTAGAACCTTCTATGTTCTATAATGATCTCCATACATTCCATACTGAATTAAAAAAATTATTAGAAAAAGTTACTTCTAATACTAAAAATTTAGGAAATTTACAACTTTCTTGGTGCAAAGGAATTTCCGGAATAATCTTATATCTTTGTATGTACGATTGTGACGGAAACAAAGATATTATTAGTAAATATCAATAATTTGTTTTTAACCATCATCTAAAAATGATGACAGGATATTGCCACGGAATAACTAGCTTACTACAAACCACTGTCTACAATCAAAACAAATTACTGATGAAAAAAATCCAACAGGTAATTTTAGCATGTTCTGAACGAGATGATCACGATTTACTGATGTTTCAAGGAGATAGGAGTAAAGCAGATTTGTTTGAAGCATGGGGGTATATTGGTGTCTATTAAATAATAAATTCCCATTCGATGTGCAGAAATAAGGAGAAAAGTATGAAATTATTTTGGACAAACAACATATATAGACAGTTGCTGCTAAACAGCTGTTTTTCATCATTCGGCGACAGTATTTTCTACCTCGCCATTATCAATTATGTGGCTCAGTACAATTTCGCTCCGCTAGCGATTTTACTGATTTCCATTTCAGAGGTGGTTCCCCTACTATCGCAACTCTTTCTCGGAATTCTAGGAGATTTTCAAGAAAATAGAGTCAAACACGCACTCTGGATTGCCAAAATCAAAATCCTGCTCTACGCTATTTTGACAGTATTTCTCGTCTTGTCGCCCTTTTCATTAGTTTCAGTCATTATGATTGTCATCATCAACCTTATCTCTGACACCTTGAGCTACCTGTCTGCCTACATGATGAACGCCCTCTACATCAGTATAATTAAGGACGACCTGCATGATGCCATGGGGTTCAGGCAGTCTCTGATGAGGGTTGTCCGCATTGTCGCCAATCTAGCTGGTGCATTCCTTATCAATGTTATGAGTATTCAAACTATTTCCCTTATCAACACTCTGACTTTTGTCATTGCCTTTTGGGGCCTGTATGTTATTCGACATACCTTGTATGAGGTTGAAAAAAGGATTGAAATGTCACATACAGCACTGAGTTTTAAGAAATATTTTCAACATCTTAAACAGTCGCTGGCTGTGCTCCTGAGGTTAAAAGATACCGTCATACTACTGTTTCTGACGACCAGTATGATTGCCATCTTGGATGTGTCTCCTCGGTTGATTGCCCTCCGCTTCATCCAACAGACACTAGCACAACTGAGCATTGGGCAACTCCTCGCCCTGCTCTCCATCATCATTTCTTGTGGAGCTATCCTTGGCAATATGACCAGCAGTAATCTATTTAAAAATATCCGTTTCACGCACCTCTTGGTTTTCTGTGAGATTTCCCTATTGGCTCTAATAACTAGTATCCTTTGTCAAGCCTATATCGTAATTTTCATGACCAGTTTCATCAGTTCTACGATTATCGGCATTCTCAGCCCTCGCCTACAAGCAGCTGTCTTTGCCTATATCCCCAGTGACAAGATGGGGACGGTGGGCTCTGCTCTGAGCACAGTGGACATTCTCGCCCCGTCCCTGCTCTCCCTATTAGCCCTATCCATAGCATCGAGCGTTTCGGTGCAGTTAGCATTGATATTTTTGTATCTTATTTTGATTGCTCTTATCTTTTGTCAATGGTTAGTCAAGTTCAACACTCATAACTAACGAAAAAGCATGTGTAGATTTCACATGCTTTTAATCTCCCCAATCGTCAGGTCAAGTACAACAAAGTCACTTCTTTGATTAAGCGAGTGTTCTAATATAATTATAAGCTCCCTGTCATTACCGAACCCATTCACCATTATAATTGACAGAATAGCCGTCTACGGTCGTATTCACTGCCAAAGCACCTGAGCTATAAGCATAGTACCATTTGCCATTAACCTGGAACCAACCTGTCTTCATATCTCCATTACCTGCATTTAGGTAGTACCAAGTTGAACCATCTTGATACCAACCAGTTGTCATAGCTCCCGATGAACGGAGATAGTACCACTTGTTACCAAGGTATTGCCAGCCCGTTTTCATATCACCATTTTCAGCATCTAAATAGTACCAAGTTGAGCCTTCCTGATACCAACCAGTTGCCATAGCTCCTGATGAACGAAGGTAGTACCAGTTATTACCTAGATATTGCCATCCTATTTGCATGATGCCAGTTGCTGGATCTAGGTAGTACCATGGAGCCGCTTTAAGCTTCTCTTCATCATAGGTTAGAGGATAATCCTTGATCCAACCACGTGCTATCTCCCCAACAGGCAATCTGTTGATGCGAGAATCAAAGCCACCATCCTTCTGCAAATAATACCAGTCCCCATTATCATAAACCCAACCAGTTTTTAAAGTATGATAACTACGCTGATCTTCAAAATAATAGACTCGTTTCTCTGCTGGGCTATCATATTGTTCCCCATGATGTTTGTTGGTATTTGTAGCAGTTTTTGCTTCTAACACTTGCTTGCCAACAAATTCTTGTAGTACCCCATCTTGACCAAAGTAAAACCAATCTGGTCTAAAAGCAATATCTTTCCTTAGAGAAGAACCAATCGTAACCCCTTCGTATGGAGCAGGTATATATTGCCAGCCGACAACCATCTCTCCAGATAAAGAATCAAAATAATAGTACTTACCATCAATCACTCGCCAGTCCGTTTCTTTGAGGTCCCCCTTCTTGTAGTAGGTTCTTCCGTTTTCTTGGACAAAATGCCATCCTTCAGAATCATCTGCAAATACTACATTTGTAGCTAGAAAACCAAAGAATATTGCTGCTAATCCAACTTGCATCATTTTTTTCAAAAGTTTCATGTATATACCCTCCAATATTAAATCCACTCACCAGATGAAGCAAAGTTATAAACTTTACCATCAATCGTCTGACTACCTGTAACCATAGCACCACTTGAATTGAGATAATACCATTCACCTGATACTTTTATCCAACCTGTTTTCATATCTCCATTAGTAGGATCTAAATAGTACCATGTTGAACCATCTTTATACCAACCAGTCTTCATATCACCATTGGTCTTATCTAAATAATACCATCTTCCTCGTACATATTTCCAACCTGTGGACATTGAACCAGAGGTTTCAAGATAATACCATTTGCCATTTATACTTTGCCAACCTGTTTGTTTATTACTATTCTTATAATAATACCAAGTATCACTAATCAACTTCCATCCATCAATAGAATGCCCTTTAATAACAGAGTAGATGAAAGATAGAGCCTTCTCATTTAACTTAACAGCATAATTCATCTGTTCTGCCTTACTCCCATTGGTATGAACTCCGACAACCCTATTGGTAGAATCATATACTGCTGAACCGCTTGCACCACGCAAAGTATCTACTTGATAGAATAAAAAATCATTTGTATCTTGAAGTATCGTTTTTGTATCAGTATACATCTGCTTAATATCCTTATTAACAGCAGAATATCCCGTAACTGTTACATCTAGATTTTTAGTATTTTCTAAATTATTGGGAAGTCCTAACGTCCCCAATTGAGCGCCAATCGGTTCTTCCAAAATTAAAACTGCTAAGTCATAGGTAGTAAGCTCATCTGGATCAGTATTTCGAAATTCTTTTAAATAGCGAGCTTCTTTTACTTTTATCCGACCAAACGGCACACTATTTGGAGTACGAGCAGGAGTAACATATAGTTCTTCTGCATCTTTACCAAACTCATGTTTATAAATATTATGAGCAGCAGTAATAAGGACATTATCCTTTATAAAATTGGCACTCCCTCGATAAGTTACATCTTTACCATTTTTCACACCACAAAATTCTTACTCTACATAAGCTGATGTAGAGTAAGGATATTGTAAAGTATTTTTTACCTTAACTAAATCATTTTTACCAATAATGACTTCTGACTGATTTGTATAATATTGACCATAAGTCGGTGAAACATCGGGAAGTGAAAAATTATTAGTTCCTGGACTCTCTTGTAATGTTTCACTTACCTCATACTCCTCGCCTGTACTTGAAATAACAGTCAAAGCAGATACTGTCGATAGCAGGCTAGCTAATAAAGTACCCGCAATAATTGAAATACCGAATTTGCGATAAAATGTTTTCTTCATTATTTTATCCTCCTAAAAAAATTGTAACACATCTGTTCGTCCCTGTCAATATAGTAAATTGAAATAAGATGTGAACAAATCGATTAGGAAAGTTAAATTAATTTCTAGAAAAGTTTTAGCAGTTGTGGTGTACCATTCTAGTTTCAATCCACTATACAAAGAAAAAAACGGAAAGACATCCCTTTCTCCATTTGAAAAAAGCAGTTACACAACTGCAACTGCTTTTCTATTCTTGCATGGTGTAACCAACACCACGCACGGTTTTAATGTAGCTTTTTTGACCTTTTACATCAAGCTTGCTACGTAGATAACGGATATAGACATCTACGATATTTGTCTCGGTCCCACTTTCATACTTCCAGACACTTTCCAACAACTGCTCACGAGTCAGAACTTTCTTGCTTCCCATAAGTGTCGCCAAAAGGTCATACTCACGGCGAGTCAGAGCAATCATCTCTTCACCACGATAAACCGTGTGATGTTCAACATCTATCCTAAGATTGCGGTAGGTCCTTGGAACTTTCATCAGACTGCAGTGTTGATCAATGAAGTCCCGACCTCGGAAGATCGCCGAAATACGCGCTACCAGATTTTCGATAAGGACTGGCTTATAGATGTATGAAACTGCAAAACGCTGAACAACTTCCAGCTCTTCTTGCAAGTCTTCCCAATGATCTAAAATCATGATGACTGAGGCTGGCTTAGTTCGACTCAGCTTATCTGCAAAATCCTGGGCTGTCATATCCCCCAGATGAGCATTCAATAAAATCAAGTCATAGTCTGTCTGAAGAGCCATGGAGAAGGCTTTTTGCCCCTCCTCAACCTGATCAACTCGGTATTGCTCTTTTTGGAGTTCCAAACTTAAAAAATGAGCTAGATTTCGTTCTTTCTCAAGTAATAAAATCCGTTTCCCCATGGCAGACCTACTTATTTTTCGTCATACCAAGAGTAGTGGAAGGTTCCTTCTTTGTCTTTACGTTGGTAAGTGTGGGCACCAAAGTAATCACGTTGCGCTTGAATCAAGTTAGCTGGAAGATCAGCTGAACGGTAGCTATCAAAGTAAGTAATAGCTGCTGAGAAGGTTGGTACTGGCACACCAGCTTGAACTGCAAGAGCTACGATATCACGCACTGCTTGTTGGTACTTAGCAGTAACATCCAAGAAGTACTCATCCAAAAGAAGGTTGGCAAGGTCTGCATCACGGTTGTAAGCATCTGTAATCTTTTGCAAGAAACGAGAACGGATGATACAGCCATCACGCCAGATAGATGCGATGTCTGCAAATGGCAAGTTCCAGTTATTTTCTTTAGAAGCTACACGTAATTGCGCAAAACCTTGTGCGTATGAGATGATTTTTGAGAAGTAAAGGGCTTGACGGATTTTTTCAATCAATTCAGCCTTATCTCCTTCAAATTTGAAGGCAGCTGGTTTTGGAAGAACCTTGCTAGCATGCACGCGTTCTTCTTTGTAAGTTGAAATGTAGCGAGCAAATACTGACTCAGTAATTAGCGACAATGGCACACCAAGGTCAAGTGATGATTGGCTAGTCCATTTACCAGTTCCCTTGTTACCCGCGGCATCAAGGATGTAGTCTACGATTGGTCCGTCTTGACCTTCATCGTCTTTACGGCTCAAGATATCAGCTGTGATTTCGATCAAGTAGCTGTCCAATTCACCCTTGTTCCACTCAGTAAAGATTTCAGCCATGTCTTCTGCAGAAAGGCCAAGCAAGTGTTGCATCAAGTCATAGCTTTCTGCGATCAATTGCATATCCCCATACTCGATACCGTTGTGAACCATTTTCACATAGTGACCAGCTCCATCAGGACCGATGTAAGTCACACATGGTTTGCCATCTTCTGGTGCTTTAGCTGAAATTTCTTCAAGAACATCTGCAACCAATTCGTAGGCTTCTTTTTGTCCACCAGGCATGATAGACGGCCCTTCAAGGGCACCTTTTTCACCACCAGAAACCCCAGTACCGATAAAGTTGATACCTGAGTTTGCCAATTCTTCATTACGACGGATGGTGTCTTTGTAGAAAGTGTTTCCGCCGTCAATCAAGATATCACCTTTGTCAAGGTGTGGAAGAAGGGCTTGGATAGTAGCATCTGTACCAGGTCCAGCTTGAACCATCAGCATGATACGGCGAGGTTTTTCGATTGAGTTTACAAAACTTTCAACGTCATAGCTTGGTACAAAGTTCTTTTCAGGATGGCAAGCAATCACATCTTCCGTTTTTTCTTTACTACGGTTGTAAATAGCAACTGTGTAACCACGAGATTCAATATTAAGGGCAAGGTTACGACCCATTACGGCCATACCTACGACACCAAAGTTAGCTTTTGTCATTTGACACTCCTCTTGTTTCATTTATTTTATTTTATCATTTTTACTTTTGAAAAGAAAGAATTTTGTAACGACTGCTTAGTAGTCCAAGTCATCTGCATGACCAGCGCCATTTCCGACAAAGTAGCCTGTCTTACAGTTAAGGGTAAAGAGATAGGTTCCATCTGGCTTGTAGAGGTTGTAATAACCATTGCCGTTAACGATATTGACACGTTCAAGGATATATTGGTCTCCAGTGATATAGCCACGTGATCGTGAAGTCGCTAGAATTTGTTCCAAGACACCATCCGCAAAATCCCAGGCAGAGTTGTTACTATCATCAATAGCAGACTGGTTATAGGCAACACGACTGGCACTTCTTTGAACAGCAACACCCGCACTTGATACGCCCATATTGACTTTGCTACGAGAACTTCTAGTCTCATTTGAGGCAGCATTTGAACTACTTGGGCTTGTCTCACTAGTCGTATTTGAGCTTGTTTGACTAGTGCTTGAGCTACTAGTTTCACTTGAACTTGAGCTAGAAGTACTTGTTTGCTGGCTCTTACCAAGGCTGATAGCCTTATCTAGCACTTTATCAAGCTCCGTATTTCCAGTTTTAATATCCGTAAATTTAGCATCCGATTTGGCTTTGGCATTGGTATCCAACACACCGTCCACAATAGCTGGTTTCTCAAATTGAGCATTGACATCTTGAATGGCCTTGATTTGCGTTGCTAGACTATCATACTTAGATTTGGCTAGCGTATGTTCACGACTACCTTCCAGTTTATCAAGCAAGGTTTTGAGTTGACTCAGTTTATCAAACTGGCTATTTTTCAAAGCCGTTTTATTACTATCTGTGTAGAAGGCGTCATAAAGTGTATTAAAATCATCCACATCTGATTGATTGGCTGTAGTTGATTGAGAAGTTTCAATTTCCTTGGTCGAGCGATTCACTTGACGATAGACATAATAAGCACTGACACAGATAATCACTGATACAAGCGCCAAAGCGGTCAAAACAAAGCCTTTTTTACTTTTCTTTTCTGAGTCCTCTTGATCCAGACGAGAAAGGTTTTGCTCCTCTTCCACTTCTTCAGTCATTTCTGTTGGAGTTTCATCCTCTAGCAATAGAGGATCCAAGCCTTGCTCCTCATCGTCCAAAGGCAAGGGTGGTAAGATGTCTTCAGAAGATGGAACTTCCTCCGAAGAAGCTTCTGACTCCTCTACAGCCTCACGCATCTCTTGAATTAAATCATCCAGACTATGAGTTTCAACTAACTCCTCTTTTTTGTATTGGCGAGTCGCAAACTTATCTGCTTCGATTTCATCTTTGTGTTGTTTAACATACTTGTCCAAAATGGAATCCTCAGGCAAGACTCCTGCTTCCACTTCTTCATTTTTACGAATAGCTTGACCAACTGTTAGCTCTTTTGCTTCATCAAAATCAAATTGCGGTTCTTGACCTTCTTTTTTATGACGATTTCGTCTTTTTTTACTCATGAGTATCCCTTTCTATTTTACCTCTTGCCGTTTGACACGCTGACCAAAATATTGATACAGATCCACTTTCAAGGTTCCGTTGTATAACTTACGCTTCTTATCTGCTTGGCTACCATACTTGCTTTCAAAGGCTTCATCACTAGTCAAGATAAATTTGCTCCAAGTTTTCAGTGGTGCAAATACTTGACCCATCTCAGCATAAAGCTTGGTCACCCCTGCATCATCTGATAAACGCTCCCCGTAAGGCGGATTGGAGATGATTACACCATTGATTTTATCGGAACGCAAATCCTGCACGCGCATCTGCTTAAAAGTAATGTCTCCTACAACACCCGCTGCCTGAGCATTGGCCTTAGCAATTTCCACCATGCGAGCATCAATATCACAGCCCATAATATCCAGTTCCAGCTCACGGTCTACTTTTTTAGCCGCTTCTGTACGCACTTCTTGAATCAAGCGATCACTAATCCAGTTCCATTCCTCAAAGGCAAAAGAGCGACGAAGTCCTGGTGCCATCTTTCGAGCAATCATAACTGCCTCAATACAGAAAGTCCCCGAACCACAGGTCGGATCAATCAAAGGCTTGTCTGGATACCAGTTAGAGAGTTGCAAAATAGCTGCTGCCATATTTTCCTTGATAGGAGCCCCACCCTTTTCCGTACGATAGGCACGTTTAAAGAGACTGGATCCTGTCGTATCAATCATGACAGTTGCCACATCTTTGAGAATAGAGACCTCAATCTTAAACTCTGGGCCATTCTCCATCAGAGGAACACCTTCTGGGCGAGCATAGTGTTTCTGCAATTTCTTGACAACAGCTTTCTTAGAAATAGCCTGAACACTGGGCTCATTGTGAAGTTTAGATTTAACACATTTGGCTTTTGAAATCGGGAACCGAGCTCCAAGTGGTAAATAATTTTCCCAATCTAGGGCGAAAACTCCCTGAAACAGCTCTTCAAAAGTCTTAGCTGGGAACGTTCCTACGATAATTTTGATACGATCTGCTGCCCGAAGCCAGAGGTTGGTTTCGATAATAGCTCTCACGTCTCCTTGAAAACGAACACGACCATTTTCAACCTGACAATCGTAGCCCAACTCTCGCACTTCTCGTCCTACAACAGCTTCAAGTCCTGCTGCCGCAGTTGCAATTAAATTAAATTCTTTTTTCATGTTACAGTCTTGTAAGACCTTTCTTTTGTTCACTTTAAAAAATGAGGTTGAGAAAATTTCTCAGCCCCAACCTATATGCAATTTTCTATAAGCCATGTTTTGTTCCAGAAGTGACTAGGACCACTTCCTTCGATAATCATCTGTCTACCACTAACAGCTCCAGCTGATAGCAGTCAGAATACTACGTTCGTTTCCGTGTACTCCATGCCCCGACCAAAATTTGGGTTGCTAGCTTGAGGGGTTTACCGCGTTCCACTCTCTCCGTTTCCAGAAAGACTCCGTCACTGTGGCACTTTCAAGCCTACTCTGACCTATCAAAAGACTTAGCCATTTCAACTGCCGTAACGATTTCTCGTCCCTAGGCTTATGGTTTCGCCTAGCACAAACACTACAGGCATCACAGCCTGTGCTAGCATGGACTTTCCTCATGAGAAGCAATTCTCCTCACGCGATTATCCAAAAATTGCATGTAACAAGACCTGAATTACAAATCAGTATTGTCTAAAATTTGTTTACCGAATACTTCTTTTTCAAGACGATTCAAGCGTTTCAAAATATCAAAATTCGTCATAGAAGATGAAGCAGCCACATCAATTGGATCTGGGTGACTAGGACTTGGAGCCGAGCTCACTTGCGGTTTACGAGTTAATTCTTCCTTCAAATCCGCAATCTCCTGACGAAGTGACTTGACCAAGGCAGCATAGGTTTCATAGTCCTTGATGACATCGTCTAAAAACTCATCAACTTCTACCTTACTATAGCCACGGACTTCACGCCCAAACTCTTGTTCAAAAATATCTTTTGCTGAAAAAATAATACTTGCCATGTCTCTCTCCATTCTCGATTGCTAGTATTATTATATAAAAAAAGGCAAACAAAAATCAAGGTCAAAGCTTCAATTTTCGGAAAAATTTTCAGCAAGTTCATTTAATTGATCAAATGTTAATCTCTTTATAAAATAGTCCTCTTGATTTTTCATCTTTTGGTAAAAATAAGCTAATTTCGTTTCATTTTCTTCATCATAAAAAAGATAGGAGCTATTCGTATTTTCCAGTAAAAACTGCTGATAATCTCTTAACTGCCCCTTGTGTTCATAGCGAGAATAAGCATATTTGACAAAGTCTACCTGCTTAAAACGGCTCAGTTTCATCTGATTGGCTTCATTCCAATTTTCCCCATGGGTTTCAAAAGCAAAAATGGTGGCCAACTGGAAACCGTACTCGGTTTTCATCTCCTGAGCAACCTCTAAAACCCAATATTCAAAACCCAAACTTCCTGTAAACACAAGCCAAGACACCCCATCTGCTGCCATAGCCTCTAAATCTTTACGTATTGCTTTTTTTATCAATTTAAGACGAGGATCCTTATCAGAAAACAAACCCAAATCAAAAGCAGAATAGCCCAAAACCAAAGCTGTAGCCATTTTTAACCCTTTCTGTGCAAATTTATGGTATAATAGAGTGATGTTATTGTACCAATAAGGAGAATTATGGTCAACTATCCACATAAACTTTCATCACAAAAAAGACAACCATCTCTTTCTCAACCCAAAAATTTCGCAAATCGAGGAATGTCTTTTGAAAAGATGATCAATGCTACCAACGACTACTATTTGTCTCAGGGCTTGGCTGTTATACACAAGAAACCAACCCCTATTCAAATCGTACGAGTGGACTATCCACAACGAAGTCGTGCCAAGATTGTTGAAGCCTATTTTCGACAAGCTTCAACGACGGACTATTCTGGCGTTTATAATGGATATTACATCGACTTTGAAGCCAAGGAAACAAAACAAAAACGTGCGATTCCGATGAAAAATTTTCATCCACATCAGATTCAGCATATGGAACAAGTCCTTGCCCAACAAGGAATCTGCTTTGTCCTTCTTCACTTTTCTTCTCAGCAAGAAACCTACTTATTGCCGGCATTCGATTTGATTCGCTTCTATCATCAAGATAAGGGACAAAAATCAATGCCACTTGGATATATTCGAGAATATGGATATGAAATCAAGGCTGGTGCCTTCCCTCAAATTCCTTATCTCAATGTTATCAAAGAACATTTATTAGGTGGTAAAACAAGATGAACAAACCAACGATTCTGCGCCTAATCAAGTATCTGAGCATTAGCTTCTTAAGCTTGGTTATCGCAGCCATTGTCTTAGGCGGAGGAGTTTTTTTCTACTACGTTAGCAAGGCTCCTAGCCTATCCGAGAGTAAACTAGTTGCAACAACCTCTAGTAAAATCTACGACAATAAAAATCAACTCATTGCTGACTTGGGTTCTGAACGCCGCGTCAATGCCCAAGCTAATGATATTCCCACAGATTTGGTTAAGGCAATCGTTTCTATCGAAGACCATCGCTTCTTCGACCACAGGGGGATTGATACCATCCGTATCATGGGGGCGGCATTGAGAAACCTCCAAGGGAAAGGAGGGCTCCAAGGGGCTTCAACCTTGACTCAGCAATTGATTAAATTAACTTATTTCTCTACTTCAACTGCCGATCAAACCTTGTCACGTAAAGCCCAAGAAGCTTGGCTAGCCGTTCAATTAGAGCAAAAAGCAACCAAGCAAGAAATCCTGACCTACTACATCAACAAAGTCTACATGTCTAACGGTAACTATGGAATGCAAACCGCAGCCGAAAATTACTATGGAAAAGACTTGAAGGATTTAAGCTTGCCACAGTTAGCACTCCTAGCCGGAATGCCTCAAGCACCAAACCAATATGATCCATATTCCCATCCAGAAGCTGCTCTAGAGCGTCGTAACTTGGTACTTTCAGAAATGAAGGGACAGAAGTATATCAGTGCAGAACAGTATGAAAAAGCAATTAATACTCCTATCACTGATGGTCTCCAGAGCTTGAAATCAGCCAATAGTTATCCAGCCTATATGGACAACTACCTCAAAGAGGTCATCAATCAAGTTGAAGAAGAAACAGGCTATAACCTTCTAACTACTGGGATGGATGTCTACACAAATGTAGACCAAGAGGCTCAAAAACGTCTGTGGGATATCTACAACTCCGATCAATACGTCTCTTACCCTGACGATGATTTGCAAGTCGCATCTACGGTCGTGGATGTAACAAATGGTAAAGTCATTGCTCAGTTAGGTGCCCGTCACCAATCAAGTAATGTATCTTTCGGAATCAACCAAGCCGTTGAAACCAATCGTGACTGGGGTTCTAGTATGAAACCAATCACTGACTATGCTCCCGCTTTAGAATATGGAGTCTATGACTCTACTGCGTCTATTGTACATGATGTTCCTTATAACTATCCTGGCACTGATACTCCACTCTACAACTGGGATCATGGCTACTTTGGAAACATTACAATCCAGTATGCTCTTCAACAATCACGAAATGTCACAGCCGTTGAGACTTTGAATAAGGTCGGTCTAGATAGAGCTAAAACCTTCCTTAATGGTCTTGGTATCGACTATCCAAGCATGTATTATGCAAACGCCATTTCAAGTAACACAACTGAATCCAACAAACAGTACGGTGCAAGTAGTGAAAAAATGGCAGTTGCCTACGCAGCCTTTGCTAATGGTGGTATTTACCATAAACCAATGTATATCAATAAAATAGTCTTCAGTGATGGTAGTGAAAAAGAATTTTCTGATGCCGGTACACGAGCTATGAAAGAGACTACAGCCTATATGATGACCGAAATGATGAAAACAGTCTTAGTTTATGGTATCGGACGTGGTGCCTACCTACCACGGCTTCCACAAGCTGGTAAGACTGGTACTTCTAACTATACTGATGAAGAAATCGAAAAATATGTCAAAAACACTGGTTACGTAGCTCCAGATGAATCGTTTGTAGGATATACTCCTAAGTATTCTATGGCTGTATGGACTGGATACTCAAACCGTTTTACTCCAATAGTTGGAGATGGTTTCCTAGTTGCTGCCAAGGTTTATCGCTCAATGATATCGTATTTATCAGAAGATGAGCAACCTGAAGATTGGACGATGCCAGATGGCCTGTTCCGAAATGGCGAATTTATCTTCAAAAATAGTACAAAAAATACTTGGAATAATCAAACTACACAACAAAGTTCACAACAAACGCAAATAGTAGAGAATTCCTCTACAACAGCTGAAAGTACAACTACACAGGCAAGTTCGACGGTTGGACAACAACCCAATAATGCTCCAGCAACTGATCCTAACCAAGGACAAGCTGGTCAAGCTGGTCAACCGACACAACCAGTACAACCAACGCCACAAAATCCACAAGTTCAACAACCACAACAGTGAGATGAAAGAAAATCCTGAGAATAAAAACTCAGGATTTTTTCTACAAAAAAATTAGCTTCATAATCTTTGAAAGTGAAGAGAGGTTTCAACTCATTTTCAATAAACCAAAAGAAGTTAGCTTACAACTAACTTCTTTTTATCTTATTTCACATGTTTTGCGAGTTCTTCTTGCGCTTTTTTATTGGATTCTGCTTTTTCTTTCATCCATTTTTCTTGAGCTTTTTGATATTCATCTGCAGTAACTGCCTTGTCTTGAAGTTCAAGGTATTTATACAAGACTGGGTCACTTGTACCTTTATTTCCTGACAATGCAAATGGTATTGTAAATGGTACCATCTTAGACAAGATTGGACGACCAGTTTTAGAAGTTGTTGGGATGATCAAGGCACTATCTGTCAACCAAGCTTGGGCTGCTGCGTATTTATCATATCGTTTAGCAACATCTGTAGTCTCATCACCAGCTTCAGTAACCAATTTTTCGTAGTCATATAGACCTACTTTTTTAGCAGCTACATTATCTTCCCCTGAGTCAAATCCTAAATATGTTTTAGTACTTTCTCCTACAGAAGGTTTGATAATATCAAGGTAGGTTGATGGATCGGCAAAGTCTGGACCCCAACCGACATTATCTGATAAATCCCAGTCTTCGCCAGCAGCATTTTCGGCAAATAGAGTTACATTAAGCAATTCATCTTTTTGCAATTGTTGGATATCAATAACGACATTATCAGTTCCTAAAGTTGCTTCCAAGGATTGTTTCATAGATTGGACACGTTGAACTTTTGTAGTTGCTGTCTGGTCAACAGGCATATCTAGGTGAATTGGGAATTGTACTCCCTCAGCTTGTAGGGCTGATTTGGCTTTGGCAAATTCTGCTTTAGCTTTTTCTGGATTGTAAAGACCATCTTGTGAATCTGCAAGATTGACATCCTTCCATTCATCCCCATAAGTCACTAATTTTTCTTTGACTATATCGCCAAAGTTCTTCCCATCTGCTTGAACAAATGTTGGTGGCACAAAGAGATTGCGCAAGATTTTGCTTGCTCCAGTTTCTCCATTCAACTGAGCGGCATAGGCTGTACGGTCAAATCCAAAGGCAATAGCCTGACGGAAATCCTTATTTAAGAGAGCCTTTTTAGTAGATGTCTTTTGTTCTTCGCTAGTCTTAGATGTGTATTTATAAGATTGACGGTCAATATTTGTCCCTACTAGATAAGTCGTAGAGTCTTGTTGAGTATAGACGATATTGTCTTTCATACTCTTCTCAAGCTCTGCGAAACTTGCACTTGTTGGATAAAGACGAGCTGCTGTAAGGCTACCATCTTTAAAGTTTTCTGCTGGTTTGCTGGTATCTTGCCCATCCCAGAATGACAATTTAACTTTGTCAATATGCACATTGTCCTTATCCCAATAGTTCGGATTTTTCGCAAATTCAACGGAAGATTTGGTCACAATGGATTTCAACAAATAAGGACCGTTATACAAGAGACTACTTGGATCCGTAGCTTTGGCAAAATCATCCCCTTTTGAATTCAAAAACTCTTCATTAACTGGCGCAAGCACACCCATTGTTGTTTTGGAATTCCAAAAACTTTCAGGTTTGTTCAAGGTGTATTGGATTGTTTGGTCGTCAAGGGCTTTAATCCCGACTTGAGTGAAGTCTGTGATTTCACCTTTGGCATAGGCATCCAGACCTTTGATTGAATCCTGTACCAAGTAAAGGGCTTCTGCTTTCTTATCTGTTGCATATTTAAGTCCTGTTACAAAGTCCTGAGCCTTAACAGGAGCGTACTCTTCTCCCTCAGATGTATACCACTTGGCATCCTGACGAATCTTATAAGTATAAGTCAAGCCATCCTTAGAAACTGACCAGTCTTCTGCCAATGAAGGAACAAGGTTCCCGTATTTATCATTTTCAAGCAATCCATCAATCACATTACTAGTAATCTCAGAAGTTGCTGCCTTACCAGTTGTCAAATAGTTGAGATTATCTGGATGTGTCTCGTAAGTAAATGCAAAGGTTTTTTCACCTTGAGCACCTGAACCCCCAGAACAAGCAGCTAAAACACCAGCTGCTAATAAGGTTACTCCCGCAAGAGCCAATACTTTTCTTGTTTTCATAGTATTCTCCTTTGTTTTTTATTCATTATAGACTCTTTTTCAAGTCCTGTCAATAGAATTTTCTGAATTTTAAGAGTTATTTGTTATATTTGATATATTCTGAAAAATAAAATTGTTCATTTATGCCAAAAAAGCATTCTAGTCCATCTCCGATTAACGATGGACTTTATCACCTCCTTCTCCAGTCCTTGTATAACATCTTGAAGTTGATTCATGACATCTTCCAAAGTTCGAAAGGCTTTATTCTTAAATCCACGTTTACGAATCTCTTTCCACACTTGTTCAATGGGGTTCATCTCTGGTGTGTATGGAGGAATAAAGGTAAAGCCAATATTAGTCGGAATCTTTAAGGTACTTGATTTATGCCATATGGCATTGTCCATAACGAGTAAAAGATAATCATCTGGATAAGCTTGTGAAAGCTCTTCTAAAAAGACGTTAATCCACTCAGTATGACATCCACCAGCGATTAAGAAAAATGATTCGCCTGTATGGGCATCAACAGCTCCATAACAATAGCAAAATTCTCGTATATAGTGACTATGGACATGTGGACCTACTCCTATTGAAGCCCAACAAGATCCCAGTTTACTGATTCTACCGAAACCAGACTCATCTTGGTACATCAAGCGAACCTTACGAAAAGGTCTCCTGGTTTTAAAGCACTTTCTTTTCTTCTTGAATTGAGATTTTATTTTTAGACGCGACAATGGTTTGAGAGTCTACTTTCTTGGGATGTGCTGGACGTGGCCTAATATTTCGCCAACCATGGTGCTTCAAGAGTTGATAGAAGGTATCACGTGTGTAGGAAGAACCTAACTCCTTTTTATAAGCCTGAAATAAGGCATCAATTGTAACAAATTCTCCTGCCTCTGCAGCCTTCAAATGACGGGCAAGAAAGGCTTTCTCTTCCTCAATTGTCATATATGCATGGTTACGACAACCACGTGTTTCTTGAAGGAGAGAATCGAGTCCGAACTCCTCATATTTTTTTACAGTTGGCCAAATCGTTGTTTGATTACAGTCTAAAAGCTCTATAATCTCTTTATAAGATTTACCCATCAGACGAAATAGAACGATTTGAAGGCGTTTATGATATTTAGCTGTACTAGAGTCTTTTAAAAGTGTTTTGATGGTTTGGATTTCTTCTTTAGTTGATTTCATATCACTATTATATAATGCTTTTTGATTTTAGTTTAGTATTAATCGATTGTTCTACTTTTTGCCTCCAAAACCTTGGAAAAGGCTTTCTTTTGTGATATACTTCACATATAAATACAAGAGAGCTCGTCACACTCGACTCTGTTGAAAAAATCAATCCAGTCCCGTTGTCCCTGTTCTCGGTCAATATCAAGGAGGATAGCTATGAAAGCTGTTGTTGTAAATCCAGAAAGCACTGGTGTTGCTGTTGAAGAAAAAGTACTCCGTCCACTTGAAACTGGGGAAGCACTTGTAGAAATTGAATACTGTGGTGTTTGCCACACCGACCTTCACGTTGCTCATGGTGACTTCGGTCAGGTACCAGGACGTGTCCTTGGCCACGAAGGTGTTGGTATCGTTAAAGAAATTGCTCCAGATGTGAAAAGCCTTAAAGTCGGTGACCGCGTCAGCGTTGCTTGGTTCTTTGAAGGATGTGGCACTTGCGAATACTGTACAACTGGTCGCGAAACCCTTTGCCGTACAGTGAAAAATGCTGGCTACTCAGTAGACGGTGGTATGGCTGAACAATGTATCGTAACTGCTGACTATGCTGTCAAAGTTCCTGACGGACTTGATTCAGCCCAAGCTCCTTCTATCACATGTGCTGGAGTAACAACCTATAAAGCTATCAAAGAAGCAAAAGTTGAACCAGGCCAATGGGTTGTTCTTTACGGTGCTGGTGGACTTGGTAACCTCGCTGTTCAATACGCTAAAAAAGTATTCAATGCTCATGTTATCGCAGTCGATATCAACAATGACAAACTTGCCCTTGCAAAAGAAGTAGGCGCTGACATTGTGATTAACGGCCTCGAAGTTGAAGATGTAGCTGGACTCATCAAGGAAAAAACTGATGGTGGAGCTCATTCAGCTGTCGTAACTGCTGTATCTAAAGTTGCCTTCAACCAGGCTGTTGACTCAGTTCGTGCTGGTGGTCACGTCGTCGCTGTCGGCCTTCCTTCTGAAATGATGGAACTAAGTATCGTAAAAACCGTTCTAGATGGAATCCAAGTCATCGGTTCTCGCGTTGGAACTCGTAAAGACTTGGAAGAAGCCTTCCAATTCGGTGCAGAAGGTTTGGTAGTTCCAGTTGTTCAAAAACGTCCAGTAGAAGATGCTGTTGCCATTTTCGACGAAATGGAAAAAGGTCAAATCCAAGGACGTATGGTACTCGACTTCACCCACTAATCTAATAGAAACCTATTTTAAAAGTTGGAAGCTTCTTTCAACTTTTTTATATTAAATTTTTAAATGTGGATTCAATATTACTCCTCAAAAAACTCAATATATCAACATCCAAAAGTAAAAGTTTTTTTAATTTTTTATGATAAATAGTTGCTTTTTACATGAAAACGGTTTATACTTAGACAGTCTTAAAGTTTTCTTAAATGAAAACTAAAACAAAAAAGGAGGAATGACAATAATGAGTATCGGAATCATTATTGCGAGCCACGGCGAATTTGCTGCGGGTATTCATCAGTCAGGATCTATGATCTTTGGTGAACAAGAAAAGGTTCAAGTTGTAACCTTTATGCCAAATGAAGGCCCTGATGATCTATACGCTAAGTTTAATAACGCTGTTGCTGCATTTGACGCAGAAGATGAGGTTCTAGTTTTGGCTGACCTTTGGAGTGGATCTCCATTTAACCAAGCTAGTCGCGTGATGGGAGAAAATCCCGAACGTAAGTTTGCCATCATCACAGGACTTAACTTACCGATGTTGATTCAAGCCTACACAGAGCGCCTCATGGACGCTGCTGCAGGTGTAGAAAAAGTCGCTGCTAATATCATTAAAGAAGCCAAAGATGGCATCAAGGCTCTTCCAGAAGAGCTCAACCCAGTTGAGGAAGTTGCAAGCGCTGCAGCTGCTCCAGTTGCCCAAACTGCTATCCCAGAAGGAACTGTTATCGGAGACGGTAAATTGAAAATCAATCTTGCTCGTCTTGACACACGTCTACTTCACGGTCAGGTTGCAACTGCTTGGACTCCAGATTCAAAAGCAAATCGTATCATCGTTGCTTCAGATAACGTGGCTAAAGACGACCTTCGTAAAGAATTGATTAAACAAGCAGCTCCAGGTAATGTCAAGGCTAACGTGGTTCCAATTCAAAAACTGATTGAGATTTCAAAAGACCCACGTTTTGGAGAAACACATGCCCTTATCTTGTTTGAAACACCTCAAGATGCCCTTCGTGCCATCGAAGGCGGCGTGCCAATCAAGACTCTTAACGTTGGTTCTATGGCTCACTCAACAGGTAAAACATTGGTCAATACCGTTTTGTCTATGGACAAAGAAGATGTTGCTACATTTGAAAAAATGCGTGACTTGGGTGTTGAATTTGATGTCCGTAAAGTACCAAATGATTCTAAAAAAGATTTGTTTGACTTGATTAACAAAGCCAATGTCAAATAAGCCATTATTTATGAAAGGATTTTAAACATGTCTATTATTTCTATGGTTTTAGTAGTCGTTGTAGCCTTCTTTGCAGGTCTTGAAGGCATCCTCGACCAGTTCCAATTTCACCAACCACTTGTAGCCTGTACCCTTATTGGGCTTGTAACAGGTCACTTGGAAGCAGGGATTATCCTCGGTGGATCGCTTCAAATGATTGCCCTTGGTTGGTCAAATATCGGTGCTGCTATCGCTCCTGATGCTGCACTTGCTTCTGTCGCTGCTGCCATTATCATGGTTCTTGGTGGTGACTTTACCAAGACTGGTATCGGTGTTGCCCAAGCGGTTGCTATCCCTCTTGCCGTAGCTGGACTTTTCTTGACAATGATTGTTCGTACAATTTCAGTTGGTTTGGTTCATACTGCAGATGCTGCCGCTAAAAAAGGTGACTTCGGCGCTGTGGAGCGTGCGCATTTCATTGCGCTACTCTTCCAAGGACTTCGTATCGCACTTCCTGCAGCTCTTCTCCTTATGGTACCAACTGAAACTGTACAAAGTATCCTTAGTGCCATGCCAGACTGGCTCAAAGATGGTATGGCTATCGGTGGTGGTATGGTCGT
The DNA here is from genome assembly GCF_000221985.1 of Streptococcus pseudopneumoniae IS7493. Classification (NCBI taxonomy): domain Bacteria; kingdom Bacillati; phylum Bacillota; class Bacilli; order Lactobacillales; family Streptococcaceae; genus Streptococcus; species Streptococcus pseudopneumoniae. The sequence goes on along the minus strand of NC_015875.1, from coordinate 366,127 downwards.
TGCCGTTGGTTACGCCATGGTTATCAACATGATGGCAACTCGTGAAGTATGGCCATTCTTCGCTCTTGGTTTCGTTCTCGCTGCTGTGTCAGACATTACTCTAATCGGATTCGGTGCTATCGGTGTTGCTATCGCGCTTATCTACCTTCACCTTTCTAAAACTGGTGGAAATGGTGGCGGAGGAGCTGCAACTTCTAACGACCCAATCGGCGATATCCTAGAAGACTACTAAGATAAGAAAGGACTGAAAACATCATGACTGAAAAACTTCAATTAACTAAATCAGATCGTAAAAAAGTTTGGTGGCGTTCAACCTTCTTACAAGGGTCTTGGAACTTTGAACGGATGCAAAACTTGGGCTGGGCTTATACACTCATTCCAGCTATCAAAAAACTCTATACTAAAAAAGAAGATCAAATCGCTGCTCTTGAGCGTCACCTTGAGTTCTTCAACACTCATCCATACGTAGCTGCTCCAGTCATGGGGGTTACTCTTGCGCTTGAAGAAGAACGTGCTAACGGTGTGGAAATCGATGACGCTGCTATCCAAGGGGTTAAAATCGGTATGATGGGACCTCTTGCTGGTATCGGTGACCCAGTATTCTGGTTTACAGTACGCCCAATCCTTGGATCTCTCGGTGCTTCACTTGCCCTTACTGGCAATATCTTGGGCCCACTCCTCTTCTTTGTTGCATGGAACTTGATTCGTATGTCATTCTTGTGGTATGTTCAAGAGATTGGATACAAGGCTGGATCAGAAATCACTAAAGATATGTCTGGCGGCATCCTTCAAGATATCACTAAAGGAGCTTCTATCCTTGGGATGTTCATTCTTGCTGTCCTTGTTCAACGTTGGGTAAATATTAAATTTGCTTTCGATGTTTCTAAAGTTCAACTAGATGAAAAGGCTTATATCCATTGGGATAAATTGCCAGAAGGGTCTAAAGGTATCCAAGAAGCATTCGCACAAGTAGGACAAGGATTGTCTCAAACTCCTGAAAAAGTTACTACTTTCCAACAAAACTTGGATATGTTGATTCCTGGATTATCAGGACTACTCCTTACTTTACTTTGCATGTACTTACTTAAGAAAAAAGTATCTCCAATCACTATTATCCTTGCCCTCTTCGCAGTGGGTATTGTGGCACATGTTCTTCACATCATGTAATCAAGCAACTAAAAAGGAACCAGGTTCTAAAATCTGATTCCTTTTTTCTAGGCTTTTATACTCAATGAAAATCAAAGAGCAAACTAGGAAGCGAGCCGCAGGCTGTACTTGAGTACGGCAAGGCGAAGCTGACGTGGTTTGAATTTGATTTTCGAAGAGTATTATTCTGCCAAGGCTCCCATTGGATCCCAAGGTGCAAGTACGATTGGTTCTGCTCCATAGGCAGCTTGTTCTTCTGCTGTCAGCAATTCCTTACGAACAACGATTTGGTATGTGTATTCGTCCATCCAAGCGTCTGAGGCAACAAAGTAACCATCTGTACCGACCTTGTCTCCCCATGAGTTTTCAACCTTCCACTTGGTTGATTTACCATTTTCGTCCAAGTCAACACCTGTCAAGACCATGGCGTGGGTCATCAAGCTTTCGCTATAGTCCAAACGTCCGGCCTTGTCTTGAGTAAGTTTAATGTCCATGCTTGATTCAAAGTCATAAACATCTGTCGCAAGGATTCCAGCTTTGCGGTTGCTGAGCTGGCCAACATCAGAACCAAACCAAACAGTCTCACCTGCTTGCATTTGGGCAATCGCCAATTCTTTCAAGCGCTCCATTGGAACGTTGATGTAACGAACCGCACGGCTACCAACCACATTTCCCAACATCTCAACTGTGTAAGATTTACCGTATGGTTTATCAGCAGTTGGAGCATTGATAACAGAAACGTAGTCTTCTAAAGGAAGATTGACATATTTCTTGTAAAATTCCTGTGGAGTAATACCTTTTTCGCTTTGGTAGTTATTATCCTTATCACGATAAGCAAAGTCAAATTTACGTGGTGGTAGTCCTAGTGACATGGCAAGGAAGTTAAAGATCTCTTGCAAGAGGTCTTCTTTCTTAGCTTGAACAGTCGCTTGGTCTGCGCCAGAAGCTAGTAAGTCACGCAAGATTTGAGCATCTTGGCGCAGCAATTTGTTAAGGATTGCATTTAGCTCACGGCTGCTACTAGATGAAACAGACTCAGGATAAACTGACTTAGGCACGACACCGTATTTTTCAAAGAGGGAAACGACCATATCCCATTGACCACCATCTTGTTGTGGTATTTGGAGTAAGAAGCTAACCTTACGGCTCGTCAATTCTTGGTCTGCAGTCGCAATGACTTGCTCCAAGAACCAGTTTGATTTCTCATACTTGTCCCAGAAGAAAGTGTGGGCTTGTGACAACTCAAAGTTCTCCAATTTGTATTGCGAGATGAGTTTGTGGCGAAAAGTGTTGAGAGCCGCAAACATCCAGCAACGACCAGACGCTTTCTGGTTAGTGACCTTGTCCTTGGTTAAATCCAATGAGAAAACAGGTGTGTTGTCTACATGGCTTTGGCGACGTTCCAGAGCTGCAAAAATTCCGTTGTGGCTAGCAGCATTTTCAATCGCTTGGTATTTTACATTTGCTTCATAGTTGGCAAATAGTTTATCAGTAAATGATTCTTGAATCGCGTTCATAGATTCCTCCTTTTATTCTACAGTCTATTATAACTCTTTTCACAAAGGAAGCAACTAAAAAACATAAAAGGCAAGGACATTCTTCCCCACCTTTTTCAAATATAAATCAAATTAAGCAATACTAGCAAGGAGAATTTCTAAGTCTTCCTTGGTCAAGCGACGCCATTCCCCTCGTTCCAGGTTCTCATCTAATACTAAAGTTCCCATAGTCAATCGTTGCAAGTCCACCACTTCCTTGCCACAGTAGCCCACCATACGCTTGACCTGATGAAACTTTCCTTCTGCAATAGTCACACGGATTTGGCTCTGATTCTTTTCTGCATCTGTGGAAAGAATCTCCAGTCTAGCGGGTTGACAAGTAAAGTCTTTGAGAGGAATACCCTTGGCAAATATCTCCACATCTTCTTGTGTCATAATTCCCTTGACCTGAGCCAGATAGGTCTTATCCACATGACGCTTGGGTGAAAGAAGAGCATGGGCAAGCTGACCGTCATTGGTCAGGAGCAGGAGTCCATGCGTATCGATATCCAAGCGCCCTACTGGGAAAACTTCCTTGCTCCGAGCAATATCATCCAACAAGTCCAGAACGGTTCTGTGCTTGGGATCCTCAGTCGCTGAGATAACTCCTTGGGGCTTGTTCATCATATAGTAGACAAACTCCTCATACTCCAACACTTGCCCATCAAAGCGAATCTCATCTCTTTCTTCATCAATCTGCAATTTAGCTGATTTTTCTTTTTTACCATTTACAGTCACGCGCCCAGCCTTGAGCAAGTTTTTGACCTCAGTCCGACTTCCCACCGCACAGGCAACTAAAAATTTATCTAATCTCATAGAACTATTATATCATATCAAAAGGAGGCTAGTACAATGACCTACCTCCTTTTCGTTTCATACTCTTCAAAAATCTCTTCAAACCGCGTCAACGTCGCCTTGCCGTATATATGTTACTGACTTCGTCAGTTCTATCTGCAACCTCAAAACAGTGTTTTGAGCTGACTTCGTCAGTTCTATCTGCAACCTCAAAACAGTGTTTTGAGCTGACTTCGTCAGTTCTATCTACAACCTCAAAACAGTGCTTTGAGCAACCTGCGGCTAGTTTCCTAGTTTGCTCTTTGATTTTCATTGAGTATCAGATTTAAGAAATTAACTTCCTCGTCTCCAGAAAATTGCTAAGACAATCATGGAACCTAAAACAGCTGGGATAATAGCTGTTCCTGATAAAACTGGCCCCCAAGTTCCAAAGAGCAAGTGACCTAGAAAGGCTCCGATCCAACCGAGAAACATTTTTCCAAAACATCCCATTCGCTCTCCACGATTGGTCAGAGTACCTGCTAAAAATTCCACTAGGAGACCAACGAACATACTTCCTAACATATTATCTCCTTAATTTGCCCAATTCCCATTACGGAAAAGAGGTACTCGCGTTCCATCCTCACGAATACCATCGATATCCATTTGGTTAGAACCAATCATAAAGTCTACGTGAACATCTGAACGGTTAAGCCCTGCAGCTTCAAGCTCCTCTTCGCTCATCTCCGCTCCACCAACGACGCTAGTCGCATAGGCTGCACCGATAGCCAAGTGATTTGACGCATTTTCATCGAAAAGAGTGTTAAAGAAGGTAATACCTGACTGAGAAATTGGGCTTGGATCTGGTACCAAGGCACATTCACCCAAGGCACGCGCACCCGCATTTTCAAAGACAAGATCCTTCATAACCTGATCACCCTTCTCAGCAGTAATATCTATGATTTCTCCATCCTTAAAGGTCACCTTAATACCTTCAATAATGTTTCCGTTATAACTAAGCGGTTTTGTAGAGGTTACATAACCATCTGCACGACGGAAGTCTGGAGCTGTAAAGACTTCTTCTGTCGGCATATTTGGCAAGAAACCTTCGCCCTGTGCATTGATAGCACCAGCTGATTCCCAAACGTGGTTCTTCGGCAAACCAAGGGTCAAATCAGTCCCTGGCGCTGTGTAGTGAAGGGCTGAAAATTGTTCTTTATTAAGCATATCAGCCTTGCTCTTAAGGATAGCTGCATGATTTTCCCAAGCCTTAACAGGATCTTCTTCATAGACACGGCAAGTTTTAAAGATTTGGTCCCAAAGGAGATCGACTGCTTCTTCATCGCTCGCAGCATTTGGAAAGACTTTCTTAGCCCACTCAAGTCCTGCTGCAGCTGCTACAGTCCAGCTAACCTTGTTAGATTGAGTTGCGATACGCATAGGCTTCATGGCAAGTCCCATAGCTTTAGCAGAAGCTGAAAGCTTGTCAGCATCCACTCCGTTCAAGGCACCTGGATCAGATGAACGAACTCCAAGACGGCTAGCCTTGTTCTCCAAGAGATAGTTCATTTCAGCAATCTTGTATTCTGGCACATTGTCCAAACGCTCCATCGGGGCATGGAGGAATTTCTCACGGTTAATGACATCATCTGTCCACTGAACGATAACCTCATGCGCACCCAAGGCATAAGCTTCTTTGACGATTAAGTGAGCCAATTCACGTTGCTCCACATCAATAGAGAGAGTCAAAGTGTGACCAGGTTGCACGTTAATTCCGTTCGCAACCAACAATTTCGCATATTTTTCTAGATTTTCTTTAAAATTTGGTAAAACCATTCTGTTTTCTCTTTTCTATTTTTATTTTTCTTTCACAGCAGAGAATAATCCTGCTAAAGCAATGACACCTGACAAAAGTGCTGTTGATAGAAGAATTGTCTGATCAGCAAGTTCTAATTGATATTCAAATACTTTCTCAGCTGGCTTGTCTTCCGCAAAAATTCTTAGTTTTATGAAATGTCCTTTCTTATTCTTCATGCTCCCCTAGGTAGAGGCGTCGTGCCTCTGTACTATTTGTGAGGATATCTATATAGGTTTCATAGTCATCAGGTAGAGGCTTTTCTAAAAAGATATCTTGTTCTGAATTTATATTTTTTCCATAAAGAAAGCAAAGATAGAGACGTTCGTTGAGTGTTGGAAATACTTCAATAGACATAAGTTCAGCCTGACCTACCCGATCCCAATCCTGTTCTTTGATATCTGATATGATATAGGTTTGGAAGAGTCCCATAAGTGGATTATCTTCTGGTAGTCCACTGTCTTTATCCGCCAGGACCAAAGAACAACGTCTACCAAAACCAACAAGTTGGCGCTCCCTTCCCTTTACCGAAACAGTAATAGGATGCCCTCCAATATGGCTATAAATCCATTCTTTAGGCAGTTCATAATTTAACAGGGGGGGTAACTTCTTTGACAATCGCTACAGGACTATAGCGTAGAAACTGGCGAGTAACAGCCTTACAAAAGAGGATATCCTCCTCTTTCAAGGTCACTCCCTTCCAATTATTTTCCTCGTTAAAATGGTTGAAAAATACCAGATAGGGATCACGCACCATTTGTGCTAATACGTAAACGCCATTTCGCAAACTTATGGAAATAACTTTCCCTGGTTTCCAGGGTGTTGCTCTTTTTTCTTTTCCATCATGATACAACCTCAAACCTACACAAGACATTTCAAACTATTAAAACAACTCATCAAACAAACTCAACTGGTTATCCTCTGGCATATTGCCGAGAATCCCCATCTCATCCATCTTTTCAACCAAGGTTGATGAGAGCCCTCCACGCTTGCGTAGTTCTGTTTTAGAGAGGAATTCTCCCTCTTCACGCGCTCGCACCAACTGCTTAGCAACGTTCTCTCCCAGACCATCCATTGCTACAAATGGCGGAATGAGGGTATCCCCATCGATAAGGAACTCTGTCGCCTGACTACGATAGAGATCGAGTTTGCCAAACTTGAAACCACGTTCCCACATTTCATTGACAATCTCAAGAGTTGTATAGAGGTCAATCTCCACATTAGAGGCCTCATTGTTCTTCCGTTTTTCAGAGATTTCTTCCATTCTGCGTTTGATGGCATCCAAGCCCGCACCCATAGTCTTAATATCAAAGGCTTTAGCACGGATTGAGAAGTAAGCACAGTAATAATAAATGGGATGATGAACCTTGAAGTAAGCTACACGCAAGGCCATCATAACGTAGGCTGCCGCATGGGCTTTAGGGAACATGTACTTAATTTTCCCACAGGACTCGATATACCACTCTGGCACCTTATTGGCCTTCATGGCTTCAATGTAGCCATTTCGCTCCTCTTCGGAAATCTTGAGCCACAAGCCCTTACGTACCCGTTCCATAATGGTAAAGGCCATCTTAGGTTCGAGACCGGCATGCATGAGGTAAACCATGATGTCGTCCCGACAACCGATAACGGTTGATAGGTCCGCAATTCCTTGCTTAATCAGATCCTGAGCATTTCCCAACCACACATCGGTACCATGGGACAGACCTGAGAGCTGAAGCAGCTCTGCAAAAGTCGTCGGATGCGTCTCATCTACCATCCCACGTACAAAGTTGGTTCCAAACTCTGGAATTCCCAGCATACCCGTCGGTGTTCCGATTTGTTCAGGAGTTACCCCTAGCACATCTGTCCCTGAAAAGAGGGCCATCACGCCTTCATCATCCATAGGGATTTCATTAGGATCGATCCCAGACAAGTCCTGGAGTTTTCGAATCATGGTCGGATCATCATGTCCCAGTACATCAAGTTTAAGGACGTTCTCATCAATATCGTGGAAGTTAAAGTGAGTCGTCTGCCATTCAGCCGTCACGTCATCCGCTGGATACTGAACAGGCGTGAAATCATAGACATCCATGTAGTTCGGAATAACAACGATTCCCCCCGGGTGTTGTCCTGTTGTCCGCTTGACACCAGCAGCACCTTGAGCGAGGCGTTCTACCTCTGCATCACGATAAAACTTGCCATAGTCCCGCTCGTAACCCTTGACAAAACCATAGGCAGTCTTGGCAGCCACCGTACCAACCGTTCCTGCACGGAAGGCATATTCCTCACCAAAAATATCGCGTACATCCAAGTGGGCGCTAGGTTGATCTTCTCCCGAGAAGTTCAAGTCAATATCGGGAACCTTGTCCCCATCAAAACCAAGGAAGGTCTCGAAAGGAATATCTTGCCCATTTTTGCTGAGTTTGTTACCACATTTTGGACAGTCCTTATTGGGCATATCAAATCCTGAACCGTACGAACCATCGGTGATAAACTCACTGTACTGACACTGACCACAGACATAGTGAGGAGAGAGAGGATTGACCTCTGTAATCCCAATCATAGTCGCAACAAAACTAGATCCGACAGACCCACGAGAACCAACCAAGTAACCCCGTTCATTAGAACGTTGTACCAGCATCTGGGAAGCCAGATAAATCACAGCAAATCCATTCCCCAGAATGGAAGTCAGTTCTTTTTCAATCCGCAAATCGACAATATCTGGCAGCGGATTTCCATAAATCTCAAAAGCTTTCTTATAGGTCAATTCAGCGACCGTTTCTTCCGCCTTGTCGATGAAAGGCGTGTACAAATCCCCCTTAACAACTTCAACAGGTTCAAAGATTTCTGCCAAGGCATTGGGATTTTCAATAACCAGTTTACGAGCTAATTCCTCTCCCAAGAAGGCAAATTCATCCAACATTTCATTTGTCGTTCTAAAATGAGCCTTTGGAAGTGGTGCTGATTGGGCATGTTCTCCATGCCCGATAGTTCGGTTAATCATAGCCCCCTGTCCCAAGCTACGGACGATAATTTCACGGTAAATCTCTTCTTCCGGTTCGATATAATGGACATTTCCCGTAGCTAGAACGGGCTTACCAAGACGGTCTCCAACTTCTATCAAACTCTTGATAATGGTCTGGAGTTCCTCCATATCCTTGACCTGCTCCTTAGCAATCAATGGCGCATAGATAGCTGGTGGCATAACCTCGATAAAGTCATAATACTTGGCCACCTCAACCGCCGCATCCACACCTTGGGAAACGACTGCATCAAAAACTTCACCTTCAGAGCAAGCTGAGCCTAAAATCAAACCTTCTCGATGGGCATCTAGAACTGTTCTCGGAATTCGTGGCACCCCTTCAAAGTACTTGGTATTAGACAGAGAAACCAGTTTAAAGATATTTTTTAGACCTATCTGATTCTTGACATAAATAGTCGCATGCTTGATTCGAGCTTTTTTGTAAGAATCTGGACTAATCAAATCAATGTTGAGTCTAGCTAGATCGGTCACACCATGTTTTTCTGCCACCTCTTTGATAAAGATGAAAAGCAGGCGACCTGTAGCTTCCGCATCGTAGTTGGCCATGTGGTGATGTTCTAAGGCCACACCAAAACGCTTGGTCAAAGGTCCCAAACCATGACGTTTATACTCAGGATAGAGGTTTCTAGCAAACTCCAGCGTATCAATAACTGGCTGACTAATCCTTGGAAGACCATGACGCTCATAGTTGGCATTCATAAATCCAACGTCAAAGGTCGCATTGTGGGCAACTAGGACCGTATCCTTGCAGAATTCTTGGAATTCTTGCAAAACTTGTTCTAGTGGTTTGGCATTTTTGACATGGTCATCTGTAATTCCAGTCAACTCAGTAGTAAAAGCTGACAAAGGATGCCCAGGATTGATAAATTCATCAAATTCAGCAATGACATTCCCCTTGTACATCTTAGAAGCCGCAACCTGAATCAAGTCATTGTAGATGGCTGATAGACCCGTCGTTTCCACGTCAAAGACCACATAGGTTGCTTCTGATAAATCCATCTCCACTTCGTTGTAGACGATAGGGACACGGTCCTCAACGATATTGGCTTCCATACCATAGATCAGCTGGATTCCCGCTTTCTTAGCCGCCTTATAGCCATGTGGGAAGGACTGGACATTTCCATGATCCGTGATGGCAACCGCCTTGTGTCCCCACTTAGCAGCTGTCGCAACGATTTCTTCTACCTCTGGCAAAGCATCCATAGTCGACATGTTAGTATGAGCATGAAACTCAACCCGACGCTCACCTTCTGGCATCAAATCCTTCCGCTCATAGTGAACAACTTCCTGCACATCCTGCACGTTCATAGTCAAATCGCGTGTGAAATTATTCATCTCCACATTCCCACGAACTCTAAGCCAAGAATTTTTCTTAATGAGATCAAACTTCTGGGCCTCTTCCTCATTCTTGACCCACTTTTGCATAGAAAAACTTGAAGTGTAGTCCGTCATTTTAAAGTTGATCAAAACACGCCCTGTTCTGGTCACTTTTTGCTCCACATCAAAAACAACCCCTTCAAAGACCAGACGATTTTCCTCCGTCGTCACTTCGATCATAGGAGTAATCTCCGCCTTATCTAGCTTGGGTTTAGCTGCAGCTTTTTTGGCCTGAAAATCAAAGACTGGTTTCTCTTCCGCTGGAGGAGGTGCCATCTGTTCCAGTTGTTCCATAGCACGGAGCGCTTCCTCATTGGCCACTTGAACAATCTGCTCATTTTTAGCATGAAAGGCCTCTTCCTGCTCTTGGGTCAGCACATCATTCTTCTCGACTTGACAATTAAAAGTTGGAAAACCAAACTTTTCAAGTTGTTTAGCTAAATTAGGAAGATGATTCTTCTTAAAATATTCCTTATCAATAGCCTCAGAGCCCTCAATAAATAGTTGATTGCCTTCAGCACGAACTTGCAGATTTTGATAAAGAGATTTAAATCCTTGACTAGCACATGGCTCCTCAGAAAAAGCCTCTCTATAATAGGCTTGTAAAAGTTGGTTTGAAAATTCTTGAGAGAGAGCCTTGATCTCGAAAACAGCTTTATTGCCTGTCTTAGAAAATTCTTCGCTCAAACCTTTCTTTAATTCTAAAAAGATTTCAATCGGTAAAATATTAGAAAATATGAAATGAAACTCCCATACCTTACTAATTTTATGAACCACAACTCGCTCAATATCGGCCTGTGCTAAAGCAGGAGCCTGTCTCATTTCAGTAGGTATCCCCAATTGATTCATTAAAATTTCAAAACTGTTTGACATTCATTTTCCTCACATTATTCTCCTACTATTTTACCATATTTAGAGGTATTTTCTAAAGACAAAAGGAAGCCACTAAGTGACTTCCTTCTATAGCGAGGACTGATTAGTCTTCACCTTTGTTTTTCTTAATGATTTCTTCTTGTACTGACTTAGGCACATCTTCGTAGTGGTCAAATACCATCATGAATGTACCACGTCCTTGAGATGCAGAACGAAGAACTGTTGCGTAACCGAACATTTCAGCAAGTGGAACGTAAGCACGAACGATTTGGCTGTTACCATGTGCTTCCATACCATCTACACGTCCACGACGAGCAGTTACGTGACCCATAACATCACCAAGGTTTTCTTCTGGAACAGTGATTGTTACAAGCATCATTGGCTCAAGGATAGCTGGTTGTGCTGATTTAGCAGCTTCTTTAAGAGCAAGTGAAGCCGCGATCTTGAAGGCAGTTTCAGATGAGTCGACATCGTGGTATGAACCATCGTAAAGTTTAGCTTTAACGTCAACCATTGGGTAACCTGCAAGAACACCGTTAGCCATAGATTCTACCAAACCTTTTTCAACCGCTGGGATAAATTCACGAGGAACCACACCACCGACGATTGCGTTTTCGAATTCGAATCCTTTACCTTCTTCGTTTGGAGTAAATTCAATCCATACATCACCAAATTGACCTTTACCACCAGACTGACGTTTGAAGAATCCACGTGCTTGAGTAGAAGCGCGGAATGTTTCACGGTAAGATACTTGAGGAGCACCTACGTTCGCTTCAACTTTGAACTCACGACGCATACGGTCAACAAGGACGTCAAGGTGAAGCTCACCCATACCAGAGATAACTGTTTCACCAGTTTCAACGTTTGTTTCAACGCGGAATGTTGGATCTTCTTCAGCCAATTTTTGAAGGGCGATACCCATCTTGTCTTGGTCAGCTTTAGATTTTGGCTCAACCATCAATTGGATAACTGGTTCTGGAACGTTGATTGACTCAAGGATGATTTTAGCTTTTTCATCTGTCAATGAGTCACCAGTTGTAGTATCTTTCAAACCAACGGCAGCAGCAATATCACCTGAGTAAACAGTGTCGATTTCTTGACGGCTGTTAGCGTGCATTTGAAGGATACGTCCGATACGTTCACGTTTACCTTTAGAAGTGTTCAATACGTAAGAACCTGATTGAAGCACACCTGAGTAAACACGGAAGAATGTCAAACGACCTACGAATGGGTCAGTCATGATCTTGAAGGCAAGAGCTGCAAATGGCTCTTCGTCAGATGCTGGACGAGTTTCTTCAGCGTCTGTATCTGGGTTAATACCTTTGATCGCTGGGATGTCAAGTGGGCTTGGAAGGTAGTCAATAACCGCATCAAGCATCAATTGAACACCTTTGTTTTTGAAGGCAGAACCACACAATACTGGGAAGAATTCAACGTTGATAGTCGCTTTACGGATACCAGCTTTCAATTCTTCGTTAGTGATTTCTTCACCTTCAAGGTATTTCATCATCAATTCTTCGTCAGTTTCAGCAACTGCTTCAATCAATTTTTCACGGTATTCTTGAGCTTGGTCAAGGTATTCAGCTGGGATGTCTTCTTCAAGGATATCTGTACCAAGGTCGTTCGTATAGATTTCAGCTTTCATCTTAATCAAGTCGATGATACCACGGAAGTCATCTTCAGAACCGATTGGCAATTGGATTGGGTGGGCATTTGCTTGAAGACGATCGTGAAGTGTGCTTACAGAGTAAAGGAAGTCAGCACCGATTTTGTCCATTTTGTTGGCAAATACGATACGTGGAACTCCATACTCAGTTGCTTGACGCCAAACTGTTTCAGTTTGAGGCTCAACACCTGATTGTGAGTCAAGAACGGTAACCGCACCATCCAATACACGAAGAGAACGTTGTACTTCGATTGTGAAGTCCACGTGTCCTGGTGTGTCGATGATGTTTACGCGGTGGTTGTTCCATTGAGCTGTTGTTGCAGCAGATGTGATAGTGATACCACGTTCTTGCTCTTGCTCCATCCAGTCCATTTGTGACGCACCTTCGTGAGTTTCACCGATTTTGTGGATTTTACCAGTGTAGTAAAGAATACGCTCAGTAGTTGTTGTTTTACCGGCATCGACGTGAGCCATGATACCGATATTACGAGTTTTTTCAAGTGAAAATTCGCGTGCCATGAGGTTTGTTTCTCCTATTTATTTTTGATTTCTATTCTATTATAACACGATTTTAATAAAAACGGATAGGCAGGACCTACCCGTTCTCAATGTTTTCATGCTATTGTTGGTTTCGACTTACGAGCTGGTAAGTTGAGTTATAGCTAATACTAATCGATTTAGCTAATTTGAACCCGGGCTAAAAGCTCGGAAAATAGATAAGCTCTCCTAGAATCTTCGATTCTTCGTCAAGCTTCCTAATTTTCAGTCGCTTTTTTAACGCCCTTAGTATCTTAATCTTACCAACGGAAGTGTGCGAATGCACGGTTAGCTTCAGCCATACGGTGAGTGTCTTCACGTTTCTTAACAGCTGCACCAGTGTTGTTAGCAGCATCCAAGATTTCTTTTGCAAGACGGTCTTGCATTGTGTGTTCACCACGAAGACGAGCAATTGTTACCAACCAACGAAGTCCAAGTGTTGTACGACGTTCTGGACGAACCTCAACTGGGACTTGGTAGTTAGAACCACCAACACGACGTGCACGTACTTCAAGTACAGGCATGATGTTTTCCATAGCTGTTTCAAATACTTCAAGTGCATCGTTGCCAGTAGCTTCTTTGATTTGCTCAAAAGCACCGTAAACGATTGAAGCAGCTGTACCACGTTTACCATCAAGCATAACGCGGTTGATAAGACGAGTAACTAGTTGTGAATTGTAAAGCGGATCTGGCAATACGTCACGTTTTGGAGCTCTATTTTTACGACTCATTTCTCTTTATCCCCTTTCCTTATGCTTTTGGACGTTTAGTACCGTATTTAGAACGGCCTTGTTTACGATCGTTAACACCTGCAGTATCAAGTGCACCACGGACGATATGGTAACGTACCCCTGGAAGGTCTTTTACACGTCCACCACGAAGAAGAACCACGCTGTGCTCTTGCAAGTTGTGTCCGATACCTGGGATGTAGGCAGTAACTTCGATAAGGTTGCTCAAACGTACACGAGCGAATTTACGAAGGGCTGAGTTAGGTTTTTTAGGTGTCATTGTTCCAACACGAGTTGCAACACCACGTTTTTGTGGTGAAGAAACGTTTGTTTGAACTTTTTTATGACTGTTGTAACCAACGTTCAAAGCTGGTGATTTAGATTTTTCTACTTTTGATTTACGCGGTTTGCGAACCAATTGGTTAATTGTAGGCATCTACATTCTCCTGTGTTTTTTTTATTTTTGGTGATGATACACTTGGTGACAGCTATCATCTGTGTGTACTTTTGCAACATTTGTCAGCACGTCCCTGTACACTCTTGAGAGACCAAAAGTAAAAAGTACCGTCTATTATTGTAACAAAATTTTCCATTGGTTGTCAAGATATTTTTCTTTTTTATTGTTAATTTTAGCTCTGGCTAACTTCTCAAAGTAACTTCCACCTCTCTCCCAAAACCGGAAGTTAGTCTCAGAGGACGAATTATGCTAGAATTAAGTGTGAAACTTTCCGTTCCATCGTTGAGAATATGGGAATAGGTCCGTCAACGATTTCAAAGAAAATTAAGCGCAATCGCATCATGCATCCAACATCCGTCAAATCTGATTGCACGGATTGCCCACTTCTCAAAAAGCTCCTTATGTCTGTAACAACGCGTTTTTCTCATACTAAAAGCTAGGTTGTGGAAAACTGAAAGTTAGTTTTATATTGAATTGAAATAAGACATGAACAAATCTATTGGGAAAGTCAACTTAATTTCTAGAAATGTTTTAATAGCAACAACGTACTATTCTAGTTTCAATCTGCTATAGAAGTTCCCATTTTCATCTTTTCATTCTCTCAAAAGTCAATCATAAAAGAGGAGAAATCGAAGTTCCTCCTCTTCACTGTTTACTATCGAATCAAGTAAATCAAATCGTTACTCATTCACAATTTTTTCATCAACTTTAGGGTTTAGAGTTGTTCCCCAATGTGTAATTGTACGCTGTTGTACTAGTGGTAAGTCTGTGCGGTTGTAAACTGTACGCCATGGTTCCCATACAAGACCCGTCTTTTCTTGAACCTTGATACGAAGATTACGGACATTTCCTTTAAATTGAATCTCTGTTTGGAAGCCTGAAGTTCTGTTTTTTCCGTTATCTTCCCATTGACGTGAACGAATTTCTGGATTTCCTTGTTCATCATATGTAATTTCATCCCAATAGATGTAGTAACGCGCAACATAAGCACCCTTATGATGAAGTTTCAAGAAGCCATTTTTATAAGAAGTAACCTTCGTTTCGATATAGTCTGTACTATTTTGTAAAGTTGCTTGGGCATTATCTTTTAGGAAGGCAGTCTTATATGAGATTGGCACAGCTGGACTTTGAGCGCTAAAGTCAGCTCCTTCTCTGATGAGTTCCTTCAAGTTTTCGACTGTTCCTGTGACAACTTTGGCAGCACCGCTAGCATTACCTCCTACAATTACCGCTGTTACAGAAGTATTCTTCAATAGACGGCTCCATTCAGAATTTGGAGCAATTGTTGCGCCTTTGATAACCGCATTGATAGCTGCTTTTAATTCAGTAGACTTACTTGTTGACTCAAACTTAACATAGATTTGACGTCCGTAAGAAACGTTTGATACATATACAGGTGGAGTTTGTGAATCAACACCTCTTTGTTTTAAATCTTCAGGTGTCACACTCTTGTCAAATACAGCTGCTGGATTGGTCGGTGCATCAAATGTCGCTGTATAGTAGATTTGTTTAAAGTTTACAACTTCAATTTGCTTTTCACCCTTTTGCACAGCCTCA
This sequence comes from Streptococcus pseudopneumoniae IS7493, assembly GCF_000221985.1. Lineage (NCBI taxonomy): Bacteria > Bacillati > Bacillota > Bacilli > Lactobacillales > Streptococcaceae > Streptococcus > Streptococcus pseudopneumoniae. The sequence goes on along the minus strand of NC_015875.1, from coordinate 350,597 downwards.
AAGTCAATCTTGAGCGGTGCGCCTGCTTTTTCAAAGTCTGCACCAAATTTTGCTTTCAATTGGTTCATGCTATAGGCTGTAGTTGATTCATACTGAACACGGGCAGGAACGGAATGGCTAGATGAATAGTTCTTTGTCCATTTTTCAACCAAGGTATTCATTGCTTCTTGCATACCACTAGTTGTAGGATTTGCTTCGATTTGATTTTCAGAATGAATCATACCAGGTAAATCGACGCTGACTGTCCCCTTTGCACGGGCAAGACTAATCAATTCTGGCTGATTTTCTAGTAGATTTTGGTTTGCCTTATACAAGCCACCTAGGAAGACATTTTGATTTCCATTGATGGAAACATCTGCTGTGCCTGTAGAGAGGGTTTTCTTGATTTTTTCTACAACGACAAACTCTCCATTTTGTTCCTTAGCACTTGTGTTGTAGCGATTTTCTAAGGTCTCTCCCTTGCGAGTTAAAATATCCAAAGGATTATAAGTTAAGCCAAAAAGGTAGTCTTTCAATGCTGATGTTTGATCTACTACTGGTGCAGTTCTATCCTGTCCAACTTGAGTTGTTGCTGAACGGAATACTTCCACTTCTGCCAAGCTCAATGGGGTATTTTTAGTTTTCAACTCCACTTTTACATAACGAGCGTCTTTGGCTGTGAAGAAAACTTCAAGTTCTGCCTTCCCGTTCAAACTATCAAAGTGTTGACGAGCAACTTCTTGTTTTGCTTCATTTAACAAAACAACATCAAAATTGGAAAGACGATTAGCTACAGCCCCATCTCCACGATTGTAAAGTTTAACTTTTCCAACATTCTCTGTTTTTCCAAGATCAACTTGCCACCAAGCATTGTCTTCAAAGTTTGTATGCGTTACAGAATGGTGCCCATAGTCACTATCAACATTACCATCCACTGCTCGTGTAGCAGCTCCTCCATAAGCAGTAGAACTTTGACTAGCTTGTTTTCCACGAGCGATGTTTTCTGTCTCAACTGGACGATTCCCTTGCTCTGTAGCCAAAGCTACTCCCTGAGCGTTCAATAAAAAGGCCGCAACAACAGCACTACACACACCGAGTCCACACTTTTTGACAAAGCGATGCAAACGTTTTTCTTGATTCATTCCTTATTCCTCCGTTTTTAAATGAATACGTTTTCCTATTTGTCTATAGTTTATCAAATTTCAAGTAAAAGTCAAGCACAAATCAGCAAAAAAGTCAAGAAAATAAGAAGAAAACGTTTGCTGAATTTTTCTGATATTTTCTTTAGATTTCCAGTAAATACTATAGTTTGGAAACTAGATAAAACTTGAGAAGCGCTAGCTTTTTCTCTTCCTATTTATAGTTTCGCTAGATGAACTTTTTAAAAGAAATATTAGAGATCAATTTCTGAATAAAAATAGCTGGGAACACATCATCTTCCTAATAATACGTCTTGTCTTATGTGACATTTTTATACTCTTCGAAAATCTCTTCAAACCACGTCAACGTCGCCTTGCCGTACTCAAGTACAGCCTGCGGCTAGTTTCCTAGTTTGCTCTTTGATTTTCATTGAGTATTATTTCCATTATTTATACTGATATATAAAATAATACGGAAAACTTCTCAAAAGTAAGAATTTCTTTGACAAACCAAAGAAAACGCTTGCATATTGTTTTACTACATGCTATACTGGTATAGAAATTTATTGATTGGAGAATCATCATGAGAAAAACACCAGCTCAAACTGAGAAAAAAATGGTCTACAGCATCCGTTCCCTCAAAAATGGAACTGGTTCTGTCCTTATCGGCGCAAGCCTTGTCTTGCTTGCCATGGCTACACCAACTATCTCAGCAGACGAAAGTACACCAACCACTAACGCAAATAATAGTGAAACTACTACTGCCCTTGCCCAGCCTCTTACTGATACAGCAACTAGCACTGGTAAGAAAGAAAGCGATTTTTCTTCACCTAATAATGCAAGCGCTTCCCTAGAGAAAGAAGAAAAACCTGCAACAGAGGCGACCACTCCTGTTGCAAGCCCAGCCGATCCAGCACCACAAACTGGACAAGATCGTTCAAGTGAGACAACTACTTCCACTAGTCCAGTAACGACTGAAACTAAGGCAGAAGAGCCCATCGAAGATAACTACTTCCGTATCCATGTCAAAAAACTTCCTGAAAAAAACAAGGATGCTCAAGGACTATGGACTTGGGACGATGTTGAAAAACCATCTGAAAATTGGCCAAACGGAGCCTTGTCCTTCAAGGATGCCAAAAAAGATGACTACGGCTATTACCTAGATGTCAAATTAAAGGGAGAAGAAGCCAAGAAAATTAGCTTCCTCATCAACAATACAGCTGGAAAAAATCTAACCGGCGATAAATCTATAGAAAAACTAGTTCCAAAAATGAACGAGGCTTGGTTAGACCAAGATTACAAGGTTTTCTCTTACGAGCCACAGCCTGCAGGAACTGTTCGCGTCAACTACTACCGCACAGATGGCAACTATGACAAGAAATCTCTCTGGTACTGGGGAGATGTGAAAAATCCAAGTAGCGCTCAATGGCCTGACGGAACAGACTTTACGGCTACAGGCAAATATGGCCGCTATATCGACATTCCTCTTAATGAAGCCGCAAGAGAATTTGGATTTTTATTACTAGATGAGAGCAAACAAGGAGACGACGTGAAAATCCGTAAAGAAGATTATAAATTCACAGATTTGAAAAATCATAGCCAAATTTTCCTAAAAGACGATGACGAATCAATTTACACAAATCCATACTATGTCCATGATATCCGTATGACAGGTGCCCAACACGTAGGAACTTCTAGCATTGAAAGTAGTTTTTCAACACTTGCCGGTGCTAAAAAAGAGGATATCCTCAAACACTCCAACATCACTAATCACCTAGGAAATAAAGTAGCTATCACCGATGTTGCAATAGATGAAGCTGGTAAAAAAGTGACCTACAGCGGAGATTTCTCTGACACAAAACACCCATATACTGTTAGCTACAATTCCGGCCAATTCACTACCAAAACAAGCTGGCGCCTGAAAGATGAGGCTTACAGCTATGATGGTAAACTTGGAGCTGATCTCAAAGAAGAAGGAAAACAAGTTGATTTAACCCTTTGGTCACCAAGTGCTGACAAGGTTTCTGTTGTTGTCTACGACAAGAATGACCCTGAAAAAGTAGTTGGAACTGTCGCTCTTGAAAAAGGGGAAAGAGGAACTTGGAAACAAACTCTAGATAGCACAAACAAATTAGGCATCAAAGATTTCACTGGATACTATTATCAATACCAAATCGAGCGTCAAGGGAAAACTGTTCTTGCACTCGATCCTTACGCTAAATCCCTCGCTGCTTGGAATAGTGACGATGCCAAGATTGACGATGCCCATAAAGTAGCTAAAGCTGCCTTTGTAGATCCAGCCAAACTAGGACCTCAAGACTTGACTTATGGTAAGATTCACAACTTCAAGACTCGTGAAGATGCCGTTATCTACGAAGCTCATGTGCGTGACTTCACTTCAGATCCTGCCATTGCAAAAGACTTAACCAAACCATTTGGTACATTTGAAGCCTTTATTGAAAAACTAGACTACCTCAAAGACTTAGGTGTGACCCACATCCAGCTCCTTCCAGTCTTGTCTTACTACTTTGTCAATGAATTGAAAAACCATGAACGCTTGTCTGACTATGCTTCAAGCAACAGCAACTACAACTGGGGATATGACCCTCAAAACTACTTCTCATTGACTGGTATGTACTCAAGCGATCCTAAGAATCCAGAAAAACGAATCGCAGAATTTAAAAACCTCATCAATGAGATCCACAAACGTGGCATGGGAGCTATCCTAGACGTAGTTTATAACCATACAGCCAAAGTCGATCTCTTTGAAGATTTAGAACCAAACTACTACCACTTTATGGATGCTGATGGGACACCTCGAACTAGCTTTGGTGGTGGACGCTTGGGGACAACCCACCATATGAGCAAACGGATCCTAGTTGACTCTATCAAATATCTAGTTGATACCTACAAAGTGGATGGCTTCCGTTTCGATATGATGGGAGACCATGACGCCGCTTCTATCGAAGAGGCTTACAAGGCTGCACGCGCCCTCAATCCAAACCTAATCATGCTTGGTGAAGGTTGGAGAACCTATGCTGGTGATGAAAATATGCCTACTAAAGCTGCTGACCAAGATTGGATGAAACATACCGATACTGTCGCTGTCTTTTCAGATGACATCCGTAACAACCTCAAATCTGGTTATCCAAACGAAGGTCAACCTGCCTTTATCACAGGTGGCAAGCGTGATGTCAACACTGTCTTCAAAAATCTCATTGCTCAACCAACCAACTTTGAAGCAGACAGTCCTGGAGATGTCATCCAATACATCGCAGCCCATGATAACTTGACCCTCTTTGACATCATCGCTCAGTCTATTAAAAAAGACCCAAGCAAGGCTGAGAACTATGCTGAAATCCACCGTCGTTTGCGACTTGGAAATCTCATGGTCTTGACAGCTCAAGGAACTCCATTTATCCACTCTGGTCAGGAATACGGACGTACCAAACAATTCCGTGATCCAGCCTACAAGACTCCAGTAGCAGAGGACAAACAACCAAACAAATCTCACTTGTTGCGTGATAAGGACGGCAACCCATTTGACTATCCTTACTTCATCCATGATTCTTACGATTCTAGCGACGCAGTTAACAAGTTTGACTGGACTAAGGCTACAGATGGAAAAGCATATCCTGAAAATGTCAAGAGCCGTGACTATATGAAAGGGTTGATTGCCCTTCGTCAATCTACAGATGCCTTCCGACTTAAGAGTCTCCAAGATATTAAAGACCGTGTCCACCTCATCACTGTCCCAGGTCAAAATGGCGTGGAAAAAGAGGACGTAGTAATTGGCTACCAAATTACTGCTCCAAACGGTGATATCTACGCAGTCTTTGTCAATGCGGATGAAAAAGCTCGCGAATTTAATTTGGGAACTGCCTTCGCCCACCTCAGAAATGCTGAAGTTTTGGCAGATGAGAACCAAGCAGGACCAGTAGGAATTACCAACCCGAAAGGACTTGAGTGGACTGAAAAAGGCTTGAAATTGAATGCCCTCACAGCTACTGTTCTTCGAGTCTCTCAAAATGGAACTAGCCATGAGTCAACTGCAGAAGAGAAACCAGACTCAACCCCTTCCAAGCCTGAACATCAAAATGAAGCTTCTCACCCTGCACATCAAGATCCAGCTCCACAAGCTAGACCTGATTCTACTAAACCGGATGCAAAAGTAGCTGATGCGGAAAATAAACCTAGCCAAGCTACAACTGATTCACAAGCTGAACAACCAGCACAAGAAGCACAAGCATCATCTGTAAAAGAAGCGGTTCGAAACGAATCGGTAGAAAGCTCTAGCAAGGAAAATATACCTGCAACCCCAGATAAACAAGCTGAACTTCCAAATACAGGAATCAAAAACGAAAACAAACTCCTATTTGCAGGAATCAGCCTCCTTACGCTCCTTGGTCTCGGTTTCTTACTAAAAAATAAAAAAGAGAACTAAACTAGCCCTCCTATAGAACTATCCCCCAAGCCTTAACGCTCGGGGGATTGATTTTTGCCCTGATAAGCCTATCTATCAAATCATATATTCTACACTATAGGTCGCATCCGAGAGTATTCGTGCCAAAAATTGCTTGGTTCGTTCTTCTTTTGGACGACTAAAGAAATCATGGGCATTATTTTCTTCAACAATTTTCCCACCGTCCATAAAAATAACATGATTGGCTACATCTCTAGCAAAACCCATCTCATGAGTCACTACTACCATAGTAACTCCTTCTTTAGCTAACTGTTTTAAAACATCTAAAACATCCCCTACCAACTCTGGATCCAAGGCCGATGTTGGCTCATCTAATAAAATGACCTCTGGTTTCACAGCAATGGCACGCGCAATACCGATTCGTTGTTGCTGGCCTCCAGAAAGCTGAGAGGGATAGTAAGCTTTATAAGCTAGTAAACCAACTTTTTCTAAGGCAGCTTCCGCACGTTTTGTTGCTTCTTCCTTAGGAATTTTCCGAGCAATAATCAAGCCCTCCAAAATATTTTCCAAGGCCGTTTTATTAGCAAATAAATTATAATGTTGAAAAACGAAAGCAATCTTCTTGCGAATTTCTAAAATATCTTTTTTAGTCAATTTTCCAAGGTCGTATTCTTTATCAGCAAGCTTCAAAGAGCCACTATCGGCTTTTTCTAAATGATTGAGACATCTGAGAAAAGTCGTTTTACCTGATCCAGATGGCCCCAATATTACAACCACATCCCCTTGGTTGACCTTGAGATTAACATCTCCCAGGACTTGTCTGTCTCCAAATTTTTTTGCAACATGTTCTACTTGTAACATTGTCTCCTCCTATGCTAAACCTGTACTGGGCACTACTTGTCCCTTTCTTCTTTGAATATAGCGTTTCTCTAAGATTGAAAAGCCCCATTGAATCAATCCGCAAATAAGAATGTACTGTAAAAAGATCACAAAATAGGATTCAAAATACTGATAACCATAAGACGCTTCAACACGGGCAATGGCTGTAATATCCTTAATGGTCATCACAAAGACCAAAGAGGTTCCTTTTACAATATTTATGACTAGATTAGCCAGATTGGGCAAGGCTGATTGCAAGGCCTGTGGAAAAACAATCCTCACATAAGCCTGACTAGTGGTTAAACCAATCGCTTGTGCAGCTTCTAATTGTCCCTTATCCACAGTCAAAATAGCCGAACGTAAGATTTCTGATAAACTACCTGTTGTCATCAAACTATAGATAATAAAAGCATAATAGATCGGATTGAGTTTAAAGATATCAACATCACTCCCTATGCTTTTGAGAAATTGATTGAGCAAACTCGGAAACAAACTATAAAAGAAAAGAATCAGCAAAATCGGAGGTGTTGCTCTTATAAAAGCTAGATACACGAGAGAGAAAGTTCTAACACCTTTGACTTTATATATTTGTCCCAGAGCTAAAAACAAGGCTGGTCCAAAACTTAAGACCATGGCTACAATCATAATGATTAAGGTGGTTGGCACCCCTTTTAAGGTCTCTAAAAAAGTTTTCGCAATATAGTCTAAATCCATATCCTATCTCCCTTTCGTTTCCAAAGATTTTTCTAACAAGCGACTCAAGAAGGAAACAGCCAAGGCTACACCCCAATAAAGAATGGCAACCGCTGTATAGGTTTCAAGAGAGTAATTCCCCAAATTGCGACTGATTAAGAGATTCCCAGCTCCCATGACATCCACAAAACCAATCGTATAGGCTAGGGCAGCGTCCCGCATCAAATTTAGAATAGCGGTCGTCATATTTGGAAGAGCCACTTGAAAAGCCTGAGGAAAAATGATTCTCCAAAATGTCTGACTAGGGGTCAAACCAATACTGACTCCAGCTTCCATCTGACCTTTGGGAATTGCCTGATAGGACGCCTTAAATACTTCTGCAATGATAGCCGCAAATAGCAAGACCATGGTGAATAAGACGAAGACCGTCGTAGACCAGTTGTTGATATCTAAATTCAGCCACCATTTTAAAAATTCAGGTAAACCATAAAAGACAAGGAATAGTAAAACAATAGGGGGAGTACAGCGAAGAGTGAAAATATAGCCCTTAGAAAGACCTGCAAAAGTCTTGTCTTCTCCCACTTGAGCCCAAGCCAGTAAGCCACCGAAAAGGGAACCGAGGACTGTAGTAAAAAAGAGAATGGACAAGGTCATAGGAAGAGCCTGCCATAAGGTTGGTAAAAATTGGAACACTCTTGAAAAATCATATGAAACCATATAAACCTCTTTCTAATACTCAATGAAAATCAAAAAGCAAACTAGCCGCAGGTTGCTCAAAACAGTGTTTTGAGGTTGTGGATAGAACTGACAAAATCAGTAACCATACCTACGGCAAGGCGACGTTGATGCGGTTTGAAGAGATTTTCGAAGAGCATAACATGCCTGATTGCTCATCTAATCTTTATCAACGTAGCTAAAGACATCTTCTTTAAAGTATTTTTGAGAAAGTTTAGCTAGAGTACTGTCTTCTTTTAATTCTTTAATCGCTTTTTCATACTCTTTAGCAAACTTCTCACCCTTTTCATCACGGTGAATCAAGGGATAGGTTGGAATTCCTTTATAAGGGAACCAGCTAAGTTTGTCCGCATATTGGTGGTAAGAGCCATCCTCTGTTGTCACCGCTTTTTCAAAAGACAACTTGATGTCAAAGAAAGCATCATAACGTCCTTCTAAAACCCAAGCATAAGCATCTGCCACCTTGAAAGATTCAGCAGCTGTCAACTCAATTGGTGTATCCTTGTACTTGTCATTATAGCTATTAATCACATTCCACTGGGCATTTTGAGGAGAGATGGGTACTAATTTTCCTTTATTTTTGGCGAAATCATCAATATTCTTATATTTAGCTTCATCTCCTTTTCTGACAGTAAAACCAATAATGCTGGCTCCTACTGGCTCAGATGGAATAATGAATTTCTTAGCCCGTTCATCTGTATACCAAGCACCTTTAGTTCCAATATCGTACTTGCCAGACTCAAGTCCAATCAAGAGATCATCATCACTAGTTCCAGTATACTCAAATTTATAATCTGCTAATTTCTCATCAACCGCCTTTAAAACAGCGACTTCATAACCATCTGATTCCCCTTTTTCGTCAATAAAATCATAAGGGACATAGTTTTGAGTATGGGCAACTTTTAAAGTTGTTACTTGTCCAGACGAAGCTGCATCTGCACCTTTAGCAGATGCTCCCGACAAAGTCCTACCAATAATCGTTGCTCCAAGCACTGCCACAACCGCAACTCCACCAACAATCCATGTTTTCTTACTCATATTCTTCTCCTTTATTTAGCTACTGCTTCTCTCACCCACTGGATACGCTCCACTGCAATATCGTTTGGAATGGTACAATCTGCTCCAAGTATGAGGCCATCTTTCCCTGTTTCTTCTACCAATCGTTTGGTTTCAGCCTGAATTTCTTCCTTACTGCCTCGATAGAGAAGGCCATCTTTACCGTTTTCAAATCCTCCCAGAACAGCACGACCCTTGAAAATCTCACGACCTTCTTTTAGACTAATCCCTTCTGGACCAACTGCCCAGTTAAAAACATGAGCTGGATAGTCTGCAAAGATATGAATATCGTTTCGGGCTCCTTCATAGCCACAGATATGAAGGATATTTACCCCACCAACCGACTTAGCCGCATTTAAAACAGTCAGTTCACTCGGCTCAATAATCTCCTGATAGGCTTCAGCAGAAACACGCGCATCCTGAATACTTTGCACACTGAGATAAATACCATCTACTCCTGCATCTTTAATAATAGCTTGACTCAAGCTAGCGATATCTTGCGCAATCACATCAAGTACTTTTTTCAATTTCTGAGAATCTTGAACTAAGAAGTCTGCAATGAGATCATCTCCACCAGACACTTCTCCAAGTAACCATTTGAGGTAGGTCACAGGCGCAAAAATATTGTAAATAGCAACAATATCTTCCGTAAACTCCTGCTTAATCTTCTTCACTAATTCTACCTGCTCTCTAATCCACGGATGATCTTTACCCAGAGGTTGAATCTCCGACAGCTCTTGGAGTGACTTCCCTTTGGCAATAACTGGATTTGGATAAGCAAAATAGCCATCACTCATCAACTTGATAAAGTCTGGATGTAGGTCACGGATAAAACGTTTGTGACCTTGTATGTTCTTTTCAATAATCACAGGATTGGAAAATCCCTTTAACCATTCCTCTTCTGATGTAAAGTGGTGCCAAAAACCTACAGGTACACGGTCAACCACTTCTCCTCTAAATGCTTTTAAAACCCATTCTCTTTTTTCTAACATCTCTATTCTCCATTTCTTTCTTTTTCAACTAATAAAACACTGGCAATATCATTGGTTTGAATAAAGGGAAGACTTCTCTTCTGAAAATCCTGAATCCCATGACATCTTGGCCCTTCCTTACAAGCAAGTCCCTTTGTAAGACTGATCGCAAGTAAGATGACAAAGCCGAGGGCCGTCCCTACCAATAGCCACTTTTTTCTTTTCATAAGGCTCTCCTATTCTAACATAGCAGCCTGACGAATCCAGTCCAATCTTTCTAATTCAAAGTCATCTGGAACCGTGCAATCCGCTCCAAGAAGGACTCCTCTAGTCCCAGCTTCAGCCAACAATCGTTTAGTTTCCTCTTGTAGTGCAGCCTTTCTACCTCCGTAAAGCAGGCTCTGCTTCCCATTTTCAAAACCACCCAAGACCGCTTTGCCATGAAATAGCTCCTGACCTTGAGGTAAACTGACTGCTTCATGGTGGGTTGCCCAGTTGAAAACCTGGGCTGGATAATCTTTAAAAATAGTCACATTGTTACTGGCACCTTGGAAACCGCAGATATGCAGGATATTTACCCCACCTACCTGATTGGCAGCTTCTAAAACCTTTATGTTACTTGGCTCAATATAGGTCTGATACAATTCTGCTGTGATGCGCTCATCCTGAATTTCTTGTGTACTGAGATAGATTCCATCTGCTCCACCATCCTGAATGATTTTTTTAGTTAGGATAGCGATATCCTCAGCTATCACGTCTAAAACATCCCTGAATAGCTCTGGATTTTCAAGAAAAAGATCTGAAACCTCCTTATCACCTCTAGAAGTCTCTGTACGAAACCACCTTTTCAAATAGGAGATCGGAGAAAAAATATTGTAAAATGATGCAATGTCCTCAGTGAAGGTTGCTCGAATAGCCTCTACCACTTCTACTTGTTGCTGAATCCAAGGATGGTTTTCACCAATCGACTCAATAGAAGCTAACTCCTGAAGACTTGTAACCTTAGGACTGTAGACATTACTTGGATAAATGAAAAATCCGTCACTCATCATTTTGACAAAATCAGGATGGATTCTTTCAACGTACTTCCGATGTCCCTCTACACTTTTTTGAAAGATACGTGGATTATTTAAACCTTGTCCTTTTTCCTCCAGTATTACAAAATGAAACCAAAAGCCAACAGGAACCCGTTCCACCTCTTCTCCTCGAATAGCTCTAAAAACTAGCTCTCTTTTACTTGTCATACTTCTCTCCTTCCATTTGGATTGAAACCATCTTACCACTCCTTTTGACCTTTTCCCAATATATATTGACTATCGACTTGATTGGGATTGTTTATATCAATAGAGAAAAAAATCTCTGAAAAGCTTGATTTTACTAGCTTTTCAGAGATTTTTTCTGTTTATTGCTTTTTAAAATAGTTGTTATATAGATTTTTTATCAGCCTGATTAGTATTTTTTATTAAGCCTCTTTCATGGCAAAGTAAGCCCGGACTTTGGGTGCTACTTGTGTTCCGAATAGTTCAATAGCTCTCAGAACCTGATCATGAGGCATAGAACCAAGAGGTAGGTGCAACATGAAGCGGTCCAAATCTAAATCCTCTATCATGCGAATCAATTTTTCGGCCACCTGATCTGGATTGCCCACAAACATGGCGCCATTTGATCCTACCTGCTCCAAATATTGCTTATAACGCAATTCTTGCCAGTGTGGACGGTCTTTGGAAATAGCATCCACTACTTGCTTGGTCGGATGGAAATAATCTTTCACAGCCTGCTCGCCATCTTCAGCAATCCAACCCCAAGAATGGACCCCAACCTTTAGTTCATGACTGGCATGGTCTGCTTCGCTCCCAATCTCACGATAAGCCTGAATCAACTTTTTAAAATAACGAGGGTTACCACCAATAATGGCATAGACAATCGGTAGGCCTGCCTGAGCAATCTTTACTGTTGATTCGACATGACCACCTGTCGCTATCCACAAGGGTAATTTGTCCTGAACTGGACGAGGATAAACTTCTTTACCAGCAATCGTTTGGGTCAATCGACCTTTCCAGTCTAGCTTTGTCTTTTCATTGACTAACTGGAGCAAGTCTAATTTCTCATCAAAAAGGGCTTCGTAGTCTTTCAAATCATAGCCAAACAGAGGAAATGATTCCGTGAAAGAACCCCTTCCAGCCATAATCTCCGCACGTCCATTTGACAAAGCATCGATAGTGGCATATTGTTGGAATAAGCGAATCGGATCCATGCTCGAGAGAATGCTGACTGCACTGGTCAAACGGATTTTCTTGGTATTGACTGCCCCAGCTGCCAGTACAATCTCTGGGGCTGATACTGCAAAATCCTCTCGATGGTGCTCACCAATCCCATACACATCCAAACCAACCTTGTCAGCCAGTTCAACCTCTGCTAGCAACTGGCGAATGCGTTCGTCATGGCTGTAAGTTTGCCCAATCCCTTCAAGCTCCGTTGTTTCCCCAAATGTTGAAATTCCCAATTCTACCATTGTGATTCTCCCTATCTACTCTGTCCTTCAATTTGAAAAATTATTCTAATACTCAATGAAAATCAAAGAGCAAACTAGGAAGCTAGCCGCAGGCTGCTCAAATCACTGCTTTGAGGTGGTAGATAGAACTGACGAAGTTAGTAACATATGCCTAAGACAAAGCGATACTAACCTGATTTGAAGAGATTTTCGAAAAAGATTAAATATACTCTACAATTTGCTCAATCAATTCTGGGTCGTCTAAACCTGTAACTTGTATAACAACATCTTTGACTGATTGTTTAGCCAACAATTCACCTAATCGAATACTTTCTTCATCATTTACATCGCGATAGTCAAAGGCATAGCCAACTGTTTTAAGTAGGTTTTTATATGACAAACTGAGTTCTTTCAATTCACGTATCGGCCGGATGAATCGTTCATTATAGCCTAATTTTCGGATTGGAGTACGAGCTACGCGACTAACCTCGTCCACTATGAAAGGATTTTCAAACCGTTCTATAATGACTTTGTGATAATTCTCCAATTCTTTTTTATCAAAGTTCCATTTGGCAATCAAGAGACTCCGAATTTCAGCTAATACAGATTCAATCCGAGATTTGATATTAGGATTTTGAAGAGCTTCCAAAATTGTCTTGGCACCATAATGCGCACCAATGTAAGCTGAAGTTGCATGTCCAGAATTGACTGAAAAAAGTTTTCGCTCAATAAAGGGTTCTAAATCTTCTTCATAATGCACATCTTTTAGACGTAAATCTGGATTTTTAAGACGCTTGGTTTCCACGACCCATTCATTAAAGGGTTCGACCACAACAAAAAGGGAATCTTCGTGACTTTGTGCTGGAACAATCCTGTCTACTGCAGCATTTGGAAAACCTATGTAGTTATCAGCAAATGTCAAACCTTCCGGACTTAAATATTTCTTGACTTCTTGATAAAGAAATTGAGACCCGCCAATCATATTTTCACAGGCCATAACATCCAATGCCTGTGTATTTCCTGCAACTCGGCGAGCTTCGATTCCTTTGGCTAGAAGTTCAGCGATAAAAGGGAGTATATTAGGTCCGATTGCAGTAGTAATAATATCCGTCTTTTGAATCGCTTCAATGACTTGCTCAGGGTCTTCTTTGCTATTAATGCCAGCCACATTAGTTACTTCTATACGAGACTGTCCTTTCTGTGCAATTTCAATTTCATACTTGCCCTTTTCATTTAGAGCATGAATTATCTGATTATTGACATCCACAAAATCAATATGGAAACCATTTTTAAATAGAATTTCACCTATAAAACCACGACCGATATTACCGGCACCAAAATGAACAGAATGTTTCATTCAATTTCTCCTTTTCCTATTTGAGGGACATATATACTAGATGACAAATGACGAAATTCAATTATTCAACAGCATCAAATAAGCGCAACACTTCCTCTTTTGACTGAGCATCTGCTAGTTTAAGAACATTATCTACATCTGCACAGAAGATAGAAATTTTCTGAATAATTTCTAAGTGTTCATTACCAATACCAGCAATACCAAAAAGAACCGTTGCCACTTGAGGGTTAGATACATTCCCAAAATCAACCCCTCTAGGGACTTGAACGACTGTAATACCAGACTTGAGGACATCATTTTTTGCTGCATCTGTTCCATGCGGTATGGCGATAAAGTTACCCATGTAAACAGATAGCTCTTTATCTCGCTCAATCATGGCTTCAATATAGTCTTCATTAACATATCCACCCTCATAAAGAACTTGCCCACAATAACAAATAGCTTCCTCCTTGTTAGAAAATTGTTTATTAAGCTTAATCAAATGTTTTTCAAGTTTCATATTAGTTCTCCAATTTCTTAATTTTTTCTTTAAAAATAGTATTTAGCATCTGATAAATAATGGATTGATTTCCCGTCTTGTAAATCTCTGTATAAAGATGATTTTCAATAATCGACTGACTAATAGCTGTCATTAAATCTCTAGCTTCCTCGCTAGCTTCTTTAGACATTAGCATTAGCAGACACCTTTTGACCTCTTCTTCCTCTCGTTTCATTGACAATGCGGAGATAGGTAGTTTGAGTTCAAACATAGTAAAACTATTTGTTGTTACTTTGCTAGACTGACTATGTAAAAGCACCAGACCAGTATTAGGAATAGCCATAGGACTATTCTGGAAGTGAGATAACAATTTTCTTGTTAGGTAATCTCTGTCACTCACATTCTTCTGATATTGGATGATTTGTTCTACCGTGTGCTCAAATGATTGATTATTCTCCAATTGAACCAACTCGAATTGACTCAAAAGCTGACTACTAGATATTAAATAATCTTGCAAGTCATAACTTTTCTCTGGAGCGATAGCATCACGCGCGACAATTGTACGATGTGCCTGTACATACTGAAGTCGTTCCTGTAATTCAAGCAGTTCTTTGACGGTTGGAAAACTAGAAATTACATCGATTTCCTGATTAGTCAGCGGCTTGGTAGATAAAATATAATCATACTGACTGAGATCAATACTGTGGTAATCTACTAGAGACTGAATATCTATCAACTCTACAAAAGGAGCAACACTCTTAATTTTACTGACTAATAAATCTCTAGTGACCCGACGTTCATCCGTTAAAAGCAAAACACGGACTGGATAAATCTCTGGACTACGGCCTAAGCTAGAGATAAAATGTAGGGCAATCATGCCATACTCATACTCTGTATGAAGATATTTCGGAAAAATATCATTTACTAAAAGACTGATGACTGTATAAAGAAATTTATTCCTTTCAACTAAAATCTGGACAGATTCTGGCAAATTTTCACCCTGAAAAAGGATAGGGACGCCTAAACTGAGCCGAATATGATGGAAAAGAAAATTGAATAAAACCTTGTCCTTAAAAAAGTCAATCTTGGTATACATGGAAACCGTATCAATCAGATTTGAAATATTGTAGAAAAATTCACCATCAAATTTCTCCGTAAAGAGCGGATTGTCCTGACGTTTAATGATTAATTCATCCAAGATGCTCGCAAAATAGATAATTTCCTGAATACTATAAAATTGTGCAGTCTGCTTAGAGTAAGCTTGAAAAATTTTTTGAGAAATTTCCAAAGCCTGCTTACTAGTATTAGGTGAATTTTCAATGTTTTGCTCCTGACCTATAAGAGATAACAAGATCGCAAAAAACATCTTCATCCTAGCATCCATATCTGGAAAACCTGACAGTTGCTTATTAACAATCTGACTGGCCAGCCTAGTTCTATCTGCTTCTAAAATATCAAAGCTCCCAAAATTACCGGTTGAAAAATCTGCTACTGAGATACAGTTTGTCAGTAAAATAGCCAAAAATCTTCTCTTACCAACTGAATCACCAGAAATACGATAACCTTTTTGTCGTTCAATTTTCAGATCAAAGTCTAAAAGACGCTTATCAATATCTGAAATATCCTGAATAATAGTTACATTACTGACTTTCATGCACTCTTGCAATGCTTCATTGGTGACAAAACCACTCTCAGTCAGAAGGCGATAGGTAATCAACTCTTGTCTTTCTTGGGGACTATACTCAACTAACACTTCAAGTTCTGTCGGCAAATCATCCAACTCTCCAGTCAAAATATAGTATTTCCCATGCTTCGTTATTTCGATTCCATATTGCTCCATGCTATCTGTCAAATCTGATAAAGTTCGATAAATTGTTCTAGATGAAACCTGTAAGATTTCAGTCATGTCTTGCATTGAAAGCTTCCCTACATGTAGGAAAGCCTTCAATAATTGTTCTTCTCGTTTGGTTAATAGCATTCGTAATTTAGAAACCTCTAGTTCTATTTGTACATTCTAACAGCCATTTTGTCATATTCTGGTGTTGTTACTAAACTATCCACAATAAGAAATTGAGAATTCGGTGCTGTTTGCTGCACTTCTGCCTGTAAAGAAATAGTTGTTACAATCATTATGTTTTTAGAATTAAATTCACCTAATTCTGAAATTTTGGCAGTAGAAACTGGAATACGAATATTCTTGTTTCTAAAGATAGCCCGAATCGTTTCACAGCCCATAGTTGCAGATCCCTGTGCTTTACCATAAGCAACTACTACAGCATCAATATGGTTAAGGTCAATTTCCTGACTATCTACTGATGCTGAAGTTGATA
This sequence comes from Streptococcus pseudopneumoniae IS7493, assembly GCF_000221985.1. Classification (NCBI taxonomy): domain Bacteria; kingdom Bacillati; phylum Bacillota; class Bacilli; order Lactobacillales; family Streptococcaceae; genus Streptococcus; species Streptococcus pseudopneumoniae. Next base: position 334,066 of record NC_015875.1, on the reverse strand, counting down.
TATCTCCTTCAATTTCTGCTATTGGAGAAGCTCCTGTTAATGAAGCTACAATTTCATCATAACGAGGGGACGCTAAGAAATTATCAACAGAAACATGAATAGCACTTGGACTCTTGTCTTTAGCTCTTGGTGTCAGTTCTTCCTGAGTAACAATTAATGTTTTTGGTGTATCAAGCAAATTTGAGATTGCCTGATTAGATACTGGAATCTCTAGACCTGCTTTTTTAACCTTATCTCGAAGAATACTAGCTCCCATAGCAGAGCTTCCCATACCAGCATCGCAGGCGAAAATGATTTTTTCCACTGAGTCTGTCGAAACAACTGCATCAACAGAAGTTGATACTAACTGACCTTTAGACTGAGCCTTAGCTGCTTGGGTAGCCGCCTGAGCAGCTTCGAGCGAATCCTCAGTTGACTTGTCTGCATGAAGAATAAGGGCTGCTACAAGGAAAGAAACAACTGCTGCCACTAAAACACCTAGAAGAACATTTAGATGGGGCCAAACGCCTTTTGGCGCCGTAGCCATAATCGCAATAATAGAACCTGGTGAAGCTGGAGATTTAAGACCAGCGTCTAAGAGTTGAAAAGTAAAAGTTCCAGAGATACCTCCTGCCATAGCAGCTAAAAATAGAGTAGGCTTCATCATAACATAAGGAAAGTAAATTTCATGAATCCCTCCGAAGAAATGAATAAGCATTGCCCCCCAAGAAGAAGATTTAGCAGAACCTTTACCGAATACAGCATAAGCTAATAGAATTCCCAGGCCTGGTCCAGGATTAGCTTCCAATAGGAAGAGAATTGACTTACCAGCTTGAGCTACCTGTTCTACTCCCAGAGGAGTAAAAATGCCATGATTGAGGGCATTATTGAGGAAAAGGACTTTAGCCGGTTCGATAATAAAATTAGCTATAGGAAGGAGGCGAGCATTAACAATAGCCTCAACACCATTCCCAACAGCTCCAGTAAGAGTCGATACGACTGGACCGATTGCGTAGAAAGCCAAAAGCAATAATGCAAAACCAACGAGACCAGCTGAGAAATTATTAACTAACATTTCAAATCCGGGACGAATTTTTTCCTGGAACTTTTCATCAAATTTCTTGATAGTCCATCCTCCCAGTGAGCCCATTACCATAGCTCCGATAAACATAGGAACACTAGAACCTGTGATTGCACCAACAGTAGCAATAGCTCCTACAACGGCACCACGTTGACCATGGATCATATATCCACCTGTGTAACCAATCAGGATTGGCAATAAATACGTTAACATAGGACCAACAACAGTAGCTAACTGTTCATTTGGCAGATAGCCATCAGCGATAAAGAGGGCAGTCAACACTCCCCAAGCAATAAATGCTCCAATATTGGGCATAACCATATTTGAAAGCGATGTCCCTAGTTTTTGAACTCTGACTTTCAATGATACTTTTTCTTCCATTAGGATCATCCTCCTTTTCTTAAAACTAGTATATACAAAGTTAAAAACCTTTAAAACTAAAGTTTTGTCACAGATTTTGTGCCAAAACTTTACTTTTGACGAGGCTGGGCAAAAAGGCTTAAAAATGATAAAACGCATCATATCAGGTGTACAAAACCTTAATATGATGCGTTTTATCATGGAAAGATTTACTGAATTTTCTCTTCAAATTGAGTTTTTGCCCAGCTTCCTCTTTTTATAGTAGTTTGAAATAAGATACGAACAAATCAATTGGAAAATTCAAATTAATTTCTAGAAATATTTTAGTATTCCTGTGTACTGTTCTAAATTCAATCTGCTATAATTATTGAAAAGTAAACCCTTATCATCATTTGTAACATAAAAAATAGGCTGTAAAACCTTATAGGATAAACCTATGGCTTTACGCCCGTATATTCATAGATTCTATTCTACCGTTACTGACTTGGCAAGGTTACGTGGTTTGTCCACATCGAGGCCACGGTGGAGGGTTGCAAAGTAAGCGACCAATTGTGTTGGTACGACCATTGAAATTGGTGAGAGGTAAGGGTGTACAGTCGTAAGGACGATAGCGTCTGTCTCTTTAGCAACATTTTCTTCTGCGATAGTGAGGACTTTTGCACCACGGGCTGCCACCTCTTGGATATTTCCACGAGTGTGGTTGGCAAGGACTGGATCTGACAAGAGAGTCAAAACAGGTGTTCCTTCTTCAATCAAGGCAATAGTTCCGTGCTTAAGTTCTCCTGCCGCAAAGCCTTCACACTGGATGTAAGAAATCTCTTTAAGTTTGAGACTTGCTTCCATGGCTACGTAGTAATCTTGACCACGTCCGATGTAAAAGGCGTTACGAGTTGTTTCAAGTAGCTCACGAACCTTGACTTCAATGGTTTCTTTCTCTGAAAGAGTTGATTCGATAGACTGAGCTACGATTGACAACTCATGAACTAAATCAAAGGCTTGCGCTTTGGCATTGCCATTTGCTTCTCCGACTGCTTTTGCAAGGAAGGCAAGGGCTGCAATTTGCGCTGTATAGGCCTTGGTTGATGCCACGGCAATTTCAGGACCTGCATGAAGGAGCATGGTATGGTTGGCTTCACGAGAAAGAGTTGAACCTGGGACGTTTGTCACTGTCAAGCTTGGGATTCCCATTTCATTAGCCTTGACCAAAACCTGACGGCTATCTGCTGTTTCACCAGACTGGCTGATAAAGATGAAGAGTGGTTTCTTGCTGAGAAGTGGCATACCGTAACCCCACTCAGATGAAATTCCAAGTTCAACTGGTGTATCTGTCAATTCTTCCAGCATCTTCTTAGAAGCAAATCCTGCGTGGTAAGATGTCCCAGCTGCAAGGATGTAGATGCGGTCTGCGTCTTGAACAGCCTGGATGATAGCTTGGTCTACGACTACTTGACCAACCTCATCTGTGTAGGCTTGGATCAACTTACGCATCACTGTTGGTTGCTCGTCAATTTCCTTGAGCATGTAGTAAGGGTAAGTTCCCTTACCGATATCTGACAAGTCAAGTTCCGCAGTATAGCTAGCACGTTCACGACTGTTACTATCATAGTCTTGAACTTCCACGCTATCAGCCTTGACGATTACCAACTCTTGGTCATGAATTTCCATGTATTGGTTGGTTTCACGAATCATAGCCATAGCATCTGAGCAGACCATATTGTAGCCTTCCCCAAGACCAATCAAAAGTGGAGATTTGTTTTTCGCTACATAGATGACATCTGGATTTTCAGAGTCAATCAAGGCAAAGGCATATGAACCACGGATAATATGAAGAGCTTTTTTAAAGGCTTCAAGAACTGAGAGACCGTCTTCTTCCGCAAATTTTCCAATCAAATGTACGGTGATTTCCGTATCTGTTTGCCCTTTGAAGTGGTGCCCAGCAAGGTATTCTTCTTTAATTTCAAGGTAGTTTTCAATCACCCCATTGTGAACCAAGACAAAACGTTCTGTCTCAGAGCGGTGTGGGTGAGCATTGTCTTCCGTTGGTTTCCCATGAGTTGCCCAACGAGTATGTCCGATACCAGTTGTTCCCTCAACACCAACTGTCTTAGCAGATAATTCTGCAATACGACCTACAGCTTTGACTAGATGGTTTTCAGCACCACCTAGGACAAAAATTCCCGCAGAATCATAGCCACGGTATTCGAGCTTTTCAAGCCCTTGAATCAAAATATCAGTTGCATTTGTGTTTCCAACAACACCAACAATTCCACACATAGTATATACGACACAGGCAAGCTGTGCTTCCTCCTTAAAATTGGTATAGTCTAATTCCTCTTTTATAGAATCAGCAAAAACAGTATATACTTGTTTCTTTCACTTGTCAAGAGTAAAAATTGGTATAGTTCAAATTAAACTCCTATAAGTAAAAAACTCTGACCAATTTGGATAATCAGTCAGAGTCCTTTTTAAAATCCATTATTATCGCTTAATTCCTTGAACCAGTACCCTGATTTTTTCAGACGACGTTCTTGCGTTTCCAAGTCTAATTCGACCAAACCATAGCGATTTTTATAGCTGTTAAGCCATGACCAACAATCGATAAAGGTCCAAATTAAGTAGCCCTTACAATTGGCTCCGTCTTCAATGGCACGGTGAAGTTCACGAAGATGAGCTTTTACAAAGTCAATACGGTAATCATCTTGAATCATTCCATTCTCACGGAATTTTTCCTCTCCTTCAACACCCATACCATTCTCTGTCAACATCCACTCAATATTGCCATAATTTTCCTTGATATTTTGGGCGATGTCATAAATCCCTTGCTCATAAATCTCCCAGCCACGATGAGGATTGATTTTACGTCCAGGCATTACATAAGGCTCATAAAAATGTTCTGGCAAAAGAGGACTCTCTGGATTCTTAGCAAATCGAGGTGCCATAACACGCAAAGGTTGATAGTAGTTGACACCAAGGAAGTCTACCGTATTGTCACGAATGACTTCCAACTCCTCCTCTGTAGCATCAGGCAAGAGACCGTATTCATGTAAGATTTCTACCAACTCCTGTGGATAAGTCCCCAAGACAGATGGATCTAAGAAAGATTGGGCCTGAAAAAGGTCCGCAATACGAGCTGCCTTGACATCAGCAGGATGCTGGCTACGTGGATAAGCCGGTGTCAAGTTGAGGACAATCCCAATCTTGGAATCTGGCAAAAGTTCATGACAAGCCTTAACCGCCCGACTGCTGGCCAATTGTGTATGATATGCTACTTTAACGGCTGCCTCTGCATCCACCTTATGTGGATAATGGGCATCGTAAAAATAGCCAAATTCTACTGGAACGATGGGCTCGTTAAAGGTAATCCATTGATCCACTAGATCTCCATAAGTCTCAAAACAAAAACGAGCATAGTTTTCATAGGCTGAGACAGTCGCCTTATTTTCCCAACCATCACCAGCTTCTTGAAGAGCAAAAGGCAAATCAAAGTGGTAGAGATTGACTAAAAGACGAATCCCCTTAGCCTTAATAGCCTCAAAAACCTTACGATAGAAATCCACACCTTGAGGATTGACTTTTCCACATCCTTGTGGAAAAATCCGTGACCACTGAATAGAAATCCGAAAGGCCGTGTGACCAGTTTCTAACAGTAGCTCAATATCCTGTTCCCAGTTTTCATAAAAGCTTGATGTTTTATCTGGACCAATTCCATTATAGTAGCGATTTGGCTCCACTTGGAACCAGTAATCCCAGAGATTATCTCCCTTACCGTCACCAGCTATACGTCCTTCTGTCTGCGGCCCAGAAGTAGAGGATCCCCAGACAAAATCCTTTGGAAATCTTAGCATACATTTACCTCTTTATCTACTCATTTTTCCCATTATACAGAAAAAACAAGGTAAAAACTAGTTACATTTTTTCCTTGTTTTTCTTCTGATTATAGTTTTTATTTCTTGCTGAGGATTTCAAGCGTTTCGAGCACGTTATCTGCATGAACTTCGATAGTGTCACCAGTCGCTTTAATCTTCACTTCTACGATGCCATCGGCCGCTTTCTTCCCAACAGTGATACGGATTGGCAACCCAATCAAGTCGCTGTCGCTAAATTTAACTCCGACACGTTCATTACGGTCGTCTGTCAAGACTTCGTAACCAGCTCCCATCAAGCTTGCTTCAAGCTTTTCTGTCAAGACTTGCGCTTCTTCGTCCTTGACATTGACAGTGATCAAGTGCACATCAAATGGGGCCAATTCTTTAGGGAAATTGATTCCCCAGGCGTAACGGTATTCACCTTTTGGTGTTTTGTTAACAAAGAGGCGAGCGTGTTGCTCCATCACTGCTGAAAGGAGACGGCTGACACCGATACCGTAACATCCCATGATGATTGGCACAGCACGACCATTTTCATCCAAAACATCTGCTCCCATGCTTGCTGAATAGCGAGTGCCAAGTTTAAAGATGTGACCAATTTCGATACCACGCGCAAAGTTAAGGACTCCTTGCCCGTCTGGTGAAATTTCACCCTCACGAACTTCACGGATATCCACATATTCTGCAGTAAAATCACGACCTGGGTTCACACCAGTCAAGTGGTAGCAATCTTCGTTAGCACCGACAACTGCATTATGGACATCTTGCACCTTACGGTCTGCAATGATTTTAACATTCTCTGGCAAACCAACTGGGCCAAGTGAACCAAAACCTGCTTGAACAAGATTCGCCACTTCTTCTTCACTAGCAACGTCAAAGAAATCTGCTCCCAAGTGGTTTTTTAACTTAACTTCATTAAGCTGGTCATTTCCAACTAGAAGGGCTGCAACAAGCTCACCATCCGCCATGTAGAAAAGAGTTTTAATCGTTTGTTCTTCTGGAACGTTGAGGAAGGCTGCAACTTCATCAATTGATTTAACATCCGGCGTTGCAACACGAGTAACTTCTTCTTCAGCGACAACACGGTTGCTTGGTTTGTACTCGTTTGTTGCCATTTCTAAGTTAGCTGCATAGCTAGACTCACTTGAGTAAGCAATGGTATCTTCACCAGAGACTATCCATTTGAGCAATTCTGCCTTGATTTCTTCTTGCACTTCTGCAGGAATTTCGTCAAATGAGGCAACTGACTTGTCCAAGACAACCCAGCGGTCAAGGTCTGTACGAGCAGATGTAATGGCCATAAATTCTTGGCTATCCTTACCACCCATGGCTCCACCGTCACCAATAATAGCCTTGAAGTCTAAACCACTACGAGTGAAAATACGCTCATAGGCTGCTTTGTACTCATCATAAACACTATCCAAACTATCATAGTTAGCGTGGAAACTATAAGCATCCTTCATGATAAACTCACGTGTACGAAGAAGTCCATTACGTGGGCGTTTTTCATCACGATACTTGGGCTGAATTTGATAAAGGTTGAGTGGCAATTGCTTGTAAGATTTAACAGAATCACGGACAATAGCTGTAAAGGTTTCTTCGTGAGTTGGGCCTAAGATAAAGTCTGATTTTTCACGGTTTTTCAGTTTGTAAAGGTCTTCACCATAGGTTTCGTAACGACCTGATTCACGCCACAATTCTGCACTAAGAAGGGCTGGAGCCAACATCTCAACAGCACCAATCTTTTCGAATTCTTGGCGCATGATGTTTTTAGCTTTTTCAATCACACGGTTGGCAAGTGGTAGATAAGAATAAACACCTGCTGAAACTTGGCGAACATAACCAGCACGCAACATAAGAGCATGGCTGATAACTTGAGCATCGCTTGGCATTTCGCGAAGCGTTGGGATAGGCATTTTACTTTGTTTCATAATATTCCTCGATTATCTAAAAAAGAGTCGCATAATGTCATTCCAAGTCACAGCAATCATCAAGACAACCATGATGACCACTCCGGCCAAGGTGACATAGGTTTCAATTTCTTGTTTCAATGGTTTGCGGCGGATGGCTTCTAGGATATTGAGCACAATCTTACCACCATCCAAGGCTGGAATCGGAATAAGATTAAAAATCCCAATATTGATGGAAATCATTGCCAAGAAGTACAAGATATTTTCAATTCCATTTTTAGCAGCATCACTACTTGCCTTAAAGATAGCAACAGGTCCACCCAACTTGTTCAAATCCGGTTGGAAAATCAGATTTTTCAGAGCTGAGAGAATTCGGAGAGCTGAGTCAGCAGCAGTTGTAAAACCACCTACAAACATGGATAGAAAATCTGACTTAACCCCCGGTTGAACACCTAGAAGGTAACGACCTTGACTATCTTCGGGTGTAACAGTGACTTGTTTGTCACTCCCCTTTTCAGAAATAGTCACATCCAAAGTCGGTGCCGTCTTATCTTTGGTTTCTGTTTCCACAGCTTGGATCAAGCTTTCCCAGTTGCTAACCTCATGTGAGCCAATCTTGGTAATTTGTGCCGTTTCTGGTACTCCTACCTTGGCCAAGGCACCTTGGGGCATGATATGGAACTGATTGGTATCAACATCTCTGACACCACCCTGCATAAAGATTAAAACCCAAAAAACAACGACACCTAAGATAAAATTGTTCATAGGACCTGCAAAATTGGTAATCAGTTTGCCCCAGATAGTCGCATTTTGATATTGAACATCTAAAGGTGCAATCCGAACCTCAGTACCATCTGCTTCCACAACCGTTGCATCGTGATCCACTGCAAATGTTTTTTCTTCTTCCAGAACCAATCCTTTGATAAAGAGCTTGTCTTCAAAATCAAACTGGGTCACCTGCATAGGGAGGGCTGTTTGATCCAATTTTTTACCTGAGAGATTGATGCGTTTAACCTTACCATCATCAGCAAGTGTCAAACTAACAGGCGTTCCTGTCTTGATTTCAGTTGTATCATCACCCCAACCGGCCATGCGGACATAGCCACCCAGAGGCAAGATTCGAATGGTATAGGCCGTTCCATCCTTGCCAATGTGAGCAAAAATTTTAGGTCCCATACCGATGGCAAATTCACGTACTAAAATCCCTGATTTCTTGGCAAAGTAGAAGTGCCCGAACTCGTGCACCACTACAATAATCCCGAAAACCAGAATAAAGGTTAAAATTCCGAGCATAGCGTTTCCTCCGTCTTTTGATTAAAAGAGTCCAAATAAGTGCATGATTGGAAATACAAGCAACATACTATCGAAACGATCCAAAACACCACCATGTCCAGGGATAAATTTCCCAGAATCCTTAACACCAAAATGACGTTTGATCGAACTTTCTAGTAAATCACCAAATTGTCCAGCAATGCTAAAGAAAATAGCAAAGACTGACATCTTGTAAATTCCATATGGAAGAGCAACTGTACTGTCAACTATCATAAAGATAATGGTTACTAAAATTGCTCCTAAAATACCACCCAAGGCACCCTCAAGGGTTTTATTAGGCGATACCCTTGGTGCTAACTTTCGTTTCCCATAGTTCATCCCAACAAGATAGGCACCACTGTCTGTCGCCCAGACGATACACAAGGCTAAGAGAGCCTTGTCCAAACCTGCAACACGAGCATCTAGTAAAGCATTAAATCCAAAGCCCACGTAGAAGCTCATAGCAAGAGGGAAAACCGCATCCTCAATCGTATAAGACTTGCTAAACACAGTCGTTCCTAACATAATTGAAATCAAAACACTATAGGCAACCACATTCCCATCAACTGGCAAAAAAGTCAGGTAATTCTCCAAGGGAATGGTCAAGGCAAAGGTTGCAAAGAGGGGCAAGAGGCCCTCCATCGTCATGGTCTCTAGACCTCTCATCCTCAAAAGTTCATGCATGGCTAGCATGGCTATGATTCCGATTGCTATCTGAAGCAAGAGTCCCCCAATCATCAAAATCGGTAGGAAAATAGCCAGTGCAATCCCTGCAAACAAGGTTCTTTTCTGTAAATCCTGTGTCATATTTCCTCCTAAACTCCTCCAAATCGGCGATGACGACGATTGTAGGCAAGAATGGCTTCCTGCAAGGCCGCCTCGTCAAAATCAGGCCACAAGGTATCTGTAAAATAGAGTTCACTATAGGCCCCCTGCCATGGTAGGAAATTACTCAAACGCAATTCTCCACTGGTACGGATAATCAAGTCTGGGTCTCGTAAGTCCTTAGGTAAATGCTGGGTAAAAAGATAATTACCAATCAACTCCTCTGTGATGTCACCTGGGTTGATTTTGGCATCTAAAACATCCTGAGAAATCAACTTAAGAGCCTGTGTAATCTCAGCACGTCCACCATAGTTAAGAGCAAAATTAAGAATCAAACCTGTGTTGTTCTTAGTCAATTCCTCAGCCTTGGTCAGAGCTTCAAAGGTTTGCTTAGGCAGGCGGTCCGTTTCTCCGATCATTTGAATCTTAACATTATTCGCATGCAGTTCCGGGACATAATTATCATAAAACTCTACTGGCAAGTTCATGATAAACTTGACTTCCTGATCTGGACGGGTCCAGTTTTCTGTAGAAAAAGCATAGACCGTAATAACCTTAACGCCTAGTTTGTTAGCTGCCTTGGTCACAGTTTGCAATGCTTCCATGCCCGCCTTATGTCCAAAAACTCGCGGTTGCATACGTTTTTTAGCCCAACGGCCATTGCCATCCATGATGATGCCGATATGAGCAGGAACCTGTGTCGGAACCTCTACTTCCACAGCCTTATCTTTCTTAAACAATCCAAACATGATCTTATTCCTATTCAAAAATCTATCGTTTCATTATACCATATTTCCCTATTTTCTTCTATCACTAAGCTATTTATACTCTTCGAAAATCTCTTCAAACCACGTCAGCTCTATCTGCAACCTCAAAACAGTGTTTTGAGCAACCTGCGGTTAGCTTCCTAGTTTACACTTTGATTTTCATTGAGTATTATTATCAGGCACCAAGCCCTTTTTTCAAAAAAATAAGCCGCCTGATTTGGCGACTTTATTTTTTATAGGGAGATTATTATGAAAAAGTTTTAGGAGTTTAAGTTAAGGTCTTCTTAACTTATGAACTTAGTATACACTTCCTAGCTTAAAGTTTCCTTAAGTATTTTTAAAAATCAAATTTTTCCATTTCTCCTGCCAATTTTTCTTGGATAGACGTGTTCGATAAAATTCCATTCGGTCTTCATTCTCTAAAAAATGAGGAGTTGGACGAACTTGAAAATTCAAAATATCCTCCAAAGCGTATGGAGTAAAGAGTTCCAAAACGGATTCTTCATTCAAGCGTAATCCAACAGCCGTACATCGTTCTGGATACTTACTCATAGCATCACGGGAACTGGTATAGGGAGCAGTATGAGGGCTGTGCTGGTGCATATAGACTTGATTTTTCAATTCCCACTGGTACTGAGGAAAGTCCTCTCTCAGCTTTTTCTCTAGGGACAAGGTTTCCTCATAAGAAATATCTGGATCAAAGAAAATCACATCTACATCTGTTTCACAGTCAAAAGGGGATTTGTCTGACAAGAGATTCCAGATAAAATTTCTGACAGAACCTGCTGCCAACCAGGAATCTTTCAGACCAAGGTTTCGGATGATAGTCAGAATAGCCATCATATCCAGATTTTCTCTGAAAGCTTCCAGAATTTCTTGCTTATTTTTCATTGTACTCATACCCCAAATGCTCATATGCCTTAGCAGTCGCCACTCGTCCAGACCGTGTCCGCATGATAAAACCTTTCTGGATTAGGTAAGGTTCGTACATATCCTCAACCGTCTCACGCTCTTCTGCTATGTTAACAGAAAGAGTTCCTAGACCAACAGGGCCACCACCGTACATCTCAATCATGGTCCGAAGGATTTTTTGGTCCACATAGTCCAAACCTTCATGGTCAACATCCAGCATGGTCAAAGCCTTATCGGTAATAAGATCATCGATCACCCCATTCCCCATTATCTGGGCAAAATCGCGCACGCGCTTGAGGAGACGATTGGCAATACGAGGGGTCCCACGGCTACGTAGGGCTAACTCAGACGCTGCCTCATGAGTAATTTCCATCTCAAAAATATCTGCCGTCCGCTCAACAATTTCCGTCAAGTCAGCATGAGCATAATACTCCATATGACCTGTAATCCCAAAACGTGCCCGTAGCGGATTTGAGAGCATACCAGCCCGAGTCGTCGCACCAATCAAGGTAAAAGGTGGCAACTCCAAATGAACACTGCGACTGCCTTCACCAGCACCAATCATGATATCAATGTAGAAGTCCTCCATGGCACTATAAAGCACCTCTTCCACAGACATGGGCAAGCGATGAATCTCATCAATAAAAAGGACATCCCCAGGCTCTAAGTCATTCAAAATCGCTACTAGATCACCGGCTTTTTCAATGACAGGCCCAGACGTCTGCTTGAGATTGACACCCAGTTCGTTGGCAATAACAAAGGCCATGGTCGTTTTCCCCAAGCCTGGAGGTCCAAATAAAAGGACATGATCCAGCGCTTCATCCCGCATTTTGGCAGCTTCGATAAAGATTTGGAGCTGATCCTTGACCTTATCCTGCCCGATATATTCACGTAAATACTGAGGACGGAGTGTGCGTTCTACTAACTCCTCATCCCCCATTATCTCATTGTCTAAAATTCTACTCATGGCTCTATTATATCAAAAAACCAAGCCACAAACAAAAAAGCCACCCGATTGGGTGACTCCCGAGTTTAGCACTTATGTGGTATAATATTGTTCGGCACTGCTACACCGCCTACGAAAGGAGGTGAATTAGCCCATGATGGAATTAGTACTCAAAACTATCATCGGACCAATTGTGGTCGGTGTCGTTCTTCGATTAGTCGATAAATGGCTAAACAAGGACAAATAGTGTCAAAAAAGACCCCTAGCTTATTTGGACGTGAGCTTGGGGTCTTTTCTAGCCTATGATATAGAACTAGTACTCAATTCCTCTTTATTATCCCATAGTTCACAAAATTTGTCAAAGGTTTATATCCTCATCCATTCAGCTTCTCCAACTTTAGAATCTGTCCAATAAAGTTTATAAGATTTAGAGAAAGCTATTGAAAAATGATATTTAGAAAACTTCCGAAAAGCCTGAAATAGAGCCAAAAAACTCCACCTGATTGGGTGGAGTTAAGGGAGATTATTATGAAAAAGAAAAGTTTAGGATTTTATTAAATAAAGTTAGGAGGTCTTTATTTAATAACTATATGATACAAGACGAAGCTTAAAACTAGCTTAACTTTTTCTCAGATTCTACCATTTTGCAGAAAATCACTATCACTATCACCTCACAAAAAGCCACCTGATTAGGTGACTTCATTAGGAGATTATGATAAAAAAAAGTTTTAGGATTTCATTAAATAAAGTTAGGAGGTCTTTATTTAATGACTATATAATACTAGACCATCCTTAAACTTTGCTTAAGAAAAAACAAGTTTTGTTATTTTTCTCGATTCGCCCAAGTCATCCCTATACAATTATAGGTGGATAAGATTTCAAAGCCCATAGAACGATAAAATCCCACGTTTTTTTCTGTCTCTTCTGTCACCAGCTGGACTTGATAAGCATCTTTGTAATCTTTTAAGGCCTCTTTCATTAGGGCACTACCAATCCCTTGACGCTGATAGATTGGTAAAACAATCAAATCCTGTACAAAAACTGATGAGAATCCATCTCCTACCAAACGAATCAAGCCCACCACAGCATCACCATCAAGTGCCAGATAAATTACTAATGAATGCGATAAGGCCTGCTCCAGCATCTCTGGTTGATGGGTATAATTTGTCCAACCGACAGCCTGATAGAGATGCAAAACATCCTCTAGCTTGACAATTTCTTGCTTTTTAATAGTAATCATCTCAACACCTCTTAAAGTTCTCTCAAGCTCTTGTACTGCTGTCCATTTTTATCAAAATTTTCAGGACGCAGCCATGTTTCCAAACGATCTTTGACTTGAGGCCAGTCCTTATCAATCATAGACAACCAATCCGTATCCCTCGTCCGTCCCTTATAAACCACCGCCTGGCGGAAGGTTCCTTCATAGACAAATCCCAAACGCTCCGCAACTCGTCTGGATGGCAGGTTAAGAGCATCGCATTTCCACTCATAGCGACGATAGTTTAGCTCCTCAAAAATATAGCGAGCTAGGAGATACTGAGCCTCAGTTCCTATCCGTGTACCCCTTAGCTCTGGAGAAAAAGTGACTGCTCCGACTTCTATTACTCGGTTATTCTGGTCAATGCGCATGAGAGAAAAAGTTCCCAAAGCCTTACCAGTCGCCTTGTCTATGATTGCATAGTAAAAACGGTCCTTACGAGCCAACATCTGATTTAAAAGGCTAACCAGCTCCCCCATATCTGCTACTGGCTCCTGAAAAAGATAGGTCCACATCTCCCGAGGAGTATCCGGGCCATAAACAGCTAGCAAATCCTCCGCATGTTTTTCTACCGAGAGAGCCTCTATCCTAGCATAACGCCCTTCTAAGAAATCAATAGAAGGCAGTGCACCGGGTGTATAACCTTCCATTGACTCACCAATCATCTGACCATATTCATTTACTGGCATAGCTTTCTCCTTGTTTCACTTTTCAAACTTTTTACTCAACTCTATTTGAATTGTCCTATCTGCTAATTTCAAGTTTTTTATCAATTTCATTTAACAATTTTTTTGCATCTTCTTTATTTAAAACATTTTCTCGTGCTACATAGTTTCTACAAATATTCAGGGCCGCAATTTGGTCTGCTTTATCCAAAGATTCAAACATAATTCTCACTGAGTTACTAGCAATAACTCCTCGTTTATCATCCGAATTTTGAAGAAAGTTAAGTAGAACACTTAAATTGTTCTGACGACACGATTCGTACAAATCAATATATTCACCGTATTTTTTCGATTCAGAATCAGTAAGTTTATCTACAACTTTTACCTGCGAATAAAAATAGATTATTTCCCTATTTTGAATAATATAATTTATTTTTCTGATATATTTTAATCCCTCTATTAAGAGCCAAATAAAATAGATTATCAGAATACCAAACAGTGGTAGCCACATGATACCAACACTGGATTGAATACGAGGATAAGTTTCATTAAAAGAAACTATTAAATTTTTGGCTCCAAAATAATGAATAATGGATAACAAATTTGTCACTATTAATAGAGTTGCAAAAGATTTTGTAAATAAAAATTGATACACTTCAGACTGTGTCCTTATAATTTCATTTGGAGATATTCCAAAAATATTGCTTGATTTATCATTTGAAAAACTAAAGAAAGTAATAAAAACTGCAAAGAGAGTGTCTAAAGTGAGTGTCAAATTTAAACTTTCCTTGTCCCAAAGACAATTTTTAAAATAATATGCACCCACTATTGACATTACTAATACTATAACTGACACTACAATAATAGAAATCTTAAATAATAAAATTTCACACTTCCTGCTATCGTTCACTAATCTATTCATTCTGACCTATTCTAAAAGTAACTCTAAAGTTCATACTCTAGAGTTACTTCTTTTTATTTCACAACAATGTTAACTAATTTAGTTGGCTTCAATAGTCCAGTGGACTATTGAAGGTGGCAGATAGAGCTAATAAACTCGTTATTTAACGACGATATTAACGAGTTTATTCGGTACCGCAATTACTTTCACGATGTCCTTACCGTCAATTTCTGCTTTGACTTTTTCATCCGCTAGAGCAATTTCTTGCAATTCTTCGCGTGATAGGTCTTTAGCAACCATGACTTTAGCACGGACTTTTCCTTTGATTTGGATAACAATTTCGACTTCGTCTTCAACTAGTTTGCTTTCGTCCCATGTTGGCCAAGCTACGTAAGAGATTGACTCACCTGTTGCTGCAACTGTTTGCCAAAGTTCTTCTGCCAAGTGAGGTGCAAATGGGGCAATCAATTGGATAAATCCTTTGGCATAGTCAACATAAAGCTTATCTTCCTTGTTAGCAGCATTGACAAAGACCATAAGTTGGGCAATAGCTGTGTTGAATTTGAGAGACTCAATTTGCTCAGTAACAGCTTTGACTGTTTCATTGTAGACCTTATCAAGAGCGCCATTGTTTTCTGCAACAATTTCCTTGCTTGTAATCAAACGGTAAACACGGTCAAGGAACTTACGGCCTCCTTCCAGACCTTCTTCTGACCAAGCAATCGAAGCATCGAGTGGTCCCATAAACATTTCATAAACACGAAGGGTATCGGCACCGTATTGTTCCACCACATCGTCTGGGTTAACAACGTTCTTGAGCGATTTAGACATCTTGGCTGGCGCTTGCTCCAACTCTTCCCCTGTTTCTATATGAAAGAAGGAACCATCACGTTTTTCAACCTTGTCGGTTGCCACAAGAGCACCACGGTGGTCACGGTAGCTTGTTCCCAAAATCATCCCTTGGTTAAAGAGTTTTTGGAATGGTTCCTTAGTCGGAACAACACCGAGGTCATAGAGGAATTTATGCCAGAAACGAGCATAAAGCAAGTGAAGTACAGCATGTTCCGCACCACCCACGTAGATATCTACTGGCAACCATTGTTTGAGGAGGTCCTCATCAGCCAATTTCTCAGTATTGTGCGGGTCAATATAGCGGAGGTAGTACCAGCTTGAACCAGCCCATTGTGGCATGGTGTTGGTTTCACGACGACCTTTGACACCATCTTCACGAGTCACTTCAAGCCAATCTGTCAAGTTAGCTAGTGGACTTTCACCAGTACCTGAAGGACGGATATCCTTGGTTACAGGCAAGACAAGCGGCAATTCAGTTTCAGGAACAGCTGTTGAAGTTCCATCTTCCCAATGAATGATTGGAATTGGCTCACCCCAGTAACGTTGACGGCTAAAGAGCCAGTCGCGGAGACGGTAGGTAACCTTCTCTTGTCCACAGTCTTTTTCTTCCAACCAAGCCACAATCTTGGCAATAGCGTCTTCTTTGTTGAGTCCATCTAGGAAGTCTGAATTGACATGAAGACCATCCTCTGTGTAGGCAGCTTCTTTAACGTTTCCACCTTCAAGTACTTCGACGATTGGAAGGTCAAATTGTTTGGCAAATTCCCAGTCACGTTGGTCGTGGGCAGGAACAGCCATAACGGCACCTGTTCCGTAACTAGCAAGAACGTAATCCGCAATCCAGATTGGAATTTCCTTACCATTGACAGGGTTGATGGCATAAGCACCAGTCCAAACACCAGTTTTTTCTTTGGCAAGGTCTGTACGAGCCAAGTCAGACTTGAGGCTGGCTTGGTGTTTATAGTCTGCTACTGCTTCTGCTTGCTCTGTACTTGTGATAGCATCTACTAATTCATGCTCAGGAGCCAAAACAGTGAAAGTCGCACCGAAAAGGGTATCAGGACGAGTGGTAAAGACAGTAAATTCCTTATCAGTTCCCCTAACCTTGAAGGTTACATTGGCACCAGTTGATTTACCGATCCAGTTGCGTTGCATGTCCTTGATAGACTCTGGCCAATCAAGTTCATCCAAGTCATTAAGCAAACGTTCTGCATAGGCAGTGATTTTAAGCATCCATTGACGCATCGGCTTACGGACAACTGGATAGCCTCCACGCTCAGAAGTTCCATCAGGAAGGACTTCTTCGTTGGCAATGGCTGTTCCTAGTTCCTCAACCCAGTTTACAGGCACTTCCGCTTCATAGGCCAAGCCTTTTTCGTAAAGCTTGGTGAAAATCCATTGAGTCCACTTGTAGTAGTTTGGATCGGTTGTATTGACTTCACGATCCCAGTCATAAGAAAATCCAAGCGCATTGATTTGGCGTTTGAAATTAGCAATGTTCTCAGCTGTAAATTCTGCTGGGTCATTACCAGTATCCATAGCATATTGCTCTGCAGGCAAACCAAAAGCATCCCAACCCATTGGGTGAAGGACATTGTAGCCTTGCGCACGTTTGTAGCGGCTGAGAATATCGGTTGCAGTATAACCTTCTGGGTGTCCTACGTGCAGACCCGCTCCAGATGGATAAGGGAACATATCAAGAGCATAAAACTTAGGTTTTGATGCATCTGTTCCAGTCTTAAATGTATGATGTTCTGCCCAGTAGCCCTGCCACTTAGGCTCAATTTCTTTATGATTGTAAAAACTCATGGTCTCTCTCCAATTTTGTGATGTTACTATTATACCATTTTTGAGAGAATTTGGTCTCGTTCTATTCTATACTTTTCTATTTTACCTTGCTCTAGAATTTTTAAACTGCTATACTTATAACAGAAAACCCTTCCAAGGAGGTAGCGGATGTCTCATTCCTTTAAAAAATCTCTCCAAAAAGAAATTCTCCATAGAAGCTCTATCGCAGCCTTTGTGACCTCACTCTTACTACTCATTTTACTTTTTGGTTTTTCCTATGTTTTACAAAAGCAGCAACTCTCCAAAGATACGAGACAGATTGTAAAACAGGTTCAAGAGATGAAAGAAGCCAATAATGAGCTCCTGACTACTATGAACCATAAAATGATTACAGGATTTTTGGATGGCAAACACACAGAGAGAGAAGTCTTTAGCTTATTTTACGAGACAAAAGCTAAATTAAAACTTAGTTCCGACCTCATTATCCTAAGTGATACAGGTGAATTACTATTTAGTACCAATCGAAATCATCAAGAAAGTATTTTATCACCCTACTATCTAAAACTGCTCATTCAAAATCCTTCTCAAGATAAAGTTACAGAAAAAATTGCACTTTCTTCAGACAAGCAACACTACACACTCTTTATCAAACCACTACTTCAAAACCAACGAGTTAAGGCCTATACTATTGCTTTCGTAAATGAGAATGATTTCATCTCAAGTTTCCCAATGATCAATTCCAAATACATCATTACCGATAGCTTTGGAAATATGTTCTCCAACAATACAAATCAGTTTACTCGCTCCACTCTTGAAAAATTTGATGAAAAACTCCTACACTCTCGCACCCACTGGTATGCGAATGAACCGCTTATTGTTCAAAAAGAAAAAGTCGGTTCTATTTTTTCAATCTATACTTTTCAATCCTTTTTTCCCATTCCTAGCTTACTTGGTCTAGCCTCCATTCTCACCTTATGTATATTCTTCCTCTACTTCTGGCAAGCAAGGCGAATTGCTCATAAGATTGCCACACACAATGCTGTTCCTATTGAAAGTTTGGTTTACCAACTTCAAGAAATTCCTAAACAAGCAGAAAAAAGGCTTTCTCTACAAACAGGTGATGAGTTTGAGTTTATGGCAGAAAAAATCAACAATATGTTGTACGAATTAGATCAACTTCATCAAAAAATGTTGACCATCGAAAAAGAAAAGTGGATTTTTGAAAGAAAAATGCTGGAAGCTCAGTTCAATCCTCATTTTCTCTACAATACACTTGAGACGATTAAAATCACTTCTTTAATGGATGCAGATCTCACACAAGATCTGATTCAAAACCTCACGCGCATTCTTCGCTACAGTATCACCGATTTAGAAAAAGAAACAACCATTTGTCAGGATTTAAAGATTATAGAGGATTACCTTATTATTCATAAGATTCGTTTTGAGCACTTTTCCTATGATATTGTCTGTCCAGAAACTGTCGATAATCAGCCTATACCTAAGCTTTTCTTGCTTCCTCTAGTAGAAAATGCTATAAAATATGGGATGCAATACCGTATTGATCTTCATATTGATATCCAAATTACCTTGGAAGCAGATTCTCTAACTTTTTTAGTCAAGGATAATGCTGGAGGACTCACAAAACAAGAGCGATTCGCTATTTTAGACTCTTTAGAAAGCCCTCATACCCAGCATGGCATCGTGAACAGCTACAAACGATTGAGCAATTTCTTTTCTGATGTCCAGCTAGATTTAGGAGTCAATCGCCAAGGAGAAACTTGGGTCAAATTTATAACGAAAGGACTAACTCATGTTTAAGCTCATTATCGTAGAAGACGAACACCTCATCCGAAAATGGCTAGAGATTGCCGTAGACTACTCTGCCTTGGGTATCCAAGTCGTAGGAACTGCCAGTCACGGTCAAGAGGGAATGAAACTCATCCAAGAAAAAGAACCTCATATTGTCTTAACAGACATCACAATGCCAATTATGGATGCTTTTATGATGTTCGAAGCCACTCGTACCCTTTCCTATGAAAAAGTTATCTTATCAGGTTATAACGATTTTCAAAATGCCAAAAAAGCCATGCAATATGGAGCAGTTGATTTCTTATCCAAGCCAATTGATACCAAGGAATTGACAGAATGTCTTCAAAACATTGTTTTGCGATTACAAGGTAGCACCTATCAAGAAACTCCTTTTTTAGAAGAATATCAAACTTTACTCACCTCTATCCAACAGGTTGATACACAAAACCAAATCATTCAACAAATTATTTCCTTTGTCCACAAGCATTATGCAGAGCATTTTACGATTGCGACTATTGCTGAAGCTTTAAACTATAGCGAAAGCTATCTATATAAAGTGATCAAAGAAGACTTCCCCATGACTCTAAATGAATATATCTTACAATATCGTCTGAAACAAGCTATAGATAAGATGGCTGAATCTCCCAACTCCCCTCTAAGCGACATCTCTGATCAAGTTGGATTTTCAGACTATAAATATTTTGCTAAAGTATTTAAAAAGTATCTCCATATTTCCCCAAAGGAATTGAAATCACTCGGAAGAATAGTAAAATAAGCTATTCTTCTTTTTGTAGAGAATTTTACTCTAATAGAATAGAATTGTCGGTTTTAAAAACGCTTACACTGTTTTAAAATAAACTTAAATAACACAACGGAGGTATCCATCATGAAAAAGAAATGGATGTATTATGCTGCTTGCGGACTAGCTCTTTTTGGTCTTGCTGCTTGTTCTTCTAATGAATCTGCCGATGGCGGTTCATCTGATAAAGGAGACGGCGGTTCGCTAGTCGTTTATTCACCAAACTCAGAGGGCTTAATCGGAGCAACTATTCCTGCCTTTGAAGAAAAATATGGTATCAAAGTAGAACTGATTCAAGCTGGTACTGGAGAACTTTTCAAAAAACTAGAGTCAGAAAAAGAAGCTCCTGTAGCCGATGTCATCTTTGGTGGTTCTTATACACAATATGCTACCCACGGAGAACTCTTTGAAAACTATACTTCAAAAGAAAATGATAATGTTATCAAAGAATATCAAAACACAACTGGCTACTCTACTCCTTATACACTAGATGGTAGTGTTTTAATCGTCAATCCTGATTTAACGAAAGGCATGAATATCGAAGGATATAGCGACCTTCTCAAACCTGAACTCAAAGGAAAAATTGCAACTGCTGACCCAGCAAACTCTTCTAGCGCCTTTGCTCAATTAACAAATATGCTACAAGCTCAAGGTGGTTACAAAGACGATAAAGCCTGGTCTTATGTAAAAGATCTCTTCACGCTTATTGATGGTAAAATCGGTTCAAGCTCATCTGGTGTCTATAAAGCAGTCGCTGACGGAGAAATGGCTGTTGGTCTCTCTTATGAAGATCCAGCAGTTAAACTCTTAAATGACGGAGCTAACATTAAGGTAGTCTATCCAAAAGAAGGAACCGTCTTCCTACCTGCTAGTGCTGCTATCGTTAAAAAAGCGAAAAACATGGAAAATGCCAAGAAATTTATCGATTTCATTATCTCTCAAGAAGTACAAGATACACTTGGTACAACCACTACTAACCGTCCTGTTCGTAAAAATGCCAAAACAAGCGAAAATATGAAACCAATTGACAAAATCAAAACACTCACTGAAGATTATGATTATGTCATCAAAAATAAATCAGATATCGTTAAGAAATACAACGAAGTCTTTACAGATATCCAATCTAAACAGTAAAAGAGGTTCACTATGAGTGAGATCAAAATTATTAACGCCAAAAAAATCTACCACGATGTCCCTGTTATTGAGAATTTGAACATTACAATTCCAAAAGGAAGTCTCTTTACCCTTCTTGGGCCTTCAGGATGTGGGAAAACGACCCTTCTTCGTATGATTGCAGGTTTCAACAGTATCGAAGGTGGAGAATTTTACTTCGATGATACAAAAATCAATAATATGGAACCCAGCAAACGCAATATCGGCATGGTTTTCCAAAACTACGCTATTTTCCCACATTTGACTGTTCGAGATAATGTTGCTTTTGGTCTCAAGCAAAAGAAAGTTCCAAAAGAAGAATTGGTCCAACAGACCAACAAGTATCTTGAACTCATGCAAATTGCTCAATATGCGGATCGAAAGCCCGATAAACTTAGTGGTGGACAACAACAACGTGTCGCCTTGGCACGTGCTTTAGCGGTTAATCCAAGTGTTCTCCTCATGGACGAGCCACTTAGTAATCTGGATGCCAAACTTCGCTTGGATATGCGTCAAGCCATTCGAGAAATCCAACACGAAGTAGGAATTACAACCGTCTATGTGACCCACGACCAAGAAGAAGCTATAGCTATTTCAGATCAAATTGCTGTTATGAAAGATGGGGTCATCCAACAAATCGGTCGGCCAAAAGAACTCTATCATAAACCAGCTAATGAGTTTGTAGCAACCTTTATCGGACGTACAAATATTATCCCTGCCACTCTTGAAAAACGGAGTGACGGCGCTTATATCGTTTTTTCAGATGGCTATGCTCTTCGAATGCCAGCCCTTGATCAGGCTGAGGCACAAGCTATTCATGTAAGCATCCGTCCTGAAGAGTTTATCAAAGATGAATCTGGAGATATTGAAGGAACTATTAGCGATAGCGTCTATCTTGGACTAAATACGGAGTATTTCATTGAGACAGGTTTTGCCTCAAAAATTCAAGTTAGCGAAGAATCAACTTTTGAAGAAGATCTACAAAAAGGCGATCGTATTCGTCTACGAATCAATACTCAAAAATTAAACGTCTTTTCTGCAGATGGTTCCCAAAACCTGATAAAAGGAGTCAACCATGGAACGTAAAAAACTAAATATTTGGACAGCCTCCTCTTTCTTCATCTTTCTTACCTATCTTGTCTTTCTGGTTTATCCTATCGTTACCGTGCTCAAGCAAGCACTCATACATGAGGGACAATTTTCACTAGCTAATTTTGTCACTTTCTTTAGTAAAGCCTACTACTCTGAGACACTTGTTAACAGTTTCAAGGTTTCCATTACCGCTACTGTCACTTCCTTAGTCGTAGGAACCCTATTAGCTTATCTCTTCTCTATGTATGACTTCAAGGGGAAGAAATTTCTACAAATATTGATTATCATTGCTTCCATGTCAGCTCCTTTTGTGGGAGCCTACTCCTGGATTCTCTTACTGGGACGAAACGGGGTCATTACTAAATTCCTGACAAATTCCCTTCATCTTCCAGCTATCGATATTTATGGATTCAAAGGAATTGTACTTGTCTTTACACTGCAACTATTCCCACTGGTATTTCTATACGTTGCTGGGGCAATGAAGAGTATTGACAATTCTCTACTTGAAGCAGCTGAAAGTATGGGGTCCTTCGGATTTAAGCGTATCGTAACGGTCATTTTACCTCTCCTCGTTCCAACCTTACTAGCTGCTGCCCTACTTGTATTTATGAGAGCATTCTCAGACTTTGGAACGCCTATGTTGATTGGTGAAGGGTATCGGACTTTCCCCGTCTTGATTTATACTCAATTTATTAGCGAGGTTGGAGGAAATTCTGCTTTTGCATCTGCTTTAGCAATTATGGCGATTATCATTGCCTTGGCAATTTTCCTTATCCAAAAACACATTGCAAACCGCTACAGTTTCAGCATGAATTCTCTCCATCCAATTGAGCCTAAAAAAACTACAAAAGGAAAAATGGCTGCCATTTATGCAACAGTCTACGGAATTATCTTTATCTCTGTTTTACCTCAAATTTACTTGATTTATACCTCTTTCCTAAAAACATCAGGTATGGTATTTGTCAAAGGTTATTCTCTAAACAGTTACAAGGTAGCTTTCAATCGTATGGGCTCTGCTATTTTCAATACCATTCGTATCCCTTTGATTGCCTTAGTCCTAGTTGTCTTATTCGCAACATTTATCTCCTACCTAGCCGTTAGAAAACGGAATTTGTTTACAAACTTAATTGACAGCCTCAGTATGGTACCTTATATTGTACCAGGAACCGTTCTAGGGATTGCCTTCATTTCTTCCTTCAATACTGGCCTATTTGGAAGTGGATTTCTTATGATTACAGGAACTGCTTTCATCTTGATTATGTCCCTATCTGTCAGAAGATTGCCTTATACTATTCGCTCATCTGTTGCTAGCTTGCAACAAATAGCACCAAGTATTGAAGAAGCCGCGGAAAGCTTAGGAAGTAGCCGTCTCAATACCTTTGCCAAGATTACAACTCCAATGATGCTATCTGGTATTATTTCTGGAGCCATCTTATCTTGGGTCACAATGATTTCAGAACTCTCTACTTCTATCCTCCTCTACAATGTCAAAACAAGAACAATGACTGTAGCCATTTATACAGAAGTTCTCAGAGGAAATTACGGTGTAGCCGCAGCCTTGTCAACTATCCTCACTGTTCTAACAGTAGGTTCCTTGCTCTTGTTCATGAAAATCTCTAAAAGCAACAGCATTACACTTTAGTTTCCCCCATCAAAAACAGCCGAAAGGATTACCCTCGGCTGTTTTTTCTTATCTTGATATTCCTATCAAATCCCTAGTTCAGAGCAAGCAAGTCTAGACTGATTATACTCAATGAAAATCAAAGAGCAAACTAGGAAACTAGCCGCAGGTTGCTCAAAGCAGTGCTTTGAGGTTGTAGATAAGACTGACGAAGTCAGTAACCATATCTACGGCAAGACGACGTTGACGCGGTGTGAAGAGATTTTCGAAGGGTATTAAATAGAGGCTTCCTCCATCTTCTCCCGTCCTAGTTCTCGGTAACTACGGTCGCCGACAACTTCTACGCTAAACTGGCCGTCCTCATATTCAAGGATCGTCACGCTACCATTATCTAGACCATGCGGATGCATACCATTAATCAGATAAACAATGGTTCCAATGGTCATTCCGTGGCTGACGACAAGGGCATTGCCCCTACCTTGTTCTTCCATTTCTTTGGCAATCGTTTCAAAACCTTCCTTAATTCGGCCACTGAGTTTTTCCCAGCCTTCAGCCCAACCAGCTGTATCAACCTCTACCAAACCCTCAGCCAGTTCAGCATAAGACAATTGGTGAACATGGTCCACATTAAAGATACGAGGAATAATGCCCATGAAAAGATCACCATCATAAGCCCCGTCAAAACTACCGAAACACCATTCTCTGATACGCTTGTCCATGCGATAAGGGATTTTCCCCTGCAAGCCAAGTTCATCAAGGATAATTCCCATGGTCTGAATGGTGCGACCAGAATCACTCGAATAAGCACGCTCAAACTGTAGACCAGATTCTCGCAAACCGATTCCTAATTCTTGAATCCCTCGCTCACCTTCAGCTGTTAAGGGAGTATCGCTCCAACCTTGCGCTCGACCAATCGTGTTAAACATGGTCTTGCCATGACGTACCAAATACAATCGTACTTTTACCATTTTCCGTCCTCCGTTTGCTTCTATTATATCATGGATGATAAAACAAAAGCCACCCATACAGGTGACTTTTGCAGGAGATTATTATGAAAAAGTTTAGGAGTTCTATTAAATAAAGATATTAGATGAAAATCAAATTCAAACTAAATCAGAGTTATCTGTTTCAAATAATATTAGGAGGTCTTTATTTAATGATTATAGTATACACATCTAACCTTAAATAGAACTTAAAAAATTATACCCATTCACCTTTTTCATTTACTTTATAGCCGTTAATGGTCATATTTTTTGCCAATTTCCCATCAGCTAACAAGTAATACCACTTATCTCCGTCTTTAATCCATTGATTACGAGCGTACTTACCATCTTGGTTCAGATAATACCAACTATCATACTGAGAATCAAATACCCACTCACTCTTAGCCATGTAACCGCCACGTTTTAGGTAGTATTCTCCCTGCCAAGCTTTCTCCACATAACTACCAGTTGAATCTACATAAAACCAGCTCTTATAGTCTTCATCATAAATCCATTCACTTGCAGCCATTGAAGCATCTGATTTTAGATAATAACGGCCTACCCAACTGTTTCTTACAAGATTGCCAGAAAGGTCATTATAGTACCATTTGCCAGACTCTTTAAACCACTTACTTGCTTGATGATTTTTCTTAGTCTCTCCATTAGAGGTAATAATAGCTTGAGATGAAGTTGAAACTGAGGATGAAGTTCCAGTAGAAACTGCTTGAATAGCCTCTTCTTTTGTCACCTTAGGCTTAGCTTTTCCTTGGTAAACATCTTCGATACGCTTAGTAAAGACAGATAACTCTTCAGGGGATAACATGTGTCTTACAGTCTCTTCCTTATATACAAGACCTGCTTCTTTCCTGATTTTGTGTATCCCCTCTTCAACTATATCATCAATCTTACTAAACATAGAAACTTTATCTGCTTTTGAAAGTGTATCATCATTACTAATGGCTGTCTTCTCCATGAAAGCAACAGCATTAATTTCTCTGATATTTTTTTCCGTAGGAATTAAACTAGGACTCGATTTATCAACATTTTTATAAAAAGTTGATAAATTTTGAACATACTCTTTTAATGTTAAGTTACTATCATTGTATGGCTCATCATCGCCAAAATGACGAGACCGAGGTAACGACCAGCCTGTTAATGGTCCGTAAAAACTTTTTAAATCGCTAATTAGTTTTTCCTTCTCAACAGATGAGTATAAATTACTATCTTTTTCTACTTGCTGAAGTAGTAAGTCATATTTTTTTATTCTAGCTATATCAAAAACATATCCTAAAAAGTTAGGCACATCACTTTTTATTCTATTGACAATTTCTTCGAATTCAAACGAATAATAGTAACCATTTTTTGAAAATCTATTTATATTTTCCTCTGTAACCTCAGCTAATCTTTTAACTACGACAGTCTTGAGTTTTAAGACATCATCATCTTTAAATTGTACAGTATTCCAATCAATGCCATCAATTTCTTCCAATAATTTTTTCTTCACTTGTTCAGAATAATTTCTAGCTACATTCTCTAAATCTGCTTGTGTTTTATATAGACTTTCATTTCTTGAATTCGTATCATTTTCCTGCGCAAAAACTACTTGACTGGCAAAAGTTCGGACTAGTAAAGTCGACAGTCCTAAAGCTACTAAAGCATGTTTCATTTCTTTTTTCATCAATTTCTCCTATTTTCTTAATTTTTAAAACTATGAATTGGTGCTGGGATTTGTCCTCCACGAGAGATGAAATCAACAGACGAAGCCCCATTAACCTTCATAACAGGTGCAGTACCTAATAGGCCACCAAATTCAATCATATCGCCTTCTTTTCCTTTTGGAATGATACGAACAGCTGTTGTTTTCATGTTAATGACACCAATTGCAGCTTCATCTGCAATCATAGCCGCAATGGTTTCAGCAGGTGTATCTTCTGGGATGGCAATCATATCCAAACCAACAGAACAGATAGCTGTCATAGCTTCTAGTTTTTCCAAATTAAGAGAGCCATTTTGCACTGCAGCAATCATTCCTTCATCCTCAGAAACGGGGATAAAGGCACCAGACAAACCACCGACTTGGTTGCAGGCCATCACTCCGCCCTTCTTAACTTGGTCATTCAAGAGAGCCAAGGCAGCCGTCGTTCCGTGCGTACCAACTGTCTCTAGTCCCATTTCCTCAAGGACACGTGCTACAGAATCTCCAACCGCAGGAGTTGGGGACAAACTCAAGTCCACAATACCAAACTCCACACCCAGTCTCTCACTAGCCATCTGACCAACCAATTGACCGATACGAGTGATTTTAAAGGCAGTTTTCTTAACTGTTTCGGCTACTACATCAAAGCTCTGTCCACGAACTTTTTCCAAGGCACGCTTGACCACGCCAGGACCGGAAACGCCGACATTGATGATAACATCTGCTTCCCCAACACCATGGAAGGCACCAGCCATAAATGGATTGTCCTCAACAGCATTAGCGAACACAACCAACTTGGCCGCTCCCATATCTGATAGATTAGCCGTTTCCTTGATAACTCGTCCCATATCCGCCACAGCCGTCATATTGATACCAGACTTGGTTGAGCCGATATTGACTGACGAGCAGACCTTGTCCGTTTCAGCCAAAGCACGAGGAATAGAATCGATGAGAATCTCATCCCCCTTTTGATAACCTTTTTGTACCAAGGCAGAGAAACCACCAATAAAATCCACACCGATTTCTTTCGCAGCCTTATCAAGCGCTTTTGCCAGAACCACGTAGTCCGTCGCATCTGTCGCTGCCCCTATCAGAGAAATAGGAGTCACCGATACACGCTTATTTACGATAGGAATTCCCAACTCAGCTGCAATTTCATCCCCAACAGCCACTAAATTAGCTGCCTTGGTCGTAATCTTTTGATAAATTTTCTCCGCAGCACGATTGATATCTGGATCAATACAGTCCAAAAGGGAAATCCCCATGGTAATGGTTCTGATATCGAAATTTTGCTCCTCAATCATGGCGATAGTTTAAGTAACTTGTCTAATATCCATGTGCACCTCCTAGATATTATACATAGCTTCGAAAATCGCTGCACTCTGAATATTGATTTTCACATTCAAAGTTTGCCCAAAAGCTTCAAATTCATTACGAAGATAGGTAAAATCTTGCTTTTCATCGCTAGAGACGACAGCCATCATCGTGAAATATTCATCCAAGACAGTTTGAGAGATATCATCAATATTCAAACCCAATTCTGCAATTTTACCAGAAACACCTGCCACAATTCCAGATTTATCTTTACCAACAACAGTTATAATGGCTTTCATAAGTAAACTCCAATTCTTCTTTTAATAGGAAACCTGAACATTCAGCAGATTTCTTCTTAAATAGTATAGCATAATTCCAACTTAAATACTCAAAAACGCCTGCTTACGAAGTTGTTCTTAAGAAAAAAACAATTTCGTAAACAAGCGTCTACTATCCCAACTTATGATGAGTGTTCCCGCTAGGACCGAAATCCTAGCGGTAGACCAGAGCTAGACTAAGAGCACAAGACTCCATCATCATAACACTCAACAAAATTGATGATTTTATACTAATTCGATGATCGCCATTGGCGCTGCATCACCACGACGTGGTTCAGTTTTAAGGATACGAGTGTATCCACCGTTACGTTCAGCATAACGAGGTGCGATTTCTGAGAACAATTTTTGAAGTGCTGTAGTAGAAGTGTACTTGTCAGTTGCTTCATCATAGTTTTCAGATGCGATTTCATTACGTACGAAAGCAGCTGCTTGACGACGTGCATGCAAATCACCACGTTTACCTAGAGTAATCATTTTTTCAACAGTTTTACGGATTTCTTTAGCACGAGCTTCAGTTGTCACGATTGATTCGTTGATCAAAAGGTCAGTTGTCAAATCGCGAAGCATTGCTTTACGTTGTGAGCTAGTGCGTCCTAGTTTACGGTAAGCCATGTATTCCTCCTTTATTTATCTTTTAATCCAAGACCCAAATCAATGAGTTTGAGTTTCACTTCTTCCAAACTCTTGCGTCCAAGATTTCGTACTTTCATCATCTCTGCTTCAGATTTTTCTGTCAAATCATGCACAGTATTGATACCGGCACGTTTCAAACAGTTGTATGAACGCACAGACAAGTCCAGTTCCTCAATCGTACGATCCAAAATACGGTCGTCAGATTCAGTATCAGCTTCTTTCATCACTTCAGTTGACTTAGCAATCTCAGTAAGATTTGTAAACAAATCAAGATGTTCTGTCAAAATACGTGCTGAAAGCCCTAAAGCATCTTCCGGAATAATTGTTCCATTTGTCAAGATTTCAAGGGTTAATTTGTCAAATCCATCATTGCTACCTACACGAGCAGGCTCCACTTGATAGTTGACTTTTGTAACTGGTGTATAAATAGAATCTACAGCAAGTGTTCCAACTGGTGCATTATCCTTTTTATTTTCATCAGCAGGTACATATCCACGACCACTGTTAACAGTCATAGTCGCTTTTAGAGAAGAACCTTCACCGATTGTAAAAAGATAATGATCTGGATTTACAATTTCAATATCGCTATCTGTCAAAATGTCACCAGCTGTTACTTCAGCAGGGCCTTCAACATCCAGTTCGATGATTTTTTCGTCTTCAACGTACGATTTCACTGCAATTCCTTTAATGTTCAGAATGATTTGCATCACGTCTTCACGAACACCTGGAACTGTGTCAAACTCATGTAACACACCATCAATGTTGATAGATGTCACAGCTGCTCCTGGTAGAGAAGCTAGAAGTACACGACGAAGAGAGTTACCAAGAGTTGTACCGTAGCCACGTTCAAGTGGTTCGATTACAAACTTGCCATAATCTTTATTTTCATCAATTTTTGTTATATTTGGTTTTTCAAACTCGATCATTTAGTTACTCCCTCTTAAACGAAAAGCAGTGTAATGCGATGATTATACACGGCGACGTTTTGGAGGACGAGCACCATTGTGTGGCACTGGAGTCACATCACGAATTGCTGTTACTTCAAGACCAGCGGCAGCAAGCGCACGAATAGCTGACTCACGACCAGAACCTGGACCTTTTACAGTAACTTCAACTGATTTAAGACCGTGTTCTTGTGCAGATTTAGCAGCAGCTTCAGAAGCCATTTGAGCAGCGAATGGTGTAGATTTACGAGAACCTTTGAAACCAAGAGCACCAGCTGATGACCAAGCAATTGCATTACCATGCACATCAGTAATCATAACAATAGTGTTATTAAATGTAGCGTGAATATGAGCAATACCAGATTCGATATTTTTTTTCACACGACGTTTACGTGTTGGTTTAGCCAAGACTTTTACCTCCTATATTATTTTTTCTTACCAGCAATCGCAACAGCTTTACCTTTACGAGTGCGAGCGTTGTTTTTAGTATTTTGTCCACGGACAGGAAGTCCACGACGGTGACGGATACCACGGTATGAACCGATTTCCATCAAACGTTTGATGTTCAAGTTTACTTCACGACGAAGGTCACCTTCAACTTTGATTGCATCCACTTCACGACGGATAGCATCTTCTTGATCTGATGTAAGATCACGTACACGAACATCTTCTGAGATTCCAGCAGCAGCCAAAATTTTCTTAGATGTTGCAAGTCCGATACCATAAACATAAGTCAATGAGATTACTACACGTTTGTCATTTGGAATGTCAACTCCAGCAATACGAGCCATGTTTTCTCCTTTCTATCTTATCCTTGACGTTGTTTGTGTTTTGGATTTGCTGGGCAAATTACCATAACACGACCATTACGACGAATAACTTTACAGTATTCGCAAATTGGTTTGACCGATGGTCTTACTTTCATTTCTTATCCCTCCAAGTTTTTCGATTATTTAAAGCGGTAAGTGATACGCCCACGTGTCAAGTCATATGGACTCATTTCGACAGTAACACGATCTCCCGCTAAAATACGAATATAGTTTTTACGAATTTTACCAGAAACTGTTGCTAAAATCTGATGTCCATTTTCAAGTTCAACCGTAAACATTGCATTCGGCATTGTATCAACTACTTTGCCTTCAACTTCAATCACATCGTCTTTTGCCACGCAAAAGCACCTCCATAAATTTCGATTCGATGCCTCTAGACACAGAGACAACAATTATAAGTCAGACTATCTCAGTATAACATTTGTAGCGGATTTTTGCAAGTGTGAAAAGCGCTTTATTTCAAATTTGTCAATACTTTTTCGATATCTGAGAAGACATCATTGATATCTTGATTACCTTCGATGTCATGAACCAAACCTTTGGCACGGTAGTGAGCAATGATTGGTTCTCCTTGAGCAATATTAACGTCCAATCGACGTTTGACTGTCTCAGGTTTATCATCTTCACGTTGGTAGTAATCTTCTTCTTTATAGTCAACTGGTGGGTTAAAGACCTTGTGGAAAGTTTCTCCAGTTACGCGGTGGATGATACGGCCACTCAAACGTTCCAAGAGGCTATCTGGATTCACTTCTATGTTGATGACGCCTTCTAGTTCAATGCCAAGTTCAGCCAATGTTTTGTCCAAGGCATGAGCTTGTTCGATTGTACGTGGGTAACCATCCAACAAGAATCCTGTTTCTTTAATATCATCTTGTGAAAGACGTTCTTTTACGATTCCATTTGTAACTTCATCAGGAACTAATTCACCCTTGTCAATATATGACTTAGCAAGAACACCCATTTCAGTTTGATTTGCCATTGCAGCGCGGAACATATCACCTGTTGAGATATGTGCAACATGGAATTGTTCTACGATTTTTGCTGCTTGAGTTCCCTTACCTGCACCAGGTAAGCCCATAATCAAAAGATTCATGATTTGATCTCCTTATTTTATTTTTAAATAGAAGCAAAAAGTCTTTTCACCCCTATTTAAAAACAAAATAGAAGAGGGGAGATCCAACTCTTACAAATGTCAGAGTTTAAACCTCCACTCCCTCAGCATTTACTGATTCAGTAAATACTTTTATTCTGTTCTGTCCATGAAACCAACATACTTACGTTTCAATAGGTAACCCTCCAATTGCTTGATTCCTTCGATACCTGTAGAGATAATGATCAAGAGACTTGTTCCACCAAAGGCAACAACATCAGAAAGACCAAATACATCTTTAGCTGCAATCGGTAAAATGGAAATCACACCAAGGAAGAGGGAACCAACCGTTGCAAGACGACGAAGAAGTTTAGACATATATTCTTCTGTACCTTTACCAGGACGAACTCCATGGATATAGGCACCGCTCTTTTGTAGGTTCTCTGCCGCTTTTTCAGGATTAATCTGTACAAACGTATAGAAGAATGTAAAGAGAATAATCAACAAAGCATACATGGCAATACCAGTTGGAGAAGTGGTTGCCAACATCTCTTGTGCTACCCTTACCCAAGCCCAATCATGACCTGTGGCGCTCAAAAACTGAAGAATCGCCGCAGGCGCTGCAGTAATGGAACTGGCAAAGATAACAGGGATAACTCCAGCAGGGTTTACCTTCAATGGAAGGTAAGAGCTAGATGGAGCACCTTGTGCAACCTTAGTATATTGGATTGGAATTTTGTATTCTGCTTGTTGAACATAAGTTGTAAAGTAAATGATCAACAATACAGTAATAATCAAAATGATTACGAAAATGATAGATGAAGTGATCCGGCTACTTGGGACGTTCACAAAGTAGTCCACATAGATGCCCTGAATCATCTCTGGAATTGAGGCAACAATCCCGGCAAAGATAATCATAGAAACACCATTTCCGTATCCCTTATCTGTAATTTGCTCTCCCAACCAAGTGACAATCATACTACCAGCTGTTAAGATGATACCAATCGTCAGAAAAACTTGGGGAGTTAAAGCAGTTTTAATCAATTGAGCTCCAGCCAAGGTATTAAAACCAGCTGTAATCCCGATAGATTGCACAAAGGCTAGACCAAGGGCAATATAACGAGTAGCTTGGTTCAATTTTCTTCGACCTACTTCCCCTTGTTTTCCCCACTCTACAAATTTCGGTAAAATATCCATTTGTAAGAGTTGGACAACGATAGAAGCAGTAATATAGGGACTAACTCCTAGGGCAAAAATCGAAAAGTTTTTTAGGGCATTCCCCGACACCAAGCTCAACATGTTTAAGAAGGATAATCCACTTAAAGCATTCAAGCTATTGGCATTCACACCAGGAACTGTAATGCTAGTTCCGATACGAAAGACCAAAACGATAAAAATTGTAAATAAAATTTTTGATCGAACCTGCTTGACTTTAAGAGCTTCTCTTAATAATTTAAAAAACATAGGTCACCTCTCTTAGATGACTTCTACTGAACCACCTTTAGCAGTGATAGCTTCTTCAGCTGATTTAGAGAATTTAGCTGCTTTCACAGTCAATTTCTTAATCAACTCACCGTTACCAAGAATTTTAATACCTGACTTTTCAGCTTTAACAATTCCTGCTTCGATAAGAACAACTGGAGTTACTTCAGCACCATCTTCAAAGACGTTCAATTGGTCAAGGTTCACAATTGCGTATTCTTTAGCGTTGATGTTAGTGAATCCACGTTTTGGAAGACGACGGAACAATGGAGTTTGTCCACCTTCAAAACCAAGGCGAACTCCGCCACCGCTACGAGCTTTTTGACCTTTTTGACCACGACCAGATGTTTTACCGTTACCTGATGAAGTACCACGACCAACGCGGTTACGTACTTTACGAGAACCTTCTGCAGGTTTCAATTCATGAAGTTTCATTTTTATTTTCTCCTCTTTTGTAAAATGCTAGCGCCGATAAGGGAGAAAAGGTTGTCTCCCCCATCAACTCGCCTATACGACGTCATCATAGATGACTATATCTAGTTTTAGGGGATGGTATAGTGCACATCCCCTAAAAATTCATTAGTTTACTTCTTCAACTGTTACCAAGTGAGATACTGCAGTGATCATACCACGGATAGCAGCGTTATCTTCTTTAATAACAGAGCTGTTCAATTTGCCAAGTCCAAGTGCTACAACAGTTTTACGTTGTGATGGAATGCGTCCGATTGGAGACTTAGTCAAAGTAATTTTAATTTGAGCCATTTTATCCCCTTTCTTATGCCAAATCAGAAACTGAAATACCACGAAGGGCAGCAACTTCTTCAGCGCGTTTCAATTGTTTCAAACCTTCAACAGTTGCACGAACAATGTTGATTGGAGTGTTAGAACCAAGTGATTTAGATGTAATATCTGCCACACCTGCCAATTCCACAACGGCACGAACTGCACCACCAGCGGCAACTCCAGAACCTTCTACAGCAGGTTTCAACAATACTTTAGCTCCACCGAATTCTGAAAGAACTTCGTGTGGGATTGTTGTTCCAACCATAGGAACTTCGATCAAGTTTTTCTTAGCATCATCTACTGCTTTACGGATTGCTTCTGGAACTTCTTGAGCTTTACCAGTACCAAATCCTACGCGACCGTTGTGGTCACCAACAACAACAAGAGCTGCGAAACGAAGACGACGTCCACCTTTAACAACTTTTGTAACACGATTGACAGCAACTACGCGTTCTTCTAATTCAACTGCATTGTCTTTAAATGCCATTTTCTAGTGTCCTCCTATTAGAATTTCAATCCGTTTTCACGAGCTGCATCAGCCAAAGCTTTCACACGTCCGTGATATAGATATCCACCGCGGTCGAACACCACTTCTGAAATACCTTTAGCGTTTGCACGTTCTGCAACGAGTTTACCGACAGCAACAGCTTGTTCAGTTTTAGTTCCTTTTGAAACTTCTTTATCAAGAGTTGAAGCACTTGCGAGCGTTACACCCGCTACGTCATCAATCACTTGAGCGTAGATGCCTGTATTAGAACGGAATACGTTCAAACGTGGGCGATCAGCAGTTCCAGAGAGTTTTCCGCGAACGCGACGGTGGCGTTTTTGGCGGAGTTTGTTTTTATCTGGTTTTGAAATCACAGTTTTCACCTCTTTAGTTTTAAATCGTGTGCTATGCACAAAGTTGGAAAATAGGTTGGTGGTTGAGAATCAACCACTCAACATTATTTACCTGTTTTACCTTCTTTACGGCGAACGAATTCACCAACGTAACGGATACCTTTACCTTTATATGGTTCTGGTGAACGAAGGCTACGTACGTAAGCAGCTGTTTGTCCAACTACTTCTTTTGAAATTCCGCTAACAACGATTGTTGTTGGGTTTGGAAGTTCAAAAGTAATTCCTTCTGGAGCTTCAACTTCGTCTGGGTGAGATTTACCAACAGCCAAAACAAGTTTAGATCCTTGAAGTTGTGCACGGTAACCAACCCCACGCATTTCAAGTTCTTTCTTGAATCCTTCTGATACACCAACAACCATGTTGTTCAAAAGGGCACGAGTAGTTCCGTGGATAGTTTTCATTTCTTTTGAATCGTTTGGACGGTGAAGGGTTACTTCAGTACCTTCCACACGGATTTCAATATCTTTTGAGAACTCACGAGTAAGTTCTCCTTTAGGTCCTTTTACAGTTACAAGGTTGTCATTGTTAGTGATTTCAACACCAGCAGGCAACACGATAACTTTATTACCAATACGTGACATGTTTATTTTCTCCTGTTAAATTGTCAGGCCAGAACGGCCAGTTTTCACGGGGTTCAGATACTTATTTAGTTCAAGAGCTGAACTGAACACGCTCTAACGAGCTTTGTATCTTGATTTGAGTTCGAGCTAAGAATTTGGTGAAAAAGATAAGTTTGTCTTGGAGCATCGCTCCTGCTACAAACTTCCTATTTTCACTGCATTCTTTTAACGCTCTCACATCATCAATTACCAAACGTAAGCGATAACCTCACCACCAACATTCTTTTGGCGTGCTTCTTTATCAGTAAGCAAACCTTCAGAAGTTGAAAGGATAGCAATTCCAAGTCCGTTAAGAACTTTTGGAAGGTCTTCACGTTTTTTGTAGACACGAAGTCCTGGTTTAGAAATACGTTTCAAGTTAGTGATAACTTTTTCACCGTTTGGTCCGTATTTAAGAAATACACGGATGATGCCTTGTTTGTCATCTTCGATGATTTCAACGTTTTTTACAAAACCTTCGCGTTTAAGGATTTCAGCAATCCCTTTTTTGATGTTTGATGCAGGTACTTCAAGTACTTCGTGTTTAGCTTGGTTAGCGTTACGAATACGAGTTAGGAAGTCTGCGATTGGGTCAGTCATAACCATTTTGTTTTTCTCCTCTTACTAGTAGTTTGCAAGTTGCACTTGCTAGTTAATACATGATACAAAGAGCGTAACAGCAAGAGCAAAAATAGGCAATTTGATGCAGGAGCGATGCTCCAAAGAAAATTGGTCTTTTTTTGCCAAAGCTGTAGCTCGTGTTCAAATTGGCTAGCCCAACTGAACCCGGGCTAAACTCTGTGTGAAAAAGATAAACTTTCCTAGAAACCTCAGTTTCTTCGTCAAGTTTCCTATTTTCACTTAGAGTTTTGACGCCCTTGATATCTTAAATTACCAAGATGCTTTTGTTACACCAGGAATTTGACCTTTATGCGCAAGTTCGCGAAAAGCGATACGACTCAGACCAAATTTGCGGTAAACTGAATGTGGGCGCCCCGTAACTCTACAACGATTATGTAAACGAGTCGGTGAGGCGTTGCGAGGTAATTTAGATAAACCTTCATAGTCCCCTGCTGCCTTTAATGCAGCACGTTTTTCAGCATAACGGTCAACAATTTTTTGGCGTTTAGCCTCTCTAGCTACCATTGATTTTTTAGCCATTAGATTTACCTCCTATATTATTTTGCAAAAGGCATTCCAAGGCCTGTAAGCAATGCACGTGACTCTTCGTCAGTGTTAGCAGTTGTTACGATAACAATGTCAAGACCACGAGTTTTGTCAACGTCATCGAAGTTGATTTCTGGGAAAATCAATTGTTCTTTCACACCAAGTGTATAGTTTCCGCGTCCATCAAATGATTTTGTTGGAACACCGTGGAAGTCACGTACACGTGGAAGTGAAACTGAAACCAATTTATCCAAGAATTCGTACATCCGTTCACCACGAAGGGTAACTTTTGCACCGATCGCA
This sequence comes from Streptococcus pseudopneumoniae IS7493, assembly GCF_000221985.1. Classification (NCBI taxonomy): domain Bacteria; kingdom Bacillati; phylum Bacillota; class Bacilli; order Lactobacillales; family Streptococcaceae; genus Streptococcus; species Streptococcus pseudopneumoniae. Next base: position 297,110 of record NC_015875.1, on the reverse strand, counting down.
ACACCTTCACGAAGACGGAAGCCGGCGATTGATTTTTTAGCTTTAGTGATAAGTGGTTTTTGACCTGAGATAAGTGCCAATTCTTCAGCAGCTTTTTCAAGGCTTTTAGCGTTTGATACAGCTTCACCAACACCCATGTTCAAAACGATCTTATCTACTTTAGGCACAGCCATCACTGATGAGTAGTTGAATTGTTCTGTCAAAGCAGGAACTACTTCATTAAGATATTTTTCTTTTAAACGATTTGCCATTATACTTCTCCTTTCCTTCGTGATTAATCAAGCACTTCGCCTGATTTTTTGTTGTAGCGAACTTTTTTACCGTCTACAAATTTGTAACCAACACGACCAGCTACACCATTTTTGTCCAAAACTTGAACGTTTGATACATGGATAGCTGCTTCTTTCTCGATGATACCACCTTGAGGAAGCTCGTTAGTTGGACGTTGGTGTTTCTTAACGATGTTAACACCTTCAACGATAACTTTGTTTACTTTTGGAAGGGCAGTAAGGACAACAGCTTCTGTTCCCTTATCTTTACCAGCGATTACGCGAACTTTGTCGCCTTTTTTTACAAACATTAGGTTTCTCCTTGATTTTTCTTACGCCCATAAGGGCACCCTAGCTTGAAGCTAGGGGACTAGTTTGTTTGTTTTTGCTCTTCGAAAATCAAAGCAATCCTTCGTCAGTTTCAACTCACCTAACTTAAGTTATGCTTTCGTTTTACTTCCTAGACTTGTTTTAATTTTCTTTGAGCAACCAATTAAAGTACTTCTGGAGCAAGTGACACGATCTTCATGAAGCCACCTTCACGCAATTCACGTGCAACTGGGCCAAAGATACGTGTTCCGCGAGGAGTTTTGTCTTCACGGATGATAACTGCTGCGTTTTCGTCAAATTTGATGTATGAACCATCAGCACGACGAGCACCTGATTTAGTACGAACGATAACTGCTTTAACAACGTCACCTTTTTTAACCGCACCACCAGGAGTAGCTTGTTTTACAGATGCCACAATAACATCACCGATGTTTGCAAATTTACGTCCTGAACCACCAAGAACTTTGATAGTCAAGATTTCGCGAGCACCGCTGTTGTCTGCGACTTTCAAACGAGTTTCTGTTTGAATCATTTCAGTTTTCTCCTTTCAGGTTTGATTAGATGATGACCGCTTCTTCAACAACTTCTACAAGACGGAAACGTTTTGTAGCTGAAAGCGGACGAGTTTCCATGATACGTACGATATCGCCTTCTTTGGCAACATTGTTTTCATCATGAGCTTTATATTTTTTAGAGTAGTTAATACGTTTACCATAGACTGGGTGGTTACGTTTTGTTTCAACTACAACTGTGATTGTCTTGTCCATTTTGTCAGATACAACACGTCCAACAAGAACTTTACGATTATTGCGTTCCATTGAAATTTCTCCTTCCCTAGTCTATTATTTCGCTTCAGATTGAACTGTTTTGATACGAGCGATTTGTTTTTTAACTTCTTTCAAGCGAGCTGTTTGTTCCAATTGACCAGTAGCAGCTTGGAAACGAAGTTCAAACAATTCTTTTTTCAATTCGTTTTCGCGCTTCGCGAGTTCTTCTTGAGAAAGACCACGAAGTTCTTTAACAAATTCTTTTACTTCATTAAGTTTCATGCCTTCTCCTTATTCTGCTTCACGTTTTACGAATTTACATTTAACTGGCAATTTGTGGCTAGCAAGTCGAAGCGCTTCACGTGCAATCTCTTCAGATACACCAGCGATTTCGAACATCACTTTACCACGTTTAACTGGTGCTACCCAACCTTCAGGTGCCCCTTTACCAGATCCCATACGCACACCGATAGCTTTAGCAGTGTATGATTTGTGTGGGAAGATTTTAATCCAAACTTTACCACCACGTTTCATGTAACGAGTCATGGCGATACGAGCAGCTTCGATTTGGCGGTTAGTGATCCAGTGGCTAGTTGTAGCTTGAAGACCGTATTCACCGAATGCTACTTCTTTTCCACCTTTTGCTTCACCGCGCATTTTTCCACGGAACTCACGACGGTGTTTAACACGTTTAGGTACTAACATTGGTTATTTACCTCCTTTAGTGTTTTTACGAGCTGGAAGAACTTCACCACGGTAGATCCATACTTTAACACCAAGTTTACCGTATGTAGTATCTGCTTCTTCCCAAGCGTAATCGATATCTGCACGAAGTGTGTGAAGCGGAACAGTTCCTTCAGAGTATCCTTCAGCACGGGCGATATCTGCACCGTTCAAACGACCTGATACTTGAGTTTTGATTCCTTTAGCTCCAGCACGCATTGCACGTTGGATTGCTTGTTTTTGTGCACGACGGAAAGCAACACGTTGCTCCAATTGACGAGCAATTCCTTCACCTACAAGGTGAGCATCCAAATCAGGTTGTTTGATTTCGATGATGTTGATGTGTACTTGTTTTCCAGTCAATTTGTTAAGTTTTGCACGGAGTGCATCAACGTTAGCACCACCTTTACCGATAACCATACCTGGTTTAGCAGTGTGAAGTGAAACGTTAACTTTGTTTACTGCGCGTTCGATTTCAATAGTTGAAACTGCTGCGTCAGCAAGTTCTTTTTGAACGAATTTACGGATTGCAAGATCTTCATGAAGGTAATCCGCGTATTCTTTTTCAGCATACCATTTGGCATCCCAATCACGGATGATGCCGACACGCATACCAATTGGATGTACTTTTTGACCCACGATTTTACCTCCTTATTTTTCTGCAACAGCTACAGTGATGTGAGCTGTACGTTTGTTGATTGGTGAAGCTGAACCTTTCGCACGTGGACGGAAACGTTTCATAGTTGGTCCTTCGTTTGCGAATGCTTCAGATACTACCAAATTAGCTTTATCCAAACCAAAGTTGTTTTCAGCGTTAGCTACAGCTGAGTTCAAAACTTTCAAGATGATTTCAGCAGCTTTGTTTGGAGTGAATGTCAAGATTGCGATTGCATCGGCTACGCTTTTACCACGGATGTTATCAAGAACAAGACGTGATTTACGAGGTGAAACACGTACTGTACGAGCCATTGCTTTAGCTGAAGTAATTTCTGCCATTTATGTTCTCCTTATTTTCTACGTGTTTTCTTGTCGTCTGCAGCGTGACCTTTGTAAGTACGAGTTGGTGCAAATTCACCAAGTTTGTGACCTACCATGTCTTCTTGGATGTAAACAGGTACGTGTTTACGTCCGTCATAAACTGCAATAGTGTAACCAATAAAACTTGGGAAGATCGTTGAACGACGTGACCAAGTTTTAATAACTTTTTTCTTTTCGTCGTTAGCTTGAGCTTCAACTTTTTTCATCAAATGCTCATCGACGAAAGGTCCTTTTTTAAGACTGCGTCCCATTTTTATATTTTCTCCTTTAAATGTTGTACCACAGCGGCTTGCGCTCACATGGAGCGCTACCGAGCTGGCGGATTTACTAGTTGCTTAAGCGACTAGTTTAATATTATTTCTCGTTGCGACGACGAACGATAAGTTTGTCAGATTTCGCTTTCTTGTTACGAGTTTTAAGACCAAGAGCAGGTTTGCCCCATGGAGTAGATGGTGCTTTACGACCAACTGGTGCTTTACCTTCACCACCACCGTGTGGGTGATCGTTAGGGTTCATTACAGAACCACGAACTGTTGGGCGGATACCTTTCCAACGGCTACGTCCTGCTTTACCAAGGTTTACAAGTCCGTGTTGTTCGTTTCCGACAACACCAACTGTAGCACGGCAAGTTCCAAGAATCATACGAACTTCACCTGATTGAAGACGAACAAGAACGTATTTACCTTCTTGACCCAATACTTGAGCAGATGCTCCAGCAGCACGTACCAATTCACCACCACGACCTGGTTTCAATTCGATGTTGTGGATCAAAGTACCAACTGGGATGTTAGCAAGTGGAAGAGCGTTTCCGACTTTGATATCTGCTTCTGGACCTGAAACGATACGTTGACCTACTTCAAGACCTTTTGGAGCGATGATGTATGCTTTCACACCGTCAGTGTAGTGTACAAGAGCGATGTTTGCAGAACGGTTTGGATCGTACTCGATTGTTTTAACAACCGCTTCAACGTTGTCTTTGTTACGTTTGAAGTCAACCAAACGGTAGAAACGTTTGTGTCCACCACCTTGGTGACGAACAGTGATACGACCGTTGTTGTTACGACCAGCCTTGCTCTTCAATGCAACAAGCAATGATTTTTCAGGAGTGCTTGTTGTGATTTCAGCGAAATCCAAAGAAGTCATATTACGGCGACCGTTTGTTGTTGGTTTATAAACACGAATTCCCACGATATTTCCTCCTTAGATTATTCAGCTTCAGCAGCAAACAACTCGATTGCTTTTGAATCAGCTGTAAGTGTGATGATAGCTTTTTTAGTTTTGTTAGTAAAACCAGTGTAACGTCCAACACGTTTAGCTTTTGGTTTTACGTTGATTGTGTTAACATTTGCAACTTTAACGCCTTCGAAAGCAGCTTCAACAGCTTGCTTGATCAAAAGTTTGTGTGCACGAGTGTCAACTTCAAATACATATTTTCCTGCTTCAAGTTGAGCCATTGAGCTTTCAGTGATGACAGGTTTTTTGATAACATCATACAAATTCATTATGCAAGAACCTCCTCGATTTTAGAGATAGCTGCTTGAGTAACAAGAAGTTTGTCACTATTTGCGATGTCAAGAACACTTGCAGTTGTGGCAGTCGCAACTTTCACGTTTGGAAGGTTACGAGCTGAGAGAGCTGCGAATTCGTTTCCTTCTTCAAGAATAACAAGGACTTTAGAATCGATGCTCAAAGCTGCAAGAACTTTTGCAAATTCAGCAGTTTTTGGAGCTGTAAATTCAAGAGAATCAACGGCTACAAATTTATTTTCAGCAACTTTTTCTGAGTAAACAGATTTAAGCGCAAGGCGACGAACTTTTTGAGGAAGTTTGTACGCATAGCTACGTGGAGTTGGTCCGAAGACGATTCCACCACCACGCCATTGTGGAGAGCGGATAGAACCTTGACGAGCACGTCCAGTTCCTTTTTGACGCCATGGTTTGCGTCCGCCACCTGAAACAGCTGAGCGGTTTTTAACTGCGTGAGTTCCTTGACGAAGGCTTGCGCGTTGGCTGATGATTACATCAAACACAACAGATTGGTTTGGTTCGATACCAAATACTGCATCGTTAAGAACAACTTCGCCCGCTTGTTTACCAGTTTGGTCGAATAATGTTACATTTGCCATTTTGACTGTATTCCCCTTTCCTTATTATTTACCAGCTTTAACTGCTGATTTGATAGTGATAAGAGATTTCTTAGCACCTGGTACGTTACCTTTGATAAGGATAACGTTCTTTTCTGGAACAACTTGTACAACTTCAAGGTTTTGAATTGTTACGCGGTCGCCACCCATACGTCCTGCAAGGTTTTTACCTTTAAATACGCGGTTAGGTGCAACAGGTCCCATAGAACCTGGACGACGGTGGTAACGAGAACCGTGAGCCATTGGTCCACGTGATTGTCCGTGGCGTTTGATAACACCTTGGAAACCTTTACCTTTAGAAGTACCAGTTACATCAACAACATCTCCAGCTGCGAATGTTTCAACTGTAATTTCAGCACCAACTTCCAAGCCTTCAACGTTTTTGAATTCACGAATGAAGCGCTTAGGAGCCGTGTTAGCTTTCGCTACATGTCCTTTAGCAGGTTTGTTGCTCAATACTTCGCGTTTGTCATCGAAACCAACTTGGATAGCGTTGTATCCGTCTGTTTCAACAGTTTTAACTTGAAGAACAACGTTTGGAGTTGCTTCAATAACTGTTACAGGGAGCAATTCGCCAGCTTCAGTGAAGATTTGAGTCATTCCCACTTTTTTCCCTAAGATTCCTTTTGTCATGAGAAAATAGTTCCTTTTCTATATTTTTTATTCAAAAAGTTTTTAACGAGCGTTTTTTATGCTCAGGTCTAAGATACAAAGGGCGTCAAACTCAAAGTGAAAATAGGAAACTGACGCAGTGTCTAGCAGACACTAGGAAGTTTATCTTTTTCACACCGAGTTTAGCCCGTGTCCAATTAGATTGAAACACCAGCCTCTGCTCTTTTATATTTTAGATTAAAGTTTGATTTCTACGTTTACACCACTTGGAAGATCCAATTTCATCAAAGCATCAACTGTTTTTTGAGTTGGGTTAACGATATCGATCAAACGTTTGTGTGTACGCATTTCAAATTGTTCGCGAGAGTCTTTATATTTGTGAGTCGCACGAATGATTGTGTAGAGGCTACGTTCAGTTGGAAGTGGGATTGGACCCGCAACTTGTGCACCTGTACGAGTAGCTGATTCTACGATTTTTGCAGCCGCTGTATCAAGCGTACGGTGTTCGTAAGCTTTCAAACGGATACGGATTTTTTTGTTTGCCATCTTTTTCTCCTTTTCGTCTATTTAAGATAATAGGCTAGCTCCACAAGAAAACCGACGCGGTGTTGCGTGGCAATGCAACCGAGCGTGTCGCAACCTCTTGCATCAAAGCTAAAGCTGTAATTTACAGCACCATAATAGAATAACACAAAGCCCCTGCGATTGCAAGGGATTTGTTGCTGTTTTTTCGTTTTTTTACGATGAAACTGTTTTCCTATTTTTTCTTTTTAAAATTAGGGATTTTCTTCCATATAAGTTAAGTCCTCTTGACATCAAATTTACCTTCTGATTGGTCCACTAGAATGTCCGCCCTTGACTCAGTTTCTTTATAGTATCGCAGATACTGCTCCCGTCTCATCTGATGGCTAGCCAATATAAAGGATGCATCGCGATTTCTCACAGTCGTATCTCTAGCTAGGCGCCGCCTTAATTCGGTCTCCTCATCCGTGTAGAAACAGATGGTTTTGTCAAAGAGTTCTTTGGGTAAAAAGCCAACAGACATCCCTTCGACAATCAGAATTGGCTTTGCTCCAGACAAGACCTCACTAGCCTTCCAAGGTTCTTCAATTGTTAAGACATCCATACCTGCCTGCATTGCGTGAATATCTCTCCGCAAACTCTCCAGTTCATGCGCCACTGGCAGACTGGCTGTCACCTTTTGATTCGGCGCGTCCTTGGGTACTACCAGATGGCGTCCTGAGGTGATATAAGGATCTGTCTCTAGCAAATTTACTGTAGTAGAATCTAAAGCTTGGTACAATTCCTGTGCAAAGGTTAATTTACCTGAAGCTCCATGACCGTATATTCCCAGTGTCCTGACTTTCCCCGTCTCGATCTCTGAGACTAGTTGGTCTACTAAGTCTTTTTTCTTCATTCTCTCTTCACCTGTTCATAGCTTTCTTTTCCGTCATTGAGCTTGTCCCAAATCACTACTTGCCCACTTTTGAGCGATTTTTGCACATCGATAATTCGTTGGTTAGACGAACCTCGAAACTGGAGCATAAGATTTCTCTTAGTTCGATCATATCTTCCATCGACAAGAAGGTCAATCAGTGACAAGAGTTCCAGTTTATCTGGAGTTTCCAACATCATTTCTTCCCAAGTGTAGCCGGTCCAGGACCAGATGTCCTTGTCTGGCAATTCCTTCCGAATCCGCTTAACAAGTGGCAAGAGAATCCCAGTATTAAGAAAAGGCTCCCCTCCCAGCAAAGTCAAACCTTGAACATAAGGTTGAGCAAGATCTGCCATAATCTGCTCTTCTAATTCTGCTGTATAGGGAATACCAGCATTAAAAGACCAAGTCGCAACATTATAACATCCCTCGCAGTGAAACATACAGCCTGATACATAGAGAGAGTTGCGCACGCCTTCGCCGTCCACAAAGTTAAAGGCCTTGTAGTCAATGATACGACCTTGACTAAGTTCCTCGCTTTTCCATTCTTGTGGTTTTGGATTATTCATTCGCTACCTCTATCCAATAACGCTCGACTCCATTGCGAGCATCCTCAAATATTCCACCATTTGCTAGAATGACTGCTCTGCTAGCAGGATTATTCACACTACAGGTCACCAGAGCTTTCTTGATGTTCTTTTCCTTAGCAACTTGCAAGCCCTGACGGAGAGTCTCTTTTGCATAACCTTTGCCTCTTTCTGATGGACGGATGGAGTAGCCAATGTGGCCAGCATAATTCAGTAACCCCTCATTCAGTCTCAATCGCAGATTCAAAAATCCTAGAGCACAACCTGATTCACCAAACAATACGAACTGTATCGATGGAACGCGATTTTCAGGTAGCCATATTCCCATTTCTTTATTACGGTTACCTTCTAGCCACTCCTCGTAAGAAAAATCCTCAACATCCCCAAAGCCCCTCATCATGGACTGATTGACTCTTTTCAAACTCTGCCATCATGTCTAAAACAGCTTCTCTATCTACTATTGTCGGTCTGCGTAATTCCATCCTTACCTCCCACTATGAGAAAAGCGAGAGCTGACTCTCATACTCTTCGAAAATCTCTTCAAACCACGTCAGCGTCGCCTTACCGTAGTACGGTTACTGACTTCGTCAGTTCTATCCACAACCTCAAAACAGTGTTTTGAGCAACCTGCGGCTAGCTTCCTAGTTTGCTCTTTGATTTTCATTGAGTATCACTTTTATTTTTTCTTGTTCTTGCTTAAAAATTGTTCTTTGAGGTTGAGCAAGCGTTCTTTTTTACCAGCTCCACCTTTAGAGTGTTTCTCGTGATAACGGGTCACTTGTGCGCGCCCCTTATCATCTAATTGATATTTTCCCATTTCATTTCTTTCTAATTTGTTACTTGATGGCCAGCTATTTTAATCGTTGAACCATTCATATGCTTGACACGCGCAGCGATTTCCTTGTGACGGCCGTTGACCATAGGTCTTGCTTGAGGATTACCTAGATAGCCACAAGTCCGTTTAACAACATCTACGGTTTTAGGGTCACTGTTGCCACAGTTAGGACAAGCAAAGCCCCTCTCAGTTGCTTCAAAATCCCCTTCAAAGTCACACTTGTAGCAACGGTCAATTGGTGTATTGGTCCCTAGATAACCTACACGATCATAAGCATAATCCCAGACAGCTTCCAAGGCTTTTGGATTTTGCTGGAGGACTGGATACTCACAGTAATGGATGAAACCACCTGACGCACCTGCTTCTGGATAGACTTTCTCAAAGTCTAATTTTTCAAACGGTGTTGGATTTTTACGAACATCGTAGTGGAAAGAATTGGTGTAGTATTCCTTATCTGTAATATCAGGAATAGAACCAAACTTCTCTGTATCTAGTCGGCAGAAACGGTCTATCAAACTTTCAGACGGTGTTGAGTAGATAGAGAAATGGTATCCATATTGGTCAGACCACTCTTCTACACGGCGTTTCATATCACGAATGATATCCAGCGTGAATTCCTTGGCTTCTGGATTGTGTTCCCAGCTATTTCCAAAGAAGACGGTAGCCACTTCGTACAAACCGATGTAACCCAGCGAAACGGTTGCGCGACGATTCTTAAAGAGCTGGTCAACACTTTCTTCTTTACCTAGACGATGGCCAAAAGCACCGTATTGATAAAGGATAGGAGCATTGGCTGGCGTCGCTTCTTTAGTGCGTTCGACACGGTAAACCAGAGCATCTTCAGCGATATTCATTCGCTCGTTGAAGATTTCCCAGAACTTATTCATGTCGCCCTCAGACTCAAGAGCAATACGAGGTAGGTTAACTGTCACAACACCAAGGTTCATGCGACCTGAATTGACTTCTACACCATTTTCATCCTTCCATCCTTGAAGGAAGGAGCGGCAACCCATAGGAACCTTGAAAGAACCTGTCAACTCGATAATCTTATCGTAAGACAAGACATCTGGGTACATCCGCTTGGTTGCACACTCAAGAGCCAACTGCTTAATGTCGTAGTTGGGAGTCCCTTCTTCTAAGTTGAGTCCTCTTTTAAGCGTGAAGATAAGTTTAGGGAAGATAGCTGTGCGGTGTTCTGAACCAAGTCCCTTGATTCGGATGTTCAAGATAGCTTTTTGAATTTCCCGCTCAAAACGATTGGTTCCTAGACCAAAACCGAGCGAAGTAAAAGGTGTTTGTCCATTTGAAGTGAAGAGGGTGTTGATTTCATACTCAAGAGATTGCATGGCATCGTAGATGTCCTTTTGCGTTTTCTTCCAAGCGTAATCTTCCCGTTTTTCAGGCAAGACCCACTCTTCTGCATCTTTGAGATGTTTTTGATAGTTCTTCTCTGCATAAGGCGCCAGGATTTCATCGATACGGTCAGCTGAACAGCCACCGTACTGGCTAGAAGCAACGTTGGCGATGATTTGAGAAATCTGTGCTGTCGCAGTCTGGATAGACTTGGGACTTTCTACCTCTGCATTTCCAATCTTAAAACCATTTTCCAACATCCCCTTGAAATCAATCAAACAGCAGTTGGTCATAGGGGTATAGGGACTGTAGTCCAAATCGTGATAGTGAATATCCCCCTTTTGGTGGGCATTGCCTACGTGCTTGGGAAGCATTTGCAGTCCGATTGATTTCCCAACAATGCCTGCTGTCAAATCACGCTGGGTATTAAAGACATCGCTGTCTTTATTGGCATTTTCATTGACAACTGCCTGATTTTTATTAAGAAGCTTATGAATACTAAAGTTGATATCTGTAGCTTTTGATCGCTCAAAATCCCTCTGCGTCCGATAAGTAATATACTCCTCAGCCAGCGCATATTCTTTGGCTTCAAGGAGTTCATGTTCTACGATATTTTGAATTTCATAAATCTTCACTCCCTTTGGAAAGCGACTATGAATTTCTGTGACAATTCGCTCGGTCAGAGCATTGAGGCGTTTTTCGACCAAGGGTGTCACATCCATAACCTTGTCTGCCGCCTTGTGGATAGTCTTGTCAATCTTGTCCACATCAAATACAACACGTCTCCCATCTCGTTTCTCGACGAAGAGAGTTGGCAAAATTGTAATTTTTTCTTCTAGTGCAATCATATGCATGCTCTTTTCTAAAATGTTCTTTCTAAAAAGTATTATACCACTCTAAAAAGAAAAATCAATATCTTGTGTTAAAAATCCTAAAATTTTTAAAAATACACAAGATATTGATTTGGTTATTTGATTTTATAGACTTTAAACTCTGAGTAATCTGTCTTTACTGGTTGATAATTTTCTTTTAAGAGTGTTTCTACTTCAGACCAGACTGGCACCTTGTCATTTACCACAATCACCTTGGGTTGTTTTTCTTTCAAGTCATTGAGTAGCTTATTCCGGTTTTCCTCAGTTGCTGTATAGTGCACGGGAGACAAAATCACCGATGGCGACAAGCGCTCACTCTTACGATAAAGAGTCGCAGTATCATCCCATGCATAGATAGCATCTTCCGTATTTGTCTCCTCTTTTACCAAATCAGCAAGACGATTACGTTCTTGATAAGGTACCGGATAAAGGACTAACTTCATCAAAAAAGGAATAGACAAAAGATAGACAAGCCCTAAAACTGGCAGATATAGATTTCCTTTGAAGAAACGACTCCATAGACTAACTGGCGTTTCTCTTCGTCTTCGTCTAACACTACGCCCCCTCTGTTGACTCTTAATATTGGTTACCAATAAAAGTAGAAAAACAGGAAAGACGACCATCAAACAGGAAGCGTGCAGAGGCTCCTGTGAAAAGAAAAGTAAAATCAAACCTAAAATTGTCACAAGACTTGCAGGAACCGAAATGACGTATAGTTTAGAGGGTTTGGATTGAAAGAGACCTAAAAAGATACAAACCACAAATCCCAAACCAAGGGACAACAAGCCATAAAAAGCCATATTCTCTAAAATTTTAGAAGTGAAATCAAAGCGAATACTGTCAATGGGATAGCGAATACCACTAATAGCATCCCCAAAACTTCCTGTTGCAACACTATAGTAGGCAGTTGGATAAAAGACAAGTGAAAAACCTAAAGCCACTGCAAGAAACTGATAAAACCCATGCACAAAGCGTCTATGCCCAAGGTTAAAGACCAACAAGCCTAAACTCACTACAGCAATAAACAGGAGCGATGATAAGGGAGCAAAGAAAAATCCGCCTGCCAAAGCTAGCCCAATCCGTACAAATCCCTTATCATGGTTTGGATTACTTAGATAAGCCGCAACTAAACTAAAGGCTGCGAATAAGAAAGGAAGCGCTAAAAGAGTCGCATAGCCTCCACCAAAAGCAAGACCTGTAACTAGCATGTAAAAAATAGTCACCACTTGTCCAGCTTGGTCTCCTTGATTTGTCAAGGTGTCCGCTGATCTAAAAAGGAAAAATCCGCCTGCTACCAAGGCTAACCACTCAAAGATGGCAAAGAAAAATCCGCCCTGACTCACGTAAGTCAGCAAATAATAAAGCAAACCTTGACTTCCATAATAGTCGCTGTAAATCTTCCCTGTCTGATGAAGCGCCCAACCTGCATAAAAATCCTGCACTTCCTGTGCACTCATTAAGTCGAGTAATAGCGGTACTCCTAGAGTTATCCCCGTTACAAGCGTACTCCATAGTAAAATTTTCACCAAAGGAAGACGCCTTGATTCACGATGATGCGATTCTTGTTCGATTTGGTATTCTAGAGGTTCACGATTCTCCTGATGAACTTCTTCTACTCTACCATACACACTCATATCGTTTCTCCTATTCAATTTATCTGTCTTAGTATATCAAAAAGTCCTAGGATTGTCAGCTTGCGATGGCTGTTTGAGTGATTTTTTGCATAGTTTCACAAAGGTTTCAATTTCTCGAAATCGGTGTAAATGTGTCTGTTTAAATGTTATGATATAATCCAATTCTTTCTGAGTCAGCATCGTCCCTCCCTATATCTTTCTATTCGTAAAAAGCAAGAAAAAGAGGACTCGGTCATTTCCTAAGTCCTAGATTTCTTATAAGATTGGGGCGAATAACTGGGCGATTTCTTTTACAAGCTTTTGATACCAGCTCGTTTTGATAGAATGGGGATAAACTTCCTGAGAATCTGCAAATATATTTTGAAAATCTCGGGCGATTTCCATTATAGAAGGAGTTTTATAGAGTAAGACTGCATTTTCATAATGGTGTACCAAGCTTCGGTAGTCGAGATTGATTGTCCCCACCACCGCAAAATCTTCGTCTACCAACATCTGCTTGCTATGAATAAAACCTGGACTATACTCATAAATTCGAACACCAGCAGAAAGAAGGTCTGGATAAGCGCCTCTTGTGACTAACTGAATGAACTTCTTATCTGGTATGTAAGGGGTGACAATCCGAACATCAACTCCTCTCATAGCAGCATTTTTGATTGTCTCCGTTAAATCGTAGTCTATGATCAAATAAGGTGTCGTAATATAGACCGATTCCGTTGCTTGATTGATCAAACTCTGATAAACCTTTTTCCCTACCTGCGTTCGAAAAATTGGCTTTGGTCCACTTCCGTATGGAATGGTTAAACCGTCACTCGGGATAGAATGATTTTCTAAATGATATTGATCAAAATCACTAATCTCTCCTCGATTGATGTACCAAGTGGTCAAAAATAAGCGTGTCAGGGCTTTTACTGCTAGCCCGTCTAAGCGAATTCCACTATCCTTCCAATAACCAAATCTCTCGACGTGGTTAATGTACTCATCTGCCAGATTGACCCCACCAGTATAGGCTATCTGACCATCAACAATCAATATTTTTCTATGATCTCTGTTATTATAGGCCACTGTCAAACGAGGAATAACTTTATTGAATTTATGGGCCTCGATGCCTAGCTGACGAAGTCGATGTGCATAATCTCCTGTTAAAGTAGCCATACAGCCAATATCGTCATAGAGCAGTTTAACTTCAATGCCTTGAGCAACTTTTTGCTCCAAGATTTCTAAAATACGATTCCACATCAAACCTTCTTCTATAATGTAATATTCCAAGAAGATAAATTTCTCAGCCTTTTTGAGATCTTCTACCATCTTTTTCCACATAGCTTCTCCGTTAGGAAAAAATGTAGAGGCAGTTTGATCATAGACATCAGCATTGGTATCCATACTCAATAAGGACTTAATGACGCCATATGCCGCCTTGTCACTTTCTTTTAATTCCTCTTTTAGTAGCTGGCTATTTGCTTCTTGGAAATGCATGGAGCCTAGCTTCTTCAGTTGTTTGATTTCTTTTTTGGACAATCGCCTCTCACCAAACATCAGATAGAGCAAGGGGCCAAATACTGGCACAAAGGCTACTAATAACCAGGTTACCTTATTCTCAGGAGTCGTATTACGGTTGACTATCGAAATGATTGTGATGATACTCAGTAGAATGAGGACAGTAATCCATAAAATGGGGGCCATGCGCCCTAAATAAAGAAAGAGACCAAAAACCAGACAAAGTTCAAGTAGCATAATCGAAAGACTAAAGCCATACTTGGACATCAATAATTGAAATTTTCTATATTTCATATCCCCTCCTTGATATTTTGAATGCTAAAAACAAGTAATTGATACTAGTATAACTCAGGTATTCGACAGAAGGCAAGTATTTATGATTATTTTCTAAGCAAAAGTAAAAAGGCTGAAAAATCCAGCCCTTCCTACTTGCATAGTCTTATTTAGTTAAAACGATTTGGTCCGATGGGTCTCTATCCATATCGTCTACGACGATTTGATTACCGTTTACAGTGTAAATTTTGACATCATCACCAATAATCATGCGTTGATTTGCTGCATCAAATGTGACCTGTTTGACTTTCTGATCCCCGTCAGATTCGAGCTCAGTCCATGTACCAGTCGTTCCAGTTACCACTAAAGTGATACGGTCTCCGTCATCTTGGCCTGTATAAGTCCCATCAATATCAGTCGGTTGAGCCTCAGGTGCATTTTGTGAAGAACTTGTTGCTACCTGGTTTGTATTTTCTGTAGACGATGAAGCAGCAGGTTGTGATTGCTGAGTTTGTTATATTTGTGCTTGAGCTGCTGGTTGTTGAATCTGTTGAGCTCTTTGTGAACAAGCTACTACGAGACTAAGACTTGCTAGAGAAGCAAGAGAAAGTGTGAATCTTTTTAATTTCATGATGGATTTCCTTTCTACTACCAATTTAGAGAAATTTTCTCTAACCAGCAATTCCCCTAGTATAACAAGTTCAAAAAAGGTGGTCAATTTATCTGTTCATGCCCCAGCAGGTAGCCCCGTACTTCTGAGATAAAATAGAGAGACCCTGTAATGAATAACAAATCCTGAGCATCTGTTCTTTCTTCAAAATCGCTGATAAATTCTCGGTAAGAAGAAACTATATCGTAACCTGTCACATCCCTTTCGTCCAAAGCTCCCTGATAATCAAAGCCAGTTACCTTGAGTTCCACCTGAGGCAAATTCTCAGTCAGATAACCTAACATCCCTTGATAATCCTTCCGTTTCAAGGACCCAAAGAGGATTTGAGGACGATAGGCTTCCTGCTCTTTTTCTTTGATAAACTCAACCAAGCGAGTCAAGGCAGGGAGGTTATGAGCACCATCCAAGTAAATCTGTGGGCGAATACGCTCCAAGCGACCAGCCCAATGGGTCTGTTCCAAGGCCTTTCTTACAGCCTGTTCATCAATAGCTTCCTTTCTTTCTCCCATAAAAAGAAGAAAAGTTTGCAACGCCAAGGCCGCATTCTCCTGCTGATAGGCTCCTTCTAAGCCTATGTTCAGCTGTGAAAGATTTAGTAAAGAGCTTGAAAAATCACCATTCAGCACTGAAAAATCTTGACCTGCCTGATAAAGGTCAACAGCTAAAGATTCGGCTTTTTTCTGACAGACAAGTCTAGCTTCTGGAGGCAATTTCGCAATCACTGCCTTTTTACCAGCCTTGAAAATACCAGCTTTCTGCTCTGCAATTGCTTCTAGACTATCACCCAAGGTTTCTTGATGGTCAAGCCCAATGGAGCTGATGACAGCAATCTCTCCAGTTACCACATTGGTCGTGTCAAGTAAGCCGCCAATTCCCACTTCTAGTAAAACCAAATCCACTTCTTGCTCCCTAAAATAGAGAAAAGCAAGCAAGGTCAGCAACTCAAAAAAAGACAACTGGTCATGAGTTTGCAGAAGCGTTTTCTCCATCTCCTTGACCTGATTAGCCAAACGGATGAAGTCTGCATCAGCTATTGGTTGCCCGTTAATACAGATTCGATCATTGATGGATACGATATGAGGGGAGGTAAATGTTGCAACTTTTTTGCCATGCCCCATAAATAACTCCCTCATAAAAGCAATGGTAGAACCTTTCCCATTAGTCCCTGTTACGTGGATAATAGGGTAAGACTGCTCAGGATTTCCTAACAAATCCACCGCTTGTTGCATTCGGCTCAAGCCTGATCGAAAATTCAAACCAATCCGACTATAAAGCCATTCTCCTACTTCAAACATACACATCTCCTTGACAAAAGTCTAATCAATTATCTAGTAAAATTCCGTAGATAACAAAAAATGAGGTCAGGATTTTCGTCCCGACCTCTCACCTGGTTAGCTAATCACTAACAACTATGAATATTAACTTGGGCTAAAACATCCACTGGATGTTCCAACTCTTCTAATTTTCAGGAGTTGGGCTGATACAGTCTCCCAGACTGTATCACTCCTCCATAAAACTATTAAAGACTTCTTCAATCATGTTCCATTCGTCTTCTGAGTCTTCTGGGATTGGTTGCAATTCGCCTTCTGTTCCATCTTCGTTTTCGATGAATGAGTAAGCTTGGATTTCAACTTGTCCGTCTTCGTCTTCTTCTGCGTTAACTGGTACTAGAAGAACATAGTTTTTACCAAATTCTTCTTTTCCATCAATTGTCAAAAGGATTTCAAACAAGGTTTCATTTCCTTGCTCATCTACTAGTGTGATTAGTTCACGTTCTTCGTGGTCGTGGTTATGATCGTGTGACATATCCTCTCCTTTATATTAAAATTTTCTATCTAAATAATTTTGTAAAATCAGCTGAGCTGCTAACTTATCAATGACTTTCTTGCGCTTATTGCGACTGATATCTGCTTGTTCAATCAACATACGCTCAGCAGCCACTGTTGTCAAGCGTTCATCCTGATAGTCTACTGGTAAACCAAAAAACTCTTCTAGCTTTGCTCCGTAGGCTTGACTAGCTTCTACGCGCGGTCCGCTTGTATTGTTCATGTTTTTAGGCAGGCCCACTACAAATCGTTCCACCTTGTAAGTATCAACCAGCTCCTTAACGCGGTCAAAACCAAATTGGCCTTGCTCCTCATTGATTTGGATGATTTCAAGCCCTTGAGCTGTAAAACCGAGCGGATCGCTAATGGCCACCCCTACCGTTTTTGAACCGACGTCCAATCCCATAATTCTCATAGGTTATAGATCGACTCCTTGTCCTTTAAGGTAGTAGCGGACCAATTCCTCAACGATTTCATCACGCTCATACTTACGGATTTGATTTCGTGCATTATTATAACGAGGAACATAGGCAGGGTCTCCACTCAATACGTAACCTACGATTTGGTTGATTGGGTTGTAGCCCTTATCGTTCAACGAAGCATAGACATCAGTCAAAGTTTCGCTAATTTCTTTTTTATTGGAATCGTCCAATTTAAAACGTACTGTTTCTTCAGTAAATCCCATTCTAACACCCTCTTTCCTTAGAATAGTACCATTATAGCATAATTCCTTACCTTCTACAATTCAGGCAGTTTATTTATTTGGATTTTCTATTGTTCTGTCGCACCATTTGCCAATCTGTCTGAAATATATTTGCTTGGTTCATTCTTCAAAAGATTTTCTAAGCCAATATTCTTCAAATATTCTAACTGAGAAGCCTTCTTGACATCCAAAACTTGAAAATCAAAACCAGTCGTTGTTTGAAGTTCTGTTGCACTCAATAGTTTTGTTTCAAGCTTAAATCCTGCTAATTTACGAGCTTCTATGATGGAGTCGTCTTTCTCTTCCGCCTCGAGAAGAGCTTTTTGAGTTTCCTCCACTCCATGTTGGTCAATGTAGGTCTTCAGCTCATCTGAGACTGGACGCTTTTGTTGGATAGTTAGACTCAAAAAAATCTTGTCTTTGTAAGTAATGGTTTGGGTCTGCTGGCTACCATCATCTGACTTGGGCAAGACCAAAGTCTTGGTTACAACTGTATTCTTCTCAGCATTTTCAATAACTGGCAATGCCGACTGAAGCGTATCTTTTTCTGTTTTTGTAGCTGGTCCAGTTTCTTTTTTCTGTCCGCAACCAACCAGGACAAAAAGGAAAGCTAGACTAACAAGAACTATTTTTTTCATTTCTTTCTTCTTTCTTTTTGAAATTAAAATAGAATAAGACTGGGAATTGCTCCCAGCCTTGATGTTTATAGAGCTGCACGCAAACGTGCTTCTGCATTTTCTACATTACGGACAGAGCGTGGTAGGAAGGCACGAATATCGTCTTCCTTATAGCCAACTTGCAGACGTTTTTCATCTACAAGGATTGGGCTCTTTAAAATTCTAGGTGTTTCCATAATCAGATTGAGGACTTCGTTAACACTCAAATCTTCAATATCCACTCCAAGGGCTTTGGCATAGCGATTTTTAGATGAGACGATACTGGCTATTCCGTTATCTGTTTTGGTTAGAATATCCAGTAATTCTTCTCGCGTAATTCCTTCTTTACCAAGGTTTTGTTCTTTATAACTTAACTGGTGGGCATT
The DNA here is from genome assembly GCF_000221985.1 of Streptococcus pseudopneumoniae IS7493. Classification (NCBI taxonomy): domain Bacteria; kingdom Bacillati; phylum Bacillota; class Bacilli; order Lactobacillales; family Streptococcaceae; genus Streptococcus; species Streptococcus pseudopneumoniae. The sequence continues at coordinate 278,504 of NC_015875.1, read as the reverse complement.
AAGCCAGGTTTTTGCTTTTTTACAGCTAGTACAACTTGAGACTGTATAAATTTTAATCATGTACCTACCCCTTTCGCTACACGTTACTATCAGTTTAGTCTATTATACCATAAAAAACATCCGACTTGCGACCTATTTTTAATTTTTTTTGACTTTTTTCGTCATTTTCGTACTTTTTTCTTGACAAACAACTAAATGACTATCAACTCTTTTGGAGCTAGGGTCAATAATTCACAACCTGTCTCTGTAATCAGGATATCATCCTCGATACGAACGCCATATTTGCCTTCGATATAGATACCTGGTTCATCGGTCAAGGCCATACCTGACTTAATAGTTTCTGTAGAAGTTTGGCTAAAGTAAGGCTCTTCATGGATATCCAGTCCAATACCGTGTCCGATACCGTGGGTAAAGTAGTCACCATAGCCTGCCTCGATGATAATATCACGAGGAATTTTGTCAAAGTCACGGAAACCTAAGCCAGCCTTAGCCTGTTCAATCAAGGCTTGGTTAGCTTTTAGAACTGTATTGTAAATCTCTGCTTGCTCGTCGCTGACATGCCCCAGATAGATAGTCCGTGTCATATCACTGACATAGTGGTCGTAGAGGCAACCGAAGTCCATGGTAATAGCTTCTCCTAGCTCCACTGGTTTGTGCATAGGATGGGCATGGGGTTTGGAAGAGTTGATACCGCTAGCTAGGATAGTGTCAAAAGACAAGCCAGATGCTCCCAACTCACGCATACGGAAGTCAAGGAAGTTGGCTATTTCAATCTCTGTCTTTCCTGGTTTGATAAAGTCAAGCGCATCGCGGAAAGCTTGGTCTGAGATAGAACAAGCCTTACGAATAGCTGCAATCTCCGCTTCATCCTTAATCATTCGAAGACCTTCGACAAACTGAGTTTGTGGAAGCAAGTCAATTCCTTCAAAGGCGGCCTGCATACGGTGATAATAAGAGACTGAAATCTCATCTTCAAAACCGATTCGAGATAAGCCCATGTCCTTAACAATTCCTGTAATGACAGCCAATTCATCACGGTCAGCCACAATCTCAAAGCCACTGGTTTCTTGCTTAGCTGCAATGATATAGCGAGAGTCTGTCACCAAGACCTGACGGTCGCGGCTGATAAAGACTGTTCCGTTTGAGCCCCAAAAACCAGTCAAGTAGTAGACGTTTTTAAGATTATTGATGATGATACCATCTAGTTCTTTTTCTTGCATTTTAGCTAGAAATGCTTGTACGCGTTTATTCATGATGTAATTTTCCTTTCAAATAATGTCCTGTGTAGCTGGCTTCCTTGGCCGCTACTTCTTCTGGAGTTCCTGTTGCGATGATGGTTCCACCACCGACACCGCCCTCAGGTCCCAAGTCAATAATATGGTCTGCCGTCTTGATAACATCCAGATTGTGCTCAATGACAAGAACTGTATTGCCATCATCGACAAAGCGAGCTAAAACCTTGAGCAAGTGAGCGATATCCTCGGTATGGAGTCCTGTCGTCGGCTCATCCAGAATGTAGAAAGATTTTCCTGTCGATCGTTTGTGGAGTTCACTAGCCAGCTTCATACGCTGGGCTTCTCCCCCAGAAAGGGTGGTAGCTGGTTGCCCTAGCGTCACATAGCCCAGTCCCACATCCTTGATAGTCTGAAGTTTACGCTGAATTTTCGGAATGTGTTGGAAAAACTCCACCGCATCATTGACGGTCATATCCAAGACCTGCGAGATATTTTTTTCCTTGTAATGAACTTCTAGGGTTTCACTATTGTAGCGGGTTCCGTGGCATACTTCACAAGCCACATAAACATCTGGCAAGAAGTGCATCTCAATCTTGATGATCCCATCGCCTGAACAGGCTTCACAGCGACCACCCTTGACGTTGAAACTGAAACGGCCCTTCTTGTAGCCTCGAATCTTGGCTTCGTTTGTCTGGGCAAAAAGGTCACGTATATCGTCAAAAACTCCTGTATAGGTAGCAGGGTTAGACCTTGGCGTTCGTCCGATAGGGCTCTGGTCAATGTCAATCAATCGGTCTACATGCTCAATCCCTGTAATAGTCTTAAATTTACCAGGCTTGTCTGAATTACGGTTGAGCTTCTGGGCAATGGCTTTTTTGAGGATGCTGTTGATCAAGGTAGACTTGCCTGAGCCCGACACCCCTGTCACTGCGATGAATTTTCCTAGTGGGAAGCGAGCAGTAACATTTTGCAAGTTGTTCTCACGCGCTCCTGTCACCTCGATAAAACGACCATTTCCGACACGGCGCTCTTCTGGTACTGGAATGGCACGTTTACCTGACAAGTACTGGCCTGTGATAGACTTACTGTTACGAGCTACCTGCTTGGGCGTACCTGCAGCAACAATCTCTCCACCAAAAACACCGGCACCGGGACCAACGTCAATCAGATAATCAGCCTCACGCATGGTATCTTCGTCGTGTTCCACTACTATGAGAGTATTGCCCAAGTCACGCATCTTTTTGAGACTAGCAATCAGACGGTCATTATCCCTCTGGTGGAGACCGATTGACGGCTCATCTAGGATATAGAGGACGCCAGATAGATTGGAACCAATCTGGGTTGCCAAACGAATACGCTGGCTTTCCCCACCTGAAAGGGTTCCTGCTGAACGTGACAGAGTCAGATAATTAAGACCCACATTATTAAGGAAGGTCAAACGATCCTTGATTTCCTTGAGAATGGGACGAGCAATGATGGCTTCATTTTCAGACAAGGTCAGCTGGCTCACCAAGTCCAAGTGGTCTGCGATAGATAGGTCTGAAATGTCTCCGATATGCGGCCCTTGCTCGCCACCCACACGAACAGACAAGGCCTGGTCATTGAGACGATAGCCGTGACAGGTTCCGCAGGTCAGCTCATTCATGTAGAGACGCATCTGGGTGCGGGTATAATCGCTGTTTGTCTCGTGATAACGACGCTTGATATTATTGATAACTCCCTCAAAAGGAATGTCAATATCGCGCACACCACCAAATTCATTCTCATAGTGGAAATGGAATTCCTTGCCATCTGAGCCGTAGAGAATCAAGTTTTTATCTTCTTCTGACAAGTCCTCAAAAGGCTTATCCATATCCACTCCAAAGGTCGTCATAGCCTGCTCTAGCATGTTTGGATAGTAGTTGGATGAGATAGGATTCCAAGGTGCTAGCGCTCCCTCACGTAAGGTCTTGCTGGCGTCTGGCACTACCAAATCAGTATCCACCTCCAACTTGATGCCCAAACCGTCACACTCACTACAAGAGCCAAAAGGAGCATTGAAGGAGAAGAGACGTGGCTCTAACTCTGGAACAGTAAATCCACAAACTGGGCAGGCATAATGCTCAGAGAAGAGCAACTCCGAATCGTCCATAGTGTCGATAATGACATAGCCTTCTGCGATACGAAGGGCAGCCTCAATGGAATCAAAGAGACGACTACGAATGCCCTCCTTGATGACAATACGGTCAACCACGACATCGATATTGTGTTGCTTGCTCTTGGACAAGTCTGGCACTTCGGTCACATCATAGACTTCCCCATCCACACGGACACGGACATACCCATCTTTCTGAACCTTCTCGATAACACTCTTATGTTGACCTTTTTTCTTGCGGATGACAGGGGCCAAAATCTGCAAGCGCTGGCGTTCAGGTAACTCCAAAACCTTATCAACGATTTGCTCCACCGAAGAAGCCTTGATAGCTCCATGCCCCTTGATACAGTAAGGCGTCCCCACACGTGCGTAGAGAAGACGCAGATAGTCATTGATTTCAGTCGTTGTTCCCACCGTCGAACGAGGGTTTTTGCTAGTCGTTTTCTGGTCGATGGAAATAGCTGGGCTGAGACCATCAATAGCATCTACATCTGGTTTTTCCATATTTCCCAAGAACTGACGAGCGTAGGCGGACAAACTCTCTACATAGCGACGTTGTCCCTCCGCATAGAGGGTATCAAAAGCCAGACTGGACTTCCCTGAACCTGACAAGCCAGTCACGACAACCAACTTGTCTCGCGGAATCTCCACATCAATATTTTTTAAATTATGGGCACGCGCCCCATGAATGACAATTTTATCTTGCATCTTTGTTCTTTCTAGTCCATTATTGCTTACCATTATACCAAAAAAAGTGAGATTCTATTACCCAAAAGGCCGATTTTGTAGTATAATAGTACGGTGTGAAAAAATCTGAAAAATGAGAAAGGATAAGGGATATGAAACAAGTTTTTCTCTCTACAACAACTGAATTTAAAGAGATCGATACGCTTGAACCGGGTACTTGGATCAATCTCGTCAATCCGACTCAAAATGAATCACTCGAAATCGCCAACACCTTCGATATTGATATTGCCGACCTTCGAGCACCGCTCGATGCGGAAGAAATGTCTCGTATTACCATTGAAGACGAGTATACCCTGATTATCGTAGACGTGCCGGTCACGGAGGAAAGAAATAACCGCACCTACTACGTAACCATACCGCTTGGTATTATCATCACTGAGGAAACCATTATCACTACGTGTTTGGAACCACTACCTGTCCTTGATGTCTTTATCAACCGTCGTTTGCGTAATTTCTATACCTTCATGCGCTCACGTTTTATCTTCCAGATTCTCTATCGCAATGCAGAGCTTTACCTAACAGCCCTTCGTTCAATCGACCGCAAGAGTGAACAAATCGAAAGTCAACTGCATCAATCAACTCGTAATGAAGAATTGATTGAGCTCATGGAATTGGAAAAAACTATCGTCTATTTCAAAGCCTCCCTCAAAACAAATGAGCGCGTGATTAAGAAATTGACCAGTTCAACCAGCAATATCAAGAAATACCTTGAGGACGAAGACCTGCTTGAAGACACCCTGATTGAAACCCAACAGGCCATCGAGATGGCAGACATTTATGGAAACGTCTTGCATTCTATGACAGAGACCTTTGCCTCTATCATTTCTAACAACCAGAACAACATCATGAAAACCTTGGCCCTTGTGACCATCGTCATGTCCATCCCAACCATGGTCTTTTCTGCCTACGGTATGAACTTTAAGGATAATGAAATCCCCCTAAACGGAGAGCCAAATGCCTTCTGGTTAATCGTCTTTATCGCCTTTGCTATGAGTGTCTCGCTCACTCTCTATCTCATCCATAAAAAATGGTTCTAAGAGGAGTTCCTATGTCTCAAATTGATCTACAAAAATTAACTAAGAAAAACCAAGAGTTTGTCCACATTGCTACCCAACAATTCATCAAAGATGGGAAAACAGACGCTGAAATCCAGACTATTTTTGAGGAAGTCATTCCCCAAATCCTTGAGGAGCAATCTAAAGGTACAACTGCCCGTTCCCTATACGGCGCACCAACTCATTGGGCTCATAGCTTCACTGTCAAAGAGCAGTACGAAAAAGAGCATCCAAAAGAAAATGATGATCCAAAACTGATGATTATGGACTCAGCTCTTTTCATCACTAGCCTCTTTGCCCTTGTCAGCGCCCTCACAACCTTCTTTGCGGCAGATCAAGCTTTCGGCTATGGATTGATTACTCTTCTATTAGTTGGACTGGTTGGTGGATTTGCCTTCTACTTGATGTACTACTTTGTTTACCAATACTATGGACCAGATATGGATCGCAGTCAACGTCCACCTTTCTGGAAATCTGTACTAGTTATCCTAGCTTCTATGTTCCTTTGGTTGCTTGTCTTCTTTGCAACAAGCTTCCTACCAGCTAGCCTTAACCCAGTACTGGATCCATTGCCACTAGCTATTATTGGAGCAGCCCTCCTAGCCCTTCGCTTCTATCTCAAGAAACGCTTGAATATCCGTAGTGCAAGTGCAGGACCAACACGCTATCAAGAATAAGAAAACGATAAAAGCAACTGCAGGTGCGGTTGCTTTTTCACTTACTTTTTTGATTTTAAAGTATTCTTCTGACATCCACATAGCTCCATCTAATCTTTTGTGATAAAATAGGCTCATACTCAATGAAAATCAAAGAGCAAACTAGGAAGCTAGCTGCAGGTTGCTCAAAGCACAGCTTTGAGGTTGCAAATAAAACTGACGTGGTTTGAAGAGATTTTCGAAGAGTATTAAAAGTATTCTTCTGAAATCCCACATAGCTTTCTCTTATATTTTGTGATAAAATAGGCTCAATCTATTTCTAGGAGGATCAGATATGATTTCTACTATTGGTATTGTTAGTTTATCTAGTGGCATTATCGGAGAGGACTTTGTCAAACACGAAGTAGACTTGGGTATCCAACGTCTCAAGGATCTGGGACTCAATCCTATCTTTTTGCCCCATTCGTTAAAAGGATTAGACTTTATCAAGGACCATCCTGAAGCTCGTGCAGAGGATTTGATTCATGCCTTTTCTGATGATAGCATCGACATGATCCTATGTGCCATCGGTGGAGACGATACCTATCGCTTGCTACCTTATCTTTTTGAAAATGACCAACTCCAAAAGGTTATCAAACAAAAAATTTTTCTTGGCTTCTCGGATACAACCATGAACCACCTCATGTTGCATAAATTAGGAATCAAGACTTTTTATGGTCAATCCTTTTTAGCAGACATTTGTGAATTAGACAAAGAAATGCTAGCCTATAGCCTTCACTACTTTAAAGAATTGATTGAGACGGGAAGAATTTCAGAAATCCGCCCTAGTGACGTTTGGTATGAGGAACGAACTGATTTTAGTCCCACGGCCCTGGAAACACCTCGTGTCAGTCATACAAATACAGGTTTTGACTTGTTGCAAGGAAGTGCTCAGTTCGAGGGGAAAATCCTCGGTGGTTGCCTCGAATCCCTCTACGATATCTTTGACAACTCTCGATACGCAGATAGCACGGAGCTCTGCCAAAAATACAAACTTTTCCCTGACTTGTCAGACTGGGAAGGGAAAATCCTCTTGCTCGAAACAAGCGAAGAAAAGCCTAAGCCAGAAGACTTCAAAAAGATGTTGCTAACTTTAAAGGACACTGGCATATTCGCGGTCATCAATGGACTCTTGGTCGGAAAACCTATGGATGAAACTTTCCATGACGACTATAAAGAGGCACTATTGGATATCATTGACAGCAATATCCCGATTGTCTATAATCTGAATGTCGGCCACGCAACTCCAAGAGCCATTGTTCCCTTTGGCGTTCACGCCTATGTAGATGCACAGGAACAAGTCATTCGCTTTGACTATAACAAAAAATAAATAGTTTCTCTATTTTTGTGCTTTTGTATTGGTTTTCGTTACAATTTGTATCTGAATTTATTGCATTTCGCTAATTTCTATGGTATCCTTTTGAAGGAGGTGTATATGACAAAACAAAAAATTAATCGAATCGTAGGTTCTATTGGTGCCTTTATTGGAATTATAGTATTTATTGCCTACATACCTCAAATTATCGCTAATTTACAAGGAAATAAAGCTCAACCATTTCAACCTTTATCAGCTGCTATATCTTGCTTAATCTGGGTTATTTATGGATGGACAAAGGAACCTAAGAAGGATTGGATACTAATCATTCCAAATTCAGCTGGTGTTATTTTAGGTGGAATCACTTTTTTGACTTCACTCTAACAAATCTAATAGTATATATAAAAAGCTGGGAAAAATTTCTCAGCTTTTTTCTATATTCTCAGATATGCTAGTTACCTGTACACACTAATTCCTGCTTTTCCATTCACAATCATTCTCGTGGTCATCAACTAGCCCTGCAGCCTGTAGAAAAGACAAGACAGCGACTGGTCCTGTGAACTTGAAGCCTCGTTTTTTGAGATCTTTGGCTAATTTCTCAGACAAAGGTGTTTTAGCTGGGGCTTGGCGGTAATCGGGAACATCGTTAACAATCGTTTTCCCCTCAACAAAAGACCAAAGATAGGCATCAAAAGAGCCATGGTCTTCCTGTAGTCGTAGAAAGGCTTGGGCGTTAGCGCGTGTAGCAAAAATCTTGGCTCTATTTCGGATGATGGCTGGATTATCCAGCAAGTCTTCCAATTCAGTATCGGTCATTTCTGCGACCGCTTGAATTTGATAGCCATAAAATGCTTCTCGGAAAGCTTGACGTTTGTTGAGCACCGTTTCCCAAGACAGACCATGTTGAGGCGGTAAGTTTGCTAGTCAAGGAGTAAAACGACGAAGATTAGCATTTACTTCCGCCCATGCGATAGCTGTCCGTGATTGACAAGTGCTAGCACGCAGACAGAACGGAGATAGCGAACCGCTGAGTGTGTCGCTCTGCTCGTAAAAGCTTAGAAACCTTTGAACGAAAGGGATAATGAAAGCCTTGATTGCAAGGCTTTTTGCTTTATGGTGGGTAAGTATCAGAGTGAGAAAATTTTTGGAATGAGTAGAAGTGATAGCTAGAAATTATCAGTTTCTATTTCCATTTACCCTGTGGGTACGTGTTTGTTTCCATTGACAAGGAGTTTGTGGGAATAGAAATGTACCCACCTTGTTTGAATCAAGTGAAGTGTAGTTGAAGGAAATCTGTTGAAAGCAATACTTCATTTTACCGAATAAGTAATAATTTAGGCAACTTCAAATCGATTAAAAAAAACTATTTTAAAGGTTAAGAGTAGACAAAAATTGTCCACTCTTTTTTGCAAACTCAATTTATCAATAAATGAAATGAGGGAATGTAAAATGAAATATTTTGAGGTTGAGTTAGAAAATCCTGATGAATTTTTAAAACTACAAACAGAAGATTTTGTGAAAGCTAATCGCTTGCTACTAAGGAAGATAATCCAGAGCGTTACAGTCTATGAAGAAAACTTCGTCATATCCTTTAAATCTGGCATCGAATTGGAAGTATGAGTCTCATTCCATAACTTTTATATTGAACATATCATCTTGTTGTGTTATACTATAAATTGATATAAACAAAGATGTAGGAGGAACCGAAACTATGACAGCCTCAATGCGTTTAAGATAAGCTGGCAATAAAAAAAGCAGAATCTATACCCGATGATAGGCTTTTTTGTTGTGCTTATTTATACGATATTGAGCATTCATTAGTTACGGTGAGGATATTGGTTATTTAACTATACCTTTATTTAACTATGTCTTTAATATGAATGTTTCCAAATTGTATGTATGCAGACCAAAAGCCACATTGTGGGGTTTGGCCTGCATTTTTTATTGCCTAGAATGCTATTCAAAATAGAAATTCAAGCAAAATAATATGCAGGAGATAATATAAATGGAAAAATACAACAATTGGAAACGAAAATTTTATGCAATATGGGCAGGGCAAGCAGTATCATTAATCACTAGTGCCATCCTGCAAATGGCGATTATTTTTTACCTTACAGAAAAAACAGGATCTGCGATGGTCTTGTCTATGGCTTCATTAGTAGGTTTTTTACCCTATGCGATTTTGGGACCTGCCATTGGTGTGCTAGTGGATCGTCATGATAGGAAGAAGATAATGATTGGTGCCGATTTAATTATCGCAGCAGCTGGTGCAGTGCTTGCTATTGTTGCATTCTGTATGGAGCTACCTGTCTGGATGATTATGATAGTATTGTTTATCCGTAGCATTGGAACAGCTTTTCATACCCCAGCACTCAATGCGGTTACACCACTTTTAGTACCAGAAGAACAGCTAACGAAATGCGCAGGCTATAGTCAGTCTTTGCAGTCTATAAGCTATATTGTTAGTCCGGCAGTTGCAGCACTCTTATACTCCGTTTGGGATTTAAATGCTATTATTGCCATCGACGTATTGGGTGCTGTGATTGCATCTATTACGGTAGCAATTGTACGTATACCTAAGCTGGGTAATCAAGTGCAAAGTTTAGAACCAAATTTCATAAGGGAGATGAAAGAAGGAGTTGTGGTTCTGAGACAAAACAAAGGATTGTTTGCCTTATTACTCTTAGGAACACTATATACTTTTGTTTATATGCCAATCAATGCACTATTTCCTTTAATAAGCATGGAACACTTTAATGGAACGCCTGTGCATATTTCTATTACGGAAATTTCCTTTGCATTTGGGATGCTAGCAGGAGGCTTATTATTAGGAAGATTAGGGGGCTTCGAAAAGCATGTATTACTAATAACAAGTTCATTTTTTATAATGGGGACCAGTTTAGCCGTTTCGGGAATACTTCCTCCAAATGGATTTGTAATATTCGTAGTTTGCTGTGCAATAATGGGGCTTTCGGTGCCATTTTATAGCGGTGTGCAAACAGCTCTTTTTCAGGAGAAAATTAAGCCTGAATATTTAGGACGTGTATTTTCTTTGATCGGAAGTATCATGTCACTTGCTATGCCAATTGGGTTAATTCTTTCTGGATTCTTTGCTGATAAAATCGGTGTAAATCATTGGTTTTTACTATCAGGTATTTTAATTATTGGCATTGCTATAGTTTGCCAAATGATAACTGAGGTTAGAAAATTAGATTTAAAATAAACAATATTGGAGGAAATGTTATGGAATTAATATTAAAAGCAAAAGACATTCGTGTGGAATTCAAAGGACGCGATGTTTTAGATATAAATGAATTAGAAGTATATGATTATGACCGTATTGGTTTAGTAGGAGCAAATGGTGCTGGAAAAAGCACTTTACTCAGGGTACTTTTAGGAGAATTAACTCCCCCAGGATGTAAAATGAATCGTCTGGGTGAACTTGCCTATATTCCCCAGTTGGACGAAGTAACTCTGCAGGAGGAAAAAGATTTTGCACTTGTAGGCAAGCTAGGTGTTGAGCAATTAAATATACAGACTATGAGCGGTGGTGAAGAAACAAGGCTTAAAATAGCACAGGCCTTATCGGCACAGGTTCATGGTATTTTAGCGGATGAACCTACGAGCCATTTAGACCGTGAAGGAATTGATTTTCTAATAGGACAGCTAAAATATTTTACAGGTGCACTGTTAGTTATTAGCCATGACCGCTATTTTCTTGATGAAATAGTAGATAAAATATGGGAACTGAAAGATGGCAAAATCACTGAGTATTGGGGAAACTATTCTGATTATCTTCGTCAGAAAGAGGAAGAACGTAAGAGCCAAGCTGCAGAATACGAACAATTTATTGCGGAACGTGCCCGATTGGAAAGGGCTGCGGAGGAAAAGCGAAAACAGGCTCGTAAAATAGAACAGAAGGCAAAAGGTTCTTCAAAGAAAAAAAGTACTAAAGACGGAGGGCGTTTAGCTCATCAAAAATCAATAGGAAGTAAGGAAAAAAAGATGTATAATGCTGCTAAAACCCTAGAGCACAGGATTGCGGCCTTAGGAAAAGTAGAAGCTCCGGAAGGCATTCGCAGAATTCGTTTCAGGCAAAGTAAAGCATTGGAGCTCCATAATCCATACCCTATAGTCGGTGCAGAAATTAATAAAGTATTTGGGGATAAGGCTCTGTTTGAAAATGCATCTTTTCAAATTCCGTTAGGAGCAAAAGTGGCGTTAACTGGTGGTAATGGAATCGGAAAAACAACTTTAATCCAAATGATCTTAAACCATGAAGAAGGAATTTCTATTTCGCCTAAGGCAAAAATAGGTTACTTTGCACAGAATGGTTACAAGTACAACAGTAATCAGAATGTTATGGAGTTTATGCAGAAGGATTGTGACTACAATATATCAGAAATTCGTTCAGTGCTAGCATCTATGGGGTTCAAACAGAACGATATTGGAAAAAGTTTATCTGTTTTAAGCGGTGGAGAAATTATAAAATTGTTGCTTGCTAAAATGCTCATGGGTAGATATAACATCCTAATAATGGATGAACCCAGTAACTTCCTTGACATACCAAGTTTAGAGGCTTTGGAAATACTAATGAAGGAGTACACCGGAACTATCGTGTTTATCACCCACGATAAACGATTACTCGAAAATGTAGCAGATGTAGTTTATGAAATTAGAGATAAGAAAATAAATCTGAAACATTAAATTTAAGGTAGTCGCTGGTCAGTATAGTCTGTTCTGGTTGGCGACTCCATTGTTAAAGAGTATAAAGACTTTAGATTTTATGAATATTAAAAATAGGAACAGTCAATTGAACTGCTCCTATTTTTCTGCTAAATATATTGTAGTTTTCTTATATGTATAATGATAGATTAGCGGATTCTCATCTACGGTACTTACTTCAAATATGAAGAAGTGATCGCGGTTATCTCTGGACTTTTCCTTATTGAGGACAAAGTAATTCTTACGTGAAGTCGCCATTGTTTTTAGGATATCATCAGTTAGGAAGGTCAATGGAATATTCATGTTAGAGTAGCGGTAGAAGTCACGTTCAAAATCTTGGTAGCTCTCGCTATAATAGTCCATTTGTAGGTGATTACGCTGAAACTCAAGCTGATTCATAGAGCACCTCCTCGACAAGTTCAATACTAATAATGTCTTTTAATTTCAAATTGATGTGACCTGTTGTAGTTTTTATCAAAATGAAATCTTTGGTCAGACTTGGTATTGTTCCAGTGTAGGAAACACGCTTGTTTTTTTCAATCACTTGAATGCGTGTGCGTAGCTGCCCGGCGTATACTTGACTGAGGAGTAATAATTTCTTCTCTAGTGATAAGTCAGACATGTACGTTACTTTGTTTGTATCATCAGAGAGTGCTGATGCATGTTCAGATAGGAAAAAGCCCATCCATTTTTGCATCTTTGTATCCTGGTACTCTCTTGCTGATTGAAATGGTAAATATGAACGGTCAATCATATCAAATCCTTTCTATGCAGAGGCAAGGGTATTTTTATCAAATTGAATCGTAAAACCTTGAATTCCCCCACCTGTGTAACATTCTTTAAAGCGATTGATTACCTCAGTATAGATTATCACAGATGAGCTTGTTGGCTTAATGCTAAATGTAAATTCCAATGGTAATCGGTTTTCAGATTTAGCATGTACTAGTCGTATCGATATTTCAGTTGTTTTGAGTTTTCTCTGACGAAGTTTTGAAGTTGCTGTTTCAACGATTCCATGTAAAAATCTTTCAAGCATTTCAATATCATTACATCCTTTGCTACGGATTTCTGAAAATTGTACTGTATTTTTTTCTTGTTTCATTTTAATCCCTCCAATCCACCCGCGGAATGACCACCGATAAGTTTACTGCGTTCAATATTTCTGGAACCTTCAGTTAGGACGGTTCCTTTTTGTATGGCTAAAAAACCAAACTGTTCTCTGACAACATCAATAGCTGTCTGAAGTCTATTATCTTTTTCAATTTGTTCTACATCATCAAAGAGTGATAGTAGAGTATAGCTTTCATCTACGAAGCCACTATAAGATACACCAATTTGTCTCACTGCACCAGAGGTGTATTTTTTCGGAATAATACAAGTACATGACTCACCATTGTTTTGGGGAGATTTGCGGGTTCAATTTTATTCTGAGCATTTATAGATTTTTTCATCTCAGTCCTAGAATAGCCAATATGAATAGAAACGACAGTAGTCAATACTAGGGCTACTGTTCCGTTCCACAGTATCATTTAAAAATCATTTTCACACCCTTTCGTCTATTAGTATAGAAGAAAGCTCTCAGCACAGCCTGATAGGTTTCCATACACAACAACTCAAACAATGCTTGGTCATCATGGAGGGGTTGACCCCACTCCTCATCATGATAGGCAATGTAGAGCGGATTGGTCACCTTGACCCACGAACAACGTTTTGTCATGCTCTGCTCCTATTTGACCAACATTTTAAGGGCCGACTTGATATAGTTCTCAGCTGTATCTGTCGTTCCTTCAAAGAATTTCTTGATTTTCTTGAGTTCGGTCGCCTTGTATCCCAGTGCCAACATGGCTTCCATGGCTTCTTCCAATTCTTGGTTTTCAGCGCTTGCTTGCACTGCGACCTTAGCAGGAAGGTCATCTCCAGCAACTACTACCTTGCCTTCCAAGTCCAGCACCATCTGCTGGGCTGTTTTCTTGCCAATTTTAGGGAACTTGGTCAAGTAGGTAATATTCTTGGTTTCGATGGCTTGAACCAAGCCAGCATTGTCATCAGCAGCGATAATAGCAAGAGCTGATACAGGACCAATCCCAGAGACCGAAATCAGACTGAGAAAGAGCTTTTTCTCGTCTTCTGAGCGAAATCCATAAAGCAGATGAGCGTCCTCACGCACGACTTGATGCACATAAATTTGAGTTTCTTGGTTGACCTGTCCTGAGTAAGCATAGGGATTAGCCACATGCAGGATATAACCGATACCATTGATTTCAATAACAATGTATTTGGCAGTGATTTTGGTAATGATTCCTTTTAAATATTCGTACATAGTGTTCCTTCTCTCTTATTTCGTTTATCTAGTATATCATATTTTCTTTATCCGAGGAGCGAGAATCGATTATCACAAATACAGTATATCAAAAACAATCGGTATTTATCTGTTGACATATTCAAAATTAAGTACTATAATCATCTGTAATTGAATAACTATCTTCAGGGCAGGGTGCAATTCCCTACCGGTGGTATAGCCCACGAGCCGAAAGGCATGATTTGGTGAAATTCCAAAGCCGACAGTATAGTCTGGATGAAAGAAGATAAAAGTATATTTGTGCTTTTTGCGTGCTCTGAAATGATTACTTGTCATTTCAGAGCATTTTTGTTAATCGCATAAGTTTTCTTTTGTATGCCTTGAGTAGTCCCCTATTCAAGGTATATTTTTTTGGAGGTAGTGAGATGAGCGATTCAAAATATATGAAATTAGCAATAAAACTGGCACAAAAAGGGGCTGGTTACGTCAATCCCAATCCTATGGTTGGCGCAATTATTGTAAAAGATAATCACATTATCGGACAAGGTTATCATGAGTTTTTTGGTGGCCCACATGCTGAGAGAAATGCTCTTAAAAACTGTAGAAAATCCCCTGTCGGAGCGACGCTTTATGTAACACTTGAACCCTGTTGTCACTTCGGGAAAACACCTCCCTGTATAGATGCTATAATCGATAGTGGTATTACAAGAGTAGTCATTGGAAGCCTAGACTGTAATCCTATTGTATCTGGAAAAGGAGTAAAGATACTTGAGGAAAATAATCTTCAAGTTACTGTTGGAATTTTAGAAAATGAGTGTCTTAACTTAATAAAAAGTTTTAGAAAGTATATTACCCAGCATGTACCCTATGTTTTTATGAAATATGCAATGTCAATGGATGGAAAAATAGCCACTAAAACAAATCAATCCAAATGGATTACTGAAGAAGAAGCAAGAAAGCATGTGCATCAATTACGACACCATGTTAGTGCAATTATGGTGGGAGTCAATACTGTTATTCAAGACGATCCTTTGCTGACATGTAGATTGGAGGAAGGGAAAAATCCTATCCGTATCATATGCGATACACATTTACGAACTCCTCTTACCTCTAAAATCGTAAAAACAGCAAATGATATTAAAACTTACATTGCCACTTCCTCTGAAGACAAAAATAAAATGAAGCTATATCAAAATCATGGCTGTGAAATACTTTCCATAAAGAAAAAAGGCAATCATATAGACTTATCGAGTTTAATGCAACATCTAGGAAACATGCAGATTGATAGCCTAGTTCTAGAAGGGGGCAGTCTAATGAATTGGAGTGCTTTGGAACAACAAATTGTTGATGAGCTGAAAATATATATTGCACCAAAAATTTTTGGAGGCAGTGCCAAGTTTCCTGTCGGAGGTGAAGGCATTTCTTTGCCAAATGACGCTATTAGATTGAAACCTTATGCTTTTTCTCAAATAGGAAATGACTATCTCATAGAAAGTGAAGTGATTTATCCATGTTCACAGGAATAATTGAAGAAATCGGAAAAGTTGAAAGAATACAGAAAGACTCTCGTAATTGTAAACTATCAATTAAAGCCTCAAAAATATTAACGGATATCCATTTAGGCGATAGTATAGCAGTAAATGGTATCTGTCTTACAGTTACTCATTTCAATCATCAATCCTTTACAGTTGATGTAATGAATGAAACATGGAGTCGAACAGCTCTTACTCTATTAAAACATGGAAGTGAGGTGAATCTAGAAAGAGCCTTATCTGTCAACGGTCGACTTGGGGGTCACGTCGTTACAGGACACATTGATGGTACAGGAAAAATCTCGTCAATAAAAAAAGATAATAATGCTGTATGGTATCAAATCAACACACAAAAAGAAATTTTAGATTTAATAGTTGAAAAAGGATCTATTACAATTGACGGCATTAGTCTGACTGTCGCTAAAGTCTCCAAAGTAAACTTTTCAGTATCTGTTATCCCTCATACCTTGGAACAAACCATTCTTAAGAGTAAACAAGTCGGGAGTACAGTAAATCTTGAAAATGATATCTTAGGTAAATATGTGCAAAAACTGATGGATAATTCTCCAAAATCAGAAATATCTAAGGAACTATTATATCAAAATGGATTTTAGCAGAAAGGATAATCAGTCAATGGAATATCGAAAAATACAAGAAGCATTAGAAGCATTGCAGAAGGGACGACTTGTTCTTGTTATAGACGATAAGGATAGAGAAAATGAAGGAGACTTAATTTGTTCTGCACAAGCAGCTACAACAGAAAATGTTAATTTTATGGCTACTTATGCCAAAGGATTAATTTGTATGCCTATGAGCGAAAGTTTAGCTAATCAATTAATGCTTTCACCTATGGTTGAAAACAATACAGATAATCATAAGACTGCTTTTACAGTTTCAATTGATTATAAAGAAACGACCACAGGTATTTCTGCCGAGGAAAGAGGACTGACCGCACGTATGTGTGTAGCTGAAGATATAATACCCTCTGATTTTCGCAGGCCAGGACACATGTTTCCTTTAATTGCAAAAAAAGGTGGTGTTCTAGAAAGAAATGGACACACAGAAGCAACTGTTGATTTATTAAAATTAGCTGGACTAAAAGAGTGTGGCCTATGTTGTGAAATAATGAATCATGATGGCAAAATGATGAGAACAGATGATTTAATTCAGTTCTCGAAGAAACACAAGATTCCACTAATTACCATCAAAGAATTACAAGAATATAGAAAAGTATATGATCAGCTGGTAGAACGAGTTTCAACTGTCAATATGCCTACTAGATACGGTAATTTCAAAGCAATTAGCTATATAGATAAACTAAATGGGGAACATCATCTTGCTCTTATTATGGGAAACATAGAGGATGAAGCCAATGTATTATGTCGGGTCCACTCCGAATGTTTAACAGGAGATGTTTTAGGCTCTTTACGTTGCGATTGTGGACAGCAATTCGATAAAGCTATGAAAATGATTGTTGAGAATGGTTCGGGTGTCTTACTTTACTTGCGACAGGAGGGACGAGGAATTGGACTTATCAATAAATTAAAAGCCTATCATTTACAAGATCAAGGCATGGATACGCTTGATGCCAATCTTGCATTAGGCTTTGAAGGTGATTTAAGAGAATATCATATTGGAGCACAAATGCTTAAAGACCTAGGACTACAGTCACTACATTTACTGACAAATAATCCTGACAAAGTTGAACAGTTAGAAAAATATGGAATTACCATTTCCAGTAGAATACCAATCGAAATAGAAGCCAATCCTTACGATAGTTTTTATTTAGAAACAAAGAAAAATCGAATGGGTCACATTTTAAATATGGAGGAAAAATAAATGAACACTTATGAAGGTAATTTAGTAGCGAACGATATTAAAATCGGTATTGTTGTAGCGAGATTTAATGAATTTATAACTTCAAAATTATTATCTGGAGCACTGGATAATCTCAAAAGAGAGAATGTAAACGAGAAAGATATCGAGGTGGCCTGGGTTCCAGGAGCTTTTGAAATACCTCTGATTGCATCAAAAATGGCAAAAAGTAAAAAATATGATGCAATTATCTGCTTAGGAGCTGTCATTAGAGGGAATACAAGTCATTATGATTATGTATGTAGCGAGGTATCTAAGGGAATCGCCCAAATCAGTTTAAATAGCGAAATCCCAGTTATGTTTGGTGTGCTAACGACAGATACAATTGAACAAGCCATAGAACGAGCTGGCACTAAAGCAGGAAATAAGGGTTCTGAGTGTGCACAAGGCGCTATTGAAATGGTCAACCTAATTCGTACATTAGACGCATAGAACAGACTCTACTTTTAGACGAATAAAGAAACTTGGCAAAATCGCAATTTAATACTCTGTGAAAATCATAGAGCAAACTAGGAAACCAGTCGCAGAGTGGTAAAACACAACTTCGATGTTACAGACAAAACTAGCAAAATTAGCTCAAAACACTGTTTTGAGATTACTGATAAAACTGACCTGGTTTGAAGAGATTTTCGAAAAGAATTAGGAAAAAATGAAGTAAATATTTCTATGATAAAACGCATAAAATCAAGGTTTTTGAACACCTGATTTTATGCGTTTTTCTGATTTTGAACATTTTTCCCAGACTTTTTTATACTTTTAATATTTCCCCAACTCACGGAGACTGGTGTGATTTTCCTGAATACGTCGGAACATCTTTTCCATATCCGACTTGGTAAAATGCACCAAAACAGGACGTCCGTGAGGACAGTTATAGGGATTGTCACATTGAGAAAGCTGATAGAGGAGTTGTCTAGCTGAATGATCATCAATACGATGATTGGCCTTGATAGATCGCTTGCAAGACATCATGATAGCCAGCTCTGCTCGGTATTTCTTGATAGAAACTTCCTTGGTCAAAAGGAGCATGTCGCACATCTCATAGATGCCTGATTCAATCTCTTCTTCTGCCATCCAAATAGGATGTTCACGTAGAATAAATTGATTTTCTCCGTACTCTGCTAGAAAGACGCCCACTTCCTCTAAGAGAGGCATTCTTTCCTTGAGACGCAGGGCATCATCCGCAGGAAATTCAAAGATATAGGGCACTAGGAGTTGCTGCTGGCTCTGGTCAACATTGCCAATGCTTTCACGGTACTCCTCGTACTTGACCCGTTCCTGAGCAGCGTGCTGATCTATGATGTAAAGTCCATCTCGCCCTTGGGCAAAGAGATAAGTCCCGTGCATTTGTCCGAAAAACTCCAACTCTGGGAAGCTGGATGCTTCTTCTCGCTCCAGTTTGTCATAAGCCTTATCGATGCTAGCAAGATCTAACTCTGGATGGTCTAGCTGGTCGTAGTTAGCAGGCTTTCTCTCTGCAAAATGCAGTTTTGCTGGCTTGGTCAATCGGTCCAAGGTTTCCTTGGCAAACAGGGTCAAATCCTGCCCTTCATCAGTCAATTCTACCTGATAATCAGCTACTTCAGTTTGACTAGGTCTTGACGGCTCAGTTTTCTCATAGTAGAGCGTATTTTCTTTGAGTGGGAGAATAGTTTGCTCCACCTTCTCACGATTGCGCACGGTCGATTTGGCAAGATTTTCCAAGGCATCTGGAATCAAGGTTTGTTCCTTGAGACTATTTGTAATAGCTTCTGAGACCAAGGTCATCAGTTCTTTTTCCTTGGAAATCCGCACCTCTTGCTTGGTTGGATGCACATTGACATCCGCTAGATAAGGGTCGATATGAATGTGAACGACAGCCAGTGGAAAACGCCCCACCATGAGCTTACTGCCATAGCCGTCAAGAATTGCACGATTGAGCAGGAAGTTCTTGATATAACGGCCATTGATGAAGAGGCTGATATAATTGCGGTTAGCCCGAGTCAACTCAGGCAAGGACACAAAACCTGAAATTTCGAAATCTAGGTCAGAGTTCTCAATTTCAATCATCTTCTTGGCACTCGCCAAACCGTAAATTCCTGCGATTGCTTGGCGCAATTGACCAGTCCCTGCTGTCCGCGTCATTTCCTTGCCATCACTAATCAAGCTAAAAGAAATCTCAGGATGGGCCAAGCCCAGACGGTTGACGATATCAATGATATGAGACAACTCTGCTTGCTGGCTCTTCATATACTTGAGACGGGCAGGCGTGTTGAAAAAGAGATCCTCCACACAAACCTTGGTTCCCACAGGACTAGTCGCTGGGATGACTTCCTCAACTTCACCCCCACGCGCGACGAGCTTGGTTCCGTGACTTGCGCCCTCAACTGCTGTCAAAAGAGTTAAAACGCTGACGGACGCAATAGAAGGCAAGGCTTCACCACGAAAACCAAGCGTCCGAATCCGAAAGAGGTCTGCTTGATTTTTTATCTTACTAGTCGCATGACGACGCAGAGCCAGCTCCACCTCATCGTGGGCAATTCCATGACCATTATCTGTGATTTGGATTTTCTTGAGACCAGCTTCCTCAATCTCAATGATAATCTGACTAGAGCCCGCATCAATGGCATTTTCTACCAGCTCCTTAACAACGCTAGCTGGACGCTCGATAACCTCTCCAGCTGCAATCTGGTTTGCCAGCACCTCTGGCAATTCAATAATATGAGACATCTTTCAGCCCCTTTCTGTATCTGTTTTCCTAGAAATTGATTAGTGCTATTATACCATATTTCAGATAGGACAGAAAAACTCCACCACATAGGAGCCAAATCCCTCCACATAGACAAAGTCCCTTGCAAGGGGCTGAAAAATAGTGTTTAATAAAGGTGTACAAGAAGTGATCACAATTTTGTATGAAAAACAAGGAGAGAAATTTATGAAAGTAGAACTACAGATTAGTGAAACTTACGAAGAGGAAAAGCTGATTGTCCAAGCACCTCAAGAGAC
This sequence comes from Streptococcus pseudopneumoniae IS7493, assembly GCF_000221985.1. Classification (NCBI taxonomy): domain Bacteria; kingdom Bacillati; phylum Bacillota; class Bacilli; order Lactobacillales; family Streptococcaceae; genus Streptococcus; species Streptococcus pseudopneumoniae. Next base: position 257,910 of record NC_015875.1, on the reverse strand, counting down.
CGAAAAAGTCCAAAAAGTCATCGAGTTCGCAGAAAATCTTGACCGAACAGAAAAAATCAAAGGAAAAATCGATGATCAGGTCTATCTAGTTGAGATTGGCAAGATTCAGCGCTTCTATATTGAGAATCGGAAGGTTCTAGCAGAAACGGCGAGTCAGACCTACACCATTGACTTACGACTCTATCAGATCCTTGAACTCTTGCCAAGCAATTTTATCCAAATTTCCCAATCAGAAATCATCAATATCGATTCCATCTCTCACCTCAAGCTCACGCCCAACGGTCTGGTTGAAATTTTCTTGAAAAACGAAAGCTTCACCTACTCTTCACGCCGTTACCTAAAAACCATCAAGGAGAAATTAGAACTATGAAAAAACAAATCTTCTACGACGCAGCCACCGGTGTTCTTATCGGCCTCATCCTCTCTATCCTCTTTTCACTCATTTATGCACCAAATACCTACGCACCACTAAATCCCTACTCTATCATCGGCCAAGTGATGGCTCAACATCAGGTTCACGGTGCCCTGGTCTTGCTCTACTGTACTCTTATCTGGGCAGCCATCGGTATGCTCTTCAACTTTGGCAACCGCTTATTCAGCCGTGACTGGAGCATGCTTCGTGCCACTCTGACTCATTTCTTCCTTATGCTGGCTGGCTTTGTCCCACTAGCAACTCTAGCAGGTTGGTTCCCTTTCCACTGGTTCTTCTATCTCCAGCTCATCCTTGAGTTTGCGATTGTTTATCTCATCATCTGGGCTATTCTCTATAAAAGAGAGGCTAAAAAAGTAGATCACATCAATCAACTCTTGGAGCATAGAAAGTAAGAAACTCATAATAAGCAAATCCGAGAAAGAAACTTCTCGGTTTTTCTTTATCCTGCTGCACCTTATACTCAATGAAAATCAAAGAGCAAACTAGGAAGCTAGCCGCAGGTTGCTCAAAACATTGTTTTGAGGTTGCAGATAAGACTGACGAAGTCAGCTCAAAACACTGTTTTGAGGTTGTGGATAGAACTGACGAAGTCAGCTCAAAACACTGTTTTGAGGTTGTGGATAGAACTGACGAAGTCAGTAACCATACCTACGGTAAGGCGATGCTGACGTGGTTTGAAGAGATTTTCGAAGAGTATCACTATCATAACAGTTATTTTCAGATCTTCTTTGTAAATTTTCTATCTTTTTTCAAAATATTCTTGCATTTTCCAAAAATTTTTTGTAGAATATAGATTACATATACAGATTATTCTGAAAATTCAAAAAGGAGTATTTATCATGTCGCAAGCTATTTCCTTAAATCAATCAACCTGGGCAAGCAAGCTAAAAGCAATGGGACCTGGAATCCTAATGGCAACTGCCGCTGTTGGAGGTTCCCACATTGTATCCTCAACTCAAGCTGGCGGTTCTTACGGTTGGTCTCTACTTCTCTTGGTCATCTTAGCCAATGTCTTTAAATATCCATTTTTCCGTTTTGGTGCTGAATACACAGCTGATACTGGAAAGACTTTGGTTGAAGGTTATGCCGAAAAAGGAAAACTCTATCTCTGGATTTTCTTTATCCTCAATGTCTTTTCGGCTATGGTCAACACGGCTGGTGTTGCCATTCTGTGCTCAGCTATCATCGCCAGTGCCTTCCCAATGATTGGACTTAGCATTACTCAGTGGTCCCTCATTCTCGTTGCAATCATTTGGGCTATGCTACTCTTTGGAGGCTACAAACTTTTAGACGGCATGGTCAAATGGATTATGTCTGCCTTAACCATTGCAACTGTTCTTGCAGTTATCATCGCAGCGGTCAAGCATCCAGAATACAGTTCTGATTTTGTCGAGAAGACACCTTGGCAAATGGCAGCTCTGCCCTTCATCGTCTCCCTCCTAGGATGGATGCCGGCTCCTATTGAAATTTCAGCTATCAATTCGCTTTGGTCAGCTGAAAAGAGAAAGACCGTCAACTTTAACACAGAAGACGCTCTGTTTGACTTTAACACTGGTTATATTGGAACAGCTATCCTAGCCGTCTTCTTTGTAGCACTGGGAGCACTGATTCAGTATCCTACAGGGCAGGCGGTTGAAGCTGCTTCAGTCAAATACATCTCTCAATTCGTGGGCATGTATGCCTCTGTTCTTGGCGAATGGTCCCGTTACTTGATTACTTTTATTGCCTTCCTCTGTATCTTTGGAACAGTTATAACTGTTATCGATGGCTATTCTCGCGTTAATCAGGAATCTCTCCGACTGCTAATCAGTCAAAAAGAGGACAATCGTAAATCTTTGAACATCTGGATGACCATCACTGCTATCATCGGTATCGTCATTATCAAGTTCTTCGCTGGTCAGGTTTCAACCATGCTCCGCTTTGCCATGATTGGCTCTTTCCTGACAACACCTTTCTTTGCTCTTTTGAATTACGCCTTGGTAACACGTGAAAACAAAAATCTTCCTTCTTGGCTCAAACACCTTGCCATTGCGGGATTGCTTTTCCTCTTTGGCTTCGCCATCTTCTTTATCTACGCACTCGCAATCGGAAAAGCAGGATAACTGACAAGCGCGAGATGAAGATAATACTCTTCGCAAATCAAATTCAAACCACGTCAACGTCGCCTTGCCGTACTCAAGTACAGCCTGCGGCTAGTTTCCTAGTTTGCTCTTTGATTTTCATTGAGTATAAGGTTTCATTTCAAGAGAAAATGCAGCAAATATTTCTATGATAAAAAGCATAAGAACAAGGTTTTGAAGACCTGAACTTATGCTTTTTTACGTTCTTAAAGACTGTTTATACTCAAAAAAACAGTTGAAAAATCCCAAACGCCTCTTATATTGACTTTAATTCTCCTTTTCCAACTCATACAAATCTGCGATAATAGCTGCGACATGTTTGATATCTTCCAGCATGCCTCGCATTTCAAAATCAGCCAATACAGGGAAACCAAAACGTTGACTGTATTGCTTGGCTGTCAGACAGTATTGATTATTAAAGTTACGATTTCCTGAACCAACCACACCAAAACACTTGCTAGCATTGTCACCATAGGCGATAAAATCCCCAACGGGTGTCGTCAAGATCTCAACATCTCCGTTATCCACGCCATTCCCACCTTCGAGATAGGTCGGCAAAAAAGCGACATAGGGATGGTCCATCTCATAGAAATTTTTACCTTCCTTGACCAAATCCTTGATATGAATCTTTTGAACCTCAATTCCCTCGTACTGGGACAAGAGATAGTCTTTCAAGCGTGTCACAAAACTCTCAGTATTGCCGCTCAAACTGATATAAACTAAAGAAATTGTCTTCATATTTTCCTCCATGATTTTATTTTTAATCGAAAAAGAACTACCAAGATTGTATCTTGATAGTTCTTTTTTGTCAATACTTAGGCAAGATTTTCTGCTCCCTCTTCTTCTGCCAAGGCTTTCTGCTGACGCCACATCTTATAGAAGACAAGGGCTAGGAAGAGAACATTGATGACGATATAGAAAATGCTAACAGCTTTTGAACCAATACTCATTGTCAAACGCATGCTCTCATCTTGAACCAACTGCACAGCGTCCTGTAAACCAACATAGCCATAAATCGAACCGATAATAGCTAACAAAACATAGCCAACGTAAGTATAGTTTGCATATTGCAAATTCTTACGAATAAGGAAGACAATCGCTACGACCACTAAAATAGCAGATAGCACAATCAAGGCCATATTAAAAATAGAATGATACGCTTCTGCTACTCCATAGTTGTAATTAAGCTGGTCTTCTAATTGCTGAGCACTGACCCCTGCAACTTGTTTCTGAGCAGCACGAAGGGCTTCTTTGCTAGGTAAGGGACTCAACATTCCAAACAGAGACATAGCTGAAATAAGGGCAGACAAGATTAACAAGACCCATAGATAAATCGGTTTCTTTTTCATGATAGAACCTCCTAATAATATTATTCATATTATAGCACATTTTGTAAAGGAATACAAATCTTATAGTATCGTTTCTACCTGTTTTCGGTAGGCTTTTGGCGATTTTCCGCACAATTTTCGGAAAACTTTATAGAAATATCCAAGGTTACTGTAACCAACAGCATAACAAATATCTTCGATACTGTCACTAGTTGAAAGCAAGAGCTGTTGGGCAGCCTTAATACGTTGTTTGTTTAAAAGCTCTGCAAAGGTCGAATCGGTTTCTCGCTTAATCAACTGCCCTAGATAGACAGGATTGATAAAGAGGGCCTTACTGATATCCTTGAGGGAAAGCTCCTTTTGGTAATCACGACCAATGACTTCCAGAACACTGACCACATTTTCATTCATACGGTATTGACCGAAAAAGCTGGTCAGAGTTTCCTTGATATAAGAAACCAATTCATCGAAGGATTGAATAGCATGAATGGTTTTGACAATGTCCGTCATATCATCAGCTTTGAGATGTTCAAACAAGTGAAAGACATCCATGACAAACTGGATAAAAAGCTGTTTAGTAATCGGAACACGAGGTGTATTTTCAAGAACCACCTTTTCCAAAAGATTCAACTCTTCCACGATTTGATTGAGATTCCCCTGAATGATAACCCTATAAATCGGTTCGTAATAGGCAAAGAGACTCTGAGACTGTTGTAGATTTACAGAGCCGTAAAAGAGGGCTTTCTCAGCATTCAGCTTCCAGCGTTCAAAGTGTTCTTGATAGGGAGCTTCAAAGGGAGTAACGACTAAACCATCTAGGGGTTGGTCAGAAATGAAAATCTGCCAGTCTTGACCCAATACATAGTAGGGAATGGTGAAGGAACCTTGCTTTTCCTTGGATAGACCTATCCACCAATTCTCCTTACCTCCTAAATAACTGACAAATCCAGCCTCGTCTAATTCTTGACTGAGAGTCTGACTTTTCTTCCCTCTCTCGCCGAGCTGATCTGCAATCTTCTCCAGCAGATTTCCTAACTCTACCTTATCAACAGGCTTGACCAGATAGTCCACCACACTAAGGTTCATTGCTCTTTTTACATAATCAAACTCCTGATAACCTGAAAGCAGGATATAGGCTACATCTGGTAAGATTTCTTTCATCTCCCGAATCATATCAAGCCCTGTTTTGTCGGGCATATTGACATCTGAAATGATGACATCAACGGGATTGTTCTGAACATATTCTAGGGCTTCATCGGCATGACTGGCTGTTGCGACGACCTCCATATCCCACTTATCAAAGGGAATCAAACGTTTCAGACCTTCTGTCACCATGTACTCATCATCTACTAATAATACTTTATACATTTTCTCCCTTTCTACTCATCTTGAATTGTAATACGATACTGAACACCGGCTTGCTCTGCAGAATCTATAGTAATAGCATAGCGGTCCCCAAAATAGAGCACAAAACGCTCATGGACATTGACAATCCCGATAGATTGCTTTTGATCACTGTAACTGGCTTGGTGTTCAAAATGTCTCTGACTTAATTTTTCTCGAATACTTGCCAGTTTTTCAGCCGACATTCCACGGCCATTATCGACCACCAAAATTTCTACAAAACCATCCTGTTTAAGAGCTTTGATGCTAATCACATTATCTGTCCGTCTGTGGTCAACACCATGCGCGAAATAATTTTCTACCAGCGGTTGCAAGGTAAACTTGGGAATCTTCATATTCTCTAACTCTGGATCTATCTTGAAACCATAGGCAATGGACTTGGGATAGCGAACCATGCAGAGATAGCTGTATTTACGGCAAAATTCTAATTCCTGTTTTAGAAGAGTTTCTCTTTCGTCGGAAATATTGTTACGCAAGAGACTACTGAATTCATAAATGATATCTGCCAACTCGTCTTGACTTTGCATGACTGCGTACATACGCAAAAACTCTAGCGTATTATACATAAAATGAGGATTGATTTGTGCCTGCAAGGCCCGCATATTGGCATCTTTTTGACTAAGCTCTAGCTGATAAATATCATGGATATTCTTTTCCAAACGATCTAACATATCATTGGTCGTCTCCGCGATTAGGAGCAATTCCTGATCCTTTTCAAGTGTGTCAATACGAAGACCTTCCTCTCCTTGGGCAATAGCTTGAATAGAATCCACCAAATCCACTACCTGCTTTTGGTAGTTAGCAAAAGTCTGCCTCAAAGTCAGATAAAGAATGACAATAAAGAGAAGGCTCAAGCTCACAATCAAAGCAGAGCTGGTCACCGTTCCTTGTAAAACAAAGTTTTTGGGAACTGCCACCTGAACCTGATAGCCATGAGAAGTTAAGCCAACAAGCCAATTTTCACTCTCCTTATCAACTGTTTCACCAATATGAAAAATCTCCGTATCAAAAGGTGAGGTCACTGTTACTGCCATCGGAGTATGACCTCTAGTATTATCAATGGCATGGTATAAAACAGCAGGATCCAAGGAGATGTAAATCACTCCTAAATCTTGATCTGACACTGGATCTGACACTGGAATGGCAAAACTATTTCCTGCTGGTTTGAAATCCTCAGCCCTGATTTTTTCTCCACTACGTTTGTCTTTAGTAGAAACATAGACTTCCTTGTAATCTTGAAAAGCAATAGCCACTCCAGTTACAAAATCATTTCGAACATAGAGGTCATCAACATTTTCATGCAGAGAGACTGATACATAAGGCGAAGCTTTCCGCTCTAATTGCCAGTAAAAATAGTCTGGCATGCTGAGGCTAAAGTATTTATAGATTCCCTCAATACGAGCTTGATTTTCAACTAAAGCCTGAGCTATCTGGGTTGACTCTCTATGGTAATATTCAATTTCACTCACTGTTCTAGCAGTTACACGCTGGGCTACTCTCTGGGCTTCCTTTTCCCGTGAATCCCAGTCAGCGTAAGAGAATAAGATTGCAAAACTCGCAATAATAATGATCATCACTGAACTGTAGGTTCTTAGAAGCGTATGTAGCCAAAACTGCTTCATCCTACTTTGTCGCCAATTTTTCATGGATACTTTCATAGACCGGTTCCAACATATCACTGATAAAGAAATGCCACATCCCAATTCCTACAAAAAATAGCAGGGCAGGCATATAGTAACCAATTGCCACAAGTAGCACTGTCCCAAGGAGAACCTTGGCCACAGCTGCTAAACTCATAAAGATGCCAATCAAGGATAGTTTGAGGCTATTTCGATAGGACAAGTCAAAATAAACTTGTAATTTCAAAGATACTGTATAGGCCAAAAACAACAGGGCAACTACTAGAACATTCAAAAAGGTCGCAATCAAATGAATAATAGTCTGATGAGGCAATTGCACCAAGAGATACAAGCCATAGACCAAAACTAAATCCACTCCTAAAAAGCTATAGAAAATCAGGTTGCTTGAGACGAAATTTTGCTTATAAAGAGACCAGGCCTCCTTCAAACTGTATTCCCGAAAGCTATAACCATGTTCTGCATACAAGCTCATCAAGGTGGCACTAGCCGGCGCTAGACCAAGGATAATTCCTCCTGCCAAGGTTAATAGCCAAAAGAAGGCTGTCGCAATCATCCCTAAAAAGAAACGATTAAAGACAAAGTCTAAAAATCTACCCATGATATCCCCCTAAAAATAACTATGAAACCATTATATCATATTTCAAGCGTTTTCAAAAACTTCTAGTACCCATTTACAATCCCAGCAAACCGTGGTACAATGAGAATTGTGAAAAAATGATCAGGAGACAATTCATGGAAAAATCTATCTTAACTACACTGCTTTTTGCAGTTCTTTACTTCCTCTGCATGGGGATTGGTGTTCTTTTGGGCAATCTCTTTGATCAGACTGGAAACATGTTTTATGCGCCTGCTTTTACTGCCCTTGTCGGCGGTAGCGTCTATATGATTCTAGTCGCAAAAGTTCCGCGCTTTGGAGCCGTTACCACTATCGGTCTTGTTATTGCTCTCTTTTTCTTGGGAACTAAACACGGTGCCGGTGCCTTCCTTCCTGGAATTATCTGTGGGCTGCTAGCAGATGGAGTAGCTAACCTCGGAAAATACAAGAACCAAACTAAGAATTTCCTTTCTTTCATACTCTTTGCCTTTAGCACAGCAGGACCAATCTTACTCATGTGGATTGCACCCCAAGCCTATATGGCAACCCTTCTAGCAAGAGGAAAATCGCAAGAATATATCGACCGTATCATGGTTGCGCCAAACCCTGGAACTGTCCTTCTATTTATCGCAAGTATTGTCATCGGAGCCCTAGTGGGTGCCTTGATTGGACAAGCCTTGAGTAAAAAATTTGCACAGAAAATCTGATTAGTTAAAAAGAGCCAGGCGGCTCTTTTTTATTTATGGCTCAAGACTTGGTCAAGAAGTCTCCCAAGAATTGATACTCTTCGAAAATCTCTTCAAACCACGTCAACGTCGCCTTGCCGTAGGTATATGTAACTGACTTCGTCAGTCTTATCTCCAACCTCAAAACAGTGTTTTGAGCAACCTGCGGCTAGTTTCCTACTTTGCTCTTTGATTTTCATTGAGTATGAATTTAAAGATAATCAAAATGATAATGATGGTTGCCAAGATAGTTTTATCGTGATTGTAGCGGTTAAATCCATAAGCGATGACTACGTTACCAATACCGCCAGCTCCAACCGCACCAGCCATAGCTGTTTCACCAACAAGGGAAATCAAGGTTACAGTCGTCACACGAATCAAATCTGGAAGACCTTCTAGTAAGCCTGATTTGCCTAGGTTAAACTTTTTTACCTGAAAAACTTCTTTTTTCTAGTGATAAAATCAACCCTATCACACTCACTACCAAAAATACCCACCAACAAAGCCTGATATCTTGCAAAGCTAAGAAGGAAAATACAGACATCCCCAAGGGTAATGTTAGGGAAAAAATCATACTCAAGAGATTATTACTTCTAGCTAATACATCCGCACTCAAATTAGACAATAACAGAGTATCTAATTTAGGCATTGATTTCGACATCAAATACATGACAAAGGTTAAGCAGGCAACACCTACTAGAGGAGAAAAATCTAAAATATTAGCAGTAGCAAGCAAGACAAACAGACTTGCATTGAGCGATAGCAAACTTGAAAACGACAATTTCCCAAAATAATCATTGGGGGTTAGGCTACCAAGAATAGCTCCTCCCAAGCTAACACATTCAATTAAAAATAGGGCTTGAGCATAGCTGAGATGATAGATAGTATGGTCTAATAAGTAAAAGTGATAAATACCTCCAACAGCTCCTCCCAAAGTATTCATTACCAAAATGACAAGGATCATTTTAAACAAAGATTTACTTTCTCTTTGCCTAAAGATATCATCCATGTCCGCATAGATTGCCTTAACTTGTTGAAGTAAACTAATCGACTCATTCTCTACCGTTACAGACAAATACGTCAATTCTCTTCTATTTTTGAACAAAATAAGAGAAGATAGTAAAAAGAAGCCAGCATTCACAATTGCAACAAAAGAAAAATTTTGATTGCTGGTTGTGAGTAACCACACTCCTAAGGCTTGACCTCCTAGATTTGATAAATAGGAGACAAACTGAGTAAAGGAATAAGCTTCATAGAGCTTATCTTCCGAAATATTATGCTGGATAATCGGCATACGAAGGCCTGCTGTATAATCTGATAAAATATCCGAACAGATATTAACCATACAGATAACAGCAAACGTTACGAAGTTCTGATCATGAATCACACTAGCAATCAAAAGAAATAGGAGACTTTGCACACAACCAACCCAGATAATTGTCCCTGCTTTATTCCGAGTATGATCCGCCTTAATCCCAACATAAAAAGTAAATAGGAAAGGTAAAATCGTAATCATATTCGCCATAAATACAGCTATATTTTTAAAGGGTAGACTCGCAGCATAAACGATAAATACCAGATTATAAATATAAGCTCCACTTGAGCTCAAAAACCTTGATAAGGTCAGTATTCTAAATAAATGATGTTTTAAGAATAGTTTCATAACAGGCCTTTCTCACATTTCAAAGAGTATTCTATTGAAACCAGTCTAACAAAAAAAGCGGGGCTCCCCACTTTTTTGTAATATATTTTTTCTGAAAATAAGAACTCTAGCTCCTAGATACTGCTATTTATCACTCCATCTACAAGCCCATTTATTTTTCATCAGTCGATGTAATGAGAATATATTACAAATCTTTATTTGAAAGCTGATTTGCAAAATAGTTTTCATAATATCTTGCACCATCTATATACTCTAAATCTTGTAAGATTGTAATGCCTCTCTGGATTTTTTCAAGACCCTTATTTTTTACATTAAACAAAGTATAAATTTCTAATTATCTTTTTATATTTTCTTAAATGCTCGTAAAGCCTTATTCTATGTGCTTTCGAGTATTTTTACTGTAGGAAGATACTTCACGTTTCTTTGCATATTTCCTCATGTCTTAGCTGTCAGAAGTGGTAAATAAGTAGTAAATTCATTTGTACTACTAAGCAACAAGACGCTCCTGTTGCTTCTCTTTATTCAAGCGTTTCATTTCTGCCATTGCAGAATCGAATGTTGCATGTGCGTAATAGTTCAGCGTCATGGCTATATTAGCATGTCCCATAATGTACTGTAATGCCTTTGGATTCATTCCTGCATTTGCATAGTTGGTACAGAATGTATGTCGCAAACTATGTGGAGTGATGTGTGGCAATTTATCCTCGTTATACTTATTGTATTTCTTAACAAGACCTTTCATCATGCCGTTGTAATCACTTGCCACTTTTGGATAGTTCTTTCTATTAAGAAAGAGGAAATCACTATATCCATCAATCTCAACACGCTTATCATTCTTTCGATTCGCTAACACTCGCTTAAATGCTTGATAGGCTTCTTCAACCATAGGAACTTGACGTTCGCCACTTTTGGTCTTTGGTGTTTCAATGTAGTACCCAATTTCAGTATCTCTCAATAGCTGATGGTCTATATTGACAAGACGATTCTCAAAATCTAAATCTGGAAGTGTCAAACCACCAAACTCTGAAATACGAAGACCTGTTTTTAAGAGTATCAGAATTTCATCATAATTTTTGCTGTAGGTTTTATCAGCTTTTGCAAAGGCTAACAGTTTTTCTTCCTGTTCTTCTGTTAGTACGGTCTTAGGGACAGTATCATCATCAAGAACTGCTTTCAGTTGAAAGTCAAATGGATTCTTCCGAACACAATCATCTTGTATAGCAATATAGAATGAAGCCTTTAAAGAACGTTTGTAGTTATTGATGGTTTGATAAGCATAACCATTTTCACTCATTCTAATAGCCCATTCTTTAGCGTCTGATGGCTTAATACTGTCAATACTTCTTACACCTAACTTGTCTTTCTTCAAAATATCCATAAGATATTTGCGTCCAGTTTCAGTGTTTTTTCTAACCTTTGGTCTTTGAGCGTTCTGTTTTGCGTAAAGCTGGCAGAGTGTCATTTTCTTTCCTACAACATCAATACCATCATGAATGTCTTTCTGTAACTCTGCGATTTTCTCTCTAAGTGAGATACAATCACGCTTTCCTGCTGGTACTCGGTCTGTAGCCACAAGTTTCCACGAGTAAACAAATTGCGGTTCTCCAAATGAATCTATATATTTGTATAAGTATCTTCCGTCTTTTCGTTGGCTCTCTCCAGTCTTTAAGATTCGACCTTTATTGTCACGTCTTTTTTCTGACATGGCATTTGCTCCTTTCCTTTATGGAAAGAGCCTTGATACGACTTAATACTATTTTATCATATACAAGACCCTTTGGCGACGCTAGATTGCGTCCAATGTATCTATAATTTTTTCAAATTGTTTTCGTTTAATCTGAATACGATTGCCATTCATAATCAGCCAATTTGCATTTTTATTTTCCTCTGCCAAGCGTCGTAGCTTGTTTTCGCCAATACGAAAATATTTTGACGCTTCTTCAATGGTTAGGGTATAACGTTCCCAAATAGGAATGTCAGTCTGCTTCATAAAATCCTCCTTTCCAAATCACTTATTTGGATTTCATAAAAGTTGTTTTACCAGCAATCGAACAGCTTTAGCAAAGCTCACGGGAGTTCCACCCCTGCATGGTTCTCATGTAGCCATACTCATTGCCTGCGACGGTTTTATCACGCTCGGACTATTGACTGTATGGGAGTATCATTATCACGATAAGAATGTCGTTGCAGGCAATCCTGCTAAAGATTGCTTCTCGGATCACTAACATGAATCGCTCGCTATCTTTATAAGATAGGTCATGGCGGTTAGTTCCGTTGGCTCTTTTCTTATCGAAACGTATTCGATTACTTTTATTCAGTTTTCAAAGAACAATGGCTCGTTAGCCTATCAAAACACATTGAAAGCTCAATATGCTTTGGTGGAATAACAAACCTCCCTGTTCGGGAAGCGTGGAATGGTTTAGCACGCTTCCACGAAAGGAGAGAGGATATTACTTAATTTCAAATGACAAAATCTTTGTAATCAGTCTGGTTTCCATTCTTCCACGTAAGACTTCATCAACGACCATACTTTGATTGCCATATTCATCTTTCATAAGTCGTAGGGAACGCTTCGTTATGTACCCTCTGTAATGATGTAGAATCTGGTTAATCGCTTCGGTATCGCCATCTGTTGCCTTTACAATGAGAGGAAAGGGAATCATAGGATATTGTGTTTTCATTCTTCAAATTCCTCCATAAACTTTTTAATTAAGGCTAGTCCACTGGTTCTATGCCGATAGACAGTAGAACGGTTCAATTTCAACAGGTCTGCAATTTCTGAATCGCTCATGTCCATAAAGTAAAACAGCAGTAGAATTTCACGTTTCTTGTCTGGCAACTCACGTAATGCTTCACTCAACAAATCATTTTCAACGCCTACTGATAACCCATTGAGTGTAAAAATCTGAAAGTCAGTTGAATAGTTATCTGTTGTCGCAAACTGGCTAACAAGATAATCGCCAACATCCGAAAAGGACACCTCACGCTTTGCAATCCTTGAAAGATAAAGCATATAATTCTTTCGCTCGTCTTCCATAGCACGTTTACAGATATAGTCAAACTGATTTTCTATTGTGGTCTGAAAAGAAGATGGTTTCATGTTTCTCACCCCCTTTCTGTCTAGGAAAGGAAGTGAGCCTTGCTCGTTTATCTCCTTTCACTCTTAGTCCCAATGTGAAAGGGGGATTTGTTGCATTACTGATAAATAAACTTTGTAAAAAAGTTCTGAATAGCCAAAAAAGCATATAAACAGATTTATTTCTCTGTTTACATGCTTCTGTTATTCTATCTATATGATTTATAAAACCACATTGGTGGACGTACTTATCTATTGCAGATAGACGACTTTTTTTGACAAGAACCCAATGTAAGGAAATTTATTGTATATGATGTACTTCATGGCGACGTTGACCTCCAACAAACCGCCATTTGGAAGTAATATACAATATTTTAACAGCGTAAATAGCACTACCATATAACGGTTTTTTTTATTGGCGTTTAGTAGTGCTTTTTATTAAATATAAACCTATAAACCATATAACACGTTTTTCTATACCTGTTTTTAATTCAGTAGGAACAATAAAATGTATAGAGGTGGTCTACTATGCGTAAAAAAGAAGATAAATATGATTTTAGAGCCTTTGGTTTAGCCATTAAAGAAGCTCGATTGAAACGAGGTTTAACTCGTGAACAAGTGGGAGCATTGATTGAAATTGACCCACGGTACTTAACTAATATTGAAAATAAAGGGCAACACCCCAGCATACAAGTTCTTTATGACCTTGTATCGTTACTTCATGTTTCCGTTGATGAATTTTTCTTACCTGGGGTCCCGAGCGCTTAGTGGGAATTTGTATCGATAAGGGGTACAAATTCCCACTAAACCAATGTTTCAAGGCCTATTTATTTTTTATATTCAATTCTCTTAAGTGTTTAGGAATAGATAACAAGTCAAATTTATACTCTCCAAGAAAAGTGATATGCTCCCAATTAATAGGAGATACATGCTTCATATACTTAGTTACTTCGGGATCTATTTTGACGAGATAATTATAAGCTGCTTGTAAGTAGACGGCGTTCCATATACTTATTGCATTTATTAACACATTAAGCGCACTAGCACTTTGAAGTTGTCGGCGAATATCGCGCTCCATAAATTTTCCGCGTCGCCCAAAAAATAGTTCTCTAGCTAAAGCATTAATCGCTTCTGTCTTATTTAGTCCATGAGTGATCCTTCGCCGTAGCTCACTATCTGTAATATAATCTATCATAAAAATGCTCTTTTCAATGCGACCTAGTTCTCTCAGTGCAAGAGCTACTCTATTCTTACGTGCGTATGAGCCTAGCTTTCCTAATAGTAAAGAACTAGATACTTTTCCTGTTTGAATCGAATAGGCGATTCGTTTAATTTCATCATAGTTTTCTTCAATAATTTTTACATTGATTTTTCCGCTTATATCTTCTGATAAGTTAGGGTAGTAGGAAGGTGATTTGATAGAAAATAATTGTGATTTTTTTATATTTCTGATGCGAGGTTCAAAATCAAAGCCTAGTAATGCGGTCATTCCAAACACCTGATCAGAATACCCATTTGTATCAGTAAAATGTTCCTCAATATCTAGATCTGTTTCATGATAAAGTAGGCCATCAAGGGTATGAGTAGCTTCCCTTGTATTAGTTGAAGCAACCTCGATATGATGAGTCGTATGCCTATCATTTATTGATCGAATCATTGTAGCTCCTTTTTCCATACTTTTGTAATGTGGATTAACATCGGATTTTAGAGCTGAGACGCCCACTGGGACGCGCATTCCGTCTGAAGCAGTGGTTTTTCCTTCACCCCAAAAGTCTGCAACAGGAAGCTTTAACTGATAATTAACCAAAACAGATTGAGCACGAGTCAGAGCTTCTTTATAAAAGCGCCATTGTTTGGCATTGGCTAACTGAGAATAAGAAATTCCAGGAGTTGATTGGGCCATTTTTTCAAGACCAATATTCATCCCTAAACCCAGCAAAGCAGCAAAAATAATTTTTCTTTCTTGTTCACTCGGCGGTTTCCCTGTAGAATCATGACTAAATTCTTGTGAAAAGTTGGTCCAACTGTCCACCTCAATTAAAAGATCACTAAGCCTTATCTTAGGAATTATTGAATAAAGTTTTTTTCTATATATTTCTGCTTCGCTAGGTGTAACTTTTTCCAACTTTTTAAGGTTTGCTCTTGAAATTCTCTTATCAACTGTCGAATAAAATTGAAGCTGTAAATCTAAAATTATTTCCCGATCCTTTAAATAGTCCTCAAACGTGTCTGGAATAGTTTCTGAATCAATACAAGCAGATAAATCAACTAAGTAATCATCAATATTTCGATGGATCATACTTCCTTCAACTGAAATATCTCCTGATCGAATATTGTTCTTTAGCTCGGTGAAAGCTACTAACTCATAGTAAGACCGATCTATTTTCCCCTCTTCTGGCCGAACAAGGCTTTTCCATTTTTTACTCACAAAATCAGTAGAAGTATCTGCCGGTATTTTTCTTTTACCACTATTGTGTAAATCAGTTAGTTGAGTTAGGGCCATGAGGACTGGATTTGCTGCCGGAGTTGCTTTGAACGAAAGGGTCCTCAATAACATTGGCGTGTATCTTCGGAGGTAATTAGCTTTATTTCGAACCATTTCTAAATAGCCATGATTTTTATTACCTGTAATTTTTTTAGCTTCTTCTCCATCTTGTACTAAATCTTCCCAAGGCATGATTCGTTCAATTTCGTCAAAAGGATTACTATCATTATCTTTTGCAAAGTGAAGAGCATCAATTAAAGAAGCATAATGTTCCAATTTTTTAGTAGCCAATTTTCCTTTTTCTTTTAACTGTTCTTGTGAATCACGTGTCCCTTTGCGTTTAATACTTGCTAAAATGCGGTCATTAATCTCAATCAGTTGATCGATCAGATATTGATGATGATTGACTAAAAAAGCAATAAGTAAAGAGTATCTTTTTTCAAGCTCAAAACGGGAGAAGTCATATGCATCATAATTTTCCCCTAGTCTAGCTAGCTGAAGAAACCTGTTCCGATTAATATGGGAGACATTAATTGTCCCGAGTCCCATGGAAGCAATCACTTCCACTTTTTTACAAATACTCATAAAGCTTTCTGGATTTGCCTTACCTGGAATGTCTTTTAGCCAAGCGAGTTTAGTTATTTTCGTCTCTTCATAAATTTGAAACAAACTCTCTAGTTTTTCAATTTGTATATCTGTTAATGAACAGAGTAATATTGAAAATAAGTTGTTTTCTGCTTTATCTCGACAGCGGCTTATAATGTCTTCAAGTGTAGCTATAGATGGAAAAATAATTCTTTTTCGAGTTAAGAAATCAATTGTTTTTTTCATTAGATAGATAGAGTCATCATTTTCTAAAGCTAGTTCAATTAAATATTCTATTAACTGTTTTTGTGTATTAGCACTACCGAATCGATGATAGTTGAATACTTCTAAGATCTCGTTGAAGTGATTTGCACGTGTATTTCTATGATCATATGAATTTAAATCAATTGCATCAAGATGGAGCTGTCGACTCACATAAGAAGTTAGTCTGGTTGATTTAATCGGCCAATTACTTAAAGAACACCCAGGATACCGGGCCAAACAAAGTTGTATCGCAAATCCTAGTTTATTGACCTTTCCACGGTGTTGATTAATAACCTCCAGATCATAATCAGAAAAACTAAAATACGCTTTAAAATCCTCTTCTGATAAGTGGTCTACAGAAAGAAGTTGTTCACGCTGTGAAGTAGTTAAAATTCTTTTCATAGCCATATCTTAAGCATTCCTTTTATTGAGGTAACGGTAAAAGGTTGTTTTGCTTAATTTAGAGGCATCAAGAATTTGACGAATAGAATACTCTTTGCTGTCATACATTTTTAAAGCTAAATCAATTGATAGCTTACCTTTACTTGGACGGCCCCCTTTTTTTCCTCGGACTCTGGCTGCCTTAAGACCAGAGTTAGTTCGTTCAATAATAATATCCCGTTCCAGTTCTGCTAAACTAGCCATAACTCGGAAAAAGAATCTTCCCATAGACGTTGAAGTATCTACGTTATCTTGAATAGATATAAAATTGACACTAAGTTCTTCAAATAATTCAGAAAGTTCAATCAAATGTTTAGTTGATCGTGAAATTCGATCTAACTTGTAAATGACAACAGAATCTCCTTCACGTAGTAGGTTGATCATTTCTTCTAATTGCGGTCGGTCTTTTTTCGTACCAGTTACTTTTTCTTGAAATAATTTATCAATTCCATAATGAGTAAGTGCATCAATTTGTAAACTAAGATTTTGATCATCCGTACTCACTCGAGCATAGCCAAAAATCATAAAAAAACCTCCTTAATTTTATAATTTAAATGTACCATAACTCATTAAGTATAACTATATAGGAACTATGAAAAAGGAACGGATTTTGGTACTTGATTTACTTAAAAAACATTTAGAAAAAGCAGGAAAATGAAAAGGTACCATAAACGGTCGTTTATGGTACCATTCAAATTTATCCTTATTGTACAAAATAACAGCGAAATTTTTAAATCTATTCCTTATCGATACAAATTCCCCGTAGGCGCTAGGGACCTCTTTAGCTTCTTGGAAGCTGTCAGTAGTATACCTAATAATTTATCTACATTCCCTTTAGTAACGTGTAACTTTCCAAATTTACAAAAGCGACTCATAGAATTATTTCCTCCCGTTAAATAATAGATAACTATTAAAAATAGACAATACTTGCTCATAAGTAACGGTACTTAAATTGTTTACTTTGGCGTGTTTCATTGCTTGATGAAACTGATTTTTAGTAAACAGTTGACGATATTCTCGATTGACCCATTTTGAAACAAAGTACGTATATAGCTTCCAATATTTATCTGGAACATCTGTGGTATGGCGGGTAAGTTTTATTAAGACACTGTTTACTTTTGGTTTAGGATGAAAGCATTCCGCTGGCAGCTTAAGCAATTGCTGAATCGAGACTTGAGTGTGCAAGAGCAACCCTAGTGTTCGGTGAATATCCAAGGTACGCTTGTAGAATCCTTCTTCAACAATCAGATAGATGTCAGACGCACGGCTTTCAAAAACCACTTTTTTAATAATTTGTGTGCTTAAATGGTAAGGAATATTCCCAACAATTTTATACCTCTGTTTGTTAGGGAATTGAAACTGTAGAATATCTTGGTGAATTAAAGTGACACGAGTATTCAGTTTTAATTTTTCTGACGATAAGTTGAATAGATGACTGTCTA
This sequence comes from Streptococcus pseudopneumoniae IS7493, assembly GCF_000221985.1. Taxonomy (NCBI): domain Bacteria; kingdom Bacillati; phylum Bacillota; class Bacilli; order Lactobacillales; family Streptococcaceae; genus Streptococcus; species Streptococcus pseudopneumoniae. The sequence goes on along the minus strand of NC_015875.1, from coordinate 239,709 downwards.
ATTCAATAGACGTTACCTGTTTACTTATTTTAGCCAGTTTCGTCGTTAAATGCCCTTTACCTGTTCCAATTTCGTAAACGGTATCGGTTTCTTTTAAATTCAATTGTTTTATTATTTGGTTGAGTACTTTTTCACTCGTTAAAAAGTTTTGAGAATATTTTATATTTTTGTTCATGTAATCTCTCCTGAAGTGATTACATCTATAAACAAATACAGAAGTTAAACGATTTGTTTGTAATTTTAGTTATCTGTTTAAAAAGTCATAAGATTAGTCACTGGTAGGAATTAATCTAACGTATTTATTTATCTGCGTAATCACTGTTTTTAGTCTGTTTCAAAACAGTAGATGTTTTATCTACATTACGCATTTGGAATACCAACATGACGAATCCCTCCTTCTTAATTACAAATTTTTAGCATCTAATTTAACTTCAATTCCTATTATACAAAATTTTAAGATAATGCACAATCAACACACTCTTAAGTTTGCTTCTAAGTCTTATTTCCATAACTTTAGGGTTAACCATACGCAAGACCAATCACTCTCGGACAATACTCATGATTTTAATGATAAAATCCATGTTAAACCCATAGATAAGAAATACACCTGCAATAACCGTTACCTGTTTGTGCCAATTTAAAAATGCACCACTTTTTTATAATTAAAACGGTTGAAAACTGTACCACTAATAACTCACAATAGAGAGATGTCACCGTCAAGTTAAATGTACAAAATAACAGCGAAATTTTTAAATCTATTTCTTATCGATACAAATTCCTCGTAGGCGCTCGGGACCCCTACCTGCTAATAACTTGGTAAAAAGCACCCGACGATTACAGATAGAGAAATACATGGATAGCTTTACAGACAAAGAACTATCCTTAATGGAATCTTTAGCCAGCGGTATCAACGAAGCAAGAAACATCGAAGACTAATTAAAAGAATCCATACATAACGGAAAGAGCCGATAAAATGAGATTGTATTAATCTCATTTTATCGGCTCTGCGTCTTTGCGTCTGGCTCTGTAATCACAGTTACTTTGAACTGCTTTATTTCAATTAAATTTTCTTGTCTGCATTTCGGACAATAGAGGGGGAATTTTTTTAATTCAGTATCTTCCCTTATCTTTAATCGTGTTTTATTTCCACATACAGGACACAATATCCACTTGTAGTTTATAATAACTATCTCCTCCTTTACACTTTAATTCAAATCTTTATTAAAAAATATTTCATCTTATTTAACAAGAAACCATATTTATATAACAACATAAAATACACTAAGTTATTTTATTGAACATATATCGTACTTTATCTATCCGACTATTTGGACGACGGGGCTGGCAAACAGGTTCACCGGTAGTAACATGGTACCCTTTTAACTCTGTTAAACAAACACTACGTCCATTTGTAAAGAAAGTTAAATCACTACGATATTCTTGAATACACCGAGCAGGGATTTCTCCACTAAGAATGACCTCATTATTTTTCAATTGAGTGTCTACGATGTTCGCACAATATTTAGGAGCATCGTTGTATGCTCGTGAAAGATATTCCTGTGGCGCATAAATTTTAAAACTAAGATATGGCTCTAACAATTCTGTTCCAGCTTTTTTTAAGACTTGTTCCAATACAATAGGAGCAAGCATCCGAAAATCTGCTGGGGTACTAACAGGGCTATAGTATAAGCCATACTTAAAACAGATTTTACAGTCCGTCACATTCCAACCATATAATCCTTGTTCGCAACCATAGCGTATCCCTTCCATAACTGCATTTTGAAATGATTGATTTAAGTATCCAAGAGAAACCGAGCTCTCATACTGTACTCCGCTCCCTAATGGAAGCTGTGCTACAGATAGACCAATGGAAGCCCAGAAAGGATTCGGTGGAACTTCGATGTGAATGGTATACTCTGCTTTTTTTAACGGTCTTTCCATATAAATGACTGTAGGCTCTTTTATTTCTATCTCCACATGATACTTTTCTTGCAGCAGAGCACAAGTCACTTCCATTTGTACTTTCCCTAAGAAAGAAAGTATGATTTCATGTGTCGCAGAATCCACATAATATCGCAGAAGCGGGTCACTGTCGGAGATTTCTAAAAGTGCATCAAGTAACATTTCCCTTTGTTGAGGTTTGCTCGGTTCAACAGTCGTTTGCAGCAGAGGGAGGGGATTTTCAATTCTCTCTCTCTGTGGCAATAGCTTTGTATCTCCAAGAACACTATTTAACTTCAAAAACTCATTCTGCAAAATAACAATTTCCCCGGAATAAGCCTTATCAATTTTACATAATTCACCATTTATTGAAGTATACATTTCTGTAATTTTTATTTTTTCCTTTTCCGATATTCTAACCGAATCTCGCAAATGCAGTACGCCACTATAAAGACGTATATATGCAAGACGCTGTCTTTTTTCCGAATACTCAATTTTGAAAACTTTTCCGCAAAGTTCAGACTGACCTCGATGTGTTGATGAATAAAATTTATTCGTAATCACTTCTATAAGGTTATCAATCCCTATATTGTTTTTTGCACTTCCGTGATAAACAGGGAACAGAGAACAATTCTGAAATCTTATGCTTTCCTCTTGTTCGAGTTCCAATGCTTCTAATGATTTACCGGACATATATTTCTCTAAAAGGTCATCGTTTCCCTCTATTACCGTATCCCATTGTTCAGATTCGGTAAAGTTCGTCACACACATATTAGGATACAGTTCTACCTTCTGTTTGATTACAATTTCGGCAGAAAGTTTCTCTTTAATATCCTGATAAACCGTTGATAAATCAATTCCATTTTGGTCAATCTTATTGATAAAAAAGATTGTGGGAATCCCCATTTTCCTAAGTGCATGAAATAATATACGAGTTTGTGCTTGTACGCCATCTTTTGCAGAAATCAGTAGAATTGCCCCATCTAAAACTGATAATGAACGATATACTTCTGCTAAGAAATCCATATGTCCTGGCGTGTCTATGATGTTCACCTTCGTATTTTCCCACTGAAAAGAGGTTATTCCTGTCTGAATTGTAATTCCTCTCTGACGTTCTAAAAGCGTATTATCCGTCCTCGTTGTACCTTTGTCCACGCTTCCTAATTCTGTAATCGCTCCACTGTTATATAATAAGCTTTCTGTTAAGGTAGTTTTTCCTGCATCAACATGAGCTAAAACTCCAATATTAATAATTTTCATGTGATTTTCCTCCATTCAAAAACCCAAAAGGGCATAAAAATCCCAGTGATAAATACGGACAATAAAACTCCAGTGAATTAAATTACTTTTATCACTGGGATTTTTTATGCATAACCATAGGCATACAAAGCATACAGATATTCTCCGGATACTTTAGAATCACATGATAAAGGTATTCTTAAACTGGGTACAAAAAACTAAGCCCTCCTAAAAAAGGACATCCAATTATTTGTTCCCACTATCAAATTGACAGTTTATTTAAGAATACCTTGCCGCATATTTATTAACTCCTTTTAAATAGATACTTAAATAATAGCACGTAAGAGCATATTTGTCAAGGAATCTCCAATTTTTTATCAAAGAGAGTACGTGATTACAAAATAGCTGTAATAATGTACCAATATTTGTTATTCTATAATCTTCCAATTACTCCCGTTCTTTTCAAGTACCAAATCAAATTGAGATACCTGCGTTGCTTTGGTCTGCTGGTCGATATACTCCACTGTCAGCGATACCGTGACTTGATTATCCTTACGATTGTGAATAGGATTTACCAGTTCTTGAAAGATGTACTCTTTTCCGATTGGTTTTAATATCCCGTCATTCACATAGTAGGAAAGTTCACTGGCTGTCGCTGTAGGATAGAGCTTGAAGAACGTCGTTAAAAACTCATTGATTTCATTGGTTGTAATGGAATCAACCGTCCCCTCACTTTCAATGGCTTTTGGTTTATAACTTGATTTCTTAGGTATGTTGGTAATGGTCGGATTCTTAACCAGTACCATATTTCCAGAACCATCTACATAGACACTCACTATATAAGCAGAGTGGACGGTCTTTGTATTTTCTCCCTCTGTAATGAGCTGGTCTACACTGTAGGTTACATTAAACTCATTGTCGCCAGTTGGCTCTACCGTCCATATCTGAAATCCTCTTACAGAAGACGATACAGGAATATCTTTGCGTACTGTATCAACATTGAGAGCTTGAAGTTCATCTGTCAGATAGCCTTTTAGACTTTCCATTCGATTATCAATGGACTTATCGGATTGCTCCCATGAATAGTAGACTTTCGCAAAGTTCTCTACAAAATTTTCTACATGATGAGTATCAACGTATTCCTTTTCTATGATAGTTGTTTCGTGAATAGTATGAGTATCTATAGCTGTAAAGTGCTTGAATATCGCAAAGCTGAAACTAAGCCCTAAAAGTACCCACAAGGCAATCACAACCTTTTTATGAGGATTGACCTTATAGTAGACACGAGGTTTCTTTTCCTTTGGTATCTGTTTTTCTTTATTCTGATTTTTTCTAAATTTCATCATTAAATCTTCCTTTCTCATTGTTTGATTCGTCCTGCTCCCACTAAATGCTGTTGCCAGTAGGGGCTTGTTAAGTCGGCATAACCGATTGGGTCGCCTGCATGAAACATACGGTTATTGCCAAGGTATATCCCAACATGAGTAATATAAGAGCCAGCGTTATAGGTAGAATGAAAGAAAACCAAATCGCCAGCTTGTGCTTCCGATAGTGGGATATGCTGGGTCACATCATATTGCTGTTGTGCGGTTCGTGGTAAGTTAATTCCAGCTTTTCCATACGTCCATTGTGTCAGTCCGCTACAATCAAAAGAAGTAGTCGGGGAAGCTCCACCGTAAACGTATCGCCAGCCCTCATATTTCAGTGCTTCGTCCATGATGGCTTGTACCGTATCATCATCAAACTCTGTTGTGACAAGATACTGCGTTACCAGTTGCACATAAAACATATTGCCATAGTTGTATCGCCAGCCCCCATTGATAGGTATGGCTATGGGATTGGGGTAAGACACTTTTTCGCCACCTGAATACTCTTTTGAGAAACTTTGAGCCAGTTCAAAGGTATATTTATTTCCACGATTAGCCACATACCCTAAGAAACCACCACCATAATTGTAGGACTGGATAACCGATTCTAAATCTACACTGAGCCTTTCGCTACTGGCTAATAATTCACTGAAATACTTCACACCTTGCTTAATGGATTCTTCTGTACTCAATGAATTAGGTGGAAGACCGAGGGATTCCGAGGACTGCATAACATCTTCCGCAGTACCGCCCGATTCCACCTGTATAATCGCAAGAAGTATGTTGACATATTCTTCAACGCCATATTCTTTGGCATATTTTTCTACCATAGGCTTATGAGCCAGCACTTCTGCGGAAACATTCACACCTCCATAATGAATATTGGAAATTCCGCTGTCCTGTTCATCTGAAAATAAAATGGCAACAAACAGAAGCAGTGAGAAGACCATCAAGAATAATCCAGAACCACCAATCACTAAAGTTTTCAGCTTCATGGTTTCTTACTGCCTTTCTTAATGGTGGCGGTTTTGATTGGTGGTCTACTTTTTGTATTTTGTAGTGGTACTCTTTGAACAGTAGACTGACGTTCTTTTGTGATTGAACGTTGTGAAGCTCTATCTGTTGGTGCAGTTGAAGTTACTGGCTTTTGAACCGTTCTTTCTTGAACGGTATTGCCTTGGCGTTCCACTTTTGGACTTGAAAAATCGGACTTAACTGCTGGACGCTCTTGTTTGGCTTGTTGAGATTCCTTATATGAAGTCTGAATATTAGACTGTTTTGAGGTCTGTTCATCATGATATTGTTCTTGTCTTGTAGTCGGTCTTTCATGAACAGAAGAAGCAGGCTGTTTTTTCTGTTTGACCTGTTCCATTTCAGAGCGACGCTTCGCAATGGTTTTTCGCCTTTGTTCCTGCTGTTCCTTGCGTCCACTGGCTCTGTCCGCTTTGGTTTGAGAAATACTACTGGTTAAATCACGGACATTCTCTTTTACTTTGGATTTTCCTTGATATACTGCATATCTTGCATTGGTCGGCAAATCTTTAACCTGTTCTTTCAAACCACTAGCAGTGTCTACCATTCTGTCTTTGGTATCAGCTACTGTACCGATGGTTTGACCGATACGTTTTCCAAGTGTTGATTTTTCCTTTCCGTCTGGTCGGGAGTGATCTGCTTGTGTCCTTGCAGAACTCCCCGAACCCGACTGTCCTTTTTTACCTGTAACAATGGCAGACCCAGCCCCTAGAGTAGTCATGGAACGTCCAAGTTTCCGCTGTAGACGGTGCATGTGAGCGTGCATAAGCATACGAGGTTTTCTCATCACACGACTTCCCACACTTTGAGAATCGTTACTCTGTAGAGAAAACATACTCATTAAATCGCCCAGCTTGAAGTAGATTCCTGCAAAGGTCACAATCTGTAGAAAAGCAATCAAAAAGAACGGATAACCAGCCGATAAGGTATAGAGCATGGTTGAAATACTAAATGCTGTCGTAATAATCAATGTGATTCCAGCTCGTGTCAAAATGGTATTAAAGAGCTTTGTTATGGCTCGTTTTGACATACCATCAAATGATGGAATCATGCTTAAAATAAAGCTCACAGGCAGAAACATAGCATAGATGATAAAAAGTACCTGCGAGAAAATCATGATTCCTGTTAATAGGAATACAAATATGGAAATCCCAATATTGAAGACAAATAGGAAGAAGACTGTACCTAAACGGTTAATGGTCTTTGTAATGGTTAGATTGGTATTGCTTCTGTCTTCAATTTCTTCCGCAACAATTTTTTCTCTGTCTTCGCCATTGTTGGAATCTGGGCTGGTGGAGAGCAGGCTTTCCACACGGTCAATACCGATACTTTCAATGTCTGAACTGTTGTATTGAAGCAGTAGCCACGGTTGCTGAACCTGTATGGAAAACAGGCTATCTCTGATTAAGTCCACGCTGTCCTTGCCTTGACTATCGGAATGGGGCATGACAATCTTCGTGCCAAGTGATAAACTGGCATTACTGATGTCTGATGAAAAGTCATTGATTTTTTTAATGTAGTCGGGAGCGTAGGCAATAAAGGAAGCCGATAGGATAAACACCAGCACAAAATTCATAATGGCATGAATTGCCTTTGTGGTTTCTCTCTTTATCAGTCCCGTATAGGCAACATAAACCCCAAGAACCAAAATCAAGAGTAAGAGGAATCCAACATAGAAACCCTCTGTTGAAAATCCGTTTGCACTCACACCAGCTAAGGTCTGCATATTCTTACCAATGGAATCTGCTGTAGCGGAAATGAAGTCTAAGGAATAGGCTTCCTGTACTAAGTAACCTGTCGCATTGGAAACATACAAACTGATTGTCCAAATAAAATTGGTAATGGCATATAGTCCATACATGACCTGTTTTCCAATCCCGTCCGACCAGTTCCACGGAAGCCAGCCCCAGCTATTATCCACATAAAAATCCAGTTGATAGTTTTCAAGTGGGTATCGGCTGTATTCATTTGCCACATTGACCGTATCATCTACCAAGCCCGCAGCTTGAACCACCGTTCCCAGCATGGCTAAAAGAAAAATGGCAATCACAAGTGTGAAAGCCACTGTCATTGCCACTTTACCTAGACGTTTCAGCGTCCAGTTTGATTTTATTCTGTTTACTATTGATGGTTTCACATTTACACCTCTTTTCGCACAGGTGGTCTGGTATCAAAGGCATGGAGCAGTTCTTCAAATACAGGGTGGAACTGTATCACACCGACACGACCATATAAATCACTGATAAGGCATTGCCCGTTTTCCAAATCACGCAATCGCTTCTGATTGTTTTCGTCCTCTGGGTCTACACCAAAAAAGGCTAAGGTCTTTTTAATCTCGTTAAGGTCAGTGGAACGAAATGCAAATTTTAAGCCGAGGTTATTTTTCAGTTTTTCATCTAAGAGGTCGTCTGTATTTTGGGTCACGAAATATACCCCAGCGTTCATAGCACGACCAGCCCGAACCAGCTTCATAGATAGTGTTTTTCCTTGTGCTACCTGTAAAAAGCTCCATGCTTCGTCTAAATCTACAATCTTGAAAATGCTTCGGTCTGTATGGATAAAGTCTAAAGCAAAGGTACTAATGACAATCAGCATAGCAACGGATAAAAGCTCCATAGTGGTATATTCCTCAAAGGAAGTTTCCTTGTCGGGAAGTACCAAGTCCGCAACCTGTATAATGTTCAGTTGTTTTTCTAAGCTGATAGACTGCTCCACATAACCATTACTGAATAATAAATGTGCAAAGTCATAGTCTGTAAAACTTTCGATATGGTCGGCTATACTGGTACTTAGTGGCGTATTCTCAACCCGTAATTCCTCAATCACTTTCATCAACCCTCGTACTTCACTATTGGTTACTGCACGAATGGCTTTTCTAAGGATTGGGAAGCGTTCCCCATCACGAGAGGAAATCCCCGTAAGGAATGTCAGAATATCAATAGCCAGTGATTCAGAATCTTTGGGATTTTTCATAATCACATAAGGGTCAAGTAAGCCTTTGTTTTTCTCATCAGAAGTCAGAGTGACGATATTGATTTCATGGGAAATCTCTGGCAAGGTTTCTTTCCATCTGCCACGTTCTGCTTTTGGGTCTACAATCACTGCTTGTGCCCCATAAAGCACCGCATAATAGACGATAAGGTTATTCGCAAAGGATTTACCACCACCCAGCGAACCAACAAAAGCCGACGCTAACGCATTGGTTACTGAACCCTTAACCCCTTGACTGGCAAGAGCAGGTTTCAGATAGACATTGCGTCCAGTATCTAAGCTGTAGCCAACATAAATCCCCTCATTTTCCCCCAGCATTTGAGTAGCACCAAAACCTAAACCAGCGAGGAAATCAGAGGTCACGTATTGAATATAATCATTCATATAACGCTTGCTGGCAGGTAAAAATTCTTCATGTAAGCCGAGCATATCCCCAAATGGTCGTACCAGTTTTACGCTTAAATCGTCATAAAAATCTTTCACTTCATTACAACGACGTTTGAGTTCGTCAAGATCATTTGCTGATACCCTTACCACATAAGACAGCTTGTACATAGATTCCTTGCTTTGGTCTAAATTGGTTTCCAGCTCATTCACACTTTCCAGAGCTTCCGCCACATTGGAGCTGGTTTCATTATCACTTTGCCAAGCGTGGTTATCCAAGTCTTTCAGTTCTTTCTTTTTATTGCGGACAGTAGATAGGGCTTTACGATTCGCTACAATTTCCACATTCATTGACGTATCAATCGGGAATGTAAATTGCTGTTGCTGGTAGTAGAAGATTTCAGAGGACGGGAAGTCCAGTTCTCCGACAATGCTGTTAATGGTAAAGTAAGCTACATAGACGGTTTCATCTTCCTGCTGGATTTTCAAATATCGCTGTTTTTCTTCCACCAAACAGCGAGTAGGCTTAATCAAGTCATAGTATTTAATCAGCGTTTCATTATCCAGCTTTTTCTTTGATAGATGGTACTCATACTCTTCATAGGCAGTGCCTGTCTGTCCGTAAAGGTGTTCAATCAGATAGCCGAAGTCGTCCTTATCTAACCTGCGGATTTTGAAACGACGAGAGATTTTATTTTCTAAGAGCTTTTCCATCTTCTGAAAACGCAGGATTTCATCATTACTCATACTAACAAAATCGCCCATCAGCTTATGGTTCACATCATAGACAAAATCAGACAAAGCATTTTTTGCTTCAACGGTAAGACTTTTCATAGAAAACTCCTGATCGTTGAGAAGCAACTTAAAGCCGATAAAGAAACGGTAGTTCACTTGATTTTCGCCAATCATGGATATTAAAGCGTCTGTCTGTTGGTCGATTTTGTCATAGGCAACCGCTTTGAGCTTGCCAGTGACTTCATTTTTGGAACGCTCTTGTGCAGAACGTATGCTGGATTCTGTACTGATTTGTAAAGCATGAATTTTGCCATCACGATTTTGTGCGATAAGCTGTCTGAAAGAATCATGCACTTGTATTTTCTGTTCTGGACTTAGAAATGAGTAATTGTAAGGAACAAGCTCATAGTAAGCATAACATTCCCCGTCTTTATTCCAGACGAGATTGTTTTCAATGTATTTAATTGGATATGCCATAAAATTCACTCCTAACTGCTGTAATGGCTTCTTGTGGCTGGTTTCTGCCAAGCGTTACTTTTTTTCCTGCATAGGTCAGCTTTGGTCGCAGTGCATAAGCAATGACAGACTTCAAAAATCCATAAGGCTTTTTACCATCAAAAGTTTTTGTAGACATAAACCATGTGAAAGCCACAGGAATCCCAAAGTATTTGAGAAATGCTCCCTCTATCATGGAAAGAGGGGGCAAGTTGCCAAGTATCATCACTGCAAAGAGTGACACGACAAACCATGTCATTTGCGTAAAGGTTATGGGAAACGGAAGTCTAAAATCATTGATAGAATACAGTACCTTTTCCACAGACCAGATACTGGTATAGCTTCGTATTTTCTTCATGTAATCAATCCTTTCATAAAAAATAGGGGTAGCTGATTGAGCCACCCCGTAAAATAGAAAATCTGCCAGTAGTAATGTACCGACAGATTTAATAGACGATTTCAAAAATCCCATGATTGGTTGAGATAAACGTTCCTGAAAGGTCTAAATCCCGACCATAGGCTTGATAATCAATATAGTTTTGAAGACTAGCTGGTACTTCGCCTAAAGCACCCGTTTCTTCAATGTAGTAGCGTGCCACGTCATACATATCATCACAATCGGAATGAATGATAATATCCTCTTGATGTTCGCTTAGTTCTTCAATGCTTGAAAAATGAGTGAGCAGAGCAGATAGCTCCGATTGTAATTCTTCGGGTAATTCCGATACCATTTCCCATAGTCGATTGAGTTCGCCAATGGAAGTGTATTCGTCAACCGTAAAGGGTAACTCGTAGTCATGAATGGCGTATTCCTCATATTCATCATTCAAGCCGATTTTCTCTTTGACTTCCTCAAAGTCAATGGGAAAGGTAAACCACGCACCGACCAATTCGCCCTCATTGTATTTGCCTAAATTCGCAATATAGACTTGCATATCGTCCATATATTCACGTCCTTTCTTTGTAGAGATTCAAAAATCCCTACCGCACTTCGTTTGGTGTACCATTCCTTTGCGGAACATAAGAAAACCACTTATATTCCACAAAAGAACGGTTTTATTTAAGCACCAATAATGCGATTGAATAGCTCTAGTAAAATGTCTTTTACTCCAGCAGCGTTGAAGACTAAGCCAACCGCAATAATCGCAATAATTAAAAAGCCAATCAGTTTGCTAAACTCACGCTTGAAGCCAAGATACAAGCCAATCACAACGATTGCTAAAAGCACCAGTGATTGAGCGTTTGATAGAAACCAGTTATAAAGGTTTTGTCCAAAATTCATAAAAATGTTCTCCTCTCTATATTCAATGAATTTGTATTTGAGTTATTTTTTTGTTGTTATCACGTCCTGTTCTTTTACTGACTGTTGCTTCAAAATCTGCTTGTGTCGGTCTGTCAGTTTCGCATGGTCGAGAATGTCTTTTACAACCTGCGTCTGGTTGATTTCATCAAGTTTAATCGCAACCTTTAAGGTCGGGGCAACTTGATGAGATAGCCAGTTCAGCGTCCTTTGGAAGGAGTAAGGCTCTGGTTTTGTGGTTAGTTTTAATCGTTCACGATTGTTCCCAATAAACCAAGCCCATTCTTCATTCAGTTTCCAATCAGAACGAGGTTTGGAATCGTCTTTATCTACAAAACGGATATACCGATTGATAATTTTAAAGGCGGTATGCTCTGGATTGTCATAGACGAGTAAATCACGGACTGCATAATAGGCACGCTCATTTTTCAATCGAATCTCAAAACGGTTTTTTACTTCTGCGTCTTCAATGGGAATATCATTTTTCTTGTACTGCTCGTAGTCCTTTTCATAGATACAGAAATAAACTTCACTTTGTAATGAACCGATATAGAGGGTGTTTCCCATACATTCCTTTTCCTCTTTGCGTACCAGTTCGCCACTGCGATAGCTTTTAAAACTGCGGAAGACGGAGATACATTCTTCCTGTTGGCACTTTTCAGTGAGTACAGGGATATTTAAAATCCCTGTCTTATCGTTAATGGCAAGGTCAAGGCGTTTCATCACACCGCCAGCCACCAAAACGTCCATAAAGAACTCATACCAGCTTCTTTGTTGTGCCAGAAGATAGCTTTCAAATTGTCTGCACCCACGACCTTTCAATTCCACCAGAACTCCTTTGTCCAGTTCATGGGAGCAAAGGACGAATATGTCGCCTAAAGCATAATGCTCTGAATAAGAATAGAAACCATAGTCCTCATGAAGAAAATAGGACAGTTTCAGTTGTAAGATGTTTTCGACCACCTGCTGTACGTCTGTTGTCGGAAAGCGAATTCTTACATAATCAAACAGCATTTCAAGGGGAGCGTCGGGATTGAAGCGTTCCAGAGCTTCCCAAAGGGACTGCTGTAAATCCTCTGATGGCTTGACTTTTCCTGTTTCAATATCGCTTAGATACTGCCTTGTAATACCAGTCGCAACAGCTAAACGGTTTTGAGATAGTCCATAAGCCAAGCGTTTTTCTTTTAAATGCTGTAACCAAGTTTGTTCATTCAGTAAAAATCCCTCCAATCAAAAAGGCGTATGTCAACTTTTAAAGCCCATTTGACATACGCTGAAATTTTGTAAATCCCTTGTAACCAAAGGATTTTCTAATGTTTTTTTGACTGTTTCCTGTCGATTTGTACCCCCCTGTTAGATACGGGGGGTTAAGTGCTGGCGTGGCTATTGCCACACCAGCCAGCAAGATCAGTCCACACCTGCGACTTCCGCTTCGCACGTCGCCTGCGTGGACTGTCTGCTGTTGGATAACTTTTTAATTTCCTCCAAGAAATCATATCCTTTTGGTACAAGGGGAGTATAAAACTCTGATATGACACTTGTTCCTACATCAACATAGCCACGACCTTTGATTCGCTTTAAGAAGAAATCCTTTTGTACGTCACTGCCAAACATCATGCCATAGCCCATTTCAGACATACGACCTAAAGCCACTCTGAAATTAAACTGATCACGGATTCCGTCGCCTAAATATTTTGCGTCTGGACGTTGACAAGCCAGTATTAGAAAGAAGCCAGCTTGACGACCTAACATGACAATCTGTTTCAGCTTATTCATAACTGCGGTGTTTTCTTTTGTTCCCAGCATTTCCATGAAAGCGACGTATTCATCAAAGATTAAGAAGTGTGCCGGGAGACCTAAGTAAGCATAATTTTTGCCAGTCTTATAGTTCTTCATCTGCTTCATTTCCTCACTACGTTTCATCATTTCTTCATAGAATGTTTCAATGCAAGAAAGCAAGTCTTCTTTTCTATAGTAGACATTTGCCATCACAGAACCTAAGTCCGCAAGATCAGCATTTTTCGGGTCAAGAATATACAGTTTTGAATCTGTATGAAGCAAGGCTTCAATCAGTGTCAGTATAAAGTAAGTTTTACCGCCACCTGTACCACCAGCAATCAACATATGAGGGAGCTTATCATATTCCCACCATACGTTTTTCATTAAGCGAAGTTTACCATCTTTAGCTTCTACTTCATCAATAGAAATACGACTGGCTATGGTGTCATAGAGCAAAGTATATTCCACATAGGAATCCTTTAACTCTTTATCCGTCAGCTCACAGTACAAGCCACTCTCTAATTTCTTTTCCAAGTGTAAGAGTTGGTCTTGATATTTTCCCAGCGTGATTTCCACCCGTATCTGTATCAAGCCATTTTTAAGTCGATAATACATTTTAGGGAAGTAGGTTATCTTTTCCTTTGTACGACCAGCACTATCTTTAAAGAAACCCTCTGTTTTGACCTGTTCAGATTCATACCACTTGTTTTCAAGTATCATCTTTGCCAGTTTTTGACGGTGGTAAAGTTGTTTAACCGTATCATAGCGAACCCGTTTGAATACAAACGCTACCAGCAAGCAGATAAGAATTGCGACACTGAAACTGATAATTAAATAGGGAATGTCAATCTTATCTGCTTGTGATAGGTTAAAATCCTGCCAGTTGATCTGCTGGATTGTCTTCACATGAAACAGTCCGACAACCAGCAGGAAAACAGGCAGGAGTGACGCTATCGTAAAATGAAAGACTAAATCTTTACCAGATGGGCGAATCCTTTTACCACGCTGTTTCATGCGAAAAAGTCTCCTTTCTACCTAGCGACTATTTGTCTTGTGTCGGTTCTTTCTTTGCTTGTGGTTGAGCTTTGAATGAACTAGAATCCTTTGTCAGCACAATATCGTCTGCCTTGATATACCAGTCAACATCTGCTCCTTGATAGGTGGCAGTAGCAACGGTGTCCGCAATGGGATTGATAAGTTCCACCCGTGCGTTATAATCAAACTCTTTCAAAGGCACGCTGGCAGGAATACTTACTTGAATCATGCGTCCTTGTCCTTTGGATTTTAAGTCATAGGTACGTTCCTTGATTTCATCTGAAACCGACCCGTCTTCATTTTGGATTCTCACTTCACGACGTAGAGCAGAGAATTTCAATTCTCCAAAAGTCGTGTCTTTATCTAATACAATGCCATTTGCTAATCTCATCATTTTTCCTCTCTTTCTTTATTCTTTTATCATGTCGTCAGCATGTAAAAGGTAATTTGTAAAACCACGAGTGCCGATTTTGTAGCCCTCTGCGGTAATACGTGGATTGACTAACTTCACACGTTCCTCAAAGCCGAAATGTTTTTCGCCAGCTTCAGCAGGAAGCACCACCACAATATCATCTGCTCTTTGAACATCAGAATAGAGATTATAGCTTCTTGATAAGACAGTTAGCCGTCCGTTGATTCTTCGCTGAACGACTTTATCCTCGCCAGCAAATTCTAAATTGCCGAATGTTTTTTCCATGTTGGGAATCACAAATTTAAGTTCCATATTTTTACCTATCCTTTCTTTTTTATTGGCTGAATGAATGTTTGATGGTCTTAAAGAGTGGGGAACGACCTTTTGATTCTTGATTTTTTGTTTTCATAAGTTCACTTCCTTTCAAAATCGGGTAAAAAAATAGACACCTCATTTTTTGAAGTGTCTACCTATTAAATATTCAAATTTTATTGGAAGTATCTTTATATCTTCACTTTTCAAGGATAAATCGTCGTATCAAAGCTCATTCATAAGTAGTAAATTAGTAGTAAATTGAGTGGTTTTGACCTTGATAAAGTGTGATAAGTCCAGTTTTTATGCGGATAACTAGATTTTTATGCTATTTTTCGCTTTAAAAATAGTATCATAATACCCTTTAGCAATCATATAAATGATTTTAAGATAAGCTTGAGATTCTGGCAATTCTCGTTTTTCAATCTGAAAAACAAAATAGTCTGCTTTTAATTTATCCTTTTCCTCTATCGCTTTAAAAAGTCCATTCATCAAAATGGTATCGATACCGACTTTGTTACTAGGTAAAGAGCCTAATAAATCCGTCTTTTGTAACATCTCCCTAGAATATTTAAAATAGAGGGGCAGAGGAAACAAAGTAGAAATCGTTGAAAATAGTTCCAATTCATAATTTCCCCAGATATCAATAGTAAAAAAATAGTCATAGAGAAAAGTCAGTTCTTCATCCGTTGCCCTTATTTTTGAATCAAAAAACACAAGAAGGCTTTTGATACGAATCATTTGTAAAAGATAGCTTGTTTCACCACTTGATCTATACTTTTGAGTCGTCTCTTCATACAAGGCGTGGAGAGAATCAATCCCTTCTCTATCATATAAATCCCAAAGATTTTCTTGAAAAGCCAAAGCCTTTTTCTGAGAAAAACCACGTACCAAGTACATAAATTCATTCAAATCAGAGTGTATGTTATCTAAGGCAGTAATCAATTTCATAGACGATAGGTCTGCTTCTCCACGCTCAAATTTGCTCAGCATGGAATAAGTAAACTCTCCTCCCGTCGCCTCCTGTAGAGATACATTCCGACTCTTTCTCAATTCTTTAAAAACTTCTCCCAGATTTTGCATATTGACTCCCCACAATTCTCAACTCTCTTACTCATAAAAGTAACGGTTGATAGCAATCAGTACAGAAAATTTCAAGTCTTAACTATAACGACAACTCCTATGAATGATGTACAGATTGCCTAGATCTTTTTTATTTATGGCTCAATTTCTTAGTCAAGAAATCTCCCAAGAATTGGATTGTAAAGATAATCAAAATGATAATGATGGTTGCCAAGATGGTCACATCGTGATTGTAGCGGTTAAATCCATAAGCGATGGCTACGTTACCGATACCACCAGCTCCAACCGCACCAGCCATAGCTGTTTCCCCAACAAGGGAAATCAAGGTCACAGTCGTCACGCGAATCAAATCTGGAAGACCTTCTGATAGGTAAACACCCACGATGTCCCAGAAAGTCGCTCCGCTCGCTTGAGCCGCCTCAATGACACCACCATCTAGCTCAGCCAAGACAACCTGCACTTGACGGGCAAAGAAGGCAAAGACTGCAAAAGATAGCGGTACGATAGCCGCATTTGGACCAATGCTTGTTCCTACGATTAGATGAGAGAAGGGTGACAAGACTGCCAAGAGAATGATGAAAGGAACCGCACGGAAAATAGAGGTAATCTTATCTAAAATCCAGAAGACGACCTTATTTTCCAAGACCCCACCTGGAGCTGTCAAGACAAGGAAAAGGCCTGCCACTAGCCCCAAGAAACCTCCGATGATAAAGGACAGAACTGTCATATAAAGAGTTAGGTAGATGGCTGTTCCCCAGCCTGCTTGGCCAGCCCAACCCATTTTATAGACATTTGGTAAATAGGTTTGAATCAATGATTCCATCTTACTGTCCTCCCTTCAATACTTTTAGTTGTACGCCTGCTTGACGAATGGCTTCTTGAGCACCTGCTAGCGCTGCTTTTTCACCTGACAAAACCACCACCAATTCTCCAACAGGAGTACCATCGAGGATTTCGATATTCCCATAGAGAATATTAGCCGTTACTTGGTAACGCTTGTACAATTCATTCAAAAGCGGCTCGTCTGTTGAAGCACCTGCATACTTGAGTTGCACCAAAAGGCTGTTTTCAGACAAGTGTTCCACAATTTCTTGTTTCTCGATTTTGACCATGGCTTCGTCAATACCTGTAGCTGTTGAGATAAAGTCTTGAGTTAAAGGTTGTTTAGGGTCTGAGAAGATTTCAAGCACACTACCCTCTTCAATCAAATGCCCGTCCTGCATAACCGCCACACGGTTGGCAATATCTTTGACAATCTGCATTTCATGCGTAATCAAGACAACAGTCAAGCCTAATTTTTGGTTCAAATCTTGCAACAAAGCCAAAATCTGCTTGGTTGTCTTAGGGTCAAGGGCAGACGTTGACTCATCTGAAATCAAGATTTTTGGGTCATTTGCCAAGGCACGCGCAATGGCCACACGCTGTTTTTGCCCTCCAGATAATTGTGAAGGGTAGTTTTCAGCACGGTCTGCCAAGCCAACCAAGTCCAACAACTTAGCTACTTTAGCCTTCTTTTCTTCCTTGCTGAGTCCAGAGTGTTTGAGGGCAAAGGCTACATTCTCCTCTGCTGTCTTTTGGCTCATCAGGTTAAAATGCTGGAAAATCATCCCGATATCTTGACGTTTACGACGCAACTGCTCGGCCGTCAAGATCACCTTATCATCAAAAATCACATCGTCGTCAATGGTAATTTTTCCTGCAGATGGTTTTTGCAAGAGGTTAATCACCCGTACAAGGGTTGATTTCCCTGCTCCAGAATATCCAACGATTCCGTAGATATCCCCTTCTTGGATATGAATGGTCACATCCTTGACCGCTGTGATAGTTCTCTTCTTTTGGTGAAAAGTCACATCGATCTGATCTAACTTGATAATATCTCTACTCATAGCTTCTAATCAGCTCCTCTACTAATTCAATATGGGTGTAATAATCGGCGATTCGCACATTTTCATCTCCACCGTGATCTCGGCTATTAGCGTTTCCTAGACCGAAGGCCACCATTGGTACCTCTAGGGCATCAAAGACCGTATGCATAGGCCCTGTCCCAGCTGTAGTCGGCAAGACTGAAACGCCCTGTGGATAGAATTTCTTGGCCAACTCGATTACATTGAGAATGGCTGGCGCGCTCATATCGCTTCGATAGCTCATCTCTCCCAAGGTATAGTATAATTCTACCTTATCAAAGCCATTTTTGTCTAGCTGTTTCCGAATTTTTTCCAGAACATCATGCGGTTCTAAGCCCGGAACCAGACGAACCTCTAGCTTGGCACTGGCTTCTGCTGGCAAAATCGTTTTAACTCCTTGTCCTTGATAACCTGACTGAATCCCTTCGATATTAAGGGCTGGCTCGAAAAAGAAACGTTTTAGAAAGGCCATCCGCTCCTCCTGTAAGAGAGGCAACTCCAAGCCATAAATCCGACTGACTTCCCCTGGATTGCGTTGAGCGTAAGTGTCCACCAAGGACATTTCTCGTTCATTTGGCTCTTGTACTTCTTCGTACAAACCTTCAACCAAGATACGGCCATCCGCAGCACGAAGAGACTGTAAGGCTTGGAGGAGATACCAAGGAGCTGATTCCACAACCCCACCATAACTCGAGTGGATATCCACATCAGCACTTTTCACCTTGGCATCAAAGGTCACAATCCCCTTATTTCCACCAGAAATTTCCAGCTGTTCCAAGGCATTTTTGGTTCCTTGTTCCCAGACCAACAAATCCGCCCCACGGAGTTTATCCGCATGCTTTTCCAAATACTTATCCAGGTCTGTCGAAGCCGATTCCTCCGCTCCCTCCATGATAAAACTGATATTGACAGGCAGGTCATCGTGGTGCTGCATGTATTTTCTCAAAGCACTCAAACGAGCTGTGATATGACCCTTGTCGTCATCAACCCCACGTCCATACATGAAACCATTGCGCACCGAAAGCGTAAAGGGATCCTCTGTCCAGACCTGATCTCCGTCCGCTGGCACAGTGTCATAGTGGTTATAGAAAATCAGGGTCTTGGCATCTGGACGTGAACTCTTGAAATGCGCCATGACAAAAGGCGCCGTGTAAGTCTCATCAATCTCCACTTCAGCCCCCACACGCTTGAAAATCTCACCCAGATAGTTTGCGACTTCCTTAAGTCCAACCTGCTGGGCAAAGACCGACTTCTTAGAAATCAAGGTACGCAAAACCTCAAAATAATGCTGGGCTACATGATCCTTTTCAAATTTTTCAATCTGTTCTTGTTCACTAGGAAAAACCATATTCTCTCTACCTTTCTATGAAACTATAGTCTTCTTTACAATCCATGCTCTATACAAAAGCAAGAGGTGGAATTCTCTCTCCCACCTCCCTGTTTCTTATTACCAAACTGGTTGATCCAAACCGTCTGATGTTTCTTCGATAACTTTTTTCACTTCATCTGTATGGTAAGCTGCGATCACTTTCTTGATAGCATCAGCTTTTGGTGATGTTTCCCAATCTTTTTTCGCAACGATGATGTTGTACCATTGTTTTGAATTTTCATCAGCTTGTTCTTTGAAAAGTGCTTTCTTGTAGTCCAATTTTGCTTCTGTAACGAAGGTATTGTTTACAACAGCAGCGTCAACTGATGACAATGAACGAGCTGTTTGGCTAGCATCCAATTCAGTGATTTTCAAGTTCTTTGGATTTTCTTTGATGTTAGCAACTGTTGCAAGAGCAGTTCCTGAAACGTCCAATTTAATCAAGCCAGCTGATTGAAGCAAGTAAAGCGCACGGCTTTCGTTTGTAGCATCGTTCGGTACAGCGATTTCTCCGTTTGCTGGGATGTCTTCTACTTTAGTGTACTTGTTGTCACTTCCATTCAAACCTGAGTAAAGGCGGATTGGAGAGATGTAAGTATCAGCAATCGCTACAAGGTCTTTCCCGTTTTCTTTGTTCCAGTTGTTCAAGAAGTTATAGTGTTGGAAAGCGTTCAAGTCTACTTCGCCATCAGCAGTTGCCTTGTTTGGTTGTGAGTAGTCTGTGAACTCTGTAAATTCCAAAGTGATTCCGTCTTTCTTAACCAATTCTTGAACTTTATCCCAACGAGCTTCTTCAGAACCGCTACGGTTGACAGTTGCGATTTTGATAGTTGTTGCATTGTCTGCTTTCTTTTCTGAGTTTCCGCAAGCTGCAAGAGCCAAACCTGCGACTGTAGCAAGGGCTGCTAGGCCAAGCCATTTTTTGATTTTCATGATTCTTTCTCCTTAAAAATAATACCGTACTAGTATCTCATACTTTGTTTTATTTCACAAATTGTTATTAGATAGTCAGATATATAGTTTAAAACTATATATCTGAGAACTGAGAAATCACCCATCTTATTCAGAATGGATGATTTCAAGAAATTATTTAATATCAGCCTCTGCTGGTAGGTAAGTGTCTCCGAAGAATTGTTTAGACAATTTTTCAAGCGTTCCGTCTTTGTAGAGTTCTTTGATGCGTTTGTCTACAAATGATTTCAACTCATCTTGACCTTGAGCAAGAAGTGGGTAAACGTACGGTTGTTGGTCACTTGGAAGTTCAATGACTTTCAAGTTATCCAAACCTTGGTTCTTGATCACTGTTTCAACACCGATTTTATCAAAAATCTTATAGTCAAATTGGCCATCGCTCAAACGTACCATGATTTGTTGGAAGTCTGCCTTAGTATAGTTAAGGATAGTTGGGTTATCCGGGTGTTCAGCGTTGTATGCTTCTAACTGCTTAGCTGATGTAGTGGCTTGAACGACTTCCGTCGATTTTCCACCGATATCAGCGAGAGACTTGATACTAGAGTCATCTTTCTTCACTACAAGGACATTAGGGTTTTGGGCAATTGGTGCGGCATAAAGGTATTTCTCCGCACGTTCTTTAGTGTAGCTAAGATTGTTGACAGCCATATTGTAACGGTCAGCGTCAAGACCTGCAAAGACACCTGACCATTCTGTCTTTTCAAACTTGACATCATATTTGTCAGAATCTTTAAAGATAGCGCGAACGACTTCAATCTCGTAACCAGTCAATTCGCCATTTTCTTCATAGATAAATGGCTTTGGTGATCCATTGGTTGCAACGATGATTTCTTTCTTGCTAGCTGCTTCTCCTTCTTTCTTAGCACCACCTGAGCAAGCTGCTAACACACCTGCAGCAACAAGAGCAAGGGCCGCAAGAGATGAGTATTTAACGATTTTTTTCATGTCATTTCCTCCAAAATAGAATACCTTATAATCTTAACAGAAAAAGACCATTTACGCCATTATATGATATCTATCTCTGTGATAAGTTTTCTTTATGGCTGATTTATACTCAATGAAAATCAAAGAGCAAACTAGAAAGCTAGCCACAGGTTGCTCAAAACACTGTTTTGAGGTTGGAGATAAGACTGACGAAGTCAGTTACATATACCTACGGAAAGGCAAAGCTGACGTGGTTTGAAGAGATTTTCGGAGAGTATTAAAAGACCAAACGCAAGACGGCAATCAAGACCACTCCAAAGAGAACTGTTCCGACTAGATTGCGGTAGCGAAAGGCTACCCAAGCTGTTGGAAAGACGGCTAAGAAGTCCAGCCATTTGATTTGAGGCAAACTTCCAACCTTACCTGCCACTACGCTTGAAAGAATCAAGGCAAAAATAATAGAGACGGGCAAGAACTTCAAAAAACGCTCAACGATCGCAGGCAAGCCCTTATACTTGACCAAGATGAAGGGAATCATACGGGGAATCCAGGTCACAAGACCAGAGAAAATAACTGCTAATAAAAGATACTTACTGACCATCTAAAACCACCCCCATGCTACAACCAAGTAGCGTCGCAAAGAGAACAGCTAGCGACTGAGACACCACTGTCAAGAGTAAAAAGAAGGACACCGCAACAACTGCTAGGATAATGAGCAGATTGCGGACAGGAATCCGTCTTTGCATAATCTGAAATTGCGAAGCAAAAATACCGATAAACATCCCAACTAGGGCAAAATCTAAACCAAAGATTTCTGGATTTGGTAACAGACCACCCAGAGCCGTTCCGACTACTGTCCCCACAAACCAAGCCACATAGCTGTTGAGATTGTTTCCGTGCATCCACATAGGATTGACCTTGTCTGTATGGGCCAATTCTCCCATCAAAACACCATAGGTCTCATCTGTCAAGATACTAGACATACCGATATTGTGCCAAAGACTGGTATGACGAAAATAGGTCGACGCATGCAAACTCAACAAAAAGAGACGCAAATTGATTAGAAAAACCGTCATAGCAATAGCTGCCACAGGAGCTTGAACCGCAATCAGTGCCAACATGGCAAACTGGGCACTCCCAGCATAAACAAAGAGGCTCATCAAGGCCATCTCTACAGGTGTCACATAGGGCGCACCAATAATCCCACAGGCCAGGCCGATACTGACATAACCAAGGGCCGTTGGCATGGCTGCCTGCGCCCCCTCCCAAAATCCTTTTTCTTTCATCTTTCTCCTCATATTGTCTTAATAAATGGGCTGAAAAGGCTCCAGCCACAGCATGGACTATTATAACACATTCAGGAAAGAGAAAAAAGTCTGCTGATTTTGACCATCATAAAAAGACTGGCAATCCAGTCTCAAACATATATTAAACAAATTCTCCGCTAAATACTTTCACGGATATTCAGAAGCATGACAAAGGCAACTAGAAGAAATAGCAATAAAACAAAGCTAACTGCCAGAGTTCCAAAGCTAGTAGCAATGGTTACCAAAGCTATTGTAAATAAGCTAGGTAAAACAACCGTAATAGCACCGATAGAAGATTGAACTGCTCCCATTGACTCCTCAGGTATTTGTTTAAAGACGAGTTCTTGCAATCTAGGAGAGAGAACACCTGCGAAAAAGGCATCCAAGGTACTAAAGATGAGAATCCAGTCAAAACGAACTGTGGCAAATCCTACTAGAAGAAGCAACTGGATGACGAGTGAGGCATAGAGAGCTGTTTTTATAGAAATCATATTTTTCAGATAGCCACTTACAAGGCTTCCGACAATCAGGGCTGACAGTTCAAAAGTGGATAGCAAGGCAAGAGATTGACCTGTTTGTAAATTCAAAAAGGGTTGATTCCTCAAAAATAGAGTAGAAACAGGAACTGTAACATTTATCACTGCTTGACTAATAGAAATAATAAACAAAACCAAGAGCACCTTATTCATATTCCATATCAATTTCGATGATTGGAGCAAATGCTGGCAAAAGGATTTTACAGAGAGTCCTTCTTGATAGCTAATCGTTTTTTCTACTTTCAAGAGGTCAGTTTTTATGAAAATGATACCTAAAAATGCGATTAAAAAGGTAAGAGCGTTCAGTAAGGAAATAAACTGGATAGATAGAATACCTAGTAAGACTCCTCCTAGAATATTACTGATTGTTTTCACTAAACTAACAGTTGATTGTTTAAACCCAATAGCTTCTGCCAAATGGTCTTGCCCAATAATTCTAATGAAAATCGGAGTAAGCATGGCGCCTGAAAAATAACTCAATGTGTCAGACAAGAGGTTAATCAGACAAATAAATGCTACTAGCAACAAGGAGAAAGACTGCCCTGAAAGTGATAAAGACACTATAGAGTAAAGCAAAAATTTTGCAAAACTAATAATTGTATATTTTAGGACACGATGATGTTGAAAATCCGCCAAAACTCCCAGAAAGATTTGTAGAACTTGGGGAAGAGTTTCTGAAATCGTGATGAGTAAAATCGCCAGAGGGGCAAAAGAGGCATCTGCCACATAATTCAAAAAGGCCAGATAAAAAATCGTATCCCCAACCGTTGAAATCCACTGGTTGACAGTTAATTGCCTAAAATCTCTATTTTGAAGAAATACTTTCATTATAACTCCTTTTTAAATTCCAGTTAGAATTTTTATTCCAAAACATCCTAATAAATCCTGTATGCCCAGTCTATCCCATATCATATAGATAGCCTACACAGCCTTTTTCACTGCACACCTCATCATGTCTTTAGCTACTAACCAGATCCTAGTGCAATAACATCAAAATCTGACCAATACCATTGTAGACTATGTGCAGTCCAATAGGCCAATAAATGGACTTGGTTACTCTAAACAAGACTGCAAATATGAGACCGCCACCCATATATACGAAAAAGTCTGTCAAGACCCAACCATGACTACTAATGTGCAAAATTCCAAATAATATAGCTGATCCAAGTACATCCAATCCCCATTTCTTCCCTTTTTCCAGAGCAGTCATCACTAATCCACGATAAATCATGTCTTCAAAAATGGGACCTGCAATCACAGGATAAAAAAAATACATCAAAAATGCCGTATCTCCTGTAAAAGTAGGAGTAGCATGTTGATAAGAAATTGCATTTCGAGTAGGTGGAAAAAGAGAAAAGGTAACCCTATTCCAAAGGAACAACAAAAGAAAAGCTAAGACACAATAAAACAAATAAGACCAGCGAAACTTCTTACTGTTAATTCCTTGCCATTTTCCTGACTTAACCATAGCAAAAAAAGCAATAAAAACGACAAGAAAATGCAACATCATATCCGACAAATAATAGCCAAAGTCAGATAGCCTAAGAGCAAAGTCGCTAGATAAAACCAGACCACTAAGGTACTGATAAGCAAGGACGAGTAGAATCGCTATAAAAAAATAGTATCTTGAAGTTATCTTTCCCATTTTATTTTCTCCTATATATGAAATAAAAATAGCCCCTACCCAAGAAAAAGGCAAGGGCTTTAAACATCAATAACGACGTCTAGTCTCAGGAGCTGGAGGAGCAAAGTTAAAGTAGTTTTGCCATAGACCGCCCATTCCACCAGATCCCAATGGAGGATATGACCTTCCTCCATAAACTGTCTCCAACTCAGCTTCTGTCAATTCCATTGTTTCTGCAAATTGTAAATTTAACATCTTTTACACTCCTTCAATTATCTTCATTTGTAAACCACTTCTGCGACCTAGGATTTGCTTCAAATGTTTTACAAGGACAGTATAACACGGAAATTGACTTATTTTAGAAAATCGCATATTTGATATTTTTTCTTATAGAAATTTCAGATTTGCGATTTTGGTAGATTTGATTATTTCCCTGGTATAATAAAGTTATTACTAACAAGGAGGGATATAATGATGAAAAAAAGAAAAATCCAACTGATACTCCTGCTTATTTCGGAGTGGGTTATCGTCTTCCCGTTTCTAATTAATCGATAAGTTCTTTGTATTGCTGAAAACGCAATTCGAAGAGGGCTAGCAATTGTGGATTTTCTAATACTTGCAGAGATTGGATAAAGTGTTCAATCTCTTTTTGATTGCTTCCTTTGGTTTGAAGAAAGACACTCATTTTCTTTAAAAATTGCCACGATACTTTCTCAAAAACATCGTACGGACGCAACATGCTCTCCAACTCGGCTTCGAAGATTGGGATGTATGAGAAAAGTTTTCGCTCCATGAGTTCTGATAAGATATTTAAGAGTCCTTGCTTCATATACAACCGATTATGTACCAACTCCTTAAATTCTTTAGACTTCTCAATTAAAGCGGTCGATAAAAAGATCAAATCTTGATTGCTCAAGAAGGGCATGGTATTGCAAAAGAGATAGAGTTCAAACCAGGTCCAAGACTCGATAGCATAGAGATAGCTGGTCAAAAATTCGCTATCCTCCTCTGTTAGCAGATAGCTCTTATTTAAGGAATGGATGGCATTTTTAATCACAATGGCATTCAAACGACGATAGGTCTCTGCCATCTGTTCTTGCTTGATTTTCTCCAATAGTTGCTCTAAGCCAGCGATATCTTGGTGGGCAAAGCGATCCACAACCTTTCGACCGATTCGCATATGTGGAGATTCTTGATAGTTGTTGAGCTTGTGCCCAAACTCATCAAAATTCATATTGATCCCTTGAATGGCTAATATGAGCTTATCAGCAGACAACATGGACTGCCCTAGCTCAAACTTGGACAACTGAGAAGCTGTTAGCCCGTCACAAGCCACATCTGACTGCTTGAGCTTTCTAGCCAGGCGCAGTTCCTTGTAAAATTCCCCCAATTCCATTTTTTCAATCATCCTACCACCTCCTAGCTTTTGCATATTATATCATTATTTGTGTTCATTTGTCAAAATATTCTGATAGTTAGAAAAAATAAAAAAGCCAGCCTTAAGCTGACTCTTTATTCTATGGTATCAAAAGCGAGGCTTGGTTTGGCATTGAGGTCCAAGTTTGCAAAGTTTTCTTTGTTCCACTCGCTGACACTGGCATAAGCAATCATACCTGCATTGTCTCCGCAGAGACGCAGAGGTGGAATGATGACATTGACATCTGTGATTTCAGTTGCTAGGCGTTCTCTGAGACCTTTATTGGCTGCCACGCCACCTGCCACGACAAGGGTTTTAACAGGGTATTTCTCCAAAGCCTTCTTGGTTTTAGCCATGAGAATATCCAGTACAGCTGCTTGGAAGGAAGCACACAAATCCTCTGTAGACAGACTTTCTCCCTTTTGCTCGGCATTGTGGTGAAGATTGATAAAGGCAGATTTCAAACCTGAGAATGAAAACTCCAGATTATCCTCCTTAATCATGGCACGAGGGAAATCATAAATATCCTGCCCCTGATGAGACAACTCGTCAATCTCACGACCTGCAGGATAGGTCAAGCCCATGACGCGGCCGACCTTATCATATGCCTCACCAACCGCGTCATCTCGTGTCTCCCCAACAATCTTGTAATCGCCAGCCTCAGAAACATAGACCAACTCTGTGTGCCCACCACTGACTAAAAGGGCTAGCAAGGGAAACTCCAAAGGCTCCACACTCTGAGCTGCCATGAGGTGCCCAGCCATGTGATTAACAGGAATCAGTGGAAGTCCGTGAGCCCAAGCAAAGGCCTTGGCAGCTGACAAACCAACTAGCAAGGCTCCGACCAAGCCTGGTCCGTAGGTAACCGCAACAGCTGTCACGTCCTCTTCGGTAATCCCTGCTTCTGCCAATGCCTCCTCGATACAGGCTGTAATGACCTCGACATGGTGACGACTGGCTACTTCGGGCACTACGCCACCAAAACGTTTGTGACTCTCAATTTGACTAGCAATGACATTGGACAAGAGCTCATCGTCGTTTTTCAAGACGGCGACACTGGTCTCATCACAGGATGTCTCAAATGCTAAAATATATCTATCCTTCATCTATTTCTCTCTTCATGATGATGGCGTCTTCGACTGGGTCATGGTAGTAGGCTTTTCGCTCAGCGATGACCGCCATTTTTTCTTTCTTGTAAAATGCTTGCGCTCGTTGATTTGACTTTCTGACTTCGAGGAAAATCTCCTTGTCTGTCGGCAATTGAGCAAACAAGGCTGACGCAATCCCCTGACCCTGATAGTCTCCTTTAACAGCGATTTGCAAGACTTCTGCCTCAAAGATATTTTCCTGCACAGCTAGAAATCCAATCACTTCTGCCCCATCATAGGCCAGAGCATACCAAGTCTGGTCTTGGAATAGGTCAGCTTGGATTTGTTCCAGCGTCCAAGGACTGACTGGGTAAACAGCTATCATAACAGCGTAGATGGCTTTAGCTAGATTAGGCTGCTGTTGGATTCGTTTGATTTCTATCATAGGCGTTTAATGTAAGACTCGCCAGACTCGGTATGGTTCTTGAGCCAGTTTTCCTCAGCCTCGACACGCTTGAGGTAGTTAGGCACAAAGTCGTGTAAGGAGTCTGCTTCCTTGTCCCAGGCCAAAAGAGCAAGATTGGCTGCATTAGGCAGGGTTTCTTTGAAATTAGTCCTTGGCAAGTGTTTTTGAATCTGCTCAACAAAGGGGACAACTTCTCCGACAAAGGTTACCTGACTAGCGCCCTTGATTAACTCAATCACTCGCTCAAAGGGTAAGTGCGCTTCTGGCATGACAGGTTTGGCATTTTCATAAAATCCTGCATAAACATTATTGCGACGCGCATCCATCAAGGGGACAAACAAACCTTCTTGTTGGTAGGGCACCAGAGCCAAGAGACTCGACATACCAACCAACTCGATGTTCAGGGTATGAGCTAAGGTCTTGGCAGTTGCTACCGCAATTCGCAAGCCTGTATAGCTACCTGGTCCTTCCGCCACCACGATTCGGTCTAAATCCTTGGGTGTCCAATCCAAACTTGCCATCAAAAAATCGATGGCAGGCATAAGGGTAATGCTGTGATTTTTCTTGATATTAATCGTCGTCTCGGCAAGAACCTGCTTGTCCTCTAAAATAGCCAGAGAAAGAGCCTTGCTAGACGTATCAAAAGCTAATACTTTCATAACACATTCCTATCTTTTTGTCTGCTTACTATTATACTACAAAAGCTGGCACATGGGAATTTTCTTTATCCCCAAACAAGAGTGCCCTCACTTAACTAAAAATAATTTAAAAAAATGTTCACTTTTCCTTTTCTTTTACGAATATAAAAGTGAACAAGAAAAAAGGAGGAAAGTTCAATGACAAATTTTGACGTTCTTGACAATCAATTTTTATCCTTATCTGAAAATGAATTATCAGATATTGATGGCGGTCTCGCTCCCTTGGTTATCTTTGGAGTAGCAGTATCTTGGAAAGCTATTGCAGGTGGAACAGCACTTATAGGTTCTGGTTTGGCAGCTGGTTATTTTTTAGGAGGAGATTAATATGATGAAAGATTTGAACAACTATTGTGAAATTTCTACTAAGGAATTGCAAGAAATAAAGGGTGGCTTTGGTGTAGGTGTTGGTATCGCTTTATTTATGGCAGCTTATACCATTGGAAAAGACCTTCGTAAAAAGTTTGGTAAGTCATGCTAGATAAGAAACACATTTTTAGAAGGATAAATTTTATTGTCTTCATCTCTTACAGTTTACTCAGCATTCTCAATGATTTAAACATGACTACTATCCCTTTACCAATTGATCTATCTGTTTGTATTGTTTTATTTTTATGCTTCAACTCTATTTTTGAGCAGAACAATGACTCCCATAAAAATAATAAGCTCTGAAAATTCCATTGTCATGTCATTTTAGAAAAATGCAAAGACCACCTCATCTTGATAGATGGGGTGGAATTTTCGTGTCATAAATTTACTATCTTTTGCCACCAAACAAAAACGCCCCAGCATGAGCAGGGCATCTAAGCATTTAATCCAAAGTAAAATACAAACCAAACGACATAGGTTACGAGGAGAAGAAAAAGCGAGTAGAGAGTCACAAAGGTAATTTTCCACAAGAACTTGGTTTGTCGTCGTTCCAGTTTGGTAAATAGAAGATTACCCGCATAAACGCAAGCAACAAAAACAATAAAAGCTACCAAGCGAGCTCCGATAGCAAAAGCAAATAAGTTATACATAGAGCAACCTCCTTAGTTTAAATTTATCTTAATAAGTAAAGTGAAATATTGCATAAGTATCCATTTTTAATATCGCAAATATATTTTTTAAAGACATAAACACATCTACAAGCGCCTATAAACAGAAACCTTAAAAGATAAGTTAAAACTTATAAGATAAGATTCTGTTCATAGACACCAATACTCATATCAACACTTTTACGTAACAACTCATATTTTACAAAAACTTGGTCTTATACGAATCTAGAAAATAGAACCACAGCTGCTCTTGCATATGCTCCTTTAGTTGTATTCCAAGCATTATTTGCTACAATAGGAGATAATCTTATTAGGAATGCGGCATTGCAACTTCTATTATCTGCTAAAAATCCCTTAAAACACTTATCATGATAGAAACAAGCCATATCTAAATCATCAATAGCTGGAATAGAATATCCATTATTTCCCATAACCACAATAATTACCATAAGAGCCTATAGGAAAAAGAGAGCGATCCATTCTAGCCAAATCAGTTGACTCTCCGTTAGTCTCTATATCCGTTACGATTTCGTTTAAAACACGCCTACCTCCAAAGCTTCATTATCTAAACCAAGCTCCTCTGCTTTATCTAATCTAACTACAGGGAAAGCATGTTCATTCAATTCGGTAACTTTATCCAATTCAGAAGTATCTATAAAGTTAAACATAATATCAATAGCACTAAACAATATAGTTTCCGAATTATTTCCTTTCCAGCTTATACTATTTCTTTCTATTATTATAGCATATACTTTTTGATATTGCAAGCGTTTACCAAAGAAATCGTCCCATGACTTTCTCGTTTCCGTCTTTTACTAATTTTTCATTTTGTGGTATAATTGAAATAATTGTAACGAATCAAGGTCAATCTAGACACAAAATGGAATGAAATCAAGCAAATCTATGCTAAAAGTTTGGAATAAGCTGACCTGTAAAATAGAAAGGAACTATATGATTTACAAAGTTTTTTATCAAGAAACAAAAGAACGTAGCCCACGTCGTGAAACAACACGCGCACTATACCTAGACATCGATGCCAACTCAGAACTTGAGGGCCGTATCGCTGCTCGCCAACTTGTCGAAGAAAATCGCCCAGAGTACAATATCGAGTATATCGAACTCTTGTCTGACAAATTGCTAGATTACGAAAAAGAAACTGGCGCCTTCGAAATTACGGAGTTCTAATATGGCCTACACTCTTAAACCTGAAGAAGTCGGCGTTTTTGCCATCGGTGGTCTGGGAGAAATCGGGAAAAATACATACGGAATTGAATACCAAGATGAGATTATCATCGTCGATGCTGGGATTAAATTCCCAGAAGATGACTTGCTGGGTATCGACTATGTCATTCCTGACTACTCATACATCGTGGACAATATCGACCGCGTCAAGGCTGTTTTAATCACACACGGACACGAGGACCACATTGGTGGGATTCCGTTCCTGCTCAAGCAAGCAAATGTCCCTATCTATGCTGGACCACTTGCCTTGGCTTTGATCCGTGGGAAACTCGAAGAACACGGCCTCTTGCGCAACGCCAAACTTTACGAAATAAACCACAACACTGAGTTGACCTTTAAAAATCTCAAGGCAACTTTCTTTAGAACGACTCACTCTATTCCAGAGCCTTTGGGAATTGTCATTCATACTCCGCAAGGAAAAATCATCTGTACGGGCGACTTCAAGTTCGACTTTACTCCAGTTGGAGAACCTGCAGACTTGCATCGTATGGCTGCCCTTGGTGAAGAAGGCGTGCTTTGTCTTCTGTCTGACTCAACAAATGCAGAAGTGCCAACCTTTACCAACTCTGAAAAAGTCGTTGGTCAGTCCATCATGAAGATTATCCAAGGCATTGAAGGACGTATCATCTTTGCATCCTTTGCCTCAAATATCTTCCGTCTCCAGCAAGCAACTGAAGCTGCTGTTAAGACTGGACGTAAGATTGCGGTCTTTGGTCGTTCTATGGAAAAGGCCATTGTCAACGGAATCGACCTTGGCTACATCAAAGCTCCTAAGGGAACCTTTATCGAGCCAAATGAAATCAAAGACTACCCTGCTGGCGAGGTTCTGATCCTCTGTACAGGTAGTCAGGGCGAGCCTATGGCAGCCCTCTCTCGTATCGCCAACGGAACCCACCGTCAGGTACAACTCCAACCCGGTGATACCGTTATCTTCTCTTCAAGCCCAATCCCTGGAAATACGACTAGCGTCAACAAGCTGATTAACATCATTTCTGAAGCTGGTGTCGAAGTTATCCACGGTAAAGTGAACAATATCCATACATCTGGACACGGTGGCCAGCAAGAGCAAAAACTCATGCTCCGCTTGA
Source organism: Streptococcus pseudopneumoniae IS7493 (assembly GCF_000221985.1). Lineage (NCBI taxonomy): Bacteria > Bacillati > Bacillota > Bacilli > Lactobacillales > Streptococcaceae > Streptococcus > Streptococcus pseudopneumoniae. The sequence continues at coordinate 207,935 of NC_015875.1, read as the reverse complement.
TTAAGCCAAAATACTTCATGCCTGTCCACGGTGAATACCGCATGCAAAAAGTCCATGCTGGACTAGCAGTGGATACTGGTGTTGAGAAGGACAATATCTTTATCATGAGTAATGGTGATGTGCTTGCCCTTACTGCTGACTCAGCTCGTATTGCAGGTCATTTCAACGCCCAAGACATCTATGTCGATGGAAATCGTATCGGTGAAATCGGCGCAGCTGTCCTCAAAGACCGTCGTGATCTATCTGAAGACGGTGTCGTTTTAGCAGTCGCAACTGTTGACTTCAAGTCGCAGATGATTCTATCTGGTCCAGACATCCTCAGCCGAGGCTTTGTCTACATGAGAGAGTCTGGCGACCTGATTCGCCAAAGCCAGCGTATCCTCTTCAATGCCATTCGTATCGCACTGAAAAACAAGGATGCTAGCGTGCAATCTGTCAATGGTGCCATTGTCAACGCTATTCGCCCCTTCCTCTATGAAAATACCGAACGTGAACCGATTATCATCCCGATGATCCTCACACCAGATGAAGAATAATACTCTTCGAAAATCTCTTCAAACCACGTCAGCTTCGCCTTGCCGTATATATGGTTACTGACTTCGTCAATTCTATCCACAACCTCAAAGCAGTGCTTTGAGCAACCTACGGCTAGCTTCCTAGTTTGCTCTTTGATTTTCATTGAGTACAAGTCAACAAAACAGCCCCGTCTTCGGAGCTGTTTTTCTCTATGCTTTCTTTTGAGATTAAAACTCAATGAAAATCAGACCAGAAGGCTAGGAAAATGCATAACTTGAGTTAGCTCCCATAGTTCGGGGAACTATGGGAGGTCGGAGATGAATCAAAGCCAAGCTTTGAACTCATTCGTAAGAAGCCGACGACGTATCATTTTGATTTTTGAAGAGTTTTAGAAATACTACGATTTTTACCTTCCAGATACACCATCAAAATAGAAATATCTGCTGGGTTTACTCCCGAAATACGGCTGGCTTGACCGATGGTTTCTGGATTGATGAGTTTGAACTTCTGACGAGCTTCGGTTGCGATAGAATCAATATCATCCCAATCAATATTGGCTGGAATGCGTTTTTCTTCCATACGTTTCATCTTAGCAACCTGGTCCATGGCTTTGGAAATATAGCCTTCGTACTTGATTTCTGTTTCAATCAATTCGATAATCTTGTCATCCAAGTCCTCTGCAGCTGGTCCGATGAAGGCCACCACATCTTGGTAAGAAACTTCTGGACGGCGAAGGAACTCCTTGGCTGTCACTGCATCTGTCAACGGCTTGAAGCCCATCTCCTCAACCTTGGCATTGGTTTCCTTGACTGGCTTGAGTTTGATGCTGTCTAGGCGTTTCATCTCATTTTCAAATTGATTTTTCTTGATTTCAAAGCGAGTCCAGCGTTCATCATCCACAAGACCAATCTCACGGCCCATCTCAGTCAAACGCATATCAGCATTGTCATGGCGGAGAATGAGGCGGTATTCAGCACGACTGGTCAAAAGGCGATAAGGCTCAATCGTTCCCTTGGTCACCAAGTCATCAATCATCACCCCGATATAACCGTCACTGCGCTTCAAAATCAACTCAGGTTTACCTTGGATTTTCAGAGCCGCATTGATCCCAGCGATAATCCCTTGGCCTGCTGCCTCTTCATAACCTGACGTTCCATTAGTCTGACCAGCAGTGAAAAGTCCGGAGATTTTCTTGGTTTCCAGAGTCGCACGCAACTGGTGTGGCAAGACCATATCGTACTCGATGGCATAACCTGTTCGCATCATCTCTGCATTTTCCAAACCTTTGATAGAATGAACCAGCTCACGTTGCACATCTTCAGGTAAACTGGTTGAGAGGCCTTGGACATAGACTTCCTCTGTATTGCGCCCTTCTGGCTCTAGGAAAAGTTGGTGGCGTTCCTTGTCTGCAAAGCGCACAATCTTGTCCTCAATCGACGGACAGTAACGAGGGCCCACTCCCTTGACCACACCTGTAAACATAGGCGCACGGTGGAGGTTGTTTTGGATAATCTCATGACTGGTACCATTGGTATAGGTCAACCAGCATGGCACTTGATCCTTGACATAGTCCTCATCACGTGAAGTATATGAGAAGTGATTTGGCGCTTCGTCTCCTGGCTGAATCTCTGTCACATCATAATTGATAGAAGAAGCCTTGACACGTGGAGGCGTCCCTGTCTTGAAACGACCAATTTCGAGTCCCAGTTCCTTGAGATTATCAGCAAGGTTAATAGAAGCTAGGCTGTGGTTAGGGCCTGATGAGTACTTGAGATCTCCGATGATAATTTCCCCACGAAGGGCCGTCCCTGTCGTCACGATAACAGCCTTAGCAGCATATTCTTGATGGGTAGCTGTACGCACACCGACAACCTTGCCGTCTTCCACTAAAATCTCATCAATCATGGTTTGACGAAGGGTCAGATTTTCTTGATTTTCAACCGTCTTGCGCATTTCCTTAGAGTAAAGTTCCTTATCAGCCTGCGCACGAAGGGCACGGACGGCTGGCCCCTTCCCTGTGTTAAGCATCTTCATCTGGATGTAAGTCTTGTCAATGGTTTTGGCCATCTCGCCACCGAGGGCATCGACTTCACGCACGACAATCCCCTTGGCAGAACCACCGATAGAGGGATTACAAGGCATGAAAGCCAGCATTTCAATATTGATGGTCGCAAGCAGGACCTTACAGCCCATACGGCTAGCGGCCAAGGAAGCCTCAACCCCAGCGTGTCCCGCACCAATTACAATAATATCGTATTCTTCAGTAAAATGATAAGTCATGTTTCTCTCCTATTCCTCAAGATGAATGTGTCTTAGTTGGCCTTCCCAATCTGGTAGGGCTGTTTTTAAAAAGGCTGGAACTAGCTGGATATTCTGGAGCTTATCCAAGTCAATCCACTCACAGGGCTGCCTTTTCTCATCTTCCTGCATGGTCAACGGGGCATCTTCAAGCAAATCCACCAGATAATGAAACTCGATATTGTGATAGGAAACGCCGTCCACTTCAAAACGATTTTCAACCACAAAAGCTAGCTGCCCAGCTTGAGATTTAACACCCAGTTCTTCCTTCACTTCACGGACTACCGCGTCTTCCGTTTTTTCGTTAACTTGAATCGCACCGCCGATAATGTAATACTTGCCCTTGTCTTTGGTGACTAGAAGCTTGCGATTTTGAAGAATCAAAGCTGTCGCCCGAACACCAAAAACCGTATTGTCTACTTTTGTCCGAAAGTCTTGTTGAGTCATTCTTGTCCTTTCCCTTAAACGACACAAAAACAGTCAAAACTACAAAGAAGTGCAGGACAAAAAAGCCTGCAACATCCATGAGCTTTGACCATCATTTCTATTGCTGTTATTATTGTAGCAAATTGAGAAAATTTGTCAATCTAAATGTACTGACAAACTTGTCCATCGCGGTAAGCATTGTCAATCAAACCACCACCTAGACACTCTTCGCCATCGTAAAAGACAACTGCCTGTCCTGGTGTAATCGCGCGTTGTGGTTCCGCAAAGATGACCTCTGCCTTGTCTCCTTTGACATGGACGGTCACCTTAGAGTCAGGCTGACGGTAACGGAATTTAGCCGTACATTCTAGCGTAAACTCTTCTGGCATTTCACGAGTAAAGTGGACTTGACTGGCTTCTAGGCTAGTTGACATGAGCGAATCATGGTAGAATCCTTGTCCTACATAGAGAATATTCTTGCTTAGATCTTTTCCGACAACGAACCAAGGGGCATTGTCACCGCCGTGTTGCCCACCGATACCGAGTCCGCCACGCTGACCGATTGTATAGTACATAAGACCTGCATGCTCGCCCATATCGCGACCATCCACAGTCATCATGCGACCAGGCTGAGCTGGCAGGTAGTTGCTGAGGAAGTTTTTAAAGTTCTTTTCTCCGATAAAGCAAATCCCTGTCGAGTCTTTCTTCTTAGCAGTCGAAAGGCCTGCTTCTTCTGCTAGTTTTCGAACTTCAGGCTTTTCCAAATGTCCTAGTGGGAACATGGTTTTTTGAAGTTGTTCTTGCGAAAGTTGGCTGAGGAAATAGGTCTGGTCCTTGCCATTGTCCACGCCACGAAGCATGTGAACAGTGCCGTCCTCATCACGCGCCACTCGAGCATAATGCCCAGTCGCTACATAGTCTGCCCCCAAGGTCATGGCATAGTCCAAAAAGGCCTTGAACTTGATTTCCTTGTTGCACATAACGTCCGGATTTGGCGTGCGCCCTGCACGGTATTCCGCTAGGAAATACTCAAAAACGCGGTCCCAGTACTCTTTTTCAAAATTGACAGAGTAGTAAGGAATACCAATCTGGTCTGCCACCGCAGCCACATCCTTATAATCTTCGGTCGCCGTACAGACGCCGTTTTCATCTGTGTCATCCCAGTTCTTCATGAAGATACCGATCACATCGTAGCCCTGCTCCTTGAGCAAAAGAGCCGTCACCGACGAATCAACACCACCACTCATCCCCACAACAACACGTGTTTTAGAGTTATCACTCATGGTAAGTCTCCCATCTATTCGTTTATTTATACCCCTCAAAATTCTATTTACTATGACTTTCAATAGAATTTCTTCGAGTATAGTCTTTTCGTTTGCTTTTAGGACTAGGCAACGAGTCGCAGGCATAACTTGAGTTCGCTCAATTAGTCTGGGAGACTGATTGAGGTTATAAATCAGACAAGCTCAGCTTGAATCTCATTTCGAGTTAACGACGTAATAAAAGATAAACGAAATGACTAGTTCACGATTGAAGGTCGTGTGTGCTTTAACGATTGAAGGTCGCTTGAGCAGTATTCATTATAACATGCTTGGTTAGAGAAGACAAGGAAAGGAGCCAATCTTGACTCCTTTATTGAAGAAATTGTTTTAACCTTGTCCTTTCTTTTCTAAGCCGAAAATGAAATGGTAATCGATAAAGATGCCCATGATTGAATAGGCACATAAAATATCCTATACTTACCTTCCATTATTCCGTGATTGAATGTATTTATACTGGACTAAAGATACTCTTCGAAAATCTCTTCAAACCACGTCAGCTTCACCTTGCCGTAGGTATGGTTACTGACTTCGTCAGTTTCATCTACAACCTCAAAGCAGTGCTTTGAGCAACCTGCGGCTAGCTTCCTAGTTTGCTTTTTGATTTTCATTGAGTATTAGCAACAATATAGATAAAAATAGAGATGACAAATTTTTAAGATTCATTAAAGTGTCTAAACCCTTGATATTACTGATTTTTTGAAAAATCACATTTGATTAAATATCATTAAAAGGTCTTAAAAATTCTCAAAAAGTCCACAAAAAAAGCCCCTCAAAAAGGGCAATAAATGACGAGTTCAGCAGGCAAGAAACTAGCACGGTCAAACGTGCTTTTTTTATTGCTGATTGCTGATAGGTATATTATAACACGATAAAGACGATAGGGCAAAATATCCTATCAAGATGATATACACTTACTTATACACTTCTAGCTCTCCGTTCTGGTGGATTCTCGCAAAGTTTAAGACGGCTATCTGTTTGTATCGGTGGTAGCTAGTGGAGCTAGTACCTGCCATCTCTACGCATTCGCTTATAGTTTTCTTTCTCATGTAGCAATAATGGATAATAAAGTATTTTCTGGCTCGCTTGTTCTCTATCTTATTGATGTCGTTGGCGAATATTTCCAATCCCTCACGGATTGCTTTTTCATGCTCGCCGCTCAAATGCCACTGATCAGGTAAGACAAGTTTCCAAGCCTCTTCATCTATCGTAACTTGGTTTTCACTTCCTGCCATCCTCTGGAAACGTAGAAAGTAAGTCATCCGCTCTCTTACGTTCATCATCGTTTTAAACTTATCCAGCTCCATTAGTTCGCTCCTTTATGATATAATATTTTTATCGGAATATCACAAAGGAGTCAGCTGTGCTGGCTTTTTTTGCGTTTTCTCGGCGTTCAAGGATATTCTCCTTATCTGATTGATAACTGAAAAGCTCTAATCATCACAAAAACCTATATTATCCCAGAATATCCGCAATCCTTTTGTATCTTTAATTCGTGAAATACCTTCTTCTGCTGCTTCTTTTGTCGGATAGACTTCTATAATATCTTTGGAATTTTTTCCACCTATCCTATATCTTACCTCAAAATGTCCGGTATCAATCTGCGTCAAAAACACGGTATCGACTTCATCAATCACAGCTAACTTATTCAACTTATTTAAACGGTTTTTAATCGCCTTCATTTAGTATCTTAGCCTCTAATACTTCTAATTGCTCCACTACCTCAACCATTTCAACTGCTTTATAAGCCATGTTTAAAACGCTCTGGGCGCTCTGTTGTCTAGCATACGGGCTTACTGTCTTATCAAGCATGATTTCCCTCAACACGTTTACCGCCTCAACGCTTGCATTCTGTAAAAGTGTAGTCGCTTCTTTAAGTTGTTCGCTACGTCTTTCACGGTAAATTCTCTTAAAGGTTGCATCGTTCAAGTAATTGTAAGCCGTCTTTCTGGTAATCTCACTTAATTCACTAGCTTTTTTTACATTCCCAGTCATGAGATAATTGGCCATAAATATTTCTTTTTTTCTGCTTAATCCTGTCAAATACTGTTCACCTCGCTTTATTGCTCTAATTCTGAAAACTCACTTATCCCAGTCATTTCCCTAAGTTCATCCATACGTTTTTTTGATTTCTTATAGTCTGCTAGCTTAATATCTTTAAATGGTGTTTTAATAAAATCATCCATATCTATCTTTATTTCATCTTGCTGAAAAGCAAATCTTAAACAATCCACATATAAAGATATACATTCATCAGTTGTTGCATATTCCATCTTTCCAGCATACTCTTCTAACTTTTCTAGTCTTGCTTTTGAACTTCTAACCATTCCCCTACCTCGTGTGTAATTCTGTCTGATTTATGTAAAAAAAGGGGATTGCTCCCCTCCACATCACAAACCGCGTTTTTCCTTGCCTAGTAGCTTATCATACAGGGCTTTATCTTTCTCAAATAGTTCATGTCTACGCTTGTAGCCCATAGCTTTAAACTCTTCAAGGGTCACAGCTTCCTCTTCATAAGATTTTGAAATACTTTCTACGTTCTTGGCAAGTCCTTGCAGTAAGTCAGCTTGTCTCTTCTCTTCTTCGATTTCTTGAAATAGTTGTTTATGTTCATCTTTCATTATTGTTCTCCTTCAAAATAGTTAATACGATTCACAAAATACGCCAAATCATCACTCGGATCTAAATAGCGGTATTGGCTTCCCATATAACCAGCTACACCACTATAAATGTAAGGCTTACTTACTCCACTATATTCTGGGGATGTATTCAGGCGGTCAAATAACTCTTCGATACCTGTTTCTCTTACCTCATCCGCCAATCTTTCAGCAGTATTTTTGTAATTTTCGTTATAATTTGCAATCAATTCCAAAAGCTCAATAGATTTCTGCTTGATTTCTTGGCGCTGGCGCTTCACTGTTTCATCTTGCTCTAATGCAGTTCCTAAATAACCTGATGCATTAATTTTTCTAGCGTCTGCTACGATTGAGTCAATCCGTTCTTTCTCAAGTTTTGTTCTTTGCTCTTTCATATCAGCAATATACTTTTCTTTTACGTTAATAGCTTGAAAATCTTCAAATGTTTGTACATCTGCTTTCTTGGATTTGATATCCTTAACTTCTTTTTCTGCTTTCTTGATTTCCTCATCAAAGCGATCAAAAATCTCTAATTGAGTCCGTACTTTGTCCATCTGGTTTTTCACTTCTTGCAATGTTGGCATTTCTTTTTCCTCCAATCTTCCCAAAAACAAAAGAGACATAGCCAAAATAGATTGCTCCACTTTATGCTATACCTCTGATTTTTTCAGTCAGTATTCTTTTTAAATATTATTGTTTTAGATTCCACGCTGGAGACAATCTCGCCGTCTTGTATTTTAAGCGTGATACTCCCAAATCTTGGAATCTCTAACAATTTTATTATACCATAACTTTTGAAATAAATAAAGCCATTTTGTATCTCCATTCGTTATCCTTTCATCTGTTTTAAGGGTGTCACTAGTAGTTACACCATTGCAAGGGGGTCGGTACTATCTACCCCATTTTATTATCTGTATAATACCAATACGGTAGCTACTGAATTAAAAGGTTCACTAGATGATGTACCAGAAAATTTAACGTCCAGCACTTCAACAGTTGCCATGAAGTCATTGATCTCTTTCTCAAAGTCTTCTTTTTCCCATCGTCTAGTATATTCAAATAGTTTAACTTTCATGTTGTTATCCTTTCTTTATTTTAAGATAAATTATGTAAACTAGCTTATTTTTGCCATTTTTATCTATGTTTTTTATACACTTATCGAAAATTTTAGACACTTTATTTTCGAAGTGTATAAAATTAAAAGCCTGTCATATCAAGGGTTTAAGTCCTGTTTTATACGCTTTATACACTTTATACACTAGTTTATATAATTTACGAGAAATTAGCGCTTAATACTGTAAAAGAAAAAACCTACCGTATAAAGTGTATAAGCGTCTAAAGTCCTTGGCGCTCTAGGGGTTTCAGCTCCCACACTTTTTTATCAAGTGTATAAAGTGTATAACTTATTTCTTCCTTTTCGCTCTGCCATTAAAATACCCCCGTTCATTTTTAGCTTTTTTTCGTTGTTCAGGTTTTTCCCTGCCATTAAAATATGGATGTGCGTAAGGTGCTGAATCTTCGTGCGGATAGAAACCAATGTGAAGTTGTCTCCCTGCTGGTATTGTTTTCTGTCCTACCGTTATCCAGCTTGGTAGATTGCTTTTAATTTCTCTATGCAACCCCATTTCTGTCTTGTGTAGCTTCACTCCATAATATTCTATGAATCCTTTCCAATTATGGAAAACAAAATCATTAGGTAAAAACTCACTTGATAGATCATCAGTAAAGAATGAAGATACAAAAGCAATAACTGGATTGTTATCCTCATGGTATTCTTGCAAAATCTCCTTTGATTTCTCTGGTGTGATGTCCTTTGTCGGTGTCTCAAGGGCTAGGCGTGTGAAATACTCCAATACTTCCTTCCTGTTGATGTAGTCGTCTTTAATTGCCTTGTTTGGTTTCCCTTTAAAGACCTTGGTAAATGGTAGAATCTTAAACCGCCTGTCAATCGCTGACCTGTCCCCGTTCATTCTTGGTAAGCCGTTGGATGACTGGATAATAGTCATATTCAAGCGTAGACTGTAAGGGCGTTTTCCTTTATCCTCTATAGTCATAATGTCACCAGTCGCAAGACTAAACATGTTTGACGTATCTTTGATAACTGCGTCCTTTTGTACATCGTCCCCAATAACCAAACTCTTACCTAACAGAATGGAGGTAGAAAAACGGCTTTTGTCAAACTCAGTCATCTTGAGACTTGCGACGTTCTCCATGCCTACCAAGTTAATAAGCAGCTGCTGAAAGGTTCCTTTACCAGTTCCACCCTCGCCATAAAGCCAAAAGATATTTTTTAGGGTTCTACCTGTGATAGTTGCTTTAATAATCTGAATAGCCAGATCATATAATTCTTGGTCGTTATCAAACAATTCAGCAAGCCACTTGCTGGGCTTCCAACCGTATAAAGTAGGCTCATAGGCTTCTGGGTCGTACCTTGTACGGATTTTTCTAGTTACAATAATGCTAGGTGTTAAAGGTTCAAATGTTTCTTTACTAGCGTTATATAGCTGATTTCCGATAACCGTATAATCATTTTGAATAGACTTTAACGGGCTACGTCTAGCGATTTTGTAAATCGTATCAAAGGCTTGTTTTTCTGTCGTATCTGGTTGAATGGTTGAAATTAAATCTTGAAGTAACTCGTTATCTTCTATCCAGATTCCCTTATCAGGATGATAAAAATATAAGGGCGCTTTCTGTCCCTGCGCTTCTGGTCTGATTCTCACAAATCGGATATACTTTCTAAGAAAGTCAGCAACCCCCAAAGATTTAGATGGTCTATCTTCCCCAAGATTCTTACATACGTTGAATAAAAAGCCTTGTACCCCTTTAAAGGTTTTCAGATAGCTTTCTGATTCTTCTATTGCCTTAGTGGGTTCATGCTGCTGATTCTCTTCAATGATTTTATTTACAATGTCATTGCTATTCAAAAGCCACCTCCTTATAGAATTTTGTTGCTACTTCTAGGAAATAGCTTGCTAGGTCTTTGCGTTTAACGATTGCAGAAAACAAGTCCACTAACTGGCTAAAACTGTAGCCATTCACAAATAGCAGTCGGACAAAAAGCGAAGTCTCATATCTGGTATAAATCCCGTTACAAATCAGGTCAAAAATCCAACCCTTTAACTCCACTCCAAGCCCCTGCCGTTGCTCGGTCAATTTGTTTACCTCTAAATCTTTCAGGATCGTCAGCAAGTTAGGACTGGACAAACCTATCTCTAAATCTCTGGCCAATTCCCAGCCCTTTACTTCCTCGCTTTCGTCTTTAACTACCACATACAAGCCTTTGTAGTGAAAAGCCGTCAAACCCTCGCCTATTGGCTCAAAATAGATAAATTTATAGTGATTGCCATTCTTCCAAACTTGGGTTGGGCTAGACTTGAGAAAGCCAAACAAAGGTAATTTTTCAGCGGATAGAATTAACTCAAGCACTCTCATTCATCCACCCCCAGAAACTTCCAGATGTCGGTCACTAAATAGTAAATCATTCTTGAACCATCGTCTGGCGGTTGATAGCGTCTTAAACCCTGACTTTCCCACTTATTCAGCGTGTTGTCACTAATTTTTAACTCTTCTTTGAGTTCAATCCTATTTATTAACTTGGTCAATCTTGGCGGTGCTTTCTCATGCGCTTCCAGGTATCTTTCCACTACCTCCAGAATGCCATGCGCTAGGTCTTGCTCGCTTTCTCGGCTTAGGCTAAACATATCCGCCCACCTCCTTCAAGGTTTCTTTGTAGCTTTCTAGGTCGCTATTCATCAACACCGCTAGGCGCTTGCTCTCCTCCTGTACTTGGTTGTAAAAAGCCTTAGCGCCATCTAGTAACTCGCCTTTATTCGCTGGAATAAAGTACCCACTAAAAACGCCGCATCTAACCCCTACAATAGGGATGTTGTGCTTAACTACTAGACGCTTGATAATGTCACGTACAGTTCTTTCTGTTAGCTTGGTTGTCAGGCTAATTTCTGACCCTGTTATGGAGTTCTCAGCCCCTACCTTGATTAATCTTAATACTCGTTTATCGTTCTCTGATAGGCTCATCCAGTTCCTCCTCTCCTTTACTTTTATTTACAAAGGTTATTTGTCCGCTCGCTACCCCTTGCAAAATAGCTTTTTGAGTCTCTATGATTGTATCCAAGGTTTTCAAGATAGCTGTCTCAGCCTCTGAATCCAACGCTTGTTTTGTCAACAAGCCCATAGTTACAGCTAACTTTGTTGCATTGTCCATACACGTAGCTAGAAAAATATCTTTTGTAAAATAAGGTTCATCTGGTATTTTTTCACTATCAAGGTATATCTTCACTGTGTAACTCATTTCATCCCTCCGTAAACTCTTACCCCTGCAAGCTGGATATATCGCCCATAATCAGGGTTTAAATCCTCGCTAGGTGTTTCTATCGTCTGTTGGTTTTCTCGCTCTATTTGGGCGCTTTTTTTACGGTCTCGGTGGTTTAGATAAAGTAGTAAGCCAATCAATACCACGATTAAGACAGCAGCCTGTGTATTGGTCAAATCTAGTTCGTTCATGTCAGTGTTCCTCATAAATCATCATTCCACGGGTGTACTCAATCGAACTTGTCCATAAGCCCAAGAGGTTCTTTTTATCTCGTTTTTTCTTTGCAATATCAATTGCCAAAAGTTCCCAGACGTAATTTAATACTTGGTTTTTATCCATAGGATAGTCATTCTCTTTGGTTATTTCCGCTAGGTATGTGCTTATGAAAAGAAATCCATCAAAATTAGAAAGGCATTTTAAAAGATCCATATCCCCCCAAAAATTTTTATAATATGAATATTCTCTCCACTCTAATTCTCCTATTACCTCAGATACTACTCTCTGTTTCATCCTTTCCGTCTGTTCCTTGAGTGTTTCCTGTTGTTCATGGTATTCTGTGCTAGTTAGTTCATTATAAATATCGTCTAAGTCGTTCAATACTTTACTGATTTCCCTTTTAGCTAATGCAGTTCCATTTCCTACAAGAATTTCTTGTATTTCTTCTAAATTTGTTGAAATAGCTTCTAATTTATCTGCTATCATATTTTCCTCCGTTGACCTTTTAATTATCGTTTCTTATACAGGATATCCTCACACTCAGAGTCGCCAAGTTGAAAGCGTGAGAAAGTACCAGTTTAAAGAGTTGGCGCTCTATGCTTTTCAAAACCTTTTCTAATTGCTTGCCTGCTCTTCGGTTTTATTAGTTTTTCTTAGTTTTGCTATTTACTCATAAATCTCTGACAACTCTTTATAGATGTCATCTGGTATTGCTCGCATTGCTTTCTGTTGCAATTCAATCGCCTTGGTCTTGTCGTTGTCCTTACTGGTGTTTGACTCAATGATTCCAGTTAAGGCTAAAACTTGTCTGAAATATAAATCCATCTTCAAACGTTGCTCGGCGCTGATCTCTTGTTTTGTCTCCTGCTTGCTTTTTAGTAGGAAAATCTCACTAAATTCCCCATCTTCTACCCTGTAGTCAATAACTTTACGGTAACGCCAATTTGATAAACGTCCCTTGATGGCTTTTTCTGACCAAGTTGGTAAAGCGTCTAGTATTAAGTCTACTGTGATGATTCCATTTTCTTCTTGTATGTTTCTTAGTATTTCTTGTGTAAATACTTGTTTTCCCATTGTTTCCCTCATTTTTTGGGTACGCAAAAAGCGCACTCTATTTCTGTGTTTGACAAATAAGAGTACGCATGATAAGATATTTACGTACCTCATTCGTGGGGGCTGAGTCTGTTACGTTATCGCTTTGGTCGGTTGAGAACGTAGCAGGCTTCTTTTATTTTTGTGACTTTAAAAGTTGAATGCCTTTAACTATCGTGTCAGCTTTAGAAATATTCAAACTGTCAGCAACTTCTTGAATTTCGTTATATTCGTCTGCTGTCAGTCTAACCTCTAATCGTTTATCACGCTTAGCATTCCCCTTTATAGGTCTTCCTGTTCTTGGGCTCATTATATCACTCCTTTACTTTTGCCCGTGCTTTTTATTATATACTTATGCACGGTATAATGTCAACCCCTAAACCGAAAAAAATTTAAAATCTTCCCAGCGTACCTTATTTTATTTTCAATGTACTAGCGGAAACCGCTGTATTATGCTATAATCTAGGTATAAATCTTACTAAAACCTCTTTGATAATAGCTTGCCTGCTTTTTGTTAAATTCGTTTTAGTGTTAGTGTTAAAGGCTCTGCGGTGTGGTTATTGCTAAGCCTTTTTTTGTTGCTCTCACGCGCTTCTTTGGCGTGTATTTTTATTTCTGAATGCCATAGCCTTGATTTCTTGGTAACTCATATTCAAGCCAATCATAGCTATTACCATATCCTCAAAAGCCTGGTATTGCTCCAGCTCGTCACTGGTCAAGCTATCAATGCCATTATAGCCCCCACGTTCTTCCCTTAACTGCTTAGCGTTCCTGTCGGTTACTGCTTTTAGTAGCAGGTTGTTCATGGTGCTATGCGCGTGCTTTGGGGCTTGTTCCCAATTCTCAATGCTGTCATGCAGTGTTTTTCTTTTTGGCTTTTCTAGCGCCCTCTGCATACGGAACTTAGAAAGTTCCTCACGCATTTCAAAAAATGCTTTGACTAGGTTCATTTTGAATTGCCGTACAGGTTCAGTATTCTTTAGATAAGTGATCAGCAAGGTCGCTTGTTGCTCATTCAAGCGATAGATTTTCATTGGTCGCCCTCGCCCATCTAATTTACGGATTTCAAATCCGATTATTCCGTAGCTTTCAAAATCCTCTTGATGATTTCTTATTAAGCTTTGCACTGTATCGTGTTTAACTTCAGCACATTCAGCTATGATTGCACTCGTAGTATACGGCTCTTTCTTGCCGTCCATGTAAACCAGTTCCATGTTTTTGCTCCTTTCTAGCTATAAAATAGTCCATCTATGGTTATATCTGATTTGATTTCTGCAACCATTGACTTAATCGCTAAACGTTCTTTGTCATTGAATGGCGTTTTACCTAATTCTTTGTTGTTGTACGACTGCAAAGAAATTTTTAGCTTGTCCGCCATTTGTTGCTGAGTTAGTCCTAACATAACTCGATAGCCTCGTAGTTTGCTCATAGGTTTCCCCCTTTCTAAAAAATCCCCCTCCATGAATAGATTGAAAGTGTGAAAGGCTGGAGGAGGTGGTATCCGATTTGGATAACTTGTGTTTTATTATATATCCATTTTGGTTAATTGTCAACTGTTTTTTAGATTTTTTTGTATCATTTCTTGATACTTTTCTAAAAATCAGATATAATCATCTTTGAAAGGTGTGATAAATTATGAATAGATTGAAAGAACTGAGAAAACAAAAAGGGCTAACCCAACAAGGATTAGCTGATAAAATTTCTATATCTAAAATCACCATATTGCGGTGGGAAAACGAGGAACGCCAAATAAAACCAGAAAAAGCTCAGCAACTAGCTGACTTCTTCGGGGTAAGCGTTGGATATCTGTTGGGGTATAGTGAGTATAGAGAATTAGAAAAAGCATTGGATAAAACAATTTTTTCAAACTATCCTGATGTTGAAACATTCCTCACTCAAGAGATAAAAGAGCTAATCGGAGAAAGAACAAAAGATTTTTATGAGTATATTGATAAACAATTTTGTGAAAGCTATAAAAATACTGCCGTACCTCCCGAAATAGTTGTAAAGCACCGTGAAGACTTTTATAGCTCGTTTCTATTTCTCCCTGCTAGATTACAAAAATTTATAGCTTTATGGAGCATACTAACAGAAACTGAGCAAGAAAATATAGGTAAAACTATTGAATTATTAGCTATGAGAGGAAAATAAAACTCCCCCACATTCGCCAATAGCAACCCCATCCCATGGGTCTATTGTGCAAAAACGGGGAAATTTGAAGAATAGAAAGCCGATTTACAGACTAAAGCGCAAAAATGGGCAAAAGTGACAAATAGAAAGGAGAATTATGACCTACTCACAAAACTATCTGGACGATATACTGGTACGCATGGCCTACCATTCTAGCGGTATCGAAGGGAATACTATCTCTCTACCCGAAACCGTCAGCATTATCTTAGAAAGCACCTTACCACGCAACGGCAAAAGTATTCGTGAGTTTTATGAGATTGAAAACCATAAACAAGCCTTTTCTTATCTCTTGGACTCATTGGCAAACCATCAAGCCCTTACTGTGGGGCTGGTTCAAGATTTTCACGCCTTATTAGTGGATAGGCTGCAACATGATCGCGGACAATTTAAGCAAGTTCAAAATGCCATTATCGGGGCGGAATTTCAAACGGCTAGCCCAGCAGAAACGCCCTACTTGATGACACAATGGGCGGATAATACTGCTTATCGTTTGGAGCATGCTCAGAATGAAAAAGAAGTATTAAAGATTTTAGCAGACACCCATATCCAGATTGAACGGATTCACCCATTTAGCGATGGTAACGGTCGTACCGGTCGCCTGATACTTATGTACTTGGCTATGAAGTATCTAAACGCTCCTATCATCATCCCAAAAGACTCAAGGGCGCATTATATGGAACTCCTCGCAAATCAAGAC
This sequence comes from Streptococcus pseudopneumoniae IS7493, assembly GCF_000221985.1. NCBI lineage: Bacteria > Bacillati > Bacillota > Bacilli > Lactobacillales > Streptococcaceae > Streptococcus > Streptococcus pseudopneumoniae. The sequence continues at coordinate 192,212 of NC_015875.1, read as the reverse complement.
GTAACTGGACTAGCTGACCTCTTCAAAAAGTCACTGGACTACGAAAGAATACGAAAAAAACAGTTTTAAAGCAACAAAAAAAGACAAGCTAGCTACTGACAACTTGTCTAATATCGCCTGAACTGAAATAACGGGAAAGATTCAGGCGATAATACCGAGAATAAGACTAAATAAACCACCAAAAACGCTTAGTAATTGAGGTTTGGGGATGAAAATCATGCTAGATTTTAAGAACTTGGACTTTTTCAAACCTCTTAGTCTACGCTATTATTATACCACTCTTGCATTTAAAAAGCGAATGACGGCATTTCTCACGCTCATTAGGCTATAACTCTCTAATGCAGTATAATGCGGTATAATTTAGACGATTTTCAACACTTCGGCATTTTAGGAACGCTTAAAGCGCTCTAAACAATATCAAAAAAAATAAAACTCTTGAAATATTGGGGCTTGTATGCTAGAATGAAAGCATAAAGGGAAAAACAGTGCTTCTAGCATATGTAACTAAAAAGCCCCACCGTTACAGCGATGGGGTTTTTTGCTACTCTCCCACTGGATCATAGCAATTTCCTTGGCCATGTCTAGCTTGATGATGTGGTCAACTTTGTTGTGACCCCCTCGTCCTGTTTGCTGCTCATTTTTGAGATGCAAAAAATCTTGATTTTCTGTTTAAAGGGTTAAATGCTACTTGCTACGTCTCTTTATCTATAACTTGAAAAGCTCAGATAAGACGTTAACAAGTAACGGAGCTAGAAAAAGGGAAAACAACTCTAGCATATATAACACCTCCCTTCTCTAAATTGAGGGGGCGAAAACATTATATCAAAAACACCCATCACAAACAAGCTCATATAAGCCCCATATCCGCCTTGTTTCATATTCTGGTACAATTTACCATCTGACTGCTTAAAATCGAAAATAGGGGCATTCTCGTAGTCCCTCGCATGGTATAAACTCAAAATCTTTTCTAATTGCTTGCCTGCTGATGGAAAAAGGAGTAAAACCATGAAAATAACAGAATACACCAAAAAAGACGGGTCTACAGTCTATCGCTCTAGCGTCTACCTTGGTATCGATACCGTAACAGGTAAGAAAGTCAAGACGACTATATCAGGGCGAACCAAGAGAGAACTCAAAGCCAAAGCGCTACAGGCTCAAATCGACTTTGAAAAAGACGGTTCTACAGTATATAAAGCAGTTGAGATAAAGACTTACGCCGAACTGGTGGAGAATTGGCTGGAAACATACTGCCATACGGTCAAAAAGGCAACCCTTACAATAATCAAGAGTAGACTAAAAAACTATCTACTTCCAGCCTTTGGAGACTACAAACTAGATAAGCTAACACCCCCAGTTATTCAAAAGCAAGTTAATCAATGGGCAAAAGAGTACAATCAACTAGGAAAAGGCTACCAAGAATATCCGCAACTTAACTCGTTAAATAAACGCATACTTAAATACGCCGTATCCTTGCAAGTTATCCCTTTCAATCCTGCCCGTGATATTATCGTCCCACGTCGTAAGGCAAAAGAAGGGCAAAAACTAAAATATCTGGATGATGATAACTTAAAAAAATTCTTAAATTATCTGGATCGGTTGCCTAATACTTACAAAAATTTCTACGATACAGTGCTGTATAAGACGCTTTTAGCGACTGGTTTGCGCATTCGTGAATGTTTAGCCCTCAAATGGTCTGATATTGACTTACAAAACGGTACACTAGACGTAAATAAGACTCTAAACTGTGAAAAAGAAGTCACTACCCCTAAAACAAAATCAAGCGTTAGAATGATTGACTTGGATAATAAGACGGTGCTCATGCTGCGGCTTTACAAAAATAGACAAGCGCAAGTTGGTAGAGAAATAGGCTTGACTTATAAAAAAGTATTTTCTAATTCCTTTGACGAATATAGAGACGCTAGGGCGCTTAGGTCAAGACTTGAGAAACATTTAAAACTTTCTGAGTGCCCTCGTTTAACGTTCCACGCCTTCCGCCATACTCACGCTAGTATCTTACTCAATGCTGGACTGCCTTACAAAGAAATACAAACAAGGCTAGGGCATTCTCAAATATCAATAACCATGGATACTTATAGCCACTTGTCCAAAGACAACAAGAAAAACGCTACTTCATTTTATGAAAAAGCCATTGAAAAATTAAAAAGTTCTTAAAAAGTCCACAAAAAGTTTAAAAATCCATTAGCTCAATTGTGAAAAGTAGCTATATCAAAGGCTTTGCACGTCATACTTGAAATAAAGCACATTTCTCATAAGAAAGGCAAACATGATTACCAGATAGCTCACTATAAGGAAAACATGCTTAAAAATACTAGTATCAAATAAACTCACGATAGCTAATAATAGATTCATAATAAATACTATAGTCGCAAATAGTTGTACTTTTTTATCTTTCATAACTAGTCCCAGCCTAAATTACTTTCCAATATCCTACCGAAATTATAGCCGGTAATATAGCCTGACATATAACCTGTTGCTGCACCACAAGTAGCTAAAATGAATGCATAGCTAACTGTACCAATAACTGGTAAGGTTATTGTCCCTAGTGCTGCACCAGCTGCCGCTCCAGTTATAGCTCCTGCTATTCCGCTTGCGACACCACCTACACCTCCACAAAGCAAGGCAAGCCACCCTTCACCATCAAGATACATCATCTCTTCTTGCTCAATAGCAACATAGTTGTTTGGTAATACGAGTTCCATCAAAATTCTCTTTTTTATTAATCATGGTTAGGATAGTTTCCTAACAAGTGATCGCAGGCTTTGTTTAGTTACCTAAATTAGACTTCCTTCCTTTATCTTATTTTAAATATTTAAAACCAGTTACTGCTTGAAGCTTAACAGTTTACTTAATTCAAATAACAGCTAATCACTGATTCCCTAATTTTATCAAATATACTAATAACAACAATTGTGATACGATCATCATTATAAGAACAACATTTAACGAATCAAAGTTTTTCCGAGATAATAATAAAGCAACAGCAAGCAGTATTATTACTAAAGATTGAATAACTACTATTACTCTTAACATTTTATCCTCTACCAGTAACCAAAGCATAGTATCTATTTTCAAAACCGAGCATAACTATTGCACCTATTGCTCCAAATGCAACCAGCATTGCTCCCCTAATACCCCACTTATTTTTTTGATAATCAGAGTTTTTATATCCTGAATAGTAGACTCTTTCTCCTAACACATATCCTGTGCTATACGATGCGCCACCAATTGTGATAGCCAAGGCAACAATGGCCGAAATTGACATTGGTTCTCCGCCATCAAGATACATCATCTCTTCTTGTTCAAGATCAACATAATTATTTGGCAATACGAGTTCCATTTGTTTTCTCCTTTTTTATTAAGCATGGTTAGGATAGTTTCCTAACAAGTGAGCATCGACTTTGTTTATAGCACTTAGTTACCTAGATAAGATACTTTTTTGCCTAATCATATTCTATAGATGAACAGATTTGCAAACCTAATTAGTTGAAATTATTTCATTTGTTGTACGAACAGTATGAATCTAGATTATCTTCTTATTACTAATCAATATCCTTCGTGATTTTATCTTATCATACTCTCTATTCATACAGAAATTAAAATTATTTCTTAACCAACTTGTATAATAGAAAAAATCTAGTTGATTGATTCTGATGAGCCGTATTCTAATTTTATCAATCTTTTCTTGCCAGTTATTATTGTTACTAATAGAAATCTCATACAGCAGTAACTCGGCAAGACCTGTACACAGAAGGGTGTTCTGAGAATCTTCGATTTTTTTCAAAATATCCTCAAAGATCTCGCTATCCGTTAAAAAGGTAGATTGGTTAATCGCATCATACAGCAGAATACACATTAAGTCAGAATAATTTAGCTCTGATTTTTGTATTTTATCCTTTAAAGTATTGCTCAAATCCCTGTCAAACGAATCTTCTTTTTGCCATTTATTTTGATTGAAAAGAAATTCCGTCTTATTAAAAACGATATGGTTGATATCCATTATATTCCAAAAAAATATTGTAGTAAGCACGATGAGGGCAGAAGGAATTTTTAAAATAAATACTAGAATAATAGCTATTTCAAGAATAAAACTCCATATAATCCTCGATTTTAAATCATCAGCAGACAAACTTTTACGGTGGAATGAAAAATAGGGTGAGAATCGCACATTTACTTTCTTCTTTCCTGTAAAAATAAAAGGAAAAATTGTAATAAGACCTTCTTTCTTGTATACATCTTTCAATGCATATACTAGGTCTAAAACTATTTTTGAGAAAATCAAGCTACAGAAAGTAAGACCCATACTGATAACAAAATCAAGGGGAATTTCTAAATTCAATGGCAAGTTATTCACTAAGACATGCAACTCTAACCACAAGCCTAAAAAAGGAAGCATTAGTAAGAAAACAATTAGTTTACGCATCATAATTTTACAGCACCCTTATCTTTTTTTAATTTTGCATAAACTATCATTGCTATGGTTAAAATCAAAAATATTAAATTAATCATAATGATTAATTTCTTTAGTTCCTCATCAACATGATCATATGCTAAAAAAGTTACAGAGGAAATTAGTAGAAATGCCAAAAATACAATAACAAAAATTTTTTCAATTTTCATACCCATTTTACAATCACCTTAAGTCGTTTAAGTTTAGATCTCTGCGATGAATATCATTATTTGCCCAAATTGTTGTGATTGCATCACCAATTGACATCCAAGTTGCAAATCTGTTAATAGCAGAAGTTGCAAAACCTGCTTTATTGATAACAACTTTAGTCATCATCGTCTCTATAAAAATATTTTCTATACACTCTTGATAATACCAAAATTAATGTCAATATCATACCAAGAGCTATAATAATAGAATTTATTAGATTTATTTTAGTATATCCAATCACTAGTCCAATTATTGGACTAGTGATTGGATATAATAAAAATGACAAAAAATGAATTTCACCAATTCCAGCAAAAAAATGTTTCATTTTAAATATCCCAATTTTACCTTTCGTCTTAACAATCCACTAACAAATCTATTTACTTCTCTTTTTTTTGAAAAATCTTGACAGCAAATTTACTCCACTTAATGCTACTAAGATTTCAATGGTAGCATTCCCACAAGAGAAAAATGCAAACTGACAAAGTTCCTACTAAAACACTATCCTCCCAGCAAATAGAGAGTCAGCAGAAATAAAACAACCGAGATTGGCAGAAAAGCAGCATGATTTGTTTTACAAAAAATAGAATAACAAAGACTACCTATCGAAAATGTCAGAATAACTTCAATAGTTATCTTTAAAGCAGGATAATATATATTTTTAATAAAAAAAATTAAAAGGATAAAAAATACCAATGAACTAAGAACAGATTTGATATAAAATTTTAAATGAGTCATATTATGGGATATACACGTTATAAGACAAACTAATGCCAGGTATGTGATCTCCTAGATGCAAGACAGTTACACCATTTTCAACACCCCATTTAGCTAATGCTGCAGCAGAAGCTGTTACAAGCGCAGCAACACCAGCTCCCCACGGTCCTGCCGCTGCTAATTCCTTAGCATACCAACCAAAATAGCCACCTGCAAAAGCCGCAGCAGCCCATCCATTCATACTTCTAATTTTAGGACCAAGATTAATATACAAACCGACAAATCCTCTAAATTGAGTTTTTCTCACATCTAATTCTGCAATAGATAATATATCTTCAGCTTCCTGCTCAGTAATCTCTAAGTCTTCCATTAACTGTTCTTTAGTTGCGTATAAAACTGGATCTCCATATTCATTTTTCGAAAAATAATTTTCTAATTTCAAAGCAACTTCTGTCAATTTTTTATCATATGAATACTGTCCGTAATTTGTAATTATATTTATATCTGCGGAAGTAAATTCATCCACCTTATCTGAACTACTTATATTAGAAATCGTAGATGCATTATCATTATTTGGAGCCACTGCTCCAAATAATGATAATGCTACTATAGATGATGTTATTAATTTTTTCATGTTATTCTCCATAATTCTTAAAAAATCTAACAAAATAAGCAACGCTAAGTTTATATTGTGTATCAAAACAAGAAACAAGTATTATTCAAATCGAATATTGAAAACGATTGATTTCAGTTATTTATGGTAATTTACTTTATAGAGTTAATCTACTATAACTAATATCGTCTTTATTATCCCATTTACAATACACATATTTTAATATTATTATTTATTAAAACTTCTATGAAATAATGTAATAAACTAAAAATCAAAATTATAATTAATTCAAATTTATCGAATAACTACTTTAAAACAAAATTAACATTCACAGAAAATCTTATGCAATCACTAAATTATCCATTGGACTCACCTTCCTTCTTTATTAAAAACGAACTCATCACATCGGCCATTTCCATGGGAAAACCGTAGCAATGCTGAATAAGAAAGCAAGAACAACTAAAAAGCGAAAAACTTTTTTATTCATACTTTTTCCTCCTATCTTTATTTTATATCTATAGTATACCTCTTCTTTACTCTATTTTAAAATTACGTTAACTTTTTTCACACATTATTTTAGTTTTCTTTTTTACTATTCCTGTTATTATGATACAATATTTTTAATAGGATTTTATTATTTGTTAACTTTTTTCACAGAAAGGAGAAAATCATGCGTTATGATTTCGGAAAGGTCTATAAAGAAATACGTGAGTCAAAGGGGCTGACCCAAGAAGAGGTCTGTGGGGGTGTTCTCTCAAGAACCAGCTTATCAAAAATCGAAAGTGGCAAGACAACCCCAAAATATGAAAATATGGAATTTCTTCTCCGTCAAATCAATATGAGTTTTGAAGAGTTTGAATATATCTGTCAACTTTATCAACCAAGTCAACGCACAGAGATTATGCAAACCTATCTCAATATGCGTTCCATTATCGGGACCAGCGATCTTGTCAATTTATTTCAAAAATTCCAAGACTACCTCAAGACCCACCACGATCTCCCTATAGAAGAAATCAGAGATATGCTTGAAGTTGTCATTTATATCCGTCAACACGGGGCAGGTGAACTATCAGATCACGCAGAACAGGTTGTCAAAAAACTTTGGAGAAAAATTGAAAAACAAGATACATGGTATGAGAGTGACCTAAAAATCCTCAATACCATTCTTTTCAGTTTTCCCATTGAATACCTCCATCTCATCACTGGAAAAATATTGCAACGCCTAGAAGTCTATAAAAACTATCAACATTTATATGACTTGCGAATGACAATTCTATTAAACCTTTCCACACTCTATCTATACACTCAAGATAAAAACATGTGTAAGCAAATCTGCTACACTTTACTAGAGGACGCCAAGAATAAGAAAAGCTACGATAGGCTGGCTATCTGCTATGTCCGTATTGGGATTTGTACAGATAATGCTAAACTTATCCAAAAAGGGTTCTCCCTTCTGGAGCTAACCGAGGAAACTTCTATACTGTCTCATCTCGAAAAAGAAGTAGAGATCTATTACCAAGCGAAGGAAAGATAAAAAAGCCGAGGGATTTCCTCGACTCTTTACATATTATTTGTTCGTTAGTTCTTAATACCAGCCATTGTTAATCCCGAAGTTTTTAGCTCTGCCAAGCCACATAGTTTGCTTACTACTACGTGTCCATGTCACCATGAATCGCCGAACGATTTAACGAGAAAGTATGACTTTTACGTTTATCCCAACTCAATTATGACATTTTTTTCAAAAGTCAATATATCTCACTTTTTTAACGACAAGAAAGAGGCTGTCAATCGACCAACCTCTTATTCTGAACCTATCAATCTAGCACTTTTTAGCTTCATTCGCTTTCTTAGCGACTGCAATTTGGTATTTCACTTGGTCAAACCCTGTACCTCCCAAGGAATTTCGTCTTTGAACAGCAGTTTTAGGTTGCAAGTAGACATAGATATCCTCAGCAATGAGGGAATGATAGGTTTGCAATTCCTCCAGACTCCAATCTTGAATATTTTTAGCAGACTTGATAGAGTCTAACACTAATCTTCCCACAACCTCATGAGCTTCTCTAAATGGCAAACCTTTCCCTGCCAAATAATCTGCCAACTCAGTCGCATTTGAAAAGTCCTTCTCTGTAGACTCTTGCATTTTTTCCTTATTTACCTGTAAGCTAGATAACATACCTGCCAATACATCAAGGGAATTTAAAATCGTTTCGACCGTGTCAAACATTCCTTCCTTATCCTCTTGCAAATCCTTATTATAAGCTAAAGGCAAGGACTTCATGACTGTCAATAGTCCAAACAGATTCCCATAAACTCGACCAGTCTTTCCTCGAATCAACTCAGCCATATCTGGATTTTTCTTTTGGGGCATAATAGAGGAACCTGTTGTAAACGTATCTGACAAGGTAATGAATTGGTACTCAAAGCTACACCAATTGATCATTTCTTCGCAAAAACGGCTCATATGCATCATGAGTATGCTGGCATTTGATAGAAATTCTAAGATAAAATCGCGGTCACTAACAGCATCCAAAGAATTTGTATAAGGTTGCTTAAACTCCAGCAAATCGCTAGACAATTGGCGATCAATGGGGAAAGTCGTCCCTGCCAAAGCTGCCGCACCTAGAGGGCATAGATCTGTATGCTTCTGGTTAAATCCAAAACGTTCACTGTCTCTTTGAAACATATTGTAGTAAGCCATCAGATGATGGGCAAAACTAATAGGCTGGGCATGTTGCAGATGGGTATAGCCCGGCATAATCGTCTCCACATGATTTTCCGCCAAGTCTAATAAAACACCCTTGAGATGAGCCAGTTTATCTAGGACATGACCTAGTTGCTCCTTGAGATACAAGTGCATATCTGTCGCAACTTGGTCATTTCGAGAACGAGCTGTATGTAGCTTCCCTGCAAGGGGACCAATTTTTTCTGTCAGTAACACTTCCATATTCATATGAATATCTTCGTTTCCGATATCAAAGTCAAGTTGGCCTGCCTCTAGCTCTTCTAAAAGCTCTTTCAAGCCTTCTTGAATCTTTTCTGACTCATTCAAACTCAAAATGCCCGTCTGACCCAACATCTGAACGTGGGCTAAGGAACCAATCACATCAAATTTTGCTAATTTCTGGTCAAAAGATATACTCGCACCAAAGCGCTCTACCCAGTCTTCGACAGTACCTTCAAAGCGACCACCCCATAATTTTGTATTCTTAGTCATATCACATCCACCTCTCTATCCAATCGCCCTATTTGGCGCTTTTTTGAACCTCAGAATAAACCTTGGTTGGAAGTCCCCACAACTTAATAAAGCCAACAGCCGCATCTTGGTCAAAGGTATCTGCACTGGTATACGTCGCCAAATTTTCATCGTAAAGAGAATTTGGTGATTTCCGAGCCACGACCTGAGCGCTCCCCTTATAGAGTTTAACTTTTGCAGTCCCATTGACAACTTTTTGAGTTTCTTTAATATAAGCAATCAAGGCTTGCGTAGCCGGACTAAACCACAAAGCATTATAAATGAGATTTGATAATTCATTTTCTATAATTGGTTTAAAATGAGCTACTTCTCTCACAAGCGTCAAGTCCTCAATTTCCTTATGAGCTGTCAGCAGGGTCACTGCCCCTGGGCACTCATAGATTTCTCTTGATTTAATCCCAACCAAACGATTTTCCACGTGATCAATCCGTCCGACCCCATGTTTCCCAGCTATTTCATTGAGTTTTTGAATCAAATCTGCCAATTTTAACCCTTCTCCATTAAGGGAAACTGGAACGCCTTCACTAAACTCAATATCAATGTACTCTGGCGTATCTGGAGCTTGCTCTGGAGAAGTTGTGATACCAAAGGCTTCTTCTGGAGCCTGATTCCATGGATTTTCCAAAATACCACACTCATTGGCACGTCCCCAAAGATTTTGGTCGACAGAGTAGGGATTGTCAAGGTCAGCAGGAACAGGCACCCCATTTTCCTTGGCATAATGAATTTCTTCCTCCCGAGACCATTTCCATTCACGAACTGGCGCAATCACTTTTAAATTGGGATCCAAGGCTGCAATCGATACTTCAAAACGTACTTGGTCATTCCCCTTACCTGTACAACCATGAGCAATTGTAGTCGCTCCTGTCTGATGCGCGATTTCAACCAATTTTTTAGAAATAAGAGGGCGGCTCAAGGCAGATACTAAGGGGTACTTTTGTTCATAGTAGGCATGTGACTGAAGAGCCACTAGCACATAATCTGTAGCAAATTCGTCCTTAACATCAATGACATAAGATTCTACTGCCCCAACCTTAAGAGCCTTATCATGGATGAAATCTAAGTCTTTCCCTTCACCCACATCCATACAGACTGCAACAACATCATAATCTTTCTTTAACCAGGTAATAGCAACTGATGTGTCTAAACCGCCAGAATAGGCCAAAATTACTTTTTCTTTACTCATATTCTTTTCCTTCTTTCTATTTTTCAATGGACGCTTTAAAGGCATCCTCAATGAGTTTGTCTAATTCTCCAGACTCCTTCAACTTTTGAATGGTTTTATCGACTGCCTCTTTTAATTCCTTGCTATCTTTTTTCATGGCGACCGCGTAGGAATCATCTTGCTCTTTTTCAAAATTGAGGTCTGCGATTGCTAAATCAGGATTATTTTCCACAAATCCCTTGGCAACTGGTTCTTCAAAGATGACGGCATCCACTTGCCCTGATTTTAAATCTGTGATTAAATTCCCATTTTTAGGCAGAGATACGAGGGATGAATTTTGTAGCAAATCTTTCGCCATCGTCTCTTGAATCGAACCTTTCTGCGCTCCGACCTTTTTCTGCGCCAAGTCGTTTACAGACTGATAAGTGGCTAAATCAGATTTTTTGACAATGAGCTTATTTTTTGCAGTATAGTAGGGAGTTGAAAAATCGAACACCTTGCTCCGTTCATCTGTCTTAGAAACACCAGATATGGCAAGATCGGCTTTTCCTGATTGAACACTAGCCAGTACATTGTCAAAACTCATGGGAGATAGTTCCAATTCGACACCTAGTTCTGTTGCGATAGCCTTGGCTAATTCGATATCTGAACCCACAATCTGATTTTTCCCATCAACCACTTTTTGGTATTCAAATGGAGCAAAATCTGGATTGAGGGCTACAACCAATTTTCCTTTGGACTTGATAGCTTCAATTCCAGCCGATTGATTGTTACTACAAGCAAATAGTAGGGGGAGCATCACTAAACCAAACATCGTCATCAACACCTTCTTCATCTTATTCATAACAAAGCCTCCTTTATGTTTATTCTTTTTGGTTGTATAAATAATACTCCCATACTCATCATTTGTCAAGCCTAAATTGAAAATTTTTTCAATTTGAAACAAAAAAACCTAGAAATACTACATAAAAATGTCATTCCTAGGCGTATTTATGCTATTTCTCTCTGAAAAACATGAGTATTCAGCCAGTCAAAAGAAGCTGAACGAACTCATTTTCCCTCGCCCAATTCAATGATACGATGACATTGTTGGGCTACATAAGCATCGTGGGTCACGATAATGACTGTTTTCCCTTCTCGATTCATCTCTAAGAGAAACTTCAAGACCAAATCTCTATTTTCAGGATCCAGCGAACCTGTCGGCTCATCGGCTAAAATCAGCTGGCTGGGTTTTAAGATGGCTCTAGCAACTGCAATTCGTTGTTGTTCGCCACCAGACAACTCGGAGACCTTTTGATGCAAAGTAGCTGACAAACCTACTCTCTCTAAAATCTCTTCCACCTTTTTGAGTTTGTCTTTCTTAGACAATTTCACATATTTCAGCGCCAGCATGAGATTGTACTCGACCGTTTCATCATCAATCAGGGCAAAATTTTGAAATAGATAAGAGATATGTTCACGGATTATTGTTTGTGACTTGGCAGAATTGACCGCTAGATTTGTCTGACCAAAAATCTCATACCGTCCGCTATAATCATCATCTATCAAACCTAATAAATTTAACAAGGTCGACTTACCACTACCACTTTTTCCAACAATGGCTACCAAATCCCCCTGATCAATCCTGAGAGATAAGTTATCCAAAATCACTTTTCCTCCAATGGTTTTGGTAATATTTTTCAACTCAATCATAAGATGCCCCCTTTCAATAATTCTACTAGACTTCTTTTCTCCATCCTAGAAGCCAAGCCTAGCACAAATAGTATATCCAAACATGTAAAACCTGCAAAAAGTAGGAGTGACAAGAGCGCATGGGCAAAGAAAATCAAGACTAGAAGAGGCAGACTATAGCCCAGCAAGAGCAGAACTAAGAGAGGACGGTAGCGATCGACTAGTTTCCACCCCATAAACTTCTTGGTAATGATATCCCTGCGCTTCAATAAGAAAGTTGTTACTAGTAAGAAGTAGGAGACAATCATACTGAGAAGAGCAAATAAGGCAAAAAGAACGTTAAAATTACGAACAGAATCCCGATAGGTATCAACCATCCCCTCTTGAATTGCTTGAATCGATGAAAATTTTAAATAGCTACCATCAGATAAGTTATCGACTAACTCTGTAATCACTTTTTGATTTTGTTCTGTATTTTCAACTTTCATCAGGTTGTTTAAACCTGTCGTTGACAAGTGAGTCTTTTCTTCCCACATCATGTCTTGATCATTTACCAGACTAATGATTGGATTGTGGAGATTTTCCTTTCGCTCATTATTATAAGGGAAGAAAGACCAATCTCCTTCATAGTAGGCAATTTCTACATCCATATCTTCTACCCTTTGCTTTTGCTGATCTTCATACCTCATAGAAAGATAGGCGATGGATTTTCCCAAGAACTGATTCTTGCCTTCTTGTCCTTTGTCACTGATTGGCAACAAAATCACCTTTTTAGTGCCGGTATCTGGTAACTTGAAGCCCTTACTCTCTAAAAATTGACGGTTTGCATAGTAAACATCTACCTTATCAGGCAGTTGGTACTGCTGTACTTGTTCAGCTTTGATGACTGGTTTGATAGGAAGACTCGTACTTCGCACATAGTTTACTTGTGTTTTTGCTAGCAAATCTTGATAAAATTGGTAGAAATAATCTGTAGATTTCCCTGACCCTGCTAGCTCTTCTTGCCACAGATTATCATTGAGTTTGAAGGTTTCTAAGGTCAGGTAATTGCCTTGGCTTACCCACTGTTGCTGATAAGCAAGTTCTTTGTTTTCTTGTTCTAGACTTCTACCTACCCCAATCAGTAAGGCCGTCAGTAAAATAGTTGTCCCTATTTTCATCACATAATTGAAGATGAGACCAAGTTTGACAGATGAAAAACCTTTCAACATGGAGCTGACTGTCATTTTCTGAATCATCAGGTAGGTCAGCCAACTGATGAACAAATACAACTGTAAAAGCAGAAATTGGGATAAGAGTAAACTTGGAAACAGAAGTTTTGGTCTGTAGTCCAGCACTAAAAATAGTCCCAAGTCAATGATAAGACTTCCACCCAAGAGAAGATAAAAATTAGTCTTTACAAAACCAGCTAAAATCGCTCTACTTTGGAAACCAAGTAACTTTTGAACCCCCACTCGTTTCATCTCCATCATCGGCTGATAAACTGTCATTAAAATCACAAGCAAGATTGCCAAGAAAAAGATAATGATAGATAGTAACAACTCTTGATTTAGCACTCCAACCTGACTTCGGTAAGTGGGTTCTAATAAAATCGTCTTATCTATCTGGAAAAAATCACTCCACTTTTGTAGAATGGTATCGCGATCTATCTCTTTGCTGGAGGTAATCATGTAGCGCCCATTTACAGTATGGGATTTATCCTCAATATAAGATTGGAAGGTCTGGAGTCGAATGAGTTTCACCTTTAAAAAGGTGGGAATGGTTCCTAGATTATTGGGAAGGTTCTGGTTACTGTAGACTCCCTTCTCATTCTTTGAAAAATCAAGAGAAGTCAGACCGAACTCCTGATAGGGGAAGGTTTCCTTATCAAAAACACCAGCCTTAACGGCCTCATCGCCATTATCTACTTTGATAATAGAGACCTTGTCTTGACTTGCAACCTCTTCAAAAAATTGGAGAATCGTTTCTGTCGGTTTAGTGACATCTTTCAAGTACAAGTCAAATGAATAAGTTGTCTTGCCCATCTCCTGAATCCGCACTATTTCTCGTGTAACATTTACATTCAGGGCAAAAAACGTAGTACACAGCAAGAGCAAGAGCATACAAAGATGACTGATTTTTTTCATAGAGATACCTCCCGTAAAGAAACTCCCTCTCCAAAAGGGGAGGGAGAATTTTAATTAAAATCCATAGAAATATTCCATTCCCGTTGGTGGGAATTTGAAGATTGAAGCCCGAGCCCATGCCTCAGCTTCTGCACGATCCTTAGAGAATTTATTTCCATCTTTAACAGTTGCTGTATGAGAGCGAGTAGAATGTAAATAATCAGAATAACCAAAATTTCCTGACCATCCTACTCCATAGTTCCATTGACCACCATCAACCCATACTGCCAAAACACTTGTAGAAGCAAGTATACTACATACCATTAAAGATGCAACACCAATTTTAACTAATTTTCTCACTATCTCATTTCATTTTTAAACAACGAACTTACTCTTAACTAGGAGAATGGTTCTCTTCTGTATCAGGTCTTTGAACAACCAGAGTAGTATTAAGCACACTCTAACTATTACTCAAGAATCAGCCCAATAAACAACATGGATAGCGTTTTCAAATTTTTAAACTCCTATCCCATCCTTTTATCTATATTATTATAAGCGAAAATATAATAACTGTCAAGTAATTGAAGTGAATTTTATAAAAAAATTACAAGCCAAATTTGTAAAGTTTACAATAAACAACTAGGGCAATTGTCGATCAGAATGTTCTTTTATCTGTTAATAATCCTAGAAAATCTTGTCGTTTCAAGTCTGAGAAATGTTTGGTAGAAAGACTTCCTTTTTGAAGTCCATCATCTCTAACCTGTAAATAATAGCTATGTTGGCTTGTTTTAATTGTCAAAAAATCGCCAAATACAAAAAATTTTTTCCAGTTACGAATCTCAAATTCTTTCATCTCTGATTTTGGAATGCGGATAAGTCCTTGCCGCAAATCACGATGATGCTCACTTGTGAAAGTCATCCCATTCCCAAGATTTCTTATCAGTAGTTCATCTGGAGTTACCATCACCAGCGCTATTTTAGTTAAGAAAATTTCAACTGTTGGTGGTAAAATCGCCAAATCAAACCAAGGATGTAGGTAGCGATACGCTAAGAAATAATGAGGCTCCTCACCCAATCCTAGTTGTTTATATAAGTCCTTGACCTCACTATCTAACCTCGCTTCAAAAGACACATCCGAATGCTCTTCTTCCTTCTTCTGATTAAAATAACGCATCCAGACTAGGAAACCTATAAAGGCTAGGACAAATATTCCTGATAAAAGATATTTTAAATTGTAGTTCATCACTTAACCTCCTGATTCACGCTTCTGCCTAAAGAAGAGGCCTATCTATTTTGAAAATAGTTCCATAACAACTTTAAATAAGACTGGTAATATTGTATCAAGCTAGAATTCTTTCTTTTCTAGCTACATCATAGTACTACTTAAACTTATTTTAGTTTTCTCCCTTACTTTCTATATTACTATTATACAATATTTTTGCTAAGATTTTATTATTTGTTAACTTTTTTCACAAAAAGGAGTACATCATGCGTTATGATTTCGGGAAGGTCTATAATAAAGTTAGCCACCTACCATTACTAAAAGTTAGATATCTCAACTAATTTACCATTTTTCAATTCAAGAACAATATCAGATAATACTTCAATATCCTCTTTATTGTGAGATGTGACCAACATAGTAATATGATTCTTTCGAGCATAACTCTTAATTATTTTTCTAAGTTCTTCTACACCTTCATAGTCCATACTATTAAATGGTTCATCTAGGAGTAAAATCTTAGGATTTTCCATCAATGCTTGGGCAATCCCTAACCTTTGTAACATACCTAATGAATAATTTTTTACTCTTACATCTTTATCCTGATATAAATCTACCTTATTCAATACTTCCTCAATCTCTTTCTTAGTAATTTTATTTTTGATTGTAGCTAATTGCTCTAAATTCTCTAATGCAGTTAGACTAGACAAAAATCCTGGATGTTCAATAAGTAAGCCTACATCAAGTGGCATAGAGCCATTTTCACCAACAATTACACTTCCAACTGTAATCTTACCCGTAGTAGGTTTCATTAGTCCTGAAATCATTTTAAATAATACACTTTTCCCGCATCCATTGGTTCCTATAATTCCATATATTTTACCTGATTCAAAAACATAACTAACATCATCTATAACACACTTTTTCCCAAATGTTTTTGAAAGATGATCTACTTTTATACAATCCATACGTTTCAACTCCTTACTCATCTTGATACTGCTTACTTCCTTTAGGTAATGTAATATCTTTATTTTCAAATATTTTAAAATTTAATAGAACTAACATTGCATCAACAAATACCAATATCCCACATCTACCAATGAAATTTATACCGTAACCATATACTGAACCGGAAATAGAAAACAATGAAAATGGTCTCAGATGTTCTCCTAACAAGCCCAATGTTGAACCCGCCATTACAATCAAAGTGCCCGTATAGATAACAAATACTAACGATTGTGATATTCTAAACTGTGTTAAAAGTGCATGGAGCAGGGAAAAGAAATATAGCAACAATCCTTGTAAAATTATTATCTTCCCTATCTCATAAATTACGATATTCGTTTCAAAATTTCCAAATAAATACGTTTCTGAAAATTTTTTTGTGGCTGTTGAAATGCCGATGCCAAAGTTAGAATCTCCTATTCCTACTATAGTGGAAAATATACAAATACTAACCACATAATAAATCACACTTTTCAAAATTTTGAAATGCTTATTTCTATAAAAATCATTTCTACTTGAATACCTACTTAGTACAAAAAATATATTTTGTTCAACTGGGCTTTGTAGCATCATTATGAAAGCTAATAAAAACGGAAATGTGAAATATCCAGTATAGGAATCATTAAACATGATAAGAATCAGCTCACCAAAATGAAAATTCCCAAATTTATATTTCAATACTATCAGCTGACTAAAATTTGCTAATATAGCAAAAGCCACTAATAAATATATAAAACCTATATAAAAATCTTCTTTATTTTTTAATTCTTTAAATTTCTTCATCAGTTTCTATATCCCTTTTAAATTTTTTATACGACATCCAATATGATATTACTACTACAAGTATCAAATATACAAAAACAAATATTATGCTTATTCCTTTTACTCTTGAAACATCAAAAATTGCCATTGGTTCAATTTTAGTAAGACCTAAAAACATAGCAAACAATGATCCTATTGTCGTTAAAATAAATGGGGATAACCATGCAACAAATTTGCTCTTAATAAAATATGACATCGCCAATCCAACACTACTATATGCAACGCCAACAAAGGAACAATGTAAAATGATTATTACTACATAAAATAACGGGGATGTCCTCACTGCTGATTCATAAATAGAAACTTTTGTTATTGCATAATAAGCATCCATATTTATACTTCTATTAAAAAATAAAATTGACATTATCAAGAATAATAACATTCCAAAAATAAATGTTGTAAATGATATGAATCCATTGATTATAAAAATAGAATTAAAATACTGTTTATATCCCATCCTTGATATAATATATTTCATTATTCCACTTTTTCTATTTTCGATATGCTGTGACGCAAAAGGAATTGTTGCAATAAGAGGTGCCAAAACTATTAACAACGACCTATCACCATTATAACCTTGTAAAAATACCACAATATAATCATGATTAAAAAAATACTCCATCCCCTCTTCAATAAATGCACTTACAGAAAATATCATAGAAGTTAAAATAATTAATATTGCTAAAAAGAATTGCTTATTTTTCATCCCTTTTAAAAATATACTGACCTTGTAATCCATACTTCTCTCCTATAAAACAAATGGGATGAGCGAACATGCTCACCCCCAAATATACAAACCTATATTCTAGCTCTTAATACTCATCAGGACTCCACGAACCGCTGGTTTGAACTTTAACATATGTTGCGAACCCTGTCCATCCACCCAATCTAAGATTAGATCCTTCTGCATCTGATGGACTATTATAATTCAAATAAATCCTATCTCCACTGCCTGAAGAATATGTACGTGTCATTTGAGCGTCACCTCTAAAAATAGCACAGTGCATTGTATAACCACCACCGATTGATGTATTATTATTTACTCCTCTTGATTGATTTGTTTTATATAATGAGTCAGTCACTGTACGACCTCCGAATCTCGGCATAATCATATCGTAGTCCGAAATTTCTCTAGCAGAGACAGCCATTGCACCAATCATTAACGTAGCACATATACTTGCAAATAACTTTGTTTTAGTATCTAGTTTTTTCATTATTACAATCCAATCCTTTCGCTCCACTTACGACACAATACAAAATGAAAAACATGTTGTATTGTGTTGTTTTCTTTAATTTGGGATATGATATACTTCCTGTGAAACCAAATATGATAAACTAAAAATCAAAATTATAATGAATTCAAATTTATAGAATAACTACCTTAAAACGAAATTAACATTCACAGAAAATCTTATGTAATTACTAAATAATCCATTGGACTCATCTTCCTTTCATTTTTGCAACTAGCGCATTATATCGGCCATTTCCATGGGAAAACCGTAGCAATGCTAAATAAGAAAGCAAGAACAACTAAAAAGCGAAAAACTTTTTTATTCATACTTTTTCCCTCCTATCCATATTTTGTATCTATAGTATACCTCTTCTTTATTCTATTTTAAAATTAGTTAACTTTTTTCACACATTATTTTAGTTTTCTTTTTTACTATTCCTGTTACTATGATACAATATTTTTAACTAGATTTTATTATTTGTTAACTTTTTTCACGAAAAGGAGAAAATTATGCGTTATGATTTCGGAAAGGTCTATAAAGAAATACGCGAGTCAAAAGGCTTGACCCAAGAAGAGGTCTGTGGAAATGTCCTCTCAAGAACCAGCCTATCAAAGATTGAAGGCGGTAAAGCAACTCCCAAATATGAAAATATGGAGTTTCTTCTCCAGCAAATCAATATGAGTTTTGAAGAGTTTGACTATATCTGCCATCTCTATCAACCAAGCCAACGAACAGAAATCATGCAAACCTATCTCAATATGAGCTCAATCCTAGGGACTAGTGAACTCGAAAAACTATTTCAAAAATGCCAAAACTATCTCAAGACCCATCATGACCTCTCTATAGAAGAGATCAGGGATATGCTGGAAGTTGTCATTCATATCCGTCAACATGGTACAGAGCAACTGTCAGACCAAGTAAAACAGACTATCAAAAAGCTTTGGGAAAAAATTGAAAAACAAGATACATGGTATGAAAATGACCTAAAAATCCTCAATACCATTCTTTTCAGCTTTCCCATTGAACACCTCCATCTCATCACTGGAAAAATCTTGCAACGCTTGGAAGTCTATAAAAACTACCAACATTTATATGACTTACGAATGGCAATCCTACTCAATCTGTCCACCATTTACTTATACCATCAAGACAAAAACATGTGTCAACAAATCTGCTATACTTTACTAGAGGATGCCAAGAAAAAGAAGCACTACGATAGACTTGCTATCTGCTATGTCCGTATCGGGATTTGTAGGGATGACGCTAGACTTATCCAAAAAGGTTTCTCACTTCTAGAGCTGACCGAGGAAACTTCTATGCTGTCTCATCTCAAAAAAGAAGTAGAGATCTATTCTCAACCGAAGGAAATATAAAAAGTCGAGGGATTTCCTCGACCTTTTCATATTATTCTGTTCGTTATTTCTTAATACCAGCCGTTGTTAAGCCAGAAGTTTTTAGCAGCAGTCCATGAACCGTAACGTCCTGCAACGTAGGCATCTGCTACACGTTCTTGGTTTTCAGCTGAGTAGTCACCGTTCAGGTATGAATCTGTTAATTGGTAACGTCCGATATAACGTCCATTTGTAGCTGTATAGCTACCACCTGATTCTTTTTGAGCGATCCATTCTTTGGCTTCTGCTTCAGATCCGCTTACAGTTGAAACAACTGTTTCACTTACTACTGGAGTTTCTGCTACTGGAGCTGAAACAGTTTCATCTTGAGCGGCTGGTGCCGCATAAGTAGCTGGCGCTGGTGTTGCAACAGGCGCTACAGGGCCATCGATAACCAACTCTTGATCAACATAAATCAAATGAATGTTATCAATGTGGTTGTTTTCTGCCAATTTTTCAACTGTTGTGTTGTGAGTTTCAGCGATTTCTGAAAGTGTATCACCTTCTTTAACAGTGTAAGTTGATGATTCTTGAGCAGATACAAATGATGGAGCAAATACTGCAAACAAGGCAGCTACTCCTGCAAGAGTTGCTTTAATCTTTTTAGTTATTGATTTCATATTCGAAAATTCTCCTTCTTTCTATAGTTCTATCATACCCTTTAAATATTACCGTTTCTTGACACTTTTATGTAGAAATATTACAAAATTATTTTTTATTTCCCTAAATAAGGTGTTTTTTGTCATAAAAGATACTATTTTTATGCTATTTGAGGTATTAGAAAGGTTTTCATCCACAATTAAAGTCAAGACCCTCATTCTTTGATATAATAGAGATAAGAATTTTTATAAGGGGAAACTGATGAAATCACTTCGTTTTCAATCTGTCTTTGATATCATCGGACCAGTTATGATTGGCCCATCTAGTAGCCATACCGCTGGTGCTGTTCGTATTGGGAAGATTGTCTCTTCCATTTTTGATGATACTCCGACAGAAGTTGAATTCCAACTTTTTAACTCATTTGCCAAGACCTATCGTGGTCACGGAACAGACCTAGCCCTTGTTGCAGGTATTTTAGGCATGGATACAGATGATCCTGAAATCCCAAATAGTCTGGAGATTGCCCACAAGCGCGGTATCAAGATTGTCTGGACCATTCAGAAAGACAGCAATGCTCCTCATCCAAACACCACTAAAATTACCGTCAAAAATGCTCACAAGACCATCAGCGTAACTGGTATTTCTATCGGTGGAGGAAATATTCAGGTAACCGAACTCAATGGTTTTGCCGTCTCTCTCAATATGAATACACCGACTATCATCATCGTTCATCAAGATATTCCAGGTATGATTGCCCTTGTTACAGAGGCGCTTTCCCGCTATGGTATCAATATCGCCCAGATGAATGTCACTCGTGAAAAAGCTGGTGAAAAAGCCATTATGATTATCGAAGTTGACAGTCGCAACTGTGATGAGGCTATCGAAGAAATTCGAAAAATCCCTCATCTCCACAATGTCAATTTCTTTAAATAGGAGGAAGCATGTTTTATTCTATCAAAGAATTGGTCGAGCAAGCAGATCTGGACTTTCAAGGAAATGTCGCAGAACTCATGATTACAACAGAGTTTGAATTGACCGGTCGCGAACGTGAAGAAGTCTTCCTTCTCATGGAACGCAATCTGGAAGTTATGAAAGCCTCTGTCCAACTTGGCCTCAATGAAAATAAATCTCGTAGTGGCCTGACAGGTGGAGATGCTGCCAAATTGGATCACTACATCGAAAACGGAAAAACTCTGTCAGATTATACGATTCTCTCGGCTGCCCGAAATGCCATCGCAGTCAATGAACACAATGCCAAAATGGGCTTGGTCTGTGCCACTCCAACCGCTGGAAGTGCTGGTTGTCTGCCATCCGTTCTCACTGCTGCTATTGAAAAATTAGACCTCAGCCACGAGCAACAATTGGATTTCCTCTTTGCTGCTGGTGCCTTTGGACTAGTCATCGCAAACAATGCCTCCATCTCAGGTGCTGAGGGTGGGTGTCAAGCTGAAGTTGGTTCAGCCTCTGCTATGAGTGCTGCCGCCTTGACTCTGGCTGCAGGTGGAACACCTTATCAGGCCAGTCAAGCTATTGCCTTTGTCATTAAAAATATGCTAGGCCTCATCTGTGACCCTGTTGCAGGTTTGGTCGAAGTTCCCTGTGTCAAACGTAATGCCATGGGAGCTAGCTTTGCTTTCATCGCAGCAGACATGGCCTTGGCAGGTATCGAATCTAAAATCCCTGTGGATGAAGTGATCGATGCCATGTACCAAGTAGGAGCAAGCATGCCAACTGCCTTCCGTGAAACAGCTGAAGGTGGACTAGCTGCTACCCCAACTGGTCGTCGCCTCCAAAAAGAAATTTTCGGAGAATAAGCTTATCAAATAGGAGAAACCATGACCTCTATCACAGCTATCTTTTTCGATCTGGATGGAACCCTCGTTGACAGTTCTATCGGGATTCACAATGCCTTTACCCATACCTTTAAAGAGCTGGAGGTGCCTAGCCCTGATGCCAAAACGATTCGTGGTTTTATGGGACCACCTCTCGAAAGTAGTTTTGCGACCTGCCTGTCCAAAGACCAAATTTCTGAAGCCGTGCAGATATATCGTTCTTACTATAAGGCAAAAGGCATCTATGAAGCTCAACTCTTTCCTCAGATTATAGACTTGCTTGAGGAGTTATCAAGCAGTTATCCACTCTACATCACCACGACAAAAAATACTCCAATCGCTCAAGACATGACTAAAAACTTGGGAATCCATCATTTCTTTGATGGCATCTATGGTTCCAGCCCTGAAGCACCTCATAAGGCAGATGTCATTCGCCAGGCCTTGCAGACACATCAACTAGTCCCTCAACAAGCCATCATCATCGGAGATACCAAGTTTGATATGCTTGGAGCTCAAGAAACAGGCATTCAGAAATTGGCCGTCACTTGGGGATTTGGAGAGCAAGCAGATTTGCTCAACTATCAGCCTGATTATATCGCCCACAAACCCTTAGAAGTTTTGGCGTATTTTCAATAGCATAGACTGGGTAACAACTCCATTTCAGAAGAAAATGAAGTAATACTCAATGAAAATCAAAGAGCAAACTAGGAAACTAGCTGCGGGCTGCTCAAAACACTGTTTTAAGGTTGTGGATAGAACTGACGAAGTTAGCTCAAAACACTGTTTTAAGGTTGTGGATAGAACTGACGAAGTCAGCTCAAAACACCGTTTTGAGGTGGCAGATGGAACTGACGAAGTCAGCTCAAAACACCGTTTTGAGGTGGCAGATAGAATTGACGAAGTCAGCTCAAAACACCGTTTTGAGGTGGCAGATAGAACTGACGAAGTCAGCTCAAAACACCGTTTTGAGGTGGCAGATAGAACTGACGAAGTCAGCTCAAAACACTGTTTTGAGGTTGTGGATAGAACTGACGAAGTCAGTAACCATATACGGCAAGGCGACGTTGACGTGGTTTGAAGAGATTTTCGAAGAGTATAAGTCTCTACATAATAAAACGCATATTACCAAGGTTGTTAACTTGATAATATGCGTTTTTCTTTTTTATTCAATGTGGGTTGTTTGATTAGCAAAGGCGATAATAGCTTGCTTCAACTCATCTCCACTGAGAGTGCGGAACTCTCCAATCTTTTGATTGATGGATTCTAAAGGCATGACATTAACCTTACCAACGAAAATCTTATCCATAACTTGATTGTCAACGAGTTCGGTTGATACCAAGAGTTCTTCGTAGAGTTTTTCACCTGGGCGGATTCCAACTTCAACGATTGGAATTTCACTTTCAGTGTGGCCACTTAGAAGCACCATCTTCTTGGCCAAGTCATAAATCTTGACTGGTTTGCCCATATCAAGGATAAAGACTTCCCCATCTTTGGCATAAGCACCAGCATGGATAACCAGACGGCTAGCTTCTGGAATGGTCATAAAGTAACGGGTCATGCGGAAGTCTGTGACCGTTACAGGCCCACCTTCAGCAATTTGACGTTCAAAGACTGGAATGACACTACCACGGCTACCAAGTACATTCCCAAAACGAACTGCACAGTAGGTCGATTGGCTACGTTGGTTAAAGCCAGTGACAATCAACTCCGCCACGCGCTTGGTTGCTCCCATAACATTTGGTGGATTAACTGCCTTATCTGTCGAAATCATAACCATCTTAGACACTTTAGCTTCATCAACAGCCTTAGCAACGTTGTAAGTTCCACGGATATTGTTTTTGAAGGCTTCTTTTGGATTGCGCTCCATCATAGGAACATGCTTGTGGGCTGCCGCATGATAAACAATAGCAGGTTTGTACTGCTCAAAGACTTGCAAGAGACGGTCGTAGTCTTGAATGTCCGCAATCACAGGTACATAATCAATCCCTTGGAACTTACGAATCAATTCATGATAAACAAGGTAGATTGAGTTTTCCCCATGACCGAGCAAGATAATGCGTTCAGGATTGAAGCGACTAACTTGACGACAGATTTCAGAACCGATTGAACCTCCAGCTCCTGTGACTAAGATGGTCTTACCTGTCAGTTCTGCACCCAGACGCGATTCGTCAAGACGGATTTCCTGACGACCCAAAAGGTCCGTAATATCAATTTTTTGGAAGCCAGTACCTGCTTGGTGAAGGCCCTGAACAACAGTTTCAACCTTAGGCATCTTGTAACATTTGACACCCAGCTTATTACACATCTGCAAGATACGCTCATATTCTGACGGATCCAGCGACGGAATCGCAACGATGACACGCTCGATTTGATGGTGTTTGACTAATTCAGGCAGATTGTCATAAGAGCCCAAAACAGGAATACCACCAAGTTTTTGACCCTTTTTCTTAGAATCCTTATCCAAAATACCGACCAGTTCTAATTCACTGGTTGGATGTTGGTAACTATCCATAAAGAGAGCCCCACCATCACCGGCACCAATCAAGAAGGTCAGACGGTGTTCTCCATCACCACTACCTTTTTTGCGTCTGGAGTAGATTAACTGCCAACTAATCCGTGGCAATAAAATCAAGAAGGTACTCAACAAGATAAAGAGAATGATGAAACGGATGGAGAAGAGTGGCAAGAAGGCATAACAGATACTATATGACAAGACACTGCTAGCAGTCACACCAAAAAAGATTTTCATGAAATCCGTAATCTTGCTGTAACGACTAATACTCGCGTTCAAGCCCCAAAATGCAATCATCAATTGATAAAACAAGAAGGCCAAACTCGTATAGATAATGTAGTCAACAGGTGCTGGATTAATCAGCCCATAAAATAAAATATAAGATACAATGATGGAAACCACCATACTGAAAATATCAAATATTCCCCAGAAAACCTGCTTTTGTTGTTTATTTAAAATTTCCACCAGATCAATCACATAATCTGTTAGTTTTTTATTCATAGAAATTTACTCCTCCTTAAAAGAGTTTTACTATATTGTTATTGTAGCATATTTTGATTTATTTGGCTTATTTTATCCAAATAAATTATTGTTCCCTTGTACTCCTTCTTCCATTTAAATCCTCTAATTAAACCTACAATCGTCCCAAGGCCATAAGCAAAGTGAATGGAAAATAAAAGAAAGGGCATCACAATTAGAAATCCATTTTTATGTTTTAATAAAGTCAGCAAAGTGAGTAGTGATAAAAGTAAAAAATAGGCGCCTAATAGTAAAGTTATGAATACGAATGTGATCGGTAACAATGCTAGACTAAACACAAGACTCAAAACAAATAAACAAGGAACATAGTGAAATAATGATAAACACTTAAACTGAACATGACTTGTCAAGCCAATCCACAAACCATTTGAATACTTTTGATGCAGCATTTTCTTGAATGTTGGTCGAATATACTGATAAGATAGAATACTTGGGCTATAGCGGATTTTATAACCATGTTCTCGAATTCTATAATGAATATCATTATCTTCAGTTCGGCCAAGTTGCTCATTTACTAAACCAACCTTCTGGAAAACCTCTCGTTTATACATTCCATGAAAAATAGAAGAAACATATCTATCCTCAGAACTATTTCGATAATTGGCAATGCTACTGCCAAACATATTTTCCTCAACAAGATGCAAGGTCTCTCCCCATTTTCCTTTTCCTTCGACAATCGTCGGTCTAGGCCCCCCACAGACAAATTCACCTTGTTGAATAATAGCCACATTGTTCATTACAAAAGTCTCAGTAACTTTTGAATGAGCATCAATTTTTAAAATAAGGTCCCCTACAGAATGTTTAACTCCCAGGTTAAAACCACTAGCTTGATTTTTCTTAGGATTGTTATACAATCTAATTGAGTTAAACTCTGTATCTTCCTTTATCAATTGCTGAATGATAGCTGTGGTCCCATCTGTGGACATAGCATTTATAAATAGAATTTCAATATTCTCTTTAGGATAGGTTTGATTTTTTAAGTCTTCAATTAGACCAGACAGATATTTTTCTTCATTGTATGCACTGATTACAATGGATACGAGAAGACTTTCAACATTTTGAGTCACTACTACTCTCCTGAATTTTTCCTTCCACCATTCTATCATAATTTTCAAGACTTTCCCATTTTTATCTTGAAAGCCAGAAACCTTACTTGACATTATAGTGAAAAAGCCTTAAAATAAGCTGTTATTAAAATCAGCTAGAAGAGGTATTATATGAAAAAGCAATCACTCTTTTTTGTTCCAGGTATTATCCTGATTGGTGTTTCCTTGCGAACTCCTTTTACTGTTTTACCCATTATTTTGGGAAATATTTCGCAAGGTCTGGAGGTAGAAGTTAGTTCGCTTGGTGTCTTGACCAGCCTGCCTCTCCTTATGTTTACCCTCTTTTCACCATTTTCTACCCGACTGGCTCAGAAAATCGGCTTGGAGCATCTCTTCACCTACAGCCTCTTCTTCTTGACCATCGGCTCACTCATTCGACTAATCAATCTGCCCCTGCTCTATCTAGGAACCTTGATGGTTGGGGCAAGTGTCGCAGTCATCAATGTCCTGCTTCCTAGTCTTATCCAAGCCAATCAACCAAAGAAAATTGGTTTTCTGACCACCTTATATGTAACCTCTATGGGGATTGCAACGGCTCTGGCTTCCTATCTAGCTGTGCCCATTACACAAGCCAGTTCTTGGAAAGGACTTATCCTCCTCCTCACGTTACTCTGTCTAGCAACTTTTTTGGTCTGGCTCCCAAATCACCGCTATAATCATAGACTAGCTCCACAAACCAAACAAAAAAGTCAAATAAAGGTCATGCGTAATAAACAGGTTTGGGCAATTATTATCTTTTCAGGTTTTCAATCCTTGATCTTTTACACCGTCATGACCTGGTTACCTACCATGTCTATCCATGCAGGTCTATCCAGTCACGAAGCTGGCTTGCTGACTTCTATCTTATCTCTGATTAGCATTCCTTTTTCAATGACCATCCCAAGCCTGACAACCAGTTTATCTACTCGCAACCGTCAGCTCATGCTCACTCTGGTTTCACTAGCTGGTGTGGTCGGCATTTCCATGCTCTTTTTCCCAATCAATCATTTCATTTACTGGCTTGCCATCCATCTCCTCATCGGAACCGCAACCAGTGCCCTCTTCCCTTATCTCATGGTCAACTTTTCACTCAAGACAAGCGCCCCTGAAAAGACAGCCCAATTGTCCGGCCTATCTCAAACAGGAGGCTATATCCTAGCAGCCTTTGGGCCAACCCTCTTTGGTTACAGTTTTGACCTGTTCCACTCTTGGGTACCATCTGTAGCTGCCCTCTTGCTCATCGATATCCTGATGACTGTGGCCCTCTTTACAGTGGACAGAGCGGATAAGATCCTTTAAACTTCTAGTTTTAGCTAGAAGTTTTTTATATATAAAAATTTTACACATTTCTCTTGACAGGGCTTTCTTTTAGATGTACAATGTATGTGTAGAAAAATTATATATAAAAATCCTACACATTAGAAAAGGAGGTTTCCCATGTACTTTCCAACATCCTCTGCCTTGATTGAATTTCTCATCTTGGCCGTACTGGAAAAAGGGGATTCTTATGGTTATGAGATTAGCCAAACCATTAAGCTGATCGCTAATATCAAAGAATCCACACTCTATCCCATTCTCAAAAAATTGGAAGGCAATAGCTTTCTGACAACCTATTCTAGAGAGTTCCAAGGTCGCATGCGCAAATACTACTCCTTGACAAATGGTGGTATAGAACAGCTCTTGACCCTAAAAGATGAATGGGCACTCTATACAGACACCATCAATGGCATCATAGAAGGGAGTATCCGCCATGACAAGAACTGAATACCTGACTCAGCTAGAACTCTATCTCAAGAAACTACCTGAAGCTGACCAAATTGAAGCCATGGACTATTTCAGAGAGCTCTTTGACGATGCTGGAGTCGAAGGAGAGGAAGAACTCATCGCTAGCTTAGGAACTCCTAAGGAAGCAGCTCACGAAGTCCTCTCCAATCTTCTCGATAAAAAAATCAATGAGGCATCTGCTCAAAAGAATAACCGACAAATTTTGCATATCGCCTTGTTAGCTCTCCTTGCAGCCCCTATTGGTATTCCTCTGGGAATCGCCATCCTCGTGTCCCTGTTCGCAATCTTTGTGGCAGCCTTGACTGTCATCTTGGCTTTCTTTGCGGTTTCCATACTGGGTATCATCGGCGGATTCCTATTTTTAGTTGAAAGTTTCACTGTTCTCGCCCAAGCCAAATCAGCCTTTATCTTGATTTTCGGTTCTGGTTTACTAGCCATCGGTGCTTCTTCGCTAGTTTTACTAGGTATTTCCTATGTAGCCCGCTTCTTCGGTCTACTCATTGTTCGCTTGGTGCAATTTGTTCTCAAAAAAGGAAAGAGAGGTGACCAGCATGCGTAAATTGACAAAAGGATTTCTCATTTTTGGTGTGGTGACTACCGTTATCGGATTTATCCTGCTCTTTGTAGGCATCCAATCTGACGGGATTAAGAGCCTACTTTCCATGTCCAAAGAACCTGTCTATGATAGCCGTACGGAAGAACTAACCTTTGGCAAGGAAGTCGAAAACCTAGAAATCACTCTCCACCAACACGCGCTGACCATCACAGACTCTTTCGATGATCAAATCCACATTTCTTACCATCCATCTCTTTCTGCTCACCATGATCTTATCACCAATCAGAACGATAGAACTCTGAGTCTCACTGATAAGAAACTGTCTGAAAGTCCATTTATCTCTTCTGGAATTGATGGGATTCTCCATATTGTAAGTAGTTCATCTAATCGTTTTAATGATGTCATCATCGGACTACCGAAAGGGAGAACTCTAAAAGGGATCAACATCTCAGCCAATCGCGGACAAACCACCATCATAAATGCTAGCCTTGAAAATGCGACCCTCAATACAAACGGCTATATCCTCCGAATTGAAGGAAGTCGTATCAAAAACAGTAAACTCACAACTCCCAATATCGTCAATATCTTTGATACAGACCTTACAGATAGTCAGCTAGAGTCAACAGAGAATCACTTCCACGCTGAAAATATCCAAGTCCATGGTAAGGTTGAACTGACTGCCAAAGATTATCTCAGAATCATCCTAGACCAAAAAGAAAGCCAACGAATTAACTGGGACATCTCAAGTAACTACGGTTCTATCTTCCAATTCACAAGAGAAGAGCCTGAATCAAGAGGTACGGAATTAAGCAACCCTTACAAAACTGAAAAAACCGATGTCAAGGATCAACTCATTGCGAGATCTGATGATGATATTGAACTAATATCCACCCCAAGCAGACGTTGACAAAAACGCTTACATCTGCTACTATGGAAACTATTTATCTAACTAAAAGGAGGTTCTACCATGAAACAAGAATGGTTTGAAAGTAATGATTTTGTAAAAACAACAAGCAAGAACAAGCCTGAAGAGCAAGCTCAAGAGGTTGCAGACAAGGCTGAAGAAAGGATAGCCGATCTCGATACACCAATTGAAAAAAATACTCAGTTAGAGGAGGAAGTCTCTCAAGCTGAAGTCGAATTGGAAAGCCAGCAAGAAGAGACAATTGAAACGCCTGAAGACGGTGAAACGAGAACAGAAATAGAAGAAAAGAAAGCATTAGATTCTACTGAAGAAGAGCCAGACCTTCCTAAAGAAACAGAAAAAGTCACTATGGCTGAAGAAAGCCAAGAAGCTCTTCCTCAGCAAAAAGCAACCACGAAAGAGCCACTTCTTATCAGTAAATCTTTAGAAAGTCCCTATATCCCCGACCAAGTTCCAAAATCTAGGGATAAATGGAAAGAGCAAGCGCTTGATTTTTGGTCTTGGCTAGTGGAAGCGATCAAATCTCCTACAAGCAAGCTTGAAACAAGTAGCACACACAGCTACACAGCCTTTCTCTTGCTCATTCTGTTTTCTGCATCTTCCTTTTTCTTTAGTATCTATCACATCAAACATGCTTACTATGGACATATAGCAAGCATTAACAGTCGCTTCCCTGAGCAGCTAGCTCCTTTAACTCTTTTTTCTATCGTCTCTATCCTAGTAGCGACAACGCTCTTCTTCTTTTCATTCCTCTTGGGTAGTTTCGTCGTGAGACGATTTATCTACCAAGAAAAGGACTGGACGCTAGAAAAGGGTCTCCAACAATATAGTCAACTCTTAGCAATTCCAATCTTCCTCACTGCCACTGCTAGTTTCTTTGCCTTCTTTGACAGCCTGCGATTTACAGCCCTCTTGTGTGTGATTAGCATTGGAATCATTCTGCTTGCCAGTCTCCATATCATTACAAGACCAAGTCAAGCAAGTGAAAGCGACTCTTTCTATCAGTTATTCTTGTCTGTCCTTGTGAACGGAGTCATTATCCTCCTCTTCTTTGTAGCTGAAGTGGCACTGATTGGGGATTATCTCCGTATCTTGGCCTTTCTTTAAAATTCATACTCTTCGAAAATCTCTTCAACCACGTCAGCTTCGCCTTACCATAGATATATGTTCCTGACTTTGTCAGTCTTATCTACAACCTCAAAACAGTGTTTTGAGCAGCCTGCGGCTAGCTTCCTAGTTTGCTCTTTGATTTTCATTGAGTAGCAATCCTGTCTTTCATGGCAGGATTTTTTATATATCAAAAAGCAAGTCGATTGACCTGCTTCTGCTTTACTCTTCTTGTGCTAATGTTTTAAAATCTTTGTCTAAGATGGGTTGCACTTCTAATTGATTGGCGTCTAGTTGGTGGTAAAAAGATGGGGGTAATACCTCTAAGAATTTTGCATAGTCCAAGCGGGCGATGGCTTCATAGTCTTCTGGTTTAGAGCCGTCTCCTGTGATTTGAACCAAGTCAATCTCCCACTGGACTTCCTTATCCACCAATTGCTCAATATAGGCTGCAGGAACAAATGGCTCTCTCGGCAAAACGGTCTTGACGCCTTGAGCCAGATGGTAAACACCATGCACTTGCCCTTCTCCATCCTGATAGAAGGAAACTCTCGCAAAGTAGGCATCGGTCTCTTGAACTTCACGCACACGCGCTTCAAACTGTGCCAAACCATCTTCCCCTAAAAAGCTTTTCAAATCCTCATGACTAAAGAAAACAGGATTAAAAATTCCTTGGCAAATCGTAAAGCGCGCTCCAGTGTCTGCTAGATAGGCTTGAATACTTGCTTGGAAATAAGCTTCAAAATCAAAACCATCTAGTCCTTCAATCTCAGTTCCTGTATAAGCAAGCAGAGCATCTAAAAATGACTTGATAATCTGCCAGTCTGTCTTTGTTAGTAGGTCAGGAAGATCGACACGGTAAGCCTTTTGACCATCAGCATAACTGACCTTAAAAAGAAATTGCGATTGCCCCACTATCGCACACTCGATATACTCAAGACGGTTAAGAGGCTGACGGAGATAAACCGCATCATAGCTATGTGACTCCAAACCATCTAGCAAGGCCAAGATGGACTTGGCAGTCAAAATCTCTTGTTCTCCTAAAATGCTCTGTTTATTTGGAATAAAAAATGTTTTCGCCATAACTGGACTCCTTTGAAATCGTTTACATATAGTATACCTTGTTTTCCTGAAAGATACAGAAACAAACTTTAGATTTTTGAGTACAAAGCATAGAAAAACAGCCCCTGAGGACTGTTTGATCTTATACAGTAGCTGCTTGATCCAAGCTTTCACCGATAGCGGCTAGGCGCTCAATCACTTCAGCTTGTGTCAATTCATGTTCTGAAACATAGCGGTTACGTGGGTGAACACGGCACTCGTGTGAGCATCCACGAAGATACTTGTCTTCATTTTCTTCTGACGTCAAGATGCGACGGTTACAGAAAGGATTTCCACAGTTGACATAACGTTCACATGGTGTCCCATCAAACCAGTCTTTCCCTACGATGGTTGGGTTGACATGGTTGACATCTACGGCGATACGCTCGTCAAAGACGTACATTTTCCCATCCCAAAGCTCACCTTGGACTTCTGGGTCTTTACCGTAAGTTGCGATTCCTCCGTGCAATTGGCCGACATCTTTGTAGCCTTCACGGACCATCCAGCCTGAGAATTTCTCACAGCGAACACCACCTGTACAGTAAACCACGACACGCTTGTCCATGAATTTTTCCTTGTTATCACGAACCCATTGTGGTAACTCACGGAAGTTGCGGATGTCTGGTCGAATAGCCCCACGGAAATGTCCTAGGTCGTACTCATAATCGTTACGTGTGTCAAGGACAACGGTATCTTTATCAAGAAGCGCTTCTTTGAACTCTTTTGGAGACAAGTAAGCACCTGTTGTTTCAAGTGGGTTGATGTCATTGTCAAAGTCGTTGTCTTCCAAACCAAGGTGGACAATCTCTTTCTTGTAGCGAACAAACATCTTCTTGAAGGCTTGTTCACTTTCTTCGTCAATCTTGAACCAAAGGTCTTCCATGCCTGGGAGGCTGTGAACGTAATCCATGTATTTTTGAGTTGTTTCATAGTCACCTGAAACTGTTCCGTTAATTCCCTCGTCAGCGACTAGGATACGGCCTTTAAGGCCGATTGATTTACAGAAAGCCAAGTGATCTGCAGCAAATTGCTCTGCATTTTCAATTGGAGTATAAAGGTAGTAAAGTAAGACACGAATATCTTTTGCCATAAGATTTGTTCTCTTTTCTATTCTTAAATTTTCTAAATTTTTTATTTATCCATACTAGTATACCTGCTTGAGAAAACGAATGCAATTTATTTGACTGGAAATTGTAGAGGATTCTCAAAATTTCCTGAATGGTTATACTCTTC
The DNA here is from genome assembly GCF_000221985.1 of Streptococcus pseudopneumoniae IS7493. Lineage (NCBI taxonomy): Bacteria > Bacillati > Bacillota > Bacilli > Lactobacillales > Streptococcaceae > Streptococcus > Streptococcus pseudopneumoniae. The sequence goes on along the minus strand of NC_015875.1, from coordinate 159,068 downwards.
GAAAATCTCTTCAAACTACGTCAGCTTCACCTTGCCGTAGGTATATGATACTGACTCTGTCAGTTCTATCCACAACCTCAAAACTGTGTTTTGAGCAGCCTGCGGCTAGCTTCCTAGTTTGCTCTTTGATTTTTATTGAGTATTAAAATAAGGATAAGAGAAAACAGGAATATCTATATCCTTGTGCCCAAAAAACCACTGCCTCCCCCAGATAAGCCTGAGGAAAGCAGTGATTCTTATTTTAGGAGTTAGGAATGAATACACGAAATCAATTTAGCTGATTATTTTTTGTTTTTCAAGAATTCATCGTATTGTTTTTGCATTTCGTTCAATACTTTTTCGTAGGAACCTTCAGATTTCAATTTTTCCATCAATTCTGGAATCGCTTTATCTGGGTCAAATATAATAAAATGAAATAAGAATCGAGCAATTTAATTTTGGAATCCAAATCAATTTATAACAATATTTTAGAAGAGATGCTGTACTATTCTAAATTCAATATAATAATTTAACCATATTTTATGAGATATGTAAATCTAATAACTTATTTTATAAAGACATTATCACATTCGAATTACAAATCACAAATACTTTATTTTGCGATTGACATTATAAAAAAAAAGTAGTACAATGTAAATGAAATCGGTTTCACTGAAATACAAAGGAGGTATTGTGATGACAAATTTGAAAAAATGCATCGCATTAGGACTGGGAGTCGCTTGCTTACTCCCCTTAGCTAGTCAGACTGTTTCTGCTAGGATGGTATATTTTGATCTTCATGTTACACGCGAAGACTATTCCGTTAGTAGCCGAAAAACTGAAAAAACAGACGGCTCCCCTGCTGTTGCTAATACTGGACTAAAATATCACAGGTGGTCTTGGTTGGGGAAAAAAGGTCAGAATTCGCGCTTGGACTGCTGCTGAGGATGAGCCTGCAACTGAGATGAAAATAGCTGATTCAAATGGTCGCTATAATCTTCACTATAATGACGGTTATGGGACAATTGGACGCTATTATTATCTCAACGCCTCTAAATATGGTTGGCTCAATTCGAATATAACAGGACGTTTTGACCCTTAATTCGTCTCAAAACAAAAAGTAACAAACATTGGGTTATTCGCTAGTTTATCATGTGAGCGCTCACTAGCCTAACGCCCCCTTCTAAGAGTAGAGGCATCATCTAAAAAGTATCATGTCTCTACTCCTTTTTTAAAGGAGCTTTTTACTATGAAAAAATACCTATTATTTCTACTTATTCTTCCCTTTATCTTTTTAACAGCTTGTCAATATAGCCAAAAGCAAACAACTGAGATAAATAAGGAAAATCTTCCCATAAAAGAAGGTTATAAAGAGATAACAGAGCAAATCTATCTATCAGACCAGATAGATACCTCCTATAAAGAAGAATTGCCTTTTTGGGACTCAAAAAAAGGAGACAAAGAAACATTGGTAACAGCTATCCAAAATTTTATGGGAAGCGATAGTGAAATTAGTGAAATTAGTGCCGATAAGAATCCTTTAACCAGACTCCAAAAAGGAAAGACCAGAGCAGATATTACCGTCAATAAAACTGGATCATGGATTCATTTAACATCTGATCAAATATCAGATCTATCAAGTGTTTTCCACAACCTACGATTAGACGCTATTGAAAATAATCTAAATCTAACCGACTTTAAAGAAGAACTTCCATTTTCAAAAGAAGATGGTGTTAACAAAGTTAAGCAATTTCTAAATACCCTCCAATTAGGATTTGACGATTATGATTATCTCATCTACGCTATCTCAAAAGAAACACTCCTTGAGTATCTCCCAACCTACGAAAGAAATGCCAAAGAATTAAAAGGAACAAAGATAGACAAAAACAATCTGACTGATATGTGCTATGTTACTGTTTTTCCAAAACTTTCTAGTAAAAGAGTTATTGATGGCGAAACTCAGCTAGGTTCATCCGGAGAGATTAGTTTTATTCATGGTCCTGACCTAAACTTTATCATCACCCAAGCAGGGATTCAAGGAATTGATTTATCTGGTGTTATCTTACCGACTCAAAAAATAGATAAAATGGCGACTCTTTCTGTCCAAAAAGGATTAGACGTCTTAAAAGAAAAATACGAAAATTTGATTCTGGACAGTCCAATTTATATTGAGTCATTTACAATTGAGTATATACCTATTCCCACTCAAGAAAAAGAACTCTATGGAGGAAATCTCTATCGTCCCTTCCTAATCTTTAAAATCAAAGAAAAAGATCGTATAGATAAAATAGTTATCGATCCCACAAACTGGAAAGAGGTAAGTTAGATGAAAATACTCCCCCTCTTTAAATATACGCTAAAAGATTGGAGGATTTGGATTGGATTACTCTTTTCCTTAGTAGTTGCATTGATGATGTCCTATACAGATTTAACAATAAAACTAGACGGAGGAAATTCATTTGCAGTCCCTGATTATTTCATGCTCTCCTTCTCTAGAAATCTAGCAATGTCATTATATATCTTAACGGCAGCTTCAACTGTAGTAACAGACTTTTCACAAGACTACCATCAAAATAGACTTCCTTTTTTACTTAGTCGTATGTCTCTGCGACAATACGCTTCTTCCTTCGTCAAACGGTTAATTTTCCGTTCTTATTTTGTAGGACTGACCTTAGGATTCTGTTTTTTAGTTCTCCTCTCCTTTTATTTTCCCCTTACTAATTCATACTATTCATCTACCTTTAGCAATCAGTGGTTGTTAAATCAAGGATTTATATTCCTTTTCTACTTCCTTCTCATTAGTCTAATTGGACTCTATTTTGCATTCTTTACTCTATTAGGTGGAGTTCTTTCCGTTTTTTACCCTAATGTGTTAATGGTCTATCTTCTTCCAAGTACAGCCTGGTTTGTCCTCACAACATTTGGTTTAGAGAGAGTTCTCCCTTTTTTTACTCTACCACATATCGTCTTAACGACAGATGATTATTTACGAGAAGGGCTAGCATATTTTCAAGTAGGTGACGAAAACTTTCGAAATATTTTTTCGTTGCTTTATCCTTATATTTTCTTAACTCTATGGGCACTTTTGTCAATAGAGATCATTCGACTAGCTCTTAAAAAACATTGGCATTTTTATGATAAGGAGTAATCTTATGGAGATTATACGTGTAGTAACTATTCTCTTAAAACAACAATTCACCTTTAAACGATTGTTGCCTATCTTAATTTTCTTTCACCTCTATACTTTGATTTTAATGCTACCTTTTTCTAATTTAGCTAATCACTTCAAAGAAACTTATCCTGTCAGCATTGTAACTGTTCTCTTCACGAGTCAATGGTTCACTGCAATTTCTATTTTATCTGTCATACTACTATTTAGCAATCTTCCTTTAAAAGATACTTTCCAGTTTTGGTTAATCTTAAAAATCGGACAGAAAAAGTGGATGCTCTCCCAGTTTATTTATCTGCTTATCGCGAGCTTAATCGCTTCGATTTACCAAATCATCAGCATTTTAATCACTTTTCTCCCTACACTACACCTTTCAAATCATTGGGGACGTCTCCTACCCTCCCTAGCTCAAGGACGCATTTCATTTCCGGAAGGTGTTGATAGCATGACGCATCTACGCTCAATTATACTGCAATATTATTCTCCCTATGGCGCTTTTTTTCAAATATTCTTATTGTTATTCCTTATGTTCATATTGATTGGGGGAGTGATTTTCGTTTTCAATAGTTATTATTCTAATTTAGGAAATACCTTAGCCTGTGGATTAGTTATTGTAGAATTATTTATTACAGAAGCTTCACGTTTCTGGATTAAATTTTTATCTCCTTTAACTTGGCTAGACTTCCATTATATTAAATACGAAGCCCATTCTGGCTTACTATCCCTACCAGAAATAATTACTCGTATCCTACTTTTATACCTTTTGCTCACCATAATCCTAGTTGTTATGAAAAAAATAAGGAGACAATAGATATGACAGACTTACATTTAAAATCTATTCGTAAAAACTATAAACACAATGTAATTTTTGAAGACCTTTCCTTTGAATTTTCCAGTGGAAATATATACGGAATTGTTGGATATAACGGTTCAGGAAAAACAGTTTTACTCAAGTGTTTAGCGGGATTAGAAGGTATAACTGAAGGAAAAATCGAATTAGATGGAAACATACTTGGAATAGATTTTCCTTTCTTACCAAGTGTAGGTGTTATTATTGAGACTCCAGGATTTCTGGAAGGTTATTCTGGTTTTGATAACTTACATCAACTAGCTCTAATCAAAAATAAAATAGGAGAGAAAGAAATCATTCAGAGTATGATAGATGTAGGACTCGATCCTAGTTCTTCTAAAAAAGTAAAACACTACTCTTTAGGAATGAAACAAAAATTAGCTCTAGCACAGGCTTTTATGGAAAATCCAGATATATTACTCTTAGATGAACCAATGAACGGACTTGATAAGCAATCTGTTCAAAAAATTCGAGAAAAATTACTCCACCTAAAAGAAAAGGGGAAACTTATTATTCTAGCTTCTCATATAGAGCAAGATATCGAATGTCTCTGTGATGAAGTTCTATACTTGGGATAAGAATGATTTATTATAGAGACAACACTCCTCATAAAATAGCAATTTTATACAAAAAGACCAACTATACCTGAATTATATTAGTTGGTTTATTTTTCATTCAAAAAATCACTGCCCTCCCCAGACCAACCTGAGGAAAGCAGTGATTCTTATTTTAGGAGTTAGGAATGAATACACGAAATCAATTTAGCTGATTATTTTTTGTTTTTCAAAAATTCGTCGTATTGTTTTTGCATTTCGTTCAATACTTTTTCGTAGGCACCTTCAGATTTCAATTTTTCCATCAATTCTGGAATAGCTTTATCTGGGGCTACAGTACCAGTGTTGATAGCTGTATCAAATTGTTGCATTGTGTTAGCAATAGCTGAGATTTCAGATTTCACATTGTCAGTATTAAAGATAAATCCAAGCGCTGGAGATTCTTTAGCTTCTGCCAATTCTTTCTTAGAATTTTCGATTTGTTGGTCTGTAACGTTTTCGTTGATGTAAAGGATCCAGTTGTTACCAGTGTTCCATCCACCCATGTGAGTGTTTCCTTTGTAGCCATCAAGAACGCGAACACGGTTTTCTTTACCTTCAATTTTTTCCCAGTTCTTGCCTTCTGGACCGTAAACAAGACCGTTCAAGAGTTCTGGGTTCGTATTCAAGAGGTTCAACACTTCCATTGATTTTTCTTTGTTCTTAGAGTTGTTTGAGATGACAAAGTTAGCAACTTGTGTTGTTTGGTTTTTCTTGATGAAGTTAGTAATTGGTTTGATTTGGATATCTTTGTTGGCAACACGTGAAAGCAAGCTGTTACCGTAGTCAGCTGGTCCTACTGTTTCTTCACGAACGAACCAAGTATCTTGTTGAAGATCAAATGAAGTATCGCTTGTTGCGACATCTTTTGGAATGTAGCCAGCTTCATAGAATTTGTGAAGAGTCTTCAAGTGTTCTTTGAAACGAGGCACTTCGTAACGGTTTACAACTTTAGTAGTATCGCCTTCAAGGTCAATAACGAATGGAAGCCCGTTTGCTACTGGGTAGTCAAAGTTATCAGATGGGATGAAAACTTTACCAATGGCAAATGGTACTACGTCTGGAGCTTTTTCTTTGATTTGTTTCAAGACTGGCTCAAGAGTTTCGTAAGAAGTAACACCTGAAATATCGATACCATATTTGGCAAGGAGAGTTCCGTTGAAGGCAAAGTTTTGAGATGATGCAACGTTGGCTGCAACTGGAACAGCGTAAATTTTACCGTTTACAGTATTACCTTTGATGTAGGCTGGGTCAAGTGCTTTGTAAAGGTCTTTACCTTCTTTTTTGTACAATTCTGTCAAGTCAGCGTAAGCACCTTTTTGAGCATTTACAATGTAGTTATCTGCAAAGGCAATATCATAGTTTTCACCAGATGATGTGATAACTGACATTTTCTTACCATAGTCACCCCAGCCAAGGTATTGGATATCTAATTTGGCACCAACTTTTTCTTCGATGATTTTGTTGGCATTTGCTAACAATTCATCCAAGTTGTCTGGTTTGTCACCGATTTGGTACATTTTGATAACAGGTTTGTCACCTGAATCAGCAGCTTTTTTGCTGTTACCTGTCAAATTTCCACAAGCAGCAAGACCTGCAGCCAAAGCGACTACACTAGCAGATGCAAAAGCATATTTTTTCCAGTTTTTCATGATAAAAACTCCTTTTTTATTTTTAAACTTATAAACAATGTAATGATCTTAACTTCACGCAAGGGAAGTTGGGAACTGAGAAATGTTCTTTCTCAATAAGCACTATTCTTTCACACCACCGATAGTCAAACCTTTTACAAAGTAGCGTTGGAAGAATGGATACAAAATCGCGATTGGAAGGGTTGCAACCACAACCATGGCCATACGACCTGTTTCTTTCGGTAGAGCAACTCCCAGTTGACCAGTCAAGCCGACCGCTTTGGCAATGTAGTCCATATTTTGTTGGATTTGCATAAGCAAATATTGCAATGGATACAAGTTGTCACTCTTGATGTAAAGAAGGGCGTTGAACCAGTCATTCCAGAAACCAAGTGCTGTCAAAAGCGTGATGGTTGCGATACCTGGTAGTGACAATGGCAAACAGATTTGGAAGAAAATCCGAGCCTCACTGGCACCATCGATACGAGCTGATTCTAGAATGGCTTCTGGAATGGTCTTCTTGAAGAAGGAACGCATCAAGATGATGTTAAAGGGTGAGAGAAGCATTGGAACAATCAAGGCCCAAACAGTATCACCAAGCTGAAGGACACGAGTCACCATGATATAACCTGGTACCAAACCAGCGTTGAACAACATACTGAGCAGAACGAAGATGGTAAAGAATCTGCGATACTTAAAGGTTGTCCGTGAAATAGCGTAGGCATAGGTTGTTGTGATAAAGACATTTGTAAATGTCCCAACTACGGTTACAAAGACAGAAATGAAGAGGGCTTGTAGGATTTTATCCTTAAACTGTGCCAAGAACTCAAAACCGTCTAATCCAAATTGGGATGGGAAGAAGCTGTAGCCGTATTGGAGGAGGCTTTTCTCGTCCGTCACTGAAATAATGATAACGAATACGAAGGGTAGGATACAAGAGAGGGCAATCAAACCCGAAATGATACTGAAGAAGATATCTGCTTTCTTACTGAAGGAGTGAATGCCGACATTATCAATTTTTTCTTTTTTAATTTTCTTTTCTGCCATATTCTCCTCCTTTTAGAACAAAGCTGAGTTTGGATCAACTCGTCTTGCAAGTAAGTTTGATAGAACCACCAGAATCAAGCCGACTACTGATTGGTAGAGACCTGCTGCTGAAGCCATCCCAATATCCGCTGTCTGGGTCAAACCATTATAAACATATACGTCCAAGACGTTGGTTACGTTATAAAGCTGACCAGCATTGTGAGGGATTTGGTAGAAGAGACCGAAGTCTGCACGGAAGATATTTCCGACTGCAAGGATGGTCAATACAGTTACCAGCGGTGTCAACTGCGGAATGGTGACATTGCGAATGCGCTGCCATTTGCTGGCTCCGTCTACTGTCGCTGCTTCATAGTAGGTTGGATCAATTCCCATGATTGTCGCATAGTACATGACACTGCTATATCCAAAACCTTTCCAAATACCTAGGAAAAGTAGGAGATAAGGCCAAATTCCCAAATCAGCGTAGAAGTTGACTTCTTTTAGACCAAGACTTTCCAATAAATGATTGAACACCCCTTTATCAATATTTAGGAAGGCATCTGTAAAGAAACTGATGATAACCCAAGACAAGAAGTAAGGGAACAACATAGAAGTTTGGAAAATCTTCACCATTCTCTTGGAACGGAGTTCACTGAGGATAATGGCAATCCCTACAGATACAACCAAACCTAGAAAGATAAAGCCAAGATTGTAGAGGACCGTATTTCGTGTGATAATAAAGGCGTCTCTTGAACTAAATAAGAATCTGAAATTATCGAGTCCGACCCATTTACTATTTATGATACTATCTATGAAACCATTACTGGTCATGTGGTAGTCTTTGAAGGCAACCACGTTCCCAAATACTGGAATGTAGAAGAATAGAATCAACCAGAGTGCCCCTGGCAAAACCATCAAGAGAAAGATCCAGTTGTCTCTCAAGGTTTTTGAAAACTTATTCATAATTTCCTCCCTTTTTATTTTGATATCCATCTAAAAATTCCTTTTTAGACTTTTGATAACGATTACATTATTAGTATACTCCAATTTGCAGATTAGGTTAAACTCCTAATTATAGAAAAAACTCCACAAATTATGTAGCAGATTTAAAACTTTATCACCACTATCAAACAAATGTTCTAAATCAATTGTTTATTTTATCTCTATTAGCCTAATGATAGATACCTTGTTATGACGCACTGACACTAAATTTTAGGACAACTGATGCTAGCTAGTATTTTCAGAAGAAAAGTAACCGTCTTTTTTCCCAGATTTTTGTTTACTACTAAAGTTCACAATGGGTCTAATTTTTAAAATACTCTTGTTTAATTTTTGTAAGCAGATTGTTAGTAAAAGAGAATAACCCTGCTAAATTTCTGATCTACTTTATTCTATAGTAAAATGAAATAAAAATAGGACAAATCAATCAGGACAATCAAATCAATTTCTAGTAATGTTTTAGAAGTCCAGATGTACTATTCTAGTTTCAATCTACTATATATTATTCACTGACTAAAAAAGAAAACCTACCTTCTCAGTAGATTTTCTCTGTTTAAAATTTATTTCCAAGCGCCACTGGCATCTACATAGTAACCATCAGGTGTATAGGTGTTGTGAAGCATCTTACCAGTTGAAGCAAGGTAGTACCAAGATCCACTATCTTTTACCCATCCTGTTACCATAGAACCTGAGTTGTTTAGATAATACCAAGATCCACTATCTTTGATCCAACCTGTCGCCATAGAACCTGAGTCCTTTAGGTAATACCAAGAGTTATTATCATATAGCCAATTGCTAGCAATCATAGCTCCTGATGATTTAAAGGCATACCAGTTGCCACCCTGATAGAGCCAAGTTTGATTGAACATGACTCCTTTATCATTCATAAAGTACCAAGTTCCCTTGTCCTTAACCCAAGCATTTTTAACTAATTGACCTTGTTTTTGATAGTACCACTTTTCACTGTAATTCTTTTTTAGCCAGCTTTCTGCTTTTAGAATCGGATAAAGTATTTTGAAGGCTCCTCCCCCTCTGTAGGAATGACTGATAACTCCTGGTTTTTGAAGTTTCAATTCTACATAGTCGTCTTCCCAAGCAAACACTTTTTGACCATTGAGAGTCTCTGGTAAGGTAGCAGTGTAGGTCTTAGTTTGATAGTCCCATTTTGCATCAAGGTAGGTGTGTTGATCATTTGATTCGTCAATACGGAAGTAACCACTCTTTCCGCCATCATTATATACATCATCTACTACTTTAGTGGACCAGGTCTTTACTTCATTTCCGCTCTTGGCTTCTACCTTGATATCTCCTCTATAGCCATAAGGTACATAGAAATTCAGGTAACGCCCCTCTGTACCGACCATAGATTTGTCCTTTTCTTGACCTAGGAAATTGATAGTCTGATCTTGACCATTGAGACTAACCGTCCACTCGATTTTCTCAGTTTTTGGCAAATCCAAGACTTTGATATCCACTTCATGGCCATTGTTAAATCGAAGAATTTTGCCATCTTGATACTTAACCCCACCCTTAATAACCCATTCTTCTTCCAACTCAAAGGCTTGACCTGAATGAGGGAAAGCTAATAAAGCTAGACCTGCTAGAGATAAACCAAATAGTGTGATTTTTTTTGATACTTTCATTTTCTTAACTCCTTATTTTTGGAATAAAACAAATTGACTGTTTTTAGGATAAACTGATACATGTTGCTCTTCGTGAATTTGTGATGCAGCTTCAAGGACTAGAGGATAAGAGTATTGATACAGTTCCTCTAAAGTAATTTTTCCGTTAGTATTGGTGTCTGCCATAGGCGAAATCATTCTATTTTGAAGTGAATCCCAACCTGTACCCATTGCCCAGTATCTGGTGGCAAGACTACCTACTCCGACTACACTATACGATTCTTCGCCTTTCCAAGAGGCACATAGTACGAGGAATTTAGAATCAAGCATTTCACCATTCTTGCTTGCTACATCTCCTGTTGAAAATCCTGCCAAAAATGCTTGTTCATCAAATTTTTCTTCAGACTTGGAGGCAACCTTTTTGTCTGACTTACCTACATCTATAATTGTTCCTGAATAGCAACAATCCAGCATAACCACAAACTTACCTTTATATTGTTTCAGTATAGATGCCAATTCCCAGCCTGAAAATGTCTGACCATCGCTACCAAGATAGATTCTTCCGTCTCTTCCTCCATGACAAGTAAGGTAAAGATAGTTCACATCGCTTTCGATAGAAGATTTGAAAAGCTCTTGCGTTTTTGCAATAATCTCGGACTTAGTTTTATCTGGGAAACGAACAACTTTACTAAAGTTTTGGTTACCAAAAACCTTTTCCATAGCATTAACGTCTTCGATAGGTACTGCTCTCGTTGATGTTTCACCAAGAACTAAAGCACGGCGATTAATCGTTTGTCTTGCTCCACTACTAGCAAAGAAATAAGTATCATCTCCAATATTGTGCCAACCTGTCTGCATAGCACCGCTGGCAGCCAAATAATATTGTTTTCCTTCGATAGTCTGTAGGCCAGTTTGCATGACACCGCTAGTATTTAAATAGTACCAACTACCAGAAATCAAACACCATCCTGTTTTCATAGCACCACTAGTATCTAGATAATACCAATTTCCATATTCATTAAACCAACCTGTTTTCATCCAACCTTCACTATCAAAATAGTACCAGATTTCATTGATCTTTTCCCACCCGTTTTTAGTGTAAGAACCGTCAGAGTGTTTATACCACCAACGGCTATTCGATTGAATCCAACTGCCATTAGAGTGACTATAAGACTTGGGAGAGATAGATTCTTGAGCAGAAACTGGACTATTTACTGGTAGTGTTGCCACTAGGCTCAGTAAAGCAACTGATGACAATAAAATTTTTTTCATAATCATATTGTCCTTTCTGTTTTATTTTTGTATAATCATATCACAAATAAAAAAACAGGTTTTATTTTTTGCAGAAATGGAAGAGGAATACTATGGAAAATTTTGGAGCAGTTTTAAAGGATATCCGTATTTCAAAAAATTTTCGTCTTAAAGATTTGGCTTGTGATAAGATTAGTGAGTCAACTATTTCTCGTTTCGAAAATGGGATTACAAAATTATCTATTGATCATTTTTACATATTGTTAAATCGCCTGGGGATATCATTTTCGGAATTTGAAGAATTAGTTCATTGCTATTATTCCAAAAAAGAATGCTTTTTTGAAGAATTAGAACATGCTGTAAACTCTTCAGATATCATTTTGTTACAAGAACTAATAAAGAAAATAGAGCTAAAACAAAAGCAGGAAAGAAGTTTATGCAATTTTCACATAAAATTGATTGCTGAACAACAGATTAATCGCCTTGTAAATCTTCCTTATAATACATCTAAATGCAATGAGATAATAAAGTATTTGCTTTCGGTAGATACTTGGATGGAGTATGAACTGAAAATTTTTTATAATTCGGTGTTTTTTATGAACACTAAAACCATAAGCTTATTATATAGAGCGGTAATCAAGAAAACACGACATTTTTTAAAAACAAATATGGGAACACATAGAGTAATTCCTTTATATTTATTTAATTTAGAATTATTATTAAAAAATAATTTGTTAAATAACGCTCAATTTTTTATAGATGATTTAGAAAATTTACTGACCAGACAAGGATATTATTTTGAAAAGAATTATTTACTCTTCCTAAAAGGTATTTATCTTATAAAAACTAATCAAATAGAGTTAGGTAAAAAAGAATGTTCTAAAGCTATGAGAATATTTAAGGAATATAATGATAGTGATACAATAAATGAATTAAACCAGAAATTTAAGCTAGATCTAACAATTTAATTGTTAAATGATATTGTTTAGAGATATAATTCCTAAAAAATTAGACAAATAATTTATCTATAAGATTTGGTTCTGTATTACACTGAGCTAAGTCTTTCTTAGTTTTAATACATTTGTTATTATATAGGCTTTTATTGATTATTTCTTGTTTTAATTCAGGGGAATAGTAACGATTCTTCCCATTTTTAACACTCTCTATTCCATAACGATCAATTCATCTTGTCACATACCTTAGCCCGAAACATCTACACAAAATCTTTTTGAAAGCTGATTAAAGATTTGTACTTGCTTTCTAAGTTCATAGATCTGAACCTTAACCTCATTTGTCAATCCCATAATAAAAATAAGGACATTCCAATTGAACTGCACCCCAAAAGTTAGACAGAAAAAATCTAACTTTTGGGGTGCAGTTCATATATAGGCGCTATTTTTTCTTGAACAAGCGGATGTAGTCCTGTTTGCTATGAATAATATCTGATACAAAGACAGCTTTTCTGTCCTCTAAAATATGATAGAATGCTAGGTAATCTCCTAAAATGATGCATCGAGTTTTGTGGGGTGGGTATATAATCCCTCCTACTCTTTCGTCAGCATCAAATCCTGCTTCTGGGAAGACTTCAAGACGCTCCAATCCATAAAGAACATTCTTAACTGTGTTTGCTCCTGCCTGTTCTGAAAAGTAGTTAGCTGAGATATAATCTTTAATACCTCTTAGCTGTTCTTGTACCGTTTCGGAGATAATGATGCTATATGCCTTCTCGTTAAATTTCAAGGTTAGCCCTCACTTCATCAAGACTGTAAGTTCTTCCATGTTCTAAATCCTCAAAGCTACGAACAATTTCAGCACGCAACCCTGATAGAAGTTCTTCTCTTTCTTTATCTACTTGAGTTTCAAATGGCAAGGCTTTATTTTCTACAATATGTTCTAAAAACAAGTTAAAACTGGCTGTCATATCAAGATTTTGCGCTGTGATAATAGCTTTAGCTTTCTCTAACAAGTCTCTGTTAGTCTTAAAATTTACCTGTGTGTTTTTTTCTAAAACATTCATGGTAGCACCTCCTTTAGACTATTATATCACTTTGAACTATACAGGTCTAGTTACGTATAGACGATTATAGCTGGATACTAAGAGAAATCAAAAAGCACTAGGGGAAAACGCCCCAAAGTGCTTAATTTCAAGGCTTTACAGCCTATCTTATTTAATAAAATATTACAACATTTTGTTGTAGAATTCAACGACAAGTGCTTCGTTGATTTCTGGGTTGATTTCGTCACGTTCTGGCAAGCGAGTCAATGAACCTTCCAATTTTTCAGCGTCGAATGATACGAATGCTGGACGTCCAAGAGTAGCTTCTACTGCTTCAAGGATTGCCGGAACTTTCAATGATTTTTCACGAACTGAGATCACTTGACCTGGAGTTACGCGGTATGATGGGATATCAACGCGTTTTCCGTCAACAAGGATGTGACCGTGGTTTACGAACTGACGAGCTTGACGACGAGTAGTCGCAAGACCAAGACGGTAAACAACGTTATCCAAACGACGTTCCAAAAGAAGCATAAAGTTGAAACCTAGGATCCCGCCTTTGATTTTTGTAGCTTGTACGAACAAGTTACGGAATTGTTTTTCACCTACACCGTAAGTGAAACGAAGTTTTTGTTTTTCAGCCAATTGCAAACCGTATTCTGACAATTTAGAACGGTTGTTTGGTCCGTGTTGTCCTGGTACGTAGTTACGACGTGCCAATTCTTTACCTGTACCTGTAAGTGAAAGGCCAAGGCGACGAGATTGTTTCCAAGATGGTCCTGTATAACGTGACATGTGAATGTCCTCCTGATATAAATAATATTTCGGTGGAAATAGTCACTTAGAAAGCCCTGATTCGTGCAGATGCCCTTCGCCTAAACAGCCAAGGTTACTTATCATAAGACACCTGTTGACGAGCTTCATGCTTTCCTGCTGATATTTCACACAAAATCTATTTTACCATGAATAGCTGGATTTGTAAAGGGGTTTTAGGCTTTATTTTCACTACCAGAGAGATTGAGAAGGAGGGTAAAGGTACTTCCTAGACCGTACTGGCTGCTGACTGTGATTTCCCCACCCAATTGATGAGCCAATTCACGCGCAATCGCAAGACCAAGACCATGCCCACCTGTTTTCATGTTACGCGAAGTTTCGACACGATAAAGGCGTTTGAAAATATTCTCCAAATCCTCTGGGGCAATGCCCTGCCCCTCATCGGTCACACTGATTGAAAGCTGGTTCTTCTCCAGCTTAGCCACCACTTCCAGCTTGGTTCCTGGAGCAGAGTATTTAAAAGCGTTATTGAGCAGATTCACCAAGATACGAGAAAGCTTAGCATAATCTCCTTCAGTCCGGGCAGACTCTGGGATTACCTGCAAGTGGACATCTCTTCTCTCCTGCTCAATCAAAAACTGAAATTCACTCATGCACTCAATCAAGAGCTGATCCAGAAAAATGCTGTCTTTGCTGGTCGTTTCCACCTGATTTCTAGCTGTGTTTAGGGTCAAAAAATTCAACTCCTCAACCAGTTTATTGAGTCTTTCCGTCTGGCGTCCAATGGTTGCTAGATAATGGTCCTGTTCTCCTTCCTTGATAACCCCATCCAAAATCCCTTCTACCGTCGCTTGGATTGAAGTGATAGGAGTCTTGATATCATGCGACAACTGGGCAATCATCAAGCCCTTTTCTCGTTCGCTTTCTTCCAAGGAATCAAAGCTTGCCTGCAAATCATGGGACATTTCATTAAAAGCTTGGCCTAATTGTTGAAATTCTAAAGGGCCTTGAACCTCCAAATTTGAAGGAAAATCCTTGTCCGCTACCCGCCTGGCATGCTCCTTGAGTTTGCCCAACGACGTAAAGACCGGCGATAGGAGAAAGAGACTAATCCCAGCACCGACAAGGCTGGCAACGATGGTCATCCCAAGCAAAAAGTAAATCTCGCCTTTCGCAATCAGCATTTTTTGAACAGCCCAAAAAACAACCAAAATGGTTAAGAGGGTTGAAATAATATATCCAACCAAAATATAACTTTTTAGTTTCATGTTTGTCCTCTCGGTTTCTCTATCTTATATCCCAACCCCCAAACTGTCTTAATAGTGGGCGTTTGGTCACTACTATATTTTGCCAACTCCTGTCGAAGAGCATGGATATGCACATTCAAGGTATTGGTGTCATCCACATAGTCTTCTTGCCAGACTTTTTCATAGAGGTCTGTCTTGGAGAAAACTCTCTCTGGATTGCTAGCTAAAATCCACAGCAATTCAAATGATTTAACAGTTAAATCCAGCATTTCTTCTCCTATTTGAACTTCATGACTACTATGATTCATTTTTAGATTGCCAAGGGAAATCAGCTCTGTTTCGCCCCCACGATGAAGGCGGCGCAAAATATTATGGACACGCAAAACCAGCTCACGTGGGCTAAAAGGCTTAGCAATAAAATCATCTGCTCCCAAGCTCAGGCCGTAAATCTTGTCCTGTTCACTGGTCTTAGCAGTAATAAATAGGAAAGGTTGCTCTGGTGATAAGTATTGAACCTCACTGATTAAATCATAACCATCCATCCGAGGCATCATGACATCTGTGATAATCAAATCAATCGGTTTTTTCTTGAACAGCTCTAGCGCTTCCAGTCCATCATGGGCTACCAAGACCTGATAACCTGCCTGAATTAAGTATCTCTGATGAATATCGGTGATTTCTACCTCGTCGTCAACGAGTAAAATTGTCTTTCCCATCTGTCTCTCCTTTGATAAAAACAGTGCTATACTGCTTTAAGTATAACACTATTTTTATTGTTTTACGATGATTTTAATCTGCTATTGAAAGAAAGTCCTGATTGCTGATTGAGTTGGTAAACTAGCCTTAGTCAGCCCACTATCCATCATTTATTTCCTTAGCTGATTAGTTTTCTTCTTTTTTGTTTTTCAAACCTAGACCACCGAGTAAACCTACAAGCGCAAGCCCAAGGAAACCAATACTTGCCATTGATGTTTGAGCTTCACCAGTATTTGGTAGCATAGCTTTATCATCTGACATCATCTTGTCTGACATCATCGTATCAGACATCTTGTTAGCAGAAGCAGCCATATTTTCACCTGCCATCGTATTGGTAGAGCTTGTCATGGTGTCAGCAGGCATGCTATCTGTAGTACTTGGAGCTGGAGTCTCAGTCTTCATACCTGATTTTTCCATTTGGTCATTTGCTGGCATTGCTTTATCAGTCTCTTTGGCTGGTGCCATCATGTCCTTATGGTCAGCAGCTGTTTGATGAGTCGCACCTGTAGCAGGATTGTGATTCATCGGAGTCACGCCAGAACCAGAGTTAGAAGATGAGAATGAAGCATTTGCTGTGTCTGATGTTTCTTTAACATTTATCTTAATAGTAACTTTTTTAGCTGCTACGACATTTGTCAAATCTACTTTACCATCTTTGTTGCCATAGACATTGACTGTAGCGCTGTAGGTTTTAGTGCCGTTTGCTCGAAACTGGTCAATGAGTTCTTGTTTTTCTTTGCCAGCCACGTTTCCGTCCAAGGCTACTTGATAGAAGTATTGCCCGAGTTCGTATGGAATCACATGGTTAACACCAGCTGTGAATGGACCGTCACCCTTGGCTTTTTCTAGGTAGGCTGCTGGAACATCGATACTGTCTTTGATGTTGTTTTTAACTGCAGATTTGACATCGCTTCTTGTTACAAGACCGTTCAAGGTAATATTGACTTTACGTTCCTTGACAACCTTATTCAAATTTGGTTTATCACCGGCTGCTTCATAGACAGTCAGGGTAGCTTCATAGGTATTTGTACCATTAGTACGAAGTGTATCTAATAAATCCTGATCTTGCTTACCTGTAGTGTTACCATTCAAAGATACTTGATAGTAATACTTGCCATCAGGTAAATTTTTCACTGGTGGAATTTTTTCATTTTTATCCTTACCATTATCTGACCATGGAGCCTTGTCAGATGCTTTGAGCAAGAGACGAGTCAACATACCATCGCCTGCGAAAAGTTCATATTTAAGCGGTTTGTTTACACCAGCCAAGAAAGGACCGGAAGCTTTGGCTTGTTCTAGATAGCCCGCTGGGACATCGATACTGTCTTTAACATCCTCATCGACAGCTTTTTTAATATCTTCTGGACTTGCTTGTTTCCCATCCACATCAGCTGTATCTACAGCTTCTTTTAAGACATCTGCTAGCTCTGAATTTTCTTGAGCTTCTTCACCTTTTTCAAAAAGTGTATCCAGACGAGAAGGGCTTGTCTCCTCGCTCACTTCAGTTACTTCTGTAGGTGTAGAAAGTGAGTTCGTATTTCCAGCAACGACCTCAGGTTTCGCTTGAGCAAGAACAGTATCTCCCTGAGTTTCTGCTAAGTCACCCTCTTTCGTTCCCGATGTCTCTTCAGGTACAACTTGAGCAGGGGTCGGATTGACCCCATCGGCACGTACAGAACTTGGCTGACCAACTAGGACAAAGAAGCCACTAGCCACAACAACTGAGGCAACACCGACACTGAGACGGCGAATAGACCAACGAGTATATCTTTGATTTGGATTGAATTTCATAGGGTTCTCCTTAGAGTTTTTCTTTATTTGATGACTCTAGTATAATATCCTAAAATTAAAAAGGACTAAGAAAAAGTTAAAATTTTTCTTAAATCCCTCTTATAAAATACTTATATCAATTAAATCCATAAACAGATTTGGTGATTTGATAGACGACATTGGACAGTTTGCGAGCTGGCAAGACTGAATGTTTGGTCAAACGGCTAAGCATGGTCTTACGGATAGCCTGAAAAACCTCTGGATTTTCCTGCTGAATATAGGTCCACAGCTCCCGTTTTTTTGCCAAATGCTCTGCTGTACCTGCTCGATTGAGCAGGGCACTGGAAATCACCGTCGTAATCTCGATATGATTCAGCAGATATTCTCGCATTTTGGGGTGGCTCACTTGGGATAAATCAAGCTGGTCTACCAAGAGTCGATTGACTTTAAGTTGCTGGTCAATGCGCTTAATCATCACTTGCTCATTGACAGACTGGTCCTCACGCCCAATCAAATAACGATAGAAATCGACAGGCAGATAGTACATGGTCTTGACCTGCTGAAGAGGGGTAAAGACAAAGAGATTATCGACATAAAAAGTATGCTCAGGCAGTTGGAACTGGCTAGCACGCAACAAATCTGTCCGATAAATCAGCGAGTGCATCATGATATACTGGCCTTTGGAGAAATTTCCGACCTGGTCCCAGCCAAAAATCTGCCGAACAGGCAAGACTGACTCGTAGCTCATACTCTTCTTACGAGACTGACCTTCCTTTTCGTAAACAAAATTAGTCACAAAGGCGTCAACCTCTTGACCCTTACTCTCAAGTTCCTGCAAGGTTTCAAGAGTTTTCAAGTAGGCACGAGGATCCACCCAGTCATCACTGTCAACTACTTTAAAATAGCGCCCAGAAGCCTCTACCAAGCCACGATTGACCGCACCGCCATGGCCCTTATTTTCCTGATAAATGGCTCTAACGATGTTAGGATACTTGTCGGCTAAACGCTCAGCGATTTCCTGAGTCTGGTCCTGAGACCCATCATTGATAATCAAAATCTCAACTTGCTCACCACCAATCACTAGCGACTCCACACAGTAATGAAGATAGGCTGCAGCATTATAGCTAGGAATGGCGATAGACAATAACTTCATAATCTACTCCTTTAGGGGACTGATTTTTCTTACTCAATGAAAATCAAAGAGCAAACTAGGAAACTAGCCGCAGGTTGCTCAAAACACTGTTTTGAGGTTGCAGATAAGACTGACGAAGTCAGCTCAAAACACTGTTTTGAGGTTGTAGATAAGACTGACGAAGTCAGTTACCTATACCTACGGCAAGGTGACGTTGACGTGGTTTAAATTTGACTTTCGAAGAGTATTACTCTCTCTTGTCACTGCTTTCTATTCTACCATAAAGTCCAGCCTTTGAAGAACTTTTACTAGAATACAAGGCTTCTGTCTCTATTTACCATCTTAAGCATCAAAAAAGAGGGAAGCTCCCTCTTTTACAAATTCAATGCTGCTAGGGTATCCAAATACTGGTTGTTGATGACCGCCAAAATATAGGTATCTGCCTTCAAGAGGTCATCTGGTCCAAATTCAACATCCAATGGGGAATTTTCCTGCTCTCGGAAGCCCAAAATATTCAGATTATATTTGTCACGGAGGTCTAATTTACTCAGACTTTGACCTGCCCAAGACTGAGGAATTTTCATCTCCACAATAGAGACATTTTTATCCAACTGAAAGACACCAACACTATTATGGAAAAGAATGGTATGTGCTAGAGACTGCCCCATTTCATACTCTGGCGAGACAACCGAGTCAGCTCCAATCTTTTCTAGCACTTTCTTAGCAGTCTGACTTTTGACCTTAGCAATAACAGTCGGTACCCCCAAACTCTTACAGTGCATAACCGCAAGCACACTCGACTCCAGATTTCCACCTGTCGCGACGACAACGGTATCGCAGGTATCAATCCCTGCTGATCTCAATAATTCTTCATCTGTGATGTCACCAATCACTC
The DNA here is from genome assembly GCF_000221985.1 of Streptococcus pseudopneumoniae IS7493. Classification (NCBI taxonomy): domain Bacteria; kingdom Bacillati; phylum Bacillota; class Bacilli; order Lactobacillales; family Streptococcaceae; genus Streptococcus; species Streptococcus pseudopneumoniae. The sequence continues at coordinate 139,378 of NC_015875.1, read as the reverse complement.
CACGCGCCAAAACTGGCTCAAACTGATTGATGCGCTCTGCGTGGTCATCAATAGCGATAATATTCATATCCTGCTTGGCTAGGGCAGCTAGGACACTGCTCCCAAAAATTCCCAATCCTAAAATTCCAATCGTACGATCTGACATTCTCTTTCCTTTCTTAACCAATACTAATATCTGCTTTCATATAGTGAATCATATCTTTCTTTTCTGGATGGTAATCTGCCAAGCTAACAAACAAGGTCAAGGGACCAATTCGTCCCATAAACATAAGTGGCATGATAACACTGAGAGCCAATTTCCCAAGATCAGAAGTCAAATTTGCCGTTACACCAACTGTACTAAGAGCTGAAATGGTTTCAAATATGAGGTGGATAAAGGGAGGATTGCCTTTGGCTGTCATCCCTAGCAGAATCAATCCTACCAAGAAGCTCATCAAAAAGATAATAAAGACACTAAAGGATTTTTGAACCGTTCGCGGCGCAATCGTTCGTCTCGCAACATTGGCATGAGGCAAGCCCAAAAGCTCACTTCGCGCAAAGACCAAGAGGACAAAAAATGTCGTAATCTTGAGCCCCCCAGCCGTTCCCCCAGGTGCCCCACCTAGAAACATCTGTAAGATATAAATCAAAAGAGTCACAGGATGAGCCTGAGTATAATCTATCGTAGAAAAGCCTGCTGTTCGCATCGTCACTGTTTGAAAAAAGCTAACTAAAACCTTATCGGCAACAGGGAGATTGCCAATCGTTCCAGCATTGTTCCACTCAAGAAAGAGAGTAGTTGCCGTTCCAAATAACAACAAACCTAGAGTCAATAATAGTACAAGCTTCGTATGAAAGTGCAGGCGCCCTTTTTTCTTTCTTCCTACATGACCAGCCAAATCAAACCAGACCATAAAGCCAAAACCACCTGTAATAATTAAGCCTGCAATCACCAGATTGACCAGTAAATCGGTCTGAAAAGCAAATAAACTGGTGCTCCCCAAATTATCAAAACCTGCATTACAGAAGGCGGATATAGCTAGAAAAATGGAACTAAAAAGACCGCGCCCCCAGCCAAGTTGTGGAACAAAACGAAAACTGAGGAATAGAGCTCCCAAACCCTCAACTAGAAAAGTTGTGAGAAAAATAGAATGGACAAACTTTCTCAAAGATCGAGTTTCTCCATAACTAAAACTATCCTGAATAGTTGCACGGCTACGAAGACTAAGCTTTTGCTTGCTCTGGATATAGAAAACTCCAATAAAGGTCATGAGTCCTAGACCACCGATCTGAATCAAGAGCAAACAGATTATTTGACCCCAGATATTATATGTGTGAGCTACTGGAAGGGTTGAAAGACCTGTCACACAGACTGCAGAGACAGCAGTGAAAAGATGATCAAAATAAGTCGCTCGTGAGCTTTCAACTTGGACAAAGGGCAAGCTCAAAAGAAGAGAGCCTAGTAAAATGACCAAGGCAAAACTCAAAAAAATACGACGGGCTGGCGATAAACGAGATAAGCCTAGCTCTATTTTTTCCTTAGATAATTTGAATAACATGTTTCCATTGTACCATAAAACAAAAGAAATATCTCAAATAGGAATGGACAAAACATCGCGTACGCTTATCCTAAAAAAGAGGTTATCCAAACTCGTCCATTTCTAGAAACGTCTAAAAACTACCGACTTCCTATTTTATTCGGCAAAAAATAATCATCAATCAAGCTTTTAAAGTTCTCCTTCACTAAGATAAGAAACTGCCGAGAAAAGCGACTAAAGTTGCACAACACTTGCTAAACTCAGTTCTAACGCCTTCTCAAACGCTTCCGATCCCCAGTCACGACTATCGTACTGGTCCAAGTCTGCTAAGGAATCAGCTGTGAACAACAATTCTCCCCAGAGAACCCCTCGCAGTTGGGCTACTGCCACAAGCGCAGAACACTCCATCTCCACAACAGCACAGCCCTCTTCCTTACGATAAGCCACCTTTTCAGCCGTTTCTCGGTAAAAACCGTCTGTCGTCCAGGTCAGGACTTCTTCATAGGGAATCCCTCTGACTTCCAAAACTTGCTCAATGGCAGCAATAGCCTCTGGCTGCATTTCCATATAACGAGAAGGTGCCACATAGTGGTAACTGGCTCCTTCATCTCGCAGAGCGCGAACAGGGACTAGAAAGGCATTTTCCTCTATATCGGCTAGCACACCACAGGTACCTGTGGAAATAATCTGCTCCACACCATAGCCAATCAACCAATCCATAAACTGGGCTGCTGGAGCTGAACCAACAGGAGCCTGAGCCAGACAAATCTCCTCGCCTTTGTAGTTCACGACATAGACTGGATAGGTCTTGGTGGCTGAAACGAATTCGCCGACACAGTCCGCCCCTACTTCCCTCGCATAGCGGTCAATCTCTTCACCTAAAAATGCATAGACACATTTCTTGGGCAAGTGCAAGTCCAGCCCCTCGTGATTGGGCATGATAACCGCCTGAGGATTATCATCAAACTCTAAAATGGGAATCGCATGTTTCTGAATCATAACCCACCTCCTCTAATTTTGTACTATTGTATCAAAAACTGACAAAGTGTCAAGGAGGAAGCTGATGAACTGAGGAAAAGCTAATACTAGAATAAAAACCACTTTCTACAATTGATGCTCTGATTTTCATCACATCCTGTCTATCGAGCTAAGCAAATACGAGTCACAATTCCATCTGAGTCTGTGATTTCCAATTGGCTCGATGTCATCCATTTGATTGGTGCGTCAACTTCTTGTGCTCGTTGGGCAATCGTTAACAGTTCTTCTTTATGTGCGACTTCGATGACATAGTAGGCTAAACCTGGTAAGCCTTGCTTACGCGAATCCAGACCTTTTCCTCCCCATTCGTTAACTGCTAAATGATGATGGTAATCTCCAGCCGCAATCCAACTAGCGCTAGGCACACTGAATTTATCCTCTAGCCCTAACACCTTTTGATAAAACTGGCTGGACTTTCGACTATCCTTGACGGAAAGATGAATATGCCCCATTCTCGTACCTTCTGTCAAGATAAAGGGCTCTACTCTTTCCCCCAACTCATAAATGTCCTGCGCCGCAAGAGCCTCCGTCACTCCGATAATGCGTCCATCTTCTCGAATATCCCATGTGGAAACCGGCTTATCTCGATAGAGTTCAATGCCATTTCCCTCCAAATCTTCCAAGTAAATAGCTTCACTGTAACCATGGTCTGCACCGCCGACAAGAGGAATCTGTAAATCTGTCAGGTGTTTCAAGACATCAGCCAAAGCCTTGCGTGTGGGCAAGAGAATGGCCAAATGGTAAAGACCACAATGTTCCCTCACTTCTCCGCTCTCTTGTGCTTGAATCAGCTGTACCAAGACTTTTCCACCAAGGCCTAGAATGGACTCTGTCTCAGTTTGAGATAAGATTTCTAAACCAATAACTTGCTGATAAAAGGCTGTTTGACTGGCCAAATCCTTTACATTTAAAACTGTCTCTGCCAAATAAATGTGACTCTTGTATTCATAGGTCATAAATGGTCCTCTTTTCTCGTTGTAATTATTACAACTATTGTATAATTTCCATCAAGAAAGTCAAGCCAGATAACTCAAAAATAACACCATTTCAGGATAATATAAAGTAAATCATTTCATAATAAAACGCATATTATCAAACTTTTCATCACCTGACAATATGCGTTATTTTAATTTTAAAGACTTTTTGACCAGCTTTTTTATTTCACAACAAGCTCATAGCGTGTCTTGCTTGTAAAGGTTTGACCTGCTTTGAGAATGACTTGGTCTTTGAGGTCACTGTGGATGGCATCTGGTAAGGCCTGCGCTTCAAGGGCAATCCCATTGTGCTGAATCATTGGTTTGCCAGCCACAAGTACACTCTCATCCACAAAGTTTGCTGTGTAGATCACAAAACATGGAGCCTCTGTCTTGAAAAGCAAGAAGCGACCTGAATTTTGGTCATAAAGGAAACCAACATTATCATGGCCTGTAGGAAAGGCAAATGGATGATCCAAGCCAGATACCAGCTGGATTTGCTCATCTTCCTCTGCAAAGATGTCTTTCAACAAGGCACCATTGTAGATGTGTTTAACCACATCACGAGTAGCATCTAGAGTTTTGGCAGGAACACCATCGGGAGCGATTGGGTAAATACCCTCTGTATTTAGTTGGAAGACATGACGGTCAATTGTCTGCGTGAAATCACCAGACAAGTTGAAATAGCTGTGGTTGGTTGGATTGACCAAGGTATCTTGATCAGTTGTTACCTTGTAGCTGATTTCGTAAGCACCAGTTTCTTCCAAGTTGTAGCTAATCCAAATCTTGAGATTACCAGGAAATCCTCCTGTCCCATCTGTACGCTCTGTATAGAGGGTCAAGCCATGATCGCTCACTTCAGCTAGTTCAAACAAGCTTGAATCCCAACCAGTTGAACCACTGTGATTACAGTTGCTAGCATTATTAACCTCAAGGTCATAGGTCTTACCATTGAGCTCAAAGGTCGCACCTGCAATACGACCCGCTACAGGACCTACACTTGCTCCATGCTTGGGACTATTGCCTACATAACTATCAAAGTCATCAAATCCCAAGATAACATTGGCAAAATTTCCAGCCTTGTCAGGTGCGACATAGCGCAAGATGGTCGCACCATAAGTCATAACCTCAAGTTGGTAGCCACCGTCTGTCTCAAATCGATAGGCCAAGACATCCTCGCCCTCAACATTTCCAAATACACGCTCTGTGTATGCTTTCATTCTGTTCTCCTTTTACTATTTCTCTCAAGCAAACAAACCATAGAAAGCGTACTGACAATCTATGGTTTATCTGATAATTTACAAATCCTCTTGTCAAGAATTCATAAACACTGTCTTACTTTTAATATTCGTGAATTATGACACCTTGTACTACACGGTTTACTGTACCTGTAGGAGACGGTGTATCTGGTTTATTTTCTACCTTGAGTGAAGTCAATAGAGCAAAGAGTTGAGCATATACGATGTATGGGAAGACACGGTAAATATCATTCAAGACACCGCCACAACCAAGGGCCACTTCTTTGACATTTTCAAGACCAAAGGCTTGATCACTCAAAAGCACAACACGACGAGCAATCTGGTCACCAGCAACTTCACGAACCAAGTCCAAGTCGTACTTACGAGTGTAGTCTGTCGTTGTACCAAAGACCAAAACAACTGTATTGTCGTTGATAAGAGATTTTGGACCGTGACGGAAGCCAACTGGGCTTTCATACATGGTCGCAACTTGACCAGCAGTTAATTCCAAAATCTTGAGCTGAGCTTCATGAGCAAGTCCAAAGAAAGGACCAGCGCCTAGATAGATGACACGGTTAAAGTCTAAATCAACGAGCTCTTTGACATCTTCTGCCTTGTCTAAAACTTTACGGGCAAGACTAGATACAACTTCAAAACGTTCAGACTTAACAGCAAATTCTGTAGGATCAAAGACCAAGAGAGCTGTCAACATCATAGACGTAAAGCTAGAAGTCATGGCAAATCCAGCATCATTAGAGACAGCTGGTTGCAAGAGCAAGAGATTACGGTCATCACCGTGAGCTTGAAGAGCCAATTTACCATCTGCTGCACAAGTAATCGTCACTTGATAAAGCTCATCCACCAAGGATTTGGCCAAATCAACAGTCGCCACACTTTCAGGCGAGTTCCCACTACGAGCAAAAGACACAAGGACAGTTGCCACATCTTTTTTCAAATAGGTTACTGGATTGGCAACGATATCTGTTGTCGCAATAGCATTGAAATTCCATTTGCGTTCGTCATAGACTTCCTTAAAGTAAGGTAGCAAGGTGTCTCCCACATAAGCAGAAGTCCCAGCACCTGTCAAGATAACCTTAATATAGTCATGTTTATCAGCGATTTCTTGTAGGAAGGCTGCAATTTCTTCACGTTTTGCTTGATAAAATTCAAAAGCTTCTCTCCATACATCAGGCTGTTGGTAGATTTCACGCGTAGTGATTTCTGCACCCAATTCGAGCAAGTCTTCTTTTGTATAATGTAGCATTGAGTTCCTCTTTTTCTATTAAATATAGGAATGGGAGTAAGCTCCATTCCCATGTATATTCTATATAAAATGCTCTAACGATTTTCACGTTGTCACATGAATTGAATCGAGTTCCAACTAAAATCTGTAGGAAACTAGCCGCAGGCTGCTCAAAGCACTGCTTTGAGGTTGCCGGATAAGACTGACGAAGTCAGCTCAAAACACCGTTTTGAGGTTGCCGGATAAGACTGACGAAGTCAGTAACATATACCTACGGTAAGGCGACGTTGACGTAGTTTGAAGAGATTTTCGAAGAGTATTATTCATCTTCGTCATCATCGAAGCCCGCTAACAGGTCATTAACTTTCACAATGCTTTCTGCAGCACGGCTCTTGTAGTCCGCATCTGCGCCTGTAAGGCTCGCATTGATAAATTCAATCACCATTGGAAGATTCATCCCTGCGTAAAGGTCAATATCACGACCTTCCATGATCAAGCGACTCACCACATTACAAGGTGTCCCACCGAGAAGATCCGCAAAAACTAGGAAATCATCCAATCCTTCAATAACAGCTTCAAATTTAGCAGTAAATTCTTCTGGGCCATCTTCTGGAAGAAGAGCTACTGTGTAAATGTTGTCTTGTGGGCCCATAATCATTTCTGTGCTACCTCTAAGCTCCTCACAGAAGCGACCATGGCTCACCAAAATTAATGATTTAGTCATAAGGAATTACATTCCAAGTGCAAAGTGACCAAGGGCAGAAAGAGCCAAAGCAAGTACGATAATAATACCGATAGCTTTAGTAGAGTTCATACCTTTCTTACCAAGCAACCAGAAGATAAAGGCAGTAAAGATTGCTGGAAGCAAACGTGGGAAGATTTGGTTCAAGATGTCTTGGAAATCAATCATCTTTTCACCGATTGGCAACTTGTAAGAAATTTCAAAGTTAATCACTGTTGCTACAAGAGCACCCATCATGAAGACACCAAGTACAGATGCAGCGTCAATCAAAGCTGTCAAGGTACTTTGCATGTTGTTGATAAGGTTAACCCCTTCTTTGTAAGCAAATTCCAACTGTTTCCAACGGAAGATGTCATACGCTACTGCAACTGCAATCCAAAGGAAGATCCCCCAAGGTTGGCCAGCGATAGCCATAGTTGCTGCGACTGACCCCATGATAGCAGGTACAAGTGAACCAAAGATTGTATCCCCAAGAGGAGCGAATGGTCCCATCAAACCTGTCTTGATACCGTTAACAGCGTCTTTTGAACCTACACCATCTTTTTCTTCCATGGCAAGGTCAAAACCAGCGATAATGGTATGGAAGAATGGTGAAGTATTGAAGAATTGAGTATGAACTTTCATCATTTCTTTCAATTCAGGAGTTCCATCACCATACATTTTACGCAACTGAGGCAAGATCATGTAAAGGTAACCAGAAGCTTGCATACGTTCGTAGTTCCAACCTAATTGGAAAGTAAACAAGCTACGTTTGTTGATTTGATTAAAATCTTCTTTTGTTAGTTTGTAATTAGAATTCGTCATCTTCGATTTCCCCACTTTCTGATGGTGTAGAAGGTGCTGCTACAGCTACTTTTTGGCTATTTTTGAAGTGAAGCACTGCAAGGAAAATACCTACGATAGAGATACCAATCATAGACAATCCTTTGAAGTTGTTCACGAAACCAATTTTTTCAGCAACTTCAGCAGGAAGAGTACCTACGATACCAGCAACAGCGCCACCAAGACCTGTTACATATGAGTAAAGAACAGTCAACATAGCTGTCAAACCAAATCCCATAGCAAGGTAATGAAGGTTACGTTTAACTGGAAGGTAACGAAGCAAGATTGCAAATCCAAGACCTGGAAGCATACGTCCTGCGAGTGTCAAACCATCTGCAACCCATTGGTATTTTGTAACGAAGTCTACTACGCCTTGTACAAATTCACCACCAAAAGCAAGGGCAAAGAAGACTGGAAGGGCACGAGATAAAGCCCAAGGAATCGCACCAAGCAAGTAGTTGCGTTCAATACCTTTATAGTCAAAGCGTTCGATGGCAGCATCCACACGGTGAGCGAAGAAGGTAGTAGTCATACGACCAAGAACGTCGAAGTAAGTCAAGAGAGTTGCTACTGGTACAGCGATTGTAGTAATGGCAAGCGGTGCATCAATTCCTTGTGAAACAGAGAAGGCTGTCGCAAGAACCGCACCAGAAGTTGCGTCAATACGAGAAGCACCACCGAAGGTACCAACCCCAAGAACGAACAGTTGCAAGTTACCACCGATAAGCAAACCAGTAGTCACATCTCCCATGATTAAACCAGTAATGAAACCAGCAAATACAGGGGAACCTGCAGATGAAACGATCGTCAACTCATCACAGATTTGATAAGCTGAGTACAAAGTGAGAAGTAAAATTTGCCACCATTGTATCATAACAATGACCTCCTAAAAATTTTTTCCTATTTTAATAAGCTCAAAAAGTCTGAAATTGGATCATTTGGAACCATCTGAGCAGTAAGTTTAACACCTTTTTCTGCCAGTTTGTGGAAATCTTCCACATCCTTGTCTACTACGTTGATAGAACGTGTGATAGGGCGAGTTTCTGGTGTTTGAGACATATTCCCAACATTAAGGGTTTCAAGTGGTACACCTGCTTCTACCAAACCAAGGAAGCGGTCTGGTTTACGAGCCACGATAAAGAGACGTTGGCTATCGTATTTGCCAGCAAGAATATTGGCTGCAGCTTTCTCAACTGGCAAAATACTCAATTTCACACCTGGTGGTGTCGCAAGTTTCAAACCACTCTTTTCAATATCGTTGTTGACAACTTCGTCGTCTACAACCATAATGCGTGAAACATTTAGTTTTCCAGCCCAAAGATTGGCTACTTGTCCGTGGATCAAACGTCCATCGATACGGCATCCTACAATTGTCATAAGTTTTCCCCCTTTATATGTTTTAGTGTAGGTTTACGAGTTAAATGAATCTCTTCTTTATATTGACCTTCTGTTTCAAAGATAATGATGCGGTTGGCACCTTCCTTGAGATAGCTATGAGGGATATAAAGTGAGAGAGTTGGGCCAACGTTCCAAAAACGTCCTAGATTCTGCCCATTGACAAAGGCAACCCCCTTACCAAACTCAGACAAGTCTAGGTAAGTATCTTTTGGCTCTTCGACTGTAAAGTCATAAGCGTAAAAGGCTGGTTGTCCTTGAGTCCATCCTTTTGAAAAATCAATTTTCTCAGGATTGTCTAGTGGGAGTGGATAGTGTTTCCAGTTTAGTAAGAAATGCAGATCCTTACAGACCCCTGTCCGAATTCCCTTACGTTGCGTATCCGCTAAGAACTTATGCCCATAGTTGACACGCCCCATATTTTCTATCAAGATATCTAACCTAGATAGCCCTTTCTTTTTACCTTGATAAAAAATATCTTCCCCAATCTCTGTCTGATATTGAGTTTTAACCCACTGACCATCGACATACAGCTGGGCCCTATCTCGACCATCAATGATACGAAGTCTTTCTTCTTCTGCATCCCAGTTTGTTTCTGTTCGATAAAGTAGGTAGCCATAACTTTGTCCCAGCTCCTCCATCTTTTTAGGATAGAGGCTTTCTACTGGACTTGACAAGCTATCCAAGGTTTCAAACAAGGAAACTTTTTCTACTATTGGTATAGCATCCAACTCCATACTCTCTTTGTAGAGTGGTTCTAACTGCGGATACTCTGGGAAATGTGTTGCCATCATCTTCTTGACTGCCAAGTATTTGGCAGTTGGATTTCCTTCTTCATCCAGAAGAGCATCGTAATCATAAGATGTAACTTGTGGCAGGTCCAAAGTCCCTCGAGCTGAGCAACCATTCATGAAGCCAAAGTTTGTACCACCGTGGAACATGTAAAGATTGATGGAGCCTTGTTCCAAAACCTCTCGAACTGCATCTGCCAATTCCTTAGGATCCCGTGTGATAATCGGTTCTTTCCAACGATTGAACCAGCCATCCCAGAACTCCATACACATGAGCGGCCATTTCTTGCCATGCTCATCAAAGAATTCCTGCATCTGTGAAAAGTTGTAAGGTGCCTTAGAACCAAAGTTCCCTGTTACAAAGAGGTCATCTTCGATTAAGGTTCCCGCTTTCAGAGTAGCTCTCCAAGGACCATCTGATGTAAAGAGAGGACAGGTTACGCCACGCTCTTCCATCAGCTGTCGAATGGCTCTCAGGTAAGCCTTATCTTCTCCATAAGAACCATACTCATTTTCAACCTGCATCATGAGGATATTGCCACCATTGTCCAACAGATGTGGAACCAGTCGTGGCAAGAGCTGATCATAATAGCGACCGACAGCCTCAATATAGGCAGGATCTGAAGAACGAATCCTCATGTCTTTGGTTAAGAGCCAGGCTGGTAAACCACCGAATTCCCACTCCGCACAGATGAAGGGTGACGGACGAACGATAGCGTAGAGACCCAAGTCTTGCGCTGTCTGTAGAAATCGCTCCAAATCCAGAGCTCCTTCAAAATGAAACTCACCCTCACGAGGCTCGTGTAAATTCCAAGCCACATAAGTCTCTACCGTATTAAAACCAAGAGCCTTCAAGTTATAGAGCGAATGATACCAATCCTCTGGAGGAATCCTAAAATAATGAATGGCGCCGGACAAAATCTTGAACGGTTTCCCATCTAAATAGAAATCGTCTCGTATCTCAAATCGTGTCATAAAACTACCTTTTGATTGCAAAGTTTGCGCTTTCACTCGTTGTTATAGTAATTATAAACCAATCTGTTTGAATTGTCAATAGAAATTATCCGAATATTTACTGTAATTTTACTATTATACACACGTTCAATTAATTTCAAACATTTTCAGACCCATTTCAAACGCTCTTTACATTCGGAATAGAGAACCTAAAATAATTTTGTATAAAATACATTTATAAAATATGAGCAATGCCTATGTAACTTAATTTTTTAATCTGTTATCTAATTTTTTATTCAAAAGACTACTATTTTTTTCGCTTTTATGGTAAAATTTTCTATGGAGAAGGAAAATAGAGGTAAAAATATGGCAATTCCCAAATATCAATACATAAAAGACGAATTAAAAAATAAAATCATCTCTGGGCAGTTTAGCAGTGGAGATAAATTTTACACTGAAGCAGAACTCATTTCAATGTACGATGTCAGCTCTATCACAGTTGTTCGCGCCTTAAACGACCTTGCCAAAGATGGCTATATTGTCCGCCAACAAGGAAAAGGAACCTTCGTTTCACGTGCACGCAAACACAAGCTTGTAGAGTTTTCAGATATTGAACTCTTCAATGCTAAAGATGATAAGGTAACTGTTCTTTCAATTGAACGCGGAAACAAGCTTGTTTACTTGGAAAAATTGGGTCTACGCGGCGATCAATTCTACTACAAGATTGAACGTATCCGCGAATCAAACGGTGTCGTTTATATCTACCATACATCCTACATCCCAGAACAATATATCAACGCAAATTATCCAAACCTTGAATACTATAGTTCTATCTATAATCGCTTCAAGTTAGACTACCACATTCACATGAATGATGAACACTTTGAAGAAATCAACGAAATAGTCTTTCCAACTCCAGAACATGCGGCTTCAGTCCTCGGAGTCGATGAACAATTCCCTACTGTCCTACAAACTAAAATCACCAAACTCGAATCAACTGGCCAAGTTTTAGAATACAGTGAAACTTACAAACGATCTGATTACTACAAGATTAAATTCATCTCATGTGACCGTGATCACTAAGAAGAAAGCCTGAGCCTAATCGCTCGGGCTTTTTCTATGCTTATTATACCACACCAAAAAGGTAGCGCTTACCTATTTTTGGAAGATTCTATAATTTGTGGAATATTTTATAGAAATAGAACCAAAAATTATACTAGATATATATACGTATTTTTTCCGACTAATCTGAAATTTTAAGTTTAAATTTTATATTTTTTTATACTTATTATAGTTTTTTGTCATCTCCTCTTGACTCTCGTTAATATAAGAAATAAAATAAAGGCGTTGATTTATATAATCGCTATCAATATAACAATGCAATCAGGAGGTTTTGCAATGAAACATGAAAAACAACAGCGTTTTTCTATTCGTAAATACGCTGTAGGAGCAGCTTCTGTTCTAATTGGATTTGCCTTCCAAGCACAGACTGTTGCAGCCGATGGAGTTACTCCTACTACTACAGAAAACCAACCGACCATCCATACGGTTTCTGATTCCCCTCAATCATCCGAAAATCGGACTGAGGAAACACCTAAAGCAGAGCTTCAACCAGAAGCTCCAAAAACTGTAGAAACAGAAACTCCAGCTACTGATAAGGTAGCTAGTCTTCCAAAAACAGAAGAAAAACCACAAGAGGAAGTTAGTTCAACTCCTAGTGATAAAGCAGAGGTGGTAACTCCAACTTCTGCTGAAAAAGAAACTGCTAATAAAAAGGCAGAAGAAGCTAAAGAGATTGATTCTAAAGAGTCAAATACAGACAAGACTGACAAGGATAAACCAGCTGAAAAAGATGCTAAAAAAAATGAAGCGAAAGCAGAGGCTGACAAACCGGCAACAGAGGCAGGAAAGGAACGTGCTGCAACTGTAAGTGAAAAACTAGCGAAAAAGAAAATTGTTTCTATTGATGCTGGACGTAAATATTTCTCACCAGAACAGCTCAAGGAAATCATCGATAAAGCGAAACATTATGGCTACACTGATTTACACCTATTAGTCGGAAATGATGGACTTCGTTTCATGTTGGACGATATGAGCATCACAGCTAACGGCAAGACCTATGCCAGTGACGATGTCAAACGCGCCATTGAAAAAGGTACAAATGATTATTACAACGATCCAAACGGCAATCACTTAACAGAAAGTCAAATGACAGATCTGATTAACTATGCAAAAGATAAAGGTATCGGTCTCATTCCGACAGTAAATAGTCCTGGTCACATGGATGCGATTCTCAATGCCATGAAAGAATTGGGAATCCAAAACCCTAACTTTAGCTATTTTGGGAAGGAATCAGCCCGTACTGTCGATCTTGACAACGAACAAGCTGTCGCTTTTACAAAAGCCCTTATCGACAAGTATGCTGCTTATTTCGCGAAAAAAACTGAAATCTTCAACATCGGACTTGATGAATATGCCAATGATGCGACAGATGCTAAAGGTTGGAGTGTGCTTCAAGCTGATAAATACTATCCAAACGAAGGCTACCCTGTAAAAGGCTATGAAAAATTTATTGCCTACGCCAATGACCTCGCTCGTATTGTAAAATCGCACGGTCTCAAACCAATGGCCTTTAACGACGGTATCTACTACAATAGCGACACAAGCTTTGGTAGTTTTGACAAAGACATCATCGTTTCTATGTGGACTGGTGGTTGGGGAGGCTACGATGTCGCTTCTTCTAAACTACTAGCTGAAAAAGGTCACCAAATCCTTAATACCAATGATGCTTGGTACTACGTTCTTGGACGAAACGCTGATGACCAAGGTTGGTACAATCTCGATCAGGGGCTCAATGGTATTAAAAACACACCAATCACTTCTGTACCAAAAACAGAAGGAGCTGATGTCCCAATCATCGGTGGTATGGTAGCTGCTTGGGCCGATACCCCATCTGCACGTTATTCTCCATCTCGCCTCTTCAAACTCATGCGTCATTTTGCAAATGCCAACGCTGAATACTTCGCAGCCAACTATCAACCTGCAGAAAAAGCACTAGAAACTATTCCAAAAGACTTTAACCGCTATACTGCTGAAAGTTTTGCTGCTGTCAAAGAAGCTGAAAAAGCCATCCGTTCACTCGATAGCAACCTCAGTCGTGCTCAACAAGATACCATTAACCAAGCAATTGTTAACCTTCAAGAAGCTATTAAAAACTTAGTCTTTACACCAGAAGCTCAAAAAGAAGAAGATGCTAAACGCGAACTTGAAAAACTGAATAAGAATAAAGTCATTTCCATCGATGCAGGTCGTAAATACTTCTCTTTAGATCAACTCAAACGCATCGTAGACAAGGCCAGCGAGCTCGGCTATTCTGATGCCCATCTCCTTCTAGGAAATGATGGCCTTCGTTTCCTACTCGATGATATGACCATTACTGCCAACGGAAAAACCTACGCTAGTGATGACGTTAAAAAAGCCATTATCGAAGGAACGAAAGCTTACTACGACGATCCAAACGGTACTGCGCTGACACAAACAGAAGTGACAGAGCTTGTTCAATACGCTAAGGAAAAAGGTATTGGTCTAATCCCCGCTATCAATAGTCCAGGACATATGGATGCTATGCTCGTTGCCATGGAAAAACTTGGCATCACGAATCCTCAAGCCAACTTTGATAAGGTCTCAAAAACAACCATGGACCTTGAAAATCAAGAAGCAGTTGGATTTACCAAAGCCCTTATCGGTAAGTATATGGATTACTTTGCTGATAAATCAAAGATATTCAACTATGGTACAGATGAATATGCCAATGATGCGACCAACGCCCAAGGTTGGTATTACCTCAAATGGTATGGACTCTATAACAAGTTCGCAGATTATTCTAACAGCCTAGCTGCTATGGCTAAGGAAAGAGGGCTACAACCAATGGCCTTCAACGATGGCTTCTACTATGAAGACAAGGATGATGCTGAATTCGATAAAGATGTCTTGATTTCTTACTGGTCTAAAGGCTGGTGGGGCTACAACCTTGCATCACCTCAGTATCTAGCAAACAAAGGTTATAAGTTCTTGAATACCAACGGTGACTGGTACTATGTTTTAGGAAATCACAAACAAGATGAAGCTTATCCTCTTTCAAAGGCAATTGAAAATTCTGGAAAAGTTCCATTCAATCAACTAGCTTCTACCAAATATCCTGAAGTTGACCTTCCAACAGTTGGTAGTATGTTAGCTATATGGGCAGATAAACCAAGCGCTGAGTACAAGGAAGAGGAAATCTTTGAACTCATGACTGCCTTTGCAGACCACAACAAAGACTACTTCCGTGCTAATTATAATGCTCTCCGCGAAGAATTGGCTAAGATTCCTACAAACTTAGACGGATACAGCACAGAGAGCCTAGCTGCACTCAAGGCAGCAAAAGATGGACTGAACCTTAACCTCAACCGCAGCAAACAAGCTGAATTAGACGCACTAGTAGGTAAGCTCAAGGCTGCTCTTCAAGGCCTCAAACCAGCTGCAACTCATTCAGGAAGCCTAGATGAAAATGAAGTGGCTGCCAATGTTGAAACCAGACCAGAACTCATCACAAGAACTGAAGAAATTCCATTTGAAGTTATCAAGAAAGAAAATCCTAACCTCCCAGCTGGTCAGGAAAATATTATCACAGCAGGAGTCAAAGGTGAACGAACTCATTACATCTCTGTACTCACTGAAAATGGAAAAACAACAGAAACAGTCCTTGATAGCCAGGTAACCAAAGAAGTTATAAACCAAGTGGTTGAAGTTGGCGCTCCTGTAACTCACAAGGGTGATGAAAGTGGTCTTGCACCAACTACTGAGGTAAAACCTAGACTGGATATCCAAGAAGAAGAAATTCCATTTACCACAGTGACTCGTGAAAATCCACTCTTACTCAAAGGAAAAACACAAGTCATTACTAAGGGTGTCAATGGACATCGTAGCAACTTCTACTCTGTGAGCACTTCTGCCGATGGTAAGGAAGTGAAAACACTCGTAAATAGTGTCGTAGCACAGGAAGCCGTTACTCAAATAGTCGAAGTCGGAACTATGGTAACACATGTAGGCGATGAAAACGGACAAGCCGCTATTGCTGAAGAAAAACCAAAACTAGAAATCCTAAGCCAACCAGCTCCATCAACTGCTCCTGCTGAGGAAAGCAAAGCTCTTCCTCAAGATCCAGCTCCTGTGGTAATAGAGAAAAAACTTCCTGAAACAGGAACTCACGATTCTGCAGGACTAGTAGTCGCAGGACTCATGGCCACACTAGCAGCCTATGGACTCACTAAAAGAAAAGAAGACTAAGTCTTTTCGATAAAAAATAAACAGCGAGATTGAAGCTCGCTGTTTATTTTTTAATTAATCACCTAGTCCTAGACGTTCAAAAATATCATCCACTCGTTTGGTGTAATAAACTGGGTTGAAAATTTCGTCGATTTCTTCTTGAGTGAGGCGTGATGTCACTTCTGGATCTGCTTCAAGAAGTGGTTTAAAGTCTACTTGGTTGTCCCAAGAGTAGGCTGTTTTTGGTTGCACCAAGTCATAGGCTTGCTCACGGGTCATGCCTTTTTCAATCAATGTCAACATAGCCCGTTGGCTAAAGATAAGACCAAAAGTCGAGTTCATGTTTCGGATCATATTTTCTGGGAAGACTGTCAAGTTCTTGACGATATTTCCAAAACGGTTGAGCATGTAGTCAATCAAAATGGTCGTATCTGGTGTGATGATACGCTCAGCTGATGAGTGAGAAATATCGCGTTCGTGCCAGAGAGCGACGTTTTCATAAGCCGTAATCATGTGACCACGAATGACACGCGCCAGACCAGTCATGTTTTCAGAACCGATTGGGTTGCGTTTGTGAGGCATTGCAGATGAACCTTTTTGCCCTTTAGCAAAGAATTCTTCCACTTCGCGTTGTTCAGATTTTTGCAAACCACGAATCTCAGTCGCCATACGTTCGATTGAAGTCGCAATGCTGGCAAGAACTGCAAAGTACTCAGCGTGAAGGTCACGAGGAAGGACTTGTGTAGAGATTTCTTGGGCACGGATGCCAAGTTTATCGCAGACATACTCCTCTACAAATGGTGGGATATTGGCAAAGTTCCCAACCGCACCAGAAATCTTACCAGCTTCTACACCAGCAGCCGCATGCTCGAAGCGCTCGATATTGCGTTTCATTTCGCTGTACCAAGTTGCTAATTTAAGACCAAAAGTTGTCGGCTCAGCGTGCACACCATGAGTACGCCCCATCATGATGGTGAACTTGTGCTCCTTGGCCTTGTCAGCGATGATATTAGTGAAGTTTTCAAGGTCACGACGGATGATGTCGTTGGCCTGCTTGTAGAGGTAACCATAAGCAGTATCCACCACGTCAGTAGAAGTTAACCCATAGTGAACCCACTTGCGCTCTTCACCAAGAGTCTCAGAAACCGCACGCGTGAAAGCCACCACATCGTGGCGCGTCTCCTGCTCAATTTCCAAAATACGGTCGATGTCAAAGTCCGCCTTCTTGCGAATCAAAGCCACATCTTCCTTAGGGATTTCCCCCAACTCAGCCCATGCCTCGTCAGAGAGGATTTCCACCTCAAGCCAAGCACGGTATTTATTTTCTTCACTCCAAATATTCGCCATCTCAGGGCGAGAGTAACGGTTGATCATGTTGTTCATTTTTCCTTTCTTCTTAAGCTGTTGGGAATAAGCTATCTAGGTAAACCAAGATTTCTACTCAAACTCCTCTTTTCCAATAAACACAGACGGGTAATGATCTAGTGTATTCAAATCCGTATCCAGCGGTACATCATAGATAGCTAAATAATTTTCGGGGTATTGTGCAGCTAGTTCTTCATATTTAGCTTGTACCTTATCTTGGTCAGCACTGGCATACAACACTTCAACAACTGCTCCAGTCTTATCCTTTTCAATAAATGTATTAACGATAATTTGTATCATAGACTTGTCCTAAAAATCAATCCCTTCCCCAAGCTCATCCACACTATCCGGTACATCACTAAACAAGGTCACATGTCCCATCTTGCGGTTGTGCTTCGCTTCTATTTTACCATACATGTGGAGGTGGGCGCTTGAATTTTCTGTCACATATTGCTCAGCAGCCTCGACATGCTGACCGAGGACATTAAGCATAACGGCTGGCGCATGGAGTTTGATGGCTGGCAATGGTGCTCCGAGAACACCGAGAATATGGGTGTCAAACTGAGAGAAATCACAGGCTTCAATAGAGTAATGGCCTGAGTTGTGTGGTCGTGGAGCAATCTCATTGACAATGATGTCATCAGCTGTCGCAAACATTTCCACACAGAGAGTTCCAGACAAGTTGAGTTGTTCTGCGATTCGCACTGCCATAGCTTTAGCCTTGTCTGCTAGACTTTCAGAAATGCGGGCTGGTACGATGGTCTTAGACAGGATATTGTTGCGGTGGATATTTTCCTGAACTGGGAAAAACGTCACCTCCTTGCCATTTCCTGACACGATGACAGAAATCTCAAGGTCAAAGTTGATAAATTCTTCCAAGACGCAGTCTGCTGAGTCTGCTAGCGCATAGGCTGCTTCCAAGTCTGCTTCTGAACGAATAACCTTTTGTCCATGACCATCGTAGCCACCAGTCGCAGTCTTGAGGACATAGTTTTTCGACAAGTCGATATCTGCCAAGTCTAGGCTAGAAGTCACGACCTTGTAGGGTGCCACAGTGACTTGAGCCTTGTTTGACAAAAAGTCCTTTTCAAAAATACGATTTTGCGAAATGCGGAGCAGATCTGTTCCTTGAGGGAGTTGTCCATCCTTGATAACGGCATCCAAACCGTCAGCGTCGACATTTTCAAACTCGTAAGTGAGGACATCGCAACGGTCTGCCAACTGACGGAGGGCGTCCACATCGTTATAAGGTGCCACAATGATTTCCGCCACGCGAGAAGCCGGGCAATCCGCCGCAGGATCCAGCGCGATAACCTTGTGCCCCATGTAGATAGCAGAAATGGCCATCATCTGACCCAGTTGACCGCCACCGATAATTCCGATTGTTTTAGATGAGCTCATTTGACGACTCCTCTGCGATTTTTCCTTGTTCTTCAGCAAAGTTGGCAAGTGCATCCGCAATGGACTTATCTTCTACAGAGAGGAGACGGAGGGCAAAGAGAGCTGCGTTAGTCGCTCCAGCTTCACCGATAGCCATGGTCGCAACAGGCACCCCACCCGGCATCTGAACGATAGAATAGAGTGAATCCACTCCACTAAGAGCACGAGACTTGACTGGCACACCAATGACTGGAAGGGTTGTTTTGGCAGCTACCATTCCTGGCAAGTGGGCTGCGCCACCTGCACCTGCGATAATGACCTTGATGCCACGGCTACGAGCTTCTTCGGCATGTCTGAACATGAGGTCTGGTGTGCGGTGGGCAGAGACAACCTTCTTCTCGTAGGCTACACCGAAGCGGTCTAGGACTTCTGCTGTTTTTTGCATGGTTGCCCAGTCGGATTTTGAGCCCATGATGATGGAAATAATTGGTTTAGTCATAATTTTTCCTTTTTTCTTCTTTTTTGATAATGGTCTTAGGTGGTGGGGACGGAAGCAAACCTTCGGTTTCATTCCTAAACTTTGAGCCTAAGGTCTCAAAGTTTCCCCCTGACCAGAACATTCACTGTTCTGGTCTTTTCACCACGACGACCATTATCGTGTTTGGCGACTACGGCGCGTTATTCTTATATCTTTACTTAATTGCCTTGCTTCCGATATCTGTTCGGTAGAAGAGTCCTTCTATTTTTTGTTGGGATAGTTCTTGGTAGATGCTGGCTTGGGCTTCTTTGACGGTGGCTGCTGTGGTAACGAGCATATAAACTCGTCCGCCGTTTGAGATCAGTGCTCTGCTATTTTCTGCAAACTTAGCCCCTGCATAATAGGTGATAATGTCGCCATCGGTTTTGGCTGGCAACTTGACACCTTTTTCATAGTCTAGCGGGTAGCCGTTTGATGCGACAACCACACCCAGAGTCACACCCTTATCCGTCCAGGTGATGTTTGGCTCCTTGCTATCCAGAATATCTGTAATATTTTGTGCAAAGTCAGATGTCAAACGAGGCAAGATAATCTGTGTTTCAGGATCTCCAAAGCGAGCATTGAACTCGATGACTTTAGGACCTTCTGCTGTCAGGATAAGCCCTGCATAGAGGATGCCAAGATACGGACGGCCTTCTTTGATCATCCCTTCAAGGATTGGCTTGACAATAGTCTCAACCGCTGTATCAACTACACTCTGTGGTAAGTGTGGAACTGGCGCATAGGCCCCCATCCCACCAGTGTTAGGTCCCTTGTCGCCATCGTATGCACGTTTGTGGTCCTGAGCTGTTGGCATGATGTAGAACTTGTCTCTATTGACAAAGGCAAAAAGTGAAAATTCCTCTCCGTCGAGGAATTCCTCAATAACCACACGCGCACCTGAGTCACCAAATTTATTGTCCAAAAGCATCTCGTGAGCTGCTTCGACTGCTTGCTCAACCGTCTCCGCAACGACAACACCCTTCCCAAGCGCCAAGCCATCCGCCTTGACTACGATAGGCGCCCCCTGCTTTTCGATATAAGCCTTGGCTTCCTCGAAATCTGAAAATGTGCCATAGGCTGCTGTCGGAACGCCATATTTGACCATGATTTCCTTAGCAAAATCCTTGGACCACTCCAGCTCCGCTGCCAATCTTGTCGGACCAAAGGCTTTGAGACCAGCTGCATGGAAATCATCCACGATACCAGCCGCAAGGGCGTCATCTGGACCGATAAAGGTCCAAGCAATATCGTTGGCCTTTGCGAAGTCAATCAATTTAGAATGTTCGGAAATAGAGATATTTACCAATTCCAGACCATCCAGAGTCATACCGTCATTCCCAGGAGCTACAAATACTTTTTCAACGTCTTTTGACTCAAGCAACTTCTTAGCAATCGCATGTTCACGACCACCCGAACCGACAACTAACAGCTTCATCCCTCAACCTCTTTTGCGAATTATTTAATAATATTATACCACAAACGTTCGTTTTAATCTTGTTTCAATCCGCATTTTTACGCAAAAAAGGAAAGAAACTGTTTTCTTCCCTTTAACGTTCTTAATGTCTAAAATGTCTCACACCTGTAAAGACCATTGTCAAGCCATATTTGTCAGCAGCTTCGATAGACTCTTGGTCACGGACGGATCCACCCGGCTGGATGATAGCCCTGATCCCTGCTTTGGCGATTTCTTCCACATTATCCGCAAATGGGAAGAAGGCATCCGAAGCAAGAACAGCGCCGTCAAGACGGTCTTTAGCTTGCTCAATAGCGATGCGAACAGAAGCCACACGGTTAGTTTGACCCGGACCGACACCAAGTGTCATGTGGTCATTGGTTACGATGATACCGTTTGATTTGACGTACTTGATAGCTTTCCAAGCAAACTCAAGAGCAGTCGCTTCTGTCTCAGTTGGCTGGCGTTTGGTCACCACTTGCCAGTCAGCTGGGCTTTCTTTGACCACGTCTTGGTTTTGTACCAGAAGTCCACCGACAACACCTGTGTATTCTGCTTCCACTTCGCTAGCCTCTTGAGCATCAAATGGCAAGGCAAGGATACGCAAGTTTTTCTTTTTATTGGTCAAAATAGCTAGCGCTTCATCCGTATAACTTGGTGCGATGATGATTTCAAGGAAAACACCATGCATCTTCTCAGCTGTCGCAACATCCAACTCACGGTTGAGAACGACGATTCCACCGAAAATTGAGACTGGGTCAGACTCATAAGCATAGTCCCAAGCAGTCTCGATGTCGTCAGCTTGACCAATTCCACATGGATTCATATGTTTGAGAGCCACAACGGTTGGACGATCTTTGAAATCACGAATGATACGAATGGCAGCATCCGCATCACGGATATTGTTGAATGACAATTCTTTCCCGTTAAGCTGTTTAGCAGATGCAATCGAGTAGTCAGTCGGCAAGGCTTTTTGGTAGAAATCTGCATCCTGTTGAGGATTTTCCCCATAGCGCATGGCCTGCTTGAGGTCATAAGTCAAGGTCAGCTTTTCAGGTTTGCTTTCACCCACTTGAGTTGTGAAATACTCTGCAATCAAGGCATCATAAGCCGCTGTGTGACGGAAAACCTTGGCTGCCAAACGTTGGCGAGTTTCGTAAGTGGTTTCGCCGTTAACTGACAACTCGTCCAAAACCACTGTATAGTCAGCAGGGTCTACCACAACCGTCACACTGGCATGATTTTTTGCTGCTGAACGAAGCATAGATGGCCCACCGATGTCAATGTTTTCAACTGCATCAGCGTAAGTCACATCCGGTTTGAGGATTGTTTCCTTGAATGGATAAAGGTTGACCACAACAAGGTCGATGAACTCAATCTGATTGTCCTTAGCTGCTTCCAAGTGACTATCCAAGTCACGACGAGCCAAAAGTCCCCCGTGGATATTTGGGTGAAGGGTCTTGACACGACCATCCATCATTTCTGGGAACCCAGTCACATCATCAATCGCAATGGTATCTACCCCAGCATTATTAAGGGCAACCTTGGTCCCACCTGTTGAGATGATGTCCCAACCGAGTTTTTTAAGTTCTTGGGCAAATTCAACAATACCCACTTTGTCTGAGACGCTGATTAAGGCTTTTTTCGTCATTCTATTCCTCTTTCTTTAAGTCCAAGCGCATAGCGACTTCGTTATTTTCTTCTATAAATCCTGTTTCCTGAAAACCCAAACTAGTCAACAGGTGCTTCATTTTTTCATTTCCAACCACATAATCTGCAACAATATGACTGCAGACTCTATCCATCTGAGCCTCTTTGATTAGAACTTCCAAGGCTTTTCTACCATAACCTCTTCCTTGGTACTGCTGACCAATCATTATCCGCCAGATAAAGTATTCCGCTTCATCCTTGTCTATTTCCAGCAGGAGAAAGCCAACCACTTGCTTATCCCAATAGATTGCCCTCGGAAACACATCTTCATTTTCCCGGTAGAGCCATGCGTCAGCTAAAGAGCGTACATTTGGAGCCACAAAACGTGCTCGTTCATCAGCTTCAGATATTTTCAAATCCAGCACTGCCTGAAAACTGCTCTCATCTACTAATTTTATCTCAATCATTTTTTCTCCTTTTGAATAAATAGGGTTTTGAGTTGATTAAAGACTAATCCAACTCATATAAAAGGTAGTTATCAAAATTTATGATTCCTTTGAGATAATCTCGGTCTGCTTTAGACAACTCAAATTCTGGAAAAGTCGCAATTAAACTGGACAAATAAAAATAATTCGGGTGCCTACGATAAGAAAAACCCGCTTGACCGAATCTCCCTTGACAGAAATCATAGGCAAGTTTTAATTCTTGACTTGTGACACCATCTAAAATTTTATCTAACTCTGAAAGCTGACTTTTATCAGTATTTTCTATCATAGCTTTCACTGTATTTACTAAAACAAAAAGAAAATCATTAGTATTATCCAGTAGGGTTGGTCTGTTAGATAACTTATTCTTTAACTCCATATAGTAGTGATCAATATTCATTTCTTCCTCTCCACTCCCAAACTATCCAGCACCTCCGGATACAACTTGTACTCTGCCTCATGAATGCGAGTTTCAAAACTGTCAATCGTATCATCAGCTAGTCGTGGCACACGCACTTGTTTGATAACCTTTCCTGTATCCACACCTGAATCCACCCAATGAATGGTCACGCCGCTCTCAGCAACGCCAGCATTCCAAGCATCCTCAATCCCATGAGCTCCTGGAAATTCTGGCAAGTAGGCTGGATGAATGTTGATAATCCGACCTTCATAAGTCGCCAATAAGGTTGGCCCAACAATTTTCATGTAGCCTGCTAGACAAACCAAGTCAATCTGGTGCTCTTCCAAGAGTTCGACAATGGCTGCTTCGTAGTCTGCCTTACTCTCAAACTCCTTGAGTTCAAAAGCATAGGACAGAACGCCGAGCTTGTCTGCACGTTCGAGCACATAGGCGTCACGATGGTCTGAAAAGACAAACTCTACTGGAAATTGTTCCGCTATCACCTGAAAATTTGAGCCATTACCAGAGGCAAAAACCGCTATTTTTTTCATTTGATGATGACACTTTCGTTTTCTTTCTTGACGATACGACCGATTTCATAGACTGGTTCATCCAACAATTCCTTGACACGACTTACATTTTCAGGGCTAACTGCCAGCATAAGCCCCACACCCATATTGAAGATTTCAAACATTTCTTCATGTTTGATTTTACCATATTTTTCAAGAGCTTTGAAAATAGGAAGCACTGGAACTTTGCTTTCCTCAATCTCAGCAGCCAAGTCAGCTGCAAACATGCGAGGGACATTTTCGATAAAGCCACCACCAGTGATGTGGGCAATGCCGTTGACCAACCCTTCCTTGATGAGTGGTAAGACAGCCTTGACATAGATACGAGTCGGCTCAAGAAGAACTTCCTTAAGTTTCTTACCTTCCAATTCTGGCAAGATTTCCTCACCTGTATAGTCAGCAAAGACACGACGAACGAGAGAGTAACCATTGGAATGAATCCCACTTGAAGCAAGTCCAAGAAGAACATCTCCCTCTGCCACTTTTGAACCGTCAATGATTTGAGATTTTTCAGCCACACCGACCGCAAAACCAGCCAAATCATAGTCATCTTCGCCATACATGCCAGGCATTTCAGCTGTTTCCCCACCGATAAGGGCAGCGCCTGCCTGCACACAGCCCTCTGCCACACCAGCAACAACTTGTTCTAGCTTAGCTGGTTCATTCTTCCCTGTTGCTACATAGTCAAGGAAATAGAGGGGCTCCGCACCTGCAGCAATGATATCATTGACACACATGGCCACACAGTCCTGACCGATGGTATCGTGTTTGTCGTACTTGATGGCCAGCATGAGCTTGGTTCCGACACCGTCAGTCCCTGAAATCAAGACGGGCTCTTTGACCCCAGTCTTTGAAAGGTCAAACATACCACCAAAGCCACCCAGAGCTCCCATGACACCTGCACGCTCCGTACGAGCCACGTGCTTTTTGATCCGTTCAACAACTTCATAACCCGCTTCAACATCCACACCAGATTGAGCGTACGCATTTTTATTTGCCATTTTATTTTTCCTTTTCTTTTTTTGGGAAAGACTGCGACGTATTTTTAGATAAACAATTATTTTATCTAAAAATACTAGTCAGGTCTCTAGCTTTAGTCCCATAGGAGAAAGCGTCTACTGACAAATGCTTTAGCTTTTAGTCAATAGTGAGACGTGAAGTATAAGCATTCTTATTTGTCATTTTTATATTCCTTTTCTTTAATGGAGAATCTGTGATCTATTTGTAAAAACTGGTCTTTTCTTCCAAACTTCTACGATAGTCTTCTTCGTAGTCATAGAGAGGCGTTGGGTAATCACCATCAAAATAAGCGACACAGAGACCACCATTTGGCGCATCCGTTTCAATACCAATTGAATCAATCAACCCCTCAACGGAAAGGTAGGTCAGACTGTCCGCACCAATGATTTGGCGCGTTTCTTCGACCGTATGATTGGCCGCAATCAGCTCCTGACGGGTCTGGATATCAATCCCATAGAAGCATGGATAAGCTAGCGCTGGACTTCCAATAGCAACGTGAACTTCAGTCGCTCCCGCTTCTTTCAATAGCTGAACGATACGACGAGAGGTCGTCCCACGTACAATAGAGTCATCAATCATAACCACACGCTTGCCTTTTACAACGCCTGAAACAGCAGAGAGTTTCATCCGCACCCCTTGCTCCCGCAATTCTTGAGTCGGTTGGATAAAGGTACGTTGGGTGTATTGGTTCTTGATGAGGCCCATTTCATTTGGTAGCCCAGACTCTTCCGCAAATCCCATAGCTGCGCTGAGTGAAGAATTGGGTACACCGACTACAATATCCGCCTCATGCTTGAATTCTCGCGCCAATTGGGCACCCATACGTTTACGTGCCGTATGGACATTGACACCATGAATGTTAGAATCAGGGCGGGCAAAATAGATATACTCCATAGAACAGATTGCTAACTGAGTATCATCTGTATAGCTATCATACTGGATGCCCTTGTCATCAATGATCACAATCTCACCTGGCCTCAAATCACGAATCCATTCAGCACCAATAACCTCAAAAGCACAGGTTTCAGAGGAAACAACCACCGCTCCGTTAGCCATTTTCCCGATAGAAAGCGGACGGAAACCATTGGGGTCAAGAGCCGCAATCAACTTGTCCTCAAACAGCAAGATATAGGCAAAACCACCTTTGACAAGGCTGAGCGCTTCCTTGATTTTGCCCATCAGGCTAGGATTATGACTGCGACGAATGAGGTGAGCCAAGATTTCAGAGTCCGAAGTCGCACTGAAAATCGCGCCTCTTTGTTCCAGTTCTTTCTTGAGAGAGGCTGCATTGGTCAGATTTCCATTATGAGCCAACCCAAACTGCATATCGTGAAAACGGAAGAGGAAGGGCTGGATATTATCTACAGAAGCTTCGCCAGCAGTCGCGTAACGCACATGCCCAATCGCACCAGTTCCCGTCAATTTATCCAAATTAGCAGGATTTCTGAAGACTTCTGATAAAAGTCCCATGTCACGATGGCGCTTCAATTGCCCCTGATCATTGGAGAGGATTCCTGCCCCCTCTTGACCACGGTGCTGAAGACTATGGAGACCAAAATAGGTCAACTTAGCAGCATCTGGATGTCCCCAAATACCGAAAACACCACATTCTTCATTAAGAGATTTTACTTCGTATGTCATTTTTTATACCTAATTTTCATTTGTAATCATCAAGAGCTAGATTTACATGACTTTTACATTACTGATACCATCTATTAGAAAATCTGTAAGTCTTATTTTCCAGTGAAATGTTTAACCGCTGATGCGAACAGGTGTTGGTCTTTATTGCCTGGGATATTTTGGAAAAGACCATCCTCATAACGTTCTGAGTGGCCCATCTTACCGATGATTTGACCATTCTTGCTGGTAATTCCTTCGATGGCATGGACAGAACCATTCGGATTGTACTTAGAATCCATACTTGGTTTACCGTTAAAGTCAACGTATTGGCTGAAAATTTGTCCATTGTCACGGAGCTCTGCAAATTCCTCAGCCGTCACGACAAACTTCCCTTCACCGTGCGAAACAGGAATAGCGTGGATATCGCCCACTTGCACACCAGCCAACCATGTCGAGTTGCTATTGGCAATACGAGTTTCCACCATCTTGGCCACGTGTTGGTTGGCATCATTGTAGAAGAGGGTTGGACTAGTACTGTTAGCATCTTCAAAGTTTCCGTATGGTAGGAGACCCGATTTGACTAAGGCTTGGAATCCATTACAAATACCGATAATCAAGCCACCACGGGCGATAAAGCTATCAATAGCCACACGCACTTTTTCATTAAGCAGGATATTGACGATAAACTTAGCTGAACCATCTGGTTCATCCGCAGCCGAGAATCCACCGGCAAAGAAGAGAATGTTAGCCTTACCGATGTTGTCAACCATGGTTTCAACTGACTTGACAATGGCTTCTTCATTGAGTGTCACGAATGGCACCAAGTTAACCTCTGCGCCTTCTTTTTCAAATGCCTTGGCTGAGTCATATTCTGAGTTGGTTCCCGGGAATACTGGGATATAGACCACCGGTTTTTCAACCTTTTCTTTTGCTTTAATCACAACATCTGATACCACAGCTGGTACTTCAGCCAGTTCTTTGGCTTGAGCAAATTCTGTTGGGTAAACTTCTTCCAATTTGCCTTGGAAGGCACTGTCAAGTTTGTGTCCATCTAGCTTCACACCGTTGACAGTCAGTGTAAAGGCTGCTTTCGTTTGTCCAATCTTCTCTACTCCAGCAATTTCTTCAGGAGATGTGAAGACAAATCCGCCCAATTGTGCTGTCAAAGAACTTTCAAGTTCAGGCAAGATTACCTCTGCACCGATATGATTTCCAAAAGTAGCAAGAGCCAAACTTTCAACTACACCACCGTATTTGACAGCTGATGCAGACGTCACTTTATGGTCAGCTTGGCTTGCTTCAAACTGAGCAAAATTTTTCTTAATCAAGTCAAAATCAATCTCTGCAGAGAGGGCTTGACCTGGGATGTAGTAGATATTTTCCCCAACATCTTTAAATTCTGGAGAGAGCACCTTACGGCTATCTGCCGTCGTCACCCCAAATGCAACCAAGGTTGGCGGAACGGTCAATTCTTCAAAGGTACCAGACATGGAGTCCTTCCCACCGATAGATGGCAAGCCAAGTTGAATCTGAGCTTCAATAGAGCCTAGAAGGGCGGCTACTGGCTGACCAAAACGCTCTGCTTGCTTGTCCATCCGCTCGAAATATTCTTGGTAAGAGAAACGAGCCTTAGACCATTTGGCACCAGCAGCCACCAAACGAGCAGTTGCTTCGATAACCGCATAAGCAGCACCGTGGTATGGAGACCATTCAGCTACATATGGGTTGAAACCTTGAGCAATGACCGACGCAGTATGAGTCACACCGTGTTGAACTGGCAATTTCTGCACAGATGCCTCAGTTGGTGTAAGTTGGTAACGACCACCAAGTGGGTGATTAACCGTTGAGCGTCCAACAGAGCAGTCAAAGACAGTCTGTAATCCTTTTTGACTTGCATGGTTGAGGTCAGATAGAACCGTAAGGGTATCTGATTCCAGTGTGTCAGCGCTTGTTGTGCGTTCTTCTGGGAGTTTGACATCCTTATCTACAACCTTTGCATCAACGACCACGCGCACACCATTGGTATCAAGGAAACGGCGTTCCAAGTCGACAATGGTTTCACCATTCCAGTGCATGACAAGATTTGGTTTTTCCGTCACTGTCGCCACCACAACAGCGTCAATATTTTCTTTGTTACATTCAGCAACGAAGGCATCTACATCCTCAGGACGAACCACGACTGCCATCCGTTCTTGAGATTCAGAGATGGCAATTTCGGTACCATTCAATCCTTGGTATTTAAGAGGCACCTTATTAAGGTCGATTTCAAGACCGTCTGCCAATTCACCGATAGCTACACAGACACCACCAGCACCAAAGTCATTAGACTTCTTGATAAGACGAGTGACATCGCCATTACGGAACAGACGTTGAATCTTGCGTTCTTCGATGGCATTCCCTTTTTGAACCTCAGCACCAGCAGTCTCTACAGACTCAACCGTTTGAACTTTAGAAGAACCTGTCGCACCACCGACACCGTCACGTCCAGTCTTACCACCGAGGAGGATAATGACATCGCCCGCTTCCGGTTTTTCACGGACAACATTGCCCTTGGGAGCCGCACCAACAACGGCACCAAGTTCCATACGTTTAGCAACGAAACCTGGGTGGAAATATTCACGAACGTAGGTTGTTGCAAGCCCAATCTGGTTACCGTATGAAGAATAACCATGAGCCGCTGTTTTAGAAATGACTTGTTGTGGCAGTTTCCCAGCGCGAGTTTCTGAAATCGGTGCTGTAATATCACCAGCACCTGAGATCCGCATGGCTTGGTAAACATATGAGCGACCTGACAATGGGTCACGAATGGCTCCACCGATACAGGTAGCAGCCCCACCAAATGGCTCAATTTCCGTTGGGTGGTTGTGAGTTTCATTCTTGAACATTAGGAGCCATGGTTCTTTCACACCATCAACGTCCACTTCGATTTCTACTGAGCAAGCATTGATTTCATCTGACACTTCCATGTCGTCCAAACGTCCATTGGCACGCTCATAACGACCGAAAATAGTTGCCATATCCATCAAGGTTTGCGGTTTTTCCGTACGTCCCAACTCATCACGCATAGCGATATATTTGTCATAGGTTGACTGCAATTGCTTTTGGAATTTAGAAGCTGAGAAATCAATCTGTTTCAACTCTGTCTCAAAAGTCGTGTGACGGCAGTGGTCAGACCAGTAAGTATCCAAAACCTTGAGTTCTGTTTCCGTCGGCACGCGCCCGATTGACTTAAAGTAGTCTTGGATAAAGAGCAAATCATCCACTTCCATGGCCATCCCTTGCTCGGCCTTGTAGCGAGCAAAGTCTTCTGCCCTATAGCTTTCAAAGAAAGTCAATTTAGGAATGGTCTTGTCTGACTCAGAAAATTCCTGCTTGGCAATCCCTGTCGTGATGTCCTTGAAACGAGAATCAACTGGGTTGAGCAGATAGTTCTTGACCGCTTCCAACTCAGTCGCATCAATATCTTTATTCACCAAGTAAAGTTGGGCTGTATTAACCGTTACATCACTCGAACTTCCTAGTAAAAGCAAGGCTTCCTGTGAAGATGCTGCACGCTGGTCAAACTGCCCTGGTAGGCTTTCAATCGCAAAGAAAGCATAGTTGGCAAGATCCGCCTGCACAGCCGCTTCGTCCAAAACATGGTCTGTCACCTGCTCAGAGAAAATGTGTTTCTCTGCAGGTGCAAACAGGTCCTCTGACAAATCAAATACATCATACACTTGCACAATACGAATACTTTTCAAGCTTGAAAGTCCCAAGCTATGCTGGAGTTCTCTCACCAAACTCTCTGACTTGACCTGAAAATCAGCCTTTTTTTCAACAAAAATACGTTTATCCATCAATTCTTATTCCTTTATTTAAGCTCTTGCAATGTTCCCAAACAGCCTTGAGGCTGTTATTTCAATTCCTGCAACTTTTCCCAGACAATCTCGTAAACGTCTGTTAGTTCTCCCAATCCCCTACGGAGTGAAAAGGTCTGGGGAACCTTTTCAAACTGAGTCCTTTTAGTTGAGAGACGAAGGTTTTCCGTTGCAAACAGATTATTTCAAACCTTGCAACTTCTCCCAGACCACTTCGTAAACGTCTGTTAGTTCTCCCAATCCTCTACGGAAAACATCCTTATCCATGTGGTTGCCATCCGCATCCCACAAGCGACAGTTATCTGGTGAAAATTCATCTGCCAAGATAATCTTGCCATCCTTGTCAAAACCGAACTCTAGCTTAAAGTCAATCAACTTGAGGCCAATCTCAGCAAACCAGGCTTTCAAAAGTTCATTGATACGGCGAGTTTCTTCCTTCAAGTAGGCAATCTGCTGGTCATCCGCAATCTTTAGAAACTTCACATGCTCATCATTGATAAATGGATCATCCAAATCATCATTTTTGTAGTAAAATTCGACAATCGGAATCTCAAATGCGATACCTTCGTCTACACCAAAACGTTTTGAAAAGGAACCAGCAGTATAGTTGCGGAGCACGACTTCCAAAGGAATAATCTTAACCTTTTTATTGAGTTGTTCCGTGTCTGAAAGCTTCTCCACAAAGTGAGTCGCCACACCAGCCGCATTTAATTTCTCAAAAATAAAAGATGAAATCTGATTATTCAACACTCCCTTGCCCGCAATCTGCTCCTTCTTAACACCATTGAAAGCGGTTGCCTGGTCCTTGTAAGTTGAAATAATAAGATTTTCATCCTCAGTTGTATAGATATCTTTAGCTTTTCCCGAATAGATCAATTGTTTTGACATTTTAAAGTTCGCCTTTCGTATTACTTGAGCACATTCTACCATAAAAAACCTAAAATTACAAGAATTTAACCGAATAAACGGCAGATATTTTTCAAAAATTGTAAAGAAAAAACTGCAAGAAGAATCTTTCTCACAGTTTAAAAATTATTTAACTCTAAAAACACGAACATTACTCTTTGTTCAAAAATTGATCCAAATAATAACGCAGATAACTTTTCTTCCCCGTAATCATCTGTAGACGGCCTTCCACCCCGTACCGAAGTTTTTCAGCCTGCTCAGAAGTTAGATTAGTCTCCGCTTCAATTTTAAAGAAATTCCCTTTTTCAGTCTTGGTAGCTGTAGCATCTATGCTGGTAATAGTAGAATCTAGGAAAAGTTGATTCTTGGCATCATGAGTCGTAGTATAGCGAACAGAATCACCGACCTTGATTCTTGCTACATCTTTTGAACTTAGATAAGCTGTAAGTTTGGCTTTCCCTTCTTTTTCCAAGGATGGATAGAGTTGGGCTAGTAGGGCACCTTCTGCAACCATGCTAGAATCACTAGTCTCAGGATTAAGGTGAAGCACCCCATCCTCACTCGCCGTAATTTTCCCCTTGTCTAGAAGACTTCCCTGAACCTTCTTGCCTGACTCTGCTTCCAAGATTTTCTGGTCTAGAAGGGTCAATTCCTGACCAACCTTTGCCAAGTGTTGGGATTTGAGAGATTCCAATTGACTGCTTAAACCTGACGCATAGGCTTGCTGGGTACCTGAACCTGCATACTGGACACGGTAAGTAGCAAGACTAGATTCTAACTGAGAAAGCTGCGCTTCAACCTGCGCCACTGCCTGGGCCTTAGCTTGCGGATTTTCCTCACCCTGAGACTTGTAGGACTGGTAGAGAGAGTAGGCTAGATTCTGACTGGCCAAGGAAGCACCTGTTTCAATAGCTGACTTAGCTGTCTGGTAATCGCGAATTTTAGCCTCTGTTTGACTGATGAGGTTGCCGATTTCGGCTTGAGTCTGACTAGCTGCTGCATTCTGGGACGCGATGGTCTCATTTTGTTGCGATGTACTAGCCCTAAGACTGCCTGCTTGGCTGAGGTAGTCGCGAAAGGTGGCTTGGTAGCCAAATTTATCCTCCTCTGGAAAGTGGTTCTCCTCTTCTTGCAGGCTCTTTTGCAAATACTCCAATTGCTTTTTTTGATCCTTGAGCATGTCCAACTGACTGGCATAGGCCTCCGCTTGGACACCCTCTGCCCCTTCTTGGTATTGAACCAACAGTTCTCCCTTTTTTACCAGCTTATTTTCTTCCAAATGATTGACAAGAATGCGATTGTTGCTAGTTGACTGGATATTTGCAAGGATACGACTAGGTTCGACAGTAGCTCTAGTAGACAAACTCATCTCCTTCTCTGCAAATGTTGCAAATCCAAGCAAAAATACGAGCAGAAGGGCCATGGGTACAATCACCCGACTGGAAAAATTATGGTAACGACGATTATAAAACTCCGCACTTTCTAAAAATTCTGGTTTCATCCTCTCCTCTTTCTAGCTATTCACCAAATGGGCGTAAAATCCACCCTGTGCAAGCAAATCAGCATGCTTTCCTTCTTCAACAATCTTGCCTTGATCCAAGACAACCACCTTCTCTGTCCGCTCAGCAATGGTCAAGCGGTGGGCGATGAAAATCAAGGTCTTGTCTAAAGCCATGAGATTATCGACAATTCGCTTCTCTGTCAAAATATCCAAACTGCTAGTCGCCTCATCCAAAATCAAGACCGGCGCATCTGTCAAGAGAGCACGCGCCAGAGCAATTCTCTGACGTTGACCACCTGAAATCCCTGCCCCATCCGAAGTCAATTCTGTCTGGTAATTCAGTGGCATGCGCTCGATATCCTCCCGAATCTCTGCCAATTCGACCGCCCGTAAGATATCCTCTTGAGTCGTCCCTTCCTTGGCTCCAAGGAGAAGATTCTCCAAAATCGTTCCGTTAAAGACATAGGGCTGTTGAGGCAGATAGTTAATATACTGGCGCAGAGCCTTTTTATCAATCTGATTGAGATTGACACCACCCAGACTAATCTCTCCCTGACTTGGGTCGTAAAAATTAACCATCATCTTGGCCAAGGTCGTCTTACCTGACCCTGAAATCCCCACAAAAGCCACCTTAGACCCTTGGGGAACGGTCAAATTGATATCTGACAAGACATCTCGACCATAGCCATACTTGTAGGAAACCTGCTTGAAGGTCATATCTCCCTTCATCAAGCTCAGATCCTCAACTGTTTTCTTCTCCTCAAACTCAGAAGCTACCAGATAAACTTCATTCAGACGGTTATTGGCAACCTGCGCTGTCTGAAGCTTGGTTTGCAGATTGATGATGTTTTCCAAAGGATTGGTAAAGTAAACCAGCAAGGTATTATAGGTAATCAACTGCCCCAAACTCATCTTGCCATCCATAACCAGAACAGCCCCCATCCAGAGAATGCCGACATTGAGTAAGAGATGGGCAACTTTTTTCAGAGCCTTTTGCTGACTCTCTGCCCGACTATAGGTAAAGGATTTCTTCAGATAATCCACAAATTCTTTGTCAATCTTTTGGTAACGCTGACTTTCACTGGTCAAAGACTTGATAGTCTCAATACCGTTGATGTCCTCAATGATAGAAGAAGACAGAACCGCATTGGCTTCCATGGTGTCCCGATTCATCTTTTCAAACGGCTTCATAAAAGCAAAGATAATCACTGTGTAGATAGGCAGCGCCAATAAGGTCATGAAAAAGAGATTGGTATTTTGTGAAAATAAAACAAGGGAAATAATGACAACCGTTGACACATCTAGGAAAATCGAAAGGATGGTCGAAGCCAGCGCATCGATAATACTGTTAGCATCTGTAAAACGAGAAACGATTTCCCCTGTCCGACGTGTCGCAAAAAAGGACATGGGCAAGTGAAAAACATGCTTGATATAGGACAAAATCACATCAATCGACAAGCGTTGCCCCAAAACAAGTAAGAGATACTCCTGAGCGTAAGACAAAATCTGCTGGAGAATATAGACGATAACCAGCCCAATAGAAATAATCCCAAGCGTCGAACGCATCTGATCTGGCACATAGGTATCAATGATAGACTGCAGATAATAAGAACCCACAATGTTAATCAAGGTTACCAAGAGTGTTGCCAAAACGATATTGGCAATCAAGCCACGCTGCTTCACTAATATAGGGATAAAAGAGAGCAGACCATTCTTTTGATCCTTATGAGGCTTGTAGTCTGGACTAGGTGCCATAAAAAGAGTCACTCCTGTCCATTCTTCCGCAAAACGCTCACGTGGCAGTTTGGTCAATTTCACCCCAGGATCTGGATCGGCAATATGAATGCTATCCTTATCCTGCCCAGTCACCACATAGTAGTGGAGCAATTTTCCTTCCTTAAGAACATGGGCAACAAAAGGAAAAGTCAAATCTGGCAAGTCAAAGAGCGTCATATCCGCCTTAATGGCTCGCGTCTCAAAACCAATTTCCTCTGCCACCTTGACCAAGCCCAAAGCCGTCGTCCCATCCATAGTCGTCTTAGCCAATTCTCGCAAGTGAGCCAAAGAATAATAACTACCATAGTAGCCAAAAACCATAGCTAATGAAGCTACACCGCAGTCCATCTGATCCACCTGCGGACGATAGTGACGTTTCCCAAATTTCATCTTCATCTCCTTTTTCCTAATACTCAATGAAAATCAAAGAGCAAACTAGGAAACTAGCCGCAGGCTGCTCAAAACACTGTTTTGAGGTTGTAGATAGGACTGACGAAGTCAGTCACATATATACGGCAAGGCGACGTTGACGTGGTTTGAATTTGATTTTCGAAGAGTATAAACTCATCTGATAACAACTATCTTACCCCAATCCTCAAACAAAAACTGGACTTCCTCCCCAAATGCGCCTATCTCCCTCCCAACTGCACTTTTTGGATAAAGAAAATAGGCAGAACAAACGTTCTACCTAGAAAATATAAGAATTCCAAGTTAATAAAACCGAAATGATTTCGTGTCATTATTAAGTAAAGAAAAGAAATTTTAGTATTTCTAAAAACTATTTATAATAGACACTATAGCATTAAATAAAAATGGTACAGAAAATACTACTGTCAATCTTAAATTTTTAAATCTCGCATAATTTGTTATCCCAATTAGTAATACTGTCAATATGCTGAAATAAGCAAACTTTATATCCGATGGATTAAATAAGTAACAAAGTAAAATGCTAAAACTTAAGGTTATATTTTTAGATAAAAGAATATCTCCAAAGTTCCTCTTATCCTTATCAAAAAATAATGTAATCAGAAAGAGAGAAAATCCATATTCAATAAGAGTTGCTATAAATGTGAAAACAACAGAAATCACTGTCAATATTGTTTCTATTTTAATTGTAAAAAGATTAGATAGTTCAGATAATTTATCAATTTGTTCATCTAAAATTCCCGACTTCATCAGTAAATCAATAAACAAATATAAAAGAAAAAGATAAATAATCAGATTCATTAATTTGTATAAACTATTATTTGTTTGAAATTTCATAAACCCGTCCTTCCTCTATTAAAATCCTTTGAGATTTGCTAATCAATTCTTGATTCAATAAATTATGAGATACATATATAATAGTAGAGCTTTCTTTCATGGAAATTAAACGTTTAGCAATCATATCAATACTTCTTGCATCCACTGTTGATAAGGTCTCATCAATAAAAATATAATCCCAATTTTTAGCAAAAATTAAGGATAAGCCTAATTTGAATTTTGTTCCAGTAGATGCTGTCATATAGTTATCTCCGATTTTATTATCAAAAAAAGTATTAATTTGTTCTTTATCCTCAAATGATAGATGGATTTGAAAAGAATCACACAACAACTGCAAATTTTCTTCTATAGTAAATGGAATAACCCCAAGCTGATTGGTATCAAGGTATAGTACATCTTTGGAGACACAATTCTTTAAACCACTATCAAAAGTCTCTAGCCCAGCTAAAAGTTGTAGAAGGGTGCTCTTTCCTGAACCATTCTCTCCTTCAACTCTGTAAATTCCCTTATCAATCTCTAGTGATATATTTTTCAGTATACATTTATCATAACTTTTAGATTCATTTTCAATTTTCATAATTTAATTCCCTCTATCAACGCTGCTAAAATTAATAAAATATAAGAAATGATATACCATTTTAAATTACTTTTTATATAAATAAGTATATTTTCAATTCCCCTATCCTTCAATAATCGGTATAAAAGATACTGACTCATACCTTGATACCAAATAAAATTCGGTATTTCAATAAGACCATGAGGTAATATTCCTTTTATTGTAGCTACTATTCCAATCATCTGACCAGATATACCCAATTGTATTCCTAAAGATAGCAAATCAAAAAGTTGCAATAAGGGCGAAATCGGAAAACAGAATAGATATAGCAAAAAATTTGTAGAATTTGCCTGTAAAACTGTCAATGTAAATTGTAATTCCAGTTTCGGAGGTATAGTAGCAAAAGTCTCACTTTTTAATATAAAGCTTAAAAGTAAACCTAGTGAAAAACAGACCGTACAAAATAACACATAGTAAATCAGAAAACCACTTTTTCTCATCTAATGCCCCCTACTAAAGTTACAAATAATATCAGAAAACAATATAAAACCAGAAAACTCCATCTCAATAAACTAATTGTACCTTTAATTAAAAATAGAGCTTTCTTATAATAGACATAGGCTATAAAATAATTGAATGGAATCAATAACAAATTCAACAAAATACTTTTTATATCATTACTATAACTTGTCACCGGAATCAAACATAACAACAATGAAAATTGTAAGAAAGAGATTAAATGCGTCAACATCATTAGTTGTGCATTCTTAAAAAAGAAATTCATTTTAGAATGATTAAGAGCAGATAATTGAAGTAAAGCTAGATCTACCCCAATTGAGGATTTATGATTCCCTATTATTGCCTCCATTAATGTGATATATATTGAGGTATAAAGAAACAATATTGGTATTTTTGTACCATCAATTGATAACATCGTCATCATATACCAAAATAGATAGGAAAGAAGAATACTAATCAAAATAAAAGAAAAAGTTAACCCTTTATTTAACCAACAAAAACGAAGCAATATAAATAGACTGCTACGAAATCTTTTTTGGCTCATTCGACTGCTTTTAAAATAGAAATTACTCGCATGATTATCTAATATCCCCATGACTAAAATAAAATAATTGAGTAGTATGACATAAATTACAACTTGTCCTTGTTCTATAGACAATAGTCCTATAGATAAAAATAAGAACAATTTACTTATAATTGAAAACAAACTAGGTAGAATTAAAGAAATAATTTGAATAACTATCAAACAAAGAGTAATGTATAAATAAAAATATCCAATAATATCTAGAAAATACAAAATAAATAAATAAATGAATGATTGTAAAATTTGGAAAGAATAATATTTCTTGACAATGGCAAGAAGATAGAGAAAAATATAGTTTTTCCTTATATAGAAAGTATTTATTTTTTTACTTTGGATAGGCAGTTTCATATTATAACGATTCAAAGTAGCGTAATCTACTACCAAAAAAAGTAAAAATAATTTCCCTTGAAAAGGAAGATAGCTTTTAAAATAGATTGACAAACTTATGATAACAAAAAACAAAAGGGTTATCCCAATAAAATTAAGATAACCTAAAATACTTTCACATTCTTTTTTAGAAAGTATTTTCATCTAGTTCTACCATAGAGCTGCTTGAGCAGCACTCTTCTTTTTCAATATATAAAGAACTGTTGCTGCAATACCCGAACCAATAGAACCTACTCCTGTGATTGCACCTACAATTGAAATTACTGCTGTAACTGTACTATAAGCACTAATCAAATTGACTACAGTAGCAGCAGCTTTTGTCGAAATTCCTAATGTCCCAGCCAACATAGGAAAAGAAACAACACCTAAGCTTAACCAACTAATGACTGCTAACATTGCTGAAACAATGAGAAATTTATTATGAAATTCCATTCTTTTAGATTTCATTTTAGTGTACTCCTTTTGTATATTATGTATGTTTTATTGAGAGTTAATTCGCACATGTTGTATTCCTAACTCTCTTCAAATGTTCGTCTATATTTTATACTACTTTTATTAACATATCTATAATAAATAAATTACTACTACATTTTCCTAGATTATCAAATTACTTTTATATCACTAAGACTCAATAAAAGATAATGTCTATTTAACTTTTATACGATTACTACCTCCTTTTTAGTTTACACTTCCTACATCATAAATAAACATACTCAACCCTCACAATCTCCAAATCACTCTTTTATATCATTGAAAATTGAGTTTCATCCTCTATACTAATGTAGGAAACCTATTAAAACATTCCTTTAATCCAATATAAGAATACTTTATTCCATTAATCTCTACCTGATATTATAGATAGAACCAAACTCTTATACTTAAAGGGACAAATAACGTTCCAACCATAATAAACCTCCTTTCTTTTTGAGAGCGTTTTCTTTATAGGTTTAGTATAACAAAAACATGAAAAAACAACATGACTTAGAAGTCAGGTTGTTGGGAAATCTATTTGTTTTTCTTCTAAGATTCTCTGAACTAATATCTGATCATCTAGCAATTCTGCTAGAGAAATTGCCTTTTCATAGAAACTTTCTGCCTCTAAAATATTCTTGTCTACAAATAAAGCATATTTTGCCTTTAGCAAAAATAGATGAGGTCGGTAAAAAACATGTCTTGTTTTAGCAATAATTTTCTCAAATGTTTGAATATATATCAGACTATCTTCTGTCTGAATTTGGATAAATAGGCTCAGAAGAACTTTTTCCATCTGAGCTAGGCTAGCCTTATCTTCATATTCTGAACATAGCAATACTTTTTGAGCTAACTCCTCAAAATGTTCTTTATCTTCTAATCCCATAGCACAACAAAAGAAATACAATTCAATAATCAACAAATCATTTACAGAAAAATATTTCTTTTTTAATAACTGCTGGAAATATTCTTCCACTAACCCTAAACCGTAGGTCACATCTGAACTACCATAAATATCAAAACGAGCTTGTGTCACATCCACAATTAACTGCTCTTCCTCAGGCAAATTCTCATAATAGTTTTCATATATTTCCTCAAGTATAGCTTCTTTTCGTTCGATTCTTCCCTTATCAGCGTAGGTTTGAGAATGAATCAGCTCATCTTTGAGTTTTAGGAATCCTTTTGGAATCTCTATAACCTTAACATCCACAATATTCTGTAATGATACTCCAAGTTTATCCGCAATCAATAATAATTTAGGAAGTGTTGCTAAAGCTTGCCCATTTTCAATACGTGCTAGCTGACGAATCGTCAACTCTGATTCATCACCACAAATATCTATCTGAGTTTTTCCACAAGATCGCCTAATAGTTTTGATTTTATAACCAATTTCACGTTTCAACTCATCCATAGTAATACTCCTTAAGTTGATTACAAAGATTTCTTTTTCTTCCTAATTCTTTTGTCAATCATGTACAAAACGATAATCGAAAACAGCGGTGGTACAATATAACTCTTTTCACTCATTGTCAGCTGAAATCCCAGAGTTGCTAGTATCTTAAAGATGAAAATATTCATCAAAAATAGAAAAACAAATACTAAAAAATATCTTAAAACCTTCTTCATTTCTTTTCTTCAACTCTCCTAATTTCTATACCTATTTTATCAAATTTTATCAAAAAATACATGTAAAACTCCAAATAAACAGCTCAAATACACTTTTTTGGCAAAAAATAGGCAGAACAAACGTCCTACCTACTAAAAATATGCTATTGAAAGGAAAATGATTTTTTTCTGACACCCTAGGCAAGCTTGGGACAAATAAATCATTGATAGTAACCTTTACGACATCCTATTTAAAGTTACTTCAATTTTTAATGTCCCTGCTATTTCTAAGCCACCTCTGGTATAATCTATTCCTAGTCAGAATAGATAACACCGTTCTAAATTACGATTCATAGTTACTCCTTTTTTTGATTCGTTACTATAAGACACCTATTCCCTATAGAGCGTCTACTACCTCAAATTTATACATTCTTTTTTTCTTTACTTCTATATAAAAGAAGGAAGACCATCATAAATAATGCAATCGTTGGTATATTGAAACTATCAAACCAAGTAAGTAAAGATACTTTATTCATGTCAGCTACTAATCTGATGATGATATAAGACATTGAACTAAGTAATACCATAATTTCAGGCCAAACTTTCAGTATTGATTTAATAAATTTCATATTAAACTCCAATGTGATGCATTCCTAGATTCTAGCCTAGCCATTTTAGCGCAGACTAACAAGTCATTCTTAACTGTTTACTCTACTCGCTTTTTATTGACCTTATATCCTAGATAAAAGAGCCCAAATAAAACAGGGTAAATTTCTGGATAAAATAGGGTATTGATTGGATTTCTCAAAATCAAATACGTTGCGATGTAGATTATGAGCGATACGGTAAAATAACCCTCAGTAAAGCCTAATAAAAATGTTTTCATAGAAAGCTCCTATTTACCTGACAAGAATGGCGGAAAAACGCTACCATTCATATACACAAAATCCTTTTGATTCATGTTCTTCATTTATAGTTTTGATTATTTTTTGACAAATCTTTGCGAAAAATACCAAAATATGCTGAGAAAAGCAAACCAACCAAAGTCCATTGCCAATTAAAGTATACTAACGAACCTGTACGAATCACATGAAGCGCGACATTAAGAATTATTCCCAACAAAGGAAATATAGTGGCTAGTTTAGGTAACAATGTATTGAGATTAAGGTTGCGATTATTCATTATCTAACGCCCACGACGAGCAAAATCTGAACCAAATTTGTAACCAGCATTAAAAATTTGTACAGCAGCATTCAGTACTCCTGCAATCCCAACTGCTTCCGCAAGACCAAAACCACCTTTTGTTCCCACTAATTCATCGTCAGATAATTGATAAAATTGTTCTAAGTTCATATTCGTCATTACTCCTTTGTATTATATTTTATTGCTATGTAAATGATTAAAATGAGTATTGGATAAGTAAATACTTCTGAAATATCCATAAAATTTATACTATACTGTCCAGATAATATTTTATAATCAATTAAAATTTGAACGATAGTAAAAATAATACGTAGCGATAACAATACCCCTAATAATATCACTTCTTTTTTTAAAAACATAGAAATGCCTCTCTGACTACAATCAGATTATGGTCTATTCGCATAATACCCCAAAGCTGCTCCTCCAGCAAAAAGCGCTGCTGCTCCACCTGCTACTGCTGCACCTATCTTCCAGATAGACACTCCGGCGATTACAAGAGGCAATGCTCCCCCATCCACATCCATCAACTCTTCTTCTGTAAGAGCTACAAAGTTCTGTTCCATTTTGTCAAAATTTGTCATCTTTTTTCTCCTCTTGTTCTATTTTTTCTAAATCTTATCTTCTAAAAAATGGGGTTCCAATAAATATACCGCGTAACAATAGACCTGTAATTAGACCCCGTTGATAACTTTCCTTGCTACCACCCACCAGCAAAGCTAAGTCGCTCTCCTTTAATACTTCAATAGTATACTTATCATTCATTTCATTCATCTCTTATCCTCCTAAAAACCAAAACCTCTACGAAATCCAATGTACCAATCTGCAAGGGTCTTCACCCAACTTTCTCCACCTTGAATATCGGTCAATTCTTCCGAAGTTAGCTCAACAAATCCGTAATAATGTTCTTTCATTATTTTATTCCTTTCTTTTTCTTCTCACTTATCTATTCGAAAAGGAAGTCAAAAAAATAAGAATATCAGAAAATTTTCCGACATTCTTATTGATAAATTTGTAAGTCTATTAAAACTATTCTACCTTGTAAAAAAATCCCTCGGTACTACCATTGATAAGTTGGTGTCCAAACCATAAGCGGTCTTGTGTAATATCAGACGAGTCAGTATAGCCATTATCTGAAGAAGAGGTGACAGACATGGTTATAGGGATTCCTGCTGGTAAAAAGGCAATAGCTGCACCAGCACCTCCATCTTTAGAAACAGAACTTGCCTTGAGATAGTGGTCAATTTCCTTAGCATGTTCAATTGAAATCTTGGAATGATCACTTACTAAACCATTTTTGTCGAAAGTAAATTCAATACCTGTACGATTCCTCCAAGTGCCTGCGACACTAGAAAAATCTCCATTTTGAATTGCAGTAATATCCATCCCTTTACTTTCTGACGGAAGGCTTGTTTCTCCATTTATAAGACTTGTGACAGATTTCCAAAAGAAAGATCTTATGTCAAGGGAAGGTGGTTTTGTCCCCAGTCCCTCTTCTGTATCTGATTCAATGACTAGTTCTAACCGTGTTCCATCCTGATTCAACTTGTATAGTTTAAGTTGGATTTGATTAGTAGATACTCGGGTAGATAATTGAAAATAACCATTTTCTAAAGGATTAAAATGTACTCGCTCTCCAATAAAGTCCAGATTGTTTTCTGCATTGGTCAGTCGAATAACTTCACCATTTTTAAGAGTTCGAATATCTAATAAATCGTAATAGTTAGAATCCATTTTTAGGGCAATCAAAAGTTCGTCCGTACCGTCTTGGTCTAAATCATACAAGCTATACTGTAATCCAGAATATTCTTTAGGATAAGTGTTTTTTAAGTTTGCTTTTGAATTGATCTCTGTATGTGAAGTTGACGAACCATCTAATACTTTGGCATATTCTTTAAGAACAGGATTATATAGGGTGTAATCAGGTTTCTTCTCTTCCGATGTAGAAGAAGTTGAACTAGTACTTGAAGCAATTGCTTCAGAACTTGTTGCAGAAGTGTTTTCACTCTGATGTTGGCAAGCCGTTAAAATAGAGATAGCTAATATACTAATACTGAATAGAAATAATTTTTTCATATGTTTAATCTTACAATTTGAAATTGTTTTTATACCCACTCACCGTTGTAATTGACACGGTAGCCATCAGGTGTAGTTGTATTGATTGCGAGTACACCAGAGCTATAGGCATAGTACCATTTGCCAGAAACTGTAAACCAGCCTGTTTTCATAGCACCTGAGCCGTCGAGATAGTACCACGTGCCGTTG
The DNA here is from genome assembly GCF_000221985.1 of Streptococcus pseudopneumoniae IS7493. Classification (NCBI taxonomy): domain Bacteria; kingdom Bacillati; phylum Bacillota; class Bacilli; order Lactobacillales; family Streptococcaceae; genus Streptococcus; species Streptococcus pseudopneumoniae. Next base: position 96,003 of record NC_015875.1, on the reverse strand, counting down.
TCTTTTACCCAGCCAGTTTGCATCCAACCAGAGTTATCAAAACGATACCAAACACCATTGATTTTTTCCCAGTCATTAGTTGTATAAGTGCCATCTTCGTGTTTATACCACCAGCGACCATTCGAATACATCCAAGTAGATTTAGACTGATGGGTCGTCATGGTTGTATCCGTGTTAGAATAGTTTCCAGATGACGAACTTGTAGAAGTTGACGAGCTAGATGAATTCGAACCTGATTGAGTAGTCGTGTTAATATTTGAATTTCTCGAAGGATTTCCGATAGTCACCTCTTTTCTAACTTTAAAGACACGTTTTCTTGTATCAGTTAAGTGATCATAAGGTGAACCAGCTTCCCCAGACATCTCCAAGATATATGTTCCAGCAGGAAACTGTTTTGAAACAAAAATATCACCTTTAAATTTATTGCTATAAATTAAGGGGAGTAGAAATTGGTCACTAACGTCTTTAGTTAAACCACTAAAAATTACCGCATTATGACTTTGATATACAACTTTTCCACTATCCTTATCAATTAAAGTAATATTTCCTTTGGCGGCTTTATCTCCCCCGTGTTGTAGTGGCTCTGAAATTTTTCCTTCGAAGCTAAGTCCAAAATAATCAATTTCAACCTTTGTAATTGTTGCTTCTATTTGTTTTTCAGTACTCGTATTCGAGATAGTATTTGCTTGATTATTTGATAAGACTTCTAGTTTGGTTACATAAGTGTAAAAAGGACCACCTTTTCCCAGATTTTCTCTGACATCAGCAGTTAACTTATAGCGAGTACCATTTAGCTCAAACTTCATGGTATAGATACCATAGTCTGTTGCTTTAAAGACAATTGTTTTACCGTTGAATGTGGCGATACCATTGGATTCAAAACTTGCAAATTGCTTAGAAAATTCTTGTCTATAAGCTTTGTCTACATAATCAACCGTTATAAATTCACTATTACCTTTAGAAAATGCTCCGAGTTGTGCTTTTCTTTTTTCTACAAGCGTCACATCTGTTGCGACTAAATCTGTATCACGATAACCAATAGCAGGGACTTCAACATAAGCATTGGCTGCTGGAGACCATACTTTGACCATTGGAATGTCTGCAGCATTGACACTTGAAATTGTAGCTCCTGTTGCTACAAGTGATAAAACTGCTGTAGTCGTTAAAACGATTTTTTTCATAATTTTTGTATTCCTTTTCTTTTTATCTATTTTTTATAATCTTATCCTATACCCACTCACCGTTGGCATTGACACGATAACCGTCAGGTGTAGTCGTATTGATTGCTAGTGCACCAGAGCTATAGGCATAGTACCATTTACCAGAAACTGTAAACCAGCCTGTTTTCATAGCGCCTGAACCGTCGAGATAGTACCAAGCCTTACCGTCTTTCAACCAACCTGTCTGCATCCAGCCTGAACTATCGAAGTGATACCAGATATTATCTAATTTTGCCCACTGATTGTAAGGGTAAGACCCATCAAGTTGCATAAACCACCAACGAGAGCCCGATTGTTGCCAAAAACCCATACCCCTACCAATATCTTGCATTTGAAAAAAGAAACCTGGTTTATTAGTCCCGTTAGACTTACCTTGTTTTGTTTTCTTACTGGTATGAGTTCCGATTGCCTTCAAGTCTTTGTCAAAAAGATTCGCCTTAGTCGCAAATGTTTGAATCTGAGAAGAATTTGCTTCTGTATATTGAATGGCCTTTCCATAACCACCAGCTAATTCTTCAGAGCCACCAGATGATGTTCCGAAACTTTGTGCAACGGTAATCCATCCATTTTGAGTGACAGGGTTTTCAAAGGCTGCCAAACCCATATAGGTCAATTCTGAATTGATTAAGGATTCGTAGTGTCCAGTTTGACCAGATACACTTGCCCCACTACGAGATTTGACGTAATCTGCTTTTTCGTCATACCATTGATTAATAGCTGTCATAAATCCATCATAGTTCCAAGCTAAGTTTTCGGCTAGTGAAAAATTCCCTGAAGGCCAGGCACTCCAAATATCTTTATTAGATAAACGTTTATGATGCCTAGTTACAGAAGCTTCTGCTGCCCGAACGAAGGCTGTTTTTTCTAGCGCAGTTGACCATTTGATAGGAATATAGCTAGTAACTAGACCTTCGTCTGCTGCCTCTTTTCGAATGGCATTGATACGGTCTAAGATAGCCTGTTTATCTGGCGTTAAGAAAGTCCCTTCAATCCCAACCAGAGTAGTACCAGAAGAAGTACTAGTAACCTCAGAGTTTAAGATATTGTAGGATTGACCATTGATTGCTTGAGTGGAAACCAGCCTATCATTAGCAGCTACTGATTGTGATGTAACAATTCCTACCCCAAGAAGTGATAGAGCTGAAATCGTTGCAAGTGTGAACTTTTTAGCTTTGGTGTCCATTTCGTGTCCCCCTATTTTTATTTATTGTAAAGTAATCAGTTTGTCCTAAAACCTAGACTTTTTTGGACAAACTTGATAAAATGGAAGTGTAATAATAATCGGTCAAAATGCTTGATTTTAGAACCTTTTTTTCTAACGAAAACGGCTCTAGAATAGAGTGTATTTCCTGTCAAAAAATCCTAGGTTTTTTGACAGGAACTATGAATTTTTTATCCAATTATGAAAGGTGCTTTTTGATACTCCTAAGATGTCTGCACCTTCTCGTAAGGTTATTTCTTTTTTCTTATATTGAGCTATCACATCAGGGAAATTATTCGGGACAACCAATTTTGGTCTACCGAATTTCTTCCCTTTTTTCTGTGCTTCCCGTATTCCTTCCATTTGTCTTTGTTTGATTTGTTCTCTTTCAAACTGTGCCACATAAGATAGGACTTGTAAAACGATATCGGAGATTAGTTTTCCTGTGATATTATCATTGCTATTCTTTGTATTTAATAAGGGGAAATCTAAAACAGTTATATTTACTTTCTTTTTCTTAGTAATTGCTTGCCATTGTTCTAAAATTTCATCATAGTTTCTTCCCAACCTATCAATTGATTTAATAACCAATTCATCATTCTCTTGCAAGGTAGCTAATAATTTTTGATATTCCATTCTGTCAAAATCTTTTCCTGAAACGTAATCAATAAAAATATTTTCTTTTGATAATTTGTTTTCTACTAAGGCTGAAAATTGCCTATCAATATTTTGTTCTCTTGTAGATACTCGAACATAACCGTAACGCATAAAAACTCTCCTTTTTACACTTATTGTAAAATATAAAAAAGGGCAAAATGCCCTCAAGGAGTAGTGTATTCAATTTCTAGCAATTATATATTAGTTCAAACTGGTTCATCAAGCCTTAAAAGTATGTAAAAAATCACAAACTAAGACCTTCTTCATTCCTTTTCTTCAACTTTCCTAATTTCTATACCTATTTTTTATCAAAAATACATGTAAAACTCCAAATGATGCAAATAGACACTTCAACTGCACTTTTTGGATAAAAAATAGGCAGAACAAACGTCCTACCTACTAAAAATATGCTATTGAAAGGAAAATGATTTTTTTCTGACACCCTAGGCAAGCTTGGGACAAATAAATCATTGATAGTAACATTTACGACATCCTATTTAAAGTTACTTCAATTTCTAATGTCCCCGCTATTTATAAGCCACCTCTGGTATGATCTATTCATAGTCAGAATAGATAACACCGTTCTAAATTACGATTCATAGTTACTCCTTTTTTGATTCGCTACTGCAAGATTCCTATTTACCTGATAAGAGGAGAGATGGTCCTCTTTACATGTGCAAGATAATTTTGAATCAGATTCATCATTTATCGTTTTGATTATTTTTTGACAAATTTTTCTGTTTTCTTCTCCGAAGACTTTAAAAATTTTTTTCTAATTAGATCATCCATATAGGGACCAAATATACCAACTACTAAACCAATAATAAAACTTTTAAAATCCATAATTACCACCAACATGTCGCTGCATAGGCCACACCTCCAAATATAGCTCCTCCCGCAGCACCAGTTGCTGCACCTTGCCATGTTCCTGTTTTAATTCCTAGCTGAAGACCTCGTGCTGCTCCTCCTCCAACACCTGCTTTGGCAAAATCTCCCCAATTGCATCCGCCACCTTCAAGGCAAGCAAGTATCTCAGTATCCATAATTTCAAATTGTGACATCGTTTTTGTATTCATAACGAATGCCTCCTTTTTTATTTTAATGCTTGTCTTGTTGCAAACTTGACAAGTTTGGTATAGCAGTGTTTATTAAATTGTTTCATCCAAATCTTGAATTACTGAAATAATCATTCCCTGTATTCCTCTTATTTATCTATTCGAAAACGAATTCAAAAATATAATATATGATATTCATTTTAATAAACTATATTAATAAAATGCATTGTAAACATTTCGCCCAAATGATCTACCAGCATTATAGATACCACCGAAAAATCTTCCCGTACTATCAATCACTTTGTGGACATCGATGTTAATATTACCTCTCCATGACACTCGACCACCCTCTACTGTTGCCAAATCTTTTTCTGTAAGACTTGTAAATTTTTCTTCAATTTTTATCATATTCATTATGTCTGTTCCTCTTTATCTATAATTTTTTATTGAAACAAATAATTGTAAATTGTTTCGCCAAACTTCTGCCCCGCCCAATAAACCGGTCCTAAAAGTAATGTCCCTAAAGCATAAATCCCAACTACTCCAACTATGAAAATGAATACTTTCACAGGAATTGACTGCAAACTGTAAAAATTCTCTACCCTAGTAATCCAACTTTCTATTATGCGTTCCATCAGCGCTCTTCCTTCCCTGTTAACGTCCACGACGCTTAGCATGTGCTCCTGAAGCACCATCTACCGCACCCAATAAAAATGTTCCTGCAATTGCGACTCCTCCAACTACTACCAGACCAAATAGCAAGCCTCCTTCTACATCGGCCAATTCCTCATGACTCATTACATGAAAATTATTTTCCATATTTTTAATTTGTTCCATCTTATTCTCCTTTTTTGATTCTTAACAATTGAAAAAGGTAGTTATTTGTATTTCCTTTTTCATATATTCTGTTCATTGTTGTAGGTAAGCTTCACTCTCTAAATATTATCTTAGAATCCAAATAACGCACGACGTAAAATGAACCCCACCATTAAACCATGTTGGTAACTTGCCTCACTACCACCCACCAGCAAGGCTAAGTCGCTTTCCTTTAATACTTCAATAGTATACTTATCATTCATTTCATTCATCTCTTATCCTCCTAAAAACCAAAACCTCTACGAAATCCAATGTACCAATCTACAAGGGTCTTCGTCCAATTTTCTCCACCTTGAATATCGGTCAATTCTTCCGAAGTTAGCTCAACAAATCCGTAATAATGTTCTTTCATTATTTTATTCCTTTCTTTTTCTTCTCACTTATCTATTCGAAAAAAATTTCAAAAATGTACAACTAAATTAAATTTTATTTAAAAAATAATTTAATGAACCATGAATAGAAAATTGGTAGATACATAAAGCAAACTCCTTTCTTTTTCCTCTTACTTATCTATTCGAAAAAAATTTCGAAAATGTACAACTAAATTAAATTTTATTTGAAAAATAATTTAATATACCATGAATAGAAAATCGGTAGATACATGAAGCAAACTCCTTTTCTTTTCCTCTTACTTATCTATTCGAAAAAGAAGTCAAAAAATAAGAATATCAGAAAATTTTCCGATATTCTTATTGATAAACTCATTCAAATCTAACAGATATTAGACATTAAGATATTTTTTAAGGGTTCTTCTGGCTGTTCGTGATACGGGGAAATGCAAGCCTTCTAACAAGGTCACTTCTGTGGCAGTCATCTCTTCAATAGCCTGTAAACTGACTAACGTATTGCGATTGGCATAGACAAAGTAATCTTTTTCAGCCTTGGCAGCGATATCCTTGAGACTGCCATAAATGGTCTTGATAGAATGATTGGCATAATAGACCTTGATACGATGGGATTCCACTGAAGTTTCAAAGGCTAAAATTTCATGGTAGGGCAGAGTGAAGCCCCGTCTTCCCTCAAAACTATAGGTAAAGAGACGCATATTTTCCCTCTTATCTACTGCCAGTACATAGTCCAGACAGCGCTCCAGCTGATGACAGTAGTCCGCCTCTGGCTGATCCTTGGAAATAAAATCCAAGGCAGACAAGTGGTAGCGAAAAGCTAGAGGTAAGGCCTCCGAGTGCGTGGACACAAAGACAATGCTTGTAAAAGGATCCCGCTCCCGAACCTGTTGAGCAACCTGAAAGCCCCGTTCACGCTCTCCATCAATCTCTAAATCTAATAAATAGAGCTGGTAATGGTCAAAATACTGAGAATACTTTTCAACATCCCCATAGTTTTTGGCAATATCAATTTCCAATCTTAAATTGCGAGAGCGACCGATATCTAGTAAAGTCTGCTCTATCCGTCCTTGCTGGACTCTATCGTCTTCCAAAACTAAAATTCTCATTCCTCTCCCCCTCGTTTCTCATCCTTAAATGGCAATTCTAAATCTTGTCTAAAAGTCGTCTCTCCTAGCTGGGTATCTAAGTTTAAATCATAATGAAAAACCATGTCCTCCAAGGTTGCCAAGCCCAGTCCACTGTGGTTATCCTTGGTAGAGTAACCCTTTTGACTGAGAATACTGGGATTCAGTTCTTCTTTCTTACGAGTGTTTTCAATGATAAAACGGACACTCCTATCACCTGCCAATAAAGCAACCCGAATCTGCGGATTTTCAGCCTCACTGGCTGCTTCTAAAGCATTTGTCGTGAGGATAGAGAGGATACGGATAGCCTCCAACATAGGCAATGCCAGCTCTTCGACAACCCCCACCGTCTCCAAACTAAAATGAATTCCCTGCTTATCTGCCACAATCATGGCTTTTGCCAAGGTATTGCGAATAGCTATATCATGGATATTGTGAAGATTAAAGGCCGTGTAATCCGCCTTCCTCAGCTTTTCATTAGTCTTTAGAAAGACATCTTGATAAATGGTAGATACCTCAGCCATGTCTTGATTTGCTATGGCAGGCTCCATGCTGGCGACAATTCCCGCAAAATCATGACGGAAACCTCGAACCTCATCATAGAGATGTCCCAACTTATCCACCATTCCTTGCAAGGAACGATTTTCATCTTCCTGTCTCTGAATGGTCTGCTCATCACGATAAACCTGCTCCAAATGCTTGATGTAAAAGAGCCAAGAGAAAAAGAGAATGAAAATCAGGAGAGAAATGGTCGTATCAAAACGAACGTAGAACGAACTATTTCTATTGGTCATAAACGAAGAGAATATCCTAAATCCAGTCAGAGGTAGGATAATGAAAAAACTCTTATAATAGTGGGTTTTGAAAGCATCTGAAAAGAATAAATCCAAATCCAAAGAACAACGTTTCATAATTGTAGAACATAGAAATATTGATAATAAATCAAATACAGATCTATATAAAGTGGAAAACGAATCTACAAAACAACAAGGCTCACCAGATAATACACGAATCCAAATTGTCAAAAATAAATAACGAATACTTTGAAAGAAGAGAAAAAGATACAGAGAAAGAAAAAAAGCTTCCCCTTTTCCCTTGTGCAATACTAGTAAAAAAATACAGTAAAAGAAGAGAATGATTCCTATATGAAATAATTCTCCAAATGTTTGGCGAGCAGATAAACTAATTAAAAATACAAGGACCCAATAACGTTTTTTATAAAATTCTGGGGAAATTTGAGCACCCAAATAAATAGTAGGAACCATGGTTGAAACGACTACCAACAGTATATATAGCACAGAAACTAAGAATTCTAAAATAATCATAAATAAATCTAATCTCTAACGAATACTGTGAATTTAAGCAAAGTGTCTACCCGTACTAAATAACTTATCGCACCATTTTACGGCATCTTCAAAAATCCCTCCACCATTCACTTCCTCCAATACCTCTGGGGTTAACTCTTCAAATTGTTCTAATTCTACAAATGTATTTTTCATTTCCATGACAGACTCCTTTTCATTATTTTATAGATAACTCTATCCCCTGCTCCATCTACAAAAGGCTTTAGTTTCCTTTTAAAATACAAGAAATCTAAAGCCTCCTGAAAATGGTATATTGGTTAGAGCGTTAACGATTAGTTGTGAAGATGTTATTTTTATTTAACCACAACCACTTTATAATATTCGTTTGAGTGTGGAGATTCAATTTTAATTTTTTCACCATATAAACCATCGATTTCTTTATCCAGATAATCTGAAACTCCTGATGGTAAGCGTTTCATCTTAAGAATTTCACCAGATTGATCCGCATAGGCTAGGATGTGATAGTGGGTTGTAGCCATACCATCATCAATCAATACAAAGTAACCTGTTTTGAGCTTACCTTGCTCATTTTCTAAATAGTATAGTTTATTGTTATTGATTGTAAAGTGGGTAGCTCCAAGACGAAGTCGTGCACCTGAATTTTCTAAATAGACATCATTGCCAACTTTTTTAATCTCTGAATAGGTTGTCATTGCTGGGATATTAATCACACGATGTCCATTTTCATCAAAGTAGTAGCGATTTGGTAAGTTTTGGAAGTTCTGTACAACTGCCTTAGGATCAATTTCTTGTCCTTCTTCTTTATTATCCACTAAAGCTAAGGTAGTATTTGCAACCTCATCCCCATATTTGTTAGAGAACTTCTTGAACTCTGGTCTGATATACCAAGCATTTTTTTCAATAATAACATCGTCACCTTTAGCATTTAGCAAATATTCTTGCCCATCTCCAAGTTTGACAATATCATGAATACTGTATCCAGCATCTTTTCTATTTGCTAGATAGCCATCCTTACCAATGACATAACTTTCCCCATCACTGGCTGGAACAGCTCTATCTGCAACCATAGCACCTGATTTTTCAAAGTAAGACCATTTACCATCTATGAACACCCAACCTGTCATCATAGAACCACTAAAATGAAGATAGTACCATGTAGACCCTTCTTTGTACCAACCTGTACGCATGGCACCACTATTAGCTAGTGAGTACCATGTGTTGCCTTCCTTGTACCAGCCAGTGCGCATAGCACCACTATCTGCTAGAGAATACCATGTATCACCGTCTTTGAGCCAGCCTGTCTGCATTTTACCAGCGCTATCGAAGTGATACCATGACCCAGCATTTTGTACCCATTTATCCTTAGCTAGGCTGCCATCTTGAGAAAGATTCCAGTCAGCACCATTTTTAACCCAAGTATCTGCAGCCTGTGCTTGGTTGATAGACAAAAGCAGACCAGCACCTGCAAGCAAACCAAGAGTAAGTAATTTAGATTTTTTCATAGCCATTTCCTCCTTTATTGAATAGCTATAAGAGGGTTTCCCCTCTTTATTTAGCTATATTCTAATACTTTTCATTGTCAAAGTCAATAATATTGTGAAAAATTAGACAATATTACCAATATCTACGAATTGTATTTTGTTCCATTCCATATTGATTCATATAAGAAACATCTTGACCTCTATCTGGAGCATGAACTACCTTGCCACCACCAACATAAATACCCACATGTTGATTTGAACCTTGGTCGCCATTGTACAATATTAAATCTCCAGGAAGTTGTGAGCCATTACTTACATAACTTCCTCCTGTCGCTTGACCATAGGTTACTCTAGGAATACTAATATCAAACTTAGCATGAATAGCCATCGTAAATCCTGAGCAATCTACGCCACTATTCAAATCTGCCCCACCCCAAACATATGGGATTTTTCCTACAAATGTCTTTGCGTATTCACCAAGAGCTTGCCCACGATTTTCTACCCATACACCACTTTCTCTAAAGAAATATGGTGTACCATTCACACGTTGATAACCAGTGACCATAGCACCACTAGCAGATAAGTAGTAATAATTACCATCAGGTTGAATCCAAGTATTTTCTTTCATCCATCCTTGGTCATCAAAATAGTACCACTTGCCATCTAATTGTTCCCAATTTTTAGCATACCCACCTGAACCGTATTTAAACCACCATTTACCATTGGTTTGCATCCATGTTCCTTTCGGATCACGATATTGATTGAAAGCTTTCTTCTCTTGATTGCCCTCTGCTTGGGTTTCTTTATCTTCAAAACCAATCAATTTTACTTGATCAGCTTCTTCAGCTTTTATCTTGCCTTGATTAACTAATTGAGCAATCGCTTCTTTCTCACTTGCTGATGGAGAATCAGCATAGGCTACCGTAGTATTTGCTAGGAGAACGCCTCCTGCAAGAACTAACAAACTAGAATAAAGATATTTTTTCATCATAAAAATCCTTTCTTTTTCTCCTTTTTGGAGATTGATTTTTCTAATTTCATTATATCCCTTATTTCTCCTCAGATTTCTACTGTCCCTAGAAAGACTAAATCTGTTCCTAAACGGTCACTTATACTCAATGAAAATCAAAGAGCAAACTAGGAAGCTAGCCGCAGGTTGCTCAAAACACTGTTTTGAGGTGGCAGATAGAGCTGACATGGTTTGAAGAGATTTTCGAAGAGTATTAAGCCAAATAAAAAATTCCAAAGCAAATGCCTTGGAACTTCTTATCTTTATTTTGCTTGAATGATTTTAACCACATCTTCTACACTTTGCAGTTGGTCAATTTCCTCATCGCTGATTTCGATATTAAATTCATCTTCCAGCGTCAAGATAAACTCCATCAAGTCAACTGAGTCAGCATCCAAATCGTCTTTCAGACTCAAAGCTTCGGTCACTACAAAGTCCTCTCCCTGTCGCTCTTGGATAATGGTCACAATACGGTCAAAAATTTCTTTTTCTGTCATCTCTTTTATTCTCCTGAAAATTCACGCGCAGTCTGGGCAACTACGTCTGTTTCTAGCATGGTACGAATCTGGCGGATTGTACTATAAACAGCCTTGGCATCGCTTGAGCCATGAGTCTTGACAACTGGTGCCTTGACGCCAAACAAGACTGCTCCACCAACATCTGAATAGTTGAGCTGTTTTTTCAAACCTCTGAGGCTATCCTTGAGAAGGAGGGCACCTAGTTTCGCTCGAAGACCTCCACCTGTAATAGCGGTCTTTAGCAAACCCATGATTCCCATGGCTGTCCCTTCAATGGATTTGAGCACAGCGTTTCCCGTGAAACCATCTGCCACGACAACATCCGCAACGCCATTCATCAAATCACGCGCTTCCACGTTTCCGATAAAGTTTAAACTTTCATCAGCTGCTAGTAATTCATAAGTTTCCTTACGAAGCGGGTCGCCCTTACTACTCTCTGTTCCGTTGTTGAGCAAGCCAACGCGTGGTTGCGCAATGCCACGGACATTTTTAGCATAGAAGGAGCCTAGAATCGCGTATTGATGAAGGTGCTGGGCTGTATTTTCCGCATTAGCTCCGAGGTCTAGCATGTCAAAACCTTTCCCATCTACAGTCGGCAAAGTCGACATAAGCCCTGGTCTATCGATGTTCTTGATACGACCTACGATGAAGAATCCAGCCGCCAACAAAGCACCTGTATTCCCAGCCGAGAGAACAGCGTCTGCTTCACCTTCTTTGACAGCCTTGGCCGCCAAGACCATACTGGCATTTTTCTTCTTCCGAATAGCTCTCGTAGGTTCATCGTCTGAATCAATCTTTTCATCCGTATGGATTATGCTGACGCGCTCTGTCGCTGTCAGATATTGCTTGATTTTAGCTTCATCTCCATAGAGTTGAACCTCGATATCTGAAAAGTCAGCTAGAGCTTGATTGACACCCTCAACGATGGCTTGAGGTGCGTAATCGCCCCCCATGGCATCTACTGCGATTTTTTTCATTTCTTTTCCTCTTTTAGTAATTGTCCCCAGTCTGCTAGGGAATCAATAAATTTCTTTGATTTTAGGTGAATCCCAACGTACTCTTCATATAATTGATCCATAAATTGGCGTAGCTCTTGCTTGATTCCAGGCTTGAGCGAAATGGTCTCCAAAGTCTCAAAATCAATAGCTTGAAATTGATTGAGCAGATAGGGGATATTGGGATTGAGATGACAACGTCTCTTATCCTCATGATAATGCTCTGGACAGAGGCAGGCTCCATATTTGAAAGAAAAGTCAAAAGCCTGACCAACCCGATGGCAGAAGACACACTCATTAAAATTGAGGCTGATTCCAAATCGAGTCAAAATTTGAATTTCAAAAATATTGGTCAAAACCTGATAATCCAAGCCTGCTTCCATCAACTCCAAAGTCTTTTGCAAAAAAGCAAACAAGGGAGCATCCTGCTGATTGTCCTGCAAACTAGCATCTGCAAGAGCTGCCACATAGGTCGCATAGGCCATGACAAAGAGGTCACTATTAATCTTGGGAAAAGTCATGACCTCATGATAGTCTTCGATGTAACTGAGTCCGTCATCATTGATTCGCAAGAGAAATCGTGCCAGCACCAAGGGCTGAATAACAGGCGCCAGCTTAGACTGACCAGCGTGTTTGACAAAAAACATGCGTTTGCCAACCTGCTCTGTAAAAATTTTGACGAGCTTGTCATCCTCACGAAAATTGCGATTGTAAAGCACCAAGCCTTGACTCGTGATAGACTGAATCATGCTTCTCTCATGTACTCCTCAAGTCGTTTCATGGCTTCTTTGATAGTCTCCATGCTGGCTGCATAAGATAGGCGGACGTAGCCTTCCCCGTAACGTCCAAAGGCTGCACCAGGGATAAAGGCAACGGCCTTCTTCTGAGCAAAATCCTTCAGAAAAGCAAAGGAGTCTTGATTGTAGCCCGCTGGAATTTTAGCAAAAATATAGAAGGCACCGTCTGGTTTGATAATCTCAAAACCAAGAGCAGTCATTTTTTCGATGATATAGTCCCGACGCTGGATATATTCCTTCTTCATGGGCTCCGCATCATTTTTACCAGCCGTCAAGGCTTCTACCGCAGCATGTTGCGCCATGGTATTTGCGGCAGTGACCAAGTATTGGTGACTCTTGATTAACTGGGCTGTGAAGGCCGCAGGAGCGAAAATCAGCCCCAAACGCCAACCTGTCATGGCATGCGATTTAGACAAACCATTGATAATAATAGCCTGGTCTCTCAACATCGTTCCTAGAGACACATGGGCTTCGCCTGTGTAGGTCAATTCTGAGTAAACCTCATCACAGACAACAAAAATTTCGTACTTGCGTAAAACAGCTGCCAAGGCCTCTAACTGCTCTCGACTGTAGGTAATTCCTGTCGGATTGGCTGGATAGTTGAGAATAACCGCCTTGAGCTTATCACCCTGCTCCAAAATGGCCTTCTCCAACATCTCAGGAGTCAAGACAAAACCATTTTCAGTCGTATCAATCTCAACAATTTCTGCCCCAACTAAGTTAACAATCGGTTCATAGCCTGGATAAGCAGGAGCTGGCAAAAGTACCTTGTCTCCCTCTTCCAAAATAGCCGTCAAAGTCGCAGATAAAGCCTCTGTCGCCCCAATTGTAACCAAGATTTCATTTTCAGGAGCATAGTCCAGTTGGTACTTTTCCTTAACAAAGTCACTAGCTGCCTGACGTAGAGTCAGCAGACCACTCATCCCTGTATAGTAGGATTGGTTCTGATCAATCGCTCGCTTGGCCGCCTCCTTGACATGGTCTGGCGTTGTAAAATCAGGTTCCCCCAAGGTCAAACGCAAGACCCCAGGAATCTCCGAAATAGCCTGGTCAAACTGACGAATCAACGAAACTTGAATTTTATCTAACTGTTTATTAAAGCGCTTAGTTAAGTCCATAGATACCTCCTACTTTCAAAACGTATCTCTATTATACTACAAAAGCCCCCCGACCGCAAAAATACATTAGAGAATAGCTTTCCACTTTCTATTTTACTTTTCCTGTTTATAGGTCTATAATGGTAATAGATTTTATTTGGAGGTTTTTATGTCATTTCTATCAAAAAATGGAGCAGGTATCTTGGCCTGCCTTCTCATTTCTATCGTATCTTGGTACTTAGGAGGATTCTTCCCTGTGATTGGCGCGCCCGTTTTTGCCATTTTCATAGGCATGCTCCTACATCCCTTTCTCTCGTCCTATAAACAACTGGATGCTGGTTTGACCTTTAGTTCCAAGAAGTTGCTCCAATATGCCGTTGTCTTGCTTGGTTTTGGTCTCAATATCTCGCAGGTCTTCGCAGTTGGCCAATCTTCACTCCCTGTCATCCTGTCCACTATCTCAATAGCTCTGATTATTGCCTACCTCTTCCAGCGTTTCTTTGCCCTGGATACAAAACTGGCTACCTTGGTTGGAGTAGGTTCTTCTATCTGTGGGGGTTCTGCCATTGCAGCGACAGCGCCCGTTATTGATGCTAAGGAAAAGGAAGTAGCCCAAGCCATTTCCGTTATCTTTTTCTTCAATGTCTTGGCTGCGCTCATCTTTCCAACCCTCGGCACCTGGCTTCATCTATCCAATGAAGGCTTCGCCCTCTTTGCAGGGACTGCGGTCAACGACACTTCCTCTGTAACGGCTGCCGCCAGCGCTTGGGACAGTCTTTACCAAAGCAATACCCTCGAGTCTGCAACCATTGTTAAACTCACACGTACTTTGGCCATTATCCCTATCACGCTCTTTCTATCCTACTGGCAAAGTCGCCAACAAGAAAACAAGCAAAGCCTGCAACTGAAAAAAGTCTTCCCACTTTTTATCCTTTACTTTATCCTTGCCTCTCTCCTCACTACACTACTCACCTCTCTAGGTGTGTCCAGTAGTTTCTTTACTCCTCTCAAAGAACTCTCTAAATTCCTTATTGTCATGGCCATGAGTGCTATCGGTCTCAAAACCAATCTGGTCGCTATGGTCAAATCCAGTGGAAAATCCATTCTTCTTGGAGCCATCTGCTGGATTGCCATCATCCTCACCACTCTTGGTATGCAGACCCTTATCGGCATTTTCTAATACTCTTCGAAAATCTCTTCAAACCACGTCAACGTCGCCTTGCCGTAGGTATATGTTACTGACTTCGTCAGTTCTATCTGCAACCTCAAAACGGTGTTTGAGCTGACTTCGTCAGTTCTATCTGCAACCTCAAAACGGTGTTTTGAGCTGACTTCGTCAGTCGTATCTACAACCTCAAAACAGTGTTTTGAGCAACCCGCAGCTAGTTTCCTAGTTTGCTCTTTGATTTTCATTGAGTATAACACAAAAGGTAGCCCATCAGCTACCTTTTTCTTATGCTTCCTCAATCAAGCGAGTATGTTCTCTCTTGATACAGCGATTCATCACGATATCATCACATCCACCATCACGCAAAATCTCTTTCGCTTCTAAACTTTCAAGTCCTAGCTGTGCCCAAAAAATCTTGGCATCAGCCTTGAGAAAATCACGCGCCACATCTGGCAAAAACTCACTGCGACGGTAAACATTGACAATATCTACAGGAAAAGGAATCTCTGCTAGACTAGCATAAGCCTTTTCACCCAAGATTTCACCACCTGCCGCTTTGGGATTGACTGGGATGATTTTATAACCCCGAGCCTGCATTTCCTTGGTCACTCGATTGCTAGTTGTTTCTTCACGGTCTGACAAGCCCACCACAGCAAGGGTTTTACTCGTTGCGAGATACTGACGAATCACGCCATCACTTGGATTGATAAATTCTTGACTCATAGAAATCCTCCTTTTTCATCAGTATAGCACAATTTGAAAAGGCTTGCATAATTCTACTACAAAAAAGGAGGACTAGCCCCCTTTTTATTTAGCCTCGTACCAGGTCGCCCCTTCATTTTCATCTGCGATGAGGGGAACACTGAGTTGAATGGCTTCTTCCATGGTTTGTTTGACTAATTTTTTCATCTCTGCCAGCTCCGATTTAGGAACTTCAAGGACGATTTCATCGTGCACTTGCAGAAGCATCTTAGTCTGATAAGCACCTGCAACCAAAGCTTTATCCAGCTGAATCATAGCAATCTTGAGAATATCTGCCGCCGAACCCTGAATAGGAGAGTTGATAGCAGTCCGCTCTGCAAAACCACGAATATTAAAGTTGCGCGAATTGATATCTGGCAACTCACGACGACGCTTGAAAAGTGTCTCCACATAGCCCTTATCACGCGCCTCACGCACCACTTCATCCATGTAATTTTTAATACCTGGGAAGCGTTCAAAGTAGGTATCAATGTAGGCTTTGGCCTCCTTACGGCTGATGCCCAGATTATTAGACAAGCCAAAGTCTGAAATTCCATAAACCACTCCAAAATTAACCGCCTTGGCATTGCGACGGTCGTTTGCAGTCACATCCTCAGGACGCTCAATGCCAAAGACCCGCATGGCTGTCGAGGTATGGATGTCCGCTCCCTCTTGGAAGGCCTTAATCAAGTGCTCATCCTTAGAAATATGCGCCAAAACGCGCAATTCAATCTGTGAATAGTCCGAGCTGAGCAATACACTATCCTCCCACTCAGGCACAAAAGCCTTACGAATGAGACGACCCTGCTCCAAACGGGCAGGAATATTTTGCAGGTTTGGATCCACACTAGACAGACGACCTGTTTGGGTCAAATCCTGCACATAACGAGTATGAATCTTGCCATCATCCAAAATCCAGTCCTGCAAGCCAATTACATAAGTCGATTGAATCTTAGCAATTTGACGGTAGTCTAGGATTTTCTTAACAATCGGAGCAATAGGAGCCAAGCGTTCCAAGACATCCACCGCTGTCGAATAACCTGTCTTGGTTTTTTTAGTGTATTCTAAAGGAAGTCCCAATTTTTCAAAGAGAAGCACGCCCAACTGCTTAGGCGAGTTGATATTAAACTCCTCACCAGCCAACTCGTAAATCTCTTGAGTCAGTTTTTCAATGACAAGCTCATTTTCAGCCTGCATCTCACACAAAGTCTCTTTCTTGACCCTAATTCCAGCTATTTCCATCTTGGCAAGGACAAAAGCCAGAGGTTGCTCCATCTCATAAAGAAGCTCTAATTGCCCATTTTCGCTGAGTTTTTCAAGCAAAATAGGCTCTGTTTCAACCAAAACAGCAAGTTTACAAGCTAAGTGTTCCAAGAATTTCTCACGTTCAGGAATGGCCTTTTTAACACCCTTACCGTAGAAAGTTTCATCATCAACCAAGTAAGTCTGACCATAAAGACTAGCGATGGTCGCAATTTCATTGTCCTCCACAGTCGAAAGGAGGTATTTAGCCAAACGGATGTCAAAAGCAGGCGCCTGCAAATCCACACCCAAACGTTGCAAAAGAACTTTAACCTTCTTAAAGTCATAAACTCTCAGAGATGTTTTTTCTAAGAAATCCTTGAAAATCGGGTCTTGCAACAGCTCAATCTTGTCTGTGGCATAGAGCTTATCCCCACAAGACCAGGCAAATCCAACCAAATTATCCGTATGGTAATTCTCACCAAAAAGCTCAAAGTGGAAGATAGACTCTTCACTCAGCATATCTTGACTGATTTGGTCAACAATAGTAAAATCCAAACTCTCAGACACATCAGCTGACGACACATTTAAAGCCTGCTTGAGCTGTTTGAAGCCCATCTCATCGTAGAATTTTCCAAGATTTTCAACATCTGGACCACTATAGACCAAGTCCTCTAAACCAATCGCAATCGGTGCCTTGGTATCAATGGTCGCTAGTGTTTTAGACAAAAAGGCCTGTTCCTTATCATTAATGAGATTTTCCTTCATCTTAGAAGCCTTCATCCCATCGATATTTTCATAAATCCCCTCAAGCGAACCATACTCCAGCAAGAGTTTGATACCCGTCTTTTCACCAATTTTGGTCACCCCAGGGATATTATCCGACTTATCACCCATGAGCGCCTTGAGATCGATAAACTGAGTCGGTGTGATGCCCATCTTTTCCATGAGATAATCTGGCGTAAAGGCCTCAAACTCAGCCACACCTTTCTTGGAAATTTCAACCACCGTATGCTCATCCGTCAGCTGAATCAAATCCTTGTCCCCACTGACAATGGTAATATCAAAACCATCCTGCTCTGCTAGTTTATCCAGTGTCCCAATGATGTCATCCGCCTCATACTGAGCCAACTCATAGTGACGAATCCCCATATGATCCAGCAACTCACGAATAAAAGGAAATTGCTCACGAAACTCATCCGGAGTCTTAGCCCGACCACCCTTATAGTCCGCATACATCTCTGTACGGAAAGTCGTCTTTCCCGCATCAAAGGCTACTAAAATATGACTAGGCTCCACCCGCTCCAACAAATGGCTCAACATCAACTGGAAACCATAAATCGCATTGGTATGCAAACCAGCAGCATTCTTAAAACGGTCCAACTGCTGATAGAGCGCAAAAAACGCCCGAAAAGCAACAGAAGACCCATCAATCAATAATAATTTTTTCTTATCCATACACCCATTATAAAGGAAAGCACCAAAAAATACCATTGGAAAGAGCCAGAGCAAGTATTTTTCATACTTTTTCCCGAATAAATAGATAGAAGCATTGAAACTAGTAAACTTAGATTTAAAAATGTGCTATAATGAAAGACAAACTATAAGAAAAGTCAATAGTTTATCTAAAATATTTCTTATTTCAATTTGATGATTTAGCGATGATTTTAGAGCACGGCAAAAATCCCTTGAAAAAGTCCATTTTTTTCAAAGGTAATCTTGTGTTAATTTCAGAAATTACATCACTTTTTGTTCGTCAAATGGTAGCTCTTTTTTAGGAGATAAAACATGGTTCGGATAAGTTTTTTTGCAAGGTGGATGATGGCTACATTGTAATGTTTTCCTTGTTCTAACTTAGTCTTAAACTAGGCCTTAAAAGCAGGTGAAAAGCGATTGCATGCTTTGCCAGCTGATGAACGACTACAGAAACGTCAAGAAGAGCTCCACCCCCTAATGGAAGATTTCTTTGCTTGGTGTCGATGTCAGTCAGTTTTAGCAGGTTCAAAACTAGGAAGGGCTATTGAATACAGCCTCAAGTATGAAGAAACCTTTAAGACCATTTTGAAAGACGGACGTCTGATCCTTTCCAATAATCTAGCTGAACGCGCCATTAAATCATTGGTTATGGGACGGAGTAAAAGAGTCCAGTGGACTCTTTTAGCCTAAGCTAAATTTTAAAAAGCGAGGGTGGTTATTTTCTCAAAGTTTTGAAGGAGCTAAAGCAAGAGCTATTACTATGAGCTTGTTGGAAACAGCTAAACGTCATCAATTACATAGCAAGAAATAGCTATCCTATCTTCTAGAATGTCTTCCGAACGAGGAAACTCTCGTAAACAAAGAGGTTTTAGAGACTTATTTACCATGGGCTAAAGTTGTACAAGAAAAGTGCAAATAAGAAATCTACAGATTAGGAACTATCCGTGAGTTCTCTAGGCTGGAGATTTTTCAATATACTTCGTTATTAGGCGGTTACGACTGAAATATCGTCTTGTTCACTTTTTATTTTCTTCTAACCAATAGACGGAGTTGCAAGGAAAATGCCAAAAACTCTACCCCTATAGCTAACAAAGAGCAAAAAAACTAGGAGAGAACTCTCCTAGTTTTAAATTATCTTGGATTATTTAACCCACTCACCGTTGTGGTTTACTTTGTAACCATCTACAGTTGTATTAACTGCAAGAGCTCCTGACGCGTATGAGTAGTACCATTTACCACCAACTTGATACCAACCAGTTGCCATTGCACCTGATGATTTCAAGTAGTACCAAGTACCGTTATCTTTAACCCAACCAGTTGCCATTGAACCGTTGTCGTTTAGGTAGTACCAAGTACCATTGTCTTTAACCCAACCAGTTGCCATCCAACCAGCTTGGTCGAAATAGTACCAAGTTCCGTTGATTTTTTCCCAACCATTAGTTGTGTAAGAACCATCAGCGTGTTTGTACCACCAGCGAGAACCTGATTGAACCCATGCTGCTTGAGCAGCTGGTTTTTCAGCAGAAGCTACTAATTGAGGAGTTTTCAAAAGGGTTGCTTTACCATTTTGTACTCGAACTGTTAATTTATATGTTCCACGTTTAGTTTTAACTTCAACAGTACTATTAGCTGATTTTTCATACTTAATCTCAACTGCTTTACCATCAAGTTTCAGTTCATTACCTTCTTTATCATAAACCTTAACATATCTATCGGTAACAACTCTTTGTTTATTAGATTGTTGAGATTGTTGAGATGCAAGGTGAGACTTAATATCATCAATAGTCAAATCACCATTTTCAGTAGTATTAACTTTACCACTTGCTTCTTCTCCACGTTTAGCTGCTGCTTCTGCTGCTTCTGCTGCTTCTTTAAAGAGTTTAGAAACTTCTGCACTTGGTTCTGTTCTCTCATCAGCTGCAGGTTTAGCATTTGGCAATGTTTGAACATTAGCCTCACTAAAAGTTGCTGTATCAGCTGAAACAGCTTGTACAGCACCAAATGCTGCAAGAGCGACTGCGCTTGTCAATAAAACTTTTTTCATCGTTTTATCTCCTTTGTTTTTCTTTAAAATATTTTTTCGTAAGACTACCTTACTACCATAGATTATATAAATATTTGCAGGATTTGTCAAGAGTTTTCTTCGAGTTTTTAAACTTTTTACCTATTTTTTCAAAAAAGCCAAATTTCAAGTTCAAGTTAGCCATGAAGAAGTCTTCTCTGGGTGATTTGTAGTTCAAGCATTTTTTAGGATAGTTATTAATCCAATTTTAGATGAATGCGACTTCTTTGGGAGTCGTTTTCTTAGTTCCCTTAGGTAACCATCTCCGAATGAGCCTGTTGTGATTCTCATCAGTTCCCCTTTTCCCAAGAGGCATAGGGGTGCGCATAATAGATATGTTCCTCAGAAAATACATCAGACAAGCGGTTAAATTCTGTACCATTATCTGCCGTGATGGACAGAATCTTGTCTTGTTTTAAGATGAGTTTTAAAGCCTGATTGACCGATTCAGCGCTTTTATTATGCCATATGGCATTGTCCATAACGAGTAAAAGATAATCATCTGAATAAGCTTGTGAAAGCTCTTCTAAAAAGGCGTTCATCCACTCAGTATGACATCCACCAGCGATTAAGAAAAATGATTCGCCTGTATGGGCATCAACAGCTCCATAACAATAGCAAAATTCTCGTATATAGTGACTATGGACATGTGAACCTACTCCCATTGGAGCCCAACAAGATCCCAGTTTACTGATTCTACCGAAACCAGCCTCATCTTGGTACATCAAGCGAACCTTACGAAAATGCCTACTGGTTTTAAAGCGCTTTCTTGTCTTCTTGAATTGAGATTTTATTTTTAGACGCGACAATGGTTTGAACGTCTGCTTTCTTGGGATGTTCTGGACGTGGCCTAATATTTCGCCAACCATGGCGCTTCAAGAGTTGATAAAAGTCATCACGTGTGTAGGAAGAACCTAACTCCTTTGTATAAGCCTGAAATAAGGCATCAATTGTAACAAATTCTCCTGCCTCTGCAGCCTTCAAATGACGGGCAAGAAAGGCTTTCTCTTCCTCAACTGTCATATATGCGTGGTTACGACCACCACGTGTTTCTTGAAGGAGAGAGTCGAGTCCGAACTCCTCATATTTTTTTACAGTTGGCCAAATCGTTGTTTGATTACAGCCTAAAAGCTCTATAATCTCTTTATAAGATTTACCCATCAGACGAAATAGAACGGTTTGAAGGCGTTTATGATATTTAGCTGTACTAGAGTCTTTTAAAAGTGTTTTGATAGCTTGGATTTCTTCTTTAGTTGATTTCATATTACTATTATATAATGCTTTTTTATTTTAGTCTAGTATTAATCCCAATTTTCCATTATGAATACAATAGTAAATGGTTGAAATTCCCACGTTAACCCCTTTAGCCATAACCATCATTTCAGGAGAAAACTTTTGATTATGATAGTGGAGAATCTTTTCCTTTAGTTCTTTGGTTAAGCTTGATTTCTTGACCGAGCGCCTGCGATTGTTTTCATAAGACTGTTGAGCATAGTCGGTAGAATAAACCTCTTTGAAGCGCCCTTTTCCAAGACATTGTCAGACTGTCTCACGCTTGATTTCAGTGTGGATAGTTTGAGGAGCTTTTCCAAGCAAAGAGGCAATTTCTCTATTTGATTTTCCTTCTTTTGTTTGGCTTTTGTAGTATAATTGTCTTGCATCTCTGTGCCTTTCTTGTGTTTGTGGTTGAACAACAAGTATAACACAGAGGTGTTTTCTTATGCCTAGAAGAGCTTTCATTTTTTTCAAAAAAGGTTGAAAAAACACCTTTGTGAGATGAAATACCCTTCAAATACCGTATCTCCCAAGTGAAAATCTCACAAATTTCTTAAACTTTGAGTCAAACTTCACATATCTAATCCATATCGATAGTTGGACAGAACTCACTTCTATGGTATTATCCTATCCCCCCTTCCAAATGTCAAGCAAAAATGACAAGTATTTTAGAAATAACTCGCCATTTCATTAACTTTCTACTATATTAAAAAAATGTGACCTCATAGCAAGGACTCAAACTCAGCGACGCTCATACCCAGCTGATGGCTGGCAACCTCGGAAGTCAGAAGTCCTTGGCGAACCATATCCAGAAAGGCAAAAAGTTTCCCACGTTCCAAGCCTTCTTCTCGCCCTTGTTCAATCCCTTCAGCTCGTCCACGTTCAAGACCACGCTCCAGTCCCTGTTCAAGCCCCTCTGCACGACCTCTCTCCAACCCTTTTTCTTCAGCTTGTTCCAAGTCATAGTCCTGTGCTAATAAGGCTTGTTCTTCTCGCATACGTAGTTGACTAAACATCTCCCTGTCCTCCTCGGACCAGCTCTTGTAGTCCAGCAGTTGGTCTGCTTGGCTGATGGCTCGTTCGGGGTCTTGAGTAAAGGGCTTGTTGCCGAAAAACTCCAACCATGGCTTGCGAACCTCGTCTTTGCTGGTTTCTCTGTATTTTTTTAATTCCAAGAACGCCATCTTGACCAGATGATGTTCCTGACCGTTATTTATGATAGTTAAAACCTCACTTGTCGTATCCTCTCGCATACTAAAACTGTGAAAAGCCAAGTCATCTGAAAAGTAATTGCTGTCCACGATTGCGATTGCATAAACGGGTGCGATGTGTTTATAACTCTGGTGAGTATCACCTTCTCGTTGACGAATTTTTTCAAGATTTTGATTGACCTGACTGCAAAGGTAAGCCCATAAACGATTGATGAAAAAATTCTGATGATGAACCTGAATTTCGATGATAACTTGCGTACCATTATCCAACTCCGCCAAAACATCTATACTGGTATAGAAATCTTGCGCCGAATAGGGCATGGAAGGCAAGACATGAATATTACTTCCCTCCAAATTGGTCACATTTTTTGCTGGTAAATCCAGCATATCGCGAATAAATTGACAAGTGATTTCCGGATTGCTAAAAATCTTCTTAGCAAC
Organism: Streptococcus pseudopneumoniae IS7493; assembly: GCF_000221985.1. Lineage (NCBI taxonomy): Bacteria > Bacillati > Bacillota > Bacilli > Lactobacillales > Streptococcaceae > Streptococcus > Streptococcus pseudopneumoniae. The sequence goes on along the minus strand of NC_015875.1, from coordinate 72,685 downwards.
CAAATCATTGGTCGGGCTAATGCCCGGATGTCTGAGAATCATTCTTTCTCTCCTTTCATTATAGCACATTTTTAAATCTAGGTTTGCTAGATTCACTGCTTCTATCTATAGTAAAATGAACCAAAAACAGTACACAATGTTGTATAATCTTCTTATGGCATATTCAATAGATTTTCGTAAAAAAGTTCTCGGCTATTGTGAGCGAACAGGTAGTATAACAAAAGCATCACAGGTTTTCCAAATCTCACGTAATACCATTTATGGCTGGTTAAGGCTAAAAGAGGGAACAGAAGAGCTAAACCATCAAGTAAAAGGAACAAAACCAAGAAAAGTTGATAGAGATAGACTTAAAAACTATCTTACTGACAATCCAGACGCTTATTTGACTGAAATAGCTTCTGAATTTGGCTGTCATCCAACTACTATCCACTATGCGCTCAAATTTATGGGGTACACTCGAAAAAAAGAACCACACCTACTATGAACAAGACCCAGAAAAAATAGCCTTATTTCTTAAGAATTTTAATAGTTTAAAGCACTTAGCACCTGTTTATATTGATGAAACAGGATTCGATACTTACTTTTATCGAGAATATGGTCGCTCATCAAAAGGTCAGTTAATAGGAGGTAAAGTCTCTGGAAGAAGATATCAGGGGATTTCTTTGGTTGCAGGGCTAACAAATGGTGAGTTAATCGCTCCAATAACTTACCAAGAAACAATGACGAGCGACTTTTTTGAAGCTTGGTTTCAGAAATTTCTCTTACCGACATTAAATACACCCTCAGTTATTATTATGGATAATGCAAGATTCCAATAGAATAGCTAGGATAGAATTCTTGTGTGAAGAGTTTGGGCATAAACTTTTACCCCTTCCTCCCTACTCACCTGAGTACAATCCTATTGAGAAGACATGGGCTCATATCAAAAAGCATCTCAAAAAGGTATTACCAAGTTGCAATACCTTTTACGAGGCTCTTTTGTCTTGTTCTTGTTTCAATTGACTATATTTATTCGGAAAAAAGACGAAAAAACCTGAGAACCATCTCAGGCTTGGTCATTAAATTTTTTTCTCAATACCGAAAAGTGGAGAAAGTGGTCGTTTTTCATGAATACGTACGATAGCATCCCCTAGAAGATGAGCGATTGAAATTTGCTCAATCTTATCAATCAAACGCTCTTCTGGCAGATAGATGGTATCCAAAACAACCAATTTCTTAATAGCTGAATTTTGGATATTGTCCATAGCAGGACCAGAAAGCACTGGGTGCGTACAGCTTGCATAGACTTCAACAGCACCAGCTTCCGCAAGAGCATCTGCCGCATGACAAATCGTTCCAGCCGTATCAATCATATCATCAATCAAGATACAAGTCTTGCCTTCGACCTTACCGATGATGTTCATGACTTCACTAGTATTCATCTTATCAACGCTACGACGTTTATCAATGATAGCGATAGATGTTTTCAAAAATTCTGCCAACTTACGAGCACGAGTCACCCCTCCATGGTCTGGGCTGACAACCACATAGTCCGAACCAACCATGCCACGACGCTCAAAATAATCCGCAATCAGAGGAGCTCCCATCAAATGATCCACAGGAATATCAAAGAATCCTTGAATCTGCGCAGCATGCAAGTCGATGGTCAATAAACGATCCACTCCAGCTACTTCAAGCATATTTGCGACAAGTTTTGAAGTGATTGGCTCACGCGCTCTCGCCTTTCTATCCTGACGTGCATACCCATAGTAAGGCATGACAACATTGACAGATTCTGCACTCGCACGCTTCAAAGCATCCACCATAATCAAAATTTCAAGCAGATTGTCATTTACAGGCGAGCTAGTTGATTGTAGGATAAAGACGTGTTTCCCTCGGATTGATTCTTCGATGTTGACCTGAATCTCTCCATCTGAAAATTGGCGAACACTTGATTTCCCCAACTCTATCCCAATCTCCTGCGCCACACGTTCTGCCAATTCTTTATTAGAAGAAAGGGCAAACAGCTTTAAATCAGAAAAAGACATGATTTCCTCCGGTATATATGTATCGCTTGTGCTTTTCACAAGATTTTCCATCTACCATTGTAGCGCTTTTTGCACTATTTTTCAATCAAAAATAAAAGAAGGGCACCATATTTGTACCCTTGCATCATTCTTTTGAAAAATATTCTAGGTCATCAACTCATTGTGTTTCTCAACAAAGCAATAAGCATGATAAAAACCATAGAGAGCAATAGCCGTAACCACTGGAATCGCTAAAGGCAACTCTGTCTCCAATTCAACAAAAGGAGAGTTAAACAAGAAGTGAGTTCCCAAGGCTAAACCTAGAAAAATAAGACCCTGTTTCTTGCCAACCTTCTGCCCTTTATAGGCTCTGTAAAGCAAGTAAACACCTACTACAGCTAGATCTGAAAAAGTCCAGTGAGAGGCAATTCCTGAGATGATACGCTCTAAAATTCGCGAAATAGTAAAGTCAAAGCCCTCTGGCAAATCCGTACGAATGTAACCAATATCCTCAATCATTTGGAATCCCAAACCAGAAGCAATCCCTAATAAAAACAAAGATTTTAATTTTCGCACAGGAATCAAAGCTAAAACAAAGACAAGTGGAAATAATTTCAAGGGTTCTTCTACCAAAGGAGCCACAATAGCACTTTCAAAGGCATTTAAAAACGCACTATCTGGGAAAAGAACGCCCAGTAAATCATGAATATAGGTATTAGCAAAGCTAGACAACCATCCTGCAAGGAACATCCCACCCAATAAAGACAAAATCAAGGCGTTCTTTGGGAATTCCCATTTTTTCCCAATACGGAAGAGAAAATAAAGAGCCGGAATCATGTAAAAGAGAGGTAGAAAGATAGAAACTCCCATTAGTCCATATTCCGCACCTGACCTCGAACCGTCCGTATAGTAGATGGTTTCATACTGTAAACCAATACATAGCAATAAAATAAAAATAAAATACTGCTTTTCTTCATACACTTTCTTTCTAAATGAAGTATTTATAATTCTACGACTGTCATACTTCCTGTATCAACATTGTAAATGGCACCAGAGATAATGACATCGTCTGGTATTAGGGGAGACTCGATAAGCAGTTGCATATCCTCGCGTACACTCTCTTCTATATCTTGGAAGGGCAAGAAATCCTGGTCTGACACATCTACACCTAATTCCTCTTTTAAATACTCCTGAAAAGGTTCATTTTCAAAGGTCTGAGCACCACAGTCTGTATGGTGCAATACCACAATCTCTCTTGTCCCCATTTGTTGCTGGGAAATAACTAGCGAACGAATCATGTCTTCAGTCACTCGACCACCTGCATTCCGCAAAATATGAGCATCCCCAAGTGCCAAACCTAGAGCTTGCGCAACGTGCAAACGTGAGTCCATACAGGTCACAATAGCTACTCTTGTTTTGGGTTTAAGTGGCAGATTTAACTGCCCATGTAAGGCAACATAAGCCTGATTAGCTTGCATAAACTGTTCAAAATACGACACGATTCCCTCCTTGAAAATTTGATAGTCAAATATTTCTCCTATCTTATCATTTTTAAGAGAATTTGTCACGGATTATGCAAAGACCTTTTTCAAAACTTCCTGAATCGTTGTCACGCCAATGACCTGAATTTCCTTAGGCAGAGTGATTCCTGTCAAGGAATTCTTAGGTACATAAATCTTAGTAAAGCCCAGTTTAGCAGCTTCGTTGATGCGTTGCTCAATACGATTCACGCGCCGAATCTCTCCTGTCAAACCAAGTTCTCCCACAAAACATTCCTGAGGATTAGTTGGCTTGTCCTTATAGCTCGAAGCAATAGCAACAGCAACGGCCAAGTCAATGGCAGGTTCATCCAATTTGACACCGCCAGCAGATTTAAGATAGGCGTCCTGATTTTGCAAGAGAAGACCTGCCCGCTTTTCCAAAACAGCCATAATCAAGCTAGCACGGTTAAAATCAAGTCCTGTCGTCGTACGCTTGGCATTTCCAAACATGGTCGGTGTCACCAAGGCCTGCACTTCTGCAAGAATAGGACGCGTCCCTTCCATGGTCACAACGATTGATGAGCCAGTCGCTCCATCCAAACGCTCTTCTAGGAAAACTTGACTCGGATTAAGAACCTCAACCAAGCCACCTGACTGCATCTCAAAAATCCCAATCTCATTAGTGGAGCCAAAACGGTTTTTGACCGCTCTCAAAATACGAAAGGTATGGTGACGCTCCCCTTCAAAGTAAAGTACCGTATCCACCATATGCTCCAACATACGAGGCCCAGCTAATGTTCCTTCCTTGGTCACATGACCTACGATAAAGATGGCAATGTTATTGGTTTTAGCCAGCTGCATAAGTTCAGCCGTCACCTCACGCACCTGAGAAACAGAGCCCTGCACCCCTGAAATCTCAGGAGACATAATAGTCTGGATGGAGTCAATAATGAGAAAGTCTGGTTGGATACGCTCCACCTCAGCACGAACACTCTGCATATTGGTCTCTGCATAAAGATAAAACTCACTATCAATATCACCCAAGCGCTCTGCTCGTAGCTTGATTTGCTGAGCAGACTCCTCCCCACTGACGTAGAGAACAGTCCCCACTTGGGACAACTGGGTTGAGACTTGTAGGAGAAGGGTTGATTTCCCAATTCCAGGATCCCCACCTATGAGGACGAGACTTCCTGGTACCACTCCGCCTCCAAGTACACGGTTGAATTCCTCCATCTCTGTCTTGGTTCGATTGACATTGATGGAGGTCACTTCAGCCAGTTTCATGGGCTTGGTTTTCTCACCTGTTAAAGACACACGCGCATTTTTGACCTCGACAACCTCAACCTCTTCTACAAAAGAAGACCAAGACCCACAGTTGGGGCAACGCCCCAGATATTTAGGTGAATTATACCCACAATTTTGACATACAAATGTCGCTTTTTTCTTTGCGATGATAAACCTCTTTCTATATCTCTAATTCACACTCAACCACTTGGCAAAAATCAATCTTCTCATTTGGCACAAACTGACGCATGAGCATGTTGTGAGTTACCACTATCACGGTCTGGTAATCTCGATACTTAGCCATGCATTCTAGAAAACGAGACTTCATCTCCGCAGCTGTCTCATATTGAATAGGACTATTAGGAAGCAACTCCCCCTTGTTTTCTAAAAACAGGCTTCTAGCTGTTTCATAGTTTTCTATTCCTGTTTCATAGACCTGCCATTCATGTAATAATGGCTCCACTCTCAAAGGAAGTCCCGTAGCACAAACCACATAAGAAGCCGTTTCTAAAGCTCTTGTGACTGCAGAAGATACGATTATTTCAGCTGAAAAGAGTAAAGGATTGGTGCTCAGTTCCTGAGCTTGCTGCCGTCCCTTCTCAGATAAGGGCGCCAAATCTATCCCAAATCCCGTATAAGAACGCTCCTCTAACTCACGATAATCTGGCTCCCCGTGACGTACAAAGATAATCTTCATTCTAGTGCCCTGTTGAACCAAATCCACCAGTTCGAACGCCATCAGCCGCATCGCCATCTGCAATTAAGAAAGGAGCAAAGACAGCCTGAACAATACGTTCTCCAACTTCAAGAACAACCTCTTGGTCTGTGATATTCTTCATCTGCGCAAAAATATGCCCCTCGTTTCCAGGATTTCCATAATAATCCCCATCAATAACGCCAACTGAATTAATTAAAACCAAGCCCTTCTTACGAGGGTTTGAAGAACGATCATATAGGTAGAGAACCTCTGTCGGTTGCATATAAGCCTTAACCCCTGTCGGAACCAATACAATCTCTCCTGGCGCAATAACCGTACGCACAGCAACCTTTAAGTCGTAACCAGCCGCATGAGCTGTCTCACGCTTGGGCAATAAATTCTCATCTGTAAAACTAGAAACCAATTCAAAACCACGAATTTTCATCATCTTCTCTTTTCTATTATCATTTATTCTAGATTATTCTATCTTATTTATTCGGAAAAAGCACGAAAAAAAGAGCACACAATTCAAATCGCTTAGGGCTGCTGGATTCCTCCCCTGACCCGCTTCACGCAGAACTGTTGCTCCACTATTTATTATATCACATTCCTATTCATTTTAAAAGCAAAATTATTTTTTCCGTCTATTTCTAAAAAAGTCCTGCATGATAGCTGCGCAGTCATCTTCCAAAATTCCTATTTCAACCTCTACACGATGGTTAAGACGCTCATCTGTCAAGATATCGTACAAACTTCCAGCAGCGCCAAATTTCTGGTTTTTAGCCCCATAGACCACGTTTGGAATACGGGCAAGCCCAATCGCCCCACTACACATGACACACGGCTCAATGGTCACAAAAAGTGTGCAGTCCAGCAAGCGCCAGCTCTCCTCACTCAAGTTCGCATCCTCTATGGCCATAATCTCCGCATGCATAACCGCTCGCTGCAGTTCCTCACGCGCATTATGCCCACGGCCAATGATTTCTCCGTCCTTGACAATCACACAACCAATTGGAATTTCATCGTGTTCAAGAGCAATCTCAGACTCTCTCAAAGCTTCCCTCATAAAGACTTCTTTTTCTTCAACTGTATAATTCATCAATTTCCCTTTTACTACTTATCGATTTTATTATTATATCATGAATCCCAAGACAAAAAAAGCCACCAAATGCGGTGACTTTATAGGGAGATTATTATGAAAAAGAAAAGTTTAGGATATTCGTTACAACAAGTTAGGAGGTCTTCTTGTAACTGTCTATAGTATACCCGACCTATCTTAAACAAATCTTAAAAATCTCTTAGGACCAAACACTTTCTAAAATATTTGTTTGTTCACGACCAGGACCCACTGAGAAAGTAGAAATACGAACGCCAACCAATTCACTCACACGACGAACATAGTTACGCGCATTCTCAGGAAGATACTCCAAATTACGAACTCCAGTAATATCTTCTGACCAACCTGGCAACTCTTCATAGATAGGTTTGCAACGCTTCAATTGCTCAAGACTAGCTGGATAGTAGTCAATACGTTGACCATCAAGATCATAGGCCACACAGATTTTCACAGTATCTAAACCACTCAAAACATCGATAGAGTTCAATGAAAGATTAGTAATACCAGAAACACGACGACTATGGCGCATCACAACTGAGTCAAACCATCCCACACGACGTGGACGACCAGTTGTTGTACCATATTCATGACCTACTTCACGGATACGTTCTCCCACTTCATCAAACAACTCAGTTGGGAAAGGACCGTCTCCTACACGACTCGTATAGGCTTTACATACACCTACAACCTTGTCAATCTTGCTTGGACCGACACCAGAACCAATTGTCACACCACCAGCCACAGGGTTTGAAGAAGTAACAAATGGATAGGTCCCTTGGTCAATATCTAGCATAACACCTTGTGCACCTTCAAAAAGCACACGTTTACCATTATCAAGCGCATCATTCAAAATGACGGACGTGTCTGTCACATATTTCTTGATTTGTTGACCATATTCGTAATATTCTTCAAAAATATCATCGAAGACGATAGCTTTACTATCATACAATTTTTCAAAAAGACGATTCTTTTCAGCAAGGTTACGTTCTAAACGCTCACGGAAAATGTCTTTATCCAAAAGATCGGCGATACGAATTCCCACACGAGCAGCCTTGTCCATATAAGCTGGACCAATTCCCTTGATTGTAGTCCCAATCTTATTGTCGCCCTTAGCTTCTTCTTGCAAACGATCTAACTCGATATGATAAGGCAAAATGACATGCGCGCGATCAGAAATACGCAAGTTATCAGTTGTAACACCTTCCTCATGAAGATAGCTCAACTCTTTTACAAGAGATTTAGGATTTACAACCATACCATTCCCAATAACAGAGATTTTTTCAGGGAAGAAAATCCCAGATGGAATCAAGTGCAATTTAAACTTCTTACCATCAATCACAATCGTGTGACCTGCATTATCACCACCTTGGTAACGTGCAATCACTTCTGCATTCGCTGAAAGGAAGTCTGTAATCTTCCCTTTACCTTCATCACCCCATTGGGTACCTACAACAACAACTGAAGTCATAATCTTGTCTGAGCCCTCAGGCTCTTCCTTTCTCACATACATGGCAGGACTCTCACCTGCAATTATATCTTACAATTTATTATAAGAAAAAATCGCCTTTTTATCAAGAAGAAACAATAGAAAGATTTGCTATTTCCAACTATTAAAAAATGATTTAGAAAAATAAGCAGCTATTTATTATTATCTTTCCATAAAAAAGTAAATTTGTTCGGAAATTAACTCAGACTATCTCAACAAGAAATAAAACCTTGTTTCATTATCATCTTTTCAAGATACAAACGATAAGCAACACGATAATGGTAAACGATAAAATCCCTACGACACCCAATACCATATCTCACTAAATAATAAATTAAAAATTTAAAATGAAAATGTTCCCAGTCAAAATTATCACCAAATACAGTACCATACTCTTCTTCAATATTTCTATAAAAATCCGCCATCTGCTCATAAATTTTTTGTAACATGATCAAATACTCCTTTTCTTTTTTATGAACTTATTCTAACAAAAAATTTTAATTAATCATTAATAATTCCTGAATTGTACAAATACCAACCTCAATAAGATAAAAAATAGGAAAAGTTGACAGAATAGGAACAAATTTACTACCTAAATTAGACTATTATAGACCTTATTAACTGCGTTAAATACTAAAAGAGAGTTGAGGTAAAAATCTTAAAATAAGAAAAACGCATAGCCGCTTGGCTTCCTGAGCAAGAGAGCTACTTGCGCCAGCTTGTCTCAAAGCTTCCTCAGCCTTACGCCTTGATTCTCGTAAAGGTTCATCATGAAAGCTATTGAAACGCTGATTGATAGTGTCAGACACTTCTTGCTTGACTTCTTCCGCCTTAGCCTTGGCAAGTTCGATGGCATCCGTAATAGCTTTCTCACGCTTAGTAAATTCAGCGTCAAAAGCACGGTCAGCGTTGGCGATTTCCTTTTTCAAACGTTCTTCAAAAATCTGATGCAGATTTCGGCTTTCATTCAAAACGGCATCATTTACAATCCCACCGATCGCATTTGCAAGACTGGACTGGAAGGTCCCAAAACCTATTGATTTTAGGCGTTTTGCCATTGGCGAATAGGTATATTTGGTGATTTTCTTACGAACATCAAGACCGTACCACTCATGGTAGATACTGACCACATCAAACATCTGCACCGCAACATCACTCTGACCGACAACCGAGATTTCAAGGTTATCTTCTAGCATGTCGCACATACTTGTCCGAAAATACTGCTTACCATATGCAATCAAGCTAGCCTCATCTGTCACGTCTTGGTCATTGACCTCCACGACATCTTCATAGATTTGGCTGTAGTTCCCAAGTAAGGGGCTGTCAATCACCACCATATAATCATGGTCAACCGCATTTTCTCCCTCGCCCTTAACAGTCGTTTTAAAGGTTATCCGAGTTTTTAAAGACTTCATTGAGGTCTTATGCTGGTAGCTGGACAAGTTTTTCTTGTACATAAAAAGCGATTCATTTTCAGAACCGCCATTCTTCAGCAAGCGTAAGTTGTAACCGTTTCGCACCATATCTCCGCCCCACTGACCTAGGATAGAATGCTTGTCTTTGGCCAAGACCTCCATGGCATTCTTGTCCTTGATATTGAGCGTATGCCTATCATCAATATCAGAGAAGAAAGAAAAAGGATTGGCTCTGGTAATACTACCAGCAAAAGCACTCAACACCCTTGTCCCACTGACACGGTCAACCTCGATAGAGCTAACGATGTAATTATTTAACAAACTGATAACCTGATTGGCATAGACTTGAATATATCCTTGTTGCTTTTCAACCTCAAAAATATAAAAATCCTGCTCACCATGCAGGTCATCTGCAGTCAGAAAGGTTTCCTCTTTCAGCAATTCCCACTTGGGATCCGATGTAGGAAAACGAAAGGTCAGTTGATAGGTATTGTTCCCCAAATGGACAATTTCATCATTGTAGGACTCGTTTAAAGGCCTATTTCCCTCTGTAAGATAAATCATAAAATATACCTCCAATTCGGCCGAACTGTGACCTTACGAACCGCACCAGTAAAGACCAGACCGTTATTGCCAACAGCCAATTCAAAGAAGCCTCCACGCTTTCGTAGCGTATTTTGAACCACACCATCTGCGTTGTAGATATTCTGCTTCTTATGCCTACAATCAATGGTCACTTTTCGTCTAATGGTCAAGTGCATGGTTGTCCGTCCGATAGTCAAAGAAATATCTCCGTCCCCCTCAATCTCAATCACAGGCTCACTATAGACAGAGCCTGGATTGTTGACATTACCGCTTGCGGTAAAAATAAGAGGAGCAAGATTTTTCTGATAGCGGAACGGTTGCATACTCAGCTTAAGCTCTAGCTTCCAGGCATGCATCCCATGAGGGCTATAGGTTGCACCAATAAAATCCGCATAAAAGACAGAACCCAACTGGTAGCTAAACTCCAGCACATTGTCCTTAGGCTGAAATTTCTCCACGATAGTCGAAACATCCAGTAACTTAGGAATATAGAACGAAAAAGTCCGTTCATAACTCTCATAGCCACCATCCAGCACTCGATAACTTCCGTTGGCTCCGTAGAGGTTAGCATCTTCAGCCACCCTAGGCTTAGCAGCCTCCACCTGACCAAAATCCGTCACCACGCAGTGAGGGATAGTTGATGTGTTAAAACCATTGATAATCATATAAAACATTACATTCCCTCCCTAGCGTAAATCGCACCTTGACGTTGGTAGACGCTCATTGAAATTTTATCAGCGTCCAGGTAAGTATCTGACGGCTTTTCAAGGATAGCAGTAAGGATCTTCTCCATACTTGCTCTCAGAATCGCTATCTCAGACACGACTTTATCGCTGTCTTTACTATTTGTATCTCCTTTTGTTTGCACCACTATTTTAGCTTGTGCTTCTTCCATCTCACGAAGGAATTTAGCATCACTCGGAATGCCAACTCCTGCAGCATATTTAGGAACCCCCATCTCACGCATCAAGCGTTTGGTCTTATCCGCCCGCAAAACTTTAGCCCCTTTAGGAAGAGGAAGAAGAACATCCCTCCCCTCAGGAATGAAGCTCCTACCATCTGGAAGAGTAACCAATTCCTTGTAGGTACTATTGCGTTGGTCATTGACCATAGCAAGACCACCAGGGTGATAGTTGGTACCGTGGGCATGCCGACTAGCAAAAACATTGGTAAAGAAATCACCAGTTACCCTAGTAATCCAAGTCCTAATGCCTGCAAGCACGCCAGACGCATTATCTTGAGCGTTGATTGTAACCGTTTTGTCTTGAATGCTATTAACGACGCTTTTGACCTCGCTGACAGTACTGGAAGTGCTATTTTTAGCAAGGATATCTACTGGATTATGTTGCTTAATCGCATTAATAGCCGCACTCGTCTCATTTCTAACGCCTGCAGTCTGATCTTTCGCAAGTAAATCAATTGGTTTTTCCTGTTTCGGAGAGTTCACACTCGCTTTTGCACTAGCAACTGCTTCACTAGTATTGTCAATAGCATTTAATGACTTATTCTCTGGATTAGATAGATTCCAAGCTATGATTTTATCGATTGACAATTGCCCGTTGTTCAAAACATTTGTAGGATCTAGTTTCAAATCTTTTGTGAATGGAGTAATCGCATTCCAAGTCGTTAGCGTGTCAGTCGAACGCGCAACAGCCTTTCTGAAATTCTCATCCGTAGCCAGCAACTCTTTCTGCTTAGGAGTCAAGGCATCATAGTTATAGAGCGCTTTGGAAGCCTCCTCAGCCTTATTCATCACATCTGTATTTTCCAAAAGCAGTTGCTTGACTTCAGCAGGCATACTGTTCCAGATTCTAAGATGGTTTTCACTATCAAAGATAGCTTGCAGTCCTGCTTGATTTTGGACAATCAACTGTTTTTCTTCCAGTGTCATAGTTGACCACTTACCAGACTCAACGAGAGCTTCAGCAATCGTTACCCGAACATTTGAGTTGATATTCGCATTTTTAACAATAAATTGCAATTGCTCCCAACCCTCAGCAGATTTAGTCGCTTCCCCAATCACTTCTTTTACGTTTGATTTAATGACAAAATTGTTGTTTTCATCAATGTTTCCGACGAGCAAAGACCAAGCATCATTCGCTTCTCTCGTTTCCTTGCTCATATCACTAGTATACTTAGCAAGAATGCTATGGGAATCACCCATTTTTTGAGAAGCTTCTGCTGCCTTTTGACCGATTACTTCATAAGACAAACCATATTCTTCCAGAACCTTTTTAGCTTCTTCCCAGTAGTTCCAGCTTTGTCCAGTTCGAGCTTTTACCTTAGCGTCAAGGTTTTGCATAACCTGGTAATACTTAGTACCTAAGGCTTCCATGGTTTGCTGGTGGTTTGTTTCAAGTTCTTGAATTTTTTTATTGTAAGTTTCTTGATCGATACGTTTGGCATCTAAGAGTTGTTTCAATCCATCTTTTGAGGTTTTGTATAACTGATTTTCTTCATCCAGAGCCTTCTTCAAAACATCTCTTGTGTGCTTTAATTGCGTTTCATTTAAACTACCAATCTCTCCATTCAGAGCCTGAAGCGCAGCCTTTTGTTGTTCGCCAGATAATTCCATCATTTCGATTCTAGCTTTGATCATCTCTCTTTGGTTGTTTAAGACGATTTCTTTTTCTTCTTGAGAAAACTTGCTAGCGTCTCCATTATGACGTTTGTAGATTTCACTGACCTGATTAGCCATTGCATCGGTATTTGAAACAACTTGGTCATTTTTTACTTTCATTTTAGCGATTTCTTCATCGCTAAACCCCAACTTTTTAGCTAATTCTTCCATACGTTGATTAGCTTTTTCAGCACCTGCTGCTACCTCTTCATGAAGTTTTCGAAAAGCTTCAGAAACTTTTTCAGCATCGCCAGCGTGGGTTCCAAAGTTGGCTACTGCTGTACTGGTATCATCTACCTTACTTTGGAAATCTCTTAACTCTTTCCTTGCAGTATCACTCAACTGAGACCCAAATTCCTCCGCCTTAATGCGAGCCTCGTCTTTCTTATGTCCTAGATAGACCAATCCTCCAGCTAGTAAAGCAGCACCACCCACCAGCAAACCAATAGGATTTGTCAAAGCCCCAATGGCTCCAGACAAGAGACTAGAACTAGATGCAGCAGCGCCAGCTCCTTCCGCTAAAACAGTAGCTTCGCTTCCTACCTTAGCAAGACCGAGACCACCTTGTAAAAGTCCTTTTAATTTACCAGCACGCTCTGTCAATTTAGCAAGACCGAGACCGCCCTTTAATAGTCCTTCTAATTTACCGGCATGTTTTATCAAAATACTAAGAGCCGTCGCCCCATTGCCTAGAAAGTTCAAGAAAGGGTAGCCCAGAGCCAAAAAACCACCAATACCAACCGCCAAGCTCTGTACGGCTGGAGGAGCCTTACTTAGCCAGTCGATAAATTGGTTCACCTTATCAATCACAGGAGTTAGTAATGGTAATAATTTCTGACCAATGTTAATCTGTAAAACTTCTAAACTAGATTTAAAACGTTCCACACCATTTTTAGAAGACTTAGATAATTCATTTGCTAAATCCTTGGTATAAGTTGTCGCCCCCTTGGTTTCGTTAGCAAGATTACGCAACGCATCTCCACCTTGGTCAACCAAGATATTCATCGCTGTCTGAGCTTCTGTACCAAAGGCTGTAGCAATCAAGGCCGATTTCTGAGCATCTGTCATCCCTTCCGTATTCTTTTTGATACGATCCAAAATATCAGGTAGCTTAATCGCGCCGCTACGAAATTCTTCTGCAGAAAAACCAAGCTTCTCCATTGCATTTGCATTTTGCTCTGATGGTTTCAGTAGCCTTGTTAAAGCTCCACGCAGAGCCGTACCAGCCTTTTCACCAGCAATACCATTGTTGGACAAAAGACCAACAGCAGCGGCAGTCTCTTCCAAGTTCATACCAACGTTTTTAGCAACGGGACCAACATACTCCATTGCAGCCCCCATATCAGCAAAACCAGCAGCCGTTTTATTGGCGACAAAGGTTAAGCTATTGGTTACTCGCTCTGTATCCTGAGTAGATAGCCCAAATTGTTGCAAAATATTCGTAGTGGCGTTCATAACCGTATTGAAGTCCTCACCAGACGCCTTTGCAGCGTCTAGGATAGCAGGCATGGCTTCGATTGTTTGATTGGCATCAAAACCTTTCTTGATAATTTCTTGCATCCCTTCATTGATAGATGCAGTAGAAATCCCATACTGCTTCGCCCAATTTTTTGAACTTTCACCCAGCTTTTGTGTGGTACTGTTCAGTTCATCCGCTGTTGGAATAGTATCTGCTAACAGAGATTTAGTTGTATTCATCTGGCTTTCAAAGTCAATAGCTTTCTTAGTAGAAAGCGTAAAACCAGCTAATAAAGCAGCAGACACAGGCTTCATTGCATCGCCCATAGCCCGCAATTTTTCTCCACCTTTAGCAAATTTTTCGCTCAAGGCATCTATCTTACCAGACCAACTATTTTCACGCCCCACATCTTGCAAAGCTTTTTCAACACCGCGTAGCTGACCTTCCATTACTGCCAACTTAGCATTCTCACGCTGAATATCAGCAGCAGCCTTGTCAAATTTAGCTGTCCCCGGTTCAAGTTTATCAAAACTTTTCTTCATCTCATCCAAAACTTTACGTTGTGAATCAATGGCTTGTCCTAAAGTCTTGTATTTTGCTTGAAGTAAGCTAGCATTTTTTTCATTGCCTTTTAAAGTACTGTCCAAAGAACGGACATTATTTTGAAAGTACTTTACAGCGTTTTTTGCACCAGTTAGAGTAGGACTGAACTTTGACACGTCCAACCCTAGCTCGATATACATCTGACCTAACGGCGTACCGCTTGCCATCTTGTTCTCCTTCCTAACTCCTCAGAGCAAAGAAAAAAGCCCTTACGGACTTTTCATCATTCTTTATAAAAATCATCCATTGCCATGTTCATAAAAGCCCAGATAAACATACCAAGAAATAGATAAGCATAGAGTGGCAGGGAAGCAAAGATAAAGGGTGATAGCAAGAGCATACCAAAGATATCTACAAAATTTGTACAAATACAATACAAGCCAAAAGCAAGATAAAGGATAAAAATGGTAAACCAAAACCAATATCTTCTACATGCTTTTTCTTTTCGAGACATTTCTTCCACCTCCCTTACATATCTCTATTATATTCCTAAGCCTTTGATTTGTAAAGTCTTGACCTAGAGACTTTCTAAAAAATCTGCCAAGTCAAGCACTTCTTCTTGTTCACTCGTTTCCAGACTTCCCAAGACCCCCATCAAGTCCTCCCAACTCGTATCCATCACATCGCGAATGCTCATTCCATAAGGACCCTCTGTAACTTGCTTGACAAAACCATAAAAACGTTTGATCGCTTGCCCAGGTGCTAGCTCTTTTCCTTTGGGTCTACATCACCTACCAGATGAGCATAAATTGCTGTAAAAATAGAAATCACTTTCGCAAAATCTGTGTATTCTAGTAATTGTTCTACTGTCACATCATCAAACAAACTAGCAATAAATCCCAACTGCTTATCAAGCTTCTCTACCTCAGATAAATCACTTGTCAAGGATTCGTTCATGACCAAATAGTCACGATAATCACGAGTTGTGATTTCTTTGCTCTTTTTTAGGACATCTTCTCCCTTGTCATTTTTAATTGTAAATTGAACCTTAGCCATATACTTTCCTTTCTAAAAAAGTAAAAGAGAGCTTTCGCCCTCCTTCTACCCCGCAGCGGTTATGTTTAGTTGACCTTTCAATTTCTTCAACTTTTCAGCATCTGAACCATAAACAATAGCACCATAACGCCCCTTAGTTGCAACGTCTGAACTAGCTGTCGCAGTGAAATTCACACTAGTAGTAGCTAACTCATTCGCCTTATCCTTGAGCGTTTCAAAATCAATAGCATCCATAGAAAGCTGACCTTTATAAAAACCATAGTAAACAGGTTCCCCATCAGCAGTATTACTTTCAATGAGAATGGAAACATTCTTGGCAACTGTGTCTGCACCGAAGTAATAGATACCATCATCATCGCCATACCCCAAAGCATTCGTATATAAAGCTAATGGGACATCAAGCAAGCCCATCTCTACCTTAACATCACCGACTCCTCGATTGGAGACGTGATAAGCCACATTACTACCATAAGTCTTTACAGGGTCACTAGATAATCCAGTTACTCTAGCGGTCTGTGTAGCCCCTTCATTATCTTTACCTTCTAGCGTGAAGAGGTTCTGTCCAACCGTTGGAGTCTGTCCATCATGCACACGAATGGTGACTGATTTAAGTCCGATAAGTGCAGTTCCTTTTACTGTCATTTCTTTTTCCTTCTTTCTAGTATTTCTCATATAGAGCGCTCATACCACGATAAGTCCGAACGTCTACATAGCGCTTAATATCAGGAATCCATTGTTCCAAACCACCTTCAGTCTGATAAAATCCCTGTTCTTCCATTATTTTTTCAATTCTTCCTTGGAGTTCTTTACACTCCACTCGATTAGTAGACTCTACATTGATTTGATAGAGAAAAGTCTTAGCCAAACTAGTATTACTACCGTGAGCCGTCTGCATTGGAGGCCCTACAGGGATAATGACAATACTGGTCTCACCATCTCCCAAGCTCTCAGGACGCTCAAAAGACTTGATACTAATACCAGATAAAGACTCATCCTCTTCCAAAGCATCGTAGAGTTCAGTTAATTTGTCTTTAATCATTACAAAAACTCCTGTTTTAACTTCATGCCGACTTTAGACTTAAAGACCGGCTTACTCGCTTCAAAAAAGCGGCGCATGACTCCGAAACCACGAGGATGCCCATTCTTTGCATAGCCAAATTCATTTAAGTGAATAATAGTCCAACGAGGACTTTTAAAACCTAATTTAACCATTGGAACTCCGCTGGATGTACCAGTCACATTCCCATGAACGACCGCACCAACCGTCTTCCCAGTGTCAGCGTACACCGCCATAGCCCGTTTGAAAGTTGGCTCAAACTCCTCAACCGTCTCCTTCAAGGCTCTGTTGACCTTTCTACGAACTACCGGCTCTCCTAGTCGAGCCTCAATATTCCTCAAAATATCATCAAATCCTTTTAGATTAGCTCCACTAGACATCACGACCACCTCCGATAAGGACAATCAAAAAATCCCGATTAGCAAAATCAGGACGGACATCAATGATTTGCCATTTCTTACCAACTAGACGGATATCCCCCACTTCGACAAAATGCCGATTTTCAGGCTGATAATCTGTCAGAGGGTCACGAATCTTCAAAGTCATCTTAGCTTTCATCGCTTTTCCAGTTGCAATCTCAACGTCTTTCATACTTGGAGAATAAGTTTGCCCCATCGTATAAAAAGCCTTCTCGTAACTCACATCACGACCATCAACCCCTTTTTTTATTTTAGAGGTATAGAAAGTCAGGGGAGTTCTTAGGTCTCCATTTTGAGACTCAGGCTTTTTGTAACGATAGCTTGGTCCCTCACTCCTCTTCATTTACACTCACTACTTCCTTAGAGCTACGACTTCTGGACGACTTTTCCAACTCGACATAGTCAGGTAAATGTTCCTTTAGCTCAGCAAATCGTTCTTCTGTCGCTTCAAACCTTTCTCCGACTTGCCTAAGGACTCCCTCCTTGAGGTCATAAAACTCTTTTAATACCTTAATCATCACTATCCTCCATTTCTATCTTATCTAACGATAATGCTAAAATATCCGCTTTGAAATTTTCGTAAAAAAATTCAACTTGGTCATTATAGACATAGCGAGCACGTTCTAAGATAAGTTCCCTTATTTGATGATCGTGTATATTCCCACTTCCTACCAAGCGGGTAATAACCATTTGAGAACTTTCTAACATCCGTGAGAGATTCGCATCTTCTCCGCTATGAAAAATTCTCATCCGCTCCTTAAAAGGAATAAGGAGGGAATGAAGTTTAGCTTCAATCTCCATCCTTCGTCACCTTTTATTTTGCAATACTCAGTGTCCACACAGCAGCAGTCTTTTCATCATGCGCTTTACCATAAGCAAATTGCTTAGCAGTGTAGAGATTCAAGTCTTCTAAAGCATAGGTTTCGGTAAATCGTCCAAATTCAATCCCCCCACCTACAAAGGCATCGTAGCGACCTTTGACAAATGTAGTCACCTTACCAGACGCTTGAGCAACCGACTCAACCAAGATGAGGTTATAAGGCATAGCTGTTACATATACACCCTGAGCATTGAGAGACGTATATTGCTTCTTCACATCCCAGGCATCTACAGGGTTCACTACCATAACCAAATTACCTTCTACTGCAACAGGAGTGGTATTGTCAGCTTTTGTAGAATGGTATTTATAAACCTCCGTCAACTCTTTTACCACGGTAGCAGAGTCTGCGAAAGTCAATGGTTTTTTCTGAGCTTGTTTCTCAGCATAAGTTACTTTTTCACTTTCTGCAGTCCCTGTAAGAGTACGAGACAACCCGATAGGCTTGTTGTCCCCATCACCATTTAAATAACCAGCTTCAAGAGCAGCTGCAAAGGCCTCTGTAATTTGAATGGATACGTAAGACTGTAGCCAAGCAGGACCAAACTTTTCAGAGTCTTTAGGGATTACAACAAAAGCAGTCAATTTAGACTGAATCGCTTCTTCTTCAGCAAATTCTTGTTTCAATTGTCCTTGAATTTCAGCATTGATTTTACCCCAAACCGCTTGACCTGTACGACTAGACTTGAGGAATTTCAAACGAATACCAGCATTACGCAAGCCGATGTGTTGAAGAAGTGGACGGGCTGCCACCATATCCTCAAAAATACGGTCAATTGTTTCCTGAGGGAACAATTTCTCAATTCCTTTGGGAGGAAGTTTCTCAATGTTGTTGAAAAATTCGCGAGCTTCAGCAGTCAACTGTGCATCGTATGGATTCATAGTTGCGATTTCTTTACGAGCAGCTTCTCGAGCATCATCTTGCAACTTATCTGTCAATGCCTCAATCATCTCGTTATAGAGCTTATTTTGCTCCTCCATAGGAGCACCAGTTTCTACTGCATTCATAAAGTTCTGACGAGCAGTTGTAAATTCATTACCAAGTTTCATCATTGTTTTTTATTTCCTTTCTTAAAATGGGAAACGACCCAACCCCACAGGTTCAGCCGTCTTGTCTTCTTTTTTCTTATCTTCTGGGATAGGTAAACTGTTATTCAACCTATCACGAACCAAGTCCGCCAATAACTCCACATCTGGGGTCATCGCAGATCGGATTTTTTCGATAAAATCACGAGGAATCACAGGTGTCTGACTAGCTACCAAGACAGGAGCTTCCTGACTTTCAAACATGACCTTATCTGCGAAGCCATGATTAACAGCAGAACGAGCATCAAACCACGTTTCACCCTCCATTAGATCCAGTAAATCATCTAATGCCTTACCAGTCTTATCAATATAGGCATATGCGATGGACTTATTAAACCCTTCTAACACACCAGCCTCATGCAAGAGCGCCTTATGGTCACCACGTACACCAGCAGATACATTATGGATCATGATTTGCGCTGTAGGACTAATTTCCACCTGATCACCAGCCATAGCGATAACACTCGCAGCACTAGCAGCAATCCCCACGATTTTCACCGTCACATGCCCCTGATAAGCACGCAATGCTGTATAGATTTCACTACCAGCATACACATCACCACCACCAGAATTGATGTGCACCTCCACATCTTCTCCCGTCGTCGGCAATACAATATCCTTAGGAGCAGTTGCATCCATGTCTAGCCAATCATAAAACCAGCGGTCATCATTGGATACAATCGCTCCCTTAATCTGAATGATTGTCATCCTCATTTCCTCCTTTCTCTATTTCGTTTTCACCCTGATAGTTCTTAGTGATAAGGAAAGAATCCCCACCAGGAACAGCCTCAAGACCAAGTTCCAATCTCACCTCATTTCGAGTCATAGCCCCAGATGAGATGAGTTTATCTATGTTCTCAGCCAGAGCAAACTTATCCAGTCCCCCCTCACCAAAAATCACAAATTTTTTCTGATTAGCGTATCCAGCCGAACTCACCATAGCATGGTTTAGAGCGTCACCCACTTTTTTAACCAGCGATTCATAACAATAACTGTTAAACATCTTCTGGCTATTAGACAAATCAGCCATATCTCCATGCATCAAAGCCGTCGGCAAACCTAATATATCCGCAACCTCGTCATCAAATTGACGTCTCAGTTTCTTCAACTCTTCAACTGATAGATTTGTAGTTCCTACCGTATTGGTCAACTCCGAATACTCCACACCATCCATTGTCGGTACAATGGCAACCGTCTTAGACGTAAAGGACTTAAAAAGATTGTCCGCATATCTCTGCAGTTTCTTTCTCTTATCCTCATCAAAAGTTCCATTCGCTTTTGTAGCCAGAACCCCACGGATCTGATTATTTCTAGCTAAGGCTTCCACCAGACGAGTATGTAGTTTTTCATAATCAGAAAACAAGTCAGATACATATTCTTGCAAGCGATTGTTATTATACTGAAGAAAGATGACATCACTCATAGCAAACTTCCTCTGAAATGTATAATCCCCGACAGACACCATCTCAAAGGTGTCATCATACAGAGCATAACGCCTACGAGTAAAAGCATCAGCTACCAGTAACTGCTTATCATCAGACAAAACAATGAGTACTTCGTTTTTCGTCAATAAGCGATAAATGACCTTCTGCCAGAACTCCGAGGCCGACTCATTCTTATTGGGACGCACATTTAAAATATAATCCCAGTCTGACGTCACATGATGATTCTCCACCATATACCGAAATTCCGACTTAGCAAAGATACGAGCCACAAACTCCGCCGACTTATCAATCGCTAAACTCTTTAACTGCAAACACCCCAACATTCGTTCCAACTCTTCAAAATCAAAACCAACATCAGGCGCATCACGCTTAAATAAATTTAAGAACCCCATGCTTCCCCTCCTTCCTATCCAATTACCAACCTACCACCCAAAATTTATTCTTAGATTAAAACTCCCAATCCTCTAACATATCGAGGAATTCCCCAACGTTCGACTCATGTACAAGCTCACGTTTGTATAGAGCAGCAATCAAGGCATGGAAACCATCCGTCTTTCTTCTGACGGGCTCTTTCTTCAAGAAACGCTTATTGCCATCCTTGTCCTCTTTGACGTAGGTATTATCCGTATACCAAATCATAGAATTATCATTCTCAAAGATAAATCGTTCATTAGCAAATCCATCTTCGATGATTGGCGCAACCTTGGATTGAATCGCCCCAGGATTTCTCAAGAACTCATATTCAAAACCAGCCTCTTCCAAAAGAGGTTTTAACAAGTCCATTCTGAAACCATCTGCACATACAAGCTCAATCTGATAAAACTTACTCCATTCATTCAATTTTTCGACCAATAAACGAGGGTCAATACTAGGGCCGTCCACAATTGTAAATAAGCCTCTATCTGCCCATTCCTGAATAGGAGCTTTAAGTTTAAAAGCTTTCAAAAATGCTTTACGAGCAAATGAATGTTGTTTCCAGATAAACTCATCTCCGTTCTTAAACAACAAACCAACACTCGCAAAATCTCGAATGCTAGCATAGTCAAATCCTGCGACACAGGACTTACCCAACAAGTCAATACCAGGCGAACGTAAACAAGCAAGTAATCTTTCACGAGTCGTCACATCTTTCTCAAGGTCTGCTTCAGGAAGATTCATCCGTTTAGTCATGAACTCCTGACGACCAGACGGCTCCAGCTCAAGGTCATCATAGTCAGCCTTAGTTCTAGCAAGC
This sequence comes from Streptococcus pseudopneumoniae IS7493, assembly GCF_000221985.1. Classification (NCBI taxonomy): domain Bacteria; kingdom Bacillati; phylum Bacillota; class Bacilli; order Lactobacillales; family Streptococcaceae; genus Streptococcus; species Streptococcus pseudopneumoniae. Next base: position 50,818 of record NC_015875.1, on the reverse strand, counting down.
AACCTCTTAGCGTAAGGCGTGCTTTCATCCAACATCGGATTTGCTTTCGGCCAATTCTTCATGTCATCCACCTCATCCGCACTATCAAGCTTGCAGATAAAAGGGAAGAGTCTGAAATCATCAACCTCTCCATTCAAGATTTGCATAGACTTCTCTATCAGCTTGTCATAGAACCCCTCGCGCACATACCCATTCGTACCGTTGTAGAAAGTCCTGACATGAGCAATCTTACCAAGACCAGACCTTTGAACCTTCACAGCCTTATCATTTTCAAATTGGTGAATCTCATCAAACTCAAGACAACCATCACGAGCAGAGTCCATAGTCTTCGGATTATTCGTCCGAAAAGAAAAGACCGAGTTGTTCGCTCGACCTGTGATAGACATTTTAGTCAGATAGAAATGGTCCTCAAGACCACGCCTTTGGATAGTCTCATAAACTTCCTCAAACGAAACCTTACCCTGTTTCTCAGAGTTAGCAGTGATAGTCACATCGTAATCTCTGATAGGGTAGATAGGGCTGATAAAAAACGATGACCTTGCTGACATAAAACCATTCTTACCACCCCCACGAGCAAGTGTGTATAGATACTCGTCAAAGTGTGGTTCCTCGTCTACCTTCCGAAAAAGAAAAATGAACGGTGTCAAGAAAAGTTGATACTTAGCCAGAGGGAAAAAATTCTTTTCCGCAAACCGAATGAACTTGTCAATTAAGTCATTATCAAAATACAAATCATCACGAGGATAGATTTTCTCCTTGATGATTTTAAACAGCAACTTCCTTTCCTTGTTGACGACAATATCTCCACACTCGACCATTTTGATGTAGTCATCAACCAGCGGATGAGAAATCATAACAGATCAGCTCCAGACGTAGCTTTCTCGACAGGAGAATTTTCAACATCAAAATCAAACGACCGCTCAATAGCCAAAAGCTGATTGCTGGTTGTGTTGATTTCCTTGATGAGAGAATTCGCTTTTTGGAATCTTTGTTGTCCATTGTGAACAGTGATGACCAGTCCGTCTTCATGAAGTTTAGCTTTCAGCTCATAAAGCAGCCGGACAAGATAAAGATAGCGATTGACTTTTTCATACTGAATCGCATCCTTTTTTCTAGGACTGAAATAGCCAATTTTAGAAAGTAGCTGATTTTCTAATTCTTTTATATTTTTTTCCGAGTATTCTTCCATTACCCCCCACCCCCTTTAATTTTTTGTTAAAAATTTGGACAGTCGAGTGCAGACCGCTTACTGGCTCCTTTGAAATTTCCTGATTTTTTTGACCGGGGGGTGTTTAAGATTCTTTAACCTAACCCCACCATTCATCTTTTCGGAAATTTCTGTCATTCTTATCAAAACGATCATGCCTTTTATTATGACATGCTTTGCACAATGTTCGTAGGTTATCGATATCAAGCGCGAACTCTGGATAGAACTCTAGCTCCTTGATATGGTCAACTTCTAAATTAGTAGTCGTGACCTTGCCTTCATCCCTGCACCATACACATTCGTAATGATCTCGTTTAAGTGCTTGCCTTCTTATCGTTCTCCACTCGCTGGAATTGTAAAACTGGTTTCGTTCTTCTCGAGTTGAAACTTCAATCATTGTTTAATATTCTTTGTCCATTACATCTTTCGTCAATAATTATCTTAAAGATACTTATTTTAAATTGCTGTTACTCTATATTTTCTAGCGTTCAATTAGACATATCTTATATTCTGTCTAATTCAAACAGTCGCCAAAAAGCCTAACACAATAAGGATATACAGTAATCCACTAAATGAATTAGCGTTTGACTCGTTATGTCTAATTGGTTAACTACAATCCAAAATTTGACATCGCTTTGTCCTGTTGATCTTGACGAATACCTATATATCTTAAGGTAATAGCTGGTGATGAATGATTAAACAAACTCATCAACATTGCTATATCTTTTGTCTTTTTATAATAATGATATCCAAATGTCTTCCTCATTGAATGAGTTCCTATATTTTCAATACCACACTCAGATGCAGCAACTTTTAAAATCCAATCCACAGTCCTACGATCAAGTGGTTTATTTTTTCCGACTCTACTTTGAAATAAAAAATGATGATGAGGTTTATTTTGTATATACTCTCTAACCTCACGTTTGAGAGTTTTAGTCATTTTAATCTTTTTCTTCTTCCCAGTCTTTTGTTCTTTCAGTTTGATATACCAACCTTGAACATCCTTTACTCGAATTTTTAAAATGTCACCAACTCGCAAACCTGAATTGATACCAAAAAGAAATAAAATATAATTACGCTCATTCCATTCTCTCAGATAATCTTTCATAGCCTGTATATCATCTTTATCCCTGATTGGTTCTACAATATTCAAAACAAGTATCACCACCTTTCAAATAATCAAAAAAAGCCACTGGTCGTGGCATTGAATATGACAGTAGCTGGAATTGAACCAGCTGGTCTAGCAGTAAAACGCACGCTTGGTAAAAGTTTCAAGGAGACCCAAACAACCTGCTAACCTGTCCTTACTGTCTAAGAGGCCGAAACCTCTGTATTTTTAGGAGTCCTCATGACTGTTCGTTACCCAATCATTGGATAATACTATTTTAGCACCTTTTTTCGTTCCAATTCTCCCAAGATTTTCCCAGATTTTTCCCAGAAATCACTTGTAAACCAGAAGGTTGCTTGCTTGATAGGACTCCGCAAACTCTAATAGAGCTTTGTTCAATATCCGATAATATTCACTGGATGAGTAGCCTAGTTCTGAATAAATACTGTAGTCTTCCCTCCTTTTCTTCCTGCAATATCGTTCGATTAGGATACGTGTGTATTCCATATCGGAAAGATTGTTGATTGCTTTAGCGATGAGTTCCAGGTCCTGCTGAGCTGATACTCTACGCAAGACCATGCTTTCTACCTGCTTGCTTGTCTGACCACTTGATGACCTTGGTTCAAGTGAGTAGGATATTGTTATTTTGGGGGCGTATTCTTCTCCAGCTATCCGTCTCAGACGACTGTATTTTTTAAGGACTTTGATAGCTTCCTTTCTTGTCTTCTTTTCATCGATAATATCCAATAACTCTATTTGCACACGAACTCCTCCTCATGATATAATAGTTATGCGAAACCATACCATGAGGAGTCAGCTGTGCTGGCTTTTTTCATGCCCTACTCCCGAGAATAATATCAGCAGGAAAAGCAAAGTAAGTACAGATATCTTCTACATTATAAATATTCGGTACACTTTCCTCCTTCTCCCATTTAGCAATCAGGTAGCGACTATAGCCTAGTTTAGCTGCTAACTTTTCTTGTGACAACTTCCTTTCCTTACGTTTTTGCTTTAGCAAGAAAGCAAACCTACTTGCTTGTCTTGGATTTAATTTATCCTTCATCATCCACCTCAATCTTTATGACTGCCCTACCATTCGGATGGCGTTTTTGTGTAGATGCAAAAGTGTAATACTTCAACATCCTCTCGGCAATTCCTGTTTCTTTGCTGATTTCCTCAAGCGTTCCTATCGTCACGAACGTTTCACCTTGATATAATGCGTACTCATTCATGCTCCATCTCCTCGATAAGCCAGTCAAGGTTCTTTCTGGCTTTCTTCAGGTCTTCCAGACCGTTTGCACCTTGGTAGTGGCTTGGTTTGTTTATGTTGTCTGTCATGTTAAGTCCTCCTCATAAAAATCATATCATTGTCAAAACTCCAAGGATGCTGTTGAATTTCTTCTTTTCCGACAGGTATTTTATAATGATAAACCACCGCTCTAATCAGACGAAGTGGTCTGTCTAATTGGCATGCTATTTGTCTACAGCTCATGCCCATTTTTCCAAGTGTTTCTATATCGTATTTTGAAATATCCCATTTCTTTTTTCTGCGAGGCAGTCCGAGCCTGTTCGCTTTTATAATCACTGCGTCTAAACTTCGATTTAATATTTTAGCTAGCTGGTTTAAATCTTGAACTTTTTGATAATAGCGCCGTAAAATTCTTATTTCTTCATCCTGCCAATGGCGTTTTGTAAACTGACCTTTTCCTTTGTTGATTATCTCAGACTTACATCGGACAGAACTAACTGTACGACCTAAAAAATCAGCGACCTCTTCAACCGTACTTTCATTATCGTTGTGGGCTAGTAAAATATAATCAACCTCATCTTCTGTCCATCTACGTCCTGCCATAATGTTTATACGCTCCATGTAAATAATAAGTGCCATCTTTACGCTTGTTTACGTAATACGTATATTGCCCATCTGGACTAGCGTAGGAAATCTGCTTCTCTCCTGCCCAGATACCATTGTCACGCATCATATGGCAATTCTCCATAATCCATTCTACGTCAGGCATCTAGTAACTCCTTGTTTTCGTAGATGTTGCCAACGACTCTATAAGAGTAACTTTCATCGCTAAGAATTTCATGAAAGGGCGCAATATCATCTACACTTATTGCTTCTATCATAAAGACAGCTTGCTCATTATCCCAAGTCAATTTTGCATTCCCAAGGACTTCTCCTTCATCTTGAATTTCAAGAACATCCCCCTCAAAGATTTCCTTGCCGTTCTTATCCTTGAGTCCTGTTGATTGCATGATACATTCATAATCATCAAAATGTAACCAATCTTTTTTCTCTTCAATCCAAATGATAGGACAAGTCCAGTTTTCATCACTTAGATCACAATTGCCTACCATGACTTTGTAATTCATTTCTTTTCGCAGTCTATCCCACGCTCTAAATTTTGGTATCATAACATCACCTCATCCCCAACTTTCACTTTCTCATACACGTCCTTCGTAACCACAAACACCCCGTAGTCACGAATCGTAAGCGTGTATAATTTGCCGTGTCGTCCTTTCTCGACGACTTTACCGAAAATCTCAGCGCCTGCGTTATCCGCCTTGTAGATAACCATCGGCTTTTTCTTTTCTAGTTCTGCAATCCTGTCCATCTGCCAGATGTTTAGTCCAGCAGATACCAGAATCCAGATAGCTATGAATCGTTTCAATCTGTGACCTCCTCAAATTTCATAAACGTCATCCAATGCGTAGTACCTCTTTGTTGTCCAAACAATGGTTTAAAAGGTACAGATTTAAGAACCTCTTTAACGTTGATTTGACAATCAGACCATTTAAAAACTAGAGTACCTCCAACTTTTAGAACTCTCATGCATTCTTCAAAACCCTTGGCTAAATCTTCCGGCCAGGTAACTTTATCCAGCTCGCCATATTGTGATCGCATAATTGAGTTTTGACCTGCCCATTTCAAATGTGGCGGATCGAATACTACTAGATTAAATGTTTCATCATCGAATGGCATATCACGAAAATCTCCGACAACGTCAGGGTTTACGTTTACCTTTTTCCCATGTATTTCAAATTTTTCTTGTCTGATGTCCATGAAAGTTGTATGACTCTCATTTTTATCAAACCAAAACATACGACTGCCACAACAAGCGTCTAGTATTCGTATATCTCCCATTATTCCACCTCCTCAAAATAACTATGAAATTTACTTAAATTGACAATAGCGACCTCTTCAACGAAATGTTTTCAATGTCAAAGTCTGGGTCATCTTTACTAAACTTTTTCTTAATGGCTTTTTCAGCTAGTGATGGTAAAGCGAATATACTTGCTCCGTTTTTTAGGGCAAGCGCTTGACCGTGTTTATTTACTATTCGATAACCAACATCAAACGGTCTAATTTCCATTGGGATTTTTATGCGTTTACTTTGATTCTTCATTCCTTCTTCAAGCGTTTGTATCATCACTCCACCTCCTCAATCTCAATCCCTGGGCAATCGAACACCCAGCCGAAACCAGCTTCTTCAAGTTCTTTGCGGGTGAATTTATAATTTCCAGTAATTATATTTTGGTTAAAATAAAGAACCTTCCCTGATTGCGTTTTAGTCAAAGGTTGCCCATTATTCAGACTAACAATATACCGCTTCTCTTCCTCGACCTCGTAGCCGTCAAGCCATGCACGAGCAACTAAATCAAATGGTCTTTCTTGCATAAACCATTTCCTAACTTCATCGTTCGTGAAATCAAATTCGAATAATTCTGCCACGTCTTTACAAGCTTTTCTAGCTTCCTCAATCCATTCAGCCACAAACTGCGGAACTTTGACTGATTTTTGTTCGTCTAGTTGTTTCAAGTCTCTTAGAACGGTTTTTAGAATAGTTTTTCCGCTAACAATACCTACAACACATTCAACCGCTTCGTACTTCTTAATCAATGCCTTAATATTCATCTTAGTTTCCTCCATAAATCAAATAAACTGCAATAACTACCTGAGACATGCCTGGTGAATAGCCAATCCAATCATCAAACTCCTTAGATTTTGGCAACCAACCCTTAGTAGCTCCCAAATCATAGTCGGTAGGCTTTTCATCAGCGAAGATGCATTCCATCGCTCCCATAAACGTCATACCATCTTCTGCCATTTCCCAAAAATAGTCCGCCCGGTCTTTCACCGCTTGTGGTAAATCTTGCTTGGGAGGTTGCGGCTTCCCGTCTTCTACCGTCCAGTTGTATACTTCATTAACTTTTTGCTTTAAATCTTCCATCATCTTCCAAGTGTCATGTGTTGTTTCCTTTCTATTCTCTATAAAACTTAACATTAACGGTACCTATATACTCCCTTAAGTTTGTACCAGTTAGATATATGACTCCTCGGTTATACATATCAGCCTGAATTCTTATTAATCTGCTATTATTGAGTTGTACATATCGTATAGCAGCAACCTTAATATCATTACCTTTAATATCAATATTGTACCCACCCCAGTACTGCCACATTCTTGTGTTTAACACTTCCAATAATAATGACGGTCCACTCGACCACACCAACCTATCGCCAATATAGCGCTTGACAATCTCTCTACTTCCTAACATGATTCTTACTCTATCTCTCATAGCTTCACCTACTTAAAAATATCGTAAATCGTGTGAGGGTCTTTGGTAGTAATAGCATCGTACTGCTCTTGCGTACCGGCCCAATAGTTGAGTGCCTGCGAACCGTTCTGATTGACAATGTTCTGACCTGGAACTCCACTTCGCCCTTGTTCACCATCGTTGACATTATCCAAATGGGTAAAAGCAGAGGCTCTCAATCCTCTGTAATTCACTTCAATGCGAACTTCAAACCAACCACCAGAACGCTGAGAAGCACTCCATGTGCCAAATTTTCCTGCTGAATCAGGGGTCTGATTTCTCAAAGAACGCCAGTTTGTATAGCCAAAACCACGGTAGTAATAATCAAGAGTATAGCCGCTCGTGACTGCTTCGCCATCGTAGAATACATCCGCAAACAAATTCAATCGGCTAGTAGAGCCATTCTTATAAGAACCCTCAATACGAACGCTGGCATTCAAACTATGCCCATTATCCCCTTTTAAGCTATCCCGTTGAGTCGGTGTCAGCGTATCGAATGATGGACGATTTTCTAAGGCGGAAATCCTAGCCTTGATGGGGATATCATTGTACAACTCCCATTTTTGGGCATAAGTAGACAAGTCTTGGTGGGAGGTCAAGTAGCCTTTCTCTTCCAGCTCCGCTTTTGTAACGAGGGTTTCTGGATGGACTTTCGGTCTACTCTCAAGGGTGTCCAGTCTTTTCTTAACCTCCCTATCCTTTAGCTCTGAGTCTTCTTTGATAGCCTTGACATCCTCACCGATTGCTCTTGCTAGATTTTCAAGGTTACTCATAGCACTCACGCTTTCGCTGCGTTATAGATTGCGACCAAGTCAAGGTTGGCAATCTGGTCTACACGTCCGCTGACTTCAGTTACTTTGCCAAGAAGTGCGCTATTTTCATCTTGTCCCATACTTGTGATTTTTTCCGCGATTTCTTTCAGTGTGTCAAGATTTTCAGGCGTCCCCTCACCCAAGATTTCAGCCTTAACTTCAGATTTAGCTTGGGCGATTGCTTGGTTCATGTCAGACGTGCTGACTTTCGTTTTCAGCTCTTCGTTTACCTTTTTGTTATCTTCCCCCACTGCCTGCGCAAATGCTGTTAATTTTGTAGTATCCATTTTGTGTTACACCTTTCCTAAATTGTAATAAAAGAGCAGGTCTGGCAATTCCTGACCTACTGGGCTCTCGCCTACAGTTCTACCTGCAAGCTGTTTCTCAACTTCTTTTGCAATATCCAGCTCTTTTAAAGCATGGACTTCCTCTGTGACCAATTCTTTATCTGAGGCGACTATCTTGATATGGACAGATTTATCACTGGGGAAAACATAGCCTCCAGCCGTGATTTCCAAGCGATAACTCCCAATGGGCAAGATAGCGTCCAGATGAAAACTCACACCTTGACCGGTAACGGTTACCTGCTTCTTCCACTGGTAGCCCTCCTTGGTCAGACTGATCAGTGCCTCCTCCCCTTCCAGAGAGGAAATCACTTGGTAGTCTTCGTCTAAGAGGGCAAAACCAAAGGTGGAAGCCAAGTCCCCTTGCTTAATCAGGTGACCACCGTCAATCTGTGCGAGATTGGTCATATTGAGATTACAGACCATTCTGCACCTCTTTCTTTACTGTTTACTTTGTATCAAGGTTTTCAGTTCTCTCACATCTTCACCTAGCGATTTGACCTGTTCAGCCAGCACCAGAATAGCCTTATTTTGTTCGTCATGGTTATCCAATCTTTTGTTAGCCGACATTCGAAATTCGCGTAAGTTCTCAATGTCTTTTTCTATGGCTGTCATGCGATTTTCCTGCTTGGTTGCCCTGTCCTTCATGGAAAAGTACAAGACAACCACAGGAATCAGAGAAAAGAGAAACCGAATCAATAAGTGCTCAATCTCTGTCATAAACACCTCGCTAGTTTGCCAGATGGCTCAAACCACGTCGCTTCAATTCCTTGCGCACACGGTCTTTCCAGCGTTTATGTACCCATGAAAAGTCAACTGCTCCACGTTCCAGTAGGTTGATGTACATGTCGATTTTTGCTTGATCTAGTGTAATCTTACTCATTGCTGCTACCTCCATTGTCTTCACTAGGGCTCTCTTGGTTTGTCGTTTCAGAAATGTCATCTTCTTTCTCGCTTTCTTTCTTATCTTCTACCGCTGGGGTTGGTTGTGCTTCTTCAGCTTGGTTTTCTGTGTCCGTAACCTGAGGGGTGTCCTCGTCGGTCTCCTCTTTCTCCCCCTGGTCAGGCTCTCCTTGAGCTTCCAGCTCTTCCAATCGCGCTAAGATATCCTCAATATCCTGAGCATTCTGGAGATTGACCTTCTGCATGCCATCCATGAGCTGGTTGGCTCTCTCCAGCGCTTCCGTCGTCTTAGCCAGTTGTTCTTGGTTCTTGACAATGGCGCTTGTTGGGTCCAGTTCGGTGCGAACCAATTCCAAAACCGCTTGGATAAGGGCGTCCTCACTATCCTGTGTATGGTCACCTGGCAATTCGCACTGCTCATAAGAATAGCGCCCCTTGTTTTCCATCTTGATTGCGACAACTGTTACATTTTCCCCACCTTTCAAGTAGGGATTGATTGCTACTTCGTAATTCATTCCTTATTTCCTTTCATTTTAGCTTGCGTTTCGTCAAAAAGTTCTTTAAGCGCTGGGTCATATTCCAGCACCGCCTTAAAGGCCTGTAATTCAGCCAAAGCCAGCCTATGGTGTACATTTAAATGCGCATAGTTCAATTCGATATCAGCCAAACGGTCGACGAGTGACTCAGCGACTAGCTTGTCGATTGTGTGATTATCCATGTCTGTTCTCCATTTTTTCTATTTTTTGATTTAATTCTTGAATGGCCTTGATTAAGTAAGGAACTAAAGCGGTATAGTCTATATGTAGATAGCCATCTGGATTCTCAGGATCTCGTGAGACAATTCTTGGAACGATGGTTTCAGCCTCTTGAGCTATTAGACCAATCTCCTCATGTTTCTTACTTTCGATGAAATCAAATGCAACCATTCTTAATCTGTTGATTTTGTCCAAGGCTTTCACAGCTGTATCTGTGATGTTCTCTTTTAAGCGTCTGTCTGATTTTTGTTCCATCCAATACTTCACGCTACCACTACCGACCTGATTCCACCAAACAACCGCATTCCTTCCGCCTTTGGGATTCCAACCATCACCAAAGACGTCTTTACTTCCAAGTTCGATACCATTTAAAAACACAGGAGAACGAGAAAAAGTAGTATTCCCATAGAAGTTTGCTCTCGATGAATTCGAAAAGTCAACCCTACCGTGGAAATTTGCTCCGTTTCGGCAATGCATGTTTCCTAACGTTGTCACATACCAAGCATTGGGGCCAGGACTGTTCCAATTGTAACCCCAGTTCGCCCAAAATGCGGTATTTTCGCCATTGTAGCTTCCGCCTTCGCCGTTTCCCATGCCGACCGAGAATTGGTTGACACCAGAAATCCAGCGACCTCTTCCTTGAGCAAAACGACCAATTGTAAACCCTCCTATTTGACCCTGATAAGCTTCTAAGAAAGTCGAGCGATTCACAACTGATTCAATCTTAGTCGCAAAGATACGTTTAGAAGTTAGTTCTCCAATAAAGGCGTCGTTGGCAATAAGTTTTCGAATAAAGGCATGATCAAACTTTACCTTATCAGCTGTGACCGCTTCGGCAGCTAAAACAGCTGTCGTTACTGAACCTGATTCAAAATTAGCTGTCTTCAACTTATCAACCATGGCAGACTTGATGACTGCTCTGTCAATCAGGGTCTCGCCTGTTATATGGGTTAATTTCCCAGAAAGACGATTATGACCATTGGCTCCTAGATTGATACCCGAAATCAAATCACCTGCACTGTTGATGTTTTGAACCAACCAGGAGCCAGCTAGTTGAGTCATTTTTGTTTGCGTTGCTTCAAGCTTCTTATTCGCATCTGCGACTGCATCTTCTGGATGTGGTTGCCATGTTCTAGGTTTATAACCTTTGTACAAGTCAACTTCTGTAATATACAAATCAGCTGTTTCTGATGATGAGCCATTGTTCTCAAAACGAATGTAAGCATTATCCATTTCTCCGGAATTAAAAGTTACTGAGACATCTTCGCATCTAGAGGTAGATAGTTTCTTGCTACTAACAACTTTCTTAAAGATTGTGAATCCATCGCTCTCGCCTGCTCTTCGTCCCAAAATATAAACATCATAGCTTGCTAGAGCACTGTTGTTAAATCCTCTAAAATTCAGTACATAGTCAGTATTTCGTTCAAGATTAAAACGGTGACTAGACAAAAAGTTTTTGTTTTTAGTTGCATTGCTTAAACGCATAAGGTCTTTCTGCCCGTTGTGATAAAAGCTATGCTTAACCAATCTTCCTAAATTTTGAGTTGAGACCCATTTATTCGTATCATTTTTAAAATCACTATTCTTAATGAGGTTAGGGCCGCTTACACTATATTTCCCAACCTCAACCTGAAACAGTTGATTGGTCATAGCCATGCGAGCAACCTTATCCGCAATTCCATTTTCAGTATTACCCAGAATCCGCTCATAGAGTTGACTACTCTCCCTCACACGCTGGAAGTCAGTAGTCTCTACCTTACCTGCCAGTTGATGGGATAGGTTCGCAATGTTCCTGGTCATATCCTGCTTATAAGTTGTTATTCGGCTTGAAATATCCCTAAATGTCCCGTCGGCAGATTGACGATAGCTAGCTATTTGGCTAGTTATTTCTCTATTCGCACTCGTTTTAACTCCTTCAATTCTCCTATGAATCCCCTCCACGTCTTCTTGATAGCTTGATTTCCCTACATAATCTCTGGATATCTGCTCACGAACTGCTCTTGCTTGTCTCGCGCTCTCCTCACGAGTATAGCGCTGTAAGCTTTCCTGTCTTTGACCATCTTGAGCAACATAGGCCTGAACAGCCGACAAATCCGTTCGCAATTCCTGCGCTGTTCGCTCAAAGCTAGCCTTAGCTTGTGTGATGAGACCATTGGTGTCTTCAAGCGCTGGACTCCAGTCTGTCGCTAGGGTACCTTTTTCAAGTTTAATCCTACGAATGAAAATAGTTCCTCCGTATCCTAAATCTGAATTGAATAGGATCATCTGTAGCTTGGATTCAGAGGGCGCATCCTCTTTAAAAAATACCGGACCTGTAAGCCTAAATCGCTGCCACTCCCTAGTCGCAGTGGACTTTGTTTGTCCCTCTATACCAAAGCCATTCCCACCATTATGCATCATGTGGAAAGGAAAAGAACCATCAACTTCATCGAGTTTACAATCAAACGAGAGAGTCCAAGTTGTCCCAATATCGGACTTTGAAAGATAGGGATCTAGATTATCAAACACAAAACCAAAACTAAAAGGAGACTGTTGAATTTTCTCGGAATCACGATAATAGTTCCGACCACCAACTTGCATATTTGAAAATTCTTCTCGCAATTTTCCAGCTTCAGCCACAACTAAGGTCTTATCTGCCTTGTCCTTGGTTGCGTTCAGGATTTCCTGGCGGATAGAGCCAGCTCGCACCTCAAATTCAGCCTGACTCAACTTCTGATTTAGTTGTCTGCGTGTCTGTCTCAAGACTCCTCACAGACTGCCTAATATTCTCAGCAGTCACGTTGAGGGAGCTGATATCCGCTTTGGTTCTGAGACCTTCAGTCAAACGCCTCACTCCAGCATCAAGCGCATCAGCGCGCTGATTAAAACGAGAGGTCATTGTTGAAATACGAGTAGAGCTCTCTTCTTGTATACGGTCTATCTGACTCGTCAGAGTCTCTGCTGTTTGCCTGACTTCTGATTTGTTAGCTTTCCCTTCCATTCTGTTCGTCAGTGCAGTTAGCCTGCCTTTAGTCGTCTCTTCATATCTTGCCTGAGAGCTTCTGACTCCAGCCAAGTCATTCTTTATCTGACCGAGAGCTTGAACTTGTTTGGAAATGTCAGTTTTAAGTTGCCTTTGCTTGGAGCTTATATCATTGGTAACTGTCTGCTTTAGAAGATTCAAATCACCCGACAAAGCCGTCTGAGCACTCCTAGTCTGCGACTTAAACGCTTCAAGTCTAGCAACAGAATCCAGCCCAATACATGCAGTCCTCTAAGCGATGATGAACTTCTTCTGAATCAAATTGGGAAAGATGGAGCCTCATAATCCAGTTTAGCAATTATTTCTTTGTGGGAATCCTTATTGATGATATCTATAATTTGGGCATTAGGGTCTTTGATATCGAGTAGTTTTGTGATAAAATGTAATTGTTCTATATGATTCTTTCTAATGATGGTTTGGTTGCTTTTCATTATAGATCTTATGGGACTTTTTTCTACAACCAAAACGGCTCCATAATATCCATAGGGGATTTACCTACTACAAATATTATAGAGCCAAAATCTCCAGCCTAGAGAACTCATGAGAGTCTGAAAGGGTAAGGTATTTATGTTTTGTCATAGTAGAGCTCATTTCTAACTTAAACATCTCACACTAAATTCCACCATAAAAATCTGTTTTAGACCAATTTCCACTTTGACCAGATAAGTGGGAGTTGTCCGAATCATCATTTTAGATAAATATTGGGTAAACATTGGGAAAATACTTGACATATATGTTGTAGAGGAGTATAATGATGGTGATTCAGGTGATTCAGGTGATTCAGGTGATTCAGGTGATTCAGGTGATTCAGGTGATTAAAAACAATAATAAAGAGGTGACCTAAATGGGGAAGAAAAAGATGATTTTTGCCAGCCTAGCCAGTGCGGTAGTTTTAGGGGCTAGTCTTACTAGCGTTCAGCAATTGGCTGTAAAAGCTGATGAATCAAATACTACTAACACTAGCAAAGCATCCGAAAAATCTAAAAAGGATCTTGAAAAAGCGGAAGCAGCTAGAAAAGAAGCTGAAGCTAAAGTTGCTGAACTACAGAAAAAAGTAGAGGAAGCGAAAGCCAAAGCTGAAGAAGCTGCTAAGAAAGCAAAATCCGAAGCAGATGATGCTAAAGCTGCAGAAGAGGCAAAAGCCAAAGCTGAAAAAGCTAAACAGGCTGCTGATGCTGAGCTAGCTGCTGCTAAAAAGGAAGAAGCTGATGCTAAAGAAGCAGTGATGAAGGCCTTGACAGAACTTGAAAAGGATGCCGAAGCTAAAATTAAGGCAGATGACAAGATTACTGACAAAGCAGCAGCTATTAAAAAAGCAAAAGAGAGAATCGGTAAAGAAGATTTACTGAAAGCAATTGAAAGTGGTCAAATCAAGGCCAGTGATGTTGTAAAGGAATTGCCAACAAAGGAAGATGAAAATTCAGTTATTACTAGCAAAGATTCTTCTCTTCCTGAAGAGATAAAAGCTAAAATTCAAAAAGCTCAGGAGGATGATGCCAAACGTCCACAATCCGAAAAACTGCAAGACAAGGCGGATCAATTGGGGGATGAAATTGACTCTCTAACCAAGCAAGCTAATAAGGCTAAAGCCGAAGCTGAGAAAAAAGCTGCAACTCTGGTAGAAGAGCAGAAAAAACTAGAAGAAGCGAAAACAGCTCATGAAGCGGCACAAGCTGAATTTGAAAAGGCTTTAGCACTGGCTGAGTCTTATAAAGAAGATATTGATGCTCGTGTTGACGACTTCAATGAAACTCTAAAAAAAGCAAAGGAAGCGAGAGACAACGATCCAGAAGCGAAAGCGAAATATGACCTTGAAGATGCTTTGACGCAATTTGAGAAGGCTGCAGAAGATGAAATTAATGCTAACGACCAAATTAAGAACAAAGCAGCAGCTATTAAAAAAGCAAAAGAGGTAATCGGTAAGGAAGATTTACTAAAAGCGATTGAAAGTGGTGCGATTAAGGCTAGTCAAGTTTTGCAAGACTTGCCAACAAAGGAAGATGAAAGTACTTCAACTACTACCGGTGAACTGTACAGTAACATGGAGGGACTTCCAGATGAAATAAAAACAAAAGTTAATCAAGCTAAAGAAGCAGACAAGCAACGTTCAGAGTCAGAAAAACTGCAAGACAAGGCATATCAATTGGAAGATCAGATTGATTCTCTAACCAGGCAAGCCAATAAACTCAAAGCTGACCTTGATAAAAAAGCTAAAGAGCTTGAAGGAAAAGATGAATCTTCGTCAGAATATCAAAATGGGAAAGCTGAATTTGAAAAGAGTTATGAAGTTCTGGAATCTTATGCAGCAGAAATTAATTCTCTTACTGCAGAATTCAACAATACTCTTGAACAGATAGAAGGAAAGAAGAGTTCAGAAGAGAAAAAAGAAGATCAAGCTAAAGCTGAGCTTGAAGCAGCCTTGACAGAGCTTGAAAAGGAAGCGGAAGCTAAAATTAGGGAAGATAAGAGTATTACTGATAAGGAAGCGGCTATTCAAGCAGCTAAAGCGGCAATTGGTAAGGAAGATTTACTAGACGCAATTGAAAGTGGTGTTATCAAGGCCAGTGATGTTGTGAATGAATTACCAACAGAGGATGCTAAACCTGCCTCTGAAACTGGAGATAGGGTTGGTAGTATTAAAAGTCTCCCTGAAAATCTGAAAAAGGTAATTGAAAAAGCCGAAGAAGCAGACAAGAAACGTCCAGAGTCAGAAAAACTGCAAGACAAGGCGGATCAATTGGAAGATGAAATTGACTCTCTAACCAAGCAAGCTAATAAAGCCAAAGCCGACCTTGAGCAAAAAGCCAAAGCTCTTGAGGAACAAAAAAGAAAACTCAAAGAAGCAGAGGCAGCTCGTGCAGCAGCAGAAGCTGAATTTAACCAGGCGGATGCCCTTGTTGAGTCTTACGCAGACGATATTAATTCTCGTGTTGATGATTTCAACAAGACCCTTGAAGAAGTAAAAGAAGCAAAAGCTAAAGAACCAGCTAAATCGGAAGAAGAAACTCCAGCTCAACCCCAAGAAGAAGCAGATGCTAGAATTGCGGAGTTAGAGCAAAAAGCAGCAGAATCGAAGAAAACAGCTGACGATGCGACTGCTAAGGCTGAAAAAGAAAATAATGAAGCAAGAGAAGCTGAAAATTTAAAAGCTGAAGCTGAACAAGCTCAAACAGCTGCAGAAGCTGAACTAGAGAAGGCTAAAGCTGAGGCTGAAAAAGCAAAAGCAAAAGTTGAAGAGCTTGAAAAAGCAGAAAAAGCTAATCAGGAACCAGCTCCAGAAGAACCAGCTAAACCAGCGGAAGATTCAATGGCAACTCCAGAGCAACCATCAGAATCTAAACCAGCGGAAGATTCAATGGCAACTCCAGAGCAACCATCAGAATCTAAGCCAGCGGAAGATTCAATGGCAACTCCAGAGCAACCATCAGAATCTAAACCAGCGGAAGATTCAATGGCAACTCCAGAGCAACCATCAGAATCTAAGCCAGCGGAAGATTCAATGGCAACTCCAGAGCAACCATCAGAATCTAAACCAGCGGAAGATTCAATGGCAACTCCAGAGCAACCATCAGAATCTAAACCAGCGGAAGATTCAATGGCAACTCCAGAGCAACCATCAGAATCTAAACCAGCGGAAGATTCAATGGCAACTCCAGCAGGCGGTTCAATGGGTACAGGTTTCTTATTCGGCAACTCTTCATTCTACTACCTCAACAGTAATAGTTCTATGACGAGAGGTTGGAAAAAAGAAAATGGAATGTGGTACTTCTACAATACTGACTGCTTGGCTTCCTGAGCAAGAGAGCTACTTGCGCCAGCTTGTCTCAAAGCTTCCTCAGCCTTGCGCCTTGATTCTCGTAAAGGTTCATCATGAAAGCTATTGAAACGCTGATTGATAGTGTCAGACACTTCTTGCTTGACTTCTTCCGCCTTAGCCTTGGCAAGTTCTACTTGATCGTTAAAGTCCTTTTTGATTTTGTCGACCTTTTGGTCAAAATCTTTATCTGCTGCTTCAATCTGCGCTTGGATTTTGGCTTCAATGCCATCTTGTTGCTTAATCTGCTTGGTAATCGTACCCTCGTAAGAATACTGCGTATCATTTCCAGCTTTACTATCTGCGCTGATACGACCTCTTAGACCACCTTTGAAAGTAAAGCTCTGACTTAAGACAGGAACTTTAAAGGTTTCTTTCTTGTTGGTCTGAATGGTTACCCACTGCCCAACCTCAAGCAGTAAATGCCCTTGGTAGTTGAGATTATACGGATAGTAAGTCAGGTTTTTCAGCTTGTAATACAGGTCATTTAAAGCGCTCTGGGTCATGAAGACATTGTCTAGTTCCAAAGACCGACCTGTCTTCATACCAACCGTAAGAGGCTTCTTATCTGTCTTACAAGTAATACCAGCTATCTGATACTCAATCTCACTCTTGGTTAAACCATGTAGGAAGTAACTGTCTGCGTTTATCGTGATATTTGACTCAGTTAAATCACGGATTTCCATCTTCCCTTCTCGGTTGAAGAAACAAGACATCCCTATCATCTGAGTCATAGCGCTCAGCATATCCCTAAAGGAAAGTTTCTTTCCTTCAGGAACTTGCTCGACATGGTAACGCATCGCGCTGATTCCGAAATAGTCATTCGCTAACTCAATGCCTGTTTTCAGGCAGATTTCCTGAATAACCTCTCGTACTTCAGCTGGGAAATGCAAATCTGTCACATACTCACGATTGAGCTTAAACATACCATCCATAAGTTCAAGTGTGGTTGTGTTGCGGTTTCGGTCAATCTCAATATCGTTGATGAAGTATTCCCCCATCTTGACCCACTGGTAGGTATCCCCAACCAGTAGACCAATCTCAGGGTGCAGGGTATCCAGCTTATTGAACGTGGTAATGATACTGGTAAAGGTAATTTTACCGCTACCAGCGCAGGTTCCACCAGGCTTATAAGTATCGCCCTTGATGTAGCCATACTCAAAACTAGCCTCTTTGATATCCCGTGAAGTATAATCACCAACACGAATAGTCAGCGTCCTTTCCTTGGCAAACATGGCTCTGTCAAATTGTCGTCTGGTTAAAGCATCCATTTTCTTACCTCTCTACCAGATTAAATTTAGCGCCAGACCAAGGTTTAAACTTCTCAGTAAAGCTATAGCTAGGAGCTGTCCTATCACCGACGTAGAAAGTCTTTGTGACTTGCCCATCCATGGGGTCTGAATAAGATACCTCAAAAAATTCAGATGATACAGCATGTAAAAGCTGACTCATTTCTTCCTGAGTCAGCATGCCCCATTCACAGTCTAGTTTTCGCTTAGTCGTGATACGGTCACGCACCATGTCGCCATTGGCATTACGCCCTGTTTCTCCATCGATATCTTGAATACCGACCTGAAAAGATTTGGGAGGCTTCACAGCCACCCCATTGATTGTCAATTGTGCCATTTAACCTCCTAAATCTTGAGCAAGGTTTGACCTGCTCGTTCATGTTCCTTGTTAATTTCTTGGATAGCTACCCGTCCGAACTCATGGCCTGCGATTTGGATAACGATGTCGCCAGCCGGTAATGAATAACCTGTAGGTACATTATTAGCAGGCATTCTTTCAGCCAGTTTTTGAGCCAAGATAGAAATCCATCCTGTATTCCGTTCAAGAGGCATTACCGCTTCTTGACCAGCTTCTCCGACCCCAATGATGCTAGGAGAGTTGAATACACCGCCTCGTGCATACCAATCTACAGAGAATGATGGAATTCTAGGAGGCATCAAGCTGAAGCTACCAGATATATTAAAGTGAGGGAGTTTGATTTTTGGTAAGCTCCAATCAAAGTTAAAGAAGCTTTTTAGTTTATCGATACCACTTTTAACGATGTTTTTAGCATTATCCATTGCATCATTAAACAGATTCTTGAACCAGTTGGGGATTTCTTTCAAGGCATCTTGCATATTTTTCCATCTATCACCAAACCAAGAACCGATTTTTTGGAAAGGATTCTGAGTTTTCTTTTTTGCACTCTCAAATTTCTCTCCAAACCATGTATCAGCTTCTTTTACTCCATCTTTGATATCATTCCAACGGTCACCGAACCAAGAGCCAACTTTTTCAAAAGCTGAGTTCACTTTATCCCTACCGGACTTGAATTTATCACCTAACCAAGTGTTTGCTTCGGCAAGCGCATCTTTAGATTCGTTCCAACGGTCACCAAACCAAGAGCCCAACTTGCTAAATGTATTGCTTATTGCATCCCATCCTTGCTGGAACTTCTCGCCAAACCATTGACCTATTGGCTCAAAGATTTCTTGGAGTTTCGTCCATAGACCGCTGAAAAATTCGCCGATAGCTTGACAAATACCACTGATAAAATCACATAGTCCTTGCCATGCTGTTTTAGCAAACTCAACAACAGTGTCCCAGTTTTGGTAAAGCAAGACACCAATAGCAATTAAGGCTGCAATTGCTGCAATAACTAAAGTTATCGGACTGGTCAATACCGCAATAGCCCCATTGAGTGCCCATGTTGCAGCTGCTGCAACTCCTGCTGCAATCGATTGAGCGATCTCTGCCGCTGCTGCAAGTCCCATTTGTGCTGCATGAACACCCCAAGCTAGCGCTGATTTACCAAGTTCTAAAGCGGTTTTTCCTAACTCGGCAATCAATTTACCTGAATTGACTACAAAGTCTTTTGCATACAATGCATTCAAATAGATGGTTTCTCCGAAGCTGACCAATTTATCAAATGTCAAAGCTTTTAAAGCTAGTCCAAGATCTTTAATTCCGCTAACAATAAATGAAACCTTACCACTTAATAATTCGAATGCTCCTGCAAGTCCTCCAGCTTGTTCCGCCCAAGACAAGAACTTAATTCCTTGCCACACGGTTGCAAGCGTACCAATCGCATTAGCGATCGTGGAGATAATCTCTTTATTTTCTTTACACCAATCTGAAAAAGCAGTAAAACCATCAGCTACTAGCTTGATTGTATCAGCTAGTAACTTCAATGCCTCTAGTATGATACCACCTACTAAATCAGCGACAGTTTCAATACTTATACCGAATGTGTTAGACAAGAACTCTGCAAAAGGCTTCCAACTTCCTTCCCAAAGTATTTGAATAATATCAATTAGTCCGTTAAAAGCATTAGCAATAGAGTCAATAGCAGGGGCTACATGTTCATCATAAACACGACTTAAGCCATCGCCAAACTTATCAACAACACTCTCAATAGTTTCAAATATCGGAGCTACAATGTCCAAAAGACTTTGAAGCATTGATGAAATTTTAGGAGCGCTTGTCACAACGACTTTTTCAAAACCTTTAAACAAACTTCCTGCTAGTTTGCTACCGACTTCAACAATGGTAGATGTCAAGCTTAATAGAGTTGACACAATAGCGCTACCGATACGAACCGCACCGGTTGAGGTAATGACGTCGTAGAAAGCACTAGAAAAGGCCTGAGCGATGTTTCCTACAGCCTCTGCAATGTTACCAATATTATCAAACAAAGCGACTAGCGTCCTGGTAATGCGTTCTTTTTGCCTTCCAAGACCATTTGCAATACTTTCGGCAAGGAAAACACCGATACCTAGACCGATAGTAGCTATTGAGCCTGTCACTTGCCCTAAAGCATAAGCGATTTTCTCAGCCATTCGGTTAAAGGCATTCACAACTCTTGGATCAGTAGCGATTTCTCCCATTGTCTTAGCTATTTGGTCTAAGGCGGTCTTAATGCGTTCAATACCTTCTGGTCTAAATGCTGCATCAAAACCTTTCTTGAAGAGGTCAAACAACCCTTTGAGCTTATCTCCAAGTCCATCAAAAATGCTCTTGAACTGGTTGTCCATGTCGGTCAACTCGACTTCTGGCAAGATGTCTTTGAAAGGTCCGCCACCGCCTCCCTTTCCTTTACCACCTTTGCCACCGCCTCCAGAACCGCCTGCATCATCGTCTTTTGGTTTTTGTAAGATGTTAATCTCATCAAATCCCAAAAGACCTAGCAACTCTTTAGCGGCCTTCTTAGCGTTTTTGGCTGAGTCTCCAAGATTATCAGCAAGTCCTCCTGCTGAATCTCCAGCGTCGTCTACTGCATCAGCAAGATCTCCTGCACCTCCTGCAGCATCCTTCATGGCGTTACCCATGTCTCCAACCGCTCCACCAACACCATCTTTCACTGTTGCTTTCTTGTTGAACATCAAAGCGATAAACTCAGCGAGTTTAGCCGTCACGTTCTTCAAAACCATAGCAAAAGAGTTCAAGACAGGCATAATGGCATTGATAATCGGCAACATAGAGTTACCAAGGTTCAATGCTGCGTCCTTCATCAGCGACTTAAACAGGCTGATACGACCATTTACAGAATTAGACAAGGTATTCCCATACTTGGCTGTAGCCTGTTCCAGAATAGCCATAAGGCGGATTTGTTGCTGGGTTTGGTAGTCTAATTGTTGCCAGCTCTGTCCGTTTGCGAACTTCTTAAAGGCTTCAGTAGACTCAATCATAGCCACATTAACGTTGATTCCTAGGTCTTCTCAATAATGTTATCGCATGGCTTTTTATCCATACTTCTTACAATTTCTTGTAAGTTCGGCATATATTTTCACCTACAACCGAATTGTCTAGGTGCTCACCACTCGTGGGGATATTTTATTCTATACTTTTTGACAAAACAAAAAGCACAGGTTCAATCCCTATGCTCTACGGTGACCAAGCCTTTTTAATTGCTTAGTTTACCTCGGTATCGTCATGTTTTAATTACTTAAAATTTAGAGTTTTACCGATTTTGGTAAGTTCTTAATCCGCCTATTTCTAAGCGGTGCGACAAAAGTCTATCGCTTCCGTATTCCCTAGCAAACCTGAGCGAATCCGCTCCATAACGTCTGTAATCGTGCGCCCAGAACCTTCAGCAACAACTGCCGACGTCTGCAACATCTTAGCAGTATAAGCGCTTAGCTTGTTGGTGTCTTTGATAAATCCAGAAAATAAGTTTGAGTAGACTGCACCATAGTTAGTAGCCTCGCCCACACCCATATTCATGGCATTAGCGTTATCGTTAACCCATTTTAAGAAAGATTGCGAACTCTCACCCATCTGGCGCTTAATTTGGTTCATAGCCGCTGATACTTCAAGAGCTGTCTGCGTTGAATACATCCCAACATCAAGCAATTTCTTACCAAGGATTGCAAAACCAGCAAACTTAGCCAGCTTGCCAAACGCGCTACCGATTGAGCTCGACTGTTCACGAATTTTGGCAGTGGCATTCTTCACTTGGTCAGATGTTCCTTTGACCTGATTCTCGACTTCTTTCATCTTCTTCCTGAAAGGCGCTATCTCAGCGTCAATCATGACTTTCAATTCGTCAAGAGTTGCCATTCATTTCCTCCTTCCTTTTGCGATTATGTCTTTCTGCAAATTCACGCATCCGTTCCTTATGCAACAAAAGCGCTTGTCTCTGCCGTTCCTGTTCTACCGCTTGTTGTTCTTCTACAAACAACTCAGGCGCATATTCCCAGAACTCAAAGACCTTGGCATCCTTGGATAAGAATAAAGAAACGTGGTTGGATATCATCTGCGAAAGTCTGTACGAGTCAATAATCTTCTCTTTACGCTCTTGGATTTTGACACGGTTGTAGCTTTCAATCATTTCCCTGATTTCAAGCACCGTTAAATCCCAAAAATCAAGAGGCTTACCCCCGATGTCCAAAAACATAGGATAAAGCCTCTCAATAATCTGCGTTACCGTTAAGATTACTCGACTACTGTCATTTTCTTCTTGGAAGTTTTCTTGCCCTTGCTTCCTCGTGGAGTAAAACCCGACACTTCAAAGAGTGGCATTAAAACCTCTGTCATGAAGGTTGTTTGGTCTCCACCATTATCCACGTATTCATCGTATAGATCGTAGACATCCTCAAGAGAATACCCATTCTCATACTTTTGCAAAGCTCCATGAATCAAGAGCAATACAACTTTTAAAGGAGGCAAAGGAAACTCTTCGCCAGCTTCAGGCATGAAGATTTTCAGTAAGTTCATACCGATTTTTTCTTCAACTTTTGCTGCTTGATGAGATGAAAGTCGTAGTTTTAACTCTTTCTCATCGCTAATCTTCCAAATTGAGTAAGGTAACGCCATTTAATTAACCTCCAAGACCGTCTGTAAATTCCAATTCTGACTGCAATGCAATCTTAAGTGTGAACTCGATAACGGCATTGACACCGCCACCGCCCAGTTTAACAGATACTTGGCCTTCAAAATTGACCTTAGTACCGTCTGGATAAGCTTGTTCAAAGTAGAGTTTCTTCTTGTCGTCTGCTGCCTTACGCAATACACGGTAAGGAGCAGTTTCGCTTGAATTGTTATAAGAGAACTTGTACTCCAATTCCCCTGCATCACCAATACCAAATTCGTACTTCTTAACTTTATCTTCAAGAGTAGTGTTCTCTACTTTTTCAGGTTCGATACCAAACTCTGGTACTTCTTTCAATCCAACAAGCTTAGTATAGCTACCTTTGGTTTCGCTATAAGAAAGCGTAATTCCGTTTGCTAACATGTTTAATTCTCCATTCTAAATTGAAAAACAAGCTCTGAGTGTAAGTCAACAACCCCTTCAAAACGCATGACCTTATGTCTCAAATGGGACGGGTCTGGCACGTCTTGGCAGTCGGTTCTTCGTAAACCTAAAGACTCAAAAATCTGATTGATTTTAACAGCTAACTCACTAGTGCTTGTATCATCAAAGATATCCACCTTGTAGCGGATAGAGGATTTTTGTTCCTGGTCATCAAACCAATCACCCGGCTTGTTTTGTTCTTCCAAAAAAATAACGACTGGAAAAGTCTCCCAATCGCTAGGATACGTATCAGTCACATTATCTGCAACCTTTTGCAATTCTTTATAAATAACAGGCTTGATATTAATCATTTTATTTGTTCTCTTATCTTTCTACGGACATAATCCGAAATATTCTTAGACACACGCTCTTGATTGTCTCTCAAAGCTGGATAAAGATAAGGCTGAGCAGGTTGACCATACATCTTGTAGAACTCCCCAATCTTTTGAAAGTGGTAAGGCCCTACATTGATTTGGTCTTCATGCACATACCACGGACTAGAGCGATAAGTCACGCTGACTTCTGGAGAGATACCAGAATGGCTAGCCTGACCCTTGGGTCCTGTTCCAAACTCAACATAAGGAGCATAGTGTAGATTTGTGTAAACCTCACCTATAGCCTTATCTCCGTCCATTTTAACCCTAGTCTTGATACTGTTTCTAAGTTCTCCATTGTTTCCTGGTGCTAGTCTTTTAGCATCAGCTTGGACAACCTTTATAGCAGCATTGTGTACCGCACGTAAGACGATATCCTCGCCAGTTTTTTTACTAGCCAATCGTCTACATTTAGCTATGAGCCTATCTGCCCCTCGTAGCTCTGACACGCTCTAACTCCAAAACTTGATGATATGTGTAGACCTTTTTAGAGATAACCCTGTGAGTCACTTCCGTCGGGCTATCGATACACACACCATCTTTCACTTTGATAGTAGCTGACTTGTTGGCATTTGCGTTCAAAATATCATTGACACGCTCACCATACATCTCAGATTGTAGCTTACTGCTAGCTGGCCACAACTCAAGGCGGACTGTCTCAGCTTCCTTGGCATATCCTTCTTTTACGACGCCTTCCTCTGTGACAGTCTTTTCAAACCGTCGCATTGGATAAGGTTTCAGTCTACTCTGCTTCAAAAACATGACCTGCCACCCTTGCTAATCTGTGCATGCGTATACGCTGTAAAAGACCCGTAGACAGGCCGTTTTCTCCGTAGACTACTGCTATACCACCCTCGGTTCTGGAATGCTCTCCTTCCGCTCCTGAGCGGTTGTGGAGTTCGATAGCAACCTCAGGTATTAAGCGACTTAAAGCAGGTGTCAAAGATGTGCGATTCGTCTCTGACAAGATAAGATTTGTAGCCCTCGTTTGGAGCAACATGAGAAGCTGAGTATCTTCTTCGCCTGTCATTTTCTTCAGCAACTCTATAGACATATCAATCCTCTTCTAAAAACTCAGGCTCAGGGAGAATTTCCTCAAGAACGTCTGAGATAGCGACACCATTGCTGGCGAAATTATCTGCCAGCTCGGCATAGCGCTCCTCAGTAATCTCAAGTTCCTCTCCTGCCAGTCGTTTCACATTTAATTCCCAGTCATAGAAATCTTGTTTGATTTTAAATTTCACTTTTTAAATCCTCCAACACCTCTACAATTTCAGCTTTTGATAACTTATAGGCACCAGTTATGCCAGCTTCTTTAGCTAGATTCTTCAACTCTTCTAAAGTCTTATTTTCTAAATCAGAATACTGGCCAGCTTGCTCCTCTTGGATATAATGACGTCGTAGCAATAAGCTCATATCATCACCTCTTACTCACCGAATTTTACAACTCGTGTAGGGTCGTATAGGTAAACACCATAGTGTTTGTCACCAGTGATAACCGTTGTCTTTTTAAGGATGTCACGGTCTGTTTCGATAGCCACATCACGTTTTAGCATGATAACAAACGCACCATATTTATTGGCATCATCTGTCTGAGTCTGGCTAGGAGACACTTTGACAAGGAAACCTTTACCTTCTTCAACTTTTTTAGAGCGGACGATTTGCACACCAGCAACTTCACCAAAGGTCCCAGAAACAACCATATTTGCTCCAAGCTCTGAACCTTTAGTCCATTCTTTTGCTACGTCAGTTTTTAGCTTAGTAGCATCTTTAGGGTTGATGATAGCAACATACTGTGCATCTTCTTCATCCTCAAAAATATCAAGAGCCTTATCAATTGCCTCAAGAGTTGTTGGAGTTTCTGCAACGTGCTGTGTTGCAGTCTTAGCCACCGCTACCAAATCATCATCAATCTTGTTAGCAATAGCCAAACCAAGCTGGTAAGTGGCTTGACCTAGTGGGTCACCAAGACCTGACAAAAGAGCTTCATCGGTAATTTCATAACCTTTAGCAGCCTTTTTGATGGTCATAGTAGTCTTTTTAGTAGTCAATTTGTCTGGAGAAATAGCTTGACCTTCTCCAACCTCAGTCGCATCTCCTGCGTACTCCCATGCTGGAACTGTTAGAGTGTTCCCTGGTTGTCCTTGGAGTGCTGTTTCCACATAAGCAAGTGGAGTAAATTTAATCAATTTAGGTAGTTTAGCGGAAACCATGTCCGCCATCACTTCTGGGTTAACCATAGTGGCTAGTTTAGTTTGTCCTGCTGTCATTTATTTTAACCTTTCAATTTCTTATAGAGTTCTGGGTTCTTTTGATAGAGTTCATTTCGACTCTGATAACCCATGCGAGCAAATTCTTCTTTTGTGATACCGTCACTATCGACTGGTGCTTGCTTCATTGGAGCTCCGCCTTTTAGCTTTTCTTGTACGCCTTTTTGCACGGCTTGTTCCCATGATTTCTGTAATACAGCGACAGACTGCGATACCGTCTCTGCGCTTGTCAAATCAACTACATTCACTAACTCAACAGGTAAGTCACGTTCACTTAGCATTGCTTTAGCCTCTGCGGTCAATTCCTTACGAGCAATAGCCTTTTCACGGTCAGCTAGTTCTTGCTCACGCTGATCCAACTGATATTTCTGTTTTTCATCAGCGTTCATCTTAGCAAGCTTCTTAGCTTCGTTTTCCTTGGCTTCTTGCTCTGACTTCCACTTGGCAAACTTCTTATCGATGATAGCATCGACATCTGCGTCCGTGTACTTCTTCTCGTCTTGCGGTTGTTGTGCAGGTTCTGCAGGTACCTTTTGTTCTTCAACCGTTTCGACTGTTTGTGTTTCTTCGTTCATTGCGAACCTCCTATTTTTAAAGTCGTCCCCGACTGTAATTTCCATAGCTTTTAGTGTCTTCAATGCTTGGACAATATTAAAACCGTACGGGATTCCATACGGTTAGAGCATGAGAAAACCGCCTCGATTTCGATGCGGTTTATAGTGGTTTATTGCAACAAAAAAGCGCCTAGATTACTATCTAAGCGCAAGATAGGCAGGACTGTCGGGGCTCCTGCATTTCTCGACCCACTATAAGTGGCGCGTTGGTGACAGATTCTCAACCTCTATCTTTACCAAAAGTATAGCACTATTTTTCCTTTTTGTAAAGCGTCAACATATTTTTTCCATTCTTTTTAACTTGACGAATCCCCACCTTGTTAAAGTGAATGACTAGCATTTCATCTCGTGGCACCATCACCGCTTCCATAATGACCTTATCTTTGTTAGGTATTTTTACATATGAAATAATTGATTTTTCAACCCTCTCTGAATTATCTAGAATCAAATAAGGTTTTTGAACTGCCTCTTTTATTAACATAAACTCATCTAAGGAATACTGTTGTCCATGTCTCACTAATGAAGTAGCTAAACTGCTAACATCTATATAAGCAGAACTTACTCCTATCAATTTGGTTATATCACTCGAAAAATTACCTAATTCATATTCAGATTTTAGTAAGCCTACGAGTTGTTCTTTCGATAATCCACCCTTCCCAATTTCATCCCATGCGTTACTAACATCAGAAAACAATTTTTGGGTATTATATCTTGAAACGGTTTGGTCACTTTTCTTGTAATCTTGTATTTCATTTTTTACATCTTTCGCAACATACTTGCTATACCACTCTTTATAAGTCATATCAGCAGGTACTAGCTCGGTCTTACCTGTCTCTGGATTCCTTGCTCTGCGCTTCAACTTGCTGTAGTCTGCGTCCTCGTCGTATGCGACAGTAGTAGACCTACACCAAGGGTGCATAGGCGGACAATTGACACCAGGGACAGCCTTATCCCTATCATAGACCTGATTGTCATGCTCCTGACAAATGCGTGATGTACGCTTGTCTAAGACGGCCACAAAGATATACTTTTCTATGTCTGCTTCCTCATAGCTGAGTAGTTCCATTTGGTTGTGAAAAAAGGCTGATTCTGTCCGAACCAAACGTCTTGCATCATTCTGACCTACATTGAACCTCTCAGCAATTGCTTGTGCCGTTTCTCGTGTTCCTCTTCCTGTCATGAGGCTCATGAGTAGTTCATCTTTTATGCTAGAAGTAAGCTTCCCCGTATTCTTCCAGATGTTTGTTGAGTAGGTACTTCCATCTCCTACCCAACTAAAAGACTGTAGATGTTTAATCTCGCTCTCAGGAAGCCCAGAAAAGCCGTATGCTAGTCCTGTCTGCTGCTGCAGGTCAAAGGTAGCCTTGTAGTAACTATCCTTCATCAAGTCGCTATAAAAGGCGTCTGAGCCTGTCTTCTCTGAATGATAGATAGATTCACGCATACGATCTAAATCATCACTCAAACGCTCTAGGCGCTTCATACGAAAAGAATAAGCTGGGCTGTCTAAGTCAGCTAGTAATCTTTGGATGTTCGGGTCATTCGGTCTTGCTTCAAGTACTTTACGAAGTTCATTCAGATTTTTCTTGTCTTTCATGTTCTTCAAGACTTGTCTAGCATCTACCTGACTTAGACCATAATCACGTTGGAACTTATCAAAAATCTTATTGACTTCCTTATCCAAGTAAGTCTTGGCTTCCTGATAGACCTTATCGAACTGGTCTGCCTGCTTTTCGGCCTTGTCCATCTGCTGGTAAATCAGATTGGCTTTCCTCTTCGCCCAATACTCCTGATTCTTCATCCTCTACCTCGTCTTCGGGTTTCGTGTTGTCTTTGTTGAACATCGGCATGTCTTCCATGTTCTTTTTTTTCTTCTTCCAAGGCTTCCAGTTCAGCGTCAGGGTCTTCCACAAACGGCAAGAGAGAAATAAGCTGCCTATTGGTCACTTTACCTTCCAAATTGTTCACAATCTGAGAGATTTCCAGCAAGTTTTTAGGCAAACCACGGCTGAATTGTGGAACGATTGAATGAGACTCTAGTGCAATCTGTTTCATACCCAAGTAATGAGCAAAAATCGCAATACGCTGTCTTAATCCACGCTTGTAGTTCGCTTCCTTGGTCTTGGTAATCATCTCAAGGCCCATTAGCTTGAATTCCATAGCTCAATTTTGTTACCGTAGAGGCTCTTTATCCTCTACTTCTTACGGTTTCCCGTAAGTTCAGACTATCTCTTCACCCTTATCAGGGTGTCGGATTTCGTGGATATTTCTGCATATAAAAAAAACGATACTATGTACCGTTTCTCACTTAGCTTACTCTATCTAGTCGTTAAACCTTACTGATATTTCTACCAGCAGTGGTAATTGATTAGCTTCAGTAATATGTCACAAATCTCCCTTTTTCATCTCGAACAATTGTCTTACCAGACATGTCCACACCTTTTGAAAATTGTCTTAAATCGTATTTTTTATAATTCAATAAGATATCATCTATTGTTTCATCATTAACGATTATATCATCTCGTTTTATGGAACGATAATATCTGTAGACAAGAGTTGAAAAAGAAATGTTGTTTTCTTCAGATAATTTTTTTAGATAGTCTCTCAAGATATATCCCTTATACTTAACGTTATCAGAACGATTACGTTTATTTGTATGTTCAGGAACCCACCTACAATTACTTGGTGAGTAGTCTTTGTCATTATCTATCCTATCTAATTGCAAACCAAATTCTACTCCGTTTTGCATTGCCCAACTTCTGAACTTAGCTACATCACTAAATTCATCAGAAACACCTATTCCACGTTTCCCATACCATTTATAAGCCCAATGTTTTTCATCATAACACCTTGCTAACATAGAGTAATAAACTTGATTTAGATGTTTGTGCATTTTATCTTTTATCATTCATCTTCTCCTAGATTATTATACTCTTATTATACCATAACAGAATATAAATATCTAGGTTATTACTGTTTTGCGCCTTCCAATTTTAACCCGATTTATTACCTCAAAGTTACCTTTGAGGAGGGCAACTATTTCACCCCCGAAGTATTCCCTGCGAAATTCTCATCAGTCAAATTAGGCACATGGCTAAATGTGTAGATGTCCTCTTTAAGAGCTGTACGCAAGATTTCAGTAGCACTTTCGTCCAGCGTATTCTTCAAGAACTCAGCCCTTGCACTATCGCCCGGCAATTCCAAAAGACCTTCTTCAGAAAGAATCTTCATTGCTACCTTAGCGTCTTCTGGAGTGTCTGCTAACTGCGTGCCATACAAGACAAGTATAGACTCTACAGCCTGTTCCTTATCATTGACACGATTCCCCATCAAGGAATTATAAGCGTCTATCAAGCTAATTTGTTGCTCATAGTCACCAATTGCAAAGTGATTGTTGCGATATTCGATAATTGGGATTTGCCCAAGGTTGTGAGGGGTTACCTGCTCATTCTGAGTTGTTCCTGAATCTGTACTTCTCAGCACCATGTGATAGTGCAGATTTTCGGTAAAAACCTCAGCCTGGTACTTGGTAGTGTCTTTCGTATCGTCTTTTACTTCATAGTAATAGACCGCAAACAAAGGCTTCCGCTCAATACTATCATCGTAGACCATGAAAGTATTCTCCGGATCAATACTAGTTGAATCCAACTCAGCCATACCCTCTTTAGCATAGATGTACTCGTAAGCACGACCATAGATAGCCATGTTCAAAGCATTCTGAGCATCTACTTGGTCAATTTCAGCACCATCAAAGGCTGTAAGTAGTTCATCGATATCACCGTCAGCAGTATTGTTATACTTGATAGGATTGCCCATAAAATAGCCCGTAGCCGTGTCTGCGATATCCTTGGCATGATTGGCTACCGTCTTGTAATTAGGTGCGTTCACGTTGCGTCTCGTGTGTTCTAAGATAGCATGCTCACCCAAATAGTAGCTTTTAAGCTTCTTCAAATGTGAGCTTTCAGTGTTATGCATCGTTATCAATTTGTAAATCAGGTCTTTCTTCAAAGAACCCTCATCATATCCATCCCGTGGATAGGTTAAATATTGGTACATGTCTTTCCTCTCTATAGACCATAATCAGAACGTCTGCGGACGGTTGCTTTTGGTTGCGAATGTTGCGAGTAAATCGCATAACGCACCGCATCTAGTACGTCGTCATTCTCTTTCACTGGTTCGCCTGTCTTTTCGTTCCAGATGTATTGGTAGACTTCATCTTTGAACTTGCTGACCTTGTTTGATACAACAAAAAAACGCCCAGCTTTCATCAGCTTGGCTACTTCTTCAATACCAGACAATACCGCTTTATTAGCGTTGAATGTTCTTAATTGCTCTCTTTGAAATCTAGCAACGTGTTCAGGTCGTGCACTGTCTGCCCAGAACGTAATATTCCCGTATCGTTCCTTGATATTCTTAGCGAGGTCTACCCAAAAATCTATCTCTTTGTACTGATGAGCGTGTTCCTCTAACAGATAAGCTGAACCGCCAGATGTTTCTCCAATGACAACAATAGAGCCAAAGTGTTCATATCCCCAGTCAACACCAGCATAGACTTTAGTGATATCTTCTGGTACGTTATCTACAACCATATTCTCGCTAAAATCACGATAGACGACGCCCTCACCAGTCACCCACAGACCAAGAATATCTCGGTCATAAAATACACCAGCTGGTGTCGCATTCTTGATATTCTCTCGGTATCTGTCAGACATGAATGTATTATCATCTAACTTAAAATGAAAGTCGATGATCATATCGTCTCCAGAGTTGATATAATCCCGTCTGAGCCAGTGTGTCGGGATGTCTGGGTTGCTATCCCAAACAATCCTAGCACCCTCTCCTGAGCAACGTGAGATGATTTCCTTGAATACTTGTTCGTTAGCAAGAGATGCCTCGTTTACATAAGCTCCAAAAGCAGTAAAACCACGGGCGCGTTTTAAACCAGATATAGAACCGGTGTAGACTTGAACTACCTTGACACCGCAAAGGGTAAAAGCTCCGTGCTTATCGTATTTAGGTTCAATATCAAACATGTTATACAGCTCCTGAATGATATTGTTTTGTATCGATGTTGAAGATGTTCCAGCTAAGATATACATCGGCTCATCTATGTTTAATCTATCCGCTGTTTCTCTCACTCGTGCAATCTCATTCATGAAGACCATGTTGTTTAGAACAGTTTTACCTGAACGTTTTGCACCATGGAGACCACAGATAAAAAAATCATCATTCAATACTCGTGTAAGCACTTCTTCTTGTCGCTTTGTAAATTTATTTGTCATCAAAAGCACCTCTCAAAGCCTTGGCGAAGTCTATCAATTTATCGTCTTGTTCATTATCCACACCGATTTGTGATTTAAGTTTTTCGATTTCAAGTTCTAGTTTCTCAGCTTGTTTAGCAGTCGGATAACGCTTCAATATTTCAGCTATCGCTTTAATAACTGTGTTATTATCTGCCTTTTTCGTAACTCTATCCACCTCACCAGTGACAGGGTTCATCATCAAAACTTCCTCAAGTCGCTGGCCTCTTGCGATGTCTGAGAGAATTGAAAGAGCCTCTTTAGCACTCAAAATATTTTCATCATGCATTTTTTCAGTTTCGGTTTGTATAAACGTTTTAATGCTTGCATTTTCTAGCAATTTACTAGCAGTTGTTTTAGCATACGCTTCACTATAACCAGCGAATATTGCGGATTGATAGACATTACCAGTCCTCAAATACTCGCTTGCAAACATCTTTTGTCTTTGGTTTAACCCAATGTCCATCACCACCTTTCAAACAATCAAAAAAAGCCACACGATGTGCGACCTTTTCAAGACCTCTCACAGGCTTTGCAGGAATCGAACCCGCGATAACAGTTTTGGAGACTGTTGTGTTACCGCTACACTAAAAGCCTTTTTTTAAATGCAAGACGACTACTACCTTGCGTGTGTATTAAATTTTGACTTCTTTTTTATTTTTTGTAGTCTTTACAACCTCTGAAGGAATCAAACCCTCTAGCTTATAACTTATCCGGAGTATAATTAGCTACGCAATCATGCAAGGTCTAGTCGCTCCGCAACCATTTGTAAATTAATGAGTGATATATGAATGCTAAGCCTACTGCCTACCCCATTCTGGGACACAAACACTCAAATGACAGCAGCTGGAATCGAACCAACTGGTCTAGCAGTAAAACGCACGTTTGGTAAAAGTTTCAAGGAGACCCAAACAACCTGCTAACCTGTCCTTACTGTCTAAGAGGCCGAAACCTCGGAAAAATATAATAAATTATAAAGGAGACGTCAATTGACCTATCACTTGACAATACTATTCTACCATGTAAAATAAGCCATTTCCTAGCAATTTACTTGCAAATATCTCCCAAAAATTTACGAAAGACAATCAGCTTACCTTTTCGATAGGCTTCCGCAAATTCCAAAGCACCTCTGCTAAGCATGCGGTAGAACTCACTTTCAGAATAGCCTAAGTCCATATAGATAGCCTTGTCTGATAATTGGATTTTCATATCCATGTACTTCTTTGCGATAACCTGCCGAACGTATGGATCCATGATGCAATTCACTGCTCTTTCAATCTCCAAAACCTCTGCCTCTGCATCCACATGTTCGATAACCATATTCTCAGTAGCTGTGTTCTTACCAGTAAATGTCTTTGGTTCAAATGAGTAGGTCGTTGTAATTTTAGGCAAATACTCAGCGCCTGCCATTCGGACATACGAGCGATAACTCTCTAGAACGTCATATACATTTTTTTTGGTAAATTGCACGTCAACGCTTTTTAATAACCTCACAACATCGCTCCTTTATGATATAATATTTTTAGCGAACATATCACAAAGAAGTCAGCTGTGCTGGCTTTTTTCTTGCCTTGCTCCCTTTTTAGGTGTATACTGTATGTATACAAAATAAAGGAGAAACAAATGAATACTGTTAAAACTCGTAAGGTTGGGAACTCTGTCACTGTGACCATTCCCAAAACACTCAATGTTCCAGAAGGTCAGGAAATGTTTGTCTACAAGGGTGTAGATAATGTCATTGTCCTAGCTCCAAAAATTCCAGACCCATTTAGCGGCGATGCAGACCTACGCATGGAAGATGACTTTGAAGGGGTAAAATTCCTTGACAGCGAAATATGATTACATTCCAGAAAAACAGGACATCATCTGGATTGACTTCGACCCGTCTGTTGGACGTGAGATTCAGAAACGCCGTCCTGCTATTGTCGTCTCGCGTAGAGAATATTCGGAGCGGACGGGATTTGTTGCTGTATGCCCTATTACACACGGTCAAAGCAGACTAGAAGAACAAGGCCTGCTCGTTCCTGTGCGTTCCAATAAGGTAGATGGCTCTGTCAATCCACTCCAACTCTATACTTTTGACTTTAGAGAGCGCAAGGCTCAAAAAATCACAACCATGGATACAACCAGTTTTCAGAAGGTTGTCCAACTCTACAACTTCATCTTCGAAGCCTAGTCCTTATGGATTGGGCTTTTTTAGTTCTTCTCTAATTCCTCAATCAACCAATCAAGGTTCTTACGTGCTTTCTTCAGGTCTTCCAGACCGTTTTTCTTTTGAAACCGTAGCATATACTTGATTGCGTTGCCCCAAAAGAAAGCAGACGCTCCGGAAAGGCTCCCAACGAAGTTATGCACAACATCGATAGCCTCAAGACCGTTTGCACCTTGGTAGTGGCTTGGTTTGTTTATATTGTCAATTATTTCTGGGTTCATTCCTTATCCTCCAAAAGTTCTGGGTTTTCGTAGATATTGCCAATGACTTCATAATTCTTGCGAATATCTTCATAGTCCATAGCTTGAAACCATTCATCATCATAACTAGAATTAAGGTGAAACCCGATATTTTTTATTTTATATCCAAAATCTTCCTCATAAATCCATTTACCAAATTTGACTACGCTGGGCATTCCACTATTCCTAGAAACCACATCCTCCTCGAAAATCTCCACCCCGTTCTTATCCTTGAGTCCTGTTGATTGCATGAGGATCAATTCTGACTTTTCGATAGGAATAAGAAGTTTGGAGTCCGATGTTGGTTTTTCCATGTTGCAAATCAAGCCGTTATCTGTGATAAAAAAATGTTCTACGAATTTCTTTTCTACGCTATCCCACACTCTAAATTTTGGTGTCATGCCAAATCCTCCTCCTTCACAAAGCTGCCATCAATCCAACGACCCTTGCGATCTTTGATTTCTTGGTATGCCAGTTCAAAACACTCTTCAAAATCATAACCTAGCGACTTGCTGATTGATTTTAGATGACCAATCAATAGAGTCAATGATTTTATACGTAAGGTCATAAGTTTCAGATGTTGTTCTGTTTGAATGTTGCTAATACATGTATTTGCGTACGCGAATGATGTCATAATATCGTTCTTTCTAACATTCTTCGACTCTTCAAAAATACTATCCAAATCCACTTTGCTCAACAATCCCAGACCGACAATCACGACTGCGCAATCTCCAATGCTATCCTTGGTCAGCTTCTCATTCTTCTTGAGATAGCCTGCGCACAACTCACCGAACTCTTCGCTAAGTTTTAATGACTGCTTGTCTAGTCGTCCACCGTTTTCTAAATCACGGTCAATAAACCATTGTTTGACTTTTTCTAGTGTGTTCATAGTAGTACCTCATCCCCTACTCTAATCTTCTCATACACGTCCTTAGTAACTACGAAAATGCCGTAGTCACGAATAGTAAGCGTATATAGCTTGCCGTGTCGTCCTTTCTCGACGACCTTACCAAAAATCTCAGCGCCTGCGTTATCCGCCTTATAGATAACCAGCGGCTTCTTCTCTTCCAAATCTCGAATCCTGTCCATCTGCCAGATGTTTAGTCCAGCAGATACCAGAATCCAGATTGCTATGAATCGTTTCAATCTATGACCTCCTCCTTCAATTTAAGCTCAATCTCTAAGTAAAAGCTTTGATCAGGTATCTCCAGTATCGCTGTAGTGGTTTTACCATCAGAACCCACGATAACTTCTCCGATTGCCAAAACTAAGTCTCGAATTGTGCTATTTAGCGTAAGGCTCATCACTCCACGTCCCTCCACAAACCCATCCGTGGAAACTCACATCTTTCAAACAATATCTTCAGAAAAATAAAAAGGATTATGAAGAGTTTACTAGTGAGGAGCTTCATTCTCCTCAGCTACAAGTATAATCTATTTCTCGCTAAATGGGAAGCTGTTCCTTAAAGGAAATCACTCTATCCCTTACATTTAGGAGAGAGAAAGTAAGGAGTCTAAGACAAGCATTTCATTTGATAAGAGGCTTGGAGTTGTGAGGCTAGAGAGCCAAGGCTAAGACTAGCCTTGGTTTAGCTGAAAAAACAGCTTCAAGGGTTCCTCGTGTCAAATGAAAGCAAAATAATTGCCCTCAATCTCACCATTTTTTGGGGCATCATCACTTTCGATTGACACACCTTTTCCTATTTTTTTCATTTTTTTGCATTGCTTCTTACCGGCTACGGATGTCAAACTCTTTAAACACAATACGTAAGTCTCTTAACACTCTTTGACGCCCTCGGAATCGTTCATTTCTTAAAATGCGTTCTAGCTCTTCTTGTTTCTCTTTACTTTGTTTGTTTCTATAATCTCTTAGTGTTTCATAAAAGAGATAATAGTCATCTATCCACAGACCTCCCTCGCTTATACGATGACTAATCTCACCTACTTCTTCATATGGTTCTTTATTATATCTTCGTTTGTAGCTTTCTTGTTTACGGATATAGTCTAGAATTCGATTCCGAAACTTAGTCTTAAAATATTTCCTTAAACGAGAGATATCTTCTACTAATCCTTCTTCTTTACTAATCAATTCATATAGACATATCATTCCCTCTTGGTCCCAATCCGACAATTCCCATAAATGAAGGTAATATTCATTTCTACACTTATACACAGTCCCTTGGACTTCTTCATACAATTCTTTAATCATAATTTTCCCCTTTCTAGATACAGTCTAACAGATTAGAAACACTTTTGGTACATTTCATCCATTCTGCACCCTTTAGCTCCTCAACTGCACAAAAAAGAGAGGTCTTGCCTCTCTTTGGGTTATTTTTCATCATTCATTTTTGACTTTACTTCATCATAAGATAATGCATGAGATTCCTCTTCTACTGCTTCAGGCATCTTTCCTGTTTCATAGAGAGATTTAATTTGTGTACTATCCAATGTTTCGTATTTCAATAGTGCTTCTGCAATCAACTTGTGAGTTTCACGATTTGACTGAATAATTTCAGCAGCTTTATTTCGTGCTTCATTCAATAATAAACGAACCTCTTCGTCAATTTCATAAGCTGTTTGTTCTGAAATTGATTTTTGAGGACTCTGTGCACCAAACATAGCATGATTTCCTTCATATTGTACTGGGCCAAGTTTTTCACTCATACCGTACTCTGTAACCATTGCACGCGCCATTTGTGTCGCCTGTTCAAAGTCGTTTGAAGCTCCTGTAGTTTGGACATTAAAGATAATTTCTTCAGCTACACGTCCACCCATTAAGCCAGCCAATTGCTCTTTCATATCTTCTTTAGATAGAAGCATTTGATCTTCTTTAGGAAGTGCAATCATGTATCCGCCTGCACGGCCTCTTGGTACAATTGTAACCTTATGAACAACGCGGGCATTCGATAAGACTAGGCCAACAATGGTATGTCCTGCCTCATGGTAGGCAACCAATTCACGTTCTTTTTGTGAAACTGTCTTATCTTTCTTAGAAGGTCCAGCAATCACTCTATCTTCTGCTTCATCAATATCTGAAGCATCAATTATCGATTTATTGCGACGAGCAGCAACCAAGGCTGCTTCATTCAAGACATTCTCTAAATCAGCACCAACAAAGCCTGGAGTTTGTTGAGCCACTAATTTCAAATCAACATCTTCTGCTAAAGGCTTGTTCTTAGCATGAACTTTCAAGATTGCTTCACGACCTTTAACATCAGGGCGACCAACCAATACTTTTCTATCAAAACGTCCTGGACGTAAAAGGGCAGGGTCTAGTACATCTGAACGGTTTGTCGCAGCAATGACGATAATCCCTTCATTTCCCTCAAAACCATCCATCTCAATCAAGAGTTGGTTCAAGGTTTGCTCACGTTCATCATTTCCTCCACCGAGGCCGACACCACGTTGGCGACCAACAGCATCAATTTCATCGATAAAGATGATAGCTGGCGCTGCTTTTTTGGCATCTTCAAAAAGAGAACGAACACGACTAGCTCCAACTCCGACAAACATTTCTACAAAATCAGAACCTGAGATACTCAAGAATGGAACACCTGCTTCTCCGGCGACTGCTTTAGCAAGCAAAGTTTTACCTGTTCCCGGAGGTCCCTCCAGAAGGACACCTGCTGGAATACGAGCCCCAAGTTTTGTAAATCGTTTTGGATCTTTTAAGAATTCAACAACTTCAACTAGTTCTTGTTTTTCTTCCTCAGCTCCAGCAACATCTGAAAATCTTACTTTAATATCTTCTTTATTTGCAGCTTTAGCCTTACTACGTCCAAAACTCATTGGATTACGGCCATTTCCTCCTCCCATATTTCCCATCATAGAGAATAGGAAGAAGAATAGAATTCCAAATGGCACAATGGATACGAGTAGATTAATCCACATACCACTTGAACTTTCATGCTTAACAGTTACTTCTGCTTTATGGTCAGTAGCAAGTTTTTGCAATTCTGATACGGTAGTATCTGCAGGAAGAATAGTGCTGGTAAATTTCTCTACCTTAGTAACAGATGGCGTGAAAAACTGAATGCCTGTTTCTTCTCTACTTGTTTTAGGATTTTTATAAACACCCGAAACTTCGATAACACTGCCATTTGGTTGGTAGGTTAATTCTTTTACATTGTCATCGGTAATTTCTTTTACCAATTCTGTATAATTAATTTGCTCACTTTTCCCTGCAACACTACCTGTACTAAAATACTGGTAAGCTGTAACTAGGAAAAAAATAAGTAATAACCATAGAAATGGATTTTTAATTAAACCATTATTTTGTTTTTTCATTAAAAATTATTCTTTCTAATTTGAATACACTTCTTCTTTCAATACTCCAACATAAGGAAGATTACGATAATTTTCTTTGTAGTCTAAACCATAACCTACTACAAACTCATTTGGGATAGTAAAGCAGGTATAGTCTGCCTCAATTTCTACAACACGTCCTTCTGGTTTATCCAACAAGGTTGCAATCTTAACAGAAGCTGCTTCTCTTGCAATAAACATATCTCGCAAATTCTTCAAAGTTTGACCTGTATCAATGATATCTTCTACAAATAGAACATGTCTTCCTTTGATATCTTGAGTCACATCTTGTTTAATATTGATAACACCACTACTTGCTGTTCCACCATGGTAGCTAGAAACCATCATGAAGTCCATTTCAATATGTGTATCAATATGTTTAACCAATTCAGCCATAAAAGGAATAGATCCTTTTAAAATCCCGACTAAGATTGGATTTTTTCCTGCATAGTCTTTAGTGAGTTGAGCACCTAATTTTTTAGCAGCTTCTGTAATTTCATCGTGTGAAACGAGAATTTTTTTAATATCGTTTTCTAACATTTTTTTACCTATCTATTTTTTCTATATAAAGTACAGTGTTCATTATATCATTTTTCGTGTTTTTACTCAAATTACTGGTCGCAATTCCCAAAATTGAGACAATT
Source organism: Streptococcus pseudopneumoniae IS7493 (assembly GCF_000221985.1). Classification (NCBI taxonomy): domain Bacteria; kingdom Bacillati; phylum Bacillota; class Bacilli; order Lactobacillales; family Streptococcaceae; genus Streptococcus; species Streptococcus pseudopneumoniae. Next base: position 11,513 of record NC_015875.1, on the reverse strand, counting down.
TCACCAAATTGCTCAATAATCAGAGCAGATTTTCGCTTTTCCATAGGGATTTTCAAATCAATAAATAAACGTCTGAGTTTTTTTCTATGCCCATTTTGAATCAAAACATCTCCTGTTTTTCGATGACGAATGTGTATGGATGTTTCACGTGAAACAGGTATTTGTTGAATTGATTCACCTTCTAATGGAAGTCCAAAAGAAAATAAATATCCTTGATAAGCTACCTGATTTTGATAGTGTAACACAAGTTCATCTTCCTTTTCATCAGCCTGCGGACTGATTTTACAAATCTGAAACTGTTGGTACTCTTTTATCAATTCATAGCCATTTTTAATCGGATGACGATACTGGCTTTTAGATTTTAAAATCTGCTGAACTTCAGCAAACTGAGCTTTTGTAAGATTCAAATCTGGAAAACGATTCAGATAAGTTTGAAGTAAAACTCTTTGTGTAGACTCAGAGTAAGAAAATAACTGCTGTAAATCTTCCACATTAATATTGTTAGATAATTCAGCTATTGCCAAATCATAATCTAAAATTTCATTGCCAATGCCTAAGATTGCATCCCTAAATCGAGGATTTTCTTTTTCCAATTCTGGTAAGTAAGAGTTTCGAATACGATTTCGAAAATAATGATTCTCCTGATTTGATGTATCTTCAAAGTGAAAAATTGATGGAAAGTCTTTTTTCTGAAAATGCAAGAAGGGACGAATGATTTCTATCTCTCCGACTACTTGCTTCTCCTTAATTCCTGATAGATAGCGCAAGCGAGTACCTCGAATCAAGCGCATCAAAATCGTTTCCACCTGGTCATCCGCATGGTGGGCAGTGACTAAGGCTGTCGCACCTGTCTTTTTCATGACCTCTTGAAAAAAATCATAGCGAAAATTTCGTGCACGCGCTTCTGAAAATTCTCCTGAAAAATTGCTGACATAAATAGGAAGTCCAAATTCAGCAGCCAACTTCCTTAATTCCTGTTCTTCCCAATCTGATTCAATTCTCTGCTTATGATTCACATGAGCCAGAATCAATTCAATCTCTAACTCTTTTTGATAAGTAAACAATACCTTAAATAGAAACATAGAATCTAATCCACCAGAAAGAGCTAGCACCACCTTAGTATGCTTTTTAAAATATCCTCTCTTGAGAAAATGATTTAAAAAATCTTGTTCTCTCATTTTAGAACCTCATAAACATCCTTGGCTATCTGAGAAATCGTATCATAATCAGAATTCTTAGTGAAAATAGAAAGAATAAATGGAAAATCTGCGTAGATAACACCCGTATCATGCTTAAATTCGTCCGCATCCCCAATTTTATGAGCTACCTTCACAGAAACACCTTTGGCAATTCGCTGATTATCAAAATCTGTTTTAGTCAAAGACTCTAGCACAAATCCATTTTGATTATAAATAGCTTCCATGACCTTCCCGGCCATCTTGGAAGAAATCAATTTTTCTTTTGGATTCCAATCATCTCCCATAATGGCAGACATCTTGGATTTGAATGTGGCATCAGATTGGTTTGAAATGTAATAACCCAATAGATTATGAGCTACATTATCAGATTCTTTAGATACTTTTGTGATTAAGTCCTTGAGAGAATACTCTTTATTATCCTCTTTTTTAGGAAGACTACCACTTCCCTCTGGTTTATAAGAACCTGGAAAATCATTGACTGCAGATACGTATTTTACAGTCGTATCTAACTGATAAAGACCATCATTTATTTTTTCTTGCGCATAATAGAGATAAGGGAGTTTCAAAACGCTAGCTGCATACATCTTTTCATCTTGATTGATACCTGCTTCTTTTCCAGTAGTCAGTTGCTTAACATAAATAGAGAATGAATCCTTCTGATATTTTTCCGATAACATTTCTTGGACTTTACTCATCCGATTATCTTCTTCAGAAGTTGATTCTTTAGCTACCCATCCAACCTGATCAATATGTAGAAATTCTCTTCCTTCTACAAACATGGTTTTGTCGATTGATACTTGCGAATAAGCTGATAAGGATGATTTCACTTCTTTTAAATCATAAGGGCTATTATACAGTTTAAAGTCAGATTCTAACCATACTTTTTTTATTGTTGAAGTTACCTCTGACTGATCATATAAAAATCGTTTGTCCGCAGCTATAAATTGATGATTTGATAGCTTAAATACCGGAATTCCTTGTTTATTTAAGCGCCACTCGGTTATTTGAAAACTTGTTTTAGGAGTCAATTTTCCAGATTCCACTACTAAATCTTCATTCGCATAGACAGGAACTTCTCCATAAACCATAGGAGAACTTAGCTTTTCTCTAAAATAAATACCAAAGTCAGATTGTGAAAGGTAATAAATTTCTTTCGAAGTATAGACGACTTCTTTTTCTGTGCTAACGACTTTTGAGATGGTCAAAAAACTCGGTAGCAACAAAATAATTAAGAATTTACGCATTCTTCCTTTCCTTTTCTTCTTGTAAACGCAATAATTGATTTTTATCAGCCAATTCTTCCAGCTTTTCATCTGATAAACTCAAAAATTGCTCAATTACATCTAATAAATTTTCCATTTTATCACCTTTGAAGCAAGTCAGGAATCGTATAAACTATTTCCCTCGACTTAGAATAATAGTACTTCGCTCGTGTATATTTGGCAGCATAATCCTCATCTTTCAACTTGGTAGCAAATGCTGTCTCCTTATCCTTTTCATCACTCAAGGTTTGATACTGAGTTTGCAAGTCTGCTAATTGCTGACGTCTTTGGAGTAATTGCTGATAGCTCTGCGCTAAATTAAAAGTTGGCAAGATAAATAATAGCATAATCAAAATCAATACCCACCCCATAAAACGATTCCGTTTTTGTCGTTCTTTCATCAGGTAGCGACGACGTTGGTGTTCATTTTGAATAAAAGAATTATTCAATTGTACAATATTTTTAGACATTTTCTTCTACCCGTGTTTCACTGATAATTTCATACATGCCTGCTGCATCTTCTTTTTTTGTACTATCTTTCATCTCCAGTACTTTTACAAGTAGCAACTTATTGCCAAAGCGAATTTCAACTTGGTCATTAACTTTCAAATCCGTTGAACTTTTGGCCAAGATTCCATTAACCTTAATTCTGCCTTTATCTGCTACTTCCTTTGCGACTGTACGACGCTTGATAATTCGTGATACTTTTAAATATTTGTCTAATCTCATCCTTATTACCTCAACTTATTATTGTACCATTTTTATCTACTTTATAGAAGAAAAATATCAAATGGAATTTTCTTTCTTAGACTCTTTTATCTCTAATAAACTTTCTCCAAAAATCAGCAGACCTTCTAAAATTTCATAATCTTTCTTATTTCGGACATCAAATACAAGCTCCATTGATCCCTTATTCTCAGCGATGCCTGCTTTTAAGTTCGTTGCGGATAAAGATTTAAAATAATCTTGAGCTAAAAACAGTCGTTGAGTGACTTTTTCAAATTGAATTGTAATTTTATTATCTTTTCTTTCCACACGTTGAACAAAGACCTTGTCCAAATATGACTTGACTAAACCAATCTCTAAAAGATAAGCAACTACATCTGGGTATTCTCCAAAACGGTCTATCAACTCCTCTTGTAACTCTTCATAATTGACACAGCTGTCAATTTGACGAATTTTCTTGTAAATTTCAATCTTATGTCGTTGGTCAGAAATATAAGTATCAGGAAGATAGGCATCAATTTGCAAAATCAACTCAGCATTCCCTTTGGTTCTTGTGTTAGCGTTAGCATTACCGTTTCGTTTAGCAATAGCTTCCTCTAGTAACTGTGAATACAATTCAAAACCAACAGAATCAATGAAACCAGACTGGGATTTTCCTAGGAGATTCCCTGCTCCACGAATCGAAAGATCTCGCATAGCAATCTTAAATCCAGAGCCCAATTCTGTAAATCCTTTGATTGCCTCTAATCTCTTTTCAGAGACTTCACTGATTGATTTTTCTGGACGATACATGAGATAGGCATAAGCAATACGATTACTACGACCGACTCTTCCTCTTAACTGATACAAGGTTGACAAACCCATATGGTCCGCATTTTCAATAAACAAAGTATTGGCATTTGGAATGTCCACCCCTGTCTCAATAATGGTAGTCGTCACCAAGATATCGTATTGTCCCTCAATAAAGTCTAGTAGAGTATTTTCCAACTGGATTTCACTCATTCTACCATGAACATAACCAATCGAAGCCTCTGGAATCAACTCCTGTAATTCTGAAACCTTCTGGTCAATCGTGTCAACTTTGTTGTAAAGGTAGTAAACTTGACCTCCACGCTCCATTTCACGCAAAACAGCATCACGAATGACACTATCATTCTTTTCCAAAACATATGTCTGAACAGGATAACGATTAGTCGGCGGAGTTTCAATAACAGACAAATCTCTGATTCCCAACATAGACATATGGAGGGTACGAGGGATTGGAGTAGCGGTCAAAGTTAGGACATCCACTTGTTTCTTCAACTCTTTCAAGGTTTCCTTGTGCTTGACACCAAATCGTTGTTCTTCATCAATAATCATCAAGCCCAAATCAGCAAACACAACATCTTTTGACAAAACACGATGGGTTCCAATCAAAATATCAACTTGACCGTTTTTTAATTTTTCAAGTGTTTCAGTCTGCTCTTTTTTACTTCTAAAGCGACTCAATACATCAATATTAACTGCAAAATTTTGGAATCGTTCCTTAAAATTTGTATAGTGCTGTTGCGCTAAAACCGTCGTCGGAACTAAGACGACAGCCTGTTTGTGATCATTGACTGCCTTAAAGGCTGCACGCATAGCAACTTCAGTCTTTCCAAAACCAACATCCCCAACTAAAAGTCTATCCATTGGCTGAGAAGCCTGCATATCTCTCTTGATTTCCTCAATACTACGAAGTTGATCATCCGTTTCAACATAAGGGAAAGCATCATCAAAGGCATCTTGATCTTCATTATCAGCTGAAAAAGCAAAACCCTTCAACTGGTTACGTTCAGAGTAGAGTTTAATTAAATCGTCAGCTATATCCTCTACCTGGTTCTTAACCTTTTGCTTGGCCTTTTTAAAATGACCGTCATTTAATTTATTGAGCTTTGGAGCTTTCCCATCACTTGAAACATATTTAGACAGTAGATGAATCTGTTCTACTGGGATAGAGATTTGATCCCCGTTTTGGTATTGAACACTAACATAATCACGGTGAATCCCCTTGATTTCAATTGTTTCAATTCCTAGATATTGACCAATCCCATGAATATGGTGAACAACGTAATCTCCTTTTTCAAGTTCATTGTAATCTTTTAATCTCTCTGCGTTTGAAACATGCTGTCTTCGAAAACGACGTTTCAATTTCTTTTGAAAAATCTCATGTTCAGTTATCAATAAAATCTTTTCATCTACAAAATGAAAACCATGTCTTAGGTTACTCTCAATTAAGTTTACAGATTGTTGATAGATTCTTGACTTATCTCTGGAATCCAATTTAATCTGATATTCCTCTAACATATCCTCCAATGTTTTACTTCCCATTGAATTGCTAGATTGCAGGATAATAGTGTAATCCATTTTTTTGTATCGTTCAATTTCTTCTTTTAAAAAAGAAAATTGATTGAAAAACTCCTGCATAGGATATTGATTAAATTGATAAATTTGGTCAAACTTGAGATTTCCTAGTCCCTTTTGAAGATTAGAGAAAAAAGTCACCGGACTTTGTTTTTTATAGATTTGTTCAATATCAGCAAAATACTGCATATCAGAAAATGCTTTACTATTCTGTAATTCTTCTGTAAAGTACTGCGCTAATTCTCTTTCAAAGACTTCATACTGATTCATCAATTTTTGATAATCATCAAAGAATATTGGTATGTTTTTTTCAATATAATCAAATACAGTCCATGTCTTATCATAGCATAAAGATAAAAATTTCCGTGAATCAGAATGCATTTGTTTTTGGTGAAAACTTGAAAGAATTTCTTCTAAGTATGATTTTAAAATAGGTGATAACGTTTTTGAAATCTGTTTTTCTAAAGCTGACTGACCTCGTTGATAATCCTTTTCTCTCAAAATTATGTCGCTAGCTGGAAATATGGTGAGTTCTGTCTTATTTTCTTTCGATAATTGTGTTTCTACTTCAAATGACCTGATACCATCAATTTCATCACCAAAAAACTCAATTCGGCAAGGTTCTAACTGGGATATTTCAAAAATATCTAAAATATCTCCTCGAAGACTAAATTCGCCTTGAGTTTGTACTTGTGTAACTTTTCGATAGCCAATTTCCTTCAACTGATGGATAATCGCGTGTTGATCATATTCTTCACCGATTGAGATTTTTACAATACTATCTTTGAATACATTTGGAGACGGTAAAATCAATCGACTTGCTGCGATATTACAAACTAAAATCCCTTTCTTAGATGAATCAGTCAAAAAACGCAAGGCTTCAACCCGTGAAATGATTTTTTCTTGTGAAGACATCAAAAATTCTACCATAGGGGAGTCATCTACCAAAAATGGATAGACAAATTCCTCACCCAAGATAGATAGAAGATCACTAACAAGTCCTTCTGCTTCTCCATAAGTTGACGTCAATAACACAATCTTATCTTCCTGTCTCAAACTACTAGCTATTGCTAAAGCTTTTGTAGAAGTTGACAAACCTAACATTAATTGTCTTTTCTTATCTGTCAGATTTTGATGCCATTTTTTTATCTGATCATTTTCTGAGAATAAATCTAATAAGGTCACCATTTATCCGTTATACCTCTGCATCGTTTTTTCAAAGTTTTTCTCTTGTAAATAGTAGTTTACAGAGTCGTCAACTTTGTCAATAGACTGTAAAATACCGATATAATCATCCTTGTCAAAGGTACTCAAAACATGGTTAACAACTGACATGCCATTTTTAGGTCTTCCGATTCCAATCTTAACACGATTAAAGGTTTGGGTTCCAATATGTTGAATAATAGACTTGATACCATTATGACCACCTGCTGAACCTTTTGCTCTTAAACGAATCTTTCCAACTTCCATGTCAAGATCATCGTAAATGATGAGTAAATCTTCAATATCCAAACCATAATAAGTCAATAAAGCATGAACCGCTTTTCCACTTTCATTCATAAATGTCGTTGGTTTGACAAGATAAATTTTTTCTCCATTTAGGAAAAAGGATGCTAGGTCAGCTTGAAATATCTTATCATGTGTAAAAGTGACATTTTGTTTTTTCGCTAGTTGGTCAATCAACATAAATCCAACATTGTGTTTTGTTTCAAAATATTTATCTCCTGGATTTCCCAAGCCTACAAGTAATTTGGTCATTTATTTTTCCTTTCAAAAGCCAAAAGGGTTGGAATTTTTTTCCAACCTAATTGACACCATTTATTAATTTTTTAGACATTAAAGCGGAATTCCATGATATCGCCATCTTGAACGATATATTCTTTTCCTTCTTCACGCAAGCGTCCAGCTTCTTTTACGGCCTTTTCAGATCCGTATTTCACTAAATCCTCATATGACATGGTTACTGCACGAATAAATCCTTTTTCAAAGTCTGAGTGGATAATCCCAGCTGCTTGAGGAGCCTTCATACTACGTTTGAAAGTCCAAGCGCGAACTTCTTTTTCACCAGCTGTGAAGTAAGTTCCCAATCCAAGCAAGTGGTAAGCTGCACGCGTCAACTTATCTACACCTGATTCTGTCAAACCAATGGCTTCAAGAAACTCTTTTTTATCTTCATCGTCCAATTCAGAAATTTCTTCCTCAGCACGCGCAGAAATGACGACTACTTCAGCATTTTCTGTCGCTGCAAATTCACGAATTTGTTTGACATAGTCGATAGAGTCAGGTTCTGAAACCACATCCTCGTCAACATTAGCAACATAGAGCACTGGTTTAGTCGTCAAAAGGAAAAGACCTTTTACAACCTTTTGTTCCTCATCTGTAAATTCAATAGTTCGAGCTGATTTCCCATCTTCAAGGACTGGTTTAATCTTTTGAAGAACATTAAACTCAGCTACTGATTCTTTATCTTTTTGCGTACGTGCCATCTTTTCTACACGCGCATATCGTTTGTTCACCGATTCTAAGTCAGCAAGAATCAATTCTAGGTTAATGGTGTCAATATCGGCAAGTGGATCTACAAAGGCGTCTTCACGTCCTTGCTCGCGCATCACATTTTCATCATCAAAAGCACGAACTACGTGAACAATCGCATCTACTTCACGAATATTGGCCAAGAATTTATTCCCTAGCCCTTCTCCTTTTGAAGCTCCTTTTACAATCCCTGCAATATCTGTAAATTCAAATGTTGTTGGCACTGTCTTTTTAGGAGTAATCATTTCAGTTAGTTTTTGTAGGCGTTCATCTGGAACTTCAACCATTCCAACGTTTGGATCAATCGTCGCAAATGGGTAGTTTGCTGCCTCTGCTCCTGCTTTTGTAATTGCATTAAATAGTGTTGATTTACCAACGTTTGGCAAACCAACGATACCTGCTGTCAAAGCCATATTTCTCATTCTCCGTTTTCATTTCAATCCCTAATATTATAACACAAAAAGGTAAAACTTGCTAACCCCCTAACTAAGGGTTCTCAGTCAATGATTTTATTCATTTTTCGATCAAAATCATAGCGTCCCATCATGACAACATGGTCACAATTACTGCATTGGATTTTGATATCTGCCCCTATACGTGTAATTTCCCAACGATTTGCTTTTTTACCAGTTGACTTGATAGTACAAGCATGTGGTTTTTTCATTTCAACAAAATTTCCAACTTGATACATACTACTCTCCTTTTCTTTTTCGATTATATCATAAAAGAGGCGAGCCAGGCTCAACCTCTTTAACTTAATTTGTACGAACTGGTGTAATGAGCTGCATGAAGTCTTCATCAGTATCTGCTGGAACAAGAGTAAATGGACGAACAGCTGAGATAAAGCTAATGGTCACCTTTTCGCTATTTAAAGCCTTGAGTGAATCAATCAAGTAAGTTGGGTTGAAACTAATAGTCAAATCTTCACCAGTAACCTGATCAGTATCGATTTCTTCGTTTACTTTACCAACTTCTGGAGAGTGAACATGGGCGCTAACAACCCCATCTTTAATTTCAAGTTTCACAGTACCATTTTGAGTAGCACTTGATAAAAGACGAGCACGTTCCATTGACTGGCGTAAGTTTACCACATCAAAAGTAATAGTAGTGTTAAAGTCTGTTGGAATCAAGCGATCTGTATCAGGATAGTTTCCTTCTAGGAGACGAGTATAGAAGCTAATATTTTCGCTTCTAAAGAGGATTTGGTTATTGGCAAAGAAAATCTCTACAGTTTCGATATCATCTGTAAATACCGCTGAAAATTCGCGTAGAGAACGGCTAGGAATTACGACATCAAAATCATCACTATTTTTCTCAAGCGTTAATTTTTTCTGGCTTAGGCGATGAGAGTCTGTTGCAACTGTTTTTAGCTCCTTGTGTTGATTCAATACAAAATGAACACCTGTCAAAATTGGACGACTCTCTTGTGTACTTGCAGCAAAAGCTGTTTCATTGATAATTTTCTTGAGTAATTTTGTTTCAAGAATTAAAGGAGTACTTGCTGAAATTTCTTGGATTCGTGGGTACTGTTCGCTATCTTTTCCTTTTAGGGTAATTTCTGATTTTCCACTGGTTAAAACAATTTGATTTTGTTCAATTTCTTTAAAATCAAGAGTTACATCAGGTAGGCTAGATACCACATTGATAAAGAAAGAAGCTTCAAGAAGGATAGAACCTAAAGAAGTAATTAACAAACCAGCATCTTCATTTTTTTGAGAAATAAAATTTTCAATTGAAATCTGACCATTTGAACCAATTAAAGTAACACCTTCGTTGGTCACGTCAATTTTGACAGTTGATAAAATAGGAATGGCATTTTTAGAACTAATAGCTCTCTTAGTAATATTTAATGCTTGTAGAAATAAATTTTTATTAATTGAAAAATGAATCATGGATTCTCCTTTATTTATTTTTAGTATTAGAAGGATAATAGTAATAATAGAGTCTGTGAAATCTGTGGAAAACAGACTTTAAACAAGTCATATCAAGTTTTTGGGCTTGTTTAAAAAATGTGGATAAAAAAGATAATAAAGTAAAAGTTATCCACAACTTATTTGATTTTCTTTTTGATTGATTCAATTTCTAAGCGTAAATTATCGTCTTCATCAATCAAAGATTTAATTTTAGCATAGGCATGAATAACTGTTGTGTGATCTTTACCACCAAATTCCTTACCAATTTTTGGAAGACTATTATCTGTTAGTTCTCTAGATAAATACATGGCTACTTGACGGGCTAACACAATATTTTGAAGGCGTCTACTTCCCTTCATTTCTTTGACGCTGACACCATAAAAGTTACCAACTTCATTTTGGATTTTGTCAATTGGGATGACGAGAATTTGGCTAACATCTTGTTTTCGAGCTCTAATAGCTTCTGCAGCAATATCAATAGTGATATCCTTGATGTTTTTTACTCTGGCAATTAAAGTGATGTCGTTGATAGCTCCCTCAAGATCTCGAACATTTGAATCAAATTGCCCAGCTAGGTATTCTAGAGTATCACTTTGGAAATTGTAGTCTAAATGTTCCGTTTTACTTTGTAAAATGGCAATACGTGTTTCAAAGTCAGGGGGGGTGATAGTTTGTGTCAATCCCCAACTAAAGCGCGTGACAAGCCTTTCTTCGAGCCCTTCTAAATGCTTTGGACTACGATCACTGGTTAGGACAATCTGTTTTTGCTTGTCATGAAGGGCGTTAAAGGTATTGAAAAATTCTTCCTGAGTTGCAACTTTTTTTCCGCTGAGTGACTGGATATCATCGATTAACAAAAGATCAAGACTACGATAGGTTTTTTTAAACTTTTCCATTTCCCCAAGTCTTAGGTGATCCAGAAAGTCATTGATAAAGCTTTCTGCAGGAATGTATTTAACACGCGCATTTGGAATATTTTTTAGAATTTCATTTCCAATAGCGTTTAACAGGTGAGTCTTACCAAGCCCAGGTCCTCCATAGATAAAAAGAGGGTTATAGGTCAGAGCCAAATCTTCAGAGACAGCCAAAGCAGCTGATACAGCCCAAACGTTTCCATCCCCTTGAATAAAGTTATCAAAGGTATACTTTTCTTTTAATCCCGTATCTGAATAAGGAATAGATACTAACTTTGGACTATAGTCATAAAGAGTTAAATTTGTAGCTTCTTCAACTTGTGAGCTAGCCGTATCTTGAGGTTTAGTGAAAATATAGTGGGGAGTTATCTCAGCATCATAAATTTCAAATCCGGCAACTACAATAATATCTTTTAGTTGTTTTTCCCAGACCATTTCCATTTCAGATCGTGGTAAAAATATAGTGGCAACATTTTCCTCTACCTTGATGAGTTCAGCTTGAATAGCATAGAAATCATACATGGATCGAGTCAGTCTTTCTTGAGCAAATTCTAATATACGATTCCAAAATTGTTTTTCTTTCAA